>NZ_LT629867.1:0-3937779 GCF_900107895.1 Leifsonia sp. 21MFCrub1.1 | reverse complement strand
CCCTGCCTCCCTCCGCCCTGCCTCCCTCCGCCCTCGCCGCAAACGGAGGTGGACGCGCGAGGAAGCAGCCCGGTGTCCTCCGTTTCCCGCGACACACCGGGCGCGCATGACGCGGCGCCTCCGTTTCCCGCAGCGACGGAAAGGGAGGAACTGCCACACGACACACCGGAAGGCAGCGTCGAACGGAGGCGGCGGCACGGAGGCGAGGAGGCGGATGCCTCCGCTTGCGCACGGGCAGGGCTGGGCGCGGATCCGCTAGCGGCGGGTGACGAAGCGCAGCAGGCGACGCAGGGCGCCCTCGCGCGGCGGCGGCGCCGCCTCGTCCGGCGCGACGTCCTCGTTCTCGGCGAAGCCGGAGTAGCCGCAGTCCTGGCAGACCAGCAGGTCGCGGTGCACGGCGAGGCCGGCGCCGTAGTAGGGGTTGCTCACGAGTCGGGCGACGCCACGGCACTGCGGACAGCTCGCCTCGCGCATGACCCCTCCTCTGCTCCGTCCCCATCATCCGCCCACGGGATGTGCGCATCCGGCCGGTCTGTTCGGCTCCCGAACGTGCTCGGGGAGCGCAGACCCCCCGTCCGGGGGCATACCGGTGACGGTCTCGTGAACAGCGGATGAAGCCGGGGACGGCGGCCCGGGGTGCGCTTCTAGGATCGCTGACGCCGGACCGTCGCCGGCGCCCCCTTCCCCGCCCCATCCCCCACAGGAGTCATCCCCCGATGTCGACCCGCGCCCGGCTCGCCGCCTTCTTCGCGGCCCTCGGTGCGCTGGTCGTCGTCGCGACGATCCTGACGATCGCGCTGCGACCGGTGGCTGTCGCGCCCAACGCACCCGACGCCTTCGACATCACCGCGGGGATGGACGACTGCGGCCGGGGCTGGGGCGCAGCCGGCACCGCAGAGACCGACGGTGTTGCGGCGGAAGCGCCCGCCGTGCGCGGCGGCGACCAGACCTTCACGGTGACCAATACGACCGTCGGCGGCATCGAGGTCTACGTCCAGGCCGTCGACAGCAAGCGCGTCTACCTCGACCTCGAGAGCATCGGGGCCGGCGCCCACGCCACGGCCCGCGTGACGCTCGGCGCGGGCCGCTACCGCTTCGTGTGCCTGCCGGCCGACGCCGACCCCGTCCGCGGTCCCGTCGTCACCGTCGGAAAGGCGCCGCCGGGCTCACCGCTCACCCCCGGCATCGTCCCCGTGACACGCACCGATCTCATCCCGGTGGCGAAGGCCTACACCGCCTGGGTCGCCTCCCGGCTCCCCGCGCTCCGCCAGCAGGTCGCCGCCGTCGCGGCCGACGCCGAGGAGGGCGACTTACCGGCCGCACGACGCGACTGGCTGACGGCGCACACCACCTACGAGACGCTCGGCGCGGCGTATGACGCCTTCGGCGAGCTCGGCGACCAGCTCGACGGGGTGCCGCGCGGCGAGCCGACCGGGTTCCACCTCGTGGAGTCGCAGCTCTGGCACGGGGATGCGGCAGCGACCGTCGCCGCCTCCGCCGACGCCCTGCTCGGCCTGGTCGACCGGCTGCAGGCCGAGTTCGCCGACGTGCAGCTCGATCCCGGCGACGTGGCACTCCGGGCGCACGAGATCGTCGAGGATGCGATCCAGGACACGCTGACCGGCGCGACCGACGCCGGCTCCGGCACCTCGCTGGCGAGCGCCGACGCCGAGCTGACCGGAGCCGAGCAGGCGCTCGCCCCGCTGGAGCCGGTGCTCGCCAGCCGCTACGACCGGCTCGGCGACACGCGCGCCGCCCTCGCCGCAGCCCACGCGGTCGTCGAGACGCACCGCGCCGCCGACGGCACCTGGACGCCGCTCGCCCAGCTCAGCCGGGCCGATCGGGAGCGGGTGGATGCTGCGCTCGACCGCGCCGCGGAACTCCTGGCGCCCGTCGCCGCGATCTGCGACCCGAGGAGGGACTCATGACGCCCATCGACCGCCGCGGCTTCCTCGCCGCCGGTGCGGCCACCGTCGCCGGAGCAGGGCTGGCGACGGGAGCGCGTCCAACGGCCGCGGACCCCCCGGCTGCGGACCGGCCCACCGCGCTTCCGTTCCACGGCCGCCACCAGCAGGGCATCCTCACCCCGCCGCAGCGCGAGGCATCGTTCGTCGCCCTCGACGTCACCGCCGCATCCCGCGCCGAACTCGCCGACCTGCTGAAGACGATCACCGAGCGCGCCCGCTTCCTCACCACCGGGGGAACCCCGCCCGTCCCGGGTCTCGCCGCGCCGCCGCGCGACTCCGGCGTGCTCGGGCCGACCGTCGTGCCCGACGCTCTCACGGTCACGCTCTCGGCCGGGGCATCGCTCTTCGACGAGCGGTTCGGGTTGGCCTCCCGCAGACCGGCCCGGCTGCGGACGATGGACGAGTTCCCCGACGACGCCCTCCGGCGCGACGTCTGCGACGGCGACCTCCTGCTGCAGGTGTGCGCGGCCGACCGGGATGCGGTCACGCACGCCGTCCGCGAGATCGCCCGGGCGACCCGCGGCGCGATGCAGGTGCGCTGGCGGCAGGACGGCTTCGTCTCGCCGCCCCGGCCGAGCGGCACCCCGCGCAACCTGATGGGGTTCAAGGACGGCACGAGCAACCCGGACACCGGCGATGCCGCCGAGATGGCGCGCCTGGTCTGGGCGAAGGCCGGCGACGAGCCCGCCTGGGCAGCGGGTGGCAGCTACCACGTCGTCCGCGTCATCCGGATGCTGGTCGAGTTCTGGGACCGCGTGAACCTGCACGAGCAGGAGAACATGATCGGCCGTCGGCGCGACAGCGGCGCCCCGCTCACCGCGTCCGCGGAGTTCGACGACCCCCACTTCGAGAACGACCCGACCGGCGATGTCATCCAGCTCGACGCGCACATCCGGCTCGCCAACCCGCGCACGAAGGACACGGCCGACCAGCGGATGCTGCGCCGCGCCTACAACTACGACGGCGGTCTCGACGCCAACGGCAACCTCGACATGGGACTCGTCTTCGTCGCCTTCAACCAGGACCTCGACCGGCAGTTCGTGGCCGTCCAGAAGCGGCTCGCCGGCGAGCCGCTCACCGACTACATCCAGCCCTTCGGCGGCGGCTACTACTTCGCGCTGCCCGGAGCCCGCGACTCCTCCGACTGGCTCGGGCGAACGATGCTCGCCTGACCAGCGGAGGCCACCCGTCACGACCGTGCCGGGATCAGTGAAACAAGGAAGAAGGAATCGTGTTCAGACCCTCCCGTCTGCGCCGCTCCCCGATCGCCCTCGCGGGCGTCGCGCTCGCCGGCGCGGCCGCCCTCGCCGGCGCCGGAATCCTCGCGGGTGCGCCCGCGGTCGCCACGGCCGGCGGCTCGCACGCCGACCACTCCGCCCAGACCCTCACCCCGATCAAGCACCTCGTCGTGATCTTCGACGAGAACGTCTCGTTCGACCACTACTTCGGGACCTACCCGAACGCCGCGAACACCGACGGGACGCCGTTCCATGCGTCTCCGCACACCCCGCGCACCGACACCCTGGCCTCCTCCGGGACCCTGACGAACAACCCCAACCTGTACGCGCCGAAGCGGCTCAGTCCCGCCCAGGCGGTCACGTGCGACCAGAACCACGGCTACGCCGCCGAGCAGGGCGCCGTCGACGGCGGGAAGATGGACCTGTTCGTCCAGAAGACCGAGACCGACACCTGCACCGGCGCGTACGGAGCGCCGGGGCTCGTCATGGACTACTACGACGGCAACACCGTCACCGGTCTGTGGAACTACGCCCAGAACTACGCCATGAGCGACAACAGCTGGGACACCACCTTCGGCCCGTCCACGCCCGGCGCCCTGAACCTCATCTCGGGTCAGACGCACGGCGGCACGGCCTACGACCCCAAGACGGGCGCGGTGCTCACCGCCTCGACGGCCATCCAGTCGCCCGACGCGAAGGGCGTCGGGACCGTGATCGGCGACCCCGACCCCGCCTACGACGACTGCTCGGACAACGACCACACGTCGTCCTCCGCAGTGGTCGGCATGTCGGGCCGCAACATCGGCGACCTGCTCAACGCCCGGGGCGTCAGCTGGGGATGGTTCCAGGGCGGATTCACCCCGACCACCCCGTGGAACGGCCAGGCCGGCTCGTACGCCAAGTGCGACGCCGTGACGGCCACCATCGCGGGCGCGACTCCGAAGGACTACTCGCCGCACCACTCGCCGTTCCAGTACTACACGTCCACGTCGAACCCGCATCACCTGCCGCCGACCTCGGTGAAGGCGATCGGGCACACCGACCAGGCGAACCACCAGTACGACCTGACGTCGTTCGACGCGGCCCTGAAGGCCGGCAACCTGCCGGCCGTGTCGTTCCTGAAGGCCCCGGAGGCCCAGGACGGCCACGCGGGCTACTCGAACCCGCTGGACGAGCAGAAGTTTCTGGTGAACGAGATCAACGCCCTCCAGAAGTCGGACAGCTGGTCGAGCACCGCCGTCGTCGTCGCCTACGACGACTCCGACGGCTGGTACGACCACGTGGCGCCGAAGGTCGCGAACGGGTCCGCCGACCCGGCCGTCGACCAGACGGTGTGCACGAGCGTCAAGCACGCGGCAGGCGGCTACGCCGACCGCTGCGGGCCCAGCCAGCGCCTCCCGATGCTCGTCATCTCGCCGTGGACCGCGCAGAACCGGGTCGACCACACCCCGGTCGAGCAGACCAGCGTCCTGCGGTTCATCGAGAACAACTGGCTGACGGGCCGCATCGGCGATGCGTCGTTCGACACGCGTGCCGGCTCGCTGGGCGGGATGTTCGACTGGTTCCACCCGCAGCAGCGGGAGGTGCTCCTCGACCCGGCGACGGGAGCGGTCAGCTCGATCGTCCCCACCCGCCCGCACTGGCCCGCGCCCCCGCGCGGCGGCTGGTCGGCGCAGCCGTAACGTCACCTCGGAGGGCGGTCCGCAGTGCGGGCCGCCCTCCGTCGCGCCGCGGTCAGGCGGAAGCCCCGCGCAGGACCTCGTCGAGCGAGAGCGGCCGGCGGCCGGTCACGCGCTCCACATCGTCGGTGACGCCGGCGAGTTCGCCCGCCGCGATGGCGGTGTACGTCGAGACCCACGCGTCGACCTGCCAGTCGGGGGCCTTCCACTTCGCGCGTGACTCGTACGCCTCGGGGAGGGTCTCGTCGTGGAACGAGACCGCCCGGCCCCCGTGCGCGCTGAGTTTCTCGGCGACCTCCGCGAGGGTGAGCTCCTCCGGACCGGTCAGGTCGTAGGTGACGTCGGCGTGGTCCCCCGGATGCTGCAGAGCGACGGCCGCCACGCGCGCGACGTCGGCGCGGGCGACCATGGCCGCACGGCCGTCTCCGGCCGGACCGCGGATGACGCCGTCGTCGCCGACCAGGAACTCCGCGAAGTCGAGGTACAGGTTGTCGCGCAGGAACGTGTGGTGCATCCCGGACGCCCGGATGCGCTGCTCGGTCGCGTAGTGGTCGCGGGCGAGGGTGAAGGTGGCGTCCGGGGCGGCGCCGAAGAACGAGGTGTAGACGATGTGGCGGACACCCGCCTCCTCCGCGGCGTCCACGAAGGCGAGGTGCTCGCCCAGGCGCTCGGCGTTCTCGGCGGCGGAGACCATGAGCAGGGTCTCCACACCGTCGAGCGCGGCGAGCGCCGCCTCACGGTCGCTGTACGTCGCCGCGGCGACGGTGGTCCCCGGGAAGCGCGGCGCGCGCTCCGGAGACCGCGCCAGCATCCGGAACGGCACGCCGGCGTCGGCGAGCAGGTCGGCCGTCATGCGGCCGACAGCCCCGGTGACCCCGGTGACGGCGAGCGAGGGAAGGTCGGCACTCATGTCAGCTCCCAGCACAGGCAGAAGGGATGGCCGGACGGGTCCGCGTAGACCTGGAACCCGTCCGCGGCATCGAGATCGTCCGCTTCTCTCAGCAGCGTCGCACCGACGGCGATCGCATGCTCGTGCGCCTCGCGGATGTCGTCGACGTAGAGGTCGAGGTGCAGCTGCTGCTGCGGGCCGTCCGGCCACGCGGGCCGCTCGTGGCCCGGAGCCAGCTGGAACCCGAGCCGCGGCTCGCCGTCCACGTCGACCGTGCGCCACGCGTCCTCGTCGCCGCGCACCTCTCCGCCCATCAGGTCGGCCCAGAACGCGGACTCGCGGTCGATGTCGGACGTGTCGAACACGACGATCTGGCGTGTGATCCGCATGACAGCATCCAAGCCCACGCCGCCGACACCGGCAAGAGCCGGCCGAGGCCGGTCAGCGGCCCAGCCGGTCGTCCAGCCAGTCGAACATCCTCTGCTCGGTGAGCGCCCGCGCGAGGGGCTGGACGTGGAAGTCCGCCCCCTCCGCCTCGGTGAACCGGACGAGCGTCGAGACGTCCGGCGTCAGGGCGGCCAGCTGCTCCGACTGCCCGGGCCAGAACTGCTCGTGCTCGGGGTCCGTGATGAGCAGCGGAGTGGTGATTCGAGCCGCGACCTCCGTGACGTTGTACTGGAGAACCGCGCGCATCGTCTCGGCGTAGCCCGTGGTGCCGTACGGACGGGCGCGGAACGTCCAGGTGGACGCGAGCTCGTGCGAGAACTTCATGCCCAGCTGCATGTCGCGGTCGAACTTCTCGTCCTGCCCGTCGTCGAGGAGGGTGCGCATGTTCGCGGGGAGGTGCTCGGTCCAGGAGGTGGAGACATCCACCACACCCGGGTCGGCGATCGCGGCCGCGAACCGGTGCTCGAAGGCGAGCGCGCGCGGGACCCAGTAGCCGGCCTGACTGATCCCGTAGAGGGCGACGCGGTCGGCGTCGACGCCGTCCTGTGCCCGTACGAAGTCGAGGACCGGCGTCAGCACGGCCTCCCAGTCCGGCCGGAACGGCACGTTCCGCTCGAACAGCATGGACTGCTGGCCCGGGCCGTCGAAGACGAGCGCGTGATACCCGCGCCGCAGCGCCCCAGACACCGCCGACGACAACAGGCTGGTGAGCGCCCCGTCGCTGCCGTTGGCGACGACCAGCAGAGGGCGGCTCTCCCTGGCGGCGCCGGGGGCACGGAACAGGTAACCGGGCATCGTGGTGTCACCGTAGGGGATCTCGACGCGCGCGATGTCGAGGTCGACGAGATCGACCCAGCGGTCCCAGGCGGCCCGGTGTTTGCGGAACGTCGGCAGCAACTCGTCCTCGGTCGGCAGGGAGGCCACCGCGTTCAGGGCGGTCGCGTAATACGAGGCCGCACGCAGGTACGCACTCGCCGCACTGACCGCGTGACCGGCCGTCGCCGACGCGTCCGCCTGCGCGCCGATCCGGTCGCCGAGGCCGAGCCACGCCCGGAACCAGCCGTCGTGGTCCTTCTCGCCGACCCCCTCGACCGCGGCGAGCACCTCGCCGATGTCGGCGGCGCCGCTGAAGGCCTGACCGATCGTGGTGCGGATCTCGAAGTCGAAGTCGGCATTGCCGGAGAACCGGAACTCGTGCGTTCGCGCCATGGCACCAGCCTGGCGGCAGCTCGCTACGGTTGCCAGCCCTCGCGTAGGGCACATCCCCGTGGATGCGACCTCAGTCGATGAGGCCGAGCCCGACCAGCCTGCGCAGCACCTCTCGGCCGGCGGGCGGGCAGCGGTCGGCATCGGCGCTCGTGGTCCAGTGGACCGCGTCGACTTCCGCCGACGGCGCCGGCTCGTCGTCGGTGTACGCCCGGAAAACGCGCATGTGCACCTGGCGGCCGTCCGGCTCGCCGTGCGCCTGCGTCCGCACCTCGAACAGCTCCTCGAGGTCGTCGGGCGCGAGCCGGAGCGCGACCTCCTCGAACGCCTCCCTGGCCGCCGCCTCCGCCGCGGTCTCGCCCGCATCCACCTTGCCGCCCGGCATGTAGTACACGTCCCGCCGGCGGGCGGTGACCATGAGCACGCGGCGGTCGCGCACCACCGCGACGGCGGACACGATGAGCGGGGCGGAGGTCACTCCCCCACGCTAGCGAAGCGGGAGGACGCGCGCGGTCACGCCGCCTCGGCCACCTGCTTCAGATTGCGGAGACCCTTCTCGAAGTCGCCGCCGACGAGCTTGTCGAGGCTGACGAAGCGCGTGTAGAGCTTCTGCGGGGTCTCCATGCGCCAGGTCACCCGCGTCGCGTCGCCCTCCGGCTCGAGCACGAACCTCAGCTCGTTCGACGAGCGGAAGGGGCGCGTGAAGTCGAGGTGGATGCCCACGCCGTCGTCGTCGACGGCGGTCACACGCATCGCCCCCGCGCCGGCCTTGCGGTTACCCGACCAGGTGTAGGTCGAGCCGATCGCGCCCGGTTCGCCCGCGTACTCGCGCTTGAGGTCCGGATCCATGTCCTCCCACGGCGACCACTTCGTCCACTCGGGAAGCCGGGACAGCAGCGGCAGCAGCCGCTCCCTGCTCGCCTGGATGCGGGCGGTGCGTTCGACGACGACGGTTCCGGCCATGCGCCGACCCTAGCGCCCGCGCACGCTCCGGCGGAAGCGTTCGGCGGAGGCGTTCCAGTGGAGGCGTTCCGGTGGACGGCCGGACGTGTCAGGATCGGGGCGTGACCGGCCGAACGATGCTGCTCGACAGCGCCTCCCTCTACTTCCGCGCGTTCTACGGCGTGCCCGACACGGTGAAGGCGCCCGACGGCATGCCGGTCAATGCGGTCCGCGGGTTCCTCGACATCATCGCCAAGCTGGTGACCGACTACCGGCCGGATGCGCTCATCGCCTGCTGGGACGACGACTGGCGTCCGCGCTGGCGCGTCGATCTCATTCCGAGCTACAAGGAACACCGGGTGGCGCAGGTCGTTTCCGGCGGCGTCGACGTCGAAGAGACACCCGAGGCCCTCGTGCCGCAGGTCCCCGTCATCCGCGAGGTGCTGGACGCCGTCGGCATCCCGATCGTGGGGGCGGCCGAGCACGAGGCCGACGACGTGATCGGCACGCTGGCCACGACCACCGCAGGTCCTGTGGATGTGGTGACGGGCGACCGCGACCTGTTCCAGCTCGTCGACGACGAGCGCGAAGTCCGAGTGATCTATACCGCTCGCGGCATGAGCAACCTCGAACTCGTCACCGGCGACGTCGTCCTGAGCAAATACGGCGTACGCGCCGACCAGTACGCCGACTTCGCGGCGATGCGCGGCGACACCTCCGACGGCCTTCCCGGTGTCGCGGGCGTCGGCGAGAAGACGGCGGCCGCCCTGCTCGCGGACTACGGGGACCTCGCCGGCATCATCGCGGCGGCGGAGGATTCCTCCAGCGGCATGAAGCCGGCTGCGCGTGCGAGGTTCGCCGCCGCTTCCGATTACCTGGCCGTCGCTCCGCGCGTCGTCGAGGTCGTCCGCGACCTGTCGCTGCCGACGGTGGACGCGCGCGTCCCGGCGACGACTCCCGAACGGCGCGCGGCGCTGACGCCGCTCTCCGGGCGCTGGGGCCTCGGCGGTTCGCTCGACCGCCTGCTCACCGCGCTGGAGCGCTGACCGCGCCACCGCGGGGTCCTCAGACCTCGGCGGTCGGCTCCCAGCGCCACAGCTCGCGCTGGGCCAGGAGCGCCAGCTCGCGTAGCACGTCCAGGTCGGCCTCGCCGTCGGCCCGCTCCCGCGGCGCGCGCCCGAAGACGCAGAGCGCCCCGATGCGCGTCCCGTCCGGGGCCTCGACCGGGTAGCCGGCGTAGTACCGCAGGCCCGCGGGGCCGGCCACGAGGGCGTTGCCGGCGAACCGCTCGTCCTCGACGGCGTTCAGCACGACCATCCCGTCGGGCGTCTGGATGGTGTGGATGCACGCCGACTGCTCGATCGGGATCGACTCCAACACGGAGCCGGTGGACGCCAGCGGCCACTCCCGTGCGTCGTCCAGCACGGTGAACATCGCGATCTCCGTGCCCAGGGTGCGCTTGGCCGTTCCGACGATTCCCTCGAGGCGCGCATCACCCCCACGGCGACTCAGCTTGAGGCGCTCGATCGCCCCGACGCGGGCGGCGCTCTGCGGGGTGGGCACCGCCCGCTGGGCGGCGCACTCCTGGAGAGCGGGAGCCAGCGCGTCAACGATCTGCCTGGCCCAGAACAGATAGTCCCCGGGGGTGCGGTGACGGCGGCCGCCGACACGCGGAGGTGCGGCGAGCGGCACGAACAGGCTGCCGGTGTCGTGGCAGGTTGCGCGGGCGACGGCGTTCAGGAGGTCCGCGTGCGCGTCGGCCAGCCGGCCGGACGGGGTGTCGTACGGGCGGATGGAGCGGATCGGCTGCGCCCCGAGCCACAGCACGATTCGGGGACCGCGCCGATGGGCGTCGGTGAGCAGCCGGTGGAGCTGCGTCCCCCAGGCGTGCGGTTCGGCGAAACGGAGTGCGTCGGCGACCGCGGCGCTCAGCACGACGGCGTCGTAGCGGTCGATGTCCGCCGCATGGAGCATCCGGTGCAGCTTGCGAACGCCCGCGGACGGGTGCGGCACGACGTCGACCACCGCGCCGCGGTCGGTCGCAGCGGCGAGCGATCGGGCCACCGCACCGGGGAGTGCGAGATCGTGACTGCCGACGCCCCAGCCGACCACCGGTCCGGAGCCGATCAGCAGGACGCGCAGCGGGCGGCGGCCGGCTACGGAGCCCTGACGGCCGTCGAGGGGACGCACCAGGCGCGCGCGGATGGCGGCCACGTGTGCGAGTCGCACCCGCCTGGCGAGCCGGCGCGGCAGGGACACCCGTTCGTCGTCCACGCCTCGACCGTATCCCGGCGCCGCTCGCGTCCCCAATCCGCCCCGCCGGGGGTGTTCGCTGGGGCGACGCCCTTGGCCCACCCGCGGCGGGTGTCGGGGACGGATGAGATCCGGCTCCGACCCGCCGCGGGAGACGCGAAAGGGAGGAGGATGCCGCTCCCGGGCGCGCATCCTCCTCCCTTTCTCGCCCGTCGGTGGCTACGGCAGGATGTGGCCCGCCGACGTGAACAGCCGGTACCACTCCTGGCGCGTCAGCGGGATCTCCGATCCGGCCGCCGAGTCGCGCACGCGCTGGTCGTTGGTCGTTCCGAGCACGACCTGCATGCCGGCCGGGTGCCGCGTGATCCAGGCGACCGCGATCGCCGTCGGGGTGACGTCGTACTTCTCCGCCAGCTCGTCGATCACGTCGTTGAGCTCGGCGTAGTTCTCGCGGTCGCCGAGGAAGACGCCGTCGAAGAAGCCCTTCTGGAACGGCGACCAGGCCTGCAGCACGATGTCGTGCAGGCGCGCGTAGTCGAGGATCCCGTTGTCGCGCGAGATCGACTGGTCGAGGCCCGCCATGTTGGCGGCCACGCCCTGCGCGATGAGCGGCGCGTGGGTGATGCTGAGCTGCACCTGGTTGGCGATGAGCGGCTGCGACAGCGACCGCTGCAGCAGCTCGATCTGACCGGGCGTCTGGTTGGAGACGCCGAACGCCCGGACCTTGCCCGCGCTCTGCAGCTCGTCGAAGGCGAGAGCGACCTCGTCCGGCTCGACCAGCGTGTCCGGGCGGTGCAGCAGGAGGATGTCGAGGTAGTCGGTCTTCAGGGCCTCCAGCGACTCGTCCACCGAGCGCAGGATGTGCTCGCGCGAGAAGTCGAAGAAGCCGTCGCGGATTCCGACCTTGGACTGGATGACGACCTGGTCGCGCTCGGCGGCCGGGATCGCGCCCGCGTCGCCGAACCGGCGCTCGCAGCCGTGCCGCTCGGTGCCGTAGATGTCGGCGTGGTCGAACATGGTGATGCCCTCGTCGCGGGCGGTGCGGACGAGCGTGCGGATCTGCTCGTCGTCGAGGGACGAGATCCGCATCAGGCCGAGCACGATGTTGGAGGCGGTGATGTCGGTTCGGGGGAAGGTGAACGTCTTCATGTCTCCCATCTAACCCCGCGTCAAGCCCCTGTCCGTCCCTGTTCCCGGCGACTACCGTCGGCCGGGCCAGAGAAGGAGCCCCCGATGACCATGACGCCAGATTTCCACCTCGCCGTCGACGACTTCGCCCAGGAGACGGCGCTGGGTCGCCGTCCCTCCACCCGGTCGAGGTACATCGTCAACGCTCTGGGCCGCGACTTCCGTGTCACGGACGAGATGGCCCGCATCTTCCTGAACCAGGTGGAGCGGGTCGCGGCGACCGACGCGTCGGCCCTGGTGGTGCTGCGTCACGAGGAGGGCGTCGAGCTCCTGCTGGTGACCGACGACAATTCGTTCTCGATCCGGACGGCGTGATCGGGACATCGTCGGCACGCCCATAGGCTTCTGGCGTGGGTTCTGAGAGGGACGGCACCGAGGACGACCGGGCCGTCGAGCGCATCCGCGCGGCCGTCGCCGGCGCCGTCGCGACGTTGACCGCCGCCGGTGCCCGCGACGAGGCGCTGGCCGAGTACGTGCCCGCCCACCGCCGGTTCCTGATCCGGCGCGAGCCCGTGCTGCGCGGGATCGGCCGGGTCTGGCGTCTCGGCGTGTTCCTCCTGGATGCGGACGGAACGCTGCGCGCGACCGGCACGCTGGTACGGGCGACGCCTCCCGGCCGCCCGCAGTATCAGTCGGCGTCGGCGGAGGAGCGGCGGTCCCTCCGTGCGGCCGCCGCCCGCGGGCGCTTCCGCGACGGGGAGACGGTGAACTTCGACGCGTCGGTCATTCCCCTCGACGCGTCCGCGCTGCGCGCCGCGACCGGGCCGCTGTTCCTCCGAGACGGGCAGCCGCTGGTGCGCTGGAGCCCGTCCGCGGGGGATGCGGGTGCCCGTGGCTTCGAGGCGTACCTGGCCGAGCGGGTGGACCTGCTGGCCCACCCGCCCGAGGGAGCCTGACTCAGGCGGTGGGCGACGCCGAGGCGGAGCCGTTCCCGCTCTTGCCCGTGACCTCGTCGATCTTGGAGGTCGCCTTCTCGGTGACCTTGCTGACGGTCTCGCTGACCTTGTCTCCGACGTCGGACGCCGCACGTCCGGCGAAGTCCTTGACGTCGCCCTTCACGTGCTGAATGGTGTCCGAGTCGGCGAACCCGCGCCACTTGCGGCGCAGGTCCTCGTACGCGCCGCGTCCGGCGCGCGATCCGATGATGAAGCCGACGGCTACTCCTGCGGCAAAGGTGATGATCTTCATGGTTCGCACCGTACGCGCGGCGCAGCGACCGCGACAGGGGTCGATGGCGAGGGCACAATGTGACCGTGGCCGGAGAGTGGGTGGATGTCAGCACGGCGATCCTGGTCGAGGGCGCGAGCGACCGGGCGGCCGTGCTCGCCGCCGCGCGCATCCTCGACCTCGATCTGGCGGCCGGCGGAGTCGCGGTCGTGCCCATGGGCGGTGCGATGAGCGTGCGCCGGTTCGCCGCGGAGCTCGGCCGGGACGCCGGGCTGCGGCTGCGCGGGCTCTGCGACGCGGCGGAGGTGCGCTTCTTCGAGCGCGCCGGGCTGGCCGTCGACGCGGTGTTCGTGTGCCGGCCCGACCTCGAGGCCGAGCTGCTCCGGGCTCTCGGGCACCGGCGGACGGAGGAGGTGCTGGAGCGGGAGGGCGACCTCCGGCTGTTCCGGATGTTCCAGCAGCAGCCCGCTCAGCGCGTGCGGTCGCTCGACCAGCAGCTGCACCGCTTCTTCGGCACGACCTCCGGCCGCAAGGAGCACTACGGGGCCGTGCTCACGGCAGAGCTCGCCGCGCACGAGCTGCCCGCGCCACTCCGCGGTGTGATCGGAGCGGGCCAGTAGGGTGGGCGGGTGCCTGAGACGACCGACCCCGCACTGCTGCAGCGGCTGAAGGATCTGTTCGACGCCCGGGATCGCGACGATATGGCGCCGACGATCACCGCGCTGCGTGCCGTGCTGGCCGAGCATCCCTCCGATCCGCACGTGCTCTACGAGGTGGGCGGCGCGTACGACACCGCGGGCGAGGAGCAGACGGCGGCGGGATACTACGAGCGGGCCCTCGACGCCGGCCTCGGCGGCGACACGCTGCGGCGCTGCCTGCTCCAGTACGGAAGCACGCTCCGCAACCTGGGCCGCTTCGACGAGTCGCTCGCCCTGCTCGACCGGGCGCGCGAGCTGTTCCCGGAGTCGGAGTCCGTTCTCGTCTGGCACGCCCTCTCGCTGCATGCGGCCGGGCGCAGCGACGGCGCGGTCGCCGAGCTGATGGAGCTGGCCGCCGACCGCATCCGCACCCCGGATCTGCTGCGCTACGAGGCGGCCATCCGCGGCAACGCCGACTACCTGCGATCGCTCGACGCCGACCGCTGAGCGACGGTCAGGGCGCCAGGAGCGCCGCGATCACCAGCAGGGACGGCACGGCGAAGATCGTCGTGAACAGCACGATGTCGCGCGCGACCGGCATCCCCCGCTCGTAGCGCGCGGCGAAGTTGTAGACGTTCTGCGCGGTGGGGAGCGCGGCGAGCGCGACCGCCGCGAACAGCGCCTGCCCGTCGAGGCCGAAGACGAACCGGGCCACCAGGAAGGCCAGCAGCGGCATCACCGCCGACTTGAGCGCGACGGCCACGACGATCGGGGTGCGGCCGGTGCCCGCCTGCAGCGGCTTCGAGCCGACCAGCGACATCCCGAACGCCATCAGCACGAGCGGGACCGCGGCGCCGCCCAGCAGCTCGAACGGCTGGTACACGGCATCCGGCAGCTGGATGCCGCTCACGTCGACAAGGATGCCGAGCACCGACGCGATGATCATCGGGTTGCGGATGGGCTGGGTCAGGATCGAGCGCACCGACATCGCCCCGCGGCTGGTGGTGTCGAGAACGGTGAGCGCGATCGGCGCGAACACGATGAGCTGGAGGAGCAGCACCGGCGCGACGTACGAGGCACTGCCCAGGACGTAGACGGCGACCGGGATGCCGATGTTGTTGGCGTTGACGTATCCCGCGCCCAACGCTCCGATGGTCGTCTCGGGCGCGGGCGACCGGAAGAACGCGCGGGAGAGCGCCACGAACACGGCGGCCGACGCGACGGCCGCGATCGCGGCGACGAGCAGCTGGGTCGAGAACACGACCCGCAGGTCCGCGTGCGCGAGCGTGACGAACAGCAGAGCGGGATTCGTCACGAAGAACGCGATCCGGTTCAGCACGAACGGGGCGGTCGGACCGCCGATCCGCATCCGGCCCGCGACGTAGCCGACGAGGATCACGAAGGCGATGATCCCGAACCCGGTCAGTACGCCGCCCACGGGTCCAGCGTACGGGAGGGGCCACCAGCGATCGAGTTGACGCGACGCGCCGTCGCTGACCGCCGCGCGACGGCGTGTCGCGTCAACCCGTCAGGCGCGGGCGCGGCGCGACGGCCGGGCCACCCGCACGGCCAGGGCGACCAGGAGCAGCAGCAGCGCCGCGGCGAAGGCCGTGATCGCGACCGGCGCCGAGATGAGCGTGCCGGTCAGGCGCGAGACGCCGATCCAGGCCAGACCCCACGCGGAGGCGATGGCAGGGGCGAAGCGGCCGCCGTCCCAGACCGCGAGAGCACAGCCGATGACCGCGAAGATCGCGAGCAGGGCGATCGCCCAGCCGTGCGGGCTGCCCCCGAAGCCGTCGAAGCCGGCCACCTGCAGCAGCGACGCGATATTCGCGACGGTCGCCACCATCACCCAGCCCAGGTAGAGGCCCATCACACCGTCCAGGAGCACGGCGTCCGCCGTCGAATCGCCCGGGTGACGGCGGAGGACGACGAAGGCGACGATCAGCACGACGAGCAGCGCGGCGATGGCGATCACCGAGAGCGCGAGCTGCCCGGCCTGGACGGACAGAATCCAGGCGGCGTTCAGGAGCAGGGAGGCGAGCACCCAGAATCCCGCGCGGCGCTGGCGGTCGCGCGCCGCCTGCGAGGGCAGCGCCTGCCAGATCGCGTAGGCGACGAGTCCGCCGTAGATCACCGACCAGATCGCGAACGCGGGGCCGGCGGGGGCCAGCAGCGTCGCATCCGCACTGAGCGCGCCACCCGCGACCTCGGGGATGGGCGTCCCTCCGGCGAACCCGGAGCCGACGACCGCACCGATCAGGGCCACGACGGTGCCGGCGATGACGAGGGACTGACGGACGCGGTCGGCCGGCATGGGCCGCGCGGCGGCGAGCGTGCTCATGGCACGCACACTAGTCCCGTCGTCCGCGGCGGTGAAGGGATGCGGCGGAGCGCTAGGCGGATGGCGCGGACGCCACGACCACTGTCGCGCCCAGGTCATCGTCCGATTCGATGCGCGGGCGAAGGCCGGCTGCACCGAACAGGGCAGCCGAGACGGCCGCCTGCTCCTCCCCCGCCTCGATCAGAAGAACGCCGCCCGGTGCGAGCCACCCACCGGCCTCCGCGGCGATCCGCCGGTGGATGTCGAGGCCGTCCGCGCCGCCGTCGAGCGCCATACCCGGCTCGTGGTCGCGCGCTTCCGGCGGCATGAGGGCGATGGCGTCCGTCGGCACATACGGCGCGTTGACCGCGAGGACGTCGACGCGGCCGCGCAGCTCGGACGGAAGCGCTGAGAAGAGGTCGCCCGCGAAGACGCGACCGCCGGGGAGGTTGCGCCGGGCGCACGCGACGGCGACCGGATCCAGGTCGGAGGCGACGACCTCGGCGGCCGGAACGCGGTCCGCCACCACCGCACCGATCGCGCCGACACCGCAGCACAGGTCGACCACGACCGCGGTCCCGGACGTCTCGACCGCCGCAGCGGCGAACTCCGCAGCCCGGCGCGCGAGCAGTTCGGTGCGCCGCCGCGGCACGAACACCCCCGGGTCGACCTGCAGCCGCAGCCCGCAGAATTCGACCCAGCCGAGCAACGGCTCCAGCGGCTCTCCCGCGACGCGCCGCGACACCAGGTCGTCGAGCTCCTCGGGGGATCCGGACGCCTCGATCAGCAGGCGCGCCTCCTCCTCGGCGAAGACGCATCCCGCCGCCCGAAGGCGCGCGACGATCCGGGGGTCGGGTTGGGTCACGCGGCAATGCTAGCCGGGCCTCCGTTCGGGGCGGTCAGTACAGCGCGGTCAGTACAGTGCCGTCAGTTCAGCGCCGGTCAGTACGGGCGCTCGGCCAGCAGCCTGGCCAGGTGGGCGGCGTTCTTCGCCACGACGGCGTTCGTGCTCGCCACCGACTCGGGCGTCTCGTCGAGGTCCTTGTAATCGACGGTCTGCATGGCCTCGCCGTTCCAGTACGTCGCGCCCTGCGACGGGATGCTGAAGCCGACGTCGTTGAGGCCCTGGAAGATGTCGGCGATGATGGCGTGCGCGCCGTCCTCATTGCCCACCACGCCGACGATGCCCACCTTGCCCTCCACGAGCGGACGGCCGTCGTCGTCCGTCTCGGAGAGCTCGGCGTCCAGGCGCTCCAGCGCCCGCTGCGCCACCGACGAGAGGTGGCCCATCCAGGTCGGGGTGACGATGAGAAGAATGTCCGAGGCGATGATCTGCTCGCGGATGTGCGGCCACTGGTCGCCGTCGCCCTCGTCGAGCTCCACTCCGGGCTTGATGTCGTAGTCGACGAGGCGCACCGCGGTGCCGGTCACATCGTGGGTGGCCAGCTCGTCCAGCAGCTGGCGCGCCAGCAGCTGACTGCTCGACTCGCCCGGCGACGGCTTCAGCGTGCAGACGAGGGCGAGCGCGGTCAACGGTCTGGTCTGGTCGGTCATGCTGGTCTGGTCGGTCATCCCGCGAGTGAACGCGCACCCGTTCCCGTCCGCAAGGGCCGCTCGGCAAGCCTTGACCTTTCGGTCAGATGACCGTATGGATTGGTGATGAAGCGCATCCACTATGCGAGCGGTTCCCTCCTCACCGGAGACGACATCGCCGACGTCATCGTGCGCTTCGCCGCCGCGCTGGCTCAGAACAACGCCGCCGCCGAGATCCACGCCCCCGTGGTGGTGGACTCGGGAGGCACCGGGGAGGTCCTGCTGCTCCTCGGACCGGCCAGCCAGATGCTGGCGGAGGACGCCGAGTACTCCGGCGCCGAGCTCCGCGACGAGCCGTTCGTCGAGGAGTTCGAGCACCGCATCGCGGCGCTCGCGCCGCAGCGGGCGACCTTCGTCGAGCACGGGACGGAGGACATCCCGGACGTCGACCTCGACCTGCTCTGAGCAGATCCGAAGCCGGGGCCGGGCTGGCACAACGCGGAGGGCCGCGTACTATCGGGCAGGAAACGACGACCGGGAGAGGTTAATGCAGGTGTTCCACGTCTACATCGACGACCTGAGGTTCACCTTCGTCGACCGTGCACCGGTCGAGGAGCTGAAGGCCCGGGTCGTCCAGGCGAGCAGGAACGACGGCGACTTCGTCTCCATCTCGCAGTCCAGCAGGCCCCCCAGCGAGATCTTCGTCACCGCGCAGACGCGCGTGCGGATCGAGACCGCCACCATCCCGCGCGACCCCGTCGCTTCCGGAGCGGTCGCGGGAGAGGACGACGACGACGCGTTCTGGTTCGACTTCGACTCGCTGGCCTGAAGTCAACCGCTTCCCACCTGGTCGTCGACGGGGGATGCTCGTGTCATGTCGACGACGTCCCTCTGGCTCGAGACCTCCCCGCCCATCCCGACCGACGCATTCGAATGGGACGGGCGTTACGACACCATCGTCGTCGGCGCCGGCCTGACCGGACTCGCGACCGCCCTCATGCTGGCCCGTTCGGGCATGCGCGTTCTGGCGCTCGAAGCGCGCAGCGTCGGCGCGGTCACCACAGGCAACACCACCGGGAAGGTGAGCCTGCTGCAGGGCACGACGCTCTCCTCCATCCGCCGACATGCCTCCGAGGCCGTGCTCTGCGCGTACGTCGACGGCAACTCGGCCGGACAGGGCTGGCTGCTCGACTTCCTGGAGGAGCAGGCCGTTCCGTATGAGACGCGGGACGCCGTCACCTACGCGACGACGCTCGACGGGCTGGACAAGCTGGATGCGGAACTCGCCGCCGCGCGTGTGGCGGGACTCGACGCCGTCGAGGAGCGCACCACCGAGCTCCCGTTCCCGGTGGAGGGCGCACTGACTCTGGGCGGCCAGGCGCAGGTGCACCCGCTGAGGGTGCTTGCCGCCCTCGCAGCCGAGTTCCGGCGGCTCGGCGGCCGGATCGTGGAGGGCGAACGCGTCACCGACGTGTCGGCCGCGAAACCGGCGGTGGTCACCAGCACCTCCGGAACCTCCCGCGCCGACCAGGTCGTCCTCGCGACGGGCACGCCCATCCTCGACCGCGGGCTGTACTTCGCGAAGGTCGAGCCGATGCGCTCCTACGTCACGGCCTTCCGGGTGCCCGGCGACATCCCGGAGGCGATGTACCTCTCGGCCGACGCGCCCACCCGCTCGCTCCGCACCGCGACGGCGGCGGACGGCAGCCGCCTGCTCCTCGTCGGCGGCAGCGGGCACCCGGCCGGACGGGCGGACTCCCCGGCCGAGAAGCTCGCGGACCTGACCACGTGGGCCGAGCGCACCTTCCCGGGGGCGGAACGCACGCACTGGTGGGCGGCGCAGGACTACCGGTCGGCCAACCGCATCCCGTTCGTCGGCTGGCTTCCGCGGGGACGCGGCCGCGTCTACCTCGCGACCGGCTACGACAAGTGGGGGATGACGAACGCCATCGCCTCCGCACTCAGCCTCACCGCCGACCTGACCGGGGAGACGCTGGAGTGGGCGCGGGTGATGCACCACCGGGTCACCCGGCCGGCCGACATCGCCTCGGGCGTCGCGATGAACGCGGGAGTCGGCAAGGCCGCCGTGACGGAATGGGCGTCCGCGCAGACCGCTCCCGAGGTCGGCGACGAGCCGGTCGCCGAGGGCACCGGAACGGTCGGCCGCCGCGGCCGGACCCCGGTGGCCGTCTCGACGGTCGACGGGACGACGTGCGCGCTCACCGCCGTGTGCACTCACCTCGGCGGCGTGGTGCGCTGGAACGACGCCGAGCTGTCGTGGGACTGCCCGCTGCACGGCTCGCGCTTCGCCCCAGACGGCACGGTGCTGGAGGGGCCGGCCACCCAGCCGCTCTCGCCCGCTCCCGCCGCCCGGCCGGCGGAGACCGGCGCCTGACGAGCCGCCCCCGAGCGCGCCGCGGCGCCCAGGCCGGGCCTAGTCAGCCCGATCCGCCCGGGAGTAGGGTCGCGGCATGACGAATCCAGACGACGAGAGCACACCGCGCCCCGCCGGGCCCACCGGGGCAGGCGAGCCGGTCAGCCCGCCGCCGGCATCCGACCCGACCCCTCCTCCGCCGCCGCCCAGCCAGGGCTTCCCCGCCGCGCCGCCGCCCCCTCCGAGCAGCCCGCCGGCCGCGGGAGTTCCCGGCGCCTCGACGGTCGCGCCGACTGCACCCCCGACGACGGTCAACATCGCCTTCTGGCTGTACATCGTCGGCGCGGTGCTGAGCGTGGTCAGCGGCATCATCACGATCGCCGTCGTCTCGGGCTCGCGCGCGGACCAGGTGCGCATCATCGAGCAGCAGGGCGGCGACCTCAAGGGCCTCACGGCGCAGCAGGTCGCGGACGCCTCCGTCACCTTCCTGGTGACGTGGTCGATCGTCACACTGATCTTCTGGGCCATCGTGTTCGTCCTCTTCGCCTACTTCATGCGTCGCGGAGCGAACTGGGCGCGCATCGTGCTCACGGTGCTCACCGTCCTCTCGCTGCTGAACCTGCTCACCGGATTCGGCACGGGGCTCCTGCAGGTTCTCGCGACGATCGTCGCGGTCGTGCTGATGTGGCTCCGCCCCTCGAGCGCGTACTTCGCGGCGGTCAAGGCCGCGAAGGGACCCCGCGTCTGACCCCTCCCGCGCGTACACTCGCCGCATGGACCTGCGGGAGGTGGCCGGCGAGCTGTACTCGGTCGCACCGGCCGACTTCATCGCCCGTCGCAACGCCGCCGCGGCGGGCGCCGACCGGTCGACGGCCCAGCAGATCAAGACGCTGCGCAAGCCGTCGGCGTCGGCGGCCGCCATCAACGCGCTCACCCGTGAGCATCCCGACCTGGTCGGCGATGTGCTGCAGATCGGCTCGCGAATGCGCGACGCCTT
This sequence comes from Leifsonia sp. 21MFCrub1.1, assembly GCF_900107895.1. NCBI lineage: Bacteria > Bacillati > Actinomycetota > Actinomycetes > Micrococcales > Microbacteriaceae > Leifsonia > Leifsonia sp. 21MFCrub1.1. The sequence continues at coordinate 3,916,938 of NZ_LT629867.1, read as the reverse complement.
CGCGTCGCGCGACCGCGCCGAGATCCGGGCACTGACGCAGCAGCGCCAGCGGCTGCTGCAGCGCGCCACCGAGGGGCTGGGCCTCAGCCCGGCGGTGCAGCGCGAGGTCGAGGAGACTCTTCAGGCAGCCGTGATCGATCCGTCCGCAGCCGCGGCGGTGCGCAGCGGGATGCTGATCCGCGCCCTGGAATCCACCGGCCTCGAGCAGGTGGACGTCTCGGACGCCGTCGCCCTCCCGATCGACATCGAGGACTTCCCCGCGCCGCGACCGGGCCGCCCGAAGAGCCGGGCTGGGAGCGGCGGCGGCCGCGCAGCCGAGGCGGGCGACGAGATATCGGCCGGAGCCGGGCCCGACGAGTCCGGTGAGCCCGACGAGTCCGGTGAGCCCGTCGAGTCGCCAAGCGAGCGGCGGGAGCGGCAGCGCCGCATCCGGGCCGCCGAAAAGGCGCTCGCCCGCGCCCGCGAAGACGCGGAGGCCGTCGACGACGAGCTCGACGAGACGGTGGATCACCGCGGCGACCTGGAGTCCGAGCGCGATGCGCTGCAACGGCGCCTGCAGCGGATCACGGACGATCTGAGCGAGACACGCGCCGCCGAACGCGAGCTGCGCTCCCGTCTGTCGGACGCGCAACGAGCGGTCCGCGAAGCGGAGAAGGCCCTGCGCGACGCACGCGACGACTGAGGGAGGGGGTCAGCCGGGAAGGTGACGGCTGAGTTCGTCCTCTGGCATGATCACCATGCCGCCGGTGCGCTGCGAGGTGTGCATCAGCGCTTCGAGCCACTGCGGGTTGATGGCGGGCGGACGGCTTCCGCTGAACTGGAACGCCAGCGGAACCTCGCGGCTGATCCAGAGCGAGACGCGGCCCGAACCCTGCTCGACGGGCACATCCCAGTTCAGCAGAAAGCTCTCGTGGCGGCGCAGCTTGGCGACGATCGCAAGCTTGACGTGGCTGAGCACTCGATCGTCGAGGTCATACTCCTGGCCTGCGCCGTAGACGAGTTTTCCCATGGTCCTCATAGTGCCCTAACGACGCACGCAAATCCTCTCGCGTCAGGGGGATTGACTCCGGGACCGGACCATGGTTAAGAGGTCGGCCGCCAGGAGCGCCTGCAGTATGAAGATGCGCAGTTCGCAGTCACGCAACCCGACGAATGGGGTCTGAACCCTGGGAGCGGCCTGGCAACAGGGCCGATCCGCCATCCGTTCCCGCCGCGCCTCCGGATGACTCCCCGGCGGGCGGTCCCTCCCCCGCCGGGAACAGGCGCGGCACGCCGATGGCGACCAGTGGCGCGCGGCGTGCCGCGACCTGTGCCCCGGTGTCGGATCGCCCGTACCCCTCGACACCGCGTCGCAGCCCGCCGATAGGGTGGTCGGACGGGCGGTCCGAGGTGCGGGCGGCACGGATGACGTGAGGGGGTGCGCGTGGCGGAGGACGACGGCCTCGCGATCAGGATCCGCGGGCTGCACAAGCGGTTCGGACAGAAGGTCGCGGTCGACGGGATCGACCTCGACGTGCCGTCCGGCAGCTTCTACGGACTGGTCGGACCGAATGGCGCGGGCAAGACCACCACGCTGAGCATGGCGACCGGGCTGCTCCGCCCGGACGCCGGCGAGGTGCTCATCCACGGCGTCGACATGTGGAAGGACCCGCTGGCGGCCAAGGCCATGGTGGGCGTGCTGTCGGACGGCGTCCGGCTGTTCGACCGCCTCACCGGCCAGCAGCTGGTCGAGTACGCCGGGCTCCTGAGCGGGATGGACCGCCCGACCGCGCAGCAGCGCACCCACGACCTCCTTCAGCTGCTCGACCTGGAGTCGGCCGGCGGCACGCTCGTCGTCGACTACTCCGCGGGCATGACGAAGAAGATCGCGTTGGCCGCCGCCATGGTGCACGCGCCGCGCGTGCTCGTGCTCGACGAGCCGTTCGAGTCGGTCGACCCTGTGTCCGCCGCGAACATCCGCGACATCCTCCGGACCTACGTCGACGGCGGCGGCACGGTCGTGGTCTCGTCGCACGTGATGGATCTGGTGGAGCGGATGTGCGACCACGTCGCCGTCATCACTGCGGGCCGCGTCGTCGCCGCGGGCTCGGTGGACGATGTGCGCGCGGGATCCACGCTCGAGGACCGTTTCGTCGCGCTGGTCGGCGGACGCCGCGTCGGGGAGGGGCCGGAGTGGTTGCGACACTCGTAAGGCTCCGCCTGCTCGTCCTCAAGAACTCGTTCCGCCGGAGCACCGGGCAGCTGGTGGCCGTGGTCATCGGCGCGATCTACGGCGCGGTCGGGCTCGTGGTCGTGCTCGGCGCGCTCGTCGGCCTGTCGTTCGCACCCGCGGAGGTCGCGACGACGGCCGTGGTGCTGGCGGGCTCGGCCGCCGTGCTCGGCTGGGCGGTGCTTCCGCTCCTGCTCTCGGGCGTCGAGCAGACGCTCGACCCCGGGCATCTCGCGGTCTACCCGATCGCCCTGCGGCCTCTGATGATCGGGATGCTGCTGAGCGGCGCGGTCGGCGTGGCGGGCGCTGCGACGACGCTCGCTTCGCTCGGAACCGCCCTGCCCTGGCTGCACTCGCCGGGCGTCGCACTGATCGCCCTGGTGACGGGTGTGCTCGGCGCCGCGACCTGCATCGTCGTGTCGCGCGCGGTCACCTCCATCGCGAGCGGGCTGTCCTCGGGCCGCCGGTTCCGTGAGGCGAGCGGGCTCCTCATCCTGATCCCGCTCATCCTCGCCGGCCCGATCATCATCGGCATCACCAGTGGCCTGCGGTCGTCGGCGGACGCCCTGCCCGCCGTCGCGGAGGGTCTCGGCTGGTCGCCGCTCGGCGCGGTCTGGGCGGTGCCCGGCGCCGTCGCCGCGGGCGATCCGCTCGGCGCCCTGCTGCGGCTGCTCATCGCCATTGCGACCTTCGCCGTGCTCTGGGCGGTGTGGCGCTGGGGCCTCGCGCGCTCGCTGGTGACCCCGGCGCGCGCCTCGTCGCGCGTCCGCGCGCCGGGCACGTCCGGCCTGTTCGGCATCCTGCCCGGAACGCAGGCGGGTGCCATCGCGGCACGCTGCCTGACCTACTGGTTCCGCGACCCGCGCTACCTGCGGCAGCTGCTCGTCATCCCGCTGCTGCCGGCGATCATGTGGTTCTACTCGAGCATCAACCACTCGACCGGCTACTTCTTCGCCGCCGGTCCGGTGGTCGCGTTCTCCCTCGGCATCGGGATGATCGCCGACGTGTCGTACGACTCGACCGCGTTCGCGCTCCACGTGTCGAAGGCCGTTCCCGGTCGCGCGGACCGCTGGGGACGTGCCTCGGCGATGCTGACGTTCGGCATCCCCGCCGTCGTGATCGTCTCCATCGGCTCCACGGCCTTCGAGGGCGACTGGCTGCCCGCGCCCGGCCTCCTCGGACTCTCGCTCGGGATGCTGCTCAGCGGCGCCGCCGTCTGCGCGGTGACGTCTGCTCGCTTCGTCTTCCCGGTCCCGGAGCCCGGGGACAACCCGTTCCGGTCGCGCCCAGGCGCCAACATCTCGCTTCTGGGCCCGACATTCGCCGCGTGGGGCGTCATGGCCGTGCTGTGCCTGCCCGAGATCGTGCTGCTGGTCGTCTCCCTGGTCACCCGCGAGGCGATCTGGGGCTGGCTCGGGCTCGCCGCCGGCGTCGTCCTCGGCGCTGTGCTGCTCGTCGTCGGTGTGCGCGTGGGTGGCCGCGTGCTGGACGCACGCGCCCCGGAGCTGCTCCTGCAGCTGCGGAAGGACGCCTGAGGCGCGCATCCACGCCCCGAGGTGCACGTTGTTGCGGTCTGACGCGGCGTGTCGCCCGCACCTGCGTGCACCTCGCGCATCGCGGACCGCTCAGGATGGAGTGGATGCGCGACGCGCGTGCGCCGCATCCAGCACTCCGGTCAGGACGGCCTGCCACCCCTCCCTGAGTTGCGAGATGACGTCCGCAGTCGTCGCGAATTCACGCATCCGCTCGCGACTCGATCAGCCGGGGGTTGCGCCCCGCAGTGCGCCGCGCTAACGTACAACCAAATGGTTGTAAATGAGTTGACGGATGCTGAGGTCGATCGCATCTTCCAGGCACTGGCGGATGCGACCCGACGGGATATCGTCGCGCGGTCGCTGCAGGGCGAGCACTCGGTCAGCGAGCTCGCCCGACGATACGACATGAGCTTCGCCGCCGTGCAGAAGCACGTCGCCGTGCTCGAGCGGGCGGGACTCGTCCGCAAGCAGGCCCGCGGACGCGAGCGCGTCGTCTCGGGCGACCTGGAGACGATCCGGCGTGCGTCCCGGCTGCTCGACGCCTACGAGGAGATCTGGCGCCGTCGCGATCGCGCCATCGACGGCATCCTCGCCGAGGAGGCCAGAACCACGCCGAGCACCACCGAACCAGAGAGGAACGAGCGATGACCTTCATCGAGTCGAACAAGGACGTGGATGCGCTGACGCTCACGTTCGTCACCGAGTACGACGCCCCGCCGGAGCGCGTGTGGCAGCTGTGGTCCGACCCGCGCCAGCTGGAGCGGTGGTGGGGACCGCCGACCTGGCCTGCCACGTTCGAGGTGTTCGAGTTCGAGCCGGCGGGACGGGCGTCCTACTACATGACCGGGCCCGACGGCACGAAAGCCCATGGCTGGTGGCGGTTCGTCGAGATCGAGCCGCCGGTCCGGCTCTCGCTGGACGACGGCTTCGCCGACGACGACGGCAACCCGGCGCCCGGGGAGCCCGTCCGCATGACGACCACGCTCGAGGAGCGTGACGGACGCACCCGCATGACGCAGCTCACCCGATTCGTCAGCACGAAGCAGCTGGACGAGATGGTGGCCATGGGCATGGAGGAGGGCATGCGCGAGGCCGTCGCCCAGATCGACGACCTCCTCGCCGCCGACGTCACCCGCTGACCGCACCCCTCCCGACTCTCCGCCCCTCCGTCGAGTACGCACAAATTGCACGCCCAGGGCATCGCGGGCGTGCAATTTGTGCGTACTCGACGGGGGGCGGAGAGGAGCGAGAGACGGAATGCCCCGCGAGTCAGGCAGCGTCGAGGAAGGCGAGGAGGTGCGGTAGCGTGCGGCGGAGCGGGCCCGGGTCGCCCGCGGCGGCGAGACGCTCGCCCAGGTAGTCGCCGTGGATGCCGGGGACGATGAGGAGGCGCGCGTCCGGCAGCAGGGACGCCAGCTCGACGAAGTGTTCCGCCCGCACCACGTCACGATCCGCACCGACCACGAGCGTGGGCGCCGACACGGAGGCGAGGAGCGCGTCGGGGAAGTCCTGGAACCCGAGCATGAGCTCGCGGTCGAGGTCGAACATCCGCCGCGCATGCTCGGGGTCGCGGCTGACCGCGAGGTCCGCCTCCCGGTACGGCGCGGGCAGATCGTCGAACGTCCCGGCGGCGAGCCCGTCCCAGAAGCCGTCCACCATCCCGGCTCGATGCACCGGGGCCGAGGCCGCGATCAGCCGCCGCACCGCGGACGGATGCCGCGCCGCCAGCTGCAGAGCGACCTGGCCGCCGTTGCTGAAGCCCAGCACATCCACCGGGCCCAGGCGGAGCTCGTCCAGCACGGCCGCGACGTCATCCGCCGAGCCTTCGAAGCTCGCCGGACGGCCACCCGAGGTCGTCCGGCCGTGCCCCTGCAGCTCGACCGCGAGCACCGATCGCGTCGGCGCGAGCAGCGGCAGCAGCATCCCCCAGTTCGACTCGATCGTGGAACCGCCGCCGTGGATCAGCAGGAGAGGTGGATGCGGCGAGTCGGGGTCGCCATGCCATTCGCGATACAGGGGGATGCGTTCCACGCCCGCAGGCTAGCGGAGCGGCATCGAGGTGTCGAGGACTCCGCCCGGTGCGACCGTGCCACCACGGCATCCCCCGCCTGGCCGTAGCGGGCGGCGCCGATCGCCACGTCCGCGGCGATCCGCTGACGCTTGCGCACGTCGGCCGTCGTCCTGCACGGAGAACCGCAGCCGCAGATTCGTACCGCGGAACGCACTCCCACGAGAGCGGCCTAGAGTAATGCGTGTATGGCTGAGTATCCTCCCGCATCCCTCTCCGACCAGCCCGAGCCCGTCGTCGTCACCCGCGACCCCGGCCCTGGCGCGCCCCGGTTCGCTCGCGACGACATCGTGCAGCGCAAGGGGCTCTTCACGCTGGTCTCCGGCCCCTTCACACCGCGGGAGTCCATGATCGAAGACCTCCTCGCCGTGCGCGACGCGCTCGACGAGGCCGGTCTCGAGTACCTGCTCGTCCGCGACGACGACAACCGCCTGATCGTCGCGCTCGACCGCCGGCGCCGCAAGGAGGTGTCGGCGGTGCTCGCGGCCGCGTTCGCCGACGAGCCCTTCTACTCGCGCAGCATCGACCCCGAGAGGGATGAGCACGGAGACGACCTGCTCATCGCCGACGGCCGGCTCTCCCGCCGCAAGGCCGACATCCTGCGCCTGTACCGCCCGCGGCTGGAGCCCATCGGCCGGCTGCGGTACGGCGCCGAGACCGCGTTCCAGCTCGAGTTCTGGCGGTTCGGCGACGACGAGATCACCGCGCCCCGCGAGAACGCCCTGATGCGGCCGCGCCTTCCCCGCAGCGAGGCGGTCGAGGCGGAGGTGGAGCTGTACGGGCGGCGCTGGCGCACCCTCCAGCACATGTTCGACCCGCTGGCGAGCGACATCGCGTTCGACGTCGACATCGTGTTCTCGTGGGTCGACGGCTCCAGCGCCGAGTACCAGCGACAGCGCGCGGCGCGGATGGCGGCGTACGTGGTCGGGGAGGGCGACGACAACGAGGCCCGCTTCCGGCAGATCGACGAGCTCAAGTACGCGCTGCGCAGCGTCCACATGTTCGCGCCGTGGATCCGGAACATCTACATCGCGACCGACTCCCCGGTGCCGCCGTGGCTCGACCCGGAGCACCCGCGCATCCACATCATGCGGAGCGAGGACTTCTTCGCCGACCCGTCGACGCTGCCCACGCACAACTCGCACGCGGTGGAGAGCCAACTGCACCACATCCCGGGGCTGTCGGAGCATTTCCTCTACAGCAACGACGACATGTTCATCGGCCGGCCGCTGTCGCCCGATGTGTTCTTCTCGCCCGGCGGCATCACCAAGTTCGTCGAGGCAGGAACGCGCATCGGGCTCGGCGAGACCGACCCGACGCGCAGCGGCTTCGAGAACGCCGCGCGCGTGAACCGCCGCCTGCTCTGGGAGCGGTTCGGCACCGTGACGACACGGCACCTGGAGCACTGCGCCGCCCCGCTGCGCATCAGCGTGCTGCGGGAGATGGAGCGCGAGTTCGCCGAGGACTTCCGGCGCACCGCGGCGAGCCCCTTCCGTTCGGCGACCGACATCTCCGTCACGAACTCGCTGTACCACTACTACGCGCTCATGACCGGGCGGGCGGTGACGCAGACGCAGGCGAAGGTGCTCTACATCGAGACGACGCTGCGGCAGGCGCCCGACATGATGCGGCGGCTGCTCAAGCGGCGCGACCAGGACATGTTCTGTCTCAACGACGGCTCGAAGCCCGAGATCAGCCCCGAGGAGCGGACGCGGATCGTGACCGACTTCCTCGAGCGCTACTTCCCGTTCCCGGCCCCCTGGGAGCGCCCCGCGCGCTGACCCCCGCCGCGGCTCGCTCATTGCGACGATATGCGCCACATCTTCGTCATGGCGCGCTCATAGCGACGATTTGCGCCACATCTCGGCCGGGGGAGGGGGTCAGGCGAGGACGCTGATGGGCTCGGTGGGGGTCTCGCGACGCGGCGCCGGGGGGATGCGGATGCCGTCGGCGGCCAGGCGCCGGGCCGACTCCTCCGCATCCACGTAGTCGAGCGTCGGGTAGTGCCCGAGCGGCACGACCGAGTGCAGGACGGTGTTCGGGTAGACATGCACCAGGTTGAAGGCGAGCGCCCCATCCCGCCCGCGCGTGCCTCCGACCGGCACGTTGAGGTCCTGGGTGTAGCAGCTCGCCGACGACACCGAGACGGGGATGCCCGCGAACGTCGCGGTCGACGAGTAGTGCAGGTGTCCGGCCAGGATGCTGCGCACATCGCTGCCCTCCAGCACCTCGCGCAGCTGCGACTGGTCGCGCAGCTCCACGGAGACAGCGAGGTCGAGCACGCTCGGGATGGGCGGGTGGTGCATCGCGAGGACGGTGCCCTCGGGCGCCGGCATCGCCAGCTCGGCGGCCAGCCAGTCCAGCTGCGACTCGCTGACGTCGCCGTAGTGGTGCCCGGGAACAGTGGAGTCGAGGACGATGACGCGGAGTCCGCCGAGCCAGTACACGTCGTCGATCGGCGACGTGTCCCCGAGCTCGTCGCGCAGACCCCGGCGGAACGATGCACGATCGTCGTGGTTGCCCATCACCCAGATGACGCGGGCGCCCATCCGCTCGGCGGCCGGGTCGACCAGCGCGCGCAGTCGCGCGTACGCATCGGGCTGGCCGCGGTCGGCGAGATCGCCGGTGAAGACGATCGCCTCGGGTCGCCCGCCCGACGCCTCCACCTCCGCGAGGAGGGCGCGGAGGTGCTGTTCGCTGTCGACGGTGCCGTAGAGCTGTTCGCCTCCCGCCAGCAGATGGGTATCGCTGATGTGGAGGAGGAAGTGGTCCGGCCGCGGGTATTCCGCGATTCGCGTCTTCACGGGGATATCACACCACTTCCAACTGAACGCGTCGTGAACGCTCGCGGTGTGCCGCCTGGATCCGCCGCCGCGGTCCTCAGGCCGGATCCTCCGCGACCGCACGCAGAAATTCACCCCAGGGTGAATTCAGGTATACCCAGGGGGCCGGGCGCGGAGTTACAGTTCAGCATGAGCATGCAGCGGACGGGGGCCCGCAACCGGTCATTGGAGCCCCATCGTCAAGATGATTTCGTCGCTGTCCCCTACCTGCGACAGGGCCAGCTGATCTCCCTGATCCGGTGGTCGCTCGTCGGGGGCGAGTGGAAGTACACCACCATCCTCGCCGAGTACCTCCATCGCGACGAAGGGTCGTGGTATCTCGTGATCAACGGCAGCCGCGCCCGGCTCGATCGCTCCGAGTGGGCGATCTTCAACTAGGCGACCGCTCCGGGAGCGTACTGTTCCCGGTGTGACACAGACCGAGAGGCGGGAGCGGTCGGCCCAGCCGGAGCACCGCTGGCCCGCCGTGATCGCCACGCTCGTCGCCCTGGCGGCGTACGCGTTCCTCCCCAGCGTCGTCCCCCTGCTGGAGCGGTACGCCGTCGTCGGGGTGTGCCTGCTGATGGTGGTCGCCCTCGTGCTCTACAACCCGCATCGGCTCACCCGGGAGTCGCGGTGGTCGCGCCGAGCCGAGATCGCGCTGGCGATCTTCATCCTGGTCGCCAACCAGATCGCGTTCGCGGAGACCGTGGTCCGGCTGCTGAACAAGCACGGCAACGGGTACGAGCTGCTGCTCGCGTCGCTGCAGGTGTGGCTCACCAATGTGATCGCGTTCGCGCTGGTGTTCTGGGTGCTCGACCGCGGCGGCCCGATCGCACGGGCCACCGTCCCCCGGCCGAAACTGGCGCTGGCGGACTTCCGCTTCCCCCAGGACGAGGACCACGACGCCGTCGACGAGGTGGCACGCGGATCCAGCAAGCAGGCCGACTGGGTGCCGAACTACATCGACTACTTCTACTTCTCGCTGTCGAACTCGATGGCGTTCAGCCCGACGGACACCATGCCGCTGACCCACCGCGCGAAGCTGCTGATGTCGCTGGAGTCGTTCGCCGGCTTCTCGCTGCTCGCGCTCGTGATCGCGCGGGCCGTCTCGCTGATCGGCTGAGGTCAGAGGCGGCGCCAGTCGTCGGAGGTCAGGTGGGAGCCGGCCTGCGGGCCCATCTGCAGCATCCCGCCGTCGACCGCCCACGAGGCTCCGGTGACGTACGACGCGGCAGGCGACGCCAGGAACGCGATCACCGCGGCGATCTCCCGGGCGTCGCCGGGGCGGCCGAGCGGGACGCCGGGGCGGTGGACCTCGCGCGGGTCCTCGTCCTCCGCGTCGTTCATCGGCGTCGAGATCTCCCCCGGCGCGACGGCGTTCGCGGTGATGCCGTACTCGCCGAGCTCCAGCGCCAGCGTCTTGAGCAGGCCGCCGAGGCCGTGCTTCGCCGCGTCGTAGGCGGCCGAGCCGACCCGCGGCTGGTGCTCGTGGACGCTCGTGACGCCGATGATGCGGCCGCCGCGTCCCGCATCCACCATCCGCCGGGCCATGCGCTGGATGCAGACGAAGGCGCCGTCGAGGTCGGCGCACACGGTCTTCCGCCACGTCTCCCAGTCGGTCTCGAAGAAGGGGGTTCCGCCGTTCAGGCCGGCGTTGTTGACGAAGACGTCGCAGCCGCCGAGTTCGTCGGCCATGCGGTCCACGACGTCGCCGCAGGCCGGGGCGTCGGTGGTGTCGAGCTGCGCGACGACGGCACGACGACCGGCCTCGCGGACGAGGCGCGCGGTCTCCTCCGCGCCCTCCTCGTCGGAGTGCCAGGTGATGCCGACGTCCATGCCCGCCCGGGCGAGGGCGATCGCGGTCGCCCGGCCGATGCCGGAGTCGGAGCCGGTGACGATGGCGGTGCGCGGGTCGGTGAGTTCCGGATACGAGTGATCAGCCATGCCCGGAACGGTGCACCCCATGCCGGGCGCGCGCAAGGGGTGGTAGTCGTGGAGCATGACGATCTCCGCAGTGCTCTTCGACGTCGACGGGACCCTCGTCGACTCCAACTTCCTCCACGTCGACGCGTGGAGTCGCGCGTTCGCCGACATGGACACTCCGGTGGATTCGTGGCGCATCCACCGCGCCATCGGGCAGGACTCGGCGAAGCTGCTGGAGGAGCTCGTCGGCGACCGCGACGACGACTGGAGCGGCCGGGCGAAAGACCTGCACTCGCGGTACTACCGCGAGCAGGCCGGGCGGCTGCGGGCGTTCGACGAGGCGGCTGATCTGCTGCGCGAGCTCTCGTCCCGCGGCATCCGGGTGGTGCTCGCGACCTCCGCCCCGGAGGACGAGCTGGAACTGCTGATGGACGTGCTGGATGCGGGGGACGCCGTCCACGCCACCACCAACGCCGACGACGTGGCGACGGCCAAACCGGAACCCGGGATCATCGAGGTCGCGCTGGAGCGTGCGGGAAGCGCACCCTCCGATGCGCTCTTCATCGGCGACTCCGTCTGGGACATGATGGCCGCGGCACGGGCGCACGTCCGGTCCGCCGGCCTGCTGTCGGGCGGCGTCGGGCCCTCCGAGCTGCTGGAGGCGGGGGCGGTGTCGGTGTTCGACGACCCGGCCGACCTGCTCGCCCGGATCGACGGCGTGCTCAGCGGGCGACGCTCCGCCTGAGAGGGCGGCCGCCGAGATCCCTCTTGCCAACCGCGGGCGCTGGGCGTTCCATAGGTGCCGACGAGTCCGACGAGAGGAGTCGCCATGTCGGCGAGCGAGCTCGAGATGTCCAGCGTGCGGTATCCGTACCGGGGACGCATCTTCCACGTGGAGAAGAAGGCCGCGGGGGTGTGGGTCGTCCTCGACGAGTCGCACGCGGAACTGGGGACCCTGGTCCGCGTCGCGGTCGAAGGCGAGGAGCACGAGCCGGTCTTCGGCGCGGTGCCTCCCGGGTACACGGAGACGCTGCACGAAGGGTCCGACTGGAGGATGCTCGTGGCCTCCCTCATCAACGAGTCGCTGGACGCCGAGACCGCAGCGACGGGCAACCAGGGGGAAGCATGACCGTCCGGCTCGACCGCGCGGCGCTCGAGCACGCCAGGAAGCTGGTCGAGCAGGGCGCGGTCGTCCACGACAAGCGCGACGACTGGAGCGAGCACGCCCCCAGCGCCGACGACGAGAACCGCTACATCGAGAAGAACGGCTGGGACGACTACGCCCTCTGGCATCTCGGCGAGGATCCGGACAAGAGCGAGGAGACGAAGGGGCGCTTCAGCTTTCCGTACGGCGACTTCACGAAGGTGCACCGCTGCGCGGTGATCTCGCTGGAGAGCCGCGCCGCCCAGAACGACCACGACGACCTCGCCCGCGAGGCCAAGCGGCTGCTGAAGCTGATCGACGGAGAGTAGGCGACGCGACGGGCTACGATTGCCCGGATGAACGCGACGCTGCGCACGACACTCGGCTGGGTCGCCGCCGTGGCGCTCAACGTCGGCGCGCTGCTCGTCGTGGTCGGCCTGCTGCTGCCGAGGACCGGCGGCGATGCCCCGGTGCTCGGCGTCGGCGTCGGGATGTGCGTCGTGGGGCTGGTCGCCGGCGCCTGCTGGCTGGCCGGGCGGCCGCGCGTCTGAATGTGAGCAGCCCCGCCCTGGGATGAGGAGGGCGGGGCCGGTCGGGTACCGGCGGGGAGCCGGTGGCTGGATGCGGCGGATCAGTCCGGGGGCTCGACGTTCCCCACGAGGTCCGGGTTGGACGGCTGGTCGGCCGGATCGAAGTCGGCGGGCGGTGGCTCGGCCTGGTCGGTTCCGCCGCCGGCGGGCGTCACATCCTCTGCCCCCTCCGGTGCGACTCCCGTCTCGTGCGGTTCGGAGACGTCTCCGGACGGGCCGGGCTCCGTCCCGGCGGGCTCGGCTGCCTGGGCGTCCCGCTCGGCGTCGCCGCCCTGGCCCTGCTCGAAGCGCTCGGGCTTGTCCTCGGCCGGAACGCCCTCGGCGTCCGTGTTCGGCAGTCCGCTGGTGTCGCTCATGCTTCGCTCCTTCCCGGGCGCCTCACGGCTTGCCCTCTCCGCCGTACGAGGCGGCGGAGTCCCCGTCGTCGTCTCCGGCGCGGGTGTCGGTCACGGCCCACCAAACGCCCCACCTCGCGTGGCCGCAAGGGGGGTCCCTCCCGCCGGCGCCCACCCAGCTGTCAGTTCCGGAGTTTTTCGCCGATACGCGGCCGAAATGGGCGAAAAACTCAGGAGCGGCGGGATGGGGTGCCGGGTGAGGCGGGTGTCTCGAGGCGGGCGATGAGGTCGAGGAGCGCAACCCGGTACTGCGGCGCGGACTGGTAGTCGGGATGCGTGGCCACCTTCACGAGGTAGCGCGGCGGCCCGAACTCGTCGGCACCCCGGTCGATGTCGTCCGGGCGGCGGTCTTCGAGGCGGTAGCTGTTCACCGGGAAGCCGAGGTAGTCCGTCCTCCGCCACAGGTTGATCCAGGCGACGGATCCGTCGGGCTGGGTCAGGAGCTCCACGAGCGACGGGTCGGATGCACCGGACGCCCCGATCACGACCGGGTCGCCGTCCTGATCCCGCTCCACCTGGGTGAACCAGGGGTCGGCCTTGCCGAGCAACGGGCGACGGGAGCCGAGCGTTCCGAGGGCGTCCGGGCCGAACAGCTCGGGGAAGAAACGTCCGAAGTAGACGCGCAGCTGCGAGCCGTAGGTGAGCAGTGCCACGTTGCGCAGCCGCTGCGCGTCGTCGGGCCGCAGAGTGAAGAGCGTCGAGACCGCCAGCACCGCGCCCAGGCTGTGGGCCGAGAGGACCACGCGGAACGGGCGCTCCTCGCCGAGTGCGGCCTCCTCCTGCTCGTCGCGCCAGCGGAGACGTTCGGCGAGGGTGAGGCCCTCCGGCGGCTCCAGGTCGTGCGTCAGCCAGTCGGTGACCCGGTCGCGCAGCTCCGGCACCACGCGCTCCGCGTAGCACGGCGGCCCGAACGGATGGCCGGCCCGCGGGAGGAAGCACATGAGGTCCCACATGATGCTGATCGGACGCTCCTTGGCCGTCAGCGCGTTCTCGACGACGACGGCGAGGATGCCCGCGGCGATCACGGCGAGCGCCGGCCCGACGAGGGCGTCGATCGAGCGGAAGACGACCGAGTAGGAGACGGCGAGCGCCACGACGAAGCCGGCGGCGAGCAGCCCGGCGAGGATGCCGAGGATGGGCTCCCCCCTGTGCACCAGCGCGGCCAGCCGGCGGGCGCGCAGGATCTTCAGCGCCAGCCGGTCGGCCGTGGTGCTCGCGGCGATGCGGCCGTCGCGGTACGCATCCACCTGCTCCAGCAGCGGGCGTCGGCCGTCGCGCGTGCGGGGCGTCGTCAGCAGCGGCACCCAGCGCAGCACCGCGGCGGCGACGCCCACCCCGACGAGGCCGAGCGCGATGGCGATGAACGGGAGCACGTCGCCGAAGTTGTGGTAGACGATCGGCGGGCGCAGCACCGCGTGCGGCGGGGTCGCGCAGCCGCACGGCGTCGACCCGCTGACCAGCCAGCCCTGCACGCCGAGCACGAGCAGGGTGGAGAGGATCATCGCGGCGCCCAGCGACAGCAGCATGATCACGCCGGGGCCCATCCCCGCCCAGCCCTCGGCCCGGAACCGCTCGGGCGGCCCGGCGCGGCGGCCCCGCGCGGAGTGCGGCCAGCGCCACACCACGATCAGCTGCGCGAGCGTCAGCACGGCCGCCACGACGAACAACGGCAGACGCAGGGCTCCCGGCGCGGCGTCCTGCGTCGGCGGATTCTGGGCGACACCGGCGAGGAAGGCCAGCCCCGCCCCGGTCATCAGCGCGATCGACAGCCAATGCGGCACTCCCCGCCGCCAGCCCAGCGCCGACACGCAGATGGCCAGCAGCACCCCGAGGATGATGGAGGGCGCGGTCGCCAGCCCCAGGAATGCTCCGGACGGAGGCGCGTCGTACTCGCCGCCGAACCACAGCGAGGCCCCGACGTACAGGTAGACGAGCACGGAGACGAGCAGCACCCAGGCGGTGACGGTCCCCGTGCGGCGGAGGCGGTCGCGCAGGAACTCGCCGACCGACGCGTCGCCCGCATCCCCCGGGGTGGTCGTCTCGGCGAACACGCCGACCAGCACGATGGTGACGACCAGGCCGGCCGCCGCCAGGATGCCGCCGCTCAGCGCGAGCGCATCGCGCGAGCCGAACGCCGCGCCGAGGCACTCGCCGGAGACGAACGTCTGCAGCTTGACGCAGGCGGCGGCCCCCGCGAACATGCGGTCCCAGGCGAGCAGCAGGGCGACCAGGAGGAACGTCGCGGCCAGGTGCAGGCGCTCGGTCGGGGACCCGACGCGCGCGGTGCGCCAGAACCCCTCCGACGCGAGCGGACGCAGCCGGCCGGTGCGCCGGACGCCGCGCCCGCCCATCCGGTCGGCCGCGTCGAAGATCGCCGCCTCGTACCGCGCGCGGGCCCGACGCGACACGAGGTAGAGCAGCAGGACGCCCGCGATCGGGACGAGCGACAGCAGGGAGAGCTGCGGGCCGCGCCAGCTGAGCGGCGCGTTCGCGAAGAAGCCGGTCACCGCCTCCGGGAGCGCCGTGCAGGCCGTCCCCGTCACGCACTGCACACCGAGGTCGAGGCTCACCGACCCGAGCGCGCAGACGTAGAGAAGGGTCAGGCCGAGCGCGAAGATGCGGAGCGAGGCGCCGCCGACCCCGGCATCCCACTCGCCGCCGGGCCGCTGCGTCGGGATGCGCCTGGTCCAGTAGGCGGAGTTGGCCAGACCGAACGGCGCGAGCAGCAGCCAGGCGAGCTGGACGAACAGCTGGCCGATGAACAGCAGCGGTCCGGAGCCGTACCGGGCCAGCCGTCCCCACGAGTACGCCTCCGTCCGCACGTCCGGCGGGGGAACCGCCGGGTCGATCGTGCCGGGGGCGTCGTCGGGATCGCGCTCGGGCTCATCCTGCGCGGGCGCCCACCAGAAGCCGCCGTTCTCGTCGCCCTGCGTCTGCCGCAGCTCGCTCTGCTCGCGCCCCAGCATCTCCGTCGGCGGAGTGTTCTTGATGCCGTGGATGCGCAGCTCCAGCACATGATGGGGCCATTCGTGGGGCCGCGCCTCGTCGCTCATGCCTCCGCCGATCGTCCGGGTGACGGGCGCAGACTACTCTCGGCCCGGGCCGGGCGTCTACGCCGACGTCGGGTGCGCCGCACCTGTAGCCGAGCGGGACGGCACGGCGTAATGTCCCTGATATGAGCAACGCAGAGCAGCCGACCGGCGACGCACGCGAGAACCTCGAGGGCAGCTACACCGAGGTCGACGGCGAGGCGCCGCACGAGCGCACCATCCACGGTCAGTACACCGAGACCGAGGGCAACCCGGGCCCCGACCCTGCGGTCGAGGGCACGTACACGGACGCGGACGAGCCCGCCGACGCCCCCGAAGGCGAGTACACCGACGGGGACTACGACGAGCCCTGAGCCGTGCTGACCCCGTCGGATCCGCTCGGGCTGGATCCGCGCGGGTCACGCCGCGGTCAGGAGAGGCGCTTGCGCGCCTTCTGGGCCTGAGCCTTGGCCTTCTTGCGTGCCTTCTTGACGTCGGGCGCGTTCCAGAACGACGTCACGGCCTCGGTGATCTGCTCGTAGCGTTCGCGCCCGGCACGGGCTCCGAGGAGGTACGCGACGGCGACGGCGGCCAGGATGAGAAGGGTCTTCAGGCGCATGCCCCGAACGCTAGCCCTCAGGCCGTCGTCTGGGAAGGGCCGTACACCAGCCGGTGCAGGAGGGCGTGCAGCGGCCCCGACAGGAAGAGCAGGAACAACCAGAACAGGTTGACGCTCGGGACCAGCACGGCGAGCACGAGCGCGACGGCCATGATGCTCGCCTCGGCGACTCCGTTGGTCCGGTCGATGGTGGTCCGCGCCTCTTCGACGAGCAGTTCGGGGTTGCGGTACAGCACCTCGGCGATCAGCCGGGTCGCGATGGTCGCGACGAGCATGTCGCCGATGTACAGCGCGTAGACCTCCGCGCGCTGACCGTCGGATTCGGCGAGCACGTTCGCGCTGAACGGGATCGCGACGATGGCGAGCAGCCAGAGGAAGTTGAACCAGACGACCCAGCTGTTGTAGTCGCCGACGCTCTCGAACATGCGGTGATGGACCACCCAGAAGCGCGCGATGACGGCGAACGAGATGACGAACGCGAAGATCTCCCAGCCGTTCTCGGCGAGGAAGTCGCCGAACGACTTGCCGCCCAGCCGGGAGGCCGCGTCGACCAGCGGCAGGATGAGCAGCGTGATCGCGATGGCGACCGTGGCGTCGGAGAAGTTCACGAGCCGGTCGAGCCCGCGCTCCGTCCTGATCACCGCCATGCGGACATTCTGCCCCACCGGCTCAGTCGAGCAACCCCAGCTCGAGGGCGCGGCGGACCGCCGAGGTGCGGTCGGAGACGCCGAGCTTCTCGTACGCCCGGCTCAGGTAGGTCTTCACGGTCGCCTCGCCGATGAACAGCTCGGAGCCGATCGCCGCGTTGGTGCGCCCGTCGGCGGCGAGACGGAGCACCCGGACCTCCTGCACCGAGAGCGCCGGCGCCGCCTGCCTGCCCTGGACCCGGCCGAGCAGCGCCGTCACCGCGGAGGTGGCGAGCACGGTCTCGCCCGCGGCCGCCGACCGGACGGACCGAGCGAGTTCGGCGGGCGCGATGTCCTTCAGCAGGTAGCCGCTCGCGCCGGCCTCGATGGCGCGCAGGATGTCCTGGTCCGTCTCGTACGTCGTCAGCACGACGACCCGGGTGGCGGGATGCGCGGCGACGATCGTGCGGGTCGCCTCGACGCCGTCGCCCCCGGGCATCCGCAGGTCCATCAGCACCAGATCCGGAGCGAGCGCCGCGACGAGCGCGACGGCCTCCGGCCCGCTGCCCGCCTGCCCCACCACCTCGATGTCGTCGTAGCCCTGCAGCATCCCGCGGATGCCCTCGCGCACGACGGGGTGGTCGTCGGCGAGAACGATGCGGATCACGGTGCCTCCTCGGTGGGGTACGGCTCGGGGGTGGATGCCGCGGGCGGGGCGGCGGGGGATGCGGCGGGCGGCCCGACGGGCTCGGCGGGCAGGCGCACGCTCAGCCGCGTCCCCTGGCCGGGAGCTGTCGCCAGCTCGAAGTCACCTCCGACTTCGCGCACGCGGGCCCGCATGCCGTCGAGGCCGAAGCCGGCGCGCGGTGCGGCCGCATCGAACCCGTGGCCGTCGTCGCGCACCGTCACGGCCACCGTGCCCGGCTCGTAAGCGAGCGTCGCCTCGACGCGCCGGGCCTCGGCGTGCTTGCGCACGTTGGCGAGCGCCTCCTGGAACACCCGCAGCGCCACCACTTCGATCGCCGCAGGTGCGGGACGCGGGGCGCCCGTGACGTGGAAGGCGACGGGCACTCCCGCCTCCTCCTCGAACCGGCCGGCGACGCGCCCGAGCGCCTGCTCCAGCGTCAATTCGGCGAGGCGCCCGGGGGTGAGCGCCGCGATGATCCGCCGAGACTCCTGCAGGTTCTCCTGCGCCGTCTCGGTCATCAGCTCCACGTGCCGCCGGGCGGTCGCCGGATCGGAGTCCAGCTCCCCCTGCACCGCGTGGCCGAGGGTGACGATGCTCGTGAAGCCCTGGGCGAGCGTGTCGTGCATCTCGCGGGCGATGCGCTCCCGCTCGGCCGCCGCCCCCTGCTGCTCGGACAGCTCCGCGATCTCACGCTGCTGCTCGCGCAGCCGCCGGATGAGCAGTCCGCGCTCGCGGCTCTCCTTCGTCACGGCCGTGATGCGGTTGCTGAAGTAGATGGAGACGGCGATCACGAGGATGGTCAGGCCGACCGTCCCCGCGACGTCCCCCGGCGCGAGGGCGCCGATCAGCCAGCGGATCAGCACACCGCCGATGTTGATGACGACGATCGCGACGGCCGCGGAGACCGCGGAGAGGACGAGGAAGAACTGCGGCGAAAGGATGAACAGCGCGATGTTCGCCCAGTTGTTGAGCCCGTACGCGACGAAGTACACCGCGGTCGAGATGCCGACGTACGTCCACGCCTGCCAGCTGTTGCCACGGACGCCGGCTCGGCTCGGCCGGGCCAGGTACCAGTAGACCGGGAAGAGCGCGAGGACGAGGGCGGCGGAGGCGATGGTCCGCGGATACCCGGTGATCGGGTTGGCCAGGATGAGCAGCACCGAGGCCAGGGTCGCCGCCGCCGAGTAGCCGATCCAGTCCCCGAACCAGCGGTCGTCCACGCGCTCCGTCACGATCAGACTGTAGCCGGGTCTTCGGCCGGCCGGGCGCCGGGCAGCGACTCCTCGGGCAGCGAGGTGCGCCCAGCCGGATAGAAGAGTCCGACGACGGCGACGATCACCATGGCCGCCGCCATGCCCCAGAACGCCCACTGGACGGCGGAGGCGTAGTCGGACCGGACCGCGTGCAGGATCTGCTCCTGGACGGCCCGGGGAAGGGCGGAGAGCGCGCCGCCCTCGCCCGATGCGCCGCTGATCCGCTCGACGGCGCTCCGCGCGTCCGACGCCGTGCCGCCGAATCTCGCGAACGAGTCCGTCAGCAGGTCTGTCAGGCGCGAGGTCACGACCGTCGTGAACACCGCGATGCCCAGCGCGCCGCCGAAGTTCTTCATGGTCTGCGTGATCGCGCTGACCTCGCCGTAGCTGGCGCCGATCGCGCGGTTCACCGCGTCGGTCGAGACGGGGCTGAACATGAGGCCGATGCCGGCGCCGGCCACCACGATCGGCCAGGTCTGCGGGTTGAAGAACGCGTCGGCGTGAATGGACAGGTCGGTCGCCGTCGACGCCAGCCAGCCGAAGCCGGCCGCGCCGATCAGGCCGCCCAGGAGCACGACGCCGCGCGCGCCGCTCTTGTCGAAGCGCACCGACCCGATCCGGCTGGCCACGACGAAGCCGATGAAGAACTTGAGGAACAGCAGGCCCGTCTCTCCCGCCGAGAGCTGCAGGGACACCTGCCCATAGACGCTGAGGAAGAAGAACGTGCTGATGAAGGCGATGGAGGCGAACAGCGTCGCGACGGTGGAGAGCGCGAACCCGCGGTCGCGGAACGCGGCGATGCGGATGAGCGGCTGACGGATCCGCCGCTGCGTCAGGACGAAGGCCACCAGCAGCGCGGCGCCGGCGACGAGCGAACCGATCACCGCGGCATCGTCCCATCCCCACGGGCTCGCCTGCTGCAGACCGAAGACGACCAGGCCCATCCCGGCCGCGACGATCGCCGCCCCGAGCCAGTCGATGCGCTCGCGGCGGCGGACGGAGGGCCGTGCGGCGATGGCGACGATGACGAAGGCGGCGACCGCGATCGGCACATTCACCCAGAAGATCGCCCGCCAGGTCCACGTCGTCAGGTAGCCGCCGGCGATCGGGCCGACCGCCGTCATGGCTCCGGTGATCGCGAAGAAGATCGCCATGGCGCGGCCCCGGCTCTCGCGGGCGAAGCCCTCGACGACGATGCCGATCGCCGCGGGGAACATGATGGCCCCGCTGACGCCCTGGAGGGCACGTGCGGCGACGAGCCACGGCTCGGCGAGGTCGCCCGTCGGCGCCAGACCGCAGAGCAGCGAGGTGATGCCGAAGCCGGCGATGCCGGCCAGCGCCATGCGCTTGTGCCCGATGACGTCGGCGATGCGGCCGCCCAGGAGGAAGAAGGCCGCGGTGGTCAGCAGGTAGACGTTGACGGCCCACTGCATCCCATCGTGCGTGAGGCCGAGGTTCTGCTGGATGCTGGGCGCCGAGAGCGCGACGATCGTCTGGTCGATCGTCGTCATCGAGACGGCGAAGATGAGCCCGGTCAGGGCGAGGGTTGACGACTTCATACCTCGAGCGTGGCGGCTCGCCGCCGCCCACGGCACCGGCGGCCGGAGGTCACCCGTGTCCGCCGATCGGTGGACGCGGCGCCCGGTCGGCCGTCGCCCACCCGGGCCGCAGCTGCTCGATCCCGTCGAGGACGAGGTCGAGCCCGGTGAGGAACTCCTCGTCGTAGTCGTATCCGGCGCGGGCGAGCTCGGCGACGACTTCGAGCAGGTGCGGGTACATCGCCGCCAGCTCGGGCGGCGTCGCCTCGAGCTTGCGCGCGGCCGTCTCGCCCGACTCTTCCGGGGTGCCGAAGGGCAGTGTCTTCTGCTGGAGGGCGAAGCCGTAGACGTAGGCGTCGAGCACCGATGTGACGTGCACGGTCGTCCGGAACGAGAACCCCGACCGGCGGAGGCAGCCCATCATCGCGTCGTGCCTGCTCAGGTTCGCCGGGCCGGGACGCATGCGCGACTCCATCATCCCGACGGCCCAGCGATGGCGGAGCAGCGCGCTGCGCAGCGAGATCGAGCGGCGGCGCATCGCCTCCCGCCAGCCGAGCTCGGAGGACGGCGCCTCCACCTCGGCCCAGACGGTGTCGACCATCCCGTCGAGCAGGTCGTCCTTGTTGGCGACGTGCTTGTACAGCGCCATGGGGACGACGCCGAGCCGCTGCGCGAGCTCGCGCATGCTCAGCCCGTCGAGGCCCTCCCGGTCCGCCAGCGCGACGGCGGCCTCGATGACCCGCGCCGTGCTCAGCGTCGGGCGGGACGTCACGGGCTCGCTTGACATGGTGTACAGCGTACGCCTATCCTGATCCCGATGCAGGTGTACGCCGTACACCTCGCCTTTCCGAGAGGACGTCATGGACCCGGACCGCCGCCGCTCGCTCCTCGCGGGCGTGCTCTTCCTGCTCACATTCGCCACCTCCATCCCCGGCGCGCTGCTCTACGGGCCCGTGCTGAACGATCCGCGCTTCGTGCTCGGCGACGGCTCGGCGACGGCCGTGCTCGCCGGTGCCGTGCTCGAGATCGCGCTGGTCATCGCCAACCTCGGCACTGCGCTCGCGCTCTACCCGGTGCTCCGGCGCACCAGCCCGTCGCTCGCGCTCGGCTACGTCGTCGCTCGGGTCATGGAGTCGACGCTGATCGCCGTCGGGATCCTCAGCCTGCTCACCGTCGTGAGCCTGCGGGAGGCCGGGACCGGCGCGGACGGAACCGCGGTGGTCGTCGCGCACGCGCTCGTCGCGCTGCACGGCTGGACGTTCCTCCTCGGCCCCGGCTTCGTCGTCGGCATCGGCAACGGCCTGATGCTCGGGTGGATGCTGCGCCGGGCCGGGCTCGTGCCGCGCGGCTGGGCGTGGTTCGGCATGATCGGCGGTCCGCTCGTGTCGCTGTCGGGCATCGCCGTGCTGTTCGGCGCGTGGGACCAGGTCTCCGCCGTGTCGGTGGTGCTGACCCTGCCCGAGGTCGTCTGGGAGCTGTTCCTCGGCGTCTACCTGACGGTCCACGGGTTCCACCGGCGGGACGCCGGGGCGGTCGCGGACGGAACGGTCAGAGTCCCAGCGACTTCTTGATGAGCGCCTCCGCGTCGTCGGTGCCGGCGGCGCGCTCCGTCGCCTCCTGGTTGGCCTCGGTCACGGCCTTGACCACCTCGTCGCGCTGGATGCGGATGCCGCGCGGGGCATCGATGCCGATCCGCACGCCGTCCCCACGCGCTTCGAGGATCGTGACGACGATGTCGTCGCCGATGAGCACCCGCTCCCCCGCCTTGCGCGTCAATACCAGCATCCGTCCAGCCTATCCGCCGGGCGGCGCGTCCAGCCAGAGCACCGGCAGGCCCAGGCGGTGCACGTCGTCCGGCGTCGAGGTGAAGGCGGCGCCGGTCGCGGCCACCGCGTCCACGGCGAGCACCGCATCCACCGCCCGGACCCAGCCGCTGGTGTCGCCGAACGTGCGCGAGACGTCGACGGCCACCCAGACCTGATCGGGGGCGATGCCGGCCAGGTCGGCGGCGAGCCCGGGCACGGCATCCGGGGCGGCGAGTGGGAAGGCGGCGACCACGGGGATGTCGCGGCGCACGCCGTCGGCCCGGGCGGCGAGCGCGGCACGGCGGTCGGCGAGCTGCTGCACCTCGGCACCGGCGTCGGCGGAGGCGGCGAGCACGCGCGCCGCGGCCTCCGCGTCGGGGCCCAGCCCGACCACGAGCGTCAGGTCGCCCCGCCCGCGCAGCCGGGCCGGCGGCGGCCCGAGGTGCGACACGATGTCGCCACTCGGCGCCGATTCCGGCAACGACTCACCACTCGACGGCGTCGGGTCGAAGCCCGCGGGAAGGGTCGGCCCGTCGGGTTGCGACATCATGTCGCCACTCGGCGCGGATTCCGGCAACGACTCACCACTCGACGGGGGTGGAGGGGACGCGGGCGGAGGGGACGCGGGCGCGTCGACGGCTCGGACGAGGTCGTCGAGCACGGCCTGGAACGCGAGGGAGGACGTGGAGACGGCCGGGAGGACCTCCTCGTCGCCGGCGACCCACTCAGGCCGCGATCGACTCCGCACCCCGCACCACCCCCACCGTCTCGATCGCCGCCTGCACAGCGGTCACCTCCTGGTAGGAGAGCACCGCGAGTCCCGCGATCTGGCCGGCGACGAGCCGCCGTATGGCCGGACGCAGGGCCGGCGCGCAGACCAGGACCGCCGAGACGCCGGCGTCGTCCAACCGCGCCGCCGTGTCGCGAACGGAGGCGAGCACGGCCTCCAGGCGCGCCGGATCGAGCACGATCTGCGTGCCGCCCTCCGACGGGCGCAGGCCTTCGAGCATCGACTGCTCGAGGCCCGGGTCGATCATGATGACCCGCAGCATCCCCTCGTCGACGTGGGGTGCGACGACGGCCGGACCGAGGGCGGCGCGCGCGGCCTCGACCAGCCCCTCGGGGTCGTTCGACACCTTCGCACGCAGCGTCAGGGCCTCCAGGATGCGCGGGAGATCGTTGATCGGAACCTGCTCGGCCAGCAGCCCCTGCAGCACCC
This sequence comes from Leifsonia sp. 21MFCrub1.1, assembly GCF_900107895.1. NCBI lineage: Bacteria > Bacillati > Actinomycetota > Actinomycetes > Micrococcales > Microbacteriaceae > Leifsonia > Leifsonia sp. 21MFCrub1.1. Next base: position 3,893,472 of record NZ_LT629867.1, on the reverse strand, counting down.
TCTGCACCTCGGCCAGGGAGAGCAGCGCAGGGATGAGCTCCTCCACCGCCGGCGGGTTCACCCGCTTGACGCCCTCGGTGAGAAGGCGCACGTCCTCCCGGGTGAGCAGGCGCGCCGCGTTCGCCGTGATGATCGACGACAGGTGCGTGATGAGCACGGAGACGCGGTCGATGACCGTCGCCCCGCCCAGCTCCGCGCTGTGCCGCATCTCGGACGGGATCCACTTCGCCGGGAGCCCGAACACCGGCTCGACGGTCGGCGTTCCCGGCAGGTTGTCCAGGGCGTCGCCGAGGGCGAGCACCCGGCCGGACGGCGCCTGCCCCCGGCCGGCCTCCACTCCCGCGATCTTGATCACGTAGGTCGACGGCGGCAGCTCCGCGCTGTCGCGCGTGCGCACCGGCGGCACGATCACCCCGAGCTCGAGCGCGATCTTGCGCCGCAGCGCCCGCACCCGGGCGAGCAGGTCGTCGGAGGCGCCGCTGACGATGTCGACGAGGTCGGGCGCGAGCGTGATCTCGAGCGCGTGCACCCGCATCTGCTCGATCAGGTCCTCCGTCGTCTCCGACGTGGTCGCCGCGACGGCGTTCTGCGCCGCCTGCGCCTTCTTCGCCGCCGCCTGCGACGTCTTGATGCGCTGCGACGCGAAGATGAGGAACGCGCCGACGAGCACGAACGGGATGGGCGGCATCCCGGGGATGAGCGCCATCACGATCGCTGCGCATCCCGCGATCATCAAGGCGTTGCGCGACTGGCTGAGCTGGTTGCTCGCCGTCGTTCCCATCTCGGACTCGGCGTTCGAGCGCGTCACGATCATGCCCGTGGACACCGCCATGAGCAGGGCGGGGATCTGCGAGACGAGGCCGTCGCCGATGGTCAGCAGGGTGTAGGAGTTGACGGCGTCGCCGAGCTGCATGCCGCGCTGCACCATCCCGATCGCGATGCCGCCGACGACGTTGATCACGATGATGAGGATGCCCGCGATGGCGTCGCCCTTGACGAACTTGGATGCGCCGTCCATCGCGCCGTAGAAGTCCGCCTCGGCCGAGACCTCGGCGCGACGGGCCCGCGCCTGCTCCTCGGTGATGAGCCCGGCGTTGAGGTCGGCGTCGATCGCCATCTGCTTGCCGGGCATCGCGTCGAGGGTGAAGCGCGCGCCGACCTCCGCCACGCGCTCCGCACCCTTGGTGACGACGATGAACTGGATGACCACCAGGATGAGGAAGACGACGGCGCCGATGATGATCGAGCCGCCGACGGCGACGTGCCCGAACGCCTGGATGACCTGCCCGGCGAAGCCGTCACCCAGCACCAGGCGGGTGGATGCGACGTTGAGCCCGAGCCGGAACAGCGTCGCCACGAGGAGCAGCGACGGGAAGACGGAGAAGTCGAGCGGCTTCTTGACGAACATCGTCGTGAGCAGCACGACCAGCGCCAGCATGATGTTGACGATGATGAGCACGTCGAGGAGCCACGACGGCACCGGGACGACGAGCAGCATGATGATGCCGACCACCCCGATCGGCACGGCCACCTTGGCGGCGAGACCCTTGTTCGGCTTCACGACATCCCTCCCTGGAGCTGCGGCCGCATGGTGTGGAGCCCGGCAGCCGAGCCGCGCTGCTTGAGCGACATGACGAACGCGAGGACCCGCGCGACCCCGTTGTAGAGCTCGACGGGGATCTCGTCCCCGACCTCGCATCCGGCGTGCAGCGCCCGCGCGAGCGGGATGTCCTTGACGATCGGAACGCGCTCCTCCTCCGCCTTCTCACGGATGCGCAGCGCGATGGCGCCCGCGCCCTTCGCGACGACCCGCGGGGCCGACTTGCCCGGTTCGTACTTCACCGCGACGGCGATGTGCGTCGGGTTTACGAGCACGACATCCGACCCGCCGATGGCCGCGATCATGCGGTTGCGGCTCATCGCGAGCTGACGGGAGCGCCGGTGGGAGCGCACCAGGGGGTCGCCCTCGCTGTTCTTGTTCTCGTCGCGCACCTCCTGCTTGCTCATGCGCGTGTGCTTGCGGTTGCGGCGCATGACCACGAGCACGTCGAGCCCGGCGAGCACGAGGCCGGCGCCGATCGCCGCCTGCAGCAGCCCCGCCGTCCCCCCGGACGCGGCCGAGAGCAGGGAGGCGAGCGGCATCGAGCCGGACGTGAGCAGCACCGGCATCAGCCCCTGGACCACGAGGAACAGCCCGATCGCGACCACGGCCGACTTGAGCAGGGTCTTCGCGCCCTCCCAGAGCGCCCGCATCCCGAACACGCGTCCGATGCCCTGCACGATGTTGAACTGCTCGTACTTGCCCTCGAGCTTCTTGAAGTGGATGCCGCCCTGCACGGCGGCGGCGCCCACCACGGCGAGCGCGCCCACGGCCAGCAGCGGTCCGATCGTCGCCATGATGCTGCCGAGCCCGTCGCCGAGCGCGGCGACCGCCTTCGCCGGGTCGGGGCTCTCGATCACCGAGCGGACGGAGAACAGCTGCTCGATGGCGGCGGTGCTGCCGGTCTGCAGGGTGAAGGGAAGCATCACGGCAGCAGCTCCGACTCCGACCCAGGCGGTCAGGTCGGACGACTTGGAGAGGCGGCCCTTGGAGCGCGCCTCCTTCATCCGCTTCTCGGTCGCCTGCTCGGTGCGTTCCTGCGCGTCGCTCATCGGCCCACCCCCAGCATGGTCTTGACGGCGGTGTCGGTGAGCCCCGAGACGACCCCCGGCAGCGCGACGAACACGATCGCGGCCAGCACGACGGTCAGCATGATCTTCAGCGGGAAGCCGAGCGAGAAGGCGTTGAGCGCCGGGGCGACGCGGGTGAGGAGTCCGAGGCCGACGTCGGCGAGGAACAGCACGACGATCAGCGGCCCGGCGATCTGCAGCGCCGCCAGGAACATCTGGGTGAGACCGTCGACCATCTGCTTCGCCGGATCGGCCAGATCGATCCCCGCGACGAGCGGGACGGCGTCGAACGTGCGCACCAGACCGCCGATGATGAGCTGGTAGCCGCCCGACGCGAACAGCAGCGCGAGCGCCGTCAACTGGAACATCCGTGTGAACTGGGCGCCGTTGATCATCGACTGCGGGTCGAACGCCTGGGCCAGCTGGAAGCCGCCGAACAGGTCGACCAGGCTGCCCGCCGACTGGATCGCCGAGAACACCAGGAAGACGAGGAAGCCGAGCGTCGCGCCCACCGCCAGCTCCCGCACCATGTCGAGCAGGAATGCGCCGGTGTCGGCCGACCGGTACCCGGCGCCGACGCGGGGCGCGACGGCGACCGCCAGACCGATGGCGAGCATCCCCTTCACCTGCGCGGGGAACCCGTTGTACGAGAACGGCGGCGCGATCACCAGGAACGCGACCATGCGCAGCGAGGCCAGCGCGATCGCCTCGATCGCGGCCAGGTCGATGGGGATGAACATCAGCCACCGCCCAGCAGCTGCGGGATCTTGTCGAACAGCACGTGGGTGAACGAGACGAGCTCGGCGATCATCCACTGGCCGCAGATGATGAGGGCGACGGCCACCGCCGCGGCCTTCGGCACGAACGAGAGCGTGACCTCCTGGATCTGCGTGATCGACTGCACCAGCGAGATCGCGAACCCCACGACGAGGGCGGTGACGACGATCGGAGCGGCCAGCTTCGCGGTCACCATCAGTCCCTGCATCGCGATGTCGAGGACGGCGTTCGGGTTCATCCGCCACCACCCCCGTAGCTGGTGATCAGGCTCGTGATGATGAGCCCCCATCCATCGACCAGCACGAACAGCAGGATCTTGAACGGCAGCGAGATCATCACCGGCGGGAGCATCATCATGCCCATCGACATGAGCGCCGCCGAGACGACCATGTCGATCACCAGGAACGGCACGAAGATGACGAAGCCGATGATGAACGCGGCGCGCAGCTCGGAGATCATGAACGCCGGGATGAGCGTGAGCAGCGGCACGGCGCTGACGCTCTCCGGGTTCGGGCGTCCGGCCGCGCGGGTCATCAGCGCGATGTCCTCCTCGCGGGTGTGCGCCGCCATGAAGCCGCGCAGCGGGGCCTCCGCCGCGTGCGCGGCCGCCGTGAAGTCGATGTGACCGGCGAGGTAGGGCTGCACGGCCGTGTTGTTGATGTCGACCAGCACCGGGCTCATGATGAACAGGCTGAGGAACAGCGAGAGGCCGGCGAGCACCTGGTTCGGCGGGATGGACGGGAGCGCCAGCGCGTTCCGCGTGATGGCGAGCACGACGAAGATCTTCGTGAACGACGACATCATCAACAGCAGGGCCGGCGCCACCGACAGCACCGTGATGCCGAGGAGGGTAAGGACGGCGGCGCTGGGCGTGCCGTTCGGGCCGTTGATGTCGAGCGTGATGCCGCCGGTGCCGGCCGCTGGTCCGGACGGGCCGGTCGGGGTCGGGACGGGTGTCGGAACGGCGTGCGCGGCGGTGGACCCCAGCAGCACGATGGCCGCGACGATGAGCGCGACCAGGATGCCGGCCAGCGCCAGGCGGGGCAGGCGCCCGGTGCGCGCCGTGCGCGCCGTGACCTCCGGCGCCGTCACTTCTTGGGGCGCACCGCCGAACTCGCCTGACGCCACGTTGCCGGGGACAGGATCGAGCCTTTGAGTGCCTCGTCGAAGAGCGAGGCGCGTCCGTGCGCCGTGAGGAAGTCGGCATCCTGCCTGGTGGTCGTGGTGGTGCTGGTGCTGCGGGTGCTCGCGGGTGCGTCGGTGGTGCCGGTCCTGGCCTCCACCTCGCGCACGGGCTTAATCGGGGTGACGTCCGCGTCCTGCGGGCGGTCACCGGAGTGGAGGACGCTGACCTGGCGCTCGGTGACGCCGAGCACGAACCGGCTGCCGTCCACATCCACGACGACGACCGAGGCCTTCTGGCCGATGCCCTGACGGCCGACGACGGTCACTGCGTTGCCGCGTCGGCCCCGCGCCGAGGAGCGCCCCTTCGTCACCCGTCGCTGCACGAACCACAGCAGCGCGACGATGACGCCGAGCACCACAGCGACGCGCAGCGCAACGAACAGGGTCTCCACGCTGCGCACTATCGGCCGCGGCCTCCCTCCCGTTAGCCGCATCCACGAGGTGCTCGCCGTTGCGGCCAACACGCCGTCACGACGCGCACTTGCGAGCACCTCGACGGCCGGGGAGGGTGAGGGAGTGGACTTCGAGATGGCGAGCATCCCCGGCGGGAGCGTGCAGTTGCAGGATGCCCGGCCGAAGCGGCGCTGGACGGTGGAGCTGGAGGCGTTCGAGCTCGGCGTCTTCGCCGTCACCGAGCAGCAGGTGGCCGAGCTCATCGGCGAGCCGGCCCCGCATCCCCGCCGCCCGGCGACAGGGATCAGCTGGCTACGCGCGGTGCGGATCTGTAACGCGGCCTCGGAGTGGGAGGGACTCGACCCCGCGTACACGTTCGACGGCGAGGATGTGACCTGGCATGTGGATGCGGACGGCTACCGCCTGCCGACCGAGGCCGAGTGGGAGTTCGCGTGCCGGGCCGGCTCGACCGCGCCGCACTACGGACCGCTGCCGGAGATCGCCTGGACCAGCGCCGACGGCCTGACCGCTCCCGCCGACGTCGGCCTGCGCCTGCCCAACCTGAACGGGCTGTTCGACACCCTCGGCAACGTGTCGGAGTGGTGCTGGGACCTCCTCGACCCGGGCCGTTCGCACGATGCCCGGGTGTTCCGCGGCGGCGGCTTCGCCGACGACGCTTGGAACGTGCGGGCGTCCGTCCGCCGCGGCGGGCCGGCGCGCACGCCGTACCCCGACGTCGGCTTCCGCGTCGCCCGCGGCGGGTTCGACGCCGATGGCGCTGCACAGGGCTGGTCGGCCGCCGCAGACGAGGAGCGCGGCTGAGCCGGCGGCGTCAGTCCAGGTCTTCCGCCGTGTCCAGGATCTTGGTGATGCGGACGGCGTAGTCCTGGTCGACGACCACGATCTCGCCGTGCGCGATCAGGCGGCCGTTGAGCAGCACATCGGCGGGCGACCCGGCGGAGCGGTCCAGCTCGATGACGGCGCCCGGCTCCATCGCGAGCACATCGCGCACCGCCATCCGGGTGCGGCCGATCTCCACGGTCAGGGCCATCTCCACGTTGCTGATGCGCGCCAGCTTGCCGCCCAGCGCACCGGTGCCCGCGCGCTCGGCGACCGAGGCGCGGCCGCGGACCGCGAACCAGCCGGCGACACCGGACGGCCCGGAGAGGGCGAAGACCGACGTGGCCGGATCGGCGAACAGCTCAGCGGCGTCGTCCGGGCGGGCGTCGTCCAGGACACCGGCGCCGAGCGTGTCGCTGGCGGCCTCGAGGGCCGGCTGCAGCACATCCTGGAGCGCCACCACGGGTGCACCGTCGGCGCCGTCGTCGACCAGCTGCGGCGCCTCGAGCAGCACGACCGCGAGGTCGGCGGAGACGGCGCCGACGAACGTGGCGACCACGGCGTGCGCGGCGTCCTGAACGTCGGACCCCTGCGCGAGCAGCGGTGTCAGCGGTGCGCCCGTCGGGAGCACGCGGGCGAGCGCCTCTGCGGCGGCCTGCGCCTGCCCGAGGGAGAGTCCTGCGGCGTGTGCTGTGCTGGTCATGCTCATCGGAATCAGTCCTCTGTGTTGACGATCACGCAGGCGAGACGCGAGCCGCTCGAGCCGAGAGCGGCCGAAGCGACGGTCTGCCCGCCGACCGTGAGATCGAAGGGTCGGTGCTGCGGATGCGGGAGGGGCAGCAGGTCGCCGACCGCCAGCCCCAGCACCACGCTGGGACGGACGGCCGCCGGGGCCAGCCGCAAGGCCACATCCACGGGGACGCGCGCCAGCTGGGCGTCGACCAGCTCGCGCGCGTTCTCGGTGCTGTGGGTGGGATTCGTCTCGCCCAGCTGCGGGAGCAGGGCGACGGCGGGCAGCGCGACGGTCGCCCGCGCGACGTTCTCGCCCACGCGCAGCTCGAAGCCCGCCACGATCATCAGCTCGGAGGTCGCGGCGGCCTGGGCGAACTGGGAGTTGTACTGGATGGCGTCCACGGTGATCGGCGCGAGCAGGATGGAGCCGAGCGAGTAGCGCAGGTCCTCCAGGGCGTCGTCCATCAGCCGCCGGACCAGCGCGTGCTCGATCTGCGTGAAGGTCCGCTCGTGGTCGACGGGGGTGCCCTGGCCGCCGAGCATCGCATTCACCCAGGACAGCGCGGCGATGGTCGGGAACTGGATGACCGCCTTCGGGGCGGTGTGTTCCAGCTCGCACAGCACCATGGCCGTTGTCGCGGGAAGCGACGCCGCGTACTCGTCGTAGGTCTGCAACTGCACGAAGTCACACTCGACCTGGCTGAGCACGCGCACCTTCGCGGTCAGCTGGGTGCCCCACTGGCGGGCGAACGTCTCGAACGCCAGCTCCAGCACGCGGGAATGCTCGCGCGCGAGCGTCGTCGGCCGGCGGAAGTCGTAGACCGGCGCCTCGGGGGCGTCCGGCGACGGGGCCTGCAGAGTCGTCACGTGAGGGACTATCGGCGCGGACGGCTCGTTCGTTAGGCACCGCGCATCCACCCCGCGTCCCCCTAACGACCGACCGGCGCGGGCCGATAGTGCACACGTGACGGCTCACCCGGAGCCGAGACCAGGATTCGCGCCCATGATCGTCGTCACCCGATTGAACGACAGCCAGTTTGCGGTCAACCCCGACCTCATCGAGCGCATCCACGCCAGTCCGGACACCACTCTCGTCATGGTCGACGGTGCGAAGTTCATCGTCACCGAGTCCATGCCGGAAGTGATCGAGAAGATCGCCGCGTACCGGGCGCGTGTGATCGCGCTCGCCCACGATCTGCCCGCCGCAGGCCCGCGACCCGTTCCGGCACCGCCGCTCGGGCTCGTGACGCTGACCGGGCTGGAAGACGACGAGACGACCAGGGCTCACCCCGAGGCCCGCGCCGTCCCCCTGCGAGCAAGGAAGAAGTAATGGACCCGGCAACGATCATCGGCATCGTCCTCGCGTTCGGCGCCGTCGTCGCGATGGTGACGATGGAGGGCGCGCACCTCAGCGCGCTCCTGCTGCCCGCCCCCATGGTGCTGGTCTTCGGGGCCACCATCGCGGTCGGCATCGCCAGCGGCACGATCAAGGACTTCCTCACCGCGGTGAAGGCGCTCCCCCGCGCCCTCCGCGGCAAGGTCGAGCCGCCGCAGCAGGTCATCGACCAGGTCGTCGGGCTGGCGGAGAAGGCCCGCGCCAACGGCCTGCTCGCGATGGAGCAGGAGGCCGACAGCGTCGACGACCCGTTCCTCAAGCGCGCGCTGCAGAACATCGCGGACGGCACGGACGGCGACGAGCTGCGCGTGCTGCTGGAGGACGAGATCGCCACGCGCTCCAAGAAGGACAGGGTCGCGGCCAAGTTCTTCAGCGCGATGGGCGGATACGCGCCGACGATCGGCATCATCGGAACCGTCGTCTCGCTCACGCACGTGCTCGAGAACCTGGCAGAGCCGGGCGAGCTCGGCCCGATGATCGCGAGCGCGTTCGTCGCGACCCTCTGGGGTCTGCTCTCGGCCAACTTCCTGTGGCTGCCGCTCGGCGCCCGCCTGCGCCGCCTGTCCGAGCTGGATGTGGAGCGCATGACCTTGCTCATGGAGGGCGTGCTGGCCGTGCAGTCCGGCTCGCAGCCGCGCCTCCTCGGCGAGCGCCTGCGTGCGATGGTCCCCGACGGCGACGCCGACAAGAGCGCGGCGAAGAGCGCCAAGCCGGCGCGCGGGGCGAAGGATCCCGTCGAGGAAGCGGCCTGACATGTCGGCCCGCCGTCGCAAGAAGCACGAGGAGCCGGAGGAGCACGAGAACGAGGAGCGCTGGATGGCCTCCTACATGGACATGGTCACCGTGCTCATGTGCATGTTCATCGTGCTGTTCGCCATGTCGACGGTGGATGCGAAGAAGTTCGAGCAGCTGAAGGACTCGCTGGCGACCGGCTTCGGGCAGGTGAAGACGCAGAAGATCGACACCGCATCCGGTGTCGTCGTGCCGCCGAAGCACGTCGACGAGTCGGGAAAGTCGACCGATTTCGCCCTCGCCCAGCAGGAGGCGCAGAACCTGCAGCACCTGAAGGACCTCATCCAGGCCGCTCTCACCCGCGACGGCCTGCAGGATGCGGTGGAGCTGAAGATCGACGAGCGCGGCCTCACGATCGGGCTGGTCGGCAACTCGACGTTCTTCGACTCCAACCGCGCGGAGCTCAGCCCGCGCGCGGTCGCCGTGCTGAACGACATCGGACCGGTGCTCGCCCCGGAGGCGTACGACGTCTCGGTGGAGGGGCACGCCGACCTCCGGCAGCCGGGCGCGCCCTATCCGACCAACTGGGAGCTCTCCGCCGGGCGCGCGACCAGCGTGCTGCGGCACCTGGTCGAGGTGAACGGCTTCCCGCAGGGCCGCATCGCGGCGGTCAGCTTCGGCTCGGCGCGTCCGGTCGCGGGCCACACCGGCACGACGGACTCCGACCTGGCGCAGAACCGGCGGGTGGATGTGGTGGTGCTGTCGGCCCAGCCCGACGTCATCCGCAAACTCATCCCGCAGGCGCTGCAGTCGCCCGCGCCCACCCCAACCACGGCCCCCGCCGCCTCCCGCTGACCCCGCCGTCGAGTACGCACAAACTGCACGCTGACGGCGCGCTCAGCGTGCAATTTTTGTGGACTCGACGGGGTTGGGACGGGTATGGATCTTCAGCTCGCGAATCGTGTCGTCCTCGTCGTCGGCGGCACCGGCTTCATCGGCTCCGCGGTCGCCGACCGCCTCCGGACCGAGGGCGCGACCGTGGTCGTCGCCTCCCGCAGCGCGTCGGAGGGGGTGACGCTGGACGCGTCGGACGACGAGTCCGTCCGCCGCGCCGTCGACACAGTGCTGGAGCGTCACGGACGCATCGACGGCCTGATCGTGACGGCCGCGCCGCCGGCACAGACCCTCGACCCCGCCCGCAGCTCCGACCCCGACCAGATCCTGAGCGCGATCGACGGCAAAGCGCTGGCGTTCCTCCGCGTCGCGCGCGCCGTGATCCCCGCCATGCGGGAGGCCGGCTTCGGACGGATCGTGGTGATCAGCGGCCAGAACGCCTACATCACCGGCAACATCACCGCGGTGGTGCGCAACGCGTCCACCAACCTGATCGCGAAGAACCTCGCGGACGAGCTGGCCGGAACGGGCGTCGCCGTCAACGTCGTCAACCCGGGCCTCGTCACCGAGAACCCGAACCCTGCGGTCGCGCCGGGCCGCGGCGGCGAGTCGTCTCCCGACCAGATCGCCGACCTGGTCGCCTTCCTCACCTCGCCCCTGTCGGCGGTCGACGGCGAGTCCATCGCCATCGGCCACCGGATGCTGGGGACGACCCTGCTCTAGCCGAGCGAGACACCCGTCCACGAGACGGGCGGAAGCTCGAGCGTGAGCACGCCGTCGTCGAGGGATGCCGTGGGCGTCGGGCGCAGGCCGACGCGGTTCTGGTCGTGCATCGTGTTCTTCGCGTAGACGTCGTCGTCCCACAGGGACACGGCCTCGCGCACCGACGAGACGCCGAGGTCGCGGACGTCCACGCGGACCGTCTGCGTCTCGGTGAGACTGCGGTTGACGAGGAACAGCGCGGCCGACCCGTCGGCCTCGTCGAACGTGGCCACCGCATCCACCAGGTCCGCCTCGCCGTAGACGGCCGTCTCGTACGAGCCGGTCTCGATGCGCGGGCGCAGCACCTCGCCGCGGGCGAGACGGCTCGTCACCGAGAACGGGAAGAACGTGGTCTGGCGCCAGGCCGCGCCGCCCGGCTCCGTCATGATCGGCGCGATCACGTTGACCAGCTGGGCGAGGGACGCGCTGGTCACCCGGTCGTGGTTCTTCAGCAGCGTGATCATCAGGTTGCCGAGCACGACGGCGTCGGCCGCCGAGTAGACGTCCTCCAGCTGGCGCGGGGCGTAGCGCCACTCGTCGTTGATCTCCTCCGACGCCTTGTGCTCGTCGAGGTACCAGATGTTCCACTCGTCGAACGAGATCTGGATCTTCTTCTTGCTCTTCAGCCGGTTGCCGACGTGATCGGCGGTCGAGACGACCGTGTCGATGAAGTACTGCATGTCCACGGAGGACGCGAGGAACGAGCCGAGGTCGCCGCCGCGCTCCTGGTAGTAGGCGTGCGCCGACACGTAGTCGACGTGCTCGTAGGAGTGCTCGAGCACGACGCGCTCCCACTCGCCGAAGGTCGGCATCCCGGAGCCGGACGAGCCGCACACCACGAGCTCGAGGTCCTTGTCGGCCATCTTCATCGCGGCGGCCGTGCGGGCCGCGAGCTTGCCGTAGTCGTCGGCGGTCATGTAGCCGGTCTGCCACGGGCCGTCCATCTCGTTGCCCAGGCACCACATCCGGATGTCGTGCGGCTCCGGCGTCCCGTTGGCGATGCGCCAGTCGCTCAGGGCGGTGCCCGAGGGGTGGTTCGCGTACTCGAGCAGGTCGAGGGCGGCCTGGATGCCGCGGGTGCCGAGGTTCACGGCGAGCATCAGCTCGGAGTCCGTCAGCGCCAGCCAGCGCGCGAACTCGTCGAGGCCGACCTGGTTGGATTCCAGCGAGTGCCAGGCCAGGTCGCGCCGCACCGGGCGCTGGTCGCGGGGGCCGACCGAGTCCTCCCAGCGGAACCCGGAGACGAAGTTGCCCCCCGGGTAGCGGATCGTCGTCGAGCCGAGCTCGCGGACGAGCTCGACGACGTCGAGGCGGAAGCCGTCCTCGTTCGCGGTCGGGTGCCCCGGCTCGTAGATGCCGTCGTACACGCAGCGCCCGAGGTGCTCGACGAACGAGCCGAAGATGCGGCGGTTGACGGGGGCGACGCGTGCGGTGCGGTCGAGGGCGATGCGGGTCTCAGACAAGGAATCTCCAGTGCTCGAATTCGCCGAGGAGCCGTGAGCCCCTTCGGCGCTGCCGTCGGTCACGGGCTCCCATTCGCGGCGCGTCGACACCCGTGTCTACAACGTTAGAGGACAACGTTGTAGAAACCATGATGCAGAACGGATGTGACCGTGTCAAACGGACGTGGTCAGGCCCGTGTCGACTCGCGTTCCACCAGACGGAACGGCATCGGGAGCCGCTCGGGGACGAACGCCTCGTCCGGGTGCTCGATCCTCCGCACCAGCAGGTCCACGGCCGTGCGCGCGATCTGCTCGCGGCCCGGGTCGATCGTCGACAGGCTCGGGATGGAGTACTCCGTCTCTTCGATGTCGTCGAAGCCGATCACGGCCACGTCCTCCGGCACCCGGCGTCCGGCCTCCTGCAGCGCACGGAGCGCTCCGAGCGCGATGGCGTCGTTGAAGGCGACCACACCGTCGAAGGGCGTCCCCTGCGCCAGCAGTTCGCGCATCGCGTCGGCCCCGTTGCGCCGGTGCCAGGGGTCGACCGGCACGACGAGCGAAGGGTCGAACGGCAGCCCTTCCGCCTCCAGCGCCTGGCGGTAGCCGTCGAGACGGAGGGCGGCCGAGCCGACGACATCGGCGGGATGGGCGCCGAAGGCCACGATCCGCCGGCGGCCGGCGTGCAGCAGGTGCTCGGTCGCCGCCCGGACCCCCGCGGTGTTCGCGATGATGACGTGATCGCGCGGCACGTCGACGTTGCGGTCGCCGAGCAGCACCACCGGCGTCGTCAGCTCGGCGAGCAGCTCGACGTCGCTCTGGTCCAGTGCCAGCACGCTGTGCAGCACCCCGTCGACCGTCTGGGCACGGGGATGCCGCAGGGCGCCGATCTCCTGCCTGCGGTCGAGCCCGTACTGCTCGATCAGCACGGCCAGACCGCGTTCGGCGGCCGCCATCATCACCGCATCCGCCAGCTCGGCGAAGTAGGCGTTGCGCAGGTTCGGGATCATCAGCGAGATCACGTTGGTCCGCCCGGACCTCAGCCCGCGCGCCAGGAAGTTGGGCCGGTAGCCGAGCACGTCGATCGCATCCAGCACCTTGCGCCGCGTCTGCTCGCGCACGTGCGGGTGGTCGTTGATGACGTTCGACACCGTCTTCACCGACACCCCGGCGAGCACGCTCACGTCCTGCATCGTCGCGGCCATGGACGCTCCCCTCTCGCCTCTTCTGCGACTTTATAACGTTGCAAGGGCAATCGTCGCAGCCATCGCCATCGCGTTCCGGCACCGATGGTCAGCGCAGAGCGGCGGGGCGGACGCGCACGGGCGCGAGCCAGGCCGAGACGATCACGGCGGTGAGGGCTCCCGCCGCCATGATCGCGGCGAGCACGACCACCTGGAACCGGCCGGCCTCGAGGGGCGACACCCCGCCGAAGATCGCGCCGACGAAGGCGCCGGGCAGGGTCACGAGGCCGGTGGTCTTGGTCTGGTCGACGGACGGGATGAGCGCCGAGTAGACCGCGTTCCGCGCCAGCTCCAGCGTCGACTGCCGGGGCGTCGCACCCAGCGCTAGCCATCCCTCCACCTCGTCCCAATGGTCGCCGACCGCCTCGGTGAAGCGGCGGCCGGCCAGGGTGGCGATGCTCATCGAGTTGCCGATGACGATGCCGCCGATGGCGAGCGCGTAGCGCGCGCTGAACTCGATGGCGCCGGTGAGGAAGACCACCGAGAACGAGACGACGACGCCGACCGCCATGGCCGTCGCCATCATGACCGCGTGCTCCGCCGACCACCCGATGCGGCGCGTGGCCGTCGCCGCCGCGACCGAGAACATCACGAGGAGGGCGAGGGCCACCCAGAGCGGATCGGTGATGACCCCGGCGAGGACCACGCTGATGACCGCGAGCTGCGCGGCGCCGCGGAGGATGGCGAGGGCCGGCGCCCAGCGGTGCGGGACGCCGTACGCGGCGAGCACCCCGACGGCGACGAGCGCGAGCACGGCGACGCCCAGCAGAGTGGGCGCCAGCTCGTGGACGATGGGCACCCGTCGAGCCTACGGCGCACCCCCTTCGCGGCGGAAACGGAGGCGATGCCGTCGGGGGATGCGGCCGGATGCGCGGAACGGAGGAGGTCCGGCCGGGTGGTGGCCGGACCTCCTCCATTCCGGGAGGTAGCGCGCGTCGCGAGAGCGCGGGATCAGCGCTTCAGGTTGGTGAGCTCCTGCAGCACCTCGTCGGACGTGGTGATGATGCGGGCGTTCGCCTGGAAGCCGCGCTGCGCGACGATCAGGTTGGTGAACTCCTGCGAGAGGTCGACGTTCGACATCTCGAGGGAGCCGCCCTGGAGCTGACCGAGGCCGTCCTCGCCGGGGCCGCCGAGCTGGGCCGCGCCCGAGTTGACCGTCGCGCGGTAGGTCGACCCTCCGCCCTTCTCCAGGCCGCCCGGGTTCACGAACGTGGCGAGCGCGATGCGGCCGACGGCCTGCTTGTCGCCGTTCGAGAACAGGCCGGTGATCGTCCCGTCCTTGTCGAGGGTGAACGACTCGAGCGTCCCGGCCGCGCGGCCGTTCTGGTCCTTGAAGGCGACCGTCGTGATGCCCGAGTAGCCGGTGACCGCGCCGAGGTTCACCGCGACGCCGCCGACCGTGAGCGCGCCACCGCCGGTGAGGACGCCGTTGGTGAAGGTGAGCGCGCTCGTTCCGGTCGCGCCCGTCGGGTCGGAGCCCGCCACATCCCACCCGGTGCCCGTCTTGGTGAAGGTCAGGGTGAGCTTCCGGGCGGTGCCGTTGGCGTCGTAGACGGAGATGTCGCGCACCAGCTGGTCGCCGACGGCCGCGTCCGAGGGGAGGTTGCCCGTCACGGCCGAGGTCGTAGTCGCCGCGGCCGGCGTGACCGCCTTCAGCGGGATGGTGATGTCGCTGAGGGCGCCGCCCTGCTGGATGACGCCGTTGACCGCGTTCCAGCCCTGCAGGATGGCGCCGCCCGGGCCGACCAGGCGGCCGAGGGCGTCTGGGTCGAGCGAGCCGGCGCGCGTGTAGACGGTCTCGCCGCCCACCTTCATGACGAAGAAGCCGTCGCCGTTGATCATGATGTCGGTGGAGCGTCCCGTCGCCTGGGCTGCGCCCTGCGTGAAGTTGGTAGAGATGCCCGCGACGAGCACGCCGAGGCCGATCTGGGCGGGATTCGTGCCGCCGGTCTGGCCCTGCGGGGCGCCCGCGCCCTGCACCAGCTGCGACAGTGTGTCCTGGAACTGCACGGCGGACGACTTGAACGCGGTGGTGTTGACGTTGGCGATGTTGTTGCCCGTCACATCCAGCATGGTCTGGTGCGAGCGGAGGCCGGAGATCCCGGAGTAGAGCGAGCGGAGCATGGCGTTTCCTTTCTGAGGAAGGTGCGTGAGGTCAGGCGGTGGGCGCGGAGGAGCCCGCGCCTGCGGCAGCCGGGGTGACCACGCCGAGGATGGCGTCGAGGGCGAGTTTCTGATCGCCCACGGTGACGATCGGGACGGCGCCCGCGTAGGAGACGGACGAGGCGAGCCCGGTCTGGGTGTCGCCGTTCTTGTCGAGGTAGCTGACGGTGTGACCGATGAGCGCGGCGGCGGCCTGGCGCATCTGGAGCGCGAAGCCCTCCTGCGCCGTGGTGTCCATGTTGGTGAGCTTCTCCATCATGGCCAGCTGCGTCGTCTGCGAGATCATCTGGTTGGTGTCCATCGGCGAGCTGGGGTCCTGGTTGCGGAGCTGGGTGACCAGCAGCTGCATGAAGGCCTCGCTGTCGAGCGACTGCTTGGGCGTCCGCGTCGGCGGGGTGGAGTAGATGCCGCCCGTGGAGGCGGAATCGGCTCCGGTGATGGGGTCGACGGCCACGGTGGCTCCCTTCTAGACGATCAGGTCGATGGTGTGGGCGGACCCGTCCACGGGTGCGGACGGGGTGGATCGGGGGGATGCGGCCGGCTCGGCTCTCGGTGCGGACGGACGGGCATCCGGGCCGTCGTGCCGGCCGCCGCTCGGCGCGTCGTGCTGCGGCGCCGGCTGGTTCTGGGACGACAGGTCGAGGGTTCCGGCGAGACCGGCTCCGCCGAGGTCGCGGCGGAGGTCGGGGAGGATGGCGCGCAGCGCATCCCGCCCGGCGTCCGTCGGCGCGAACAGCTCGACGCGCACGCCGTCGCCGCCGACGTGCGCCCGGACCGTGACCGGGCCGAGGGTGTCCGGCGTGACGTGGACGGTCATGACGTGCTCGCCGGCGCCCGCGGCCGCGAGGGTGAACACCGGGCGGGCGAGCTGCGCGCCCAGCGTGTTCTGCGGTGCGGGGGCGGTGGGAGCGGGGGCGGCGACCGGTTGCGCGGTCGGTGTGCGGTCGAGACCGGTCAGAGGCTGCAGGGTGGCCGTCGGTACGGCGACCGGGTCGGCCTTCGGGGGCTCGGGGCGGATGGATGCGGTGGGCGCGCCTGCCGTCGGCGTCGCGGTCTCAGCCGGGGCTCCGGCAGCCGGGCTCTGCGGAGCAAGCGCAGGCGCCGTCGGAACGGCGGCGGCCCGGGCGAGTGCCGCCGGAGCTGCGGGCGCGCTCGCCGCTCCGCCGGTCCCCGCTATCAGCGCGGTGGCGGCGTCGGCCTCGCCCGCATCCACGTGCGCTGCGGCACCGGGGCCGCTCGCGCCGCGGGCCGGTCGGGACGAGCCGGCCGCCTCTCCGCGCTCCCCCACGCTCGCGGCCGCGACGGCCGCGACGGTCGCGACGAGTGGTGAATCGTTGCTCGAATTCGGCGCGAGTGGTGACGTGATGTCGCTACTCGGCACGGGGGCGGCGGGGACGGGGGGCGTCGGCGCAGTGGGCTTGAGCGCGTCGGTCGGCGCGGCGACCGTCTGGGCGACAGCGGAAGACGCACCGACGGTCGGAGTCCCGGCGGTCGGGGACGCGGCGGTCGGCGCGGATGCGGCTGGGGCGGTCACGACGGGCGACGATGCGGCGTCCGTCGTCGAGGCCGGGAGGCCGGGAACCGTTGTGGCGGCCTGCGTCGGGGCGATCGACGACGAAGACGGAGTCTCCGTGCCGGTCATCGCGGCACCCGCTGACGCGCCGTCCGTGCCGGCGGCAGCGTCCACCGGAGCGTCGGCGCCTCCGGTCTGCGCCGGTCGGTCAGTGTCTCGCGCGGCGGCGACGCCGGCCGCATCCGGTTTGTCCGCACTCCGGTCGTGCTCGCGCGCCGGCTTCGGCCGCGATGAGCTGTGCGCGTCGCGCGGGGTGGCATCCACCGCACCCTGCAGGAAGGCGTCGAACGCGTCGCCGGAGCCCTTCGTCGCGCCGGAGCCGGGCCGGGCGGCCGTGGACGGCGCGGCGGGCGGAGCGGAGGTGACCGCCGCCGGGCTCACAGGGAGCCTCCCTGCACGAGCGACGCGAACAGCGAACGCATCATGTCCGCCTGGGCGGAGGACGCGGACGACGCAGAGCCACCCAGCCCCGACAGCCCCGACGCCGACGCCGTACCCGCCGGGGCCGCCTGGGGAAGCACCCGCCGGATGGTCACGATGTCCGAGTCGCTCATCCAGTTGTTCACGAGGCTGACGGTGCGCCCTTCGCTCGGTGCATGGATGACCTTGCCGTCTCCCGCGTAGATGACGATGTGCTCGCCGCCGTTGGTGACGATGAGGTCGCCCGGCTGCGCCTGCGCGAGCGAGGGCACCTCGGTGCCGACGGTCGACTGTCCGGAGACCAGGCGCGGCACGTCGATGCCGAGGTCCTTGAACACCCGCTGCACCAGCCCGGAGCAGTCGAGGCCGAAGGCGCTGGTGCCGCCGAAGACGTACGGGACGCCGAGGTACTTCTTCGCGTCCGCGACGACGTCCGCTCCGGTGGGCGACCCGGTTCCGCCGGTCGCGCCGAGCGCCCCCGACAGCGCCGCGGCGAAGTCGGTCGCCGAGGTCCCCGAGGTCCCCGACGTCCCCGCCGAGGACGACGTCGTGCTCTTCGCCGGGCTCTCCAGCTGCACCAGCGTCGCCTGGATCTGCGCGATGCGGCCGATGGCGTCCGTCACGGTCATGCGTCTCCCCCTTCTCGCGCGCGCTGCCACGCGCCGGTGGCCATCTCGTCGATGGCCGACTGCTCGGCGCTCAGCTCGCCGGCGACGACCTCCGCGCGATGACGGTTCTCGAGCTTCTCGAGTCCGACGGCGCGCTTCTTCGCCTCGGTGAACGCCTCCTGCGCGGCGGCGGCCTCGGCCTCGCGCTCGGCGGCGAGCGCGGCGAGGTCGGCGAGCATGCTCCTGCTGGATGCGCGCGCGGCCGCCATCGCGAACAGCGTCCCCGCGTCGGTGGCCTCGACGGGCACGGCGTGCAGGGCGGCGATGGCGCGCGCCTGCCGCTCGCCCGCATCGCGACGGAGGGCGTTCGCCGCCGCGAGGTCGCTCGCCGCGTGCTCCTTCTCGATCTGCCGCAGCCTCAGCAGCCCGGCCAGTGCGAATGCTCGTGCCATCATGCGCCTCCCAGCATCCCGATGAGTGCCTGCAACCGGGCCCACGACTCCGCCGCGGGGGCCGGTTCGCCGATCCCCTGGCGCAGGAACGCGTCGATCGCGTCGGCGTTGGCGACCGCGGCATCCACCTTCGGGTTGGTCCCCGGCTTGTAGGCGCCGACATCGAGCAGGTCCTGTGCGCCGACCTTCGCGGCCAGTACGCCGCGCAGGGCGATCGCCGCCGCGCGCTGCTCGGGGGTGGTCACCCGCGACGCGAGCCGCGAGACCGAGCCGAGCACATCCACCGAGGGGAAGTGCCCGACGACCGACAGCCTGCGGTCGAGCACGACGTGCCCGTCGAGGATGGAGCGCGCCGCGTCGGCGATCGGCTCGTTGTGGTCGTCTCCGTCGACCAGGACGGTGTACAGGCCGGTGATCGACCCGGTCTCGCCCGTGCCGGCCCGCTCCAGCAGCTGCGCCAGCAGGGAGAACGTCGACGGCGGGTAGCCGCGCGTCGCCGGCGGCTCCCCCGCCGACAGCCCGATCTCGCGCTGCGCCATGGCCACGCGTGTCAGGGAGTCCATCATCAGCACGACATCGGCGCCCTCGTCCCGGAACGCCTCGGCGATGCGGGTCGCTGCGAACGCTGCACGCAGGCGCATGACGGCCGGTTCGTCGGAGGTCGCCACCACCACGACCGAGCGGGCGAGGCCTTCCGGACCGAGGTCGTCCTCGAGGAACTCGCGCACCTCGCGCCCGCGCTCCCCCACCAGCGCGATGACCGACACCTGCGCGTCGGTCCCCCGCGCGATCATCGAGAGCAGCGACGACTTGCCGACGCCCGATCCCGCGAACAGGCCGAGGCGCTGGCCGCGGCCCGTCGTCACCATGGTGTCGAGCACGCGCACGCCCAGGCCGATCGGCTGCAGGATGCGCGCGCGGCGCATCGCGTCGGGCGCGCGGTTGCCGAGCGCGACGAAGCCGTCCGCCTCGACCGGCCCACGGCCGTCCACCGGGCGGCCGAGCGCGTCGACGACCCGGCCGAGCATGCCCCGCCCGGTCGGCACGAGCAGGGGGGCGCGCACGGCCCGTGCGGGGGCGCCGGCCGCGACACCGGTCAGCGGTCCGTACGGCATCACGCGGACGTGATCGGCCGTCGTCGCGACGACCTCGGCGTGGATGCCGGGGGCTTCCCCGATGACGACCACGTCGCCGATCGCGGCGGGCACGCCCTCCAGCTCGGCGCCCAGGCCGACGACGGCCGTGACCCGCCCGACCGTCTCGACCCGCGCTGCCTCGACCGCGCCGGCCCAGCGGTCGCCGAGGGTGGGGCTCAGCACCGCGGCGCTCACGACAGCGCCTCCTTCGCCCGGTCGAGGGCCGCATGGATGCGCGCATCCAGCCAGCCGTTCGGGAGCTCGCCGACGGCGTCGCCCGGCGTGAGCGCCGAGTCGGCGACCAGCTGCAGCTCCTCCGTCGCCGCTCCGGCCGCACGGAGGGCCGCAATGTCGTCGGGATGGAGCCGCACCACCGGAACGACCCCCGCCGGTGCCGCGGACTGCACGCGCACGACGGCCGCGCGTGCAGCGGCCACGCGGTCCTGCAGGGCGACACCGACGACCGCCGTCGCCAGCTCGAACGCGGCATCCACCAGCGCGGACTCGGCGTCGGCCAGCACCGGCACGGTCGCCTCGCGCAGCTCGACGGCCGCCGCGCGCAGGGCGCGCGCGAGCACCGCGACGGTCTCGGCAGCCTCCGCGGACTCGGCCGCGCGGGCCGCGACGGCCCGGTCGGCCCACTGCTCCTGTTCGCGCGCCGCCGCGCGCCGCCCCTCGGCGAACCCCGCCGCGTATCCGCGCGAGCGGGCGGCGGTCATCGCGGTGCGCTCATGCTCGGTCTCGGTCAGCACCGGGACGATCAGGGGCGCGAAGTCCTGCGCCGGGGCGGCGTCATTCGACATACGCGTCCTCGTCCCCGCGCTGCACCGTGATCGCACCCGTGGCCTCCAGGTCACGGATGGACCGGACGATCTCGGCGCGGGCGTCCTCCACCTGCGAGACGCGCACCGGCCCGAGGATGCGGACCTCGTCCTCGAGGATCTCGCGGTTGCGCTCCGAGAGGTTCGACGTGATGACCTCGCTGACCGCCTCGGATGCGCCCTTCATCGCGACCGCGAGCACGGCGGCGTCCACACCGCGCAGCACCTGCTGCACGTCGCGCGCCTCCAGCCGGACGATGTCGTCGAAGGTGAGCATCCGCGACCGGACCTCCTCGGCGAGCTGCGGGTCGCGCTGCTCCAGCGCCTCCAGCAGCGCCTTCTCGGTGGCGGCGTCGGAGCGGTTGATGATGTCGACGAGCGGCTGCACTCCCCCGACGGCGTCGGACGCCGCCCGGGACGACACGACGGCGCTGGCCCGCTGCTTGAGCGTCTCGGCGACCACGCGCACCGCGTCGGGACTCGGCGACCCCATGGTGGCGATCGCGTGGGCGACCTCGGTGCGCGCCGAGTCGTCCAGCCCGGCGAGCACGCGGGAGGCGTGGTCGGCACGCAGGTGCGCCAGCACGAGCGCACTGGTCTGCGGCAGCTCGCCGGCGAGCAGCATCTGCACCTGGGCCGGCTCCACCGCGTCGAGGAACTCGAACTGCTTGCCGGCCAGATTGGATGCGACCCTGTTGAGCACTCCGGTCGCCCGTTCGGCGCCGAACGACGCCTCGAGCAGTCCGACCGCGATGTCCCGCCCGCCGCGCGTGGTCACCGCCCCGCGGGTCGCGAGGTCGTGGAACTCGCTGAGCGCCTTCTCGGCGATCCCCGGGTCGACGCGGCGCAGCCGCAGGATCTCGGCGGTGATCTCGTCGGCCTCCTCGTCGGAGAACTGCTTCATCACCTGGGCCGCGCGCTGCTGATCCATGTTCATCAGCACGACCGCGACCTTCTGCGCGCCGGTCAGTGCGGTGCTCATACGCCCGCCCTGTCATCCATGAGGCTGCGGAGGAACTCGGCGGTGCGCTGCGGGTCGCGCTCGGCGAGCGCCTCGATCTCGGCGCGGCGACGGTCGGCCTCCACCTCTGCGGGGTCGGGCGTGGGGTCGGGAAGCGGGTCGAGCTGCATCGGCACCGTCGGAGCCGCCTGCTCCAGCGCGATCGGGAAGGCCGCCGCGTCGAGGGCCAGCGTGTCCGCGTCCTCGGCGAGCGCCGCCGTCTCGGCCGCGCGCCGCCGTCCCCGGCGGAACAGCAGGAAGGCGATGATCGCCGCGGCGAGGATGGCGGCCGCGATGACGGAGGTCCGGATGATGCCGCTGAGCTGGTCCGCCGCAGCGGCGTCCTTCGCCTCCTGCAGCGCCTTCGCCGCCTCGGTCGCGCCGGTCTTGCTGAACGGCACCATCTCGACGCTGACGGAGTCGCCCCGCTTCACGTCGATGCCGGCCGCGGCGTTCACCAGGTTGCGGATCTCGTTGGCGCTCACGTTGCCGACCGCGTCCGAGTTGAGCGCGACGGACACGGTCTGCCGGTTGATGGCGCCCGCCGGGATGGTCCGCTGCTCCGTGACCTTGTCGACCGCGTTGTCCTTGGTGCTCGACTCCGAGTTGAAGGTGCCGTTGCCGTTCGTGCCGTTGGGGACGGCGATGTTGTCCGGCCCGAGAACGCCCGCGTTGCCGCCGCCCCCGGAGCCGGTGTACGTCTCCTTCTGGGTCGTCTCGCTGAGCGAGGGCGCGGCGGTCGGGGCCGTGTACGACTCCTCCGTGCGCTGCGCGCTCTCGGTGCTGACGTCCGCGGCGACCGCGACCGTCGCGTTCCCGGCGCCGACCACCTTGTCGAGCATCTCCTGCACGGCGGACTTCACGCGGGTCTCGTAGTCGCTCGCCTGCTTGTCCGCTCCCCCGGTCGCTCCGCCTCCGACGGTGCTGAGCACGGTGCCGTCCGCGTCCACGACCGCCACATCCGTCGGCTTCATGCCGGGCACGGCCGCACTGGTCAGGTGCACGATCGCCTGCACCTGGTCGGCGCTGAGGGTCACCCCGCTCTGCGTCTCGACGAACACCGACGCGGTCGGGTCCTTCTTCTCCGACGCGAAGACGGTCTCCTGGGGGATGGCGAGGCGGACGGATGCCGCCTTGACGCCCTTCATGGCGGCGATGGTGTTGCCGAGCTCCCCCTCCATCGCGCGCTTGTATGTGACGTTCTGCTGGAACTCGGAGGACGTGACGCCCATCTTGTCGAGCAGGGAGTACCCGCCGGTCGTCGACGCCGGAAGGCCGGCCGATGCCGCCTTGAGCCGCTCGTCGTAGACCTTCTCCTGCGGGACGAGGATGGTCGAGCCGCCGTCGGTGAGCTGGTACGGCACCCCGTCGGTGCGCAGCTGGTCGACGATCGCCGAGGCGTCCGACGCCGCGACGCCCGAGAACAGCGGCGTGTACGACGGCTGCGACGCCCACAGGGCGAGCCCCGTCGCGCCGAGGGCGACCACGGCGACGCCGATGATCGCGATCACCCGCTGGGCCACGGAGAAGCCGCGGATCGAGTCGCCGATCCGCCGGAAGAAGCTGGTCACCTGCTGAGGCATCAGGCCTGCATCCGCATGATCTCGTTGAAGGCGTCGACCGCCTTGTTCCGGACGCCGGCGACGAGCTCGAGCGTGACCTGTGCCCGGGTGGAGGCGAGGGTGGCGTCATGGATGTCGTCGAGGTTCCCGGTGACGGCCTGGATCGCCAGGCGGTCGCTCGTGCCCTGCAGCTGCTGCAGGTTGTCGATCGCGCCGGTGAGCGCGTTGCCGAACGCCGCTCCCCCGGTGCCGCCGGTCTGCTGGGTCGCGGAGACCCCGGTGGTGGCGTCGATCCCGGAGAGCGCGCCGATGGCGGGGATGGGCATCAGTTCCTCCCGATCTGCAGCGCGGCCTGGTAGGTCTCCTTGGCGCGATCGACGACGGCCGCGTTGGCCTGGTAGCCGCGCTGCGCCATGATCAGGGAGCCCATCTGCTCCGACAGGTCGATGTCGGGGTACCGCACGTACCCCTTCTCGTCGGCGACGGGGTTGTCCGGCTCGTAGACCATCCGCCCCTCGGCGCTGCCGTAGGCCGCGCCGGCGACGTAGACGCCCGAGACGCCCTGGCCCTCCTGCGCGACCACGTAGCGGGCCTGGAAGGCGGCTCCGTCGGTCGGCTTGGCGGTGTTGATGTTGGCCAGGTTGTCGGAGATGGCGTCCAGCCAGTGGCGGTGCAGGGTCAGCCCCGTCCCGGCGATCCCGATGGCATCGAAGGTCATGTCGTGCTCCTCTCGTCGGTGTCCTGGCTCAGGTGGTCTTCAGCGCGGCGCGGATGGCCGAGAACTGGTTGCCCGCAGCTTGCGAGGCGAACTGGAAGCGGAGAACCGTGTCGACGTTCGAGAGCGTCTCGGTGTCGAGGTTGACGTTGTTGCCGTCGAGTCGCGTCGGCTCGAGCGACCGAGCGGTGGTGGCGGCTGCGTGACCGTCGTGGTCGGCGACGGAGGCGGCGAGGGCGTCCTCGAACGACACGCGCTCGGCGGTGTAGCCCGGCGTGTTCACGTTGGCGATGTTGTTCGCGATGGCGCGTTGGCGCGCCGCGAGGCCGTCGAGGGCGCTCGCGAGGGCGGCGCTGGTCACGGATTCGAGCACAGCTGCACTCCAGGGTCGTGGGGCGGCCCATCCGTGGCCAAGTCGATGAGCGATCCGTGCTCGAAAGGAGCTATCGGCAGCTCTCCCCCACCCGTTAGGGATGACATCCCGGGCGTGTTCGCGTGACGATTTCCCACACCGTCATCCACAGTGTGTACCCCGATGTGAATTACACCCGTGTGGTTTCGAAGGGGTGTTCGACTGTCACAGAATTCCTGCAAAAGGCCCGGTCACGTACCGTTTATCCAACCTGGGATTCTGAGAGTCCACATATCTCGCGCGTGTCCTCCACACGATCCGGCCGCTCATCCACCGATTCTGCACAGAGTTATCCACAGGTGGAGAACTGCTATGGGGACTCAGCCGATCAGGTCGAAGTAGACGGGATGCGCTCCCACCTCCGACCGGGGTACAGCGCGTACCGCCGCGAGGTGCCGTGCGGTCGTCTGACGGACGTCCTCGAGGTAGCGGATCGTGTGCAGCTGCGCCTCCAGCAGGCGCGTCGCGCGCTCCTGGAGCTCGGCCGGGATCGGTCCGAGTGCGATCGGCGGACGCCAGGGGACCGGGTCCACCTGCGCCAGCGCGCCGTGCAGCTCGTGCTCCATCCGGTCGAGCGCCTCGGCCCACGCGGCGGACTCGGGCGTCACCCCGGACACCGGCTCGGGCGCCGCGGCGGGCGCCGCGTCGGGCATCGTGTCGTCAGGCGACGCCGAGATCACGGTCCGCCTCGGTCGCGCCCGATGCCGCCGGCAGCAGCGCCGCCGCTTCGTGCCACGTCCGGCGCAGCGGCTCGGCGAGCTCGATGGCCTCCCGCACCTTCGCCGGGTCGCGTTCGATCATGCCGCCGACGATGAGGTCGGCGAGGTAGCCGTACAGCTGGAGCAGGCTCTCGGCGCCATCCCACAGGTCGACGCGCAGCGTTCCCGCGAGCTCGGCCACGATCTGGTCGGCGTGCCGCAGGTTCTCCCAGGCGGTCGGCCACTGCTCGGCCGTGAGGGCGGCCTCGCCGCGTGTGAGGTCGAGCAGGAGCCGGTCGTACAGCATCGTGAGGAGTCGCGCCGGGCTGGCGGAGAGGATGCTGTCGCGGTTGTAGGCCGAGAGCTTCGCGGCCGCGGAGGTGAGGACGTTCATGATGCGCTCGCAGACGGGAGGGAGGAGAGCTGGCCGGTCAGCCACGACGACTGGGACTGCAGCTGCTGCAGCTGGACCTCGAGGTTGGCGTACGTCTTCTCGAGGGTCGCTCGCCGGTCGGCGAGGCGGCCGTCCCAGTCGGTGATCTGGTCGTTGAGGCTCTTGACGGTCGACTGCTCGCCCTTGATCTTGAGCGAGATCGAGCCGGTGTACGTGTCGCTCGCGCCGGTGGCCGCGTCCGCGACGCGTTGCGCGATCGTGGCGACGGCGGCCTTCACGGTGTCGGGGTCGGCGGCCATCGCCTTCGCGAAGGCGTCCTGGTCGAAGGTGACCGCGCCGTCCCGCGTGATGCTGATGCCGTACGTGGAGGGGGAGACGCCGCCGATCGGGGCGATCACCGCATCCACGAGCTTCTGGTTGACGTCGCGGACGGACGACTCGCCGGTGAAGACGCCGCCGGTGACGACCGTTCCGCCCGCTGCGTCGGTCGAGGTGGAGACGGCCTGCTTCTGGCCGATGTACGTGAGGATGTCGTTGACCGCGCCGGCGAGGGATCCGGCGGCGGCCGAGATGCTCTTGTCGTCGCGGGCGACCGTGAGGGTCACCGGCGTGGTCGACGCCGCGGTGACCGAGACGGTGACGCCGGGGAGGACGTCGGTGAAGCTGTTCGTCGCGCTCGTGACCGTCTGCGCGGCTCCCGTTCCGGCCCACAGGGTCAGCTGCGCGTCCTGCGCCTGACGCACCTGCGACGACCCGGGGTCCGACAGGATGTTCGTCGCGGTGCCGGCCGCCACATCCGCCGCCGTCCCGCGGTAGGCCGTGAAGGCCGCCGCCGCACCGGTCTTCGTGGAGCTGAGCTGCAGCCGGTACAGCGGCTGGCCGGTCGCCGGGTCGAGACCCGCGGCCACCCGGGTCGCACTGACACCGGCTCCGGCCTGGTTGATCGCGGCGGCGACATCGGCGAGCGACGAGCTGGCCGCGGTGATCTGCTTGGTGGTGCCGTCGGCCGCGACGAACGTGAGCGTCGGCGGCTGGTCCGGCCACTGCGTCAGCGGGCCGGTCACGGTGACCTGCGACTGCGCGAGGCGGTCGACCGTGAAGTCGAT
The DNA here is from genome assembly GCF_900107895.1 of Leifsonia sp. 21MFCrub1.1. NCBI lineage: Bacteria > Bacillati > Actinomycetota > Actinomycetes > Micrococcales > Microbacteriaceae > Leifsonia > Leifsonia sp. 21MFCrub1.1. The sequence continues at coordinate 3,867,348 of NZ_LT629867.1, read as the reverse complement.
GGTGCCGTCGACGGCACCGGTGCCCGCGGTCGCCGTCGCCGCGGTGGAGCTGGTGCTCGCGGTGTGCAGGTCGGTGCCTGCGGGCTTCGCGAGCTTCGCGGCGGAGTCGGCGAGCGCGGCGACCTTCGAGTTGAGCGCCTGCATCGCCGAGATGAAGTTGGTGGAGTCGGTGACCTTGTTCTTGAGCAGGGTCTGCGGAATCGCCTCCGCCTGCATCAGGCTGTCGATCAGGTCCGTCGTCTTCAGACCGCTGATGAGCCCGTCGATGGCCATGCCCATGCGGTGGTCTCCCTCCTACGACGGTGGTTCCGGGTGCTGCGGTGGTGCGGGGTGGTGCGGCGGCCGGGGCACGCTTTGGGGACTACGCCCCGGCCGCCGGGCCTGATCAGCGGAGCAGCTGCAGGACGCCCTGGTTGGACTGGTTCGCCTGAGCGAGCATCGCGGTGCCGGCCTGCGACAGGATGTTGGAGCGGGTGTACTTCACCATCTCCTCCGCCATGTCGGTGTCGGTGATGCGGCTGGACGCGGCCGAGAGGTTCTCCTTCGAGACGTTCAGGCTGCGAACGGCCGACTCGAACCGGTTCTGCGAGGCACCGAGCTCCGAGCGGGCGGTCGAGATCGCGGTGATCGCGGTGTCGATCGCCGTGATGGTCGTGTTCGCCGTCGCGTTGTCGGTGACGACGAAGCCCGTGGCGCCGGTGGCGCTGCTGAGCGTGCCGACCGAGGTGGCGACGTCGGCCAGGCTGACCTGGATGGTGTCGTTCGCCGTCGAACCCGCGCCGACCTGGAAGTTCAGCGAGCCGCCCTTGAGCAGGTCGATCCCGTTGAAGTTGGTGCCGTTGGTGATGCGGTTGAGCTCCTTGCCCAGCTCGTCGGCCTCCGTCTTGATCGCCGCGCGCGAGGTCGCGTTGTTCGAGTCGTTGCCGCCCTGCACCGCGAGGTCGCGCATGCGCTGCAGGATGGAGTGGACCTCGGTGAGCGAGCCTTCAGCGGTCTGCACGACGCTGATGCCGTCCTGAGCGTTGCGGGCGGCGACGGTCAGACCGCCGACCTGCGACTTCAGGCCCTCCGAGATGGCGAGGCCCGCCGCGTCGTCCGCCGCACGGTTGATGCGGAGACCGCTGGACAGCTTCTCGAGCGACTTCGAGAGGTCGCTCTGCGTGTTGTTCAGGTTGCGGTAGGCGTTGTTCGCCGCGATGTTGGTGTTGATCTGCATACCCATGATGTTTCCTCCATGACTGGGTGGTGGTTCGCGGCCCTTCCGTGGTCCGCATCAGCCTCTATCGGCTGTCTGATTCATCCCGTTAGCAGCGATCTGCTCCTGAGTTTTTCGCCTCTGCGATGCGGTTCAGGCGGAAAAAGTCAGGAGCTGATGGCTCAGGACGCCCGGGCAGAGCTCGGGGACGTGGGGGAGAGGCGCGAGACGCCCGCGACCGCGTGCTGCGCGAGACGCGCCAGGTAGGCGCTGCGCCGGGCCTGGGAGGTCTTCGCCTCGATGACGACGGGGTCGCCCTCGTCGGCGTAGTGGGTGGCCATGCCCTCGCGCATGAGGCGGATGGCCTCCGAGCGCTGCTGCGAGACGGCCGAGTGGGTGATGCCCAGTTCCTCCGCGATCTCGGTCACCGTGCGGTCGTCGAAGTAGATCGCCTCGACGATGGACCGCATCCGGTCGGGGAGGGCGGCGACCGCGGCGCGGACGTACGCGGTCTGCTCGCCGGCCAGCAGCGAGTCCTCCGGGCCGACGGTCTCCGAGACGAGCAGCGGCTCGATGGTCTCGTCGAGCGCGGTCACCGTGCGGGAGGCGTCGGCCAGGCCGGCCGCGGCCGTCTCGCGGTCCACACCGAGCGCGTTCGCGATCTCGTCGACGCTCGGCGTGCGCCCGAGGGCTGCCGTGAGGCTCTCCCGGACCGCCAGCGTCTCCTTGATGCGCTTGCGCGCGGAGCGGGTGGCCCAGTCGGATGCGCGCAGTTCGTCGGCGAGCGCACCGACGATGCGGGTCCGTGCGTACGCACCGAACGGGACGCCGGTGGTGGCGTCGTAGGCGTCCGCCGCCATGACCAGGGCGACGGCCCCGGCCGAGGCCAGGTCGTCGCGCGACAGGTGGGTGGCGCGGGAGCACAGGTCGGAGACCAGATAGCCGACGAGCGGCAGGTTCTCCACGACGAGCGTGTTGCGTTCGTTCCGGTTCACGCTGGGCGACCCCTCTTCATCGGACGGGTACCGCGTCCCGTCCTCGTTCGGGGAGGGCGTGACAGGGTACTCGGGCGGTGCGGTGGATGCTCGGGCTGGGTCGGGTGCCGAGCGGGTTGCTAGGAGTCTTCCGCTGTTCACGGTAACAATTCGAGACTGCTCAGATTGCATGCTTTCTGTCCCCATTACGGGGCAGTCCGTACCCCCAGTACGGGGAATACTGACAGCACCCCGATAAGCGGTACGTCGTGCCCTTCACCCGGGCCATCACGCGCCTAACATCGGGCGCAAGCGTGCCGATGGTCTGGGATGGCGGAACACATCCACCCCGCCTTCGGACCCGAGGAGACCAGGTGCGCACATCGACTCACGAGGAAGTTGGTAGCGACATGGCCGCGAGCGAACTCTCTGCGCAGCTCTGGAAGGAACGCGAGCTCCTCGAGCTCCTGCTGTTCAAGCTGGAGGAGGAGCAGCTGCTGCTGATCGCGGGCAAGTCCCGCTGGATCTCGCACGCCACCCGCGAAGTCGAGCAGGTCATCGAGCGGATGCGCGCCGTCGGTCTCGCCCGGACGGTCGAGGTCGCCGCGCTGGCCGAGGAGTGGGGCCTCGACCAGGATGCGACCCTGCGCGAACTCGCCACCGGCGCCCCCGACGGCATCTGGTCCGACATCTTCGGGTCGCACCTCGCGGCCATGACCGAGCTGACCGCGCAGATCGCGGAGGTGCGCGACACCAACGAGCGTCTGCTCCGCGAGGCCGCCCGCTCCACGCAGGAGACGCTGAGCTCGTTGTCGGGCGCGGGGGAGGACCCCGGCGTGTACGGCGCGGGCGGCGCAGGCCGCGCGGGGGACACCGCGCGCTTCTTCGACACGGAGGCCTGACCGGATGAGCACCTTCAGCGGCCTGAACACCGCCTACACCGGGCTCGTCGCCGCCAAGGCGGGGCTCGACGTGGTCGGGCAGAACCTCGTGAACGCGAACACGCAGGGCTACACGCGGCAGCGGGTCACGACGTCCGGCGTGCCCGCCCTGTCGTCCGCCGGTCTGTTCAGCGGCGGCGTCCGGCCGGGACAGGGCGTCACGGTCGACGGCATCCAGCGCCTCGACGACGCCGCCCTGGATGCGCGGGTGCGCACGACCACCGCGCTCTCCGGCTACACGAACACGCGTGCCGACGCCCTGGCGACCCTCGAGCAGTCGCTCAACGAGCCGGGAACGAACGGGTTGTCGGCCCAGCTGCAGAAGTTCTGGTCGGCCTGGGGGGATGTGGCGAACCAGGCGGGGGAGCAGGCACCCGCTGGCGTGCTGCTCGGCCAGGCGGGAAGCCTCGTCACCCAGCTGCAGACCGGCTACCGGGCGGTCGACGACCAGTGGAGCACCCTCCGCACGTCGATGGACGGCATGGCCTCCGACCTGAACACCGCAGCGACCGCCGTCGCCGACCTCAACGGCCGCATCCGCTCCGCCCTGGCGTCGGGGCAGTCGGCGAACGAGCTGCTCGACCGGCGCGACCTGCTCACCGCATCCATCGCCAAACTGGCCGGCGGTGTCGTCCGGCCGAACGACGACGGCACGGTGGATGTGCTGGTCGGAGGAAACGCGCTGGTGTCCGGGACCAGCACCAACCTCGTGAAGGCAGCGGGCGCCACGCGCATGGCGGATGCCGCGACGGATCCGGCCCGCCTCGAGTGGGCCTACCGGCCGGGTGCCGCGATCTCTCTCGAAGGCGGCTCGATCGCCGGGGCGGTCTCCACCCTCGCACCCGCCGACGCCTCCGGGACCGGGGGAGTGCTGGCCGAAGCGGCCGTGAGCTACAACGCGTTCGCCGTCACGCTCGCCCAGCGGGTGAACGCGGTCCACGCCACGGGTGCGACCCCCACGGGCGCAACCGGGCTCGACTTCTTCGCCATCGACCCCACCAAGCCGGCCGCACTGGGCCTCTCCGTCGTCCCGACCGGCGTCGGGCAGATCGCGACGGGAACGCCCGGGGCCGGCGGGACGGACGGCAGCATCGCCGACGCCATCAGCCAGCTCGGCACCGGCCCGAACGCGGTCGACAAGCAGTGGTCGTCGTTCGTCGTGCGGGTCGGCGTCGCCAGCCGCACCGAGAAGCAGCAGTCGGACCTCGCCGACCTCGCGACCAGTGCGGCGACCAACGCCCAGCTGTCCGGCTCCTCCGTCGACCTCGACGAGGAGAACATGAACATGCTGTCCTTCCAGCACGCCTACCAGGGCGCCGCGCGCGTGATGACCGCCGTGGACGAGGCCCTCGATGTGCTCATCAACCACACCGGACTCGTCGGGAGATAGCCGTGATCAGCCGCGTGACCAACGCCACCCAGACTCTCAACGCCCAGCGGAACCTGCAGCTCAGCCTGCAGCGCCAGGCGCAGCTGTACGACCAGGCGACCAGCCGCCGGCTGCTCAACAAGCCGTCGGACGACCCCACGGCGACGGCCAGCGCCATGGGCGTCCGGTCGGATGCGGCAGCCACGGCGCAGTATCAGCGCAACGTCGGCAACGGCGACGCCTGGCTGACCACGGCCGACTCCGCTCTCACCTCCGTCGAGACGCTCATGCGCCGCGTCCGCGACCTCACCCTGCAGGGAGCGAACGACGGCGCCATGTCGCCCGAGGCGAAGGAGTCGATCGCGACGGAGCTCGACGGCCTGAAGAAGAGCCTCCTGTCGCTCGCCAACACCACCTACCTCGGCCGCACGGTATTCGCGGGCAACTCGGACGCGGGCGTCGCGTTCCAGCCGGACTACTCGTTCACCGGGACGGCGGGAAGTACAGTGGAGCGCAGGATCGGCCCCGACACCACGGTGCGGGTGGATGCGGACGGCGCCGCGGTCTTCGGAACCGGCTCGTCGTCGGTGTTCGCGCTGATCGACAACACCGTGAACGACCTCCGCACGGGTGTGAACGTCACCCCGCGCCTCGCGGAGATCGACGACAGGATGAAGGCGATCGTGGGAGAGCACGCGGAGGTCGGCGGCCGGCAGACCCGGATCGACAAGGCCAAGGACACCCTCGCGGTCGGGGCCAACGCACTGGAAGGCCAGCGCTCGTCGCTCGAGGACGTCGACCTGAGCAAGGTGATCCTCGACCTCAAGACCCAGGACGTGAACTACCAGACCGCGATCGCCGTCACGGCCCGCGTTCTGCAGCCGACCCTGATGGACTTCCTCCGGTGAGCGCCGTCCGCTTCCTCACCCCGCCGCCCGGACTGGAGCCGCTGGACGCGTTCGACCTCGACCCGGTCGCCGGCGCGGACGGCCTGTACACGCTCGCCTCCGTCGAGCGGCCCGAGATCCGGCTGTTCACGATCGACGCGGAGCGGCACCTGCCGGGCTACTCCCCGGAGCTTCCGGACGATCGCGCCGCCGAGCTCGGCATCGCCGAGGCCGCGGATGCGCTGCTGCTCGTCGTCGTCACGCCGTCGCGCGAGGGCAGCACCGTCAACCTGCTGGCACCGGTCATCGTCAACCGGGCGAGCGGGGCGGCGCTGCAGCTGGTGCTCGACGACGACGCGTTCCCCGTGCGTGCGGAACTGGCGGAGCTGGCCGGGGCCTAGTCCTCCTGGCCGGCTATCCGGCCTTCTTCGCCGGGCAGGGCGCCGCCTTCGTCAACGCGTCGACCGTCTGCTGCTCCGACCAGGGCAGCGAGGCGACGACCTTCGCACCCTTCTCCTTCGCCGGCGTCTTGGAGACGATGGAGGCGAGGCGCTGAGCCAGGAGCTGGGCGAATCCCGGCCCGGCCGTCGAGTTGTTGAGCGCGACCACGATCGTCAGACCCGACGCCGGGTCCGTGTACACCGCCGAGAGGTAGCCCGGCACCGCACCGCTGCTCCCGCGCAGGGGTCCGAGCAGCTGCATCCCGAGCCCGTAGCGCTCCCACGACTGGCCGATCGCGATTCCGTCGGCCTGGGCAGCGCGCGACTTCTCGCTGAGGAGGCTGCCGGACGCGAGCGCCTGCCCGAAGGCCTTCATGTCCGAGACGGTCGAGACCACTCCGCCCGCGGTCCACCCCTGCGACGGCGACATGCTGCTGACGTCGCGCATCGGCTCGCAGACGATGGCGCCCGCCCCGTCCAGCCCTGCCGAGTAGCCGGCGGCATGGGGTCCGGGAACCGTGAACTGCGCACTCTCGGGCAGGGAGCTCGCTGTCATCCCGAGCTTGTCGAAGATGTACCTCTTGTAGAGGTCCTGCCAGCTACGGCTCGTCGCGTTCTGCAGGGCCATGCCGAGGAGCACGGCATTCGTGGACGAGCGGCCCCACTTCTCTCCGGGTTTGCCGACGCGCTGCATCGCGATCCCATCGCTGGCCAGCTCCAGCGCGGGCCACTGGCGCGTCGGGTTCATCAGGAACTCCGGGTTGAGCTGCGCGACGTAGTCGCCGATTCCCGAGGTGTTCTGGCAGAGTTCGCGGAGTGTGACGCCCTCCACGCCGACCAGCCCGGGCAGCCACTTGGTGAGCGGATCGTCGAGCCCGACCTCGCCCTCGTCGACGAGCTGCAGCAGAACCGTGCAGGTCATCGGCGTGGTGTTCTGGCCGACACGGAAGCGCATGTCCGCGCTGACCGGTTGCGTCCCGCCCCGCTTCGTCGTGCCCTGCGCCGTCGTCCACGATCCGGCCCAGGGCGCCCAGACGCCGGCGAAACCGGCGGAGGCGTCCGCGAGCGTCATGGCGTCGGTGATCGCCGCCGAGAGCCGCTTCTCGACGTCGCCGTCGAATCCACCCTTCTGCTGCTGGGGAAGTTTCGCTCCGGCCGTGGAGGTGCACGCCGAGAGGACGAGCGCCACGAGTCCCGCGGTCGCGGCGAGCGCGATCCGCCCGAACGTCGTGTGTCGTCGCATCGATACAACCCCCGCGGTGTCGGCCCTGCGTGTCCAGCGATTGTAACGTGCGGCAGAAACCCTTCCGTCGCGCAAGGGGCTGTGGCCGCAATCCGATCGGGTCGATGCTGCGAATGGACAAGTGAGGCGCGCGTCCGTGCGCCGTCCTATGGAAGGAACAGACAATGCGCACATCTCCGAACCGGCTCGTCGCCACTATTTTCGGAGCGGTCTACCTGCTGGTGGGGCTGCTCGGGTTCGCCGTCACCGGAGGCGTCGGCTTCGTCGCCACGAAGGGCGGTCTGCTCCTGGGCATCTTCGAGGTCAACCCGCTTCACAACATCGCCCACCTCCTCATCGGCGCGGCCCTGCTGATCGCCGGCCTGACCCGCGTCGCCGCCGCCAAGGCCGTCAACACCACGATCGGAGCGGTCTACCTCCTCCTCGGCATCGTCGGCTTCTTCCTGGTCGGCACGGGCGCGAACATCCTCGCTCTGAACACGCCCGACCACTTCCTCCACCTGGTGAGCGCGATCGTCCTCCTCGGAACCGGCCTCGGCGCCGACCGCGGAACGCGCGCCACGACGGCCGCCGCCTGACCGGCGGGGCCACGGCTCCCATGAGCAGGATGACAGGAACGCTGCGGGCCGCCCCCGTCGCCTCGGCCCCAACGGCCGTCGCGGTGGGCTCGGCGACCCGCGCCTTCCTCGCCGTGGCCGCTCTGGGGGCGGGGCTGCTTCACGCGGCGCTCGCCCCCAGCGCACCCCCTGCCCTGCTGGCCGCCTTCCTCCTGCTCGCCGTCGCGGAGCTGGGATGGGCGGTCGCCACCCTCGCACGGGATCGCCCGCCGGTGTTCCGGCTGGCCCCCGCCCTCGCCCTGCTGCCCGTCGGGATGTGGGCGGCGCTCGCGATCGCCGGCGCAACGGCCTCCGGCGGCACCGTGCTCGCGCTCCCGCTCATCCCGATGGGCGCGGCCTCCCTCCTCGACGTCGCCGTCGCGGCGACCGCCGCGGTCGTCCTCCGTTCCGGCGATCCCCGGCCGGACCAGGGCGGACTGCGCTTCTTCATCGCCCTCGCGCTCAGTGCGTGCGCAGTGTGCGCCGTCACCATCCCCGCGCTCGGGCTCACCGACGCCGGCATCGCCGCCGTGACGGTGCACCACCACCACTGACGCTCGCCAGCGCGGGGTCGGCGCGTGGTCAGCGGCGGGTCAGCGCAAAGGACTCCCCGCCGAACCGCACGATCGACCCGGGGTCGACCTCGTGCCGCGTGTTCGGGTCGCAGGCGAACGTGCCCTCGCCCGGGTACGTGATGGTCGTGCCATTGGCCGACCCCAGGTCCATCACCCAGAACACGCCGTCGTACTGGCCGAACGCCAGGTGGGCGCGGGACACCGACTTCACGTCGTCCTGGATCGTGATCAGCTGGACGTGGCCCGGGTCGTCCATCTCGGTCCCCGGCGTGTGCACGGCCGGGTTGCGGCCGATCACGCCGTTGCCGCTCGTCTCGACATGCTGCCCGTCGCTGAAGTCCAGCACGAAGGTCACCGCCACGTCCGACCCCTCTCCCGTTCCGCCATCAGGGTTCTCGTCATCCGGCCTGCGCGCCGGCGACCGGCATCGTCACCGGCCGCGCGTCGCGCATGAAGCGCTCGACGTCCGGGTCGACCGTGATGTCGCTCGGCCGCAGCGGCCTGGTCAGGTACAGGCCGTCGAGCGTGGTGATCCGGCTCAGGGCGACGTACGTCTGGCCCGAGGTGAACGCGCGCGTGCCGAGGTCGACGATCGCCGCATCGTAGGTCTTGCCCTGCGACTTGTGGATGGTGACCGCCCACGCCAGCCGCAGCGGGAACTGCGTGAACTCCGCCACCACGTCCTTGGTCAGCTTCTTCGTCTCGGGCGACCAGGTGTACCTGAACTTCTCCCAGATCGCCGGTTCGACCTCGTGCACCTCCCCGTCCACATCCACGTAGACGTTGGAGTCGATGCGCGTCACCGTGCCGATGGTGCCGTTCACCCAGCGCGGGCCGTCGCCCTGCCCGACATCGTTGCGGAGGAACATCACCTGGGCGCCCACCTTGAGCTCGAGCGACTCGTCCGCCGGGTAGTTGCGGCCGCCGAAGTCGCCGCTGACCTCGGCCTTCGCCGTGAGCACGCGGCCGGGCAGCCGCTCCAGTGCGTGCGCGTTGATGCGGTTCACCGTGTCGTTGCGGGTGGCGAGGGTGATGGTGCCGTCGTCGGGCGCCGGCCGGGCGCCCACCTCGTTGAGGCGGTCCGCGATCTCCTTGGGCACCTGTCCGTGTCGCACCGCGTTGAGCATGAACCGGAAGTCGGACTCGTGCTGACGGTGCACCTGCAGCAGCTCGACGATCCGCAGGTCGGTCTCCTGCCAGACGCGCGCGTCGAAGAACCACATCGAGCGGTAGGTGTCGGCGAAGTAGGCGCGCTCTTCGCGGTCGCCCGGCACGGGCGCCAGCTGGTACGGATCGCCGAAGAGCACGACCTGGACGCCCCCGAACGGCTCCCCGGCGCGCTGGCGCGCCTGGCGCAGGCTGCGGTCCACCGCATCCATCAGGTCGGCGTTGACCATCGACACCTCGTCGATGACGAGCGTGTCGATGCTGTTCAGCAGCTTGCGCAGCTCGGCGCTCTGGTCGATGGCGTGGTCGGCGATGACACCGATCGGCAGGCGGAACAAGGAGTGGATGGTCTGGCCGCCGACGTTCAGCGCGGCCACACCCGTCGGGGCCGAGATCACGATGGACTTCTCGGTGTTCCACGAGAAGTGGTTGAGCAGCGTCGACTTGCCGGTTCCGGCACGGCCGGTCACGAAGACATGCTCGCGGGTGTGCTCGATGAGCTCGTACACCGCCTGCTGCTCCGGCGAGAGGGAAAGCCGGCCCATCCCCGCCCCTTCCGTGTCGCCCGACCTGCCGGACTACTCTAACCCGGCGCAGCGTCCCGGGGCCGCTCATCCACAGGACCCTAGGATGGCCTCATGGCTGTGGGGGATGCGCACGCGCACCGACGCGCCGTCCTCCTCTGGTCGGGTGTCGGCGTCCTCCTGGTCGTCGCTTTCCTGGCGGCCCTCGGGGCGGTGCAGCGCGCGTACTACAGCCCGAGCGGGTTCGTCGCCGCCTTCGCCCAGTCCATCGCGTCGCACGACGTGTCCACGGCGCTCGCGATGCCCGGAGCGGATCCGACCGCCTCGGCCCTGACGGCCGCCCGCCTCCCCGGCGACGCCTCCCGCGAGCTGCTGCGGTCGGACATCCTGCCGACCGTGCGCGATGTCGCCGTCGCCTCCGACACCGCCGGAGCGGACGGCGTCCATACGGTCGTCGTCACAGCGGTCGCGAACGGCGACCCGGTGTCCGCCACCTTCCGCGTGCGGCAGACCGGCGCCGTGCTCGGCATCCTTCCCACCTGGGCGTTCGCCTCCCCTCCCGTCGGCGTCGCGCGCATCACGGTCGCCCACGCCTCGACGTTCACCGTGGGAGGGCACACGGTGAACCCGCGGGCGGCATCGCCCGATCAGCCCGCTGACGCGTTCACTCTCTCGGCCGACTACCTCGTGCTTCCGCTCGCGCCCCTCGAGCTCCGGCACGATTCGCGCTATGTCCGCGCCTCGCCCGTCGCCGCGTCCGCATCCCCCGGGCGGATCACCGAGACCACGGTGGATGCCCAGCCCACCCGCGCGTTCACCTCGGCGGTGCAGAAACAGGTCGACGGCTTCCTCGACCGGTGCGCGGAACAGCACGTGCTCCAGCCGGCCGGGTGCCCGTTCGGCGTCGAGATCGACGACCGCGTCCAGGGCGATCCGTCGTGGTCGATCGACACCTACCCCGACGTCCGGCTGCAGGCGGGCGACGCGGGATGGGTCACCGGCCGGATGGTCGGCGTCGCCCACCTCGATGTGACCGTCCAGTCGCTGTTCGACGGAACGGTCACCCCGCGCAGCGACCCGGAGCCGTTCGCCATGAGTCTCAGCAGCGTTACCATCCGCTCGGACGGCTCGCTCGACATCGTCGTCGCCCAGGAGCAGTAGCCGCGGGGTCCCCCGACGCTCTCGGGCGCCGCGGGAGGATCAGCGGGAGACGCGGTCGCGGTCGGCCATGCGCGCCAGCCGTTCGTTGTAGGCGTTCAGCTCGGCGTCGCCCGTCCGGTCCGCGTTCCGGTCGCGCCGTTTCGTCTCGCGCTCGTCGCTGCGGCTCCACTGGATCGCCACGACGATGGCGAGGATGACGGTCGGGATCTCGCCGATGCTCCACGCGATCCCGCCGCCGGCCTGCTGGTCGACCAGCGGGGAGTCGCCCCAGGTGCGGCCCATCGCGCCGAACCAGTCCGCGAGCAGCAGGCCGTGCATCTGCATGATCGAAAGCCCGAAGAAGGCGTGGAACGCCATCGTGAGCAGCAGGAGGAGCAGCCGGAACGGGTACGGCAGCCGGTACTTGACCGGGTCGATGCCGATCAGCGACTGCACGAACAGGTAGCCGGTGATCAGGAAGTGCACGATCATCCACTCGTGCCCGATGTGGTCGGTCGTCGCCCAGCGGAAGACGGGTGTGTAGTAGAAGACCCAGAGCGAGCCGGCGAACAGGACCGCCGCGACGATCGGGTTGGAGATCACCGACGCGAAACGCGAGTGCACCGCGAGCAGCAGCCACTCCCGGCCGCCGCGCGAGCCGTCGCGGCGCTTCCGGATCGCCCGCGCCGCCAGCGTGATCGGGGCACCGGGGACGAGCAGCAGGGGCACGCCCATCGTCAGCACCATGTGGGCGGACATGTGCGCCGAGAAGAGGTACTTCTCGTAGACGTTGACGCCGCCGTTGGTGATGTAGAAGAGCAGGACGATGCCCAGCGTCCACAGCACCGTGCGGTAGATCGGCCACTTATCGCCGCGCTTCCGCAGCCGCCAGACCGCGGCGAAGTAGAAGAACAGGCCGAAAGCGCAGGCGAGCACCCAGAGCAGGTCGAAGTTCCACGACGTGAAGAGGCGGTCCCAGGTGAGAGCGGGAGGCAGCTTCTCGCCCGTGAGGATCTCGGCGGGCGTCGGGGTGGCCGCGCGCGTCTCCGGCACCGGCGTGACCGTTCGGGCGAGCGCTGCGGCGACACCGGACGCGATGCCCATGAACGCCAGCTCGGCCACGACGATCCACCAGAAGCTCCGCGGTTCGCCGGACTGCTTGAGCCGCCCGATGAAGTAGCGCCGCTGGGTGAGACCGAAGAGGCCGAGCACGACCAGCGCGGCGACTTTGACCAGCACCAGGATGCCGTACGGCGTCGCCAGCTCGGCGAGCGTTCCAACGCGGAGCTCGGCGTTGACGTACCCCGAGGCCGCCACGACGACGAAGCAGATCAGCGCGACCGTCGAGTAGCGCTCGAGGACGGTGACGAGACGCCCGTTCCCCAGCCGCTGCTTGACCACGATGAGCGTCACCAGGCCGCCCAGCCAGATCGCCGCGAACAACACGTGAAGTCCGAACGAGGTCACCGCGGCGTCGTGACCGGCCGCCTCGGCACTGTGGCCCTGCTGCGCCATCGGCACGACGGTCGCCATGGCCAGCAGGGTGACGAAGACGATCGCGGTCTGATTGCGCACGGCGAAGCAGAGCACCGTGACGGCCGCGGCGATGAGCGTGATCCCGAGCCACGCCTGGCCGAGCGACACGCTCGTGATGAACGAGCTCAGCCCGTTGCTGAACGTCGCATCGAACGACCAGGGCACGTTCGACACGCTGACGAACGTGAGCAGGCCCGTCGCGGCGGAGGCGACCGTCATCACCGCGGCGCTGCCCGCGGCGAAGTCGAGTGCGTTGCCGTACTCGTCGCGATCCGGGCTGAAGGCGAAGCACGCCAGGACGAGCGCGCCCACCGTGCCCGCCAGGCTGAGATTGACCACGAGGGTCGCCGCCGGGAGTCCCCACCGCACGAGAGCGCCCGGGTCCGCGAGCAGCGGGGCTGCGGCACCTCCGCCGAACGCGAGGGCGGCGATCATCGCCGCCACGGCTGCGAGGAGCAGCGCGGCAGGGCCGATCACGCGGAGGATTCGAGGCACCCGTCCAGCCTACGTCCCCCGCCCTGGACGGCCGCCCACAGGCTGCCCGGCCGCGGACACGACGAAGGCGGCGCCGCGTGATGCGGCGCCGCCTTCGGGCAAAGCTGGGAAGGACTACTTGACGGCAGCCTTGAGCTTCGAGCCCGCGGTCAGCTTGACGCGGTGGCCGGCCGGGATCGAGATCTCCTCGCCGGTCTGCGGGTTGCGGCCGGTGCGGGCAGCGGTCTCGCTGCGCTCGGCGGCGAGCCAGCCGGGGATGGTGACCTTGCCGCCCTTGGCGACGGTCTCGCTGATGGTGCTGAAGAACGCGTCGACGACGCTCGAGACGGTGGCCTGGCTCTGACCCGACGCCGCAGCGACGGCAGCAACGAGCTCGGTCTTGTTCAGGTTGTCAGCCATTGAGTGTCCTCCTCGGACCTTGTGCTGGATCTACAGCTTTCTTGTGGAACGGTTGAGGCCACAGGGGGCCGTAACGTTTGGTCGGTTGACCGCCTTGAATGTATCAGAAACCCGCGGAAACACGCGGAACTTCGCCCTCTTTCACCCACATCGGACCGGATGCGCAGCTTCGCGCATCCCTCCGGGGACGGCGAAGGGGCGCCCGGCCGAAGCCGGACGCCCCTCGAGTGGCGTCGTCGCGCTGGGTTACCAGCTCGACTTGGTGATGCCGGGCAGCTCGCCGCGGTGCGCCATGTCACGGAAACGGACACGCGAGATGCCGAACTTGCTGAGGTTTCCGCGCGGACGGCCGTCGACCGCGTCGCGGTTGCGCACGCGGATCGGGGAGGCGTCGCGGGGGAGCTTCTGCAGGCCGATGCGGGCGGCCTCGCGGGACTCGTCGGTCCCGTTCGGGTCGACCAGGGCCTTCTTCAGCTCGGCGCGCTTCGCGGCGTAGCGCTCGACGATGACCTTGCGCTGCTCGTTCTTGGCGATCTTTGACTTCTTGGCCATGTTTAGCGCTCCTCTCGGAAGTCGACGTGCTTGCGCACTACGGGGTCGTACTTCTTGAGCACGAGTCGGTCGGGGTCGTTGCGACGGTTCTTGCGGGTCACGTAGGTGTACCCGGTGCCCGCCGTCGAACGGAGCTTGATGATCGGACGGATGTCCTGCTGCTTCGCCATGCTTAGATCTTCTCCCCACGGGCCAGGAGGTCCTTGACGACGGACTCGATGCCACGGGCGTCGATGACCTTGATGCCCTTGGCGCTCAGCGTCAGGGTGACGTTACGGCGAAGCGACGGAACGTAGTACGTCTTCTTCTGGATGTTCGGGTCGAACCGGCGCTTCGTGCGACGGTGCGAGTGCGAGATGTTGTGGCCGAAGCCGGGAACGGCTCCAGTCACCTGGCACACTGCTGCCATTGCTTTCTTCTCCAATACCGTGGTGCCGGACGGCACCACCCAAGGTCACTTGTCGGCACGCGACTTCCCCGTCGCTTTCGTGATGGGGGTTTCTCGTACGATCTGAGCGGGAGGAGCCCACTCAGCCAAACATCCATGCTACGGCATGGACGCGGTGCCGGCCAAATCGTTCGTGGCCGTGCAGGACGCGCACAGCCCGAAGACGTCGACGACGTGCTGCGCCTGGGTGAACCCGTGGGCGGCGGCCGCCTGCCGCGCCCACTGCTCGACCGCATCCGCCTCGATCTCGACCGTCAGCCCGCAGTTGCGGCAGATGAGATGGTGGTGGTGCCCGGTCGTGCACGCGCGGTAGAGGCTCTCGCCCTCCGGCGACTGGAGCGAGTCCGCGTCGCCCTCGGACGCGAGGTCGGCGAGGGCGCGGTACACGGTCGCCAGGCCGATGGGGGAACCCGCCTCGTGCAGGCTCAGGTGGAGACCCTGCGCGCTGATGAAGCCCTCCGTCGAGGTCAGAGCCTCGCGGACGGCCTCCCGCTGCCAGGTATTCCGCTTCACCATCCCAGGCTAGCCCGCCTGGCTCACGAGTCGCCGAGAAGCGGTCGCCGCACCGCGTCGTCGCGCACGCCGCCCGCCGGCGACGCGGCAGACGACGTAGATCAGGAACGAGATGGTCGTCACGTACGGGCTGATCGGGAGGGCGCTGCCCAGGGCGAGCAGGATGCCGCCCACCACCGACACCAGGGCGAACACCACGCTCAGCACGGGGACTCCCAGAGGCGACGACGAGATGCGCATGGCCGCGGCGGCGGGCGTCACCAGCAGCGAGAGCACGAGCAGTGCGCCGACGATCTGGACGGACACCGCGACGGCCAGGCCGAGCAGCACCATGAAGGCGAGCGCGACGAACCGGGTCGGGACGCCGCGGGAGGCCGCGACGTCCGCATCCAGGCTGTCGAAGGTCAGCGGCCGCCACATCAGCAGCAGGGCGATCAGGACGATGGCGCCGATGACCAGCAGCCAGCCGAGCTGCGGGTCGTCGACCGACACGATCTGGCCGGTGAGCAGCCCGAACTTGTTCGCACTGCGGCCGGGATAGAGGGCCAGCGCCAGGATGCCGAGGCCCAGGCCGAAGGGCATCAGCACGGCGATGATCGAGTTGCGGTCGCGCGCCTTCGCGCCGAGCAGGCCGATCAGCACGGCCGCGACCAGCGACCCGGCGAGCGAACCCGCCACGACGTTGACGCCGAACAGGAGGGCGATCGCCGCGCCGGCGAACGAGAGCTCGCTGATGCCGTGCACCGCGAACGCCATGTCGCGCTGCATGACGAAGACGCCGATCAGACCACCGACGATGCCGAGGACGGCTCCGGCGAAGATGGAGTTCTTCACGAGCAGGAGCAGCTCGCCGTAGTCGGTGAAGTCGAACAGCTGCTGCCAGAGATCCAGGTGCATCATGCGGCCGGCTCCGGGTGCTCTGCTCGGGTGTGGATGTGGTGGTCGTGCGTCTCGGCGTCGGGGATGCCGACGACCACGATGCGCCCGCGACTGCGGATGACATCCACCGGCGTCCCGTACAGGTCCGTCAGCACATCGCTGCGCAGCACCTCGTCGGGGGTGCCGGTGCGGAAGCGGCCGCCGGCCAGGTAGAGGACGCGGTCGACCATCCCGAGCACCGGGTTGACGTCGTGGGTCACGAAGACGACGGCGCTCCCGTGTTCGCGGCGGCGACGGTCGATGAGCTCGCTCACGCCGCGCTGGTGCTGCAGGTCGAGCGAGAGCAGCGGTTCGTCGCACAGCAGGAGGGCCGGGTCGCCCGCGAGCGCCTGTGCGACGCGCAGCCGCTGCTGCTCGCCGCCGGACAGCGAGCCGACGGCCGTGTCCGCATAGCGGCGAGCGCCGACGGAGTCGATGAGCCGGTCGACCTGCTCCCGGTCGGAGCGCCGGGGGAGCGGGAGGCCCCAGCGGTGACCGTTGACGCCGAGGGCGACGAGGTCGCGGGCGCGCATGGGTGTTCCGGCGGGGATGAGCTTCTGCTGGGGGATGTAGCCGATGCGGCGGTCGCCGCGGCGCACGGGGTGGCCTTCGAACGCGATCTCGCCGCTGTCGAGGCGCTGCTGCCCGAGGATCGTCCGGAGCAGGCTCGTCTTGCCCGAGCCGTTCGGCCCGAGCACGGCGACGAACTCGCCCGCGTGCACGTCGAGGTCGAGCCCGCTCCACAGCGTGCGGTCGCCGAAGCCGAGGGACGCATCGCGCAGGCTCAGCACCACATCCCTGGCGTCGGGGACGGGCACGCGTTCGAGCGGTTCGGTCATTTCGCCAGCGCGTCCTTCACGGCGTCCAGGTTGCCGCGCATCCACTCGATGTAGTGCGTTCCTGCGGGGAGGGTCTCGGTGACCGGCACCACGGGGATGCCCGCGGCCTTCGCGGCGGCCAGCACCTTCTCGGTCTCGGCGCCGGTGGTCTGCTCGTTGTAGGCGAGGAGCTTCACCTCGTGACCGCTGAACAGCTGGAGGGTGTCTTTCAGCACGACGGGGGAGACGTCGGTCTCCTCCTCGATCGCCGCGCTGAACTTCTCGGGCGTCTTGTTGACGAGTCCGATGGCGTCGAGCAGGTAGAGCGGCACGGGCTCGGTGATGGCGACGCCCTCACCGGCGTACGACGCCTTCAGATCGGCTTCCGTCGCCTCGAGGGCGGAGAGCTTCTCGGTGAAGGCAGCGGCGTTCTTTTCGAAGGTCGCCTTCTTCGACGGGTCGGCGGCGCCCAGGGCGTCGGCGAGCGCGCCGGCGAAGGTCGAGACGGTCGGGAAGTCGTACCAGACGTGCTCGTTGAGCTCGCCGCCGACGGCCTTCTTGCCGGACAGGTCGACGACGTTCAGAACCTTCACGTCGTTGTTCTTCGCGCCCTTCACGAGGGTCTGCATGTAGTCGTCGTAGCCTCCGCCGTTCTCGATGACGACGTCGGCTTTGGAGACGGCGAGCTGGTTCTGCGCGCTGGCCTCGAACGAGTGCGGATCCTGGGCCGGGTCTGTCATGAGGGAGATGACGTGAACGGCGTCGCCGCCGATGGTGGTGGCGATGTCGCCGTACACGTCGGTGCTGGCGACGACGCGAAGGGTGCCGTCGTCGGACCCCGCCGACGACGAGGAGCAGCCGGCCAGGGTCAGGGCGATGGCGGCCGCGGTGAGAGCGGAGACGAGGGAACGCGTCTTCATGGATGAGCCTGTCTAAGTCGCGAACGACGTCGAGAAGTGGATGCCCGCGGTCGCGGGCACCGGCTCAGGCTACGGCTTATTGAAAATGATTGTCAAATTCAATCGAGGAGGAGCGCGGGCTCCTCGATGATCGACGCGACGTCGGCCAGGAAACGCGACGCCACGTCGCCGTCCACGACCCGGTGATCGAACGAGGCGCCCAGCGTGGTGACGTAGCGGGGACGCACCTCGCCGTCGACGACCCACGGCTTCTGCTTGATCGTGCCGAGGGCGACGATGCCGACCTCGCCGGGGTTCAGGATGGGCGTGCCGGTGTCCATCCCGAACACGCCGATGTTCGTGATGGTGATGGTTCCGCCGCTCATGTCGGCCGGCGGCGTCTTGCCGTCGCGGGCCGTCAGGGTCAGCTGCTCGAGGGCGCGCGCCAGCTCGAGCAGGGTCATGCCCTGCGCCTCCTTGATGTTCGGCACGATGAGCCCCCGCGGGGTCGCCGCGGCGATTCCGAGGTTCACGTAGTGGCGGACGATGATCTCCTCGTCCGTCCACGCCGAGTTCACGGTGGGGTTGCGGCGCACGGCCCAGATGATCGCCTTCGCCATGATCAGCAGCGGCGACACCTTGACGCCGGCGAAGTCGGCCGAGTTCTTGAGGCGCTTGACGAACTCCATGGTGCGGGTCGCATCCACGTCGACGAACAGGCTCACGTGCGGAGCGCTGAACGCGCTCGACGTCATGGCGTTGGCGATCGCCTTGCGGACGCCCTTGACGGGGATGCGCTCCTCGCGGTCGTTCGGCCACTCCGGCGTCTGGATGTTGCGGAACACGGTGACCTGCGACGCCTCGCGCAGCACGTCGTCGCGGGTGACGTCGCCGACCGGGCCCGTCGGCGTGACGACGGTGATGTCGACGCCCAGGTCTTTGGCGAGCTTGCGAACGGGGGGCTTGGCGATGACGGGGCCGCCGGCGTGCGGCACCGAAGCGGTGTGCGCCGGGGCGGCGGGCGCAGGCGCGGCGGGCGCCTGCTGTGCGGCCGGCGCGGCGGGAGCGGCCGCCGCCGGGGCGGGCGCGGCGGGTGCGGGCTGCTGCGCGACCGAGCCCGAGAACGAGACAGGGATCGACGCCGTCCCCGGGTGCGAGACCCGGCGGCGGCGACTGGTCCCGTGGCCGGCGGATCCGTAGCCGACCAGGACGGCGCCCGGCTTCGGCTCGTCCTCGTGGGAGACGCTCGCGGCGGTGTCGGCCGCGACCTCCTCGGCGGGCTCCGGCTCGCGCGCGGGGGCTTCGGCCGGTTCGCCGCCGGCCGTGACGGTGAAGATCGGGGTGCCGACCTCGACGGTCTGGCCCTCCGAGACGAGGAGTTCGCCGACCGTTCCCTCGAACGGGGACGGCAGCTCGACGAGCGACTTCGCGGTCTCGATCTCGACGATCACCTGGTTGACCGCGACCTGCTCGCCCGGGGTCACCTTCCACGAGACGATCTCCGCCTCGGTCAGGCCCTCGCCCACATCGGGCAGGAGGAACTGGGACTCGCTCATGTGCGACTTCTCTCTGTCAGTCTCTCGGCGGGCTCTGCCGCCGGTGGATGCGCCGGGCGTCAGTAGGCGAGCGCCCGGTCGACGGCCTCGAGGATGCGGTCGGCGTCGGGGAGGTAGATCTCCTCGAGCTTCGCCGGCGGGAAGGGGACATCGAAGCCGGAGACGCGGAGGACCGGCGCCTCCAGCGAGTAGAACGCCTTCTCGGCCACCGTCGCCGCGACCTCGGAGCCCACCGAGACGTTGCTCGGCGCCTCCTGGGCGATGATGAGCCGGCCGGTCTTCTGCACGGATGCGATCACCGGACCGTAGTCGACGGGGGAGAGCGAGCGGAGGTCGACGACCTCGAGGCTGCGGCCCTCCTCCGCGGCGAGCTCCGCTGCGCGCAGGGCGACGCTCACCATGCCGGCCCACGCCACGATGGTCGCGTCGGTCCCGGTGCGGACGACCCGGCTGGCGTGCAGCGGCGTCGGGTTCTCGACGACGTCGACCTCGCCCTTCGGCCAGTAGCGGCTCATCGGCTCGAAGAAGACGACGGGGTCGTCCGAACGGATCGCCTCCTGGATCATCCAGTACGCGTCATGCGGCGTCGACGGTGCGACGACCCGCAGGCCGGCGGTGTGCGCGAAGTAGGCCTCCGGCGCCTCCTGGTGGTGCTCGACGGCTCCGATGTGACCGCCATGGGGGATGCGGATGACGACCGGGAACGGGATCCGTCCGCTGTGGCGGTTGGTCATCTTGGCGAGCTGCGTCGTGATCTGGTCGAAGCCGGGGAAGACGAAGCCGTTGAACTGGATCTCGACCACCGGACGGTACCCGCGCATCGCGAGACCGATCGCCGTGCCGATGATGCCCGCCTCGGCGAGAGGTGTGTCCATCACCCGCTGCGGCCCGAACTCCTTCTGCAGGCCCTCCGTCACGCGGAAGACGCCGCCCAGCGGGCCGATGTCCTCGCCCATCAGGATGACGCGCGGGTCGTCGGCCAGCGCCCGGCGCAGACCGGCGTTGAGCGCCTTGACCATCGGAAGGGACTGGACGCGCGGCTCGGGGGCCGCATCCGCGGCGGGCTCGGACTCCGCGACCGCCGGACCGGCGTGCTCGGCCTCGGCCGCCGCCTCTCCGACCTCGGCAGAGGCCTGCAGGTCGGCCTGCGCGGTCTCCTGCCGGGCGTCCTCGTCGTCGATCACGAACTCACGCGTCCACTCCTGCTCGGCGACGTGCTCCTCGAGCACGCGCGAGCCGGGGTCGCTCTCCACGATCTCGACGACGTCGATCGCCTGCGTGTCGAGCGATGCGCCGTCGACGGACCCGTCGCCCTCGCGCGTCCCGGCCTGGTCACCCGGGCTCTCGATCAGCTCGGCCTCGACGTACTCCGCCTCGCTCCTCACGTCGCTCATGCGTCACCTCCGAACGATGCCTCGTACTCCTCGAGCCACCGTCGCTGCTCGTCCGTCACGGGATGCGGCTCACTGTAGACGTGCTGGAACATCGACGCGACAGAGGGAGGCGTCAGTTCGAGAGTGCGCCTCCGGATGTCGGCGGCGAGGTCGGCCGCCTCCTCGTCCGCGCTGTCGAAGAAGCCCTGCCCGACACCCTGCTCCTCGAGGAACACGCGGAAGCGCCGGATCGGGTCGCGCTCGGCCCAGGAGGCCAGCTCCTCGTCGGTGCGGTACTTGCTGGGGTCGTCGCTGGAGGTGTGCGCGCCCATCCGGTACGTCAGCGCCTCGATCATGCTGGGACCCTCGCCGTTCCTGGCGTCGTCGAGGTGCTTGGCGGTCACCGCGTAGGCCGCGAGGACGTCGTTGCCGTCGATCTGGACGCCGGGGATGCCGAAGCCGCTCGAGCGCAGGTAGAGCGGGGTGCGCGACTGGGTGCTCACCGGCACCGAGATCGCCCAGTGGTTGTTCTGCAGGAAGAACACCTGCGGGGTCTGGTAGCTCGCTGCGAAGACGTACGCCTCGTTGACATCGCCCTGGCTCGTGGCTCCGTCGCCGAAGTACACGATGGACGCCTCGTCCTTCGACGGGTCGCCCGTGCCGACCTTGCCGTCGAGCTTCATGCCCATGGCATAGCCGGTGGCGTGCAGGGTCTGCGAGCCGATGACCAGCGTGTAGAGGTGGAAGTTGCCGACGGCCGGGTCGGTCGGGTCCCACCCGCCGTGCGTCGTGCCGCGGAGGAGTCCGATGATCCCGATCGGGTCGATGCCCCGGACCATGCCGACCACGTGCTCGCGGTAGGAGGGGAAGAGGTGGTCCTGCGGCTTCGCGGCATGCGCAGAGCCGACCTGGGCGCCCTCCTGGCCCTGGCTGGGCACCCAGAGCCCGAGCTGCCCTTGCCGCTGCAGGTTCGCCGCCTCATGGTCGAACGCGCGAACGCGCACCATGTCGCGGTAGAAGCGGCGGTAGTCGTTCTCGTCGAGCCGCTCCAGGTAAGGGAGGTATTCGGCCGACGTCTCGCTCGGCTGGAAACGGCCGTCAGCGGTCAGCAGCTGGACGGTGTTCGCCGGGCGCGGGATCTCGTTCGTCGCAACCACCTGTCTAACCTAACCGCTTGCCGAGGTGCCCATTTGGTAGGTTCCGCACAAGATCGCCCGCGACCTGCAGGAGTTTGTCCACAGATTCCTCCTCGCCAACGCTGATGCGGATGCCCTCCGGCGGGAAGGCGCGGACCGTGAGAGCTGCGTCGAAGAAGGCGTCGTTCGCCTCGACGGTCTGCTCGCCCGTCGCGAGCCAGACGAAGTTGCCCTGCGCCTCCGGAACCGCCCAGCCCTGTTCGAGCAGCGCGTCGCGGAGCCGGTCGCGGCGCATCGCCAGGCGGGCGACGCGCTCCATGAGCTCGTCCTCCGCGTCGATGGAGGCGAGGGCCGCGACGCGGGATGCGTCCGTCACCGAGAGCGGGATGGCGGCGGAGCGGGCCGCATCCAGCACCGCCTGCGGGCCGACGGCGTAGCCGATGCGCAGTGCCGCGAGCCCGTAGGCCTTCGAGAAGGTGCGGAGCACGACGAGGTTGGGGTAGCGCGAGAGCAGGGGGATGCCGTCGACGGCCGCGTCGTCGGTGACGAACTCGTAGTAGGCCTCGTCGAGGAGCACCAGCAGGTCGGACGGCACGCGTTCCATGAACGCCTCGAAATCGGCGGTGGTCACGATGGTGCCGGTGGGGTTGTTGGGCGTGCAGACGATCACGACGCGCGTGCGGTCGGTGATCGCGGCGGCCATCGCATCCAGGTCGTGGCTGCCGTCCGGACGGTTGGGCACCTGCACGCTCGTCGCGCCCGCGACGGTCACGAGCCCGGGGTAGGCCTCGAAGGAGCGCCAGGAGTACACGACCTCGTCGCCGACGCCGGCCGCTGCGGAGATCAGCTGCGACAGCAGCGCGACCGAGCCGCTGCCGAGGTGGACCTGGCCGACGCCGACGCCGTGCCGCTCGGCGAGGCGCTCGCGCAGGTCGGCTCCGCCGGCGTTCGGGTACCGGTTCAGGTCGCGCAGAGTCGCCGCGACCGCCTCGACGACCGAGGGCAGGGGCGGGAAGGGGTTCTCGTTGCTCGACAGCTTGAATCCGTCCGCCGGTGCCGGGCGGCCCTGCTTGTAGGCGGGCACCGCGACGATCTCGGGCCGTAGTCTCACGCCGAGCGTGTCATCCGAACTCACAGACCCAACTTAGCCGCGCCCGCATACCGCTGGAGGAATTCCCGGGATCCCGTGGACGACGCACCCCTGTACCGCGGACCCGGTCACTGGGAGGATGGCGTCATGCGATTCCTGCTCAGACTGATCGTCAACGCCCTCGCCCTCTGGCTCACGACGCTGATCGTCAGCGGTGTGAGCGTGCACCCGTACGCTCCGGACACCACCGCGACGGTGCTGACCTACCTGCTCATCGCGCTCATCTTCGGCCTGGTGAACGCGATCGTCGGCACGGTCATCCGGGTGGTCGCGTTCCCGCTGTACATCCTCACGCTGGGGCTCATCTCGCTGCTCGTGAACGCGTTCCTGCTGTTCATCGTGTCGTGGATCAGCGATGCCATGGGCTTCGGTCTCCACATCGACGGCTTCTGGTGGGGCGTGCTCGGTGCACTCGTCCTCGGCATCATCGCGTGGCTGCTCGGGCTGCTGATCCGGCCCGCCCGGCGCGACTGACGTCCTCGGCCGCCGCGCGCGTGCGGGAGAATGGTGGGGTACCCGCCGCCTGATCCCGCGAGGAGCACCATGTCCGCCCTGCCTCCCCAGCCGCTCAGCCCCCTCGACGGCCGTTACCGGTCCGCCGTGCTCGGCCTCGGCGACCACCTGTCGGAGGCCGGCCTCAACCGCGCGCGCGTGCAGGTCGAGGTCGACTGGCTGATCTACCTGACCGAGCACCGGATGTTCGGCTCCTCGCCGCTGACCGGCGAGCAGAAGGCGGCGCTCCGGGCGCTCGCCGACGATTTCGGACAGCCGGAGATCGACCGGCTCGCCGAGCTGGAGGCGACGACCAGGCACGACGTGAAGGCGGTCGAGTACCTCGTGCGCGAGCGACTGCACGCGCTCGGCCTCGACCACATCGCCGAGCTCACGCACTTCGCGGCGACCAGCGAGGACATCAACAACCTCTCGTACGCCCTCACCGTGAGCGCGGCCGTGCGCGAGTCGTGGCTTCCGAAGTTCCGCGCGGTCATCGGCGAGCTCCGCGCGCAGGCGAAGCAGTACCGCGACGACGCGATGCTCGCCCGCACGCACGGGCAGCCGGCGACGCCGACCACCATGGGCAAGGAACTGGCGGTCTTCGTGCACCGCCTCGAGCGCGTGCGCGAGCAGATCGAGGGCGGTGTGCACCTCGGCAAGTTCAGCGGAGCGACGGGCACCTTCGCCGCTCACCTCGTCGCCGACCCGGATGCCGACTGGCCCCGCATCTCGCGCGAGTTCGTCGAGAGCCTCGGCCTGGACTGGAACCCGCTGACCACGCAGATCGAGTCGCACGATTGGCAGGCGGAGCTGTATTCGCGCATCTCGCACGCCAACCGCATCCTGCACAACCTGTGCACCGACATCTGGACGTACATCTCGCTCGGCTACTTCCGGCAGGTCCCGGAGCCGGGAGCGACCGGGTCGTCGACGATGCCGCACAAGGTGAACCCGATCCGGTTCGAGAACGCCGAAGCCAACCTGGAGCTCTCCAGCGCCGTGCTCGACTCGCTGGCCGCGACGCTCGTCACCAGCCGCCTGCAGCGCGACCTCACGGACTCGACCACGCAGCGCAACATCGGCGTCGGTCTGGGCCACTCCCTCCTCGCCCTCGACAACATCGAGCGCGGGCTCGGCCAGATCGCGATCGACCGGCAGGCTCTCGCGGACGACCTCGACGCCAACTGGGAGGTGCTCGCGGAGGCCATCCAGACGGTGATCCGTGCCGAGGTCACCGCCGGTCGCTCGACCATCACCGACCCGTACGCGCTGCTGAAGGAGCTGACGCGCGGCAAGCGCGTCGACCACGCGGCGCTGACCGAGTTCGTGAACGGGCTCGAGATCGGCCAGGCCGCGAAGAACCGGCTCCTGGCGCTCACGCCGGCCGGCTACATCGGCCTCGCCTCGGAGCTGGTCGACTACCTGTAGGCGTCGCGGAGGTCAGTGACCGCGGGGGCGGTCGTCGCCCTCCGCGCGGGCCTGCGCCTTGGCGCGGGCTTCCGCATCCTGCTCGTGGATGTCCTCCACCTCGGCCTCGGTCGGCTTGAAGGC
Source organism: Leifsonia sp. 21MFCrub1.1 (assembly GCF_900107895.1). Classification (NCBI taxonomy): domain Bacteria; kingdom Bacillati; phylum Actinomycetota; class Actinomycetes; order Micrococcales; family Microbacteriaceae; genus Leifsonia; species Leifsonia sp. 21MFCrub1.1. Next base: position 3,842,458 of record NZ_LT629867.1, on the reverse strand, counting down.
GAGGGCGAACAGCGCGAGCAGGACGACCGTGACGATGAAGGTGACGCCGAGGCCGACTCCCGCGAGCACGAACTCCCGCGTCGCGACCAGCACGATGAGGCCGACGAAGACGGCGAGCCCGGCGGAGATGCCGAGAAGCTCGACGGGCAGGAAGCGGTCGCGGCGGGTCGGCTGAAGTCCCTGCTTCACTTTCGGGTCCTTGTCATTGCGCCGGCTCACGATCCGCTCTCCGCTCCGTGCGACGGGGTCCGATCGCGTGCGGCGCCTCGCAGCGTCGCTGCGCCGATCCCCTGGAAGACGCCGACGATGACGGCCCACGCGCCGAACAGGCCGATCGCGAGCACCGCATCGGCGGGGGCGAACAGCAGGACGAGGGCGAGCACGGCGGTGAGGGCGCCGGTGATGAGCCAGTCGCGGGCGGCGGCGTCACGGCCGCGTTCGCGGACGCCGTTGTAGAGCTCGAGGATGCCGGTCAGTGCCGCCCACACGGTGACGAGGTACAGGAAGAGACCCAGCCCCGAGGACGACAACGCGAGGGCGAGAACTCCGGCGATCACGCCGATCGCCCCCTGAACGGCGAAGAGCACGCGGGTGATGCGGCGCCCGGCCAGAAGGGCGCTCAGCACACCGGTCGCCAGCCCGTCGACGATGGCGAAGGCCCCGAAGACGATGAGCCCGAACGTCGCCGTGTGCGCATCCCGCGTGAACGTGATGACCGCTGCGGCGGCCAGGGCCACGACGGCGCGGACGGCGGGGACGACCCAGTACCGGCTGTGCGCGTGGATGTCGGAATGCTGGGCAGGGACGGCGGTAGCCACGGAGGCCCTCTTTCATACGGGATTCGCCAACCATTCTAGTCGGCGCGTTCCTGCGCGTTCGCCCACCGACGGCCGCCCGCTCGCTACGATCGCGGCATGCGGATCGGTTTCGCGGTTCTCCGCGCGGTGTTCTTCCTTCTCACTCTGGCTGCGGTCGTCGTCCAGCTCGCGACCAGCATCCGATCCATCGGCGACCGGGGCGGGGACATCGCCGGCCTGGTTGCGAACTTCTTCAGCTTCTTCACGATCGACTCGAATGTGCTGGGCGTCGTCGTGCTCGGCATCGGCGCCGTGCTGCTGGTGGTGCGCACCGGGGACGACCCCGGGTGGTTCACCGGGCTGCGCGCCGCCTCCGTCACCTACCTCGTCACGACCGGCGTCGTCTACAACCTGCTGCTGCGCAACATCTCGCTCGCGCAGGGCACGACCGTCGGCTGGTCGAACGAGGTGCTGCACGTGATCGCGCCCGCCTACCTCCTGATCGACTGGCTGCTCGCACCCGGCCGCTCGCCGCTGCGGCTGCGCGCCGTCTGGGGGATCGCCGTCTTCCCGATCGTCTGGGCGCTGTACACGCTGATCCGCGCACCTTTCGCCGCCGAGCCGGTCACGGGCACGTCTCCGTGGTACCCCTACCCGTTCCTCAATCCGCACACGAGCCAGAACGGCTACCTGTCCGTCGCCTTCTACGTGGTGTTGATCGCGGTCGTGATCCTGGCCGCCGGATACGGCGTCGTCTGGATCTCACGCCGCTGGCGAGGCGCCCGGCCCCTGCCCGACGCGGCGGCTGCCGCCGAGGCGTAAGCGCCCCGCTGTCGGCGGAGGTCAGCCGATCGCGGGCCGCGGATCCGGCTCTTCTGCGCGGGCCCAGAACACGACCGCGGCGAGCGCGCCGACCGCGAGCAGGAACGCGCCCGTCGGCGTCACCGTGTCCGGGACGCCGTGCTGGACGAGAACCGCCGAGACGATGCCCGCGAGTGCGCCGCATCCCGCAACCACCGCGAATGCGATCGAGATGCCGCGGGCGGCGCCGCCCAGGACGACCCCCCGCACCAGCAGGCCGGCAGCGCCGATCAGCCACAGCGCGGCGACGGGGAAAGCGAGCAGCAACCCCACCGGGTCACGCAGCAGAACCCCGGGCGTCGCGTAGATCAGGGATGCCGCAAGCACGAGCACCAGCCCCAGGCCTGCGAACCCGGCGAGTCGCGCCGCCTCGGTCCGCAGCCGGACGAGCGGCGCCAGCAGCGCGGGCCAGGTGAACGCGAGCGCGAACGCGACGAATGCGAGCGCGACACTGCCCGCGCCCTGCAGCACCGGGAGGAGGATGCCGATCATGCGTCAAGTGAACGCCATCGGCGCCGATCGCGCGTCCTCCTGGAGGATGATCCGGTGACGTCGGCACGTCTTCCGACGGTCGTCGTAACGCGGTGATGGCCCCGCCGGATACGGTCACGGTGATCCGCGATCGAGGGGACTCCGATGAACACGAGCACGCGAACAACGACCGGCGCCCCGACGTCGCAGAAGGCGTCGTACGCCAGGTACCTCGCGGAGGCCGCCGGAACCTTCGTCCTCGTCTTCGGCGTCGTCGGCACCGCCGTCCTCGACGCAGGCGCGACGAACGTGCACGGGGCCGGCGTCGGCTTCCTCGGAGTCGCGCTGGCGCTGGGGCTCAGCGTCCTGGTCGGCGCGTACGCCTTCGGCCCGGTCTCGGGCGGGCATTTCAATCCGGCGGTGACGATCGGTCTCGCGCTCTCCGGACGCTTCTCCTGGAAGCTCGCGCCCGGCTACGTCGGCGCGCAGATCGTCGGAGGCCTGCTCGCGTCGAGCCTGCTCGTGGGAGTGGCCGCCGGGGGTCCGAGCGGATTCGCCGCCGCATCCCGCGCCGCCGGCTTCGCCTCCACCGGATGGGGTCCGCTGTCGCCGGGCGGATACAGCTGGTGGGCGGCGTTCCTCATCGAGGTCGTGACCACCGCCGTCCTCACCGCCGTGGTCCTTCTGGTGACTGGCGGCGAGCGGAATCCTGCGGTGGCGCCGGTCGCGATCGGCTTCACGCTGACGGTGGTCGCGCTGGTGGCGATCCCGGTGTCGAACGGCTCCTTCAACCCGGCTCGCTCGATCGCGACGGCGGTCTACGGCGGCCCGACAGCGCTCGGAGAGCTGTGGCTGTCGATCGTCGCTCCCCTTCTCGGGGCGGCCGTGGTCGGCGGATGCGCGGCTCTGGCGCGCCGATCCGCCGGCGCGACCGCGGCTCGGGTGCCCAGCGCGACGGACCTTCCGATCGCCGACTGACGGCGCGCCGTTCACGCCCCGGCCCCGGGCGTGATCAGGTCCCGCCGTGTATTATTTCGAACTTGAAAGAACTTGCTTTTTTCGAGAGGGGCCCCTGTGGTCACGCGTGCGTCGGCACTGGGCGAGTATCTTCGCGCCCGCCGGGCCATGACCCCGCCCGAGTCCCTCGGCATCGTCCGGGCGTCGACCCGCAAGGTCTCCGGCCTCCGAAGGAGTGAGGTGGCGGCCGCCGCCGGCGTCAGCGAGAACTACTACCTGCGGCTGGAACAGGGGAGGGACCAGCGCCCGTCCGAACAGGTGCTCAGCGCCCTCGGCCGCGCCCTTCGACTCGACCACTTCGCGATGGACTACCTGTTCCGGATCGCGTACGCCGAAAATTCTCCGGCGAACCCCGTCACGGGCCCGGACGAGAGCCTTCTCGCACTGCTCGACCACTGGAAGCACACCGCCGCCTACATCACGGACGGCAACCACGACATCGTCGCCTCCAACGTCCTCGCCCGCCGCATCGGCCGAGGGCTCCTCGATGTCGGGCAGAACAACGTGGTGAGCTTCTTCCTCGACCGCTCGCGCGCGGGCGCGGAGGATGACGAGGAGTCCGCGATTCACCTGGCCGCTGCTCTCCGTTTCCACAGCCACCCGCTCGACCCCCGCCTCCATCAGGTCGTCGACGAGTTGTCCGCGTTGAGCCCTGTCTTCGCCCGGGTCTGGCCGCGACACGATGCGTGGCCACTGGCCGACGGCGTCACGCAGGTCTCCTTCGACGGCTTCGGTGTTGTCGACCTCACCTTTCAGAATCTCGAGATCCCCGGCCGCCCCGGGTATGTGCTGACGACGACCTTCGCTCCGCCGAACACCCCGGGTGCGGCCGTGCTCGCCTACCTCGCGGCCCAGCCGGACTAGTGGCTCGCTGAGGGCGACGACGGCGGTCTCGCGCCTCAGGAATCGACAAGCGGGTCTGCGACCGATGTAATGGAACCTGTATTCCAGAATACTTTCCCACCCGAATGGAGCGTCATGCCACGATCGACCGACGATCAGAAGCGGCCCCGGGTGGGGATCCTCGTGTTCGACGGCGTGAAGATGCTCGATCTGGTGGGCCCCGCCGAGGTGTTCCATGAAGCATCGCAGCGCTCCGCCGGGTATGACATCGTCCTCATCTCGGTCTCGGGCGCGGACGTGACCTCCTCGATGGGCGTGCGCGTCGGCGTCCACGCCTCGGTCGCGGCGATCGAGGAGCTCGACACCCTCGTCGTGCCGGGGTCCGAGAACGCGCCGGAGGTGTTCACCGACGACGTCCTCGACGCGGTCCGCACCTTGGCCGACCGCTCCCGCCGCGTGGCATCGATCTGCACCGCCGCGTTCGCCGTCGCGGCGGTGGGCCTCCTCGACGGCCGCACGACGACGACGCATTGGAAGTTCGCCGACACGCTTCAAGCCGCCTTCCCCGAGATCGCCGTCGAGAAGGACGCGATCTTCGTTCAGGACGGCAGGTTCCACAGCTCCGCCGGCGTCGCCGCGGGAATCGACCTCGCGCTGGCCCTGCTCGAGCAGGACTACGGATCGGATGTCGCGCGAAGCGTCGCGCAGCTGCTGCTGGTCTACATGAAGCGGTCCGGATCGCAGTCGCAGTTCTCCGCATCGCTCGCCGGCAACCCGGCACGATCGCCGATCTCCCGATCGGTCACCGAGTACGTCCACGCGAACCCGACCCGGCCGCACTCCGTCCGCGAACTCGCCTCCCACGTGAACGTCAGCCCCCGGCACCTGACGAGGATCATGCGCGAGGAGCTGGATGCGACGCCGAGCGAGTACGTCGGCTCGATCCGCCTCGACCTCGCGGTGAGCGAGCTGGAGTCGGGGACGTCCGTGGCGGGGGCGGCCGCGGCCACCGGGTACAGCTCGCCCGTGTCGTTCCGCCGGGCGTTCGTGCGGCGGTTCGGCATCACGCCGTCCGAGTATCAGCGGAGATTCCGCACCAGCCGACCGGTCGCCTAGTCCCGGTGGCGGAGGGTGTGGATACGAGAGCCACGTTCCCGCCGGCGCCGACGCCGTAGATTCGGAGCATGTACGCCAGCGACGGCACGGCCACGGACGACAGCACGCGGGAGCCGCTTCTCGCCTTCTGGGACAGCGTTCCCGCCCTCCTCTGCGACCGCCGGCTCACCGTGCTGGACTCGACCCCGTTGGCCCGGGCGTTGTCGCCGGCGTTCGTCGGCGGGGTGAATCTCGCACGATTCTCCTTCCTCTCGCCCGAGCGGCGCGCCGACCATCCGCGGTGGCGGGAGATGTCGCGGGTGGTCGCGGGGCTGCTGAGGGAGTCGCTCGATCAGCACGACGAGGATCGGTCGTCGCAGCGGATCATCGGCGAGCTGTCGGCGAAATCGCGGGAGTTCTCCGAGATCTGGGCCGGCCCCGAGGCCGATCCCCGCACCTCCGGTCTCATCGAGTTCGAGGACACGGCGGCCGGGGACATCCGGACCGCATTCAACGTCCTGCGCGTGCCCGGTTACGAGGACGATGCCATCATCGTCTTCGCGCCGGTGGACAGCGCATCGATCGCCGGCATCGCCCGATTGAGGGAGGCGCTCTCGACGCCGCCGGCGACGGCCTGAGCCCGGGGCGGCAGCGCCGCGAGATAGGCGATCGCCTGAGCTGCGGCGGAGCCCGGGTCACCGAAGAACATCGTGATGAACTGCCCCCCGCTTCGCGGCACCTCCAAGGTCTGCCACCGGAAGTCGACCCAGCCGAGCGGCGCGACGAAGGCTCTCTTCACCCCCGAGACGTACGGCTTGGCATCGTGCTCCGCCCACACCGTGCGGAAGAACTGGTGCCGGGCCGACAGTGCACCGACGATCTCCTGCAGCTGAGGGTCGTCAGGATCGCCGTGGTAGCGCATCGCGGCGATCATCTCGCGAAGCGTGCCCTCCCATTCCGTGATGATCTCCACGTCCTCGGCGTTCGCCGGATCGCTGTTCGCCCGGTAGGCGGCGTAGCTCTCGAACGAAGTGATCAGCATGTTCGTCCCCGGCACGAGCACGCCGGAGCCGAGACCGTCGACCAGCGGATTCGCGGCCAGGATGTTCTGGTTCGCATCCGTGACGTACGCCGGCGTGTGGCTCCACTGCGCGAGGAGCTGGGCGACGCCGCGACTGACACTGCCGTCGTGCGGGACGCGACGGACGAAGGGACGCGGACGCGCAAGACGGACCAGGTACTGGAAGCTGTCCTCGTCCAGGAGGAGCGCGCGGGCGAGCGCGGACAGCACCTGCTCCGACGGCCTCCTGTCCCGCCCCTGCTCGATCCGCAGGTAGTAGTCGGGACTCATCCCGGCGAGCTCGGCCACTTCCTCGCGACGCAGACCGGGCACGCGGCGGCCGGGAAGGACTTCGAGGCCGACCTGGTGCGGCTGCACCTGCTCTCGTCGTGCGCGCAGGTATTCGCCGAGTGGTGTGGTGTTGCGCGCGACGCCCATCCGTTCGTCCCCTTGAGAGCTTCGGACACTGATCCGCACTCATTCTCGGGCGAACGCCGGCGCAGGTGTGAGCGCGGATCGGGACATCGGTGGCGACGTTTAGGACATCTCGACCGTCGCCCTCACCGCTGACCCGTCGCCGCGCGCCGGACCCGCGGAGCCCTGCGCCGCATGATGGCGCCGGCGAGCGTCGTCGCGACGAGCACGATCGCGATGAACACGAGCAGCACGGCGGTCGGCGTGGTGAACGAGAGCGCGGCGCCGACGAGGAGGACCGGGATCGCGAGACCCGCGTACGCGATCAGGAAGATGAGCGCGAGCGTCTCGCCCTTCCTGGCCGGATCCGCGACGGACGTGGCCGTCATGACGGCACCCTTGAACAGCAGCCCGACGCCCAGACCGGCGACGGCCCCGCCGACGATGAAGACGGCGAGCGCGGGAACCACCGCGCCGGCGGCGACGACGAGCAGGCCAGCGCCGCACGCGCCGATCGCGATCCCGAACTGCGTGCGGACCGGCAGTGGAGCGAGCAGGAGCTGTCCTGCCGCGGCGGCGGCGAAGACGACGAAGGACGTCGCGCCCGCGAGCAGATGGTCGGGCGCCAGGAACGTGGAGACCAGGAACGTCGGCGCGAGCGAGGTGAAGAGCCCGAGGACGGCGAAGCCGGAGAATGCGCCGAAGGCGGCCACGAGGAACGGGGCGCGCGCACCCGGGGGAACCGACAGCCGTTGCGGACGGTACCGAGGTGCTTCCTCCGGGATCTCCACCGTCTCCGGCACCAGCAGCACGGCGAGCGCGGCGACGATCAGGACGACCATGAAGACGAGATGGGGAAGCATGAGCGGGGCGGGCAGGAACTCGGCGAAGATCCCGCCGATCAGCGGTCCGAGAGAGAGCCCGCCGAGATTCGCAGCGCCCGACACGGACGCCGCGATCACGGCGTTCTCCTGCGGACGCGCCACCGAGCGCAGCTCGCCGAGGTGAGCGGTCGCGGTGGCGGTGAGGATGCCGATGCTGACCCCGTTGACGAAGCGGGCGGCGATCAGCCCGGGGACCTCGGTCCACATCAGGAACATCAGCGCCGAGACGGCGGAGATGAGCACGGCGATGACCAGAACGCGACGCCGCCCCAGCCAGTCGCTGACGTGGCCGGCCACGTAGAGCGACACGATGACGCCGACGGCGTACGCGGCGAAGATCGCCGTGATCACGAACGGAGGGAAGCCGTCGCGCTGCTGGTACAGCGGGTACAGCGGCGTGGGGACCGTCGAGTACGCCATGACCAGGAGGAACGTGACCGCCACGACCCAGAATCCGGCGCCGTGGCGGATGCGGGGCCTGCGTCTCGTCGGACGGAGGTCGAGTTCTCCCGTCATGCCCGACCGGTCGCTCTCCAGTAGCGCAGGAGCTTCAGGCAGATGTGCAGCGCGCTCCGGCTCATCCCGTCGTTGAGCGCCGCCCGCACGGCGTCGGGGAGGTTGTCCAGCCGGTAGTAGAGGGTCGTGCGATGGATGTGGAGCTGCTCGCACGCATCCCGGACCCGGCCGCAGGTGTCGAGGAAGGTCTCGACCGTCTCCAGCTGGACATCGTTGCCGTGCTCCCAGAGCTGGAGGGCCGCCGGAGAGAACATGCCGACGTGGGAACCGTCCGCGTCGATCGAGTCGAGGAGCACCCACGCTCCGAGCTGGGAGATGTCGGCGACGCCTGCCAGGTGCGGAAGCCACGCCACGATCTCCGCGGCGCGCCTGGCCTGTTCGGCGGAGACGGCGAGGTCCTCGTCCTTCCGGTCGAGGCGGGCGGTGCCGATGCCGTGCACATGCAGCCCGCGCGCTGCGGCCTCCTGCATGATCCGGTCGCTCGCGATGCCGGGCTCCCCGCCGTAGCGGTCGGGCAGGACCGCCCGCCCGACGAAGTACAGCAGGTCGTCCCTGTGGCCGATGAAGGTCAGGTCGACCGACTTGACCGCCGCCATGTGCCGTCCGAAGGCGAGCCGGTCGAGCGCGTCCGCCTTCCGGTCGACCGCGACCGCACGCACGATGGTCGCCTCTCCGCGCTCGAGCCAGCGGCGCGAGATGGCCTGCGCGAACGCCCGGCGCCGCACGGCCGGGTCGTCGGCCAGCAGCCGGAGCATCACCGCGTCGTGCGACGGGTCCTCGGCGACGGCCGAGTGCTGGGCGGAGGGGAAGGGCCGGTCGTCCTCGCCGGCGAGCCAGAGGGTTCCGAGCTGTTCCTGAGGCGTGTCCATAGAGCCGATCATTATGGATTCGCGTCTCCACTTGGCTGGCCCGCTGTCACCCTCCCAACACGGGCGGACTTCTCGGACGCGCCGTGTTCGGCGCCGTTTCCGGCGGCGAAGAGCCCCGCTGGAGGGGGAAGGTGACCCTAGCGGCCCCAGTCTCGTCGGGCGGGTCTTCGCTATCGTGACGGCCATGACCGTCGACGGACAGCAGACTCCTGTGCCGCAGGACATCCGCGAGATGATCGAGTCGTGGCCCGGCATCCCGGCGTTCGTGCGGGACCGGTATCTGACGGTCCTGTTCTCGAACGATCTCGCGAAGGCCGTGTCCCCGGCCTTCCACGACGGGGTGAACCTGGCGCGCTCCACCTTTCTCGACTCCGACGTGCTGGTTTCCAACCCCGGCCAGGACGCCATCGTCGAGCATGTCACCGGGACGTTGCGCGACTCGCTGAACCGGCACGAGTCGGACGACGGGTTCGAACGGATCGTCAGCGAGCTCGGAGCCAAGAGCAGCGCGTTCGCCACCGCGTGGGCCCGCGAGGACGCCCCGGACGCGGCCGATTCGTTCACCTTCACGCCCGATGTGGTGGGACGGATGACGCTCGCCTACCAGCAGCTGAACATCCCCGGCTTCTTCGATCTGACCCTGGTCGTCTGGCGGCCGGTCGACGAGAACTCGCGCATGGCGCTGGCGCGGCTGTCCGAGATCGCCTCGGGGGCGGCGGAAGCCTGATCCCTCCCGTTCGGCCGCCGCGAACCGCTCGGACCCGGGCTCAGGCAGCGGCCAGCAGGGAGCTCATCCTGCTGGAGGTCCGTGCGATCGTGTGCAGCTTGTCCGTGGACGCGCCCGTCCGGCTCAGCTGGATGAGCCCCTGCGAGACGAGGACGATGTGGGCGCTCAGGGACGCCCCTTCGTCGTCGGGGACAGCGAGCTCGCCGTCGGAGACGCCCTGGAGGACGCGGGCCCGCACGATCTCTTCCAGCGCGCTGAGGGTCCGGCTGCCGATGTCGACCACTTCGGGATGACGCGAGCCGAGCTCGGTGATGCTGTTGAGCATGAGGCACCCGCGTCGATCGGGGTGGATGGTGCAGTCGGCGATGATCGCATCCAGATAGTTCGCGACGGCGTCCTCGAAGGTGCCGCGGTGAGCGCCGACCACTGAATCCACCATCCGGACCCGGCCCTCGCAGTACCGGCCGAAGACCGCGAGGAAGAGGCCGAGCTTGCTCCCGTAGGCGCCGTAGATGCTGCCGTTCCCCAGCCCGGACAGGCGGCCGATGTCCTCCACGCGGGTCGCCGCGTACCCGGTGGTCCAGAAGATCTCCTGGGCGCAGTCCAGCAGCTGCTCCTCGTCGAAGCTCCGTGGCCTGCCCATAACGGTCCACGCTACTGCTTCACACGGATGAAGCAAACAATCCGCGACACCGCCGGTCGGCCACGTTGCTACAAGGTGAGGGTGCGCCGGGCGGAGCCCCCGGTTATCGTGACGACGCATCCGACCGAAAGGAACCGTCATGACCGACCTCACGCCCGCGCACCTCAGCGAGCACCACCGCACCACCCTGGAGCAGATCGAGCGTCACCCCACCTCGCACAACATCGAGTGGCACGACGTCCTCGCCCTGCTCGACGAGGCCGGCGCGGTCCGCGAGGAGCACGACGGAAAGTACATCGTGAAGCTGGGGGAGGAGCGCCTGGTGATCAGCCGACCGCGTCACAAGGACATCGACGAGCAGCTGGTGGTCGATCTGCGCCGTCTCTTCACGGCGGCCGGATACCTGCCCACCTCGCGCGCGTAGCGGGTCAGCGGAGCGCCCGGGCCAGCGGCAGCGAGTCGCCGAGGCGCTGCCCGTACTGTGCGATCGACCGCCCCACCGGGAGGCGCTGCGCCTGATACCGGTCCAATGCCTCCGGCACGGGGAGGCGGTCGAGCAGCGCGGCGAGCGCGAGGGCGTCTCCGGCCGCCTTCGCCGCTCCCATCGCCGTGTGCGGGCGGACGACGACCGCGGCGTCGCCCAGCAGTGCGACGCGATGCCGGGCCATGGCGGACGGCACGTAGTCGACGATGGCCTGCAGGAAGGGCTGCGGCTCGGCATCGACCGCCTCGGCGAACTCCGGCGGCAGCTCCGCCCTCGCGTCCGCGCGAAGCTGCTCGCGCAGGGCCTCCGGCAGTTCCCCGGGCGCGAGCGACAGGCTGCCGACGGGGCGCCCGATGCCGTCCATGAGCCCGGCGAGGTCGGCGGCGGAGAGCGGGCGGTACCAGACCCAGTTGTAGCGGCGCTCTCCCGGCGCCAGCTCGCCGCCGGCACCGGGGACGAGGTAGCCGAGCATGTGGGCTCCCGGCGCCGTGAAGAATGCGAAGCGTCCCAGCAGGGTGCCGGCTGCCCGGCCGGTGAGCGCCTGCTCCGGGATCAGCCCCCGCCAGGTGACGTAGCCGACGTACCTGTTGCCCCTGTCGTCTGGGACGACCGCCCGGCGCGTCACGGATCGCAGGCCGTCTGCTCCCACGACGAGGTCGAAGAACCGCCGCTCGCCGCTGTTCAGCTCCACCTCCGCGCTGACGTCGGTCGAGCGGACGGCGCGCACGGCGTGGTCGAGACGGTAGGCGTCCGCCGGGATCAGGTCGCGCAGCACCTCGTAGAGGTAGTCCCACGACAGCTGCATCTGCGGCGTGGGATCGCGGGACAGGATGCCTCCCGCGCGGCCCAGGGTGATGCGCTCCTCGGCGACGACACCGACACGGGATGCATCCGCCCGCCCCACGCGCTGCAACAGGGTGAGCAGCTCCTGCTGAGCGACGAGACCGGCGCCGCGGCGGGCGAGCCCGTGGCGGGAGCGCTCCAGGACGGTCACCCTGTGCCCGCTCTGCGTCAGCAGCGCTGCGGCGAACAGGCCACCGATGGACCCGCCGACGACGCCGATCTCCAGCTTCTCGACCATAGGGATGAGGCTAGGGGCGGCCCGCGCGGCCCCGTTCCTACATCGGATGGAAAGCCGCGGGAAGCCTCTGGGTGGGGCTGGCCGGGTCACCTTCGATGCGATCCGGCGCACCTAGACTCCCCAGCGGAGGTCCGATGGCAGAGCAAGCAGGGGCGACGGGGAATCGACGCGTGCCCATCGATGCGCAGCAGGTGGATGCACCGCTGACGCAGACCGCGGTGTTCCTGGTGGTGACGGTGACGGACGCACCGGACGCCATCGCGACGATCCGGTCGGTGCTCGCCGACCTCTCCGGCTTGATCAAGACCGTGGCGTTCCGCGACCTCGGGGCGAACCTCACCTGCACCGTCGGTGTCGGCGCGGCGGTGTGGACGGACCTCACGGGGATGCCGTCGCCTCGCGAGCTGCGCCCGTTCCTGCCCGTCGAGGGAGCCCGCCACACCGCACCGGCGACGCCCGGCGACCTGTTGTTCCACATCCGCTCCGATCGGCGGGATCTGTGCTTCGAGTTCGAGCGGCTGCTGCTCAGCGGGCTCGGGGATGCGGTGGCCGTCGCCGACGAGACCGTCGGCTTCCGCTATTTCGACGTCCGGGACCTGCTGGGCTTCGTGGACGGCACCGCCAATCCCGTCGGGCCGGCGTTGCCGGAGTCCACGCTCGTCGGGGACGAGGACCCGGATGTCGCCGGGGGCAGTTACGTCGTGGTCCAGAAGTATCTGCATCCGATCGCCGCGTGGCAGTCGCTGACGACGGAGCAGCAGGAGGCGATCATCGGGCGGACGAAGGCGGACAACGTCGAGCTGGATGACGCCGCGACCGGCCAGAAGTCGCACAAGACGCTCGCCACCATCGTCGACGCGGAGGGCGTCGAGCACGACATCCTCCGGGACAACATGCCCTTCGGCAGTCCGGGATCCGACCAGTTCGGCACCTACTTCATCGGGTACTGCCGCAACCTCTGGGTCATCCAGCAGATGCTCGAGCGCATGTTCATCGGCGATCCTCCTGGGCTCCACGACCGCCTGCTCGATTTCTCGTCGGCCGTGACAGGAAGCGCCTTCTTCGTGCCGCCCGCCGAGATCCTCGACGGGCTCGACGACGCTCCGGCGGCCGTCCCGCCGGCGCAACCGGCACCATCCACGCCGGCCGGGACGACGGACGGCTCGCTCGGACTCGGCGCGCTCCGTTGACGCAGTGAAAGGGAAGATGACATGAACCACCTGTTCCGCGACCTGGCGCCGATCACCGACGACACCTGGACGATGCTCGACGACGAAGCGCGCGCCCGGCTGGCTCCGGCGCTCGGCGGCCGCAGGCTCGTCGACTTCGTCGGCCCCCTGGGCTGGGAGCACTCGGCCACCTCGACGGGCCGGGTCGGAGGCGTCGTCGACACGGCGGACCGGGCCGTGATCGCGCGCTCGCGTGCCGTGCTCCCGCTCGCCGAGGTCCGTGCGGAGTTCACCCTCTCGCGAGCGGAGCTCGATGCCGCCGCACGGGGCGCGATCGACGTCGACCTCTCGTCCCTCGACAGGGCGGCCGCGCAGCTGGCCACCGTCGAGAACTCCGCCATCTTCAACGGCTGGGAGGCGGTCGGCTTCGACGGGATCATCCCGTCCAGTCCGGCCGCCCCGCTGGTCCGATCGGACGACCCGCGCCGGCTCGCCGAGCAGGTCGCGGCGGCCGCGGCGCAGCTGAAGCGCGCGGGCGTCGACGGCCCGTACGGACTGGCCGTCGACTCCGACACCTGGATCAACGTCGTCGGCGGCAGCGATCAGGGCGGAAGCCCTCTCTACAAGCACCTCGAGACGCTCCTCGGCGGACCCGTCGTCTGGGCGCCGGGGGTGGATGGGGCGGTGGTCGTCAGCCTCCGGGGCGGCGACTACGTCTTCGAGTCGGGACAGGACATCGCCATCGGCTACGCGCACCACACGGGCGACGAGGTGTTCCTGTACCTCGAGGAGACCTTCAGCTTCCGGGTGGCGACGCCGGAAGCGGCCGCGGCGATCGGCTGAGCCTCACGCCGGGCCGCTCCAGGCGGACGGGGTGCGTCGTTCGGGACCCTCAGCCCCGCGGCGCCTTCACCCCGAGCAGCTCTTTCGTCACCCGGAACGTCTCGGGCGAGACGAGGGCGACGACGGACGAGATCACGGAGACGGCAGCGCACAGCAGGATCGCCGGCGCCCAGTTCGCGCCGTTCGCACCGATGCCCTGGGCGATCGCCGGAGCGAAGCCGGACAGGAGGATCCCGAGCATCAGCGCGACGGCCATCCCGGTGTACCGGCAGGCTGCCGGGAACTGCTCCGGGTACCACGTCGCTCCGACCGTGATCGGGATGGCGTAGAAGACGCCGATCCCGAGGATCCCGGACAGGTAGACCAACGGGATGTTGTCCGCGTCGATCGCGACGAACTGGAGCGCGATGAACACCGTCGCGCCGATGGAGCCGACGATGAACAGGCTCCGACGTCCGAACCGGTCGGAGAGCCATCCGGCGATCGGCGACATCACCATCGCGGCGAGGTTGCCCAGCGAGACCACCGCCAGCATCACCGCGCTCGGGATTCCGTGCTGCGAGCCGTAGGAGAGGGCGAACACGTTGAAGATGGTGCCGACGACGTTGATCGTGCTCAGCAGCAGGACCCGCAGGGTCGTGCGCCAGTGGTCCTTCAGCAGGACGGCGATGGGCAGACGGGCCCGTTCTCCCTCGGTGCGCATCGTGGTGAACGTCTCCGGCTCCTCCAGCTTGCGGCGGAGGAGGGAGGCGATGACCGTGAAGACGCCGCTCGCCAGGAACGGGATGCGCCATCCCCAGCTGTAGAGGGCGCTCTCCGGAAGCAGGGCGATCGGGATGAAGACGAGGCTCCCCAGCGCGATCCCGAACTGCATCCCGCTCATGGTGAAGCTCGTGTAGTAGGCGCGACGCCCGTCCGGGGCGTGCTCGACGGTCAGCGACGTCGACCCCGGCGACTCTCCGCCCGCGGACAACCCCTGCACCAGGCGCAGGAGCACCAGGAGGGCCGGGGCCGCCCAGCCGATGGCGTCGAACGTGGGGAGGAGTCCGATCAGGAAGGTCGCGACGCCCATCAGGGCGATCGTGAGGATGAGCGCGCGCCGGCGTCCGAAGCGGTCTCCGATGTGCCCCCACAGCACCGCGCCGAAGGGGCGGACGATGTAGGCCACTCCGAAGGTGGCGATCGACAGGAGCGTGGCCGACGCCCCGGATTCGGGGAAGAAGAGCCGCCCGAAGATGAGCGCGGACGCGGATCCGTAAATGAGGAAGTCGTAGTACTCGAGGGCGCTGCCGAAGAAGCCGGAGAGAGCGGCGCGACGGACTTTCGTCCGCGTGCCGACGGATTCCGAGTGGACGATGGTGGACATGTTGTCTCCGATACGGGTGAGGTGACGCCGTCTACAGGGTGATGGGTGCGAGCCGGATGACCTGAGGCCCGGCCGTCGAGTCGAAGCCGACGGCGTAGAGGCCGTCGGCGAGACCGTTGAACTGGATGTCGATCCCGAGCTCCGCAGGGTCGATGTCACCGAGCCACTCGCGGAGCGACGCTTCGTCGCCGCCGAGTTCGAGTGAGGTGACCCCGAGGCCCCGGACGTCGCCGGTGCCGGGCTGGGCGGGGAGGATGCTGGAGTGGGTGTCGAGGTCGGCCACGTAGTAGATGTTCGGCTTGCCGAGCAGCCACGACCCGAGGAAGTCGGGAGCGTGCGCCGCCTTTCCGCGCTTCTGGCGAGGGACCATGACCTCCTTGCCTCCGGCGATCTCGGTCGCCACCTCCACACCGCGGTGGGCCGCGAAGCGTGCGATCTCATCGAGGTCGTCGCTACGGAGGCACAGGCCGGCGAAGCAGTCGCCCGCGGCGGTCTGCCGCTCCAGTTCGAGGGCGAGCGGCTTCCTCTCGGCGATCATCGTGTGGTCGACGATGCTCTCGATCTCGAGGTAGACGCCTCCGCCGAGGGAGATGATCTTCTGGCCGAGTCCCAGCCCGGGAAAGTAGCCGCCGTCGGCGCTGCCGATGCCGGTCATCCTGCTCAGTTCGATGGTCGTGCGATACAGGTTGTCGGACCAGATGGCTATGTGGTCGAGTGCGATCATGCGCGCTCCTTCGTAGGCCGGAAGCCGTCGGTCCGGGTGCGGAGCCGCTGTCGCGTGCGCGTCAGGCTTCTTCGCCTCGACCTTCGACTTATTACAAATTCGAAGATAATGCGGTCACGTTACCAGAAAACGCGCCGGTTGTTTCAAATTTGTAAAACCCGGGATCCAGCGATCCGGCCGCGCTACGGAGCGAGGTCCTCCGGGATGAGGCCGCCGGTCTCCTCCCCGCGCAGATGCAGCTGAAGCGCGCCCAGGATGCGGTGGGCCTGCTCGACCTGCTCCCGGGTCAGCGGGGCGATCGACGCCTCGACGATCATGTCGTTCTGAGCCTGCGAGACCTCGCGGAGGAGGGCCCGGCCCTGCTCGGTGATGCGCGCGAGCACGCCGCGCTCGTCCCCGGGGGCGATGACCCGCTCCGCCAGCCCGGCCTTCTCCAGCTGGGCGAGCTGGTAGGTCAGCCCGCTGGGGGTGCTGACGAGCTTCTTCGCCAGCTCCGTCATGCGCAGCTCGCCGCCGGCGTTGCGCAGACGGATCAGGACCTCGTACTGGGTGTACTTGATGCCGGTGTGCTCGCGCGTCGCGCGATCCGCTCTCCGCTCGAGCAGCTTGCCGACGTCGATGAGCCGTTCGAACACGGCCAGCTCGATGGAATCGACCAACTCAGCCATCACGATCCCCTCTCCCACGACGCATGCCGATGCTCGCCTGCCTTCCGACCGCGACAATGCTATCGACCGGTCGTGGGGGACGCAGCCGAGCCCGGGCTTCCAAGGTTCGCAGGCTTCCGACGTTCGCAGGATGTCGCGGGCCCTCGCACGACCTAAGCTCTGCGGCGTGGACTCCGAAGGCGACCGTCAGCAGGAGGTCTTCCGCGCTCCGGCGGGAACCGCGGCCAACCCGGTGCTGACGCCGGACGAGATGGCGGGGATCGCGGCGCTCGGTCTGACGCACTCCTTCCGCGCGGGCGAGTACCTCTTCCAGGCCGGCGACGCCGACATCGACTTCTTCGTGATCGAGGAGGGGGAGGTCGACGTCGTCCAAGAGGCGACCGCCGACTCTCCGGAGCGGGTGGTGTCGCGCTGGCAGGCCGGTGAGTTCCTGGGCGAGCTGAACATGCTCAACGGCCAGCGTTCGCTCCTCAGCGCGCGCATGATCCAGCCGGGCCTGGTCCGGCGCATCCCTCTCGCTTCGCTCAGGCGCCGCATGGCGGTCGACCATGCCATCGCCGATACGCTCCTGTCCGCGTTCCGCGCCAGACGGCGCCTCCTGATGAGCACCGCGGACATGACGCTTCAGATCGTCGGCGTCGAGGGGTCGCCGGATGCGATGGCCCTCCGCCGCTATGTGGCCCGGATGGAGCTGCCGCACCGCTGGGTGGACGCACGGACGGACGCGGGCCGCTCTGCGCTCCAGGTGTGCGGAGTCGTGGAGGACGAGCTCCCGGTCGTCATCACCCGCGGGGGCGTGCACCGCCGGGCGACCCCGGCGCAGCTCGCGGAAGCTCTCGGGCTCTCCTTCCGCGCCCGAGACGGTGCCGGCAGCCGCTTCGACCTGGTGGTGATCGGGGCGGGGCCCTCCGGGCTCGCCGCCGGGATCTACGGTGCCTCGGAGGGCCTGTCGACGCTGGTGCTGGATGAGCTCGCTCCCGGCGGCCAGGCGGCCTCGAGCTCGCGCATCGAGAACTACCTCGGGTTCCCCGACGGCCTCTCCGGTGCCGACCTCACCGAGCTGGCCGCGCTGCAGGCCCTGAAGTTCGGTGTGCGGTTCTCGGCACCGACCCGGGTGATCGCGCTGTCGACCGGATCGGATGCCGTACGGATCGAGCTCGACAGCGGGGATGCCGTGCACGCGGGGGCCGTGATCGTCGCAACGGGCGCACAGTATCGGCGCCTTCCGCTCGACCGGTGGGCCGAGTTCGAGGGAGGAAGCATCTTCTTCGCCGCGACCGAGCTCGAGGCCCGCTCGTGCGGAGCTCGTCCCGTCGCCGTCGTGGGCGGCGCGAACTCGGCCGGGCAGGCCGCTCTCTTCCTCGCCGATCAGGGCAGTCGCGTCCGCCTCATCGTCCGCGGCCCGTCGGTCCGCGCGGGGATGTCCGCGTACCTCGTGGACCGCGTGCTCGGCCATCCCCGGATCGACGTCCTCACCTCGACGCAGGTGACCCGCCTGCACGGACGCTCGCAGCTGGACGCCATCACGGTGACAACGGCGGACGGCGGGTCGCACCGGATCGATGCGGCCGGCTTGTTCTGCTTCATCGGCGCGCACCCGGGCACGGAATGGATCTCGGACGCGGAACGCGACGACAGCGGATTCCTGCTCACCGACGCCGACATCCCGGCCGTCGGCCCTGCCTGGCAGGCTCTGAACCGCCGGCCGCTCCCGTTCGAGACGAGCCTGCCGCGCGTCTTCGCCGCGGGCGACGTACGCCACGGCTCGATGAAGCGGGTCGCGGCAGCGGTCGGGGAGGGATCGAGCGCCGTCGCCTCCGTGCACCGTGTCCTGGCACCGGATGCGGTCGCACCTTCTGGACAAAAGTAGGACCCCGAACGAGGGGTGCGAGCCGTAGTGTGAGAACGCTCTCCGCTATCGCCACGAGCATCCACACCGTCGCCCCGCGCATCCCGGTGCGACATGAACCGGAGGTCGAACATGCCCTTTGTGACCACAGAAGACGGCGCCGAAATCTACTATAAGGACTGGGGCAGCCACGACGCCCAGCCCATCATGTTCCACCACGGCTGGCCCCTGTCCGCCGATGACTGGGACGCCCAGATGCTCTACTTCCTCGGGAAGGGCTTCCGCGTGATCGCCAGCGACCGCCGCGGCCACGGCCGCTCGTCGCAGATCAGCACCGGGCACGACATGGACCACTACGCCAGCGACGCCTCGGCCGTCGTCGAGCACCTCGACCTGCGCAACGCCATCCACATCGGGCACTCCACCGGTGGCGGTCAGGTCGCGCGCTACGTCGCGAAGTACGGAGAGCCCCAGGGCCGCGTCGCGAAGGCCGTGCTGGTCTCGTCGGTGCCCCCGCTGATGGTGCAGACCGAGGCCAACCCGGAGGGAACCCCGATCTCGGTCTTCGACGGCTTCCGCGCGGCGCTGGCAGCGAACCGTGCCGAGTTCTTCCAGGCCGTGGCGTCCGGCCCGTTCTACGGTTTCAACCGTCCGGGTGTCACCGTGTCGGAGCCCGTGGTCGCCAACTGGTGGCGTCAGGGGATGATGGGCAGCGCCCTCGCCCACTACGAGGGCATCAAGGCCTTCTCTGAGACCGACCAGACGGAGGACCTGAAGGCGATCTCGGTGCCGGTGCTGGTCACGCAGGGCGACGACGACCAGATCGTCCCCTACAAGGACGCGTCGATCAAGCAGGCCGAACTCCTGCAGAACGCGACCCTGAAGATCTACGAGGGCTACCCGCACGGAATGCTGACGACGCACGCCGACGTCATCAACCCCGACATCCTCGCCTTCATCCAGCAGTAACCCGGCTCACGCATTCGCCGACGGCGCACCCAGGGTCTCCCGGGGTGCGCCGTTGGCGTTCGCGGTCACGCGCCGATCGTCGAGACCAGCACGCCGCCCTCGATCGGCAGCGCCCGCCAGACGCTGCCCGCGCCTTCGACCCGGAGTGCGCCGTCGCCCACGATCAGGGCCGTGCGCTCGTCGATGCCGAGCCCGCCCGCGATCAGTCCGGATTCGACGGCCGCGACCAGCCGGGACAGCATGCCGCGCTGGGCGACATGCACGTCGATGGCCACGTCGACGAGACCGATTCCGGTCTCGATCTGAAGCTCCTCGCCCGCTTCGTCGGGGTCTTCGGGGGACACGACCACACCGCCGATGCGCGAGCCGCCGCCGAGCGAGCCCTCCGCCGCAACCATCGCACCGGCTGAGACGCCGAGGTAGGGCACGCCGCCGGAGACCTGCCGGCGCAACTCGCCGAACACCGGTTCGAGCCCGGCGCGCACCTCCTCGACGATGCCGCCCCCCACCGCGATGCCGTCGACATCGGCGATCGCGCCGAGCCCGATCGGCTCCCCGGCCCGCCCGGCGGTCAGGAGCAGCTCGATCGTGGTCCCCGCCGCCGCCTCGACCAGGAGCTCGCCGAGCGCCACCGCCTTCTCCTCGGCCTCGGGATGCAGGGAGATCACCGCGATCCGCGGCCGCGTGCGCCCCGCCTCCCTCGCTCGCAGCGACGCTTCGGCGACGAACGGCGCGTAGAGCGGAGCATCAGCGATCGCGGTCGCGCCGCCGCCGACGAGGTGCACGCTCACGCCGCGCCCTCCCCGGCTGCGATCGGATGCAACGGGGCTGCGTCGTGCGCATCGAAGATCATCGGAAAAGGCTACCCGAGCCGGAATCGGGCGGATGACCGGTGGTTCCCGGCGCGGTTCAGGAAGCTGCCGCGTCCGCCACCGGTTCAGGGGTGCCGTCGAGGCGGGTCTGGGTGAGTCCGACCAGCTGGGCCCGTCCGATGATGTGCGGTCTCAGGCGCAGCCCGATGATCGCGGGGGTCACATCGGCGGTCACCTCGAGAATAGGGACGTCGAGGGCGCTGAGGGTGTAGACGTACCGGTGCGGCCCGCTCCCGGCCGGCGGGGCAGCGCCGATGAAGACATCCGTTCCGTACTCGTTCCGCCGGCGGGTTGCTCCGGCAGGAAGCAGGGCGTCGTCGGTGCCCGCTCCTCGAGGAAGTCTCGTCGGCGAGGGTGGTGGCGAAGCTCAGCTACCTGCGGGCTGAGACGCTGATCCCGCTCAGCTTGTTGGCCTACCCATGGCGTACGTCAACGAGTGAATTCGTGACGCTATTTCGTCCGACGAGTATGACCGGAGGCTCGGCTTGATCGGCGTGAGGACGATCGCGGCTAACTCGCCAAGGCGCTTGATCTTCAACGCGGGTCGAGTCACGACGCCCAGCCTTGATGTGGCAACCTCCAACTCGAGCACGCCTGCGAGTGGAATCAAGGTCAGTAGCCGAGGGTCACCGATGCCGACGAACAGTCGGATCCCCGCAGCGCCGACATCGACCACCGCGTAACGGACTCCGGAAAGCGTGGACAGGTCAACGCCCAGGTGGGTCCACTGACCGTCCGTTACTGCAACGAGCAGCGGTTCGTGCGCCGGATTGGCTGCACGGACCTTGGCAACCATCCTTCGGAGGCTTACGGCTAGTGCGAGATACACGAGAACCGCCACCACCGCCACGGAGGCGACTCCCCACAAATAAGGTCGCCACCGGCCGATTTGCGGTGCCGCGATCATCGACGCAACCGTCATCACAAGGCCGATTCCGACGAGGGCGTAGACAACTATTCGCGGTCGAAGACTCACTGGTTACCGCCCCACTGGCACTGGTTACCGCCCCACTGGTTAGTCCGGGCCTTAGGGCCGAAAGCTACAAACATGCCGCCGAGGCAGCCCGTCCCCGTGACGAAGGCCGAACAGTTGATAGCCGTCGACGCTCCCGAGGCTACAATCGAAACGATCTTCCCATGTCCGTCGAGGGCGTTGCCGTAGCTTGAGAAGACGGGCGGAGCTGCTGCACCGTTCGTCCCTTGCTAGCATCGGTCAACATTCAGGCGGATTTGCCAATTTCGGCGCGGAACCTACAGACCGGATCAGATCGGGGCCATGTCGGTGAAGCGTGAGTACATGCCCTGGAAGGCGACCGTCACCGTCCGGGTGGGGCCGTTGCGGTGCTTGGCGACGATGAGGTCGGCCTCGCCGGCGCGGGGGTTGTCCTTCTCGTAGGCGGACTCGCGGTGCAGCAGGATGACCACGTCGGCGTCCTGCTCGATCGAGCCGGACTCGCGGAGGTCGCTCAGGGCGGGGAGCTTGTCCGCGCGCTGCTCGGGACCACGGTTCAGCTGCGACAGGGCGATGACCGGCACCTGGAGCTCCTTGGCGAGGAGCTTGAGGGCACGCGAGAACTCGCTGACCTCCTGCTGACGGCTCTCGACGCGCTTGCCGCTGGTCATGAGCTGCAGGTAGTCGATGATCACCATCTTGAGGCCGACGCGCTGCTTGAGGCGGCGGCACTTGGCGCGGATCTCGACCAGAGTCATGTTCGGGCTGTCGTCGATGTACAGCGGGGCGTCGTTGATGCGGCCGCGGGTGGAGGCGATGGTCGTCCAGTCGCGGTTGTCGACCGTTCCCTTGCGCATGTTCTGAAGCGGGACGGTCGCTTCGGCGGAGAGGAGGCGCATGGCGATCTCGCTTCGGCCCATCTCGAGCGAGAAGAAGATGGTGGGCATGTCGTGCTTGATCGCCGCGGCGCGGGCGAAGTCGAGCGCGAGCGTCGACTTTCCGAGCGCGGGTCGCGCGGCGACGATGACCATCTGGCCGGGGTGGAGCCCGTTGGTCAGCTCGTCCAGCTCGGCGAAGCCGGTCGGAACGCCCGTCATCGAGCCGTCCTTGTGCTTCGCCGCCTCGATCTCGTCGATCGCGACGGTGACGGCCTCGGTCAGCGGGACGTAGTCCTCGGTCTCCTGGGTGCCGGTGACGGAGTAGATCTCGGCCTGCGCGTTGTTGACGAGGTCGAGCACCTCGCCCTCGGCCTTGTAGCCCATCTGCGTGATGCGCGTGCCGGCCTCCACGAGCCGGCGGAGCAGGGCCTTCTCACCGACGATGTTGGCGTAGTAGCCCGCGTTTGCCGCGGTCGGGACGAGGCTGGTCAGGGTGTGGAGGTACTCGGCGCCCCCGGCGCGGGACAGCTCGCCGATCTTGGTCAGCTCGTCGGTGACCGTGATGACGTCGGTCGGCTCTCCGTGCGAGTAGAGCGACAGGATCGCGTCGTAGATGATCTCGTGCTTGGGGATGTAGAAGTCGGTGCCGCGGATGACCTCGACGACGTCGGCGACGGCATCCTTGCTGAGCAGCATGCCACCGAGGGCGCTCTGCTCGGCGAGGAGATCGTGCGGCGGAGTGCGCTCCGGGGAGCGGGTGTCACCCTGGTCACGACCGTCGGCGAGACCGATATGGGCGATCGACACATTCACTCCTCTACTGGTCAGGTGCCTCCGGGCACGACGAGGCCGTCGCGGGCTCGTCCATCGCTTCCGCGTGGACGCGTTCCCTCGGGTCGATTGTCGGGACGACCTCCGACATTGCCGCTCTTCGCGGCTGTCGTCCGTCGACGTCGATCAACCCTACGAAGCCCCGTCCACGCCCACAACTCAGCCTGTGGATAAAACTGGGGAGAATGTGGGCGAAACGCCGTAGAGCGTGTGCAAAAGGTGTGTGGAACTCTGTGGAGAAAAAAGAACTTCGGTGGAGTAAAGTCCATCTGATCTGCTCTTTTACTTTCCCCAGCCTGTGTGTAAAAACTTCCTTGAACCCTGTGTTCAAGCTTGCTCGCATTGCGACCGAACCTGTGTACAGAACTGAGGAAATCAGCCTTAACCAGAGGTAGCGGCGGGCCTTCGCCCGCCGCTACACTTCTGCTTCGTCGCGCCTACTTGGCAGCGACCACCTGGAGGCTGATGACGGCCGAGAGGTCGTCGTGCAGCCGCACGGTCGCCTCGTGGTCGCCGACGACCTTGATGGGGTTCGGAAGCTCGATCTTGCGCTTGTCGAGCTCGCCGATGCCGGCCGCCTTGACGGCGTCCGCGACATCGCCGGTCTTGACCGAACCGAACAGACGGCCCTCGCGGCCCGCCTTGACGGTCAGCTTGACCTTGGTCGCCTCGAGCTTGGCCTTGAGGTCCTGGGCCTGCTCGACGGTGTGCAGCTCGCGGGCGGCACGGGCCGCCTTGATCTGCTCGACCTGCTTCTCGCCACCACGGGACCACGCGATCGCGAAGCCCTGCGGGACGAGGTAGTTGCGCGCGTAGCCGTTCTTGACGTCGACGACGTCACCGGCAGAGCCGAGGCCGGTGACCTCGTGCGTGAGAATAACCTTCGACATGTCGTTGCTCCTTAGCGGCCAGAGCCGGCGTAGGGGAGGAGCGCCATCTCGCGCGCGTTCTTGACCGCGCGGGCGATGAGGCGCTGCTCCTGGACGGAGACACCGGTGATGCGACGGGCGCGGATCTTTCCACGCTCCGAGATGAACTTACGCAGGGTGGCGACGTCCTTGTAATCGATGACGCCGACGCGAACGGACTTCGCGGGGGCGGCGTTCTTGCCGTCCTTGCCCTTGCGGATCGGCTTGCGGCGGTCGCCGCTCGACTTTCCAGCCATGGTTTCCTTTGCTTTCCGCCCGGCCCGGCCTCCGGCCGGCGGGCTGATGATGTGTGCCCCTCTGCGGAGGAGCGAGTCTCGTTAGAAGGGGGTCTCGTCGTTGTAGGAGCCCGGAGTGTTCCAGACATCCGCACCGGCGGAGGGGTCCGCCGGAGCCGATGCGGCCCACGGCTCCTCGACAGCAGGCGCACCGCCGCCGAAGCCACCCGCGCTTCGTCCGCCTCCGGACGACTGCGTGCGGGTGATCTGAGCGGTGGCGTAGCGCAGCGACGGGCCGATCTCGTCGATCTCGAGCTCGATGCTGGTGCGCTTCTCGCCTTCCTTCGTCTCGTAGGAGCGCTGCTTGAGGCGGCCCTGCGCGATGACGCGCGACCCCTTGGTCAGCGAACCCGCGACGTGCTCCGCGAACTCGCGCCAGACGCTGGCGCGGAGGAACAGAGCCTCACCGTCCTTCCACTCGTTCGCCTGACGGTCGAACGTGCGGGGGGTGGACGCGATGGTGAAGTTGGCGACAGCCAGCCCGTTCTGCGTGTAGCGCAGCTCGGGATCGGCGGTGAGGTTCCCCACCACGGTGATGACGGTCTCGCCGGCCATGGGACTAGGCGCCGGCCTTCTCGGAGGTGGCAGCCTTGCGGGCGGCCTTCTCGTCGGCACGCTTCTGAGCGGCGGCGACCTGAGCGATCGCCTCCTCTGCGCGGAGGACCTTGGTGCGCATGACGGCCTCGCTGAGCTTCAGCTGGCGGTCGAGCTCCTTGGTCGTGTCGCCCTCAGCGGTGAGCTGGACGACGGCGTAGATGCCCTCGGACTTCTTGTTGATCTCGTAAGCCAGGCGACGACGTCCCCAGATGTCGACGTTGTCGATCGTTCCACCGTCGTTACGGACGACGTTGAGGAACTTGTCAAGGCTCGGAGCCACGGTGCGCTCATCGATCTCGGGATCGAGGATGACCATCAACTCGTACTGATGCATGACTAACCCACCTCCTCTGGTCTCAGCGGCTGCAGACGTTCTGCAGCAGGAGGGTGTCATAGACGCGCCCAGGGCAGGACTCTGCCCGGGCAACTTCCCTAGCGTAACGGATGCGGGTGCGGGGCGCCAGCATCCACGGGCCGGGGAAGCCGGATCTGTGGACGGTCCCGAGACGAGACGACCTGTGGACGGAATCGCTCAGAACGCGGGGGAGTGGGCACCCGGGCGCCGGCTCAGCGGCTCTCCCACCAGGTGAGGAGACGCCGCGTGGCCTCCTCTTCGCCCAGAGGACCTTCGTCCAGTCGGAGCTCGAGGAGGAACCGCATCGCCTGACCCACCTCTCGGCCCGGGCGGATGCCGAGGATGCTCATCACCTGTTCGCCGTTCAGATCGGGGCGGACCGCATCCATCTCCTCCTGCTCGCGGAGCTCGCGGATGCGCGTCTCGAGATCGTCGTAGGCGAAGCCCAGACGGTCCGCCTTTCGCCGGTTCCGCGTCGTGACGTCAGCCCGCGTGAGCATGTGCAGCCGCTCAAGCTCCAGGCCCGCGTCGCGGACGTACCGGCGCACCGCCGAGTCGGTCCAGTGCGCGTCGGCGTAGCCGAAGAACCGCAGGTGCAGCTCGATCAGCCGGGCGACGGAGTCGATGGTCGACTTGTCGAACCGCAGGGCGGTCAGCCGCTTCTTCGCGAGCTTCGCGCCGACCAGGTCGTGATGGTAGAAGCTGACGGCACCGCCCGGCTCGAAGCGCCGGGTCGCGGGCTTGCCGATGTCGTGGAGGATGGCCGCCAGCCGCAGCACCAGATCGGGCGCCTCGCCGGGATGCCGCTCCTTCTCATATCCGATCGCCTGGTCCAGCACGGTGAGGCTGTGCTGGTACACGTCCTTGTGGTGGTGGTGCTCGTCGGCTTCGAGCCGGAGCGCGGGGATCTCGGGGATCACCTCATCCGCCAGGCCGGTCTCGACGAGGAGTTCGAGCCCGCGGCGCGGTTCGTCGGCCATCAGCAGCTTGCTCAGTTCGTCGCGCACCCGCTCGGCGCTGACGATCTCGATCCGGTCGGCCATCGACGACATGGCCTCACGGGTGGCCTCATCGACCGTGAAGCCCAGCTGAGCGGTGAAGCGCGCTGCGCGCATCATCCGCAGCGGGTCGTCGCCGAAGGAGATCTGGGGGCTGCTCGGCGTGGTGATCACCCCGGCGATGAGGTCCTCCACGCCGCTGGACGGATCCACCAGCCGCACTTCCGGCAACCGGAGCGCCAGGGCGTTGACCGTGAAGTCCCGGCGCAGGAGGTCGCCCTCGAGGGTGTCGCCGAACTCCACCTCGGGCTTGCGGGTGGTGCCGTCGTAGCTGTCGCTGCGGTACGTGGTGATCTCGACGGTGTCGTCACCGAGTCGCGCGCCGATCGTTCCGTACTTGCGGCCGACGTCCCAGACCGCGTCGGCGATGGGCGCGACTACCCGCGCGATGTCGTCGGGCCGGGCGTCCGTCGTGAAGTCGAGGTCGTGCACAGCACGGCCGAGCAGGGCATCGCGGACGGGCCCCCCGACCAGGGCCAGCTCATGTCCCGCGGCTTGGAACGCGTCGGCGAGACGGGCGACCGACGGCGTGCGCGCGAGGTCGCCGAGACGTTCGAGTGATTCGGCGACGCTCTGCATGGTGCCCCAGTTTAACGGCCCCGCTCGCCGGCCTCTCAGCGGGCGGCCTCTAGAATCGACCACATGGAGGCCGAGTCGGGATCGCGCGTCGACGCATGACGGCAACCTCCCCCACCCTCCGGAGGGGTGCGTCGCTCCGCGCCCGTCTGCGCGTGGCGTCGGCGGCACTGGCCGTCGGGGCGCTCGCCGTCCTCGCCGGCGTGGTGCACCCGTCGGGGTCCGCGGTCGCAGCCGGACCGACACGGGCGGCGGCCGGTGCAGCGCTGACCGCATCCATCACGGCCGACGACGCGGGAGTCCTGACACCCGGCAAAGACCTGGGAGTGTCGGTCACGGTGTCCAATCCGACGGACACCGCTTTCGAGTCGGGAACCGTGTCCCTCTGGGTCGACCCCGCAGCGCAGAACGATCGCTCCGCGCTCGCCTCCTGGCTGTCCTCGACGGACCCCGTCTCTGGAGCCGTCGACCTCGGCACCGCGCAGCTGAACACGCTGGAACCAGGATCGAGCGCCGTCGTTCGCGTCAGCGCGCCCGCCGCCTCCCTCCCGTTCGCCGGACGGACGACCTCTGCGGTCTTCGGGATCGGCGCAACGGTGGATGCCGGATCGTCGGACACCACGGCACGCGGCTCGGTCGTCTGGTACCCGGGCGGCACCGCCAAGCAGGCGAGCGTCAACGTCGCGCTCCCGATCGTGACCCCGTCCGGCACGAACGGCATCATCCCGGCCGACGATCTGGCGACCTACACGGCTCCCAACGGCATCCTCACGCGTGAGCTCGACGGCCTGTCGGGCCATACCACCGTCACGGTCGGCATCGACCCGATGATCATCGCCTCGATCCGGGTGCTCGGCAACGCCGCCCCGGCGAGCGCCGTCGACTGGCTCGGGCGCCTCGCCGACCTGCCCAACGAAACCTTCTCGCTGGGTTACGGTGATGCCGACCTGGCCGGGCAGATCCAGGCGGGCCTCCCGGCACCGCTGCAGCCGACCTCGCTCGCCTATGCGATCGACCCGAAGAACTTCACGCCGGCGCCGACGCCCGTGGGCGAGCCGGCCACCGCGTCGCCCACCCCCGCTCCGAAGACCTCGTCCACGACCCCCAGCCCCACCCCGACGACCACCCCCGGGCCCGTCCTGCCGACGATGGATGAGCTGCTGGCCTGGGACTACACCCTCACCGGCGTCGCCTGGCCGGGCGACAAGACGGTGCGTCGAGCCGACCTTCCGCCTCTCGCGGCCGCCGGTCTGAAGACCACCATCGTGTCGGGCAGCAACACCAACGCCGCCGACCTCGGCACCACTCCGAACGCGACTCTGAGCTCCGGCGACACCCGCATCCTGGCCTCCGACCAGCCGCTCAGCGACGCTCTGCGGCAGGCGATCTCGGCGCCGAGCGACGTCGCGTGGAACTCCGCCATGTCGAAGGTGAACGCCCAGTTGGAGCTCATCGCGCAGGAATCGGGCGACGCACGCCGCCTCCTCGTCGCCCTCGACCGTTCCTGGCCGTCGAGCGGAACCCAGTTCGAACGAACACTCAACGCCCTGTTCTCCTCGCCGTGGTCGGCCCCTGCCTCCTTCCCTTCCGTCGCGGGCGCACCGCAGACCTCCGGCTTCGACCTGGTCGACTCGCCGGAGAGCGCCGATCGCATCACCGACATCAGCGCTCTCGTCCAGGACGAAGGCGCACTGGGGCAGTTCGCCACCGTGCTCGACGACCCGACGACGCTGACCGGCCGCACGCGCTCCGATCTGCTCGCCGTCCTCGCGGTCTCGTGGCTGAACCCGCGGACCGATTGGAACGCGGCCGTCGCGAAAGAGCGGGCGGCGACGACCAAGACGCTTCACTCCATCCGCATCCTGCCGACCGAGAACGTCAACCTCGTGAGCGCGCAAGGATCCATCCCCTTCACGGTCAGCAACGGGCTCACCGACGAAGCCGTGACCATCGTGCTGTCGGCCGCCCCGTCGAACGGCCGGCTCGAGGTCGATCAGTCGACCACGAAGCGAATCGTGAAGGACTCGCGCGCGACCGTCCTCATCCCCGTCAAGGCGAAGGTCGGGAACGGCCAGGTCGTGCTGTCGCTGCATCTGTACAGCCCCACCGGCGTCCCGATCGGCGACCCCACCTCGGTGACGGTGGATGTGCACGCCGACTGGGAGGGCATCGGCGCGCTGATCTTCGGCATCCTGCTGGTGCTGCTGTTCGGTTTCGGGATCGTCCGCAACATCCTGCGTCGCCGGTCGAAACGCGCGGAGGACGCCGCCGATGGGGCCGCCGATGAGGCCGGCTCGGAAGCGCCTGCCGAGAGCGACACAGATGTAACCAGGTCAGAGGGTTCGGATGGCTCCGGTACGCCGCCCCCGGAGGAGCGGCCCGGTGGCTAGCATCGGCCGCGCGAGTGCGCTGCTCGCCTCCGGCACCCTGGTGTCGCGCCTCCTCGGCTTCGCGAAGGCGTGGCTGCTGGTGCAGGCGATCGGCGCGGTATCGTTCGCTGCCAACGCATATGGGACAGCCACTGCCATACCGAACAGTGTCTACGCGATCATCACTCAGGGGCTGCTCAACGCGGTTCTCGTGCCCCAGATTGTTCGGGCGTCGGTGAATCCGGACGGGGGGCGCGCCTACATCAACAAGCTCGTCACCCTCGGCATGGTGATATTCGCTCTGGTGGCGGTGGTGGCGACAGCCCTGGCACCTGCCCTCGTGGCTTTGTTCGGCGTGCTGCCGGCGCAGAGAGATCTGGCAACTGCTTTTGCCTACTGGTCGCTGCCTCAGATCTTCTTCCTCGGGCTCTACACACTGCTCGGGGAAGTGCTCAATGCGAAGAAGTCGTTCGGGCCCTTCACCTGGGCCCCTGTAGTGAACAACGTCGTGGCAATCGTCACTCTGTGCATCTTCATCGTCGCGTTCGGCGCGTCAGCGACGGGAAGCCAGCACCAGTCCTGGTCGCCGGGAATGGTCGCGCTCCTGGCTGGTGGTGCCACTCTCGGGGTCGCTGTGCAGGCGCTCATGCTGTTCGTGTTCTGGCGCCGAGTAGGGCTCCGCTTCCGCCTCGATTTCGGCTGGCGCGGGGTAAACCTTGGGACGGCAGGCAAGGCGGCGGGCTGGACGTTCGCCATGCTCATAGCCACGCAGGTTGCCGGCATCGTAGAAAGCAATGTTTCCAATTCCGCTGGAGAAGGGAACGCCGGCTTCTTCGTGATGCAGAACGCGTGGCTCATCTTCATGCTCCCGCACGGCATCATCGCGGTCTCGATCGTCACCGCGTACTACACGCGGATGGCGGAGCATGCGCAGCGCGGCTCAGTCGCCGCGTTCCGGGACGACTTCTCCTCGGCCGCACGCGCGATCATGCTCTTCATCGTCTTCGCCTCCGCCGCCCTGATCGTCACCTCGTACCCGATCGCCCGCGTCTTCACCTCCGACTACCAGGCCATGGGGCCCGTGCTCATCGCATACCTCGTCGGCCTCGTGCCGTTCTCGCTCGTCTTCATGGCGCAGCGGGCGTTCTACTCGCTCGGCGACACCCGCACGCCGTTCGTCTTCACCGTCGCGCAGTCGGCGATCATCGTCGTCGGCGTACTGCTCTGCTTCGCCGTCCCGCCGGAGATCCGGGCGGCCTCCGTCGCCCTGGTGGTCTCGATCGCCAGCATGATCCAGGCGGTGCTGGCGTTCGCCCTGCTCCGTCGCAGCACTGGGGGAGTGGACGCGGGCCGCATCCTGGGCTCGCTCTGGCGTTTCGCCGTCGCCGGGCTGGCCGCAATCGTCGCCGGTGCTGGCTTCCTCGTCATCCTCGGCGGCGTCGAGCCGGGTGCCTTCCCGGTGAGCGGCGCGATCCCCGCGATCATCGCGACGGCCATCGTCGGCGTGGTCATGCTGGTGGTCTACGTCGGCATCCTCGGACTTCTCCGGTCGCCCGATCTGGAGAACGGGCTCGCACCCGTTCTGAACCGCGCCGGAGGGCGTGCTCGCACACCCAGGTGACAGTCAGACGCCGGGCCCGGGGCCCTGACGACCGCCAGGGCTCCGAGTCCGCTGTCCCTGACGGCTACTTGGTTTCCACGAAACCTCTGTAGGGCGCACCTGCCCCGCCACAACTCCCGTGGTTCACCCAAGTGCACGCCGGCGACTTCACCCACGCACTATAGACAGTGTGGGTTTTCGGGTTGCCGAAGATGTCAATTCCCGTCTGGCACGTGTGACCGACTCTGAACTGACCGCTTCCGCTACACGTTGCAGTAGCTCCACCTCGGTCGGAGCTCACGCTGCACTTCGGTGCGGCGGATGCCGCGGGTGCGGCTACGATTCCCGCGACCCCGATCGCAACGACGAGTGAGACAACCCCAGCAAGCCTTCGAGTTGCGCGTCCCATGATGTTCTCCTGTATCTCTTGCAGACGTGGCCGAGTCGCCCCGTCAGAGCGAAAGTAGTGAACATCCACCTCGTTATGAATATCTCATAGGCGTTTTGAATGCATGCGTAGCCTCGGCCCGATCCGGAGGCCGGTCTCGCGCCCGTTCTGAACCGCGCCGGAGGGCGTTCTCGCGCGCCCAGGTGACACGGAATAGCATCCGCCTAGGATGTGTTCTACAGGTCGACGCCTCCAGACGAAGGTGTCGCGATCAGGTCAAGGAGTTCCGCCGTGCGGCAGATCATCATCATCGGTTCCGGCCCTGCCGGTTACACCGCGGCCATCTACGCGGCCCGCGCCAACCTGAAGCCGCTGCTGATCGCCTCCTCTGTCGAGGCCGGCGGCGAGCTGATGAACACCACTGAGGTCGAGAACTTCCCGGGCTTCCCGGAGGCCGTGATGGGCCCCGACCTCATGTTCAAGATGCAGGCGCAGGCCGAGAAGTTCGGAACCGAGATCGTCCTCGACGACGTCGTCTCCGTCGACCTGACCGGCGAGGTCAAGCGCGTCACGCTCGGCTCCGGCGCCGTTCACGAGGCTCTCGCCGTGATCTTCGCGACGGGTTCCGCGTACCGCAAGCTCGGCCTGGAGGACGAAGAGCGCCTCTCCGGCCACGGCGTCTCCTGGTGCGCCACCTGCGACGGCTTCTTCTTCCGTCAGCGCACGATCGCGGTCGTCGGCGGCGGCGACTCGGCGATGGAGGAGGCCACCTTCCTCACCCGCTTCGCCGACAAGGTCTACATCATCCACCGCCGCGACTCCCTGCGTGCCTCCAAGATCATGCAGGAGCGCGCGTTCGCCAACGACAAGATCGAGTTCATCTGGAACACCGAGGTCGTCGGCATCGGAGGCGACGAGCAGGTGCAGGATGTGAAGCTCCGCAACCTCGTCACGGGCGAGGAGAGCGAGCTGCAGCTGCACGGGCTGTTCATCGCGATCGGCAACGACCCCCGCGTCCACCTGGTGCACGGTCAGCTGGACCTGACCGCCGAGGGTACGATCGCCGTCGACGGGCGGAGCTCGAAGACCAACCTGCCCGGTGTGTTCGCGGCGGGCGACGTCATCGACCCGACCTACCGCCAGGCGGTCACCGCCGCCGCGTCCGGAACGGTGGCCGCGCTCGACGCGGAGCACTACCTGACGACGCTTCCCCAGAACTTGCTCGACAGCGCAGCGGATGGCGCGTCGGGCGATCTCGAACTCACGACCACCGCATAAGGAGATACAAGAAAATGTCAGCAGCACGTTCGGTCACGGACGCCAGCTTCGAGCAGGACGTCCTCAACAGCGAGAAGACCATTCTGGTGGACTTCTGGGCTGAGTGGTGCGGCCCGTGTCGCGCCGTCGGCCCCATCCTCGACCAGATCGCCTCCGAGCACGCCGACAAGATCGAGATCGTCAAGCTCAACGTCGACGAGAACCCGCAGACCGCTGCGAAGTACCAGATCACCTCCATCCCCGCGATGAAGGTCTACCAGGGTGGCGAGGTCGTCAAGACCGTCATCGGCGCGAAGCCGAAGCCCGCCCTCGAGGCCGACCTGGCCGCCTACCTCGCGTAGCGCGACCCGTCCTCTTCAGACCCGTCCGGCGCTCACCCGCCGGGCGGGTCTTTTTCGTACCCGTGAGCGCACCGATTTTCTTCGCGGTGCGTCGCCCCCATAGCATGGCTCAACGGCAGAGAAACGGAACTCACACGTGATCGAACACGGCACCCCGCCTCAGCGGGGCAACAATCTGGACCCGTGGTATCACCACTACGCACAGCGTACGAGCGGCCTCGCCGCCAGTGAGGTCCGAGCCCTGTTCGCCGTCGCCAGCCGCCCCGAGGTGGTCTCGCTGGCCGGCGGCATGCCGTTCGTCTCCGCCCTGCCGCAGGACCTGGTGGTCGGCGCGATGGACCGCGTCATGCGTGAGCAGGGAGCTGTCGCCCTCCAGTACGGCTCGGGACAGGGCGTTCCGGCCCTCCGTGAGCAGATCCTCGACGTCATGGCGCTCGAAGGCATCAGCGGAAGCGCCGACGACGTGGTCATCACCACCGGTTCGCAGCACGCGCTGGAGCTGTTCAGCAAGCTCTTCATCGATCCGGGCGACGTCGTGCTCGCCGAGGGTCCGAGCTATGTGACCGCGATGGTCATCTTCAAGTCGTACCAGGCCGAGGTCGATCATGTGCCGATGGATGCGCACGGCCTCGTCCCCGAGGCGCTGCGCGAGCACATCGCGCGGCTGAAGGCGGCCGGGCGTCGTGTGAAGTTCCTCTACACGGTCCCGACGTTCCATAACCCCGCCGGCGTGACGTCAACCTGGGAGCGGCGGCTCGAGATCCTCGAGATCGCTCGGGAGAACGACATCCTCGTGCTGGAGGACAACCCGTACGGGCTCCTGTACTTCGACGAGAAGCCGCCCGCGGCCATGCGTTCGGTGGAGAAGGACGGCGTCGTCTACCTCGGAACATTCTCCAAGACACTCGCCCCCGGATTCCGTGTGGGCTGGGCGTTGGCGCCGCACGCCATCCGCGAGAAGCTCATCCTCGCCAACGAGGCGGCGATCCTCAGCCCGAGCTCGTTCAGTCAGCTGGTCATCTCCGAGTACCTGCAGGACGCCGACTGGCGGGCGCAGATCGACACCTTCCGCGGCGTGTACCGGGAGCGCAAGGAAGCCATGATCTCGGCGTTGAACGAGCACCTGCCCGAGCTCAGCTGGACCGATCCCGCCGGCGGGTTCTACGTCTGGGTCACCCTCCCGCCGCATCTCGACTCGAAGGCGATGCTCCCGCGTGCCGTTACCGAGCTCGTTGCGTACACACCGGGAACCGCGTTCTACGCCGACGGTTCAGGCGCCCAGAACATCCGGCTGTCGTTCTGCTACCCGACTCCCGAGAACATCCGGGTGGGCGTGCGCCGCCTCGCGAACGTCATCGGTGGGGAGCAGGATCTGCTCGACACCTTCGCCGGCACCGGCCCGTTGGACGCCTCCCAGCGCCGGAGCAGGACGAGCGCGAACCCTCCCACCGACCTGCGCTAGAGAAA
Organism: Leifsonia sp. 21MFCrub1.1; assembly: GCF_900107895.1. NCBI lineage: Bacteria > Bacillati > Actinomycetota > Actinomycetes > Micrococcales > Microbacteriaceae > Leifsonia > Leifsonia sp. 21MFCrub1.1. Next base: position 3,808,342 of record NZ_LT629867.1, on the reverse strand, counting down.
GACCTGATCATGGCCGAAAAAGAAGCACTGAATGTCGTCGTTCTCGCCGGTGGGATCTCGCACGAGCGCGACGTCTCCCTGCGCACCGGTCGGAGGGTGGCAGACGGCCTGAACGCCCTGGGCCACGCGGTGACGGTACGCGACCCCGACGCCTCGCTGCTCGCCTTCCTCGAAGAGTCGGCACCGGATGTCGTCTGGCCGGCACTGCACGGCGCCAGCGGCGAAGACGGAGCGCTGCGTGGCCTGCTGGAGATCACCGGGGTGCCGTTCGTCGGGTCGCGCGCAGACGCATCCCGGCTCGCCTGGTCGAAGCCGACCGCCAAGACGATCGTCTCGCGGGCGGGTCTCGCGACCCCGGATTCGGTGACCCTGCCGCAGGAGACCTTCCGCGAGCTCGGTGCGAGCAGCGTGCTGGCCACCGTCCTCGACGGACTGGGCCTCCCGCTGGTCGTGAAGCCCGCCCAGGGCGGATCCGCTCAGGGTGTCACCATCGTGACCACCGCCGACGAGCTTCCTCGCGCCATGGTCGATGCGTACACGTACGGCGACGTCGCGCTCATCGAGCGCAAGGTCAACGGCGTCGAGGTCTCCGTCGCGGTGGTGGATGTCGGCGACGGCCCTCAGGCGCTTCCCGCTGTCGAGATCGAACCCGTGGACGGCGTGTACTCCTTCGACGCCCGGTACAACGCGGGGGAGACCCGGTTCTATGTTCCCGCGCGCCTCGATGAGCTGGTGTCGACGGCGGTTGAGGACGCCGCCCGCACGGCCCACGAAGCGCTAGGCCTGCGGCATCTCTCCCGCATCGACCTGATCGTCGACGATGCAGGAACGCCGTGGTTCCTGGAGGCGAACGTGCTGCCCGGACTCACCGAGACGTCCATCATGCCGCAGGCGATCACCGCCTCCGGCCGCGAGCCCGCAGACGTCTACGCAGCATTGGCCGTCGCGGCCATTGCCGACGCCTGAAGGGGACGGTCAGCTGTAGCTGGGCTGTCCGAGCTCGTCGAGGATCCGGTTGAGATCCTGGATGGTGGCGAAGTCCACCACGATCTGGCCCTTGCGCGCGCCGAGAGAAATCTTGACCCGCGTATTCAGCCGATCTCCGAGCTGACCAGCAATTTCATCGAGATGACCTCGGTGCCGGCCCGCCGTCGCCTTGGTGCGCGGGGGCTTCGGCGTCTTGCTCGCCGCGGCCTCGGCAGCGCGCACGGAGAGGTCTTCGTTGACGATCTTGTCGGCGAGGCGGATCATCGCCTCCTGGTCGTCGCCGAGCGACAGGATCGCTCGCGCGTGTCCTGCGCTCAGTACACCTGCGGCGACCCTGGCCTGCACCGACGCCGGCAGCTTGAGGAGCCGGATGGTATTGGTGATCTGCGGACGCGACCGTCCGATCCTGGTGGCGAGCTCCTCCTGAGTGATGCCGAAGTCGGCGAGGAGCTGCTGGTAGGCGGAAGCCTCCTCCAGTGGGTTGAGCTGGCTCCGGTGGAGGTTCTCCAGCAGCGCGTCGCGCAGCATGTCCTCGTCGGCCGTGTCCTTCACGACCGCGGGGATCGTGTCCAGCCCGAGTTCCTTGGTGGCGCGCAGACGGCGCTCGCCCATGATCAGTTCGTAGCGGGCCGGCTCGTCGGGAAGAGGGCGCACGACGACCGGCTGGAGTACGCCCACCTCGCGGATGCTCGCGATCAGCTCGTCGAGGGCGTCACGGTCGAACTCGGTGCGCGGCTGGACGCGGTTCGGCACGATGTCGGCGGGGGAGAGGCTGGCGAGCCGGGCTCCCGGAACCGCGACCAGATCGTCCTCTCGCTCGGCGAGTGCCACGGCCGAGCGCGCCGTCGCCGCTCCCGCATTGCTGTCGGGGAAGAAGACGTCGACGGGACGAGCGGACTGGTCGCTGGTCGGGATGAGGGCGCCGATTCCTCGGCCCAATCCGGTGCGCTTCGCTGCCATTAGCGGGGTACTCCTCTTCGTGCGATCTCGGCGGCCGCCTCCATGTAGGAGAGCGAGCCACTGGAGTTGGTGTCGTAGCTGATGACGCTCTGCCCGTAGCTCGGCGCTTCGGAGATTCGGACCGAGCGCGGGATGATCGTGTCGAGCACTTCGTTGGGGAAGTGCTCGCGAACATCCGCGGCGACCTGATGGGCGAGGTTCGTGCGGGAGTCGTACATCGTGAGCAGGATCGTGGAGACCTGGAGCTTGGGGTTCAGGTGCCGTTCGATCAGCTGGATGTTCTTCAGCAGCTGACTCAGGCCTTCGAGGGCGTAGTACTCGCACTGGATCGGGATGAGGACCTCGCTCGCGGCGACGAACGCGTTGATGGTGAGGAGCCCGAGCGACGGCGGGCAGTCGATGAGCACGTAGTCGATGTCGTACTCGTCGAGGAAGCGGCTGAGTGCTCGCGACAGTCGCTGTTCGCGCGCCACCATGGAGACCAGCTCGATCTCGGCGCCGGCGAGATCGATCGTGGCCGGCACCACGAAGAGCCCGTCGAACTCCGGGCTCTTCTGAATCACCTCATCGAGCTCGCGGTCATTGACCACGACGTCGTAGACGCTAGGAGTGCCCTCGCGGTGCTCGACGCTCAGCGCGGTCGACGCGTTGCCCTGCGGGTCGAGGTCGATCACGAGCACCCGCGCTCCCGACTTGGCGAGTGCCGCGCTGAGGTTGACCACGGTGGTCGTCTTCCCGACGCCACCCTTCTGGTTGGAGATCGTGAAGATCCGCGTCTGCGAAGGAAGGGGGAGCGTAGTGGATGCGATCACCTGGCGACGGCGGGCCAGTTCTTGAATCTCCTGCGCCAGCGGTGTGCCCGCGTCGAAGCTGTCATCCGTCGTGTCGGCATCCGTCACGCTGTCGATCTCACCTACTCCGCCGTGTTCATCCTGATGGGGTTGTTTCACGTGAAACCTCGTCGCTTTGTGGTGCTCCGCACCGGCTTTCGGCTGGCCGTCGGCACACCCTCAGCGCACCCGGGAACAACTCTAACTCGGATGTCCGACGCTTACCGCGCGCCGCGCAACCTGTGGAGAAGTGCGACCCCGAGGACCACCGCGGGCTCGGTCCTCCAGTCCACCGTTTCACGTGAAACGGCGGCCGTCGCGGCTTCGCCCCCTGAGGCGTCGTTGCCATGCCGAAGCTGTTCAGCGCGCGTGCACACGGCACGCTGGTTCGACTTCACATGAGACCAAGGCACGCAGACGAGCGATGTGGCAAGGGAGGGGACTTCGCCTGATCCAGCCGCGGGGCACCGGTCGGGGAGCGCCCGAGCATTGTTGGTGTTCGGGACTACGGGCCGTCGTTCCGCGCAAGGGTAGGGTGCGCGGCCGTACGCGGCCGGCCGTATGGCCAGGGCCGCAGATTCACACTGATCCGTTCAGCAACGACGTCTGCAGGTGCAGCACTCCGTCGGATCGCAACCCGCAGAAGAGCGGACAGGGCCACCGGTTGCGTATTCTCGGCACAAGGCCGACGTTTCACGTGAAACTGACCGCGTACGGCTCGACGCTGTGCCCGGAGGCGGGTCGGTGAAATCCGATCCGCCACCGCGTCTGCAGGTGCAGCACGCCGCTGCACCTTGACCGGCACGGGGAGCAGACCGGCCGGCTGCGTCTGGGAGGCCGGGGGATCTACGTTTCACGTGAAACTCAGGACGTACGGCCCGGCGGTGGACCAGACGGGTCGCTGCAATCCGATCGCGACGACGTCTGCAGGTGCAGCACTCCCCGGACGCCAACCAGCAGGGAAGCAGGCCCGACCGACGATCGCGTCTTCCAGCGTCGGACGCCGGCGTTTCACGTGAAACCCAGGACGTACGACCCAGCGCTGCGCCCTGAGACGGGTCCGTGCAATCCGCTCAGCAACGACGTCTGCAGGTACAGCACTCCCCGGACTCCAACCAGCAGGGAGCGGACCCGACCGACCGACCGCGTCTTCCAGCGCAGGACGCCGACGTTTCACGTGAAACCCAGGACGTACGACCCGGCGGTGCGCCCTGAGACAGGTCAGTTCAATCCGCTCAGCAACGACGTCTGCAGGTACAGCACTCTCCGGACTCCAACCAGCAGGGAGCGGGCCTTACCGACGGATCGCGTCTTCCAGCGTCGGACGCCGACGTTTCACGTGAAACCCAGGACGAACGGGCGGGCGGTGCGCCAAGAGGTTCGGCCTGATCTGCGCACCGCGGGAGCGTCTCCGGGAACGAGGCTCTGCCTCACGTCAACCGGCAGGGGAGCGGTCCGAGCGACCGATCGCGCATCCAGGATCGGCGGCGGACGTTTCACGTGAAACCCAGGACGTGCGGCCAGTCGTTTACCGCTGGAGGTGATACGGCCCGGTCCGATCCGATCAAGACGACTTCTGCAGCTTCAGCACTTCGCCTGGCTCGACACTACGTCCGTCCGTGAGGCCACCCACGCTTCCGGACGCGTCCGCCGGCCCAGCGCCCAGTAGCGGTACGCCCGCATGGCAGCTCTATCGCCGCCAGACCGCCACCGCCACCGCCACCGCATGTCGTACGGAATCGGCTCTGTTGCCCCGAACCGCTCGGTCCGCACGACTCATCCGCGGGGGCGGCTGAGCCCGATGTTGCAGGATCGGGCTCGCGAGTCAAAACGTCAATCGTGAACGTCTGATTCGTGGGGTCCGCCCGATGGCACCCGTACCTGGTGACGGTGAGAACTCATGGTGCCGCACCAGTGTGAGCCCCAACCGACCTCCGACAGACGCCGGCGCGCAACCGTGGAGGTCGCCATCGAGCGAGGGCGCAGAGTGCACGCGGACCCCCCACATGGAGACCGTTTCACGTGAAACACTGCGCAACGCCTCCCGGGTCAGAATTCCAGAGCGGGGATCCTGCGGCGCACCATGCTCGTGCACATCCCGGTCGATTGCCAAACGCAGCGGTCGCTCCACATCTGCGTGCAGACCGCACCACCTGACGGCCACCGGGTCCTGGGCGGGCAAACCCGGGGGAGACGCGGGCGAACCGCGAACCTGACGTTTCACGTGAAACAGGACCACATTGTGCGGCACCATTCCGGGCGCGACGATCGGTACGCCTGACGAGTCGCCTCTGTCGGGGCCCTGTTTGTCGCGCGAGTCCGTCGCATGAACGGGCCCTACAGACCTTCCGGTTCCGATACAGCGCTTCGGCACCATGCGAAAGCAGAAAGTGTCCGATGCCCGATGCAGGACTCGACCCGGCGGTCCCATAGTTCGCCGCGCCCCTTAATGAGCAGCTATTGCAGCGTGTACGTCCGACACCAATCGACGCGGCCGTTTCACGTGAAACCTTACCCATCGTGAGGCCAGCCAGCGGCGGCACCGCTCGAGGGTGCCCGCTTCAACGGCCCCCAGAGCCCAACCAGCACGGCAGTCTCGCAGCGCTCGCGCGCCGCGTCCCGTTGCTTCACCCTCAACGCTCTTCCCACCGATCGGACCATCGGCTCACAACACTCAATCTCAGCGTCTCGACCTCGAGCGATGCGGAGAACCAGACGACAACGGATAGGGGAGGGGGAAAGCCTCCATACGCACCAGCAGGAGAGCGGCGGGAACTCGGTTCGCACACGCATCGCAAGGCGACGGATCGACATCCCACTGCTTCGAACCCGAGGGCCGGACGACCAATCGAATGGACCACGCCGAGCTTGGTCACCCGGCGCGAGTCACGCCCGCACCGATGATCATCTCGTCAAGGCCTGCCGCCGTGATCTCGTACCTACCGGAGAGAGACCGCGGTGCGTGACTCCAACTTCGTTGATGACCCCTTGGCCGAAGGTGCTCGGTCGATACCGACAGACCACAGTCTGTCACAACCGCGACACGGGTTCTCGGGTCAATCCCGACCAACGAGCCCTGATCTCCATTCAGACCATCCACCCCGCGATAGTCGTGATACCCGTGATGGCCCGTGACCCACCACATGCGAAGCCCGAGGTCACATGGAGCGATCCAGGGCTCGGAATCAGCCCCATCCGACACCACATCGTGCAAAACCGGAGCGTCCGAGGAGGCGGAGCGAGGCGCACGATGGCTCTCAGACAACGGAAGCACGCGCTTCGGATGCCACAGAGCGATCCTCAGCCGCATTGGACGGAGTGCGTCAGCGGACGCGAGCGCGTATGACCCGGGTGACTTCCGCCAGAACGCCCTCGCCGAGGGTCAGAACCTCGATATCGCTCACCTTGTACTTCCTGATTTCCTTGGCCGCCGCCTCGACCTCGGCTGGCGCGCCCGCGCCCTTCATCAGAACGAGCTCACCGCCGTCCCGGAGCAGGGGAGCCGTCAGGGGGAGGAGCTTGCGGAAGGCACTGACCGCGCGCGCCGTCACCTGATCCAGAGGCGCGTCGATGCGCACGTCCTCCGCCCGGGCCCGCAGCACTGTCACGTTCTCAAGGCCCAGTTCGGTGACTTGCTCGTTGAGCCACGCAATCCGGCGCTCCATCGGCTCGATCAGAACGAACGACACGTCGGGTCGTGCGATCGCGAGGACGAGCCCGGGAAGGCCGGCTCCGCTGCCGACATCACCCACTCGCCCAGGTCGGAGGAGGGGAGCAACGATGGCGCAATTCAGGATGTGCCGAGACCACAAGCGGGGGAGCTCGAGCGGACCGATAAGTCCGCGCTCTTCACCCTGGTCCGCGAGGTTCTGAGTGAATCGACGCGCGAGTTCAATACGGTCACCGAAGAGGGCGGCCGCCGCCTCCGGTTCCTGCTCGACGTCGCTCACAGTTTCACGTGAAACTAGCTCGCCGTGATGACCGTGTAACGATCGCGACCCTCGCCCCGCGAGGTCGAGACGTAGCCACGCTCCGACACCACGTCATGAACAAGCTTGCGCTCGTAGGAGGACATCGGCGGGAGAGCGGCCTCGGCCGCGCCCTCGTCGAGACGCTCGATCGCGCGGTCGACCAATCGGGCCAGCTCGGCCTGGCGAGCATCGCGGGATCCCGCGATGTCCAGGATGAGTCGGGAGTACCCGCCGGTCTGGTTCTGCACGGCGAGGCGAGTCAGCTCCTGCAGTGCGGCGACCGTGTCGGCATTCGCCAACAGAGAAAGATTCGATGCGTCGTCATCCGTGTTCACGGAGATGTAGGCACGCCCATTGCGGGTGTCGATGTCGATGTCACCGTCGATGTCGGCGATGTCGAGCAGTTCCTCGATGTAGTCGGCAGCGATGTCGCCTTCGCGATCGAGATCGGCAGCGGTCGGTTCGGCCGTCTCGGCCGCCACGGCGGTGTCGTCCGCAGCCACGTCGGTGAGGTCGGCGGGCTCGGGGGAGGAGGTCTGCACGTCGGTCATCGGTTGAAGATCCTAACTACTTTCCGGCCTGCTTCTTCGCGCGCGCCTTGCTCACCGGCTGCACGCGCTGCGGCTGCTGCTTCTTCGGCTGCTCCTCGACGGTCAGCACCGTGGCGCCGTCCTCCTGAACGAGCTTGCCCTTCTTCGCCAGGCGTGCCTCGCGCGCCTTCGCCGCATCCGAGCCCGGGGTCGGCATGTTGCGGATGACGAGGAACTGCTGGCCCATGGTCCAGAGGTTCGAGGTCAGCCAGTAGAACATGACACCGAGCGGGAAGGCGAAGCCGGAGAAGAGGAAGACGAACGGGAGCAGGTACAGCAGGATGCGCTGCTGCTTGAACTGCGGGCTCGCCTTGGTCTCCGGCGACATGTTCTTGGAGACGATCTGCAGCTGCGTCAGGAACTGCGAGCCCGTCATCAGCACGACCATAACGGCTGCTATGACCATCACGGCGACCTGCGGCGGGTGGGCGTTCATCGCGCCCTGGAAGCTCTGGTGGAGGGGCGCGACGCCGAACAGCGTGGCGTTTCCGAACTGCTGCGCGAGCGTCTCGTTCAGCGGACCCACGCCGGCGTGGCCGCTCTGAGCTCCGTTCAGCACCTGGAACAGGGAGAAGAACACGGGCATCTGCAGCAGCAGCGGCAGGCACGAGCTCAGCGGGTTCGTGCCGGTCTTCTTGTAGAGGTCCATCGTCTCTCGCGACATGGCCTCGCGAGAGAACTGATCCTTCTTGCCCTTGTACTTGTCCTGGATCTTCTTCAGCTGTGGCGCGATCTCCAGCATCCGTCGCTGGTTCTTGATCTGACGCACGAAGATCGGGATCAGGGCCGCACGAACGACGACCGTCAGACCGACGATCGCCAGCACCCAGGTGATGCCCGCCGCCGGGTCGAGACCCATCTGCGTGAACAGCCAGTGGAAGGCGACGAGGATCAGCTCCACGACCCATTTGATGGGCCAGAGGATGGTACCGATGATGTCCATGAGTTGTTGCTAGGCCCTTCGCTGACTGATGACGCTGCCGTGGCTGGTGGCCACGACGAATCCGAACGGGGTCACCCGATACCGCGGCTTCTTCGCCGGGGGGACGTCGTCGACCCCGCCGGCCGCCCACGGGTGGCACCGGGCGATGCGCCGGATGCCGAGGAACGAGCCCACCACCACGCCGTGCTGCTGGATGGCCTGCAGCGCGTAGGCCGAGCACGAGGGGTAGTAGCGGCAGACATCGCCGTACAGAGGGGAGATCACGGCGCGGTACGCGCGCAGCACCAGCACCGCGGCATTGCGCGGTGCGAGGAGCACTGCTGCGAGCGCGGTGTTCATGAACGGACGCTGCCCTTACTGAGATGACTGCGGCTGGTGAAACGGGACGAGGCCCGTGAGAGCTCTTCGTGCAGGCTAGCCCACGGCGCTTGAACGGAGGCTGGCAATGCGCGCACGACCACGTCGACTCCGGCAGGATCGCCCGGATTCGATGTGTACCGCGGGAGCAGATCGTACGCAGCCGCCTTGAGCCGCCGACGGATCCGGTTCCGCATCACCGCATTACCGACCGTCTTGCTCACGATAAAGCCGAATCGCACCACATCGGAGTCCGGATTCGGGCGGATGTACGTGACGGTGGACGCTCCTGTGAAGCGAGCACCGCGTCGTACGGTCGCCCGGTAGTCCGCCCCCCGCGTGATGCGATTGGCTTTCGCGAGCACCGGAAGCGGTTACGCCGAGAGCTTCTCGCGGCCCTTGCGGCGGCGAGCGGAGAGGATGGCGCGACCCGCGCGGGTGCGCATGCGGAGGCGGAAGCCGTGGGTCTTCGCGCGCTTGCGGTTGTTCGGCTGGAAAGTTCTCTTGCTCATATCTATCTCCGTGGTGGTCTCTTCACAGGCCTGTGCTGAGAGAAAGAGCCAGCACGGGGAGGCCAGGAAAGTTACAGGGCAGCCGAAACGGCCGCAAGTCAACTGATTAAAACTACGGCCTCGGACCGGATGAGGTCAAACCGATCGAGTCAAATCCATTGATTATGCACGGGATTGGCAGGGAACCGATGCCCGACGCGCCGTCGTATGCCGCCGATCGGATTTGATCGGCCTTCTGTGGACAAGTTACCGTGAGGTCGAAAGTTATCCCCAGGCCATGCCAATTCTGGCCGGAGATCGCTACGGTATTGCTCACACAGCGGTGGATAACTCTGTGAATACCCACCGGCGGCATCCGAAGCCGCCAACCCGACGAGAGTCACCGGGGGTCGACTCGTCCCCTCGTCGGGCTGACGGCATCCGCAACACAGACGAAGACGGGGAACAATGGCAGGCGGCGAAGAGTCCATAGCTGCGGCATGGCAGGACGTGCTCGGGAAGCTCGAGACCGACGACCGGATCACCCCGCAGCTGTACGGGTTCCTCAGCCTGGTCGAGCCCAAGGGCATCATGGCCGGCACCTTCTACCTGGAGGTGCCCAACGAGTTCACCCGCGGGATGATCGAGCAGCGCAGCCGCGTCCCCCTCCTTCACGCGATCGGTTCTCTCGACGACACCCTCGAGGTCAACACCTTCGCAATCGTCGTCAACCCGGAGATCCAGCAGGACACCATGGCCGGCCCTGCGCCGGAGATGGAGTCGGCCGCCGCCTATGTCGAGCAACCCGCTCAGGTGGTGTCGACCCCGACGGAGATCACGGCGCCCCCACGGGGCGGCGACACCCGGCTGAACGCCAAGTACAGCTTCGACAACTTCGTCATCGGCCAGTCCAACCGGTTCGCCCACGCGGCCGCGGTGGCCGTGGCCGAGGCGCCGGCCAAGGCGTACAACCCGCTCTTCATCTACGGCGACTCCGGTCTCGGTAAAACCCACCTCCTCCACGCCATCGGTCATTACGCGATGAGCCTGTACCCGGGCATCCGCGTCCGATACGTGTCGTCCGAGGAGTTCACCAACGACTTCATCAACTCCATCGCGAACAACCGCGGCTCGTCCTTCCAGGCGCGGTACCGCAACATCGACATCCTGCTGATCGACGACATCCAGTTCCTGCAGAGGGCGGTCGAGACGCAGGAGGCGTTCTTCCATACCTTCAACACCCTCCACGACCACAACAAGCAGGTGGTCATCACCTCCGATCTGCCGCCCAAGCACCTCACCGGGTTCGAAGACCGGATGCGCTCCCGCTTCGAGTGGGGTCTGATCACCGACGTCCAGGTGCCCGACCTCGAGACGCGCATCGCGATCCTCCGCAAGAAGGCGCAGAGCGAGAAGATCCAGGTGCCGGACGACATCCTCGAGTTCATGGCGTCGAAGGTGTCGAGCAACATCCGTGAGCTGGAGGGGACGCTGATCCGCGTCACCGCATTCGCGAGCCTCAACCGCACCCCGGTCGACATGCCCCTGGTGCAGACCGTCCTCAAGGATCTGATCACGCTCGATGACGACAACGTGATCGCGCCGACCGACATCATCACCAACACGGCCGAGTACTTCAAGCTCACCGTCGACGACCTTTACGGCTCCAGCCGGTCGCAGGCGGTCGCCACGGCACGCCAGATCGCCATGTACCTGTGTCGTGAGCTGACGAACCTGTCCCTGCCCAAGATCGGCCAGCTGTTCGGCGGGCGTGACCACACCACCGTCATGTACGCGAACAAGAAGATCAGCGAGCTCATGAAGGAGCGCCGCTCGATCTACAACCAGGTCACCGAGCTCACGAGCCGGATCAAGCAGAACCACCGCTACGGCAAGTAGCGACGCGCCCTTGTAGCGCAGAACTTATCCACATATCCATCCCCAGAGTGGGGACAGTGCGTTATTAACACTTGTGGATAACTTGTGGAGAGCCTCCGGAGAACCACACGTTTAATGGGGACGGCGATCCGCATGCTGTGCAAAGGGGCCGCTCGGCCACATCCCGGTCGATCGTTGTGAACACCCGGATTCCTCAGGTCATCAACAAGTCACCGCGGTGTAGTTCCCTGTGATCGCGCGGCCTCAACAGAGTTATCCACATTTTCCACAGCGGTTAACACGATTACTCCTTAACTCTTTTCAATGAGGGCAGACGACAACCTCAAGGGCTCAGGGGGCGGCCGCTTCCCCGTCACAACCCAGGCGCTAGGATTTGTGACGTCCGTGACCGTCAAGCCGACAGAGGTGACTTCGTGAAGTTCCAAGCCAATCGGGATGTGTTCAGCGAGGCTGTCTCCTTCGCGGTGAAGCTCCTGCCGCAGCGGACGACTCTGCCCATCCTGAGCGGCGTCCTCATCGAGACGACGGACAACGGACTCCAGCTGTCGTCCTTCGACTACGAGGTGTCGGCCCAGACCGAGATCTCCGCGGAGGTCGAGGAGCCCGGACGTGTCCTGGTCTCCGGTCGCCTCCTCGCCGAGATCGCGTCGAAGCTCCCGAACGCCCCCGTGCAGTTCTCGACAGAGGACTCGAAGATCGTGGTCCGGGCCGGTTCGGCCAACTTCACCCTGCTGTCCATGCCCGTCGAGGAATACCCGAGCATCCCGCAGGTCGGCGGCGAGGCCGGCCTCGTGCCGGCGGAGGAATTCGCGGAAGCCGTCGCGCAGGTGGGCGTCGCCGCCTCCCGCGACGACGTGACTCCCGTGATCACGGGCGTGCAGCTCGAAGTCGGAGACAACACCCTGGGCCTCGTCGCCACCGACCGCTACCGCGTTGCCGTCCGCGAGATCGACTGGGACAACGGCACCACTGCGGGAGAGCCGGTCACGGCCCTCGTCCCGGCGCGGACACTGACCGAGATCGGCAAGACGTTCGGGCACAGCGGCACCGTGTCCATCTCGATCACCAACCGCGACGACCGCGAGCTGATCGCGTTCACGGCGGACAGGAAGACCGTCACGTCGCTGCTGATCAAGGGCAACTTCCCGCCCGTGCGCCGCCTCTTCCCGGAGCAAGTGGACAACTACGCGGTGATGAACACCGCAGAGCTCATCGAGGCGACCCGGCGTGTCGCCCTCGTCCTCGAGCGCGAGGCCGCGCTCCGCTACACCTTCACCGCCGACGGGCTGACGCTGGAAGCGATCGGGTCCGAGCAGGCGCAAGCATCCGAGAGCATCGACGCTCTTCTCACTGGCCAGGAGACGGTGGTTTCATTGAAGCCGCAGTTCCTGCTCGATGGTCTCGGTGCGGTGCACTCGGAATTCGTGCGCATCTCGTTCACCAAGACCGAGAACCCCAACAAGCCGGGCCCTGTGCTCATCACGAGCCAGACGTCCAAGGATCAGGCAGGCGCGGACTCGTACAAGTACCTGCTCCAGCCCAACCTGCTCCTGCGCTAGATCCCGGCGCCGCAGATAGCGAAGGAAGAGAAGGACAATCATGCACATCGGCCTCATCGGCCTCGGACGCATGGGCAACAACATGCGCGCCCGGCTCGAGAAGAACGGCATCGACGTCACCGGATACGACACGAACCCCGAGGTCTCTGACGTCGCGACCGTGGCCGACCTCGTCGCGGCGCTCCCGGCGCCGCGCACCGTCTGGGTCATGGTGCCCGCCGGCGAGATCACCGACTCCGTGATCCGCGAGCTCGAACCGCTGCTCGAGAAGGGCGACCTCGTCATCGACGGCGGCAACTCCAAGTTCACGGAGGACTTCAAGCACGCCGAGCTGCTCGCTCCGCGCGGTGTCGACTTCATGGATGCCGGGGTCTCCGGCGGCATCTGGGGTCTCGAGAACGGCTACGGCCTCATGGTCGGCGGTTCGGCCGAGCAGGTCGCGCGGGTCATGCCGGTCTTCGACGCGCTGCGACCGGAAGGTCCGCGCGACGAAGGCTTCGTCCACGTGGGCGAGGTCGGCGCCGGCCACTACGCGAAGATGGTGCACAACGGCATCGAGTACGCGCTGATGCAGGCCTACGCCGAGGGATACGAGCTCCTCGACACGCGCAAGGACATCATCAAGGACGTCACCGGCACCTTCAAGGCCTGGCAGCGCGGGACGGTCGTCCGCTCGTGGCTGCTCGACCTGCTGGTCCGCGCTCTGGAGCAGGATCCGGAGTTCGAGCACATCGAGGGCTACGTGCAGGACTCGGGCGAGGGTCGCTGGACGGTGGAGGAGGCGCTCAACAACGCCGTCCCCGTCCCCACGATCAGCGCATCGATCTTCGCGCGCTTCGTCTCGCGCCAGGAGGACTCGCCGGCCATGAAGGCGGTCGCGGCCCTGCGGAACCAGTTCGGCGGGCACGCCGTGAAGGCCGTCGACTGAGGCGCGGACCGAAACCGCGTGAACTGAAAACTCTGTGCGTGTCACACACCTCTCCCTGACCGACTTCCGCAACTACCGCACCGCGGAAGTGCCGTTCGCGGCCGGCGCGAACCTGTTCGTCGGCCGCAACGGCCAGGGGAAGACCAACCTCGTCGAATCGCTCGGCTACCTGAGCACCCTCGGGTCGCATCGGGTGTCGAGCGATCAGGCGATGATCCGGAAGGATGCGGACGCCGCGATCGTCCGCGCCAGGATCCAGCACGACGGCCGGGAGCTCCTGGTCGAGGTGCAGCTCAATCGCAGCACGCCGAACCGGGCTCAGGTGAACCGGTCGGCGATCAAGCCGCGCGAGTTGCCGCGGTACTTCTCCAGCGTGCTGTTCGCTCCGGAGGACCTCGCGCTGGTGCGCGGCGAGCCGGGGATCCGCCGGCGGTTCCTCGATCAGCTGCTCATTCAGCGAAACCCGCGCTTCTCCGCCGTGATCGCCGATTACGAGCGTGTTCTGAAGCAGCGGAACACTCTGCTGAAGTCGGCGAGAGCGTCCCGCGTCCGGGAGGATCAGCTCGGCACCCTCGAGATCTGGGACGACCGGCTCGTCCAGCTCGGATCCGAGCTGATGGATGCGCGCCTCGACCTGGTCGCGCGTCTCAGCGATCCGCTCGTCGCGGCCTATCGGTCCGTCGCCGGCGACGATCACCACCCGCGGCTCATCCCGCAGCTCACCATCCACGGCGCGCAGGTCGATGACGAGGACGGCGCGGCGGAGGACGATGTGACCGGCTCAGCCGGTGTCGCGACGCCGGAGGCGTTCCGCCGGGCTCTCGCGGCGGTGCGCAGGAAGGAGCTCGACCGCGGTCTCACCCTCGTCGGGCCGCACCGCGACGACGTGCTGTTCGAACTCAACGCTCTTCCCGCGAAGGGGTATGCCAGCCACGGAGAGTCGTGGTCCTTCGCCCTCGCGCTCAAGCTGGCGTCGGCGGAGCTGCTCCGCCAGGAGTCGACGACCGGCGACCCCGTGCTCATCCTCGACGACGTCTTCGCGGAGCTCGACCAGGCTCGGCGACGGATGCTGGCAACCGCCGTGGCCGGTTACGAACAGGTGCTCATCACCGCGGCCGTGTACGACGACGTGCCCGACGAACTCACGGCGCACACCGTCCGCATCGAGGCCGGCGCGATCGTGGAGACCCCCGATGCCTGATCGCACATCCCGCGTCGCGCCCGGCGAGAGCGAGGCTTCCGCCGTCTACCTGCGGCTGAAAGCGTTGTTCACGGGAACGACCTCCCGGAGTCGTCGCGGTCCCCGGCGCGAGGAGAGCACCACCGGAAGTCAGCCCTTCGGCTCCGGGCGCGATCCACGCGGCGTCGGAGACGTGGTCGATGCGCTCGCGGCGCAGCTCGGCTGGACCTCCGCCCTCGCGAAGTCCGACCTGCTGGACGGATGGCGTGAGCTGGCCGGCGAGGAGACCGCGAAGCATGCCGAACCGGACCAGATCACGGACGGTGTGCTGGTGGTCCGGTGCGAGTCGACGGCGTGGGCGACGCAGCTTCGGATGATGCGCTCCGAGCTGCTCGCACGGATCGCGGAGCGATTCCCCGAGGCCGGCATCGAGTCGATCCGTTTTCAGGGGCCGGACGCCCCCTCCTGGAAAAGAGGTCCCAGGTCGATTCCAGGGCGTGGCCCGCGCGATACTTACGGCTGAGAGCACAAAAGAGGTCGCCCTGGCACGGAAAATGCCTCAGACGGCCGTTTTCGGGCAATTCGTCGCCCGGCTCTTGGTAGAATGGAACGTCACTGTTGAGTGCGGTCAGGAGCCTAATTTCATATGACGATGGAACCGAACGCGGCCGGGACGGAACACGAATACGGCGCGAATGAGATCCAGGTCCTCGAGGGTCTCGAAGCCGTCCGCAAGCGACCCGGAATGTACATCGGTTCGACCGGTCCCCGCGGGCTTCACCACCTGGTCTACGAGATCGTGGACAACTCCGTCGACGAGGCCCTCGCCGGGCACGCCGACAACATCGAGGTGACCATCCTCCCGGACGGCGCCGTGCGGGTCGACGACAACGGTCGTGGCATCCCGGTCGATGAGCACCCGGTCGAGAAGAAGTCGACGGTCGAGGTCGTCCTCACGATCCTGCACGCCGGCGGCAAGTTCGGCGGCGGCGGGTACGCGGTGTCCGGTGGACTCCACGGCGTCGGAAGCTCTGTCGTGAACGCCCTCTCCAGCCGCCTCGACGTCGAGGTGCACCGGCAGGGTCACGTCTGGCGGCAGAGCTACCGCAACGGTGTGCCGCAGGCGCCCCTCGAGAAGGGCGAGGCGTCCGACCGCACCGGGACGATCATCACGTTCTGGCCGAGCGCCGACACGTTCGAGACGATCGAGTTCGACTACGAGACGCTGCGCACGCGCTTCCAGCAGATGGCGTTCCTCAACAAGGGCCTCCGCATCGCGATCACCGACGAGCGCACCCCCGAGATCGAGCCCGTGGAGGGCGAGGTCGACGAGGAGTACACACCGCGCCACGAGGTCTTCCTCTACGAGCGCGGTCTGATGGACTACGTGCAGTACCTCAACTCCGCGAAGAAGGTGGAGGTCGTCCACGACGAGATCATCTCGTTCGAGTCGGAGGACACCGAGCGCAAGATCGCTCTCGAGGTCGCCATGCAGTGGACGACCAGCTACAACGAGAGCGTTTTCACCTACGCGAACACGATCAACACCCACGAGGGTGGAACGCACGAAGAGGGATTCCGTGCTGCGCTGACCACGCTGGTGAACCGGTATGCGCGTGAGAAGGGCATCCTCAAGGAGAAGGACGACAACCTCTCCGGCGACGACGTGCGCGAGGGTCTGACGGCGGTCATCTCCGTGAAGCTTTCCGAGCCGCAGTTCGAGGGCCAGACGAAGACGAAGCTCGGCAACACCGAGGCCAAGGCCTTCGTGCAGAAGGTCGTCGGCGATCAGCTCGGCGACTGGTTCGATCGCAACCCGAACCAGGCGAAGGACATCATCCGCAAGGCGCTCCAGGCCGCGACCGCGCGGCTCGCCGCCCGGAAGGCGCGCGAGACCGCCCGCCGCAAGGGGCTGCTGGAGAGCGGCGGGATGCCGGGCAAGCTCAAGGACTGCCAGTCGAAGGACCCGACGATCTCGGAGATCTTCATCGTGGAGGGCGACTCGGCCGGCGGCTCCGCCGTGCAGGGCCGCAACCCCGAGACGCAGGCGATCCTGCCGCTGCGCGGCAAGATCCTCAACGTCGAGAAGGCGCGGCTCGACCGTGCCCTCGGCAACAACGAGGTGCAGGCGATGATCACGGCGTTCGGCGCCGGCATCGGCGAGGACTTCGACCCGGAGAAGGCGCGGTACCACAAGATCGTGCTCATGGCCGACGCCGATGTCGACGGCCAGCACATCACGACGCTGCTGCTGACCCTGCTGTTCCGCTACATGCGCCCGATGATCGAGCTCGGCTACGTCTATCTGGCGCAGCCGCCGCTGTACCGGCTCAAGTGGTCGAACGCCGAGCACGAGTACGTGTACTCCGACCGTGAGCGTGACGCCTTCCTGGCCGAGGGCCTCGCGGCGGGCAAGCGCATCCCCAAGGACAACGGCGTGCAGCGCTACAAGGGTCTGGGTGAGATGGACTACCAGGAGCTGTGGGAGACCACGATGAACCCGGAGACCCGGACGCTTCTGCAGGTCACCCTCGACGACGCGGCAGCGGCCGACGAGATCTTCGCCACCCTGATGGGCGAGGACGTCGAGTCGCGACGCTCGTTCATCCAGAAGAACGCCAAGGACGTGCGGTTCCTCGACATCTGATGCTCCGGCATGGGTGAACGACGAGGAATCACGAGGAAGAGAAGACTGTGACGGACGAAGAGAACGTGTCGGGCGAGAGCGGAGCCGGCTTCGGCATCCACGGCAGGATCGACCAGGTCGACCTGCAGTCGGAGATGCAGCGGTCGTACCTCGACTACGCCATGTCGGTCATCATCGGGCGTGCACTGCCCGAGGTGCGCGACGGGCTCAAGCCGGTGCACCGCCGCGTCATCTACGCGATGTTCGACGGCGGGTACCGGCCGGACAAGGCGTTCTCGAAGTGCGCTCGCGTCGTCGGCGACGTGATGGGTCAGTTCCACCCGCACGGCGACTCCGCGATCTACGACGCCCTGGTGCGACTGGTCCAGCCGTGGAGCCTGCGCTACCCACTGGCCCTCGGCCAGGGCAACTTCGGCTCCCCGGGCAACGACGGCGCAGCCGCCCCGCGGTACACCGAGACGAAGATGGCCCCGCTCGCGCTGGAGATGGTGCGCGACATCGACGAGGAGACCGTCGACTTCCAGGACAACTACGACGGGCGCACCCAGGAGCCGGCCGTCCTGCCGAGCCGCTTCCCGAACCTGCTCGTCAACGGCTCCGTCGGCATCGCGGTCGGCATGGCCACGAACATCCCGCCGCACAACCTGCGCGAGGTGGCGGACGGCGCGCTCTGGCACCTGCAGCATCCCGAGGCCTCCCGAGAGGAGCTGCTCGAGGAGCTCATCAAGCGGATCAAGGGACCGGACTTCCCGACCGGCGCGCAGATCCTGGGCGTCAAGGGCATCCACGACGCCTACCGCACCGGTCGCGGCTCGATCACGATGCGTGCCGTCGTCACGATCGAGGAGATCCAGGGCCGGGTCTGCCTCGTCGTCACCGAGCTGCCGTACCAGGTGAACCCGGACAATCTGGCGATCAAGATCGCGGACCTGGTCAAGGAGGGCCGCATCGGCGGCATCGCCGACATCCGCGACGAGACCTCCGGACGCACCGGCCAGCGCCTGGTGATCGTGCTGAAGCGCGACGCCGTCGCGAAGGTCGTGCTGAACAACCTGTACAAGCACACGCAGCTGCAGGAGAACTTCGGCGCGAACATGCTCGCGATCGTCGACAACGTGCCTCGCACGCTGGCCCTCGATGGATTCATCACCGCGTGGGTGGACCACCAGATCGAGGTCATCGTCCGGCGGACGCAGTACCGCCTGCGCAAGGCCGAGGAGCGCGCGCACATCCTGCGCGGCTACCTCAAGGCCCTCGACGCGCTCGACGAGGTCATCGCGCTCATCCGCCGCTCGCCAACGGTCGACGACGCACGCGAGGGACTGAAGACCCTGCTCGACGTCGACGACGTCCAGGCGGATGCGATCCTCGCGATGCAGCTCCGCCGCCTGGCGGCCCTCGAGCGTCAGCGGATCGTGGACGAGGCGGATGCGATCGAGAAGCAGATCGCCGAGTTCCACGCGATCCTCGACGACCCGGCGCGTCAGCGTTCGATCGTCAGCGAGGAGCTGACCGAGATCGTCGACCGCTTCGGCGACGACCGGCGCACCGAGATCATGTTCGGCTACGACGGCGACATGAGCGTCGAAGACCTCATCCCCGAAGAGGAGATGGTGGTCACCGTCACGCGCGGCGGCTACATCAAGCGGACGCGGAGCGACAACTACCGCAGCCAGCACCGCGGCGGAAAGGGCGTGAAGGGGGCGCAGCTGCGCGGCGAGGACGTGGTCGACCACTTCTTCGTGACCACGACGCACCACTGGCTCCTCTTCTTCACGAACAAGGGGCGCGTGTATCGCGCCAAGGCGTACGAGGTGCAGGAGGCCGGCCGCGACGCCAAGGGCCAGCACGTCGCCAACCTGCTCGCCATGCAGCCGGATGAGGAGATCGCCGAGATCCTCGACATCCGCGATTACCAGGCGGCCAAGTACCTGGTGCTCGCGACCCGCGACGGCCTGATCAAGAAGACCGCCCTCGAGGAGTACGACACCAACCGCACCGGCGGGATCATCGCGATCAAGCTGCGCGAGGACGACGAGCTCGTCTCCGCACTCCTGGTCGAAGAGGACTCCGACCTGCTGCTCGTCTCCCGCAAGGGCATGTCGATCCGCTTCACGGCGTCCGACGAGGCACTCCGACCGATGGGCCGGTCGACCTCGGGCGTCATCGGCATGCACTTCCGCGGCGACGACAGCCTGCTCGACGCGTCGGTCGTCTCCGACGAGGGCTACGTCTTCGTCGTCACCGAGGGCGGCTACGCCAAGCGCACCGCAGCAGACCAGTACCGCCTGCAGAACCGCGGCGGTCTGGGCATCAAGGTGGCCAAACTCAGCGACGACCGGGGCGACCTCGTGGGCGCGCTCATCGTGGGCGAAGACGACGAGGTCCTTGTGGTTCTTGCCAGCGGCAAGGTGGTACGCTCTGCCGTGGCCGAGGTACCAGCCAAGGGCCGCGACACCATGGGTGTCGTCTTCGCACGTTTCGCCGAGTCGGACAAGATCATCGCACTGGCGAAGAACACCGAGCGTGATCTCGAATCCTCCCTTCCCGCGGAGGACGCCGAGGCCGTCGGGAAGGATGAAACCGTAGATGAGCAGTAGCGTCGCCGAGAAGTTGGCCAAGAAGTCGTCCCGTCGACCCGCATCCGCCAAGCAGGTGCGGCTGAAGCTGGTGTACATCGACTTCTGGTCGACCGTGAAGCTGTCGTTCCTCGCCGGGATCTGCCTCGCGATCATCGCGATCGTCGGCACGTTCCTCATCTGGACGGTGCTCGACCGCACGGGCATCTTCGACCAGATCAACAGCCTGTTCAAGGACATCTCGGGCGCCGGCGGCAGTGACCTCCGATCCATCCTGGGGCTGGGTCAGGTGATGGGTTTCTCGCTCATCGTGGCGATCCTCGACATCGTCGTGGTGACCGCTCTGGGCGCCGTGTTCGCGCTGCTCTACAACCTCTCGGTGAAGATCACCGGCGGTCTGCTGGTCGGTTTCACCAACAACTGACCGATTTCGCAATGCTCGGGCAGATCGGGTAGTCTCGTATCTGCCCATTCGGGGATATAGCTCAGGCGGTTAGAGCGCTTCGCTGATAACGAAGAGGTCCGAGGTTCAAGTCCTCGTATCCCCACCATCACTTCTCACGGGGCCTTAGCTCAGTTGGTAGAGCGCCTGCTTTGCAAGCAGGATGTCAGGAGTTCGAATCTCCTAGGCTCCACCCTTACGGGTGTCCGTGGTTCATTCCGGCGGCACGATCGTCCGCGTCGGGAACGGGCTCGAGTACGAGACGCTCGTCGTCACGCTGCCGAGTGTTCCGACGCGGCCGCTGATCTGCTCCAGGTGCCGCATGGAGGTCGCCACCACCTTGAGGATGAAGCAGTCGTCTCCCGTGACGTGGTGCGCCTCCACCACCTCCGGCAGTTCCGCGAGCAGATCGTGCAGCGGCGTGTACTGGCTGCTGGGGTAGCGCAGCCGGAGGTAGGCGAGGATGCCGTAGCCCAGCCTCTCGGGATCGACGACCGCCCGGTAGCCCGTGATCACGCCGGCCTCTTCCAGTCGCCGTACGCGCTCGGCGACCGCGCTGTTCGACATGTGCACCGTGCGGGCGAGCTCGGCGATCGACTGCCTGCCGTCGCGTTGCAGCTCGGCGAGGATACTGCGATCGGTGCTGTCGACAGCGAACGTGGATGTGACGGCCATGGCGTGATTCTGCCATGAGATCGACGGCGGGACGGCTCCAAGGCCGTTGATCGCTCCTTCAGCCGAAGGCCGCATTTTCCTAGTCTCGAGGCATGACGACAACCACTGCCGACGCCATCCAGCACTTCGCGGCGAAGCTCCGCTTCGAGACCGATCCGTCCGATGTCCATGCCGCGTTCGAGCGCGGTGAGCGCTTCGTCCTGGTGGACAGCCGCGCCGCTGTCGGGTGGGCTCAGGGTCGGGTGGAGGGGGCCGTGCATCTGCCGACCGCCCAGATCGACGAGCATGCGTCCCAGCTGATCCCGATCGATATGCCCGTCGTCGTCTACTGCTGGGGTCCGGGATGCAACGGGTCCACCCGAGCCGCCCTCGCGCTCAGCCGGCTCGGCTACGAGGTGCGGGAGATGATCGGCGGTTACGAGTACTGGGTGCGGGAGGGACTGCCGACGGTGGACGACGCCGGTCCGCTCGAACGCTCGGTGGACCCGCTCACGGCGCCCCCGGGCATCGCCTGCGACTGCTGATGCCTTCGGCTACTTGAGCAGCCGGGAGAGGACGCGGTCGGCCAGCGGCTTGCCGCCCGTCTGGCACGTCGGGCAGTACTGGAAGGTCGAGTCGTGGAAGATGACCTGCCGGATGGTGTCTCCGCACACCGGGCAGGGCTGGCCGGTACGGCCGTGCACACGCAGATTCGACTTCTTCTCGCTCTTCAGCTCGGACGCGGCCAGGCCGTCGGCGCGGGCCAGTGCCTCCCTCAGTGTGGACCGCATCGCTTCGTACAGCCGGGCGACGTCCTCCGGCGGCATGCTGGCCGGCTTGTACGGCGACATCTTGGCGACGTGGAGGATCTCGTCGGAGTAGGCGTTCCCGATGCCCGCGATCAGCGACTGATTGCGCAGGACGCCCTTGATCTGCGCCCGCCCCTGCCCGGCGAGGATGCCTGCGAAGACCTCCTCGGTGAACGACGGGTCGAGCGGATCGGGGCCGAGACGCTGGATGCCGGGAACGTCGGCGGGATCGCGAACGACGTAGATGGCGAGGCTCTTCTTGGTGCCGGCCTCGGTGATGTCGAGCCCCGAGCCGTCGTCGAGGACCAGCCGCGCCGCGAGCGGGCCCTTGCCCAGACGCCCGGTGGAAGGCGGCGGAGGGGAATCGCGCCAGCGGATCCACCCGGCACGGGCGAGGTGCACCACGATGTGGAGGTCTCCTGCGGCGATGTCGAGGAACTTGCCGTGCCGGCTGACGCCGGAGATGGTCAGTCCGTGGAGGGCGTCGGCCGGAGGATCGAAGGTCTTCAGAGCCGAGAAGGCGGCGATGCTCAGACGGTCGATGACGCGCTGCTTCAGCCGGCCATCGAGGTCGGCGGCGAGGGCGGTGACTTCCGGCAGTTCGGGCATCACCCCTAGTCTGCCCGGGTCCTCCGACAATGGCAGTAGGTTGGTGCGGTGGATATCAGAGTCGCTGCATACGGTGTCATCGTCGACGGCGATCGCATCCTTCTCGCCCACTGGAACGAGAGCGGCCGCTCCGGCTGGACGCTGCCGGGCGGCGGCATCGACCCGGGCGAGGACCCGGTGGATGCGGTGGTCCGCGAGATCGCGGAAGAGACCGGCTATCTCGCCGAGGCGGGCGAACTGCTCGGAATCGACTCGAAGGTGATCCCCGGCGAGCACCGCTTCGTACCGGACGCCGGACCGATGCACGCGCTCCGGATCGTCTACCGGGCCAGGGTCGTGGGCGGGTCGCTCACGAACGAGGTCGACGGCACGACGGACGAGGCCGCGTGGTTCCACCTCGACCGCATCCCGAGCCGTCGGGTCGAGCTCGTCGACACCGCGCTGGGGATGGCCGGGCTGGGAGCGGTCGGGCTCGGAACGGCGGGGGCGGGCGACGACCGCTAGACCGTCGCCGTTCCGCGTGCCTGTTCGCCGGGGATGACGATCCACATCACCAGGTAGGCGATGAACTGCGGGCCCGGCAGCAGGCACGACAGCAGGAACAGGACGCGGACCGTCCACGGCCGGAGGCCGAAGCGGTTCGCCAGGCCGGCGCATACGCCGGCGATCACACGGCCATCACGGGGACGCATCAGAGTGCTCATGCATCCCAGACTCGCAGCGGCGCGCACGCCGCACCATCGGGGTAACCCCCGAACAGACCCTGATCCGGTTCGCCGCTACTGCTGCGGCGCCTCGGCAGCCGGAGCCGCGGGCGTCGACGGTGTGGTGGGCTCCTCATCGGCGACCCACAGCTCGTCGTCTGCGCGGAAGGTCTGCCAGACGGCGTACAGCAGACCGACGGCCGCGACGATTCCGAGACCGATCGCGATCACGCCACCGGCGCCAGGGCCGGACTTCTGTGCGGGAGCCTTCGGCTTCTTCGAGAGCTCCTTGCCCGCCTTCGTGAAGTCGCCGGCGAAAGCGGCCGCACGGGCTGCTCGAGCGTGGTCGACCACCGAGAGCGCGGTGCCGACGGCCGTGCCCACCGCAGGGATGACGTCGTTCACCACGCGCTGCCGTGCCTGGCCCGCATAGTGGGTCGCCGTCTTCTTCGCGGTGTGAGCCGCCGGACGCACGTACTGGTCGTAACCGTCACGGACGCGCGGCGCGATCTCCTCACGCGTGTAGTAGGCCGCCTGCTTGCGCGCCTCGGCAGCGAGGGCGTTGGCGTTGGCCAGAACCTCCTGCTGCTGAGTCCACAGGTCCTCGGCTCCGCTGCGCAGTCGCTTGAGCTCCTTCTTGCGCTTCCGTGTCAGGCTCATCTGTTCCTCCGTTGGTCGGGGTGGCGACTGACTCCATCTTGCCACCGAAAGGGCTGGGGATGGCCCGAGAGGTCTCGAGCCCGCCCAAGTCAGCTATACGCGCTGTGCAAGAATTGGTGCCATGTCTAAGCACACCGCTGTCGCCACGCTCCACACTAACTACGGAGACATCAAGGTCAACCTCTTCGGCAACCACGCGCCGAAGACGGTGCGGAACTTCGTCGGGCTGGCGACGGGCGAGATCGAGTGGACGCACCCCGCCACGGGAGAGAAGTCCAAGACTCCTCTCTACGACGGCGTGGTCTTCCACCGCATCATCCCGGGCTTCATGATCCAGGGCGGCGACCCGCTCGGCCAGGGCGTCGGCGGACCGGGCTACCAGTTCGACGACGAGATCAGCCCCGACCTCGACTTCACGCAGCCCTACATCCTCGCGATGGCCAACGCCGGCATCCAGGGCGGCCGCGGCACGAACGGCTCGCAGTTCTTCATCACCGTCGCGCCGACCACGTGGCTGCAGGGCAAGCACACCATCTTCGGCGAAGTCGCCGACGACGCGTCCCGCAAGATCGTCGACAAGCTGGCCGAGGTTCCCACGGACGCGCGGGACCGGCCCCTCGACGACGTCGTCATCGAGTCCATCGACATCGAGCAGGTCTGAGGAAGGACGGGCGAGCAGCACACATGACTCAGCCCGTCGACGCGCGCGCGAACTACTGTTACCGGCACCCCGACCGGCAGAGCTATGTGCTCTGCCAGCGCTGCGGCCGGACGATCTGCGGTGAATGCCAGACCCCGGCCGCGGTCGGGTTCATCTGCCCGGAGTGCATGGCGCAGCAGCGTGCCACCCATCCGCGCACCAAGCCCGCGTGGCTGACTCGTCTCACCGGTTCCGGAGCTCCGGTCGTCACGTACGCGATCATCGCGGTCTGCGTGGTCGTCTTCATCGTCCAGACTCTGGGGTCGCTGCTCGGCCTGCCGGTGAATTCCGCATTGGTGTACGCCGGGGCCTACTCGTACCCGGGCGGCACCTTCGGCGTCGGCTTCGAGCCGTGGCGGATGTTCACGAGCGTGTTCGCGCACGCCAACATCATCCACATCGCGCTGAACATGTACACGCTGTTCGTGTTCGGCATGGCCCTGGAGCCTCTGCTCGGCCGAGCGCGCTATCTCGCGTTGTTCCTGATCAGCGGATTCGCTGGATCGCTGGGCGTGCTGCTGCTGGCGTCGCCGGTGCAGCCCGTCCTCGGCGCCTCCGGCGCCATCTTCGGCCTGTTCGGGGCCTTCTTCATCATCCAGCGCCGACTGGGCGGCAGTGCGACGCAGATGCTCGTCCTGCTCGCGATCAACCTCGGCATCGGCTTCCTGCCCGGCTTCAACATCGCGTGGCAGGCCCATGTCGGTGGACTGATCGGCGGTCTCCTGGTCGGGCTGATCTATGTGGAGACCCGGCAGCCGCAGCGCCGGCGCTGGCAGCTGCCCCTGCTGGTCCTGCTCTGCGTCATCTTCGTCGCCATCAGCCTCATCCACTTCTTCGTGTAGTTCCCCACACGGCGTGGATAAGTTATCCACAGGCTTATTAACACTGTGGGGAATTACACGCCTGTAACTCTCCACAGGCTTATTAACACTGGGGAAATCCCGGCCGAACGAGCGGCAACTGTTCACAGGGACCCTGTGGAGAACTGTGGAAAACACGAAGCCCGGGGCGGCTGACGCCGTCCCGGGCCCGGAAGACACGGAGAGTCGCGGGCTACCGCCAGCGCGTGGTCATCAGGAAGCCGATGAACGCGATGCCGAAGCCGACGAGGATGTTCCACGCGCCGAGCGCGGGGATCGGGTACTGATTCTGGCTGACGTAGAAGACGATGATCCAGATCAGGCCCAGCAGCATGAAGCCGAACATGACCGGCTTGAACCAGACGGGGTTCGGGGCCTCTTCGCCGGATGCCGCGGCGCTGCGCTCTGCGCGCACGGGGCGCTCGGTTCTGGTCTTGGACTTGCTGCGTGCCATAGCACCACAGTGTAGCGGGCAAGCTCCGGAGGACGCTGATGCCCCCGAACGGGGGAGGCCTGTGGACAACCACGAGGATTCCCAGCGACAGTCCCTAGAATCGGCGACGTGACCACCCCTCGCAGGCGCGCCGCTCGGCCGCACCGCCGACCCACCGTGCTCGGTGTCATCGGCGAGCTTCTGGTCACGGCCGGCGTGCTGGTCCTGCTCTTCCTCGGCTGGCAGGTCTGGTGGAACAACCTCGTTCTGGCCGGGCAGCAGACGAACGCGGCCGCCGAGCAGAGCCAGAAGTGGATCGACGACGCCCTCAAGGCGCCGAAGCCCGCCCCCGACACGTCCACTGCCCAAGTCGATCCGCCCGTGATGGCGAAGCCCGCTCCGTACCAGCCGTTCGCGGTCATGTACGTTCCCCGGCTCGGCGCCGACTGGAAGCGCACCATCCGGCAGACCGTCGACGTCGAGCGCGTGCTGAACAGCTACACGGCGGGCGTCGGCCACTACATCGACACCCAGCTTCCCGGCCAGGTCGGCAACTTCGCCGTGGCCGGTCACGATTCGGGGTGGGGCAACACCTTCATCGACCTCTCGAAGCTGCACATCGGCGACCGCATCTACGTGCAGACCGCCGACGGCTGGTACACCTACGTCTTCCGCAACTTCGAGTACGTCCAGCCATCGGCCGTGCAGGTGCTGCTGCCCGTTCCTCGGCAGCCGCAGGCCACCCCGACCGAACGACTGATGACCATCACGACCTGCAACCCCCCGTTCCACGCGGGGGAGCGGCTCATCGCGTACAACGTCTTCCAGTCGTACGCGCCGCCGCAGGACGTTCCGAGCGAGATCGCTGCCGCGGTCGGGCAGGGAGGCTGATCGTGTACGGAGCTCTGTGGCGCGTGCTGCCCGGTCCGGTGTGGCTGCGCATCCTCCTCCTGCTCGTCCTCGTGGCGGTGGTGCTGTTCGCCCTGGTGACCTGGGTGTTCCCCTGGGTGGATTCGCTCCTCGGGCCGCAGGAAGGTACCGTGGGCCCGTGACCCGCGTACTCGTCATCGACAACTACGACAGCTTCGTCTACACGCTGAACGGCTACCTGCGCGAGCTCGGGGCCGAGACCGACGTGGTGCGCAATGACGACATCGCCGTGGCCGACCTCCCGGCGAAGCTCGCCGAGTACGACGCGGTGCTCGTCTCACCCGGCCCGGGCAAGCCCGCCGACGCCGGCGTCTCGATCCCGGTCGTGCAGCAGGCGCTCCTCACCGGTCAGCCGCTGCTCGGCGTGTGCCTCGGGCACCAGGCCATCGCCGAGGCGTTCGGCGGCGTCGTCACCAATGCCGAAGAACTGATGCACGGCAAGACCTCGCAGGTCAGCCACGACGACAGCGACCTGTTCGACGGCGTCGCCCAGCCGTTCACGGCCACCCGGTACCACTCACTCGCCGTCGTGGACGGGACGCTTCCCGACGACCTGCAGGTGACCGCGCGCACGGCGGGCGGTGTGATCATGGCGCTGCAGCATGTCGAGGCGCCGATCTACGGCGTCCAGTTCCACCCGGAGTCCGTGCTGACCGAGGGCGGTTACCGGATGCTCGGCAACTGGCTCGAGGTCGCCGGCCTCGCCGGTGCAGCGGAGGCGTCCCGCGCACTCAACCCGCTGGTGAAGCTGGGCTGATCCCCGGCCGGTCGACCGGGTCGGCTCAGCCCGAGCAGTAGGTCAGATCGACCGTCGACCCCTGCGGCACGTCGCCCGGTGAGACGGACTGCGTGTGGACCATGGTCGCGCCCTTGTCCTGGGGGCACGTCGGGTCGGGCTTCGGATTCCCGGTCAAGCCGAGCTGGGACAGGATCCCCGTCGCCGCCTGGATGGTCTGGCCGGTCAAGTCGGTCAGGGTCACCTTGCCACTCGACACATGCAGGCCGATCGGATCGCCCTCGTGCGCCGAGGCGTTCGCGGCCGGATCGGTCGTGATCACCACGTTCGCCGGCACGTCGGGGGAGTTCTCCGACGTCTTCGGACCGACCGTCAGGCCGGCCTGTTGCAGGGCCTGGGTGGCGGCATCCACCGTCATGTTGTGGACATCCGGCACCGAGACCGTCTTCTTGCCGGTCGAGACGTAGAGCGTGATGGTGTCGCCGGTCGCGACGACGATGCCCGCGCCCGGATCGGTGCGGATCACCTGGCCCTCGGCGTAGGTGGGGCTCGACTCCGTGGTCTGCACCCACTTCAGCTTCATCTCGTCGAGCTGCGAGGTGGCCTTCTCGAGGGTCTGCCCGGAGAGGTTCGGCACCTTGCGGGACGAGTCGGGCATGGTCGTGCTCGGGGCGAGCCTGAGCACCCAGGCGAGCACGGCGACGATGACCACCGCCATGATCGCGATTCCGGCCCAGATCCAGATCACGGGTGGACGACGCTGGGTGCGCGTCATCGTCTGGTCCTCGGCCAGCTGCCGGAAGGCGGCCTCCGGACCGGAGACAGAGCTCGGCGGTGCCCCGAACAGGGTTTCGGCGAGCTCGTCCTCGTGCTTGCGCTTCGGGATGCGGCCGGCGGCGGCCTCCTCGAGGTCGGCGCGGAACTCGGCGACCGTCTGGTAGCGCTCGAAGCGGTCCTTCGTCATCGCCCGGGCGACGACCACATCCATCGCCGGGGAGACCTTCGGGTTGATGGTGCTCGGCGGGACCGCGGTCTCGCTGACGTGCTGGTAGGCGATCGCCACCGGGGTGTCGCCGCGGAACGGCGGCCGGCCGGTGAGCATCTCGAAGAGCACGACGCCCGTCGAGTAGAGGTCCGTGCGCGCGTCGACCGACTCGCCCTTGGCCTGCTCGGGTGAGAAGTAGCTGGCGGTGCCGAGAACGGCGGTGGTCTGGGCCACGGTCGCCGAGGAGTCGCTGATGGCGCGGGCGATGCCGAAGTCCATCACCTTGACCTGGCCGGCCTTCGTGATCATCACGTTGCCCGGCTTGATGTCGCGGTGGACCACACCGGCACGGTGCGAGTACTCGAGCGCGGTGAGGATGCCCTCGGTGACGCGCACGGCCTCCGCGCGTTCCAGCGGGCCCTTCTTGATGAGGTCTTTGAGGAGGACGCCGTCGACGTACTCCATCACGATGAAGGGAAGCTGCGCCTCGTGGCCGTCCGGCTCGCGCACCGTCTCTTCGCCGGCGTCGAAGACGCGGACGATGGTCGGGTGCGTCATGCGCGCGGCGGCCTGGGCCTCCTGCCGGAACCGCGTGCGGAACGCCGGGTCGGTGGCGAGGGACGGCTTGAGCAGCTTGATGGCCACTGTGCGGCCCAGCCGGGTGTCGGTTCCGCGATGGACGTCCGACATGCCGCCCCGGCCGATGAGTTCGCCCACCTGATATCGGCCTGCGAGCAGGCGGCTATCTGGGCTCAATGCGAACTCCTTCTCGGTGACGACTCCGGCTAGTGTAGCGGGGCGATTCTGGGGAACTCCCCGAGCGTTTCGAAGCGACTATTTGTTGCCGGTTCCTCCGGTGCCCCCGCCTCCGCCGGTGCCGGATGTCGGCGGCGCGGAGACGACCTCGTACGAGGTGGCCGGCGACTGGCTCGACTCCACAGACTCTCCGCAGAAGATCGTGTACGTGAGCTGGTAGGTGGCTGCCGCGCTCGGCGACCAGACCATCTTGGTGTCGTTGACCGGCGTCTGCGGCTGCCCGTTGATGTAGAGGCGGCGGCCGACGAGGTTCTGCCCGGCCGGGCAGGTGGCGGAGCCGAAGTTCACCGTGATCTGCGAGTTCGGGGTGCCCTGACCGGACGGCGGGGTGGCCGAGACGGTGTCCGTCGGCGTCGGGATGGGGGCGACCGGGCCGTACACCTTCACCGAGACCGTCGAGCCCTTCGGCACAGGGCCGGTCGGGTTGACCGAGTAGACCTTGTTGGCCTGGTCGTTGGTGGTCGCCGCGTTGCCCTGCGAGACGTCGGCGACCATGCCGAGCCCCTGCAGCTTGTCGCGGGCCTGGTCGGCGGTGAGACCCAGGAAGTCGCTCTCGGTGATCTGGACCGTGTTGCTGGTCGGTGTCGGAGTGGGCTTCGGGGTCGTCGGCTGGGTCTGCGTCGGGGTGTTCGACGGCGTGTTCGACGGAGCCGGCTTCGGGGCGACCACCAGTGTGATGATCGTGCCGATCAGCACGAGGGCGAGCAGTGCGATGAGGGCGATCAGCGGCCACGTCCACCGGCTGCGCTTGCGCTCCTCCACGGGGGCGGCGGCCTCCTCGTCCACGACCGGCGCGACGGCCGTCGCGGGGAGGACGGTGGTGGCCGCGGTCGGAGCGGCCGGCGGCTGCATGAGGACGGTCGAGGCGTCGGCCAGGGCGGCGCCGCCGAGGATGGCGGGCACCGACTGCGCCGCAGCGCGCACGTCCCCACGGCGGAGCGCCTGCGCGGCGCGGGCCAGGTGGGCGGCGGAGGCGGGGCGGTCGGCCGGGTTCTTGGCGATGCACGCGAAGACGAGGTTGCGCACCGGCTCTGCGACGGTCGCCGGAAGCTCCGGCGGCGCCTCGTTGATCTGCGCCATGGCGATGGCGACCTGCGACTCGCCCGTGAACGGCCGGCGGCCGGCCAGGCACTCGTAGGCGACGATGCCGAGGGAGTAGATGTCGGTCGTCGGGGAGGCCGGGTGACCGGACGCCTGCTCCGGCGAGAGGTACTGCACCGTGCCCATGACCTGGCCGGTGGCGGTGAGCGGCACCTGGTCGGCGATGCGCGCGATGCCGAAGTCGGTGATCTTGACGCGGCCGTCGGGCGTGATGAGGAGGTTGCCCGGCTTGATGTCGCGGTGGACGAGACCGGCGGCGTGAGCTGCGTGCAGAGCTGCCGCGGTCTGCGCGACGATGTCGAGCGTCCGGTCGGTGCTGAGGACGTGCTCCCGCTCCAGGATGCTCGAGAGCGCCTCACCGGGGACGAGCTCCATCACGAGGAAGGCGCTGCCCTCCTCCTCGCCGTAGTCGTAGACGTTGGCGATGCCCTCGTGGTTCACGAGGGCGGCGTGGCGGGCCTCTGCGCGGAAGCGCTCGAGGAAGCCCGGGTCGCCGAGGTACTCGTCCTTCAGGATCTTGATGGCGACGGTCCGGCCGATGACGAGGTCGGTGGCCTGCCACACCTCGCCCATCCCGCCGATCGCGATCCGCGACTGCAGCTCGTAACGTCCCCCGAAGGTGAGCCCTGCTGTGGGTCTCATTTATTCAGCACCGCCTCTAGTACTTTCCTCGCGATCGGAGCGGCGATGGAGTTACCCGTGCCGCTCTGACCCTGTCCACCGCCATTTTCGACAACTACAGCCACAGCGAACTCCGGGTCGTTCGCCGGCGCGAAACCGGTGAACCAGAGCGAGTAGGGATCGTTGTCCCCGTTCTGCGCCGTACCCGTCTTACCGCCGACCTGAACCCCACCTATTCTTGCATTGCTCGCCACGCCGTGATCGACGCCGTCGACCATCATCTGCTTGATGGTGTCGGCGTTCTGCTGGCTCAGCGGCCGCGAGAACTCCTTGGGCTGGAAGCTCTCCAGCGTCTGCAGATCCGGCGACCGGATGGAGTCGACGAGGTTCGGGGTCATGAGCGTGCCGCCGTTGGCGATCGCCGCGGAGACCATCGCCATCTGCAGCGGCGTCGCCCGGTCGTCCTTCTGCCCGAAGGAGCCCAGGGCGCGCTCGGCCGCGTCGGGGTAGAGCGGGTACACGCTCTTCTCGACCGGGATGGGGATGTCGAACGACCGGTTGAACCCGAACTTGTCCGCCTGCTCCTTGATGACCTCCGGCTTCAGCTGCATCCCGAGCTCGGCGAACGGGATGTTGCACGACAGGATCTGGGCCGTTGCGATCGACACCGTCTCACCGGGGCCGCAGGTCGTCAGCGAATCGTTCTTCACGACCGTGGGCGAGTCGGGGAGCTGGAGGGAGGCCGGGTTGGGGAGCTGGCTGTCCTTCGTGTACTGACCGGTGCCGAAGGCGGAGGCGCTCATGACCGGCTTGAACGTCGACCCGGGCGGATTGAGGTCACCGCCGATGGTCCGGTTGATGAGCGGGTCGCCGGGAGCGGCGAGAAGCTGGTCGTAGGTCGACTGGACCGCGTCGCCGTCGTGCGACGCGAGGGCGTTCGGATCGTAGGTGGGCTTGGAGACCATCGCCAGGATCTTGCCGGTCTTGGGCTGCAGCAGCACGACGGCGCCCTGGTAGTCGCCGAGCGCATCCCACGCCGCCTGCTGCGCGACGGGGTCGATCGTCGTCTCGACGGTCGCGCCCTGCGGGTTCTTCCCGGTCAGGATGGCGTTCACGCGCTCGAAGAACTGGGCGTTCGACGAGCCGCTCAACTTGGAGTCGAGGGCGCCCTCCAGGCCGGTCGGCTCGCCGTTGATCGGGAAGAAGCCGGTGACGGCGGAGTACAGCGGACCGTTGCTGTAGACGCGCTGCCACTTGTAGACGTCGTTCGACGGCACGGACTGCGCGATCGGCTGCCCGGCGACGAGGATGGCGCCGCGCTGCGCAGAGTAGCTGTCGTTCCTGGCGCGGGTGTTGCGCGCGTCGGCGCCCAGAGCATCCGTCTGGATCGCCTGGATGATCGAGGTCGACACCAGCAGCGCCAGGAACATCGCCAGCACGATCGTGCTGACGCGCTTGATCTCGCGATTCATCTCAGCTCACCACCAGCCGGGGTTGATTGCGGACGGTGTCGGACAGCCGCAGCAGCAGCGCCACGATGATCCAGTTGGCGACGAGGGACGAGCCGCCGGCCGCGAGGAAGGGGGTCGTGAGTCCCGTCAGCGGGATGACACGGGTCACGCCGCCGATGACGATGAAGCATTGCAGCGCCACCGTGAACGACAGGCCGACGGCGAGCAGCTTGCCGAAGTCGTCCGCGCCGGCGAAGCCGATGCGGAGGCCGCGCGCCACGAAGACCAGGTAGAGCGCGAAGATCGCGAACAGACCGGCCAGACCGAGCTCCTCGCCCAGGCTGGCGATGATGTAGTCGCTCTGCGAGATGGGGGTGATCCACGGCTGGCCCTGCCCGAGACCGGTGCCGATGAGGCCGCCGTGCGCCAGGCCGAACAGACCCTGCACCAGCTGGTAGCTCCCGCCGAGCTCGGCGTCGTACCGGCCGGACGAGAACGGCGTGAGCCAGTTCGCGAACCGGTCGTGCACGTACGGCAGCACCTGGCTGGCGATGACGGCGCCGCCGACGACCAGCAGGAGGCCGAGGATGACCCAGCTGATGCGGGCCGTCGCCACGTACAGCATGACGAGGAACAGGCCGAAGATCAGGAGGCCGGTCCCGAGGTCGCGCTGGAAGACGATGACGGCCATCGACATGAGCCAGACGATGAGGATCGGGCCGAGGTCCCTGGCGCGCGGGAACCGCATCCCGAGGAACTTCTTGCCCACCATGGAGAGCGAGTCGCGGGCCTGGACCAGGTACCCGGCGAAGAAGATCGCGAGGCAGATCTTGGCGATCTCACCGGGCTGGAAGCTGAACGGGCCGATGCCGATCCACACCCGGGCGCCGTTGATCTCGCGCCCGATGCCCGGAAGCATCGGCAGCAGCAGGAGCACCAGCGCGGCGAATCCGAAGAGGTAGGTGTAGCGCTGCAGGATGCGGTGGTTGCGGAGGAGGATCACCACGAGGATCGCGCAGATGATCGCGATGGCGCTCCAGGCGATCTGCTTGACGCCCGCGCTGTCCCATCCGGCGTCCTTGTAGTGGATGTCGATGCGGTAGATCTCCGCGATGCCGATGCCCGTGAGGAGGGTCGCGATGGGGAGGAGGAACGGGTCGGCCTGCGGAGCGACGAACCGGAGCGCGATGTGCATGCCGAGCACGAGCGCGGAGAGCCCGGCGCCGAGGTAGACCAGCGTGAGGTCGACGTGCCCGAGCGCACCCAGCTGCACCAGCACGACGGCGGCAGCGTTGATGGCGCAGGCGATGAGGAGGAGGACCAGCTCGCGGTTGCGGAGCTTCGCGGGCAGGCGCAGCCGCTTCACCGGCCCGGTGGCGTTCCGGGTCGGGGCCGCCTGCTCGCGCGCGGCCGTATTACTCTCGGCCGGCATCGCTCAGCTGCTCCACGATCGTCTTGGCCGCCGGAAGGTCGTCGGCGTTGATGGTCTGCTCGACCTGCTGCTTGTCGTACGCGGGGAGGTCGTCCACCTTCACGTCGGACTCCTCGTACAGGTGCGACAGGCTGATCGGCCCGATGCCCTGCTGGACGCCCTGGTAGATCGCCACATGGCGGCTCGGCGACATTCCCACGTAGTAGCGGGACTGCGTCCACTCGTAGCCGAAGACGATGGCGAGGACGATGGCGACGACCAGCAGGATGAGGCCGATCATCCAGGTCAGTCTGCGGCGGCGGACGCGGCGAGCATCCTCCTCGATGAGCTCGTCGAGGTAGTCCTCGGACTGCGGCTCGAAGTGGGTGGGGCCGGTGGCGGGCCGGATGGGGTGCAGCCGCAGTCCGGGCAGGCGCGCCGCGCGGGTGGTCGGCTTCGGCTCGGAGCCGAACTGCAGCGGCGCCGCGGCGGATCCGACCGTGACCGGCTCCTTGAGCACCTCGCCGGGGGTGGTGTCGGCGATGTCGACGATGACCACCGTCACGTTGTCGGGGGCCCCGGCGTCCAGGCTGTGCTTGAGGAGGCGGTCGGCCACCTGCTTCGGGCCGTCTTTGGAGGCGAGGGCCGCCAGCATGTCGTCGTGCTTCACCACCCCGCTGAGGCCGTCGGAGCAGATCAGCCAGCGGTCGCCGGGGCGCGTGTCGAGCGTCCAGGTGTCGATCTCGGGCGACGCGTCCACGTCGCCGAGCACGCGCATCAGCACCGAGCGGCGAGGGTGGACCATCGCCTCCTCCTCGGTGATGCGGCCGCTGTCGACCAGGCGCTGCACGAACGTGTGGTCAGTGGTGACCTGCTTCAGCTCGCCGTCGCGGAACAGATAGATGCGGGAGTCGCCGATGTGCGCGAACGCGATCTGGTCGCCGACGCGGACCATCGCGCTCACGGTGGTGCCCATCCCGGTCAGCTCGGGATGCTCGAACACGGTCTCGGCGAGGAGCGAGTTGGCGGCGATCAGCGCCGACTGCAGGGCGAACTCGGCCTCGGCCGGCGAGGCGTACTCGCGGTCGGCCTCGCGGATGCGGGTGACCGCGATGGCCGAGGCGACGTCGCCTCCGGCGTGACCGCCCATGCCGTCGGCGACGACGAACAGGTCCCGGCCGGCATAGCCCGAGTCCTGGTTGTTCGAGCGGATCTTCCCGACGTGGGAGAGGGCCGCCGCCTTGTTCGCCGCCACCCGTCTACCGCCGCAGCTCGAACGTGGTCGTGCCGATCTTGATCGGCGTGTCGAGCGGGACCTGGGTCGGGACGGTCACCCGGCGGCCGTCGAGGAACGTGCCGTTGGTGGAGTCGAGATCCTGGATCATCCACTCGTCGTTCCAGAGGAGCAGGCGGGCGTGGTGGGTGGAGGTGTAATCGTCGCGGATGACGAGGTTCGACTCGCCGGAGCGGCCGATGGTGATGGGATCGCGGCCGAGCGCGAGCTCGGTGCCGGCGCGGGGTCCGGACGTGATGACGAGCCGGCGCGCGCTCTGCACGCTCGCGTTGGTGTGCCCGCCCGCGCGGTTGGCGCCGGACGGCAGCGACGAGACGGGCGCGGACTTCATCACGGGCTCGGTGACGCCGGCGGGCGCAGCGGCCGGCGCGCTCGCCGCGGCTGCCGCGGGGAACGGGGATGCGGCCGCCGGCTGCGGCGACTCCGGGAGCTTGCGGACCCGCTGGCCGAACATGTCGCTGCGCAGGGCGTAGACGATGCCGAAGACGAACAGCCAGAGAACCAGCAGGAAGCCGAACCGCAGCACCAGCAGGGTCAGCTCGCTGGGGTTCACGAGGGGCTCCAGAAGTTGCCAACATCGTGCCGCCGGGTGGTGTCGTCCGCACGGCCGCGGGCTGCGGGCGCCGCCTGGGGGAGCACGCGGAACACGATGCGGGTGCGGCCGAGGGTCACGACGGACTCCGGCTCCAGGATCGCCTTGCGAAGCGGCTCGCCGTTCAGCTTGGTGCCGTTGGTCGATCCGAGGTCCTCGACCTGCGCGCGGTGGCCGTCCCAGGTGATCATCACGTGACGGCGGGAGATTCCGGTGTCGTCGACGGTGATGTCGGCGTCCGCGCCGCGACCGACCACGGTGCGGGAGTGTGTGAGCGGGTAGTGCGTTCCGTTGATGTCGAGCACCGGGGTCCAGGCGACATCGCCCTTCACGTTCTCGGACTCGACCTGGAGCATCCCGACGGAGAGCTCCGGATCCTCGGCGAGGTCGATCGAGATGCCGCCGGCGAACGCGTAGTGCTGGCTCGCGGCGTGCTTCTGCACGAAGTCGATGAGCTCGTCGGTGAGGGCGGCGCCCATCGACCGCATCCGCGCGTAGTCGGCCGTCGACATCCGCAGCACGAAGCTGTTCGGGGCCAGCACGCGGTCGCGCGCGACGACGGCGGCCTTCGTGTCGAGTTCCTTGCGGAGCGCGCTGGTGAGCTCGACCGGCTGCAGCCCGGAGCGGAAGGTCTTCGCGAACGCGCCGTTGACGGCGCGCTCGAGCCCCCGCTCGAAGTTGTCCAGAATGCCCACAGTCTCCCGCTTCCGGCTCGATGACTACATGCATGTTAGTCGGAACCCTGGAAAAGGGACTGGCTATCCGGTGAAGATACGCCCTGCGGAGCACGCGCGGATTCGTGAAGGATCGCGGCATCGTGTTAGAGTTCCTGGGTTCGCGCGAGTGGCGGAATTGGCAGACGCGCTGGCTTCAGGTGCCAGTGCCCGCAAGGGCGTGGGGGTTCAAGTCCCCCCTCGCGCACGGACGAGAAAGGGCCGGATCGAGACATCGATCCGGCCCT
The DNA here is from genome assembly GCF_900107895.1 of Leifsonia sp. 21MFCrub1.1. Taxonomy (NCBI): domain Bacteria; kingdom Bacillati; phylum Actinomycetota; class Actinomycetes; order Micrococcales; family Microbacteriaceae; genus Leifsonia; species Leifsonia sp. 21MFCrub1.1. The sequence continues at coordinate 3,771,652 of NZ_LT629867.1, read as the reverse complement.
TTCCGCATCGCTGGAGGACTGCCGGGAACCGGTCAGGCTCGCCCGCCGGGAAGGATGTCCGCGAGGTGGGCGCGCAGCTGCGCGGCGACGTCGACGCTCGCGTGGTCGTAGAGCCACTGGTACTGCAGGCCGTCCCACAGGGCCAGCAGCCACAGTGCTTCGTGCTCCGGGTCGCGGTGCGCGGGGAGGGCGCCGTCCTTCGCGGCGGCGCGGAGCAGGGTGGCGAAGCCGTCGAGGGCGACGGTGAAGCGGTGCTCGAAATAGGCGTGGGCGTCGTGGCTGCGCGGTGTCGCCTCGGACGAGATGACCGCGTAGAGCTCGATCAGTCCCGGCTGCTCGGCCTCGTTGGCGGCGGCGCCGTCGGCGAAGCTGCGGAGCACGTCGGCCGCCGAGGCGTCGGGGTCCGTCGTGCCGCGGTCGTCGATACGGCGGTCCCGCTCGCGCATGACCTCGTGCAGCAGGGCGTCCTTCGACGGGAAGTGGTGGTACAGCGCCGACTTCGAGACGCCGACGCGTGTGGCGATGTCGAGGAGGCTGGTGTCGCCGTAGCCCTCGCGCGCGAACAGGGCCGTCGCCCCGTCGACGATCTTCGCGCGGCGCTCGCGCCCGGTCCGGTAGCCGGCGTCCGGGCCGGAGGGTTCCTCCGCGATCGGGGGCAGCTTCGGTGCGGGCGGCGACGGTTCCGTCGCCGAGGGCGTGCCGGGCGGGACCCAGCCGCGTGGATGCGCGATCAGCTCCTGATGGCGCTCCAGGGTGGCGGCGATGTCGACGCGGTCGGGAAGGTACTGCCGCAGCATCCGCAGACCGTCCCAGGCGGCGGTCAGTCGCAGCGCCTCGTCGTCGGCGGAGCGGTCGGCGGCGACGAGCCCGCGCCGGGCTCCCGCGGCGATGGCGTCCGCTCGGCCGGACCGGAGCTCGGCGGCGCGCTCGCGCATCCATGCATGGAGGGGATGGGAGGCGGCGGACGCCTCGCCCGTCAGCGCCGCGAAGAGCGGCACGAAGCCCGGGACCGCATCCTGCCGCCGGGCGGCCGCGGCAAAGGGCAGCGCGTCGAGGGGCGTGCTCGTCGCGGCGGACGCGACGTCGAGCCGTCGCGCGACCTGGCCGAGCAGCTCCTCTTTTCCGGCGAAGTGCTTCAGCAGCGCGGGATGGGTGATGCCGGCCTCGGCGGCGATGTCGCGCAGTGAGACGAACCGGTAGCCGTTGCGGCAGAACAGCTCGGTGGCGGCGTCGAGGATCGCCTGACGGGTCGCCGCGGCGCGGGCGAACCGGGACCCATCGATCACCGACGTCACGTGCACCTCCCCGACCTCATCATCGTAGTCAGGTTACCGTAGCGTCGGATTTCAGTTACCACATGGTCGCTTTTGTGTGTATGCTGGCCGCCATCGTCAAAGCCGACGGTACGAAAGGACTCGAGAAATGACAGAGCTGTCTCCCGCCGCGACAGCGGCGGCAACCGGGACCACCGGTATCAAGACGCCCGGCTCCACCCCGGCGCGCACACCCCGCGGCTACACGCCGGCGCTCTCGGCCGTGAACTTCGGCGTCCTCCTGGCGCTCCTCACCCCCGTGCTCGTGTCGATGGCCTTCAAGGTGCAGCACCTCAGCGCATCCACCGAGGAGGCGACGGCCCAGCTCGGACTCATCCTCGGCGTCGGCGCCCTGTTCGCCCTGGTGGCGAACCCCCTCGCCGGCCGGCTCTCCGACCGCACCACCTCCCGGTACGGGATGCGCCGGCCGTGGATCCTCGGCGGCAGCATCGTCGGTGTCGGCGCCTTCCTGCTGATCGGCGCAGCGAGCTCCATCTGGGTCGTGCTCATCGGGTGGTGCCTCGTGCAGGCGTCGCTCAACGCCGTCCTGGCGGCCGCCAACGCGACCCTTCCCGACCAGGTGCCGTCCGCCAGCCGCGGCAAGGTCTCCGGTCTGGTCGGTGTCACCACCCCTCTCGCGATCCTCGGCGGCAGCTTCCTGATCAACTTCATCGGCGACGACCTCCTGCGCTTCCTCATCCCCGGCCTCATCGCGCTCGTGCTCGCCGTGATCTTCGTGGCGGTTCTGAAGGACCGCCGCCTCGCCGAGAAGCCGAAGCAGCGGTTCACCGTCGGGCAGTTCTTCGGGTCGTTCGTCTTCAACCCGGTCAAGCACCGCGAGTTCGGCTGGACGTGGCTGACCAAGTTCTTCGTCATGTTCGGCTACGCGGGCATCGCGACGTTCCTGCCGTTCTACCTGACCGAGAAGTTCCACCTCGACGAGCAGGGCGCCATCTCGACCATCCTGCTGGCGAACCTCGCATCCACCGTCGGCATGGTGATCTCCAGCCCCATCGGCGGCTACCTCTCCGACCGGCTCGGCAAGCGCCGCCCGTTCGTCGCGGCGGCGGGCGTCATCATGGTGGTCGGACTGGTCATCCTCGCCTTCGCACCGACCGTCGCCATCGTCATCCTGGCCCAGGCCGTGATCGGCCTGGGGGCCGGCTCGTTCTTCTCCGTCGACCTGGCGCTCGCCACCCAGGTGCTCCCGAGCCCGGACGACACGGCGAAGGACCTCGGGGTGCTGAACATCGCCAACGCCCTCCCGCAGTCGATCGCCCCCGCGATCGCGCCAGGGATCATCGCCCTCGGCTCCGCCACCGCGATCGGCGGCTACTCGGTGTGGTACCTCTTCGGCGCCGTCGTCGCCCTGCTCGGCGCCGTGCTCGTCTACCGGATCAAGGGAGTGAAATGACCGACACCGTCACCGAAACCAGCCCCGCCGAGGCACCCGCGGGCCGGCCCTGGCTGGATGCGCAGCGTCCCGTCGCCGAGCGCGTGGAGCTGCTGCTCGCCGAGATGACCCTGGAAGAGAAGGCCGGGCTCTTCTTCCACACCATGATCGGGATGGGTCCGCTCGACGAGCCGAACCCGACGTTCTCCCTGCCCTCCGCGGTGGAGTACGTCGAGCGCAGGCACATGTCGCACTTCAACCTGCTGGGCGTCGCGCCGACGGGCCGGGAGATCGCGGAGTGGCACAACGCGCTGCAGCGTCTGGCCGCATCCACCCGGCTCGGCATCCCGGTGACCCTGTCGACGGACCCGCGGCACTCGTTCACGGACAACCCCGGGACGGCCATGCTCTCCGGACCATTCTCGCAGTGGCCAGAGCCGCTGGGGCTCGCGGCGATCCGCGACGAGGACACGGTCGAGCGGTTCGCGGACATCGCGCGACAGGAGTACCTGGCCGTCGGCCTCCGGGTGGCCCTGCACCCGCAGGTGGACCTCGCGACGGAACCGCGCTGGTCCCGCCAGGCCGCGACGTTCGGTGAGGACGCCGAGCTCACCGCGCGCCTGGGCTCCGCGTACGTCCGCGGCTTCCAGGGCAGCTCGTTCGGTGCGGGATCCGTGTCGACGATGACCAAGCACTTCCCCGGAGGCGGCCCGCAGAAGGACGGGGAGGACCCGCACTTCGCCCACGGGCGCGAGCAGGTGTACCCGGGCGACGCCTTCGAGCTGCACCTCCGGCCGTTCAAGGCGCTGATCGAGGCCGGCACCCGCCAGATCATGCCGTACTACGGGATGCCGGTCGGCACGGCCTACGAGGAGGTCGGATTCGGTTTCAACCGATCCGTCATCACCGGCCTGCTCCGCGAGCGCCTCGGATTCGACGGACTCGTGTGCACCGACTGGGGGCTGATCACCGATGCCGAGATCTTCGGCCAGCCCTTCCCCGCGCGGGCCTGGGGAGTCGAGCACCTGACCCCGCGTGAGCGGATGAAGAAGATCCTCGACGCCGGCGCCGACCAGTTCGGCGGAGAGGCCTGCCCCGAGCTCCTGATCGAGCTGGTCGAGTCCGGCGATGTCCCGGAGTCGCGGATCGACGAGTCGGCGCGGCGCATCCTGCGCGAGAAGTTCGACCTGGGGCTGTTCGAGTCGAGCCTCGTCGACCCGGAGGCCGCCGACGCGATCGTCGGACGGGACGTCTTCCGTGCCGAGGGCGAGAGGGCGCAGCGTGCCTCCATCACCCTGCTGGTCAACGGTCGCGATGGCGAGCCGCTGCTTCCGCTGCGCGGCCGTCCGCGTCTCTACGTGGAGGGCATCGATCCGGAACGCGTCGCGGCCTATGGCGACGTGGTCGCGACCCCCGACCAGGCGGATGCGATCGTCGTGCGCCTGCAGGCGCCGTTCGAGGAGCGACCGACGGTGTTCGAGAGCCTCTTCCACTCGGGCTCGCTGGAGTTCCCCGCCGAGGTCGTCGATCACGTGCGGGAGCTTGCCGGGCACGCGCCCACCATCGTGGACGTCTACGCCGACCGGCCCGCGATCCTCGAGCCGCTCGTCGGGTCGGCCACCGCGCTGACGGTCAACTGGGGCGCGAGCGCCGAGGCGCTGCTCGACGTGCTTACCGGACGGTTCTCCCCGCAGGGGTCGCTGCCGTTCGACCTCCCGCGGTCGATGCGCGCCGTGGAGGAGTCGCGCCCCGACGTGCCGTTCGACACGGCCGATCCGCTGTTCCGGTTCGGCGACGGGCTGCGCTACTGACGGGCGGGGTTCCCGGAGGTCACCGGAGGGTCACCGAGTTGGCCTGGTCGTTCATGCTGCCCAGGGACGACGCGTTGACGGCGTAGCCGTACGACGCTCCGGTGTATCCCGTCCCCTGCCACAGCTTGGTGCTGCACCCCGAGAAGCTCTTGAACGAGCTCACGCGGCCCGACCATCCCACGGAGCCCAGTGGGCCGAAGTACCAGGTGGTGCTTCCGTTGCACGCACTCGAGTTGGTGATCTGGAAGAACGATCCGCCGTATCCGGCGTCGTCGTAGAGCTGGCTCTGCACGAAGGTGGCGCGGACGCCCGCGGGCAGGAGCCGGTCCGCGGGCGCAGCGCCGGCCAGCGCGTCCGGCTGCGCCGGAGGGGTGACGACCAGCAGGTGGGTCTGCTCCAGCACGGCCCGGTTCAGGTCCTCGCCGGGATCGACGCACACCAGGGTGCGGGTGCCCAGATCGTAGGAGCACGACTGCGCGGCCGGCTCGGCGGCGGACGCGGGCCCGGCGGTGGCCGACATCCCCACCAAGAGCGCGGTCAGGGCCACGGCCGACGCCATCGATCGACGCGCCGGAACAGACGATCCCCTCATCGATTCCCCCCTGGAGTGATCAGCACCCGGACCCCTGCCGGGCACGGCCATTCTGCCCCACCGATGTCGCGGCGACCGAATTCCGGATTCGCTGAGAGGATTCGGCGGGAGGACACATTTCCTGGGTATGAGCGAGTTGGCCGAGCCGCAGCGTGCGGCGGATGCGGGGGAGGAGTCCGTTCCGACGGACCTCGACCTCCTCCGCCGGCTCGCCGAGGGCAGCAAGGCCGCGCTCGCTGCCCTCTACGACCGGTACAGCCGTGTCGTCTACGCCTACACCGCCGCCCGCCTCGAACCCCGCGAGGATGTGGAGGAGATCAGCCAGGACGTCTTCGTCACCCTGTGGCGGAAGCGGGCGACGATCACCATCGCCGGCGAGTCGGCTCTTCCCTGGCTGCTCGTCACCAGCCGCAACCTGATCGCCAACCGCCGACGCTCTCTCCAGGTGGTGGAGAAGCGGCGCAGCGACAGCCCCGCCGACGTTTCGCTCGCCGACGTCCGCCCGGGGCCGGAGGAGCTCGCCGAACGCGGCCAGCTCCTGGCCTACGTCGACTCCGTGGTCGCCGCGCTCACCGAGCCCGACCGCGCCGTGTTCGAGCTGTGCATCCGCGGCGATCACAGCTATGAGGAGGCTGCCCGCCAGGTGGGCCTGAGCGAGGGAGCCGTCCGCAACCGCCTCTCGCGGCTCCGCGGTCGCCTCCGGAACGAACTCCGCACCCTCAGGGGGATGCCATGACCGCTCACGAGCTCCTGCCCACCGACGAGCGGTTCGAGCAGATCAAGGCGAATCTGTTCGAGACCATCGCCATCGACGACCGCCGCCGGACCCGGACGCACCGCATCATCGCCATCGGAGTGGCGGGGGCAATCGTCGCCGGAACGACCGCCGGGGCGATCGCCATCGCCCGCGCAGCCCAGGGTCAGGTCAACAACGTCACCGACTGCTACGCGGCCGCCGACCTCGGGTCCCGGCACGGCACGACCGTCATGGCGACGGCGGACCTCGACGAGAAGACGCCGAACGCCCTCGACCAGCGCATCCGCCTCGCAGAGGAGATGTGCGCGGCCACCTGGCGGATCGGCACGTTCTCACCGGAAGGGTCCTCCAGCACGGCGGACCTCCCGGTGCCCCACCTGGAGACCTGCCAGCTGCCCGACGGGCGACTGGCCGTGTTCCCCTCCGACCAGGCCCTCAGCGAGCTCTGCTCGCGGCTGGGCCTCACGATCCCGCACGAGTGATGAGAAGGGGTACTCCACGACGTGCGGGATAAGGGACGGTGCCCGCCGCATCCGACGCCTGGGGGTAGGCGGCGGCGGGCACCTTCCGACCTCACCTCGCGGCGACGCGCGACCGCGACTCGTGAGGGCGACTCACGCGTGCAGGGCGCGGAGGGCCAGCCACGCCGCCGTGCGGTCGTCCGCGTCGGCGAGCGAGAGCCCGAGCAGAGCCTCGATGCGATGGATGCGTGCCGTCAGGGTCTGCCGGTGCACCCCGAGGCGCTCCGCGGTCGCGCCCCACGCGCCGTTCTCGGCGAGGAAGACCCGCAGGGTCTCGGTCAGCTGTCCGTGGCGACCCGCGGCATCCCGTAACGGATCGAGCAGCCGCGCGATGCGCCGGGCGTCGTCGTCGTCGAGCCGGTCGAGGACGAGGGAGATGGTCGGGATGGCGCGGTAGCGCACGACGCGCCGCCCTTCGGCCCGCGCCGACTCGACCGCGTGCCGGGCTTCGGCGGCACTGCCGGCGAGAGCATCGGTCGGAGCCGGCGTTCCGACACCGAGGAACATCGCCGACGAGTAGGCCTCCACCCGGGCGGCCACCGCATCCACATGGTCGTCGCGGAGGAACCCGGTCACCACGCCGTGGCTCTCGGTGTGGATGTGGGCGGCGCCCAGCTCGTCGAGCCAGTGCGACACCAGCCGCTCCACCTCGACGGAGGCCGACCGCGCGGTGAGCGCGAACGCGGTGAGCGAGCTCTCGTGCACGCCCCACTGACGCAGCAGGGAGACGGCGGCGGGGCCGCCGGCGAGCAGCGCGTCGATCATGACTGCCCGCCCCAGGCGTTCGGTGCGCGTCGGATCGTCGGTCCGGAGCACCAGGTCGAGCAGCGCGGCCGCCTGCGACCCCAGCTCGCGGGCGCGGCTGGACGACTCCGTCCGCGGGCTGACGACCAGGCGGGCCGAGAGGTCTTCGCCGGAACCGACCGTGTGCACCTGCAGCGCCCGATGCCGCACGCGCACCGGCCGGGAGAGCGCGACGGCCATCGCATCCTGCACGTGCAGACCGCCTGCTCCCGCGCTCGTGATGACCTGACCGTGCCGGTCGAGGAGCACCGCCCAGCCGTCGATGCGATGGGCGAGCTCGGCGACGACGCCGGAGACGCCGCCGCGCCGCGCGGCCAGGGTCAGCACTTTCATGGCGCTCGTGACCGCCCGGTCCTCGGCGGCCTGGTCGACGGCCAGCAGCGCGGTGAGGGTGGGGACGAGCAGCGCGTCGGAGACGGCCGTCGCCACGATCGCCGTCGTGCCGGTCCGGGCGAGGGCGCGGAGGAGGGCCGGGTCCGCGCCGTGACTGACGACGACGGCGCTGCGGAGGGCCTCGGCGCGCTCGTCGCCCGCGGTGAGGGCCGTCGCCGCCGCGCGGGCCGGAGCCACGACGAGCGTGGCGAACGCGGGATGGCCGACCACCGAGAAGTCGTCGAGCCCGACCACCGCATCCACCCGCGTCCCCGCGTCGAGGCGCCCCTCGATCAGCCGGCCCGGGAGGGAGCGGGCGACGGAGGCGATGTCGCGGCTCATGGCCTCAGTGTACGGAATGTCGAAGCAGCGCCGCGGTTCCACACTTTCTCTGGATGACACCGGCAGTCGGCGGTTCCTAGCATCGAGCGAGACCCGCACACGAAGGAGTACCCATGCAGGCCGTCGTCTTCACGGAACCGTCCGAGCCCATCCAGTTCACCGAGGTGGAGCTGGCGGCGCCCGGCCCGGGGGAGGTGCGCGTGCGCATCGCCGCGGCCGGCGTGTGCCACTCGGACCTGCACGTGAAGCGCGGCGAATGGGATGCCCCGGCGCCGCTGGTGATGGGCCACGAGGGCTCCGGCGTCGTCACCGAGCTCGGCGACGGCGTCACCTCCCTCGCCGTCGGCGACCACGTCGTCCTCAGCTGGGTGCCGCCGTGCGGCGACTGCCGGTACTGCCGTTCCGGCCACGAGGCGCGCTGCCAGAAGGTGGCGACCATCGTCGCCCCGAAGGGCGTGCTGTTCGACGGCACCTCGCGGCTGTCCCGCGACGGCGAGACCATCCACCACTACCTCGGCGTCTCCTCGTTCGCCGAGGAGGTGGTCGTGCCGGCGTCCGGAGCCGTCAAGGTGCGCGACGACGCCCCGCTCGACGTCATCGCGGTCGTCGGCTGCGCGGTCGCGACCGGTGTCGGCGCCGTGCTGAACACGGCAGCGGTCGAGCCGGGCTCGACGGTCGCGGTGATCGGCTGCGGCGGGGTCGGCCTCAACGTCGTCCAGGGCGCGCGCCTCGCCGGAGCCGAGCGGATCGTCGCGATCGACGTCCTTCCTGACAAGACCCAGATGGCCCTCCAGTTCGGCGCCACCGACCGCATCGACGCCTCCCGCGCCGACGCCGTCGAGCAGCTGTTCGAACTCATCCCCGACGGCGTCGACTACGCGTTCGACGCGATCGGCCGCACCTCCACGACCGAGCAGGCCATCCGCATGCTGGGCCTCGGCGGCGCCGCGGTGATCGTCGGCCTGCCGCCAACGGGCGCGAAGGCGTCGTTCGAGCCGCTGGTGCTGGCGGAGGCCGACCAGCGCATCCTCGGCTCCAACTACGGCTCCGTGCGCCCGTCCATCGACATCCCCGCCCTGGTCGACCGCTACATGGACGGCCAGCTGCTGCTCGACCCGCTGATCTCGGGCAGGCGTCCCCTCGCCGAGGCGGCGGAAGCCTTCGACGACCTCGAGGCCGGCTCCGTGCTCCGCACCCTCCTCATCCCCTAGCCCCCGAACCCCGACGACTCACTGGAGAGCCATGTCAACCACTGAAACCCGGGCGAGCAGCCCCACCGACGCCGGACTCCGTCGCGGCGTGATGAGCGGCCCCGAGCTGGCCGCCCAGGCGATCGCGAACATCGCTCCGAGCGCCGTCATCGCGTTCACGGCGATGTCGATCTTCGTCGGCGCCGGCAACGGGACGATCTACTCGTTCGTCCTCGCCACCATCGTCATCCTCTGCGTCGGCTACTGCGTCGTCGTGTTCGCCCGCAAGCACGCCTCGGCGGGTTCGCTGTACACGTACGTGGCGAAAGGCCTCGGGCCGACCGGCGCCTACCTCGCCGGCGTGACGCTCGTCATCGGCTGCTGGGGAATCGCCGCCGGCTCGCTCGGCGGCGCGGTCTCGTACTTCAACCAGTTCCTGGTGCTGCTCGGCGTACCGGCGGGCGGCGTCGGCTGGTACATCGGCCTCGCCGTCGTCCTGGGCGGCCTGGCGACGCTGTTCACCATCCGCGGCATCCGGCTGTCGGCCCGGGTCTCCCTGGTGCTGGAGCTGATCTCGGTGACGATCATCACCATCCTGCTCATCGCCGCGCTGGTCTGGGCCGGCCCGGCGGCGTGGGACCCGGCGCAGGTGTTCGCCACCGGCGCGCCGTTCCAGGGCATCGCCGCCGGCATGGTGCTCGGCATCCTCGGCTTCGTCGGATTCTCGTCGGCGGACGCCCTGGGCCGCGAGGCGAAGAACCCGTACACCGCCATCCCGCGCGCCATCATGTGGAGCGCCGTCGTGGTCGGCGTCCTGTACGTTTTCGCCGCGTACACGCAGATCGCGGTGCTCCACGGCGACCTTGCGACCAGCGCCAGCCCGCTGGAGGACATCGCGAAGCTGATCGGGATGCCGGCGTGGTTCGGCCCGATCCTCACCTTCGGCGTCGGGGCGTCGTTCTTCGCCGTCGTCGTCGCGCCGCTCAACGTCGTCGGCCGCGTCATCTACGTGATGGGCAAGGAGGGCGTCGTGCCGGAGCGGTTCGGCCGGACGCACGAGCGCCACCTGACCCCGCACCGGGTGCTGCTGGTCGCCGGTCCCGCGGCGATCGTCCTCGACGTGATCCTGCTGGCCGTCGGCGCGAACCCGATGGACATCGTGGTCTGGGTCGACACGTACGGCACCTACGGCTACATGGTCGCGTACGCGCTCGTCGCCATCGCGTGCATCGCCTACACGCGCCGCGCGGGCATCCCGAACACGCTGGTCTGGGTGTGCGCGGTGGTCGCGGTCGCGGCGATGGCCTACGTGTTCTTCGCGAACGTGTGGCCGGTGCCCGCGTTCCCGCTCAACGTCATCCCGTACCTGTTCCTGCTGACGCTGGTCGGCGCCGTCGCCTGGTTCGTGTACCTGCGCAAGCGCCGTCCGCAGGTGATCCAGAACATCGGCAACACCGAGACGGACGCCCTGGAGGGCGTGGGCTGAGGCTCAGCGCCGACGCGGGAGGCGCACGGTGACGATCGCGCCTCCCGCGTCGCGGTTGGCGGCGCCGACCGTTCCGTGGTGGCGGCTCACCACCTCCGCGACGAGGGCGAGGCCGAGGCCGTAGTGACGGGCCCTGTCGGCGCCGGCCTGCGCATCCCGTGCCGTGGCGAAGCGCTCGAACGCACGATCCTCGACGCCGGAGGAGAACCCGGGCCCGTCGTCCTCCACGGTCAGGACGACGTGGTCGCGCGTGGCGGACACGGTCAGCCGGACGTCGCCGGCGGCGTGATCCAGCGCGTTGTCGACCAGGGCGACGATCATCCGCCGCAGTGAGACCGGCGCCCCGGTGACAGCGGCCTCCGGGTCGCTCCGCACGGCGATCGAGATCCCGCGCTCCGCCGCGCGGCCCTCCGCCGATCGCGCGACCGTCGCGGCAAGCTCGCCGAGATCGACGCCCTCGCTCTCCGCCGTCTGCCGCGGGTCGGCCACGGCCAGGAGGTCCTGCACGATCTCGGTCAGCGCCCGGCTGTCGTCGACGATCTCATCGAGCCCGGAACGCAGCTCGTCGTCCGTCCCGGACGACTGCGCCACCACATGGCGCCGGAGGAGTTGGGCGCGCGTGCTGAGCAGGGTCAGCGGAGTGCGGAGCTCGTGGCCCGCATCCGCGACGAATCGGCGCTGCAGGGCGAGAGCGTCCGCCAGGGGCCGGATCGACCGCCGGGCGAGCACGAGGCCGACGCCCCCAGCAGCGAGGGTGGCGATCGCTCCGGTGACGACCAGCGCGAGCACCAGGCGGTTCAGCTCCTCCTGCTGCTCGCCGAGCCCGTACGCGACCTGGACCACCTTGCCGTTGCGCACATCCGTCACCGTCAGGTAGCGCTCACCATCGGCCTCCACGGAGCCGGACACCGGCGTTCCCGTGCGCATGACCTGGTCGATCGCGTGCTCGTCGGGGAGTCCGTCCGGCATGTCGGGTGAGCTCTGGCGACCCTGCGGCGTGACGACGGTGACGAGGAGGTCCCGCGGGGCGTCATGCACCGAGTCGACCATCGAGGCGTCGGCGAGCGCCCGTCGCGCGGCTTCGGCCTGACCGGCGGCGACGACGCTGTAGACGACGATGCCGAGGGCGACGAACAGGCCGACGATGATCAGCGCGAACTGCGCCGCGAGCTTGAGGGAGGCGGACCGGAGTTCGCGGTCGTCGGTGACGCTCACGGGAGCGATCCCATCCGGTAGCCGATCCCGCGCACGGTCTCGACGAGCGATCGCCCGAACTTGCGGCGCAGATGGTGGACGTACGTGTCGACGACCCCGGGGTCGTCGGCGGCGGCGAACACCTCGTCCAGCAGCAGAGCGCGCGAGAAGACCTGCCCTGGCCGCCGGGCGAGCAGCTCCAGCAGGTCGGACTCCCGCTCGGAGAGCACTGTGCGCGAGCCGTCGTCGAGCGTGACCGTGCGGCTTCCGGTGTCGAGCCGGCCCCCGGGGAAGCGGACCATCGGGACGATCGCGGCCGCCCGGCGGGTGAGCGAGCGCACCCGGGCGACCAGCTCATCGATGTCGAACGGCTTCGCCAGGTAGTCCTCGGCGCCCGCGTTCAGCCCGTCGACGCGGTCGGGGGCCGTGCCGAGTGCGGAGAGCACCAGGATGGGCGTCGTCACGCCGTCATCGCGCAGACGCCGGAGCACATCCAGCCCGTCCACCGCGGGGAGCCCGCGGTCGAGCACGATCGCGTCGAACCCGCCGGTGAGGCCGAGGTGGAGCGCTCGCTGGCCGTCACGGGCGAGCTCGACGTCGAAGCCCTCCGAGCCGAGGAGCGCGTCGAGCATGCTCGCGAGGCGGCTGTCGTCCTCGGCGACCAGCACACGCGGCTTTCCGCTCACATCCGCAGTATAGGAGCCGGACGCGCCCTGCTCGGGTGCCGCGGCCGCCGTCACGGGGTGGTCACCGGGCGGGCGAACGCGAGGTCGCCGGCGGCGCGGATGCGGCCGGCCGCATCCACGGCGAGCACCCCGCGTGCGCCGGAGCGCAGCGCGTGACCGACGCCGTCCGGTCCCATCGCGAAGACGGTCGTCGCGAGCACATCCGCGGTCGTCAGGTCGTCCGCGACGACCGTCGCGCTCAGCAGCCCCGTGGCGGGTGTCCCGTCGCGGCCGTCCACGATGTGGGCTCCGCGTTCGTAGGCGCCCGAGGTGGCGACGGCCCCATCGGCGACCTCGAGGACGGCGAGCATGGCGGAGGCGTCGTGCGGCGAGCGGATGCCGACGCTCCAGCGGCGTCCGCCGCCCGGGCTCCCCGAGACGACGACGTCGCCGCCGGCGTTCAGGCAGAAGTCGCGCAGGCCGGCGGCCCGCAGCTCCTGTGCCGCGCGTGAGGCGGCCCATCCCTTCACGACGCCGTCGAGGTCCCAGGAGCCGTCGGCGCGGCGGATCCGGAACGCACCTTCCGAGGCGCGCGCGGCGGCCTCGCCGATGGCGACGACCTCGCGGAAGTCGGCGCTCCGCGCGGTCTCGGCCGCCTGCGCAGGGGAGGCATTGACGCGGCTCACCTCGCTGTCCGGGCGGTAGGTGCTGAAGCGCTCGTCCGCTTCACGCAGCACGCGGAAGGCGCGCTCGGCGGCGGCGCGCGCATCCACGTCGTCCCGCACATCGATGGACATCGGGATGCCCATGACCGTCTCGAGGAACCTCATCGCTGGTCGATCGCCGACTGCACCGACTGGATGTAGCCCTCGGAGGTGTAGGTGGCGCCCGACACGGTGTCGATGTTCGCCGACTGGGACGCGAGCACCTCCTGCTCGAGGATGGGAAGGGCCTGGCTGTTGATCTCGACGTCACGCCCGTCGCGGTCCGGGGCCTGGAGGGTCTTGAGGGCCGTGATCGTGGTGCCGGAGAAGGTGACTTCCACCTGCACGGCGCCGTAACGGGTGTCGACGGCCGAGCCGGTGATGGTCTTCGTGGCGGACGAGGACGACGAGGCCGTCGGCGTCGGGGTGGACGAGGCGGCCGAGCCGCTGCTCGACGTGCCCGACGATCCTGTTCCCGACCCGGTGGTCGTCGATCCGGTGCCCGACGCGGTCGAGTGGACGGAGGAGGACGCCGTGGTCACCTCGTCTCCGAGCCCGTAGAGCTTGAGGCCGACGGTCGCGCCCATCACGACGAGGATGACGGTGAAGAGGACGGTCCCCCGCCAGGATCTGCTGTTCATGACATGCTCAGTTCTTCTCGGTGGATGAATCGCTTGGGCATCCGGAGGGCGCGGAGGGAGGACTCGACGCGTTCGCCCATCCCCTCCGGGCCGCAGATGAACGCCTCCCAGTCGTGGAGGTCCGGGATGAGGTGGCGGAGCGGCTCGACGTCGAGGGGGTCGTAGCCGAGCTCCGAGCGCCGGCCGACCAGGGGGATCACCGTCACGCCGGGCAGGGCCTGCAGCTCGCCGAGCAGGGCCAGGTGCTGCGCCGATCGTGCCCGGTAGAGGACGACCGGGCGGGCTCCGCGGCGCGCCAGCTCCTCGGCCAGTGCGCGGATCGGACCGACGCCCGCACCGCCGGCGACCAGCAGGATGCGCGCGCGGCTCGCCCGGTCGGCGGTGAAGCGTCCGAACGGTCCCTCGGCGAAGACGAGCGACCCGGGCTTCAGCGCCGGCAGGCGGGTCGAGTGGTCGCCGATCGCCCCGACGGTGATCCGCAGGTATCCGTTGGCGGGGACGGCCGACACCGAGTAGGGGTGCGCCGTGCCCAGGTGGCCCCAGCTCAGGAAGCGGAACAGCAGGAAGTTGCCCGCTCGCACGCCCAGCTGCTCGACGTGCGGCCCGGTCAGCCAGACACTGCTCACGCCCTCGCTCTCCGGCACGACGGCGGCCACCCGCATCCGCCCCTTCCACGCGTCGAGCGTCGGCAGGATGAACCGCCAGGTCAGCACGGCGGAGGCGGTGCCGAGGTAGAGCGCGATCCAGAGCACGCGGTTCACCGGCGCGGAGACGAAATGCGCCCCGCCGCTCAGCTGGTGGAGGAAGGTGAGGAAGATCGAGACGTACGTGGTGAGGTGCAGCCAGTACCAGACCTCGTACGACAGCTTCGCGCGGATCAGCCGGGCGCTGCTGAGACCGACGACCAGGAAGGCGATCGTCCCGACGAGGGCCGTGAGCATGTCCGGGTAGTTCTGCAGGATGCTGACGAACTCCGTCCACGGCGGGTTCCTGTCGAGCAGCTCGCCGCCGAAGACCAGGAACAGCACGTGCGCCACGATGAGGAACAGCACGGATGCGCCCAGCGAGCGGTGCCAGGAGACCAGCCGGTCGAGGCCGACCGCCCGCTCGAACCACGGGACGCGGGCGATCAGCAGGATCTGCGCGCAGACCAGGAACCCGCCGACCATCCCGGCCAGCTCACCGATCGAGGTGAGGGCGTTCGCGGGCGTGGCGGCGAAACCGGCAGGGACGCTCAGCCACCACATCCCGAGAACGCCGACCACACCGAGGGCCAGGACCGCGCGCACCGTCCGCGCGCCCCGCCGGGGGTGGTCGGCGCGGCGCCGGGGCGCCGGTCGGGTCGGCGCGGGAGCGCTCAACGTCTGATCCATGTGTCCCACGATGCAGACGCATTCTTTGTGAATTCTTACGTGGGCTGGGAGCGGCCTATGCGCGCGGTATGAGTTGCGGACTCCCGCTCCTCTTCTATACCGCCTTGTTGAAGCCCGTCACCGGCTGGCTCTCGTCGAATCCGGCGACCGGACGCCGGAACCCGCGGGTGAGGAACAGCAGGTAGGCGAAGCCGATCACGGCCCAGACGATGCCGCCGATCAGCGCGTCGGCGTGGAGGTTCACCCACAGGATGCCGGTGAGCACCATCCCGATGCCCGGGAGGACGATGAACCGCACGATGTCCTTCGCAGTACGGCGGCGGCCCTGGCGGATCGCGAACCAGGCGATCACCGAGATGTTGACGAACGTGAACGCGATCAGGGCGCCGAAGTTGATGAACGCGGAGATCAGCTCGAGCGAGAACGCCATCGCCAGCAGCGAGATCACACCGACGAGCACGATGTTGAAGATCGGCGTCTGCGTCTTGGGGCTGATGTAACCGAAGAAGCGTCGGGGGAGGACGTTGTTGCGGCCCATCACCAGCAGCATCCGGCTGACGGACGCGTGCGACGCCAGGCCGGAGGCGAGCGTCGCGCAGAAGCCCGCGGAGACGAAGATCGCCTGGAACACCGGGCCGCCGACGATGCGTCCGATCTGGGGGAGCGGGTCGTCGGTGAACTCGCCGAACGGCGCGTTGGTCGGGAAGCGCAGCTGGGTGAAGTAGGCGGCGACCAGGAAGATCGCTCCGCCGATGATCACCGTGAAGAGGATGGCGCGGGGCATGATCTTCGGCGTCTTCGCCTCCTCCGCGTACATCGTGACCGCGTCGAAGCCGATGAACGAGAAGCAGACGACGGTCGCTCCGGTCAGGATGGCGCCGAGCGTCACCCCGTCGTGGACGAATGGCTTCACCGAGGCGACCGTGCCGTCCCCGGCGCCGCCGGCGAGCTGGACGACGACCATGACCACGAACACCGTCATCACGGCGACCGCGAACACCAGCAGGATCATGTTGACGTTCGAGGTTCCGCGCATCGTCACGGCGATCAGAGTCGTCACCCCGGCGCAGTAGACGACCACCCAGATCCAGCCGGGGACGGCGGGGAACAGCTGCTCCAGGTACAGCCGGATGATCAGGCAGTTGACCATCGGGAGCAGCACGTAGTCGACAAGCGAGGTCCAGCCGACCATGAATCCCAGGTTCGGGTGGATGGACTCCCGCACGTAGGTGTAGGCGGAGCCGGCGCTGGGGATGGCACCCGCCATCTTGCCGTAGCTGATCGCGGTGAACATCATCACGACGAGGGCCACCAGGTAGGCGGCAGGCACGACGCCGTGCGTCTGCCCGGAGACGATGCCGAAGGTGTCGAAGACGACCGTCGGCGTCATGTAGCCGAGGCCCAGCCCGACGATGGCCCACAGTCCGAGGCTGCGCCGCAGCGAGGCGTCCTTCGCGGTCGTCGTCGGCAGGGTGGTCGTCACAGGCGTCTCCTTCGGTACCGGTTCCAGCGGCGGCGACTACGACATCGTGGATGCGGAGAGGACGCCGACTGCCCCTCGACGTTAGCCGATCCTGCCGCCCGGCTCGGAACTCGGGGCGGCAGGTGCGATGCTGGCACTGACGAAGGGAACGAGCAGTGGACGACAACGCGTTCTTCGAGCGGGCGATCCTCGCATCGGCCGCCGGCCTCGGTGACGATGACGCCATCCGGCAGCTGGGCGAACTGTTCAGCCCCGACGAGCTGGCAGCATGGAGGGCCTCGCGCACCGCCGCCATCCCCGTCGTCGTCCCGGTCGGGCACGACGACGAGGGCGACCGCTATTGGGCCGATTGGGGCGACTTCGGCATCCAGGGCACATCGCCTTCGTCGTACGAGGAGGCCATCGCCGACCTCGCCGGGCACGTCCGCTCCTGGGCCCAGGCGACGGACGGCGGCGAGCGCGCCCTCGGCCGCACCGACGCCGTCCGTGCGCTCGCCGCCGAGGTCGCCGCCCTGGGCGACGAGGATCTGCACACCTACCTCCTCGTCCGCGCATCCTTCGACCGGGGACACCTCACATTCGGGATCGCCGACTTCGTCGAAGAGGACGGCACCACGACGCAGCGCGCCGTCCCGTTCGACGAGGGCCGCCCGCCCGCGGAGATCGACCTCCCGGTGGATGGGCGGATGAAGACCTACCAGAGCAGCGTCCGCGGCGATCGCGTCGCGTTCTCGCCGGTGGGCTCGGGCCCGAGCATCGTGGACACGCACCGCCAGGAGGACCCCACCGGCGACTTCGACGCGGAGTTCCCGCGCCCGGATCTGCGCCCGCGGGAGCCGGAATGGTGACACCGGAGGTCGCTGTCGCCGAAAGCCGTCAGCGGGACACCCGCCCGACGTTCCGCTGATCGCCTCCGGGCACAGCCCGTTGACACGGGGTGCGCACGCGGGCACTATCGCGTCCAGGCCGGAAGACCGGGTGGCCGACGAGAGGGGTCCACGTGGCAGGGTGCGAGGTGGAGGCGCGAGAACTGTCCGACGCCATCGCTGCGCACGAGCTCGAGGTGCACGTCCAGCCTCAGATCGACCTGGCGACCGGCGAGATCGTGGCCGTCGAAGGCCTCAGCCGGTGGACGCATCCCACCCGAGGTCCGATCCCCCCCGCGGAGTTCGTGGCGCTCGCCGAGGCCAGCGGCTCCATCCACGAGCTCGGCCTGTTCGCGCTGCGCGAGTGCTGCCGCATCGGCCGCGACTGGCGGGAGCGCGGCTGGGAGCTCGCCATCGCCGTCAACGTGTCGCCCCTGCAGCTCGAGACGGACCGCTTCTTCGACGAACTGGAGCGCCAGCTGGCCGAGTCGGGCCTGCCTCCCGCCGACCTGATCGTCGAGGTGACGGAGGCCGAGCGCATCGACGACTACGCGGTCGTCGCCGGCCGGCTCGACATCGTGCAGCAGTGGGGCGTCACCGTGTCGATCGATGACTTCGGGGCCGGCCACTCCTCCATCGAGCGAGCGGTGGGCGTGCACGCGCGGGAGCTCAAGCTCGACCGCAGCCTCGTCGCCCGCGGCGACTGGGACGCCGTCGGCGACGCGGTCGCGATCGCCCAGCACAGCGGGATGCGGGTCGTCGCGGAGGGCATCGAGACCAGAGAGCAGCTCGAGCAGATCCGCTCGTCGGGGTGCGACCGGGCCCAGGGCTACTACATCGCGCGCCCCTGCCCTCCCGACGACTTGGGTGACCGACTCGGATCATTCGTGCGCTAAGTTCAATCTGTCCTCGCCGCGAAGCGGCCCAGCCATCCGAAGGAGAGTGCGGTGCGGCCCATTGCTGCGGACGACCTGCCCTGCGCACTCGTCGAGGTGGACGCAGACGGCCGCATCCAGGACGCCAACGATCTCTTCGTCTCGTGGACCGGCCTCTCGATGGCCGAGCTGCAGGGCCGAGCGTTCAGCTCGCTGCGCACCAGCATCCCCACCGTCGACGGTCGCGCCGACGGCCTCATCCGGCTCGCGCACGTGGACGGGTCGTCGAGAGCCGTCATCGTGGGCCGCCGCGAGACCGGGGCCGGCGAGCTGCTGACACTGGTGGATGCGACAGAGCGCGCGGAGCACGAGCAGGAGATGGCGCGCTCGCACGCTCTCGAGGAGCGGACGCGCAACCGTCTCGAACTGATCATCGACTCGTCGATCGCCTTCTCGGCGGCGACGAACGAACAGTCGCTCGCCGACATCCTCGCGACGACCGTGGCCAAGGCGTACCAGGCGGAGCAGTCGGCGGTCTTCCTGATCGACGAGTCCGGGACGTTCGCGCAGGCCTCAGGCAGCAACCCGCTCCGCTCGGTCGAACAGACCGGATCGCTCGTGACGCAGGCCTCCCAGCTCCGCAGCGTCGTCGCGCTCAGCGGTGCGGCGGCCGCGGACGAGATCGCCCCCGTGCTCGGGCAGGCCATGCGCGACGCGGGCGTCCATGCCGTTCTCGTGGCGCCCATCCAGCACGACGACGTGCTCTTCGGGCTCTTCGCCGCGTTCTTCCTCCACCCGCGGCAGTTCGACTCCGAGGCCGCCCCGCTGGCCGACGCACTGGCCGGCCAGGCCGCGCAGACCATCACCACCCTGCGCCTGCAGCGGCAGCTGGAGCACGCGGCGATGCACGACGAGACCACCGGGCTTCCGAACCGCCGGCGCCTCGAGACGCAGCTGGTGGAGTACCAGAGCTCGACCTCCACCCTGGTGGCCACCCTGTTCATCGACCTGGACGGGTTCAAGCGCGTGAACGACGCCCTCGGCCACCACACGGGCGACCTCCTGCTCCGCGAGGTCGGCCTGCGGCTGCAGGCGGCCGTCCGTCAGGAGGACCTGGTCGCGCGCTACGGCGGCGACGAGTTCGTGGTGGTCTGCGAGGTGCCAGAGGTGGCAGCGGCGGAGGACGTCGCCGATCGCATCCGCCACTCCATCGAGCAGCCCTTCCAGGACATTCCGGAGGGCTTCCCGATCAGCGCGAGCGTCGGGATGTCGATCGCGCGCACCCAGGACCCGGCCTGGAACCCGGACCGCCTCATCCGCGAAGCCGACCACGCCATGTACTCGGCGAAGAACGCCGGCGGCAACCGCGTGGTGGGCGCGCCCGTCGCCTGAAGCCGGTCCGGCGCTTCGGGGCCCACGGGACTGTCGCAGAGCGAATGTCGCGGCTACGGTGGCGCGCATGGATGTGGTCGACTGGCTTCTCGATTCCGATCCGGCGATCCGCTGGCAGGTGCTTCAGGACCTCGCCGGAGCATCGCCCGACGAGGTCGCCGCGGAGCGCGCCCGCGTTGCGACGGAGGGCTGGGGCGCGACCGTCCTCGCCGAGCAGGCGGAGGACGGGCTCTGGGACGGCGGCACGTACCGGCCGGGGTGGATCCCGCCCGAGCGCGACGGCTTCGACGCCTGGAGCGGAACGCACTTCAGTCTCCAGCAGCTCGTCGACTTCGGGCTCGATCCCGTCAGCCCCCAGGCGCGGACGGCCGTCGCCCGCGTCCGCGAGAACGTGCGCTGGGAGCACGCGGGCGAGCCGTACTTCGACGGCGAGACCGAGCCGTGCATCAACGGCGTCGCGCTGACCATCGCCGCGTACTTCGGTGAGGGCGGCGATCGGATCGCACGGACGCTCGTCGGCTCGCGCCTGGAGGACGGCGGCTGGAACTGCTGGGCGGAGTTCGGCGCGCGGGTGTCGTCCTACCACTCCACCATCTGCGCCGTGGAGGGACTGCGGGCCTGGATGCGCGCCGGCGGCGACGACCAGCGTGCGACGGAGGTCGTCGAGGCCGGCGAGGAGTACCTCCTGGAGCGCGGCCTCTACCGGCGGCGCACGGACGGATCCGTCCCCGACCCGCGGATGACGATGCTGTCGTACCCGGTGCGCTGGTACCACGACATCCTGCGCGGGCTGGAGCACTTCCGGCAGCAGGACCGCCGCGACCCGCGCCTGGCGGACGCCGTGGAGCTGGTCCGGGGCAAGGCGGACGGCGACGGCCGGTGGGTTCTCGAGAACCTCCACGAGGGGCCCGTGATCGTCGAGTTCGAGATGGAGGGGTTCCAGAGCCGGTGGGTGACTCTCCGGGCGCTCCGCGTCCTGCGCTGGTGGGACGCGGCCTGAGGCGCATCCCGAGGCCGGCGCATCCCGCGCCTGTGCTCCCGGGTCAGGGCTTGACGGCGGTCAGATCGTCGACGCTCAGGGTGACCGGTGCGTTGGCGACCCCGCCGGAGAGGTATCCGGTCACCGCCAGGCCGCCCGCGCCCTGGAGGGCGGCGGTGCTGTCGGTGGCCGACCGCTGCCACGCCGAGGGCTCGGCGCTGCCGTCCGCCCAGGCCTTGGTCTCCACGAGCGTCGGGGCGGTACCGGTCGTCCGCATCCGCACGTTGAGGCGCATGCCCGCGGTGTAGGTGACGTTCGGCACGGTGACCGAGGACTGCACGACGACTTCGTTCCCGCCGTTCTGGTCGACGCGGACGATCTGGATGGTGACCTTGCCCGCCGCCGAGACGATCAGCTTCGACCCGTACGAGCCGGCCGTCGCGATCCGCCGACCCTGGACCGTCACGTACACGTTGCCGGAAGACGGCAGCTTGTCGATCGCGAGGCCGAGCCGGAGGTCGATCCCGGTCGCGCTCACACCGGGCAGGCGCCCGGTTCCGCCCGAGCCTGCCGGGAGCTGGATGCGTCCGGTCCCGCCCGCCACCGCGTACAGGCTGGAGCTGCCGGAGACGGACCAGGTGCCGCCGGTCGGCGCCGTGCCCCAGCCGTTCGTGACCGCGCGCTCGAACGGATCGGCGGCGAGGGTGTCGGGTGGCGGCGGTGGTGCGGTGACGACGAGGGTGCGCGTCGTCGCGGCGGTCGCGCCTCCGTCGTCCAGCACGGTCAGCCGCGCTGTGTAGGTGCCGGCGACGGCGTACGTGTGCGCGATGGTCCCGCCGGTGCCCGACGATCCGTCGCCGAAGTCCCAGGCGAACGACGTGATGACGCCGTCCGGATCGGTCGAGCCCGTCCCGTCCAGCGAGCACGTCAGGTCGGCGCAGGAGGCGGCGAAGACGGCGTTCGGGGGCTGGTTCCCGGCGGCGGGCGGCCCGACCGTGAAGCCGTCGGTGAACGACGCTCCCGCGGCGCGGACGAACGACGCGGTCAGCTGGGTCGCGGTCGCGCTGACGTCGAGCGAGCCGTAGACGGGCGTTGCCGCGCTGCCGTATGCGGCGGCGAAGTAGCCGGCCTCGCTGTCGGCCGGGTGGACGTCGTAGTTGCCGTTCCCTCCGGTGCCGACGGTCGCGAAGACGGTCCCCGACCCTTTCACCAGGGTGCTGTCGGCGTCCGCCACGCACGCAGCGGTGGAGGTTCCCGGCGTGATGGCCGGGCAGCCTGCTCCCGTCGCCAGCTGCTTGCTGCGCTGATAGAGGTGCTCGTGTCCGGTGAGCACGAGATCCACGCGCTTCGACACCAGCAGGTTGAGGAGGTCGGCCCCGGCTTCGCAGGGGTAGTCGCCCAGCGAGAGGCAGGGCTTGTGCATGCCGACGACGACCCACGGCGTCCCGGCCGTCCTCGCCCCGTCGATGGCGGCCTGCGTCCACGCGTAATGGGATGTGCCGGACGCGTACGTCCAGGTGCCGTCGGAGAAGGGGAGGCCGGGCGAGATCATGATGAACCGCACCAGCGGGGCGCCCTGCGGCACGTCGACGTAGTACTCGCGGCCGTACGTGCCGACCGCGCCGGGGAGCTGGTTGGGCAGGCAGGCGGAGAAGTCGTTGATGTTGCCGTTCTGGCCGCTGCTCTCGTGGTTGCCGGAGACGAGCTCGAACGGGAAGCCGGGCCCCGTCCTGCTGGTGACGAGGTCGCACCAGGCCTGCTCCTGCCCGGTGGCGCCGTAGGAGAGATCGCCGAGGGCGAGGTGAAGGTCGGGGCCCAGGTTCTTGATGCCGGTGAGCACCGCCTGCGCCGAGGCGCCCGGTCCGTAGTCGCCCGACGCGGTGAAGTGGACGCTGCCCGCTCCGGCCGCAACGCCCTCGACGCTCTGCGGAACGCTGACGCTGAGAACGACCGCCGCGGCGGCCAGTGCCGCTACGGCGAGGATTCGATGCTTGGCCATCGCCGACGCTCCCCGGCCCGTTCCGTTGCGGGCCTGTCGCGGCACAGGCTAGCGCGCGCCGGGCTCCAGGGGGAGTAGAAGACGAGGTTTCCTCAGGCTGCTAGTCGACCGCGTAGTGCAGGGCGACCGTTCCCGAGGCGAAGGTGCGCTCGTTCAGAAGCCGCAGCCTCAGGAAGTGCCCGTGGGGGAGGGCCGGTGTGCCGCCGCCCACCGCGACCGGGACCAGGATGAGCCGGACCTCGTCCACCAGCCCGGCGGCGAACGCGGCCGCGGCGATGGTCGGCCCTCCGATGGAGACGTCATGGTCGGCTTCCGCGACGAGCCGGCGCACCGCGTCCGGATCGAATCGCGGCTCCACCCGGGTCTTCGGCGTCGTCGGCTCCCGCAAGGTCGACGAGAACACGACCTTGTCCGAGTTCTGCCACACCGCGGCGTAGTCGGCGATCACCGGTTCGTCGCTGTCGCCCAGGTCCTGCCAGACCCGCATGGTCTCGTACATCCTGCGGCCGTAGAGGTTGGTGCCGATGTCGCGTTCGAGGTCGTTGACGTACGCGTGGACCTCCGCGTCGGGGTTCGCCCAGTCGAACGATCCGGAGCTGTCGACGGTGTAGCCGTCGATCGAGGCGATGGCCGAGAAGATGAGTCGTCCCATGCCGGGACTCTAGGGGGAGCGGACCGCAGGGGCCAGGGCCGGGTCAGCCGATCTGCGGGAGCAGAGCCCGCAGTGCGCGCAGCTCGTCGTCGAAGATCCACGGCACCATCACGTTGAGCACCAGGCCGACGCCGATCATCAGCAGGGTCGCGCCCGCCGCGATGAGGACGAGCGTCACGAGCAGCTGCAGGTACGGGTTCCCGGTGACGGCGGCGAGCAGCCCCCGCGCTCGCCGCCGCACCGGCACCGATGCCGTACCGAGTGTCGGTGCGGTCCGCAGTCCGTGTCCCAGTGTCGTCATCGGTCTCCCCCTTCACGTCGACGCTCGAGACGTGAGCTCGAGCCGACGTATCCGAGTCAACCGGGTGGGCGCTCGCGGGGCATCGACCGCAGGTAGGGAGCAGGTCATCCCTGGGGATGATCCCCGGCCGGGTCAGGCTGGGTCGATGGTGCACCCGCAGCCGTCGGCCGGCTCCGGGATGCGGTGCTCGGCGCCGGCGAGGCGGCGGGCGAGCAGCTCTCTCCGTCGCTCCAGGGCGGCGATCGCCGCATCCAGCTCGGCCAGTCCGTCGCGGTAGGCGTCGCGCGAGGCGGGGCATTCGTCGCTGTGGGCGTGGCCGGAGCCGAGGCAGTCGATGAAGGGGCGCGCTTTGCCCGGCGGGATGCCGGTGGCCGCCAGCTCGCGGATCTCCAGCACCGCGCGCAGGTGATCGTCGCCGTATTCGCGGTAGCCGTTGCCGAGCCGGTCCGGCGCGACCAGCCCGAGCCGCTCGTAGTACCGCACGGCCTTGACCGTCACACCTGCCCGCTCGGCAAGTTCGCTGATGCGCATGTCGTCCTCCGCTGTCAGCGTAGACCTTGCCCTCCGGGTCAGGGTCCAGGTGGCGTACACTATTCGTTAGTGCACTAATGAATCGAGGGATCATGGCCGGACGCTTCGCCCGCTGGTACTCGCGGTGGAACGAGAAGCTCATCCGTATCGCCGGTCCGGCGCAGCTCGGTGCGGGCCATCCGGAGGCTCCCGACCGGCGTTCCACGTCGGCCCCCTGCCCCATGTGCGGCCGGCCGATGACCGAGCACGAGGTGCTGCGGCCCGGGGGACAGCGCGACGCCACCCGGCTGGTGTGCCCCGCGCCCGTTCAGGCGGCCTGAGCCGGGATCACGCGGTGCGGACGGCCGCGCCGATGATCGTCTGCAGGCTCTCGCGCAGGTTCTCGAGCTCCGACACCGGCAGCCCCAGCCGTTCGACGATGCGCGGCGGGATCTTCTCCGCCTCGGCGCGGAGAGCACGTCCGGCCTCCGTCAGCCGCACCTCGAGCGCGCGCTCGTCGGCCGCGCTACGCCTCCGTTCGACGTATCCGGTCGCCTCGAGCCGCTTCAGCAGCGGGGAGAGGGTCGCCGGCTCGAGCGCGAGGGTGTCGCTCAGATCCTTCACGGATCGGGGCTCGCGCTCCCACAGCGCCAGCATCACGAGGTACTGCGGATGCGTCAGCGACAGAGGTTCGAGCACCGGCCGGTAGAGCGCGATGACGCTTCGCGCCGCCACGGCGAGGCCGAAGCACACCTGGTTCTCGAGCGCGAGGAGGTCGTCCGACATCCGGCCATTGTATGGCCGGGTCCCGGTCTCAATACTCATCGGTGCGCCGCTCGATCCGCTGACCGGTGGCGGGGTCGATGCCGTCCTGCCGGACCGAGGTCCGCGGTCTGCGCCGCAGCGCGAAAGCCAGGGAGATGATGAAGACGACCAGGCCGGCACCCATGAGGATGTACCCGGTGATCTTCAGGTCGATCCAGCTCACCTGCACCTGCAGGGCGAAGGCCAGGATGAGCCCGACGACGAAGATGAAGATGCCGCTTCCGATGCCCATGCGCACGCTCCTTCACGTCCGGGGCTCAAGCTACTCCCCGTCGTGGCGGAGCGCATCTCATCGCTCGGCCTCCGCGCACCGCCCGTCTATTCGGCGCGGGAGAACTCCGACGCCCGAGCGACCTGCTCCGGCGTGAGCAGCACGCCGGTGTAGCGCTCGAACTGCCGTGCTGCCTGCAGGGCGATCACCTCGGCGCCGGTGATGACGGCGGTCTCCGTCGCCCGCGCGGCGCGGACCAGCGGTGTCTCGGACGGGAACGCGACGACGTCGAACACGGTCGTCGCGCGCTCGATGAAGGCCTCGTCGAAGGCCATCACGTCCTCCGCGTCGCCGCGCATCCCGAGCGGCGTGACGTTGACGATGACGTCGAAGCCCGGCTCCGGGTCCTCCGCCACCCACTCGTATCCGTACCGCTCGGCGAGGGCGGGGCCGGCCTCGGCGTTGCGCGCCAGGACGGTCAGCTCGTCGAAACCCGCGCCGCGGAACGCCGCGACGACGGCCTTCGCCATGCCGCCCGACCCGCGGACGAGCACGCGCTGCGCGGTGTCGACCTCGTGCTCGGCCAGCAGCTGCGCGACGGCCTCGTAGTCGGTGTTGGAGGCGGTGAGCAGGCCGTCCTCGTTCACGACCGTGTTCACGGACTCGATCGCCACGGCCGACGGCTCGAGGTTGTCGACGAGCGGGATGATCGCCTCCTTGAACGGCATGGAGACCGAGCATCCGCGGATCCCGAGGGCACGGATGCCGCGCACGGCCCCCTCCAGGTCGTCCGTCGTGAACGCCTTGTAGACGAAGTTCAGGCCGAGCTCGTCGTACAGATAGTTGTGGAAGCGGGTCCCGATGTTGCTCGGGCGGCCGGCGAGGGAGATGCAGACCTGCATGTCCTTGTTCAGGATGGGCATGTCCTCCATCATCGCAGCCCGTGTCAGTGTTCTCAGGGTCGTCACCCGATATGGGGCCAACTCTTGCGTTCACAGCTTGACTACAAGACCCCGATCGTTCACGCTTGTCGCTATGACCGCCACTCCGGGGCTGATCCCTCGTGGCGCACGCAATCCCGGGTCGCAGGGCGCACTGAGGCACTTGAACCAGGAACGACTCGTCGAGTTCCTCCTGGCCAACGGACCGTCCACCCAGGCTGAGCTGGCGCGCGGGACCGGCCTGTCCACCGCCACCGTGTCCAACATCGTCCGCGACATGGCGGCGAAAGGCGTGGTCGCGACCTCCCCGGTGACCTCGAGCGGGCGCCGGGCGCTGCTGGTCCAGCTCACCGACACCGGCGACATCGCGGTCGGCGTCGACTTCGGGCGCCGTCATGTGCGGATCGTCCTCACCACACTCGGTTACGACGTCATCGCCGAGGAGCAGGTGGCCCTCGAGCCGGGGTACGACGTGCTCGGCGCCGTGCGCGAGGCGGCACACCTCCTCGATCGGATGCTCGCCGAGGGCGGGCACGACCGCGAGTCCGTCCTCGCCGTCGGCGTCGGGATCCCCGGGCCCATCGACCGCCGCACCGGCACGGTGCTGCAGGGTGCCATCCTGCCCGAATGGGTCGGCATCACCCGGCGGGAGCTGGAGGACGTGTTCGGCTTCCCGGTCGTCGTCGACAACGACGCGAACCTCGGCGCGCTGGCGGAGGTCACCTGGGGCGCCAACCGCGGGGAGCGCAACCTGATCTTCGTCAAGATCGGCACGGGGATCGGTGCCGGCCTCATCCTCAACGGCCAGCCCTACTACGGGTTCCTCGGCATCACGGGCGAGCTCGGCCACACCCCCGTCGCGGAGCACGGCGTCATCTGCCGGTGCGGCAACCGCGGCTGCCTCGAGACGATCGCGTCGACCAGCGTGATGCTCGAGTCGCTGGGCCGTGGCGACGGGGCGCGCACCGCATCCGACATCCTGCGCCGCGGGCTCGCGAAGGACCCGGCGGTGCTGCGCGTGGTCAGCGATGCGGGCACGGCGATCGGCCAGGCGATCGGCAACGTGGCCAACGTCATCAATCCCGAGCTGGTGCTGATCGGCGGACCGCTCGTCGGCCTCGGCGACGCCCTGCTCGACCCGATCCGGCACGGGATCCGGCAGAACGCCATCCCGATCATCGCCGGAACGACGACTGTCCGGATCTCGTCGCTCGGCGACCGCGCCGAGTCGCTCGGGGCCGCCGCGATCGTCATCAAGGGCGCCCTCGCGGGGCAGGACGGCTGACTCCCTCCGGAGCTCATCCCGCCGTTATCGCATCGTTGTCTTCACTATTTGACGACAAGTGAGAAGATAGCGTTTACTACTTAGGCACATCCATTCCCGAGCCCGCAAGGAGCGACGATGCCGTCGAACGCAGTCATCCTCGAGATGCGCGCGATCACCAAGGAGTTCCCGGGGGTCAAAGCGCTGGAGGATGTCTCCCTCACCGTCCACGCCGACGAGATCCACGCGATCTGCGGCGAGAACGGCGCGGGGAAGTCCACCCTGATGAAGGTCCTCTCCGGCGTGTACCCCTACGGGACGTACAGCGGAGACATCGTCTACCAGGGCGAGGTGATGCGGTTCAAGGACATCAAGTCCAGCGAGCAGCAGGGGATCGTGATCATCCACCAGGAGCTCGCGCTCATCCCCGAGCTGTCGATCACCGAGAACATCTTCCTCGGCAACGAGCCCGGCCGCGGCGGTGTCATCAACTGGGGCGAGGCCAAGCGCCGAGCCGTCGAGCTGCTCGCCCGCGTCGGCCTCTCCGACGACCCGGACACCCAGATCAAGAACATCGGCGTCGGCAAGCAGCAGCTGGTCGAGATCGCGAAGGCGCTCAACAAGAACGTCAAGCTCCTCATCCTCGACGAGCCGACCGCGGCGCTCAACGAGGCCGAGTCGCAGCACCTCCTCGACCTGATCCTCGGCCTGAAGGGCCGCGGGATCAGCTCCATCATCATCAGCCACAAGCTCAACGAGATCGAGCAGGTGGCCGACGAGATCACCATCATCCGCGACGGTCACTCGATCGAGACGCTCGACGTCAAGGCGGACGGCGTCGACGAGGACCGCATCATCCGCGGGATGGTCGGCCGCACGCTCGAGAGCCGCTACCCCGAGCGGACCCCCAACATCGGCGAGACCTTCTTCGAGGTGCGCGACTGGGTCGTGCAGCACCCGCAGATCCCTGAGCGCCTGGTCGTCAAGAACTCCAGCTTCTACGTGCGCCGCGGCGAGATCGTCGGATTCGCCGGCCTGATGGGCGCCGGCCGCACGGAACTCGCGATGAGCGTCTTCGGCCACTCCTACGGCACCTGGATCTCGGGCGAGATCTACAAGGACGGCCACCAGATCCAGGTGCGCAACGTCTCCGAGGCCATCGACAACGGCCTGGCGTACGTGAGCGAGGACCGCAAGGTGCTCGGCCTCAACCTCCTCGACGACATCAAGCAGTCGGTCGTGGCGGCCAAGCTCAAGAAGATCGCCAAGCGCGGGGTCGTCGACGACCTGCAGGAGTACGCGGTCGCCGACGAGTACCGCAAGCTCCTGCGCATCAGGACCCCCGACGTCGACCGCGGTGTCTCCACGCTCTCCGGCGGCAACCAGCAGAAGGTCGTGCTGGCGAAGTGGATGTTCACCGACCCGGACATCCTGATCCTCGACGAGCCGACGCGAGGAATCGACGTCGGCGCCAAGTTCGAGATCTACGGGATCATCCAGCAGCTGGCCGCACAGGGGAAGGGCGTCATCGTCATCTCCTCCGAGCTGCCAGAACTGCTCGGCATCTCCGACCGCATCTACACGATCTTCGAGGGTCAGATCACCGCCGACTTCCCGATTGCGGAAGCGACCCCGGAGACACTCCTGAAAAGCATGACTTCCGCCAAGAAGAGGGTGACCCGATAACCATGACCACGCAGATCGCAGAGAAGAAGAAGTCCGGAGGCATCCGCGACCTCGGGAAGATGTTCGGCGGCGGCCAGTCGACCGGACGCCAGTTCGGCATCCTGGGCGCGCTCGTCGTCATCATCGTGTTCTTCCAGATCGCCACCGGGGGCAAGACCCTCGATCCGGTGAACCTGATCAACCTCGTGAACCAGAACGTCTACGTTCTGATCCTGGCGATCGGCATGGTCATGGTGATCATCGCCGGCCACATCGATCTCTCGGTCGGATCCGTGGCGGCGCTGGTCGGCATCGTCGTCGCCGAGGCCATGACCAACTGGAACGTGCCGTGGCCGCTCGCCATCGTGCTCGGCCTCCTGGTCGGTGTCGTGATCGGCGCCTGGCAGGGCTGGTGGGTCGCCTACGTGGGGGTCCCGGCCTTCATCGTGACCCTGGCCGGCATGCTCATCTTCCGAGGCCTCAACCAGCTGATCGGCAACGCCAACACCATCCCCGTTCCGGACGGCTTCACCTACATCGGCGGCGGCTTCCTCCCCGAGTGGGGCCCGAACACCGGGTACAACAACTCCACGCTGCTGCTCGGCCTCATCATCGCGGTCGTCATCGCGCTGATGGAGGTCCGGATGCGTCGCAAGCAGACCAAGATGGGCTCTGAGAAGGCGCCGCTCTGGGTCAGCGTCTTCAAGGTCGTCATCCTCGACGCCGTCGTGATCTACGCGGCGATCCTGTTCGGCAGCGGCCGTGTCGGCACCTCGTTCCCCGTCGCCGGCGTCATCCTCGGCGTTCTGATCATTCTGTACTCGTTCATCACGCGGAGCACGATCTTCGGTCGTCACATCTACGCGGTCGGCGGCAACTCGCACGCTGCGGAGCTGTCGGGCGTCAAGATCCGCCGGATCAACTTCTTCGTCATGATGAACATGTCGGTCCTCGCCGCGCTCGCCGGCATGATCGCCGTCGCCCGCTCGGTATCGTCCGGTCCGCAGGACGGCCTCGGCTGGGAGCTCGACGCCATCGCGGCCGTCTTCATCGGTGGTGCAGCGGTCTCCGGCGGTATCGGTACCGTCGCCGGCTCGATCATCGGTGGTCTGGTCATCGCGGTCCTGAACAACGGCCTCCAGCTGCTCGGCGTCACCTCCGACAAGGTCCAGATCATCAAGGGTCTGGTGCTGCTGATCGCAGTCGGCATCGACGTCTACTCGAAGCGCCGCGGCGGCCCCTCCCTGATCGGCAGGATGTTCAACCGCGACAAGACGCAGCGCGCCGACGCTGCGGCCGAGGACCAGCCGGCGGTCGTCCCGACCGGCGAGCCGGCCGAGGACTCCTCGCGGTCGCTCACCTCCTGATCCTTCGTTCTTCCCTTCCCAACCTGCAATACACAACACAGAGAAAGAGATAGCAATGCGCAAAATCGCACTCGCGACAGTGGCCGTCGCAGCTGCCACCGCGCTCGCCCTGACCGGCTGCTCCGGCAGCGGACGCGGCGGCTCGGGCGACGGATCGTCCGCCTCCGGCTTCGCAAAGGACGCCACCATCGGCGTCGCCCTCCCGACCAAGACGTCGGAGAACTGGGTTCTCGCCGGTGGCCTGTTCGAGGACGGCCTGAAGGAGGCCGGCTTCAAGGGCGACGTCCAGTACGCCGGTGGCTCCGGTGTCTCCGACCAGCAGTCGCAGATCCAGTCGATGATCACCAACGGCGCCAAGGTCATCATCGTCGGCGCCGTCGACGGCGGCCAGCTCGCCGCGCAGGCCAAGGCCGCGCACGACGCCGGCGCGACCGTCATCGCGTACGACCGCCTCATCCTCAACACGAACGATGTCGACTACTACGTCGCGTACGACAACGAGAAGGTCGGCGAGCTGCAGGGTCAGGCCCTGCTCGACGGCATGGCGAAGAAGTACCCGGGCAAGAAGAACTTCAACATCGAGCTCTTCTCCGGTTCGCCCGACGACGCCAACTCCGCGGTCTTCTTCAACGGCGCCATGAAGGTGCTCGAGCCGAAGATCAAGGACGGCACCCTCAAGGTCGTCTCCGGCCAGACCGAGATCAAGCAGACGTCCACCCAGGGATGGCTGCCGGCGAACGCGCAGACCCGCATGGACACCCTGCTCGCCGCGAACTACGGTTCGACCGAGCTCGACGGCGTCCTCTCGCCGAACGACACCCTGGCCCGCGCCATCATCACCTCGGTGAAGGGTGCTGGCAAGCCGGTCCCGATCGTCACCGGTCAGGACTCGGAGGCCGAGTCGGTCAAGTCCATCATGGCGGGCGAGCAGTACTCGACCATCAACAAGGACACCCGCAACCTGGTCAAGCAGGCCATCACCATGGTGAAGGACCTGCAGCAGGGCAAGAAGCCCGAGATCAACGACGACAAGTCGTACGACAACGGCAAGAAGGTCGTCCCGGCGTTCCTGCTCAAGCCGGTCATCGTCACCAAGGAGAACGCGGCGGAGGCGTACGCCAACGACCCGACCCTGGAGCCGCTGACCAAGTAACGGTTCTCACACCCCGGGTGTGAATACGAAAGGGGCCGGAGCGCGATGCGCTCCGGCCCCTTTCCCGATCCGTCCCCCGACGGGATCGGTCCCCCTGGCCGAGCCTGATGTCAGGCTAGGGCGCGCCTGCTGCCACCGACATCGGTGGCAGCACGGATATATGCATTGCGTGCCCGCTCGCGGTCGGGCGGCTGGGCGCCTGACGCCGCAGCGCCGCCCGGTAGAACCGGACGAGCTCGGCGGCCGAGGGGCGCTGCGCGGCCATCGTCGCGGCGTCCGTGCGGCGCGCGGCCATATGGTGCCGCCACGATTCGGCGGCGCAACGGTGGTCCCAGGCCGCAGCCGCCGCGGCCTCGAGCGTTCGGCACCAGCCGATCAGCTCCCGTCCGGATGAGGCCGGCGCCCAGGTGACCACCCGGAACCACACGTCCGGTCGATTGGGGTCGCCGAACGCGAAGCGGCGGATCACGCCGTACGGGCTGCCGAGCGCGCCCTGGCGCAGCAGCCACTCGGTGGGCTGCGCATTCGCCACCGGGTGCCAGGATGCGCTCACGGCGTCACGGTATGCGAGGCCGCCGACACCGCGGATCCGGCGGCGACGCGCTTTGTACACCCGCGTCGTCGACAGGGCCGATGATCGACGTCATGTCCATCGGCGGCGCCCGCCCGGCCGCCCTAGCATCCCTCCATGACCCCCGGTGCCGCAGTCGATCAGGAACGCGCCGACGACGACGTCGTCATCCTCGGCTACGACTGAGCCCCGCGAGGTCGGTCAGGTGAACAGCCGGATGAGGGCCGCGACCACCGCGGCCGCCGGCACGACGACGATGAAGGGCACCCGCAGCGCGTAGAGCCCTGCGGCGATCGCGACGGCGGGCAGGCGGGCGTCGAGTTGGAGCGACTGTCCGGCGCCGAGGGTCTGGACACAGATCAGGGCGGCGAGGAGCGCGGCCGTCAGGAGGTCGCTGACACGCGCCACGGTCGGGTGGTCGAGAGCCCTCGGCGGCACCAGCCAGCCGACGGCTTTGAGCCCGAGCACGCAGATCGAGGCGAGCAGGATGACGTGCCAGGTGGTCACGGCTCCACCTCCCGTTCCATGGGCACCGCCTCGGGATGCGGAGGGTCGTCCCTGCGGCCGAACAGGTTGAAGATGCCGACGACGATGGCGACGACCGCGGCCGCCAGCACGGGGAGGCCGGGGGTGAGGAACGGCGTCAGCAGCGTGGCGACGAAGCCGCCAGCGACGGCGACGGCCTGGGTCTGGCGCGCCTTCAGCCGGGGCCAGAGCAGGCCGAGGAAGGCGGCGGCGGCAGCGGCATCCAGCCCGTAGGCCTTCACGTCGCCGATCAGGTCGCCGAGGAGGGCGCCGGCCAGCGTCATCAGGTTCCAGCCGATGTAGACGACGAGTCCGGTGACCCAGAACCCGATCCGCTGCGCGCGCGGCTCGCTCTGCGCGGTCGCGACGGCGGTCGACTCGTCGATCGTCAGCTGGGTCGCCGCCGCGCGCTTCCAGAAGCCGGGCCCGATGATGCGGGAGAGACGCAGCGCGTAGAACGAGTTGCGCACGCCGAGCAGGGCGGCGCTGACGATCGCCGTCCCGCCGGCCGCGGCGCCGCCGGACGCGAGGACGCCGATGAGGGCGAACTGCGATCCGCCGCTGAACATGACCAGGCTGAGGACGCAGGTCTGCCAGACGTCGAGTCCGGAGGCCGTGGCCAGGGCACCGAAGGAGATGCCGTAGACGGCGGTCGCCACTCCGACCGCCCAGCCGGAGCGGGCCGCGGCGCGTTCCTCGCTGGTCCGTTCCTGGGGCATCGCCTCCCGACACTACCGGGTGGCGGAGGGGTCAGCGGAACAGGCGCTCGACCAGGTGTTCGGCGGTGGTGTCCTCGAGCGTCCAAGGCACGAAGATCACGCGGTAGATGATCGGCGCGACGACGACGTCGAGGATGTCGTCGTCGGTGACGGGGGAGTCCGGGTAGCGCTGGAGGATCAGCCCCGCCTCGGTTCGACGGTTGCGCAGGCAGTTCGACTGCCGTTCGCCGGCCGCCGAGGCGCCGCCGCGGAGAAGCGCGGCATTGACCGGGTTGCGATAGTGCTCGACGAGCTCGGAGGCCCACGCGGTGAGGTCGCGCTGCAGGTCGCCATTCTCGGGGAGCGGTCGCGCGGGATCGAGCTGGTAGGTGGCGATGTCGTTGATGAGGGTCGGGAGGTCGCCCCAGCGACGGTAGATGCTGGTCGGGTTGACGCCGGCGCGCTCGGCGATCATCGGAACGGTGACGCGGTCCTGGCCCTTCTCTTCGACGAGCTCTTCGACCGCGGTGCGCACGTTGTGGATGACCGCGGCGCTGCGTCCGCCCGTCCGCTTCGACGGAGTGGTCTTCGTGTCCATGGGAATAGCTTAAAGCAAATTCCGTTGCTTTATCGCACATCCCTTTGTATAGTCGCTAAAGCAATCCTATTTGCTTTAAGGAGATCGACATGACGACAGCCGAAGAGACCATCGCCACCGGTGGGATGTGCGCGGTCCGGCCCGCTCGCAGTGCTCGATCCCGCAGGCTCCGCCCCGCGGCGGCGTTCGCCGGGACCGCGCTCGCCTTCGTCGCCGTCGCCCTGGCTGTCGGCGCCCCGAGCCCGCTGTTCGTGCTGTACGAGCAGCAGTGGGGCTTCCAGCCGTGGCTGCTCACCGTAGCGTTCGCCATCTACGCCGTGACGCTCCTGATCACGCTGCTCATCGCCGGGTCGCTCTCCGACCACATCGGCCGGCGGCCCGTGCTGATCGGGGCGCTCGCGCTGCAGATCGTGGCGATGCTGATCTTCCTGTTCGCACCCGACATCGGCTGGATCATCGGCGCCCGCTCGGTGCAGGGTGTCGCAACGGGCGCCGCCGTGAGCACCTTCACCGCGGCTCTGGTGGAGCTCGCGCCCGAGCGGCAGAAGAAGCTCGGCGCGACCATCGGCAGCACGGCTCCCGTCGGCGGCATCGCCATCGGCGCCTTCCTGACCGGGCTCGCCGTGCAGTTCGTCCCGCAGCCCACGATCGTCGTGTTCGTTGCGCTCGCCGTGCTCTTCGCGGCCGGGATCGTCGTCATCGTCGCGTCGCCGGAGACGGTCGAGCGCCGCCCCGGCGCCGTTCGCTCGCTCATACCGCGCCTGCTCGTCCCCCGGGAGGCCCGCGGCGAGTTCGTGGCGGCCATCCCGCTCTTCCTGGCCACCTGGATGCTCGCCGGCCTCTTCATCGGCCTGTCCCCGTCCATCCTGCACGGCGTCTTCCACCTCGACAGCGGCCTGCTCAACGGCGCGATCGTCGCCGTGCCGCCGGCCGTCGGGGCGCTCGCCGGGCTGCTGCTGACCCGCGCCGCCGCGCGCCTGACCGTCGTGTGGGCGATGGCCGCGATCGTCGTCGGTGTCGCGGTCGCGGCGGTCGGCATCGCCGCGGCGATCCTCCCGCTCCTGTTCGCGGGCGCTGTCGTGGCGGGCGGAGGCTTCGGAGCCGGCTTCTCGGCGATGCTCCGCATCCTCGCGCCGCTCGCCCCGAACGACCAGCGGGCCGAGCTGTTCGCCGGCGTCTTCCTGGTCAGCTACCTGGCCTACGGCCTCCCCGCCCTGGTCGCCGGCGAGCTGATCACGACGATCGGCCTGCTGCCGACGGCCCTCGGCTACTCCGCGGCCATCGCGGCGGCGGCGGTCGTGGCGCTCGTGGTGCAGGCGGTCAGGACACGTCGATGAGCACCTTGCCCACGATGCCGTCCTCGACGGCGTCGTGGGCCGCTGCCGTCTGATCGAGCGGGAACCGCGTGATCGGGAGGCCGTGCTCCTCGCCCACGCGCAGGGCGCCGTCGGCGGCAGCGGCGGCGACCGCGCCTACGGCGGCCTCCTTGTTCTCCGGGTCGACCGTGTACGTGAGCACGAACTGCCAGCGGAGGTTCTTCGACATGCTGGGCCGGACCGGGATCGTCACCTCGCCGGCGCCTGGTGCGTCGGCGTAGCTGGCGATCGTGGCGTTGCGGCCGGCGACCTTGACGTCGAGCGCCGCGTTGGCGATCACGTTCACCTCCACCACGATGTCGACGCCGCGAGGCGCGAGGGCGCCGATCGCCTCCGCGGTGTCCGGGTCGGTGTAGTTGACGACGTGGTGGGCTCCGGCCGCCCGGGCCAGCTCGGCCTTCTCGTGGCTGCTGACCGTGGCGATGACCGTGGCCCCCGCCCAGACGGCGAGCTGGATGGCAGCGTGGCCGACGGCCCCTGCCCCGCCCGCGACGAGCACGGTGCGTCCCTCCAGCGAGCCGGGGGAGAGCTGTGCGGGCGCGTGCTCGTACGCGGTCAGCGCGCGGTGGGCGGTGAGCGCCGGGATGCCGAACGAGGCGCCCTCGTCGAAGCTCACGTCGTCGGGTAGGGCGACGACCAGGTTCTCGGGAAGGACGACCAGCTCCTGCGCGGTGCCGTCGGGGCGCTGGTAGGCGGCATCCCACACCCACACGCGATCGCCCGCGCGGAACGCGGTGACGCCGTCGCCGACCTCGTCGACCACGCCGGCGCCGTCCTGGTTCGGAACCTGCGGCCGGGGGAGCTCCGCCGGACCGCCGCCGCGCCGGGCCTTCCAGTCCGTGGGGTTGACACCGGACACGTGGATGCGCACACGCACCTCGCCGCGCCCGGGGTGCGGCTCCGGGCGCTCGCCGATGGTCAGGACGTCGGAGTCGCCTGTCGCGGAGTAGCTCACTGCCTTCATGTGACAAGCCAACCACAGCGTCCGGCAGCGCGGGAGTTCGTGCGCTGAGCGTGTCAGCCCGCCGAGCACGCCCCGGAGCTGATCGGAGCGGAGCCGACCGACGACAGCACCGGCCGCAGCTCGGCGAGGGTGAGCGCGTATCCGGTGTCGGGGTTCGTCGCACTGCGGGCGAACACGACCCCGGCGACCCGACCCTGGGCGTCGAGCAGCGGGCCACCCGAGTTTCCGGGGCGGACGACGCCGCGCAGCGAGTAGATGTCGCGGTCGACCGAACCGCTCTGGTAGATGTCGGTGCCGCGCGCCATGACCCGGTCGCGCACCCGCTGCGGTGAGACGGTGAAGGGTCCGTTGCCCGGGTACCCGGCCGCGTAGGCGGCGGCGTCGGCGGTCAGGTCCGGACCGATGTCGAGCGCCGGAGCGGTCAGGTCGGTCACATCGAGCACGGCGAGGTCGCGCGACGGGTCGAACGCGACGAGGGTCGCACGCTCGACATCCTGACTCCCGGACATCCGGACCACGACGGAGGACGAACCGGCGACCACGTGCGCATTGGTCACGACCCGGCCGCGCTGCACGACCCAGCCGCTGCCCTCGGAGTCGACCCCGCACGCCGGCTTGGAGGCGAGCACGGTGACGACCGACTGCTCGGACGCCGAGACGGCGGCCGGGACGGAGCCGTCCGGTGCCGGCACCGCCTTGATGGTCTCGGCACCCGCGAACACCTGGGGGAGCCCCGCTCCAGCGAGGGCGTCGTCCACCGCGCCGAGGACGGTCGACGACGGCAACGGCGCGATGCTGTTGAGCGTGGCGACCACCCGCGACGAGTTGGCCGCCTGCACGACCGTCGCCAGGCTGGTCGCCATCGCGAAGCCGGCCAGCAGCCAGACGACGACCGCCCAGGTGGCGAGCCCGAGCACGGCGCCGATGAGGGAGTCCAGCCAGCGGATGGGGCCGTGCCGCAGGAGTCTGCCGATGATGCTCGCCAGGGCGCCCGCGATGGCGTAGACCACGCCGGCGCAGACGATGATGACGACGGCCGCGACGACGGACCGCTGCGTGACGCCCCCGAATCCGGAGGCCGCGAACCAGCCGACGACGATGGGGGCGATGGTCAGCCCCAGCCAGAGACCGAGACCCAGGCCGACGAGCGTGCCGGCCGAACGGATGGCGCCCTTGCTCCATCCCGCCGCGATCGCGAGGATGCCGAGCACCACGAGCACGACGTCGACAACGATCTCCACGCGGCTTACCCTGCCCCACAAGACTGGATGCCCGCTCAACCGCGGCCCTGCGGGAGCTGGCGATCAGCTGTCTGCCCCGGCGGCCTGTCGGCCCGGGCGACGCAGGTCTACCGTTCGAGGCTCCACCGCATCCCGAGACGAAGGAGCACGTCATGTCCGGTTCCCGACCAGGCGAACCACTCGCGAACGGCGACGACGAGCGCGAAGACCTCGACGCGGGTGAGCGTCAGTACACGAGCGCCGACCTGACGGCGCACGACCCGGAGCACGGACAGCTCGAGGAGGCCGGAGAGGGCGAGGAGCCCTAGCCGTTGGGAGTGGGCGGCCCGCTCAGAGGCGGCCGTCCTCCTCATCGCCGTCGTCGACGGCGTCCGGCCCCGGCTGGGGAGCCGGCACGATGTCCGGATCCATCTGCTCCTCCGGCACGACGTCCGGGAAGGATTCGGTCTGCTGGTCGGTCGGCTGTCTGCCCATGCGCGAACGCTACGCCCGGAGTTCCCGGCCCGAAAGCCCCGTCCGCGTCAGAGATCGTCGTGAGAACTCTCGAAGCGCGCGTCGGCGTCCGGTGCGGACGGGCGGCGCCGCCGGGCGGTCAGCAGTACGATCACGACGCCGATGACCGCCAGCACCACGATGACGACGGCGATGCCGATCACGAGTCCGAGGTCGGTGCCGGAGGCCTGCGTCGTCGGCTGCGGCGTCGATGCTGCGGCAGTCGCGCTGGGGCCGCTGCCCGCCCGCGCGGACGGCGACGCCGGCTCCGTGGTCGCGGGTGCGCTCGCCCCCGCGGCTCCGCAGGCGGCGGCCTCCGAGCCCGCGGACGCCGGGGTTCCGGCCGGCGGCTGATACGTGAACGCGTAGGACGACGAGACGGTGTGCCCGTCGGCCGACACGATCTGATAGGTGACGGTGTAGCGGCCGGCGCCGCCCAGGGCGACCGGTGCGCTCAGCGCGGTGTCGGCGACGGTGGCGCATCCCGTCTCGAAGTGGCGGGTGCCTGCATCGGGACCCGTGACGGTGAGCAGATTGGTCGATCCCGTGCCGGAGAGGTCCAGCACTCGATCGTTGAAGGTCACGGTCACCGTCGTGAGCGCTGAGGTCACCGTGGAGCCGGCGGCCGGGTCGCTGCCGACGACGTAGTCGTGAGCCGATGCCGCCGCTGCAGGAGCGAGTGCGAGGGCGGCGGCCGCGGCGATGCCTGCGGCCGCGGCGAGCAGCCGGGTCGTCATGCTCAGAACCCTACGCCGCGCTGATCCGGGCCTCCCGTGATCGGAGGGCGGACGGACCACAACGGGGGTCGCCGGACCAGCGGGAACGCCGGGCGTGTCGCGTTATTCTGACGGGATGGACGAGTCTGCGCGGGCGGTGGGGAGCACCTGGCTCCGTCGCGCGCTCGTCGTCGAAGATCACGCCCTGATGCGTTCCCTCGTCTCCGATGCCTTCCGTGCCCGCGGATTCGAGGTCGCGTCCGCCGAATCCGCCGTCGAGGCCCTCGCGCTGGCCGATTCCTTCGACCCGGACCTGCTGGTGACCGACATCGACCTCCGGCAGCGACCGAACGGGGTCGAGCTGGCGACCATCCTGCGTGCGCGCGCCCCGCACGTCGCCGTCCTGTTCCTGAGCAACCTGTCCCGCGAGGCCGCCTCCTCGCACGCGCACAGCACCGTGGCGGGGGCGTCCTTCGTCAACAAAGCCGCCGTCGAGTCGGTCGACGAGCTCGTGGATGCGGCGGAGGCCGTGCTGGCCGACCGGCCCGTCTCCCGCGACCTCACCGCTTCGGACGCCCAGGCGCGCCTGCTGCGCCTGACCGCGGCGCAGCTGGAGACCACCCGGCTGCTGGCCGCCGGCCTGTCGAACGCTGAGATCGCCCGGCGGAGAGGCGTCTCGGTGCGCGCCGTCGAGAAGAGCGTCGAGCGGGTGTTCGCCGCGCTGGGGCTCGGCGGCGAGCGCTCGACACCCCGTGTCGCGGCCGCAACGCTGTACACGACGACGTTCGGCGATCCCTCCTCGGGGCTCTGAGCCGTGCTGCAGACGAACGTCCGCCGCTCCGTCGCCCGCGTCTACGGGCCGTCGGCGATCACCGTGTGGTCGTGGCTCATCACACTTCCCTTCGCGGTGACCGTGATGTCGGGGCTGCAGTACGTCGAGGGCGGGCCTCTGCAGGTGCTCGCGGTCTCCGCTCTGGCCCACGGCATCCTCGGCGGCGTCCTGCTGGCCGGCGCCGCTCTGCTGCGCCCGGTGCGCGGGCGAGCCCGGCCCGTCGTGGTGTTCCTGATCTTCGCCGTGGCGGGCGGACTGCGGCCGATCCTCTTCCTGGAGGCGGGCGGCCTCCTCTCCATCCCGGTCGTCCCGGGCGACCTGGTCGGGCGGATCGCCATCAACGTCGTCGCGCTCGTCGCGGCGCTCTCCCTGATCGCCGTCGGTGTCGACCTCGTCCGGGAGCACCGCGGCGTGTTCCGGCGGCTCCGGTCGGCGCAGCGGGCCTCGCAGCGCGACGTCGAGAGCGCAGCGGAGCG
Source organism: Leifsonia sp. 21MFCrub1.1 (assembly GCF_900107895.1). Classification (NCBI taxonomy): domain Bacteria; kingdom Bacillati; phylum Actinomycetota; class Actinomycetes; order Micrococcales; family Microbacteriaceae; genus Leifsonia; species Leifsonia sp. 21MFCrub1.1. Next base: position 3,731,522 of record NZ_LT629867.1, on the reverse strand, counting down.
GCTCCGGGAGCTGCGAGCGGGCACGGTGGACGATGTCGTCGCGGCCCTCGAGGAGGCCGCCGCATCGGCCGCATCCCGACCGATGGAGCCGAGCGCGGCCGCCTGGATGCTGCGCAGGCTCGCCGAGGACGTCGTGCGGCCGGCGAGCCACCGCGTCTATGCCACTCCGGCACCGGACGAGGCCGCAGAGGTCTCGGCCGCAGGGGCGCGGGAATGGTCGGCCTCCGTGCTCGGCGGGATGCGCGCTGCTCCGCCGCTCGTGACCGCCGCCCTCTTCTCGGCGCTGGTGGTGCCGTTCGGGGTGCTCCTGTTCGGAGCGGTCAGCGCGCTCGCGATCGCCGTGGGCTTCGTGGTGCTGCTCGTGGCCAATGCCCTCGTCGCCCGGCTCCGCCTGCCGCACCATCCCGTCCCGAGACTGCTTCTCCTCGGCGGCGCATACGCCGCGGTCGGGGTGCTGCTGACGCTCAGTGGCGAGACGACCCTCCTCGTGGTGGGGGTGCGGCCCGAGGCAGTCTGGTTCGAAGTGCTGACCTACCCCCTGATCGCCCTGTCGGTGGCGTTCGTCGTCTCCCTCGCCGTCCGGACGCGACTCGATCAGGCGGAGCTCGAGACGGCACTGCAGTCGAACGTCGCGGCGGCTGCCCGCATCCGCGCGGAGTACGAGCGCGAGCGCGCGTCCCTCGCCCGCCTGCTGCATGCCGGCGTGCAGTCGGAGCTGATCGCCGGGGCGCTGTCGCTGACGGCCTCCGCGGGCCCGGGCGATGCCGGTGCACGCATGGCAGAGATCGTCGGTCGCGCGCGCGACGCCCTCCGGGGCCCGCATTCGGAGCCGGGCGCCGCCGAGCAGGTGCGGACCCTGCTCGACAGCTGGTCCTCCGCCATCGACCTGACCGCGAGGATCGGCGACGGCGCCTGGGAGCGGCTGGGGGACGCGTCGCGGTCCGCCGCGGTCGTCGACGCGATCTCGGAGGGGCTGGCGAACGCTGTGCGGCACGGCGACGGCTCGCCTGTCGCTCTGGAGCTGCGCCCGGCCGACCCCGGAGGCGTCGAGGTCGTCGTGCGCTCGGGCGGAGTGCTCGCCGCGTCGGAGGCCGGCATCGGCCTGAAGCAGCTCTCGGAGCGCGGGACGGTCGCGCTGCGCGAGCGGTCCGGGCGTGTCGAACTCGCTGTCGCCATCCCCTGACCGGATGCTGAACGGCCGGTCGTGCCAGCCGTATCCCGTGGCTGCGCGATCCCTTGCGGCGCCTAGGTTCTCAGAGGACGGACGACGTTGCCGACCCCGGTCCCGGATGGGGGCCCCTGCGTGACCCGAACGCGCGGGAACGGCCCCCGGCCGGGATCTATTCGTCTGCATTGATGGAACATCCAGCCGGAATCGGGTAGAAAGGATCGGTACGCTTTCGCGCCCCACCCCCCTGGCGCGAACATCCGTCCGTCTCGCCAAGGAAGTACCAGCAGCTTGCCCCATCCCACTCCCTCAGTGCGGCCTCGCCGCAGTCTCAGGGCACCCGTCGTGGTGGATGTGGAGCAGCAGCCCGACTTGTCGGACGACCCGGTCAGCGCGTTCACGACCGCCGAGGAACTGACGGCGACGCAGACCTTCCCCAGCCGCCGCGCACGCCTCGAGGCCGAGCGCAGCAAGCCGGCGAAGCGCGAGCGCGTCATCGTGCGGCCGACCCGCGACGGACGTGACGCCACGACCGTCGCCCGCGCAGAGCGTGCGGCCCGGCCTCCGCGCCGCACCCGTGCCGTGCGACCGGCGCGTCCGGCCCGCAACGAAGGCCGCCGCTGGGGCGTCCACGCCGTCGTCATGCTGGCGCTGGCCGCCTTCTTCGGCACCGCGGCGCTCCCGGCCTACGCGACGACGGGCGAGGGCTCGACGGTCGGCGCAGCGCGCACCGCACTGGCGGTGCAGACGCTGACCGGCGGCGGTGTGACCCAGGTGGTCGCCCGCGACGGCCTCGACATCCAGGAGAGCCCGCAGGCGCTCGACTCCACCACCAACTCGACGGTGTCTCCGACGGTCCAGGCGCTCGCCGTGCAGCTCATGGGTGCTGTCGCAGCCGGCCGGCTGGTCGGCTCGACGCCCAACCACATCCCCGAGATCGCCGACCTCGCCGAGGGCCGGGCGGTCCCCGGCTGCGGCGTCGACTACCGCGTGCTGCAGGCGATCTCGATCGCGCTGGACAACTTCAACCAGGTGGGCGTCAGCGACATCAACCGTCGCTGCACCGGCCAGATCGAGGGAGCGGGCACCGAGTCGGCCCACTACGCCGACGGCGGCGGTCACGCCCTCGACTTCTACCTGCTCAACGGTTCCCCGCTCACCGGCGGCGACGCGAAGTCGGTCCAGCTGATCAAGATCCTCGACCCACTCGTGCCGGACGGCACGGGCCTCGGTCAGATCGGCTGCCGCTCCTCGATGGACCTCACGAACTTCAAGCCGTTCGACGACACGTGCAACCACCTGCACATCGACTTCCTCAAGTCGGCCGGCTCCGCGCTCCGCTACGGCTGATCCCGGCCCCGACGGACCGACCCCCTCCGCGCTCAGCCGAAGAGGGTGAGCGCCGCCCACTGCAGCAGGATGACGGTCTTGCCGTCGACGATCCGGCCGTCCGCGACCAGCTGGAGGGCCTCGTCGTAGCCGATGACGACCGGCTCGATCTCCTCGCCCTCCTCCTCGACGCCTCCGCCGCCGGCGACGTCGGCGGGCACGTAGGGCGCGGCATAGAAGTGCACCCGCTCGGTGACCGACCCCGGGCTCATGTAGAGGTCGAAGAGGTGCGTCAGCTCGCCGATCCCCACGCCGAGCTCCTCGGCCGCCTCGCGACGAATGGCGTCCTCCGGTGAGTCGCCGTCGAGCAGACCGGCAGCCGACTCGATCAGCATCCCGTCGGAGTGCCCGTTGACGTAGGCCGGGAAGCGGAACTGCCGCGTCAGCAGGAGCGTGCGGCCGATCGGATCGTAGAGCAGCACGGTCGCGCCGTTGCCGCGGTCGTAGGTCTCGCGCGCCTGCGTCGTCCACTCGCCGTCGCGTCCGCGGTAGTCGAAGGTGGTGCGGCGGAGCACGTGCCAGCCGTCGGAGGTGACCTCGACGTCCTGCACGCGGACATCCGGGTTGCCGGAGAGGTCGAGGCCGGTCCGGTGGAGACCCGTGCGCCCTCGGCTGTCGGGCTGGTCGTGTCCGGGTCGTCGGTCGCTCATGCTCTCGAGACTAGCGACCGCTCCGGCCGCGACGGCCGTGTCCGGGCGTCAGCGGTAGCGGCGGCGGAGGTCCCGCGCGGCCAGGATGTCCCCGGCGTGCGCCTCGCGCGCCTTCAGGACCGCCTTGTCCGACTTGAGCGGAAGCCGCAGCACCTCGTCCGCCTCGATGCCCGCGACGAGCTCCCGTGCGCGCTCGACCTCCGAGTCGAGCTCCGCGCCCAGCAGGAGCGCGTTGTTCGCGATCCAGATCCACAGCAGGAAGACGATGATGCCGGCGAGGGCCCCGTAGGTGCGGTCGTAGTTGCCGAAGGTGCCGACGTAGAAGGCGAACAGCGCCGAGGCGATGCCGAGCACGACGATCGCAGCGAGCGAGCCGGGGGTCAGCCAGCGGAACCGCGGGTGCTTCACGTTCGGCGTCGCTGCGTAGAGCACAGCGAGGAGCAGCACGAGGACGATGACGACGATCGGCCAACGGAGGATCGACCACGCCACCTGGAAGGCCTCGTCGAGCCCGATCAGGCTGCCCAGGAAGGATGCGATCGGTCCTGACACCACCAGCAGCAGGGCGAGCAGCGAGATCAGCACGAGGGTGAGCAGGGTGACACCGAGCTGGACGGGTCGGAGCACGAGCGCCGTGCGACCCTCCGGGACCCCGTACACGCGGTTGAGAGCCCGGCCGAAACCTCCGACGTATCCCGACGCTGACCACACCGCGCCGACGATCCCGATGACGAGCGCCCAGCCCGTGGCGGGGGAGGACGCGAGGCTCTCGATCGGACCCTTCAGCACGTCGGTCATCCCGGGCGCCAGCTCGTTGACCATCCCGAACAGAGCGTCGATACCCGCCTGGCTCTGGCCGACGATGCCCAGCATGCTCACGAGCGCCAGGAGCGCCGGGAACAGCGACAGCACGGCGAAGTACGTCAGTCCGGCGGCGAGGTCGGTGCACTGGTCGGTGGTGAAGCTGCGCATCGTCCGCTTGAGGATGAACCCCCACGGCAGCCGGTACCAGGGCAGGCTGCGGTGATCCTCGATCCGCCTGACCGCCTTCGCCCGATCGCTCCCGACGCCGCCGTGGTCAGCCGGCACGCCCGCGTCTCCGCAGCAGGAGGGCGGCGATCCCGGCCGCGGTCCCGGTCAGAGCCAGGAAGAGACCGGCGAAGAAGGCGGGATGCGACCGGATCTGCACACGGATGTTGAAGGTGGCGAAGAGGTCGTCGAGCGTGCTCGCGAGCTCCTCCCTGGTCACCTCGAGGTCGAGTTTGAGCGAATTGATGCCCGCGCCCTTGGGCAGCGGTGGGCGTCCGGCAGGGCGCTGTCCCTGGCGGCTCACCGATGGCGTGGTGTCCGAGGTCACGGCTGCTCTCCCTTCAGTGCTTTGGCGTCGGCGCTCAGTTCGCTGCCCAGATCGTCCGGCACCGGCGGCACGCCCTTCTTGAGGCTGCGCCACCCGATGAGGCCGAGGACGACGCCGATCAGGAGCAGGATGGCCGCGACGATGAGTGCCGCCAGCCACGCGGGGAGGATGAGCGCGAAGCCGAGGACGGCGGCGGTCACCAGAACGGCGAACGCGAAGAACAGGAACAGCAGGGCTCCGACGAGCAGGCCGGCGCCGATCCCGGCCGCCTTCGCCTTGGCGGCCATCTCCGCCTTGAAGAGGGCGATCTCCGACGCGACGAGGCGGCGCAGCTGGGCGACGAGATCCTTCGTCAGCTCAGGGAGCGGACGGAGTCCGCGAGTGGTGCGGCGGCGCTCGCGCGGCAGCGGTGGCGTATGGGCCATCGGATCGGGCTCCCTTCAGACGCTGTATGGCCGAACGTACCCCACCCCTCGGTACGAGTGAACCCGCGATGGTGCACACTAGGGACATGAACGGCAATGCGCTCTCCGGCCAGGGAGGCATCCTGGTCGCCGTCGTCCCCGGTCAGCCGGTCGCTGTGCTGGAGGAGGCCGCTCGTCTCGCGGACGATCTGGACGTTCCGCTCGTCTGCGCCAACGTCGATACCGACCGGTATCTGGTCTCGAGCTATGTCGACGGGACGGTCGTCGCGCTGCCGTACGACCCGGACCTCCCCGAGACGGAGGAGGCCCGGTTCGACCCGGACCTGGAGGCGCACATCCGCCGGTTCCTGGACGGCCGCGGCATCCCGTACGTCTTGCAGCAGCTGGCCGGAGACCCCGCGTGGTCGCTGTCGCGGCTGGCGGACGACATGGAGGCGCGGTACATCGTCGTCGGGACGCGCGAAGCGGGCCTGCGCGGCAGCCTGCGCGAGTTCTTCAACGGGTCCGTCGGCGTGCATCTGGCGCATCGCCAGCATCGGCCGGTCGTCGTCGTCCCGCTGAATCCGGTGCCGGGGGCCCAGAAGCTCCCGTGGGAAGAGTCCCCGGCCTAGTGGCGGCCCGCGGCCCCGCGCCCGTGCACCTGCACTGGCGCTCGATCCTGCTCGTGTTCGTGGGCGGCGCCCTGGGCGCGGCCGTCCGCTATTTGCTCACGCTGTCGGTGCCGCCGATCGCGGGCGTGCCGCTGATCACCTTCCTCATCAACGTGACGGGCGCCTTCGTGCTCGGCTGGCTGCTGCAGTCGCTCGCCCTCCGCGGGCCGGATGAGGGCCGCCGCCGCGACCTCCGGCTGTTCGTCGGCACCGGCATCCTCGGCGGGTACACCACGTACAGCTCGCTCGCGGTGGACACGGACGGGCTGATCGCCGCGCAGAGCGTCGGCCTCAGCATCCTGTACGCCGTCGCAACGGTCGCCGTCGGCGCCCTGGCGTCTGTCGCGGGCATCGCCGTGGCGTCCGGCGTCGCGCGCCGCCGGGCCGGGAGGAGCGGCCGATGACCGCGCTGCTCGTCGTTGCCGTCGCGGCGGCCGGAGGACTGGGGGCCGTCGCCCGGCTGGTGCTCGACGGCGTCCTCAAGGCGCGGGTGCGGGTCTCGTTCCCGCTCGGCACGACGGTGATCAACGTCACCGGGTCGTTCCTGCTCGGGCTGGTGACCGGGCTCGCCCTCGCCCACGGCCTGCCGCCGGAATGGCGCGCCGTGCTCGGGACGGGGTTCCTCGGCGGCTACACGACGTTCAGCACCGCGAGCTACGAGACGGTCCGCCTGGCGCAGCAGCGACGGTACCGTGCCGCGCTGTTCAACGGCGTCGGGATGCTCGTGCTGGCGCTCGCCGCTGCCGGGCTCGGCCTGTGGCTGGGCCAGCTCGCCTGACGCCCATCGGCTCCGGCTCCGGCTCCGGCTGGAGCGTCAGTCCTGGTCGGGCTCCTGCTCCATCCACCACTCGGTGAACTCCTCGGCCCGTCCGTCCTCCGCCAGCCGGATGATCCACAGGTTGCTGTAGATCGGTCCGTCGCGGTAGTCGGTCACGCCCTCGACGAAGTACACCGGGCCGTCCTGGCCGAGGAGCCGCCACTCGAAGGTCGCCGCACCCGGATCGTCCTGGGCGTCGAGCCAGCCCTCCACGATCTCGATGTGGCCGTCCCAGGGCTCGGCGAAGGGTTCGGTGCGGTAGCTCGCGTCCTCGGTGAACAGCGCGCGGATGTCGTCGGGCCCGTTGCTCTCCCATGCGCGTCGGTAGCGGTCGATCCAGGTGGTGAGCGCGTCGGCCATGTCCCCGTTATACGCCCTGCCCGGAGGGCACCGCTACGCTGGCGCCATGGAGGAGCCGTTCGCGTCGTGGTCGGAGTTCAACGTCGCGGTCGCCGGGGCGGGGGCCGCCCTCGGCGGATTGCTGATCGTCGCGCTCTCGGTCAACATCACGACCATCGCGGAGTCCCGCGGCCTTGCGGCGCGCGCCGGGGCATCCATCGCCGGCCTGATCCTGGGGGTCGCGCTGTCGTGCGCCGCGCTGATCCCGGGCCAGGGAGCGGTCGGCTACGGCATCCAGGTGCTGATCGGCACGGCCCTGTGTGCCGTCGTGGTCGTGCGCTCGGCGCTCGCGGTGCAGCGGGATGCGGCCCAGACCGGATTTCGCCGGTACACCGCCGAGCGGGTCGCGCTGTTCGCGATCCCGCCCGCGATCTATGCCGTGGCCGGGGTCGTGCTCGTGCTGGCGCCGGCGCTTCCGCTCGGGCTCATCCTCGTGGCCGTCGGCACCATCCTGGCCATCGTCACGACCGTGCTGTTCTCGTGGGTCGCGCTGGTGGAGGTGCTGCGCTGATCAGGCCGGCTGCGCGCTGAGCTGGGGGAGGGCATCCACCAGCGGGGCGAGCTCCGGCACCTCGCGGGCGCCGTCGAGGGCGCGGGACAGCGCGGCGTCGTGCACCGGGCGAGCGGTGTCAAGCAGACGGTGCCCGTCCGACGTGAGCTCGGTGTAGATGCCCCGGCGATCGTCGTCGCACAGGATGCGGGTGAGCAGTCCGCGATCCTCGAGGCGGTTCACCAGCCGAGTGGTCGCGCTCGGGCTGAGGGCGCTCGCGCGGGCGAGCTGCTGCATGCGCATGTGCCAGCCGTCCTGGCGGGCGAGGGCGTCGAGGACGGTGTACTCGACGACGGAGAGCTGCACGCCCTTGCTGAGCTCGCGTTCCAGCTCGGCCTCGATGTACCCGTGCAGGGCCGCCAGCGTGCGCCAGCCGTGTGCGCGCACCTCCACGGCGTCGTCGGCGATGCCCATCGCGCACCCCTTTCCGGTCGTCTGCACACGCGGACTTGCGTCAAGTAGTTGCACGTGCAACTATTTATAGCGCGTCTGCAACTAACAGACTAGCGCACCACCCCATCCCGAAGGAGACATCCATGCCCGCTGGCCTGATCGCCCTCGCACTCGGAGGGTTCGGCATCGGACTCACGGAGTTCGTGATCGCCGGCCTCCTGCCCGAGGTCGCCGCCGACTTCCACGTCGACGAGGCGACCGCCGGATGGCTCATCTCGGGCTACGCGCTCGCGGTGGTCGTCGGGGCGCTGGGGCTCACCGCCGCGGCCACGCGCATCCCGCGCAAGGCTGCGCTGCTCGGGCTGATGGTCCTGTTCGTCGTGGGCAACCTGCTCTCGGCCATCGCGCCGGACTACGGGGTCATGCTCGCCGGGCGCATCCTCGCGGCGCTCTGCCACGGTGCCTTCTTCGGCATCGGGTCCGTGGTCGCCGCCGGCCTCGTCGCACCCGAGAAGCAGGCGCGCGCCATCGCCGTCATGTTCACCGGGCTCACCGCGGCCAACGTCCTCGGCGTGCCGTTCGGCACCCTGCTCGGCCAGGCCTTCGGCTGGCGGTCGACCTTCTGGGCCATCACGGTGATCGGGGTGGTCGCGATGATCGGCGTGGCCCTGCTGGTGCCACGCGATGCGGCAGACCGGCCCGCGGCCGGTCTGCGCGGAGAGCTGTCCGCGTTCCGCTCCGGGCAGGTCTGGTTCTCGCTGATCGCGACCGTGCTCGGCTTCGGCGGGATGTTCGGCGCGTTCACCTACATCGCCTACACGCTCACCGGCGTCTCGGGGTTCCCCTCGTCCGCCGTGCCGTGGCTCCTCATCCTGTTCGGCCTCGGCCTGTTCGCGGGCAACTGGGTCGGCGGCCGCCTCGCCGACCGGTCCATCGACGGGACGCTGCTCTGGCTGCTCGGCGCCCTGGCCGTCGTCCTGGTGGGCTTCGCGCTGGTGGCGGGGATGCCGGTCGGCGCCGTGATCGCGCTCGTGCTCATGGGGGCGTTCGGCTTCGCGACGGTGCCGGCGCTCCAGCTGCGCGTCCTCTCCTACGCGTCCCACGCGCCGACCCTGGCCTCCGGCGGCAACATCGCGGCCTTCAACCTGGGGAACGCTCTGGGCGCGTGGCTGGGCGGGCTCACCATCGCTGCGGGCCTGGGCTACACCTCGCCGCTGTGGGTGGGCGCCGCGATGACGATCGGAGCTCTCGTCGTCGTCGCGATCGCGGCCGCCGCATCCCGGCGTCGGCCGTCGCCCGCAGAGAGCGCGGATCGCGCGAACTCCGAGGCATCGCTTCCGTTCTCGTAGACAGGGGAGTACAGTCCACTCTGTCTCGAACGGTCAGGGGGTGATCGTATGCCGGATGCTGCTCCGCAGCTGCACCCGCGCCACGTCTCCCCTGCGCGCGTGCTGATCGGCTCCTTGATCGCCGGCGCCGGACTGACCGTCCTCGGCTTCCTGATGGGCGGATCACCCGCCTCCGCGGCCGAACCCGCACCGCCGTCGACACCCGTCTCCACGGTCGTGTCGAACACGACCGGCGCCGTGGGCGACCTGCTCGGCTCGGTGACATCGGCCGTCGCGCCGGCTGTGCCGGAGCCGGTCCAGCAGGTCGTCTCCGCCGTGGTGACCCCGGTCACCGACACCGTCGACCGGGTGGTCGACCAGGCGCCGGTGTCGAGCACCGTCGATCCGGTGGTCGAGGCCGTCGACCAGGTGGTCGCACAGGTGCCGATCGTCGGCGACGTGCTGCCGCCCGCCCCCGTCTCCTCGGTCACGCAGCCGGTCACCGGCGGCGTCGACCAGGCGGTGTCGGATGTCGTCGGCGTGGTCGACACGGCCGTGGCGCCGCTGACACCGGCCGCCGCAGTGCTTCCCGTACCCGACCCGGGCGCCACGGTGTCCGCCGGTGCGGACCTCCTCGCCTCGCTTCTCACGCCCGGACAGGCGGCCACCCCGGCCGCCGCCGTTGCGGTGGTCGGGGGCTCTTGGCTCCTCGCCGCCGTCTCTTCCTCGGCCGCGGGCGGACTCGGCGTCGGCCTGTCCGGCGCGGGCTCCGGCGGAGCGCCGGGAGGCGTGCCCGGAGGTGCGCCCGGCGGTGGACTGCCCGGTGGCGGGACCGCCGGCACGACCGGTGGTTCCGGCGGCCAGGGCGGAGCCGCGCCCGGCGCGGCCGCAACGGCCGACGGCTTCTTCCTGCCCGGCTCCGCGTGGAGCGGGCGCATCGGCGCTGTCGCGGACGACCGCATCCCCGCGGCTCCCGTCGCCGATCACGACATCAGCCCCGACTGAGTGGGTCGCCGCTGCCTGCGAGGCAGCACGCGACCATTCGCCCCGGCATTCCCCTGCCCGGGCGCAGACACTCATTCGAAAGGCTCGATCATGAACAAGTACGTATCCAGAGGGATGTGGTTCACCCTCTGCGTCGGCGGCCTGTGGCTCGCCGGAACGGCCGCGGCCAACGCGGCCGAGGCTCCCAGCGACGGTGTCGCGAGCGGCGACCAGGCGGTCGTCGGCGTCACGGTTCCTGTGTCCATCGCGGGCAACGGGATCTCGGTCCTCGGCGACTCGACCAGCACCGGCTCGACGGCAGCGGCCCCGGCCGCGCCGACGGCTCCGTCCGTCTCCATCTCGCCCGACGCGATCGGCGGGGTTCTCAGCGGTGACCAGGCGGCCGCCTCGGTCAGCGTGCCGGTGACGGTGGCGGGGAACGCGGTGAGCGTTCTCGGCGACACGACCAGCTCGGGCTCCGAATCGACGGCCGCGCCTGCTGCATCCGATCCGGCGGCGAGCGCGACCTCGGCCGGTGCCGATGGCGTCGCGTCCGGCATCCAGGCGCCCGTCGCCGTGGACGTCCCGGTGACCGCCGGCGGCAACGCCATCTCGGTCCTCGGCGACGCCGCCTCCAGCGGCTCGTCGGCCACGGCGCCCGCCGCGGGCTCCGGCTCGTCGGCCACGGCGTCCGGCTCCGGATCGGGTGGCGGACTGCTCTCCGACATCCAGGCTCCCATCGGGGCCGCCGTGCCGGTGACGGCTGGCGGTAACGCGATCTCGGTGATCGGCGACTCCCAGACCTCCGGTTCGGAGACAACGGCTCCTGCCGCGGGAACGGGCACCACGGCGACCTCGGGTTCGGGGTCGGATGGTGGCCTCCTGTCGGGGGTTCAGGCTCCGATCGATGCTGCGGTTCCGGTGACCGCGGGTGGCAACGCTGTCTCGGTGGTCGGTGACTCGACCACGTCGGGTTCGGACACGGCGGCTCCGGCTGCCGGGAACGGCACCACGGCGACCTCGGGTTCGGGGTCGGATGGTGGCCTGCTGTCGGGCGTTCAGGCTCCGATCGATGCTGCTGTTCCGGTGACCGCGGGTGGCAACGCCATCTCGGTGGTCGGTGACTCGACGTCGACGGAGTCCTCCGCCAGCGCTCCGGCGACCGGCGGCGGCAGCGCGGACGGGGGCAGCACGGACGGCGGCATCGGGGTCGGCGGCATCGACCTCCCGGTCGGTGTGGATGTGCCGGTGACCGTCGGCGGCAACGCGATCAGCGTCGTCGGCGACAGCACCACGACCGGCTCCACCACGACGCCGACGACTCCGACCGGCCCGACCGATCCGACCACCCCGACGACGCCGACCACCCCGACGACGGGTGGCACCGGCGCCGGAACGGTGACGGCATCCGTGGGCGGGGCGATGTCCCTGGCCGCCGGCAGCGGGTCGGGAGCTGCGGCTCTCGCCTCCACCGGTTCCGACGAGCTGGGCCTGGGTGCCGTGGGTGCCCTGCTCGCCCTCCTCGGAGTGATGCTGGCGTTCGTGTCCGCCACCCGGACGCGCCGCCACCACACCCGGTGATCGACGCCCGCTGACCGCGGGTACGACGCTTCCCGGCACGACGACACTCCCCAGCCGTCGTCGTGCCGGGAGCTCGTCGTGTGCGGAAACAGTGGTGCGTGCCCTGCGGGGTCAGAAGCCGATCGGTCGCCCGGGCGTCAGGGGATCGTCGTTGCCCACGAACGCCTTGCCCTCGTTGTAGGCGATCTCGCGACGCTCGACCTCGGCCAGCAGGGCCTTGTTCAGCATCTCCGACCAGCTGGAGTCGCGCTCGTCGAACGAGGTCTGACGGTAGGCGGCCCGCGCGCGGTTGCGCATGGCGTCGGTCAGATAGAAGGTCACCGTCGTGCGCTTCCTGACCCCCTGCTGTCCCGGAGCGGTCGCGTCGTCCACGGGGCCAGATGCGGAGGAGTTCATGTCTCACCTTTCGGCATATCCGATGTCGATGCTCGATTCCAGATACTAATCGGTCTACCCACGCGCAGACCACTGTCCACAGGTGTTACGCATGCTTTAAATGCCCGAGTATGCAGGCATGAGGTCGCAAAACCCGATCAGTGGGAGAGGCGCTCCACGATGGAGCCGAACAGCTCAGGACGCCGGGCAGCGGTCGGCACGATCCGCGGGCGGAAGCGCGAGCGCGCCGCCACGACCAGAGCCGAGGTGAGCACCCGGAAATCGCGCGTGGTCGTGCGCCAGGCCCGCTCGTACTGCTCCGTGCTCCCCATCGTCACCGCAGCGACGGCGGCCCGCGCCTGAGCGAAGCCGACGCGCATCCCCTCGCCGGTGAGGGCGTCCACATAGCCGGAGGCGTCGCCCGCCAGCAGCACACGCCCGGAGGCCCGCGACCGCGCCCGCTGGAGCAGGGGGCCCGCCCCGCGAGGGTCGGTCACCACGGCGGCGCCCTGCAGGCGCTCGGCGAGCTCCGGGATGCCGGCGATCACCTCATCCACATCGAGGGGCCGTGAGCCCAGCACGGCGACGCCGACCAGCTTCTCGTCGACCGGTGTCACGTAGGCCTCGGCGCCCGCCGACCAGTGCACCTCCACCAGCGAGGTCCACGGCTCGACGGCGAAGTGCTTCCTCAGCCCGAACCTCCGCCGTGTGCCCGGCTGCGCACGCCCGTCCAGCCGGAGCATCCGGCGGACCGGGGAGTGGAGGCCGTCGGCGGCGATCACCCACGGAGCGCGCAGGGTCTCGCCGTCGCTCAGGGTCAGCTCGACGCCGTCCGCATCCTGGCTGAGGCCGGTGACCTTCGCGTGGATGCGGTGGGCGCCCAGCTCGGACGCCCGCTCGGCCAGCGCCTGATGCAGCACGGTGCGCCGCACGCCGCGGCCAGGGCGCTCCGCGAAGCGGTGCTCGACTCGCGATCCCGCGTCGATGTACGCGACCCCGTCCAGCCGTCGTCCCGCCGGATCGACGCCGATCCGGTGCAGTGCGGCCAGCGCGCCCGGCATCAGGCCCTCGCCGCACGCCTTGTCGATCGGCCCGACCCGCGGCTCCACCACGACGACCTCCAGGCCGTCCACACGGGCCTCGATGGCGCAGGCGAGCCCGATGGGTCCGCCCCCGACCACGACGACCTGAGCGTTCATGCGCGTGCGGGGGAAGCGAGTACGGTCGCGAGCGCCCGGTTCTCGCAGCGGATGCGCACGACGAGCAGCCAGGCGTTCAGCACGGTGAACACGAGAGCCGTGATCCAGGCCGTGTGGACGAGCGGCAGGGCGAACCCCTCGACGACAACGGCGACGTAGTTCGGGTGCTTCAGCCAGCGGTAGGGGCCGCCCGTCACGAGCGGCAGGTCGCGGACGACGATCACGCGCGTGTTCCAGCGGGGGCCGAGGGTGGCGATGCACCACCAGCGCAGCGCCTGGCTGGCCAGCACCAGCACGAGCATCGGCCAGCCGAGCCAGGGCAGGAAGGGCCGGCCGGCGAACCAGACCTCCGCCAGGCAGGCCAGCAGCAGCCCGGTGTGCAGGGCCACCATCGGCGGGAAGTGGCCTCTGCCGAACTCGACGCCGCCCCGGGCGAACGACCACTTCGCGTTGCGGGTGGAGACCACCAGCTCGGCGATGCGTTCGGCGCCCGTCGCGAGGACAAGCACGGTGTACCAGATCACGGGACCGGGTCGATCATGGCGGCCGCGGGCAGCGCGGCGGGCGCGGTGGATGCGGCGGGTGCGGCGGGGACGGCCGCCTCGACGGCGGCGGGCACGGCTGCGACGGAGTCGGCGCGGTTCGCCCCGTCCGCCCAGCGCAGCAGGACGAGCTCGCTCGTCACCCCCGGCCCGAGCGCGAACAGGAGCCCGACGGTCCCGGCGGGGTGCGCATCCAGCTGTTCGGCCAGCACGTGCAGCACCGCGGCCGAGGACAGGTTGCCGACGTTCGCCAGTGAGCGCCAGCTGGCGTCGAGCGCGCCGTCGGGGAGGTCGAGCGCCTGCGAGAACGCCTCGAGCACCTTGGGTCCGCCGGGATGCGCGGCCCACGCGCCCACGTCGGACACCTCGAGATCGTGGGCGGCGAGGATGCCGCGGGCGTCTCCGGCGAAGTTGCGCTCGATGACCTCGGGCACGCCGGCGCTCAACACGATGCGGAACCCGGTGCCGCCGATGTCCCAGCCGATCACATCGGCGGTGTCGGGGTAGATGTGGCTGCGCGAGTCGACGACGTCGGGGCCGGCGAGGCCCAGCCGCTCGGCACGCCGGTCGCCGACCATGACCACGGCCGCGGCGCCGTCGCCGAACAGACCGCTCGCGACGATGTTCGCCATCGAGTCGTCGCTCGCCTGCACGGTCAGCGAGCACAGCTCCACGGACAGCAGGATGGCGACCTCGTCCGGGTGGCCCGCGAGATAGTCGTTGACGCGGGCGATCCCGGCGGCGCCGGCGACGCATCCCAGCCCGAAGCTCGGGAGGCGCTTGACGTCGGTGCGCAGGCCCAGCCGCGACACCAGCTGTGCGTCGATGGAGGGTGCGGCGATGCCGGTCACCGACGTGAAGAGCAGGAAGTCCACGTCGGTGGGCGCGAGACCGGCGGAGGCGAGGGCCGCCGTCACCGCGCGCTCGGCGAGGGTCGTGCCCTCGGCGATGAAGAAGTCGTTCGACTCCTGGAACGACGCCAGCGAGCTGTACCGCTCGAGGGGCATCACGAGACTGCGCGTCTGCACCCCGGAGGAGGCGTGGATGCGGCGCATCACCTGCTGCCTGGCAGGGTCCGACGTGATCATCGCGAGCAGCGCCGCGGTGATCTCCCCCTGGCTGTAGCTCCGGGCGGGGAGCACCGGGGCCACCGACACGATTCGGCTCACATGCGAAACGTACCACCCGCTCCGCACGCTGTGATCTGCGGGTGGCGGATACCCAGGAGGGGCGGCCGGGCGGCGGGGGAAGCCGCCCGGCCGCAGCTCTCAGAGCGCCGCGTCCAGGCGCTCGCGCTGGGCCGCGGCGACCGTCTCCACGAGCGCGTCGTGGAGCGGTTCGCCTGGCCCGACGCCCATGACCTCTTCGACGATCGCGGCGGGCTCCGCCTCGTCCAGCAGCTTGAGGAGTTCGACGCTCTGGGTGTCCTCGGGCACGTCGAAACGCAGGGCGGCGCCGACGGCGGCGATCAGGGCGGTGGGGATGCCGCCGACGTGCTCCGCGTAGTCGGACGCCGGGCCGATGAAGCGGTCGTTCCTGCCGAGCTTGCGGATCGGCTCGCGCCCGACCCGGGTGACCTCGTCGACCAGGTAGGGGTTGGCGAACCGGCCGAGGATCTTCGCGCGGTAGGCGGCGAGCTCCTCCTCCGGCAGCCCGTGCTTCGCGGTCAGCGCCGCGGAGGTCTCGCGCAGGGCGGCCTCGGCGGCCTCCCGAACGGCGGGGATCGCGATCGCCTCGCTGATCGTCGTCGCCCCCTGCAGGAAGCCCGTGTACGCGACCGTCGCGTGGCCCGTGTTGACCGTGAACAGCTTGCGCTCGATGTACGGGCCGAGCGAATCGACGAAGTGGGCGCCGGGGATCTCCGGCGCGTGCCCGCCGAACGGCGAGCGGTCGACGACCCACTCGTAGAACGTCTCGACCGTGACGTCGATGCCGGCGTCCGCGGCCTGCGCCGGCACGATGCGGTCGACGGCGGTGTTCGCGAACACCGCGCGCGCGGCCAGCTCTTCGCGGGTGTCGTCGTCCGGGAGCCCGTCCATGAGCTCCGCCGCGAGCAGGTCGGAGGCGCCGATCGCGTTCTCGCACGCCATCACGGCGAGCCGCGGGGCGTCGTCCGACCGGGCTGCCAGGCCGCGGGCGATCACGGGGGCGACGAAACGGAGGATGCGCGGACCGACCGCCGTCGTCACCACGTCGGCGGAGGCGATCTCGGCGACCAGCGCGTCCTCGTCCGTCGCGCTGTTGATCGCCCGGAACCCGGTGACGGTCTTCGTCTCCGAGTCCTCACCCACCAGGTGCACCCGGTACGAGTCGGCCGCCGCGAGGGCGTCGATCAGCTCGGCGTTGACGTCCGCGAACACGACCTCGTACCCGGCTTCGTGGAGCAGGAGCCCCACGAAGCCGCGTCCGATGTTGCCCGCGCCGAAGTGGACGGCCTTCACTCGTTCACATCCCCCAGCAGCGCGAACAGCGCGTCGGCGTCCGGGGCGTCGAGCAGCCGCTGCACGTCGTCCTCCTCCGAGAAGAGGATGGCGATCTTCGACAGGATCTCGAGGTGCTCGTTGTTCTGGCCGGCGATGCCGACCACGAACCGCACCTCCTCGCCGCCCCAGTCGAGGGGCGAGGAGTAGCGGAGGAAGGAGAGCGCGGACCGCTTGATCTCGTCCTTGGACTCGTTGGTGCCGTGCGGGATGGCCAGGCCGTTCCCCATGAAGGTGGAGACGGTGTTCTCGCGCTCCTGCATCGAGTCGACGTAACCCGGTTCGACGGCGCCCGCTGCGACGAGCAGCGCACCCGCCTCCCGGATCGCGTCCTCCCGTGTGGTCGCGGTGCCCGCGGCCACGACGTTCGCCCGGTCGAGAATCGTGTCGGTCATTTGCTGGCGTCCTCCGTGGTTCGCTGGTTCTTGACGAGGTCGACGACCTCGTCGTACTTGGGGCTGTTCATGAAGTTGTCGACCGAGACGTGGATGGAGTCGGGCGACTGGCCCTTGGCGCGGTCGGTCAGCTGCTGCTGGGTGATGACGAGATCGGCCGTGCCGTCGAGGTTGCTGATCGCCTGGTTCGTGACGGTGACCCCCTCCACTCCGGCCTTCTTCATCTTGTTGCGGAGGACCGATGCTCCCATGGCGCTCGAGCCCATGCCAGCGTCGCACGCGAACACGATGTTGCGCACCAGTCGATCGGTGGCGTCGCCCTGCGCGTCGCCGGTGTCGTGCTCGGCCTCGTCGACGAGGCTCCCCAGCACGGAGGACGACTTGCCCTTGTTGGCCTCGGTCTGGGCGACGGCGGCCGAGAGGTCGCCCGCGTTGCCCGCGAGGAGGTCGCGCTTGCGGCTCGACCGGAGCACGATCGCCGTGAACGTGAACGAGACCGCGGCGGCCGCGACGATCGCCAGTGCGATACCGAGCATGTCGGGCACGGGGGCTTGGGCGAAGATCGCGAACACCGATCCTGGAGCGGCCGGCGCCCGCAGACCCGTCTGGAAGGCAACGTTCACCGCGACGCCGGTCATGCCGCCGAGGATGGCGCCGATGATGAGGATCGGCTTCATCAGCACGTACGGGAAGTAGATCTCGTGGATGCCGCCGAAGAACTGGATGATGAACGCGCCGGGAGCGGCCGCACGCGCCGCACCGAGGCCGAAGATCGCCCAGGCGAGCAGGATGCCGGCACCGGGGCCGGGGTTCGTCTCGATGAGGAACAGGATCGACTTCCCGGCCTGCTGCGACTCGAGCGTGCCGATCGGGGTGAACACGCCGTGGTTGATCGCGTTGTTGAGAAACAGCACCTTGCCCGGCTCGACCAGGATGCTGACCAGCGGGAGGAGGTGGACCGACACCAGCCAGTCCACGCCGGCTTCGAGCGCCTTGCTCAGGCCCTGCACCAGCGGGGCGATGCCGAAGAAGGCGCCGATCGCCAGGAGGAACCCGAGGATTCCGGCGGAGAAGTTGTTGACGAGCATCTCGAAGCCCGCCTTGATCTTCCCCTCCCAGATGCGGTCGATGACCTTCATGAGGTAGCCGCCGAGCGGGCCCATGATCATCGCCCCGATGAACATCGGGATGTCGGTGCCGACGATGACGCCCATGGCCGCGATGGTGCCAACGACGCCGCCGCGTACGCCGTAGACCAGGCGACCGCCGGTGTTGGCGAGGAGGAGGGGGAGCAGGTAGGTGATCATCGGGCCGACGAGGCTGGCGATGTCCTTGTTGGGGAACGGTCCCTTTTCGATGAAGAGCGCCGTGACGATGCCCCACGCGATGAATGCCGCGATGTTCGGCATGACCATGTTCGAGAGGAACGTGCCGAAGCGCTGCACGTGGACACGCGCTCCTGCGGACTTCTTGGGGGCCGACGCCGTCGTCGACGTCTGTGTCGCCGATGTCATTGTGGTGCCTCGTTTCTGTTGTCGGGGGCTGGTGAGGTGAATCGGTCGGCGGCCTCGCGGACCGCCGCCCGGGCTTCGGCCGCGCCATCGGCGGCCAGGGCTGTCTCGGCCAGGGAGCGGGCCTGGCCGAGGGTGTAGCGCTTGAGGGAGAGCCGCACGTCGGCGATCGCCGCGGGCGACATCGAGAGCGTCGTCGCGCCGAGGCCGACGAGCACGACGGCGAGCAGGGGGTCCGCCGCCGCCTCTCCGCAGATGCCGACCGGCTTGCCCGAAGCCGCGCCCGCCGCGCCGACCTCGCCGATGAGGCGGAGGACGGCCGGATGCCACGGGTCCTGGAAGCCGGCGACCGAGCCGAGCAGGCGGTCGGCCGCGAGCGTGTACTGCGTGAGGTCGTTGGTGCCGATCGACGCGAAGTCCGCGATCTGCAGGATGCGGTCGGCGAGCAGGGCCGCGGACGGGACCTCGACCATCACACCGACGGTCTTCAGGCCGTACTCCCGGCCGAGCTCGGTGAAGTAGCGGGTCTCCTCGACGGTCGACACCATCGGGGCCATCACCCAGAGGTCGGCGTCGGTCTGCGCGTCCGCCTCGGCGAGTGCGGTGAGCTGCTCGCGGAGGATGTCCTCGTTGGCGCGCAGCGAGCGGAGCCCGCGCAGGCCGAGGGCCGGGTTGTCCTCGTGCGCGTCGTTGAGGAACTCGAGCGGCTTGTCGGCTCCGGCGTCCAGCACCCGGACGACCACCTTGCGGCCGCCGCCGAAGGCGCTGAGCAGCTTCACGTACTGCTCGCGCTGCTGGGCGACGTCGGGTGCCAGGCGCTGGTCGAGGAAGAGGAACTCCGTGCGGAACAGTCCGACGCCCTCGGCACCTGCGGCCAGCGCGTCCTCCGCGCCTGCGGCCGAGCCGAGGTTGGCGAGCAGCGGGACCGGCGTTCCGTCGGCCAGCGCACCCGGCTCGACGCCGCCGGCGAGGGCGGCGGCGCGCTCCTCGATGCGACGGAGCGCGTCGGCGCGCTGGGCGTCGGTCGGCGAGACGGTGACCGTGCCGGCCGCCGCATCCACGACGACCTCGTCTCCGTCGGCCAGGCGACCGGCCTCGGCCGCGCCGACGACGGCGACGATCGACTTCTCCCGCGCGAGGATGGCGGTGTGCGAGGTCGGACCGCCCTCGACGGTGACGAGCCCGAGAACCTTGGTCAGGTCGAGCAGGGCCGTGTCGGCGGGGGCGAGGTCGTGCGCGACCAGGACGAACGGGGTGTCCGACTGCGGGACTCCGGGCGCCGGCTTGCCCTCGAGCGCCGCGACCACGCGCTGGGAGACGTCGTCGAGGTCGCCGGCGCGCTCGCCCATGTAGCCGCCGAGCTCTTTGAGCATGTCGCGGAAGACGGCGAAGCCCTCAAACACGGCCCGCTCTGCGGTCTTGCCTCCGTCGATGCGCGTGGCGACGTCATCGGCGAGGGTCGAGTCCTCCGCCATCATCGACTGCGCCTCCAGCACGTCCGCCGCGGTGCCCTGGACCGTGGATGCGCGCTCGCGCAGGTCCGCGGCGACCGTGGCGACGGCCTGCTGCACCCGGGCCTTCTCCTCGTCGGGGGTGCGGGTGCTCGGCTGGTCGGACGGCTCGGGCAGCGGGGCCGACATCCGGAGGACGGGCCCGACGGCGACGCCCTGGCCGATGCCGGCGCCGGTGAGGATGTTCGTGTCGCTCATGATGGGTCCGCCGCGCTCAGGCGTCGTGGTCCGTGGCCAGGATCACCGCGAGGTCGTCCAGGACCGCCTCGCCGTTGTCCGCGTCGGTGGTGAGCACGATCTTGTCGCCGTGATCGATGCCCAGCGAGATCACGCCGAGGATGCTGCCGGCGTCGACGGTCTTGCCGCCCTCCTTCGTCAGCTTCACCGTCGCGCCCGAGCTGTTGACCGCCTCCACGAAGAGCTTCGCCGGGCGGGCGTGCAGCCCGTGCGTCGATCCGACCGTGATGATCCGTTCAGCCATGGTTGTGGTCTCCTTCGTTCCGTGATGGCCTGGTGGCCGCCGCCAGTGCGTATGGGGCTCTGCTCATAGTGCCGCCGCCTTGGCGTCGAGAGCCAGGTCCAGCGCGCGCTCGCCGTCGAGAGCGGCCGGTGAGACGGGGGGCAGGACGGCGACGGCGGTTCCGGTCGCCGCTGCGCGCTCACGGATGGCGGGGACCGCCGACTCCAGGTGCGCACCGACGAGGACGACATCCACTCCGGCGAGGGACTCCAGCTGGCTCGCACTCCCCGGCTGGACCTCGATGATCGCCCCGCGCTCACGGGCGGCACTGCGCAGCTTGACGGCCACGAAGGTGCTGGACGCACCGGCGCCGCAGACGACCACGATCTTCATCGATCCTTGCCTTTCGGGGTGTTTCCGTCCTCGCACGGGGTGCGGGGGCCTGCTGGTGGAACTCATGGAACGTCAGCAATGGTCGTCCGCCGTCCGCGCGGGCTCCAGCAGCGTTTCTTCCGGGGGTGCGGAAAGTTGGCCGGAAGCGCACGGTGGCACCGTATGGGGTGGTTGACTCGTCGGGAAAGGTGGTCGCTGGTGGCGCTCTCGGCGAAGCAGACGAGGATGCTCGACATCCTCGCGCGTCGTGCTGCCTGGGTGACGGCGGCCGAGCTGGCGCACGACATCGGCGTGACGACCCGGAGCATCCGCAGCTACGCCGCGGCGCTCGGCGACGTCGTCGAGTCGGGGTCGAACGGCTACCGGGTGAAGCCCGATGCCTACGCCGCCTACCTGGCGGGCGACGGCAGCTCGGACACCGGGACGGCCGGCTCCCCGCAGGAGCGGCTCGTCTTCCTGGCGAGGCGGCTGCTGGACGAGCCGGACGGCATCGACGTCTACGAGACCGCCGAGAGCCTGTTCGTCAGCGACTCCACGATCGAGTCGGACCTGACGAGGATGCGTGGCCTCCTCTCGGGCACGGAGCTCGCCCTCGAGCGGCACGGCGCCATCGTGCAGCTGCTCGGCCCCGAGATCGCGCGACGGAAGCTGCTCAGCCGGCTGTTCCGCGACGAGATGCGGCAGAGCGTCGTCGACGTCGCGCGCATCCAGGAGGCCTTCGGGTCGAGCGGACTGGTCGACTTCAAATCGGACCTCGTCGCGATGCTCGACGCGCGCGGCTTCTTCGTCAACGAGTACGGCATCAACGATGTCCTCCTGCACATGGCGGTCGCGCTCGACCGGGTCGCGAAGGACCGCGTGCTCCCCGCTGTCGAGGAGCCGGAGGCGAGCGAGACCATCCGCTCGCTGGCGCACGACCTCGGGGAGCTGATCGAGCGGCACTTCGGAACCCCGCTCGACACCACGGAGCTGCGCTACCTGGCGATCCTCATGCGCACGCGCGTGATCGCGCCGGGCGCGGGGCGCGACACCGTCGAGGAGTTCGTCAGCCCGGCCGACCTGGCGGTGGTGCGCGGCATCGTGGACCGCGCATCCACCGAGTACCTCGTCGACCTTCACGACGAGAACTTCATCGTGCGGCTCACTCTGCACGTGCAGAACCTCATCGCCCGCGCGCACGAGAACACGTACTCGCGCAATCCGCTCACGCGCTCGATCAAGAGCTCGTACCCGATGATCTACGAACTCGCCGTCTACATCGCCAGCCGCCTGCAGTCGGCCGAGGGCATCGAGGTCAACGACGACGAGATCGCCTACATCGCGATGCACGTCGGCGCCTACCTCGAGCAGCAGTCGCGCCGGCGGGATGCGGTCACCTGCGCGGTGGTCTGCCCCAACTACTACGACATGCACATCCTGCTTCGCGATCGGCTGGAGAGCGCCCTCGGCGACGAGCTCGACATCACCAGCGTCATCACGTCGACCGACGCGGACTGGGACGCGATCGACGCCGACCTCGTGCTGACCACCATCGACCCGCGCGGACGGCGCGAGAACACGGTCATCGTGCAGCCGTTCCTCACCGAGACGGACGTCGAGCACATCCGCCAGGCCGCCTCCCGCATCCGCCGCCAGCGCCACCGGGCGCGCATCAAGAGCGAGCTCCTGGAGTACTTCGACGAGAGCCTGTTCCTGCGGAACTTCTACGCCCGCGATCCGATCACGATGATCCGGGCCCTCGGCGACCGGATGATCGCGACCGGCGCGATCGACCAGGAGTACGTCGACCAGACGGTCGAACGCGAGCAGATGTCATCCACCGCGTTCACCGACTCCCTCGCCGTGCCGCACGCCATGACGATGAGCGCCCACCGCACGGCGATCGCGATCGTCGTCAACGACACCGCTATCGACTGGGGCGACGCCCGGGTCAATGTGATCGCGTTCATCGCCTTCTCCGCGGCGGGACGCGCGTCCTTCCAGACGGTCTTCGACCAGTTCGTCGAGGTGTTCTCCGACCGCGACACGGTCCTGAACCTGATCCGCCGTGCCGATACCTTCACCGCGTTCATCGACGAGCTCGTCCGAATCATCGACGCGTGACCTTCCCTCGCCCCCGCCCCTACGCACAACCGCCCACCGTCGAGTCCGCAATAACTGACCGGGAATCGCGCGATTCCGTGCAGTTTTCGCGTACTCGACGGTGGGCGGCGGGTGCGAGAGGGAGGTGCTACTGGTTGGCGGTGACGTTGTACGTCACGGAGACGCCGGGCGTCTTCACCGCGACGGTGTAGGCGTCGCTGACGTAGACGGCGGACGAGTCGGTGGCGCCGGGCTGCTGCGTGAAGCCCTTGCCCTCGAGAGCGGTCTTCGCGTCCGCGAAGCCCTCCTTGCCCGACGGCTGGACGGTGACGGACCAGCCGTTCTCCTTGTCGCCGCGGGCGACGACGACCGTGCCATCGACGATCGGGACGTCACTCTTCGGGAAGTCGGAGGGCAGCTCCTCGGACTTCGTGTCGTCGGACGATCCGGCCGACGACGAAGACGACGCCGCGGGCGTGTGCGAGGTGACGTAGTTGGTGTTGCCGCCGCTGGAGCAGGCCGCCAGCGAGCCGATGGTGAGGGCCGCCACGATGGCAGCCGGGACGAACGGATTACGTGTGCGCATATGAATTCCTAGTGCTGTATGAGATGCGGTTTCGCAACACATCAGCCTACCCGCGAGCACACGCTGCCGCCTAGTCCGCTCCGGTGAACGGCGGGGAAAGCGGTCAGCCGAGCAGGAGGGCGCTCAGCTGGTCGGCGGAATGCACGACGGCGATGGCGCCGGCGGCCTCGGCGGGCGAACCGTAGCCCCACTCCACGAGGATGGTCGGAAGGCCGTGCGCGCCGGCGCCCTCGACGTCGTACTGGCGGTCGCCGACCATGACGGTCTGATCGAGGTCGACGCCGCGCTCGCCCAGGCGGCGCAGGGCCTCGGCCACCACATCCGCCTTGGCGCTGCGGCTCTCGTCGTCGGTGGCACCGGTGATGACGTCGAAGTACTCGGCCAGACCGAAGTGCTCCAGGATCCGCGTCGCCTGCGCCTCCGGCTTGCTGGTGGCGATGGCGAGCGGGATGCCGGCCGCGTGCAGTCGCTGCAGCAGTCCGCGCACGCCCGGGAAGACGGCGGAGTCGAACGCTCCGTGGGCGGCGTAGTCCTCGCGGTAGACGGCGAGGGCGTGGCGCGCGGCGGGCTCGGTCATCCCGCCCAGGCTCTGCAGCGAGTCGAGCAGCGGAGGGCCGACGTACTCGAGAAGCTGGGCGGGGGAGGGAACCGGCTGACCGATCGTCGCGAACATGCGGGCGAGCGATGAGGTGATGCCGGGGGCGGAGTCGGTGAGGGTGCCGTCGAGGTCGAACAGGACGCAGGTCCAGGTCCGCGTGACGGTGGTGGTCGGGTTGGTCATGGCTGTCCTATGGTATGTGACGTATCTGGGCGGCCGGTCAGTGCTCGCTGAGGGCGGATTCGATGTGCGAGCGCGCGACGACCATGGTGTGCGCGGCTCCCGGGTCGAACTGCACGGCGACGAAGTCGGCGGTGCGGATGAAGCCCAGCGCCTCGACCGCAGGCACGATGACCGCCTGCACGCGCGCGCCCTCGCCCTCCGCCGACTGCGCGACGGCCGCCCGCAGCGCGTTCATCGAGGTGAAGAGGGGGAGCACCGCCTCGCCGGTGGTGGAGCTGATGGTGCGCAGCCGGGTGTCCTGCGGGGTCGAGCCGGTCACATCCACCACCAGGCCGCCCTTCGCCGCCGCGGCGAGGAGCGCATCCAGGTGCTCCAGCGTCGGCTCGGCGGCGAGGGTGGTCAGCGCCCTCTTGACGGGGACGTTCTCGTAGCTCTGCGGGAAGCGCGGCTTCGGCTGCGCCATCAGAACAGCCTGCTGTCGCTGTCGTCGAGGCCGCGCATGGCGTCGTAGTCGAGCACCAGACAGCGGATGCCGCGGTCCTCCGCCAGCGTGCGCGCCTGCGGCTTGATCTCCTGGGCGGCGAACACGCCTCGGACCGGGGCCAGATGCGGGTCGCGGTTCATCAGTTCCAGGTAGCGCGTCAGCTGCTCCACGCCGTCGATGTCGCCGCGGCGCTTCAGCTCGACCGCGACGGCCGCCCCCGCAGCGTCCCGGGCGAGGATGTCGACCGGGCCGATTGCGGTCATGTACTCCCGGCGGACCAGCACGTGCCCGTCGCCCAGGAGGTGGATCTGCTCGGCGAGCAGCTTCTGCAGGTGCGCCTCCACGCCGTCCTTCTGCAGCCCGGGGTCGATGCCGAGGTCATGCGAGGTGTCGCTGATGATCTCGTGGATGGACACGACGAGCATGTCGGCCGTCTTCGCCTGGGTGACGCGCCAGACCTCGCGGATCCCGGCCGCGCGCTGCAGCTCGTCGGGCTCGTCGACGGTCAGCGTGCAGGGCGGGCTCATCCAGTTGAGCGGCTTGTACGATCCGCCGTCGGAGTGGACGAGGAGGCTGCCGTCGGCCTTCAGCATCAGCAGCCGCGTCGCCAGGGGCAGGTGCGCGCTGAGCCGTCCCGCATAGTCGACGGAGCAGTTGGCAATGACGAGGCGCACCGCAACATCCTAAGTGCAGGCGGCGTCGGTGGTTGGATGGTCGGCATGGCCAACGAGCTCCTCATCGGCACCTACACCGAACGCCTCCCGCACGTCGACGGTCACGCCCAGGGCGTGCTCACCGCCCGGTTCGACGGGTCGGCGGTGACCGACGTGACCGTGGCGGCCCGGGTCGAGAACCCGTCGTGGGTGACGGCCGCACCTGGCGGCGCCCACGTGTACGCGGTGAGCGAGACGGAGCCGGACGGCGGTGTCGTCGCCTTCGCCCGGGGCGCCGACGGCGTGCTCACGGAGCTCGGCTCCGCATCGAGCGGCGGCCCGTCCCCTGCGCACGCGGTGGTGCACCCGAGCGGACGCTTCCTCATCGCGGGCACCTACGGCGGAGGGACGGTCTCGGTGTTCGCGCTCGCCGACGACGGATCGCTCGGCGAGCGGACGGCGTTCGTCCGGCACGAGGGCCGCGGGCCCGATCCCGAGCGGCAGGATGCGCCCCACGTGCACCAGCTGAGCGTGGACCCGGTGAGCGGGGACGTCGTCGTCGTGGACCTCGGCATCGGCGAGGTGCGCTGGTACGCGTTCTCGGAGGAGGGCGCGCTGACCCTCTGCCCGGAGGCCACGGTGGTGCTCGGCTCGGCGGGCCCGCGGCACCTGGTGTTCCATCCCGGCGGCCGCCACGTGGTGCTGGTGAACGAGCTCGACTCCAGCGTCGACGTGCTGCGGCGCGATGGCGACCGGTTCGTGCGGGTGCAGAGCACGACGACGCGGGCCGACGGCGCGGAAGGCGACAACCTCCCGGCCGCGGTGTGCGTCAGCGACTCCGGCCGCACCGTGCTCGTGAGCAACCGGGGGGATGACACGGTCGCGGTCTTCGCGTTCGACGCGGAGGCGTCGCGGCTGACCCTGGTGGACTCCGTCGCGGTCGGCGGCCGCGCGCCGCGCGACCTCGTGATCGCGCCAGGCGGCGACCGGGTGCTGGCGGCCTGCCAGGACAGCGACGAGGTCACCGTGCTTGCCTTCGACGACGCGACCCGCAGCCTCCGCCTGCTCGGCACGTCCCCGGTCCCGACCCCCGTCTGCCTCCGCTTCGTCTGACCCCGTCCCGTCCCGTCCCGTCCCACTCGCCGAGTCGTGACTCGTGAGTTGAGAGTCGTTGCCGTTTTCCGCGCCGAGCTGCGACATGATGTCGCAACTCGGCGGGATGGGGCGGGTCGGGGGAGCGGGGCGGGTCAGGCCGGGTCGGGGGAGGCGGCGCGGCGCTCCGCGGGCGCGGCGACCGGGCGCACGGCCGGCGCGGCCAGGAAGGCGGCGATCAGCAGTGCGAGCACGAGGAACAGCGCGTTCAGGAGGCCGAAGTGCTGGCCGAGGAAGCCGATCAGCGGGGGTCCGGCGAGGAAGGCGCAGTATCCGATGATCGCGACGGCGGAGACCCGCGCGGCCGGGTTCGCGGCGCCGTCCGCCGCGGCCGACATCCCGAGCGGGAAGCCCAGGGAGACGCCGAAGCCCCACAGGACGGTCCCGACGACGACCAGCCACATCGGGCCGCCCACGATGAACAGCACCAGCCCGACGGCGCCCATCCCGGCGGTGATCCGGATGGCGTTGACCCGGCCGATGCGGTCGACGATCGGGCCGCCGACCACCCGGCCGACCGTCATCGCGACCACGAAGAAGCCGAAGACGAGTGCTCCGACGGAGTTCGCCTGGCCGTGACCGTCGACGACGGCGAGCGAGATCCAGTCGTTGGCCGAGCCCTCGCCGAACGCCATTCCGAGCATCACGACGCCGATCAGGATGAGCCGCCAGTCGGCCCAGACGGCGAGGGACGTGCGCATCCGCTCGCCGAACGGGATGCGCTCCTGCTCTCCCTGCTCGTCGCCCAGCTCGGCCTCGCGCGGGATGAACCGGACGGCGACGATCGCGATGACGACGACCACGACGCCGATGCCGAGCAGATGCCAGACGACCGCGATCCCGAGGGCTGCTGCTGCGGCCCCGATCCCGGCGCCGAGAACGGTCCCGAGGCTGAAGCACGCGTGCATGAGCGGGAGCAGCGTCTTGCCGATCTCGCGCTCGACGGCGGTGGCCTCGACGTTCATCATCACGTCGACCATCCCGTTGCCGAACCCGAGCAGGATCAGCCCGACGGCGACAGAGGGGACGGAGTGGAAGACCGTCGACCCGAACCCGATGAGCAGGATGCCGACGGCGACGATCACGAGCCCGCCGACCATCCCGCGATGCGGACCGAAGCGCACCAGGATGGGGGAGGAGACGGTGAGGCCGAGGATCGCGCCCACCGACATTCCGAGGATGAGCAGTCCGACCGCCGACGGGTCCTTGCCCAGCCCCAGGTCGTCGCGGATGCCCGGGATGCGGGCCACCCAGGTCGCCAGCGCGAGGCCGGAGAGGATGAAGATGACGAAGACCGCGTTGCGCCAGGCGGTGAGCTCGCGACGGGAGCGCGCGGCGGTCGAGATCGGCTGTGACATCGGGGCGGTTCCTGGGGGTTCGTCGGCTCGAATCGTTTCGATCGAAACGATTCGACTAAGCTAGCACACGTGAACGAACCCAGCACAGCCCCGGCGGGCGCGCGGCCGACTCTCGCCGCGGTCGCCCGTCTGGCCGGCGTGTCGAATTCCACGGCCTCGCTCGCCTTCTCCGGCACCGGACCCGTCTCAGACGCCACCCGCGAGCGCGTGCTCGCCGCGGCGAAGCGTCTCAACTACGCCGGTCCCGACCCGCGGGCGCGCTCGCTGCGCCGCGGCCGCTCCGGGATCGTCGGCGTCGTGATGGAGGAGCGCGTGCGCGACGCCTTCCGCGACCCGATCAAGATCGCGCTGCTCGACGGCATCACGGAGGAGATCGGCGCGATCGACGCGGGCCTGCTCATCCTCACGGACGCCGGCGAGGCCGCGCAGCGCATCGAGGACGCCCCGATGGATGCGGTGGTGCTGGTGGGCTGCAGCCCGCGGCTGGACGAGTCGGTCGCCATGCTGCGCCGGCGCGGCATCCCGCTCGTCGCCATCGAGGGCGACCCGGCCGACGGCGTCCCGACGATCGGGCAGGACAACCGGGAGGCCACCCGGGTCGCCGCCCAGCACCTGTACGACCTCGGCCACCGCGACGTCGCGGTGGTGGCTCTCTCGCTCACCCGCGACCGCGCCCGCGGGCCGCTCACCCCGGACCGCCTCGCCGCGGCCAGCTCCACCACGGCTCTCGACCGGCTGGCCGGCGCCCGCGACGTCTTCCCGGACGCACCCGGCTGGGTGACCCGCGGGTCGTTCGTGGAGGAAGGCCGAGCGGCTGGTCGTGCGCTCCTCGCCGACGCGCGCCATCGTCCGACCGCCGTGATCGCCCAGAGCGACCTGCTCGCGGCGGGCGTCATCCGCGCCGCCGAGGAGCTGGGGCTCGAAGTCCCGGGGGATGTCAGCGTCGTCGGCTTCGACGGCGTGCGCGTCGACGGCCTCTGGCCGTACGACCTCACGACCCTCGTGCAGCCCGCCGTCGACAAGGGCAGGGCGGCCGGACGTGCGGTCGTCGAGATGCTGGAGGGCGGGGAACCGATTCCCTCCACATTCACGAGCGTTTTCCACCTGGGCAACACAACCGCCGCCCCGCGGGTCTCCCCGGGGGCGCCGGCCGTAGGCTGACGGCATGGATCTCGAAGCCGTCTACCGCGACCTGCACGCCCACCCCGAACTCGCCTTCACCGAGCACAGAACCGCCGGCATCGTCGCCGAACGGCTCACCGAGCTGGGGCTCGAGGTGCACACCGGCATCGCCACGACCGGGGTCGTCGGCGTGCTGCGCAACGGCGACGGGCCGACCGTGCTTCTCCGGGCGGACATGGATGCGCTCCCGGTTCGCGAGCAGACCGGGCTCGCGTGGGCCTCGACCGAGACGGTGTCCGACGACGACGGCAACGCGGTGCCGCTGATGCACGCGTGCGGTCACGACATCCACATCACGTGCCTGCTCGGTGCCGTCGGGGCGCTGAGCGGCTCCCGCGGTGAGTGGTCCGGAACCCTGGTCGCGCTGTTCCAGCCGGCCGAGGAGCACGGCGGCGGGGCCCAGGTGATGGTCGACGACGGCCTGTATGAGAAGGTGCCGGTTCCGGATGTCGTGCTCGGGCAGCACGTGGTGCCGTACCCGGCGGGGATGGTCGGCGCGCATCCTGGCGCGGCCATGGCGGCGGTCGACACCATGGAGGTGACGCTGCACGGGCGCGGCGGTCACGGTTCGCGGCCCGAGACCACGATCGACCCGGTCGTGATGGCGGCGGCGACCGTCATGCGGCTGCAGACGGTCGTGTCGCGCGAGATCGCGCCGCAGGAGACCGCCGTCGTCACCGTCGGCAGCCTGCACGCGGGCACGAAGAACAACATCATCGCGGCCGAGGCGAGGCTGGGCATCAGCGTGCGCAGCTTCAACGAGGAGGTGCGTCAGCGCGTGCTGAGCGGAGTGAACCGGGTGATCGAGGCGGAGTCCCAGGCGTCCGGAGCCCCGAAGGCTCCCGACCTGGAGTGGGGCGAGCGCTACCCGGTCACCGTGAACGACCCTGCGTCGACCGAGCGGGTGAACGCCGCGTTCGCGGCCGAGTTCGGCGTCGACAGCGTGCTGCATCCCGGCGCGCTCTCCGGCAGCGAGGATGTCGGCAACCTCGCCACGGCCGCGGGCGCTCCGCTCGTGTACTGGATGCTCGGAGGGGCCGATCCGGAGACGGTGCGTGCCGCGATGGCCGCGGGCACGGTGGAGACCGACATCCCGACCAACCACTCGCCGTTCTTCGCGCCGCTGCCGCAGCCGACGATCGACACCGGGGTGCGGGCACTGGTCGTCGCGGCGCGGGAGTGGCTGGCGTAGAGCTTCCGGCGGAGGCGCCGGCGGGCGTTCGCGCGGGCGTACCCGCGGTGCGTTCCCGCGGCGGTTCGCAGAGCGGCCCGCGCGTCGGTCCCTGCGGCTCGGCGACAGGTCAGACCGTCGCGCCCGCGCGCATCCACGTGCGCCCTCGTGCGCGAAGGCCGAGAGTGACCGCCCGGGCGCCGAGGTAGCCGAAGGCGAACGCAGCGGTCAGCGCGGCGAGACCCGCGGCGTCGTGGCCGCCCCAGACGGCGGCCGCGACGGCGAGGGGGACGAACACGGCGACGTTCGCGAGGCCGGTGAGGGCCAGATAGCGCGCGTCGCCGGCGCCGATGAGCACCCCGTCGAGCACGAACACGTACCCGCCGAGCGGGGCGCCGGCGCCCACGATGGCGAGCGAGACGGGCAGCAGTGCGGCGACCGACGCGTCGCTCGTGAAGAGGGCCGCGGCGACGGGGCTCAGCGCGATCGTCCCCAGCCCGAGTACCGCGCCGGCGCCGATGCCCCACTGCACGCACCGCCGCAGCACCGCGCGCACGCTCTCGAGGTCGCCGGCGCCGAGGCCCTTCCCGATGAGTGCCTGCGCGGCGATGGCGAGCGCATCCAGCGCGAAGGCGAGCGTCGCGAGCACGGTCATCGCGACCTGGAAGGCGGCCAGCTCGTCCGGGCCCAGCCGCGTCGCCACGAAGACGGCCAGCAGCATAGCGGCGCGCAGGCTCGCCGTGCGGAGGAACAGCCAGCCGCCGGAGCGCGCGGTCCGCCCGATGCCCGCGTGATGCGGGAGGAGGGAGGCGCCGACGCGCCGGGCGTGCCGAGCGACGATGACCGCGTATACCAGCACCATCGCCCACTGCGCCGCGACGGTCCCGAGCGCCGACCCGCGGATCCCCAGCCCGGCGAGGTAGATGAACGCATAGTTCAGCACGATGTTCGCTGCGAAGCCGGCGACCGCGACGGCGAGCGGCGTGCGGGTGTCCTGAAGCCCGCGCAGCAGCCCGGTCGCCGCGTAGACGAGCAGCATGGCCGGGAGCCCGAGCATCGAGATGCTCAGATACTGCGACGCCTGCTCGCTCACGTCGGCGGACGCCCCGAACAGGCCGACGAGGAAGGGCGAGGCCGCCCACCCGGCGGCGGCGAGGACGACTCCGAGGGCGAGCGCGAGCCAGCAGCCGTCCACGCCCGCCGCGACGGCGCCGCGTTCGTCGCCCGCGCCCAGCCGTCGCGCGACCGCGGGCGTCGTGCTGTAGGCGAGGAACACCATCAGCCCCACGATGGTCTGGAGCACGGCGCTCGCGATGCCGAGGCCGGCGAGGGGTGCGACGCCGAGATGACCGACCATCGCCGAGTCGGCGAGGAGGAAGACCGGCTCCGCCACGAGCGCCCCGAGGGCGGGTACGGCGAGGCGCAGGATCTCGCGGTCGACCGGGCGGCGGAGAAGGATGCTCACGACCATCCACGCTAGCCCGCGCCGCCGACGTCGTGTCGGGGTCCCGATGTCGGTGGCCCTTCCTACAGTGGACGCATGAGCCACCTGATGCCGGAACCTCTCGCGACCTGGACCTGGCGGCTCGAGCGCGTGCGCAACGGCCGCACCGTGCTCACCCGGGCGCAGGCGACGACCGCCCGCGCCGACCTCATGAACGACCGCGCCGCGCATCCGGCCGACTACGCCGACTACGACGAGGAGTACACGACGGCTCTCGACGAGCTGGATGTGCTGTCGCGTCAGGCCAACCGGCACGACGACCTCCTGTCGGTCATGGCGGCAGACCGGCGCGCGGCCGAGCGTGAGGCCGCAGCGGCCGGAACGGCCCGCGCAGGCGCGCCGGGGGCGCGTTCCCGCACCTCCCTGGCGACCGAGCACGACCGGGTTCCCGCCGGCCTGCCCGAGCCGCTGGACCAGTGGGTGCACCGGCTGATCCGGTACCGCGCCGGCGTCAAGATCATCACGCCCATCGAAGCCGCCCGCGCCGAGATCCGCCTGCGCAATGAGGCCGACCTGCAGCCCGCCGCGTATCGCACAGGCGTCGCGGCGGCCTACTACGCCCGTGTCATCCGCGAGCTCGGGGAGATCGCGACGGCGGAGCGCCCCGGCCGACGGGATGCTCCCGGGCTGGCGCGCGGGCTCGGCGCGGCCCTCGTCTGACGGCTCTGCGGGCGGGCCGGCCTGCCCCCGCGTTCGCGGGCAGCGCGCATCGCGCGGTGCCCCACTACGATCGACGCAGACGCGTGAGGTGAACGGGGGGCGCGGTGAGTCCTGACGAGGCAGCGGAACTGCTGGGGGTGTCGCCCTCGGCGACACGCGATGACGTGGAGCGCAGCTATCAGGCGCGACTGGCGGAGGCCGGCGGCGATACGCAGCGGCGTGACGCCCTGACCGCGGCACGGGATGCGCTCGTCGCGGCATCCACGTGGCAACCGCCCTCCGCGCAGAACGCGCCGACGCAGCCGTACCCGCCGCAGGGCGCGCCGACGCAGTCGTACCCGCCGCAGGGTGCGCCGACGTCGCCGTACCCGCCGCAGGGCGCTCCGACGCAGTCGTACCCGCCATACGGCGCTCCGCCTCAGCCGCACGCATCCCAGCCGCAGCCTCCCTTCGCAGGCCCCCCACCGTACGGCGCGCCGGGCCACGCCGCGACCGGGGGCCCCTACCCGGGCGCGTACCAGGGCTATCCGCCTCCGCCGCCGCGCAATCGGATGTCGACCGGCGCGATCGTGGGCATCACGGTCGGCGGCATCGTGGGCGGCCTGGCCATCCTGCTGGTCGCGGTGCTCGTCATGGTCTCGATCGGCGCAGGCGCGAGCCGGATCGCCCAGGCGGGCAGCACGGCCAGCGCCTCCCCCTACGAGAGCGACCCGGGCGGCGGCTCGTCCGGCGACCCGTCGGATGAGCCGACGCAGGAGCCGTCCGACCCGGGCTCCGGGGATGCCGTCGACGACTACGACGTCGACGGCGTGCACGTCCACTACGTCGACGGCTGGACCTTCGAGCTGACGCCCGGCCAGACCTGCGCGGGCGCAACGGTCATGGCCACCTTCGCCGACACCCCCGACGGCGAGACCCTCGACTCGTGGAGCGCCACGGTCGATCTCGAGGCGGGCGTCCCCTACGAGCTGACCATCCCGGACGACGCGTCCGACTACGACTACGTGGGCATCGAATCGGTCC
Organism: Leifsonia sp. 21MFCrub1.1; assembly: GCF_900107895.1. Taxonomy (NCBI): domain Bacteria; kingdom Bacillati; phylum Actinomycetota; class Actinomycetes; order Micrococcales; family Microbacteriaceae; genus Leifsonia; species Leifsonia sp. 21MFCrub1.1. Next base: position 3,698,329 of record NZ_LT629867.1, on the reverse strand, counting down.
AGTGCGGTCAGGCCTGACACGCCGGAAAACACAACTTTCACAAATTACTGAAAAAGGCGTAGCATCCCGCCCATGGATGCCGTGATCGACGTCGCCGGCCTCGAGAAGAGGTTCGGCCGCGTACATGCTCTCGATGGCCTCGACCTGACGGTGACGCCGGGAGAGGTCCACGGCTTCCTCGGCCCGAACGGCGCGGGGAAGTCCACCACGATCCGAGTCCTCCTGGGCCTTGCCCGGGCCGATGGCGGGCACGCTGCCGTCTTCGGTGGCGACCCCTGGAAGGACGCGGTCGCCCTCCACCAGCGGCTCGCCTACGTACCCGGCGATGTCACCCTCTGGCCCAACCTCTCCGGCGGCGAGGCGATCGACCTGCTCGCACGCCTGCGCGGCGGCACGGCCGACCACGCGCAGTACGCAGCCCGCAAGAAGCGTCTGATGGACGTGTTCCAGCTCGACCCGACCAAGAAGGGCCGCGCGTACTCGAAAGGCAACCGGCAGAAGGTCGCTCTGGTCGCCGCCTTCGCGACACCGGCGGACCTGTACATCCTGGACGAGCCGACCAGCGGCCTCGACCCGCTCATGGAGGCGGTGTTCAACGCCGAGATCCAGCGCGTCGCCGCCGCGGGAGCGACGGTCCTGCTGTCGAGCCACATCCTCTCGGAGGTCGAGCAGCTCTGCGACCGTGTCAGCATCATCCGAGCCGGCCGGACGGTCGAGACGGGAACGCTCGACGAGCTCCGCCACCTCACCCGGACCGAGTTCTCGTTCAGCGCGGAGGGCGTCTCCCAGGATGCGGTCACAGCGCTCGCCGGCACGCACGACCTGAGGGTGGTCAACGGCCGGGTGCGGTTCACGGCAGACAGCGACGCCGTCCCGGCGCTGCTCGGGTCGCTCTCGCGGCTGGAGGTGCGCGGCCTCACCGTCGCGCCTCCCTCGCTGGAGGAGCTGTTCCTCCGCCATTACGGCGACGACGTGACGGCCGATGAACGCATCGGAGCGTCACGATGACCACGACCACCGCACCGGTGCGTCCCGCGCGGACGGGCGAAGCCATCCCGCGTCCGGGTGCCGGCACGACCCTCCTCGTGCTGATGCGGCAGCGACTGCGCCGAGACCGCTGGCAGCTGCTCATCTGGCTCGTCTGCATCGCGTTGCTCGCCCTGTTCTCGGCGTCCGCCATCGATCAGACCTACGGCGACGCGACCGGGCGCCTGCAGTTGATCCGCCTGGCGATCGCCGACCCGACCATCCTGGTCCTGCGCGGACTCCCGCAGGGCACGTCGCTCCCGGCGGTCACCTTCTTCGAGATCTACACGTTCCTCGCTCTGCTGGCCGGGCTCATGAACACCTTCCTCGCGGTCCGGCACTCGCGCGCGGAGGAGGAGTCCGGCCGGGCGGAACTGGTCGGCTCGACTCCCGCCGCGCGTCTGCTGCCGACCACGGCGACCGTGCTGCACGCGGTCCTGGTGAACATCGTCCTCGCCGTCGCCACCGCGGTCGGCTTCATCGGCGGCGGCCTCCCGGCCTACGGCTCGCTCGTCGCGGGCGCCGCGACCGCGGGTGCAGGGTTTGCCTTCTTCGCCGTCGGGCTTCTGCTCGCCCAGCTGCTCAGCACGTCGCGCGGGGCCAACGGGTTCGCGGCGGCCGTCGTGGTCCTCGCCTACGTGGTCCGGGGGATCGGCGATGCGATGGGCACGCCGTTCGGCGACGGCACGCACCTGCGCTCCGCGTGGCCCACCTGGCTCAGCCCGATCGGATGGGGCGAGCAGTTCGCGCCGTACACCGCCGACGACTGGCGGCCGCTCCTGCTGCAACTCGGCCTCGCCGCCGTGCTGATCGCCGCGGTGTACGGCCTGCAGTCCGTCCGCGATACCGGGGCCGGCCTCATCCCGGAGCGGGCGGGCCGGGCGAACGCGCGCCCGAACCTCGGAGGCATCTTCGGCCTGGCCTGGCGGCTGCAGTGGCCGACCGTGCTCGGCTGGACGGTCGGCGGCGCGCTCGGCGGACTGCTCGCCGGTGCGCTCGGCAACCTGATCAACAGTTCGATCGCCGAGAACCCGGCCCTGTCGGGCATCCGGCTCGCGATCGGCCGCATCGGGGGCGGCGGGTCCGGCCCGCTCGCCCAGCTGTTCATCTCGGCGATCTTCTCGATCATCGGCGTGCTGGCGGCGGCCTGCGCGGTGCAGGCGGTGATCCGGCTCCGCCAGGAGGAGGCGTCGGGGGCGGCCGAGCTGGTGATGTCCGCGCCGCTGACCCGCACGCGGTGGCTGTTCTCGTACGTCGCGGTCGGCGTCATCGCGGTGCTGGCCGTGCTGCTCGCGGGCGCCGTCGCGTCCGGCCTGTCGGCGGTCGCCGCCGGCGAGGACGTGTCGACGATCGGCGACTCGTTCTCCGCCGCCGCGGCACAGGTGCCCGTCGCGCTCGTCTACCTCGGGGTCCTCACGCTGGTGTTCGTGCTGGTCCCGAGCTGGACGGCGCCGGTCGGCTGGGCGGCGCTCGGTCTCGGCGCCTTCATCGGCATCTTCGGCGGGCTGATCAAGCTGCCGGAGGGCGTGCGGCACCTCTCGCCGTTCGCCGATGCACCGGTCGTGGTCGGCGACGTCGACTGGACCGGTGGATACTGGATGCTCGGCATCACGGTCGTCGCGCTCGCGGGCGCGGCGGTCCTGATCCGCCGCCGGGATTTCGCGATCGGATAGACGGGACGGTGCCCATGGCCCAGGACGAGGCGGCGCTCGCCGAGGTGATGGAGCACTCCGCTGCCGTGCTGACGGCGGCCGGATTCCCGAAGATGCCGGCCCGGGTGCTGATGGCGCTCACCGTGACCGAGACGCCGGGACTGACCGCTGCCGAGCTCGCCGAGCGGCTCGAGGTGAGCCCGGCGGCCATCTCGGGAGCCGTCCGCTACCTGCAGACGCTCGGCATCATCCGCCGCCTCTCGCAGACCGGCAGCCGGCGCGACCGGTACGAGATCCCGAGCGACTGGTACGCGCTCATGGTGCGCAACAGCCCGATCTACGGCGTGCTCGCCGATCAGGCGGAGGCGGGTCTCGCCGCCGTCGGCGACCCCGACTCGCCGGCGACCGAACGGCTGCGCGACATGGCCGGGTTCTACCGGTTCGTGCAGGGACGCCTTCCGGGCCTCATCGCCGAGTGGGAGCAGGTGCGCAGCGCGCGCGAGCCGTGACGCCGCGGCCGTCGGCCGGCGGTCAGAACACGTACTCCAGCAGGTCCAACCCCACCGCGCGCATCCCCTCGATGACGGCGAGGCGCTCGGGAAGGCTGGTGTCGTCGAAGTACGTCGAGACCGCGTAGGTCACGCCGGCGCGCGGGCCGCGGAGAACGCCGACCTCGCTGCGCACGCCCTCGTCCGTCCCCGTCTTGTTGACGAGCAGGATGCCGTGCTCCGGGTGGCGATGCGAGTGCGGGTCGAGGCCGAACGCGCTGGACACGAGCGAGAAGTCGCTGTTGAGCGACAGCCACGAGATGACGCGCTGGCTGGTGGCCGGATTGACGATCTCGCCGCGGGCCAGCGCCGAGAACAGCCAGGTCAGCTCGTTCGCGCTTCCGACCGAGAGCTGCGGGGCGTCGTCCGGACCGCGGTGGTCGCGCACCAGGTCGAGGAGCGCGGTGCGGGTCAGACCGAGCGATTCCGTGCGTGCGCTGACGGCCTCCAGCCCCACGCGGCGCAGGAGCACGTTCGTCGCGAGGTTGTCGCTGGTCGCGCCGACGAGCGCGGCCAGGTCGGCGACGGGCAGGGACGGGACGTGCAGGTGCTGCCAGATGCCGGACTCGCCCGCGATGTCGCGGGTGTCGCGGTCGAGGTGCGCGAGGGGACTCAGCTGGCCGGACTGCAGGCGCGCCGCCACCTCCACCAGCAGAAGCACCTTGCCGATGCTCGCGGTCGGCATGACCACGTGGTCGTCGACCGAGAACAGCACGGCACCGGTGGAGAGATCCGTCGCCCGCGCAGAGACCTGCACGCCCGAGACGGCGAGCCGTCCCAGGGCGTCGAACCCGCGGCTGAAGGTCTCGGTCGATCCGGGAGCGCGGTGGCGCCCGCGGCGGGTGGTCGCCTGCCGGGCCCGCCGTGCGGACTCTTGCGCCTGGATCGTCACTGTGTCGCTGGGTCTTTCATCCGAGTGCGGTGTACCGGAACTGCGGCGACCTCTCTGTGGCCCCGCGGTCGGGGCCGCAGGGGTGCCCGCGGCGACGACAGGGTCGATGTTACCCCGTGATCGGGGGCCAGGGAGCGCGGACATCGGCGGCCGCCGACTCACCAGATGGTGACGCGCTCCGCCGGGGGGAGCCAGAGCCGGTCGCCGTCTCCGACCTGGAAGGTGTCGTAGAAGGCGTCGATGTTGCGGACGATCTGGTTGCAGCGGAACTCGTTCGGCGCGTGCGGGTCGATCGCCAGCAGACGGATGACCTCCTCGTCGCGGCCCTTCTGCTGCCAGGCCTGCGCCCAGGAGAGGAAGAACCGCTCCGCTCCGGTGAGCCCGTCGATCACGGGAGGCTCTTCGCCGTTCAGGGAGAGCAGGTACGCCTTCCAGGCGATGCCGAGACCGCCGAGGTCGCCGATGTTCTCGCCGATGGTGAGGGCGCCGTTCACGTGGTGCTCGGGCACCTGAGCGGGAGCGAGGGCGTTGTACTGCTCGATCAGGCTCGCGGTCCGATTCTCGAAGGCCGCGCGGTCCGCCTCGGTCCACCAGTCCTCGAGCCGCCCGTCGCCGTCGAACTTGGAGCCCTGGTCGTCGAAGCCGTGACCGATCTCGTGCCCGATGACCGCGCCGATGGCGCCGTAGTTGGCCGCCGCATCCCGGTCGGGGTCGAAGAACGGGAACTGCAGGATGGCCGCGGGGAAGACGATCTCGTTGAAGCCGGGGTTGTAGTACGCGTTGATGGTCTGCGGCGTCATGAACCACTCGTCGCGGTCGATCGGCGAGCCGATCTTGCCGAGCTCGCGCTGGAACTCGAACAGCGCGGCGGCGCGCACGTTGCCGACGAGGTCCGTCGGGTCGATCTCGAGGCGGGAGTAGTCCCGCCACTTCACCGGGTATCCGATCTTCGGGGTGAACTTCTCGAGCTTGTCGAGCGCCCGCTCCTTGGTCTCCTCGCCCATCCAGTCGAGGGTGCGGATGCTCTGCCGGTACGCCTCGATCAGGTTGGCGACCAGCTCGTCCATCTGCTGCTTGGCAGCCGGCGGGAAGTGCTGCTCGACGTAGATGCGGCCGACCGCCTCGCCCATGGCCCCCTCGACCAGCGAGACGCCGCGCTTCCAGCGCACGCGCATCTGCGGGGTCCCGGTCAGCGTGCGGCCGTAGAAGTCGAAGTTGGCCTCGACGAAGTCGCCGGAGAGGTAGGGGGCGGCGCCGTGGATGACCTGCCAGGTCAGCCAGTCGCGCCACGACTCGAGGCGGTCCTCCGTGAGAAGGGACGCCAGCCCGGCGGTGAACGACGGCTGGCGGAGGACGACCTCGGCCAGCGCTCCCTGCGGCGCGTCCAGGCCCTCGGCCCAGACGTCGAGGTCGGCGGCCTGACCGTCGGCGGCGCCGCCGGTGAACACGGCCTTCGCATCCGCCCAGTCGTACAGGTTGTAGGTCTTCTCCGAGTCGCGGGAGGCCACGTTGTCCCAGTGCTTCCCGGCGATCTGGGTCTCCAGGTCGAACACGCGCTGGGCGCGCTCGGGGGCGTCGTCGTAACCGGCGAGCTCGAACATCTTCTGGATGTGGTCGACGTACGCCGCGCGGACGGGAGCGAACCGCTCCTCGCGGAAGTACGACTCGTCCGGCAGCGAGATGCCCGACTGCTCGAGGAAGACGAGGTAGCGCTCCGGGTCGCCCGGGTCGTTGTCGACGAACAGCTGGTAGAAGCCGCCGAGGCCGCGGCGCTCCAGCTTCGCGACGGTCTTCAGCAGGCTCGGGATGCTGTCGACGCCCTCGGCGAAGGTCAGCTCGTCCCGGATCGCCTCCACACCGAGGGCGTCGATGCGCTCCTCGTCCATGAAGCTCGTGAAGAGGTCGCCGAACTTCCGCTCCTCGGTGCCCTCGGCTGCGCTCTGGGCCTTCTCGACGATCTCGTGGACCGCCGCCTCCGACTCCTCCGCGAGGATCATGAACGAGCCCCAGCGCGCCTTGTCGGCGGGGATCTCGGTGGCCTCGAGCCACTTCCCGTTAACGTGGCGGAAGAGGTCGTCCTGCGGACGGACGGCCGGGTCGAGTTCGTCGGTGCGGATGCCGGAGTCGAGCGTCATGCGCCCAGCCTACGGGTCAGGCGGCGGCGTGGGCCAGCGCGGACAGCCGGCGGTACGACAGCGCGAACAGGGCGCCGAGCACGAGTTCTGCGACGATGGACATCGTCCCGGACGCGCTCCCGAATCCCGCGAACGAGAAGCCGATGTTGACGACGGCGAGCAGCCCGTACACCGCGGCGAACACGCCGCTCAGCAGCGGCCGGTTCGTCATGCGCCACCAGGGTCGTGCGGCGGCGACCGGCTCGCCCGGGCCGCGGAACACCCGCGTGACCAGGTACCACCCGAGTGTCTGCAGCACGGTCAGGACGATGGATGCGGGCTCCGAGTGGAGTGCGTCGAAGAGCAGCGCGAGCACCGCGTTCACCGCGAGCAGGACGACGATCACGACCGTCTTCTCGCGGACTGTGGTGAAGCGCATGCTGACTCTCCTGGTGCTCGGCAACCAGGATGTCAGGGCCGCTCGCCGCGCCTCCGCAGGCTCGCCGTGTCGCCCGGACGCGGGATGCGTGCGCGGGCGGCGGAGTTCGTATGCTTGCCCGGTGACCATCGCACCGTCCGCCACTCCGCCTCCCGGCTGGTATGGAGACCCGTACGACGCCGGCACGCTGCGGTGGTGGAGCGGCGCGGAATGGACCGCGTACACGCACCCGGTCCCCTCCGTCCAGCCGTCGCAGCCGGTTGCGAAGCCAAAACCCCCGCGCAAGTGGATGGGGCGGTTCGGCGGGTGGATCCTCGTCGGCTCGAGCGTCTTCATCTGGCTCTGGCTGTTCGGCTTCAGCCTTCTGATCCAGGCGATCGCGCCGCACGCGGACGACGACGGACCCGCGGTGCTCTCGCCGTACCTCCTGGTGACGGGCGCGGCGACCGTCGCAGCTGCCATCCTGTACACGATGGCGTACCGGCTGAGGCCGGCCGACGGCCTCACCGCCTCCCGGCTCGTCATCATCGCCGGTGTCGGCGGACTCGCCGCGACGCTGGTCGCTGCGCCGGTCAACACGCTGATCAACGTGCTCAGCGGCGGGACGGCGTCGCATCCGAGCGGCCTGCCCCTGGTGCTCGCCGGGGTGGTGGAGGAGCTCGTCAAGGTGACCGCGGCCGTGCTCCTCGCGCTGCGGCTCCCGGTCAAGAACGCCAGGATCGGCCTGTTCGTCGGTGGCGCGGTCGGCCTCGGGTTCAGCGTCATCGAGAACCTGAGCTACCTGCAGGAGGCCTTCGCGCGGGGGCAGGACGACCCGCTGGGCTTCGGCCTGTTCGTCGGCACGGCGATCGGGAGGGAGCTGACCGGGCCGTTCCTGCATCCGGTGTTCACCGCTCTCCTCGCGGCGGCGGTCTTCGGTGCGACGCGGAACGGCCGCTTCCGGCTGACCTTCCGCGTCGTCGCGGCCTACCTCGGCGTCGCAGCCGCGCACGGGATCTTCAACGGAGCGGCGTGGCTGGCCCAGAACGCGCCGTGGCCGGCGGCGGCGCGCGGGGGCGCCATCCTGCTGTTCGACCTCGTGTTCGTGGTGGCCAGCGGACTGACCTGGCTCCTGATCGCGCGGAGGATCCGGCGCGACTCCGAGCGTGGCCGGCCGGGTCCGGACGTCTGACTGCCGGATAACGATTCCCGGATGCCGCGTCATGGATCCGCTGCGTCGCACTCCGTAAGAGATGGAGGCTACGAGACTCACCGTCTCGATCCGTCCATCCATCTTCGGAGAAGGAGAACGACATGAAGATCCTGCGCACCGGGGGAGTTGCGGCCGCATCCGCCCTCCTGCTCGCGTCGCTGGCGGTCGGCGCGACCGCACCGGCCGTGGCGGCCGATCCCCCGGACACCACTCCGACCTCGCCGATCGACTGGTGGCCGTTCTGGGTCCGCAACGCGTAGTATGCGCCCGGAGACAGGGTCGCGTGGTCGTCGACGAAATGGGCCGAGGACGCGAAGCTGTATCGCGCGCTCGAGTGGAACCACAACACGACGCCTGCGGACCCCCGGAGCTGGGCCCTCATCGACAACCCGTCGGAGGACCCGGACAAGAACCTGGCCCGGGAGGCGACCGTGTCGGCTTCGTCGGAGTTCGACGGCAGGTACGGTGCGTCGAAGGCCGTCGACGGCATCGTCGGTACGAGCGGCTCGGGGGAGTGGGCGTCCGCGGGCGACCTCACCCCGTACATCAGACTCGAGTGGAGTTCCAGTCAGACCATCGACGAGATCAGGCTGTCGGACCGGCCGAACGGCACGGACTGGACCCGGAGCGGCACGCTGCACATGAGTGACGGCTCGAAGATCTTCGTCGACTTCCTGGAGAACAACGGAGCGAGCCGGACGATCTCCTTCCTTCCGCGCCATGTGACCTGGGTCGTGTTCACGGTCGATGAGGGGTACGGCGCGAACAACGGGCTCTCGGAGATCGAGGTGTACCACCGCGGCACGTAACCAATTGGTCGAGATCGATGCTGTCGCCGCTCTGGCAGCGGGATCGACGACCGACCCTGCACCTGGCGGCGGCGACGCTACCGGATGAGCGTGCGGGCGAGCGCGACGTACTCGCGCGCGTTGGCGTCCGGCAGGTACGCCTTGCCGATCGCGTTGCCGATGGCCGGGAGCGCGACCGGGTCGGGGTAGGCCATGTAGATGGTCTCGTAGGTGGGGTTGAACTTGCTCTTGAAGGAGAACAGCGACGCGAACCCGTATGCGGGCTCGAGCGTCCGCGCGAGGAAGGCGAGGAGCCGGTCCATCGCCGTCGGCTCGTCCGCGTCGCCCTCGTCGATCGGCTTCGTCGCGAGCGGCGCACCCGACAGGCTGAGCACCTCGATGCCCTCGTCGCGCATGTGCTGGGCGGCCGAGGCGATGACGAACTCCATGATCCCGGACATCGAGCCGTCCGCACGGCGCATGAAGTCGATCGTGTAACCGACCACCCGCTCGTCACGCCAGCTCGGCAGCCAGCTGGTCACGGTCTGCAGTCCGCCGTCGGGGTCGAACGCCAGGTACAGCCGCACGTCCGGGTCCTTGAGCTCGTCGATGCCGCCGAGGGTGAAGCCCATCTCGGGCAGCTCCTTCTCGGAGACCCACTGCTCGCTGACCGCGGCGATCTGGGTCTGGATGAGCGGGGACAGGTCGTCCCAGGTCGTCCACAGCGTCGAGATGCGCGCCTTCACTCCGCGGTTGTGCGCCTGCCGCACCTTCTGCCAGGGCTTTCCGACGAGGTCGAAGGTCTGCGGGTGCATCAGCGTCTCCTCGCCGACGGACATCGTCGGCCAGCCGAGGGCGTGGAACACCGGGAGGTACGCACCGTGGATGCTGTAGAAGACCGGCGTCCAGCTGTTGGCGTCGCAGAACTGCACGAACTCGGCGATGGTGCGCTCCGCGCGCTCCGGACGGCACACCGGGTCCGAGAGCGTGATGGCGATCCCGTTGATGACGCGGTAGGCGATCGCCGACTCGCCGTCGGAGCTGAACCAGTACACGTTGCCCGGCCAGGTGCCCATGAAGCCAAGCGTGCCTCCGCCGCCCTGGCGGAGCAGCGACCGGAAGTGCTCCTCGTCGGCGAGGGTGCGCCCGGTGAACGTCGCACGGTACAGCTGCAGCGTGGCGAAGATGAACACGATCCAGAACACGGGCCCGATCCAGTGGTAGAGCACCACGACGATCGGCGCGGTGGGGACGATCGGCGTGCCGAGAAGCGACAGGAAGCCGGCGGGGACGAACCGGCGCACCGTCGAGGAGAACACGTCGGCGACCGTCGCGTCCGGCACGAACTCGGTGAGGGAGGCCAGGCCGGCGATCAGGTACGCGAGGGCGAGCAGCGCGAAGGTGCAGAACACGATGATCGCGAAGCGGACGGCCGCCTCGCGCGGCGACCGGATCTGGAACTGCCGGCGTGTGGCGATCAGCAGGGCGATCGACGCGATGGGCACCAGCAGGGCCGCCAGGAGCCACAGCAGCACCTCGATCGCGGGGGTGAGGGACTCGATGCTCTGCACCTGCAGGTCGATGTCGCCGCCGAGCGCGGTGAACGGCAGGAGCAGCATCGCTGCATTGACGGCGATGCCGAGGATGAGCGCGAAGCGGCGTCCGCGACGCAGCCCGATGGCGGTCAGGAGGAGCAGGGCGAGCGGGAGCACAGACAGGAGCAGTGGACCGGCGCCCTGCACCGACACCATGAGCAGCTGGCTGCGGCAGTTGCTCGTGTACGACACGTCGCAGCGCGCCATCACCGCGGCGACGTCGACGTCCGGCCGCTCGAACAGCGAGGCCACGAACGAGAGCGGGCCGAACCCGCCGGGAGGGAGCAGCGCCAGCAGCGGACCGAACGCCGTGATGGCGATGACCGCCGCGACCAGGGTGCGGGTCTCGGCGTGCGAACTGCGATGCAGCCGCCGCAGGCCGCCACGGCGCAGCAGCGCGCCGAGGGCCAGGCCGAGCAGGGCCGCGATCAGGCGGTAGACGTTGTTCTGGTCGCCGTTGTAGAGCACGAAGACGAGCACGACCGCGAAGGTGAGAAGCCGGATGCGCCTCCGCCACAGCGCGCTGGCGAACGCGCTCGCCGTGATGAGCGTTCCCACGATCCCGACCGTCGGGTCGAGCGTGAAGTCGAACTCGGTCACCGTCGCCCACAGCTCGCCGATGCTCGCCGCGCCCCACTGCAGGAGCACCCCGATGGTGACGCCGAGCACCCCGGTCACCAGGAAGGCGAGAACGGTCCGGGCGGTGCCGAGCAGACGTTCCGCCGCGGCCATCACGGTGAGCGCGAGCACGACCACGACGATCGTCTGCGCGAGGTCCTCCGGCACGAAGAGCGCCGTGACCGGGGTCCACCAGAAGCCGGCCCGGATGGTCGTGGTGACGCCGGCCGCCCAGACGAGCGCATCGCCGCCGACGGTCGCCGCGCTCCAGAGTGTCCCGGTGGCGATGGACGTGGCGAGCACCACGACGGCCAGCGCGATGCTCGCGGGAGCGACCTGCGCGTAGCGCGCCAGCATCCGGCCGAAGCCCTCGCCGCGCTGCCCGGAGGCCCCGGACGCCGGTGCGTCCGGGGACGCCGACGTCGTCCGGTCGGTCTCTGCGTCGCTCATTCGGGCCTCCGTCGCGGTGGGCTCGGTCCGAGGACAGGCTAGAGGATGCCGGGGCCCGCGCGCGTCAGATCTCGCGGAGCCGTTCGGCGAGGTAGCGGTCGAGACCCTCGAGCGGGATGCGCTCCTGCTGCATCGTGTCGCGGTCGCGGACCGTCACGGCGTCGTCCTCGAGCGAGTCGAAGTCGACCGTCACCGCGAGCGGCGTGCCGATCTCGTCCTGCCGGCGGTAGCGGCGGCCGATCGCGCCCGAGTCGTCGAAGTCGACGTTGCGGCGCTTGCGCAGCCGGTCGGCGAGGCCGCGGGCGAGGGGCGACAGCGCCTCGTTGCGCGAGAGCGGGAGGACGGCGACCTTGACCGGGGCGAGGCGCGGGTCGAGCCGCAGCACGGTGCGCTTGTCGGTGCCGCCCTTGGCGTTCGGCACCTGCTCCTCGTCGTACGCGTCGACCAGGAACGCCATGAGCGCGCGGGTCAGACCGAACGACGGCTCGATCACGAACGGCACGTAGCGCTCGTTCTTGTTCTGGTCGAAGTAGCTCAGGTCTTTGCCGGAGTGCTCGATGTGGGTCTTCAGATCGAAGTCGGTGCGGTTGGCGACGCCCATCAGCTCGCCCCACTCGCTTCCGACGAAGTCGAAGCGGTACTCGATGTCGATGGTCCGCTTCGAGTAGTGGGCGAGCGACTCCTTCGGGTGCTCGAACCGGCGGATGTTCTCCGGCTTGATTCCGAGCTCGGTGAACCACTCCCAGGCGAGGTCGATCCAGGTGTCGAACCACTCCTCGTCGGTGCCGGGCTCGACGAAGTACTCGATCTCCATCTGCTCGAACTCGCGGGTGCGGAAGATGAAGTTGCCCGGCGTGATCTCGTTGCGGAACGCCTTGCCGATCTGGCCGATGCCGAACGGCGGCTTCTTGCGCGAGGTCTGCAGCACCGACGCGAAGTCGGTGAAGATGCCCTGCGCGGTCTCCGGGCGCATGTAGTGCAGGCCGGATTCGTCGTCGACGACGCCGAGGTAGGTCTTCATGAGGCCCGAGAACTGCCGGATCGGCGTCCACTGGCCGACCTTGTCCGGGTGGTCCGGGTCCGGGATGTCGTCGAGGCCGTTCGCCGGCGGGTGGCCGTGCTCGGCCTCGTACGCCTCGAACAGGTGGTCGGCGCGATAGCGCTTGTGGGTGATGAGCGACTCGGTCAGCGGGTCGCTGAACACCTGGACGTGCCCGGAGGCCTCCCACACGGCGGTCGGCAGGATGATGGCGGAGTCGAGGCCCACCATGTCGCCGCGGCCGCGCACGAACGCGTTCCACCACTCGCGCTTGATGTTCTCCTTCAGCTCGACGCCGAGGGGACCGTAGTCCCACGCCGACCGGGTGCCGCCGTAGATCTCTCCGGAGGGGAAGACGAATCCACGGTGCTGAGCCAGCGTGATGACGGAATCCAGTCTCGACGGTGCGGCCATGGTGCTCCCTGTGCGGTGCGGGTGTGTGGGGACCCGTCCATCCTACTGAGGAAGCCGCACCGTCACCGCGCCGAGCGGAACTCCTGCTCCAGGATGGCGTAGACGGCGGTGTCCGACCACTCGCCCTTGAAGATCTCGGTCTCGCGCAGCAGAGCCTCCTGGCGCATCCCGAGCCGTTCGCACAGGCGGGCCGAGGCGTCGTTGCGCGCGTCGAGCTGGGCGAAGACGCGGTGGGCTCCGAGGGCGTCGAAGCACAGCTCCAGCACCCGTTGGACCGCCTCCGTCGCGTAGCCGGCGCCGTGCACGGCCGGGTGGAAGACCCAGCCCATCTCGAACTTGCCCCAGGTCGCGTTCTTCAGGAACAGGCTGATGTCGCCGATCACGCGGCCGGCGCCGCCCTCTGCGTCCGCCAGCTCGACGGCGAAGACGATGCCGTCGCCGTTCTCGGCGAGCCGGTTCATCGCGATCCGCTTGCGCAGGTGCTCCGCGGACTCGTCGTGGTCGTGCACCTCCCAGTAGAGGTAGCGGACGACGTCCTTCAGCTTCTGGTAGGCGTGCTCGTCCTCCAGGTCGCCCGTGTTCAGCGGGCGCAGCAGCAGGCGCTCTGTGCGCAGCTGCTCGGCGGCGTATGGCAGGCCGCTCGCGCCGTGCGGCGGGATGACGGCGGTCGTGGTGGCTTCGTCGCTCACGGTCGCTCCTCGTGCTGTGTGGTGCGGGATGCTGCGGTTCAGGATGCCGCGGACTCGTCGTCCACGGCGGTGAGGCGGGGGCGTGCGCGCTCGGCGTCGACGTCGACGCCGAACACGGCCGCTGCCCCGGCGATGAACGACTCCGCGTCGCCCTCGCGGGCCAGCTCGCGGGCGCGGACGGACGGGGTGTGCAGCAGGACGCCGGCCAGGTGGCGCAGGGCCGCCTCGGTCTGCTCGCTGCCGTCTCCCCGGCGCCGTGCGCGCTCGATCTCGGCGTCCAGGATGTCGAAGACGTGCGTGCGGAGGGCGACGAGGGCCGGGGTGACCTCCTGCTCGGCGGTCCGCGCGCGGTACTCGGCGGCGGCGGCATCCACGATGGTGCGCGCGTCGTCGGCGGCCTGCAGCTCGGTCAGCGGCGCATGGATGCTGATGGTCTCGAGGTCGAGCAGCTCCACCCCGGCGAGCTCGCCGACGGCCGGGTCGACGTTGCGGGGCAGGCCGAGGTCGACGACGAGACGGCGCTCGGCCGCGTCGGGGCGGCCGACCGCCTCGGCCAGGAGCGGCCGGGTGAGGACGTAGTCGGTGACCGCGGAGCAGGTGACGACGAGGTCGCTCTCCGCCAGCGCGTCCAGCAGGCCGTCGGCCTCGACCGGAGCGATGTCGTGCGAGAGGGCGAACTTGGCCGCGCGCCCCGACGGCGAGTACACCCGGACGTCGGTGACGCCGCGGTCGCGGAGGGCGGCGAGGCTGGCGCCCGCGTACTTGCCGGTGCCGACGAGCAGCACGCGCGTCCTCGCCCAGTCGGTCACCCGGCTCTCGGCGAGATCGAGCGCGAGGCGGACGAGGGAGCGGCCGGCCGTCATGATCCCGGTGCGGTTCTTCACGCCGCGTGAGGTGCGCGAGGCGACCTGGAACAGACGCTCCAGCTCGCTCGTCACCGAGCCGTCGCGGCGAGCCGCGTCGAGCGCGCGGCGCACCTGGCCGGCGATCTCGCCCTCGCCGACGACGACCGACTCGAGGCCGCTGGTCACGGCGAAGAGGTGCTCGGCGACCGCGTGGTCGCTGTACACGGCGCTCGCGCCGCGGAGCAGGTCCGGGTCGATGCCCGCTGCGGTGCTCACCGCGTCCAGCACGGCCTCGGTGGAGACGGCGCGGGCGGCCGGGAGCGGCTCGTCGATGTCGAGATAGGCCTCGAAGCGGTTGCAGGTCGCGAGGACGACAGAGCCCGAGACGATGTCGCTGTGCTCCGAGAGTGCGGCGGTGATGGCCGGAGCATGACGCTCGAGCCGTTCCAGGAGGTCGAAGTCAGCCGTCCGGTGACTCGACGAGAAGCACAGAAGCACGGAGGAAAGCCTACGCTCGCGTCGGAGCAACCTCGAATCGGGCCCCAGCTTCCGCTCAGCCGGGCGTTCTCGCGGGATGGCCCTGGCACAATCGTGTAGTGACCACCCTCGCCTCCGACCATCCCCTCGCCGCCGGCCTCACCGCCTCCAGCCCCCTCGTCCGGGCCTACCAGGGCGAACGGCAGGAGGTGACCCCGGTCTGGTTCATGCGCCAGGCGGGACGCTCGCTGCCGGAGTACCGCGAACTGCGCGTCGGCACGCGGATGCTCGACGCGTGCCTCGACCCGGCGATGGCGAGCGAGATCACCCTGCAGCCGGTGCGGCGCCACGGGGTGGACGCCGGCATCTTCTTCAGCGACATCGTCGTCCCGCTCAAGCTCGCCGGTGTCGAAGTGGAGATCCAGCCGGGCAAGGGCCCGGTGTTCGCGCAGGCCGTCCGCACGGCGGCGGACGTCGAGCGCCTGACCGCGATCGACCCGGCGTCGCTCGACGACCGCGTCTTCGCGCCCATCCAGGAGGCCGTCCGGCTGACGGTGGCCGAGCTCGGCAGCACCCCCCTGATCGGCTTCGCCGGCGCTCCGTTCACGCTGGCCGCCTACCTCGTCGAGGGCGGCCCGTCGAAGGATCACATCCGCGCGAGGACCCTCATGCACGCCGACCCGGAGGCGTGGGCGCGCCTGATGGAGTGGACGGCCGACATCTCGGGCGCCTTCCTGCGCGCACAGGTGCTCGCCGGGGCGAGCGCCGCCCAGCTCTTCGACTCGTGGGCGGGGTCGCTGTCGCTCCACGACTACGTGACGCACGTCGCCCCCGCCTCGGCGCGGGCGCTGTCGCACGTCCGCGACCTGGCGTACGAGCTGCCGCGCGCCGCGACCGCCGCGGGCGACGCCGAGCCCTCGCTCGACGATGTCGTCCGCAACGTCCCGCTCGTGCACTTCGGCGTCGGCACCGGCGAGCTGCTCAAGGCCATGCACGAGGTGGGAGCGGACGCGGTCGGCGTCGACTACCGCATCCCGCTCGACGAGGCCAGCCGTCGCCTCGGGCACGTCGTCCCGGTGCAGGGCAACGTCGACCCGGCGATGCTGGATGCGCCGTGGCCGGTGCTCGAAGCGCACGTCCGCGGCGTGCTCGACCGCGGCCGGGAGGCTCCGGCGCACATCCTCAACCTGGGCCACGGCGTCCCGCCGGAGACCGACCCCACCGTCCTGACCCGCGTCGTCGAGCTCGTGCACGGGTGGCGACCGGAGTGAGCGGCGAGGGCACGACGCCCGGCGGTTCCACCGAGCCGGGCGCCGACATCGGCGAGGAGATCCGGCACGCGGTCGAGGCGCCGCCCACCCGCATCGTCGTCGTCGGCGGCGGCATGGCCGGCCTGGTCGCCGCGCGCGAGTGCGCCCGGCCGGGATTCGAGGTGACGGTCCTCGAGGCGTCGGACCGCGTCGGCGGCAGTGTCGCGCCGCTTCCGCTGGCGGGGATGACGCTCGACGCGGGAGCCGAGAGCTTCGCCACGCGCGGCGGTCACGTCGCCGAGCTCCTCGCCGACCTCGGCCTCGGCGACGACATCGTGCAGCCCAACCCCTCCGGCGCCTGGGTGCGCCACGGGAGCCGTTCCGTTCCGCTTCCGAAGGCGGGGCTGCTCGGCATCCCGAGCTCGCCCCTGGCGAAGGATGTCGTCGCGGCGATCGGCTGGCCTGGCGCCCTGCGTGCCTACCTCGACCGCCTGATGCCCGTGCTCAAGATCGGCACGGAGCGCCGTCTCGGCACCCTCGTCCGCAAGCGCATGGGCAGCGCGGTGCTCGACCTCCTCGTCGCGCCGGTCGTGACCGGGGTGTACTCGGCGGCCCCGGACGACCTGGACGTCGAGGTCGTCGCCCCCGGGCTCAACTCGGCACTCACCCGTCTCGGCTCGCTGTCCGGCGCGGTCGGCGAGCTGCGGTCGGCGTCGAAGGCCGGCAGCGCCGTCGGCGGCATCCGGGGAGGGATGTGGCGGCTGCCCGAGACGCTCGCCGCGGACATCCGCGCGCGCGGCGGCGTCGTGCGCACGGGCGCGCCGGTGCAGACCATCGAGCCGTGGAGCGCGCCGGACGCCGAGGACACGGCGCGGGCGGTCATCGAGGCGGTGCTGGCCGAGTCGCTGGAGGGCCGCGAGCCGACGGCGCCGGCGCAGACGGCTGCTGACGCGGAGGCTGCTCGCCCGGCCCGATGGATCGTGCGGACGGCCGACGGGGACACGCTCCCGGCCGACGTCGTCGTGCTCGCCTCTCCGGCCGACGACTCGCTCCGTCTGCTCTCCTCGCTCGATCCGGCGCTCGCCGGGCTGGGAGAGTTCGACTGGCCCGCGGCCTCCAGCGTCGAACTGGTGACGCTGGTCGTCGCCGACGACCGCCTCGCCGCCTCCCCGGTCGGCACGGGCGTGCTCGTCGCCGATGTGCCGGGGACGGACGTGCGCGCGAAGGCGATGACCCACTCCAGCGCGAAGTGGGCGTGGGTCGCGGAGGCGGTGGGAGACGGGCGCCACGTCGTCCGGCTCTCCTACGGCCGAGCCGGACGGCCCGCCGAGACCCGGGAGCTCGACGACGCGGCACTGCGTGCCGCCGCGGTCGCCGACGCCTCCCGGCTGCTCAATATTCCGATCGCGGAATCCAGCGTGACCGCATTCGCCAGGACCCCCTGGACGAACGCCCTCCCGTATGCGACAGTGGGGCAGCGGGAACGCATCCAGCGGGTCCGCACCGAGGTCGACGGCGTCGAGGGTCTCGAGGTCACCGGCTCCTGGCTGACCGGTACAGGCCTCGCCTCCGTCATCCCGGATGCGCGCCGGGCAGCCGAGCGCGCGAGAGGACTACGCTGGAAGGCCCTGACGGCCGCCCTCCAGGCGGACGACAACTCGGCCACCGAACAGGGACTCGACACTTAGGAGACGGAATGCGCGGCAAACTCCTCTTCGTCGCCGGAGCGGCGGTGGGCTACGTGCTCGGCGCCCGAGCCGGACGCGAACGCTATGACCAGCTGAAGGCCGCGGCCGCGAAGGCCTGGGAGTCGCCTGCGGTGCAGAAGCAGGTGCACGCGGCGGAGGACTTCGTGTCACGGAAGGTCGGGGAGTTCCCGGAGACCGTGTACATCACCGTCAAGAAACTCGTGGTGCAGGCGAACAGCCGGCGTCGTGAGGCGCGGGCTCCGTATCCGTCGCCTGCCGCCGAGGCGGCCATCCGCGCGGGCGACGGGCGCAGCGACACGTCGTCCTGACCGGAGTGTCCTGACCGGAGTACTGTACGGAAGCGACGAGGGGAGACGCCGATGACCGACCGTGAGCGGGGAGCCGCAGGCGCTGCCGGCGCGTCCGGACCGCGGCCCGTTCCGACCCCGGGAGAGCGAGCTCGCGCCGACCGTGCGAAGGCGCGACCACTGGTGCAGCTGATCTCCGATCTTCCGCGCCTGATCGTCGAGCTGCTGAAGGCGGAGCTGGCGCACCTCAAGGCCGAGTTCGCCGAGAAGGCGAAGTATGCCGGCATCGGCATAGGGCTGCTGGCCGGCGCCGCCTTCTTCCTCTTCTTCGCGTTCGCGACGCTGGTCGCCGCGGCCATCCTGGGCATCGCGGTCGCGCTTCCGGGGTGGGCCGCCGCGCTCATCGTCTTCGGCGCCCTGGTCGTGCTCGCCGTCCTTCTGGCGCTGGTCGGCGTCCGGTCGTTCAAGAAGATGGACGGCGTCGCGCCATCGCAGACCATCGCCAGCATCAAGGAAGACGCCGACGCGCTGAAGGGACTGGGGAAGTATGACAACTGACCGCAGCGACGTCGACCGGGCGCGGGCCGAGCTCGCCGCCACGGTCGAGGCGATCGAATACAAGCTCAACGTGCCGAAGCGCACCGCCGAGAGGCTCGCGCGTCTCCGGCAGGACAACCCGCTCGCGCTCGTCGGGATGTCGGTCGCCGTGGCCCTCGTGACCGCCGGAACGGTCTGGGGCGTCGTCCGTCTCCTCCGCCGGTGAGCGCCCCCGCGTTTTTGGCCTTCTCAGGTTTGAGAGGGAGACTGTGGGTATGAGTACCCCGGCTGCCGTTCCGGCAGAGTCGACCACCCCCGATACCCCCAGCGACACCCCGACCGGATTCACCCTCTGGGCTGTGCTGCGCCGCGATCCCGCCCGACCGGACGACCTCGACGGCACCGACGTGCCGACCGCCGTCTCCGAGCTCGAAGGGGTGATCGCCGACCTCGAACTCCAGAACGTCACCACGCGCGGCCTCTACGACGTCTCGGGCCTCCGCGCCGACGCCGACGTGATGATCTGGCTGCACGGCCCCGAGGCGGAGGCGCTGCAGTGGGGACTCCGCCAGCTGCGCCGCACGCGCCTGCTGAAGGCGCTGCTCCCGACCTGGAACGCGATGGGCGTGCACCGCGACGCCGAGTTCAACAAGGCCCACGTTCCCGGCTTCCTCCGGGGCAAGGAGCCGAGGGAGTGGCTCTGCGTGTACCCGTTCGTGCGCAGCTACGAGTGGTACCTGCTGCCCGACGAGGAGCGCTCGAAGATGCTCGCGGAGCATGGCCGGAAGGGCGCCGCCTTCCGGTCGGTGCTCGCGAACACCGTCGCCTCGTTCGCGCTCGGCGACTACGAGTGGATCCTGCCGCTCGAGGCCGACGAGCTCACCGACCTCGTCGACATGATGCGCGAGCTCCGCTACACCGAGGCCCGACGCCACGTGCGCGAAGAGGTCCCGTTCTTCACCGGTCGCCGCATCCAGCCGGCCGAGGTCGTGGAGGTCCTGCAGTGACGGACGCGCAGACCGACCAGCGGGTGCTGGGGGCCACTCCGGCCGCGGCCGCCGGCCCCGAGCACGTGACGGAGCCCACCGCCTACGACGCCATCCTGCTCGCCGGCTTCGGCGGCCCGGAGGGGCAGGACGACGTCATCCCGTTCCTCCGCAACGTCACGCGCGGCCGCGGCATCCCGGAGGAGCGTCTCGAAGAGGTCGCACACCACTACCGCCACTTCGGAGGCGTCAGCCCCATCAACGACCAGAACCGCGAGCTCAAGGCCGCGCTGGAGGCGGAGCTCGCCGAGCGCGGCATCGACCTGCCGGTGCTCTGGGGCAACCGCAACTGGGACCCGTATCTCGCCGACGCGCTCCGCGAGGCCGATGAGCGCGGCTTCACCAAGCTGATCGCCATCGCGACGAGCGCCTACTCGTCGTACTCCAGCTGCCGCCAGTACCGCGAGGACTTCGCGGGCGCTCTGGAGGCGACGGGCCTGGAGGGGCGCATCCAGATCGACAAGGTGCGCCAGTTCTTCGACCACCCCGGCTTCGTCGAGCCGTTCATCGAGGGCGTGAAGAACGCCATCGGCGAGCTGCAGCAGAAGCTTCCGGGCATCGACCCGGCGACCGAGGTGCGCATCCTGTTCTCGACGCACTCCATCCCGTCGACCGACGCGGCGAAGTCCGGTCCGGCCGAGCGCGGCTTCGGCGAGGGCGGCGCCTACGCGGCCCAGCACCTCGCGGTCGCCGAGGTCGTCTCGCATGCCGCCACCGGCGGAACCGTCGGCTGGGATCTGGTCTACCAGTCCCGGTCGGGCCCTCCGTCGATGCCGTGGCTGGAGCCCGACATCAACGACCGCATCGCCGAGCTCCCCTCGCTCGGGATCAAGGCCGTCGTCATCGTGCCGCTCGGCTTCGTGAGCGACCACATGGAGGTCCTCTGGGACCTCGACAACGAGGCCATGGAGACGAGCGACGAGAACGGCCTGGTCGCCGTCCGCGTCCCGACCCCCGGCACCCACGCGGCGTACGTGAAGGGCCTGGTCGACCTGGTCCTCGAGCGTCGCGACGCCGTCCCGGTGGACCAGCGCCCGGCGATGACCTCGCTCGGCCCCTGGTACGACGTGTGCCGGCCGGGCTGTTGCGAGAACGTCCGGCTCGGCTTCAAGCCCGCCGCTGCGGGGCTCGCGCCGTGAGCGGGACCGTGACGAGGGTCGACGGCGCCGCCGAGCGCCGCGACGGGGTGCTGCGCATCGGCACCCGCGGCAGCGCGCTGGCGGTCGCGCAGACGACGGCGGTCGCCGAGTCGATCGCGCGCGCCACCGGCGTGGATGTCGAACTCGTCACGGTGACCACCCACGGCGACACGTCGCGCGAGTCGCTTGCGCAGCTCGGCGGCACCGGGGTGTTCGCGACCGCTCTGCGCGACGCCCTGCGCGCCGGTGAGGTCGATCTCGTCGTGCACTCCCTGAAGGACCTCCCGACGGCTCCGGCTCCCGGGCTCGTCCTCGGCGCGGTGCCGAAGCGCGCGGACGCCCGCGACGCCCTGGCCGCGCGCGACGGACTGACGCTCGACGACCTCCCGGAGGGCGCTCGCGTCGGCACCGGATCGCCCCGCCGGGTCGCCCAGCTGAAGTCGCAGCGCCCCGACCTCGACGTCGTCGACCTGCGCGGCAACGTCGACACGCGCCTGCGCATGGTCTCCGACGGCGAGCTGGACGCCGTGGTGCTCGCGGCCGCCGGCCTCACCCGGCTCGGCCGCCTCGACGCCGTGACCGACTACTTCCCGCTCTCCCTCGTCCCCACCGCTCCGGGTCAGGGCGCCCTCGCGCTCGAGGTCCGCGCCGGAGACGAGAAGGGCCGCGGCCCGATCGCGCGCGCCCTCTCCGCCGTCGACCACGTCACGACGCACGCCTCGGTGGTCGCCGAGCGGCACGTGCTCGCCGGGCTCGAGGCGGGATGCGCCGCTCCGATCGGCGCGACGGCACTCGTCGACGACGGCCTGCTCTTCCTCACCGCGACCGTGTACCGCCCGGACGGCTCGGAGAAGCTCACCGCATCCCACGCCGCCACCCCGGACTCGCTGAGCGCCGCTCACCTCGCGGAGGCCGCGGAGGATGTGGGCGCCCGCGTCGTCGCCGAGCTGCTGGAGGCCGGGGCCGCGTCGCTGGCACCGCTCGGGAGCGACCGATGACGAACACCGCCCCGACTCCGAAACCGCTCGCCGGCTGGCGCGTGCTCGTGCCGCGCGGCGGCCCGTGGGGCGACTCCGTCGCCGCCGACCTGCGTGCGAAGGGTGCGTCGCCGGTCGTCGCCGCGATGATCAACTTCGCGCCGACGGCGGATGCCCCGGCGCTCGAGGCGGCGCTCGCCCGGCTGGCAGACGGCGGGTTCGACTGGATGACGGTCACGAGCGCCACCACGGTGGATGTGCTCAGCGCCCAGCGTGCCGTCGTCCCGCCCTCGACGCGGGTCGCCGCAGTGGGCGAGACGACCGCCGCAGCGCTCGCCGCCGCCGGGTACCACGTCGACCTCGTGCCGTCGGAGGACAACTCGGCCCGCGGCCTGCTCGCCGAGTGGGAGGCCGCGACCCAGGGTGCCTTCCCGCTCCGCATCCTCACCCTCCGCTCGGAGATCGCGAAGCCCCTCCTCACCGAGGGGCTGCGCCGCATCGGCCACGATGTCGAGTCGGTCGTCGCCTACCGCACCGTCGGCGTCCCCGTGCCGGAGAACGTCGTGAGCGACGTGCGCGACGGGCTGGTGCAGGCGATCCTGGTGACCAGCGGATCGGTCGCCGAGCAGGTGCAGAAGCAGCTCGGCCCCATCCCCGAGTCGACTCTGATCGCCGCGATCGGTCCGCAGACCGCTCGCGACGCCCGCTCGTTCGGTCTGCGGGTGGATGTGGTCGCCGCCGAGCGCACGGCCGCCTCCCTGATCGACGCCGTCGTGCAGGTCGCGCAGTCGCGGACCGCAGAGGCCGACGACTACTGAGCTTCTGGGAGGACGCTCAGTCCGGCGGGCGTAGGCTCGTGTGAGTGAGTGAACTGCATCCCGTCATCCGCCCCCGACGGCTGCGGCAGTCGCAGGCGATGCGCCGGCTGACAGCCGAGACCCGCCTCCACCCCGCCGAGCTGATCCTCCCGCTCTTCGTGCGCGAGGGCGCCACAGAACCCGTTCCGATCGCCTCGATGCCCGGGGTCTCGCAGCACAGCCTCGACTCCCTGAAGCGCGTGGCCGCCGAAGCCGCCGAGGCCGGCGTCGGCGGGCTGATGCTCTTCGGCGTTCCCGAGACGCGCGACGCCGTCGGGTCCGGAGCGACCGACCCGGACGGCATCCTCAACGTCGCCACCCGGGTGCTCGCCGCCGAGGTGGGCGACGCCCTCGTGGTCCAGACCGACCTCTGCCTCGACGAGTTCACCGATCACGGGCACTGCGGCGTCCTGGATGCGCACGGTCACGTCGACAACGACGCCACCCTGATCCGCTACCGCGACATGGCCGTCGCCCAGGCCGAGGCCGGCTCCCAGCTGCTAGGCCTCAGCGGCATGATGGACGGCCAGGTCGCCGCGGTGCGCGACGCGCTCGACGCGTCCGGGCACACGGATGTCGTCATCCTCGCCTACGCGGCGAAGTACGCGTCCGGCTTCTACGGGCCGTTCCGCGAGGCCGTCGACTCGCAGCTCTCCGGCGACCGCCGTGCGTACCAGCAGGACCCGGCGAACCGCCGCGAGGGCCTGCGCGAAGCGCGGCTCGACCTGGAGGAGGGCGCGGACATCCTCATGGTGAAGCCCGCGCTCAGCTACCTCGACGTGCTCAGCGATGTCGCCGCGATCAGCGATGTCCCCGTCTGGGCGTACCAGGTGTCGGGGGAGTACGCGATGGTGGAGGCCGCGGCGGCCAACGGCTGGATCGACCGCGACCGGATCATCGAGGAGACGCTGATCGGCGCACGCCGCGCCGGCGCCGACGCGATCATGACCTACTGGGCGACGGAGGTGGCCGGGTGGCTGCGATGAACGACGTGAATGAGCAGCAGTTCGAGCGGGCACAGCGGGTCATCCCGGGCGGGGTCAACTCGCCGGTGCGCGCCTTCCGCTCGGTCGGAGGCACCCCGCGGTTCCTGGTGTCGGCGTCCGGTCCGTATGTGACCGATGCGGACGGCCGCGAGTACGTCGACCTGGTCGCGTCGTGGGGTCCGGCGATCCTCGGCCACGCGCATCCCGCCATCGTGGATGCGGTGCAGCGCGCGGCCGCGCGCGGCCTGTCCTTCGGAGCATCCACACCCGCGGAGACCGAGCTGGCGGAGGCCGTGATCGGCCGCGTCCCGTTCGTCGAGAAGCTGCGCCTGGTGTCCACGGGCACCGAGGCGACGATGAGCGCCATCCGGCTCGCCCGCGGGTTCACGGGCCGGCCGCTGCTGATCAAGTTCGCCGGGCACTATCACGGGCACTCGGACAGCCTGCTCGCCGAGGCGGGCTCCGGTCTCGCCACGCTCGCTCTTCCCGGCTCGGCCGGGGTCACCGAGGCGACGGCGGCGCAGACGATCGTGCTCCCGTACAACGACCTGGATGCGGTGCGCGCGGTGTTCGAGGCGCAGGGCCCCGACATCGCCGCGGTCATCACGGAGGCCGCCGCCGCCAACATGGGCGTCGTCCCGCCGGACGAGGGCTTCAACGCCGCGCTGACCGACCTCGCCCACGAGTTCGGCGCGCTGCTCATCCTCGACGAGGTGCTCACCGGCTTCCGCGTCAGCGAGGCCGGCTTCTGGGGGCTCGACCGCGGCTACACGCCCGACCTGGTCACCTTCGGCAAGGTCATCGGCGGCGGGATGCCGCTGGCCGCTCTCGGCGGACGCGCGGAGCTCATGGACTTCCTCGCACCGGCCGGTCCCGTGTACCAGGCGGGGACGCTCTCCGGGAACCCGGTCGCGGTCGCCGCCGGGCTGGCCACGCTGGCGAACGCCGGCGAGGCCGTGTACGACCGCCTCGACGCGGTCGCCGGCACGGTGTCGTCGGCGGTGTCCGAGGCGCTCTCGGCCGCCGGGGTCGCCCATCGGGTGCAGCACGCGGGCAACCTGTTCAGCGTCGTCTTCGGCGATTTCGAGCGGGCGCCGCGCACCTATGCCGAGGTGCAGGCGCAGGAGGCGTACCGCTACCGCGCCTTCTTCCACGCGATGCTCGACCAGGGCGTCTCGCTGCCGCCGAGCGTGTTCGAGGCGTGGTTCGTCACGGCCGCGCACGACGACGCGGCCGTCGACCGCATCCTGAACGCCCTCCCCGCGGCCGCCCGAGCCGCGGCCGCCGCCACCCCCGCCACCTGACCCCGTCCCCGTTCCCCGTCCCCCGCCCCCTCCGCCGAGTTGCGACATCATGTCGCAACTCGCCCTGGATTCCGGCAACGAGTCACGACTCGATGTCCGTCAGGCGTCGGGAGCGGCGGGTTCGCGCGAGAGGGACTCGACGTAGGTGTACGTGGCTGTCGCGGGCCAGCCGTCCGCATCCAGCAGGGCGTAGACGTCGAAGTTGAGCGTTCCACCGCCGCCGGCGGCACGGCGGAGCGTGCGCGGCGGTGCGTCCGACGATGAGCGGATGGTCACCGTCTGCGGCTCCGCGCCCGAACGGAGAAGGCGGGCGCGGAAGGTGGTGGTCCGGGTCATCCCACCACTCTCCCACGCCCGCCCGGAGGACGGGACCGGAGTCCCTAGGCTTGGCCGTGCGACGCCCTCGAGCGCCGCGACAGCGAGTCGATGATCACCGCGAGCAGCAGGACGGCGCCCGTGATCATGAAGCGGTACGACGAGTCCAGGTTGAGGAGCGTCAGGCCGTTCGAGATCGACTGGATGACCAGGATGCCGAGCAGCGCCGACCACGCGGAGCCGCGCCCGCCGAACAGGCTCGTTCCGCCGATGACCGCCGCCGCGATGGCGTTCAGGTTGGTATCGGTTCCGCCGGAGCCCGCACCCACCGACGCGAGGCGGGCGGCCGCGAGCAGGCCGCCGACCGCCGCGAACGTCGAGCAGAGGATGAACACGCTGATGAACACGCGGTTCACCCGGATACCGGCTCGACGCGCCGCCTCCACCGATCCGCCGACGGCGAAGACCGAGCGTCCCCACCGGGTGCGGGTGAGGAAGAAGTTCATCACGATGACGAGCACCACGAAGAACAGGAACATGGCGCCCGTGCCGCGGTCGGTGGAGAGGTACCAGACGCTGATGCAGAGTCCGACGAGCAGCAGAGCGGCCTTGATGGCGACGACCGCCATCGACCCCTCGGAGAGCCCCGCGTTCCTGCGTCGCACGTTGCGCCGGAAGTCGGAGAAGAACATCCCGCCCGCCGCGATGACCGCCAGAGCGTAGGCCGCCCACGGCGGCAGGAACCACTGCTGCGCGAACTTCACGATCCACGAGTCGTAGGGGATGTTGATCGAGCTGTTCGCGCCGAGGATCCACAGCTGGAGGCCGAGGAATCCGAGCAGACCGGCCAGCGTGATCACGAAGCTCGGCACGCCGAACCGGGTGAACAGGAAGCCGTAGAGCAGACCGATCGCCGAACCGGCGAGGATGGCGACGATCACCGTGAGCCAGAGCGGCCAGTGCAGCTGCGTGAAGCCGACGCCGAGGATGGCCGCCGCCACACCGCTCACCGACCCGACCGACAGGTCGATCTGGCCGAGCAGCAGCACCAGCACGATGCCGATCGAGATCGTTCCGATCGCGGCGCACTGCAGGGTCAGGTTGACCAGGTTGTTCGCGCTGAGGAAGTTGGGGTTGAGGATCTGGAACACGACCCAGATCACGACGAGTCCGATGACGACCGGCAGCGATCCGAGGTCGCCGCCGCGCACCCGGCGCCCGAAGGCGCGGACGGCGCCGCCGAGCCCTTCGTCGCGGATGATCCGCTCGTCCTGGAGGTCCGCCGCCAGTTCGGCAGGCGTCTCTGGTGCCTTGGTCATGCTTCCGGGCTCCGTTCGATGGATTCTTCGGCCTCCATGAGCCGTTCGGCGCGACGCACCACGACGTTGTCGGTCGCGCCGGTGATGGCGGAGATGATGTCCTCGTAGCTGACCTCCGGCACGCGGAAGTCGCCGTTGTTGCGGCCGAGCCGCAGCACGGCGACGCGGTCGGCGACGGCCTGGACGTCGGCCATGTTGTGGCTGATCAGGATGACGCCGAGTCCGCGCTCACGGAGCCGCTCGATGAGGTTGAGCACCTCGGCGGTCTGTGCGACGCCGAGGGCGGCGGTCGGCTCGTCGAGGATGACGACGCGCGGGTCGCCGATGAGCGACCGGGCGATCGCGACGGTCTGCCGCTGGCCGCCGGACAGCGACGCGACGGCGATGCGGACCGAGGGGATGCGCGCCGACAGCTGCCGGAGCAGACTCCACGACCGCTTCTCCATCTCCTCCTCGTCGAGCGTTCCCTTGCTGATCTCGCGGCCGAGGAACAGGTTGGACACGACGTCGAGGTTGTCGCACAGGGCGAGGTCCTGGAAGACGGTGGCGATGCCGAGCTGACGGGAGGCGGCGGGCGATGGGATGCTCACCTCCTGGCCGTCGAACTCGATCGTCCCCGCATCCTGCGGGTGGACGCCCGCGAGGATCTTGACGAGCGTCGACTTGCCGGCGCCGTTGTCGCCGACCAGGGCGACGACCTCTCCCGGGTAGACGTCGAGGTGGATGTCGGTGAGCGCTTGGACGGCGCCGAACCCTTTCGAGACCCCCCGCAGGGAGAGGACGGGGCGGCGTGAGGACCGCTCCTCGTCCACGATCGCGGATTCCATGGTCACGGCGTTCTCCTTCGAGCTGTGCGCAGCATGCTTCCTGTTCTCAGGGTAGAGCGGAACCCGGCCCGGGGCGCCCCCCGCTGTGAAGGCGGGAGGCGCTGTCCGGGCCGGGCATCCGTCGATCGGTTACTTGATGCCGTACTTCTCGCAGTCGGCCTTGTAGTCGGCGGTGCAGATCTTGGCAGCCGAGTCGGAGCCGTAGAACTCGTCCTTGACCACCGTGCTCTCGATGTTGTCCGTCGTCACCGACACCGGGGTCAGCAGGAAGGACTGGATCGCGGCGCCGCCGGCAGTGTCGACGGTGGTGTCACCCTTCGGCTTGTTGCCCTTGGTCAGGTCGACGGCGAGCTCCGCCGCCTTCTCGGCCTCCGGCTTGAGCGCCTTGTACACGGTCATGTACTGGTCGCCGGCGAGGATGCGCTGGATGCCGGCGAGCTCAGCATCCTGACCCGTGACGGGCGGGAGCGGGCTCAGGTTGGCCGCCTTCATGGCCGCGATGGCGCCGCCGCCGGTGCCGTCGTTCGCCGCGTAGACGCCCTTGATCTGGTCCTTGAACTGCGAGACCTGGCCGGACACCCAGTCCTGGGCCTTGGCGGGGTCCCATCCTGGTGTGTCGTACTCGGCGAGCACCTTGTAGCCGCTGGAGTCGATGACGCTGTGCGCGCCCTTCTTGAAGAGGGTCGCGTTGTTGTCGGTCGGGGATCCGTTGACCATCAGGATGCCGGCGCCCGAGGGCACGCCGTCCTTCTTCAGCTTGTCGACGAGCGCCTGGCCCTGCAACTGGCCGACCTTCTCGTTGTCGAACGAGATGTAGTAGTTGCTGTCCGGGCTGTTGATCAAGCGGTCGTAGGAGATGACCGGAACGTTCTTGGCCTTGGCCTCACCCACGATGGATGCGGCGGCCTCGCCGTCGAACGGGTCGAGGACGAGCACCTTGACGCCCTGGGTGAGCATCGACTCCGCCTGCTGCTGCTGCTTGCTGGCGTCGCCGTCGGCGTTCGCGTAGAGGACCTTGCAGCCGGAGCAGAGCTCCTTGACCTTCGCCTCGAAGAAGGGCTTGTCCGCCGCCTCGTAGCGGGCGGTGACCGAGTCAGGCAGGAGCAGACCGATCTGGGCGTTGGCGGCGTCGCCGGTGCTTCCTCCGCCGGAGCCGTTTCCGGATCCGTTCGAACAGGCTGTGAGAGTGACGGCTGTGAGCAGGATCGCGGCCGACGCGATGACCGCTCTCTTGGTGGCGATCTTCATTGAAAAACCTCCGATTCGGCACCGCCTTCGTTGGCGGCTGGGTTGAGTGTGCCAGCCGGGGGGTTTGGCGTCAAGAGTTGAAGACAATGGTTTCGATAACGGTTCGGACCGTCTTCGGGGGACACTCCGCCGGGAGGATCAGTACGAGACGCCGTCCGGTGAGAGGGAGACGCAGTCGACGGCGTAGGCGACCGCGCCGAGCGCCGCGGCGCGCACCCCGAGCTGGGCCTGGACGATGTCCGGCATGAGGTCGGGGTTGACGATGATCGAGCGCTCGACCGCGTGCCGCAGCGGGCCGAGCAGCAGCTCGCCCGCGCGCGACAGTTCGCCGCCGACGATCACCCGCTCCGGGTCGATCAGATTGCACAGGTTCGCGGTCGCGACGCCGATGTGGCGTCCGGCGTCGCCGATGGCGCGGATGCAGCGCGCATCCCCGGCCATCGCCTGCAGGACGACGTCGCCGAGCTTGAGGCTGCCGAGGTGGTCGCGCAGCTCGTCGAGGATGGCGGGGCCGCCCGCGAGCGCCTCCAGGCATCCCCGGTTCCCGCAGCGGCAGAGCGGTCCGTTCTCCCGGATCGTGGTGTGGCCGAACTCGCCGGCGACCCCGTGGTTGCCGCGGAACAGCTGGCCGTTGAGCAGAAGGCCCGCGCCGATCCCGTCGCCGACGTCGATGGTGATGGTGTTGCGCTTGCCGCGGCCGGCGCCGAAGCGCGACTCGCCGAGCGCCGCGAGGTTGGCGGCGTTGTCGACGAAGACCGGGCGCTTGATCCGCCGCTCCATCGATTCGGCGATCACCACGCCGTCCCACCCGCGCATGATGCCGCTGCGCGCGATCGTCCCGCTGGCGCGGTCGATCGGGGCGGGGACGGCGATGCCGACGGCGAGCAGGTCGTCGCGGGACGCATCCACCGACTCGAGCATGTCGTTCAGGAGCAGCGAGACCTTGTCGAGCTCGTTGTCGGCCCGGTGGTCCCGGGCGAGCGGCATGTGGTTCTCGGCGACGACCGTGTGGGCGACATCCGCCAGGGCGACGCGCAGGTGCCTGGTCGAGAAGTGCACGCCGACGACCAGTCCGAGGGCGTGCGCCAGGGTGACGTGCTGGGCGCGCCGGCCGGAGCGGATGCTCTGCGTCGTGTGCAGGACGCCGGAGGTCGAGAGCTCCTTGACGATGTTCGAGACGGTCGCGGGAGAGAGCCCGGTCGCGCCGGCGAGCTCGACCTGCGTGAGGCCGCCGTGCTTCTTGATGGCATCGACGATGCGGGCTCGGTTGGCTTCACGAAGTGAAGTCTGCGAACCCGGAGTTCGTCGCTGCGTTGCCACGACGAGAAGGATACATGGCCGGGCACGGCGGCCGATCACAAGTGAAAGTAATGCGTTTGTGAGATTCCTATGACCATCCGGACCGCCCGGCTTGGCAGGATAGAGCTATGGCCGATCTGCACGTTCACCCCGACCGCTTGGAGATCCACCTCACGCGGGCCGAGAAGGTGCTGGCCATGAAGCGCGAGGATCTGGTGGTGCCGCGGGACAGCATCCGCTCGGTCGCCATCACCGAGGACCCGTGGATCTGGATCCGCGGCATCCGCGCGCCCGGGGCCGCCGTCCCGCTGACGCTGTCGATCGGAACGTGGAAGTTCCACGGCGGCAAGGACTTCCTGCTCATCAAGGGCAAGCAGCGCGCAGCGGTGGTGATCGATCTCGACGGGGAGGAGTACTCCCGCGTCATCGTGTCGACGCCGCATGCCGCCCGCCTGGTGGAGGCCCTCCGCGTCGACGGCAGCGAACTGGCCGCCGACGGCATCATCGACTGACGGTCAGCTGTTCTCGGCGACGACGAACAGGATCAGGCCGATCGCCGGGATCCCGCCCTCGACCAGCGCCAGGAGCCAGAACCGCCGGGCGATCGTCAGCAGAACCAGCGACGCCAACACCATGCAGACGCCGCAGAAGAAGATGAGGCCGAACCCCACATCGCGGAGCGTCGTCCAGTAGAGGACGAGCCCCACCAGCGACCCGCCCGCGAGGAAGAGGTTGTAGAAGCCCTGGCTGTACGCGACGGGCCGCACCACGTCGGCGTCGTGCTGGGAGCCGATGCCGAACCTGCTCCACACGCCCGGTCCTGACCAGAGCACGCTCTGCACCGCGAAGAACCCGAGGTGCACGAGCGCCGCCGCGGCGATGAGGATGCTCCCGATGATCGCCATGCCGGGAGGATACGCTGCCCACCATGGAGACGTTGCAGACGACGTGCGTCATCGTCGGGGGCGGCCCGGCCGGGATGATGCTCGGCCTGATCCTGGCGCGCAACGGCGTCGATGTGGTCGTGCTCGAGAAGCACGCCGACTTCTTCCGCGACTTCCGCGGGGACACCATCCACCCGTCGACCATCGGCGTGCTCGGCGAGCTGGGGCTGCGCGAGCGGTTCCTCGGACTCCCGCACACCAGCGTCGGGGCGCTGGACGTGGTGGTGAACGGCAACCGCCTGCACCCCATCGACTTCGGCCGGCTCGCGCCGCCGGACGACTTCCTCGTGCTCGCGCCGCAGTGGGACTTCCTGAACTTCCTCGCGGAGGACGCCCGGCGTCACCCGAACTTCCGCTTGCTGATGCAGACCGAGGCGGCGGAGCTGCTCTCGGAGGGGGATGCGGTGCGGGGCGTCCTGGCGCACGGCCCGGACGGCGACCTCGAGATCCGCGCCCGGCTGACCGTCTCGGCGGACGGCCGCGCCTCCGGGCTGCGGTCCCAGGCGGGGCTCCGGCCCCGCCGGTTCGGGGTGCCGATCGATGTGCTGTGGTTCCGCATCCCGAAGCCGGACGACCTTCCCGCGCACACGCTCGCGTACGTGGGCGGAGGCGGGATGGTCGTCACGATCGAGCGCCACGACTACGTTCAGGCGGGGCTGATCATCCCCAAAGGCGGCTACACAGAGCTGCACGCGGGCGGCCTCGGCGCCTTCCGCCGGGCCGTGATCGACGCGGCGCCGCACCTGCGCGCCGCGCTCGAGACCGTCACGGACTGGGACCAGGTCAAGCTGCTCAGCGTGCAGATCGACCGCTTGCCGCGCTGGTACCGGCACGGCTACCTCGCGATCGGGGATGCGGCCCACGCGATGTCCCCGGCCTTCGGCGTCGGCGTCAACTATGCGGTGCAGGACGCGGTCGCGACCGCGAACGCCCTGACGGCGACGCTGCGCGAACTCGGGCCGGCGGCGGGGTCGGACGCCGAGGTCGACCTGCGGCTGCTCGACGGCATCCAACGGCGGCGGATGCCCGCGGTCGCGGCCATGCAGCGCATCCAGCTGGCGGCTCATCGCACCATCTCGCGGCCGGAGGGCGTCCGGCTGCTGCCGGAGCCGATGCCCGCACCGCTGCGGGCGGCGCTCGCCGTGGCGACGCCGGCCGTGCAGGTGGTGAGCTCCCGGCTGATCGGCCGCGGGCTGCGGCCGGAGTCGGTGTCTCCGGAACTCCGCTGAGACTCAGCTCTGGCCGGTCGCGAGCCCGATCAGCAGCAGGGCCAGCCCGATCAACGGGAGCGACCCCTGGATGAGCGCGGGGCGGAGGTACCCGCGCCCCGTCGTGACCAGCACGATGGCCGCCGCGACCATGCACGCGGTCGTGAAGATGATGAGCGCGAGACCGGCCGCGTGCTGGCCGACCCCGTAGAGGACGAGGCCGACGACCGCGCCGATCGCGAGGAAGAGGTTGTAGAACCCCTGGTTATAGGCCATCGGCCGCACCGTGTCGGCCGCCTCCTGGCTGACGACGCCGAACCGGCGCCAGACCGTCGGACGGGTCCAGGCGACGCTCTCCATGAAGAAGATCGCGATGTGGAGGGCGGCGGCGAGGGTGACCACGACGGTGGCGACGACGATCATGGCGCCAGCATATCGAGCGTTCTGCGAGGCGGAGGGTTCGCCGGGCCGAGCGTGTGCTGGGCCGAGCGTGTGCTGGGCCGAGCGTGTGCCGGGCCCAGCGTTCGCCCGGGCGGAGCGTCCGCCGGCCTGGCGTCTCGCGGAAACGAACGTACGGCGCGGTCAGGCGCGGACGTCGACCACCGTCCGGCCGCGCAGTCGCCCGGCGAGGATGTCCTCCGCCGCCGGGATGGCCTCGGCCAGTGAGACGAATCGGGTCATCGCGGCGAGCGCCTCCTCATCGAGGTCGGTGGCGAGCCGGCGCCAGGCGGTCTCGCGCAGGGCGAGCGGCGCATCCACCGAGTTGATGCCGACCAGGGAGACCGCGCGCAGGATGAAGGGGAGCACCGTCGTCGGAAGGTCCGGGCCCTGCGCCAAGCCGCAGGCGGCGACCGTCCCGCCGTAGCGGGTCTGCGCGAGCACGGTCGCCAGCGTCTGACTGCCGACGGAGTCGACCGCGCCGGCCCACCGCTGCGACTGCAGCGGCCGGCCCGGGGCGTCGAGCTCCGACCGGTCGATGATGGCGGTGGCGCCGAGGTCGGTTAGGTAGTCGCCCGCCTCCTCCACCCGGCCCGTGGATGCTGTGACCGGGTAACCCAGTTTCGCCAGCAGGGCGACGGCGACGGAGCCGACGCCTCCCGCCGCACCGGTGACGAGGACGCTGTCGCCGCGCTCGGCGACCTCGCGCGGGTCGACGCCGTTCCGTTCGAGCGCGAGCACGGCCAGCATCGCGGTGAAGCCCGCCGTTCCGATGGCGGCGGCCTGCTCCGACGTGATCGAGTCGGGGATGCGGACGAGCGCGTCGCCGCTCACGCGCGCCTTCTCCGCCAGTCCGCCGTGGTGGTTCTCGCCCAGGCCCGCGCCGTTGAGAGTCACGCGGTCGCCCGGTCGCCAGCGCGGGTCGTCCGAGCGCTCGACCGTTCCGACCACGTCGATCCCGGGGATCAGCGGCGAGGTGCGGGCGACGCCGGGACGCCCGCCGACGGCCAGCCCGTCCTTGTAGTTGAGGTCGGAGAACTCGACGTCGATCGTCACATCGCCGGGCATCAGGAAGTCGTCGGTGACCCGCCGGATCTCCGCGGTGTGGGCGGTGATCCGTCCGCCGTCGACCTGCTGCTCGATCACGATCGCCCGGAAATCGCTCATGGCCTCACCCTACGCCGGAGGGTCGAGACGGCCCGGGTGAGGCTCAGTTGAGCTGCTCCGTGCCGATCGGGAGCGCCCCGCCCGCGTAGAGCTCGAGCGCCGTGTTCTTGAGGGCGGTGAGGGCGACCCGCTGCGTCCACGGCCCGTACGAGACCCGCGCGACCCCCAGTTCCTCCAGCCGCTTCGGCGGGACCGATCCGGGGACGGCGATGACGCTCAACCTGCGCTCGCCGAGGCCGCCGACGAGCTGCTCGACCGTCCGCTCGTCCAGCTTGCCGGGGACGAAGACACAGGTGGCCCCCTCGTCGAGGAAGGCGCGGCCGCGGCGGATCGCCTCCTCGACCTTCTCGTGGTCGGTCGGGAAGGTGCCGCGGAGGAACACATCGGTACGGGCGTTCAGGGCGAACGGCACGCCTTCTGCCTCCGCCGCCTGGATCGCGGCCCGCACGGCGGCGACGGCCTCATCGAAGGGGCGGAGCCGGTCTTCGAGGTTGGCGCCGACGGCTCCCACGCCGATCGCGCGCCGGATGGTCTCGCCCGCGTCACCGTATCCGCTCTCGAGGTCTGCGCTGACGGGGAGGTCGGTGGTCGCGACGATGCGCCCGATCATGTCGAGCATGAGGTCGAGCGGGATGTTCTCGCCGTCCTCGTAGCCGAGCGTCGCCGCGATGGAGTGGCTGGCCGTCGCGAGGGCGCGGGTGTCGGGCAGCTCAGCGATCACGCGTGCGCTGATCGCGTCCCAGACGTTGACGACCTGGAGCAGTTCCGGGGCGTCGTGGAGTCTGCGGAGTTCGGCGCCACGCGCCTGGATGTTCGTCATGGACACACCCTACGGCGCGGACGTTCGTCGCTCTAGGATGGCCGCATGGCCCGCACGGGGGAACCGATGGAGGTGCCGAAGAGCCGTTCGGCACTCGGTCGGCGCGTCTCGGTGAGCTCGGTCATCGACTACGCGTTCTTCGTCTTCGGCGGTGTCGCCGCGGTCTGGCTGGCCATCCTGCTTCTCACGGACAGCTTCGAGTGGGGCTGGTTCCTGGTCCTGTTCTTCGTGGTGTTCTGGCTGGTGCTCGCCTACCTGGTCCTGCC
Organism: Leifsonia sp. 21MFCrub1.1; assembly: GCF_900107895.1. Lineage (NCBI taxonomy): Bacteria > Bacillati > Actinomycetota > Actinomycetes > Micrococcales > Microbacteriaceae > Leifsonia > Leifsonia sp. 21MFCrub1.1. The sequence goes on along the minus strand of NZ_LT629867.1, from coordinate 3,663,608 downwards.
GCGGCTGCATCGCATCCTGACCGAGATCTACGTGCCGGACTACTTCATCGGCCGGGCGCGCACGAGTGACGGGCTGCTCGGCGACCCGATCAACCTCGCGCTGCTCGGCTCGGAGGCGCAGCTCGACGACGCCATGCGGGAGGCCGGCTGGACGCGCGCGGATGACGTCACCTTCCGCTCCAGCCGGCGGATCATCACGTCGACGCTGCTGCGCCGCAGCTATGACGAGGCGCCGGTGAGCCCGCTGTTCCTGTTCGGGCATCAGCAGGATGTCGCGTACCAGCAGGAGGTGAAGGGCAACCCGGCGAAACGGCATCACGTGCGGTTCTGGCGGTGTCCAGAGGGCTGGCTGCTCCCGGGCGGGCACGGGGTGGACTGGCTGGCCGCCGGGACGTTCGACCGGTCGGTCGGCTTCTCCCTGTTCACGCTGCAGATCACCCACAAGATCGACGCGAACACCGACATCGAGCGCGATCACATCGTCTCGACGCTGCTGGGTGCGGATGTCGGCGTCGAGGTGTCGGTGATCCGCGACTTCTCGACCGGCTACCACGCGCGGAACGGCGGTGGCGACACGATCGAGACGGACGGCGATCTCCCGATCGTGGACCTCCGCCAGGTCGCGGTGGACGAACGGGCAGCGATGGTCGCGGCCGACGCTGCCGCCCGTCGCGCGGCCCTCGCGGAGCGCCGCCCGGTTCCGACGGCGCTCGGTGCGCTGCTGATGGCGCTGCGGGTGGTGGCCGGTGTCGGCTACATCGTGCTCAATCTGCTCGGCTGGGATCGTTTCGTCATGTCGGAGCTCGGCGGCGAGGTGGTGACGGCGAGCGAGCGGAGCGCGGTCAGCCTGGTGCTCGGCATCGCGATGGGGGTCTTCGGGGCCGGTCTGGTGCTGTACTTCGTGCTCGCCCTGCTGGTGTTCTTCGGCAGCAACTGGGCGCGGATCACCGCGATGTCGTACAGCTCGCTGATCATCGTGGTCTCGGCGATCGACTACTTCAACGGCGGCCCGCAGATCTCGTTGCGCAACAATCTGCTCGGGTTGGCCTTCGACATCCTGGTGGTCCTTGCACTGTCGTCGAAGCGCTCGCGACTGTGGGCACGTCGCCCGCGCGGCGACGGTCGCGACGCTCGCCGCGGTCGCGGTCGCGGCCGCCCTGCCGCTGCGCCCGTGACGGCCGCCGGCCCGCCGCCGGTGGATTCGGCGCCGGCGGACTCGCCGACCCTCACATGAGCGGCTTCTTCCCGTCGGCCCCGCCCGCCTTGAGTGCAGACTCCTCTGCATCCAGGAACGCGAGCACCGACCGCACCGCGGGTTCCTGGTAGCGCCCTTCGGCCCGCGCCTCGAGCACGGCCTGGCGCTCCGCGGTGATCATCGTGCGACGCAGCCGCCGATATTCGAGCGGCAGGTCGGCGCGATCGTCCGGTGACGGGTTCTCGAGGGCGTCGGACAGGAACAGTGCATTGATCCGCAGTCGCTCGATGACCCGATCGTCCTCATCGCCGGTCACCTGCGACTCCAGGTGCTCCAGCCCGGCGGACTGGGCCTCGGCGAGCAGCCGCTGCATCTCGCTGGCCTCTTGCGCGAAGTCGGGAGGCGGCAGCTTCAGCCGGCGGATGATCCAGGGCAGCGCGAGCCCCTCGAGCAGCGTCCCGACCACGACGACGAAGGCGAGGAACTGCAGGAACTCACGGTGCGGGGTGTCCTCGGGGAGCAGGAACACCGCCGCGAGCGTCACGACGCCGCGGATGCCCGCGAACGAGACGGCGATGCCCGTCGGCCACGACCAGCCGCGCTCCCTCAACCGCTGCGGACCGTACCGGTAGAGCGTGGTGGTGCCGATCATCCACAGGAAGCGGGCGAGGAAGATCGCCAGCAGGACGACGATGCTGATGACGATCGTCTGAGGGATCGTGATGCCCGAGGTGAACGCGGCCGTCAGGATGGACCGCAGCTCGAGCCCGATGAAGAGGAAGACGGCGTTCTCGAGCAGGAAGCTCACGGTCCGCCAGTTGATCGTCTCCGCGATCCGGGCCTCGGCCGTCTGGATGGTCGGCGAGCGATAGCCGAGGTACAACCCGGCGACGACCACGGCGAGCACCCCGGAACCGTGGAGCAACTGCGACGGGATGAACGCGAGGTAGGGCGTGACGAGTGCGAGCGAGGTGTCGAGGACAGGCGACCGCAGCTGCTTGCGGATCGTGGCGAGGACGAGCCCGACGAGGAGTCCAACGCCGATGCCGACCACCACGGCGAGGACGAAGTCGACGCCGACCGACACCGGGTTCACCACGCTGACGATGGCCGCGATGCTGGCGTTCAGCGCGACCAGGGCTGTCGCGTCGTTGAGCAGGCTCTCGCCCTCCAGCACGGTCACGAGTCGTCTCGGCAGCTTCACCCGCCCGGCGACCGCCTGCACGGCCACCGTGTCCGTCGGGGCGACCACCGCCCCGAAGGCGAACGCCGCCGCGAGGGTGATCGCCGGGACCACCAGGTAGGTCGCGAACCCCACCACGACGACCGTGAACGCCACCAGACCGACGGAGAGCAGCAGGATGCCGTCTCGCCTGGCCCGGACATCCACGATCGAGGTCTGGATGGCGGCCGCGAAGAGCAGGGGAGGCAGGAGGCCGAACAGGACGACCTCGGGTTCCAGCGCCACCTCCGGCACGCCCGGCACGAAGGACGCGGCGGCCCCGACGAAGACGAGCACGACGGGGGCCGACCAGCCGACCCTGCGGGACAGGCCGGTGACCGTGACCGTGACGACGACGAACGACACGATCCAGACGATGGTGGAGACCGGATCCATGCTGTTCATGATGGCGGCAACACGAAGAGGCCGCCAAGGTTTCCCGCGAGTCGGTGGAGAACGTGTTCGCCCTCGGCGATGTGGACGGTTTCGCTCTCGGGATCAGGCGGCGTGGGCCTCGCAGGTCGCGGTTCCGCAGTCGTCGCACACCACGAGCTGCTCCCGGCAGGCCGGGTCGGAGCAGTTGCGCATCCGGCTGGTCGACGCGCCGCAGGTGACGCAGCGGCCGAGGACGGCGGCGTGGTCGCTGAAGGTGAGGGAGCCCCGTCCGTCGAAGACGTAGAGGGCGCCCTCCCAGAGGCCGTCGTCGCCGTACGTCTCGCCGTATCGCGCGATCCCCCCGTCGAGCTGATAGACCTCCTGGAAGCCGCGGGAGCGCATCAGCGACGACAGCACCTCGCAGCGGATGCCTCCGGTGCAGTACGTGACGACGGGCTTGTCCTTGAGGTGGTCGTACGCGCCGCTGTCGAGCGCGGTGACGAACTCGCGGGTGTTCGCGACATCGGGCACGACGGCGTCCTTGAAGCGCCCTATCCCGGCCTCGAAGCGGTTCCGCCCGTCGAAGAAGACGAGGTCGTCGCGTTCCTGGGCGAGCGTGTGCAGCTGGTCGGGGGAGAGGCGCTCGCCGCCGCCTTGCACCCCGTTCTCATCGACCAGCAGCTCATCGGGAGCTCCGAACGACACGATCTCGTCCCGCACCTTGACCGACAACCGGGGGAAGTCGACGCTCGAATTGTCCGCATTCAGGCCGGAACCTTCGCTCCATTTGGCCTCGATGCCGCGGAACGGCCCGTACTCCTTGGTGACGCGGAGGTAGCGCTTCAGCGCATCGAGCTCGCCCCCGAGCGTTCCGTTGATGCCGTGGGCCGAGAGCAGGATGCGTCCCCGCAGTCTCAGCCGTTCGCACAGTTCCCGCTGCCAGAGCCGGACCGCCTCCGGGTCGGGCAGCGGCGCGAAGACGTAGAACAGCAGAATCTTGGGGACGGCCACCGCCTCATCGTAGGCGAGTGGTTCCGCGGCCGACCGAATCGTAGGATCGTGAAGGCTGTGAGCGCCCGCAGTCTAGTTCGCCTCCCGTTCAGACTGGTAGGACAGGGTCGAGAACGCCCCTCCGGAGCGTGCCCCTGACAGAAAGGCGGGTTGTTGCGAACCCTGGTCATCATCCCGACCTATGACGAACGAGAGAACGTCGGCTCGATCGTCGGACGCGTGCGTGCGTCCGTTCCGGACGCCGACGTGCTCGTCGTCGACGACAACTCTCCGGATGGCACGGGTGAGCTGGCCGATGCGCTCGCCGCAACGGACGCCAACGTGCATGTGCTGCATCGCACGGGGAAGGAAGGCCTCGGGGCCGCCTACCGCGCGGGGATGCAGTGGGCGCTCGACGCGGGCTACGACGTCATCGTCGAGATGGATGCGGACGGCTCGCACCAGCCAGAGCAGCTTCCGCGCCTGCTGGGTGCGGTCCGGTCGCCCGATTCGCCGGCCGGAGCGGACGTCGTCCTGGGTTCGCGCTGGGTCGACGGCGGGGGAGTGGTGAACTGGCCGGCCCGCCGCCGGCTGATCTCCCGCGGAGGCAGCGCCTATTCCCGCGTGGCTCTCGGGCTGCCGGTTCGGGATGTCACCGGCGGCTACCGGGCATTCACGGCGGACGCGCTGGAGCGCCTGCACTACGAACGCACCGAGAGCCAGGGCTACTGCTTCCAGATCGACATGACGCGTCGGGCACACGACGTGGGTCTCCGGATCGTCGAGGTGCCCATCACCTTCGTCGAGCGGGAACGCGGCGCTTCGAAGATGGGCGGCGGGATCGTGGTGGAGGCCATGCTCCGTGTGACGCTGTGGGGTCTGACCGGTCTGCCCCGCCGCTTCCGCAGGCATCCCTCCCCGGTGGAACCGGAACCCGCAGCGCGGGCGTAGCGTGGCGGTATGGCCAACGACCCCCTGGAGCGCTTCGGCGCTGTACCCCTCTTCCGTGTTTCGAGCGACGACGTCGCGGACGGGCGTCCCCTGTCCCGCGCCCAGTGGGGCGCCGGCGGTGGCGGCGACGACATGTCGCCGCAGCTCTCGTGGAGCGGCTTCCCCGCCGAGACCAAGAGCTTCGCGGTGACCATCCACGACCCGGACGCCCCCACCGGCTCCGGGTTCTGGCACTGGGCCGTCTACAACATCCCCGCCTCCGTCACCGAGCTGGCCGCCGGTGCGGGCGCCGAGGGCGGCGCGAACCTTCCAGCCGGCGCCTCCATGCTCTCCAACGAGATGCGGTCGAAGAGCTTCACGGGCGCCGGACCTCCGCCCGGAACGGGAACCCACCGCTACGACATCGTGGTGCATGCACTGGATGTCGAGCGCCTCGACCTCGACCCCGAGTCGACGCCGGCCGTCCTGGGCTTCAACGCGCACTTCCACACCCTCGCCCGGGCGATGATCGCGCCGATCGCCACGGCGGGGGACATCTGATCGCTGGAGGCCCGCGTCGACCGCAGGCCCAGCCCGCGGTCGGCGCGCCCGGTCAGTGCTTGACGCCGGTGAAGGCGAGCACGCCGCCGAGCCCGATCATGAGCACACCGCCGGTCGCTCCGAGGCGCTCCACCCGTTTGGGCGAGCGTCCGAACCACTGCCGAGCGGTGCCGGCTGCGAGGGCCCAGACGCTGTCGAACATCAGCGCCAGCACGAGGAAGACCACGCCCAGTTCGAACATCTGCAGGGGGATCCCGCCCGCCCGGTAGTCGACGAACTGCGGCAGCACCGCGACGAAGAAGACGAGCGACTTCGGGTTCGTCAGCCCCACGACGAATCCTTCGCCGAGGATGCGCGCCCAGGATCGCCGCGGCGGGGTCGCCTCGTGCGTGACGGCGGTGTGCCGTCGATGACGGATCGCCTGGATGCCCAGGTAGACGAGGTAGGCGGCGCCTGCGAACTTGATGATCGTGAACAGGACGAGCGACTCCGCGACGATCGCCCCGATCCCCAGGGCGACCGCGATCACCAGCGGGAGCATCCCGAGCGCGTTCCCGAGGACACTGAGCAGACCTCCGAGCCGCCCCAGGGCCAGGGAGCGCCCGATGACGAACAGCACGCTCGGTCCTGGGATCACGATCAGCGCGATCGACGCGAGGGCGAACGCGAGCAGTGACGGGCCGGGGACCATGTGCCGAGCGTAGGGGAGGTAGGTTCGTTACGTGAAGCTCCACAACGTTCGTGTGCACAGCAGCGAGGAGAACCTCGCCCGTCAGGACCAGCTCGCGTGGAAGATCGCGGAGGTCGCGGCCGACCCGGTGGAGGTGGACGCGGAGGTCACCGAGATGGTGATCAACCGGGTGATCGACAACGCGGCCGTCGCCGCAGCCTCCCTGACCCGGCGACCTGTCGTGTCGGCCCGGTCGCAGGCCCTCGCGCATCCGATCCCGTCGCGGCAGCTGGAGGAGCTCACCGAGTCGGTGGATCACCCGCAGGACGGCTCGACGGTGTTCGGCGAGGAGCCGGCCGTACGTGTGTCGCCGGAGTGGGCCGCCTGGGCGAACGGGGTCGCAGTGCGCGAGCTCGACTTCCACGACACCTTCCTGGCCGCGGAGTACTCCCACCCGGGCGACAACATCCCCCCGATCATCGCGGTCGCGCAGCACGCGGGACGCGCCTACGGCCTGACCGGGCGGGACCTCGTTCGCGGCATCGCGACCGGCTACGAGATCCAGATCGATCTGGCGCGAGCGATCAGCCTGCATCGGCACAAGATCGACCACGTCGCGCACCTGGGTCCGTCCGCTGCGGCGGGCATCGGCACTCTGCTGCACCTTCCACCCGAGACCATCTATCAGGCGATCGGCCAGGCGCTTCACACCACGACCGCGACCCGGCAGTCCCGCAAGGGCGAGATCTCCAGCTGGAAGGCCCATGCGCCCGCCTTCGCCGGGAAGATGGCGGTCGAGGCCATAGACCGCGCACTGCGCGGTGAGACCAGCCCCACCCCGATCTACGAGGGGGAGGACGGGGTGATCGCCTGGCTGCTCGACGGCCCGGACGCGTCGTACGACGTCCCCCTGCCGGAGGCCGGGGAGCCGAAGCGGGCGATCCTCGACTCGTACACCAAGGAGCACTCCGCGGAGTATCAGGCCCAGGCGTGGATCGACCTCGCGAGGAAGCTGCACCGCGAGCACCCGGAGGCGGCTGATCCGTCGCAGGTGGAGAGCATCGTCATCCACACGTCGCATCACACGCATTACGTGATCGGCTCCGGTGCGAACGATCCACAGAAGTACGATCCGACGGCCTCGCGGGAGACGCTCGACCACAGCATCCCGTACATCTTCACGGTGGCCCTGCAGGACGGCGGCTGGCATCACGTGGAGTCCTACCTCCCTTCGCGTGCCGCACGTCCGGACACCGTCGAGTTGTGGGGGAAGGTCACGACGTCCGAGGACGCAGAGTGGACCCGCCGCTATCACTCGACCGACCCGGCGGAGAAGGCCTTCGGAGGCCGCGTCGTCATCCGTCTGGCGGACGGCCGCGTCATCGAGGACGAGATCGCGGTCGCAGACGCCCATCCGCTCGGCGCTCGGCCGTTCGTGCGAGCCGACTATGTCGCGAAGTTCCGCATGCTGGCGGCCGATGTGCTGGAGCAGGACGAGATCGAGCGGTTCCTCGCGCTCGCCGGCCGCCTGCCCGAACTGAGCGCCTCCGAGCTGGGCGGTCTGACCATCACCGCACGGCCGGGACTTCTGGCCGCGACCCCCTCGCCGAAGGGACTTTTCTAGATGCTGTATTCGTCCGTCCCCGCGCATGAGAAGCGCGCCGCCTTCCGCGCCCGGTTGGCGTCGGGTGAGCTGATCCGGATGCCGGGGGCATTCAATCCGTTGAGTGCCCGCCTGATCGAGCGCAAGGGCTTCGAGGGCGTCTACATCTCGGGGGCCGTCCTCTCCGCGGATCTGGGGCTGCCGGACATCGGTCTGACGACGCAGACGGAGGTCGCCGCCCGATCCGCTCAGATCACGCGGATGACGGACCTTCCGGCCCTGGTCGACGCCGACACGGGATTCGGCGAGCCGATGAACGTCGCCCGTACCGTCCAGGCGCTGGAGGATGCCGGCGTCGCCGGCCTGCACATCGAGGACCAGGTCAACCCCAAGCGGTGCGGCCATCTCGACGGCAAGCAGGTGGTGGACGAGGACACGGCGCTCAAGCGCATCCGGGCCGCCGTCGATGCTCGCCGCGACGGCAACCTCCTGATCATGGCCCGCACGGACATCCGCGCGGTCGAGGGGCTCGCCGCCGCGATCGACCGCGCGAAGGCGCTCGTCGATGCGGGCGCCGACGCGCTGTTCCCGGAAGCGATGGCGGACCTCTCCGAGTTCGAGGCCATCCGGGCCGCCGTGGACGTGCCGGTGCTGGCGAACATGACCGAATTCGGGAAGAGCGACCTCTTCACCGTCGACCAGTTGCGCGATGTCGGGGTGAACATCGTCATCTGGCCGGTGTCTCTCCTGCGTCTGGCGATGGGCGCCGCCGAGCGCGGCCTCGACCAGCTGGTCGATTCGGGCACGCTGAAGCCGATGCTGGACGACATGCAGCATCGCGCCGACCTGTACGACCTGATTGACTACGAGGGCTACAACGCCTTCGACACGTCGGTGTACAACTTCGACGTGCGGAAGTAGCGCCCTCTCTCGAAACCGTCCGTCGGCGGCGATCCCGTCAGCAGCGAAGGAGCTCATATGACCGACCCTGAGATCCACAAGGGCCTCGCCGGCGTCGTGGTGGACACGACGACCATCTCCTCGGTGAACCCGCAGACGAACTCTCTGCTGTACCGCGGTTACCCGGTTCAGGAGCTCGCCGCGCACTGCTCCTTCGAGGAGGTGGCCTATCTGCTGTGGCACGGCGAACTGCCCACGCCGGAGCAGCTGGTCGCCTTCGAGTCCCTGGAGCGTTCGCTGCGTCGCCTGGACGATCGCACGCGTCGCGCCCTCGACGACATCCCGGCGTCCGCCCACCCGATGGACGCGCTCCGTACCGCGGTGAGTCAGCTCGGAGGCCTCGACGCGACGCTTCAGCAGCCCGACAGCATCCTGGACCCGGAGCTGAACGAGGGCCGCGCCCTCTACCTGTTCGCGCAGCTGCCGGCGATCGTGGCGCACATCCAGCGTCGCCGTCGCGGACTCGACCCGGTCGAGCCGCGCGACGACCTGGACTACTCGCGCAACTTCCTCTGGATGACGTTCGGCGAGGTTCCCGACGACGTCGTGGTCGACGCGTTCCGTGTCTCCCTCGTCCTGTATGCGGAGCATTCGTTCAACGCCTCCACGTTCACGGCGCGGGTGATCGCGTCGACCCTGTCGGACGTCTATTCGGCGGTGACCGGCGCCATCGGCGCGTTGAAGGGCCCGCTGCACGGTGGGGCGAACGAGGCCGTCATGCACGCCTTCGAGGAGATCCGGACCGCCGATCGTGCTGAGGAGTGGCTGGACGCGGCCCTCGCCGAGAAGCGCAAGATCATGGGTTTCGGTCACCGCGTGTACAAGAACGGCGACTCGCGGGTGCCGACCATGCACGCATCCCTGGTGGTGCTCGCCGACCACTACGACCGCCGCGATCTCCTCGACCTGTACGACGCTCTCGAGAACGCCATGGGCGAGCGCAAGAACATCAAGCCGAACCTCGACTATCCGTCCGGCCCTGCCTACAACCTGATGGGTTTCGACACGGAGACGTTCACCCCGCTGTTCGCAGCGGCACGGGTCACCGGCTGGACCGCGCACGTGTTCGAGCAGTACGCGGCCAACTCGCTGATCCGGCCTCTGTCGCAGTACACCGGCCCGGCGGAGCGTCACCTGGAGCGCTGACGCCAGCCCTGACGCCAGCGCTGACGCCAAGTCCGTCACCGCCGCCAGCGCTGCGCCCACCGCGGCCCGCAGCGCTCGTCGGCACCACCGGATCAGCGGTAGAGCAGGAGGGCGTCTCCCTGTCCGCCACCGCCGCACAGTGCGACCGCAGCTCGCCCGGAGCCTCGCCGCGCCAGCTCGTGCGCCGCGTGGCCCGCGAGCCGCGCGCCGGACGCGCCGATCGGATGCCCCACGGCGATCGCGCCGCCGTGGATGTTCACCCTGTCCGGATCGAGACCCAGGTCTGCCATCGACTGCAGTGCTACCGCTGCGAAGGCCTCGTTGATCTCGACCAGGTCGAGGTCCGCCGCGCTCCAGTCGGTCCGCCGGAGTGCTGCGTCGATCGCCCGCGACGGCTGCGAGTGCAGCGAATTGTCCGGCCCGGCGACCTGTCCGCTCGCCCCCACCAGCGCGAGCCAGGGCAGCCCGAGCCGCTCCGCGTTCTCGCGGCTGGTCAGCACCAGCGCCGCCGCCCCGTCGCTCAGGGGCGAGGAGTTGCCCGCCGTCAGCGTCCCGCTCTCCGCGAAGCTCGGCCGCAGTCGCGAGAGCGTCTCGGCCGTCGAGTCGGGTCGCACCCCCTCGTCCGTCCGCACGACGAGCGGTTCGCCTTTCCGCTGCGGGATGGTCACCGGCGCGATCTCGTCGTCGAAGACCCCGCTTGCTGCTGCCGCTCCCGCGCGCTGGTGGGATCGCGCCGCGAAGTCGTCCTGCGCCTCCCGCGTCAGCCCGAGCTTCTCCGTGTAGCTCTCGGTGGAGGCACCCATCGAGATCCCGTCGAACGCGTCCGTCAGCCCGTCGTGCGCCGCCGAGTCGAGCGCCTGGATGGAGCCGTAGCTCCAGCCGAGCCGTGAGCCGGGCAGGATGTGCGGCGCATTCGTCATCGACTCCTGCCCTCCCGCCACGACCACGGTCGCCTCGCCTGTTCGGATCAGCCGCGCAGCGTCGATCACGGCCGCGAGGCCCGACAGGCACACCTTGTTGATCGTGGTTGCGGGCACGTCCCACCCGATCCCCGCGCCGATCGCCGTCTGACGGGCCGGATTCTGTCCGGCTCCCGCCTGAAGCACCTGACCGAAGAGGACGGTGTCGACGGCGTCCGCCCCGACGCCCGACCGGTCGAGCGCTTGCTTCACGGCGATCGTCCCCAGCTGCACCGCGCTCAGTGAGGCGAGTGCCCCCTTGATCTTCCCCAGCGGCGTGCGCGCGGCGGACAGGATGACGACCTCGTCGGTGCTCATGGGCTACTCCTTCGTGCCTGGTCCTCCCATTGTCACACCGCGCACGACGGGCGCACCGGTAGGCTTGGGGCTCGTGACTGCACGCGTTTTGATCAAGGACCTGGCCGCCCTCCCCGACGGCCCCGTGAGCGTCGCCGGATGGGTCGAGACCGTCCGCGACCAGAAGAAGGTGCAGTTCGTGGTTCTGCGCGACGAGTCGGGAGCCGTCCAGCTGGTCAACCCGCGGACCGTCGGCGACGACGGCCTGGTGATCGCCGATGAGCCCGCGACCACCATCTCCGCTCTCTCGCAGGGCAGCTTCGTGCGGGCCACGGGCGAGCTGAAGCACGACGAGCGCGTCAAGCTCGGTGGCATCGAGATCAAACTGACCTCCCTCGAGGTCGAGACGGCCGCCATCCCGGAGACCCCGATCGCCGCCGACAGCGGCATCGACAAGCGCATGGACTGGCGCTTCCTCGACCTGCGCGAGCCGCGCCACAACCTCATCTTCCGCGTGCAGACGACCTTCGAGCACGCCCTCCGCCAGTACTGGGTGGAGAACGGCTTCGTCGAGATCCACACGCCCAAGCTGATGGCCTCCGCCTCCGAGTCGCGCGCCGAGCTGTTCGAGCTTCCGTACTTCGAGACCACCGCCTACCTGGCGCAGAGCCCCCAGATCTTCAAGCAGATGGCGCAGGCCGCCGGCTTCGGCCGTGTGTTCGAGATCGGCCCGGCGTTCCGTGCCGACCCCAGCTTCACCAGCCGTCACGCCACCGAGTTCACCAGCGTCGACACCGAGATCAGCTGGATCGACAGCCACGAAGACGTCATGAAGGTGCACGAGGACCTCCTGGTCGCCGGCTTCACCGCCGTCAAGGAGAAGCACGGCGAGGAGATCGAGCGCCTGTTCGGCGTCGAGATCACCGTGCCGTCGACGCCGTTCCCGCGCATCCCGCTGGCCGAGGCGAAGCGCATCGTCGCCGAGCGCGGTTACGAGGTGCAGCGCGAGGACGACGACATGGACCCGGAGGGCGAGCGCCAGATCTCGGCCTACGTCAAGGAGACCTACGGCCACGAGTTCGTCTTCCTGACGGACTACGCCGCCAGCATCCGGCCGTACTACCACATGCGTCATCCCGAGGACCCGTCGATCACCCGCAGCTACGACCTGATCTTCAACGGCGTCGAGATCTCGACGGGGGCTCAGCGCGAGCATCGCGTCGACATCCTCGAGAAGCAGGCGGTCGAGAAGGGTCTCTCCGTCGAGGAGCTCGAGGATGTGCTGGCCTTCTTCCGGTACGGTATCCCGCCCCACGGCGGCTTCGGCATGGGCCTTGCGCGCGTGCTGATGCTCATGCTGCACCTCTCGAACCTGCGCGAGACGACCTACCTCTTCCGTGGGCCGACCCGCCTGACGCCGTAGCGCCCGAGCCAGCGGTGGGCAGAGCCGTCCAGCTGTCGCCCGCCACCAGCACGTGCCCCAGGAAGCGGAGGCCGAGTGTCGCCGCGGACTGGTCGAGCCGGCGGGTGAGCATGAGGTCGGCGACGGATGCGTCGAGCACTCCGGACGGATGGTTGTGCGCGACCGCGAACGACCGGCCGCCGCGGGTGAGCACCGCCTGAAGGACGTCGGCCGGCTGAACGCTCGTCTCATCCACGCCGCCGTCCTGCAGGAGCACCAGCTCGAGCGGACGCGACGCACGATCGGCGACGACGACCACGAAGCGTTCCGAGTCGCGGTGGAGGAGCTCGGGCCGGACCACATCGGCGACGGCCTTGTGGTCGGTGAGCCTGGTCCACGTGGACGACGCCCCGGCGCGACGCCAGATCTCGATGATCGCGACGAGTCGGCCCGCGGTCGCCGGCCCGACTCCCGGTAGTCGTTCGAGTCGGGCGAAGTCCATCGTGGCCAGCCCGGGAAAGCCACCGGTCCTGCGGAGCACCGATCGCGCCAGTGCGAGGACGCTGCGCCCGGTCTGCCCGGACCCCAGCACGAGGGCGAGCACCTCGTCGTCTGTGAGGGATCCGACGCCCAGTCGCCGCATTCGCTCGCGGGGGCGGTCGTGGTTCGGGATGTTCGCAAGTGCCACGTCCTCTTCTTCGTCGTCGGCCATGAGTCGACGCTACGAAGAGCCCCTCTCAGGCCGGGCCGGTCGTGGGAATCTGTGGAGAAGTGCGAGCCCTCTCAGCCTGGGGACGGTTCCGGCCGGACGTGCCGCGCGGGCGCTCAGTGAATTCAAGGGAACCCCCTCCGTAGACTGGAGCGGTGGTAGCGAGCCAGGTTCACCTCGTCCGTCATGGCGAGGTGTTCAATCCCGACGGCATCCTGTACGGCAGGCTGCCGGGCTTCGGCCTCTCCAAACTCGGCCATCGCATGGCACAGGCCGCAGCAGACGACCTGCGCGAGCGGTCGCGGCCGGTCAGCGCACTCCGCGTCTCGCCGCTGCAGCGCACGCGCGAGTCCGCGGCTCCCATCGCGGCGGAGTTCGGCCTGGAGCCCGTCATCGACGAGCGCATCATCGAGCCGACCAACCGCTTCGAGGGCACGCGCATGAAGCGCGCCGTGCGCAATCCGGCGTACTGGCCGTACCTGGTGAATCCGCTTCGCCCGAGCTGGGGTGAGGCGTACACGAGCACCGAGCGCCGCATGATGGCCGCCATCCACGACGCGTTCGACTCGGTCGAGTCGGGCGATGTCGTCCTCGTCAGCCACCAGCTGCCGATCTGGGTCGCTCACCTCTCCGTCGCGGGAGAGCGCTACGCGCACGATCCGCGCAAGCGCCGCTGCGCGCTCTCCAGCATCACCACGTTCGAGCGGGTGAACACCGACTCGGAGGTCCCGACCGACCAGGCCGAGCCTCCCGCCCATCCCGGCCGCACCCCCGAAGCCCAGCGTCTGGTCGAGGTCGGCTACGTCGAGCCCGCCGCGAGCCTCCAGTCCGCCGCAACCGATGTGGGGGCCGTGTGACCTCCGTGTCCCGCCTCCGCTCCCGCATCCTCCTGCCTGCCGCCGCCCTCGCTGCGGCGACAGCGCTCGCACTCTCCGGCTGCACGGCGAACGACAGCCTCGCGAACCAGTACCGCTCCGGCAACGGCCAGAACTACATCGCCGGCGATGGAACGGTCAGCGAGTTCGCCGCGGGCAACCGGGGGGATGCGGTGTCGTTCACCGGCACACTGCAGGACGGAAGCACGGTGTCCTCCGCCGACTACGCGGGCAAGGTCCTCGTCGTCAACTTCTGGTACGCCGGCTGTCCGCCGTGCCGGGTGGAGGCGCCGGACCTCGAATCGCTCAGCAACAAGTACAAGTCCGAGGGCGTCGCCTTCCTGGGCGTCAACCTGTACGACTCCGCGCAGACGGCCGAGAGCTTCGAGAAGGAGAAGGGCGTCACGTACCCGTCCGTCCTGGACCGCGACACCGGATCCGTCCTTCTCGCATTCAGCAAGACCGTCCCGCCGAAGGCCACCCCGACGACGCTGGTCGTCGACAAGGAGGGCCGCGTCGCCGCGCGCATCCTCGGAGCGATCCCCGGCAAGAGCATCCTCGACACGCTCATCTCCGACGCCGTGGCCGAGAACTGACGTGGGCGACGTCGGTCAGATCGTCTTCAGCGGTCAGCTCCTGCTGGCGCTGCCGATCGCGCTCCTCGCCGGGCTCGTGTCGTTCGCGTCTCCGTGCGTCCTGCCCCTGGTGCCGGGGTACCTCGCCTACGTCGGCGGGATGAGCGACCCGGGGGCCAAGCGCGACCGCTCCCGCGTGCTGACGGGTGTCGCCCTGTTCGTCCTCGGGTTCGCCATCGTGTTCGTCGCCTACGGGGCCGCGTTCGGAGCGCTCGGCTACTGGCTGGTGCGCTGGCAGGATGTCGTGGTCCGGGTGCTCGGAGCCCTCGTGATCGTCATGGGTCTGGTGTTCATCGGCCAGTTCTCGTTCCTGCAGCGGACCATCAAGCCCTCGTGGCGCCCGGCCACCGGACTGATCGGCGCCCCCCTCCTCGGCATCGTCTTCGGGTTGGGATGGACGCCGTGCATCGGGCCGACGCTCGCCGCCATCAGCGCGCTGAGCGTCGGAAGCGGTTCGCCCTGGCGCGGCGCCCTGCTTGGGCTCTTCTACTGCATCGGCCTCGGCATCCCGTTCCTCCTCGTGGCCCTCGGGTTCGACTGGGTGGCGGGGTCCGTCGCCTTCATCAAGCGGCACATCCGTGTCATCAACATCATCGGAGGCGTTCTGCTCGTGGCCATCGGAGTCTTGATGGTGACCGGCCTGTGGAGCGAACTCATGTCCCAGTTCTTGGCGGTGATCCAAGGTTTTGAGCCGGCCCTCTGATCACATCGACGCGCCTCCCCAGCGGGAGGACCCGGAGGTCGTCCAGCCGAAGCTGGGCCCGACCGGGTGGATCCGCTGGTTCTGGCGTCAGCTCACCAGCATGCGCACGGCGCTGTTCCTGCTGCTGCTGCTCGCCATCGCCGCCGTCCCCGGGTCCCTCGTCCCGCAGCGGAGCTCGGACCCGAACGGCGTCACCAAGTACTTCAGCGAGAACCCGTCGCTCGCGCCCGTGCTCGACAAGCTGCAGTTCTTCGACGTCTACACCTCCGTGTGGTTCTCGGCGATCTACCTGCTGCTCTTCGCCTCCCTGATCGGGTGCATCATCCCGCGCACGCGCCACCACTTCGAGGCGATGCGCGCCAAGCCGCCGCGCACGCCGGTGCGCCTCACGCGCATGTCCGGGTTCCAGGCCCGCATCCTCCCGGCGGCGCTCCGCCCCGACGCCCCGGACCCGATCCTCACCGCCCGGGATGTGCTCAAGGCGAATCGCTACCGCGTCGCCTTGTACCAGGACGCGCGGTCGACCTCCGTCTCCGCGGAGCGCGGCTACCTGCGCGAGACGGGCAACCTGGTGTTCCACATCGCCCTGCTCGGAGTTCTGCTCGCGATCGGCGTCGGCGGCGGCTTCGGCTACACCGGCCAGAAGATCGTGGTCGAAGGCCAGAGCTTCGTGAACAGCCTGCCCTCGTACAACTCGTTCAATCCCGGCCGGTTCTTCAACGACGCATCGCTCGTGCCGTTCTCCATCGGGGTGGACAAGCTGGATGTCGCGTACGAGACCAAGAACCGGGATGCGATCGGCACGCCGCTCGACTACACGGCGCACGTGAAGACGACGGGCCCGGGGGATGCGTCCTCCGACACCACGATCAAGGTCAACGAGCCGCTCGCCATCGGCGGGACGAACGTGTACCTCCTTGGCAACGGCTACGCACCGACGATCACGGTGAAGGACCCGGCGGGCAAGGTCGTCTTCAACGACTCCGTCCCGTTCATCCCTCAGGCGGACCCGAACCTGACGTCCCTGGGGTTCGTCAAGGTGCCGGACGGCTTGAAGCAGCAGGTCGGGATGATCGGGTTCTTCTATCCGACGGTCACGGAGAGCTCGACCGGGGGCGGCGCGCTGGCGTCGAAGTTCCCCGGGCTGAACGATCCCGTCCTGAGCTTGAACGTGTACGCGGGCGATCTCGGCGTCGACGACGGTGTCCCGCAGTCCGTCTACAGCCTGAACACGGACACCCTCGAGCAGCTCGCCGGACCGCCGACCAAGACGAAGGCCCTGCAACTGAAGCCCGGGCAGACGGTGGAGCTCCCGAACGGGCTCGGCACGATCTCCCTCGACGGCGTCAAGCGGTTCGCGACGCTGGAGGTCCACCACGATCCCGCCCAGATCTGGGTGCTCGTCTTCGCCATCCTCATCCTCGCCGGCCTGCTCACCTCGCTGTTCGTCCCTCGGCGACGGCTGTGGGTCAAGGCGGTGGAGAACCCCGACGGCTCCCTGACCCTCGAGTACGCGGGACTCGCCCGCGGAGAGGACCCGAACCTCCTGGCGGCCGTGACCGCGGTCGCCGATCAGCACTCCCGAGCCCTGGCGGGCTCCCCGAAGACATAGGCTTGCATCGTGACCGAGACACTCGCTCAGCTGTCGACCGTGTTCCTGTACGCGGCGATGGGACTCTACGCGGCGGCGTTCATCGCCTTCGCCCTCGATCTCGCGCGCCGCGGGGCGCGGGCGACGGCGGTCGAGGCGGCGGTGGTCCCGAGCGCGGTGGCGCGCAGGGCGGAAGTCGCCGCTCCGGTGGGAGCGGGCGCGACGACCGTGATCGGCGGCGGACCGAGTGACGCTCCGCCCGAGCCGTCCTCCGCGCTCGGCCGGTTGTCCTCGCGCATCAGCAGCCGGGTCGAGGACGACCTCGTCGCGGGATCCGCGAATTCCCTCTCGATGCGATGGGCGTTCGCGCTCACCATCGTCGGCTTCGCGTTCCACCTGGTCGCGGTCGTGCTCCGGGGGATCGCTGCCGCGCGTGTGCCGTGGGCCAACATGTGGGAGTTCTCGATGACGGGCACACTCGTCATCATCGGAGTGTTCCTCATCGCCAACCTCAAGTGGCCGATCGCGTACGTCGGAACGTTCGTGCTGGGTCTGGTGCTCGTCCTGCAGGGGATCGCCCTGCTGCGGTATTACGTGCCCGTCGTCCCCTTGCAGCCGGCGCTCCAGTCGTACTGGCTCGTCATCCACATCATCGTCGCCGTGCTGGGCACGGCGTTCTTCGCCCTCGGGTTCGCGTTGTCCGGACTGCAGCTGCTGCAGTACCGGAGGGAACGGCAGGTTGTCGAGTCCCGTCCGCAGCAGTTCCGCTTCCTGGCGACGCTCCCGAGTTCGGTGGCTCTCGAGAACCTCGCCTACCGGATCAACATCGTCGGCTTCATCGCCTGGACCTTCACCCTCATCGCCGGAGCGATCTGGGCGGAGAAGGCATGGGGCCGGTACTGGGGATGGGACACCAAGGAAGTCTGGACGTTCATCATCTGGGTGATCTACGCCGGCTACATCCACGCCCGTGCCACCCGGGGATGGCGGGGCTCGCGGTCAGCGTGGCTCGCGATCATCGGATTCGCCGCCGTGCTCTTCAACTTCGGGATCGTCAACGTGTTCTTCCACGGACTGCACGCTTACTCGGGGCTGTGACCCGAGACGATCCGCCCGTCTGAACAGAACCCCCTCGGAGCTTCGGCTCCCGAGGGGGTTCTGGCGTTTCGGCGGGGGATGCGGCCTCCCGGAGGAGAGATCCGCGGAATTCCGGGGATGTCAAGCGCGACACGCCCGGGCCGCAGGTCGAATTTGCACGTCCACGGAGGCCTGCGTAAAGTACTTACTTGTCACCCCAAAGGTGCGGGAGAGCGGAAGAGCTCCCCGGCCTCAAGCGGGACCAAATCCTTAGCCTAGCGGCAAACCTGAACTTGAATTAGTTCGGTTGCTGCGCTTAGGATTAACACCCACTCACTGAGCAGGTCTAACCGGTTCGGATCGTGTGATCGGTTGTGCCCACCACATATCGGGCCAACGAGGAACACGAAACGCCGACTTGACAAACTGACTGAGAGTGGTAAGGTAGAGAAGTTGCCTCGCAGAGAAAGCCGACAGGCTGGAAGGCGAGAGCGTCCGATCCTTGAGAACTCAACAGCGTGCACAATGTCAAATGCCAAACAACCTCGGCATTGACTGTCTAGACCTAGTCTAGTGGTCGATGCGAGATTCCTTTGGATTAGAAACAGAATGTCAGTAGATATTCGAAACTAGTCAAGACAAACTCGCAGTGCGCGGACCTATTTCCGGTCCAAGCCTGCACTATGTTTCCCGGTCGCTTGCGATCGTGGAGCTAAACATTTTACGGAGAGTTTGATCCTGGCTCAGGACGAACGCTGGCGGCGTGCTTAACACATGCAAGTCGAACGATGAACCTGGAGCTTGCTCTAGGGGATTAGTGGCGAACGGGTGAGTAACACGTGAGTAACCTGCCCTTGACTCTGGGATAACCTCCGGAAACGGAAGCTAATACCGGATATGACGTACGGAGGCATCTCCTGTACGTGGAAAGAACTTCGGTCAAGGATGGACTCGCGGCCTATCAGGTAGTTGGTGAGGTAACGGCCCACCAAGCCTACGACGGGTAGCCGGCCTGAGAGGGTGACCGGCCACACTGGGACTGAGACACGGCCCAGACTCCTACGGGAGGCAGCAGTGGGGAATATTGCACAATGGGCGCAAGCCTGATGCAGCAACGCCGCGTGAGGGATGACGGCCTTCGGGTTGTAAACCTCTTTTAGTAGGGAAGAAGCGAAAGTGACGGTACCTGCAGAAAAAGCACCGGCTAACTACGTGCCAGCAGCCGCGGTAATACGTAGGGTGCGAGCGTTGTCCGGAATTATTGGGCGTAAAGAGCTCGTAGGCGGTCTGTCGCGTCTGCTGTGAAAACCCGAGGCTCAACCTCGGGCCTGCAGTGGGTACGGGCAGACTAGAGTGCGGTAGGGGAGAATGGAATTCCTGGTGTAGCGGTGGAATGCGCAGATATCAGGAGGAACACCGATGGCGAAGGCAGTTCTCTGGGCCGTAACTGACGCTGAGGAGCGAAAGCGTGGGGAGCGAACAGGATTAGATACCCTGGTAGTCCACGCCGTAAACGTTGGGCGCTAGATGTGGGGACCATTCCACGGTTTCCGTGTCGCAGCTAACGCATTAAGCGCCCCGCCTGGGGAGTACGGCCGCAAGGCTAAAACTCAAAGGAATTGACGGGGGCCCGCACAAGCGGCGGAGCATGCGGATTAATTCGATGCAACGCGAAGAACCTTACCAAGGCTTGACATATACGAGAACGGGCCAGAAATGGTCAACTCTTTGGACACTCGTAAACAGGTGGTGCATGGTTGTCGTCAGCTCGTGTCGTGAGATGTTGGGTTAAGTCCCGCAACGAGCGCAACCCTCGTTCTATGTTGCCAGCACGTAATGGTGGGAACTCATAGGAGACTGCCGGGGTCAACTCGGAGGAAGGTGGGGATGACGTCAAATCATCATGCCCCTTATGTCTTGGGCTTCACGCATGCTACAATGGCCGGTACAAAGGGCTGCAATACCGTAAGGTGGAGCGAATCCCAAAAAGCCGGTCTCAGTTCGGATTGAGGTCTGCAACTCGACCTCATGAAGTCGGAGTCGCTAGTAATCGCAGATCAGCAACGCTGCGGTGAATACGTTCCCGGGCCTTGTACACACCGCCCGTCAAGTCATGAAAGTCGGTAACACCCGAAGCCGGTGGCCCAACCCTTGTGGAGGGAGCCGTCGAAGGTGGGATCGGTGATTAGGACTAAGTCGTAACAAGGTAGCCGTACCGGAAGGTGCGGCTGGATCACCTCCTTTCTAAGGAGCAACTGGCACCCTCGGGTGTCCAGGCGCCGGATCTGAGCGAACGTCTCAGCCGGTAGCTCATGGGTGGAACATTGACATTGGTGCGGAGCCGAACGGCTCGAACCCAGTACATCCCTCGGGATAGGAACGGTTCGGACTGCGAAGCTTCGCACATGCACGCTGTTGGGTCCTGAGGGACCGGACCTCATCCGATCGGATGAGAACCCGAACCTCTGGACCTTTTCTTGTCGGTCATAACTCGGCCGGCGGAGAAGGTACCGCCCGTACTTTGAGAACTACACAGTGGACGCGAGCATCTTAGATTCGAACCTTCGGGTTCGGATCACAAAGATGATCTGATTTATTAGATCATTGGTCAATCTGCTCATCTTCGGATGAGTCGATCGATTCTAAAACTCATGTGATTTCAAGTTTCTAAGAGCAAACGGTGGATGCCTTGGCATCTGGAGCCGAAGAAGGACGTAGCAATCTGCGATAAGCCTCGGGGAGTTGATAAGCGAACTTTGATCCGAGGATTTCCGAATGGGGAAACCCCGCTGGGCCCTTTGGGTGACCCAGTGACTCCCGCCTGAATATATAGGGCGGGTAGAGGGAACGTGGGGAAGTGAAACATCTCAGTACCCACAGGAAGAGAAAGCAAAAGCGATTCCGTTAGTAGTGGCGAGCGAACCCGGAAGAGGCTAAACCGATCATGTGTGATAGCCGGCAGGCGTTGCATGGTCGGGGTTGCGGGACTTTTCAGCAGCTTCTGCCGAACTGCAAGCGTTACAAAGGATCATAGGCGAATGGTATTGAAAGGCCAGTCATAGAGGGTGCCAACCCCGTAGCCGAAATGGTCCAATGGCGCGAAGAGTATCCCAAGTAGCACGGGGCCCGAGAAATCCCGTGTGAATCTGTCAGGACCACCTGATAAGCCTAAATACTCCCAGATGACCGATAGCGGACAAGTACCGTGAGGGAAAGGTGAAAAGTACCCCGGGAGGGGAGTGAAATAGTACCTGAAACCGTTTGCTTACAAACCGTTGGAGCCTCCTTGTAGGGGTGACAGCGTGCCTTTTGAAGAATGAGCCTGCGAGTTAGCGATATGTGGCGAGGTTAACCCGTGAGGGGTAGCCGTAGCGAAAGCGAGTCTGAATAGGGCGATTCAGTCGCATGTCCTAGACCCGAAGCGAAGTGATCTATCCATGGCCAGGTTGAAGCGACGGTAAGACGTCGTGGAGGACCGAACCCACTTAGGTTGAAAACTGAGGGGATGAGCTGTGGATAGGGGTGAAAGGCCAATCAAACTTCGTGATAGCTGGTTCTCTCCGAAATGCATTTAGGTGCAGCGTTGCGTGTTTCTTGCCGGAGGTAGAGCTACTGGATGGCCGATGGGCCCCAAAAGGTTACTGACGTCAGCCAAACTCCGAATGCCGGTAAGTGAGAGCGCAGCAGTGAGACGGTGGGGGATAAGCTTCATCGTCGAGAGGGAAACAACCCAGACCACCAACTAAGGTCCCTAAGCGCGTGCTAAGTGGGAAAGGATGTGGAGTTGCACAGACAACCAGGAGGTTGGCTTAGAAGCAGCCACCCTTGAAAGAGTGCGTAATAGCTCACTGGTCAAGTGATTCCGCGCCGACAATGTAACGGGGCTCAAGCACGCCACCGAAGTTGTGGCATTGACATTATTGGTAGGCCTTCGTGGTCCAGCCGTGTTGATGGGTAGGAGAGCGTCGTGTGGCGAGTGAAGCGGCGGTGTGAACCAGCCGTGGACGCCACACGAGTGAGAATGCAGGCATGAGTAGCGAAAGACGGGTGAGAAACCCGTCCTCCGAAAGACCAAGGGTTCCAGGGCCAGGCTAATCCGCCCTGGGTAAGTCGGGACCTAAGGCGAGGCCGACAGGCGTAGTCGATGGACAACGGGTTGATATTCCCGTACCGGCGAAGAACCGCCCAAGCTAATCCAGTGGTGCTAAGAGTCCTAATCCTGGACACGGATCCCTTCGGGGTGAAGGTCCGGGCCTAACGCTCGACCCCATGCTGGTGCGGCTAGCGTATTAACAGGTGTGACGCAGGAAGGTAGCCCAGCCGGGCGATGGTTGTCCCGGTGTAAGTGTGTAAGCCGAGAGATAGGCAAATCCGTCTCTCATATAGGCCCAGGCACGATGCGTAGTCTTCAT
Source organism: Leifsonia sp. 21MFCrub1.1 (assembly GCF_900107895.1). Lineage (NCBI taxonomy): Bacteria > Bacillati > Actinomycetota > Actinomycetes > Micrococcales > Microbacteriaceae > Leifsonia > Leifsonia sp. 21MFCrub1.1. The sequence continues at coordinate 3,641,296 of NZ_LT629867.1, read as the reverse complement.
TGACGAAATGGGTGATCCTATGCTGCCAAGAAAAGCATCGACGCGAGGTTCCAGCCGCCCGTACCCCAAACCGACTCAGGTGGTCAGGTAGAGAATACCAAGGAGATCGAGAGAATCGTGGTTAAGGAACTCGGCAAAATGCCCCCGTAACTTCGGGAGAAGGGGGGCCTGAGGCGTGAAGGGATTTACTCCTGGAGCGTTTGAAGGCCGCAGAGACCAGTGGGAAGCGACTGTTTACTAAAAACACAGGTCCGTGCCAAGTCGCAAGACGATGTATACGGACTGACGCCTGCCCGGTGCTGGAAGGTTAAGAGGAAGGGTTAGCTTCGGCGAAGCTCAGAATTTAAGCCCCAGTAAACGGCGGTGGTAACTATAACCATCCTAAGGTAGCGAAATTCCTTGTCGGGTAAGTTCCGACCTGCACGAATGGCGTAACGACTTCCCAGCTGTCTCAACCGCGAACTCGGCGAAATTGCACTACGAGTAAAGATGCTCGTTACGCGCAGCAGGACGGAAAGACCCCGTGACCTTTACTACAGCTTGGTATTGGTGTTCGGTGTGGCTTGTGTAGGATAGGTGGGAGACTTTGAAGCCGGCACGCCAGTGTCGGTGGAGTCAATGTTGAAATACCACTCTGGTCACTCTGGATATCTAACTTAGAACCGTAATCCGGTTCAGGGACAGTGCCTGGTGGGTAGTTTAACTGGGGCGGTTGCCTCCCAAAAAGTAACGGAGGCGCCCAAAGGTTCCCTCAACCTGGTTGGCAATCAGGTGTCGAGTGTAAGTGCACAAGGGAGCTTGACTGTGAGACTGACAAGTCGAGCAGGGACGAAAGTCGGGACTAGTGATCCGGCAGTGGCTTGTGGAAGCGCTGTCGCTCAACGGATAAAAGGTACCTCGGGGATAACAGGCTGATCTTGCCCAAGAGTCCATATCGACGGCATGGTTTGGCACCTCGATGTCGGCTCGTCGCATCCTGGGGCTGGAGTAGGTCCCAAGGGTTGGGCTGTTCGCCCATTAAAGCGGTACGCGAGCTGGGTTTAGAACGTCGTGAGACAGTTCGGTCCCTATCCGCTGCGCGCGTAGGAAATTTGAGAGGATCTGACCCTAGTACGAGAGGACCGGGTTGGACGAACCTCTGGTGTGTCAGTTGTTCCGCCAGGAGCACCGCTGATTAGCTACGTTCGGGATGGATAACCGCTGAAAGCATCTAAGCGGGAAGCCGGCCTCAAGATGAGATTTCCATGCCTTCGGGCGAGAGGCTCCCAGCTAGACTACTGGGTTGATAGGCCGGATGTGGAAGTGGGGACTAAAGACCCATGGAGCTGACCGGTACTAATAAGCCGATAACTTGATAATCACCACTCTCATAAACGTTGTAAGGCAGCTATGAGGGGCCAAGATTGTTCGCGTCCACTATGTGGTTCTCGATGTACGGTCGAGAACTGATTCAAGCGAAGCTTGATCGTTCACTTTGATACATCAATAGTGTTTCGGCGGCCATAGCGAGAGGGAAACGCCCGGTTACATTCCGAACCCGGAAGCTAAGACTCTCTGCGCCGATGGTACTGCAGGGGGGACCCTGTGGGAGAGTAGGACACCGCCGGACTTCTTTGTGAGATGGCCACCCAGTGATGGGTGGCCATTTCGCGTTAACGGGGTCAGTAGCAGTACGAAGCATAGGCTGGGCTCGACCCGCCGACTCGACAGGAGAAGCCGTGAGCGACACACCGGCAGACGAGAACGCCCGGAACGAGCGACCGCGGCGCCAGCAGCCCGACCGTTCCGACCGTGGGGGTGCCGGGTACCGGCAGGATCGAGGCGACTCTGGTCAGGGTCGCCGGCCGCGCGAGAACGGCGGATACCGACCGTCCCGGGACGGCGACCAGGGTGGCCGCGCACCGCGGGGCGACGGGTACCGACCGTCGCGCGATGGGGGCGGTCAGCAGGGACGTTCACGGAGCACCGGCGACGGGTACCGGCCTGGCCGGAACGACGGCGATGCCCGCAGTGTTTCGCCGCGGGGCGGCGACGGCTATCGTTCCCGCGAGGACCGCGCAACCGGCCGTCCGCGTACCGGCGGCGACGGGTATCGGCCCGCCCGGAACGACGGAGACCGTGGTGGCCGGCCTGGTACGGGCGGCGGCGCCTCGCGCGACCGCTCGGTGTCGAGCAGTGGGAGTTGGCGCAGCAACCGGACGGATGGTGCCGGCAGCGATGAGCGCCGCTCGGGCGGGTATCGCTCCGACCGCGGCGGGGCGCCGCAGTACCGCGGTGACCGCACCGAGCGCGGAGGAGGCGACCGCGATCGCGGCCGCTCGCGTGACGATGGGCGTCCGGCTCGTGAGTGGAAGCCGCGTTCTGATGATGGCCGTCCGGCTCGTGAGTGGAAGCCGCGCGGCGGCGATGACCGATCGTCGCGTGGCGGCAAGCCGCGTTCTGACGACGGGCGTCCGGCTCGCGAGTGGAAGCCGCGTTCTGACGATGGCCGTCCGGCTCGCGAGTGGAAGCCGCGTTCTGACGATGGCCGTCCGGCTCGTGAGTGGAAGCCGCGTTCTGACGATGGCCGTCCCGCTCGTGAGTGGAAGCCGCGTGGCGGCGACGACCGACCGTCGCGTGGCGGCAAGCCGCGCACCGAGGGCGGCGACCGGTATCGCTCGGGCGGTGACCGCGGACAGTACAACGGTCGCCCCGCGAGGGCGGGCGACAGCCCGCGTTCCGGCGGTTTCCGCGACGACAGGCAGGGCCGTCCCCCGAAGAACGACGGACTCTGGACGCGCGAAGGTCGACCGGCGCGCGGAGACAGGGACGCTCGCGATGAGAGCTGGCGCACCGACGAAGAGGCCCAGCTCGCCCGCGAGCTGCAGTCCGTCCGTCCGCGTCACGACGACCCGCTGATCCCCGAGGATGTCCAGGCCCGGGATCTTCCCGGTGAGGCTCGCGTCGAACTGAAGACCCTGAGCAAGGACAACGCCGACTGGGTCGCCAAGCACCTGGTCATGGCGAGCCGCCTGATCGAGGACGACCCGGAGCTGGCGCACCAGCACGCTCTCTCGGCCGCCCGCCGGGCGGGACGCGTGGCCGTCGTCCGCGAGACGCTGGCGATCACCGCGTACGCGATCGGCGACTTCGCCCTGGCGCTGCGTGAACTGCGCACATACCGGCGCATCTCCGGGTCCAACGACCAGCTGCCGCTCATGGTGGACAGCGAGCGTGGCGTCGGCCGGCCCGACCGTGCGCTCGAACTCGGCCGCTCCGTCGACCGATCCACCCTCCCGGCCGATGTCCAGGTGTCACTGGCCATCGCCATGTCGGGTGCCCGGCTCGACCTCGGCCAGCCGGAAGCCGCGCTGGCCGAGCTCGAGATCCCCCAGCTGGATCCCACCCGAGCGTTCTCGTACAGTGCCGACCTGTTCCACGCCTATGCGGAGGTGCTCGACGACCTCGGACGCGACGGGGACGCCACGCGCTGGCGCGAGCTGGCGCAGCGGGCGGAAGAAGCCTTCGACCAGGCGAACCCGACGGACGAACTCGAGACGATCGACGTGATCGAAGAGGAGGTGCCCCTCGACCCGGAGGAGTCGTCCGACGAGCCGCTCCTCGACGAGGACGAGCTCGAAGTCGAAGCGCTCCTCAGCGAGGATGAGGCCGACCTCCACAACGAGGGTGACCACGACGACCACGACGGCGATGAGCTCGTCGACGAGGATCACACCGATGACCAAGCCCGGGATGACGAGGAGGGTGAGCCGACCGATGGCGCTGTTCCGACGGAGCACTGAAGGGCGTGCGCCGCTCGATGGCGTCGACCTCGTTCTCGCCGACCTCGACGGCGTCGTCTACAAGGGCCCGGACGCCATTCCGTATGCCGTCGAGAGCCTGAACGCCGTCGCTGAAACCCTGCGAGTCGGTTACATCACGAACAACGCGTCGCGCACGGATGCATCCGTCGCCGAGCACCTCACCCACCTCGGACTGCGCGTCGCGCCGACCGACGTCGTCACGTCTCCCCAGGCCGCCGTGCGGCTGCTTGCGCAGCACGTGGCCGCCGGTTCCCGCATCCTGGTGGTCGGCGGCGACGGTCTCGTCGACGAGGTCGAGAAGGGCGGCTTCACCGTGACACGCTCGGCCGACGAGTCGCCGGCCGCGGTCATCCAGGGGTTCTCGCCCGACGTTGGCTGGGCCGAGTTGGCCGAGGCGTCCTTCGCGCTGCAGGGACGCACCGACGACGAGCGCCCGTGGATCGCGACCAACACCGACTGGACGATCCCGGTCGCCCGGGGAATCGCGCCAGGAAACGGGACGCTGGTCTCGGCCGTGCACACCGCGGTCGGGCGGCTGCCTCTGGTCGCGGGAAAGCCGGAGCGGGCCATCTTCGACGAGGCGGTCGCGCGGTTCCACGCGCAGAAGCCGCTGTTCATCGGCGACCGGCTCGACACGGACATCCTCGGCGCCAACCGGGCGGGCATCGCGTCCGTCCTCGTCCTCACCGGGATCGACGGCGGAAAGCAGTTGCTCTCCGCCGACGCGGAATCGCGGCCCACGTTCATCGTCCGTGACCTCCGCGGGCTCAGCGAGCCGTATCCGGAGGTGAAGACAGCGAAGAACGGCGCGGTCAGCGTGCGGGATGCGACCGTGGCGATCGACGGCAACGACGTCCGGATCCTGTCCGAAGGAACGGACGAGCTCGACCTGCTCCGCGCGGCGTGCGCCGCGATCTGGAACTCGGGTCGCGCGATCTACGGCCTCGAGGTTCCGGAGCGCCTCTACAGCTGAGGCCGGATCAGAGCGCGAGCCCGCGCTCGAGGATGCGGTGGCAGCGCGCCAGCCGGTCGAGCCACCACTGCGTGCGCTCCGGGTCGGTCTGCAGCTCGTCCAACCGGGCGGACGACACGCTGGGGCGGACGACCGGGATGCTCCCGTCCACGGGACGAAGCGGTTCGTCGGCGACATCCTGTGCGAACAGGGCGACCGTACCGAGCCCGCAGTCGAACTCCAGCTCGGGGAGCGCGGCGGCCAGGTGGGCTCCCATGGCGATCCCGACCGACGTGTCGAGCGCGCTGGAGACCACAGCGGGGAGTCCGGCCTCCGCGACGATCCGCCGCGCCGCGTGCACTCCGCCGAGGGGCTGCGCCTTCACGATCACGATGTCTGCGGCCCCCGCCTTGGCGACGGCGAGCGGATCGGCCGCCTTCCGCACGCTCTCGTCCGCCGCGATCGGGATGCCCATGTAGCGGATGCGGCGCCGCAGCTCGGCGAGCTCGTCGACGGTCGCGCACGGCTGTTCCACGTACTCGAGATCGAACGGCGCGAGCGCATGGATCGCGTGCTCCGCTTCGTCCAGGTTCCAGAGCGCGTTCGCGTCGACGCGCACGCGGCCCTCCGCGCCGAGCGCGTCGCGGACGGCTCGCACCCGCTCGACGTCGTCGGTCAGGGTCTGACCGCGTTCGGCGACCTTCACCTTCGCCGTTCGCGTGCCGGGGAACCGCGCCAGGACCGCGGGGACCTGGTCGGCGGGGACGGCCGGAACCGTCGCGTTCACCGGGATGCGGTCACGCAGCGGCTCCGGCGCCGCCCTCCAGCCGAAGTCGATCGCCGCGCGCAGCCAGGCCGTCGCCTCCTCGTCGTCGTACTCGACGAACGGCGAGAACTCGGTCCAGCCGAACGGACCCTCGATGAGCACCGCCTCGCGCACCGTGATCCCGCGGAAGCGGGTGGTCATCGGAAGCGAGACCACGCGTGAAGTTGCCAACAGGTCGGCGAGGTCCGGCACCATTCCACAAGTTTTGCACGAGCCGATCGGCGCGGGGCCGCGAACCGTAGGCTGGATCCATGCAAGCGGACGTCTCAGAACTCTTCGACCCGGAGGTGTGGCGCGAGGTCACCGGCTTCGATGGCCTCACCGACATCACCTACCACCACGACGTCAGCGGGCGCATCGCGCGGGTGGCGTTCGATCGCCCCGAGGTCCGGAACGCGTTCCGCCCCCGCACGGTCGACGAGCTGTACTCCGTGCTGGAAGACGCGCGCACCGACCCGCAGATCGGTGTCGTACTGCTGACGGGCAACGGCCCGAGCCCGAAGGACGGCGGCTGGGCGTTCTGCTCGGGCGGCGACCAGCGGATCCGGGGGCGTGACGGGTACAAGTACGCCGAGGGCGAGACGGCGTCGACCATCGACGCCGCGCGGGGCGGCCGGTTGCACATCCTCGAGGTGCAGCGCCTGATCCGATTCATGCCGAAGGTGGTCATCGCGGTCGTGCCCGGGTGGGCCGCCGGAGGCGGGCACTCGCTGCACGTCGTGTGCGACCTCACGATCGCGAGTGCAGAGCACGGCCGGTTCAAGCAGACCGATGCGGATGTCGGATCGTTCGACGCCGGCTACGGTTCCGCCTACTTCGCGCGGCAGGTCGGTCAGAAGTTCGGGCGCGAGGTGTTCTTCCTGGCGCGGGAGTACTCGGCGCAGCGGGCGTACGAGCGCGGCGCGGTCAATGCGGTCGTCCCGCACGCGGAGCTGGAGACGGTGGCCGTCGAATGGGCGAACGAGATCCTGACGAAGTCGCCGACCGCGATCCGGATGCTCAAGTACGCCTTCAACGCGGTCGACGACGGCCTGGTCGGGCAGCAGCTGTTCGCCGGAGAGGCGACACGACTCGCGTACGGGACGGACGAAGCGGTCGAAGGCCGGGACGCCTTCCTCGAGAAGCGGGAGCCGGACTGGTCGCCGTTCCCCTGGCAATACTGAGGCGTGACGATGACCCGGAAGCTCCGCGTGGTCGACGCATCGCGGCCCGAGGACGTGTTCGTCGCCCTGCGGGAGGCGCTCGGCGGCGGCGGCGCAGCGGTCGTCCCCCGGAGCTCGTCGGCCGGGTCCGACTCGTGGCCGACGACGAGCGAACGGGTCCCGCAGAACGTGTCCCTCGTGATCGAGACCTCCGGCTCGACCGGTGTGCCGAAGCGGGTGGCGCTGTCCGCCGATGCCCTGCTGGCGAGCGCGGCCGCCTCGGCGGGCGCCCTCGGCGGTCAGGGCCAGTGGCTGCTGGCGCTCCCGGCCCACTACGTGGCCGGCGCACAGGTGCTGGTGCGTTCTCTCGCCGCTGAGACCGAGCCCATCCTGTACGGCGGCGGCCATTTCGACGCAGAGCGGTTCGCCTCCCTTTCCCGTCAGCTGACCCATGACCTGCGGTTCACCTCGCTGGTGCCGGTTCAACTGGCCCGGCTGGTCGATGCGGTCGAGGCCGGCTCGCGGCCGGTGGCGCAAGCGCTCCGACGGTTCGACGGCATCCTGGTGGGCGGGCAGGCGCTGCCCCAGCCGCTCCGCGAGCGTGCGGAGTCGATCGGAGCGCGCATCGTGAGCACCTACGGGTCGAGCGAGACCGCGGGCGGATGCGTCTACGACGGCGTCCCGATCGGGACGGCCACGGCGCGCGTCGTCGGCGGCCAGCTGGAGATCTCCGGGCCCATGCTCGCGGAAGGGTATCTGGGCGATCCCGAGCGGACGGCTGCGGTTTTCTACGAGGCCGACGACGCACGCTGGTACCGGACGGGCGACCTCGGCACCGTGGACGATGCGGGGCACGTGAGCGTTCTGGGGCGCGCCGACAACGTCATCATCTCGGGTGGCGAGAAGGTGCTGCTCGACGAGGTCGAGCGCACGGTGCGCGACCATGCCGGGCTGCAGGACGCCATCGTCGTCGGGCTCGAAGACGCCCGCTGGGGTCAGGTTCCGGTCGTGGTCGTCGAGACGCCCGCCGGGGATGCGGAGCTTCCGTCGCTCGAGGCATTGCGCCTGGCGGTGAGAGAGCGATTGGGGCGTGCGGCCGCCCCCGCGCGGATCGTGGTGGTGGACCGCCTCGCCCGGCTGGAGAGCGGCAAGCCGGATCGGGTCGCACTCGCCCGGCTGGCCGGTGAACGAGAGGCATAGCCCGTGTTGTTACGATTCGCTCTGTGATGAGTCAGAACAAGCCCCGCATGGAGCGCATGGCTCCGCAGACCTCCCGCGGACCACGCGGCGGCCGAAGCCGGCGCCCCGGTGCCGCCTCCGCTCCGGCGAAGCCCGCGACGACCGCCGACTGGATCGCCGGCGCGCGGCTCCGCACCCTGCCGCTTGCGATCGCGCCCGTCCTGATCGGCGTCGGCGCCGCGAAGGTCGCCGAGGGTCCCGGCGTCTGGCACCCGGTGCGGGCGCTGCTGTGCCTCGCCGTCGCCGTCCTGCTGCAGATCGGCGTCAACTACGCCAACGACTACTCCGACGGCATCCGCGGCACGGACGAGTTCCGCGTCGGCCCCGGCCGCCTCACGGGCTCCGGCAAGGCCACGCCGCGCGCGGTGCTGACCGTCGCCCTCACCTTCTTCGCGCTCGCCGCCGTCGCCGGGCTGATCCTGGTGATCCTCACGCAGTACTGGTGGGTGCTGATCGTCGGCGTCGCCGCGATCGCGGCCGCCTGGTTCTACACCGGCGGCAAGCGGCCCTACGGCTACTACGGGCTCGGCGAGGTGTTCGTCTTCGTCTTCTTCGGCCTCGTCGCCACCGCCGGCACCACCTACATGCTCGCCGGGCTCGTCAATCAGGAGGCCTGGTACGGCGCGGTCATCGCCGGCCTCATCGCCTGCGCCGTGCTCATGGTGAACAACATCCGCGACATCGAACCGGACAAGCTGGCGGGCAAGCGGACGCTGGCGGTGCTGCTCGGCCGGGTCGCATCCCGCATCGTCTTCTGCGTGCTGCTTCTGGTGCCGTTCGCGATCCTCGCCGTCCTGGCCGTGTTCTACCCGTTCGCCTGGTACGGGATGTTCGCCCTCCTGGCGGCGCTCCCGGCGTGCGTGATCACGCTCTTCAGCCGCACTTCGCGCGAACTGGTCACCGCCCTGCAGCTGACGAGCCTCACCGGACTGCTGGTCGGGATCGCGCTCGGCGCGGCCTACGCCTTCTGACGGGAGACCGTCAGTCGCGCTTGCGCTCCTGCGGCTCGGCGGTCGAGTGGTCGATTGCTGCGTGGTCGGCAACTGCATCGGCCGCGGATGCATCCTGAACCGCTACGTCGTCGGCCGCCGGATCGCCGACCGCCGCATCGCCGACCGCCGCATCGTCGACCGCGGCGTCCTCGACGTCGTCGTCCTCCGACCGCACCGGCTTCTCGCGATGGCGGACCGCGTACAGGTCGGCCGACACCGCGTTGCGCGGACGGCTCAGGAAGATGTACGAGAGGCACAGGCCGATCAGGGCGGCGGCGATGACCGCGAGCCACCACACGAGCCCCACCAGAAGCAGGATCACGAGCGGCACCGCGAACACCAGAAGGCGCAGCACGGTGTAGGTGATCCAAGAGGGAATCCGCTTCACCCTCCCAGCTTAGAGAGCGTCTCTGAGAGTTACGATTGACCCATGGTTCGCCTCTGGATAGCCCTCGGCGTCGCAGCCGTGGTGTTCTACATCTATTCGGTGGCAGACTGCGCCCTGTTCGACCGTTCGCGCGTGCGCGGCCTCCCGAAGCCCGTGTGGCTGCTGGTCATCATCCTGTTCCCGGTCATCGGCGGAATCCTCTGGTTCCTGATCGGCCGCGGCCGCCGGAAGGCGGACCTCGCGCGTCGCGTGAGCGCACCGGACGACGACCCCGAGTTCCTGGGCAAGCTCCGGATGGACCACGACCAGGAGGAGCGCATCCGTCAGCTCGAGAAGGAGCTCGCCGAGCTGGACGAGAACGGTCCCGACAACAACGATCAGACCGGCCGCAGGGATGGGTGACCGCCCGCACGCGGGCGACGTCACCTCGGTCGGCACGAGTCCGGTCGGCACCGGCAACCCGGCGACGGACTTCTCCCTCGCGCTTCTGAGCGCTCTCGTCCGTCACGGCGTCCGCGACCTCGTCGTGAGTCCCGGCTCGCGGTCGCAGGCCCTCGCGCTCGCCGCGGCCGAGCTCGAACGGTCGGGTTCGGCCCGCCTGCACGTGCGCATCGACGAGCGTTCGGGCGGATTCCTCGCGCTCGGCCTCGCCCGCGAGACCGGTGCCCCCGCCGTGGTCATCACCACGAGCGGCACCGCGACCGCCAACCTGCACCCGGCCGTCCTGGAAGCGCACGAAGCGGGGATCCCGCTCATCATCGTCACCGGCGACCGTCCGGAGGAGCTGCGCGGCATCCGCTCCAACCAGACCACGCAGCAGGACGGCCTCTATGCCGCCGCCGTGCACTGGTCCGAGGACGTCGACGCGCCGACGGGAGCCCGAGACGAGGGGGATCGTGCATCCGCGCTCGGCGCAGCGGCGGTCCGGGCAGCGGTCGGCGCCGACACGGCGGACCCCGGACCCGTGCACCTCAACGTCGCATTCCGCGAGCCGCTCTCGGTGGCCGTCCCCCCGCTGCCCGGACCGCTCCAGGGCACGCTGCCCGCGATGGCCGGACCGGAGGCGCTCGGCCGCGACGTCCTGACGATCGGCGGCGGCCCGAGAACGGTCGTCGTCGCCGGTGCCGACGCCGGACCGGTCGCCGAAGAGTTCGCGCGCGACGGCGGCTTCCCGCTGCTCGCCGAGGTGTCGAGCGGAGCCCATTTCGGTCCCAATCTCGTCGTCTCCTACCGGGAACTGCTCCGCGACGACACGTTCGGGGGAGCGGTCGAGCGCGCCATCGTCTTCGGCCATCCCACGCTCAGCCGCGAAGTGCCGCTCCTGCTCACCCGTGCCGACGTGGAGGTCGTCGTCGTCGCGCCCGCGGGAGCGCAGGCGTACAACCCCGGCCACCGCGCCCGGATCGTCGGCGGCGTGCACGCCGCCGACACCATCGACGTGCGCTCGCCGGAGGTGCGCGGTTGGGTCGGCCGGTGGGTGTTCGCGAGCAGACGCATCGCCGAGCAGGCAGAACGCGAAGCCGACCCCGCCGCCGTCGCACCGGATGTCGAGAAGGCTCGATCGTTCGACCCCGCCGATGCCCTCGCCTTCGCCTCCGCGGAACTCGCGGCCATCCGGGCGCCGATCACGCGCGCGCTCCTCGCGGAGGCCGTGTGGCGGTACACCTGGCCGCACGACCGGCTCGTGCTCGGCGCATCCCGCCTCATCCGCGACGTCGACCGGATCGTTCCGGGCAAGAAGATCACCGTGCACGCCAATCGCGGACTGGCCGGCATCGACGGCACCATCGCCACGGCGACCGGGATCGCGCTGGCCAGCCAGTCCGCGGCCCGCGCGGCGGGTGCCCCGAGCGGGGTGACCCGCGTGCTCCTCGGCGACCTGGCGCTGCTGCACGATGTCGGCTCGCTGCTGATGGGCGCCGGCGAGATGCGCCCGCACCTGCAGGTCGTCGTGGGCAACGATGGGGGCGGCACGATCTTCGACGGCCTGGAGGTGGCCGCAACCGCGACGTCGGACGCGTTCGACCGCGTCCTCTACACCCCGCAGTCCGTCGACCTCTCCGCGCTCGCGTCCGCCTACGGATGGCAGCACAGCGTCGTCCGCACCAAGGGCGAGCTCGACCAGGCGCTCTCCGCGCCTCCCGCCGGCACCAGCATCGTCGAGGTTCCCCTCCCGCGCTGAACGTGCTGGGATTCTTCTGGGACGCACTCACCACGACGGGAGACTGCCATGGCGCACGACGCACTGCCCGAGCCGATCCAGCGGTTCATCGACCGGACCAACGACGGGGACTCCGCCGGATTCGTCGAGACCTTCACGGATGACGCGTACCTGAACGACTGGGGCCGGGAGTTCCACGGTCACGCCGGCGTCCGAAGCTGGGACAGCACCGACAACATCGGTGTGAAGTCGCACTTCGAACTCGTCGACGCCCGCGAAGGCACGCAACCCGGCGCCTGGGTGGTCACCCTCACGGTGACCGGCGAGGGGTTCAACGGCACCGGTCCGATGGAGTTCCAGCTGCGCGACGGCCGCATCGCCAGCCTCCGGATCAGCTGACCGCCTCCCGCGGCTGATGCGGTGCGCACAAGCCGCATCCAGCGCGGTCGGCCGCGCCTTGGAGACATCGCACAAGGGATGCGCCGCTCCGGTGGCGGATCACTAACATGATCGCCGTGCACATGATCTTCCGGACGATGCTTCACGCGATCATCTCCCGTTTCGGAGCGCGGCTCGGCCACTGGGATGTGGCCCGCACGAGGTTCCGCGTGCTGCCGACGGACCTCGACATCCTGAAGCACATGAACAACGGCGTGTATCTCTCCATCGCGGACATCGGGCGCTTCGACCTGCTGACGCGCAACGGCGTGTGGGCGATCTTCAAGAAGCGCGGCTGGTATCCGGTCGTGGCGTCGGAGACCATCTCGTTCCGCAAGTCGCTGGAGCTGTGGCAGCCGTTCGTCGTCGAATCGCGCATCCTCGGCTTCGACGAGAAGGCCGTCTACGTCGAGCAGCGCTTCACGGTGGACGGCGAGATCTACACGCAGGCGTTCATCCGCGGGCGCTTCCTCAAGCGCGGCGGCGGGATCGTGACCATCGACGAGCTGTTGGATGCGGTGGGGCCGTCCCCGACCGACGTCACGGTGCCCGAGTGGCTGCGCACCTGGGGAGCGGATGCCGCCCTCCCGTCGACGCGCGTCGACGCGCCGAGCATCTGGAGCGAGTGACGCCGGTCAGGCCGGTCCGAACGCGAAGACGCGGTCCGGGTCCCACTCCCGACGGACGACCTGGAGGCGCTCGGAGATCGCCGTCGGCCACACCCTCTCGAAGGCCGCCCGGTCGGACAGGTCTCCTGCGAAGTTGACGTTGGTGATCGCCGAGACCGACTCCTGCAAGGCTTCGGCGATGGCGCGGGCCCGCGCGGGAGCGGCCTCGGCGAAGGTGGACGGGTCGCCCGAGAGCAGGCTGAGCGTGTAGCCGCTGTCGCGCCCGCCGACGGACGTGCCGTCCTCCGGGTCGCGTGCGGTCGCCCCGCCCAGCTGACGGACCTCCACGGCGATGAAGGGCGAGCCGGATCCGGGGCCCGCGAGCTCGAGGATGGCGTCGACGGAGTCCTGGTCGAACGAGTCGAGCATGAAGCCGCGGATCCAGGTCGGGCCGCCCTCCTCCGGATCGTTGTGGATGCTCGCGACAGCGGTGGTGGGCATCTCGGCGACGAAGTCGAGATACACGGGCGCCGCCGCCCGGATGGGTGCGAACAGCCGTTCGCCCTCTGCCGGGTCGCCGGGGTACGCGAAGCGGACGCTGAGGACGGTGCGGCCGCGCAGGAACGGGGGCGGACCTTCGACGTCGGGCACGTTCAGGAGCACCACGGACGTCGTCGCCTCGTCCGGCAGCTCGGCCGACCAGTCGACCCAGGCGCGCAACGCCGGCTCGATCGCTCCGCCGTCGAAGAAGACGCTGCCGCCGTACAGCGAGCGGAGCTCCACCAGCTCCAGCGTCATCTCCGTGACGACGGCGAGGCCGCCCTTGCCGCCGCGGAGGGCCCAGAACAGGTCGGGGTTCGTCTCGCGGTCGGCCGTCACGAGCTCGCCGTCCGCGGTGACGACGCGGAAGGCGCGGACCCAGTCGCTGGTGAACCCGTAGCGGCGCGCCAGCGGGCCGACCCCGCCGCCGAGCGTGTAGCCGACGGCGCCGACACTGGTCGACGATCCGGTGACAGGCGCGAGTCCGTGCTCCGCCGCGGCGATGATGACGGGAGCCCAGCGCAGGCCCGCACCGATGCGGGCCAGGCGGGACCGTGCGTCGATGGAGAGCGAGTCGAGGCCGCGTGTCGAGACGATCATGCCCCCGACGATCGGCGCCTCCGCTCCGTGCCCCGTCGCCTGCACCCGGACCGGCAGACCGGCCGCGCGGGCGAAGCGCACGGCCTCCACGACGTCGTCGTCGGAGGCGACGGCGACCACGATGTCCGGATCGTGGCGGATGGCGGGGTTGAAGCAGGCGACCTCCGCTGCGAGGCCCTCGTCGCCGCGGACGTAGACGGTTCCCGAGATGCCGTCGCGCAGGCGCGCGACAGCATTCGTGTCGAGTTCGATTCCCATGGGGGAAATGTAGGGGAGGCCACCGACATGAGGGAACCCCATCTTCCCGACGAGCCGTTGTCAGGCGGGTGACGTAGCATGCCAGCATGTCCGCCGTCCTGCCCTCCGCCCGCGCCTCAGCGGCGGGCGCGACGGCTCCGTCCGCGGCGCGGGCGCCCGATGCCGAGACGGTGTATCGGCCCGCGGGGCGGCTCGATCTCGCGGGAACGCTCGCACCGCTCGGCCGTGGTCCATACGACCCCACGACGACGTGGGACCTGCGGGGGATGTGGCGCACCTGGCGCACGCCGCTGGGCGCGGCGACTCTGCGCATCCACCGTCCGTCCGCCGACGGCGCCGTCTCCGCCGCCGCATGGGGGCCGGGAGCAGAGTGGGCCATCGGGGCGGTGCCCGCCCTGCTCGGCCGGGACGACGACTGGTCGGGGCTCGACGTCGGCGGCCACCCGCTGCTCCGCGACAGTCTGCACCGCAATCCCGGCCTGCGGCTGGCACGGACGAGCCGGATGCTCGAGGCACTGATCCCGGCGATCATCGAGCAGCGCGTCACCAGCATCGAGGCCTACCGCTCCTGGTCGCGCCTGCTCCGGTGGTACGGCGAGCCGGCGCCGGGGCCCGCCCCGGAGGGGATGCGGGTGACGCCGACGCTGGAGCAGTGGCGCGGCATCCCGTCGTGGGAGTGGCATCGCGCCGGGGTCGACCCGCGGCGTGCCCGCGCGATCCAGGCGGTGCTGGCGGTCGCACCGTCGCTCGAGCGCGCGACCGAGCGGGCGGCGACCCTCGCGGACGCCGAGACCGTGCTGCAGACCATCCCCGGTGTCGGCCTCTGGACGGCGGCGGAGACGCTGCAGCGTTCCCACGGCCACCCCGATCTGGTCAGCGTCGGCGACTACCACCTCGCGCATCAGGTCGGCGAGGCGCTCATCGGCCGGCGGGTCGACGACGACGGGATGCTCGAGCTGCTGGAGCCCTGGGCAGGACACCGGCAGCGCGTGGTGCGGCTGATCTTCGCGAGCGGCTTCCGCTTCCAGCGACGCGGCCCGCGCGTGACGCTGCAGGAGCACCGCTGGCACTGAGCGGCGGTCGACGTCAGCCGGCGGTCGACGTCAGCCGGCGGTCGACGTCAGCCGGCGGTCTCCGCGCGGGCGGCGGAGTGCTCGGATCGCAGGTCGCGGTCGAGCTCCCGGCACAGCGTCCGGTAGTGCTCCGCCATCGCGGGGCCGTAGCTGCTCCACTCCGGGAGCGGCTTGTGATCGTGCACGGCGACGAGGCGATCGAGGTAGTAGTCCCAGCGCGGCCCGGCATCGGCCTCCTCCACGAGGGAGCGCAACCGCCGGCCGACCGTGACGGTGGTGTGACCGCTCGCCTCGCTGAGATGCACGAACATCCGGTGGGATGCGCCGGCAGCTCCGACGTCCGCATGGAGCCGATGCGGCGCCGAGCACTCCAGCACGGAGACGTCCTGCCAGTCGGGGTCGTCCCCCTCGACGGTCATGCGGAACTTGACCGCTCCGGTCGACCCGGTGCCCTTGTACTCGCCCAGCCATTCGGAGAGCCGCGGCGAGCGGCTGAAGAAGGTCCACACCTCCTCGATCGGCGCTTTGAACATCCGGTCGAGGACGAGGTAGACCCCGTCATCCTTGCGGACCAGTCTTCCTGTCGGCTGCGGCATCATCGTGACCTCCGTCGGCTCAGCCTCTGGTGATCCACACACTAGTCACGCTCGCCCGGAAACGGCAGAGGGCGCTTTGCGAGTGCTCTCAGCCTTCGAGCACGGCCATCGCGGCGTTGTGTCCGCCGAGCCCGCTCACCGCGCCGCCCCGTCTGGCTCCGGAACCGCACAGCAGGATGCGCGGGTGCCGCGTCGCGACGCCCCAGCGCTGCGCGGGGGTGTCGAGCGGGTCGTCGTCCTCGGCGAACGGCCACGACAGCGGGCCGTGGAAGATGTTGCCGCCGGGCATGTTCAGCGCCTGCTCCAGGTCGCGGGTCGTCTTGGTCTCGATGCACGGGTTGCCGTCCGCGTCCGTCAGCAGCAGGTCTTCGACCGGCTCGGCCAGAACCGAGTTCAGGGAGGCGAGCACCGCATCCTGGAGCCGCTGGCGGGTCGCATCGTTGTTCTCGTCCGTCAGCCAGCGGTCGGGGGTGTGCAGGCCGAACACGGTGATGGTCTGCGCGCCCGTCTCGGCGAGCTCGGGATCCAGGATGCTGGGGTCGGCGAGGGTGTGGCAGTAGATCTCGCAGGGGAGGAGCTCGGGCATCACTCCGCGGGTCATGCCCGCGTAGGCCTCCTCGAGCTGCGTGTACGTCTCGTTGATGTGGAAGGTGCCGCCGAACGCGGCCTTCGGGTCGATCGCCTCGTCGCGGAGGCGGGGGAGCCGCTTCAGAAGCAGGTTCACCTTCACCTGAGCACCTTCCGCCTTCTGCGCAGGCGGATCGGCCGGTTCGCCGAGCAGGCGATCGAGCACCCCGGGGGCGACGTTGGCGAGAACGTGGCGGCCGACCACGCTGCGCTCGTGCCCGTTACGGCGGTATTCGACCGTTCCGTCCGGATCGATCCTGGTCACTTCGGCTCCGGTCACGATGCGCGCGCCGGCCTCGCGTGCGACGCGGGCGAGCTCGCCGGTGACGGCGCCCATCCCGCCGACCGGGACGTCCCATTCCCCGGTGCCCTGGCCGATCACGTGGTAGAGGAAGCAGCGGTTCTGAGCGAGGCCCGGGTCGCCCAGGCTGGCGAACGTTCCGATGAGAGCATCGGTGGCCACCACGCCGCGCACGAGGTCGCTCTGCAGGCGCGCCTCGATGAACTCGCCGATCGGGCGCTCGATCAGTGCCTGCCACAGCTCGTCGTCGCCGACCAGCGCGCGCGCCTCGGACCGCGTCAGCAGCGGTTCGGTCACGGTGGGCCAGAGGGCGCGCGCGAGCTCGCCGGTGCTCTCGTAGACGCCGTCGAAGGCCTCGGCGTCCTCGGCCGCGCCGACCCGGGTGAAGGACGCGGCGGTGGCCGCGGCGTCGGTGTTGTCGATCAGCAGTCCGGCGCCGTCGGGATCGCCGGGGACCGGCGTGTACGAGGAGTAGCGGCGGCGGGCCAGCCGGATGTCGAGGCCGAGATCCTCGATGATGCGCTGCGGCAGCAGGCTGACGAGGTAGGAGTACCGGGAGAGGCGTGCCTCGACCCCGGGGAAGGCCTGGGCGCTGACCGCGGCGCCGCCCACCTCATCCAGTCGCTCGAGCAGGATGACGGACTTGCCTGCGCGCGCGAGGTACGCCGCTGCGGTGAGGCCGTTGTGCCCGCCCCCGACGATCACGATGTCGTGGGTCGCAGCGGACGGCGAGGGGGAGCGGTCGGTCATGGAATCGACTCTAGCCGCGGTGGAGAACGGTCAGTTCTCCACATCTTCAGTTCGCTTCCGGGGCCGCCCAGCGCCGGGTAATAGTGTCGTCATCATGGTCGACACAACGGATGGCGCCGAGGCGCGCCCGGCGACGATCGCTCACGAGGCGGTCGGGCTGGTGCAGCGCTGGCTCGCCGAGAGCGCGCGCGGGGCCGACGGCTCCTCGCCCCGCCAGGATCCCGCCGCCGAGAGACTCGCGGGGGTGCTCAGCGACCCCGACGGTCTCGACTTCGCGGTCGGCTTCGTCGACGGCGTCGCCCGCCCGCAGGACCTGTTCGTCGCGGGCTACAACCTGCAGCGGGTGGCGAAGCGCATCCCCGCGTTCCTGCCGTGGTACATGCGGTTCGCGATCTGGCTGGGCGGTGTGTTCGGTCCGGTCCTGCCGTGGGTGGTGATCCCGATCGCCCGCCGCGTGCTTCGCCGGATGGTGGGGCATCTGGTGGTGGATGCGACCCCGGAGAAGCTGGGCCCCGCGATCGCCCGGCTGCGGTCGCCGGATCCGTCCGGCGGTCCCGGTGCCCGTCTCAACCTGAACCTGCTCGGCGAGGCGGTCCTCGGCGAGAAGGAGGCGCTCCGGCGCCTCGAAGGCACCCGCACCCTCCTGGCCAGAGACGACGTCGACTACGTCTCCATCAAGGTGTCGTCGATCGCCTCGCAGCTGTCGATGTGGGCGTTCGATGAGACGGTCGAGCGCGTGGTCGAGCGGCTGACTCCTCTGTATGAGCTCGCCGCCGCCTCGCCGACGCCGAAGTTCATCAACCTCGACATGGAGGAGTACCGCGATCTCGACCTGACGATGGCGGTCTTCACCGGCATCCTGGGCAAGCCGCAGCTACTCGGGCTCGAGGCCGGCATCGTGCTGCAGGCCTACCTGCCGGACGCCCTGGACGCGCTGCAGACGCTCACCGAGTGGGCGACCCGGCGGCGGGCGCAGGGCGGGGCGCCCATCAAGATCCGCGTGGTCAAGGGCGCCAACCTGGCGATGGAGCGGGTGGATGCCGCGATCCACGGCTGGCCGCTCGCCCCGTACGGCACGAAGCAGTCGACCGACGCGAACTACAAGCGCGTGCTGGACTGGGCCCTGACGCCAGAGCACGCGGACGCGGTGAAGATCGGCGTCGCCGGGCACAATCTCTTCGACATCGCCTACGCGTGGCTGCTCGCACAGAAGCGCGGGGTCACGGGGCGGATCGACTTCGAGATGCTGCTCGGGATGGCCACCGCGCAGGCGGAGGCGGTCGAGCGGACGGTGGGCGGCCTCCTGCTGTACACGCCGGTCGTCGATCCGCGCGAGTTCGATGTGGCGATCTCCTACCTCATCCGGCGCCTGGAGGAGAACGCCAGCCCCGAGAACTTCATGTCCGCCGTGTTCCAGCTCGATTCCGACCCCGAGCTCTTCGAGCGCGAGAAGCAGCGGTTCCTGGCCTCCGTCGCCGAGCTGGAGGCCGACGCGGGGCCACGCGGAACCGCGCCCGTCCCGAACCGGCAGCAGGACCGAACGCGCGAGTGGGAAGAAGCGTCCGCGCCCTCCTTCACCCGTCCGCCCGCGCCCGCTCCGGTCACACCCGCCGCCACCGACGAGCAGGGGCTCACCAGCGTGGTGCTCGGGTTGACCCGCGGATCCGGCGGCATCGAGCTGCCGACGCCGAACGCACCCGCGGGGGCTGTGCCGGCGGAGGCCGCGCCGGCGGCGGTCCCGACAGAGCAGGCCGGCGACTTCCACAACGCTCCGGACACGGACCCGTCGCGTGCGGCGAACCGCGCCTGGGGCCGGCGCATTCTGGTCCGCTCCGCCGCTTCGACGATCGGCGAGGAGACCATCGACGATGCGGCCGTCCGCGACGCCGGTCGTCTCGACGCCATCCTCGGGATGGTCGCGGAGGCGGGACGCGAGTGGGGGTCGCGCTCCGGGCACGAGCGCGCGGCGGTGCTCGACCGCGCCGGGCACGCTCTCGAGGCCAACCGCGACCGCCTGATCGAGGTCATGGCGGCCGAGACGGGGAAGACCATCGCGGAGGCCGACCCCGAGGTCAGCGAGGCGGTCGACTTCGCGCACTACTACGCCACCCGCGCTCGCGAACTGGATGCGGTGCAGGGTGCGCAGTTCGTTCCGAGCGCCTTGACCGTCGTCGCCCCGCCGTGGAACTTCCCTGTCGCGATTCCGGCCGGGTCGGTCCTCGCGGCGCTCGCCGCAGGCAGCGGCGTGATCATCAAGCCGGCACCGCAGGCGCGGCGGTCCGCCGCCGTCATGGTGGAAGCGCTGTGGGAGTCGGGCATCCCCCGCCAGCTGCTCGCCCTGGTCGACGTCGCCGAGAACGAGCTCGGGCAGCAGCTGATCGCCGACCGCCGGGTCGGCCGGGTCATCCTCACCGGTTCGTACGAGACGGCGAAGCTGTTCCGCTCCTGGCGTCCGGACCTCCCCCTCCTCGCCGAGACCAGTGGCAAGAACGCCATCATCGTGACCCCGAGCGCCGACTACGACCTGGCGGTCTCCGACATCGTCAAGAGCGCCTTCGGCCATGCCGGCCAGAAGTGCTCAGCGGCCAGCCTCGTCATCCTCGTCGGCTCCGTCGCCCGGTCGGAACGATTCAGGAACCAGCTCGTGGATGCGGTCACCAGTCTCCGGGCCGGGTACCCGCACGACCCGACCAGCCAGATGGGGCCGCTCATCGAGCCGGCGTCGGGGAAGCTGCTCCACGCGCTGACCACGCTGGGCGCAGGCGAGGAGTGGCTGGTCGAACCGCGTCGGCTCGACGACTCCGGGCGGCTCTGGAGCCCGGGAGTCCGTACTGGCGTCCAGCCCGGCTCGTACTTCCACCTCACCGAGTTCTTCGGACCGGTCCTCGGAGTCATGACGGCGCGTGACCTGGAGGAGGCCATCCGGTACCAGAACGCCGTCGAGTACGGACTCACGGCCGGTCTGCACTCGCTCGACAGCGATGAGCTCGCCCTCTGGCTCGACACCGTCGAGGCCGGAAACCTCTATGTGAACCGCGGGATCACCGGAGCGATCGTACGGCGGCAGCCGTTCGGAGGCTGGAAGCGGTCCTCGGTCGGCGCGGGCACCAAGGCCGGAGGGCCGAACTATCTGTTCGGGCTCGGCAACTGGGTCCCCGAAGCGGGGCACTCGAGCTCGAGCCTGCACCTCCGTGGGCTGGAGACACGGGTCTCCGACCTCATCGAGTCCGGACAGTCGTCGATGGACTACCCCTCCTTCGACCTCGTCCGGCGGTCCGCCCTGAGCGACGCCATCGCCGTCGCGACCGAGTACCACCGCGTCACGGACGTCTCCGGACTCGGCGTAGAACGCAACCTGTTCCGCTACCGGCCGGTCCCCGTGGCCATCCGGCTCTCGGAGGGCAGCTCGCTTCCCGAGCTCCTGCGCGTGATGGCGGCCGCAACGGTCGCCCGCTCGCCCTTCTCGGTCAGCACGCCCGTGAAGCTGCCGCGCGGGATGCACGCACTCCTGCGCGAGCGGGAGATCGAGGTCGTGGTCGAGTCCGATGCGCATTGGCTCTCCCGCGTGCGGGCGCGCCGCATCCCGGCGCATCGCATCCGGCTCATCGGAGGAGACCCGGTCGCGCTCGCGACGGCGCTGGGCGGCAGCCCCGACGTCGCCGTGTACAGCGGGCCCGTGACGCCGTCGGGCCGGGTGGAGGTGCTCACGTTCCTCCACGAGCAGGCCATCTCGATCACGAACCACCGCTTCGGCAATCCGACGCACCTGTCGGACGGCCTCCTCTGACATCCCCGACCCCGACATCACCGATTTCGGACATCACCGACGACACCCGAGTGGAAGGCAGCGCGCGTACTGTGACCGGCATGACCCCTTCGATCCCCTCCCTGCCCCTCGACGGCGGCGGCAGCATCCCGCAGATCGGCCTGGGCACCTGGCCGCTGGACGACGCCGCGGTCGAGAAGGCGATCGTCGCGGCCGCCGAGCTCGGCTACCGGCACGTCGACACCGCCGTCAAGTACGGCAACGAGGTCGGCGTGGGTCGCGGCCTCACGAGGAGCGGGCTCGCCCGGGAGGACTGGTTCGTCACCACCAAGCTCGACGGCACGTACCAGGGCGAGGATCGCGCTGTCGGCGGCCTCGACGACAGCCTGGCGCGGCTCGGGCTCGACTACGTCGACCTCCTGCTCATCCACTGGCCGCTGCCGAAACGCGACCAGTACGTCTCGACGTGGGAGACCTTCATCCGGCTGCGAGAAGCGGGCAAGGCGCGCGCAATCGGGGTCTCGAACTTCAAGCCGGCGCACATCGACCGCCTGATCGCCGAGACGGGCGTCACACCGGCCGTCAACCAGATCCAGCTCAGCCCCGCCATCCCCCGACGGGAGCAGCGCGCCTACGACAGCGAGCACGGCATCGTCACCGAGTCCTGGAGCCCCATCGGGGGCACGGGCGACCTGCTCGCCGAGCCGGTCCTCGCCCGGCTGGCCGACAAGCACGGCCGCACCCCCGGCCAGATCGTGCTGCGCTGGCATGTGCAGAACGGGCTCGTCGCCATCCCGAAGTCGCGCGATCCCGAGCGGATGGCCCAGAACCTCGCGGTGTTCGACTTCGAGCTCGACGCGGACGATCTGAGCGCGCTCGACACGCTCGACAAGGGGCCGGACGCCGGAGTCGACTCCGACCGGTCCGGGCACTGACGGTCAGTCGCGACGCAGGGGCAGCGTCACCGTCACGGTGAGGCCGTGGGGTTCCGCGTTCGCAAGACGGACGCGCCCGCCGGCAGCGCCCGCCAGCGCGCCGACGATCGCGAGCCCCAGCCCACCGCCCGACTGTCCCGTCCTGGCGCCGTCGGCGCGCGTGAAGCGGTCGAGGGCAACGGGGATGAACTCCTCCGGCATCCCCGGACCGGAGTCCCGGACCGTCAGCACGACCGAGTCGACGCCGTCCGTCCCCTCGGAGAGCGACAGCGAAGCGACGACCGTCGCCTCCGGTCGGCCGTCGCCGCACGAACGGATCGCGATGATCGCGTTCGCCAGCAGGTTGTCGAGGATGCGACCGAAATCCGTGGGAGACAGGGCGACGCGTGCCTCGGGGTCCGGCCGCCGGCGCGGGTCGTACTCGAAGTCCACCGAGACGCCCGAAGCCTCGTCGTCGCTGCTCACCAAGAGCCGCGCCCGGTCGATCGCATCCGTCAGCTCGTCGACCAGCGTCCGCCAGTCGATGCGACCGCTCGACGGGCCTGCCTCGATCCGCGACAGCTCCAGCAGGTTGTTCGCCAGCGCTGCCAGGCGGATCGCCGTCGCGTGCGACGCGCGGACGTCGCTCAGCAGCGCGTCGGGATCACCCGCATCCAGCTCGGCCAGCTCCAGCTGCCCACGCAGCACGGCCAGCGGCGTGCGCAACTCGTGGCTGGCATCCGACACCATCTGACGTTCGCGCTCGGCCGAGGCCCGCAGGCGCAGAATGAGGTCGTTGAGCGTGGTCGCGAGCTCCGACAGCTCGTCCTGGGCGGGACCGACGGTCAGCAGCCCGGCCACCTCCGGGGTCGATCCGGCGATGCGGTCCGCCTGCTCCCGCATCCGGCTCACCGGTCGCAGCGCCGCCCGGGCGAGCAGCCAGGACGCGGCGCCGAAGGCGAGGATGAGAACGCCGGCGCCGGCGAGCAGTGCGGCCGTGAGCCGGTCCAGGATGAGCGCGGTCGTCTCGTCGTTCCGCGCGGCGACGACGTGCATGACGCCGGAAGAGGTCGTGACGCTCCGGGAGAGGACCACATAGTGGTCGTCTCCCACTTGCACCTCCTGAGGCTCGCGGCCCTGATCGATCAGGCGTCCGATGCGGTCCTCGAGAGCCTGCGGCATGGTCGAGGCGAGGATCGTGCCGTCCTCCGCGACGATGGCCAGCTCCTGGCCGCCGCCGGGCAGGTCGAACGGCCCCGTGGGCTTCGACGGCAGCGATTCGACCGGCGCGGCGACATCATTGCTCAGCAGCGTGACCGTCGCGTTGTGGAGGATGGACGACACGCCCACCCGAATGATGACGACGGCGACCAACCCGAACAGCGCGGCGACGATCAGACTTCCGATCGTGATGCGCGCCGTGATCGACAGGCGCCGCAGCCGGTTCACGGCGTGGCTGCGGTGTCGTGGCCGCTCGGGACGGCGTCGCCTCCCGGCGTCGCGCGCTTGGTGTCGACCGCATTGCGGGCATCGAGGCGGTAGCCGCGGCCACGCTCGGTGACGATGTTCAGCCCGGCGCCCGCCGCGTCCAGCTTCTTCCGGAGATAGGAGACGTACTGGTCGATGACGTTGGTGCCGATGTTCTCGGTCGTGCCCCACACCGATTCGAGGATGTCGGACCGCGACAGCGTCTTGTCCGGGTTCGTGGCGAACAGGCGCAGGAGGGTGAACTCCCGCCGGCTCAGCGGCATCTCGTGCCCGGCGACGAGCGCCTGGTGCTCGTGCGAGTCGATGGTGAGGCGTCCGACGCTCACCTGCGGCCGCATCCCTGTCGGCTCGCGGCGCAGCAGCGCGCGGACGCGGGCGGCGAGCTCGGCGAACGCGAACGGCTTCGTCAGGTAGTCGTCGGCCCCCGAATCCAGGCCGTGCACGCGGTCCTCGATGGCGTCGCGGGCGGTCAGGAGCAGGATCGGCATCGGGTTGGACGCCTCGCGGATGTGGCGGCACAGTTCGAAGCCGCTCATGCCGGGGAGCATGACGTCGATGGCCGCGGCGGAGAACGCGTCGCTGCGCAGGGCGATGAGAGCGTCGACGCCGTTGGTGACCAGGGTGACGTCGTACCCTTCGGCCGCCAGACCGCGCTCGACGAGGCCTCCCATGTCGGGATCGTCTTCGACAACGAGCAGTTTCATGCGCCCATCGTGCCACTGTTCGCCGTGCCGGTGCTCGGATGGCGCCCTCGCGCCGGGTCGCAGCGCTGAACGTTCTCGCAGGAGACGGTCAGCCGTGCTCGACGACCGACTTCAGACTGTCGAGCACCATGCGCCAGTTTCCGCTCGACCGCTCGGCCTCCGCCTCGTCGGCGCAGCCGTCCTGCGTGATGGTCACGCGGGTGCCGTCGCCGTCGTCCGCGAGCAGATAGGAGACGTTCTGGTAGCTGTCGGGGACGTCCGGCTTGCCGCTGAGCGGGCTGTAATAGCTGGTGACCAGGCGCTCGCCGGGGACGATCTCCAGGATCGTGCCCTTGTCCTCGTACGGCTCGCCCTCCCACTCGCCGCGGTAGACGATCGGGCTTCCCTTCGTCCACTCCGTGGTGACCCGGCTGCCGAACAGGTAGCGGGCGATGGTGTCGGGGTCCGTCAGGGCCGCCCACAGGCGGTCGCGGGACGCGTCGATGTGGATGTCTGCGCGTGCTGTCGTACTCATGCCGCCAGTCTCATCCCCTCGGGCGGCGCGGTCTTGAAGTTTCGCGACGCTCAGGCGTGGCCGCGGTTGATCAGGCGCGACAGCACGATGGCGCTGCGGGTGTGGTCGACGTTGGGCGCGAGCCGCACCTTCTCCAGCGCGGCCTCCAGGCTCGGGATGTCGCGCGACCGGATGTGGACGATCGCGTCGGCGCTTCCGGTGACCGTCCCTGCGTCCACGACCTCGGGAACGGCCGACAGGATGCGCAGCAGCTCCTCCGGCGAGACGGTCCCGCGGCAGAACAGCTCGACGTACGCCTCGGTGCTCATCCCATCGATCGCCGGATCGACCTGGATGGTGAACCCCCGGATGACGCCGTCGGCCACCAGGCGGTCGACACGGCGCTTCACGGCCGAGGCCGAGAGCCCGACGACGGAGCCGATGTCGCCGTATCCCGCCCGGGCGTTCTGACGGAGCAGGTCGAGGATGCTGCGATCGAGATTGTCCACGGGGTGAGCTTATGGTGAATCGTTGCGCATAAGCCAGAGAAGCGATCGTTTTGTGCGTCTCTGTGCACAAAGGCGGCGCGACGACGGTTGTCCACCGATGCGGCGTCGGGCGTTCACCAGCGCGATCGACGGTGGGAGCATGGGCGCCATGAGCAGAACGGACACCGCCCAGGACCGACGCGACGACAGCAGCCACGGCTTCTTCGGCCAGCCGCGGTCGCTCGCCAACATCTTCGGCGTGGAGATGTGGGAGCGGTTCTCGTTCTACGGCATGCAGGGCATCCTCCTCATCTACCTCTACTACTCGGCCGAGCGCGGCGGCCTCGGCATCGACGAGGCGACGGCCACCGGCGTGGTGGGCGCCTACGGCGGCGCCGTCTACCTCTCCACCATCCTCGGAGCCTGGCTCGCCGACCGCCTGTTCGGGTCGGAGCGCGTGCTGTTCTGGAGCGCCGTCGTCATCATGGCGGGGCACATCTCGCTCGCCGTCCTCCCCGGCGTCGCCGGGGTGCTCGTCGGTCTGCTCCTGGTCGCGCTGGGAAGCGGGGGGCTGAAGGCGAACGCCACCCGGATCGTCGGGACGCTGTACTCCGAGAAGGACCCGCGGCGCGACGCCGGGTTCTCCCTCTTCTACCTCGGCATCAACCTCGGCGCCTTCGCCGGGCCGCTGCTGACCGGGCTGCTGCAGTCGACGCTCGGGTTCCACTGGGGATTCGCGCTCGCCGCGGTCGGGATGGCCATCGGGCTGATCCAGTACTCGCTCGGCCGCAAGCGCCTCCCCGATGAGGCGCGCCACGTGCCGCATCCCCTCGAGCGCTCGCGGTACCCGCTGATGATCGGCGTCGGCGTCGCGGGGCTCGTCGTGATCGTCGTGCTGGTGCTGACAGGGCTGATCAACGCATCCAATCTGGCGCTGTGGGTGATCGGCGTGACGATCGTGGCCGCGATCGCCTACTTCGTCGTGATCCTGGGCTCGAAGCTCCTGAGCGCCGACGAGCGCAGCAGGCTGTTCGCGTTCATCCCGCTGTTCATCACCAACGCGGCGTTCTGGACGCTGTACCAGCAGCAGTTCACGGTGGTGACCATCTACTCCGACAAGCGGCTCGACCGCAATCTGTTCGGCTGGGAGTTCCCGGTCTCGTGGGTGCAGTCGATCAACCCGATCTTCATCATCGTGCTCTCGGGCGTCTTCGCGGCGATCTGGACGAAGTGGGGCGAGAAGCAGCCGTCGACGCCGATCAAGTTCGCGGCGGGGACGGTACTCATGGGTCTCGCCTTCTTCCTGTTCCTGTTCTGGGCCGGCGGTGGCGCGAACAGCACGCCGCTCCTCGCCGTCATCGGCATCCTCTTCGTCTTCACGGTCGCCGAACTGCTGATCTCGCCTCCCGGGCTCTCGGTCACCACGAAGCTCGCGCCGCGGTCGTTCCAGGCGCAGATGGTGGCGCTGTACTTCCTCTCGGTGGCGCTCGGGACGGCGATGGCCGGCCAGCTCGGCAAGCTCTTCACGACCGTGCCAGAAGGCATCTACTTCAGCATCATCGGCGGCATCGCCATCGCGATCGGCGTGGTGCTGGCGCTGTTGAGTCCGTGGGTGCTGCGGCTCATGCGCGGGGTGCGGTGAGTGCGACCGCGGGGCTCGCGCGCGGCGGCTGGGATACTGGGGCGATGGCAGAGATTCTTGCGGTGTGCCGGGTCGAGCAGCTCCTCCCCGACAGCGGGACCATCGGCGTCACGGCCATCGACAAGCGGCCGGTGGAGAAGCGGCTGCGGGTGCGGCCGCTCGGGTTGCACGGCGACGTGCAGGCCGACCGCAAGCACCACGGAGGGGCGTCGAAGGCGCTGTACGCGTACGCCGACGAGGACGCCCAGGACTGGGCCGCTGAGCTCGACCGCCCCATCCCGCCCGGGCTCTTCGGTGAGAACCTGCGAACGTCCGGGATCGACGTGAACGGCGCGGAGATCGGGGAGCGCTGGCGGATCGGCGACGAGGTCGTCGTCGAGGTGACATGCCCCCGGGAGCCCTGCGCCACCTTCCAGCGGCGGATGCAGGAGCCGCAGTGGGTCAAGCGCTTCACCGAGCGGGGCCGCCCAGGGGCGTACCTCTCGGTGGTGAAGTCGGGCGGCATCGGAGCGGGAGACCGCATCGAGGTGCTCTCGCGGCCCGGCCACGGCGTGACGGTCGCATCGTGGTTCTCCGGAGCGGATGCCGCACAGGCTGACGCGCTGGAAGCGGCGGAGGCGGCGGGGTCGGTCACGCTGGTCGGCGAGATCAGGGAGGCGATCCACAAACTGCGCTCGCGCCGTTTACTTGTTCTTGACAAGTGAACTTGCAAAGAGCAAGCTAGTGCCACACCGACGACCGGAGGACACCATGGCAACGAACATCTTCGTCAACTTCCCGACGAGCGACCTCGAGCGCGCGAAGGCCTTCTACGAGGCTCTCGGGTACACCATCAACCCCATGTTCACGGATGACAACGCGGCCTGCGTCGTCCTCAGCGACACCATCTACTTCATGGTCCAGACGCGCGAGTTCCTCGCCACGTTCACGGACAAGCAGATCATCGACCCGGCCACCCAGACCGGAGCCACCATCGCCCTCAGCCAGGACTCCCGCGAGGACGTCGACGCGATCGTCGCCCGCGGCCTCGAAGCGGGCGGCACGGAGCCGCGGCCGGCGCAGGACTACGGCTTCATGTACTCGCGCGACCTGGAGGACCCGGACGGCAACAACCTCTCCTACCTCTACATGGCGCCCGAGGCCGTGGAGAAGGGCCCGGAGGCGTACATGGCCGAGCACGCGGCCGACGCTCCGGCGCAGGCCTGACACGGCCTCCCGGATGGCGGCTCGGGCGCCCCGCGGTTTCGGCCAGGCCGGAGGCGTGGCGCGCGCGGTGGAGCGGGTCGGGGAACGGTGGGCGCTGCTCATCGTCCGCGACCTGCTCGCCGGCGCGCGCCGTTACAGCGACCTCAAGGCGGGCCTTCCGCGGATCCCGACCAACATCCTCAGCGACCGGCTGAAAGAACTGCAGCTGGCCGGCATCATCCGCCGCGTCCCGACCGTGCGCGGCGGGTACGAGCTGACGCCGCTCGGCCGTCAGCTCGAACCGGTCGTGCTCGCCCTCGAGCGCTGGGGATGGGCGGCGCCCGGCGAACCGGCCGAGGGTGAAGTGCTGACGGCCGATGCGCTCGCGGTCACCCTGCGGGCGGCCTTCCGGGGCGAGGTCGCGGGGGAGTTCCCGCCGACCGAGTACCTCATCCACACCGGAGAGACCTCCGTGAGCGCCGTGGTCGCCGCCGGTGACCTCGACGTGATGGACGTCGGTCCCGACGCTCTCCCGCAACCCCAGCGACGGGTGGCGATCGCCCCGCCGGAGGATGTGCTGGAGTTCCGCGTCGAGCGGGAGCGGCTCGGCGACCTCCTCGGTGGTGAGCTGCCGCCGCTCGACGTCGAGACCGGCGACCGGCGCCTGGTGGACCGGTTCCGTCGGACGTTCCGCTTCGACGGGATCCCCGGCGCCGACGCGACCAGGGAGGCCTCGGTCGCCTGACGCTCGTGCGGGCATCGACCCCGCGTATCGGGCATGCGGGATTCAGCAGTACGATCGCACAATGGAACTGCGGCAGCTGGAGCACTTCGTCACCGTCGCCGAAGAGCGGCACTTCACCCGCGCGGCCGAACTGCTGCGGATCTCCCAGTCCGGACTGTCCGCATCCATCCGCTCGCTCGAGCAGGAGCTGGGCACGTCGCTGTTCATCCGCAGCACCCGCCGCGTGGAGCTGACCGCCGCCGGTCAGGCGCTGCTGGCCGACTCGGTGCGCACCCTCGCGAGTGCGGCCGCAGCGCGCGACGCCGTCGCCGCGGTGCGCGGACTCGTGCGCGGCCGCCTGACGATCGGGGCGGAACCGTGCCTCGGCTCGGTCGACCTGCCCGCAGAGCTCGCCGCCTTCCGCACCGCCAACCCGGGGGTCGAGGTGCGGTTGCGCTACTCGGGCTCGGAGGAGCTGGTGGATGAGGTGGCCGGCGGCCGAGCGGACGTCGCCCTCGTCGTGGACACCGGTCACACGCCGGCCGGAGTGCACCTTCGGCCGCTGAGCACGCAGCAGATGCTCGTGCTCTGCCACCCGGAGCATCCCTTCGCCGCCGAGCAGAGCATCCCGCTGGAGGCCCTGCGCGGGGAACCGCTCGTCGGCTTCCAGGACGGCTGGGGTGCTCAGGCATTGAGCCGGCGCGCGTTCGCCGCCGCCGGGTTCGACTACCGGGCGGCGATGGAGGTCAACGACGTGCATCCCCTGCTCGACCTCGTCGGCTACAACCTGGGTGTCGCGGTCGTGCCGGAGAGCTTCGCGCGCAAACGTCCGGACGCCCTGCGCGCCGTCCGGCTCCAGGACGCCCCGGTGTGGACCGTCGCGGTCGCGATGGCCGAGCAGCCGAGCCCGGCGGCTTCCGCGTTCCTCGCCCAGCTCGACCCGGTGGCCCTGGCCCCCGCCACCGCCGGCTCCTGAGTTTTTCCGCCCGGCAGCGCGTGCGCGGGCGAAAAACTCAGGAGCCGAGAGTGGGTGAGGCGCGGGTCAGGCGGCGTTGAGGCGCTCGAGCTCCTCGGGGGTGAGCTCGACGTCGACGGCCGTGACGGAGTCGCGGATCGTCTCGGGGCGCGACGATCCCGGGATGGGGATGACGTGCGGGCTCTGCGCCAGGTGCCACGCGAGCGCGACGACCTGCGGGCTGATGCCGCGTGCGTCTGCCACGTCCTTGAACGGCTCGAACCGGCTGCCCAGGTCGCCCGCCGAGGTGATGCCGCCGAGCGGGCTCCACGGCAGGAACGCGATGCCGAGCTCATCGGCGAGGCGCAGCTCCGGCTCGCTGGAGCGGAACGCGGGCGAGAACTGGTTCTGCACCGACACCAGCCGGCCGCCCAGGATCTCCTGCGCCTCCCGGATCTGCTGCGGGTTCGCGTTCGAGATGCCGGCCATGCGGATCACGCCGTCGTCCAGCAGGTCGCGGATCGCTCCCACCGATTCGGCGTACGGGACCTCGGGGTCGGGCCGGTGGAACTGGTACAGGCCGATGGCGTCGCCGCCGAGACGGCGGAGCGACTCCTTCGCGGCCTGCTTGAGGTAGTCCGGATGCCCGTTCAGCGTCCACGAGCCGTCGCCGGGGCGCAGGTGCCCGCCCTTGGTGGCGACCAGCACGGAGGAGGCGTCCCCGCCCGTCCACGTGCGGAGCGCCTCGGCGATCAGCTCCTCGTTGTGACCGACCTCGTCCGCGTGCAGATGGTACGCGTCCGCGGTGTCGATGAAGGTGATGCCCTCGTCGAGCGCCGCGTGGATGGTCTTGAT
The DNA here is from genome assembly GCF_900107895.1 of Leifsonia sp. 21MFCrub1.1. Classification (NCBI taxonomy): domain Bacteria; kingdom Bacillati; phylum Actinomycetota; class Actinomycetes; order Micrococcales; family Microbacteriaceae; genus Leifsonia; species Leifsonia sp. 21MFCrub1.1. The sequence goes on along the minus strand of NZ_LT629867.1, from coordinate 3,610,788 downwards.
CGAACGCTCGCGGTCGGGGCGTCCTTCGATCGACATGGGCATCCCGCCCAGGCCGATGGCCGAGACCTGGACGTCGCCGATAGTACGTGTCTTCACTCGTTCTCCTTCGTCTTCGTTGTGCCCGGGGTCACCAGGCGTAGTCCTCAGGGGCCGTCTTGTGGCCCGGGAAGATCTCGTCGAGTCGCGCGAGCGCGGCTTCGTCGAGGTGGATGTCGAGCGCGCGCAGACCGCCGTCGAGCTGTTCGTGGGTGCGCGGCCCGATGATGGGGCCCGTGACACCGGGCCGGGTCAGCAGCCAGGCGAGGGCGAGGTCGCCCGGCTCGTGTCCGAGCTGGGCGGCGAAATCCTCGTACGCCTCGATCGCGTCGCGGTGCTTCTCGAGCGTCTCGGCGGAGCGGCCTTCGAGCCGGCGCTTGCCCTCGTTGTGCTTGCGGATGACCCCGCCGAGGAGGCCGCCGTGCAGCGGCGACCAGGCGATGACGCCGACGCCGTTCGCCTGGGCGGCGGGCAGCACCTCCAGCTCCACCTGGCGGGTGAGGAGGTTGTAGATCGACTGCTCGCTGACGAGCCCCAGCTGGTTGCGCTTGCGCGCCTCCGCCTGAGCCGTCGCGATGTGCCAGCCGGCGAAGTTGCTCGACCCGGCGTACAGGATCTTGCCCTGCGCGACGGCCGTCTCGATCGCCTGCCAGATCTCATCCCACGGGGTGTCCCTGTCGATGTGGTGGAACTGGTAGATGTCGATGTAATCGGTCTGCAGGCGCTGCAGGCTGGCGTCGAGGGCGCGACGGATGTTGAGCGCCGACAGGCGGTTCTCGTTCGGCCAGTCGCCCATGTCGCCATACAGCTTGGTGGCGATCACCGTGCGCTCGCGGCGGCCGCCGCCCTGGGCGAACCAGTTGCCGACGATCGTCTCGGTGGCTCCGCGGCCCTTGTGCTGGCCGTAGACGTTGGCGGTGTCGAAGTAGTTGATGCCGGCATCGTGCGCGGCATCCATGATCCGGTGGGAATCCTCTTCGCTGGTCTGCGGACCGAAGTTCATCGTGCCGAGGACGAGGCGCGAGACCTTCAGGCCGGACCGGCCCAGGTGTGTGTACTCCATATCCGCCACTCAACGCCCCGCCGAGTCAGATGTCCAACAGGTGGTGTGGATGGGATTGCGCAGTCCCGACGATGAATGGAGTCAGCCCTCGTCAGGCGCGGAGGGCCGCCTCGAGCTCGGGGTCGGTCGGCTCGACCAGGTGGCGGCCGTCCGGGAAGACGATCACCGGGATGTTCGTGCGGCCGCTGATCTGCTGGGCACGGTCGGCCTCTTCCGGGCGGGCGACGAGGTCGATGTACTCGTAGTCGGCGCCGAGGCGGTCGAGGAGGGACTTCGAGCGGATGCAGTCGCGGCACCAGTCGGCGCCGAAGACGGTCACGCGGTCGAAGGACGCGGTCGGAGAGGTCATTGCTCCAGGCTAAGCGCCTGCGGCTGGGAGTCCGGTGGTGCCGTCGACGACCAGCGTGGCGCGCGCCTTCGACGCTTCGATGAGGACCGCGTTGGCGCCGTCGACATCCCGGGCCCAGGCCGTCGCCGCCTCGAGCGTGCGGCCGTGACGCGTGTGCCGATCGACCAGCCGCCGCAACCGCTCGGCCTCCGGGGTCGCCACGAACCACGACTCGGCGAGGAGGTCGGGGATGCGCGACCAGGGCTCCGCGTCGACGAGGAGGTAGTTCCCCTCGACCACGACGACCCGCGCGGCGGGCGGCACGACGATGGAGCCCGCCACCGGTTCGTCGACCGTCCGCTCGAACGCCGGCGCGTAGACCGGGTTGCCGGTCTCGGTCAGCACGCGCCCGAGCAGGGCGACGAATCCCCAGCCGTCGAAGGTGTCGATCGCGCCCTTGCGGTCGTGCCGCCCCAGGGCGTCGAGCGTCGCGTTGGCGAGGTGGAACCCGTCCATCGGGAGGTGGACCGCGGTTCCCGCGCCGGCGAGCTCGTCCATGCGGCGCGCGACGCGGCGCGCCAGAGTCGTCTTCCCCGAGCCGGGGCTGCCCGCGACACCGACGATCACCCGGCCCTCGGCCGGTGCCAGGGCGATGGCGCGCCGGGCGAGGGCCGTCAGATCCGAGACGGGGGAGGCGGTGGATTCGGTGGTCACGCGTCCCATTCTGCTGCGATCAGCGCGCGAAGCCGGAGATCGCCTCCGCCATGAGTTCCGAGGACTGCGGACCGCCGTGGCCCTCGCTCTCGACCACGATCAGCCGGCTGGCCGGCCACTTCCTGTGCAGCAGCCACGGCGTGATGACGGGCCCGCTGACGTCGTGGCGGCCGTGGATGAGCACCGCCGGGATGTGCGCGAGCTCCTCCACCCGGCGGAGGATGGCGCGGTCGCCGGGCAGGAAGCCGTCGTTCGCCCAGTAGTGCGTCACCAGCGTCGCGAAGACCAGCCGCTGCGCCGGATCGGTGTGCAGCGGACCGGGAACGGCGTTCGGGTCGAGGGAGACATGGGTCGCCTCCCAGTCGTCCCAAGCGTCGGCCGCGGCGATCCGCTCCTCGAGCGTGCCGGTCGCGAGCACTCGGGCGTAGGCCTCGATGACGCGCTCGCCGGGGCGCCGGTGCGACGACCGCTCCAGCGCCTCCCAGGCCTCGGGGAAGACGCGTCCCATGGTCTCCGTGAGCCAGTCGACCTCGTCGCGGCCGGTGGTGGTGACGGCGCCGAGCACGATCCCGGTCACCCGCTCGGGATGCGCCAGCGCGTAGGCCAGCGCGAGCGTCGACCCCCACGATCCGCCCGTCACGACCCACCGGTCGATGCCGAGCTCTGCGCGGACCAGCTCGATGTCGGCGATCAGACCCTCGGTGGTGTTCGCGGGCAGGCGGTCGAGCGCATCCACGACGGAGGGGGTGCTCCGGCCGCATCCCCGCTGGTCGATGCCGACGAGCCGGAACGCGTCGGGATCGTAGCGCTTGCGGTAGCCGCCGGACCCGAGACCGGAACCCGGGCCTCCGTGCAGCCACAGGACGGGAACGCCGTCCGGGTTGCCGCTGGTCTCCCAGTAGATGCTGTCTCGCTCCGGGTTCTCTACCCATCCGCGTGCGTACGGCTCGATCGCAGGGAACATCCCCGCACGGTATCGCATCCCGTCAGGAGGTGCGGGTCGCCGTCGCCTCGACCTCCTGGAGCTCCTCGCGGACCACCTCGCGCGGCGCGAGCACGACCCGCGGGCGGAGCCCGGTGAACCGGACGCGCAGGCCGCGGTACTTCACGAGGTAGATCACGCCGACCAGCGCGGCCGCGAACCCGCTGGCGGCGCCGACGCCCATCGCCCAGCGCGGGCCGAACGCGTCGGCCACCCAGCCGACGATGGGCGCTCCGACGGGGGTGCCTCCCATGAAGATGGCCATGTAGATCGCCATGACGCGACCGCGGAGCACCGGGTCCGTCGTCATCTGCACGGTGCCGTTGGCCGTGGTCATGAGGGTCTGCGACGAGACGCCGATGACGATGAGAGCGGCCGCGAACAGCCAGTACGTCGGCATCACGGCGGCGACGGCGCAGCCGAGCCCGAACAGCGCGGCTCCGGCGAACAGGAGGGAGACGCGCGGCCGGTCGCGCCGGGCGGAGAGCAGGGCGCCGACCACCGACCCGACGGCCATGATCGACGACAGGATGCCGTACTCCCCGGCGCCCTGATGGAACACGGTCACCGACATGGTGGAGATGAAGATCGGGAAGTTCAGTCCGAACGTGCCGATCAGGAACACCATGATCAGGATGACGAGGATGTCCGGGCGGCGCCGCACGTAGCGGAAGCCGTCGACCAGGCTGCCGCGCGACCGCTTCGCGCGCTCGGTGCGGTAGAGCTGGTCGCGCCGCAGCATCGCCAGCGACAGCAGCACCGCGCCGAAGGTGGCGGCGTTGATCAGGAACACCCAGCCCGCTCCGACGGCGGCGGTCAGCAGGCCGGCCACGGCGGGGCCGAGGAGGCGGGCGGCGTTGAACGAGGCGGAGTTCAGGGCGACCGCGTTCGACAGGTTCGGCCCGGCGACGAGATCGGAGACGAACGTCTGGCGGGCGGGAGCGTCGAAGGCGGCGACGACGCCCAGCAGCAGAGCGAAGAGGTAGACGTGCCACAGCTGGACGACGCCGGTCACGGTGAGGATCCCGAGACCGAGCCCGAGCAGCCCCATGGCCCCCTGGGTCGCCATGAGCAGCTTGCGGCGGTCGAGATGGTCGGCGGCCCATCCCGTCACCGGGAGCAGGATCAGCTGCGGGCCGAACTGCAGGGCCATGACGACGCCGACGGCCGCGGCGTTGTTGTGGGTGAGCTGGGTGAGGACGATCCAGTCCTGCGCCGTCCGCTGCATCCAGGTGCCGACGTTCGACACGATCGCGCCGGCTGCCCAGATGCGGTAGTTGACGCCGGCGAGCGAGCGGAACATGGAACTCACGAGTCGGCGAGCTCCCGCATGATCCGGGCGGCCTCGGCGAGGGTGGCGCGCTGCTCGGCGGTCAGCGTGCGGAGACGCTGGTGCAGCCACGCGTCGCGGCGCTTGCGCGTCTCGGCCACCAGGTCGATGCCGCGCTCGGTCGGAACGACGACGACCTTGCGCCCGTCCGCCTCGTCGGCCGTTCTGGCCACGTAGCCCGCCTGCTCCAGTCGGTTGACGGTGCGGTTCATCGACGGTGGCTTGACGCGTTCGAAGTCGCTCAGCGCGCCGATCGTCGCGGAGCCTTCGCGCACCAGGTAGCCGAGCGCCGCCGTCTGCGAGTCGGAGAGCTCGTGGTCCTCCTTCTCGGAGCGCAGGCGCCGCGAGAGGCGCGCCACCGCGATGCGGAGCGCGCCGCTGAGATCGTTCGTCGACAATCGTGCACCCATACATAGTTAGCCTAACAAATTAGGTCGGCTAACTAAACCCCCTTCGCTGCCGGCGTACGCCAGACTGGGCGCGTGCAGAGTGAGCAGGGCCGCAGTTTCGACGACGAGGACGGCGTCCGCGTCCATTTCGATGTGTACGCGCCGACGCCGGAGGGCACGAGACCGGCCGCCGCCATCCAGCTGGCGCACGGGGTGGGGGAGCACGCCGGCCGCTATCGCGAGCTCGCCACCCACCTCGCGGCCGCGGGGTACGCCGTCTACGCCGACGACCACCTCGGCCACGGCCGCACTGGCATGGAGCAGTGGAACGGCGACGCGACGCGCCTCGGGCGGCTGGGGCCGGGCGGGCTCCGAGCGGCGATCCGCGACATCCATGCGTTCAGCGACCTCGTCCGCGCGGAGAACCCGGACCTGCCGCTGGTCTACATCGGGCACAGCTGGGGATCGCTGATCGGGCAGATCCTCCTCAACCGGCACAGCGACGAGTACGACGGGATGGTGCTCTCGGGCACCGCGTACCGGGCGCTCGGATCGATGAACGGCGGCGACCTCAACAAACGGCATGCCCACCTCGGCACGACGGGGGCGGAGTGGCTCAGCCGCGACCCCGCCGTTGCGCAGGCGTTCGTCGACGACCCGCTGACGACGCTCACGCCGCTGCAGAAGCTGTTCGGGATGGCGGACGCCGCGCGCCTGCTTGGCCGGCCGGCCCGCCGGCTGGCGCACGACCTGCCCGTGCTCATCCAGGTCGGATCGGACGACCCGCTGGGCGGCCCGGAGAGCGCCCGACGTCTGGAGCGCGCCTACCGCATTCGCTCGGGTCTCTCGGATGTCACGACGATCGTCTACGACGGCGCGCGGCACGAGATCTTCAACGAGACCAACCGCGCCGAGGTCTTCGCCGATCTCACCGCCTGGCTCACCGAGCGCTTCCCCTCCCGCACCTAGCCTGCGCCCCCCGTCGAGTCCGCAAAGACTGCACGCCGATCGGGCCATCAGCGTGCAATTTTTGCGGACTCGACGGCGGGAGCGGAGGGCTCGGGAAGTGTCTAGCGCGGGCGGCGCGGGGGCGGGGACACTGAGGGGCGGGAGGGCGTCATGGGAGCACACATCGTCATGGGACTGTCTCGGTTCGCGCCGATCGACAATCCGGCGAACTACAACGGGCACGACACCGACCTGATCTGGATCCTGGTGATCCTGGGTCTGCTGCTCGTCATCCTGCTCATCGGCCTGGGTGTCACGTTCGCCCGCAACCCGGAGCGCGAGCTGGACGAATGGGGCAACCCGAGGACCCCGCCGGGAGGCACGCCTCCGCAGGCCTGACCGCCCGACGGATCGGCCCGCGACGGACGTAGGCTGGGGGCATGCATGGTGAGTACAAGGTCCCCGGGGGCAAGCTCGTCGTCGTCGACCTGGAGGTGGTGGACGGCAGAATCGCGGACTTCCAGCTCGCCGGCGACTTCTTCCTCGAGCCGGACACCGCCCTGGAGGCGATCAACGAGGCCGTGAATGGCCTGCCGGCGGAGTCCGACGCGAAGACGATCGCCGCGGCGGTCAAGGGCGCCCTGCCGGAGGGCGCGAGCCTGCTCGGCTTCTCGCCGGAGGCCGTCGCCGTGACCGTCCGCCGCGCGCTCGCGAAGGCGACGAGCTGGCGCGACTACGACTGGCAGATCGTGCACGCCAAAGCGGTCTCCCCGCAGATGCACCTCGCCCTGGACGAGGTGCTCGCCACCGAGGTCGGCGAGGGCCGCCGCGGACCGACGCTGCGGATCTGGGAGTGGGACGAGCCGGCGGTCGTGATCGGAAGCTTCCAGTCCGTGAAGAACGAGGTCGACCCCGAGAACGCGAAGAAGTACGGCATCCAGGTCGTCCGGCGCATCTCCGGTGGCGGCGCCATGTTCATGGAGGCGGGATCGGTCGTCACGTACTCCATCTACGCTCCTGCCGATCTGGTGCAGGGCATGAGCTTCGCCGACAGCTACGCCTTCCTCGACGAGTGGGCGATCATCGCCCTCAAGTCGCTCGGGATCGACGCCGTCTACCAACCGCTGAACGACATCACGAGCCCCTCCGGCAAGATCGGCGGCGCCGCGCAGAAGAGGCTCGGGTCCGGCGCGGTGCTGCACCACGTCACCATGAGCTACGACATGGACGGCCAGAAGATGACGGAGGTGCTCCGCATCGGCCGCGAGAAGATCAGCGACAAGGGCATCACCAGCGCGGCGAAGCGCGTCGACCCGCTGCGCAGCCAGACCGGCCTCAGCCGCGCGGAGATCATCGAGCAGATGAAGCTGACCTTCCGGAGCCTCTACGGCGCGACCGACGGCGACCTCACCGACGCCGAGTACGCCGCTGCGGAGAAGCTTGTCGCCGAGAAGTTCGAGACAGAGGAGTGGCTCTACCGCGTGCCGTGACGGTCGGCGAACCAGCCGATCTTCAGGGATCGCACAGGTCCTCGGGTACCCTGGACGGCGTGAATTGGTGGGTTCTCGGCATCATCGCGGCGTTCGTCGCGCTGATCGTCGTCGCCGTGAAGCTGGGCTGGATCGACCTCTCGAACAAGGCGCAGCGCGGCTCCGGCACCATGAGCGGCGCGATCGGCGGCTCGTTCGACGAGATCTTCGCTCCGGCCCGCCACGAGGCGCAGCAGGAGATGGACCGTCAGTCGCTCCTGCCTGCCCCCGCGCCCCTTCCCGGCGACAAAGCCGACGGCACCTGGGAGGGCGGCAAGATCACGCTCGACCTCGGTCCGGCCGGTCAGGGGCAGCGCGCCGAGGGTAGGGCGCCGAGCGAGGACGGCCGGGCTACCGCTTCTGCAGCTCCGCGTAGTCGGGGTGCTCGCTGAGCCAGCTCCGCACGTAGGGGCACGACGCGATCACGCGCAGGTCCGAGTTGTCGCGCACGTCGTCGAGCGCCGTCTGCACGAGCGTCGACGCCATCCCCTTCTCGCGCTTCTCCGGGTCCACCTCGGTGTGCGTGAACACGATCGCGTCATGCCGGAGTTCGTACTCGGCGACGCCGATCACCTCGCCGTCCTGGAGGAGGGCGTAGCGGGACTGGTCTGGCTGCTTCTCGACGCTCAGGCTCATGCGTCTCACGCTACCCCGTGCGGAACGGCGTCTCGGTAGTACTCGGTAGTCCCGCGGTCCTGGCCGCCCACGACCGTGGCGGACTCTGAAGTCACGGGAGCGGCGCGCCGCCGATCCCGCCCGCCGACCGGGGAGACAGGATGCCCGCAACCGCCGTCCGGCCGACAGATCTGGAACTGCTGCACCGCGTCCGCCAGGGCGAGCACGCGGTCCTGGGAGAGCTGTGGGGCCGCTACCAGGGGTGGGCTCACCAGATCGCCCGCCGCACGACGTCGCGGTACGACGCGCAGGACATCGTGCAGGAAGCCTTCGCCAAGGTGCTCATCGCGCTCCGAAACGGAAAGGGGCCGACGGAGGGTTTCGCCCGCTACCTCAGCACCGCGATCCGCACCGTCGCGGCCACGTGGGGTGCACGGGACGCCCGGATGCCCCTCGTCCCCCTGAACGACGAGGTCGGCGTCGGCGTGTACGAGTTCGAGATCGTCGGCCTGGGCGAGCTGGAGCAGCCGTTCCGCAGCCTGCCGCAACGCTGGCAGCGCATCCTGCTGCTGACCTGCGTGCACGATCTCTCGGTCGGCGCCGCCGCGGAGATCCTCGGCATGACGCCCGGCGCCGCGGCGGCACTCGCCGCCCGAGCTCGGGCCGGTCTCCGCACAGCGGTGGCGGAGGCCGCCCAGAACGGGGAGCTCCTCCTCGCCGCCTGAATGTCCGCCCCGGAGGACGCGTGCTGCCGCCGTGCCCTCCGGGTGAGCGGTCGGGCGTAACTCACGGCCGCGGGGTCTGCTCTCGATGCCAGATCGCGAGCTCGGTCCGCGAGCGGAGGCCCAGCTTCACCAACGCGTTCTGCACGTGCGTCTCCACCGTGCGGATCGACACGAACAGCTGCCGCGCGATCGCCTTGTTGGAGGCGCCGTCTGCGACGAGGGACGCCACCTGCGCCTCGCGCGGTGTCAGCTCCGGTGTCCGTGCCGCCGACGGGATGCCGGTGCGCGTGCGGGACTCGACGACTCCGTGCAGAGCGAAGTCGATGCTCTCCTCCTCGCTGAGCGCCGCCCCGTACGCGAACGCCCGATCGAAGGCTTCGGGGCCGAGACGACGACGGAGCGCCCGCTCGGTCGTCGCGCGGTCGTGGAAATAGGGCGGATAGTCGGCGCGGATCGCGCCCGCGTCACGCCACCGGGCCGCTGCCGCACCGAGCAACGTCGCGCCCCGTGCCGGGTCCGCGCGTTCGCGTGCGACGTCGGCGAGGAGTTCGAGCGACTGGGCGACGCCGAGTCCGTTGCCCAGTCCGCGTTTCACGACGAGCGCCTCCCTGGCATCCGCTTCCGTCGTCTCGTACTCGCCGGCGACAGCGCATGCGGATGCGCGCGCGGTGAGCGCGAAGGACCGCTCGAAGCGGTCGCCCACGACGAGGGCGCGTTCGGTGATGTCGTCGTCGACGCGGGTACCCTCCGCCCGCAGGCCCAGAGCGTGCAGTCGAGCCGCGAGGCGTTGCGGCGTGTTCGTGCGGCCGAAGCGGTAGGCGTCCTCGCCGAGCTCGTCCATCAGGGTGCGGAGCAGGTCGAGGGCACGCCGGTCGTCGGTGTCGACGGCCTCGGCGGCGCTCCGCACGATGACCGCGCACTCCCGGGCCGCCTCCCTGTCGGCTCCGGCGGCGACCTCCTCGAGGGCCGCTCCGGCCAGCGCCAGCTCCCGGCGGGCGAGGCCCGGTTTGCCGGTCTGGCCGAAGACCGCGGCGCGGAGGGCGTGCCCCTGAGCCGCCCAGAACGGCGAAGGACGGCCCGAGGCGAACGCCGTGCCGAGCCAGGTCGAGACCTCGTCGCCGCTGCCGTGGAGGATCCACGCCTGCCGCCAGCCGGTCACCGCCACCTCGACGGCGCGGTCGGTGTCGCCGAGCGCCCCCGCGGTCGACACAGCGCGACGGATGTTTGCGATGTCTCCGCGCAGTCTCCGCAGGATCTCGCGCTGACGGTTGCCGAACCAGGCGTCCTCCGCATCGCGCAGCCGGAGCAGCATGCACGAGACGAAGTGGCGCTGCGCGTCGTGGGGATGGACGGCCCGCTCGGCTCCGAACTCGCGCAGGGCGGGCAGCAGCTCGTAGCGGACGTCGCCCTCGACCCGGCGTCGGTGGACCACCGAGCGCCGGATCAACTGCTTCAGCGCGGCACTCGCGTCTCGGCGGGTGCCGGTGCTCAGCCTGGCAATGGCTTCTCCGAGGTCGAGATCCCAGCCCGGCGCGAGAACCGAGAGATCCGACCACACGCGGCGTTCGGCGTCCGTGCAGCGCTCCCAGCTGTCCTCCACCGCCGCGCGGAGCGACCGCGATTCCGCCGCAGCGGGCTCCAGGGTGTCGAGCTGATCGGAGATGCGGCGAGCGAGCGTGCGCACATCCATGAACTGCAGCTGCGCCGCGGCGAGCTCGATGGCCAGAGGGACGCCCGAGGTCGCCTCGCAGATCGCGATCACATCGGGAAGGGTGCTGTCGTCGACCGAGAAGAGCGCGTCGCCTGCCGCAGCGCGCTCCGCGAACAGCCGGACGGCGTCACTGGACGCGGTCAGGTCGCGATGGGCGAACGGTCCCACCGCGACGAGTGCCTGCGCGGCGGACGACGGCGGCTCGCGGGAGGTCACGATCGCCCGCACACCCGGGCACGCGAGCAGGAGCGCGTCGATCACCGCAGACGTCTCGGGCACGGCTTCGTCCGCGTCGTCGACCAGCAGCAGCGCATCCTCGTCGGCGATCGCCGCGATGACGGCTCCGAGCGTGTCGTCCCGGGGGTCCACCCTCAGCTCCTGGGCGATCGCCAGCGCGACGTCGGGTCCGCGTCCGCGCACATCCACGTACCAGACACCTGCGACCGAGCGCCGGAGCGAATCAGCGGCCGCGATCGCGACGCGGCTCTTGCCCACCCCCGCGGTGCCCGTGATGGTCACCAGACGGGTCGATGTCTGCAGCAGCCGCCGGATCAGCGACACCTCCTCGCGCCGCCCGACCATCGCGTCCAGGCGCACGGGGAGGCCGTGCGTCGAGCTCGATGTCTGCATACCGACCCCTGTCGGCCGGGCGGGATGCCGGCCGGAGTCGTCGTCCGACCCGCGAGCCGACACCCCGGTCGGGTGTCCTGCCTCGCATGGTGTCAGGAGCGGATGCGGCTCGAAAGACAGCCATCACAGGTGCGGCTGGTACGGCGCCCACTTCTCCAGGTCGTACTCGAGCTCGACCCCGGAGTAGAGCCGGACCAGCCAGCGCCGCGAGTCGCCGCCGGCGAACTGGCCCGTGACCGTCTCCGTCACCCAGCCGCCCTCCGCGTCGCGGGTCCAGCGGATCAGACCGACGTGCTCACGGAGCCGGGGAGGGTGCGGCGGGTGGATGTAGTCGAATTCGTCAGTCATCGTCATTGCCTCCTCCCGCCCGGCGGGTGTCGACCCGTCGATGGCGGCGAGGCCATGATGCACCCTCGGCGGTGCGTGAGGGACTACGCGTTTTCCCTGCGGTCATTACTGCGAACGGTTATCCGCCGGGACATCCTCCCGCTTCCACTCCAGTTCGACGCCGGAGACCAGCCGGACGCGCACCGTCCCGCCGACCGCCTCGATCGTGTCGACGTCGGGATGGTTCTGCACCCGCATCCAGGCCGGCGAGCCCGGCTCGGGAAAGGCACCAGCGTCCTGGTCCACCGCACCCCTCCCTGCCGCAGATCGACCGACTTTTGAGAGGTAGCTTGACGCCTACCCGGACCGTTCCGCTAGCCCATCGAGTCGTCAGGTGGCAGACGACTCGCGCCCGACGTGCCGGTAGATGGCCTCGCGAGGCCAGTCGTCGGCTGTCACGAGCTCGTAGACGTCCATCGGCCGCCCGGCGGAGTCCTGCGGGGCGGGATGACCGACGGGGACGCGGACCCGGACGGGAGGATGCGATTCGAGCACCGGAAGCTCGATCGAGCGGTCCCGTGCGGGCTCGTCGCTGTGCACGAGGAAGGCGGTGAACACGTCGTCGCCGAAATCCATGCGTTTACATTAGCCCTCGGGTCGCCCGCTGCGAACCTGAGCCCCCACTGTCTATCCACGTCTCGGCCGGCCGAGCCACCATGTCCCCGAACGCAAGCGAGGGGGCGCGACAGATGACGTCGACGGATCAGAAGAGGACGGAACGGCCGGGGCGGTTCCCGGTAGGGGCCACAGTGCTGCTCGCCGTGCTCGGCTCCATCATCCTTCTCGGTTCCGGGGTGCTCGGTGGGCTCACTCTGCGCTCGGCGGGCTCGACGCTCGGGCAGTCGCTCACCCGGACCGCGCCGGTGACCTCGGCATCGGTGTGCGACGCCGAGCGTGTCGCCCGCGACGTGCTCCCCTCCATCGTGACGATCGGTGTGGTCGCGGGCGACGGATCCGGGGGCACGGGAAGCGGCGAGATCATCTCGGCCGACGGCTACATCCTCACCAACAACCACGTCATCGCGCCGGCGGCCGACGGCGCGACCATCACCGTGCTCTACAACGACGGGACCACGCACCCGGCGAAGCTCGTCGGCCGGTCCCCGCGTGCCGATATCGCCGTGGTGAAGGTGGAGGCGAGCGGACTCCCCGTGATCGAGCAGGGCGACTCCGCGTCGCTCCAGGTCGGGCAGCCCGTTGTGGCGCTCGGCGCCCCGCTCGGCCTCTCCAGTACCGTCACCACCGGCGTGGTGAGCGCCCTCGGCCGCACGGTGCCTGTGCAGAGCGACAGCGACCGCAACGCGGTGCTCGCGGACGCGATCCAGACCGACGCCTCCATCAACCCGGGCAACTCCGGGGGAGCCCTCGTCGACTGCGGCGGCCGGCTGGTCGGCGTGAACTCGGCGATCGCGACGGTCCCCGGGGCGTCCGGGGTGGCGGGTGGAGGGAGCGTGGGGATCGGTTTCGCCGTGCCGCAGGCCGTGGCGATGCCGATCGCGCAGCAGATCATCTCGACGGGGAAGGTGACGTACCCGACCTTCGGGATCTCGGTCACGCCCATCCAGCCGGGCCAGGGCGAGAAGGAGCAGCCGGGCCTGTACGTGCAGTCCGTGACGCCGGGTGGGCCGTCGCAGCAGGCGGGTCTGGCGGCAGGGGACGTGATCGTCCGGGTCGACGGCAGATCCGTCGGCAGTGTGGACGATCTCACCGCCATCCAGCTGACCAGCAAGCCCGGCGATGGGGTCGACGTGGTCTACGTACGGGACGGCCGACGCCAGACCACCACGGTCACCCTCGGAAACGGCTGACGTCTCAGGCGGTGCGTTCGGCGACGTTCGCGATCTTGAACCGGTCGATGATCCGATAGCTGTCGCCCGGGCCGTTCTCTTCGACCCGGACCGTGTCGTAGACCCGGAAGTCGAGGATGCGGAGCTCGCTCAGGCGCTCGGCGCGCTCGTTGAGGAGCGCGGAGCGGAGCGCCGACGTGGGCTCGCGCGGTATGAGAGGCGTGACGATCTCACCCCGCCAGCCGTCGGTCGTCACGCTGACGAGCTCGGCGGCACGCTCCCGTGGGTTCCAGTGCATCAGCCTCATCTCGTCCTCTCGGCGTCGATCACGGAGCGGCCCGGCCGGTTCGATACCCGACGAACGGACCGGACCACTCCGAAAGAGAGGCCCGCGACGGGCGCTCCCCTGGAGACGCGCGAAGCCCGATGATGCGCTCTCCGCTTATGAAGACGTGGCTCGGGGATGAACATGACGCGAGATCCTCAGCTGCACAGGTTCCATTGCGTGCGGACCTGGTCGGCGGACAGGGCGGTGCCGTAGACCGCGGCGAAAGCGAGGCTGCCGGTGATCTGCCGGGACGACGGTGTCTGCGGCCCCCAGTTGTCGAGGTTGTCCGCCCCGATGCGCCAGCGGCCGGGGAACTGATGGGCCTGCGTGACGGAGGGGTCGTGAGCGACCCGCTCCCCGTCGACGTAGAGCGCCATGCCCTCCTCCGACAGGGTCGCGGTGGCCTGGTGCCAGCGGCCGTCGGTGTAGCTCGCGTCGGAGGAGATCGTGCGGACCGCGTCCGGGAAGACCCCGAACACGAGCCGTCCGTCGTCGGTCAGGAAGAGGTGGCGGTCGTAGTACGCCGAGGCGCCCTCCGTCGATCCGCTGAAGCCCACCAGCCGCCCGCCGCCCGCGGTCGCCGAGAACCAGATCTGGACGGTGAAGCGGTCGACGGGGACGCGGAGCGCGTTGTCGGTCAGGCTCCACTCCCCGCCTCCGGGGTGCCCCGTGTATCGCGCCGTGTTCCCGTGGACGAAGTCAGTCGCGGTCGAGGAGCCGGCTTCGTCATCCAGCCGATAGGCGAACAGCGTTTCGGCCGCCGGTATCGCCTCGAGGGCGGCGACACAGCCCTGCGGTGCGGATTTGCCGGCATCTGGAGGGAGCGGAGCGTCGGGGCGCTGGTCGATCGGCTCTCTGGGTGCGTTCTGTGCGCTCGACCCCGTCTCGGGGGAGCCGCCGGCGGAGGGTGCGGGGCCGTCTCCGCTATCGGGCGGGGGTTCCGCTGCGGCGTCCGGCTTCAGCTGGTCCTTCTGCTCCGGCGTGACGCGACGGGCCTGGGGTTCCGGCCCGTCGCCGTTCGTGTTCCGCTGTCTCGAGGTCGAGCCATCGCCGGCGCCCGCCGAAGTGGGGTCGGACTGCGGAGCCGCGATGACCGCGCCGTAGGTGAGCGCGGCGGCGGCCGCCACACTCGCCACGACCGCGGCCATGCCGGCCTTCGAGCTGCCGGCGGCCGTGGCGGACAGATGCCGCAGGCGGGCGCCGTGGTGGAGGGCGACGGCCGGATGCGCGACACCGGCCGCGACGGCGCCCTCCGTCGCGCCGACCGTGGAGAGATACGCGGTCGCCCCCGCGAGCCCGAGGAACAGCGGAAGGATGCCGAGCGCCAGTCGCGAGCCGACGCGGTCCGCCTCGGAGGCGGCATCCGCGCAGCGCCGGCACGCGCCGAGGTGCTGCAGCACTTTCCGGCGGTCGGCCTTCGCCAGGCGGCCGCGGACGAGCGGGCCGAGCTTCTTCAGCGTCCAGCCGTGGATCGGATCCTCGGAGGGTGCGCTCGCCAGGTGCGCGTTGATCCACGATTGGCGCAGTCCCTCCCTGGCGCGGAGGGCCAACGCCGAGACCGCGTTGGGACTGAGGCCCATGAGAGGCGCGACCTCGCGCGGCGCCATGTCCTCGATCTCGGTGTACCAGAGCACCTCCTGCCACTTGACCGGCAGCGCGTAGAAGGCCTCTGCCATCGTCTCCCGGTCGATGCGGTCGAGGGCGGTGGCCTCGCTGAAGGTCCAGTCCTCGATGGCGTCGGCGTCCTCGATGTTCGGCGTCGTTTTGCGGCGCGACCAGTCGATGGCCACGTTGCGCACGGTGGTGGCGAGATACGAGCGGAATCCGGCGGTCGGGCCCTTGCCCCGGCAGATCGACGTCAGGATGCGCGCGAACGCCTCCGACGCGAGATCGTCGGGATCGAATCGACCGGTGATGGACGTCGCCATGGTGCGCGCTGCCGGCCAATGACGTTTCCAGAGCACCCCGTAGGCGAGCGAGTCGCCCTCCCGGGCGCGGACGATCAGGTCGGCGTCGGAGAGGTCGTCGAGTTCACCGGTCATAAGGGTCGGGTCCTAAGGTGCAGTACGGGCGTTCACTCACTTGGACGCAGCGAATTGCGAATCGTGACGCGATCGCGGAAGAAAGTCCTGCGATGTCGATCGGGGATGGCGTGGCCCCACCATCCCGCCCGTCCCCGCGGTCACGTGACCGTCGGACTGCGGAGAGACTACGTAGCTCGGGCGACCCGCCCGCTCAGCGGGTGCGGCGGCGACCCCGGGTCGCCAGGTTCCACAGGCCGGCGACCAGCACGGCGCCCGCGACCCCGTTCAGAACCCCGCCCACGACGTCCGTTCCGTAGTGCACGCCGACGTAGAGGCGCGACCAGGCGACGGCGAGCACGAAAAGGGTACCGACGATCACGACGATCGCCCGGGGGAGGCCCGCCCGCGACACCATGGCCAGCGCCGTCACCAGCGCCGCGGCGAAGACGACGTGCCCGCTCGGGTAGCTGAGCGTCGCGGGCGAGATGTGGAGCACGTGCGTCAGATCCCGGGTGGACGGCCGGGGCTGCGCGACGGCCGCCTTGACGACCAGCGTCGTCAGCCAGCCCGCACCCGCGACGATGCAGGTGCCGAGGGCCCGCCGCCATCCCACGGCGAACAGCAGGATCACGAAGACGACGGCCAGGATGCCCGCGACGACCACCGGATGGTCGAGGCGATCGAGGAGGAGTGCGGCGGCGTCCAGCAACGGCGAGTTGACCCGGTTCACGGCAGCGTCGAGTCCATCGAACCGCACGGCGGGGATCGCCTTCGCGACGAAACCGAGGGCGATCGTGACCGCGAAGAGGACGATGCTCCAGACGATCCAGTGGGCGGGGGCGCGGAGGGCCCACGACGTCGATCGCCTGGAGTGCATCCCCTCAGAGTAAAGAGGAGGCGCAGGCGAAGCCTGGACGTCCGCCGCCGGAGCGTGTGAAGACGTTCAGCGGACGAACGGCGCGATCGACCGCGCGATCGTCACTGCGCGTTCGGCGACGTCGGCCGCAGAGCCGCTCCCGCCGGCGGACGCCCACTCCCGGACCGCGATGCGGAGGGCGGCGATGCAGGCCACGACCAGTAGCTCGGCCTGCGCGGCGGCATCCGCCTCGCCGGGTGGCGCGTCCGGTGCGGCGACGTCGTCGGCGGCGACGTCCGCGAGGAAGGCGGAGACCGCCGCGACGAGCCCCGATCGCAGGTCGTCGAATCGCCCGAGCCGGCGGCGGAGGAGTCCGGCGTGCCGCGCGGCGATGAGCATGCGCGCCTCGCGGAGTTCCGCATCCTGCTCGTCGGGGAGGGAGGCCGTGAACAGGGTGTCGACGAGCGCGCCGACCACGCTGCCCTGGTAGGCGTCGGCGAGGCGCCGGCCGATCCACTCCGGGTCGCCCCAGGCCCGGCGGATGTCGAAGAGCGCGTCCTCCTTCGTGTCGAAGTAGTTGAAGAAGGTGCGATGCGAGACAGGCACCCGCGAGCAGATCTCGTCGACCGTCACCTCGTCGAGGTCGCGTTCGAGGGCCAGTTCGAGGGTCGCGCGTTCGAGGTCGGCTCTGACCTGCGCCTTCTTGCGCTCGCGGAGTCCGTCGGGGGATGAAGTTTGCATAGGTGGAAATTTTGCAGTCATGTCATTTATTAGTTGACTTCGGTCACCTAATCATATATGGTTGATCGTCGTCAACCAATTGTGCGAAGGATCCACATGTCAACAACGCTCTCCAGGGACGGGTCACCGGTCGCGATGTCGCACCGGCAGGTGCTCGAGTCCCTTTCCGGACTCCTGCTCGGGATGTTCGTCTCGATCCTCGCGGGCACGGTCGTGTCGACCTCGATGCCCCGGATCATCTCGGAGCTGCACGGCGACCAGACCGCATACACCTGGGTCGTCACCAGCACGCTGCTCGCGACGACGGTCTCGACGCCCATCTGGGGCAAGCTCGCCGACCTGCTCAACCGCAAGCTGCTCATCCAGCTCGCCCTCGTGATCTTCGTCGCGGGATCGGCGATGGCCGGGTTCTCGCAGGACACCAGCATGCTCATCGGCTTCCGCGTCATCCAGGGGCTCGGCGCCGGCGGTCTGACCGCGCTCAGCCAGATCATCATGGCCGACATCATCAGCCCGCGCGAGCGCGGCCGCTACATGGGCCTCTTCGGCGGCGTCATGGCCGTCGGAACGGTCGGCGGTCCGCTGATCGGCGGCCTGCTCACCGACTCGGTCGGATGGCGCTGGAACTTCTTCGTCGGCGTTCCCGTCGCGGTCGCCGCGATCATCCTGCTCCAGGTCACCCTGCGCCTCCCGAAGCGGCCGGCGCGGAAGGTGCGCATCGACTACCTCGGCGCGATCTTCCTCGCGGCCGGCGTCTCGCTCCTGCTCATCTGGGTCTCGCTCGCAGGCAAGAACTTCGACTGGTGGAGTGCCGAGACCATGTGGATGGTCGGAGGCTCGATCGCGCTCATCATCGCGACCATCGTGACCGAACTCGTGGTCAAGGAGCCGATCATCCCGCTCGGGATGTTCAAGAACCGCACCTTCACGCTCGCCGTGATCGCCTCCATCTCGGTCGGCGTCGCGATGTTCGGAACGTCCGTCTTCCTCGGGCAGTACATGCAGCTCGCTCGTGGGGCGACGCCGACGGAGTCCGGTCTGCTGACCCTGCCGATGATCCTCGGCTTGCTGCTCTCCTCCATGATCGTGGGTAACCTCATCAGCCGGTTCGGCAAGTGGAAGGGCTTCATGATCGTCGGCTCCCTCCTGCTCACCGCCGGGCTGTACCTGATGAGCACGATCGAGTACGACACGAACTACTGGCTCGTGTCGCTGTACATGCTCGTGCTGGGCGCCGGTGTCGGCATGGTGATGCAGAACCTGGTGCTCATCGTCCAGAACACGGTCCGTCCCGACCAGCTCGGCGCGGCGAGTTCGAACGTGGCGTTCTTCCGCAGCCTCGGCGGCACCATCGGCGTCTCGGTGATGGGATCCCTTCTGGGCACCGCGGTGAAGGACATGATGGCCGACCGCCACCAGGAGCTCCTGACCGCCGTCGCCAAGCTCGGCGCGAAGGGCGTCGCGGCCGCGAAGTCTCTGCAGAGCGGGACCCTCCCCGAGGTCAACACCCTCCCGGTGCCGATCCGGACCATCGTCGAGTCGGTCTACGGCCAGGCCGTCGCCGGCATCTTCCTGGTCGCCGTCCCGCTCGCGATCATCTCGGTGATCGCCATCCTCTTCCTCCCCAACATCACGCTGGGAAGCAAGACGGCGATCGAGCGGATGCGCGAAGAGAACGGCGAGACGCCGCTCGAGGCCGCAGAGGAGAACGCGATGGAGGTGGCGGAGGCCCTCATCGGCGCCCCGGCCACCGGATCGGTCGCCGCCGTCCGCGGGGACGCCGGTGAGGGCACCGCTGGGAACGGGCGCTCGACGGCCACGTTATGATCGCGGCCATGGACAACACGGATCGGGTGGCGGCGGGTTCCGCCGCCACCCTTCCCGCCGCACCGGAACCGGCGAGCGATGCGGCCATCTCCGACGTGGAGGAGCAGTTCACCCGGCTGTTCAACCAGGTCGGCACCGCGATGCGCGATCGGGCGGAGCGCATCCACCCGGATCTGCAGCCGGGCGGCTACAAGCTGCTGACGACGATCGTGCGCAGCGGTCCCATCCACGCGGGCGCGCTCGCCGCCATGCTGTACACCGACAAGAGCGTGATCAGCCGGCAGGTGAAGCTGCTCGAGGACATGGGCTTCATCGAGCGCAAGACCGACCCCACCGACCGGCGCGCCAGCTTCATCGCGGCGACTCCCGAGGCGATTGAGAAGGTCGACGAGGTGCGTGCCGCCGATCAGGCGACGCTGTACCGGGGCCTCCGGCGTTGGGGCGAAGAGGATGTGCGGCGCCTGGCCGAACTGCTCGCCCGGCTCAACGACGTCACGCGCTGACGGCTCTCCCGGTGGTGTTCCAACCGGACGCTGGTAGCCTTCCTCTGGTATGCCCCCCGCATCCGCCCCCCTTCGCCCTCGCGGCCGCCGCTCGGCAGGCCGTAGCGCCGCTGTGCCGTCGCAGCGGGTGCGGATCCGGCTTCCGAAGTCGCGGCGGCGGCCCCTGCTGCCGCTGCAGCACCGGATCGGCGTGACCCTCGCGGTCGTCGGCCTGGTCTGCGGGTTCTCGATCGTCCCGACGGACGACGCCCTCGCATCCACCCTGCTCGTCGCCCCGTCGACGACGCTCGCGCCGGGCGACGGAACGGCCGACACGACCCCGCCGGCGCCCGCGCAGCAGCTGCTGGTGGATGCGACGATCGCCGCGCCCGTGGTCAACCGCGAGGACCTCAGCGCGACCGACGGTCTGCAGACGCTCGCGCGCGTCGGCACGAACGAGGCCTGGGCGAAGCTGGTGCTGATGTTCGGCGGCTGGCCCCAGACCGACGCGAATGTGACCGTGATGCTGCGCTGGATGCGCCAGGAGAACGGGCCGCCGGACTGGTGGAACCGTAACAATCCTCTCAACAACGGTTACGGATCGGGCGGTGGCGCGGGTCTCGGAAGCTATCCGGACCTGATCACGGCGGCGGAGTACTGCGCGAAGAACCTCCAGCGCGGCTACCCGGGCATCGTGGCCGGGCTCGAGGCAGGCACGTCCGCCGACGCGACCGCCTCCGCCATCTGGGCGTCGCCGTGGGCGACCAGCCACTACGGCAACGGCACCCACTGGAGCACGCGCCCGGTCGAGATCGTGCAGGCCCCCGCCTCCGCTTGGGGACTCTGACCGGCATCGAGTCGTGACCCGATGTCCGAATTCGGGCCGAGTCGTGACGTGATGTCACCCCTCGATGGGGTCAGGACTTGGCGAGCCAGGTGCGCAGGCGATCCAGCGGCCAGGTGGTGATGATCCGGTCGGCGGGGACGCCGTTCGCGGCGGCGCGCGCGGCGCCGTACGCGAGGAAGTCGAGCTGGCCGGGCGCGTGCGCATCGGTGTCGATCGCGAAGAAGCATCCAGCATCGAGGGCGCGCTGGATAAGGTCGTCCGGCGGGTCCTGGCGCTCCGGCCGCGAGTTGATCTCGACGGCGACCTGGTTCTCGACGCACGCGGCGAAGACGGCGTCCGCGTCGAACTCCGACGGCGGGCGCGTGCCGCGCGACCCCTGCACGAGCCGGCCGGTGCAGTGGCCGAGGACGTTCGTGTGCGGATCGCGGATGCCGCCCAGCATCCGCTTCGTCATCGTCCGCTTGTCGGAGCGCAGCTTGGAGTGGACGCTGCCGACCACGACATCCAACCGGCCGAGCAGGTCGGGCGTCTGGTCGAGCGTGCCGTCCTCCAGGATGTCGACCTCGATCCCGCGGAGCAGGGTCACCGAACCGGTGTCGAGGCCGGCGATGACGTCCAGCTGCTCCTCCAGCCGCTCGGCGCTGAGGCCGCTCGCCACCGTGAGGGTCGGGGAGTGGTCGGTGATCGCCTGGTATTCGCGCCCGAGGGTCGCAGCAGCAGCAGCCATGACCTCGATGGGGACGGTCCCGTCGGACCACTCGGTGTGGCTGTGCAGGTCGCCGCGGAGCTGGGCGAGCAGGTCGGCTCCCGCCGTCTCGAGCGGCTGCGCGTTGTGTTCGCGGAGGTCGGCCAGGTAATCGGGGACATCGCCGTCCACCGCCTGCGCGATGACCTGGAAGGTGCGGTCGCCGATGCCCTTCGTGCGCTTGAGCCGTCCGTCGGCGACGCGTTCGGCGAGCTCGTCCGCGTCGAACGGGGCGATGATGGCGGCGGCGCGCCGGAAGGCCTGCACCTTGAAGCTCGGCGCGAGCTCCCGCTCCAGCCAGAAGGCGATCTCGTTCAGCGCGTCGACGGGGTCCATGCGGACCATGCTCCCACCGTGTCGGCGGTGCCCGGTAGCGTTCGTCGCATGGGGAGAATCGTCTTCGACACGGCCGCGACCATCAACGGGTGGATCGCCGATGAGCACGACTCGCTGTCCTGGCTGTTCGCGGTGCCGGGCGGGGAGGAGCCGGACGAGGGCCTCCTCCCTCAGGGTGCGACGGTGATGGTGGAGGGGCGCACCACGTACGAGTGGGTGCTGCGTGAGAGCGGCATCCTCGAGGCGCCGGAGAAGTGGCAGGAGTTCCACGGCACGCGTCCGACCTTCGTGTTCACGCACCGCGAGCTGCCGGTGCCCGACGGCGCCGACATCCGGTTCGTCTCCGGCTCGGTGGCGGAGGCGCTTCCCGCGATCCGCGAGGCGGCGGGCGACGGCGACATCTGGGTCGTCGGCGGGGGCGACCTGGCCGGCCAGTTCTTCGATGCCGGGGCGCTGGACGAGCTGGCGGTGTCGATCGCGCCGGTCGCGCTCGCCGGGGGCGCTCCGCTCTTCCCGCGCCGCGTGGAGTCCGACCGCCTGCACCTCGAATCCGCGGAGGCCGTCGGCCAGTTCGCGCGGCTGCGCTACCGCATCCTGGCCGCAGAAACGACCGCCTGATATATCGTGGGTCGCGTTCGACGGAGGGATTCGACATGACCGCAGCGGCCGACAGCCACGATCTCATCCGCGTCCAGGGGGCGCGGGAGAACAACCTGAAAGACGTCAGCGTGGAACTGCCCAAGCGGCGGCTGACCGTGTTCACCGGCGTCTCGGGCTCGGGGAAGAGCTCGCTGGTGTTCGGGACGATCGCCGCCGAGTCGCAGCGCATGATCAACGAGACCTACAGCGCGTTCGTGCAGGGCTTCATGCCGTCGCTGGCGCGGCCGGACGTCGACGTGCTCGAAGGGCTCACGACCGCGATCATCGTCGACCAGGAGCGGATGGGCGCCAACGCGCGCTCGACGGTCGGCACCGTGACCGACGCGAACGCCATGCTCCGCATCCTGTTCAGCAGGCTCGGCCGGCCGCACATCGGCTCGCCGCAGGCCTTCTCGTTCAACATCCCGTCGGTCACCGGCCGCGGTGCGATCACGGTCGGCGGCAAGACGGAGTCGCGCGAGTTCGCGCAGCTGGGCGGCATGTGCCCGCGGTGCGAGGGGATGGGCAGCGTGAGCGACATCGACCTCACCCAGCTGTTCGACGACAGCAAGTCGCTCGCCGAGGGCGCCATCACCATCCCCGGCTACACGGCGGACGGCTGGGCGGTGCGGATCATCGGCAGCTCGGGCTTCGTTCCCTCGGACAAGCCGATCCGCGAGTTCACCGAGCGGGAGCGGCAGGACTTCCTCTACAAAGAGCCGGTCAAGGTGAAGATCGAGGGCATCAACATGACCTACGAGGGGCTCGTCCCCAAGGTCCAGAAGTCGATGCTGTCGAAGGATGTCGACGCGATGCAGCCGCACATCCGGGCGTTCGTGGAGCGGGCCGTCGCCTTCGCGACCTGTCCGGAGTGCGGCGGCACCCGGCTGAGCGAGGGCGCGCGGTCGTCGAAGATCGCAGGGATCAGCATCGCCGATGCCTGCGCGATGCAGATCACCGACCTGTCGGACTGGGTGCGCGGGCTCGACGAGCCGACCGTCGGGCCGCTGCTGAAGAACCTCCAGCACCTGCTCGACTCTTTCGTCGACATCGGCCTCGGCTACCTCTCGCTCGACCGGCCGTCCGGCACGCTGTCGGGCGGCGAGGCCCAGCGCACCAAGATGATCCGCCACCTGGGATCGTCGCTCACCGACGTCACGTATGTCTTCGACGAGCCGACGGTCGGGCTGCATCCGCACGACATCCAGCGGATGAACGAGCTGCTGCTGCAGCTGCGCGACAAGGGCAACACGGTGCTCGTGGTCGAGCACAAGCCGGAGGCGATCGCGATCGCTGACCATGTCGTCGACCTGGGGCCGCACGCGGGCTCGGCGGGCGGCGAGGTCGTCTTCACCGGCACTGTGGACGAACTCCGCTCTAGTGGCACCCTCACCGGGCGGCACCTCGACGACCGCGCGCACCTGAAGGAGACGGTGCGGGCGCCGAAGGGGGCGCTCGAGGTGCGCGGCGCCTCCGAGCACAACCTCCAGGGCGTGGATGTGGACATCCCGCTCGGCGTGCTGGTGGTCGTCACCGGGGTCGCCGGGTCGGGGAAGAGCTCCCTCATCCACGGCTCCGTCGCACCGCGGGAGGGCGTCGTCTCCGTCGACCAGGGGGCGATCCGCGGGTCGCGCCGCAGCAACCCGGCGACGTACACGGGGATGCTGGAGCCCATCCGGAAGGCGTTCGCCAAGGCCAACGGCGTGAAGCCCGCGCTGTTCAGCGCCAACTCGGAGGGCGCCTGCCCGAACTGCAACGGCGCCGGCGTGATCTTCACCGACCTCGGCGTCATGGCCGGTGTCTCCACCGTGTGCGAGGTGTGCGAGGGCAAGCGCTTCGACGAGTCCGTGCTGGAGTACCGGCTCGGCGGCCGTGACATCAGCGAGGTGCTCGCCATGCCGGTCACGGAGGCGGAGGAGTTCTTCGCGGGAGGTGAGGCGAAGCTGCCTGCGGCGCACGCCATCCTGCAGCGGCTGTCGGATGTCGGGCTCGGATACCTGACGATCGGCCAGCCGCTCACCACCCTCTCGGGCGGCGAGCGGCAGCGCCTCAGGCTGGCGACGCACATGGCGGAGAAGGGCGGCGTGTACGTGCTCGACGAGCCGACGACCGGCCTCCACCTGGCGGACGTCGAGCAGCTGCTCGGGCTGCTCGACCGGCTGGTCGACGGGGGCAAGTCGGTGATCGTGATCGAGCACCATCAGGCCGTGATGGCGCACGCCGACTGGATCATCGACCTCGGTCCTGGGGCCGGACACGACGGTGGCCGCCTCGTCTTCGAGGGCACCCCCGCCGACCTGGTCGCCGCGCGTTCCACCCTCACCGGCGAGCACCTCGCCCGCTACGTCGGCGCTTGAGCCGCCCGCCCGCCGTCGAGTACGCACAAACTGCACACGAAACGCCGTCGGCGCGTGCAAACTTCGCGTACTCGACGGCGGGTTACGGAAGGTTGCGCGGGCGGAGGAGCCCGCGGCGAGGGGCGGATAGCGTCGGAGGGTGACCAGCCCGATCGAGAACCTCGGCCGCGAGACGCGGCTGTACCGGCCCTCCGAGGAGTTCGCGGCGCAGGCGAACGTCGACGCCTCCGTGTTCGCCGAGGCCGCCGCCGACCCGGTGGCCTTCTGGGAGCGTCAGGCCGCCCGCCTCGACTGGGCGGAGCCCTGGCACACGGCCCACACATGGGAGCCGGCGGCGCCGGGCGACGACGGCGAGCTGACCGTCCCGCGCGCGGAGTGGTTCGCCGGCGGACGGCTCAACGCCGCCGTCACCTGCGTCGACCGGCACGTCGCCGCCGGCCGGGGCGACCGCGTCGCCCTGTACTTCGAGGGCGAGCCGGGCGACCGCGAGACCATCACCTACGCCGACCTGCAGCGCCGGGTGGCGCAGGCGGCGAACGCCCTCACGGCGCTGGGCGTCGGGAAGGGCGACCGCGTCGTCGTGTACCTCCCCGTCATCCCCGAGACGGTCGTCATCACGCTGGCGATCGCACGGGTGGGTGCCATCCACTCGCTCGTCTTCGGCGGCTTCTCGGCGGAGGCGCTGCGCTTCCGGGTCGAGGACACGGGCGCAAAGCTCCTGGTCACTTCGGACGGGCAGTTCCGCCGCGGGGCCGCCGTCCCGGTCAAGGCGAACGCGGATGCGGCCGTCGCCGGCGACAACGCGATCCAGCACGTGCTCGTGGTGCGGCGCACGGGAGAACTGACCCCCGACGTGCCGTGGACGCCGGGCCGCGACGTGTGGTGGCACGACGTGGTCGAGACCGCTCCGGACGTGCACGAGCCCGAGTTCTTCGACGCCGAGACCCCGCTCTTCATCATCTACACGTCGGGGACGACGGGCCGGCCGAAGGGCGTCGTCCACACCACGGGCGGCTATCTGACGCAGGCGTCGTGGAGCCACTGGGCCCTCTTCGACGCGAAGGACGACGACGTGTACTGGTGCACGGCCGACCTCGCCTGGGTGACCGCCCACACGTACGTGCTGTACGGCCCGCTGTCGAACGGCGCCACCTCGGTGATCTACGAGGGAACGCCGAACACCCCGCACACCGGCCGGCACTTCGAGATCATCGAGCGCTACGGGGTGACGACGTATTACACGGCGCCGACTCTCATCCGCACCTTCATGACGTGGTTCCCGGAGGGGCCGGGCGAGCGGTGGGACCTCTCCAGCATCCGGCTGCTCGGCACCGTCGGCGAGGCCATCAACCCGGAGGCCTGGGTCTGGTTCCGCGAGCATCTGGGGGCGGGACGCGCGCCCGTGGTCGACACCTGGTGGCAGTCGGAGTCGGGCGCGGCGATCGTCGCGCCGCTTCCCGGGGTGACCGCGCTGAAGCCGGGGTCGGCGACTGTCGCCGTGCCCGGCGTCACCGTCCGCGTCGTCGACGAGCGCGGCGAGGATGTTCCGCGCGGATCGGGCGGCTCGATCGTCATCGACGGCACCTGGCCGGCGATGTCGCGCACCGTGTGGGGCGACCCGGAGCGGTACCGCGACTCGTACTGGCGGCCGTACGCCGACCGCGGGTACTTCCTCGCCGGCGACGGCGCGGCGGTCGACGACGATGGATACATCTGGCTGCTCGGCCGCCTCGACGACGTGATCAACGTCTCCGGTCACCGCCTGTCGACGATCGAGATCGAGTCGGCGCTGGTCGCGCATCCACGCGTCGCCGAAGCCGCGGTCGTCGGCGTGGGCGACGACACCACCGGCCAGGCCGTCGCCGCGTTCGTCGTGCCGTCGGGCGACGCGCCGGGGGAGGGGGACCTCCGCGACCAGGTGACGCGCGAGATCGGCGCGATCGCGAAGCCGCGGCACATCGTGATCGTCGGCGACCTCCCGAAGACGCGGTCGGGCAAGATCATGCGCCGGCTGCTGGTGGACCTGTTCGACGGCCGGCCGCTCGGCGACACGACCTCCCTGCAGGACGAGACGGTTCCGCACACCATCGCGGCGACGCTGGCCGCACGCGCGCGCTGACCGGTCGGCCTGCGCGAAAGGGAGGTGCCGCGGGTCGACACGCCGGCGGAATGGGCCGAACGGAGGTGGATGCGGTGCTGAGGACGCGAAGGTCCTCCGTTTCCGGCGATGCGCGCGGTCAGGGACGCTGCTGGAGTCCGGCCGCCGAGATGACCGCCTCGCGGAACAGCGGCGTCAGCTGTTCCGCGGTCGGGCGGCCGGTGGGGTCGGTCGTGGTCATCGCGTGGAGGATGCGCGACCAGTCGTCCGGCAGGCCGTCGGGGATCGGCGGTTCGTGCTCCAGCCGGGCCATCGCCGACTCCACCGCCCCTCCGGGATAGGCGACCGAGCGGGTGAAGCATTCCAGCAGGACGAGCCCGAGCGAATAGATGTCGCTCGCCGACGTCGCCGGCTGCCGCATGGCCTGCTCCGGGCTGAGGTAGGCCGCCGTGCCGGTCGTCTTGCCCTCGTCCGGCTGGGACGGCGTGCCGACGATGCCGCTGGCGATCCCGAAGTCGGTGAGCCGGGCCCGGGCGCGGAAGGTCGTCGTGCCGTAGGAGACCAGCATGATGTTCGACGGCTTGATGTCCCGGTGCACCACCCCGTTCGCGTGCACGTACTCCAGCGCCTCGGAGATGTCGTAGGCCACCTCGGCGATCTCCTCCAGGCTCAGCTCCCGCTGGGCCAGCATGCTGGCGAGGTCGGTGCCCGAGACCAGCTCCATGATGAGGAACGGGCGCGGATCCTTCGGCGACGAGTAGTCGATCCCCGCGTCGATCAACGACACGATGCCGTGGTGGCTGAGCCGCGCGAGTGCCGCCTGCTCGGTGCGGTACTGCGCCATCTCCTCCTCGCCACCGGAGCGGTAGAGCTTGATCGCGACCTCGCGCCCGAGCAGTTCGTCGGTCGCGCGGAAGATGCTGGCCTCCCCGCCGCGGCCGATGACGTGCTGCGGCCGGTAGCGACCGAGCAGCGCAGGGATGGTGGACTCGGGCATCAGCTGTTCCGCGACCTCAGCAGGGCGAACGACGACTCTCCCAGGATGACGCTCTCGCCGTCCCCCAGAGCGAGTTCGGGGTCGCTGGAGAGCTCCAGCTCCCACCGAGAGCCGCGCGCGTCGGGGAGGACGAACTCGACGCCGTTGCCGGCCGCGTTGAGCATCAGCAGGAACGAGTCCGCGCCCTCGTGGCGCAGCTCGAAGGCGATGGAGCGCGCCTCCGGGTCGGCCCAGTCCTCGTCCGCGAAGGGCTCGCCATCCGCCCGGACGATGCAGACGACATCGGGACCGCCGACATCGGGCGCGTGCCGGTACCACTCCGGGCGGAGGGCCGGCTCGCTGCGCCGCAGGCGGATGAGCTTCGAGGTGAACTCGTGGAGCTCCCAGTCGGCGTTCTGCCAGTCGAACCAGGAGATCTCGTTGTCCTGGCAGTAGGCGTTGTTGTTGCCCCGCTGGGTGCGGCCGATCTCGTCGCCGCCGAGGATCATCGGGACGCCCGCGGAGAGCAGTACCGTTGCGAGGAAGTTCTTGCGCTGCCGCGTGCGGAAGGCGTTGATGCCCTCGTCGTCCGTCGGCCCCTCGACCCCGTAGTTGCTCGACCGGTTGTCGGACTCCCCGTCGCGGTTGTCTTCGCCGTTCGCCTCGTTGTGCTTCTCGTTGTAGCTGGTGAGGTCGGCGAGGGTGAAGCCGTCGTGCGCGGTGACGAAGTTGACGCTCGACAGCGGAGCGCGCCGAGAGTCCTCGTAGATGTCCGGGCTGCCGAGCACCCGCTGCGAGAGGGTCGACAGCACGCCGGGCGTGCCGCGCCAGTAGTCGCGGACATCGTCGCGGAACTTGCCGTTCCATTCGGACCAGCCCGCCGGGAACCCGCCCAGCTGGTAGCCGGCGACATCCCACGGCTCGGCGATCAGCTTCACCTGCGCGAGCGTCGGGTCCTGCTGGATGAGCGTCAGGAAGGCGCTGTGCAGGCTGGCGTCGCCGCCCTGACGGGTCAGCGTCGTGGCCAGGTCGAAGCGGAAGCCGTCGATGTGCATGTCCTCGACCCAGTAGCGGAGCGAGTCCATGATGACCTGGAGCGCGGCCGGGTGGCTCACGTTGAAGCTGTTTCCGGTGCCGGTCGTGTCGAAGTAGTGGGCGGCGTCCCCCTCGACCAGCCGGTAGTACGACGGATTGTCGATGCCCTTGAAGCTGTAGGTCGGCCCCAGGTCGTTGCCCTCGGCGGTGTGGTTGTAGACCACGTCGAGGATGACTTCGATCCCGGCCGCGTGCAGAGCCTTGACCATGCCCTTGAACTCGTCGACCTGGTGCCCGGTGTCGCCGGTGGCGGAGTACTCGTTGTGCGGCGCGAAGAAGCCGATGGAGTTGTAACCCCAGTAGTTGCGCAGCCCCTTCTCGAGCAGGTGCGCATCCTGGACGAACTGGTGGATGGGCAGCAGCTCGACGGCGGTGACGCCGAGGTTCTTGAGGTACTCGACGGCGGCGGGATGCGCCAGCCCGGCGTAGGTGCCGCGGAACTCCTCCGGCACCCACTCCATCAGCTTCGTGAAGCCCTTCACGTGCAGCTCGTAGATGATCGTCTCGCTGAGCGGCGTGTGCGGGCGCTCGTGGTCGCCCCAGTCGAACTCCTGCGGGTCGATGGCGACGCCGAGTGCGACGTGGCGTGCGCCGTTGGTGTCGCTGCGGCGCTTCGGGCGCCCGAGCTGGTGGCCGAACACGGCCTGCGTGTTGTCCCACGAGCCCGTGACCGCGCGGGCCTGCGGGGCGAGCAGCACCTTGGCGGGGGCGAACCGGAGGCCGTTGGCCGGGTCCCAGGGGCCGTCGACGCGGAGCCCGTAGCGCGTACCCGCGGTGAGTTCGGGGACGAAGCCGTGGAAGACATGGCCGGTGCGCTCGGTGAGAACGGTCTGCCGCTCGCGGCCCCGGTGGTCGAAGATCGAGACGATGACCTTGTCGGCCCGCTCGCTGTAGACGGCGACGTTCGCACCGCCGTCCCGCAGGGTGACCCCGAGCGGGTACGGCGTGGAGGCGCCCGTCACAGGGCCGGCCCCTGCGAGCGGCGTGCGCGAGGGGCGGTCCGGCGGGGGAGCCGGGGGCAGGGTCGGGACACGGTGCCTCCGTTCGGTAGAACGCCACGATACCTGCGGGGTGACACGCGCATCCAGCCATTGACAGGGGGGTTGCGGACCGTTAGGCGCGCGGCTACAACGGCGAGATCCGAGACTCCAGCCACCGGACGACCTCGTCGTTTTCGACGCCACCGTCGGCCACCTTTCGAATGAAGGCGTCCGCCTCCGGCACCGGCTCGCTGGTCAGGTGCAGGCCGTTGAGCGCGAGGAAGGTCTTGGCCACGATCCAGGCGAGTCGCTTGTTGCCGTCGGCGAGCGGGTGGTTGCGATTGAGGGCGATGAGGAGCGCAGCCGCCTTCTCGATATCACCCTCGTACATCTCCTCGCCGAAGACGGGCAGGGGCGAGGCGAGTGCCGACAGCAGCAGATTCTTGTCGCGAACGTTAAAACCCAGTTGTCTCATCAACCCCAGCACATCGCGAGGCTCGAGATACTCGGTCACCGGGAGAGGGCGTCGAGCAGGGCCGCGTCCTCGTCGAGGATGCGGTCCATGATCGCCCGCGTGCGGGCGCTCTTGTCGAGCTGAGCGGCTCGCTCTTCGAGGGCGAGCTTCACGACTTCTGTCTTCGTGCGGTGCTCCTGCTGGGCAAGCGCTTCGAGCAGTTCTTCGTGGGCGGTGTCGAGCCGCAGATTCATGGCCATTTTTCGCTCCTAGTACCAAGTGGTACCTAAGCGTACCACCTCGCACCTACTGTCGCGTCGCGCGAACCGCTTCGTCGAATGCCGCGATCGCATCCGCTGGAGCAGCTCCGAGGCCTGTGCCGGACAGGCTCACCTCCACGAGCAGCTCACCGCGGCGGAACCGGAAGACGCCGTCTGTGTACGCCACCTCGGTCGCGGGCGCATCGGCCGGGATCGTGCGGCGCAGTGCAGTGAGCGTGCGGTACCAGGCGAGCATGCGGGCGTTCTCCGGACGCTCCGGCTCCGACCAGTCGAGCTTGGAGCGCCGGAAGGTCTCGGGGTCCTGCGGGTCGGGCACGACATCCGGGTCCCATCCCATCCGGGCGAACTCCGCGATGCGTCCCTCCGCCGTGGCCTTCCCGAGTTCGGGCTCCGGGTGGGAGGTGAAGAACTGCCACGGGGTCGTCGCCGCCCACTCCTCGCCCATGAAGAGCATGGGCGTGAACGGGCCGAGCAGGGTGAGGGCGGCAGCCGCGGCGAGGCGTCCGGGGTCCAGTGTCGCGGTGAGGCGGTCGCCGACGGCGCGGTTGCCGATCTGGTCGTGGTCCTGGCTGAACACCACCAGGCGGGTGAACGGGATGTCCGGGTCGAGCGGCCGGCCGTGATGGCGCTCGCGGAAGCTCGACCACGTGCCGTCGTGGAAGAAGCCGCGCTGGAACACCTTCACCAGCGCCTCCGGCCGGGCGAAGTCGCCGTAGTAGCCGGTGTCCTCTCCGCTCAGATTCGCGTGGATGGCGTGGTGCACGTCGTCGTCCCACTGCGCGTGGAGGCCGTAGCCGTGGTGCGAGCGCGTGCGGATGAGCTTGGGGTCGTTGAGATCGCTCTCCGCGATGAGGGTGCGCGGGCGCCCGGTCTCGCCGGCGAGCTCGTCGGCGAGGATGGCCAGCTCCTCGAGCAGGTGCGTCGCGCTGTGATCCTGGAGCGCGTGCACCGCGTCCAGACGCAGGCCGTCCACGTGCATCTCGCGCAGCCAGTACTCGGCGTTGTCGAGGATGTACCGGCGCACGTCGTCCGACAGGGGGCCGTCGAGGTTGATGTTCACGCCCCAGGTGCTGGCTCCCTGGCCGAGGTAGGGACCGAACTTCCCCAGGTAGTTGCCGCTGGGCCCGAGGTGGTTGTACACGACGTCCTGGATGACGGCGACACCGCGACGATGGCACACCTCCACGAAGCGCTGGTACGCCTCCGGTCCGCCGTACTGCTCCTGGACGGCGTACCAGAGCACGCCGTCGTAGCCCCAGTTGTGCGTCCCGTTGAACGCGTTCACCGGGAGCAGCTCGATGGCGTCGACGCCGAGGTCGATCAGGTGGTCGAGCCGGGCGGCCGCGGCGTCGAGGGTGCCCTCCGGCGTGAACGTGCCGATGTGCAGCTCGTAGACGACCGCGCCCGTGAGGTCGCGGCCCTCCCACGCGCCGTCGTCCCAGGCGCGGGCGCGCGGATCGAACTCGCGGCTCAGGTCGTGCACGCCGTTCGGCTGCCGACGCGACCGCGGATCGGGGAACGGGCCGTCGCCGTCGACGACGAACCCGTAGTCGAGCGGCTCCGCCGGCAACGTCGGCGCCTCGGCGAGCTCCCACCATCCGCCGGCCGGGTTCGCGTCCGACGCGGGCACGCGGGTGAGCGGGAAGGTGCCGAGGCCGCCGAGCACTACATCCACCGACCGGGCCCCGGGTGCCCATACGGGGAAACGCCGGTCGGCACCCGTCATCCGGTCGCCGCCGCTCACCGGATCACCGCCAGCAGGGCGACCGGGTAGGTCTCGAGCAGGGAGGCGAGCGGCACGCGCCCGGAGAACTCGCGCCCGGTCAGTTCGTCGCGCATGCGCTGGTCCTCCAGATCGATCGTGGTGTCGGCCCAGCCTCCGGTCGCGGAGAGCCCGACCGGCAGGCGGGTGGCGATGGCGATCGCGCCGCCCCGGTCGAAGCCGACGAGGTGGCCGGCGCGCGAACCCTCGGCGTAGACGGGACGGTAGCCGGTGAAGAGCTCCGGCCGGTCGCGGCGCAGGCGGAGCGCCTTCGCGGTGACCAGCTCCTTCGCCGCGCCCGACGAGTCGACCGCGGGCTGCCATCCCTCGTCGATGTGGGCGAGGAGCCCGGCGGCCGCGTCGAATTCGACCGGACGGCGGTTGTCGGGGTCGACCAGCGAGCGCTCCCAGCGCTCCGAGCCCTGGTACACGTCCGGGATGCCTGGCGCCATCAGCTGCAGCAGCTTGGCGCCGAGCCCGTTGCTGGCGCCGGGGGCCTCGATGACAGCCGCCAGCGCCTCCACCTCGGCCCGTACGCGCTCGTCGTCGAAGGCTGCGTCGATCGCGGCGAGCATCCGCTTCTCGAACGCCTCGTCCGGGTCCGTCCATCCGGTCGACGCCCCCGCCTCGCGCGCGGCCTTCAGCGCGTAGTCGTGCAGACGCTCGCGGGATGCGGGCCACGCGCCGATGACGGACTGCCACAGCAGGCTCTCCAGCGAGCCGTCGCCGAACCCGACGCGCTCCCGAACCGTCCGCAGGAACCGCTCCCAGCGTCCCGGCAGCTCGGCGAGCACGTGGATGCGCGCCCGCGTGTCCTCGCCGCGCTTGGTGTCGTGCGTGGAGAGCGCCGTCATCGACTCGGGCAGGCGCCGTTGGCGGTCGGACTGCCGGCGGTGGAACTCCTCCGGCGAGATCGCGAACTCGGAGGGGTCCGCGCCGACCTCGGTCAGCGAGACGAGCCGGGTGAATCGGTAGAAGGCGTTGTCCTCGACGCCCTTCGCCATGATCGCGCCCGTGGTCTGCTCGAACCGCTCGCCCAGGCGGTCGACGATGCGAGCCAGGACGGGCGCGAGGTCGGGGCGCGTCGCCGCGGCGGCCAGGCGGGCCTCCTCCAGGTACTCGTCGCCGTAGGGGAGGTAGCTGCGGTACACGGGGAACCAGGCGGCCAGCTCGGCGACGGCGTCGGCGACCTCCTCGTCCGTCCCCTCGCCGAGCTCGCGCACCACGCGGAGCACCTCCGAGCGGAGGATGCCGTCGGCGACGGCGCGCTTGCGGCGGTGCACGAGCTCGACCCAGTCCTGGCTCTCCTCGCGGTCGTCGAGCTCCCCGGCCAGGGCGGTCAGCGGCCCTTCGCCCGACGGGTCCACGAAGACGCGGTCGATGACGGCGAGGGCGTCGTAACCGGTGGTGCCCTGCACCGGCCAGTCCGGCATCCGCTCGTCGCCCTCGATGATCTTCTCGACCCAGATCGGCGCGTCACCGGCGAGGTCGCGCAGGCGTTCGAGGTACTGACCGGGGTCGCGGAGGCCATCCGGATGGTCCACGCGGAGCCCGTCGACGAGCCCCTCGCTCAACCAGCGGCCGATCTCGCGGTGGGTGTCGTCGAACACCTGCTGGTCTTCGACCCGGAGGCCGGCGAGCGTGTTGACGGCGAAGAAGCGGCGGTAGTTGAGCTCGGCGTCGGCGCGGCGCCAGGACATCAGCTCGTAGTGCTGGCGGGCGTGGACCTCGCGCGGGGTGCCCTCGCCGGTGCCCGGCGCGAGGGGGAAGCGGTGGTCGTAGTAGCGCAGCTCGCCGTCCTCGATGCGGAGGGCGTCCTCCTCGTCCGGTCCGTCGCCGAGGACGGGAAGGCGGAGTCGCCCGTGGCCGAACTCCCAGTCGATGTCGAAGAAAGAGGCGTGACGCGAGTCCCGGCCGTGAGCGAGCACATCCCACCACCACGCATTGACCGCCGGCGTCGCGACGCCCATGTGGTTGGGGACGATGTCGACGAGTACCTTCAGGCCCCGGGCGTGGGCGGCGTCGGCGAATTCGCGGAGCGCGTCCGGACCGCCCCGCGCTTCGTCGACGCGGCTGTGGTCGACGACGTCGTAGCCGTGCATCGAACCGGGCTCGGCCTCCAGGAGGGGCGACAGATAGACCCAGTCGGCGCCGAGGCGTCGGATGTGGTCGAGCACCTGGGTGGCGTCGCGGAGGGTGAAAGTGGGGGAGATCTGGAGGCGGTAGGTGCTCACAGCGTTCATTCTGGGGGAGGGGAGCGGTGCCGAGTAGGCCTTGAAATCGATCGCCGGGCATTTTGCTAGACGAGCGAGCTATATGATGAGACTAACTACATATCCGCTGGATCAGCGATACAACGAAGGGAGACGTGGCGTGGGAGTGCTCAGCTACGGGGGAGCCGACTACGAGTTCTCGGATCGCCTGCTGGCTCATGTGCAGGTCGTCATCACGACCAAGCTGCGCCGTCGAGAGTCGTTCGCGCTGAGCTGGATCCGCGATGGGGACGGCGGCCGCGAGACCATCTGGGTCGACAACGGGCTGCCGATCCGCTTCCGCTACGACGACGGCGTCATCGCGCCGCTCAACCGGGAGTGGCTCGAATCGCTCATGGACGGCACGCACCGCCCGAACGGGCTCCTCGTCACGCCGGAGCCGGCCGCGTCGCCGGCCGCGAAGGGCAAAAGCTAGGGAGTCTAGTTAGTAGGTGCTCTATCGTTAAGTGCATGACGTCCGAGACCCAGGGATCGGCGCACTACTGGTACGAGGAGCGCGCCCAGCAGCGCGCTCCCGGCATCGAGGTGCTCGAGGCGATGCGCGCGTACGGCGCCGCCGAGTCGGCCATGCGCCGGCGTTCCGAGGGCGTGCTGCGGATGAGCGAGAACGACGTCTCGGCCATGCGCTACCTGCTCCGCGCGCAGGAGGCCGGCCGCGCGGTCGGCCCAAAGGAGCTGGCCGAGTACCTCGGCATCCAGAGTTCGTCGGTCACCGCCCTGCTCGACCGTCTGGAGCGCGCCGGGCACGTCCAGCGTCAGTCGAGTCCGTTCGACCGGCGCGCGCTCATCGTGGTGCCGACGGTGCCGGAGGACGAGCTGCAGCGGTCGATCCTGGGCGACATGCGGCAGGAGCTCGTCGACGTCGCCGCGTCGCTCGACCCGGCCGACGCGGCCGTGGTGATCGACTTCCTGCGCCGGATGCGCGAAGCCGTCGACCACATCGACGCCGCGGAGGCGGCGCGTGGACCGAACCGCTCCGGCGACCGCACCCGCAGCAGCACGTAAAATCGGGGTATCGAAGAACAGACCGGCGGGCGGTACTGGTACGACCGTGCGGACCCGCATACCGTTGACGTCCTGAACGCGCTGCGCGACTACCGCGCCGCGGAGCAGGCGATGCGCCGTCGTAC
The DNA here is from genome assembly GCF_900107895.1 of Leifsonia sp. 21MFCrub1.1. Lineage (NCBI taxonomy): Bacteria > Bacillati > Actinomycetota > Actinomycetes > Micrococcales > Microbacteriaceae > Leifsonia > Leifsonia sp. 21MFCrub1.1. The sequence continues at coordinate 3,575,383 of NZ_LT629867.1, read as the reverse complement.
CCGCGAGTCGATGCGGATGGGGGAGAACGACCTCCGTGCGCTGCGGTTCCTGATGAAGCGGCAGAACGACGGCGCTCCGGCGACTCCGGCGGAACTCGGCGCCCACCTCCAGCTCAAGTCGTCGTCGGTCACCGTCATGCTCGACCGGCTGACGGTAGCCGGGTGGGTGAGCCGCCGGCCGCATCCCGCGGACCGGCGCAGCCTGGTGATCGTCGCGACCCCCGGTGCGGACGAGGAGGTCCGGCACACGCTCGAGGCGATGCACCGCCGGATGCTCGAGGCCGCCTCCGTGCTGGATGAGAGTCAGGCGGAGATCGTGACCGGCTTCCTGGGCCGGATGTCCTCCGCGCTCGAGGCGCTGGACCACCGCGACGGCGTCTCCTGAACGTGACGTGGGAGGTCCGCGGGCGGGGGTAGACCCGCCTGCGGAACGGTGGGAGCGTCGAAGACGAAACGGACCACGAAAGGGGACGTCATGGGACTGGACGACAAGATCGAGAACGCCGGAGAGAAGCTGGGCGGCAGCGCCAAGGAGGCCACGGGTAAGGCCACCGGCGACGAGCGGCTCGAGGCCGAAGGCAAGGGCGACCAGATCAAGGCCGACGTCAAGCAGGCCGGCGAGAAGATCAAAGACGCCTTCAAGCACTGACCCTCCGACGACCACGAAGCCCCCGCCCCGAACCTCCGGGCGGGGGCTTCGGCGTGTTCACCGGCCGGCCGACGGGATTTCGCCTTTTGTTCACCCGATCTGCGGAGTAGTTTCCGGTGCATGGGAGACCAGGCGGATCGCGCCAGGGCGGCGCGACGAGAGGGGATCGGGGCGGCGCTCGCCGTGCTCGCCCTCATCGCGACGGTCGCCCTCGCGATCGCCATCCCGACGCTGGGCGAGAATCCGCGCGCGTGGGGCGTGATCGTCTGCGGGCTGGTCACCGTCGGCCTGTGCGGTGACCTCGCCCTCCGCAACCGGCGGCTGCTGCGGCACTACCGGGGCGACGACCTCGCGCCGCGGCGTCATCCCGCCCCGCGGCGGGCGTTCCCGCTCGGTCGGCCGCCGGCGCGTCAGGCGCGCGCGAAGGCCGCGCGGTAGCGCGTCGGAGGGACGCCCACCTCGGCGTCGAAGTGGTGGCGCAGCAGAGTGGCGCTGCCGAAGCCGCACTGCCGGGCCACCTCGTCGATGGGCAGGTCGGTCGTCTCGAGCAGCAGCCGGGCGCGCAGGATGCGCTGGGTGGTCAGCCACTGCATCGGGGGCACGCCCGTCTCCGCCACGAACCGCCGCGAGAAGCTGCGGGTCGACATGTGCGTGCGCTCGGCCAGGCTCCCGACCGTGTGCGTCTCGTCGAGGCGCTCGGCCAGGTAGTCGATGAGCTCGCTGAACGTGTCGTCCTCGCAGTCGCTCACCGGCTTGTCGATGTACTGGCGCTGACCGCCGTCGCGCTGCGGCGGGACGACCATGTTGCGCGCGATCGTGTTCGCGACGGCGCTGCCGAGCTCGCGGCGGACGAGGTGGAGGCTGGCGTCGATCCCGGCCGAGGTGCCGGCGCTCGTGATGATCTGGCCGTCGTCGACGAACAGCACGTCCGGGTCGACGCAGGCGGCCGGGAAGCGGCGCTGCAGTTCGTCCGAGTAACGCCAGTGCGTGGTGCAGTCGCGCCCGTCGAGGAGTCCGGCGGCCCCGAGGGCGAACGCACCGGAGCAGACGCTGAGCAGGATGGCGCCGCGGTCGTATGCGCGGCGGAGCGCATCCAGGAACTCCTCCGGGTACTCCTCGCGGATCGTGGCTGCGGGGACGGCGATGAGGTCGGCGTCGTCCATCGCCTCCAGCCCGTAGGGGGCCGTGACGCTGACGCCGACGGGGCTGGCCACCGGACTCCCGGGCTGGATGGAGCAGACCCGGAAGTCGAACGGCTCGAGCCCGGCATAGCTGCGGTCGAGTCCGAACACTTCGCACACGACGCCGAACTCGAACATGGCGAAGTCGTCGATGAGGGGCACCGCGACGGATCGGATCATGCCGTCAGTGTAGTGGCCGAATCTTTGCGAAGATAGACCTGAAGCCATCTCGTGTCCGTATCTTTACGTCCGTAACGTGAGGGTCATGGCGAACACGACATGGACACAGGGGATGGAACACAGCTGGGTGGCGCGCCCGGCACGGACGACCGAGGGGCGACCGCCCCGTCGCCGACGCTTCGTGCTCAGTGACTGGCTGCCCGCGGCGATCCTCGCCCGCGGCGGCCGGGCCGACCGCGAGACGGAGCGCGCGCTCGGTGACCTGCGTGCGATCCACGCGGCCCGCGAGACGGGCCGCTGACGGCGGCGCACGGACACCCGGGGACCCCGTGGCGCCCCGTCTCCTAAGCTCGGAGAGTGGATGAGATCTCGGCGGCCGGCTTCCTGTTCGACATGGATGGGACGCTCGTCGACTCGACGGCGGTGGTCGAATCCGTCTGGACGGCCTTCGCCGTCCGCCACGGGGTGGATGCGGCCGCGCTGCTCGCGTACGCCCACGGCCGCCAGGCGGCCGACACGGTCGGGCACTTCCTCCCGGGGGTGGCGGAGGACGAGCGCGCCGTCCTGGTGCGCGGGCTGGTAGCCGAGGAGGTCACCCGCACGGACGGGATCGTCGAGATCCCGGGTGCGGTCGCGCTGCTCGAGCACCTCGTGGCTCAGCGAGCGCCGGTCGCCGTGGTGACCAGCGCGCCGCGCGCGCTCGCCGTCGCCCGGCTCCGCGCCGCCGGGGTCCCCGTTCCGGACGTGCTGGTCGCGGCGGAGGATGTCGCCCGCGGCAAGCCGCATCCCGAGGGCTACCTCCGTGCCGCGGAGCACCTCGGCGTCCCGATCGACGAGTGCGTGGTGTTCGAGGATGCGGAGGCGGGGATCGCCGCGGCCGTCGCATCCGGGGCCCGCGTCGTCGTGGTCGGCCACCACGAGTCTCCGGTCACCGACGGCCTCGACCGTCTCGGCGACTACGCCGGATTCCGGGCCGCCGTTCGCTGACGAGTACTGCATTGCGCGACGCCGCATGAGGCGAGCAGGATCGCGCCATGAGCACCAAGAGCGTGCCGCGGCGCCTGCCGCGCCGGCCGGCCTCGAGCCTCTCCGAGCGATGGACCGTCGTCGACGGCGTCGACGTGTTCTACCGCGAGTCGCCCACCCCGCCGGACGCCCCGGCGATGATGCACGTGCACGGGTTCGGCCTGTCCGGCCGCTACCTTCTCCCGACCGCTGAACGTCTCGCTGACGAGTTCCACACCCTCGTCCCCGACCTCCCGGGGTTCGGCCGGAGCGGCAAGGTGCCGGGGGGCCTCGACATCCCGGATCTGGCGCGCGACGCCGCCCGCTTCCTCGACGATCGCGGCATCGAGACGGTGACCCTCGTCGGCAACTCGATGGGCTGCCCGGTCATCCTCGAGTTCGCTCATCACTATCCCGAGCGGATCGACCGCGCCGTGCTCGTCTCGCCCGCAGGCGGCGCATACAACCGGCCGTTGCGGCGCGCCGTCGGCCAGCTGACCCGCGACGGCGGCCGGGAGCCGCCGCGGATGATGCGGGTGGCGACGCCGGACTACCTCCGCTTCGGCGTACCCAGCACCTTCAAGATGTTCAGCGCCCTCACGTCGTATCCGTCGCTCGAGCGGCTGCTGGAGCTGCGCATCCCGACCCTGGTGGTGATCGGCGACCGCGATCCGCTGCTGCCCGGCCCCGACCGGGTGCGGGAGGTCGCGGCCGCGACCGACAACCACGTGCTCGTGGTGCGGATCGAGGGGGCGGCGCACGCCATCAACTTCAGCCACCCCGGAGAGCTGGCCCACATCATCCGGCTGTTCATGGCCGACCGGCCGATCGTGGACGACCCGGCGTCGCCCGGGCACGCCAGCCTCTACGAGATCCACCGGGGGCGGCACCTGCCGTCGACGGACTAGCGGCGGCGGACGGACGGCGCCCCGGCGCAGAGCCGCGACCGCACCCAGTCGCCGGCGTCGCTGAGCGGCAGCTCGCCCGAGCGGACGGACCGCACGAAGTCCACCGCGAGATCGGTGAGCCGGCCGTCGGCGGAGTCGGGCGCATCCCGGCCGACGTGGATGGAGAGCCAGCGTGTCACGCGCGGTCCGACGCGGGCGGCGACGGAGACGATGCCGGCGAAGTGGCGCGCCTGCCCCTCGGTCCCGTCGTCGACGTGCCGGCGGAAACCGCGGCCGCGGACGCGATTCGACCCGCCGCTGCCGGCGTCGAGGAACCAGAACGGACCGCGCCGGACGCCCGCGACCTCGTGACCGAGGTCGCGCAGGAAACGGCTGGGCGATGGGGTCCGTGCGGCGAGGCGGTCGCACGCCGCGGCCAGCTGCTCGCAGGCGTCCGCGGTCACTTGCCGCGGCCGTTCACGAGCGCCTCCGCCCCGGCCTGCCACCAGACGCCCGCGGCGGGCCCGCCGTTGCAGCTGCCGTCGCTGACGCCGGGGTGCTTCACCCAGAGCAGCGCATCCAGCTTGCCGTCGGTGCCCTCCATCACCTTCGGGTCCTGACCGAGCGCGGCGCCGGGCGGATTGCACCACGTGCCCGTCCATCCGTTGCCGTTGCGGGAGACGTCGATCACGTAGTGCTTCCAGCCGACTTTCGACGACAGCCTGCCCGCATAGTCGCGTTCGCGCTGGGTCGTGTCGAAGTTCGACACGTTGGTGAAGAAGCCGTGCGCCTGCTCCACATCGGCGCGCTTCAGCCAGGCGGCCTGGTCGTCGGGCGACAGCCAGCGGGCGTTGCCGCCGTCGAGGTAGGTGGCGATGCCCGCGCCTTCGAGGATGCCCACCGACGAGCGCAGCAGAGGGAGCCGGACCTCCGCCGAGCCGGCGCACTTGTCGGACGACAGCATGGCAAGCGAATCGGGTTCCAGCAGGACGACCGCACCGCTTCCTTCCAGGGTGGAGGCGATGGTCCGGATCCACGGGAGGTACTGGTCGGCGGCGAGCCCGCCCTTCGAGTAGCCGCCGCAGTCCCGGTTCGGGATGCCGTAGGCGACGAACACCGGCGTCGCCTGCTGCGAACGGGCATCCGCGACATCGTTCCGGAGCTCGGTCACCAGGCGGTCGCCCTGGAACCACTCGCCCAGCCAGACGGCCGTCGGCACGGCGGCGATCCGGCCGACGACGGCCGCGGCCGCGGTGTCGCCCTGGGCCAGCAGGCGCTTCTGCGCCGCGGCCGCCTCGGTGTTCGGATCGAGGTAGAGGCGCGGTGACGCGAACGCGGGCTTCAGGCTGTCCGTGGTCGGGGGCGGGGTGGTCGGACCGCTGACCGCGGGCGGGGGCGTCGCAGCCCGCAGGCCGACCCCGACGGCCGCGGCGACCGCGACGAGGGCGAGCGCCCCCACGACTGCTGCGACGACCGGTTTCCGCATCCGCTCCCCTTCCGCGCACTCCCGGAAGTCCACACCCTAACAGCGCCGGGTGGACCGCATCCGTGTCGCCCGGATTGGGGTACAGACCCGTGTCCTCCAAACGACCCACAGACCGGTCTTTCTGGCTATGCTCGCGGATGTCACACCCGAGTTACTGTCTTGAGCCCCGCGGGAGCCGACCCGAAACCGGTCCGCGGGAGAACCCGAACGCGCAAAGGACGTACCGTGCACACCACCCTGCCCTACAACCATGCCCACGACCGGGCCCAGCTGCTCGCCCGCCGCCACGAGCGCGACCTGCACTGGGCGAAGGAGCGCCGTCGCCAGCACGAGCGCGAGAACGCGGAGGCGCGGGCGCTGCTGGCGACGCACCCGCTGCGCCTCGCCGGTGCGACGCTGTGGACCTCCGCGGCGGCGCTCGCCGCGATCGGCGCCGGCTGGGCGGTCGCCCTCGCCGTGACCGCCCCCGGCTGGCAGGCCGCCGTGGACGTCGCAGGCGCGACCCTCACCCTGGTCGTGCTCCTCGCGTCCACGATCTCCCTCGCGCGGATCCGTGGACGCCGGGCCGCGGCCCGGGCGTTGCTGCGCAGCAGGGACGCGCGCCTCTCTCACACGCAGTACCACATCCACGAGAGCGTGCACTCGTTCATCGACGCCCGGGTGGACGTGGCCAACACCCGGCAGCCGGTCTCCGCCTGACGGCCGCGGCTACGGCCTGAGGGCGGTCGTCGACCCGACCACCTCATCCACGAACCCGTAGTCGCGGGCCTCGTCGGCGGTGAACCAGCGGTCGCGGTCGCCGTCCTCGATGATCTGCTCCACCGGCCGCCCGGTCTGCTGGCTGGTGAGCTCGGCCATGCGGCGTTTGAAGTGCAGGATCTGCTTCGCCTGGGTCTGGATGTCGGCGGACGTGCCGCCGAAGCCGCCGTGCGGCTGGTGCATGACCACGGAGGAGTTGGGGAGGGCGTAGCGCTTGCCGCGCTTCCCCGACGACAGCAGGAACTGGCCCATGGAGGCGGCGAAGCCGAGCGCGAGCGTCGCCACGTCGGCCTTCACGAAGTTCATGGTGTCGAAGATGGCGAAGCCCGCCGTGACGGATCCGCCCGGGGAGTTGATGTACAGGAAGATGTCGCGGTCGGGCGCGATCGAGTCGAGGAGGAGCAGCTGGGCGCAGATGTCGTTGGCGACCTCGTCGGTCACCTCGCTGCCGAGGAAGACGATGCGCTCGTCGAGCAGCCGCTGAACGGGAGAGGTCTTGTCGGTGTCCATGAGGCCAGTGTGCGAGCCGCGTCGCCCGGTGTCTGCGGCTTCTGCCCGCCGCGAATCTGCGCAGGGCAGACCGCGCCGACGACGGGTGCGGCGTGCCAGCATGGACCCGTGCGGAGGCAGAGGAGCGGATGGCGCACCGCGGTCGGCGGTGTTCTCGCGGCGGTTCTGGCCGTCACGGCCCTCGGCGGCTGCTCGCAGGAGGTCCGTGGCGAGGAGGACCTGGCCGCGCGGCCGTACACCGGTGCGTTCTACGACGACCCGCCCGCGGCGCCCGGGACGCCGGGCGAGATCGTGCGGTCGGAGCTGGCGGCCGGCGGTCCGTTCGGGGCGACGGCGTGGCGCATCCTGTTCCGGTCGACCGACCTGTCCGGCCGGCCGGTGCTGAACAGCGGGATGCTGCTGGAGCCGGACGGGCCAACGCCCGACGGCGGCAGGACCATCGTGTCGTGGGCGCACCCGACGACCGGCAGCGCCGAGAAGTGCGCGCCGTCGCGATCGGCCGACCCCTACGTGTGGATCGAAGGGCTGCAGGCGCTGCTGAAGCAGGGCTACGCGGTGGTGTCGACCGACTACACCGGGATGGGTGTCCCCGGCCCGAACTCGTACCTCGTCGGCGCCACCGAGGGGCGCAACGTGCTGGACGCCGCCCGCGCCGCCCGCGACTTCCTCGGGTCGGCCGCCAGCGACCGCGTCCTGTTGTGGGGGCACTCGCAGGGCGGGCAGGCGGCCCTGTTCGCCGCACAGGTGTGGAAGGAGTACGCGCCGGAGCTCGACCTGAGGGCGGTCGCCGTCGCCGCTCCGGCGACGGACCTGGCGTCGCTGATGCGCGCCGACATCGGCGACGTCTCCGGGGTCAGCATCGCGTCTTACGCCTTCGACGCCTACGCGGACGTGTACGGAGCGCCGCTCGACTCCATCCTCACTCCCGCCGCCGTCGCTGCGCTGCCGACGATGGCGGGATTCTGCCTGCTCACCCAGAACCGGGCACTGCACGACGTCGCGCAGCCTCTCGTCGGCCGGTTCCTGGCGGGCGATCCCGAGACGACGGAGCCGTGGGCCGGCCTGCTCGCGGCGAACACACCGGGCGCAGCCGCGATCCCCGTCCCCCTGTTCGTGGCGCAGGGGCTCAGCGACAAGCTGGTGCGGCCGTCGTCGACGGCGGCATTCGTGGCAGGCGAGAAGAAGCGCGGTACGGACGTCGTCTACGACGCCATCCCGGGGGCGACGCACGGAACGGTGGCGAACACCGCCCTGCCCGCGGTGCTGCGGTTCTTCGGCAGCCACGACGGCGCTGCCGGGTGAACGTTTCTATAATCGAACACGTGCCTCTCGCCGATGACGCTCCGCAGACCCCGCCGCTGCAGACGCTCTCGCGCGGCATCCGCACGCTGGAGCTGCTCGCCGACGCGGGCGAACCCCTCAGCATCCCGGTGATCGCGGCGCGGCTGGGCCTGCACCGCTCGATCACGTACCGCATCCTCCGCACACTGGAGGACCACGGACTGGTGGTGCGCGACGCCGCCGGCGCGGTCGAGCTCGGACCGCGGATGGCCAGCCTCGCCCGATCGGTGTCGCGCGACCTGCAGTCGGCGGCCCTTCCGCAGCTGACGGCCGTCGCCAACGAGCTCACGATGACGGCCTTCCTCGCCGTGCTCGACCGCCATGACGTGGTCACCCTGGTGACGGTGGAGCCGTCGCACGCGCACGCCACCGTGGCGCAGCGGCCGGGGACGCGGCATCCCCTCGCCTCCGGCGCCCCGGGGATCGCGATCCAGTCGGCCCTGACGGAGGCGCAGTGGCGGGCGCTGCCGGGGGAGCATCCCCGCGAGGCCGCCGCGCTGGCGCAGCGCCGCGGGTACGCCACCAGTCACGACGAGGTGATCGCGGGACTCGCGTCCATCGCCGTGCCGGTCGTCGCCCCCGGCCAGCCCGTGGCGGCGCTCGCCGTGGTCTACGTCGCGAACGACGTGGACGCCGCCGCGATCGGAGCGCGCCTGCGGACCGCCGCCGCCGCCATCGAGGCCGACCTGCGCTGACCCACCCACCGTCGAGTCCACAAACTTTGCACGCCCGCGCGGCGTTTCGTGTGCAATTTGTGCGGACTCGACGGTGGTGGGGGTCAGGCGGTTGGGGGTCAGGCGGTGAGGGTTCGGGTGAGGAGGATGGGGCGGAAGAATGCGGCGAGTTCGGCGGTGGCCGTCAGGGGGAGTATCGCCGAGACATACTGATCGGGGCGGACGACGACGATCGCGCCGCCTCGGTCGATCCCGCGGACCGCGAAGATGTCGTCGGCCGGGTCGGCCGCGTAGACCTTCTCGTAGTCGATCAGCCCGAACGGTCCGACCCGGGGGAGGAACAGGTCGGGGACGACGCCGAGGTCGACGGCCGTGTGGTCCTGCTGGTAGATCACCTTGACGTCGAACCACGCGTCCGGATCCGCCCCAGCGGGCGTCGCGGCGAGCGGCGAGTCGGGAGACTCCGAGAGCCACGCCGCGAGGTCGGTGACCGCCGAAGGCTCCCCGGCGCGGGCGGCGTCGGCGAAGACGTAGATGCGCCACCGGCCGTCGGCGCGCGCGTGGTGCCCGAGGTGCACCGGGTTGCCGTCGCAGACCCGCTTCACCGCAGCCGACTTGAAGCGCTTGCCGACCGGGAAGCCGGTCGCGAGCTCCTGGTGGCTCTGCTCCCCGACGATGAGGGAGGGCGCGTACTGGGTCATGAAGCCGGCGGGGAACTCGGCGGTGCGGACGTAGAAGTCCTCCAGCTCCGACGGGCTCTCGAACTCCTCCGGCTTCTTCGCCATCAGCGTCGACCACTGCTTATCGAAGTCGATGAGGTCCTTCGCGACCACCTGCCGCTCGGCGGAGTAGGTCGCGAGCAGGCTCTCCGGGCTCCGGCCGTCGAGCACATGCCCGAGCTTCCAGCCGATGTTGAAGCCGTCCTGCATCGACACGTTCATGCCCTGGCCGGCCTTCGCACTGTGCGTGTGGCAGGCGTCACCGGTGATGAAGACCCGCGGCGTGCGCATCCCGAGCTCCTCCGGCCGTACGTCGTCGAAGCGGTCGGTCAGCCGGTGGCCGACCTCGTACACGCTGTGCCAGGCGACGTTCCGCACGTCCAGCGTGTACGGGTGGAGAATGCGGTTCGCCCGCTCGATGATCTGCTCGATGGAGGTCGCCCGCACGGCGCCCTTGTCGTCGGGCGCGACCTCGCCGAGGTCGACGTACATCCGGAACAGGTAGCCGCCTTCGCGCGGGATGAGCAGGATGTTGCCCGCCTCCGACTGGATCGAGCACTTCGTCCGGATGTCGGGGAAGTCGGTGACCGCCAGCACGTCCATCACCCCCCACGCGTGGTTGGCCTGGTCGCCGGCGAGGTGGCAGCCGATCGCCTCGCGGACCATGCTGCGCGCTCCGTCGGCTCCGATGACGTACTTCGCGTGCACGACGCGCTCGGCGCCCTCGTCCGGTCCCGCCGTCCGGCGCAGGGTGACGGCGACGGGATGCTCGCCGTCGCCGACCTCGAGCCGTACCAGCTCGTAGCCGTAGTCCGGCGTCATCCGGGCGGGCGAGTTCGCCATCACCTCGGCGAAGTAGTCGAGCACGCGGGCCTGGTTGACGATCAGGTGGGGGAACTCGCTGACGCCGGTGGGGTCGTCGACCGGCCGCGCGGTGCGCACGATGCGCGACGGGTCGGCAGGGTCGGGCTTCCAGAAGGCCATCTCGGTGATCCGGTACGCCTCCGCGATGATCCGCTCGGCGAAGCCGAAGGCCTGGAAGGTCTCGACGCTGCGGGCCTGGATGCCGTCGGCCTGCCCGATCGCGAGCCGCCCGGGCCGGCGCTCGACGATCCGCGTCGTGACGTTCGGGAACTGGGAGAGCTGCGCTGCGGCGATCATGCCCGCCGGGCCGGTGCCGACGATGAGCACGTCCATCTCTTCGGGCAGCTCGGCCGGGCGGTCGATCCCGGTGCCGGCCGGCTCCTGGATGCGCGGGTCGCCCGAGACGTAGCCGTGGTGGTGGAACTGCACGAGAACCTCACTTCGTCGTAAGTCGTTCATTATGCGAACGCCGTGTTCGCATATCGCGCACCCAGAGTACCTCATTCCGCCATGGCTGCGCCGCGTAGCTTTGTGCAACAGAAGGCGTTTCGGGAGGGGCCGTGCCGCACCATAGGGGCATGTCGGAGTTCAGCACAGCCCAGGTGCACGCGGGAGAGGCCCGCGATGCCGCCCACGGCGCCCGGGTCACGCCCATCTACCTCACCGCGGGGTTCGAGTTCGACAGCTTCGCCCAGGCCGAGGGCCGTTTCGGCGGCGCCGAGCCCGGCTACACCTACAGCCGCTCCGGCAACCCGACGACCGCCGCGCTGGAACGGCGCGTCGCCGCCCTGGAGCGCGGGCGCGAGGCGATCGCGGTCGGCAGCGGCCAGGCGGCCCTCACGGTCGCGCTGCTCGGGCTCGTGCAGGCCGGCGACCACATCCTGTCGGCCCAGAGCGTCTACTCGGGCACGCGGGGGCTGTTCGAGAACGGTCTGCGCAGGCTCGGGGTCGAGATCGAGTTCGTCGACGACCCCACCGATCTCGCGGAGTGGCGGCGGCGCATCCGGCCCACCACCCGGGTGCTGTTCGGCGAGTCCATCGCGAACCCCGGCACGGAGATCCTCGACATCGCGGGCGTCGCCACCGTCGCGCACGAGAACGGCATCCCCTTCGTGGTCGACAACACGCTCGCCACCCCTTACCTGCTGCGGCCGGGCGACCACGGCGCCGACATCGTCGTCCACTCCGCCAGCAAGTACCTCGGCGGTCACGGCTCCACGCTCGGCGGACTGGTCGTCGACCAGGGGAGCTACGACTGGGCGGCCTCGCCGTTCGCTCACCTGACCGGACCGGACGAGTGGCTGGACGGCGCGAGCTACGTGGATGTGCACGGCGCTGCCGCGTACACCGCCTTCACCCGGTCGGTCGTGGCGTCGCTGTTCGGGCCGGTGCTGTCGCCGCTGAACGCGTTCCTCATCCAGCAGGGCATCGAGACCCTCTCGCTGCGGGTGCAGCGGCAGTCGGACACCGCGCTCGCCGTCGCCCGCTGGCTGGAGGCCCAGCCCGAGGTGTCCGGCGTGGACTACGCGGGTCTGCCGTCGCACCCCTCGCATCCCCTCGCCCAGCGGTACCTGCCGCGCGGGCAGGGTGCGGTACTCGGGTTCACGCTCTCCGGTGGGGCCGCCGCGGCCGAACGGTTCTACGACGCCGTCGAGCTGTTTAGCCGGATGACGCACATCGGCGACGTGCGGTCGCTCATCCTCCACCCCGCATCGACGACGCACGCGCACCTGCCCCGGGAGGTCCGTGAGGGCACCGGCATCGGTCAGGGCCTGCTGCGGCTCTCGATCGGCCTGGAGGATCCGGACGACCTCATCGCCGACCTCGCGCGCGGCATCGCGGCGGTCGCGGCGACCGATGTGGTGGTGTCCGATGCGGCTGCGGAGCCCATTCCGGCGGCGCTGGCCGCCACGGCGGGGAGGTAGGCGCACCATGGCACGACTGCAGCACTTCGGCTGGTTCTTCAGCCGCGGGTTCGGCCCTCAGGGCTGGGGGCACCCGTACTGGGAGTGGGGCTACGACTGGACGCGCCCGGACCTCTACCAGCAGTCCGCGCGTGAGCTCGAGCAGGCGGGACTCGACCTCGTCATCATCGAGGACGCCCTCTCGCTGGGCTTCCCGGAGACCGTCGACCTGCGTGTGCGCGAGGCCTACGGCGGCCCGAAGCACGACCCGCTCATCCTCTCGCCGTACCTGCTGGATGCGACGCGGCACCTCGGTGTCGCCCCGACCATCAACGCCGGCGCCTACCCTCCGTATGTGGCGGCGCGGCAGTTCGCGACCCTCCACCACCTGAGCGGCCACCGCCTCGGCGTGAACGTCGTCACCGACGTGGGCAGCGCCCGCCACCTCGGCCTCCCGCCGCTCTCGCACGACGCCGCGTACGACCGCGCCGAGGAGTGGCTGACCGTCATCCGCCGCCTGTGGCACAGCTGGGACGACGGTGCGCTCGTGCAGGACGCCGCGACACGGCACTTCGCCGACGGGTCGAAGATCCGGGGCTTCCAGCACGAGGGCGAGTACTTCCGGGTGGCCGGTCCCCTCAACGCGGTGCCGTTCACGGACGGAGACCCCGCGATCGTGTCGCCGGGCGGCTCGCCGCGCGGCATCGCCTTCGCCGGCACCCACTCGGAGGTGCAGCTCGCTCTCGCCCCGCTGGATGCCCAGAGCATCCGCGACTACCGCACGAAGGTGCGCGAGGCGGCGATCGCGGCCGGGCGCACCCCCGACTCGATCAAGGTCCTGTTCGTCTTCAAGCCGGAGGTCGTGTCGAGCGACGAGGAGGCGCGGCGTGTCGTCGAGGCGTCGAAGCATCCCACCGACGAGGAGCTGTACCGCGCGCTGGCCGGGCAGTCGAGCGACCTGGAGACCGACCTGACCGTGCTCTCGCTCGATGAGCCGTTCGACGTGTCGGTGTTCGGCGACCACGTGTCGCAGGGGAGCATCAAGGGACTGTTCGGCAAGCAGGGCATCCGCGGCGGCGTCACCCTGCGCGAGCTGATCGCGCCCAAGGTGGTCAAGGGACGCATCGCCGACCGTGCGGGATTCGTGGGAACGGCCGAGCAGATCGCCGACTTCATCGAGGAGATCGGGGAGGAGGCCGACAACGACGGTTTCATCTTCTCGGGCGACCTGCACCCGGTGACGCTGCACCGCTACCTCGACGAGCTGGTCCCGGTGCTGCGGCGCCGCGGCATCCTGCGCACCGAGTACGGGAACGGCGGCATCCGGGGTAACCTGTCCGACTTCTGACGCGACGGGTTAGTCCGCGTGCTCCTTCCTGGCGCGGAACGCGATCATGTTCACGCGATTGCCGCAGCGGACGCTGCAGAAGCGCTTCGATCCGTTGCGGGAGAGGTCGAGCACCAGCCCGGTGCAGTCGTCGGCCGCGCAGACGCGGAGCCGGTCGGTCTCACCGGAACGGATGACGTCGACGAGAGCGAGCGCGACCTCGACGCGGATGCGCTCGGCCAAGGGGGCATCCTGTGCCGTGGCGTGCAGGTGCCAGTCGAAGCCGTCGTGGCGCATGAGGTAGGGGAGCGCGCGGGCTTCCGCCAGCATCGCGTTGACTTCGAGGGCCGCGGCGTCTCGGTCGAGGGACCAGGTGCGCTTCAGGCGCTCGCGCGTCGCGCGCACCTCCCGCAGCTCGGCCTCGTCCCCGTCGACGCGGCCGGAGTAACGGTTCTCCTTCAGGAGGGCGGCGAGCTGCTCGATCGTCGCCAGCTCGTCCTCGCCGCTGCGTGTGGCTCCGGGGTCGGTGTCGGTGAGTGCGACGGCGAACTCGAGCGCATCCACGGTGTCAGGGGCAAAATGCAAGTTGACTCCTTACTCGGTTCAAGACTAGCGTCAGGACCATCATCCCTTTCGATCCTGACAGGTGAATCATATGAAGCAGCGCCACCCCGCAACGGCAGGCCTCCTCATCGCGGTGCTCGCTGCGGCCTTGTTCGGGATGTTGGGCGCCCTCATCAAGCCGCTGCTCGAGAGCGGCTGGTCACCCGTCGCGGCCGTGACCGCCCGCGCGGCCATCGGCGGGATCGTGCTGCTGCCCTTCGCGCTCCTCTCCGTCCGCGGCCGCTGGGGCGCGGTCTGGCGGGGCCGCTGGCGGCTGCTCGGGATGGCACTGGTCGGTGTGGCCGGAACCCAGGTGCTGTACTTCGGGGCGATCCAGCGCATCCCGGTGAGCACCGGGATCCTCGTCGAGTACCTCGCGCCTGTCCTGCTCGTGGCGGTCGTGTGGGCGCAGACCCGGAGGGTGCCGCGCGCCGTGGTGCTCGCCGGATCGGCGGTGGCCGTCGCGGGCCTCGTGCTCGTGGTCTCGCCCGGCGGCGCGGGAGCTCCGGATCCACTCGGGCTGCTGCTGGCGGTGCTCGCGATGGTCGGATGCGCCGCGTTCTACGTCATCGCCGCCCGGCCGAGCGACGGCCTGCCTCCCGTCGCGCTCGCCTCCGGCGGTCTGCTGCTCGGCGCCGTCGCCCTCGCCCTCGTCGGGGCGACCGGGCTGCTCCCGGTCACCGTGAGCTTCGCCGACGTGCCGCTGTTCGGCCGTCCGACGGCGTGGTGGGTGCCGCTGCTCGTCGTCGGCGTCATCGCGACGGCGTTCGCCTACGCCGCCAGCATCACGGCGACCGAGCTGCTCGGATCGCGGCTGGCGTCGTTCGCCGGCCTGCTGGAGGTCGTCTCCGCGACCCTGTACGCCTGGCTGCTGCTGGGCGAGCAGCTCAATGCCCTCCAGCTGCTCGGCGGCCTGCTCATCCTGGCCGGCATCGCACTGGTCCGCGCCGATCGCGGGGATGCGGCGCCCCGGGTGCCGCGGAGCGCTCGCAGCGAGCGGCGCGAGAGCACCCTTCCGCTGAGCTGACCGACCCGCTCGGCTTCACCCTGCGCTCCACGAAACCGGTCCGACCCCCTTGTCTATCCTCTCGGGCGCGCCCATCGTGGAGGACATGGATGCGACGAGCGGCGACGCGGACCGACGAGGGCACGACGACGACACGTCGACCATCGGCATGCGACTGACAGGAGTCCGCGATGCGAAGGACCCGGATGGCCTGCTGACGGTCGAGCAGGACGCCGAGCGTCCCGATCCGGCACGCTACGGCCGGCGGGAGACCGACACCCTGGAGCGCGAACGGGCGTACGTCGCAGCGCTCGGGGATGGCGGCTCATCCGCCGACCTCCCGCAGGTCCCGCCGAAGCGGGGCGTGACCGGGCTGGGCTGACCGGGCTGGGCTGACCGGGACCGGTCGCCCGCAGGGCGAGAATGGCCTGATGGCCCTTCCCGCGACCGAGCGCATCGTCCCCGTCTCCGTGCAGCGCATCGAGCTGGAGGCGGAGGTCGCCTTCGGGACGCTCCGCCGTGCGTTCGAGGCCGAGGTGCCGCCGCTGGATGTTACGCGCCTGCGCGAACTGCTGTCGTCGGGCGCCGACTGGAGGCGGCTGACGCTGGAGACGGCGGGGCCGGGCATCCACCGGTTCGTGCGGTTCTGGACCGACCACCCGACGCCGGTGATGCGCGTCGGCGGCGCCGACATCGCGAGCGCCGTCTACCTGATCGGCGACTATGCGACCGCCGCCCGCATGTTCCGCCATGACGCCGGGACGCTGCTCTACACGCCGATCCGCGTCGAACTGCACGCGAGCCGCACCGGAGGCACCGTGCTCAGCGTCGACCAACCGAGCAGCCGCCTCGGGAGCTTCGGCAACAACAAGGTCACCCAGGCCGGGTTCGAGCTCGATCGGATGCTCGGCGACCTCATCGAGGAGCTCGGCCTGCCGCGGCCGAGCGTCCTCCGGCGCTGAGCGCCGCGCCAGCCGTCAGTCGTCGCTGTCCGGCACGTCCGGGCCGGTGACCGCCACATCGCATCGGTACCAGAGGCCGGCGATGCCGCCCGCATCCACCCAGGCGCGGACGATCTCATAGCGGCGCGGGATGTCTCCCCGCGTCGGCTGCTGCGACATCGCGTCCTCGAGAGCCTCGGCGAATCCCCCCTGAGACGAACCCGTGACCAGCATGGGAGCCTTCTTCCCCGGCTCGTCGGCGAGCCGATCCAGCCGCACGCTACGCCATCCGGGAACGCGGTGGCAATCGGGCGTCCCGTCAACCCGGGTGCGGTGTCGGGGCCGCGGCGTACTGTCTGCCGCATGACCGACAGTGAAGACATCAGCACCGGCAGCGCCGGCTCCGCCGACGACGTGCTCGGCGCACGCCATGGAGACGACGAGAACCCGGCCAGCAAGGACCCGTCGGAGTGGGTCACCGGCGACGAGCCGATGACCGCCTCGCAGCGCAGCTACCTCGACACCCTCGCCCGCGAGGCCGGCGAGGAGATCCCCGCCGACCTCACGAAGGCGCAGGCCTCCGAGCACATCGACCGCCTGCAGCAGAAGACCGGGCGCGGCCAGGGCTGATCGCGCCCGGAGGCGCGTGACGTCCCGGACCGTCAGGCGCGCCCGGCCGGAACCGCATCCCGCAGGAAGTCCGCCACCCAGCGGGCGCTCCGCTTCGGCGTCCGCTTCTGCGTCTCGTAGTCGACGTGGACGATGCCGAACCGGCGCGAGTACCCCCACGCCCACTCCCAGTTGTCCATGAGCGACCAGATGAAGTAGCCGCGGAGCGGCAGGCCCTCGGCCACCGCATCCCGGGCCGCCTCGAGGTGCGCCTCCAGGTACTCGGCGCGCTGCGGGTCGTCGATCCCGCCGTCGGCGTCCACCCGGTCGGGATAGGCCGCGCCGTTCTCGGTGATGTAAAGCGGGAGATCGGGGGCGAGCGCGTTGGCCTGACGGAGCACGTCGACCATCCCGTCCGGGTGGATCTCCCAGCCCATCTGGGTGACCGGTGCGCCCGTCTTCACAAAGCGGACGTGCTCGCTGCCGGGGTAGGCGCTCGCCGGGGCGCCGGCGGCGGGTGCCGACCCGGAGGCGACGGTGTGCCTGCTGTAGTAGTTGATGCCGAGGAAGTCGATCGGCGCGGAGATGCGCTTCAGGTCGTCGTCCGTCGCGTTCTCGGCGAACCAGGCCGTCTCGCCGAGGTCGTCGAGCACGTCGGCCGGGTACGCGCCGCGGAGCACAGGGTCGAGGAAGAGGCGGTTGCTGAGTCCGTCGATCCGGCGCGCGGCATCCGCGTCGCCCTCGCTGTCGCCGGCCGGCTGCACCGGGGAGAGATTCAGGGTGGTGCCGACACGAGCCGCCGAGTCGGTCGCCCGCAGCGCCTCGAGCGCGTGGCCGTGACCCAGCAGGAGGTGATGGGCGGCGTGCGCCGCGCGCGAGCCGACCCTGCTGCCCGGCGCGTGGTCGCCGCTCGCGTAGCCGAGGAACGACGAGCACCATGGCTCGTTCAGCGTGATCCAGTCGGACACGAGGTCGCCGAGCTGGTCGGCGACGTGCGCGGCGTAGTCGGCGAAGCGGAACGCGGTGTCGCGGTGCATCCAGCCGCCGCGGTCCTCGAGCGCCTGCGGCAGATCCCAGTGGTAGAGGGTCGCCCACGGCGTGACGCCGCGCTGCAGGAGCGACTCCGCCAGCCGCCGGTAGAAGTCGACGCCCGCGCGATTCGGCGACCCGCTCCCGTTCGGCTGGATGCGCGGCCAGGCGATCGAGAACCGGTAAGCGTCAAAGCCCAGGTCGCCGATGAGGGCGACGTCCTCCGCCGAGCGGTGGTAGTGGTCGTCGGCCACGTCACCGGTGCTGCCGTCGGCGATGGCACCGGGAACACGCGCGAACGTGTCCCAGATGCTCTCACCACGGCCGTCCTCGTGCGTGGCGCCTTCGATCTGGTACGACGCCGTGGCTGTCCCGATCACGAAGTCGTCGGGCAGGTCGCTCCTGCGCATGGTCAGTGCTCCTTCGCGGGGGCGAGCCAGTCGCCGTCGCCGTTCGCGTACAGGGAGGGTGTCGTCCCCGGTGATGCTGCTTCACGAGAGTATCGCGAGACGATCTCCGGACATCCGGTCCGGTCGGTCGGGACTTTGGGCCTGTCCGCACGGGGGCACGCCCCGGAAGGATACACGTGGGCCCCGGCAGGCGGGGTCTTCACCGAGAGGAGCTGGGCGTGGGACGAGTCGATGGCAAAGTGGCGCTGGTCACCGGGGGAGCACGGGGTATGGGAGCGTCGCATTGCCGACGGCTGGCACGCGAAGGCGCCCGGGTCGTGATCGCCGACCTGCTCGACGAAGAGGGGCAGGCACTGGCCGAGGAACTCGGATCGCAGGCGACGTTCGTCCACCTGGACGTGACGAAGCCGGCCGAGTGGGACCGCGCAGTCGCGCACGCGACCTCCACTTTCGGGTCGCTCGATGTGCTCGTCAACAATGCCGGCATCGCCAACGGTGCTCCTCTTCACGAGTTCACCGATGACATGTGGGCGTCGATCATCGCGATCAACCTCAGCGGTGTGTTCTACGGGATGCGGGCCGCGGTCCCTGCCTTGGCTGCGAGCGGACGGGGAAGCATCGTCAACATCTCCTCCGTCGAGGGCATCCAGGGCAGTCCAGGTCTGCACGGTTACGTGGCGGCGAAGTTCGGTGTGCGCGGACTGACGAAGTCGGCGGCGGCTGAGCTGGCTGCAGCGGGCATCCGCGTGAACTCTGTGCATCCTGGCCTGATCGAGACGCCGATGACGACCGGGATCGACGCGAAGCAACTGCAGATCCCGCTCGGCAGGGCCGCGACTCCGGATGAAGTCTCCAGCCTCGTCCTCTACCTGGCGAGCGACGAGTCCTCCTACTCGACGGGATCGGAGTTCATCATCGACGGCGGCCTCACGTCGCACATCCCGCAGGGCGTGTGACGCGGGGAGAGATCGGTGGACCGCGGCGGCGGCATACTTGACGGATGACCGCTGCAAGCATCCTCGCTTTCGCTGGGCTGTGCGTCGTCCTCGCGATCACGCCCGGGCCGGACACCTTCCTGGTGCTGCGGTTCAGCTTGTCCCGACCCGGCGCGGGCATCGCCGCGTCCCTCGGCTCTGCCGTGGGGTCGCTGGCGTGGGCGCTCGCGGTCGCGCTGGGGCTCGCGGCGCTGCTGGAGCAGTCGGCCGAGGTGTACCGCGTGCTCAAGATCGTGGGTGGTCTGTATCTGATCTACCTCGGCGTGATGGCGTTCATCGCCGGCCGCCGCAACCGATCCGGTACCGGCATCGAGACCCCCGTGAGGCGTACATCGCTGCACGGCGGGTTCGCCGCAGGGATCCTCTCCACGATGACGAACCCGAAGGTCGGGCTGTTCTTCCTCGCGGTCGCGCCGCAGTTCGTTCCTCACGACGGCTTCACCATCGGCAACACGCTCCTGCTCGGCGCGATCGATGCGTTGGTCGGTTCGCTCTACCTGGTCGTGGTCGCCCTGCTGGCCGGCCGGGCGGTCGCCTGGCTCAAGCGTCCGGCGGTGACCACGTGGCTGGAGCGGGTGTCCGCCGGGATCCTGGCGGCGCTGGGCCTCGGGACCATCGCGCTCAGCGCGGAGTCCTAGCGAGCGTAGCGTGACGGGGTGCCGTCCCGGTCCGAGCCACGCACCTCTGCACACCGACCGCGCGCTGGGATATGGTTCGGCCACGGCGGTCGTGGGTGGAGGCGAGCAGCATGCGTGGAGCGGTACGACACGTGGAGTGGGTGGGCGACGAGGATCCGCAGCGGCTGGAGGCCGCGGTACTCACCCTGGCGCCGGACAGGCTGGATGCCCTCGGCACGTCGCGAACCACGGACTACGTCACCAGCTGGACGCTGGAGACCGGACCGGACTGGGTGACATCGCGACTCTCCGTGTCGGTGGCCGGGCGCGGGTTCATACGCTGGCTGGTGCTGACGCGCAGCGGTCACGGACGGTGGGCCACCGAGACGTACGCGCACGGGGACGACCGCTACCACGGCGAGCGGATGCCCGATCCGGGCACAGCTCATCCCGAGGACCTGGACGACGCGCTCGACTGCGATCTCGCGCTCTGCCCGGTCACCAACACGATGCCGATCCTCCGGCTCCGCGCCCGCGAGGGACTGGCCGAGACGGAGCTCACCATGGCGTGGGTGGACCTGCCGTCCCTCGCGGTCGTCCCGAGCAGGCAGGCCTACAGTGCCGCGAAGCCCTACGATCCCGCCTCCGGCCACACCGTGGTGCGGTACCGCAGCGTTGGCGGCACGTTCATGGCCGATCTCACCGTGGATGAGGACGGGATCGTGATCGACTACCCGCGAGTGGCCCGGCGCATCCTCTGAGAGACGCCGAACATCTGAGAGCTCTCAGGCCGTCCGGACGGCTGCCCAGGGTCGCGAGTCCGCCGTCCGGGATGCTAGGGGGATGCGCAACAAGGTCCCGGCGGTCACCGCCCTGTTCTGGGTGACCAAGCTGCTGACCACCGCGGTGGGTGAGACGACGTCCGACTTCCTGGTCAAGACGATCGACCCGGTGCTGGCTGTCGCGGGCGCCTTCGTCGTGTTCGCAGCTGCGCTCATCCTGCAGCTGGTGGTGCGGCGGTACATCCCCTGGGTCTACTGGCTGGCCGTGCTGATGGTGGCGGTGTTCGGCACGATGGTCGCCGACGTGCTCCACGTGGAGCTGGGCGTCCCATACCTGGCGTCGACCATCGTCTTCGCCGTCGTCCTCGCTGCGGTCTTCGTACTCTGGTACGCGACCCAGCGCACGCTCTCCGTGCACAGCATCGACACGCACGCTCGCGAGCTCTTCTACTGGTGCGCGGTTCTCGCCACGTTCGCGCTCGGCACAGCCCTCGGCGACCTCGCCGCCGTGACGTTCGGCCTCGGCTACTTCGCTTCGGCGCTGGTCTTCGGAATTCTCTTCGCCGTGCCCGGGATCGCCTACCGCTGGTGGGGCCTTGGAGCGACCGCGGCGTTCTGGACCGCCTACGTGATGACGCGCCCGTTCGGTGCCTCGATCGCCGACGGCCTGGCGGTTCCGCACGCGCGAGGTGGCCTGGCTCTCGGCACGGGACCGGTCAGCCTCGTCCTCTTCGCGGCGATCGCCGTGTGCGTCGGCGTGCTCAGCCGGCGACCGCGGTTGTCACGGGAACGCGCGCAGGGCACGCTCGGCGACGCGCTGGAGTGACGCGCGGCTCGCGCCGGCCGACGCCTGGACCGCGAGACCGGCGCTGACCGTCGAGAGGTACTTCGCCAGGTCGGTCGGACTCTCGTCCGCACTCAGGTCGCCGTCGGCCACGGCCCGGCGGAAGCGGTCGGCGAGACGGCGCTCGCCGGAGGCTCTGCTGTCGGCGAGGAAGCGGACGATGCGGTCGTCCTCCGGGCTTCCGGCGAGGCCGCCCTGGATCGAGAGACACCCGGCCGGCTTGCCGGGCGTCGTGATGGCGACGACGTTGCTGCGGAGATAGTGCTCGGCGACGGCGCGTGCGGTCGGCTCGGCGATGGCCTCGCCCACGTACGCCATGTCGACCTCGGCGTAGCGGCCGACCGCGCGCTTGAAAGTCTCCTCTTTGTTGCCGAAGGCGGCGTAGAGGCTCGGCCGGTTGATGCCCATCGCGGAGGTGAGGTCGTCGAGCGTCGTGCCCTCGTAGCCCTGGCGCCAGAACACCTCGACGGCGGCATCCAGGGCATCGTCCGTGTCGAAACCGCGGGGGCGTCCGCGTGCGGCCATGCTCCTCATCTTCTTTCTGTACTGATCTGAAAAGAATTCTTCCACGTTCGGAATACGACGGCAACGCGGCTGTTTTATGTACCGATTCGTACGGAAATCGGAGGACATCATGACCATCACCACCGCATCCACGACCGCATCCACCACCGGCACCCTCGCCGGCAAGAAGGCGCTCGTCACCGGAGGCGCACGCGGCATCGGCGAAGGAATCGCGCGCGCACTCGCCGCGCACGGCGCAGAAGTGGCGGTGACCTACCGCGCCTCGCGCGAACGCGCCGACGCCCTCGTCGCCGACATCGAGGCGGCGGGCGGACGGGCCGTCGCCGTGCGCGCTGACGCCTCCGACGCGGACGCCGCGCGCGCCGGTGTGCGCGACGCGGTCGCGGCGCTCGGCGGTCTCGACATCCTGGTCAACAACGCCGGGGGAGGCTGGTTCGAGGACTTCACAGAGACCCCGGACGAGCACATCGAGGCGACGATCGACCTCAACATCCGCGGCACGGTCTACGCCACGCAGGCCGCCATCCCGCTGCTGCCGGACGGCGGCCGGATCATCACCATCGGCAGCGTGAACGCCGAGCGCATCCCGTTCACCGGGGGCGCCGTCTACGGCCTCACCAAAGCGGCCATGGTCGGCTTCACGAAGGGGCTCGCGCGCGACCTCGCGGGTCGCGGCATCACGGTGAACGTCATCCAGCCGGGACCGATCGACACCGAGGGCAACCCGGCCGACGGCGAGGCGGGCGACTACCTCGCCGGCTTCACCGCGTTCGGGCGGTTCGGGCACAGCTCCGACGTCGGCGAGCTGGTCTCGTGGATCGCCTCCGACGCCTCCGGGTACATGACCGGCTCGGCCGTCACGATCGACGGCGGCTGGACCGCCTGAGCGCCTCGCGGCCCGGTCACACCTCGGTGTGGCCGAGCCGCGGCTCCGGCACGAAGGCGGCGATCGCCTCGGCGGCGGACTCCAGCTCCAGCACGATGAGCTCGTTCGCCCCCGCGCGCACGACGCCGCGGGGGACGAACAGCGTCTCCTGCGGCCCGCGGGTCCAGTAGCGGCCGAGGGGGAAGCCGTTGATCCAGGCCACGCCCTTGCCCCATCCCGTCGTGTCGAGGAAGAGGGGGCACGGCTCGTCGAGGTCGAAGGCGGCGCGCGCGAAGACCGGTCCGGCGAGCCGCTCCGGTGCGGCGGCCGATGCCGCGTGCTCCAGCGCCTCCCGGACGGGCTCGATCGACGACAGATGGAGGGGGAGGACGCTCCAGCGGCGCAGCTCCTCGCCGTTCAGCTGCACCGGGCCGATGAGCCCCTTCGGTTCGCCGATGCGGGGGCCGTAGTCGACGCGGCCCTGGTCCTCGACGAGCACGGTGAGCGTCCCGCGGCTGGGCGAGAGCGAGATGGCCGAGTCGTGGTGGTCGCGGGCGAGCACGCCGATGCGGCTGCCGTCGACCGAGACGTACGCGCGGTCGCGGATCTCGCCGAACTCCAGCACAGCGGGCTCTGTCGTGTCGATCTCGGTGCGATACAGGCCCAGGCCGCTGTAGTGGCCCAGCTCGTCGAACGTCGGCAGCGCGTCCGTGTGCGACCACGCGCCCAGCCGGTCGGCGACCGCCCACAGCGGGACGGCGGCGTCGAAGGGAACCGTGAACGCGGGCGCAGCCGCGGCGGCGACGGGCTCCAGGGCGGGCACCGGGGCGTACTGGGCGATCACATCGCGGAACGCCCAGAACTTCTCCGTCGGCTCGCCCGCCTCGTCGAGCGGGGCGTCGTAGTCGTAGCTGGTGACGATCGGCTGGTAGACGCCCTTGTCGTTGGCTCCGTTGGTGAAGCCGAAGTTGGTGCCGCCGTGGAACATGTACAGGTTGACGGATGCGCCGAGCGCGAGCAGCGCATCCAGATCGGCTGCCGACTCCGCAACAGACGTCGTGTGGTGGTGGCCGCCCCAGCTGTCGAACCAGCCGTCCCAGAACTCCGAGCACATCAGCGGGCCGGTCGGCTGGTGACGGCGCAGTGTCGCGAGCCGCTCGCGCGAACGGGAGCCGAAGGAGGCGGTCTTCAAGAGCTCCGGCAGGGAGCCGTTCTCGAGCATGTCGTCCTGCGGCTGGTCGACCGTGGTCAGCGGCACGGTGATGCCGGCGCCGCGGATGACCTCGACCAGCTGACGCAGGTAGTCCTTGTCGTCGCCGTACGCGCCGTACTCGTTCTCGACCTGCACGAGCAGCACCGGACCGCCCTCGGTCACCTGCAGCGGCCGGACGATGTCGAGCACGTTCCGCAGGTAGCCGGAGAGCGCGGCGACGAACCGCGGCTCCGACCGGCGGATGCCGACCTCCGGGTCCGTGAAGAGCCATGCGGGCAGACCGCCGTTGTCCCACTCGGCGCAGATGTACGGCCCGGGGCGGACGATCGCGTACATCCCCTCATCGGCCACCGCCTGCAGGAATCGGGCCAGGTCGAGGCCGCCGTCCGCGCGCCACGCGCCGGGGCGCGGTTCGTGCGCGTTCCACGGCACGTAGGTCTCGATCGTGTTGAGCCCCATCAGGCGCGCCTTGTGGATGCGGTCCGCCCAGTCGTCCGGGTGCACGCGGAAGTAGTGCAGCGCTCCCGAGAGGATGCGGAACGGCTCGCCGTCGAGGACGAAGTCGTCGCCCGCGATCTCGAAGGTGGTCATGGTTCTCCTGAGGGGTGGGAAGGCCGTGGCCGGCCGCGGCGTGCGCGGCCGGCCACGGGGGATGCTGCTACTTGCCGGTGACCGTGAAGCCCTGCTGGTTGCCGTACTCCACCAGCGCCTTCTGCCAGGCCTGCAGGCCGGGGTTCAGGCTGGAGTTCGACGTGTAGGACTGACCGACCGTGTCGCCGTAGATGCTGTTCGCGTAGACCTGGAACGGCAGGTACTGCCAGCCGGTCGACACGTTCTTGGCGCCGTCCACCAGCACCTCGTTGATCTTCTGACCGCCGAAGTACTCGGGGGCCGAGGCGAGGAACTCGGAGGAGTTGAGGTCCTTCGTGGTCGACGGGAAGCCGCCGGACTCGAGGAAGACCTTGATGCTGTCCTCGTCGTTGTTCAGCCACTTCAGGAAGCCGGCCGCGAGCGCCTGGTTCTTGCTCTGCTTGAGCACGACCTGGCCGCCGCCGCCGTTCTCGGCGTTCGCCGGCGTTCCGTCGTAGGTCGGGATCGGGGCGACGCGCCACTGTCCGGCGCCGTCCTTCACCGACGACTCGAGCACGCCGGGCATCCATGCGCCGGTGATGAGCGTCGCGATGGAGCCGTTGCCGAGCGCCTTGAACCAGTCATCGCTCCAGCCGGGGACGCTGGAGAGCAGTTTGCCCTCGACCAGCTTGTCCCAGGTGCCGGTCCACTTCTTCGTGCCGTCGTCCTGCAGGTTGATCGACACCTTGGTGCCGTCGACGCTGAACGGACGGCCGCCGGCCTGCCAGATCATCGAGGTGGTGAAGCCGGAGTCGCCGGAGTCGCTCGTGATGTAGGCGTTGGGGTCGGCGGCGTGCAGCTTCTGTGCGGCCGCGACGTACTCGTCCCAGGTCTTCGGCACGGCGATGCCGTTCTTGTCGAAGACGGTCTTGTTGTAGAACATCGCCATGGGGCCGGAGTCCTGGGGGAGGCCGACCAGCTTGCCGTCGACGTTCACCGAACCCCAGGGGCCCGGGGTGTAGTCGCTCTTCAGCTTGTCGAACCCGTACTGCTTCAGGTCGACGAGGGAGTCGGAGAGCGCGAACTGGGGGATGGCGTAGTACTCGACCTGCGCGACGTCGGGGGCACCCGATCCGGCCTTGATCGCGTTCTGCAGCTTCGTGTACTCGGTCGTGTTCGTGCCGGCGTTGACCAGCTTGACCTTGACCTTCGGGTACTTCTTCTCGAACGCGGCCACCTGGGCCTCCGCCGACGGGGTCCACGACCAGTACGTGATCGTCCCGCCCTGCTTGAGGGCTGCGTCGATGTCGGAGGCGCTTCCGCCGCCGGACGAGGTGCCGCCGGAGCAGGCGGTCAGCGAGGCGGCGGCGACGACGCCGACCACCGCGGCGGTGACGGCCCGGGCGATGCGCCGGGACGCGAGAGTGCTCTTCATGAGCTTCCTTTCACTTCTTCGTGGAATGGGATTGCGTGGATGGATGGGTTGGGTGGGGTTACTGCTTGACGCTTCCGGCGGCCAGGCCCGACTGCCAGTAGCGCTGGAGCACCAGGAACGCGGCCACGATCGGGACGATCGTGATGAGAGATCCGGTGATCACGAGGTTGAAGATCGGCTGGGCGCCGACCCCGGTCGCCTGCGCGCTCCACTGGCTGAGACCCACGGTGAGGGGGTACCAGGTGGGGTCGCTCAGCATGATGAGCGGCAGGAAGTAGTTGTTCCAGGTGGCGACGATCGCGAACAGCGCGACCGTGACGATGCCGGGGGCGAGGAGCCGGAGCGAGATGGTGAAGAAGGTGCGGAACTCGCCCGCCCCGTCCATCCGCGCCGCCTCCAGCAGCTCGGTCGGGATGGCCTCGCTCGCGTAGGTCCAGATGAGGTAGAAGCCGAACGGGCTGATGAGCGAGGGCAGGATGACCGCCCACGGGGTGTTGGTGAGCCCGGCCTGGCTGAACAGCAGGAACGTCGGGACGGCCAGAGCGGTGCCCGGGACGGCGATCGCTCCGAGGACCACGGCGAACACGGCGCGCTTGCCGGGGAAGTTGTACTTGGCCATCCCGTAGCCGGCGACCGTGGCGAGCAGCGTGGCTCCGCCGGCGCCGACGACCACGTAGAGGAGGGTGTTGCCCAGCCACTGCACGAAGATGCCGCCGCGGTAGGTGAACGTGTCGGCGATGTTCTGGAAGAGGTTGAAGTCCTTGCCGAACCAGAGGCCGAACGACGAATAGAGGTCCGGCTGGGTCTTCGTCGCGTTGACGATCAGCCAGATGAGCGGGACGAACGAGTAGATGACGAAGAGCACCATCACGATCGTGAGCAGCGGCGACTTGCGGATGCGGCGGCCGGAGGAGGCGCCGGCCTGGATGCGCGCGGCGGGGCGCGATGGCGCCTTGCGCGGGCGGCTGCTCCTGGTGTCGGTCAGCGTGGCCATCAGCGGGCCTCCTTCCTCGTGCCGCGCAGCTGGACCACGTAGGCGATGACGGCGGTGAGGACGCCCATCACGATCGCGACCGTCGCGGCGTAGTTGAACTGCTGGCCGGCGAACGAG
Source organism: Leifsonia sp. 21MFCrub1.1 (assembly GCF_900107895.1). NCBI lineage: Bacteria > Bacillati > Actinomycetota > Actinomycetes > Micrococcales > Microbacteriaceae > Leifsonia > Leifsonia sp. 21MFCrub1.1. Next base: position 3,548,342 of record NZ_LT629867.1, on the reverse strand, counting down.
AGGTTGTAGGCGTACATGTTCGGGGTGAAGTAGCTGCTGATCGCGTTGGGCGCCAGCTGCTTGAGCAGGTTCGGCTCGTTGAACAGCTGGAAGCTGCCGATGATCGAGAAGATCGTCGCGATCACGAGCGCGCCGCGGATGGCGGGCAGCTTGATGCTGAACACCGTGCGGAACGCTCCGGCGCCGTCGATCTCGGCCGCCTCGTACAGCTCGGTCGGGATGACGCGCAGCGCCGCGTAGAAGATGAGCATGTTGTAGCCCATGAACTCCCAGGTGACGATGTTGCCGATGGAGGCCAGCACCCACTGCCCGCTGAGCGGCGCGAGCCCGGTCCCGAGCAGCTGGTTGATGCTCGCGGTCAGACCGAACTGGTCGCCGTAGATGAAGCCCCAGATCAGCGCGGCCACCACACCGGGCACGGCGTAGGGGAGGAAGAGCGCGATCCGGAAGAACCCGGCGCCGTGCAGCCGCGCGCTGTCGAGCGCGAGGGCCGCGACCAGCGAGAGGACCAGCATGATCGGCACCTGCACGACGAGGAACAGCGAGACGCGCCCGAGAGACGCCCAGAACTTCTCGTCCTGGAACACGGCGACGTAGTTGCCGAGGCCGACGAACGCGTTGCCGCCGATGAGCTGCTGGCGGAAGAGGCTGAGGTAGATCGCGTAGACCACCGGCGCGATGATCATGGCCGCGAACACGACCATGAAGGGGGCCACGAAGGCCCACCCGCGCCAGTCGCGGCGCGACCGGCGGCCGCGGCGGGGGGTGCCGGGCGCGGTGGCCCGCGTGAGGGACGTCGTTGTCATGTCTTCCCTGGGTTCGAGATCGGTATGCGGATGTTTACGTCAACATCGTGGCGGCTACTCTAACATGTTCACGTCAACATGATGCAAGGTCGTGTTGAATCCCGAGAAGTGGAGACCATGGCAGAGTCGCTGGCCGAATCCCCGTCCGCCCGTGCAGCCGGACGCAAACGCGGTCCGTCGCTGGGCGATGTCGCGGCGCATGCGGGCGTCTCCACGCAGACCGTGTCGCGGGTGGCGAACGGCCTCACCAACGTCGAGGAGACAACGCGTCAGCGCGTCCTCGCCTCGATGCAGGCGCTCGGCTACCGCCCGAACCGCGCGGCGCGGGCGCTGCGGTCCGGCCGCTTCCGCAACATCGGCGTCGTCATGTTCACCCTGTCGTCCTACGGCAACATGCGGACCCTGGATGCGATCGCCGTCTCGGCCGCGACCGCCGGCTACGCGATCACCGTCGTCCCGGTCGAGCGCCCGACCCAGCAGGAGGTGAGCGTCGCGCTCAGCCGGCTGCTGGAGCAGGCGGTCGACGGCATCATCGTCGTGATCGAGGCGCACATCGTCGACCGCGCCGACGTGGAGCTGCCGTCCGGGCTGTCGGTCGTGGTCATCGACTCGACCGAGCGCTCCGACTACCCGCAGGTCGACACCGACCAGGCCGAGGGCGCCCGGCAGGCCACCCAGCACCTGCTCGACCTCGGCCATCGGACGGTGTGGCACATCTCCGGGCCCGGCGACTCGTATTCGGCCGCGCGCCGCGAGGAGTCGTGGCGGCGCACGCTGGAGGAGGCGGGCGCTCCCGTCCCGGAGGTCTTCCGCGGGGACTGGTCGACCGCGGCCGGCTACCGTCACGGTCAGGAGATCGCCGCGCGGCCCGAGATCACGGCCGTGTTCGCGGCCAACGACCAGATGGCGCTCGGCGTGCTCCGCGCGCTGCACGAGGCCGGCCGCCGCGTGCCGGAGGACGTCAGCGTCGTCGGATTCGACGACATGGCGGAGTCGGACTCCTTCTGGCCGCCGCTGACGACCATCCACCAGGAGTTCGAGGCCATCGGCCGCCGCGCGCTCGAACTGCTCATCGCCGAGATCGAGGCGCGTCCAGAGCCGGTGCGCTCCTCGGTGCTGCACACCCGTCTGGTTGTGCGCGCGAGCACGGCACCGCCGCAGGCCGGGCCGGCTGCGCAGGCACCCTGACCTAGTTCGGCTCCTCGTCCGTCTCGAGCGACTCGTCCGCATCCACGAAGTCGTCGTCGGTCTCGGTGGCCTCGGTGGCTGCGGCGGCCTCCGCCTCCGCCAGCTCCTCCGCGTCGTGCTCGTGCCTGTGCCTCGCCATGGTGTCCCCTCTCGACATCTGCATCATAGGAGTCCGCGGTGCGAGCGCATCCTCGACCGTCGCCTCAACGGAACATCATCTTCTCGTACAGGGTGCGTCCCGTGACGTGGTCCGTCAGGTCGTCGAGGGCGATGTCGAGCTCCAGGTCCGCGTTGAAGTCGTAGTACATCGGGTGGTCCCCGGCGTGGAGGGCCTTGGCGATCCCGTGGCGCGGGGTGTGCATGTCGATCGACTCGATCAGAACCGGATTCGTCGCGGTCATCGTGATGGTCCCGCGCTCCGACGCCCACGTCCACTCCATGCGCGTCGGATACGTCTGGTGGCCGGGGCCGTCGACGTCTCCGCTGGTGGCGAGCCGCAGGGGCAGCAGGTCGTCCGTGATGACGCGGTCGGCGGTGGCGAGGTAGAAGGTGGGGATGTTGATCTCCCCGAGACCGAAGAGGCCTTTCGTGGTCATGCGCACGTAGACCACCGTGTAGTCGCCGACGTGGGCGCGGCCCCAGTACCAATGATCGAGGAACGACCCCATGAGGTGGTTGCCCCAGTTGTGGTCGTGGTAGGCGCTGCCCGTGAGCGTGGAGCGCGCGCCATCCTGCACGATCGTCGCCGACACCGTGCCGTACGGCACCGGAACGACCCACGCCAGGAAGTGCGTGCGGGCGGAGTCGAAGTAGTTGATCCCGGCACCCGGACGCCAGGACGGCGCGGCGCGGTCGATCGTCACGTCGGCGGTGATGCCTTCCGCCTCGATGTGGATGTCGTAGCGGTCGAGGTCGCCGCTGACCGTGTTCGGACCGATCCGCACATCGCAGCGATCCGGGGAGGCGCTGAACTCGGCCGCGGGGTAGTGCGGCTCGAGGTGCAGCCGGGTGCCGTCGCTGAGCTGCCGGATGATGAGCACGCTCGGATCGAGGGGACCGGACGGGTCGGTGTGCGGCTTGTTCGAGAACGTGACGACGAGCGTCGAGCCGTCGTCGAACTGGCAGTCGAAGTACCACCACTCGAACGTGCTGTCGGCCGTTGCGGCGGCCCGGTAGCCGTCCTCCCAGCCTTCGACGACCGGACCGAGGCCGAGGGCGGCCATGCCCTCTGCCTGACTGGCGGCCATCTTCTCGCGGACCTCGAGGGTGTCGGGGATGTCGTGCGTCGTCATGCAGCCAGGCTGGCGGACCGCGCTCGGCCGGGCAATAACCGCATGCGGGGGGCGCGAATGGGCGGCCCGAGCCGTTCATGAGAAACGACTCATGTTCGAAACAATCGTTCGCTATGGTCTCTTTCACCGAATGTTCACGCGCACACGCAAAGCCTGTGCGCGAAAGCGAGTCCACTCGCAACGAATCTCCGCCACAAGCGCTCTGCACCTCTGCCACACCTGCGCGTTCGCCGAGCGCGCAGTCGGACGAAGCATCCCTGGAGGATCACCGTTGGAACCCCGGAACATCACACCTCGGAGACGGCTGGCGCGCCCCCTCGCCGCCGTCCTCGCCGCAGCGCTGATCGGCGCGAGCCAGATCGCGCTCAGCACCCCTGCCGCCGCCGCTGACGGCACACCCGGAGCGACGGCGATCGGGGATTCGCTCTTCCGCGGCATCGGGAACGGCGGCTACGACGTGAAGCACTACGACGTGGCGCTCGCGTACAACTCCGACAAGACCATCACCGCCACGACCCTGATCACCGCCACGGCGACTCAGGCGCTCTCCTCGTTCTCCCTCGACTTCGAGGGCCTCACCGTCTCGTCGGTGCTCGTCAACGGGGTCGCCGCGACGTTCAGCCGGACGAGCGATCCGAGCATCAGCTCGTACAAGCTCGTCGTCACGCCGGCGTCGACCGTCACCGGCGACTTCACGGTGGCGGTCGCCTATTCGGGCACCCCGGTCACGCACGAGGATCCCGATGGATCGAGCGAGGGATGGGTCTCCACCTCCGATGGAGCGACCGCCCTCGGCCAGCCGGTCGGCACCATGACCTGGCTCCCGAGCAACAACACCCCCGCCGACAAGGCGACCTACGACATCACCATCGACGCGCCCACGACGATCGATGGCGTCTCCGCTGCCGCCGTCAGCAATGGCGAGCTCGTCGCGAAGACGCCCACCGGAGACGGGAGCCGCACCTCCTGGCACTGGCGGCAGACCCGGCCCATGGCCACCGAGCTGGCCATGATCACCATCGGCAAGTACCTGGTCTACGAGTCGGACATCGCGCTCGCGGTCAGCGGCCGGACCATCCACGAATGGACCTTCGTCGACCCGGCCGTCACGACGGCGAACCAGACGACGATCCAGACGCGCCGTGCCGCACTCCCGGAGATCCTCAACTACCTCGAGTCGAAGTACGGCGCCTATCCGGGCGGGAGCACGGGCTTCGTGGTCGACATCACCTCCCTCGGCTACGCGCTGGAGACCCAGGACCGCCCCTACTTCGAACGCTCCGTCTCATCCGGGACGTTCATCCACGAGCTGGCGCACCAGTGGTTCGGCGACTCCGTGACCCCGGCCGACTGGAACAGCATCTGGCTCAACGAGGGCCCGGCCACGTTCATCCCCACCCAGTACAACCAGGACCACGGCAGCAGTACGACGACCGCCTCGTCGCTGTTCACCACCTGGAACACGACTGCTGCGAGCAGCAGCCGCTGGACCATTCCCTCCGCGGCCATGACCGACCCGGCCGACCTGTTCGACTGGCAGGTCTATACCCGGGGCGCGATGACCTTGGAGGCGCTGCGCCAGTCCGTCGGCCAGACCGTGTTCGACAACATCATGAAGACATGGGTCCAGCGCTACGCAGGTCAGAGCAAGACGACCGAGGACTTCATCGCGCTCGCAGAAGAGCTCTCGGGTCGCGATCTGGGCGCCTTCTTCCAGGACTGGCTGTACGACGCCGACAAGCCCGCATGGCCCTCGACCTGGACGCTCGGCCTGACCTCCGATCCGGCGGGCGGCCAGGTCGTCCCCGGACAGGTGATCACCTACACCCTGACCGCGAACAACACGGGCCAGATCGGACTGACCGGCGCGACCGCGACCGTCGACCTCGCCGACGTCGTCGACGATGCCGCGATCGACACGTCGTCGCTCCCGGCCGGTCTGACGCGTAACGGCACGACCCTGACCTGGACCGTGCCGGACACCGCCACGAGCGGCTCGGCGACCGTCGCCTTCACCGCGGTCGTCGCGAAGACCTCCTCGGGTGGCACGCTCACGGCGACGGCCACGGTGGAGGCCCTGGGCGCGGCCTGCGCGGCCTGTTCCTCGACGCTCACGACCCCGGTCATCCCCACCCCGGACCCGATCACCGAAGCCGACCTGACCGATGCGACCCGCGGTCCGGTCCGCGTGCCGACGACCGCCGTTCCGGGCGGCGTGGTCCACGTGACCATCGTGGGCGGGGCGCACGAGGGCGAGACGGTCACTCCCGTGCTCTTCTCGACACCCCGGCCGCTCGCTGCGGCCGTCGTCTCCGGAGGTGCCGTGTCGGTCACCATCCCGGCGGACGCCGCACTGGGTGCGCACAAGCTCGCGATCGTCGATGCCCAGGGCGGGCTGATCGGCTGGGGCGCTCTGACCCTGGTCGCCGCCGCGGGTTCTCCCGACCCGCAGGGCGGTCCGGCAGCCACCGGCTCCGGCGCACTCGCCAGCACCGGTTCGTCGGTCACGCTGCCGCTCGGCATCGCCTCCGGTGTGCTCCTGGCCGGCGTCGCGGCCCTGCTGCTGGCCGTGTGGCGTCGCCGCCGGGCGACCAGAATCGCGATCGAGGGCCCGTCCCAGGACTAGCCCGGACGAAGACGAAGGGCCGCCCGGCCGAACGACCGGGCGGCCCTTCGTCGCTTAAACGCAGAAGCCGCGCTTGAGCCAGTATGGAAAGTTCTCACCGAATGGGCACCGCATGTGCGGATCTGATGTGACGTCCCGGCGCGCTAGTTGCGGCAGGCTCGGGCGGAAGCCGAGTCAAGTGGGGGGACGTCTACTGCTTGAGCTCGCTTTGGTGCAAGACCGGCGCGGCATCGCGATGCACTAAGACAAGACCGCCCGAAGCTACCATCCCGCCCTCTGTCTCGCGGCAATGCTCGACTGGGCGACGGGAGTCGATCGGAGCTGGTCTGACAAGCGCGGAGAAGCTTGACGCCGAGGATGCGCGGATCGTGTCCAAAAGTCCACTTGAGACGGGGCCTACCTCGGAAGTCGCGGAATGGCGTGCTTCTCCAGAACGGGAACGTCTTCCTACTGCATCAGCGTCGAATCTGCGCCATGATTGTGTCCCATGGTCGCCGACTCAACAGCTTCAGCTGGCCTGCGACCGCTGCAGAACGCCGTAACGATGTGGGCCGTCGGTTTCGATGGCTCTGCTTCCTCTGTCCTGGCGGCGGCGAACGCCCTCGCGGATGGCTTCGACAGCCCCGCACTGCGCGAGATGGCCGGACTGCCGCTAGAGACGTCGTGGTGGGTTTCCGAGGACCTCGTGCGAGAAGCATTCGCCGAACTGGACCTCGACTTTCCAGACGCCAGTTCTCCTGCGACGAAATTAGTTGCGCTCCGGGTGATGTGCCAACGCTTTTTGGAGGCTGAAATTGGGGCGGAGCAATTGACCGAGTGGGCGCACTCCGTCATCGGTCACGAGTTTCCCGACGAACAAGCGGAGAAGTTCGTGTTGCTGGATGATACCGACGACTACATGCCCGAACGCCCGGCGGACTGGGCCCCGCGAGTGCGAAGCGCCGCTGAGGCATTCATCGCGCGGGACTGACGCGACAGATCGCGTCATCGATGCCTGGTTGGATGGCGAGCGATGGCTGCGCACAGCGGCGACGATAGTGCTTGGCCCGACCGAAGATATGCGTGAGCAGATTTGGAAGCTCGTCTGTAGACAGTCGTTGAGAGTCACGATGGATCTGTATTCGCACGTGATGCCGAGCGCACTGCTCGATGCCTCGCGGACGATCGATCTGGCGCTGGGCAACGATGAATCCGAGGCGAGGTGATGGCCGTAGCCACTGGCCTCGTCCGGGCGGGTTGCTGTCACGGTTCCGGTCAAACGCGCTTCAAAGCCGCCGGATCCCGCGTCTGGAGGCAAAGCAAAAGCCCCACTGTTCCGGCGTTTTGCCTGTTCAGCGGGGCTCTTGTTACTGTCTCAACCAGTGTGCGCCACGAGGGATTCGAACCCCCAACCTTCTGATCCGTAGTCAGATGCTCTATCCGTTGAGCTAGTGGCGCATGACCCGCACGCGGACCGGATACGAGCTTACATGACGGCATCCAAGACCGCCAATTGGCGGCGCAGGGCGACCTGCCGGTACGACGTCTCGATCAGTTCGGAGGTCTCGGACCAGTCCTGCGCGTCGCGGTCGAGGTCGATGGCCAGCCAGCCGCTCGGCCCCCAGTATTTGGGGACGAACACCCGCGGGTCCTCGCGCCAGGCCGGCGCCTCCGCCGGATCGGGCTTGAACACCAGGGTGTCCGGACGGTCCATCGACGCGCCGAGCACGGCGAACGCGCGGCCTTTCTCCCCGGCCTTCCACGACGGCCGGCCGTGGTTCAGCGTCTCGACCGCCTCGGGAAGCCGCAGGCTCAGCGCACGGATGCGCTCCACGAGCACATCGCCATCGTCGAAGAGCAGGGGATGCTCCATCAGCCGGCCCCTCCGCTCACCGGAACACCTCGTCGAGGAAGCAGACGAGCTCCCGCCAGCTCCGCGCATCCGCGAGCGGGCGGTAGCGGTCGGTGCCCGGGATGGTGAACGCGTGGGGCGCCCCGGAGTACGTTGTCACCTGCCAGTCGACGTGCGGGGCGCCGCGCAGCTCCTGCTGGAACGCGACCACCGCCTCGTCGGGCACGACCGGGTCGTCTCCGCCGGTCAGCACCAGCAGGGATGCGGCGATCTGTGCCGCATCGGACGGGTCGTGCGCGATCAGGCCGCCGTGGAACGAGACGACCCCGCGGGCCGGGGCCCCGGTGCGCGCGAACTCCAGCGCCGCCGTCCCGCCGAAGCAGTAGCCGATCACGGCCAGGCGCGCGGGGTCGACAGCCGGATGCTGCTGCAGCCAGCCGAAGCCGGCGGCGACGCGTGCGCGGAGGAGCGCCAGGTCGTTGTAGTACTTCCCTGCCTCCGCGGGGGCCGCGTCTCCCGCGGGACGCACGCCGGCCCCGTAGAGGTCGGCGGCGAAGGCCACGTACCCGGAGCGCGCCAGCATCTGGGCGCGCATCCGCACGTTGTCGCCGACCCCGTGCCAGTCGTGCAGCACGAGCACCGCCGGGCGCCGCTCGTCCGCCTGGACATCGCGCGCGAGGTAGCCCTCGAGGGGAGTCCCCTCATGGTCGTACGGCACCGTCTCGGCCTCGATGACCGAGTACTCGCCGATCGGGACCTGCTCGAGCAGTGTCTGGAAGGCGGGGGCGAGAGCGGGCGACGGTGTGTCGTTCGTCACAGGGCGGCTCCTGGGTCGTCACGTCACGCGGACGGCAGGCGCCGTCGGCGGCCGGGTCTGCTGTGACGTGGTCGCGGGATGCGCGCGGGAGCCTTCGGTGCGGGTCGGGTTCCCACAGGTTCACACTACCGCGGGTTCCCCCGGGGCACGACGGACGTACGATGGGCCACATGGCCACGGAGTTCAGCGATCAGACGGATGCGAGCCGCTACGCGATGCACGTCGACGGCGAGCTGGTCGGCGTTCTCGACTACCGCATCCTCGGCGACTCCATCTCGCTGACGCGGGCCTTCACCGTGCCGCACCACCGCGGAAAGGGGTACGCGGCCCAGCTCGTCGAGTACGCGGTCGGCGAGATCGAGAAAGGCGGCACGCTGCGGATCGTGCCGATGTGCTGGTACGTGGCCGACTGGTTCGAGGCGCACCCGGACCGCACTGCGCTGCTGCAGCGCCGAGCGGGCTGACCCCCGATGACCGGGGAGGGCTCGGCAGATCCCTCGCGTCTCGTCGCGCGGGTGTCGCGGTTCGGTGATCCGACGGCCATGGTGCTCGCGCGGGAGCCCGTGCGGCCCCCGCGGGGCAACGAGGTCGTCGTGCGGGTGACGCACGCCTCCCTGGGGGCGACGGATGTGCTGGCCCGCCGCGGCGGGTACGTGCTGCAGCCGGCTCCCGGCTTCATCACCGGGTACGACTTCGTCGGCGAACTCGTCACCGAATCGGCCGTGTCGGTCGCCCTCGGGCTGCGCGTCGGCTCCCGGGTGGTCGCCGCGCTTCCCCGGATGGGCGCCCACGCGACGTTCGTGACGGTCGCTCCGACGCTGCTCGTCGCGCTTCCCCCGACCCTCGATCCGGGTGCAGCCGCGGTGCTGCCGCTCGACGGGGTGACCGCCGCCCACGCTCTCGACCTCGCCGGCCCGGGCCGCAGCATCCTGGTGCAGGGCGCGTCCGGGGCGGTCGGCATGCTCGCCTCCCAGCTGGCCCTGCGCTCCGGCCGGACCGTCGTGGGCACGGCGTCCGCGCGCAGCGCCGACGCGATCGGCGACCTCGGCATCCCGCTGATCGACTACTCCGCTCCCGACTGGCCCGCCCGTGTCCGGGAGGCGGCGGAGGGACCGGTGGATGCGGCGATCGACCACACCGGCTCTCCGCGGGTCCGCGAGACGCTGGCGCCGGAGGGGGTGCTCGTCCGCACGGCCTTCGCCGGGCGCCCGGGTCACGAACGCGCCGACGCCGTCCGCGGGTTCGCGCGCGCCGCGCGCAACCGGTCGGAGCGGATCTGCGGCGCGCCGCTGTTCATCGCGACCCGCCGCACGGCGTATCGCCGCCTGCTCGCGTCGCTCCTCGCCGACGTGGCGGACGGCGGCCTGCGCACGGCGGAGCCGACCCTGTTCCCGCTCGCGGAGGTCTGGGAGGCGCAGCGTGCCGCCGAGTCCGCGCCGCCGGGGCGCAAGGTCGTCCTCACGATGGTCTGACCGGCGTCAGAAGGCGAACATCTGCCCCAGCACGACCACGGCGATGATGAAGAGGACGACGATCCCGCCGATGGTGACGACCGCCCGGGCGGACAGGCGCGCGATCCCGAACCCGACGAGGAACGGCAGAGCCAGACATCCGAGAGCGAGCACCCACCAGAAGGCCGCGTAGCCCGACGCCGATGCCGACTCCAGGCGCCCGCCGAACAGCTTCTGCGTCGTGGGATGTGTCGCGAACGCGATGCAGGCCGACAGCGGATACGCGATCAGCACCGCGGTGATGAGTCCGGCGAACGCCCCCCAGAGTCCCCGTTTGTCACCCAGCTGGAGCGTCTCCTCGTGGTGCGGCCCTTGGCGGCTCTTCGTGCTCATGGCGCACAGCATAGCCAGCGGCCGGGCCGCCGGGAACGCAGCAGGCCGGCGCTCGTCCGTCGTCAGAAGTCGTCGTCGGAGCCGATGACGACCGGTACGCACTCGGAGAAGCGGTAGCGGATCAGCTCCGGCCAGAGCGTCGCATCGCAGAGGTCGAACACATCCATCACGGCGGCGCCCCCGATGTGCGAGGGCAGATGCAGCTCGAAGGGCGGCTCGCTTGTGCGCTCGAACTCGATCTCGAAGGCGACATCGTCGCGCTCCAGCACGGCGAGCACGGTCTCCATGGTGGCCTCCTCCGACGGATGGATCGTGTGCTCCCACCGTTACGCCCGGTCGCCGCCGTGGCAAGCCCCGACATGAAGCGGATGCGGAGAACCGCTGGCAGCATCTTTTCTGGCACTCCGTGTCATAATCAGCTCACACTCCGACGAGGAAGGGACGACGATGACCGAATCGAAGCCGCTGACGGCGCACAGCACCATCGGCGAATGGCTGGATCACCCGGAGGGCGCTCCGCTCATCCAGGGGCTCCTCGCTCAGGCGGGAGTCGGCGAGGAGATGCTCGCGCCGGTGCGCGGCCTGCCGCTCCAGCAGTTGGTGGCGCTCAGCCAGGGCCAGCTGCCGCAGTCCGTCGTCGACGATCTGGTGCTGCAGGCCAACGGCGGCGTCATGCCGGAGGACGTGGAGACCGGTTGGGTCGAGAAGGTCACCCCCGGCCGCTTCGACGGCCGCACGGTGATCGTCACCGGCGCAGCGTCGGGCATCGGTAGGGCGACCGCCTCCCGCATCGCCAGGGAAGGCGGACGGGTGATCGCGGTGGACATCTCCGCGGAGCGTCTGGACGACCTCGCCGCCGGATTCCCCGCCGGCACGGTGACCACCGTGGTCGGCGACATCACGAAGCAGGACGACATCGACGCCATCGTCGCCGCCGCCGGCGACCGCATCGACGCGCTGGCCAACATCGCCGGGGTCAACGACGACTTCTCGCCGGCGCACGAGACCTCCGACGCCGTGTGGGAGCGAACCATCGGCATCAACCTGACCGGCGGGTTCAAGCTGACCCGCGCCGTGCTCCCCGCGATGCTGCAGGCCGGCGCCGGCTCGATCGTGAACGTGGCCTCGGAGGCCGGTCTCCGCGGGAACGCCTCCGGCACCGCATACACCGTTTCCAAGCACGGCGTCGTCGGCCTCACCCGCAGCACCGCGTTCATGTACGGTCCGCAGGGCATCCGCGTCAACGCCGTCGCTCCGGGGGGAGTGGCCACCGGCATCCCGATGCCTGCGCACCCGTCGGAGGCGGGGACCGCCCGTCTCACCCCGTTCCAGCAGCAGATCCCCACCATCGCGACGGCCGAGCAGCTGGCGGCGTCGATCACGTTCCTGCTCAGCGACGACGGCGTCAACATCAATGGCGCCGTGCTGCCGAGCGACGGCGGGTGGTCGGTCCAGTAGCAGGGATCCCGGGTACACCCGGTGACCGCGACCGGATACCGTTTCTGCTGTGTCGCGCATTCAGGAAGTCGCCCGGGAGTCCTTCGGCTGGGAGCAGCTGCGCCCGCGCTTGGCGGAGGCCATGGAGGTGCTCCTCGACGGGGGCGATGTGCTCGCCGTGATGCCGACCGGTTACGGGAAGTCGTCGCTGTATCAGGTGACCGGCACCATCCTCGACGGCGTGACGATCGTCGTGTCTCCGCTGATCTCCCTGCAGGAGGATCAGGTGCGTTCGCTCAGCGAGGCGACGGGGGTTCCGCGCGCGGTCGCCATCAACTCCTCCGCCGGGCAGCGTGAGCGCGAGCGCGACTGGGAGGCGCTGACGTCGGGGGAGGCGGGCTTCGCCTTCCTCGCTCCCGAGCAGCTCGCGAACCCGGAGGTGCGGGAGCGGCTCCGCGGCATCGACGTCTCGCTGTTCGCGGTGGACGAGGCGCACTGCGTGTCCTCCTGGGGTCACGACTTCCGGCCCGACTACCTGCTGCTCGGCGGCGTCATCGACGAGCTGGGGCATCCACCGGTCGTCGCGATGACCGCGACGGGAGCACCGCCCGTGCGCACGGAGATCGGCGAACGGCTCGGCCTCCGCCGCCCTCGGTTGGTCGCGACCGGCTTCGACCGGCCGAACCTGCGGCTGGAGGTCGTGCGCCACGAGGAGGATGCGGCGAAGCGCGCGGCCGTCGTCGCGCAGGTGCGCCGGTCGGAGGGCTCCGGACTGGTCTACGTCTCGACCCGCACGGACGCCGAGCAGTACGCCGAAGAGCTCCTAGAGGCCGGCATTCCGGCAGCGGCATATCATGCGGGCCTGCGTCGCGCCGAGCGCGAGGACGTCTACGAGCGCTTCATGGACGGCCGCGCCCGCGTGGTCACCGCGACCAGCGCCTTCGGCATGGGCATCGACAAGCACGACGTGCGCTCGGTCGTGCACGCCTCGGTGACCGACTCCCTCGACAGCTACTACCAGGAGGCGGGACGCGCCGGGCGCGACGGCCGGCCGGCGCTGGTCACCCTCCACTACCGCCCGGAGGACTTCGCTCTCACCCGGTTCTTCTCCGGCGGCGGCCCGGACGCCGACGAGCTCGCGCGCGTCTTCGAGGCCATCGCCCGCGAACCGGGCATCACCCGGGTCGAGCTCGCGGAACGCGTCGAGATCAGCGTGCGGTCCCTCGGCCGCCTGCTGGGCCTGCTGCGGGATGCCGGTGTGCTATCCGGGAGCGACGACGACCTGCGCGCGGAACGCCTCGACCCCGGCACGGCCGCAGCGAAGGCGGTCGCCGAAGCCGCATCCCGGCAGCGCATCGAGCACTCCAGGGCGCAGCTCATGCAGGAATATGCCGAGACCGGAATGTGCCGCAGGCAGTTCCTCCTCGGCTACTTCGGCGAGGAGCTGCCCGAGCCGTGCGGCAACTGCGACACCTGCTCGTCCGGCAGTGCGAAGCGCTGGGCGGAGGAGCACGACGCCAGCCGCGAGGAGGCGTTCCCGCTGGCCGCACGGGTTCGGCACGAGACGTGGGGCCCTGGCGTCGTGATGCACACCGACGCAGACCGCCTCACCGTGTTCTTCGACGAGGAGGGCTACAAGGTCCTATCGCTCTCGGCCGTCACGGACGGCGGCTTGCTCGAGGTGCTCGGCCCCGTGGCCTGAGCCTCGGCCCTCGGCCCTCCGCCCTGACCTAGGCCCTGCCATCGCTCCGGACCTGGGCCCAACCCGCCTCGAATAGAGGCACACCGATTCCGCGATCCCGCGTCACGAATTCGGGACAGCTCGCGTCTTCATGTGTGAAGGGTTCGGGCGAACGGGTCGGACCCCTTCAGGCGATGTGGCGGGGAGTACGGGAACTGTCCCGCCACATCGCCCCCCATCACCGTCGAAACCGATGATCGGGTGCGCCGCGGACCGTTCCGCAAACAGGCGTCGCCCCCTATGCTGTTCCGGGGGAAAGGGGAGTCTGATGGGCGCGATCGCAGTGCACGAGTTCGTGTCGCTGGACGGCGTGTTCGAGGATCCGAGCTGGACGTCCGAGTTCGGGTTCGATCCCGAGATGGGCGACGACATCGGCCGTATCACGCGGGCGTCGGACGCGATCCTCCTCGGCCGGCGCACGTTCGAGATGTTCGCGCCCGCCTGGTCTGCTCGCACCGCAGCGGACGATCCGGGTGCGCCCTTCTTCAACGACAGCCCGAAGGGCGTCGTGAGCTCCACGCTCGACGACCAGGCGGCGGAGCGCACCTGGCGCAACTCGCGGTCGCTCGGGGCATACGACGCTGGGCGCATCCGCGCCTTCGCCGACGAGTACAGCGGCGGCGTCTACATCAGCGGCTCCGGCTCGCTGGTGCGTGCGCTGCTGGCGGACGGACTCGTCGACTCCCTCCATTTGTTCGTCTACCCGGTGATCCGCGGAACGGGCGCACGCCTGTTCCCGGAAGGAAGCGCTCCCGCTAAGCTGCGGCTGCGTCACCACGACGCCTACGACAACGGCGTCCTCCACCTCCACTACACGGCCGCCTGACGCGGTCCGAGGGCGACCGTCCGCATCGCGGTCGCCGGACGGCCTCGCAATTGAGGCCGCTCATCGTCCGCAATCGCCGTTAGCCTCGTTCGTGGCGGGGCTGCTCCGCCACCACATCCACACACAGCACACCCGGGAATCACTGTGACTCTGCTTCGTCTCTCACTCCGCTTCGTGCGCCCCTACTGGCGCGCGGTGACCGCGGTCGTGGTCCTTCAGCTCGTCGCGACCATGGCCGCCCTCTACCTACCGACCCTCAACGCCCAGATCATCGACAAGGGCGTCGTCACCGGCGACACCGACTTCATTTGGCGCACCGGCGGCATGATGCTGGTCGTCTGCTTCATCCAGGTGCTCGCCGCCGTGACGGCCACCTACTTCGGCGCGCGCGCCTCGATGTCCGCCGGCAAAGACATCCGGCGCACCTTCTACCGCACGGTGGATGCGCTGCCCTCGCTCGACCTCGCCCGCTGGGGCATGCCGACCCTCATCACCCGCAACACGAACGACGTGCAGCAGGTGCAGATGCTCCTGCTGATGACGTTCAACTTCATGGTCTCCACCCCGATCATGTGCATCGCCGGCATCATCTTCGCGGTGCAGGTCGACGCCGGCCTGTCCTGGCTGATCTGGGTGTCCGTCGCTGTGCTGTTCGTCGTGGTCGGCGTCCTCGTGTCGCTGCTTCTGCCGATGTTCCGCATCATGCAGGAGCGCATCGACGGCGTGAACGGCGTCATCCGCGAGCAGATCGTCGGCATCCGCGTCATCCGCGCCTTCGTCCGCGAACGCTTCGAGACCAAACGGTACGACGACGCCAACGCCGCCCTCACCCGCATCTCGGTCAAGGTCGGCAACGTGTTCGTGCTGATGTTCCCGATCATCATGCTCATCCTCAACGCGGCGACCGTGGCGGTGCTCTGGTTCGGAGGTCACCGCGTCGACGCCGGAGACATCCAGATCGGCGCGCTGACCGCCTTCCTCCAGTACCTCCTGCAGATCCTCGTCGCCGTCATGATGGGCGTCTTCATGGCCATGATGATCCCGCGCGCCATGGTCTGCGCCGAGCGCATCGAAGAGGTGCTCAGCGCGAAGCCCAGCACGGCGCAGGCGGCCGTCGACGCCGCCGAGGTCCCGGCGGACGGCCGGGTCGAGGTGCAGGATGTCACCTTCGGCTACCCGGGCGCCGAGAAGCCCGTGCTCAGTGACGTCACGTTCACGGCCGAGCCGGGCAAGGTCACCGCGATCGTCGGATCGACCGGCTCCGGAAAGACCACGCTGGTCTCGGTCATCGCCAACCTGTTCACCCCGCAGAGCGGGCACGTCCGCATCGGCGGCGTCGCCGTCGACGCGCTCACCCGCACGCAGATCGCCGGGGTGCTCGGGCTCGTGCCCCAGCGGCCGTACCTCTTCTCCGGCACGATCGCATCCAACCTGCGCTTCGGGCGTCCGGATGCGACCGACGACGAGCTCTGGGAGGCGCTGCGCGTCGCCCAGGCGGAGGACTTCGTGCGCGCCAAGGAGCACGGCCTGGACGAGCGGATCTCCCAGGGCGGCACCAACGTCTCCGGCGGCCAGCGCCAGCGGCTCTGCATCGCCCGCGCGCTCGTCGCGCAGCCCAAGGTGTACCTCTTCGACGACTCGTTCTCGGCCCTCGACGTCGCGACCGACGCCCGCCTCCGGCGCGCGCTCGCCGAATCCATCGGGGACGCCGCGATGATCGTCGTCGCGCAGCGCGTCTCCACGATCCGCGAAGCCGACACGATCATCGTCATGGACGACGGACGGGTGGTAGGACGCGGCACCCACGACGACCTGCTGGAGACCAACGAGACGTACCGCCAGATCGTCGAGTCGCAGCTGAGCCTGGAGGTGGCCTGAGATGGCACGGACCACAGACCGCAAGAAGCGCGGCGGACGCCCCGACGAGGGGCAGAACCCGACGGCGAAGGACATCGTCCTCGACGAGCTCGAGGAGGAGTACGACTTCACGCCGACCGAGGCCGACGGCGACATGTTCGGCGGAGCGCCGGCGAAGAAGGCCGAGAACTTCTGGCCGTCGTTCAAGCGGCTCATGGGCCTCCTCAAGCCGGAGTGGCTCGGGATGGCCTGGGTCACCCTGCTCACGGTGGTGTCGGTCGTGCTCGTCGTCATCGCGCCGAAGATCCTCGGCGATGCCACCAACGTCATCTTCCGGGGCGTGATCTCGTCGCAGCTGCCCCCGGGCGTTCCCGTGGACCAGGTGATCCAGCAGCTGCGCGCCAGCGGGCAGGGTCAGCTGGCCGACGTGATCGCCGGCTCGGGCGTGACCACAGGCGAGGGCATCGACTTCACGGAGCTCGGACGCCTCCTGCTCATCGTGCTCGGGATGTACCTGGTCGCCTCCCTGCTGCAGTGGTGGCAGGGCTACCTGCTGAACGCGCTCGTGATGCGGGTGGTCTACGGGCTGCGCAAGGACGTGGAGGCGAAGCTCAACCGGCTGCCGCTCAGCTACTTCGACACCCGGCAGCGCGGCGACCTCATGTCGCGCGTGACCAACGACGTCGACAACATCCAGACGGCCCTGCAGCAGGCGTTCTCGCAGCTGATCCAGTCTGTGCTGATGGTGATCGGCATCGGGATCATGATGTTCATCGTGTCGTGGCAGCTCGCCCTGATCGCGCTCATCTCCATCCCGCTCTCCGGCGTGATCGCCGGTGTGATCGGGTCGCGCTCGCAGAAGCTGTTCACCGCGCAGTGGGCCTCCACCGGCGCGCTCAACGGCCACATCGAGGAGTCGTACTCCGGTCTCGACCTGGTGCGCGCCTTCGGTCGCGACGAGGTCATGCTGGCAGAGTTCGACGCCCGCAACGCGAAGCTGCACAAGGCGCAGGTGGGCGCCCAGTTCGTCTCCGGCAGCATCATGCCGGCGATGAACTTCGTCTCCTACCTCTCCTACGTGCTCATCGCGGTCGTCGGCGGACTCAAGGTCGCCGCCGGCCAGCTGACCATCGGCGACGCCACCGCGTTCATCCAGTACTCCCGGGAGTTCTCGCAGCCGATCGGGCAGATCGCGGGCATGGCCAACATGCTGCAGTCGGGTGTGGCTTCGGCCGAGCGCACGTTCGAGTTCCTCGACTCGGAGGAGCAGCTGCCCGAGACGCCGACCCAGCACCTCCCGGAGCGTGCCGACGGCCGGGTGGAGCTCGACAAGGTCGACTTCTCGTACGACCCGACGACGCCGCTCATCCAAGACCTGTCGCTCAGCGTGCAGCCGGGCAGCACCGTCGCGATCGTCGGTCCGACCGGGGCGGGCAAGACCACCCTCGTCAACCTGATCATGCGGTTCTACGAGCTGAACAGCGGCACCATCCGGCTCGACGGCATCGACACCACCCAGCTGTCGCGGGACGAACTCCGCGGCCAGGTCGGGATGGTGCTGCAGGACGCGTGGCTGTTCTCCGGCACGATCCGAGAGAACATCCGGTACGGGCGCCTCGAGGCGACCGACGACGAGGTGATCGAGGCGGCGAAGGCCACCATGGTCGACCGCTTCGTCCGTCAGCTGCCCGACGGCTACGACACGGTCATCGACGCGGAGGGCGGCAACGTCTCGGCCGGTGAGCGCCAGCTCATCACCATCGCCCGGGCGTTCATCGCCAACCCGTCGCTGCTCATCCTCGACGAGGCGACGTCGTCGGTCGACACCCGGACCGAGCTGCTCGTGCAGCACGCGATGGCGGCGCTGCGCACCGACCGGACCTCGTTCGTCATCGCACACCGCCTGTCCACCATCCGCGACGCGCACACCATCCTCGTGATGGAGCACGGCCGGATCGTGGAGCAGGGCGACCACGCGACCCTCCTCGAACGGCGCGGCGCCTACTACGACCTGTACATGACGCAGTTCCGCGGCGACGACGCGGAGGCCGAGGCCGACCAGCAGGGCGCGCCCGGCGTGGCAGAAGAGGTCGCAGCACCGTAGGGGTGGCGCGCGGACCGCCGAGTGGGGTTGAGGCGGTCCGCACGCCAGCCACCAGTGAACAACCGCCGCGGCACCGGGTCACTCTCGTTGACACCGGTGCCGAGGCGTGCGGCTAGACCGAACCGTGCAGGGGTCGCAGCCGAGAGGGACGTCCTACACCCTTTTGCTAGGCATGTGAACGAGTTGTCCCGCGGTTTCCGACGCCGTAGAACGGGAGCATGACGAAAGACGAGCGCGCCTCCCTGCCTCCCGGGCCCGACTTCTCCTACGGCGGGTACACGGTGCGGCTGGAGCCCGAGCACGGGCGGACGGGACGCTGGCGCGTCATCGACGACGAGAGCTACTACGGGCTGGTCGCGGCGGCCGAGCCGCTCCGCGGGGAGCCGGAGGTCCACTTCGCCGCGCACTTCCCGGGCGAGGAGGACATCCCGCCCATGAAGATCGTGCCGCTGTGGACGCTCGCGGTGGAGTTCCTGCTGGATGCGGGCAAAGGCGAGGCGCTATGGGGCCTCCCCGACGACCGCACGGCGCCGCATCCCATCGTCGCCGACGAGCTCGCGCCACCGACCGGCCCGGTCGAGACGCAGGATGCCGCCCGCGCGGAGGAGCCCTCGCCGTAGCGGCGGCCGGGGGCGACGATGGAAGCGCCGGGACGCACGAGAGGCCCGGAGTCATGCGACTCCGGGCCTCTCGTCGATCGTGCTCCGGCTACGCGGAGACTCCGATCGCGAAGCTGACGGCGCCCTGGTCGTCGACCTGGGCGTCGAGCACCTTGTCGTCGAGGACCTCGGCTGCCTGCGTCTCGAGGAAGATGCGGGCCCCGCCCGACTCGACCACCTGGTCCGAAGCCTCCGGCTCCGGGGTGACCGCGGCGGCGAACGCCGTGGCGTCGGGGTTGCTGCTGCTGATGCGCAGACCCGCGGACTCGTCCGGGGACTGGTCGGTCAGCGTCTTCACGATGGTGCTGGCGTTCTCGGTGAGGGTGAGCATGTGCTCTCCTTCCTATCGATGGTCCAGGAGTCGCCTACGTTCCCGCGGCCTCCCGCCGATCGCAACCGGCTTGGAGGCCATTGCCAGGGAACGTTCACGGTCTCTACTCGAAGGCCTTCACGAGCTCGCGGTCGAACGCGTCGAGGTCGTCGGGCTTGCGCGACGAGACGAGCGTGAACGGTCCGTCGTCGACCACGACCTCCTGGTCGACCCAGGTTGCTCCCGCGTTGCGGTAATCGGTCTGCAGGCTCGGCCAGCTGGTCAGCGTCCGGCCGCCCACGACGCCCGCTTCGATCAGCACCCAGCCGCCGTGGCAGATCACCGCGATGGGCTTGCCGGCCGCCGCGAAGTCCTTCACCAGCGACACCGCCTCGGGAAACGTCCGGACCTGGTCGCCGTTGGCGACACCGCCGGGGAGCACGAGGGCGTCGAACTGGTCGGCGCTCGCCGAGGCGAGGGTCACATCCACGGGGAAGGTGTCGGCCGGGGTCAGGTGATTGAAGGCCTGCACCTCGCCCTCCTCCTTCGACACCAGCTGAGGGGTGCCGCCGGCATCGGTCACCGCCTTCCACGGTTGCACCAGCTCGGCCTGCTCGATGCCCTCCGGACCCACCAGGAACGCGATCGTCTTGTTCGTCAGTGCCATGTTGCTTGTCCCCTTCCGTCCCCACACCTGTACGCCGAGGGCACGGCAGAATGAACCCATGGCGAGCATCCCGCAGCTGACTCTCAACGACGGCAACACCATCCCGCAGCTGGGCTTCGGCGTCTACAAGATCCCGGAGGCCGAGACGGCGGAGGCGGTGGTGACGGCGCTGGAGGCGGGCTACCGCCACATCGACACGGCAGCGTTCTACGAGAACGAGCGCGGTGTCGGGGAGGGGGTGCGGAGGAGCGGGCTCGACCGGTCCGACGTGTTCGTCACCAGCAAGGTGTGGTGGACGGACAACGGGTACGACTCGACTCTGCGGTCGTTCGACGCCAGTCTCGAGCGGCTCGGCTTCGACACGATCGACCTCTTCCTCATCCACTGGCCTGCCCCGCGCAGCGACCGGTATGTGGAGACGTGGCGGGCCTTGGAGCGCGTGCGCGCGGAGGGCCGCGCCCGCTCGATCGGGGTGGCGAACTTCCACACGCACCACCTCGACCGGCTGGCGCGGGAGACCGACACGGTGCCCGCGGTGAACCAGGTGGAGCTGCACCCCTGGCTGCCGCAGGCCGAGGTGCGGGCGTACGACGCGGCGCACGGGATCGTGACCGAGGCGTGGTCGCCGCTGGCGCGCGGGCGCGTGCTCGGCGACCCGACACTGGATGCGCTCGCCGCGAAGCACGGGGTGACCCCGGCGCAGGTGGTGATCCGGTGGCAGCTGCAGCTGGGCAACGTGGTCATCCCGAAGTCGACATCGCCGGAGCGCATCCGGTCGAACATCGACGTCTTCGGCTTCGAGCTGGACGCGGACGATCTGGCCGCCATCGCCACGCTGGAGTCCGGGGAGCGCACCGGCAAGGACCCCGACGACCTGGGCTGAGCCAGGCGGCGGCCGGCCGCGTCCTCCGATCGAGCGCGCCTACACCGCGGCCCGCGTGACCGGCTGCCGCAGGATGGTCCGCAGCCTCTCCGGCGCGGTCCGCCGGGCGTCGCTCAGGTAGATCTCGTGGTGGCGGCCGGTCATCGTGAGCCCCGATTCCGGGATGAACACATCGTGCAGCTCCGCCAGCACCGGCGCCTCGTCGTCGTAGGAGCCGACGTGCAGGGTCTGCACGCACAGCCCCTCGTCCAGGGTCTCCACGCGCAGCGCGCCCAGCGCCGGGGCGCCGCCGCGACTCCTCACCGCTACGTGTGCCTGCTCGACGTGGTCGTCGGTGATCCAGTCGGGGATGAGGTTCAGCGCGGTCCAGTCCCACTGCGATTTGTCCCGTGCCGTGGTGAAGGACGCCATGTCCTCGGCCCACCACAGCGCCTCCAACGGCATGACCGTGTAGTCGCGGTCGAGCTCTCTCTTGCTGAGGAACTTCAGCGCGTAGGCGAGCGGGAAGATCGTCTGCAGCGCGTCGCGATACTGCTCCGACGTGTTGGGATCCCCGTGGCCGTCGATCATCAGGTAGCGGAGGGGCGGCACGGTCACCAGCTCGAAGCGTCCGCGCCGCGGGGCGTAGAGGCCCAGCTCCTTCTTCAGATCGATCTTCACGGCATCTCCCGTCGTACCGTCACTCGCCCGACGGATGCGCCCCGACGACGTCGAGGAGCCACGCGAGGGCGAACGCCCGCTCGCGCCAGGCGGCGTACCGCCCGGAAACCCCGCCGTGACCGGCCGCCATCTCGATCTTGAGCAGCGGGTCCGCATCCGCTTCGCGCAGCTTCGCCACCCACTTCGCCGGCTCGACGTAGAGCACCCGGGTGTCGTTGAGGCTCGTGATCGCGAGGATGCGCGGGTAGTGCGTCGCGTGCACGTTCTCGAGCGGCGAGTACGACTTCATGTAGTCGTAGACCTCGGGGTCGTGCAGCGGGTCGCCCCACTCGTCCCACTCGATCACGGTGAGCGGGAGGGACGGGTCGAGGATGCTGGTCAGCGGATCGACGAACGGCACCTCGGCGAGGATGCCGGCGAAGTCGCGCGGCGCCAGGTTCGCCACGGCGCCCATGAGCAGCCCTCCGGCGCTGCCGCCCTGGGCGGCCAGGCGCGACGGCTCCGTCCATCCCCGGTCGACCAGGTGGCGGGCGGCCGCGATGAAGTCGGTGAAGGTGTTCTTCTTGTGCAGCTTCTTGCCGTTCTCGTACCAGAGCCGGCCCAGCTCGCCGCCCCCGCGCACGTGCGCGATGGCGAAAACGACGCCGCGGTCGAGCAGGCTGAGGCGCGGGATGCTGAACGACGGGTCCATGCTGGCCTCGTACGACCCGTAGCCGTACAGCACCAGCGGAGCCGGCTCGCCGGGCGTCACCAGGTCGCGGCGGTACACGAGCGAGATCGGCACGCGCGCGCCGTCCGGCGCGGTCGCCCACTCCCGGCGCTGCTCGAAGAGCGAGGCGTCGAACGTTCCGAGCACCGGCTGCTGTTTGCGGAGCGCGAGCTCCCCGGTGCGCACGTCGTAGTCGTACACGGTCGACGGGGTGACGAAGCTGCCGTAGCCGAGGCGCAGGAAGGGCTGGGTCCACTCCGGGTTGCCGCCGACGCCGACGGTGAAGAGCTCCTCGTCGAAGTGCAGCTCGTGCGGAGTGTCGTCGGCCGGCTTCCCGCTCTGCGGGTCGGGCACGCAGGCGACGGCGACCCGCGTCATCCCCTCGCGGCGGTACTCGACGCTGACGAAGTCGCGGAACGCATCCACGCCCTCGATGCGCACGGCCGGATCGTGGGCGAGGAGGACCCGGCGGGGTCCCTGCGGGTCGTCCGCCGAGACGCTGACGAGCTCGAAGTTGATCGCGCCGTCGTTGTGCACGATGAGGAGGCGGTCGTGTCCGCCGACGATGGCGTGCTCGACGTCGTACTCGACGCCCTCCTTCCGGGGCCAGACCACGCGGAACTCGCCGGTCGGGTCGTCCGAGCGCAGCAGCCAGGCCTCGCTGGTGATGTTCGACCCTGCCTCGATGACGAGGAACCGCCTGCTCCGGGTGAGGCCGACGCCGATCCAGTAGCGCTCGTCCGGCTCGTGGAAGACCTGCGTGTCACCGGCGTCCGGTGCGTCGCCGACCCGGTGCCGCCAGACGGTGTCGGGGCGCCAGGACTCGTCGACCGTCGTGTAGAAGATGTAGGCGCCGGTCTGGTCGAAGAGCGCGCCGCCCGCGGTTCCCTCGATCTCGTCGGGGAAGGTCGCGCCGTCGTCGATGAGGGAGCGGACGCGGAGCGTGTAGCGCTCGTCGCCCTCGGTGTCGACGGCCCAGAGCAGGCGCGTCCCGTCGGCGCTCACATCGAAGCTGCCGAGCGCGTAGAAGTCGTGGCCCTCGGCCTCCGCGTTGTCGTCGAGCAGGATCTGCTCGCCCGGAAGGCCGTTGCGCTGGGCCGCCTCGTCGAGCGTCGGCGGCACCCAGTCGTCGGCCGACGCGATGGGGGCACGGCAGTGGATGCCGTACTGCTTGCCCTCGACCGTGCGGGTGTAATACCACCAGTCGCCCTCGCGGACGGGAACGCTCAGATCGGTCTCGCGGGTGCGCGCCTTGATCTCGTCGAAGATCTGCTCGCGCAGCAGCGCGAGGTGCTCGGTGCGGGCGTTGGTGTACGCGTTCTCCTCGTGGAGGTGCGCGATGACGGCCTGATCGTCCTTCTCGCGCAGCCACTCGTAGTCGTCGACGTAGACGTCGCCGTGGTGGATGCGTTCGACGGGCTTCTTGGGCGTGACCGGCGGGGTGAGCATGTGCCCAGGCTATCGGGCGGTGCCCACCCCGGACCCGGTCGCGGCCCAGGTCACGGACGCAGCAGCACCTTGCCGACGCGTCCGGCCTCGCCGCTCGCGGCCACGGCCCCGGCGATGTCGTCCAGGCCGTGGATGCCGGCGACCGGCAGGGTCAGCGTGCCGTCCTGCAGGCGGGCGAACAGCTCCTGGAACAGCCGGCCGCGCTGGTCGGCCGGCATCTCGCGGCTGACGACGCTTCCCCAGAATCCCTTGACGGTGACCTGCTTGAAGATGATGTCGCCGGACGCCAGCTCGAGCGTCGGGGACGCCATGGCGCCGAACACGACGAGGGTGCCGTTCTCGGCGAGCGTGGAGAGCACATCTCCCGCCGCCGAACCGCCGACGGAGTCGACGCCCGCGGTGATCGGGGCGCCTCCGGTGATCTCGGCGAGCCGGTCGCGCCAGTCCGCGCCGTCGGTGGCGACGACCCGCTCGATGCCCTGGGCGCGCAGCTCCTCCACGCCGGCGGACCGGCGGACGAGGCCGACGACGTTGAGCCCGCGTGCGGCGCCGAGCTGGGCGACCATCCGGCCGACCGCGCCGTTCGCCGCGTTCTGGATGAGCCAGTCGCCCTCGCTCAGACCGAGCGACTCGAGCAGGCTGATCGCGCTGAACGGCATCGACACCAGCTGGGCGGCGGACTCGTCGGGGAGACCGTCGGGGACGGGGATGAGCCCGGCCGCGCGGGTGACGAAGTACTCGGCCCAGACGCCGAACGTGCCGCCGGTGACGACCCGCTGGCCGACCGTGAGCTGCTCGACGCCCTCGCCGACCGCATCCACGACGCCCAGCGCCTCGGTGCCGGCCTGAGCGGGAAGCCCGGGCTTGAAGCCGTACGTGCCGCGCACCGTCCACAGGTCGTGGTTGTGGATGGGCGAGAGCAGCATCCGCACACGGACTTCGCCGGCGCCCGGCTGGGGGAGGGGGCGGTCTTCGACCGCGAGCACCTCGGCCGGGTCGCCGAACTCGTGGTGGACCAGAGCGCGCATCGTGGTGTCGGTCACGGCTCAGTCCTCCGAGACCGTGATGGTGACGTCGATGTTGCCGCGCGTGGCGTTGGAGTACGGGCACACCTGGTGCGCCGCGTCCGCGAGGGCCTGCGCCTGCTCGGCCTCGATCCCCGGGAGGACGACCTCGAGCAGCACGGCGAGCTGGTAGCCGCCCTCGCCGTTCGGGCCGATCTCGACGCGGCCTCCGACCGACGAGCCGTCGAGCTTCACCTTCTGGCCGCGGGCCACCGCCTGCAGCGCCGAGTGGAAGCACGCCGCGTATCCGGCGGCGAAAAGCTGCTCGGGGTTGGTGCCTGCTCCCGAGCCGCCCATCTCCTTCGGAACGGCGAGGTCGAGGGCGAAGGTGCCGTCGCTGGTGGCGACGCGGCCGTCGCGGCCCGCGCCGGTCGACAGGGCTTCTGCGGTGTAGAGGACGTTCATCAGTGCCTTTCGGAGGGTGTTCGGTTGTCCGCGGGGACCGGCGGCTGCGCCGCAGCGTGCATGGTCTCCGTGAGCCGGTGGAGGGTGTCGATGAGGGCGCCGGCCGCCTGCTGGTCCGGGAGGCCGGTGCCTGCCGCGATCCGGGCGGGGATGTGGGCGAGCTCGGAGCGCAGCTCTCGGCCGCGGTCGCCGAGCGTGACCGTCACCACCCGCTCGTCGCCGGGGCGGCGCTCGCGCCGGACGAGGCCGGACTGCTCCATCCGCCGCAGCAGCGGGGACAGCGTCCCGGAGTCGAGCTGCAGGTGGTCGCCGAGCGTCCCGACCGTCTGCTCGCCCTCGACCCAGAGGGTGATGAGGACGAGGTACTGCGGGTAGGTGAGCCCCCACGGCTCGAGGAGCGTACGGTACGCCTGCGTTGTGGCACGCGTGGCGGCGTAGAGCGAGAAGCACACCATCTCATCGGTCACCGGCATGCGGCAATCATTGCACGCAATTCAATTGCGCACAACTCAATGCGCATCGACTTGGCACGACACGCCGTCGGCCGGCGCCCCCGGACGGCGTGTCGCGTCAACCAGGTCAGGTGCGGGCGGCGTCGAACGCGAGCAGGGCGGCACCCGCGCGGCCGGCGTCTCCGCCGAGGGAGCTGCGGACGACCGGCGGACGCTCCCGCCAGGCCAGTCCGGCGGACATCCGCTCGCCCAGCGGCGCGAACAGCGCGTCGCCCGCGTGCGAGACTCCGCCGCCGAGCACGATCAGCCCGGGGTCGAGCAGCAGGGTCAGGATGTTGAGACCCTGCGCGAGCACGTCCAACGCTTCCGACCACACGCGGTCGGCGAGCGGGTCGTCCCCGAGACGCTCGACGATGCGGCGGGTGCTGACCGCCTCCCCGCCCGCTGCGTGGTAACGCCGGGCGACCCCGGCGCCGGACATGTAGACCTCGAGGCAGCCCCGCTGGCCGCAGGTGCACGGCTCGCCGCCCGGGATGACCGGGATGTGGCCGAACTCGCCTGCCGCTCCGGTCGCACCGGTGACGGCACCGCCGGACGAGACGAGCGCGGCGGCGACCCCGGTGCCGATCGGGACGAGGGCGAAGTCGCCGAAGCCGCGGGCGGCGCCGCTGCTGCGCTCTGCCAGCCCGGCGGCGCGCACGTCGTGTCCGACCGCGACCGGCAGGTGCAGCTCCGAGCGCAGGATGTCGAGGAGGGGCACGTCGCGCCAGCCGAGGTTGGACGCGTAGTGCACCAGGCCGCGCTGCTCGTCGAGCATCCCGGGGGTGGCGACGCCCGCGCCGACGACATCGTGGCCGTCGTCCGCGGCCGTGCGGCGCAGGTCGCCGAGCAGCTCGACGAGCGCGGCGAGGATGCCGTCGGACGGCGTCGCGAGGGTCGACTCGGTCATGGTGGCGCCGTCTTCACTGACGACGGCGCCCTTCATCGCGGTCCCGCCCAGGTCGACGGCCAGGACGACCGGGAGGCCGCTCATGCGGACTGCTCGCTGGTCGCCTCGCGGACCGCGTCGACGACCGCCCGGGCCACCTCGCCCGACGTGACATCGCGCTCGCCCGGGTCGTACGCCGTCGGAGCACCGGCCCCGGCGGTCGCCACCGTGTGCGGGGCGCGCAGGTGCACCTCGCCGACGCCGGTCCGCCGCACGACCTCCACCACGTTGGCCGGCCGGACGCCGCCCCCGGCCAGGATCGTCACGCGGTCGCCGGCGAGGTCGACGAGCTCCGCGAGCCCGTCGGCGCCGTCGAGCGCCGTGGCCGCTCCAGCGGACGTCAGCACCCGTGCCACACCGAGGTCGGCGAGCTGCCGGAGGGCTTCCCGCCGGTCGGCGACCTGGTCGAACGCCTTGTGGAAGGTCACCGGCGCATCGCCGCACGCGGCCACCAGGCGCCTGGTCGCATCCACGTTCACCCGGCCGTCGCTGCGCAGCGCTCCGATCACGAAGCCGACCACGACCCCCGATGGATTCGGCAGCGCACGGATCGAGTGGATGTCGTCCACCATCGCCTGCAGCTCGTCGTCGTCGTACACGAAGTCGCCCGGCCGCTGACGGATGAGCACCTGGATGCCGATCCGCGTCGCCGCGCGGAGCGCCCCGGCGACGGTGCCGATGGACGGCGTGATCCCGCCTTCGCCCAGAGCCGCGCACAGTTCGATCCGGTCGGCGCCGGCCTCCTCCGCCACGCGCACGCCGGCGAGGTCGTCGAGGCAGATCTCGACGACGGTCACGCGAGGCGCTCCAGCGCGGACGTCAGGTCCGCGCCGAGCTCGATCGCGCCGACCGGCGCGCCGCCGCCGAGCACGGGGAGGTCCGTCAGGGCGCGCGCGTCCGCGATCGGGGTCCCGAGGGCCTCGAGCACACGGAGCGCGATGAGCGTCGTCGCACGGGGGCTGCCGTCCACGATCTTCATGGCGACGGCCGTTCCGTCCGCGGCCGCGACGCCGATCACGCCCTCGGCGCCGCCCTTGGCGAGCGCGCCCGGGACGGTCTCCATGAGCGTCGTGTTCTGGTGGCCGGAACCGCCGACGTAATAGGGGTGCTCCCGCATCGCGTCCGCGACGGCCCGCTCCGGCGTGCCCGGCGCGGCCTGCACCAGGCGGCCGAACGCGCGCGCGATCCCGCGGACGCTCGTGCCGAAGAGGGGCGCGCCGCAGCCGTCGATCGCGTCGTGCCCCACCGGCACACCGGTCAGTTCGGCCATCGTGACGCGGATGTGCTGCTGGAGCGGGTGCTCCGGGTCGAGGTAGCCCTCGGTCGGCCAGCCGTTCGTCGCCGCGGCGAGCAGCATCGCGGCGTGCTTGCCGGAGCAGTTCATCCGCACGCGCGAGCGCCCGTCGCCGTCGCGCAGCATCCGCTCGAAGGTCGCCTCGTCCTCCGGCCGGTCGACCGGGCAGCCGAGCGCCGCGTCGTCCACGCCGGCGCGGGCCAGCAGCTCCCGGACCAGCCGGACGTGCTCGTCCTCGCCGGTGTGGCTGCCCGCCGCGATGGCCAGCTCCGGGCCGGCGAGCGGAGCGCCGGCGGTCAGGCAGCCGAGCGCCTGCAGCGGCTTCACCGTGCTCCGGGGCAGCACGACGGCATCCGGGTCGCCCAGCTCGATGAGGGGCCGGCCGGCCGGGTCGAGCGCCACCAGGCTGCCGAAGTGCCGGCTCTCGATGAGCCCGGAACGCCGGACGACGGCGAGCTCGGCCAGCTCGGCGGAGGCGGTGCGGACGGAGACGGTGGGGGCGTCAGACATGGTCGGCTTTCGAGGAATCGGTGCCGTCGTCGATGTGCTCGACGGCGACGACGGCGGGAAGCGTGGGAAGGACCGGCTGCGGTGACGAGCGGCGCCGCGATCCGCGCTGCAGCCGCGACGCGAACGCCGAGAGGCTGCCGTTGACGATCAGGTAGATCACCGTCACCGCCACATAGGTGGGGATGAGGAGGTGCAGATAGGAGGCGAGCACCTGGCCGCGGTACAGCAGCTCGGTGAAGGCGACGATGTAGCCGAGCGAGGTGTCCTTGAGGAGGCTGACGAACTGCGTCACCAGCGACGGCGTGACATTGCGCACCGCCTGGGGGAGCACGACGTACGTCATCGCCTGCACCGGGCGCATCCCGAGGCTGAGGGCCGCCTCGCGCTGCCCGCGCGGCAGGCTGAGGATGCCGGCGCGGATGATCTCGGCGAAGACCGCGGCGTTCGCGATGGTGAGCGGAACGACCAGCTTCCACAGCGTCGGGAGGTTGACGCCGATCTGCGGAAGCCCGAACAGCATGAGGTAGATGACCAGCAGCACCGGGACGGTGCGGGCGATCTCGATGTAGAGGCCGCACACGAAGCGCACCCAGCGCATCCTGCTGACCCGGCCGAGGGCCAGCAGGATGCCGAGCGCAGCACCCAGGACGGCGACGATCGCCGCCGCCTCCAGTGTCCCGAGCAGTCCGACCAGCAGGTACTGCCAGATGGCCCACTCGGTGAACGGCGCCCAGCGCTCCGGGGCGAGCTGGCCGTGCGCGGCGAACTGCCAGAGGCCCAGGCCGACGATGACGGCGAAGATCGCGACGCTGACGATCGACCCGACGAGGATGTTCCGGCGGCCGCGCGGGCCGGGCACGTCGTAGATGAAGGCGGCATCGTGGCGGCGCTTCGGACGGCGGGCGCGGGGGGGAGCCGGCCGGTCGGGGATGAGCTGTGCGGTCATCGGGCGATCGCCACCTTCCGCTCGACCCAGCCGGCGGCGAGGCCGATGGCGAGGGCGATGGCCATGTAGAGGAGTCCGGCGCTGGAGAAGATCAGGATGGGCTGGGCCGCGACGAGATTCACCTTGTTGACCTCGGCGGTGAGCTCGACGACGCCGACGGCCGCGGCCAGGGCCGTGTTCATGGCGAGCGCGATCATGACGTTGCCGATCGGCTGCACGACGGCCCGCAGCGCCTGGGGGATCACCACGAAGCGCAGCGACTGCCAGAGGGTGAGGCCCAGCGCCCGGGAGGCTTCGACCTGGCCGACGGGGACGGTGTTGACGCCCGACCGCACGGCCTCGGCGACGTAGGCGGCCTCGTAGACGGTGAGCACGATGATCGCGGTCGGCGTCAGGGGCAGCAGGATGCCGGCGTCCGGGAGGGCGAACACCGCGAGGAGCAGCAGCGCCAGCAGAGGGACGTTGATGAAGAACTGCACGTAGAGGAACGCGGCGGCGCGCAGCACGGGGATGGGGCTGACGCGGGCGATCGTGACCAGCACGCCGAGCACGATGGAGCCGACGCCGGCCACCACGGCCATCAGCAGTGTGGTGCCGAGTGCCTGGGCCAGAGGCCCGAGGTTGTCGATCAGGGGGTTCATCGTTCTCTCGTCGAGTGGTCGGGGGAGTGGTGGTCGGGGGAGTGGTGGTCGGGAGGTGGGGGGCCGGATGCGCGCGGGCCTGTGTGGGTGCCTCTCACGCGCATCCGGCCGGTCTGGTGCGGTCGGATCAGGAGCCGGGAACCGACCCGATCTCCGGCGGCGTCGGGATGTCCGAGTCGGTCACGGTGCCGAGCGTGGTCTTCCACGCCGTGCCCCACTGGCCGTCCTTCTGGATGGTCTTCAGCCACTCGTTGACGAACTTCTTGAAGTCGTCGTCGCCGTGCTTCAGCCCGATGCCGTACGGCTCCTTCGTGAAGGGCTGGCCGACGACCTTGATCTGCTTCTCGCTGGCGGCGTCGCTCGCGAGCAGGGTGTAGTCCTGCACGTAGGCGTCGCCGCGGCCCTGGATGAGCGCCTGCACGGCGGCGGGGTCGGTGCCGAACGCGGTGACGGTCGCCTTCGGGGCGATCTTCGGCACCTCGGTGACGGCCGGCGTGTTGGCGCCGACGATCACGTTCTTGCCGTCGAGGTCCTTGTAGCTCTTGATGTCCTTGTTGTCGCTCTTCACGGCGACGGACAGGCCGGACTCGAAGTACGGACCGGCGAAGTCGACCTGCTTGGCGCGCTCCTCGGTGATCGTGTACGTGTTGAAGACGACGTCGACGGTGTCGTTCTGCAGCATCGCCTCGCGGGTCTCGGAGGCGGGCGGCACGATCTCCACGTTCGGCTTGCCGATGATGTAGATCGCGAGCAGCTTCGCCAGCTCGGCGTCGAAGCCGTTGACCTTCTGTGGGTCGGTCGGGTCCTGCTGCGAGAGCAGCGGAGCGTCGAGCGCCTCGGCGACGATGAGCTTTCCGCGCTTCTTGATCTTCTCCATGGTCGAGCCGGAGAGGATCAGGTCGGCCTTGGCGACGGGGGCGCCGGCGAGGACGGAGTCCCCGGACGCGGTGGAGCTCGCGTCGCTGCCGGGCACTGCCGTGTTGCCGGAGCAGGCGGTGACGGCCAGCGTCACGGCTGCGAGCAGGACGCCGGCGACGGCGCTCTTCCTGCGGATGCTGCGGGTCATGGGATGCGTCCCTTTCTGATTGGACTTCGGTGTGATGTGGAACGGTGGTGCGCGGCCTCGTGCGGTGCGGGTGCTAGTGCGACAGCACGGAGGCCAGGAACGACTTCGCCCGCTCGGTGGCGGGGGAGTCGAAGAACTGTGCAGGTGGGGCCTGCTCCACGATCTGGCCGCGGTCCATGAAGACCACGCGGTCGGCGGCGCGGCGGGCGAAGCCCATCTCGTGGGTGACGACGATCATCGTCATGCCCTCCTTCGCCAGCGAGGTCATCACGTCGAGCACCTCGCCGACCATCTCGGGGTCGAGGGCGCTGGTCGGCTCGTCGAAGAGCATGACCTTCGGCTGCATGGCGAGAGCGCGGGCGATGGCCGCGCGCTGCTGCTGGCCGCCGGAGAGCTGGGCCGGGTGGCTGTCCGCCTTGTCGGCGATCCCCACCCGGTCGAGCAGCTCCATCGCCTGGGCGCGTGCGGCGTCCTTGCCGAGTTTGCGCACCTTGAGCGGAGCGAGGGTGACGTTGTCGAGGATCGTCCGGTGGGCGAACAGGTTGAACGACTGGAACACCATCCCGACCTCGGCGCGGAGCGTGGCGAGCGGGGCTCCCTCTTCCGGCAGCAGTTCGCCGTCGACGCGGATCTCGCCCGAGTCGATGGTCTCCAGACGGTTGATCGAACGGCACAGCGTCGACTTGCCGGAGCCGGACGGCCCGATCACCACGACCACCTCGCGCTCGGCGACATCGAGGTCGATGTTCTGCAGCACGTGGAGGTCGCCGAAGTGCTTGTCGACCGCGCGCAGGCTCACCATCGGCCGTGCGTCCGTTGCTGTCATCGGGGGTCCTCGCATCGTCGTCGGGCAGGTTTCGATGAGCGTACTAAGTATCGGCCGTTTATCGCAATATCGAAATTAGTTGATCCGATTTCGAACGAAGTCGGTACAGTATCCTCAACGCAAGACGGCGGGCAGCAGGCCCATCGCCGCAGAGGGGATGCCGCGATGACGAGCACGATCGAGGGGACGCCCGTCCAGGCCGGCCCGGGAACGCCGGGCGGCATCCTCGACCTGGTCCGCTCCGGCCGGTCCCGCTCGCGCGCCGACCTCGCGCGCAGCACCGGCCTGTCGCCGTCGACGGTGTCGCAGCGCGTCGACGCCCTCATCGCCGCCGGGTACCTCCGCGAGGCGGGCGCCGGCGTCTCACACGGAGGGCGCCGCCCGCGCGCCCTCGAGGTGGATGCGTCCACCGGCGTCGTCTGCGCCGCGGACCTCGGCTCCCACCACGCCACGTTCGGGCTCATCGACCTGAGCGGACGCGTGCTCGCCTCCCGCACCGAGCAGATGGACATCTCCATCGGCCCCGCCGCCGTCCTCCGCTGGATCGCCGAGGTCGGCGCGGAGCTCACGGACGCGCACGCCGTTCCCGGCCAGACCCTGCGCGGGTTCGGCATCGGCCTGCCCGGCCCCGTCGACTCCACCACCGGCCGCATGGTGTCGCCCTCGCGCATGCCCGGCTGGAACGGTGTGGATGTGGCGGCCGAGCTCTCCGCGATCACCGGTCTCCCCGCCGCCGCGGACAACGACGCCAACCTGATGGCGCTCGGCGAGTACGACACCCTGGGCGGCGACGTCGGCGAGCTCGTCTTCGTCAAGGCGGGGTCGAGCATCGGCTGCGGCATCGTCGCCTTCGGCGGCATCTACCACGGCCACCACGGCATGGCGGGCGACATCAGCCACGTCACCGTGCCCGGCGCTCCGGCGGTGCTCTGCTCGTGCGGCCGGATCGGTTGTCTGGATGCGGTGGCCGGCGGCGCCGCGATCGTGCAGGCGCTGCGCTCCTCCGGGGTCGAGATCTCCGACACCCGCGAGGTGCTGGCGCTGGCCCGCGACGCGCATCCGCGGGCGACCCAGGAACTGCGCGAGGCGGGTCTCCGCACCGGCGGCGTGCTCGCGACCATCATGAACTTCTTCAACCCGCAGCGCCTGGTGCTCGGCGGCATCCTCGGCGAGGCCGAGGCGTTCGTCGCCGGGGTCCGCTCCGCGATCTACTCCGACTGCCTCCCGATGATCACGGACCAGCTCGACATCGCGGTGAGCGTGGCCAAGGAGCAGGCGGGCATCCGGGGGGCGGGGCGCCTGATCCTGGATTCCGTGTTCGACCCGGCGCGCGTCGACCTCGTCGTGCGATGACCGAGGCCGTCGCCGTCGTCGGCACCGGCCGGATGGGCCGGGCGCACGCGGCGGCATGGGCGGCCAACGGCGTCCCGGTGCGGTGGGCGGTCTCCCCGCGTCGGCGGCCCGATCTTCCCGATGCGCCGGACGCCCGCTGGGCCACCCGGCTGGACGAGGCGCTCGACGACCCCGCCGTCACCATCGTCTCGGTCTGCACCCCGACCCCGTCGCACGCCGACCTGGCGATCCGGGCCCTGGACGCAGGACGTCACGTGCTGCTGGAGAAGCCCATCGCGCTGACTCTCGAAGACGCCGAGCGTGTGGAGGCCGCCGCCGCGCGGTCCACCGGGACGCTTATGGTCGCGCACGTCGTGCGGTTCTTCCCCGGCTATGCGGCGCTCGCGGAGCGCGTCGAGGCCGGGTCCGTCGGCCGTCCGCGGGTGGTGCGCGCGTCGCGGATATCGTCGGCCCCGGTCGGATACGACTGGCTGGAGGACGATTCCCGGTCCGGCGGGATGCTCGTCGACTTCGCCATCCACGATTTCGATCAGGCAGCCGCATACCTGGGGCGTGCCGTCGCCGTGACCAGCGTCGCTCTTGCCGGCACGGGCTTCGGCGTCCCCGTCGTGACGACGATCGAGTACGAGGGCGGAGGGGTCGCGCAGGTGCTCAGCGCGTCCGACCTCCCCGAGGGCCAGCCCTTCCGCACGGCGTTCGAGGTGGTCGGCGACGCGGGGGTGGGTGCGGCGGAGCCGGACGCCGGCGACGCGTTCGCCGCGCAGGCCCGCTACTTCCTCGACTGCGTGACCGCGGGCGCGCCGACCACCCGGGCGCCCGTCTCCTCGGCGGTCGAAGCGCTCCGCGTGGCCCTGGCCTCCCGCGAGTCCGCGGTCACGGGCCGACGCATCCCGCTGCCCGGGTAGGGTGGGCGCGTGAGCGACAAGTGGTGGCAGTCGGCGGTCGTCTATCAGGTTTATCCGCGCAGCTTCGCGGACAGCGACGGCGACGGGATCGGTGACCTGCGCGGGGTGATCGAGCACCTCGACTATCTGCACGAGCTCGGGGTCGACGTGGTCTGGCTGTCGCCGATCTACGCGTCCCCGCACGACGACAACGGCTACGACATCAGCGACTACCGCGCGATCGACCCGCTGTTCGGCACTTTCGACGACTTCGACGAGCTGCTCGCCGGCCTGCACGACCGCGGCATGAAGCTGGTCATGGACCTCGTCGTCAATCACACGTCGGACGAGCACCCGTGGTTCGTGGAGTCCGCATCCTCCACCGACAACCCCAAGCGGGACTGGTACTGGTGGCGTCCTGCGCGCGACGGCGCTCGGCCGGGCGAACAGGGCGCGGAGCCGAACAACTGGGGCTCCTTCTTCTCCGGGCCGGCCTGGCAGCTCGATCCGCAGACCGGCGAGTACTACCTCCACCTGTTCTCGCGAAAGCAGCCGGACCTCAACTGGGAGAACCCGGAGGTCCGCGACGCGGTGTACGAGATGATGAACTGGTGGCTCGACCGCGGGGTCGACGGGTTCCGGATGGACGTCATCAACTTCATCTCGAAGGTCACCTCGCTGCCCGACGGCGTCGTCCCCGAGGGCGCACTGTACGGCGACGCGTACCCGTACTTCGCCCAGGGGCCGCGCATCCACGAGTTCCTGCACGAGATGCACGAGCGGGTGTTCGCCGGCCGCGAGGACCGCTACCTGACCGTCGGCGAGATGCCGGGCGTCGACATCGAGCAGGCACGCCGTTTCACGGACCCCCGCAACGGCGAACTCGACATGGTGTTCCAGTTCGAGCACGTCGACCTGGATCACGGACCGGGCGGCAAGTGGGACCACCGTCCCCTCACGGTGGTCGACCTCAAGCGCAACCTCTCGCTGTGGCAGGAGGGGCTGGCCGACCTCGGCTGGAACAGCCTGTACTGGAACAACCACGACCAGCCCCGCGTGGTCAGCCGTTTCGGGGACGACGGCGCGAACCGCATCCCGTCGGCCAAGGCGCTCGGCACCGTGCTGCACCTGATGCGCGGCACCCCGTACGTCTACCAGGGCGAGGAGCTCGGGATGACGAACGTGCCGTTCGCCTCGATCGACGACTTCCGCGACATCGAGTCGCTGAACCACTACGCCGAGGCGGTCGACATCCTCGGAGCGCCCGCCGACGAGGTGCTCGCGGCGCTGCGCCGGACCAGCCGCGACAACGCCCGCACGCCGATGCAGTGGACCTCCGGACCGCACGCGGGTTTCACGGCGGGCACACCATGGATCGCGGTCAACCCCAACGCGACCGAGATCAACGCGGAGGCCGAGGTGCGCGATCCCGAGTCGGTGTTCGCGCACTACCGCGCCCTGATCGACCTGCGCCATCGGTCGGAGGTCGTCGCGACCGGCGACTACGCGCTCGTGCTGCCGGAGCATCCCCAGGTCTTCGCCTACACGCGCGGGCTCGGCGACCGGTCGCTGCTGGTGCTGGCGAATCTCAGCGGCGAGCCGGCGGCGTTCGACGCCGGGCAGCTGCCCGGCTGGGCCGTCGCGGGAGGCGGGGGCGCCGGAATCGAACCGGAGCTCGCGAACCTGGGCCCCGCCACGGAGGCGTTGCGCGGATCGCTCCGGCCCTGGGAGGCGGTCGTCTACTCCCGCGGCTGACGGGCACGACAACTCGTGCTTGCGCAGGCGGCGTGCCGGGGTGTGGGATGGGCGGCACGACCCGGGAGGCGACGATGGGCAACTATGTGGCGCGTGCGGAGATCGACGTGGCCGCACCGCGGCGTGCGGTGTGGAAGGTGCTGACGACGAACGGCGCACGACCGGAGATCCTGTTCGGTGCCGAGGTGGTCTCCGGCTGGCGTCTGGGGTCGACGATCGTCTGGCGCGGTGAGTGGCAGGGGAAGGCGTTCGAGGACCACGGGCGCGTGATCGAGCTGGAGGACCGCGAGGAGCCGTGGCGGGTGGTGCTGACGCATTTCAGCCCGTTGAGCGGCCTGCCGGATGTGCCGGAGAACTACCACACCCTTCGGTTCGAGCTGGATGAGATCCCCGGCGGGACGCGCGTGACGCTGGACCAGGACAACAACCCGACGCGGGAGGCGGCCGAGCACGCGCAGGCGAACTGGGCGCAGATGCTCGAGGGCGTGAAGACGGTGGCGGAGCGCGCGTCGCGCTAGCGCCCGGTCCCCGCCCGCGGCTCAGGCGTCGAAGGCCTCGCGGAGGAAGGCGTCGAGGAAGAGGTCGAAGGCCTGCACCGTCCCGGTGCGGTCACCGATCATCAGGTAGCCGAAGTGCAGCCCGGCCGCCGAGTCGACCAGCCAGGTGGCGAGGACGCCGGCGCGGCGGGTCTCGATGCCCTGCTTCTTGAGCCAGGACTTCACGGTGTCGCGCCACTGCGTGAAGGACGTGGTCACGCGCTTGCCGATGTCGGGGTCGATCGGCTCGAGGGCTCCCGCCTCGAACTGCAGCCGCAGACCGGTGCGGTTGTTCTCGCGCAGGGAGTGGCGGAAGGCCTCCTTGTACCAGTCGCGGAACTGGTCGCGGTCGAACGCCGTGACGTCGACGCCGACCAGCGACTCGGTCTGCTGACGGACGCCCTCTTCGAGGATGGCGTCGATCATCTCCTGCCGGGAGCCGAAGTGATAGACGAACGAGTAGGTGCTCACGCCGAGGGCGCTGGCCAGGCTGCGGAAGGTCATGCGGGAGAGCGGCTCCGTCGCCACGTGCTCCATGATGCGGCCGAGCAGTTCCGGTTTGCGGTTCGGATCTGGTGTGCGTCCCACGCGATAACACTAGTCCGAATATCGGGCAGGATGGCTAGACAGCAGCGGGCTCTGCTGCCGACATCCGGCGTGCGAAGGTGGGGCTGACCCGCGGCTCGATCAGGGCTTGGTGGGCTTGCCCGGACCGCCGTTCCCGCCGCCGTTGCCGCCGCCGTTCCCGGGGTTCCCGCCGGCTCCCGGAGCGGGTGCCGTCGGCCCTCCCGGAGCCGTCGGCGGCTTGGGTGCGACAGGAGCCGTCGTGAACTTGCCACTCGGCGACGGGAACGCGCTGCCCCCGTATGCCGCGTTCAGCGCCGCGAGGATGCGCTTGGCGATCGAGAACTTGACGTTGCCACCGCCGACGCCCTGGAATGTCTGGCTCCGCAGTGCCACCTGGCCCTGCACGTTACCCACCCACGTCGCCTGGGCGACCTTCGTGGTGGAGGTGACCAGCCAGTTCTCGAGCGAATTGTCGGTCGTGCCGGTCTTGCCGAAGATCGGGATTCCGTCGCCGGGATTGGCGGCGGCGGCGGTGCCGCCGCCGCGCAGCACACCCTGGAGGGCGTAGATCGCTGCCGCCGCGACCTGGGGATCGATCGGGGTAGGCGAGCAGGTCGACTTCGGGACCGCGTGCTCTGCGCCGTTCGCGTCAATGATCTTGTCGATCGCGATCGGGCTGCAGGCGACGCCGTTGTTGGCGAGGCCTGCGTAGGCGGTCGCCATCGTCAGCGGGGCGATGTAGTTGGTGCCGAGCACAGAGGACGGGTTCGACATGAACGGGTTCTGAGCCTCGTCCGCTCCGTGCACCAGGAGGTCCTTGGCGCGCTGCTTGATCCCGCAGAGGTCGAGCTGGGTCGCCATCTTGGCGAAGATCGTGTTGATCGACTGTGCCGTCGCGTTCATCACGGTGGTGGAGGTGACGGACTCGCCTTCGTCATTGGACACGTTCCACGGTGCCCCGCCGATGTCGTTGCACGGGTCGCTCGCGTGGAACTGGGTTTGCGGGAAGACGTGCTGTGTCCCACTGACCGTCTGGTAGAGCGAGTGGCCCTCCTGCAGCCACTCGAGCAGGTCGAACACCTTGTAGGCGGACCCTGTCTGGAAGCCCTCTGATGCGCCGTAGTCGTAGTCGGTGTTGTAGTTGACCGCCGTGGTCCCCGGGGCGGGCGCCGCAGTGTTGTCGTATGGCCGGTTCTGCACCATCGTCACAACACGGCCGGTGCCGACCTCGACGGAAACGTTCGAGGACCCGAGGTCGAGCCGCGGGCTGGTCGGCGGGATATACGCGCTGACCGCCTGCTGCGCCTGGTTCTGAAGGTCCAGGTTGAGCGTCGTGTAGATCTTGAGGCCGCCGCGGGTCAGGTAGTTGGTGCGATCGTCGTCGGTCTTGCCGAAGATCGGGTCCTGCTTGATCACGTGC
This sequence comes from Leifsonia sp. 21MFCrub1.1, assembly GCF_900107895.1. Taxonomy (NCBI): domain Bacteria; kingdom Bacillati; phylum Actinomycetota; class Actinomycetes; order Micrococcales; family Microbacteriaceae; genus Leifsonia; species Leifsonia sp. 21MFCrub1.1. The sequence goes on along the minus strand of NZ_LT629867.1, from coordinate 3,509,929 downwards.
TCGACATAGTCGCAGAAGAACGCGGCGTTGTACTGCTGCGCCGTCATGCAGCCGTTCTGGGTCGGGGTGATCTTCGGCTCGACCTTGGTGGCCCGGGCCGCGTCGTGCTCCTCCTTGGTGATCTTGCCGTTGGCTAGCATCCGGTCGAGCACGTAGTTGCGCCGGTCGAGGGTCTCCTTGTACCCGTTCGCCGCGCCGTTCTCCTTGTCGTCCGGCCGGTCGATCCGCAGGTTGTCCGGGTTGTTCAGGATGGCGATCAGCGTCGCCGCCTGCTGGACGTTGACATCCTTCGCGGCCACCCCGAAGTAGTACTCGGCGGCGGACTGGACGCCGTAGACGCGGCCGCCGAACAGTGCGATGTTCAGGTAGCTCTGGAGGATGTCGTTCTTCGAGTACTCCTTCTCGAGCCCGATCGCGTACCGCATCTCCTTCAGCTTGCGGGACGGGTCGACCTTCGTCGCGTCGTCGTAGCAGGCCTCGTAGACCGTCAGCTGCTTCTTCTGGACGGCGTCGGTCGCGGTGGGGTCGGGCTGTTTGTTCTCACACCGCTGCACGAGGATGTTCTTCACGTACTGCTGGGTGATCGACGAGCCGCCCTGCACCGACTTGTGCAGCGCGGTCAGCATCGCGCCGCGGATCGTGCCGGTGACATCCACCCCGCCGTGCTCGTAGAACCGCGGGTCCTCCGTCGCGATTGCCGCATCCTTGAGGTTCTGCGAGATGGCGTCCCAGCCGACCTCGACACGGTTCTGCGAGTAGAAGCTGGCGATCGGCACCTGCTGGCCGTTGCTGAGGGCGTACATGGTGGACGCCTGCGCGAGCGGCTCGACCTTGATGTACTCGGGGAGGCCGTCGAAGACGCTGATGGTCGAGTCCGCCGCGGTCCCCGTCAGCGCGACGGCCGGCGTCACCGCCGCCGCCGCGAGCACACCGGCGAGTCCGCTCAGTGCGACGAAGCCGACCAGGGCGGGCGCCCATCCCCATCTCATGCGTCTTCTCCCTCGTGGAACAACCAGTCGTCCGTGGCGGCAATGATACGCGTCGCATCCGACCGGCCCGGGGCGGCGACGCTCAGGTTGGGGGAAGAAGCGAAGACCGCCGGCCCTGTGGACGGATCGGTCAGGACGCGTCGCGCAGCTTGTCGCAGAGCACGGCGAGGGTCTCGAGCTCTTCGGGGGTCAGCCGGCCGCCGACGCGGTCTGTGATGGTCTTCATATGATCGACGGCGACCCGGCGGAACATGTCGTATCCGGTGTCGGTCAGGCGGATCACGGTGCCGCGCGCATCCGACGGCTCCGGGCACTTCGCCACCAGCCCCCGCGCCACCAGGCGGTCGACGAGGCGGCTCACGCTCGGCTGGGTGAGCAGCACGTGCTTGTTCAGATCGCGGAGGCGCAGCTCGCGGTTCGGCTGCCGCGACAGGTTGAACAGTACGTCGTACTCGTTGAACGAGATGTCGCGGGTGGGGAACTCGGCGGCGAGCGTGCGCATCACCGCGACCTGCGCCCGGAACAGCGACTCCCAGGCGGACACGGCGCTGATGCGGGTGCGCTTCGTGGGCTCCGCCGCCGTCGCGCTCTCGGCCATGACCCGTCCTCCCTCTGCGAGCTCAATGCATTCGCATCTTCTCATCATGCGCGCGAGGCGACATCCGTGCCACCACGGGGGAGCGGGCGCCGCGGGAGGAGAGGACGGTGAGAGAAAAGATTGAGGGCCGACCGCAGAGGCTAGCGGCCGGCCCTCTCCCTTGCACCAAGAGTGTCCTGCAATCACATTCCGCGATGGCTGCCACAGCAAACAACCATTGCTCTTGAACTATATAACGAAGAGGTAACGGCATCTAGTTATCAAGTCGTTATTTTTTCTGCGAGTTCGCTATGCGTACTGATGCGGTCTCTCAGCCTCAACTCGCATGAGAGGAAGCTTGTTCGTCGACCAGGTCCTCTTCCACGGGGTTGTGAGCCGGTCGGCTGCCGCCAGCGAGAGCTGGGACGCCGGCGTGGGCTACTGCGTTTCGCCGGTGGAGGCCGCGCGGGCTGTAAGAACGTCGGGGACGTGCTCTTCGGCCCATCTGCGCACGGCTCGGAGGGGGACGAGAAGTGATCGGCCGAGGTCGGTGAGCGCGTACTCGACGCGCGGCGGGTTCTCGTCGTAGACCGTCCGGGATACCAGCCCGTCGTGCTCGAGCGAGCGCAGCGTCTCGGCGAGAACCTTGGGAGTGATGCCCTGGATGCGATCGGCCAGCGCGGTGAATCGCATCGGTTCGTGCTCGAGCGCGTTGATGATGAACACGGTCCACCGTGCTCCGATGCGCCGCAGCACGATACGCGACGGGCAGGTCGCTGACATGATGTTGTACCCCACGGTGACCCTCCTCCGGTTACGTTGAAGTCACCAGTTACTTTTCCATAGCGTCGGGTGCGTCAGCAGCCGAACGGAGAAGAAACATGGTCCAGACCCCCGCCGCCCGCACCAGGGCCGCCTCTCCAGCTCTCGGCGGCAGGTACTGGGTCCTGCTCACAGGAAGCACGCTCTCGAGCCTGGCGGACGGGTCGTTCAAGGTCGCGCTGCTCCTGGTCGCGAAGGCGACGACGGGCAGCCCGGCGTTGATCGCCGGTGTGTCGTTCGCGGCCACCCTGCCCTGGCTCCTCGCCTCCCTCCCGGCCGGTGCCATCGCGGACCGTGGGGACCGCCGCCGGATCATGCTGGCCGCGAACATCGCACGCGGAGTGCTTCTCGCGGTGTTCGGTGTGCTGTGCGTGCTTCGGGTGGACTCCATCCTCGCCCTGTATCTGGTGGCGTTCGGTGCCGGGGTCGCGGAGGTCTTCTACGACACGTCGGCGCAGGCGATCGTGCCGATGATCGTCGAGCGCCCGCTCCTGCCGCGGGCGAACGCCGCCCAGCAGGTCGCAGACCAGGCGGCCAACCAGTTCGCCGGGCCGGCACTCGGCGGGATCCTGATCGGGATCGGCGCAGCCGTCTCCTCGTTCACGTCCAGCGGGTTGTGGCTGCTCGCGGTCGCCGGCCTGCTCCTCGTGCGCGGGACCTACCGCGCCGCTCCGCAGGCAGCCCGCTCGACGCTCCGGGCAGACGTCGCCGCCGGGGTGCGCTTCCTCCTTCGAAGCCGTGTACTCCGCTCCATCACTCTCCGCGTCGGGATGACGAACTTCGCCGGGTCGGCGGTCACCGCGGTATTCGTCGTCTATGCCGTGGGGCGCGGGTCCGTTCTCGGCCTGTCGCCCGCCGGATACGGTCTGCTGCTGACCGTGTCCGCGGTCGGCAGCATCCTCGGCGGGCTTCTCGTCGCGCCCCTGCGGAAGTGGATCGGCGACCGGGGCCTGATGACCGCCAACATCATCACGCAGGCACTCCAGATCGGGGTGCCCGTGATCGCGCATGACGCGGTTGTCGTCGGCGCGGCGTTCGTGATCGGCGGCATCGGCGTCGCTTTGTGGAACGTGAGCGTCGTCACCGTGCGCCAGCGGCTCACGCCGCCGGCGCTTCTCGGCCGTGTGGTGTCCGCCTACCGGCTCGTCTCCTGGGGCGCCATGCCCGTGGGTGCGTTGGCCGGCGGTCTGCTGGCCGAGGTGATGCCGATCTGGGGCGTGTTCACGCTCATGGCGGCCGTCACGCTCGGCGCTCTCTTCGGCACGAGCAGCTGGTCTGCCGCGCGGATCGCCAGCGAGGAGTCCGAGTGAGGGCGTCGACAGCGTTCCGGCCTCCTGTAGCTAGCGTTCGGCTGTGAAGATCAAGGAGACGTTCTGGCCGCCGAAGCCGAAGGAGTTGCTGAGTACTGCGTTCTGGGTCAGCTCGCGTCGCTGCGTGACGACATCGAGGTCGATGCCGGGGTCGACGGTCGAGCGGTCGAGGTTGCGTGTTGGAGGGATGATGCCGTGTTCGATGCTCAGCACAGCGATCAGGGCCTCGATCGCGCCTGCCGCTCCGAACAAGTGGCCGAGAGCGGCTTTCGGCGCTGTGACGGTGGCTCGGCCGAACACCGTGTTGATGGCGATGGCCTCGGCGGCGTCTCCTACCTCTGTCCCCGTGGCGTGAGCGTTGACGTGCCCGATCTGTGCGGCCTCCAGCCCGGCCTGCGCCAGCGCCTTGCGCATCGCCGAGATCTGGCCGCTGCCGTCGGGAGCGGGGGCTGTGATGTGGTGGGCGTCCGCCGCGATGCCCGCCCCGGCGAGCACAGCGTGGATCCGGGCCCCCCGCGCGGAAGCGTGCTCTGCGCTTTCCATCACGATGATGGCGGAGCCTTCTGCAAGGACGAAACCGCTGCGGTCTGCTGCGAACGGTCGTGATGCCGATGCGGGATCGCCGGTGTGATGCGAGAGGGAGCGAGCCTGCCGGAAGCCGGCGACGGTGATCGGGGCTATCGCCGCCTCTGTGCCGCCGGCGATCACGACGTCCGCCTCGCCGGCCCGGATGAGCCTTGCTCCGAAGGCGATCGCTTCGGCTCCTGAGGAGCAGGCGGAGACCGGCGTGTACGAGCCGCCGCGCGCGTTGTAGGTGATGCTGATCAGCGCGGCCGCCGCGTTCGGCATGAGCATCGGGACGGTTCGCGGCGACACGCGCCGCGCCCCCGAGGTCTCCCGCACGTCGTCCTCCCGCAGCAGCGTCTGAACGCCCCCGATGCCGGTGCCGATGACGGCGGCCAGCCTCTCGGGATCGACATCGGAGAGGTTCGCGTCGGCCCAGGCTTCCGCGGCTGCGACGAGGGCCGCCTGCTGGGACCGGTCCAGGCGCCGTGCCTGCACCGGGGGGAGCAACGATGCTGGATCGACCGCCATCGTCCCCGCGGCGACGCCGCGAAGCTCGACGTCCCCCGAATCTCCCAGGGCGTCACCGCGGATGCCGGACTCTCCCGCCACGAGCGCCCTCCAGGTGGAGGCGACATCCGGGCCGAGCGGCGTGATCGCACCCAAGCCGGTCACGACGACTTCGTTCTTCTCCATAGCAAGACCATCCCTTGTATGCCATACAATTTCCTTCCTATTTGTATCACATACAATGACGACATGGCTCAGCGGCAGACGACCCGTCGGGAACTCGCCCCTCAGAGGGAACGGGGATCTTCGACGCGCAGGCGACTGATCGAAACCACGGCACGCTTGTGCAAGGAACGGCAGGGGGCGCAACTGAGCGTCGCGGAGATCGCGGAAGCTGCAGGAGTGTTCCCGAATCAGATCACCTACCACTTCGGATCCAAGGACTCGCTCCTCGTTCATGCTGCGTTTCTCGCGATGCTCCACGACACCCGCCGCATCGAACGGATCGGACGCAACGCTGCCGACGCGGCCGCATTCCGGCGGAACATCGCGCGGACGGTTCTGGCTCTGCCCTCTCTCCCTCTGGTGGCGGGAGCGCTCGCGATCGGAATCACCAGGGCCGACCTCGCGCCCGTGATCGACCAGCACCTCCATCTGCTCTTCCGCCAATCCGAGCGCTACCTCAGCGAGCTCGTCGATGGACGAGGCTGGAGAGTGGACAGACCCCTCCATCAAGAGGTGAGGACGTTCTGGAGCACGGCTCTCGGGGGCGCCCTCCTCGCGCACGCAGGAGCACACGGTACGGCCACGGACCTCGACCTGGCCGGCACACTGACCGTCGTCGACGGGAGGGACGCGATCGGCGACGAGTCCTCGTCGCGAGCGGAGAGAAGCACGGTCGCCGACTGAGAGCGGCTCGATGAGTGCCGCCTTGCCCGTCGGCTCACGCCCTCTCCTCCTCGATCGGCTGCAAGCGGCGGGCGCCCTGCCCGTCCTGCCCCAGGACGTCGCCGGGGTTCATGACCAGGCACACGCTGAGTGAGACGCAGCCGCAGCCGATGCACTGGCTCATCTCGCTCTGCAGCCGTTCGAGTTCACGCTGGCGGGCGGTCAGCTTGGCGCGCCAGTGCTCGTTCAGCCGGTTCCAATCGCGGAGCGAGGGCATTCGATCGGTGGGAAGCGCCTGGAATTGCTCCGCCACCTCGCTGAGTGGGATACCGAGGCGCTTGGCCACTTGGATGATCGCGATACGCCGCTCCACGTGGCGGGGATACAGGCGGGTGCCACCCTCCGTCCGCTGGGTGTGGATGAGGCCCTTCCGCTCGTAGAAGTGCAGGGCGGACGCCGCGACCCCGGTGCGGCGGACCACCTCGCCGATGGTCAGGAGGTCTGTGGGACTCGGTCGCTTGATCTCAACCATGGTTGAGATTTTACGGTGGAGCCATGACCACAGAAACACTGCAACCCTCGACCTGGCGTGCTCTCCTCCGGGGAGCCAATGGACGGATCGCCCTCGTGCTGAGCGGTGGCGTCGCCGCGTACGCCGTGACCACCTACATCACGGGCGCCGTGCTGCCGGCGCTCGCCTCCCAGCTGGACGGCGACCGCCTCTACGCCTGGGTGAACACCGCGTTCCTGGCCGCTTCCGTCATCGGGTCCGCAAGCGCGAGCCCCGTGATCGGACGGCTGGGACTCCGCGCCTCGTATCTCCTCGCGTTCGGTCTGTTCGCCGCAGGCTCGGCGGTCATCACCGCTTCCTGGACGATGGAGATCGTCGTCGCCGGGCGTGCCGTGCAGGGAATCGGCGGCGGGCTGCTCACCGCCCTCGCGTACGTGGCGATCAGCGCTCTGCTGCCCGAGAGCCTGTGGGGCCGCGCGACCGGCCTCGTCACGGCGATGTGGGCGATCGGCGGCATCGCCGGGCCGGCGCTCGGCGGCATGTTCGGCGGACCGGGACTCTGGCGAGCGCCGTTCGTCGTCCTGGCGGCCTGCGGACTGGCGCTGGCGGTCGCCGCACGCTTCTCGGTGGCACCGGCCGAGAACGGTTCGCCCGACGACTCACGGGCCCACGGATCCGTGGCCATCCCGTCCCTCGTCATGGTCCTTCTCGCGGTGTCCGGTCTCAGCGTCGCCGCGCTGTTCGACGGTCCGACGCGGCTGGCCTGGTCCGCGGGTGGTGTGCTCCTGCTCGTCCTCTTCCTCGTCGTGGACAGTCGAGCGAGGTCGAGCATGCTCCCGAAGGCGACCTATGCGCGGGGGTCACGACTGCGGTGGGTCTACCTGTTGGTCGCGGTCCTGGCCGGGTCGGTGATGATCGAAGCGTTCATCCCGTTGTTCGGGCAGCGGCTGGGCCTGTCGCCGTTCGGGGCCGGGTACCTCGGCGCTGTGCCGTCGATCGGCTGGACGGTGGCCCAATTCGCGAGCGTCTCGGTGACCGCGACGCGGACGCGGGCACTCCTGCGCGTCCTCGGCCCCGTCGTGACCCTCGCCGGCTTCGTCACCATCGCGGCGACCGGCGGCCTGGGCGGCCCGTGGATGCTGTGGTGGCTCCCCGCGCTGGCGGCCATCGGCGGCGGTGTGGGGCTGGCGTTCCCGCACCTGGCCGTTGCGGCCATGGCGATGGGACGCGGCGACGCCGATTCGGCACAGACCTCCGCCGGGATCAGCGTCGTGCAGCTTCTCAGCAACACCGTCTTCACCGCCTTCTGCGGCCTCCTGCTCACCACGCACATCGGCGGACTCACCGACGCGCAAGGGATGGCCGGCGGTCTCGCAATCCTGGTCGCGATCGGTGTGGTCGTCGGCCTCGGCGGCCTCCGACGGGCGCGTTAGCAGGATCCGGGCCGCCTGAGCCAGACGGACGCGGAGGACTTTGGTCCCGGAGGCGGAGACGTCCGCTTGCCATCCTTCACCATGTGGGTCGCGCCGACGCGGCTGGTGAATGGCTGGGTGACGCAGCCGCAGGACGAGACACCGCGGAAGTCGCGGGGCGAGGTGGTGCACATGGGAGATGGGTCGGGTCGCCAGGCTCACGTCGGCGTGATCGCGGAGGTCGTCGACGCTCCACGGGAGGGCCGGCCTCGGGAATGGGAGGGCGCGTCCGAGTGGGAGGTGCGGATGAGCTACGCCGAGACGTGGGTGAACGTGGGATTCACTGATCCGCGAGAGGTGGCCGCCTGGATCGCGGAAGGCGTGCATCACGCCGGGATCGCGGCGGACGCCTATCGTGCGGGCTTCCGCCCGGACGACCCGTGGGTGGAACGCTCGCCTGCGGGGATCGTCCCCCCACGGCAGGAGCCCCTCACGCCACCGAACTGGTTGGCCGTGCGTGCGAACCGTGCGCGGGCTCGCCGGGAGTGGCGAGCTCAGGAGTCCAAGCGACGACGTGCCGAGAAGCTGTTCAATGCGCAGATGAGCCAGCTCGCCTGGTTGACGCGCTCGCTGGACTTCGACTCCGGCTTCGGAGCCGTCAGTCTCGAATTGATCGGCAGCTCCGATGTCCCCGTGATCGAGGCCGACGTCATCCGCGGGTACGACGAGTATGCGGACGCGCTCATGCTGCTGCGCGAGCGGCTGGCGCGCGTGCCGGAGCTCTCAGAGGGTGATCTCGCGCGCGTTCGGAGCGGGCTTTCGCGCTGGCAGGGGGTGGGCGAGGTCATCGCCCGTCACGTCCACGTGTGCAGCCGACCTATCCGGCACACGATCGAGGCGCAGCTCGCCGCCGATCAGGAGTGGCTCGAGCAGGCCCGACAGCTCCGCTGGTGACGAAGGCGCGCCCCGCACGCCAGCGCGAGCACGGTGACCAGCCGGCCGACGAAGAGGAGCAGCCTGATCCGATCGGTCCGCTGCTCGAACGGAGCGAGTGCCTGTCCCATCGCGCCGGCCCCTCCGAAACCTGACGGAAACCGGCCGCGCCTATCCTGGCCGCATGGCAGGCCCAGACGTGTCCGGCGCAGGGGAGTGGAATCGCTTTGCCGAGGGCTCCGTGGAGCGGCTGATGCTGTCCGCGCTCAGCGAGCGGCTCGGGACGGCGCTCCGCCCGCGCGTGCTGCTGCTCGCCGACGGCGTCCGGGTCGAGGTCGAGGGCATGGATGCGGCGGGCACGGTCGTGGCCCAGCTCGTCGCGAACCAGGGTTCCTACAAGCCGTCGTACCGCAACAAGGTGATGGCCGACATGTTCAAGCTGCTGTGGCTGCGCACGGCGGCGCCGCAGGTCGAGCGTGCGGTGCTGGTGGTGAGCACGGTCACGGTCCGCGCCCTCAACGGGTGGGTCGCCGTCGCGGCGGCCGACCTCGGCGTGGAGGTCTACGTGTTCGACGGCGCCGGCGTCGTTCCGCTCGGTGCGGAGAGTTAACACGCGCGCAATCTTCCGCGGCGGTCTCGGAAACATTGCCTGGATACCGTGAGGTCATATCAAGCGGACTCCGCGTGGCAGACATCGAACTCGCTACGCACGCTCTCCGCCATCTGGGAACGGGCCTATGGGTCCGTACACGGCATGGAGGGTGTGAATGGTGACGCCAGCGGTACAGCTGACCTCGGTCGGCAAGGTCTACGGGTACGGTCCCTCGGCGATGATCGCGTTGAACGACGTCGACCTCACGATCGAGCCCGGCCGGTTCGTCAGCCTGATCGGCCCGAGCGGATGCGGCAAGTCGACGCTCCTCCGGATCGTCGCCGGTCTCGAATCGGCCGGCCGCGGTGAGGTGCGCGTCCACGATGTGACGCCGAGCGAAGCGGGCGCGGCGAAGCTGATCGGGCTGGTCCCGCAGACGCCGGCGCTGCTGCCGTGGCTGTCGGTGCTGAAGAACGTGACGCTGCCGCAGAAGATCAACCCGGGGGCGGCGCGGCGACGCCAGCGCATCGGCGACCTGGCGGAGCGCGGCGGCCGGAAGCCCGCCCCGGACATGCTCGAGCTCCTCGATCGCGCCGGGCTCGCGGACGCGGCGCACAAGCTGCCCGCCCAGCTCTCCGGCGGCATGCAGCAGCGCGCGGCGATCGTCAGGGCGTTCGGCCTGCAACCGGATGTGCTGCTCATGGACGAGCCGTTCTCCGCACTCGACGAGTTCACGCGGGAGAGCCTCCAGGACCAGCTGCTCGACCTGTGGGACGAGCTGAAGACGACGGTGCTGTTCGTGACGCACTCGGTGTCCGAGGCCGTGCGCATGTCCGACACCGTCGTCGTGATGGCGCCGCGACCGGGCCGGATCGTCGATGTGATCGACATCGACCTCCCGCGGCCCCGGAACCAGCGGCTGTTCGAGGAGCGCCGCTTCCACGAGTACGAAGACCTGATCAGGGATCGCCTGCACTCCGCATGGCGATCGACGGACGCGGCTTAGGGGGCACACGATGAGCGTCGCAACAGAACGGGCAACCGTGTCCCACTCGCTTCCGGACGGCGTCACCGCCGAGCCGTCGCGGTTCAGCCTCAGGCACCCCAAGTCCCGGATGGCGTGGATACGTCCAGCGGTCTGGCTTCCTCTGGTCGTCATGCTCGCGCTTCTCGCCGGACTCTGGCAGTGGGGCGCCGCATCGATGCCGTACCTGCTCCCTCCGCTGCAGGCGATCGGCGAATCGCTCGCCGGCAACCTCGGCTACTACCTCGGCAACGCCCTCATCACCCTGGGCGAGGCGACGGCGGGGCTCGCGATCGGCTTCGTCGCCGCCTTCGTGGTCGCCGTGCTCATCAGCGAGCTGCCGGTGGCGCGGAGGGCGATCATGCCGATCGCGGTTGTGCTCAACGTCACGCCGCTCGTCGCGATCGCGCCGGCGCTCGTCGTCGCCTTCGGCTTCGGTCCGCTGCCGAAGCTGATCATCACCGCGCTGATCTGCTTCTTCCCCATCCTCATCAACACGGCCGTCGGTCTCCGGTCCGTGCCGCAGCAGGTGATGCAGGTGTACAAGACGATGGACGCGTCCCGGCTGGAGATGCTCGTCCACCTGCGGATCCCCAACGCGCTGCCGTATCTCTTCGCGGCCCTGCGGATCGTCTTCCCGCTCTCGATCATCGGCGCCGTCGTCGCCGAGCTCTCCGCCTCCGGCTCGACCGGCGGCCTCGGCACGATGATCAGCGTCGCCTCGTCGATGAACCAGCTCGCCGTCGTCTACGCGGCGATCTTCGTCCTCGCGGTGATGGGCGTCCTCCTGCTCGCCCTCATCACCCTGGTCGAGCGCCGCGTCCTGCACTGGCACGAGAGCTCGACCGACTGACCGGGGCCCTCCCCGCCTCGACCGCCCCACCCCTGTCGTCGACCGGCGACCGGGCCCACCCCTGCCATCGCGCACCCCTGCACCACCCCATCCGTAGAAGGAGTGACCCATGCAGCACCGTCTCATCAAGACCGGTCTCGCGTCCCTCACCGCCGTCATCCTGACGATCGGTGTCGCCGCGTGCAGCTCCGGCTCCCCCGCAGACTCGTCGTCGTCCGGATCCGCCATCTCCGCCAAGCGCTGCGAGGAGAACAAGGCGGCCGGGCCGATCACGTACCTCTCCGGCTACCAGTTCCAGTCGTCCGCCTCGATCCTGGAGTACGTCGCCGCCAGCAAGCTCGGCTACTTCTCCGACCTGTGCCTGACGGTGCAGCTGAAGCCGGGAAGCGGCGACACCGCGCAGAACACGAAGCTGCTCGCCAGCGGCCAGGCGACGGTCTCCGCCATCGCGCAGCAGGACCTCATCCAGGCGCGCGCCAACGGCATCGACATCGAGGGCATCTCGTCGTACTCGAACGCGGGCCTCGACATCCTGATGACGAACCCGGGCATCACCGACCTCACCCAGCTCGACGGACAGGTCGTCGGCCACAAGGGCTACGTCCCCGCCTCCGTGGAGGCGATGATGGTGAAGGCCGGCGTCGACTGGAACTCGCTGAAGCTGGTCAAGGAGGGCTACGACCCCTCGGTGCTGCCGCGCAAGCAGGACGGCCTCGCCGCCCTCACCGGGTTCATCTCCAACGAGCCCAACCAGCTCAAGGCGGCCGGCGACAAGGTCACGGTCTGGCAGCCGGTGAAGTACGGCATCCCCAGCTCGCTCGGCGCGATGGCGGTCAACCCGGCCTTCGCGAAGGCCCACCCGACCGCGGTGCAGGACATCCTCCGCGCGGCCCTTCACGCCTACGACTACTGCAGCGCCAGCGAAGCGAACACCGAGAAGTGCGTCGGCTTCGCGGCGGACCTCTCCGGCGGGGCCACGTACGACAAGAAGCTCAACGCGACGATCTGGAAGACCGAGACCCAGGTGGTGGCCGACAACCCCACCCCCGGCCAGCCGCTCGGCGGGATGGACCCGGCCAACGTGACGAAGCTCGTCGACATGCTGCACCAGTTCCAGATCGTCCCGGACACGGTGACGGGCGCCCAGGCCGCGAAGTGGTTCGACAACTCCTACATCACGGCCATCTACTCGGGCGACACGCTCATCTGGCCCGCCCCGTAAGCACCGACCGAACGCAGCGAAAGGCCCTCAATGCCCGCGAAAGACTATGGGATCTTCCTCCCGATCGGAAACGGCGGCTGGATGCTCTCCACCACCGCACCGCACCCCGAAGCCACGTACGCCTGGAACAAGCGCGCGGCCCTGCACGCCGAGGACATCGGCCTCGACTTCATCATGTCGATGGCGAAGTGGCGCGGGTTCGGCGGCACGACCGATCACTGGGGCCGGTCGCTGGAGTCGATGACCATGATGTCAGCGCTCGCGGAGGCGACGGACCGGGTCAAGATCTGGGCGACGATGCATGCCAACGTGCACAACCCGGCGGTCGCCGCGAAGATGTACGCCACGCTGCAGGACGTGTCCGGTGGCCGCGCGGGCATGAACATCGTGAACGGCGCATACGCGGGGGAGTTCGAGCAGTTCGGGATCTGGGACCCGACGCTCAGCCACGCCGACCGCTACACGATGACCGAGCTCTGGACCGAGGCCGTGACCCGGCTGTGGACCGAGGACTCCGTCACCATGCACACCCCGTACTTCGACCTGGTCGACTGCGAGTCGCGTCCGCATCCGTCCTCCCGGCCGACGATCATCAGCGCGGGCAAGTCGGAGGCCGCGCGCGCCTTCCAGGCACGGTTCGCCGACGGGGCCTTCCTCGCCGGCGACAGCCTGGAGGAGATGAAGGAGCTCTCGGCGGATGTGCACGCCAGGGCCGCGGCGAACGGCCGGACCTGCAAGACCTACTCCATGCTCACCGTCGTCCAGGACGAGACCGACGCGCTCGCCGAGGCCAAGGTGAAGGAGTGGGGCGCCGGCGTCGACCGGGAGGCGCTGGCGAACATGCGCGCATCCTGGGGAGTCCCGGAGGACCAGGCGCGCGCCTGGGCCTCGGGCGCCGTGGGGGAGGCGGCCTTCCAGACCGCGTACGTGGCCGGATCGGCGCAGACCGTCACCGAGCACATCCAGTACATCGTCGGCGAGGCGGACCTCGACGGTCTGATGCTGATCTTCCCCGAGTACGACCAGGACATGGTCCTGTTCGGCGAGACGGTCCTCCCCGCGCTGCGGGCCCACGACGCGGGCGGCGACCGGTGAGCGCCCTCCGCGAAGCGCAGCTCGCGCAGCTGACCCGGCCCGGGAGCGCACCCGCCCTCGTCGTCGTCGATGTCCAGCGCGACTTCGGCGACCCGGCCGCCCTCGGCGCCTACGGCCTGACCGAAGAGGTGGTCGCCGAGCTCGACGCAACGGTGACCCGCATCGGCGGTTTGGTCGACGCCGCCCGGGAGCTGGGTGTCCCCGTGGTCTGGGTGGAGCTCGGCAGCGATCCGTCCCGCCCGTGGCGCTCGAGCAACTGGCTGCGCGAGGGCGACTACGACGCCCCCATGGGCGAGTCGGAGCCGTGCATCGTCGGCTCGGCCGGCGCGGAGTGGTACCGGATGCAGCCCGCCGCCGACGAGCTGCGGGTCGTCAAGCGCGGCTACAGCGGCTTCCTCGGGACCGACCTCGACCAGCGGTTGCGAGCCGCCGGCTACGACTGGCTCACGATCGTCGGCCTCACCAGCGAGTGCTGCGTCGACGCGACCGCGCAGGACGCGATGCAGCTGGACTGGCCGGTCGTGGTCCCCCGCGACGCGACCGCCGCGTACGACCTCGCGGTGAACGAGGCCGCGCTCGTCCAGCTGGAGCTCAACGTCGCCGTCCTGTCCGACACCGACGAGGTCGTCGGCCTCTGGAAGCAGGTGACCGCGTGAGCGGCATGCACATCGCGTACGACCTGTCCTTCACGCACACCGAGGGCCGCTGGGCCCAGCCGGGTTCGTGGGTCGGGCGGCAGTTCCCCGACGTCCGCATGTACCTCGAGGTGGCCAGGACCGCCGAGCGGGCGGGCGTGGACATGCTGTTCTTCGGCGACGGCTCCGGCATCCCGAGCACCTGGCGGGGGAGCATCGACCCGGCGGTGGAGTGGGGCATCCAGTGGCCGCGCCAGGACATGTCGCCGGTCATCGCCGCGATGTCGACGGTGACGGAGAGCATCGGATTCGGGCTCACCTACTCCTCGACGTTCATGCACCCCTTCTACGTCGCTCGGCTGCTCAACTCGCTCGACCACGTCACCGGCGGCCGGATCGCGTTCAATGTCGTGGCCTCCAGCCGCGGTGCGGACGCCGCGAACTACGGCTACGCCGAGCTGATCGACCACGACCTGCGCTACGAGCGGATGGAGGAGTTCATCGGCGTCTGCCGGGCGCTGTGGGACTCGGTGGCTCCGGACGCGATCGTGCGCGACCCGGCGACCGGCCGGTTCGCCGACCCGTCGAAGGTGCACCCGATCGACCACGACGGCCGGTTCTTCACCGTCAAGGGCCCGCTCGCCTCCGTGCCGAGCCCGCAGGTGCATCCCGTCATCGTCCAGGCCGGAAACTCGCCGCGCGGCATCGCCGGCTCCGCGGCGTTCGCCGACCTCGTCTTCGGGTTCGGCGGAAGCCTCGCCGGTCAGCAGCGGCACCGCCGCATGCTCGACGAGGCGCTCACCGCGGAGAGGCGGGATCCCGAGCACGTCGGCATCCTGTGGGCGACGCAGGCGATCGTCGGCCGCACCGCTGCGGAGGCGTCGGCACGGCGGGATGCGGTGCTCGGCTTCTGGACGGACGAGGCCGTCGGCACGATGCTCTCGCACAACGCCGGCTACGACTTCTCCACGCTGCCCGCGTCGTTCCGGCTGGGCGAGCTCCGGGACGAGATCGTCGCGGCCCAGGCCAGCCCGGCCGGTTTCGTCGGGTCGCTCGTCGCCGAGTTCGGCGAGGACTACACGATCGGCAGGCAGGAGTTCTTCGAGCACGGTTTCGAGGCGGCCACCGGCCTCGATCACACCGTCGTCGGCGACGCCGCCACGGTGGCCGACGCCCTCGAGGAGAACTTCGCACAGACCGGGTCGCGCGGCGGATACATGCTCTCGAGCCCGCTGTCGATGCCGTCCGGGCTCGCCGATCTGAGCGAGCTGCTCGTCCCCGAGCTCCGGCGGCGGGGAGCCCTGGCCCCTCGTTACCCCGGCTCGACGCTCCGCGAGAACCTGGCGGTCTGAGGTGGCTGGCGCTGTGCGGCGATCGACGCGGGACTGGCTCGCCCTGGCCAGCCTCTGCCTCGGCTTCTTCATGCTGCTGCTGGACAGCACCATCACCTCGGTCGCGCTGCCCGCGCTGATCGCGGGGCTCGGCACCACCGCGACCCTGGCGATCTGGGTCAACAGCGGCTACCTGATCGCGTACGCGGTTCCTCTGCTGATCGCGGGGCGGCTCGGCGACCGGTTCGGGCGCCGGCGGATCTACCTGGTCGGACTCGCCGCGTTCACGATCGGATCGGTCCTCTGTGCGCTCTCGCAGGACATCGGTTCGCTGATCGGCTGGCGCGTCGCGCAGGGTGTCGGCGCCGCGTTGATGACGCCGCAGTGCCTCACGATCATCCGGACGCTGTTCGCTCCGCCGCGGCTCGCGGTCGCGCTCGGGATCTGGGGCGCGGTCGGGGGCGCCGCCACCGTCGCCGGGCCCATCCTCGGCGGCCTGCTGGTGGGGGCGGCGGGGTGGCCGTCGATCTTCGCCGTGAACCTGCCGATCGGCGTTGTCACCGCGGTGGCCGTGCTCGTGTGGGTGCCGGCGTCGGAGCGGCAGCCCGCGCGCATCCCGCTCTGGGCGATGGCGGCGAACGCGCTCGGTGTCGCCGCGCTGGTCGTGGGGATCCAGGGCACCGACGCCGCGTCCGGTTCCGTCGCCGGCGTCCCCCGCTGGCTGCTGGTGGTGCTGGGGGCCGCACTCGTCACGGGTGTGGTGGTCCTCCAGCGCCGCTCGGGCGACCGCGCGCTGCTGCCGGTCTCGCTGTTCCGCAGCCACGGCTTCGTCACCGCGTCCTGGGGTGCCGCCGCGGCCGCCTTCTGCGTCGGCTCCGCGCCCATCCCGCTGATGCTGGCCCTGCAGGAGGACCGCGGGCTGGATGTGGTGACCGCATCGATCGTCCTGGTCCCGATGGGTCTCGTCTGCCTGGTCGCGGCGCCCGTCTCGGCCCGGCTGAACAACACCGTCGGGCTGCGCGTCGTCGCGGTGATCGGCGGTGCGGCGCTCGTGCTCTCCATCGGAGGAACGGCCGTGCTCGTCTGGCTGGAGGCGCCGCTGTGGGCGATCGCCGGAGTGTTCGCCCTGTTCGGGATCGCGAACTCGTTCCTGTGGTCGCCGTTCTCCATTGCGACGGTGAGCTCGGTCGAGCGGTCGTCGATCGGCGCCGCCTCCGGCGCCTTCAACTCCATGAAGCAGCTCGGCGCCGTGCTCGGCAGCGCCGCGACCGCGGTCGTGCTCGCGTGGACGGGCAACGCCGTCGCGCTCGCCGTGCTCGCGCTCGTCGGCGTGCTGAGCATCGTCGCTGCCTCCCTCCTGCGCGTCACGCCGGGAGGCGTCGAGGTCGATCCCGAGAGCCGTGGCGTTCTGGTCGGCACCGTCGTGGGCGGCGCGGGCGCCGGGCTCGCCCTCGGATTCCCGACGGCGAACCTCGACCTGGAGGAGCCCGGCCGCACGCCGGCCGACGGCGTCTACGTCGGCGGCTTCCGCGCCGAATCGTGGAGCGAGCCGCTGCCGGCGCTGATCTCGGTGGGGACGAACGACACCTTCCCGGGGCGAGCGCACACCGTCGAGGTGCACGTCCTCGACTTCGCCGGCGACCTGTACGGCAGCCGGGCCGAGGTGACGGCCGACCGGCTCCTCCGGTCGCAGCGGGCGTTCGCGAGCCGCGACGACCTGGTCGAAGCCATGCGGGAGGACGAGCGAGAGGCGCGCTCCCTGCTCACCGCCACCCGGCATCCACACGAAAGGAAGGTCCCGTGATGTTCACAGCCGCCGTGATCGTCGGAAACCCCAAGCCGCAGTCGCGCACCCGGGACGCCGCCGAGCGCCTGGCCTCCGCCCTCGGCGCCACCTCCACGACGATCGAGGTGTCCGAGCTCGGCGCCGGTCTCCTGGGCTTCGGCGACCCGCTCGTCGCGGACGCCGTCGCCCGGGTGCAGGATGCCGACCTGGTGATCGCCGCGTCCCCGACCTTCAAGGGCACCTATTCGGGTCTGCTCAAACTCTTCCTCGACCAGTTCGCCACCGCCACCGGCCTGGCCGGCCGCGTCGCCGTCCCCCTGATGCTGGGCGCCGGCCCGGCGCATGCGCTCGCCCCCGAGCTCAGCCTCAAGCCCGTGCTGGTCGAGCTCGGCGCGATATGCCCGGCCCAGGGGCTCTACCAGCTGGACAAGCGCTACGCCGAGGAGGGCGCACTCGACACCTGGCTCGGCGCCTGGGCTCCTGCGATCCACGCGTCTCTCCGGGAGGGCGGTTCACGATGACGCTGACCTACGACTTCACCTCCGACCCGGAGGAGATGCGCGCAGCCTTCGCCGGCTTCCCCTCCGGCGTCGCCGCGCTCGCCGCGATGATCGGGGAGGAGCCGGTCGTGATGATCGCATCCTCCTTCTCGGTCGGCGTCTCCTACGATCCGCCGATGGTCTCCTTCGCGGCGCAGCGCAGCTCGACGACCTGGCCGGACCTGGCGGCCGCGCCGACGATCGGGGTGTCCATCCTGGGCGAGGACCACGCGGGCAAGACCAGACAGCTGGCCTCCCGCGACAAGCAGAACCGCCTCCGCGGCGTCCGCAAGGCCGAACTCCCGTCCGGCGCCGTCTTCCTCGAAGGTTCGCCCACCTGGCTGGAGTGCGTCGTCGAACACCGCTACCCGGCCGGCGACCACGACATCATCGTGCTGCGCGTGCTCTCGATGATGAGCGACGAGCTGCCCGCCCCGATCGTGTGGCACCAGCGGAAGGTGAAGGTGCTGTCGGAGCGCGATCAGCCGTAGAGCACTCCGGAGCCGGCGTCAGGCCCGCTTGCGGCTCGCGATGTCGTCCGCGAGCCGCTGCACCTGGGTGGGGTCTGCGTCCTGGGCGAGGGCGACGTAGTGGTCCATCACGGCGGGCCGATAGCGCACGGGGAACACCTGTCCCGGCGCCAGGCGGGTGAGAGCGGTGATCGTGAGGCTTTCGTCCGCGATGCCGCGGAACGCGATCCCGCCGGCCGTCTCCACATCGAACATCAGGACGACCCGCGGCCTGCCCTCGCCGCCGACCTCCCGCCAATCGACCAGAGTGCCGAGCGCAAGCGCGCCGGCGCGGAGTTCCGCCGTGCGCTTCCGTGCAGCACCGCTCAGATACGGGTTCGGGGCGATGCCCGGGAAGTCGGGCCCGACCCCGAGCGATTCCCGGCTCAGGTCGGGCCTGAGCTGCTCCACCACATCGGCGAGCGTCCTCTTCGAACCGAACATCCTGCCCCCTCGTCGCACCGGTCTCGCTCTTCCGGCGATTGTATGCGACGGCCGTCCATGCGGACATTGACAACATCAGGGCACACAGCCTCGCGAAGTTCGTCTTCCGCTCCACGCCGGACGAGATCGTCTCAGGCGGCCTGCTCGAGGACGGGCCCCCCAGAACGCGGCGTCACGCTCCGGGTCGGGGGAGACGAACGTGACAGCGTGGAAGCCGAGCTTCACGAAGACGACGTTCCCACGCATTCGTCGCCGTTGCCGTCCCGCGCGATCAGTCCGTGGCCGGAGTTGGCGGATTCGGCCAGGCGGCGCACCCAGTCCCGGTCGATGGCGACCGGCCCCGCATCCACGAACCGGAAACGCAGGGGGATGGTCGGATCCAGCCAGATGGTGCTCCGGCCGCCGCCGTTGGCACTCGACTCCCGCCACGACAGCGCGAACGACTCCTTGCGCTGGAGTTTGGAGATGATCACGACTTCGAGGTGGGCCAGGACCACGTCGTCGAAGGAGACCCGGGCCGAGCCGTCGTACGCCAGGTATCCCATCGTGCACACCTCCTGCGCTCACCGTACCGGCCGGGGCCCGCGGCTCTGCCTTTCACATGGGCCCCTTATGGGCGACCGCGAACAGTCGTCCGCCGGGGCTGGACGAGATCACTCTGAATAGAATACTCTGTTCAAAGTAATCGGCCGACGAGGAGGCACCATGGCGAAGCGCGCGGTATCCAACCCGCTGGCGCTGGCCGTCCTGGCCTGCCTGTGGGAGCGGCCGATGTACCCGTACGAGATGACCACGACCATGAAGGAGCGCGGCAAGGAGGACAGCATCCGGCTGAACTTCGGCTCCCTCTACGCCGTCATCAAGTCGCTCGAGAAGCACGGCTTCATCGAAGTGGCGCAGACCGAGCGCGAGGGCAACCGCCCCGAGCGCGTCGTCTACGCGATCACTCCGGCCGGGCGGCAGGAGGCGGAGGAGTGGCTGCGGGAGCTCGTCGAGATCCCGGTCAAGGAGTACCCCGCCATCGAGACCGGCCTCTCGCTGCTGCCCATGCTGCCGCCCGACGTCGCGGCCGACCTGCTCGAACGCCGGCGTGACCGGATCGACGCGGACATCGCCGGACGCCGGATTCTGCTGGCCGAGGCGAGCGGGTTGCCGGAGCTCTTCATGGTCGAGTTCCACTACCGGATGGCCGTGCTGCAGGCGGAGCGGACGTTCGTGGCCGACCTGGCGGCGCGCATCCGCGACCGGTCGATCGGCGGCTACGACTGGTGGGAGCAGCTGCATGTGCTGCTCGGCCAGGGGATCGGCATGGAGGAGCTGCGCGAACGCATCGCCGCCGGCGCCTTCGGGGAGGAGGCGGCCGACCTGTTCCTGTCGTAAGGCCTCGAGCCACAGAACGATGGCCGGAGAGCGGCAACTCTCCGGCCATCTACACCTTCAGTCGTTCCGTAAGGAACCTGCGTCAACAGTCACCGAGGGCTGTCTTCAAGGATATCCCCGTCGGTGGCTGCCTACCTGAAAGAGAGAAGCCACCATGGCACATCAACAGGGTCCGGCGCTCGCCGCCGACCACCTCGTGAAGACGTATCCAGGAGGGCGCGGGAGGCCTCCGCTCCGCGCCCTCGATGACCTCGGATTCGAGGCCGAGAAGGGCACCGTGTTCGGCCTGCTCGGCCCCAACGGCGCCGGCAAGTCGACGACCATGAAGATCCTGTCGACCCTCACCCGCCCCGACTCGGGGACCGCGTACGTGGCGGGCATCGACGTCGCCCGCCACCCGGCGCGCGTCCGCCGGGCCCTCGGCTTCGTCGCGCAGAAGCCCGTCTCCGACCCGATGGACACGGGCGTCGAGAACCTCGTTCTCGCCGGCCGGCTGCAGGGCCTCTCCGGGCGCGAGGCCGCCGCACGGGCGCGCGAGCTGCTCGACCGCTTCGGCCTGACCGACCACGCCCGCCGACAGGTGAAGACCTACTCCGGCGGCATGACGCGAAAGCTGGATGTGGCGATCGGCCTCATGCACCGGCCGGAGGTGCTGTTCCTCGACGAACCGACCACCGGCCTCGACCCGGAGGCGCGCGCCGAGCTCTGGCTGGAGCTCGAACGGATGACGACCGCCGAGAACCTGACCGTGCTGCTGACGACGCACTACCTGGATGAGGCGGACCGTCTGGCCGACCGGCTGGCGATCGTCGACCACGGCCGGGTCGTCGCCGGCGGAACCCCGGAGGAGCTCAAGAACGACCTCCGCGGCGACGCGGTGATCGTCGAGCTGGCCGCGGATGCCGATCCCTTCGCGGGGCTCGGGGCGCTGCAGCGGGTGGATGCGCTGCGCGAGGTCGGCGGAGACGGCCGGACCCTGCGCGCCCGCGCCGACAGCGGCGCCGCGACGCTGCCGCTCGCCCTCGCCGCTCTGGAGGCGGCCGGCGTCGCCGTCGCCTCCGCCACGGTCGCCCGGCCGAGTCTGGACGACGTCTATCTGCGGCACACCGGACGCACCTTCACGCGGGCTCAGGAGTCCGCCGAGTCCGTCCTGGAGAACGCATCATGACCACGACAGCCCTTCCCGCATCCCGTCCCCAGCGGCGGAACGGCCCGACGTTCCTGACGCACACCCTGCTGCTGACCGGAAGACAGCTGCGCGCCGCCTGGCGCATGCCCGCCTTCCTCGTGATGAACCTGGTGCAGCCGGTGATCTGGCTGCTGCTGTTCGGGCAGCTGTTCAAATCGGTGATCGACATCCCGGGCTTCGGCGTCGGCCAGAGCTATCTCGAGTACCTGACGCCCGGCGTCGTGATGATGCTCGCGCTGTTCGGGTCCGCGTGGTCCGGGACCGTCTACATCCAGGACATGGACCGCGGCGTGATGGACCGCTTCCTCACCTCGCCGACGAACCGTGGAGCGATGATCGTGTCGACGCTCGTGTACCAGTCGCTGCTCGCGGTCGTCCAGTCGCTGGTCGTGGTCGGCATCGCGTTCTGGGCGGGCGCCCGGTTCGAGGGCGGCATCGTCGGCATCCTGCTTCTGCTCCTGGGCGTGGTGCTGCTGACCGCGGTGTTCTGCTCGCTGTCCAACGCCGTCGCGCTGCTGGCACGCGAGCAGACGGCGCTGATCGGCATCTCGCAGCTGATCACTCTGCCGCTGATGTTCCTCAGCTCCGCGATCATGAACACGAAGCTCTCACCGGAGTGGGTGCAGAACGTCGCCGCGTACAACCCGTTCGAGTGGGCGGTGATCGTCGGTCGTCAGGCGCTGAGCGCGCATCCCGACTGGGCGACCCTGTGGGCGCACGCAGGCCTGCTCGCAGCGCTCGCGGTGATCATGGCCGCCTGGGCGACGAGCGCCTTCCGCGTGTACCAGCGCTCCGCCTGACCCCCACCGTCGAGTCCACACAAACTGCACGTTTCTCGGCGAGAAGCGGTAAGTCTTTGCGGACTCGACGGTGGGTGGATGCGGGGCGGGGTCAGAACAGGTCGGGGGAGGGGGCGCTCGCGTAGCGGATGGAGACGTCGGCATGCCGGTCGAAGCGGTATCCGACACCGCGGACCGTGCGCACGATGTCCTCGTAGCGGCCCAGCTTCGAGCGCAGACGGCGCACGTGGACGTCGATGGTGCGCTCGTTCGGGACCTCGTCCTCATCGGCGCCGCTCCACAGCGACGAGATGAGCTCCGAGCGCTCGATAGTGCGGCCCTCGCGGAGCACGAGGTACTGCAGCAGCTCGAACTCCTTGTACGTCAGGGCGACGGTCTGGTTGTCGAGCACGAGGCGCTTGCGGGAGATGTCGACGACGACCCCGGATGCTGCGCGGTCCTCGTCCTCGTCGACCGTGACCGCATGGCGGTGCTTGGCGATGGCGGCCGGGTCCTGCAGGGCGAGGCGCACGACATCCACGTCGCGTCCGCCGGCGCCGGCCGGGGCGAGGGCGACGGCCGCGTAGGTCTCGGCGGTCGGGGCGATCTCGGCAGTGAGGCGCTTGAGCGCCTCCACGATGCGACCGAGGTCCGTTCCGGCGGCGGCGGCCTTCGCCTCGTCGATGCCGACGTAGAGGACGAAGCCGCGGGCCTCGGTGCCCTCCGGCACGGCCCGGATGCGGGGAGCGGAGTCGACGGCCGGTGCGGGCGCGGCGGCGTCGGTCGGAGCCGCGGGGCGGATCGGACTGACGGGGGAGACGGCGGAGGTGCGGGGGAAGGCGGTGTCGACGGTGGCCAGAGACATGGGAATCGAGTCCTTAGTGATGATGTTCCGCATCCCGATGCGATGAAGCTCCGCGGGTACGGCGGAGTGCGGGGATTCGCGGGGAGTGTCGTGTTGTGTGCCCCTAGACGGCGGGGCGGATGCGCGGGAGCGTGAGTGTGGCGCTCCCGGGGAGCGTGCGCCCGGTCACGACGAGATGTCGTCGGAGGGCTGCTGCTCGGCGAAGGGTCGTCAGATCAGCGACACATTCGGCAACACATGACCGAGTCGCGGCCGGCCATCATCATGCCGGCATCCCCAAGGGCCTCGAAGGAGGTCAGGGTACGCGAGTTGTCAGTCATGCACGTTAGTAAAACCGACCATGACTCGCCGTGTCAAATCATTACGCACTATTGCGTGCGGCTACACCGTGC
Organism: Leifsonia sp. 21MFCrub1.1; assembly: GCF_900107895.1. Classification (NCBI taxonomy): domain Bacteria; kingdom Bacillati; phylum Actinomycetota; class Actinomycetes; order Micrococcales; family Microbacteriaceae; genus Leifsonia; species Leifsonia sp. 21MFCrub1.1. The sequence continues at coordinate 3,486,778 of NZ_LT629867.1, read as the reverse complement.
CGTAAAGGCGGTCGCCGGCGTCGCCGAGACCCGGGACGATGTAGCCGTTCTCGTTCAGGCGCTCGTCGAGGGCGCCCAGCACGATGGTCACATTGCGCCCCTCCGTCGCCTTCTCGAGAGCCTCCAGGCCCTCGGGGGCGGCAAGCAGGCAGATGGCCGTCACGTCGACGGCGTTGCGCGCGAACAGGAACTCGATCGCCGCGCCGAGCGAGCCTCCCGTTGCGAGCATCGGGTCCAGCACGAAGCACTGCCGGTCCGACAGATCCATCGGCAGGCGCTCGGCGTAGGTGGTCGGCTCGAGCGTCTCCTCGTTGCGCACCATCCCCAGGAAGCCGACCTCGGCCGTCGGCATGAGCCGCACCATCCCCTCGAGCATCCCGAGACCTGCGCGCAGGATGGGGACGACGAGCGGGCGCGGCTCGCTCAGGGCGACACCCATCGTGGTGGTGACCGGGGTCTGGATCTCGACGGGCTGCACGCGCACACCGCGCGTCGCCTCGTAGGCGAGCAGGGTGACGAGCTCCTCGGTGAGCTGACGGAACACCGGCGAGGGCGTCCGCTTGTCGCGGAGCACCGTCAGCTTGTGGGTGATGAGGGGGTGGTCCGCAACGTGCACTCGCATAGGCTCAAGGCTAGCCGAACCCCCGAACCCCGAGAGGACCGCCGTGAGCCTGCCGGTGCCCGTCGACTACGAGCAGTGGATGGGCCGAGCGCTCGCCGACGCCCGGCTCGCTTTCGACACGGGCGATGTGCCGGTGGCCGCCCTCGTGCTGGACGAGAACGGCGAGGTCATCGGGACGGGCCGCAACGAGCGCGAGCTCCGGCACGATCCGACGGCGCACGCCGAGGTGCTGGCCCTGCGGGAGGCGGCGGCGACGCGTGACGACTGGCACCTCGAGGGGTGCACGCTCGTGGTCACCCTGGAGCCCTGTGTGATGTGCGCAGGCGCGGTGCTCGCCGCGCGCATCCCCACGGTCGTGTTCGGCGCCTGGGACGAGAAGGCCGGCGCCGCGGGGTCGGTGTACGACGTCCTCCGCGACCGCCGGCTGAACCATCGCGTCGAGGTGTTCGCGGGTGTGCTCGCAGAGGAGTGCGGCGAGGTGCTTCTCGACTTCTTCCGGGCGAAGCGCTGAGGCCTCAGGCGGGTAGGCGCTCCAGCCACTCGGAGAAGGCTGCGCGCGACGCCTCCTGCATCCGCGCGGAATAGGCCTCCCGGTCGCGGCGGAGCGCCTCGGGGTCGATGGCCAGCTCATCCAGCTCGTTGTACCCGTCCGCGACCCACGCCTCGTGCATCTCGTCGGTCACCTCGGGGTGGAACTGCACCGCGAGCGCGAAGTCGCCGATCGCGAAGGCCTCGTTCGAGTAGTCGCTGGAGGACGCCAGCAGCGTCGCCTCCTCGGGCAGCTCGAAGGTGTCGCCGTGCCACTCCACCACGGGGACGCCCGTGAAGTGGCGGATCGGCGAGTCCGCGCCGGCCTCCGTCGGCTCGACCCGGCGGTAACCGATCTGGGTGGTGTCGCCCTTGTAGACGCGCTCGCCGAGCGCGCCGGCCATGAGCTGCGCTCCGAGGCACACGCCGAGCACAGGGCGCTCGGCGCCGATGCGCGCCCGCAGCAGCTGCTTCTCCTGCTCCAGGAAGGGGAACTCGTCGGTCTGGTACGCGCCCATCTCTCCGCCGAGGACGACGACGAGGTCGGCCTCCGCCGGGTCGATCGCCGAGACGTCCTCGGTGGTCGCATCCACGATCCGCAGGTCGTACCCGTGCTCGGTGAGCACCGGGCCGATGTTGCCGAGATGGATGCTGGGGTCGTGCTGCAGGATGACGGCAGTGCGGGTCACTCGAGTCCCTTGATGACGATGGTGTCGGTGGCCGGGGCGGCTTCGTTGGGGTCGACCCACACATCCGGCTCGATGTAGATGACGCGCGCGACCGGGACGGCCTCGCGGATGCGGCGCTCGACGACATCGATCGCCGCGGCGACGTCCGCCAGGCGGTGCTCGCCGGAGAACGCGAGCTTCGCCGCGACCATCAGCTCGTCCGGGCCGAGGTAGAGGGTCTTCATGTGGATGATGCGCTCCACCTCGGGGCCTGCGGTCACCGCGGCCTCGATGGCGGCGAGGTCGACGTCGGAGGCGCCCTCGCCCACCAGCAGGCTCTTCGTCTCGATGCCGAGCACGACCGCGACGGCGACCAGCAGGGCGCCGATGAAGAGGGTCCCGATGCCGTCCCAGACGGAGTTGCCGGTGATGATCGTGAGACCGACGCCGATCAGGGCGAAGACGAGACCGGTCAGCGCCGCCACATCCTCGAGCAGGACGACGGGGAGCTCGGGGGCCTTGGCGCGGCGCACGAACTGCGGCCACGACATCCCCTTCTTGTGCGGGCGCGACTCGTGGACCGCCGTGCGCAGCGAGAAGGACTCCAGGCCGATGGCGATGAGCAGCACGAGGATCGGCAGCCAGGCGTTCTCGAGCGGATGCGGGTGGGTGAGCTTCTCGATCCCCTCGTAGATCGAGAACACGCCGCCGACCGAGAACAGGATGATGGAGACGACGAAGGCGTAGACGTACCGCTCGCGGCCGTACCCGAAGGGGTGCTCGCGGTCGGCCGTGCGGCGCGACCGCCGGCCGCCGAGCAGCAGCAGCAGCTGGTTGCCCGAGTCGGCCACCGAGTGCACGCCCTCCGCGAGCATCGACGACGAGCCCGAGAACGCCCACGCGATGAACTTGGTGAGGGCGATCCCCAGGTTGGCCGCGAAAGCGGCGACGATCGCTCTGTTTCCGCCGGATGCGCTCATGCTCCTCATCCTAGGATGGGCCGCATGGACGACGCGCAGAACGTGACCCTTCCGACGATCGCGATGTTGGGTGCCGGTTCGATGGGACGGGCGATCCTGAGCGGCCTGCTCGCGCCCGGGGTGCAGGTCGCGGGGGTGCGGGTCACCAACAGGTCGGAGGCGCGCGCCGCAGAGCTCGCCGGGACGCCGGGGGTCACCGCGTACGCGACGGAGACGCAGGCGGACGCCAACCGGCTCGCCGTCGACGGGGCGCAGGTGGTGATCGTCGCGGTGAAGCCGGCCATGGTGCGCGACCTGCTCGCCGAGATCACCGGCTCGCTTGCGCCGGGGACCGTCGTGGTCAGCGTCGCCGCCGGGGTCACCACGGAGACGATGGAGTCGCTCCTCCCGGACTCGGTCTCTGTCGTCCGCGCCATGCCGAACACGCCGGCGGTCGTCGGCAAGGCCGTGACCGGCGTCAGCGCGGGATCGCGCACCGATCCGGACGACCTGGAGGTCGTGCGCGCGCTGTTCGAGACCGTGGGCGAGGTGGTCGAGGTCCCGGAGTCGCAGCTGGATGCGCTGAGCACGATCTCGGGGTCCGGTCCCGCATACGTGTTCCTCCTCATCGAGGCGCTGACCGAGGCGGCCGTGCAGAAGGGCTTCACACCGGAGCAGGCCGCCACGCTCGTGAACGGCACGTTCCTCGGCGCGTCCGAGCTGCTGGTGTCCTCGGGCGAGGACCCGGCCGAGCTGCGCCGCCGGGTGACCAGCCCGAACGGCACGACGGAGCGGGCGATCGCCGTCCTCTCCGAGGCCGACCTCCCCGCCCTCTTCGCCCGCGCGACCGACGCCGCCCTCGCGCGCGCCCGCGAACTCGCCGCCGGCTGACCCCCCGCCCCCCGCCCCCCGCCCCCCGTCGAGTCCGCAAAGACTTACCGCTTTTCGGGCGGATAGCGTGCAGTTATCGCGTACTCGACCGGCGGAGTGCTCGGCGGACCCGCAGGGCGACCTGGTCGAAGCTGTCCGCGGCGGTCACGAAGATCACATCCCATCCGGACTCGACGAGGCGCTCCCGCCGGCCGATGTCGTTCCTGTAGGTCGCCGTGTCAGTCCGATGGTGATCGCCGAGGTACTCGATGGCGACCCGGGCCGTCGGATACGCGAGGTCGATCATGGCTTCGACGCGTTCCCCGTCCGGCGACCGGACGACGTGGTTGAGTTCGGGGGACGGCAACCCCGCATCCTCGAGAGCCAGGCGGAGGCGCGACTCCTGCGGCGACAGTGATCCGTAACGGATGCGCTCGAGCGCCTGTCTCAAGGTCGTCACACCGCGCCGTCGACCGTGGCGGCGGACGGCTGCCTCGAGGTCGGCGCGGACCAACGGCGGCGGATGCTGCGAGTACGGCTCATCGCCCGTGATCAGGAAATCCCCGATGGCGACCAGGTCGGGGAGCCGTAGCCGAGTGCTCAGCTGGGCCCACGTGTCCTGCGCGGCGATCACCCGGAGTCCGTCGACCAGGACCCACCGGTGCTCGTCGGGCGTGAGCTGGTGCGAGACGATCCCGCGCAGACGTGGCGGGCGCGTCGGCTCGAACACGGAGATCTCCACCTCCGTGGGTTCGGCCCAGTTCGGCAGCGGCATCCCGTGAATCATGGCGGCCGAGCGGTGGCTGAACAGGGCCGCGCTGGGCAGGATGACCGCCGCCGCGTGACAGAGGGCGATATGACCCTCCGGCTCGGAGGCCGACCGCATCCCGAAGAAAGGTCGATGCAGCTTCTGCCCGTATACCGTGCGCCACGAGACACCGTCGCGCAGCAGCTCGCTCGTGCGGGCCCCGTTCTCGTCCATCCCTCTACCCAAGCGCCTCCCGCGTGCACCGGACCGCTCATCCACAGCCCCCACCGTCGAGTCCGCAAACTTTGCACGCTTGGGGGCACCGAAGCGTGCAAAGTTTGCGGACTCGACGGTGGAGGGGGGTCAGGCCTCGAGGGCGGCGAAGCGCTCGATGTCGGCGGACGCGCCGGAGACGATGACGAGGTCGTGGTCGGAGACCACGGTGTCCGGAGTCGCGTAGGTGAACGGCTTTCCCGGGCTCTTCACGCCGACGACGGTGATGTTGTACTTCGAGCGGACACCGGACTCGCCGAGGCGCAGACCCCGGATCGGCTTCGGCGGGTACATCTTGACCAGGGCGAAGTCGTCGTCGAACTCGATGAAGTCGAGCATCCGTCCGGACACGAGATGCGCCGCGCGCTCGCCCGCCTCCGCCTCCGGGTAGATCACGTGGTTGGCGCCGATCCGCTCCAGGATCTTGCCATGCGACTTCGAGATCGCCTTCGCCCAGATCTGCGGCACCTTGAGGTCGACGAGGTTTGCCGTGATCAGCACGCTCGCCTCGATCGACGATCCGACGGCGACGACGCCGATCGAGAAGTCCTCAGCGCCGATCTGCCGCAGCGTCTCGATCGAGCGCGCATCGGCCTGCACGGTGTGGGTGACGCGGTCCGCCCACTTCTGGACGAGGTTCGCATCCGTGTCGATGGCGAGCACCTCGCGCCCGAGGCGGTCCAGCTGCCCGGCGGTCGCCGCGCCGAACCGGCCGAGTCCGATGACGAGGACGGGCGCGTTGTGTCTGATCCGGTCAACCAACGAGCGGCCTCTCCTCCGGGTTGTGGTACAGCTGGCGCCGCTGGCTCTGGGCCAGCGCCGCGGCGAGTGTCACTGTACCAACGCGTCCGCAGAACATCGTCGCGGCCATGACGTAGACGCCCGCGTCCGGCAGCCGCTCGGTCAGACCGGTCGACAGACCGCAGGTGGCGAATGCGGAGATCACGTCGAACAGCACGTGGTCGAGGGGTGCCTTGGTGATCTGCAGGATGAGGATGCTGGACACCGCGACGATCGTCGCCCCCCAGAGCGCGACGGCGACCGACAGCCGCAGGACGTCGATGGGGATGCGGCGGCGGAACGCATCCATCGACTCCACACCGCGCGCCTCGGCGAACGCGGCCAGGAAGAGGACGGCCAGCGTGGTGACCTTGATGCCGCCGGCGGTGGATGCCGACCCGCCTCCGATGAACATCAGCATGTCGGTGACGAGCAGGCTCGACCCGTGCAGGTCGTCGATGGGGATGGTCGAGAAGCCTCCCGACCGCGCCATGGTCGACAGGAAGAACGACTGGAAGACGGTGTGCCCGGCGTCCAGGCTGCCGAATGTCTTCGGGTTGTCGTACTCCAAGACGATGTAGAGCACGGCCCCGGCGACGAGCAGGATGACCGAGGTCAGCAGCGTCAGCTTGACGTGGATGGACCAGCGCCGTCGCTTCTGACGCAGATTGGAGGCGATGGCCAGGATGACCGGGAACCCGATCGCGCCGAGGAACACGCCGATCATCAGCGCGCCGAGGAACCAGTAGTCGGTCGCGAAGGCGTCGATCCCCTCCCGGTTGGGCGTGAATCCGGTGTTCGTGAACGCCATCGCCGAGTAGTACACGGACTCCCATGCGGCCGTGCCGACGTCGATGCCGGCGATCAGCATCCGCGGGAAGAGCAGCAGGGCGACGCCGCCCTCGATGACGACCATGCTGATCGCGACGGTGGCGAGCAGCTTGCCGACCTCGCCCAGCCGCACCGCCTGGCCCTCGGCGACCGGGCCCCCGTGGACGCGGAGCGGGTTGCTGTCGCTGGCGGCCATCAGCTTCGCGCGGAGGCCGAGCTTGCGCGAGATGACGAGTCCGAGGATGGAGGCCATGGTCAGGACGCCGACGGCGCCCACCTGCACGCCGATGTAGACGAGCAGGTGTCCGAACACCGACCAGTGCGTCGCCATGTCGACGGTCGCGAGCCCGGTGACGCAGATCACCGAGACCGCGGTGAACAACGAGTCGGCGAGCGGCGTCCACCGCCCGTTCGACGACGAGATCGGCAGCGAGAACAGCAGCGTGAAGACGAGGATCAGCAGGGCGAACACGAGGATCGCGAACCGCGAGGGGCTCCGGGCCGCGAACCCGTTGACGGCGGCTCGGATGCGCCCGGCCGGGGACGTGGGCCGTCCGGGGACCGCCCGGGTGGTGGCGCTCATGTCTCGTCCTTCCCGTCGTCTTCGGCTGTCGGGCGGGCTTCGGACATGGTACTGCGTCGGGGGAATGGCTAGCCTGGGGACATGGCCGACATCTTCGACGTGATCGCCGATCCGACGCGGCGCGACATTCTGCGCGTACTGCTCGATCGCAATACGGACGCGGCGCATTCCGTGGGCGAGATATCCGTGTCCGAGATCGTCGCGACGCTCGAGCTGAGCCAGCCGACGGTGTCGAAGCACCTCAAGGTGCTGCGCGAGGCGGGCCTCGTGTCCGTCCGCGAGGAGGGCCAGCACCGCTACTACCGTCTGGATGCCGGTCCGCTGGTGGCGGTCGAGGACTGGATCATTCCGTTCACGGCATCCGACGAGGACATGGAGCTGAGCGTCCGGCTGGCGGAGGAGACGCGCGAGTTCGCGAGCACGGTCGGCAAGGTGCTCGCCGACACGCGTCATCGGGTCTCGTCGGCGACCGAGCGCGTGACGCCGAAGAAGTGGCGCAAGGACTGACCCTCCGCGAGTACGATGTCCGGAAAGGGGAGGACGGGCTCATGGCACACGATCTGAGAGACGTGCGCTTCCTGACGGTCGCCGAGGTGGCCGACATGATGCGCGTGTCCCGCATGACCGTGTACCGGCTCGTCCATTCGGGCGAACTGCCCGCCATCCGCTTCGGCCGATCGTTCCGTGTACCGGAGTCCGCGGTCGACCAGCTGTTGCAAGCCGCGACGTTCCGAGAGGGCGGCGTCGCGGACTCTGCGTGACGTCAGGTAGACTGGCTGCTCGTGTCGCCGCGCGCCCCGCGGCATGCCCCCGATTCTTTGTGAGGTCCACGTGGGTTCCGTTATCAAGAAGCGTCGCAAGCGTATGGCGAAGAAGAAGCACCGCAAGCTTCTTCGCAAGACGCGCCACCAGCGTCGCAACAAGAAGTAGACCTCGAGTCTGCGGCTCCAAGCGTCGGTCCGTCCGGTCCGGCGCTTTTTGCTGCGTCTAGAGTGGATTCGTGTCCACCGTCTCCCTGACTCTCATCGGCAAGCCCGGATGCCATCTGTGCGATGACGCGCGGGAGGTCGTCCACGCGGTCATCGATCAGCTGCCGGACGGCTCCCCCGAGGTCACGGTCGAGGAGCGTGACATCCTGCAGGACGCCGAGCTCCACGAGAAGTACGTGGAGGAGATCCCCGTCGTGCTCGTCGATGGACGCGTCCACACTTACTGGCGGGTCGACCCGGCACGCCTGCGCACCGCACTCCTGGAGGCCGAATGACCATCCGCCACGTCGTCTCGTGGAAGCTCGCGACCACCGATGGGACGGAGCGCGCCGAGCAGGCGGCCGAGATCAAGCGCGGTCTGGAGTCGCTTCCCCCCGTCATCCCGCAGCTGCGTTCGCTCGAGGTCGGCGTCAGCGCGGTGCCGGGCGACGACTTCGATGTCGTGCTGATCAGCGACTTCGACGACCTGGACGGCCTGCGTGCGTACGTCGAGCATCCTGCTCACGTCGAGGTGGCGGCATACATCCGGTCCGTCGTCGGCGCGCGCGCCGCGGTCGACTTCGAGGTCTGACGCGGCCGTCCCGGGAACGCGACCGGCGTCAGAAGACCGGCGTCAGAAGACCCGCGTCAGAAGACCGGGGTCTTGACGATATCCACGTCGCGGCGGCGGTAGTCCTCGAGGAACTGCGTGAGCGTCCTGGCGTAGAGGTCCTTCACCAGGTCTCCGGCCTTCGCGCCGTCGCGGTCCTTCGCGGCCGCGAGGATGCCGGCCAGCGCGCCGGCGAGGTCGTCGACCCCGAACGGCGTCTGCCAGACCGAGATGTAGCGGAGCAGCTGCGGGCTGAGGCCCTCGCTCACCGAGACGAGCACGTCGTTGCCTCCCGCGCGCGTCAGCTCGAGGAAGAAGTCGTTGAATGCGCGCCCGAGAGCCGGCAGGTCGTGCGCCTTCGCCGCCTTCTTGACCTCCTTCTGCGCCTTGTCGAGGCGGGTGACCACCGCGTTCTCGAGCGCGGGGACGTTCGTGCGCGCCGCATACTCGTGGAGGAGCCCGGTCGTGTAGATGGCCTCGTCGATCGCCTTGAGGTCGATCGGCGCGACGCGGGTGTACCGGTTGGGCGCCATTTCCACGAGCCCGATGTCGGCGAGCTTCATGAGCGCTTCGCGGATCGGGGTACGGGAGACGCCGAGCCATGCGGTCAGCTTCTCGTCGAGGAGCGTCTCACCCGGCTCGAGGGTGCCGTCGAGGATGCCCTCGTACAGGCGGGTGTAGACCACATCGCGCAGCAGCCGGCGCTCGACCGGTGCGGTGTCGCTCACGGGCAGCGGCATCAGCGGGCCTCCTTCGAAGACGTGGCGAACTCGTCGGCGATCGAGACGATCGAGGTGTCGAACAGGTCGCGGGTGGCGCGGGCGGCCTTGTCGGCCTTGCCGGCGACTGCCGAGTCGATCAGGGTCTTCAGCGTGGGGGTGGCCTTCTCGAGCGGCGCTGACGAGGGGGCGGCCTTGAGCGCCCGCTGCACCTCGGGGAGGTGCCGCTTGAGCAGGCGCGCGATGGTCGCGTTGTCGAGGCGGCGGACGAAGACGCCGAGGAAGCCGTCGGCGGAGAGCCCTGTGCGGATGGCCTCGGAGGCGTCCGCGGACGAGAAGGAGCGCAGCGTCTCCCGGTCGTCCTCGGTGAGAAGCGGTGTCGCGTCGCGCACGACCCCGGCGACGAGCACGCCGACCGTGGTGAGCAGTTCGCGCAGCCGACGGGACTCGATCGGCGTGACGCGCGTGCGGCGCTGGGGGAGGATCTCGACGAGGCCCATGGCGGCCAGCTGGTTGAGCGCTTCGCGGACGGGCGTGCGGGACACCCCGACCCAGCGCTCGATCTCGGCGTCGTAGAGCTGCTCGCCGGGGAGCAGGTCGCCGTCGACAATCGCGTCGAGGAGGCGCAGGAAGACTTCGTCTCGGATCAGCCGCCGGGGGCTGGCGGCTCCGGTCACGGGCACGGGCATAGTTGGATGTTACATCCAGGTGGATCGGTCATCGTCCTGATGTACTGAGTGTCGAACGCGCGCATTGCCTACTCTTGAGGCCCGGCGCATCCATGGAGTCCCCATCCGGTGTCCAACGGGCGCACAGCCTCGCGGGCGTAGGCTGGCCTGGTGAGATCAGCCCCGACCGCTCGGCGGGAGACGGGCGTTACGGTGCTCGTGGCCGAGACCGCACCGCTCGACGACGTCCGCCAGCTCATCCCCTTCCTCGACTCCCGCGCACCCTTGCTGTGGCTGCGCAAAGGCGAGGGGATGGCCGGGATCGGGGAGGTGCTCCGGCTCGACTTCACCGGGCCGGATCGCATCGAGCAGGCATCGGCAGCCTGGCGCGCGACGGCGGCCGCCGCGACCGTCGACGACGCCGTGCGCACGCCCGGAACGGGGCTCGTGGCGTTCGGCACATTCGCGTTCGACGACGAGAGCACGGCCACGAGCACTCTGATCGTGCCGGAGATCGTCATCGGGCGCCGAGGCAGCCGCAGCTGGGTCACGCGCATCCGTCGCGCCGATGCTCCGGCGACAGGTGACCTGCCTCGGCCGACGGCTTTCGGCGACGAGTACCGGCTGGCGCTCCTGCCCGGGCAGCTGGGCGGGGACGGCTACCGTTCGGCCGTCGCGGCCGCAGTCGAGCGCATCCGCGAACAGGACCTGTCGAAGGTGGTGCTCGCTCGGGATCTCCGCGGCCACCTGCCGGTGGAGTCCGACCTCCGCCGTGCCCTGGTGGAACTCGCGCTCGGCTACCCGGACTGCTGGACCTTCGCGGTGGACGGCCTGGTCGGCTCGTCGCCGGAGACCTTGGTGCGCGTCCACCACGGGACGGTGACGGCGCGCGTGCTGGCCGGGACGATCTCCCGCGGCTCCGACGCGTCGCGTGACGCCGCAGCGGCCGCCGAGCTGGTGGCCAGTGCGAAGGATCAGGGCGAGCACCGCTTCGCCGTGACGAGCGTGATGGATGCGCTCCGCCCGCACAGCGCGGACCTCGCCGCGAGTGACGAGCCCTTCACGCTCAAGCTCCCGAACCTGTGGCACCTCGCGACGGACATCGCGGGCATGCTGAGCGACGGATCCAGCTCGCTCGACCTCGCCGCTGCACTGCACCCGACGGCCGCGGTCGCCGGGACGCCCCGCCGCGAGGCCCTCGCGCTCATCCGCGAGCTGGAGCCGTTCGACCGCGGGCGCTACGCCGGACCGGTCGGCTGGGTCGGCGGGGATGGCGACGGGGAGTGGGCGATCGCGCTGCGGTGCGCCCAGGTGACGCCGGACGGCGATCTGACCGCCTACGCGGGCGCCGGCATCGTCGCGGACTCCGACCCGGAGCGCGAACTCGCCGAGACGACGATGAAGTTCCGGCCGATCGTGGAGGCCTTCGGCTGACGCCGTCCGGGCTCCCGGGCTCCCCGGGCCCGACGGGCGATCAGGAGGCGGCCAGCCGGCGCTTCTGCTCCTCCACGTCGTAGTCGGGCATCGGCCACTCCAGGTCGAGTCGCTCGAGTGTGTGGATCAGCAGCTGCTGCACGGCCACCCGGGCGTACCACTTGTGGTCGGCGGGGACGACGAACCAGGGAGCCTCCGCCGTGGTCGTCCGTTCGAGGGCGATCTGGTACGCCTCCTGGTAGTCGTCCCATCGGAGACGCTCGTCCACATCGGCCGGGTTGAACTTCCACAGCTTCGTCCTGTCGTCGAGGCGGGCTGCGAGTCGCTTCTTCTGCTCGCCTCTGCTGATATGCAGCATCACCTTGACGATGGTGGTTCCCGACTCGGCCAGCTCGTGCTCGAATCCGGTGATCGCGCCGTAGCGGCGCTCCAGCTCGTCCGGCGGCGCCAGCTGCCGGACCCGGCCGATCAATACGTCCTCGTAGTGGGACCGGTCGAAGACCCCCACCTGCCCGGCGGAGGGGACCTCGCGCCAGATCCGCCAGAGGAAATCGTGCGCGAGCTCCTCCGGTGTCGGCTTGCCGAAGCCCGCGTAGTGGACCCCGCCGGGGTTCATCGCGCCGATGACATGCGAGACGATGCCGCCCTTCCCGGCGGTGTCCATCGCCTGGAGCACGAGGAGGACGGAGCGGGTGTCGCCCTCCCGCCCGCAGGCGTACAGCTTCTCCTGCAGTTCGGCGAGCTTGTCCCGCCCCGCCGCGAGCGCATCCTGCCCTTCCGTCTTGCCTCCGTCGAAGCCGGGGGTGCCGTCGGTGGGCTGGTCGGCGAGGTCGAACCCGGGCCGCACACGGAGCAGCTCGGAGGGGTCCGTCGTCCAGAACGTGTCCTTGGGCACCGTCGCTCCTCACCCGTGGGGCGGCCGTCCGCCCCGCGATCTCTGGGATCGCCATGGTAGTCCCGCCCGCGCAGATGTGGTCTAGCCGCGGGTCGGCGCCCCGCATTACGGTGTGCGCGATGAGAGGGGACTGAGATGGGCACCTTCTGGAATGCGTTCCTGTACGTCTTCTGGATCTTCGCGTTCGTGGCGTTCGTGATGATCCTGTTCACCGTGCTGGTCGACCTGTTCCGTGACGACAAGCTGAACGGGTGGTGGAAGGCCGTCTGGGTGATCTTCCTCATCTTCGTCCCGCTGATCACGGTGCTCGTGTACCTGATCGCCCGGGGACGCGGCATGGCGGAGCGGAGCATGGCGCGTCGGGCGCAGGTCCCGGAGGACGACGACTGGGGGTCGAAGCCGACGGCGTCGGCGACGCCGGCGGCCGACATCCAGCAGGCGCAGGCGCTGCTCGACCAGGGTGTGATCTCGCCCGGAGAGTTCGACGCACTGCGGGCCAAGGCGCTCGGGCAGCGCTTCTGATGCCCGATCGCACTCCGTCGCGGCGGCTCGCCCGGCTGACCGTTCGGCGTGCATCCTGCCGTCGGCATGCACCCGCTGACGCCGCAGCCTAAGCTGGTGGGGTGAGTAAGGCCGACCTCAGCAAGCAGCCCGCGCAGGTCGCCGCCATGTTCGACCAGGTGTCGACGCGCTACGACCGGACCAACAACGTCCTGTCGGTCGGCAATGCGGCACTGTGGCGCGTCGCGACGACCCGCGCTGTCGATCCGCGCGTCGGAGAGACGATCCTCGACGTCGCGGCAGGAACCGGCACGTCCAGCGCGTCTCTCGCCCGCAACGGGGCGTCCGTCGTCGCCGCCGACTTCTCCGCGGGGATGATCGAGGTCGGCCGGCAGCGCCAGGCCGGCAACCCGTTCATCCGCTTCGTCCAGGCGGACGCGACCGACCTCCCGTTCGACGACGACACGTTCGACGCTGTGACGATCTCGTTCGGCCTGCGCAACATCGTCGACCCGAAGAAGGCGCTCGCCGAGTTCTACCGGGTGGTGAAGCCCGGGGGCCGCGTGGTGGTGTGCGAGTTCTCCCGCCCGCCGCTCGCCCCCGTACGTGCCGGGTATTCCGCCTACCTGAAGTTCGGGATGCCGGTGCTGGCTCGCGTCGCGAGCTCCAACCCCGCCGCCTATGAGTACCTCATGGAGTCCATCGAGGCGTGGCCGGACCAGCGTGCGCTCGCCGGGTGGATGCGCGAGGCCGGATTCGAGCGCGTCGCCTACCGCAACCTGACGGCCGGGATCGTCGCCCTCCATCGCGGCTTCAAGCCGGAGCGCCCGCCCGTACCGGTCGAGACCGTCGCCGAGACGCCCTCGTCGGATGCCGAGCCCTCGGCTCCGTCGAAGAAGCCCGCCGGTGGGTCGCCGTCCGCGGCGAAGCCTGCTGGTGCGGCCAAGCCTGCCGCGGCGAAGCCCGCTGGTGCGGCCAAGCCTGCCGCGGCGAAGCCTGCCGGCGCGGCCAAGCCTGCCACGGCGAAGCCCGCCGGCGCGGCCAAGCCTGCTGCCGCGAAGCCCGCTGCCGCGAAGCCTGCCGCCGCGAAGCCCGCCGCGGCGAAGCCGTCCGCCGCCGCCAAGCCCGCCGCCGCGAAGCCGTCCGCCGCCGCCAAGCCCGCCAAACCAGGCACGACGGCCAAGCCCTCCGCTCCGAAGTCCGGCGCGGCACAGCCTGCGGCGCCCAAGCCGAAGCGCTCGACCTCTGCCGGCTCCGCCTCGCGGCCGGCATCCGCCGGACCCGCCGGCTCCGAAGAGTCTGCGTCCACCATCCCGTCCGAGGGGGAGTAGTGCCACGAAGTGTCCCGGCTGTGCGGCGTCCGTCGCTCACCAGCCAGCTCGGCTTCACCGAGCGGATCTTCCTCCGCGGTGACGACCGCGAGCTCGCGAACGCCGTCGATGCCGGGCTCGCCCAGGTCGAGGAGAGCCTGCACCAGGAGATGCACTTCGCGGACAATCTCGCGGACGTGACGGCGCGGTACCTCCTCGAGGCCGGCGGCAAGCGGGTCCGTCCCATGCTGACCCTCCTGGCCGCCCAGCTGGGCGGAGGGACGAACGCCGACGTCATCCAGGCGGCATCGGCCGTCGAGATCACCCACCTTGCGTCGCTCTACCACGACGACGTCATGGACGACTCCCAGATGCGGCGCGGTGTTCCGAGCGCGCAGTTCGTCTGGGGCAACTCCGTCGCCGTGTTGACCGGCGATCTGCTGTTCGCCCGCGCGAGCAAGCTGGTCTCCGCGCTCGGCGAGCGCGCCATCCAGCTCCAGGCCGACACGTTCGAGCGGCTGTGCCTCGGCCAGCTGCACGAGACCATCGGTCCCCAGGAGGGCGAAGACCCGATCGAGCACTACATCGGGGTGCTCGAGGACAAGACCGGCTCGCTGATCGCGGTCGCCGCCCAGATGGGCGTTCTCTTCTCGAACGCTCCGGCGGAGTTCGACCAGCCCGTCGTGGTGTTCGGCGAGAAGATCGGCGTCGCCTTCCAGCTCATCGACGACGTCATCGACCTGTCGTCGGAGGGTGTGGCCCAGACCGGCAAGACCCCCGGCAACGATCTGCGCGCCGGCGTCGCGACCCTTCCCGTGCTCCGCCTCCGCGAGCGCGCCTCCACCGACCCCGAGGCGGCGGCCCTGCTCGATCGTCTCGAGCGCGACGTCATCGGCTCGGCCGAGGACGGCGAGGTCACGCCCGCGGCCATGGACGCCATCGCCGCGCTCCGCGAGCACGACGTGACCCGCCAGACGCTGGAGGAGGCGCACCGCTGGGCGCGTGAAGCGGTGGAGGCGCTCGCGCCCCTTCCGGACGGCCCGGTGAAGAAGGCCCTGATCAGGTTCGCGGACACGATCGTCGAACGCTCCAGCTGAGCGACCTGCAAACCCAGAAGGAATCAACGAATGACCAAACTGCGACTGGCCATCGTCGGCGCCGGGCCGGCGGGCATCTACGCCGCCGACATCCTGCTGAAGGCGGAGCGGGGCTTCGACGTGTCGATCGACCTGTTCGAGCAGCTCCCCGCGCCGTACGGCCTCGTCCGCTACGGCGTCGCCCCGGACCACCCGCGTATCAAGGGCATCATCACCGCGCTGCGCGAGGTGCTCGACAGCGGTGACATCCGCATCTTCGGCAACGTCCAGTACGGGCGCGACATCACGCTCGACGACCTCAAGCGCCACTACAACGCGGTCATCTTCGCCACCGGCGCCGTGCGCGACGCCGACCTCGAGATCCCCGGGATCCAGCTCAGGGGCTCCTACGGGGCTGCGGACTTCGTCAGCTGGTTCGACGGGCACCCCGACGTTCCGCGCACCTGGCCGCTCGACGCGAAGTCGGTGGCCGTGATCGGCAACGGGAACGTCGCGCTCGACATCTCGCGCATGCTCGCCAAGCACGCCGACGACCTGCTTCCGACGGAGATCCCGGACAACGTCTACGAGGGCCTCAAGAACTCGCCGGTGACCGACGTGCACGTGTTCGGCCGGCGTGGTCCCGCGCAGGTCAAGTTCACGCCGCTGGAGCTGCGCGAACTCGGCGAACTGCGCGATGTCGACATGATCCTCTACGACGAGGACTTCGACTACGACGAGCAGTCGAAGGCCGCCATCGCCAGCAACAAGCAGGTGATGGTCATCGACCGCGTCCTGCAGCAGTGGCGCAAGCGCGAGGTCGGCAGCGCGTCGCGCCGGCTCCACCTGCACTTCTACGCCCGGCCGCTCGAAGTGGTCGGCGACGACGACGGCAACGTCCGTGCCCTGCGCTGGGAGCGCACGGAGCCGGACGGCGAGGGCGGCGTGCGCGGCACTGGCGAGATCCGCGAACTCGAGATCGACGCGCTCTACCGTGCCGTCGGCTACTTCGGATCGCCTCTGCCCGGCATCCCGTTCGACCGCAAGCACGGCGTCATCCCGAACCATGAGGGCCAGGTGCTGCGCAAGGGCGACAACGAGCGCATGTACGGCGTGTATGCGACCGGGTGGATCAAGCGCGGGCCCGTCGGGCTCATCGGTCACACCAAATCGGATGCCATGGAGACGATCAAACATGTCATCAACGATCAGGGCAATTGGTGGTCGCCCACCGACCCCGACGAGCAATCTGTGGAGAACCTGCTCCGCGAGCGGGGTGTGGAGTACACGACGCTCGACGGCTGGCACAACCTCGACGCGTACGAGCAGTCCCTCGGCGCCGAGCGCGGCCGGGTGCGCGTGAAGGTCGTCCCGCGCGAGGAGATGGTGCGGGCCTCCAACGGGGAGCCGGTCGGAAGCGGACCGGCAGCCGGACAGGCCGCCGAGTAGGCGACCTCGGCGGCATGGCGAACGCGCGCGAGTGGGTCCCCGACATCCTCGGGGAGCCGTTCGAGCAGCTGACGCTGCCGCTCCGCCCGGACGCGGAGGGCGAGGTCGTCGCCACACTGGTCCGCTACTCGCCGCCCCCGCGCCTGCACCTCCACCGTCGACCGGCCGCCGACACGGACGTGCTGTACGTGCACGGCTGGTCGGACTATTTCTTCCAGACCGAGCTCGCCGAGTTCTGGCACGATCAAGGCGCGCGGTTCCACGCCCTCGATCTGCGCAAGTACGGGCGCAGCCTGCGCGACGGCCAGACGCCGGGCTTCGTCGACGATCTGGCCGTCTACGACGAGGACATCGCGGCGGCCCTCGCCGCGATCGGGCACGGCGAGACCTCCGCGGAGGATGCGGCGCCGCGCCCGCGTTCGCGCCGTCTCATCCTGCTCGGCCATTCGACCGGCGGCCTCACCCTCAGCCTGTGGGCCGACCGCCACCCTGGCCGGGCCGATGCGCTGATCCTGAACAGCCCGTGGCTCGAGTTCC
The DNA here is from genome assembly GCF_900107895.1 of Leifsonia sp. 21MFCrub1.1. Taxonomy (NCBI): domain Bacteria; kingdom Bacillati; phylum Actinomycetota; class Actinomycetes; order Micrococcales; family Microbacteriaceae; genus Leifsonia; species Leifsonia sp. 21MFCrub1.1. Next base: position 3,469,749 of record NZ_LT629867.1, on the reverse strand, counting down.
AGGCGCGGTCCGCCGGACGTGCCGCCCTGACCCCGCTGATCGACCTGCATGCGCGCATCGACCCGAAGGCCGCGATGCCCAACGTCGACCTGGGCTTCTACAGCCGCACGGTGTCACGGACCATGGACGGCGAGTGGGACTACGACCTGGCCTGGCGCCCGATCCGCGGCTTCCCCGTCCATCCCGCCTGGCTGGTGGCCGTGCTGGCGGGGCACGCGCGCGTCGCCGCCGGCCTGCACATCGACGCGCCCGTCCTCACCCTGCTGTCCGCGCGATCGACGCTGCTGCCGCACTGGACGCCGGACATGCTGACCTCGGATGTCGTTCTGGTCGTGCGCGACATCGCTCAGCGGGCGCTGCAGCTGGGGCCGACGGTCACGGTCTCGTGGCTGGAGGACGCCCTCCACGACGTCTTCCTGTCGCGGCCGCCGGCGCGCCAGGCGGCCTACGAATCCATCACGCAGTGGATGCGCGGCTACCTCAGCGCAGGTTGACGAACTGCACGGCGACGTCGAGGTCCGCGTTCTTGAGCAGCGCCATGGTGGCCTGCAGGTCGTCGCGGCTCTTGGAGCTGACGCGCAGCTCGTCTCCCTGGATCTGCGACTTCACGCTCTTGGGCGCCTCATCGCGGATCAGCTTGTTGATCTTCTTGGCCGCATCCTGCTCGATGCCGTTCTTGAGCCCGACTTCGATGCGGAACTCCTTGCCGGACGCGTACGGCGCGCCGGTGTCGAGCGACTTGAGGGTGATGCCGCGCTTGATGAACTTCGATTCGAGCACCTCGAGCACGGCCTTCACGCGCTCCTCGGTGTTCGCCTTCAGGAGGACCTTCTCGCCGCTCCACTCGATGGACGCGCCGACGTTCTTGAAGTCGTAGCGCTGGTCCACCTCTTTGCGGGCCTGGTTGACGGCGTTGTCCGCTTCCATCTTGTCGACCTTGCTGACGACGTCGAATGAGGAGTCTGCCATGGTGTCCGTCCTTCCCCTAGAGAGCTCCTCCCAGTCTACGAGGCGGGATGGGTCCGCCTGCGAAGGTGCTGGACGCCGCCTTGACGGAAGTCACGCGCGTAGGAGAGGCTGAGGTAAGCCTCCCCTAAGTCAGGAGACCCGATGGCTGAACTGATCCCCTTCTCCGAAGCGCTTCGCGAACGCACGCGCGGCGTGCACCAGGAGAGCGAGGGCGCCGGCTTCATGCAAGACCTGATGAGTGGGCGGGGCTGCCGCGACGACTACATCCAGCTGTTGTCGCAGCACTACTTCATCTACGAGGCGCTCGAAGAGGCGGCGGCGTGGATGGGTGACGATCCGGTCGCCGCGCCGTTCATCAGCCCGAAGCTGACCCGTCTTCCGGCCATCGAGGCCGATCTCGACTTCCTGCTCGGCCACGACTGGCGGGAGCGGATCGCACCACTGCCCTCCACAGCGCGCTACACGGCACGCATCCGCGAGGTCGGGCGCACCTGGCCGGGCGGCTTCATCGCGCACCACTACACGCGCTACCTCGGCGACCTCTCCGGCGGGCAGATCATCCGCACGCTGCTGCAGCGCCAGTACGGGTTCGAGACCAACGGCGTCGGCTTCTACCTCTTCGCCGACATCGCAAAGCCGAAGTTGTTCAAAGACACTTACCGGTCGCAACTGGATGCGGTCGAGTGGACCGAGGAGGAACGCGACCGCGTCATCGCGGAGGTGGCGCTGGCATTCCGCTTCAACACGGAGCTGTTCGACGACCTGGCGTCGGCCAAGGCCGCGGCCTGACGCGGGAGCCCGCAGCGGGCTTGGGTGCTCAGCGCGATCTAGCGCCGCCTGTCGCGGAGTCGGTGTGGATCAGGCTGTCTGCGCGAGCTCGGCGTAGTAGGTGACGTGGCAGCCGTCACCATTGCACTCGACGCAGACGGTGATCTCCTCATAGTGCTGGGCGGGGTCGGCTCCGGTCCCGTCGCACCGTTCGCAAATCTCCAACGTTCTCATGCCCCGATTGTGCGCCGAACCACCGACATCGGCGGCAGGCCCGTCGGGGTGTCGCGATCGCGCGGGGATGGGCCCCTGCGCCGACGCGCTCAGTCGCGCCAGAAGCCGCGGTGCGGAACGGCCGCTTCGTCTTCGAGCACGGGACCGACCACCGTGACCGGGCGGTTCCCGTCCGCGAAGACCAGGCGGCACGGATGGTCGAGGGTCGGAGTCCCAGGATCGTCGCCGGTGAGGGCCAGCAGGCCCCGGCCGGAGAGGGCGTAGACGACCGTGCCGATTCCGGCCCAGTAGATGGCCCCCGCGCACATGGCGCACGGCTCGCACGAGGTGACGAGGGTGTATCCGGAGAGCTCGGCGTACGGGATGGTCCGGGAGGCCCTCCGGACAAGGTTGGTCTCCGCGTGCCCGGTGACGTCCTCCTCCGTGACCACGCTGTTCTCCGCTTCGAGGACGATCTCGCCGTCCGGCGCGACGAGGACGGCGCCGAACGGGTGGTTGCCGTTGGCCCGCGCATCGGCGGATACCTGGATCGCGCGTCGGACGTGGTCGTCGAGTGCAGCTGTGGTCATGCGGGGTCCTCACGGGTCGTCGGGATGCGCGGCTTCGATACCTGTCTACCGTGTCCACCGTGCGATTCTGCCCAGAGCAGAACCGCCGAAATCCACCGTCGCGGATGCGGTGGCGCCGACATAGGCTGGCGGCATGCTCGTACGGCATGCGATCGGATCGGTGCTCCGCCGGATCAGGACGGAGCACGGGACGACGCTGCGCGAGCTCTCCGAGTCATCGCGGGTGTCGGTGCCCTACCTCTCCGAGATCGAGCGGGGACGCAAAGAGGCCTCCTCCGAGATCCTCGCCGCGCTGTGCCGGGTGCTGGGGGTCAGCGAGGGCGAGCTGATGACGCGGGTCGCCGCCGAGTTCGCCGGTGCCCAGGTGCTGAGTCTGGTGCCGGAGCGCGAGCTCGCGGGCGCATCCGCATCCACTCTGGAGCTGCAGTCGTCTGCCGTGGAGAGCGGCGCGCGCACTCCCGGCGTCGTCGCACTCGCCGCCTGACGGCGGCCGTGCGCTCGCTGAGCGGGCGCTGATTTCGTCTGCAGCCGCCCGCCGAGTATTCTTGTGTGGCGCCTTCGGTCACGAGTGAACTGGTGGTCGGGAGCGCCAATGGCGAGTTACCCAAGCGGCCAAAGGGATCTGACTGTAAATCAGCTGTCTACGACTTCGGGGGTTCGAATCCCTCACTCGCCACCACGCTGCGAACGCGCAGGCGACAAGCCCTCGGCCACCGGCCGGGGGCTTTCGTCATCGTCGGAAGAAACCGCTCCGATCTGCGACGGAGCGCGGGTCTGACAGGCTGGAGGCATGACCTCCAATGCCGAGCTGCTCGAGATCGCCGCAACCGTCGCCCGCCGCGCCGCCGCCTTCGCGCTGCAGCGACGACGGGACGGGGTGGAGATCGCCGCCTCGAAGTCGTCGCTCAGCGACATCGTCACGCGGGCCGACCGCGAGACCGAGCAGCTGATCCGCGATGCGCTCTCGGCGGCCCGGCCGCGCGACGGGTTCCTGGGGGAGGAGTCCGGTGGCGGAAGCAGTCAGAGCGGGCTGACCTGGGTCGTGGATCCGATCGACGGAACGGTCAACTACTTCTACGGCATCCCGGCCTGGGCGGTCAGCATCGCCGTCGTCGAGGGCGACCCGGAGCCGACGACCTGGAACACCCTCGCGGGCGCGGTGGTGAACCCCGTCTCCGGTGAGGCCTTCACCGCGTACGCCGGGGGAGGTGCGCGGCTGAACGGGGAGCCCATCCACGTCACGGACGGAGTGGAGCTGCCGCTCGCCCTCATCGGCACCGGCTTCGGCTACGACGCCGAGGTCCGGCGCCGCCAGGCGGGCTTCGTCGCGGAGCTGATCGGCGACGTGCGCGACATCCGGCGCATCGGCGCCGCCTCGCTCGACCTGTGCTCGGTCGCCGCCGGCCGGCTCGACGGGTACTACGAGCGCGGGCTCAACCCGTGGGACCACGCGGCGGGAGCACTCATCGCCGCGGAGGCGGGTGCGCGCGTCGCCGGGATCGGCGGAGGGCCGGCCGACCGCCGCCTCACGGTGGCGGCCGGACCGGACCTCTTCGAGCAGCTGCACCCCCGCGTCGAGCGCTTCTACGCCGACTGGGAGTAGGACCCCGGGGCCGGCCGAGCCGGGCCCGGCCGAGCCGGGTTCAGACGAGCCAGGCGGTCGTGTCGCGGGGGAGCATCCCTCCGTCGAGCGCGCCGCTCGCCAGCACGACCTCGCCCTCGGGAAGCGCCACGGGCGCCTCTCCGAAGTTCACCACGACGGTGACCTCGCCGGAGCGGAAGGCGAGCGTCCCCTCGCCCAGGTCGATCCACTCGGGGGAGCCGAACGCCAGGTCGTAGCGGCGGCGGGCATCGAGGGCGTCCTGGTACATCGTCAGCGTCGAACCCGGCACCCCGGCCTGCGACGAGCGCGTGTAGGCGGCCCACGTCGAGGGCTGCGGGAGCCAGCTCGCCGCGGTGGGTCCGAAGCCGTACGAGGCCTCCGTGCCCTCCCAGGGGATCGGGACGCGGCAGCCGTCGCGGCCGTACCGCTCGCCGTTGGTGCGGAACCAGGTGGGGTCCTGGCGCGCGTCGTCGGGGAGGTCGATCGCCTCCGGGAGACCGAGCTCCTCGCCCTGGTACAGGTAGGCGGAACCGGGAAGGGCGAGCATCAGGGCGGTCGCGGCGCGGGCCCGGTGCAGCGCGAAGACCGGGTCGGGCAGGCCGGTTGTCTTCGGCCCGATGCCGTGCCCCTGCAGGTTCTCGCCGTGCAGCGCCAGGCGCGTGGCGTGACGGACGACGTCGTGGTTCGACAGCACCCACGTGCTCGGGGCGCCAACGCTGCTGAACGCCGCGATGGAGCGGTCGATCACGCTGCGGAGCGCCGCCGCGTTCCACGGCGTCTCCAGGTATGCGAAGTTGAAGGTCTGCTGCATCTCGTCCGGCCGGACCCAGCGCGCCAGCTTGTCGAGCGGCTCGACCCAGGCCTCGCCGCAGAGCACGCGGTCACCGGAGTACTCGTCGAGGACCGTGTGCCAGTCACGGTAGATCGCGTGCACGCCGTCCTGCGCGAAGTAGGGAGGAGTCGCCGGCTCGCCGCCCGCGTGGGCCGCGATCTCCGGCTCGAGCGGGATGCCGCCGGTCTCGAGCGTCGGAGCGGCACCGCCCATGCTGCCCGTGTGCGCGGGCGGCGTGTAGTCGGGGAGGCCGGCCTCCTTGACCATGCCGTGGGCGACATCCACCCGGAAGCCGTCGACACCGCGGTCCAGCCAGAAGCGCAGGATGCCGCGGAACTGCTCCCACACCCACGGGTTCTCCCAGTCGAAGTCCGGCTGGGACTTGTCGAACAGGTGCAGGTACCACTGGCCGGGGCGGCCGTCGGCCTCGGTGACGCGCGTCCAGGCGCCTCCGCCGAAGATCGACTCCCAGTTGTTCGGCGGCAGGTCCCCGTTCTCGCCCGTGCCGTCGCGGAAGATGTACCGCGCGCGCTCGGGGCTCCCCGGGCCGGCCGCGAGGGCCTCCTGGAACCAGCGGTGGTCGCTCGACGAGTGGTTCGGCACGATGTCGATGATCACGCGGAGGCCCAGGTCGTGGGCGGTCGCGAGCATCCTGTCGAAGTCGGCGAGGGTGCCGAAGCGGACGTCGACGTCGCGATAGTCGGAGACGTCGTAGCCGGCATCGCGCTGCGGGGAGCTCTGGAAGGGCGACAGCCAGACGGCATCGACTCCCAGCTCGCGCAGAGCAGGGAGGCGGTGGGTGATGCCGGGCAGGTCGCCCATCCCGTCGCCGTCCGAGTCGGCGAACGAGCGCGGGTACACCTGGTAGATCACGGCGGAGCGCCACCATTCGCGGCCGGGGGCCGATGGAGTGGGCTCGGTGTGGGTGAGGGGGGTCGGAGCGGCGATGGTGGTCACCTCGTGTTCGTCTCGGTTGTGATGGTCAGGGGTGGACGGCGGTGCTGGACCGCACGATCAGATCCGCCGGGGCGGTGTGGCTGAGAGGTTCGGCGCGCGCTCGGCCGGGGGAGGTCCGGGCGGCCTGGAGGGCGTCGAGCAGCAGCGCAGCGGCCTGCTCGCCCTGGCGCCCGGGATGCTGCGCCACCGTGCTGAGCCCGAAGAAGTCGGCGAGGGGGTGGTCGTCGATGCCGATGATGGAGACGTCACGGGGCACGGAGAGCCCGAGGTCGCGTGCCGCCAGGATGGCGCCGATGGCCATCTCGTCCGATGCGGCGAAGATCGCGGTCGGGCGTTCGTGCGGCGACCCGAGCAGCTGCTTGGCGGCGTCGTATCCGCCGGGGAGGGTGAAGTCGGACGCGCGATGGAGCTGATCGTCGACCGGGAGGCCCGCATCCCGCAGTGCCTGCTCGTAGCCGAGCCTCCGGCTGGTTGGGATGTGGAAGTCGAGGTCGAACTCCTGCGAGCCGCCGATGTGGGCGATGCGGCGGTGGCCCAGGGAGATCAGATGCTCCGTGGCGAGGCGGGCGACGGCGAGGTCGTCGATCGTCAGCGTGCTGACGCCGGGCAGCGGTCCCCCCACCCCGACGACGGGCTTGCCGAGGGCGAGGAGGCGGCCGACCTCTTCCTCCGCGAGCTCGAGGGACACGGTGAACACCGCATCCACCCGGTTGCGCAGGAGGTGGTGGTCGAAGACCCGGCGGCGCTCGCCGCCGTCCCCGCTCAGGTTGTAGAGCGTGAGGTCGTAGCCCTGGCCGAGCAGGACGCGCTCCGCGCCCTCGATGACGGAGGTGAAGAACCAGCGGCTGAGGTGCGGGACGACGGCGCCGATGTTGCGGGTGCGACCGGATGCGAGGCTCGACGCGTCGGAGGAGACGACGTATCCCAGCTCCGATGCCGCCTGGACGACCCGGGCGCGCGTGCGGTCGGAGACCGGTCCGTTCCCGCTCAGGGCGCGGGAGACGGTGGCGGTGGAGACGCCGGCGAGACGGGCGACATCGTCGATCCCGGGCATCCCACCTCCTGTGTCTCATGCGGCGTCTGGTGCGGTGGAAGCGTTTGCGTCCGCCGGTGCAGGGCGGTCGGCCGCGCACAGCGGCAGTATAGCGAAGCGGGTGGAAGCGTTTGCAGTGTGTCAGGACCAGTGGCCGGGACGGTCGAGCGCCGGAGGCAGGAGCGTACGCCCGTCGCCGGTCGCGGCGTTGACCTGCACCTGCGTCAGGTAGATCGCCTCGCGCAGGTCGGCGCCGTCGAGGCGGGCGTCGCGCAGATCCGCTCCGATCAGCTCGGCTCGGGAGAGGTCGGCGTCGCGGAGGTCGGCGGCGATCAGGAGGGCGCCGCGGAGCTCGGCTCCCCGCAGGTCTGCGCCGCGGAGGTCGGCGCCCAGCAGGTCCGCGCCGGGACGGATGCGCGAACGGGCGGTGCGCTTGCGGCCGGCGCCGATCGGGCCGGCGCCGACGGGTCCGGCCTCGCGGGTCAGGCGGGCCGCGTCGCGGAGGAGGTCGGCTGCCGGGGCGCGGAGGTCCTCGATGTCGGTCTCCACGATGACGGCGCCGGGTGCGTCGGTCAGCGACCGGACGTCGGCGTGGGCACGCCGCAGAGACGGGTGGATGCCGGCCGCGGCTGGGAGCGCCAGAGCCTCCTCGAGGTACCAGAGCAGCTCGTGCAGCTGTCGCATCAGCGGGAAGACCGCGAACATCTCCCGACGTCGTTCCGCGTCGTCGCGCCATCCCCGGCCGTCGAAGGTGTGCTGCGTCACCTGCTGGCCGGCTCCGAAGCAGTCGAAGACCGTGCAGCCGCGGAAGCCGCGCTCCCGCAGGTGCGAGTGGATGCTGCAGCGGTCGTCGCCGTCGAGGTTGACGCACGGGTCGCCCGCCGCCTTATCGAATGCGAAGTCGGCGGAGCGGGCGAAGGCGAGGGCGACGCAGCAGAGACCGACGCAGCGGGAGCAGTCGGCTCTCAGCTCGCGGCGGGGGTCTTCGGCGGTACGCACCCGTCCACAGTACGGGCCCGCCGCATCCTTTCCACACCCTCAGGGAGAGCCGGAATAGCCCCGGGTCGCCCGCGTTAGCGTGGAAGAAGGAACAACGAAGGAGATCAGCATGACTGCACCGCGCCGCACGATCGGCTCGTCCGACCTCGAGGTCTTCCCGCTCTCGCTCGGGGGCAACGTCTTCGGCTGGACGGCCGACAGGCAGACGTCGTTCGACGTCCTCGACGGGTACACAGCGGCCGGCGGCAACTTCGTCGACACCGCCGACGGCTACTCGGCGTGGGTGCCGGGCAACACCGGCGGCGACTCGGAGCGCATCCTCGGCGAGTGGTTCGAGGCGCGCGGCAACCGCGACCAGGTGGTGCTCGCCACCAAGGTGAGCCAGCATCCCGACTTCAAGGGTCTCGCGGCCGACAACATCCGCCGCGCGGCCGACGCTTCGCTGGAGCGCCTGAAGTCCGACTACATCGACCTCTACTACGCCCACTTCGACGACGAGACGGTGCCCCTGGAGGAGACGGTCGCCGCCCTCTCCGGGCTCGTCGACGCGGGCAAGGTGCGCTACATCGGCATCTCGAACTACTCGCCGGAGCGCATCGAAGAGTGGTTCCGGATCACCGAGCGCGACGGGCTCCACCGCGCGGTCGCGCTCCAGCCGCACTACAACCTGGTCGAGCGCGGCTACGAGACGGCGTACCGCCCGATCGCCGAGCGCGAGGGCCTCGGCGTGATGCCGTACTTCGCTCTCGCCGCCGGGTTCCTGACCGGCAAGTACCGCGACGGCGTCACGGTCGACAGCGCCCGCGCCGGCGGTGCGGCCAAGTACCTCGACGACACCGGTCGCGCCGTCCTCTCCGCGCTCGACGAGGTGGCTGCCGCGCACGGCGCCTCCGTCGCCACGGTGGCGCTGGCCTGGCTGGCCGCGCAGCCGACCATCACCGCCCCGATCGCGAGCGCGCGCACCACGGAGCAGCTTCCCGACCTGCTGGCGTCCGTCGAGCTCGAGCTCACCGGCGACGAGCTGGAGGCCCTCGCCGGGGCCTCGGAGCCGGCCGCCGCGGCCTGAGCCGCGCGGGGCGGGGCCGCCGCTCCCGGGCGCCCGCGATGGTACGGAGCACCCCGCCGTGGGTGGTATCCTCGAACGGTTGCCGAAAACGACGTGCCTCCGGCCGTCGCGGCTCCGCCCCCTTAGCTCATTGGTAGAGCACTTCCTTGGTAAGGAAGAGGTAGTGGGTCCGATTCCCACAGGGGGCTCCGTCTCCCGTCCTGCGACTGGCTCGCTCGACGTGGGGATGCCACGGCGGGGTAGCTCAGGTGGTTAGAGCACACGGCTCATAATCGTGGTGTCGCGGGTTCGAGTCCCGCCCTCGCTACAAAACCCCCGGAATCTCAAGGTTCCGGGGGATTTTTGCTTAACAGGACCGGCCCAACCCCGCATAAACCCCGCACATTCATTTCGCTGTGACGACCTTGTTGAGGGCCGCGGCGGCCCGGGTGCCGCCCGTGTTTTTCGCCATGTAGACGTCCTGGGTGAGCGACGGGTTCTCGTGACCCAGGTACTCGGCGATCTCTCGTGCTGTCATGCCCGCTTGGTCCAACGCTGTTGCGACGGTCTTCCGGAAGCTGTGGCTCGTGACGTCAGGGAACCCCAGGCGTGCCCGGGCGTCGCGCCAATCCCGGGAGGTGTTGCGGGGGTCGCGGATGTTGCCGCGGATGGTGGGGAAGATCAGGTCATGCGCGTTCGCGACTTTGAACTCGGACTTGCGCCGGCGAAGCAACTCGACGAGCGAGTCCGCGATGGCGATCGTGCGAGCGCCAGCGGCGGTTTTGGGATGGTCCTGGATAATGACGCCCTTGCCCTGTGCGCGGATGACATTCGCCCTGATGCTCAGAAGTCCGGCGTCCAGGTCGACGGCGTCCCATGTGACGGCGAGCACTTCACCGAGACGGCAGCCGGTGCTGGCCAGGAAGAAGATCACGTCGACCTGGTCGAGCTGGTTCAGCCGCTCGTCATGCTTGACCGCGTTCAGAAGCCCGGGCAGCACACCAAGCGGGATGGCAGTCGCGCCATTGCGCTGTCGCTTGATGTGTCCGATTTCGCGGACCGGATTGGTGCGTACAAGGTCGGACCTCGCGGCCAGGCCCATCATTCCGGACAGGACAGCGCGGCAGGCTTTCGCAGCGCCCGGGCCGTTGCTCGAGCTCACACTGGTGATGAAGCGATCGAGCCGTTCTGTGGTGGCTTCCGAGACGGCGAGGGACCCGATCTTGGGGCGGATGAGGTGCTCGATCGTCTGCCGGTATGTGTCGACCGTGCGCGGTGCTCGGTCCGCTTTGCTCTCCAAGAAGACGTCCGCCAGGTTGGCGAGCGTGGTCTCCCGCTTGAGGCTCTTGCTCGTAGTTGACTCGACCGCAGTGAGCGCTCGCTGGAGGGAATTGCGGGCTTTGGCTTTGGTGGGACCGAACCGTTCGATCTGCCGAAGCACGCCATCTTCGAAGCGGTAGCGCGTGCGGGCGCGCCACTTGCCGTCGGTCACTTGCGCCACGGTGATGTTGCCGTAGCTGCCGATCGGCGTCCTGGGTCGAACCGTTTTCCTCACCCTTCCTGTCGCGTCCTATGCATTACAAGCTCTCGGGCTCTAACGACTCCACCTCGCTCTGTGCGAGTTCCAGCCCGGCCGTTTGGAGAAGGTTTGCGACGCTTGCTGCTTCCTTCGCGATTCGGTCGATGCGCTGTTCAACCTCAAGGTTTGCAGCGACTAAGTCAGGGTCTGCAGCCGCTTTCTGGGACTGGAGCACGATCTCGAGGCGATCGAGCTCTCGACGAAGGGTTCCGAATTCCCTCAGCGAGCTGAGGATTGCGATGTCGGAACGCTCGGATGCGCTGCGCGGGCGATACGCACTCGCCGGCGTCGCGGAGAGCCAGCAGTCGAACTCGGCGGCGGTCATGCTTTCGAAGTCCTCGCTGAGGTTGGGCAGGTCGAGTACGGAGTCCGGTGTCCCGACCGGGGCAAGCAGCATGCTCACCGGCACGTTCAACCCGCGTGCGATGTTCAGCAGCTGGCTGAGGCTGATGTCGGCTTTTCTGCCCGACTCAATGTTTTCCAGGATTGCCTCGGTCACGTTCCCTCCGGGAATGGCGTTTGCTAGGTCCCCTGTTGTGCGATAGCCGCGCTCCCTGCGGGCCAATCGAATGCGTACGCCGATGCCGGATTCCGATCGAAAGTCTGCCATTTCAACAGAGTAGCGCTCGTCCTGTTGTCAAGCTAGCGATTCTGCGCTACCGTTATTACAACAACTCAATCGCTCCTAGGTTGTCGAAGCGGAGGAGACATGATGACTGGAGAATTCATACAGCCCGCAGAAGTGGTCGAACTTACCGGGCTGTCCATTGCAGCGCTCGCCCAGCTGCGCTATCACGGCAAGGGGCCACGCTTCTATAAGCCCACCCCGCGCACCGTCCTCTATAAGCGAGCGGAGGTGTTGGCATGGCTGGAGGCGAGCGCTCAGACGAGGACCGGAGTGTTCGCGTAGACGAACCGAGGCCGGCTGCTGCAGGGGTCATCCAGGACTTCGTCGACGGTTATCTCGTACCGGTCGATCCGATGGATGGTCTGCAGTGTGAGAGCTGTCAATAGAACCGCCGGTTCACCCGGCGTGCCGCCCGAATGCGACCCCTGTTCGGGGGTAGCGTGCGGCACCAAATGGAGCGGCTGATTCTTACCCCGATCACCGTGACGCTCGGCTCCCAGTTCGAGTCAGGGCGGCGGTAACGCATCGTGACTAAGACTCCCGAACTTCAGAGCCGAAGTCGCTTCTCCATCACCCAATCCGGGCACGCCGCCCCGAACTCCCCGGCGTGGCTCGGCTCACCCGCCCAATCACTTTCATGGACGCTTCCGCGCGCCCGTTCGCGCTGATCAAGCGCGCCCTCTGACGGGCCGTCTCGGCCCGAACCCGGTCCTTCACAGTAGCCACCTCCATGCAAGGAAGGTTGTGAACTCGTGGCTGAAGGAACCCAAGTCCGCACGCGGCCGGATGCTCTTCTCACGGAATTGCTCCGTGAAGTCGACACCCTGCGGCCGTACGTCCGTTTTCAACTGCGCGGCTGGCCGAATGAGGTCGACGCCGTTCTACAGATAGCCCGGGAGACGGTCTGGCACCGATCCTCGACGTTCGACCCCAAGCGTGGGTCGCCTCACGCGTTCGTGTTCGGCATCACGCGTCATGTTGTGCTGAGGGAGATCGAGCGGAAGCACGTCCCGATGGATGGCGTCCCGGACGATGTCGAGTCCGCCTCGGATATCGACCCGTTGGAGGTGATGATCCGCCGGTTCGACGCGCACCGGTGGATGGTGCTGGTGGCCGATTTCGTCGGCCCATCTGACTGGCACGTGATGAGCGACCTGAGTCTGGCAGACGGTGACGCCGAGCGGGTGGCAGGAGCCCATCAGCTGTCCAGGCGCACTGTCCGCACGATTCATGACCGCGTGTGCCAGACCGCACGCACCGTGCTCGCCGCCCTCGCGGCCGCGGACGCAGGACTGCCGCTGACGGGATCCGTGATCGTATCGTGCGTGCCCGAGACAGGTGGGTTCCGTGAGGTCGCAGAGATGATCGGCGACGACCCCGGCACGATCGCCGCGAACCTTCACATCCATCCCGGCTCGGCGCGGGCACGGATCGCGACCGCGAAGCGATTGCTGATGATCGCCCGCACCGTCCTTGAACAGGAGGTGGCGGCGTGATCGGCGTCGGTACGGCTACCGCGCGGGCCGTCGCCCATCCGAAAACGACCCGGAACCTTCTGACCGTCGCCGCGGTCATCGTCCTGGTCGTCCCTGTCGCGCTCGTCGCCGTCCCGGTGTCGCTGGTGCTCGCAATCGGCGCGAGCGGTTTCGGTGGTGGTGGGGGAGTGTGCGGTGGATCCGCCCCGTCCGTGGAGGCTGGCCAGAAGGTGGACGGGTACGGACCGGAGCAGTTGAAGATCGCGGCGACGATCATCACCGTCGGCCAGAAAATGAGCGTGCCCCTGCATGGCCAGACTCTCGCGGTGATGGTCGCGATCGGAGAGTCCGGGCTGCGGAACCTCGATCACGGGGACGCCGTCGACAACACCACCATCGGCGTCTTCCAACAGGGCGCCGGATACGGCACTCCTGCGCAGCGGATGGACCCGGCGACCGCGGCCGCCGCCTTCTACACGCGCATGCTGCACGTCCCGAACTGGCAGACCCTCGCTCCGACGCTCGTCGCGCACGCGGTCCAGATCAACGCCGACCCGAACCACTATGCGCCATTCTGGACACCCGCCGAGCACGTGTTGGCGGCGCTGACTGGGGCGAGTGCGGGCACGTGCCAGGTGCCCGCCGACGCCCGCGCCGCCGCCGCGGTGCTGGTTAGTGCGATCCAGTCGAAGAAGCTGAACTTCCTCGAGCCCCGCTACCAGCAGCAGGTCACCAACATGGCCGAAGGAACCGCGACACCGGACTGCACGATCGACGCCCACCTGCTCCAACTGATCGTCGTCGCCGTCCAGTCGTTCCAGCAGGTCGGGGTCAGCGACCTGAACCGGCGCTGCACGGGCATGACGCCCGGAGCCGGTACCGCGTCCGCGCACTGGAAGGGAAAGGCGGTGGACTTCTATGCGATCAACCGGCAGTCCCTCACCGGCGCGGACACGCTCTCGGTCCAGCTGATCCACGCGCTGGACCCCTATGCCCCACACGGGTCATCGGCCGGGCAAAGCGACTGCCGCACACGCGCCCACGTGTCGCTCGGTGTGCTCGTGAACTTCACCAGCGACTTCCCCGATACCTGCAACCACCAACACATCCAGGTGCCCTGACCTGCAGGTGCGCGCCAAAAGCTGCGCCGAACCGGAAGTTCTAGGTGAAGGCGCTACGAAACCGAGGTGAATCGAGATGAACAAGAAGCTGATCGCAATCGCGGCTCTCTTCCCACTCTTTGCCCTGACGGGCTGTGCAGCAAGTGCCCAAGACCCGAAGGGTTCGTTCACGACCGTCGCACCGGCCACACCGACCGCGACTCCGTCCCGCGACGCGACTCCCGCAGCTGACGGCATCGTCGACACCGTCTACGTGGAGGTCTTCCCGGGGAAGACCTTCAAGGCGAAGCACGGCTGCCGATGCACCCTCCCGGATTCGAACCAGGAACTTTTCCCGATGGGGACGCCCGTGATCTTCGTGAAGTTCACGATGAGCGGCGAATGGAAGCCCTCACAGGGAAACCAGACCTACCAGGATGTCACCGGCACCACGCTCAATGGCACGCAATTCGACGGACGTCCCGAACCGGCCGTCCTCGACACCGCCGACGGACCTTCCGCCGCCAAAGCCGCCGGACTTGCGTGGCTGCCGAGCGGGATCTTCCACGGCAAAACTAATTGGACGATTCCCAACGACAAGGAACGATCCTTCGGCGCCGCCTGGTACCTCCCGGCCGGCGTCGACCGGCTCCTGCTCACCATGAACGTCCCCTCCGAGGGACAGCCCTTACATCTGACCGTGCCCCTGCCCCCGTCCGCGACGGACGCAGCGAACGTGAGCGGAGAGTAACCCCATGGAGCTCGTGCTGAACGTGCTCGGCCTCCTGCTCATCATCGGCATCACCCTGCTCGGAATCGTCGGTTCCGGGCTGCTTGCGGCGAAACGGATGACTGAGACCGAAGAACCCGAGTCGAGAACAGATCCCACCGAAAGGAAGAACCACTCATGAGCGCACTCAACGAAGCCCTTGTCACCGCGCACGCTCGCGTGATCACCGTGTTGACGGTGAACAACCCGTCACCTGATTTCTCCGGCCCCGGCGTCGGTGCCCTCCAGTCGATCGCTAACGTCGTGTTCGCCATCGTTCTCACCCTCGGCGTAATCGGCGGTCTTATCGCGGCCGGGTTCATCGTCGTCGGCCACATCTCCAGCAACGGACGAGTTCAGAAGATGGGCATCGTCGGCGTGGTTAGCTGCGTCGCCGGAGTCGCCGTCGCCGCCGGAATCGCGGGACTGATCAACTGGGGTCAGTCGCTGAAGGTGGCGTGATCCCGATGCTCATCTCAGCCGCTGTTGCTCCGCCGGACCCTTTCTCGCCGAACTACGGCTGCTTCATGGCCGACTTCGGCTGCCAAGCCTCTCAGACCGTCGCCCAATTCATGGGCTCCACCATCCGCAACCTGGGCAACTTCATCGCCACCATGATCGCCGGGGCGTTCAACACCAACATCGACCAGGGCAGCTGGGAGATCGCCCACTCGCAGTTTCTGTTCTGGATCGCTGTCACCGCCCCCGTCATCCTGATCGTGGCCCTCGTGCAGATCGGGATCGCCATGATCCTGCAGGACTGGGCACGCATCGGGCGCACAGCCGCCGGCGCCGCCCTCGCAATCCCGTTCAGCGCCATCTGCGTATGGGGAATGCAAAAGGCGTCGGGAGTCACCGACGCCGTAACCACCAGCCTCACCTCCACCGTCCAAGGCGGTGACCTCAGCCAAGGCCTCTTGCGGGTGGTGGGGCTCTTGGACATCACCAAGCAAGCACCCAACGCAGTCATGCACAACGCCCAATTCACTCAAGGGGGCGTCATCTTTACCATCGCCAGCCAAGGCGCCCAAGGGCCCGGCTCGGTCGGGGAATACGTGTTGGCGTTGCTCGTGGTCGGGCTGATGATGATCGCCTCACTGTTCCTCTTCATCGCCATGTCAATCCGCGAGTTCGGGCTCCTCGCCCTGGCGGCGATGGCCCCGGTCGGGCTGATGATGATCGGCCAGCCGAAGCTCACCGCCTGGGCACAACGCTGGCTGAACCTCTCCGTCGGACTTCTCATCGCCAAGCCCCTTGCCGCCGGAGTCGTCCTACTCGCGGTCGAGTTGACCAAAGCCAGCCTCAGCATCGGCGTCATCCTCGTCGCCGCAGGCGCCGTCATCGCCGCCTCGTTCAGCCCGTTGTGGGCGACGAAGCTCGTCTCGTTCGCCGGTGCCGAGGTCGGCACCGCCCTCCATCACCGGTTCTCCGTCCGCGACCAGTTCTCGCGCGCGAGCACCGCCTCCGCACCCGTCCGCACCGCGGCACGGATCGTCAAGGTTGGGAGATAACTCATGACCACCCTCACCGCTGACCAGATCTTCACCGAGGAAGGCGCACCCCGGGTCCGCTTCGCGGCCCGGGAACGTCGCGGGATCTTCCTTGGGCTGACGTTCCTTCAGCTGGTCGTGATCGGCGCCGCCGTCGCGGTCCTGCTCTCCACTCTGTTCATCGACACCAACGCCATCTGGGCGGTGCTCCCGATCGTCGCTGTCGTGGTGTTCTTCGCGCTCGCCACCTACCGGCGCGAACCCGTCATTGTGATCGTTGCCCAAGCTGCCCGCTACATACGCCGGAGCCTGACCGGCCAGACCATCTTCCGCCGCGATGTGTGGTTCCGTGTCACCGTCGCCTCCCTCAACGTCGGTCACGCCCAGGTCGCCGCAGTGACCCCGGTGGTGGCATCGAAGTTCCTCCTGCCCGGAGCGCTCGGCGACGTGCAGATCGTGCAGATCCCGGGCGCGGGCGGCTTCATCTACAACGCCCGCGGGCGGCTCGCTTCCGTCACCGTCAAGGTCGGTTCCAAGGCGTGGGCGCTGCGAGACAAGGGCACCCAAGAGGCGGCCTATGACGGGTTCGTGGAATGGCTCAGTTCGCTGGAGAGCTTGCCCGGGGTTCGCGAAACCACGATTCGGATCCGGGTCGACCGGGCCTCCTCGAACGAATTGCGCGACTACCTGGTCGGGCGGGAGAACGAACACAATCCGCAGGTCACCGCCGAGCTGCGCGAGCAGTATTGGGCGTTGACCCGAGCGGCGTCAAAGCGGTCGATGGGATTCACGAACTACATCACCCTCACCTTCGACACCGGCGCACTGAACAGCGCGATCCGCGACGCGGGTAAGGGTCTTACAGGCCTCGCCGCCGTGCTTAGGGAGCGGGTCGCCGGCATCGAGACCTCGATGGAGCACGCTCGCCTCACTCCGGACGGATGGCTCACCGCTGAGGAGCTCGACGAGCTCAACGCGCTGTCTGCCGACCCCGTGGCCGCCGCGACGCGGCGTGAGCAGGACTCCTACATCGGCTCTGCCCCGTCGCCGGTGATGGGGATCGACGAGGGCTGGGATGCGATTCGCGTCGACGAGACCTGGCATCAGACGTTCTGGGTTGCCGAGTGGCCGCGCACCGACGTCCGCACCGGCTTCCTTGAGCCCCTCCTCTATGCGGGGGATGCGACGCGGGTGATCACGCTGCAGGTTCGCCCGGTGGCAACGCACAAGGCGCTGGCCCAGCTGAACCGTGCCCAGTCCGACATGGAGACCGCCGCGACAATCCGGATGAAGCTGTCCTCCCGCATCCCGCTCACCCACCTCCGTGAAGAGGAAGACCTCGCCGTGCGCGAACACGACCTCGTCGACGGGTTCGGCGACGTCCAGTACCGCGGCTTCGTCACCATCTCCGCCGAATCCAAAGACGCTCTCGCCAAAGCGCGGACGGACATCGAACAGGCCTCGCACCCCGCCCGGCTCGTCCTCGCATCAATGTCCGGCCAACAAGCTGCCGGGTTCGTCACCGCAGCGCTGCCGGTCCCGCTGGAAGGGGAATGAGATGAAGCAGTCCGCCGTCATCGGACGCATCCCAGCGAACGAGAAGGCTGGCGCCAACGGCCGCCACCGCCAGTCGGCCGCTACGGTCAAGACCTCGAGTTGGAAGTTGCAATCTTCGGAGTTGCCGGCGTCGAAGATGCCGGCCTGGGGGTGGAAGCAGCCGCACAACCTGCGTGGCCCACTACGCGCCACCCCACCCGCACACCGGTGCTCCTCCAAAGTCCTCGGCGGGGCGTATCCGTTCCTGGCGGAGACCGGCGACATCCTCACCGGTGCGTACATCGGGGAGAACCTCCTGTCCCGGGCGCCATTCTGTTTTGACCCCTGGGACGCGTACTCCGCCGAAGCAGTCCGCTCGCACTCGGTCGCGATCCTCGGGGTGAAGGGAACCGGGAAGTCGATGCTGGCCAAGTCCTGGTCATCCAGGCTGGCCCGGCTGGGTCGGAAGATCGCCGTGCCGCACGATCCGAATGGGGAGTGGGTGCGTGTCGCGGCGTACGTCGGCGGCACCTCCATCTCGGTCGGCCCGGGCAAGGCTGCCCGGATCAACCTCCTCGACGAAGGCCCGCGGGACGCCTCGTTCTCCGATGAGGACTGGAACCAGAACGTACTCCAGTACCGGCGCGCGACGGTGAAGACGATCATCCGACGTCTCCGCGAGGGCGGGAACCTGGAACCGGTCGAGCACACCGCTCTCGACGTCGCCCTCGACTCCCTCCGCGGGAACTCCACCGTCACCATCACCCACGTCTACGACCGTCTCGTCGACTCCCATCAGAGCCAGCCGCTCGAGGTAGTCGAGGCCGGGCACCGGCTCGCGCACTCGCTACGCCGGATGGTCTCCGGCGACCTCACCGGGTTTTTCGACGGCCCCTCCACCGTCCGTTTCGACGCCGACGCCCCCATGATGGTCGTCGACACCTCCGCGCTAAAAGGAGCCTCACCCGAGGCGCAGGCGCTCGCCCGGCTGGCGACCGCGAACTGGATCCGACGCTCCTCGCTCGGTGCGAACCGGCAAGCTCGGGTCATCGTCCACGAAGAGGCCGCCGTTGAGCTGCTCAACGATGTCTCGGGCGGTGACGGGCTCGCGGACCGTGTAGAAGACGAGAAGGTCGCCCGCCACCTCGGCACCTCGAACTGGTACCTGCTTCATCGGGTCGCCGACCTCGACGCGCTCGGCGACCGCAACAGCGCCCTCCGCTCCCGAGCCCTCGGTCTCCTCGCCGACTGCGAAACCCGGATCTCCTACGCGCAGCACTCGGGTGAGATCGCGAGGTCGCGGGAGATCCTGGGCTGGAACGACACCCAGGCTGACCTGGTCCGCAAGCTTCACAAGGGCGAAGGGCTCTGGCAGATCGGCCAGGACCGGGTCGCGAAGGTCCGCAACATCTGCACCGACTACGAACTCGGTATCTTCCGCACCGACGCGATGGGCGGTGAACGAGCATGAGAAACCACCGCTCCTCTTGGACGCAGGCCGCTCTCTATAGCCTTTTCGGGATCGTCGTCGCGGGCGCACTCGCTACTGGTGTCGCGAGTGTGACCATCACCGCGACTTGTAACGGGGGCGGACAGCCGGCCAGCGTCTTCGCCGGCCTGCAATTGGCAATAAGCGGCGATCCAAGCGGGTTCGCCCTGGTGCCCGGATGCACGGCTCCTGTCACCTTGATCCGGGTTCTCGACCTGCTTACCGTCTTCCTTCTTCTCAGCGCGATTGCAGTCGGGGTGATCTGGTGGCTTCGGTACCGGCAGTCGGACCGGTACTTCATTCACGAGCTCCGCGGACGCGACGGGCTCGCCAAGCCAGGCGAAGTCCGCAAGCACACGTCCGCCGGCACCGCCCGGCACCGCGCCAAGACGCTGCGCCCGTCCCTGGTCGATCCGTCGCCATCTGCGGCGGGGTGGAAGGTCGGCCGCGCCCACGGGCAGGACGTCTACGTCTCGATCGAGGACTCGATCGTCGTCGAGGGCGCTCCCCGTTCCGGCAAGGGCTACCGGTTCATCATCAACGCCATCCTCGACTGGAACGGACCGCTGATCACCACCTCCACCCGCAACGACAACCTCTCCGCCACGATGCGCGAACGCGCCCGCGTCGGCCAAGTCACGGTCTTCGACCCCCAAGAACTCACCGGTATTCGCTCCGGCCTGCGGATCTCGCCAGTAGCCGGATGCGAGGATCCGCTCGTCGCCGACCAGCGGGGACAAGCAATCATCGCCGGCACCGCCCTCGGCGCGTCCAAGACCAACCAGGAATGGGCGCAGGTGTCCTCCAATGTGTTGTCCCGGCTCCTGCATGCCGCCGCGGTCTCTGGCCGCGGCACGGACGCGTTGGCGCGGTGGGGATCCAACCCAAGGATCGCGCGCGAAGCCGTCAGCGTGCTCGCCAACCAAGGGACGTCGGGCTGGTCCGAGGATCTGGACGCGATCATCAACGGCGACGAGAAGCTCCTCGCCAACTCGTGGTTCGGCGTCTTCGGCGCACTCCGCCCTCTCGCCATCCCCGCGATCCGGAAGGCAATGACACCAGGGCCGGGGGAGCAGTTCGACCTCGACGCGTTCCTCGCCGGCTCCAACAGCCTGTATCTCGTCGGCACCGGCGCCGGAGCCGGCTCCGTAGGTGGGTTCCTCGGCGCGGTCCTGGACGACATTGTCGAGACCGCACGCCGTAAAGCCCTCGCCTCACCCGGTTCCCGGCTCGGCCTTCCGCTGGCTGTGATCTTGGACGAGATCGCGAACATGTTCTCCTGGCCGGCGCTGCCGCGGATCATGGCCGATGGCGGCGGAATCGGCATCTCCACCATCGTCGTCCTCCAAGCGCTCTCACAGGCCGAGACCGCGTGGTCGAGGTCCGAGGCCGACACCATCTGGTCCGCCGCCACCGCCAAGCTGCTCCTTGGTGGCGCGTCCGATGTCGATCATCTCCGCGACATCGAATCCCTCCTCGGGACACGGCGGATCCGGAACACCGGGCACTCGTACAACGACAACGGCTCATCGACGAACGTGCAGAAAGAGAGGGTGCCCGTGATGACGCTCGACGAGATCCGCCGCATGCCCGAAACCGTCGGGCTCCTTGCCTACCGGAACCGTCGCGGTATTCTCCTCGACCTGCGTGGTTGGACCGATCGCGACGACGCTCAGCAGGTCAGCGCCGGGAAGAAGCTCACCGAGCTCGACCAGCAGGTGGTGTTCGCCGAACAGTATCAGGCCGCGCTGGATCGCCGAGGGTCAGCGGGGGAGGGAAACTGATGTCCAACCGTCGCCGGCCTGCACGGGATAGCACCTACCGCAGCCGCTACCTGCACTCACCGGCGTGGTTCGCCCGACGCGACCGCTGGTTCCTCGAGGAAGACCACCGCCACGGTGCGGTCCGCTGCGCTCTCTGCCTCGGCGCTGGCAGCGCTCGGTCCCTGGAGCTGCACCACCTCGACTATCGCGGCGTCACCCAAACCCCGCACGGCTGGACCGCCCACGAGCAACACGACGACCTGACAGCGCTCCACCCGCGCTGCCACGAATACGTGCACCAGCTGATCGAACGCGACCGCGCCCTCTCCGGGTTCGTCTCACGCCGCACCGCCTCCATCCAGGCCATCGCCCGGCTGCAGGCCAAGATCGCCCGCTACATCGAAGCCTCCCTGGAGCAGCAGTGAGCGACGACACCCCGCTCGACGACCTCGTCGCGTCGCTTGCCGACGGATGGGAGGACCGGGCCCCCCGGCAGAGTCCGGGGATGCTCGGGATCCGCGTCATCAGCTGGCGCACCCTCGAAGACGAGGAAGCTCCGCAAGTCTGGACCGACCTACGCGAATGGGTGGTCTGGTTCACCCACCGCTACAACATCGCTACCCGGAAGATTCCGCCATGCTGGTTCAAGCACGGCGCCCTCGTCGAAGAACTCTCGGCCCTGCACACCGCATGGCTGGTCTCTTACGACAGCCTCGACGCCGGCTACGGACCCATCGGCTGGCACGAACGCCTCGCCGTCGCAATCCCGCGCCTGGCGACCTGGTACAACGGCGAATGCCACAACGGCCACACCGAACTCCCACAAACCGGCGACGACGCCGTCCGTGCGGAGTGGGCCGACTGGATCCGCCACAGCCACGCCGACTCGTAGTTCTTGCCGGCCCGTGAGTTGCGCGCCGTCTGCGCGCATTTTCGGACCGCGAACCGGAAGTTCTAAGTGAAAGCGACCCGAAAAGCGGCCGCCAAATGGAAAGGAAGAGAACGATGAGCACACGAGTCCCGATCAGCATCGAAGGCAACCTCGTCGCCGACCCCGACTACGGCGAATCCCAGAACGGCACCAAGTTCGCCAAGTTCACCGTCGCCGTCACCGATCGCAAGCAGGTCGACGGCAAGTGGGTCGACGGCGACACCCAATACCACCGCACCACCGTCTTCGGCCGCACCGCCGAGAACGTTCGCGCCAGCCTCGCGAAGGGCGACACCGTCATCGTCAACGGCAACCTCGAGTTCCGCCACTGGACCGACCAGGCAACCGGGGAACCTCGAGCCGCCACCGAAGTCGTCGCCGACAGCGTCGGCCCCTCCCTCCGCTACACCACCGCGGAGGTCACCCGACGCGCCCCAAAAGCTGACGGCCCGGACGCGTCCCCCTCCGGGCCCGTGTCGACCCGAGGGGTGGAGCAGCAGACGGCATCGCTCGCATGACCCCACCCAAAGGGGGCTGGCGAAAGCCAGTCCCCTTTTGGTGTTCCTGCATCGCCGGGTCGCGCCCCGTGTTAGTGACTGACAACCGACAAAGGTGCAGCGCCGAACACGAGGAGTTACAGGGTTGGCAGTGTTTGCCGCGGCGACCCCTTTCTCCGGTTCGGAAGCAGGCCCTGCCGGGCGTTGCACGTTCCTACCCAGTCGCACAGGAACCCATTCCTGCACCTCTGGACGTGTGAAGGGCAAAAATTCTGACTTCAACAGGGCCGCAGAGCGGTGCGCTTAGATTACGGCGCGGTCGCGCAAGTCGCCCTACCGAGCATTGCATGGTGTCACATGGGGGATCACACAATGCAATGGGATAATCATCATGTCAGTGACGCCTGCGAGAGCGCAATTAGCCCCGCCTCTTTGTGATGGCACCCGTTCAGCGCAGATGCGCGGATCCCAGTACGGTGATGCCATGAACGAGACCGAGTTGGCGGACCGCGATCTGGCGGCCGCAGAGGACCGTCAGGCGGCGGCCGCAGCCTGGAAACGCGGGTACAGCCAGTATCGCGCGGTCCTCGTGCAGCACGATCGTTCGGCCGACAAGCGGACCAGCACGCTTGGCAAGCTTGTCAATGCTCGCCAGCATCGTGCTCTGTTGCTTTACATGATGCTACTCAGCGTCTGGCCGTGGCTTCGCGATCGCAAGTACCCGCTTGAGGCGCACGTGTGGATGCAGTTGCTCCACTCCCGAGTGGGCACCGGCGACCATGATTTCCAATCCCTCGTCTGGTCTGAGTCAACTCTTTCCCGCACTTGGAAGTACCTCGCCAAGGAGAATCTTGTGAGCAAGAAGCGGGGGGCCAAGGGGCGGCTGCGAGTGACGCCCCGGCGCGAGGACGGCCTGTCGGATTATGAGTTCCCGGACGGGTCTAAAGACTGGAACGAGATTTACTTCACTCTGCCGGATCGGTTCTGGTTGGACGAGGACTTCGCGCGGCTGTCCCTCCCTGGTCTGGCCGTTCTTCTTGTGATTGCCAAGGAGACGAACCAAAAGCCAAGTGTGCGCATGACGCAAGACCAGATGGCTGAGTGGTACGGGTTCAGCAGAGCCACGGTCACCAAGGGCCTCGCCGACCTTCGCAAACTCGGCTTGCTCGTCGAGGACGTGAGATGGATTCCGGCTCGCCTGTCAAAGATCCGCACCACGAAGGAGGTCTGGTTTTCCCTCGCTGGCGACTACTCGATGGAGGCACGGAAGCTGGCCCGCAATAACGCTGAGCGGCGACGGCGGCGAGCCGAGAAGAAGGCCGTCGTCGGGTTCGGGCAGCCCGAGTTCGCGGAAGAGGACGGTGAGGACTATGACGGTGATGCGGCGTGACGATTCAGAGCGGTGGAAGACGGTTCGCGCTGCGATTGCAGGCGGCTGGGGAGCAACACTGCGCTACGTCGTTATCGCAAGCGTTCCCACCACCTTGGGCATTCTCGGGCTCTGGTTTGCTCGACACCTGTGATCGACAACTCGACGCGTCCGGAAAAGTACTAGCGCGTTGCGCGAAACTTGACCACCAATGCGGTAGCGTTAGGCGCAACTGAACGGAGAGTCATGGTTAATGCGGTGTCGGTTCTTCCCCACGGCCACAGCGACGAGGCGCGCCTCAACGCCTTTGGCCTCTCCACCGAGCTTATCCATGGGGCGTATCGGCCGGGCCTGTCGAGAGCCTTGAACCGGACCTCGCTCGCCCTTCCTTCGTCGCCCGGCACGGATATCTACCACGACACCATGGAGAATCTGTCGCTGCTCTTGTCAGATCGCGGCTGGAAACTCGCATGGATTGATCGTCAGCCCCGGCTCGTTCATCCGGAGAGCCTGATTGCGATCACGGTGGCCTCTGGCACCGATGTTGCGAGCTCCGATCGTCGCAGAGCTCCTCGAGCTAGGAAGGGAGTGGCGACTCGCGCCGCACTTGCGCCCCCGGTGGCAGCGATGCCCCTGTCCATTTTCGAGGACCAGATCGAGAGTGAGCGCGCATTGGCGCAAGCGGCCGCCCAGACCGCACCGCTTTGGCTCCTGGTCCACGAGCGGACGGACCATGGACTTCGGATTGAACTTTCGCGTCCGGCGCTCATGACGGAGTCGGGCGTGGTATACGACTGGGAAGACCGCATCCTGATCGATTTCCTTGATCTAAACGGCGATCTGTCGATTTTCGACGAGCCAGACGATGCCGGCGGCTTCGACGTCTTCGTCGAGCCCCTGGCCTGATCCAATGTTCGCACCCTCTCGCCTGAAGCTCGCCCGCCAGCGTCTCGGCCTCACGCTGACCGGGCTGGCGAACGCGAGCGGCGTCTCTCCGCGTTCGTTGACGAATTTTGAAACAGGGGATCGCGTTCCGAGTGCGGAGTCGCTTGAAAAACTTGCAACCGCGTTGTCGGTACCAACGGCCTTCTTCGACCGGGAGGCGCTCGAGGCGATTGCGCCGGAGGCGGCCAGCTTTCGAAAGCTGAGCAAGACAAGCGCGACCCGACGCGACGCTGTATTGGCCGGGGCAAGCCTCACGGTCGAGTTCTACGACTACATCAGTTCGAACTTTCACTTGCCTGAACCGAACATCCCGACGCTAGACAAGCTAGCGCCCGAAGCCGCAGCAGAGCTTGTGCGTCAACGGTGGGCACTCGGAGATCGGCCAGTAGCTAATCTCGTCCATCTGATGGAGTCGAAGGGGGTGCGTCTCGGCGCACTCAAGCATCAATACCACGACATCGACGCCTTCTGCTTTGTTCGCGACAACACGCCGTATGTACTCCTGAATACCTCGAAATCAGGCGAGAGGCAACGATTCGACGCGGCGCACGAACTTGGCCACCTCGTATTGCACGATGAACTCGAGATGGATCCGAGTACGTCAAAGGAACGCGAGTCCGAAGCGAACCAGTTCGCTTCAGCGTTCTTGATGCCGCGTAGCGCGGTTCTAGCACAGTCCATGCGAGCTGCGAGCCTTGACCGTGTCCTGGCTGCGCGCAGATATTGGCGCGTCTCGGCTATGGCTCTCACCCATCGGCTGCACGAACTTCGGTTGCTGAACAACTGGCAATATCGCACGATGTGTCTCAATCTTTCAGAGCTCGGCTATCGCTCTACCGAGCCCGGTGGGATAGTCCCTGAAACATCACAGCTGCTGAGGAAGGTCATGTACGGCACGGCCGGACGCGTAACCGTTCGCGACGCGGCGAACGCATTGAGCCTTGACCAACGGGACGTCCGGGGCTTCGTCCGCGATCTCGTGCCCGTCAGTGCGGCAGATGATCTGTCGGATCGCGGCCCGGCTGCGTCCGCCATCGACAGCCCCCTCGGATCCGAACGCTCAGGACTGAAGCTCGTCGAAGGCTCACAGCGCAGGAGGCGCAGTGGGTGAACAGCCATGGGTCGACGTATTCTGCGACAGGGTCGCTCAGTGAGCGACCTCGACTGGCAGGCTCTTTTTGCGTCGGTCCCTCACCCGGAGACTGACGCAGACTACGCCACACTCCGCACGTTGGGCCGAACGATTATCGGTAGGTCCTTTCCCTTGACCTATGGCCACCCGGACGACATTGGCCATCCCGCGCGCACCATTTGGCAAATCATCGCTGAAAGTGCTGACGCGCCAGGCAGCTTCGACGATGAGGGGGACGAAGTGGAACTTCATCAAAGCCCTGGCGGACGAGTCCAGGTGAAGGCGCGGGTGGTACGTGAAAAGGGCAACGTAGCTGAGATCCGATTCGAGAAGGTCACGGGTCGAGTGAATCACGACGCCCAACTCACCCGCCTCTTGAACCTCGATCGTGATGCAGCTAACCGGCTGATAGACATGTGTGTCGCCCTGAGAGGGGTGGACCCCGCCGGCGGGGAGACCGTGAGAATCGATGAGCATGCGTTGGCTGCATTTCTCGAGAATCCGGAAGCGTTGACCTCGGCGTACGTTGAAAGCCCAGACAAATTCAAGGCTCTTATCGAGGCGGATGCTTCCGCGTCAGATGTCATCGCTATAGCCGCCCGCCGGAAGACGCTTCAGCGTTTTGAGGAGCTCTTGTCCGACCCTGCTGCTTTCGAGGCGGAGCGAGAAGGAGGTACAAGGGAGTCAGTCTGGCAGCGGTTTTTCGAACAGAACCCTTGGCTCCTCGGCGTCGGACTGTCAGGGCACCTACTCACCGCGTGGGACAAAGGTCGGCTTGAGCGTGTGGTGGCAGGTCATTCCGTAGCGGATGTCGGAAAGCGGGTAGACGCCCTGCTGACGACAACTGGAATCGTCCGTTCGCTCGCTTTCGCAGAAATCAAGCTTCACGACGATGATCTCTTAGAAAACGCCAGCTACAGACCCGGAACATGGGCGCCCTCTCGAGCCCTTTCAGGGGGAATCGCGCAATCTCTAGTGACCATTGAACGAGCGCGCAACGATCTTGGCGAGTGGCTAGGGGTGCGTGACGACGACGGGTTTCGAACCGGTGAGGATGTCTTTTCTGCGGCTCCGCGGTCCTTCCTTATCATCGGACGGCTCGAAAGCCTCACGCGAGACGGACAGGTGCACACGGACAAGGTTCGATCCTTCGAACTCCTTCGCGCGAATCTCAACGCACCTGAAATCCTCACTTACGACGAAGTTCTCGCGCGAGCTCGGTGGACGGTGGACGTTTCAATGGAAGCTGGCTAGCGTGAGCCACCGCGTGATTCCTTTCGATCAGGCGTGGTGAGGTGGTGCTGTGTCGGTCTGCCGCGGGCGCTGCGGATCGATTGTTTCTCGTTCCGAAAGACAGCGGTCTCGGGCAAACTGGGTTTGTGAGTGTGCAAACTCCGGCTCCCCGGCCCTTGGGAGTCTCGGACGTTGAAGCGGTCGAGCTGTGTCGTCAGTGGATGGTCTATCTGGGCGCGGCCGATTCTGTCGCGGCCTCAGGGGACTTCCGCCAGATCTGTGATGTGTATAGCCGCCATTACCTGGCGTGGGTCGACAATCGGCAGCAAAACCTAGACGCAGGGTTGGTGCGGCGTGCAGCGCGGCTCTGTGCGGGCGACGGACGTCGAGGCCTGATTTTTGTGTCTGGCGGAGTGTTTCCTGAGGCGCAGGACGGTGCGGAAGCGTTGGGTGTTGCTCTTCTTCGGTTCGATCCCTACGGCGGCGATCTCGACGGCGCAAACCCGCTAGGGCGATATCTGCGCACGCACAGTCTCGCCCTCGAGTAGCGCGGCGTCATACCAAAGCGGGGCCAGATGCGTGCTTGGAGACGGATGGCTGGGCCGGGTCAGTGTCACCACGGGCTGCGCGGTTGAGTTCTGCCCTCGCAGCAGCGCGAGACTTTTCGATCGTCTCCTCGACTGACTGCCGCTGCATTGTCTCCATGAGCTGATCTTTTGCGTGAGCTGTTGTCGTAGCAAGCACGATCGCTCGGTTGTCCTTCTTCCCGCGCGTCATTCCGACGTAGAGGCCGGCAGCGTCGACGCCTGGACCAACTAGTGACACGTCCGTTGTCTCGCCTTGTACCCCGTAGACCGTTGTGGCGTAGGCCAAATGAAGATGGGATTCGGCGTACGCATGCGTAATCTTCCGTAGATCGGTCGAGTCGTTCGCAGAGGCGAGCAGCACGTGATCACCGGCGACCTTTCTGACCACCCAGTTCTGACGGTTTTGGACGTCAATCGTGGCGTCGTTTCGGCGAGTCTGCACGACGTCGCCAACAAAGATCGGCTGCCCGCCCTGGCCCGTCACGCACTCGAGGGTTTCGACCATTCCGATCGCGACTCGTCGAGCTTGGATGTCCTCGCTGACGGCTTGTGCCTCCGCGTGTGTGGCTGTGACTAGCGCGATGGATTGACGCTCGCGAGTTGCTTGGAACCATGCGTGAACCATGGCCTCGCGGGCCTCCAGGTCACTGTTCGCAAGGACGACGTGGCCGGTGGTGATCAATTCCTCGGCGACCCTCGCCGCGTCCTCCGCACCTCGAGGCTTACGTAGTTTCAGGGTCAGATCCCCCCAATTCGGATCTTCGAATCGATGGATCGTTAGGAGCTCGATCTGACGAGCAGCGCGACGCCAGAAGAGTGCCATCGCGCCAGAATGTCCGACTGGCAGAGCTTGGTGTTGATCTCCGACGACCGCGACCGATGCACCGGTTCGGTGAAGAACATCAAGCAATGCACTCGCGGCCTCCAGGTCGAGCATTCCGGCTTCGTCCACAACGATGCGATCGCCCGGGCGAATACGGACCCGCGGGCCGGCGTACTCGACTCCGGTGATCGGGTCGACGTCCCCGACTCTTAGGCAGGACCACTCGACTGCACCTGCAGGGCTGCCCTTCCATCGCCATCCGTAATCGTGCAGGAGTTGATGAAGCGACGACGACGCGCTCTCGGTTGCCCGACCAGCGACGGCGGAGGCCTTCTTCGTCGGCGCCACGATGAGCATGTTGCGGCCGCGGCGACGCAAAGCGGCGCCGGCGACCTTGAGCATGGTCGTCTTTCCCGTGCCGGCAGCTCCGGCGATGGCGACGACTCTGTCCGTTCCCGCGATGGACGACGCACCTTTGATCTGGTCCTCATCCAGGATGTGGTTCGGTTCGATCGCCCTCGCGATGGCGGTGGTCTCGCCTGACGTCAACACGTCGCCCGTGGCGGCGAGCGCTTCAGTCCGCTGGGCGACGGTGGCCTTGAGCATCGCGGTCGAGGTCGCCATGAGCCGCTTGATGTGTGCAGGAATCTCTGGCTCAGAGAGGAGTGTCACCGTGTGAGTCCGGATCGCGAGAGAGCACACCTCGTCGATCAGGGAGACGAGCTGCGTCCTATCTCCGATCACACCAGAGGCGGAGATTGATCGGATCGCCCCCGCACGGACATCCATGTCGCTGAATCGCCCGCCGTTGCCAGTCGACCGAGCATCGGCATCTACGATCGCCGTCGCCGCGAGGAGCTCGATGTCGAGGTCCTGAGGAGCGAGCGCTCGAGGTGTCACCGCTGGCCGGGAGTGGGCGAGCTCCGGGTCTGCATGAAAGAGCTCAGCCATGACAGCGGATGCCCAGTCGTCCTCGTCCAGCAGCCCCGGCTTGTTCGGCCTACCCGCCGCCCACGCCCACTGGTCAATTTGAACTAACACGGTAGAGGACGGCTCTTCACCCGGGTGCTTCTCCCTCCAGGTGCGGAGACGGGTCGCCTTGTTGGCTTCAATCTGCGCGGACCTCTTGGACAGTGGTCGCACAAGGTGCTGCAGCTGCGCGATCTCTCCATCCGTGTCCAGCGTGAAGCCCTTGGCTGCCAATACGGCAATCCACGCCGGGTCAGTCCGCGAGGCCAGATCGCCCTCAGCGTTCACGACATTCTGAAATCGCAGCGCAACTCGAGTGTCGACGTTCGACCACTTCCCGTCGCGGCCTTGAACCTTGACGTTCAGCCACAGGTGGCGGTGCTTGTGTGGGTCCAACGAACGGGACCGCTCGTGCCGAAGCTCAACGACCTCGATGCGGGCCAGGCCCTCACGTACCGAACCTTGCCTCCCCCGGCGAGCGTTGAGCTCGCTCTGCCACAATTTGATGATCCGATCCCGCAACCGGTCCTGTAAATCCTCGTACGCGGCCGCCAGCTCGGGGTCCAGCATGGCCGCGATCGAGATCGACTTCGGCGCGTTGATCGTCGCATCAAGAATCAGGTCCGCGACGGGTGACTCGAGGTCGCGACCTCGCCGCTCCCCAGTGAGGGGGTCGAGACCATCGACCCATCCTTTTAGCTCGGATCGTGTCAGCAGGTCGTCCCGGATGGCGCCGTTCTCCACGATGTAACGGGCCATGACCGCATCCGCGTAGCCCGCTGCGGCCAGCGCGCCGTCGGCGGTCTTCGCCGTGAGGGTGGCATCGCAAACCCCGCCGAAGGCGTAGTTCACCGCCTGCTTGACTCCCTGGGCCGCATGCCCGCGCTTCCAGCGCGCCACTCCACCTCTCACACTTAGAACTTCCGGTAGCGCGCTCCATCCGGCGCGCATTTGGCGCGCACATCTCGAAGAGTGCCTACGTGCATTCGCTCTTTAGGTTGCTTCTTCTCCTATCCGTCCTTTATCGTGTTGCCCCGTTTGTTCGGACACATTCCCTCTTTTCTAGATTGGGTTCTTCCTTTCCGGTCGCCCTTTCTCGCATCCCCTCAGCGCGCTCATCCGCGGATTATGACCCGGCGGTTTCATACGCTTGGCGGGGATGCGCGACATCGAGATGTCGAGGAGGGTGACCCCGTCGACATCGTCGACGTCCTCTTTGATGCGCTGGTGATGAGCTGCCTGTAGCTCAGTCACCGATTGGCCGGCTGACGCGAGCGGCGCTTTCGCCGAACGGCCCCGCCGGTGACCCCGCCCCGCGTCACGCTAGCGTGGCTTCCAACAGCCACGCCGTGTCCGGACCTGCTGGCGGGGCAGCGACACCGGTGAGCGCGAGGGCCTGGCCGGTGAGGACGATTCCCGGGCGCGCATCGGTCGACAGCCGCGGGGAGAGGGGTGTGCTGCCGTCGGCACCCGTCGGAAGTGCCCCATCTGCTCCAGCGAACCATGGCGGGAGGGGGCCACCGGCCGCGGGGTCGGAGTGGGGGAGGGGGCGGATGACGTAGCGACGGGCGGGGTCGAGCCCGCGCAACGTGATCCTGCCCGGCGACGAGACATCGCTCACGTCGACGGCTACCACCCAATATAGGGCGCGCTCCCGGCTGGGGGAGACGACACCGCTGACGTGGAGAGCAGGATCGATCTGGTCCATCCGGACCATGTCCCCACTGTGCAGGAACGAGCGGTTCGCGCGGTAGAACGTGACCCACGAGGCAAGAGCGCGGAGTTCCTCATCATCGGCCTCGAGCAGATTCCACTCGATGCCGAGGTGGCCGGCGACCGCCGTGGCTGCGCGGAACGCTAGGTCGTGCCGACGGCCGGTGGTGTGCGAACGGCTAGAGGCAATGTGGGCGCCGAGGAGCTCCGGGGGCAGCAGCTGCAGGGTCCAGCGGTGTATCTGCTGGCGTTCGTGGGGATCGATGCAATCGGACACCCACACCCGGTCGGTCCGGTCGATCACGCCCAGGTCCACGCGGCCGCCGCCGGACGAGCACGACTCGATCTCCAGTCCGGGAAACCGCCGCCGCAGCTCATCCATCAACCGGTATGCGGCATGGGTCTGCGCGTGAACCCCTGGGCGTGCGCGGGGTCCGGCTCCGGCATCCACCAGATCCCGGTTGTGGTCCCACTTCAAGTAGGCGATGTCGTTGCGGGTGAGGATGTCGACCAGCCTGTCTCGGACGTACGCGTAGGCCTCGGGGTCGCCGAGGTTCAGCACCTGCTGGTGCCGGGACTCGACGGGGAGCCGGCCGCCTGTTCGCATGATCCACTCGGGATGCGCCCTCGCCAGGTCGGAGTCCGTACTGATCATCTCGGGCTCGACCCAGAGGCCGAACTCCATCCCGAGTGCGCGGACGCGATCGATCAGGGGAGTGAGGCCGTCCGGCCACACGGTCTCGTCCACGTACCAGTCGCCGAGGCCGGCGGTGTCGTCGCGACGGTGGCGGAACCAGCCGTCGTCGAGGACGTACCGCTCGACCCCGATTGCGGCCGCGCGCTCGGCGAGTGCGGTGAGCTGACTCAGGTCGTGGTGGAAGTACACGGCTTCCCACACGTTCAGGGTGACCGGTCGGGGTCGGGAGGGATGCTGGGGTCGTGCGCGCAGGTGGCGGTGGAGGCGGCGTGCCTGCTCGTCCAGGCCGTCGCCGTACACGGCGTACAGCCAGGGCGTGCGGTACTGGTCCCCGGTGTTCAGGACGATCTCGCCGGGGAGCAGGAGTTCCCCGCCCCCGAGGACCTGCTCGCCAGTGGAGAGTCGCTCGGCATAGTGGCGGTGATTGCCGCTGAAGCCGACGTGCACCCCCCAGACTTCGCCGCGTGCGAAGCCGAACCCGGGTTCACCCGCCGAGAGGAGTGTGGCCGCGTCGGCGCCGGTTCGGCCGCGACGGCCCTCGCGCAGATGCGTCCCAACCTCGAGCGTGCCCCGTTGGGGCACGCGTTCCTTGCCCCAATGGCCGGCGAAGTCGAAGAGCTCCCGCGCGCGCGGAGGGATCGGCAGTGCGAGCGAGAGTTCGTCCATCCGGTACGGCTCGCCCGTATTCGTGAGTGTCGCGGCGAGGCGGAGGACTCCGGACGGGGACAGTTCGATGTCGATCGCCAGCCCTAGCGAGGCCAGGCGATCCCTGGCGGTCACCGCGACGGAGCCGCCGTCGACGAGCGTGAGCAAACCATCCGCTGCCTCGACCGGGAGGCCTCCGCTCGTACGCGCCTCCAGTACGCTGTCGCGGAACCACGGCGACCAGTCGCCGCCGTCGCGGCTGCCGTTCAGGCCGGGGCGACCGGCCCATCCCGCCCGGTGCTCGGGAAGGACGGCGACACGGACCGGCTCGTCGACCGTGTTGCCCGCGTGCGCCGCGACGCCGGCGATCACGACGGCCCGTGCGGCCGCCGCATCCAACGGGCCGAGGTCGGCTCCCCAGTGGGCGATCGCCGGGAGCAGGCCGCCCCGAACATCTAGCAGGACGCTCACACCGGCCGCGGTCAGGTGGACGAACTCGACGACGGTCAGGTCCGGCTGATCGTTGCTCGACCGGCTCTCATCGTCTCCTCCCGCTAGCCGCATGTCGTCGATCGCAGACGCACGTCGCGGCCGAAGTAGCTTGGACGGTTGTCGGGATGGATGGCCTGCGCATTCACCCGTGCCTTTCCGGCGGCGATGGCGCCGCCCTGGCCCGTGAACTCCGCCGTGACGCTCCGGTGCGGAAGGACCGACGGGAACGACTTCTCGCCCATCGCCGTTGCGACGCTGACGCTCGCCGTCAGCGGGCTCCGGTTGGTCGCCGTCACGGTCGCGACGGCGGCCGTCGCACGACACTCCTCGCGGACGGCCACCGTCACCGCCAAAGGAGCAGCGGAGACAGGCATCAACCGGAGGGCGTGGAACTTGGTGGGATCCTTGCTCTCGGCCACGCCTTTACCCCAGCTGCTCCACCCTCTCCGCACCGTGCCGTCGTTGTCGTTGAAAGCGACCGTGGCGGCGAGCACTCGGTCGGCCGGATCGAAGACGGAGGTGGCGCCGAGTGAGGTGTAGGGGATCGCCAGCTCGTAGGTCGTGGTGTGCTGCGAATCGTCCCGGGCGACGGCGGAGGTGATGCCGTCGGTAGTCGCGCCGACGGGCAGCCACCGCGCTACATCCGTCGGCCCGGCACTCGTGAGCGCCGTCCCGATCTCGCTGACCGGCGTGCGACTCTCGCCGGGCCAGCCCGGGCTGACACCGATCTGCATACTGTCGCCCTGCCAGATGTCGGCGGCGCGCGCCGGCTGGTACTGCGTGTCGTCGGTCATGCGGGCGGTGATGTACAGCGTGCTGTCGTCATGAGTGAGCCAGAGGTCGCCGCTGAGATCTGCCGGCCCTGTCCATCCCGTGATGGTCTGTTCGTCAGCGCCCAAATGCTGGGCGGGGAGGTGCGTGACGGCCGGATCGACAGAGCCGTCGACCTGCACGGCCTGGAACGGCACGTCGACAGGTTGAGCGGCGGCGAGGGTCCCCGAGGTGGTGGCGGTCGCCGATCCTGCTGTCGCTGTCGCCGACCACGACCCGAACTGGCTGAAGGGGACATCCGTCGAGACGGACGACCCTGCGGCGACGGAGACGCCGGCCAGGGTGGTGCCCGTCGTCCCGGCGACCGTGTACGCGACCTGACCGAGCTGAACGGTTACGTCGCTCCGGTTCGTGACGTGGAGACGCAACACGTCCGCTCCCGTCGCGCTCAGGGCATGGCTGCCGGTGACCTGCAGCTCGGCATCCACCTGGGCGGACACGCTGAGCCGGGCGATCGCGGCGCTCCCTTCGGTCACGACGGCGGTCCAGGTGTGAGCACCCTCGTCGGCGGCGGGGAGAGCGGCTGGCACGTCTTTCGTCTCGCCGGCCGCGACCGTCGCCGTGGTCGTCTTGCCTCCGGAGGTGAGAGTGAAGGTCCCCGTGGTCGACCCGGTGTTGGCGATGTGCCACGTCGCGGTCGGCGCGACGCCGGCGACGGCGTTCGAGATCGTCAGCCCGAAGGGGGACGACGTCGTCACGGAGCCGACCGGTCCCGTCAGGTAGACCGGCTGAGTGCCGACACCGACGTGGATGGCGCCGGACGCGTCGGGGGTCAACGTCTGACGCGACCCGTACAGATCCGTGACGGTGACGGGACCGGTCGCCGCGACACTCCACGTCTGCGGGCTCAACGCCCACAGGGCCTCCATGCGGGTGCCCGACGGCTCGCCGGCACGAGCACCGAAACGTACGCCGTAGTTGCCGCTGCCCAACGAGAGCACCGAGTCGACAGCGCGGTCGGCCGTCTGCCGGGTCAGGATGCCTTCTGCGACGAAGGCGGGCTTCGGCGTGTACGCGCCGCGCGGGTCCGCGTCATTCCGGATGATCCCGAAGTTGTGCTCCGGGTCCGTGGCTGTGGTGCCATCGTCCTTGAAGTCGTAGACGGTGTACCGCCCGATGCCCTCACCGAGGGCGAGCAGCTGTGCGCGAGCAAGATCTTGCGCCTGGACGGCAGGCGTCACTCCCGGGGCCGTCGGGGTCGTGTACCAGCCCTGTTCGGTGAACCAGATCGGCATGTCCGCGTGGCCAGCGGCGTCGAGTTTCTGGCGCAGGATGTTCACGTGGTCCATGAAGACCTCGGGGGCGGCCGTGAAGTTGTAGGGGTGGGTGGAGAACGCGTCGATGTTCGAGAGTCCGCCCGCGGCGATGAACTGGTCCAACCAGGTCTGCCAGTCGTTCATCGGCGCCAGCGCCGGACCGACGATGGTGACCGAGGGGTCGACCGCCCGCATCTTCGTGGCGGTCGCCGCGAGCAGGGCGGCGTAGTTCTGCGCGGTCGCACCGGCCGGGCCGCTCGCATCGCGGATGTTCCACTCGTTCCAGGCCTCGTACGCCGTGTGAGCAGTGCCGAAGTGCGAGAGGGAGGCGGCAGCGTAGTTGGCGAACGCGGTGCGTTGGGCGTCGGTGGACGGCGCCTCGTCCGGATAGTAGAGGGTGTTGCCGTAGTCGAGGATGTTGAGGTGGTCCACGTCGGACGCCCGCAGCGCGGCCGTGTACGAATCGATCTTCCCGGAGAAGTCGTAGACGCCCTTGGACTTCTCGACGGAGGACCAGTAGGCCTCGTCCCGGGCGAAGCCGAGTCCAGCCTTCCCGAGAAGCGGGATGGAGTCCTGCACCCACGGTCCGGAATAGTGGGTGGCCGCGCCGATGCGCCGTTCACGGAGCGTGCTCGCCGGCAGCACCGAGATGTCCGTCCCCCCGCGCACCACCGACCCGTCGCCCTGTTTCGCAGAAACGTTGACGGTGTACCAGCCGGCCGGGAGCGCGCCGAGCGAGACGGTCTTGACGGAGTTCGCCGGGGTGCCGTTGCCGGTGGCGACGACACTGCCGCTGGTGTCCCGCGCCGTCCAGGCGACCAGGGTTCCCGCGGTCTGCACATCGAAGGACACGGTCGCGCCTTCGGTGAAGGCGTTGCCGAGCGTGGTCGTCTGAATGGCCAGCGGAGGCGCCGCGCCCTGAGCCACCACCTGGTCGACATCCAGGGTGACGCTGGGGCCGGGGGAGAGGCGGAAGGAGTCGATCAGCAGCGACAGCTGAGTCAGCGGACCGTGCCAGACGCCGTCGTTCGCTCCACCCCAGTGCGAATACTGGGTGCCCCCGGCGAATTGGCTGATCGAGAGGGTCTGCCATTGACCGCCGGCTGTCAGGGGGACGGTCTGCTGATGCGCCTGTCCGGTGCTGTCGGTGAGACGCACGACGAGCGCGGTCAGCGCGGTGCTGCGCACTTGGAGCGTCAAGCTCCTCGCGTCGATCGACGGGACGCTGCGAAACAGCTCGGCCGTGCCTGCGGGGACGGCCGCGGTCACCCGAGCCGACGCCGTCCCCGTGCCCGGAGAGTCCGAGGTGGTGCTCAGCGAGGCTGTCGCGCCGCCGCCTGCCGTGGTGGACCACGGGCTCGTCCCGGTCTCGAAGTCTCCGAGGGTCGTCGCCGTGGCACCCGCCGCAGCGGCGGGGGCGGTAGCGACGACGGTCGCTCCGGCGATGGCGAGGGCGATGGCGAGAGCCGCCCGTGCTTTCCATCCGTGGCCTGGGTGTCTCATCGCCCTCTCCTTCGAGTTCGCTGGTTACGAAAGCAGTTTCGTGAACGCGCCCATCCTGCGGGAAGGGCGCGGGGTTGTCAACCGCTCCGCGAAAATGGCGGCCATATACTCGCCTGTATGGCCGCTCCTCGAAGGCCGCGGCAGCGTGGCGTCAAACTCAGCGATGTCGCCGCCGTGGCTGGTGTCTCCTTGTCCACGGCATCCAAGGTCCTGAGCGGCACGACCGAGCGCATCTCGGAAGAGACGCGTATCCGGGTGCGCGAAGCGGCGGCCCGGCTGGACTTTCGTCCGAACGCGCTCGCGCAGTCGTTCGCCCTGGGTCGCAGTGACACCATCGGCGTGCTGACCTATCGGGCAGCGAGCACGTTCACCGGGCCGGTCCTCGTCGGGGTGGTGCTGGAACTCGGGGCGAACCGGCAGGCGGCGCTGGTCTACGACGAGGACATCCTGGGGCGGCGGCAGATCACCGAGAGCATCCGGCGTCTGCAAGCGCGCCAGATCGACGGGCTGATCGTGGTCGGCGACGGGCATGAGCATCTCTCTCCGTCGATCACGCATGAGTTCCAAGTGCCGGTCACCTATGCTTTCGCGGCATCGGAGAGCCCGGAGGACGTGGTGTTCCTGCCGGACAACTTCGAGGCGGGGCGCATCGCGACCCGGCATCTCATCGAGCGGGGCCGCACCCGCATCGCCCACATCACGGCCGATTCGACGGCGATCTCCGTGCAGCTGCGCGAGAAGGGGATGCTCGCCGAGCTCGCTGCGGCCGGCCTGCAGCAGGCGGCCCCGACGCGGTACGGCGCCTGGTCGCAGGCCTGGGGAGCGGAGGCGACGGAGGGTCTCCTGGCTTCCGGGGTCCCGGTGGATGCCATCTTCTGCGGCAACGACCACATGGCGCTCGGGGCGCTCGACGTGCTCCGGCGCCGCGGTGTGAGGGTGCCGGAGGACATCGCCATCGTTGGCGTCGACAACTGGGAGGGCATCGTCATCGACCAGGGGATCCGCCGTCTCACCACGGTCGACATGGAGCTGCAGAAGCTCGGCCGGCTCGCCGCCCGCGACGTGATGTCGGGCGAGCGTTCCGTCGGCGAGCAGCGCGTGGCTCCCACGCTGATTGTCGGCCCGTCCTCCTGACCCCACTCCCGACGCGCCCGGGCGGGGCTGTCGCTCCCGGTGCGCGACGACGTCCTTTTGCCGCGATTGACAGCCGGCCCTTTCGTATGCTGAGGTGTACGAAAGCAGTTTCGTTGATGACACTGCGGGAATGGACTCACTGATGGCGACACCTCCCGAGCGCTCCGTCCTGGTCACGGGAGCAGACGGGCTCATCGGCCGGGCCGTGGTCGACGCGCTGACACGTGCCGGCCGCACGGTGTCCGCTCTCTCGCGGACCTGGTCGTCTCCGACGTCCGCCGCTCGCGTCTTCACCGGGGACGCGGCGGACGAGGAGCTGGTTCGCCGGGCTGTGCAGGGGATTGACGCTGTCGTGCACCTCGCCGCCATCCCGCACCCGAATCTGGGGACTCCGCGGCAGGTCTTCGTCGGCAATACGTCGGCCACCTTCACCGTGCTCAACAGCGCGGGCGAAGCGGGCATCCGCCGCGCCGTAGTCGCGAGCTCGATCAACGCGTTCGGAGTTCCGCTCAACCGGCACGACACCTACACCTCGCACTATCCGCTCGACATCGATGAGCCCGTTGAGCACGATGACGCGTACTCCCTGTCCAAATGGGTCGACGAGCGGATCGCCGCCTGGGCGTACAGCCGCTGGGAGATCGACTCCGTCGCCTTTCGCTTCCCGCTGGTGCGACCGGCGGCCGAGCTCCGGCTCGCGGCCGACAGGCTCCGCGAGCAGCCCGGCGAGCAAGCACGGCTCGCCCGAGAAGGCTGGGCGTACCTCGAGCTCTCGGACGCCGTCGACGCCATCGTGCGCGCCCTGGATGTGCCCCTCAGTGGCGCGCACACCCTCATGCTGGCTGCGGAGGACACGCTCCTGGCTGAACCCACCGACTCCCTGCTCGACAGGTTCGCTCCGCACAGCCGGCGCCGCACAACGTTTCCCGGGCGGACGGCGCCGATCGACACCAGCGCTGCCCGCGAGCTGCTCGGCTGGGCCCCCACGCACACTGTCCTCCCTCTCGATCCGAGTTATCAGGAGACCCCTGCATGAGCGCGCCGGAGACTGAATTCCCTGCGCCGTGGCCGTCCGGCGAGGATGTCCGTATCAGCGGCGTTCGGGCGATCGTCACGGCGCCCGAGGGTATCCCCCTGGTGGTGGTGAAGGTGACCACGACGGACGACGGGCTGTACGGGCTCGGCTGCGCGACGTTCACGCAGCGCTGGAAGGCCGTCGTCTCCTACGTCGAGGATCACCTCGCCCGGCTGGTCGTCGGCCGGTATCCGGGGGATATCGAAGACATCGTCCGGCTGGCGAAGCTGTCGTCGTACTGGCGGGAAGGCCCGGTCGGCAACAACGCGATCTCCGGGATCGACCAGGCGCTGTGGGACATCGCGGGGAAGCGGGCCGGCCGGCCCGTGCACGAACTGCTCGGCGGCAAGGTCCGCGCCGCAGCGGACACCTACCTCCATGCCGCTGGATCCACCGTGGAGGAGACGCTCGACCAGGCGGAGCGTCTCCGCGAGGCGGGCCTTCGTCACATCCGTCTCCAGGTCGGCCAATCCGGCCGCGGCACGTACGGCGCCACGCCGACCGCTGACATCACCGACCCGACCGCACCGTATCCCGGCGGATGGAGCGTCACGGAGTACTTCCGCAACACGCCCGCCCTGTTCGCGGCCGCCCGCGAGCGGCTCGGAGACGACGTCGAGCTGCTGCACGACGTCCACTCCCGGCTCTCGCCGAAGCAGGCGGTCGTGCTGGCGCGCGCACTCGAGCCGTACCGTCTCTTCTTCCTCGAGGATGTCGTCGCCCCTGAGCACTGGAGCGCGCTCCCCGACGTGCGCGCCGCATCCCCTGTCCCTCTGGCGGTGGGGGAGTTGACCACCTCCGTCACCGACGCCGCGCGTCTGGTGCTCGGCGGCGGTGTGGACTACATCCGGTCGCATGTGTCAGATCTCGGCGGGCTGACCCCGGCCAGGAAGATCGCCGCCGCGGCCGAGCTGGTCGGTGTGCGGACGGCATGGCACGCACCGGGAGACACCTCGCCGGTCGGCGCCGCCGCGAACCTCGCTCTCGACGTGTCGAGTCCGGCATTCGGCATCCAGGAGGGACATGTGTACGCCGAGCAGGTCCACGATGTCTTCCCGGGCACCTTGCGCATCGAGCACGGGTGGTTGCGCCCGAACGAAGCCCCGGGCTGGGGAATCGACCTCGACGAAGAGCAGGCTGGACGTTATCCGGCCGACCACTCCCGTCACGACGCCTGGGCGGCACACGTCCGCGGTCTGGACGGAGGTCTCCTCGCTCCCTGATCACGTTCCCGAGTTCCGTCCCAACCAGCACAACGAAGTACTGAGGAGAACCATGCACACGAAGTTCCGCCCCCTCGCGGCGGTGGCAGCAGTCGCTGTGGCGGCCGCGCTGATCACCGGCTGCACCTCGAACGCGTCCGGCGACTCCGGAAAGGTGTCGATCACCGTCGCCGGGCAGCCGTCGAAGGAGAATCCGGATCAGCTGAAGGCGTTCAATCAGAAGGTCGAGACCTTCAATAAGGCCAACGCGGACATCAAGGTCACGGGCGAGGAATCCGATTGGAACGCCAGCACGTTCCAGGCCCTCGTGGCCGGCGGCAAGCTGCCGACCGTGTTCTACGTACCGTTCACTGAGATCCAGGGCGTGATCGCCCGGCAGCAGGCCATCGATCTCACGGACTCGCTCACCAAGGATTCCGACGTCAACCGCATCAACCCGTCCATCCTGTCGGTGGCGAAGGCGTCCAACGGCCACATCTACGGCGTCCCCACGGCCGCCTACAGCATGGGCCTGCTTTACAACCGGGCACTGTTCGCCAAGGCGGGCCTCGATCCGGACAAGCCGCCGACGACCTGGGACGAGGTGCGGTCAGCTGCGAAGAAGATCCAGGACGCCACCGGGGTCCAGGGGTTCGGTGCGATGACCAAGGACAACACCGGCGGCTGGGTGCTCACAGCGATGAGCTACGCGAACGGCAGCACTATCCAGTCCAAGGACGGCAAGAAGGCGAAGCTCGACAACGATGCCACGCGTGAGGCGCTGCAGTTCTACCGCGAGCTGCGCTGGGACGACAACACCTTCGGGTCGAACTTCCTCGTGGGCTACAACGACGCCATGAGCATGCTCGCCGGCGGCAAAGTCGGGATGATCGTGCAGGGCGCCGACGCCTACACCACCGTGGTGCAGTCCCTCGGGATGAAGGCGGACGACTTCGGCCTTGCTCCGCTGCCGCAGGCGTCGAAGGGCATCGGGACGCTCGGTGGAGGCTCTGTCGCCATCGTCAGCCCCAAGGCCACACCGGACCAGGTGAAGGCGGCGCTCAAGTGGATCGACTTCGCCTCGTTCAAGAAGTACGGCTCCGAATCCGCCGCCGTGACCAACGCCAAGGCTGCTGCGGCCGACAAGCTGCCGGTGGGAGCGCCCGAACTGCCGCTCTTCGACCAGGCGACGACCGACCGGTACTACGGCTGGATCGCGGACGAGATCAATGTGCCCAGGAAGAACTTCTCGGCCTACTTCTCCTCCGCTCAGAGCCTCCCGCTCGTCCCGGAGCCCTCAACGAAGGCGCAGGAGATCTACAGCGTGATGGACAACGTGGTGCAGTCTGTCCTGACGCAGCAGAACGCCGACATCGACGCCCTGCTCTCCGACGCCCAGAAGAAGGCCCAGGCCGTCATCGACGCCGGCTGACCACCGTGTTCCGCCGTGCCGGACGTGTGCCGGCACGGCGGGGCCCCCGAACGAGAAAGGGCAGGCACCTCGCATGGTCCACGCACCCACCTCGGCCGTTCCTCTGATAGCGCCGCCCCGGCGGCGTCCCCGAAGCGTCATGCGCTGGGTGAAACGCGGCGGCCTGTCCACGCTCGTGTTCTTCCTGCCGCTGCTGCTGTCGTTCGGGCTGTTCTCGTGGTGGCCGATCCTGCGGTCGCTGCTGCTGAGCGTTCAGAAGACGAACTTCATCACCACCGACTGGGTGGGTTTCCAGAACTTCGCGCAGGTGCTGAACGACCCGCTGCTGGGGACCGCCGCGCTCAACACGTTGTGGTTCGCAACGCTCGCCTTCATCATGGGCTTCCCCGTCCCGATCGTGCTCGCCGTCGTCATCGCGGAACTGCGGCGTGCGCGGCCGATCGCCTCCGCTCTGGTGTACCTCCCCGTGATCTTTCCGCCCGTGGTCGCCGTGCTGCTCTGGAAGGCCTTCTTCAATCCAGGCAATGAGGGCGTCTTCAACAGCATCCTCGGGTGGTTCCATCTGGGACCGCTAGCCTGGCTGAACGACGGCAACCTCGCGATGCCCTCGATCGTGCTCCAGGCGACCTGGGCTTCGTTCGGGACGGCGACCATCATCTATCTCGCCACCCTGATGGGCATCCAGACGGAGCTCTACGACGCGGCCGAGGTCGATGGCGCGGGTGCGTTCCGCCGGTTCTGGTCGATCACCCTTCCGCAGATGCGCGGGGTCCTCCTGGTCATGCTGCTGCTGCAGATCATCGGCACGTTCCAGGTCTTCACGGAGCCGTACATCATGACGAACGGCGGTCCGGACAACCGGACCATCACGATCCTCATGCTGATCTACCGCTATGCATTCATCTCCGGCGACTACGGCCGTGCCACAGCGCTGAGCGTCCTGCTCGCGCTGGTGCTGTCTGGGCTGTCCGCCGTCTATCTCTGGAGCACCCGCCGTTGGAGCACGTCATGACCGAGACGACCACACGCGCCATAGCCGTCGCGAAGCCCGCATCCGGCGGGGCCGCGCGGTCGCGACGCGTTCGCCGCCAGAGCGACACCGAGGACCGCAGTATCCTCTCGGAACTCGACCGCCGACGCAGGGGGATGCGCGTCGGCGTCGCCGTCCTCGGCGGCCTGGTCATCGTCGCCCTCATCATCGTCTGCGCCGGACCGCTCGCCTGGCTGTTCAAGGCGGCGACCTCGACCACCGCTGAGACGCTGTCCTCGCCCTTCTCCCTCTGGCCCACCGGTATCCATTGGGATGCGTTCGCCCAGGTGTGGACGCGGGTCGACTTCGGACGGTACTTCTGGAACACTCTCGCGCTCATGGCCGGGTCGTTGTTCTTCGGCGTGCTGGTGGCGGCCACCGGCGGTTACGGGCTCGCCGTGCTGAAGCCCCGGTACGCCAAGCCGGTCTTCGCTGCGGTCCTGGCCACCCTGTTCATCCCGGGTGTCATCTCGCTCGTACCGCTCTACTTGACGGTGATCG
This sequence comes from Leifsonia sp. 21MFCrub1.1, assembly GCF_900107895.1. Taxonomy (NCBI): domain Bacteria; kingdom Bacillati; phylum Actinomycetota; class Actinomycetes; order Micrococcales; family Microbacteriaceae; genus Leifsonia; species Leifsonia sp. 21MFCrub1.1. Next base: position 3,426,914 of record NZ_LT629867.1, on the reverse strand, counting down.
ACGTTCCCCTGGTGCACGTCAGCCTGCTCGGGACACTGTGGGCGGTCTGGCTGCCGTCCTCGGCGAACGCGGTGAACGTCCTGCTGATGCAGAGGTTCTTCGCTAACATCCCCGGCGAGATCTTCGAAGCGGCCCGGATCGACGGAGCGGGGGCCTTCCGCATCTTCGTTTCGATCGTGGTGCCGATGTCCCGGCCGATCTTCGGCGTGGTCAGCCTGCTGACGCTGGTCGCCTCCTACAAGGAGTTCCTCTGGCCCTTACTGGTCCTCCCGAATCCGCAGGACCAGCCCATCGCCGTCGCCCTCCCGCGCTTGGAGGGCTCGATCGACCTCGCCCAGCTCATGGCCGCTCTGTTCATCTCGGTGATCATCCCCGTGATTCTCTTCCTCATCTTCCAACGTCAGTTCCTGCGAGCGGCCGGCAACGCCGGGGCCCTCAAAGGCTGACGCTCCAACCCTCTCGACCACCATCACCGAGGATCCTCATGCCCCGATTCGATCTGCCCCTCGACGAACTCCGCGAATATCGACCCGTGGTGAACCGTCCAGCCGACTTCACCGCCTTCTGGGAGACCACCATCGCGACGGCGCGAGCTTTCGGCGGTGAGCCGGACTTCAGCCCCGTGGATGGGCCTCTGCGCTCGGTCCGCGTGTTCGACGTGCGTTTCCCCGGGTTCGCCGGCAACCCGATCGCCGGCTGGCTGCTGCTCCCCGCCGGCGATGGGCCGCATCCCGCCGTCGTGGTCTACCTCGGCTACGGCGCAGGCCGCGGCCTTCCCCACGAATATCTCCCGTGGGTCGCGGCCGGGTACGCCTGCTTCGTGATGGACACCCGCGGCCAGGGTGCCGGGTTTGGCGTGGGTGGGGTGACCCCCGATCCGCACGGTTCCGGCCCGGCCAACGGGATGCTCGCGCGCGGCATCGAGGACCCGGCGACCTACTACTACCGGCGGGTCTACACCGACGCCGTCCGCGCGGTCGACGCCGTCCGGCAGCATCCCGACATCGATCCGGCGCGCGTCTCCGTCGCCGGGGGCAGCCAGGGCGGTGGGATCGCGCTCGCCGCCGCCGGGCTGACCGAAGGACTCGGCGCCGCGCTGATCGACGTGCCCTTCCTGTGCCATTTCGAGCGCGCGATCGGCCTGACCGGCAGCGACCCCTACTCCGAGCTCGTGCGCTACCTCGCCGTTCGCCGCGACATGACGGAGATCGCCTTCCAGACCCTGTCGTACTTCGACGGCGTGAACCTGGCGGCGGGCGCGACGGCGCCGGCCCTGTTCTCGGTCGCGCTGCTCGACCAGATCTGCCCGCCCTCCACGGTATTCGCCGCCTACAACGCCTACGCCGGCGAAAAGGAGATCGTCGTGTACCCGTTCAACGGCCACGAGGGCGGCGCCTCCGGGCACTGGCCGCTCCAGATCCGCCACCTGGAACCGGTGCTCACGGCATGAGCATACGGTTCGGTGTCAACTACCTGCCCCGCCGCAACTGGTGGTACGAGTGGGGCGAGGACGGCACGGCGGCCTGGGACGACGATCTCGGCAGGCTCGCGGAGCTCGGCTTCGACCACATCCGCGTCCAGTGCCTGTGGCCCGTCTTCCAGCCGAACCCGGACTGGGTCTCGCCGCGCGCGCTCCGGCGGCTCGGGCAGCTGCTCGACATCGCGGACGCCCACGGGCTCGCGGTGTGCGTGACCATCCTCGACGGCTGGCTCAGCGGCTTCGACTTCCGCCCCGCCTGGCTGAAGTCCCTGCCGGCGTACACCGACCGCGAGGCGATCCGCGCCGCGGCATTCCTCGTCCGAGCCGTCGCCGAGTCCGTCGCCGGGCACCCGGCTCTGTGGTGCATCGACATCGCGAACGAGCCGAACGTGCTGATGGGCGGGCTGCGGCGCGGCGAGGGCGAAGCGTGGGCGCGGACGATGCTGGCCGAGGCGCGCCGGGCGGGGGCGCCGGTGACCGTCGGCGCCGACCACGACCCGTGGATGAACGACGCGGCACCGCTCTCGCGGGAATTCCTCGTGCAGAACAGCGACCTCGTGGCGGTTCACGCGTGGCCGTACTTCACCGGCGCACTGGCCGCCGTCGGCGAGGAGAAGGCCTGGGCGATCCCGGACTACCTGGCCCAGATCGCCCGCGGGACGCCGGGCGCCGACGGCAAGCCGCTCTGGATCCAGGAGCTGGGAGTGTCGGAGCTCTGGCTCGACCGGATCGAGGTGAGCGACTTCGCCGAGGCGATGCTCCGCCGTTCCGCCGCCGTGCCCGGTGTCGCTGCGATCAGTTGGTGGGCTTCGCACGACATCCCGCGTCGCTTCACGGGTTTCGACGAGCTGGAGTACGGGCTCGGGCTGATCGACGAGGAGGGGCGGCTGAAACCTGTCGGTGCCCGGATCGTCGACGTGATCGCGCAGCTGCGCAGGATGTCGGAGCCGGTCAGCGATCCGTCTGCCGAACGGCCGGAGCCGTCCCAGCAGACGCTCGCCCCCGAGGGCGGACGCACCGGCATCGCGTTCGCCGCTCAGTGGTTCGAACAGATGGACGCGGTGGCCGGGCCGCGCATCGCTGCTGCACCCATCTCAGCGACGGAAGGGGTCGGCCGATGACCGACCGGATCGTGGGCGCCGACCTTCTCGTCGTCGGGGGTGGCCTGGGAGGCGTCGCCGCGGCTTTGACGGCAGCGCGGCTCGGCCTGCGAGTGGTCCTGACGGAACGCTCCGACTGGCTGGGCGGGCAGCTAACCACGCAGGCCGTCCCTCCCGACGAACACCACTGGATCGAGACCGGACTCGGGTCGGCGTCGTATCGCGAGCTGCGCCAGACCATCCGTGAGCACTACCGCCGGCACTATCCGCTCACCCCCGAGGCGGCCGCCGACCCGCAGCTGAACCCCGGGCGCGGGAACGTGTCCCGGCTCTGCCATGAACCGCGGGTCGCCGCGCTGGCGATAGACGAGCTGCTGTCCCCCCACGTGGCCTCCGGCGCACTCACCGTGCTGCGAGAGCACGCGCCGGTCGATGCGGAGCACTCCGGGCGGACGATCACGCGAGTCCGACTACGCGGCCCCGACGGCGACCATGTGGTCGCGTCGGCGCCTCTGATCGCCGACGCGACCGAGGAGGGGGACCTCATCGCCCTGTGCGGACTGGATCATGTCATCGGCGCGGAGTCCCGTGACGAGACGGGCGAACTCCACGCTCCAGATCTCGCCGACCCCCGCGATCAGCAGGCGATCACCTGGTGCGCCGCTCTCGAGTACCGGCCGGGGGAGAACCATACGATCGCGCGGCCGGCGGAGTACGAGCACTGGCGCGACACGGTGGACCCGCGCTGGCCCGGCCCGCAGTTGTCGTGGCGGGACATCGTCCCCAACACGGGAGCCGTACGCGATCGGCCGCTGTTCGCGGACTCGCCGGAGACGGCCGTCGGCTCTCCTGCGGACGACCTCTGGCACTACCGGCGCATCCTCGCCCGCAGCACGCTCGACCCGGCATTCCCGGGCGGTGAGGTCACCCTGGTGAACTGGCCCCAGGCCGACTACTGGGAGCGCCCCCTCCTCGACGTCGGCCCGACGGAACGGGAGCGGGCGCTGGCCGGGGCGCGGTCGCTCACGAACAGCCTGATCTACTGGTTGCAGACAGAGGCCCCGCGTCACGACGGAGGTCAGGGCTATCCGGAGCTCCGGCCGCGAGGCGACGTCATGGGGACACCGGATGGGCTGGCCAAGGAGGTGTACATCCGTGAATCCCGACGGATCCGGGCGCTGTTCACCATCACCGAGGGGCACATCGGCACGGAGATGCGCGGAGCTCTCGCCGGCAGCGCGCTCTTCCCCGACACGGTCGGAATCGGTCACTACCGGATCGATCTGCACCCGAGCACCTCGGGCCGCGGTTATGTCGACATCGACTGCTTCCCGTTCCAGATCCCCCTCGGGGCGCTCATTCCCGTCGATTCGGACACGGTGGTCGCCGCGAACAAGAACATCGGCACCACGCACGTTTCGAACGGGGCCTACCGGCTGCATCCCGTCGAGTGGTCCATCGGGGAGGCCATCGGAGCGCTCGCGGCCGAACTCGCCGACGGTGGCGGGACGCCCGCAGCCATCCGTTCCGACCCTGCTCGGCTGAGCAGGCTGCAGGCTACGCTCCGTGACCGGCTCGGCGTCACCCTCGAGTGGCCGGAAGGGATCCGCACCGGCCGGATCGGTCTCGCGGCGCCGGCCGGATACGCCAGGACTACGGAGGCGGGCACGCCGACGGAGAGGACACGATGACCACCGCTGATCTGTGCGTGTACGGAGGAACTCCGGCCGGCTGCGTCGCCGCCGTCGCGGCCGCGCGGGAGGGCGCGTCCGTCGTTCTGATCGAACCGAGCCGTTGGCTGGGCGGGATGTTCAGCGCGGGCATCAAGCCGCTGCAGGACTGCCCGCTTCCCGAGGCAGTCGGCGGATTGACGGGGAGCGAGCTGTTCGGGCTCGGCGAGGACCCGCTCACCTTCCTCCATGCGGTCCACCGCTGGGTGGTCGAGGCCGGTGTGACCGTGCTGTTCGAGCGGCGCGTGCGTCGCGTCCGGATGGACGGGACCAGAATCGCCGGGCTGGATCTTGAGACGTCGTCGCCCGACGCCTGGGGTGTCCCGCTTCCTGCCAGCCGCTCGGAGCCGGCCGGCCAGGTCACCGCCCTTTGCTTCATCGACGCCTCCTACGAGGGCGACCTGATGGCGGCCGCCGGTGTGCCGTACCGGACCGGCCGCGAAGCGCGATCGGAGTTCGACGAGGCACCGGCCGGAGTCCAGGAGCCGACGAACTGGACCCCCATCGACCCGTACCGGGAGCCGGGGCGGCCGGAGAGCGGCTTGCTTCCGGGGATCGACCCCGACCACGGTCTACCGCGCGGCGCGGGCGACTCGTACACGCAGGCGTACAACTACCGCTACTACGTGACCGCGGATCCTGCGCGACGGGAGCCGATCACCCCGCCCGAGGATCTGCGACCGGAGCGTTTCGAGCTGCTCCGCCGCTACGTCCGCCAGCTCGCGGCGGGCGAGCCCGACCGCGAGACGCTCCTGGCGCGGCTCCGCTCGATCTTCCCCGGGTGGATCAACTCGGGCGAGTACAACTACGAGCGCGGCTCCCTGATCTCGATCGCCCCCCTAGGGCTCAGCAAGGATTACGCCGACGGCGACTGGGACACCCGGTCCGCGATCTGGCGGGAGCACATCGAGCACCTGCGCGGACTGCACCACGTGCTGTCGACGTCAGGCGAGGTCCCCGTCGAGATCCGTGCCGAGACGGCCGCGCTCGGACTCGACCGAGCCGTGTACCCGCACACGCAGGGCTGGCCGCACCAGCTCTATGTCCGGGTCACGCGGCGGTTGTCCGGACGCTACATCCTCACCCATCGGGACGTCCAGAACCGCACGACCATCGACGACAGCATCGGCCTCGCCCTGTTTGGCGTGGATGTCTACCCGGTGCGCCGGATCGCTCGCACGCATCCGGAGACCGGGGCGATGGGCGTCGCCACCGAGGGCGACATGTTTATCGGCGGCCACCTCGGCACGGGGACGCCCTACCCGGTGCCCTACCGGGCGATCACGCCGGAGCGCTCCGACTGCACGAACCTCCTGGTGCCGGTATGCCTGTCCGCGACCCACATCGCGTACGCGGCCACGCGCATGGAGCCCGTGTTCAGCGTGCTCGGCGAGTCCGCCGCCGTCGCCGCTCTGATGGCGCTGGAGGGCGCCTCTGCGGTGCAGGACATCGATACGCATGAGCTGCAGCGCCGACTCGTCGCCCGCGGTCAGCGACTCTGAGCGCGCCCGCCCATCCGCCCCGAACCGAGGAGTGATCGTGAGCACACCCGCCGCCTCAGGACCTGCCATCGGAAGCTCCGGCAAGGCTGCCGCACCGGGCCGCCTGCAGCCGTCGGCCGTCCTGCGCAGCTGCCCGGTGATCGCCGTACTGCGCGCCCGGGATGCACGAGACTACGACCCCGTCATCGACGTGCTCGCGGAGAACGGCATCCTCTCGGTGGAGGTGACACTGACGACACCGGGGACGGTCGAGCAGCTGCCCTCCCTGCTCGCACGCACCGGGACCGAGATCGGCGTCGGGACCATCACAAGCGTGGATGACGCCCGCCGCGCCATCGACAGCGGTGCTCGCTACCTCGTCACGCCCGTGACGCGGCTGGACATCGTGGCCTGCGCTGTCGACTCCGGCGTCCCTGTGTTTCCGGGAGGCCTGACTCCGACAGAGCTGTTCGCAGGATGGGAGGCCGGCGCCACGGCTGTGAAGGTCTTCCCGGCGGCGACGGTCGGAGCGCAGTACGGCTCGCACCTGCGCGGCCCGTTTCCCGACATCGAGTTCGTGCCGTCCGGGGGCGTCGCCCTCGATGACATCTCGGCCTGGCTGGACGCGGGCGCCGCCGCCGTGAGCCTGGGCGGCCCCCTCCTCGGGGATGCGCTGATGGGCGGATCGCTGGATGCGCTCGCACGACGGACCCGGCGAGTGGTGGAGATCGTGGCCGAGGCCAGGAGCGCCCGGTGAGCACGGTCGTCACGATCGGCGAGACGCTGGCGCTGATGTCCGGCACACTGGGACCCCTCCAGCACAGCCCGGGCATGACCCTCGGGATGGGCGGTTCGGAGAGCAACGTCGCGATCGGCCTGGCCCGGCTCGGCGTGGACGCCACGTGGATCGGCAAGGTCGGCGCCGACGCCCTGGGTGACCTCGTGGTCCGCGAGATTGCCGCGGAGGGCGTGCGCGTCGTCGCGACGCGCGACCCCGACGCGCCCACCGCCCTCATGATCAAGGAGCGGCGGACAGCCCTCGAGACCAGGGTCTACTACTACCGGGCCGGCTCCGCCGGATCGCGGCTGACGGTCCAGGAGGTGGATTTCGACCTCGTGCGCTCCGCTTCGCTTCTGCACGTGACCGGCATCTCTCTGGCGCTTTCGCCGAGTGTGGCCGAGGTGATCGGGGAGGCCGTCCGGATCGCGAAAGCCGCAGGCGTCATCGTGTCGTTCGACCTCAACTTCCGGTCGAAGCTGTGGTCACGCGAGCGCGCCGCGGCTGCGTACCAGCGCATCCTGCCGCACGTAGACATTGCATTCGGGGGCGCAGACGAGGCCGTCATCGCCCTCGGCGGCGATGGCCCGCCCCTGCAGCTCGCCCACGGACTCATCGAACTCGGTGCGCGCTCCGCGGTCGTCAAACTCGGCGCGGCGGGCGCGGTGGCCTTCGTCGGCGGCCAGGACTACGAGCAGGCAGCTGTCGCGATAGCCGCAGTGGACACGGTCGGCGCGGGCGACGCGTTCGTCGCGGGATACCTCGCGGAGGTAATGGCAGGAGAGCCGCCGGCGATCCGGCTGGCGACGGCCGTCACGGCCGGCGCCTACGCGTGCCTGGCACCCGGCGATTGGGAAGGACTGCCGCGGCGCAGCGAGTTAGCGGGATTGTCCAACGCGGAGCCCGTCACGCGCTGACGCCTATTCCGCTTATCGTCCCAGGCTCGCGTGCACCGGATGCCCCGAGCGGCGACGGCTCAACATCGTGGGCGGCGCAAATGGTTCGCCGGTCATCTTCGGCAAACCGGCCCACCACCTCAGCACATCGGGATTGACCCAATTTGGGCGGACTGCGACAGAGAGCCGCGGGAAACCAGCCGGGCAGCTCCGCTAGGGAGTACCAAGCTGACAAGATACAGTGTCGGTGCCGCGGGGCTGTGCCCCGCTCCCCTCTAAGTGAGCTTGGCGATGCGGTGTGCAGTGTCCAGTACACGCGCGGCGGTGGCGTGGATCAGGTTGGTGTCGCCGTCGGCCCATCCGGTGATGTAGCCGATGCTGTACGCGCTGGTATCGAATCCGGCGAGGCCGGCGACGATATATGCCACGGATTCCGCTTCGACCTCCATCACGCCGCGGTGGCTCACGTAGTCGGCCGGGTTGCTGGTGTGTCCCAGCAGGATGTGCGCGGCTTCGTGGATCAGCGTCTTGGCAGTGTGCTCAGCGCTGAGCCCGTCATCAAGTACCACGGTCCGCGCTTCGGGATCGGTGTAACCGTTTCGGGCGCCTGGTAGCGGACGGTATTGGATGCTCCAGCCTTCGGCGACCAGGTAGTCGGTGAGGGCGTTGATGAGACCGTGGTCATCAATGCCGGTGAGCTGCTGAGTGATGCTGCTGGTGTCTTCTGCTCCGTCGATGAGGTCGGTTTGGCTGATGTCGAAGATGGTCAGGATCGGGTAGCGGACAAGGCGTTGCTCGAATTCCTCGCCCTTGTCGTCTTCGTCGGTGACCTTCTTGGTGGAGTAGCCGAAGATGCGGATGCCGGTTTCGCCTTTGCGTACCTGCCGGCCGAGCTGCTGCCATTTCCGGAACCCGGCGACCTGGGTTGCGTCCGGTTTTTGGGCGAGGATCAGCAGCAGGTTGTTCAGCGAGTAGGCGTGGAACCTGTTGGCGAAGTCCAAGAACGCCCGCCACTTCTTCGAGTTCTTGAGTTCTTCCACCTGTTCGCTGATCGAGTTGTGGAGCGCCTCTGCGCGTGCTTTCTGTTCGTCGGCGTTCGAACCGGCTCGGTGTGTGGTTGTGGTGCTCATTGGTTTCTCCCCTGTGAACGACTTGTTGTGTGTGCCTTTTCGGCAAGGGGAATCGATGGGGAGCGGTGGCGGCGTAGTGCCGGGAGCGTGGAATACCGGAGCGCAGCGAGGATATGCCGCGAAAGCCCGGCAAGGAGCCGCAGGAGCGAACTACGATGAACGGCCGGAAAGATCACCAATCCCTATCTGAGTCGGACCCCTGAAAAACGGCTCAGCACGTTGGGTCATTCGAGGACCGTCGTTGTGCCGAACCGTTCGCCTCCGGCCCGGGAGTGCCAGCCGATCTCCTGGCAAATACGCGGGTCGGGGGCGTCGGAGATCAGCCGCAACCGCAGCAGGCGTCCGCCCGCTGGAACCAGTGGAGCCGCCTACGGCGGCACTGTTCCTACGAGTTTGTGTGTCTTTCCGCGGGGCGATCGTAGCTCGTTCCCGCGGCTTACCGTGCCGGGCTTTCGCGGCATATCCTCCCTCCGCTTCGCTCCAGTCCGGTATTCCACGATCCCGACACTCACGCCGCTCCCACTCGCAATCGATCTCTCCGCCGGAAAGGCAAACAAAACGATCGACCAGGGGAGTGATCAGGATGCGGGTATTCATTATCGACACCACACACATGGGTCCAGAACTGCAACGGGGACTGATCGGGGTGGTCGGCTCGACCAGCCCGACACCGGAAGAAAAGAAGGAATGCATCGACACGGTCAGCAGGTATGCGGTGGACGGGTGGGCGATCGCCGCCGACCCACACACCCCGATCGGTCACCTCGCCGCGCTGACCGCCGAGACCGCGTGCGTCCCGTTCCTGGCGTTGGATCGGGTTCGCCGGGCCGGCGGCACGGTGATCGCACCGCCGACAGCCGGCGCGCACCTGCACGAAATCGACTGAACTGGGCGGTGATACACGGTTGTGGGTCCCGCCCTCCGCGGCGGGACCCACAACCGGGGGTTTCAGTCTTCGCCCCCGTCGGCGGCGTATTGCTCGGGGTCCGGGTTGATATCTGCGGCCTGGTCGTCGGTACCGGTGACGATGCGTTCGACGTCGCTGAGCGTGTAGCCCCAGGCGACGAGTTGGGTGAAGTAGGCGGCGTCGGTGGGCGAAGGCGTGCGCCAGGTTTGCTTGCTGGTGACGCTTTCGCACGCGCCGAGCACGATCGCCAATGCCACATGTTGTGCTTTGCCCGGCATCTGCTCAAGCAGGGCGGCGAGCTTGTCGGCTTCGAAGTAGCCGGAGGGCTCGACACCGAGCAGTTGGTGGGCGAGTTCGTTGCCTTCCCGGGTGGCGCTGCTGATCGCCTGCCGGTGCACGGTGAGACCTAGCGCGATCACCAGTCCCGTGTCTTTGGGGAGTGTTTTGCGGCTGAGGAGGGTGGTGAGCCAGTCGCGGCGGACGACTTCGGCGGAGGCCCAGGCCTTGTTGTTGGCGATCAGGGTGCGGCGTTCCGCCTTCTGCTCCTCCGTCATTGGTCCGCTGTGCGTGCCGCTGGTGTTGTAAGTGTGGAATCCTGCGGCCTTGGCGTCGTGGAGGAAGTAAGTGATGCTCGGCTCGCCGTCGGCGTAGACGCGCACATACGCGGCACGCCCTTCGATGTTCTCGATCTGTTCGACGGTGACGCGTTCGTCCTCGGCGGTAAGCAGTTCGCTGATCCGGGTGTACTGGGTGTCGTAGTAGCCGGGGTCGGTGTCGAGGATTTCATACCCACGCCCAATCAGGTCGGCTTCGGCGGCTGCCTTGGCTTGGGCGCGGGTTTTTTCGTCGCGTGCCCGCTGGGCCGCGTGCGGGAACTGGGCCGGATCGGTGGTGGCGACGTGAATGAGCTCGCTGCGGGTGTGTTCGTCGGTGTCGAATTCGATGAGCACGGCCGCCTGGTCCAGGGTGAGCGGGTGCTCCTGCAGGGCGGTCGCTGCGGCGGCGTTCTCGGTGACCGCAAGCGCGGTTTTGACCTCCCGGGTTTTGCTGCCGGTGCGGCGGGCGATGGCGGTGACGGTGAGGCCTTCGAACGCGAGCTGCTGGAACGCGGCAGCACGCTCCCCGTCGGTGAGCGGTTCCCGCTGATCGTTCTCCACCATCTGCTGCACGATCCGCTCCGTGGCCACGTCATCCGCTTCCACGAGATAGACGGGGATGGTGGCGAGTTGCGCTTCGCGGGCGGCGAAGACGCGGCGTTGCCCGGCCCGCACGGTGATGCTGCCGTCCGGGTTGTGGTGGGCGAGGACGGGGGTGAGGACCCCGTTTTCCCGGATGGACTGGACGAAGGCGGGGGTGATGGGTGCGGTGGGTCGCACGTTCTCTTCCAACAGGAGGGTGTGCGGGTCCAGATGCTGGATGGTTCCGGTGACGGTGGTGTCGTTCATGGTGTTGCTTCTTTCGATCAACTGGTTTGGTTCGCCTGTCTGGCAAGAGGATCGAGAGGGAAGCGGAGGCGGTGCAGTGCCGGGTACGTGGAATACCGCAGCGCAGCGAGGATATGCCGCGAAAGCCCGGAACGCAGCCGCCGCAGCGACCTACGATCAGCTGGCCAGGCAGGCGGACAACCTGAGTAAGCGGGGCGCCGCTCGCGGCTCCACTGAGGTTGGGATGCTACTTGCGGTGAACGAGGTTCCCGGCGACCCACACATGGATGGGGGACCGGGACCCTTCGGGAACGTAGCGGATCAACACGAGGCCGCCGGTTGTCCAGGCCAACGCTTCACCGTCGACCAGTTGCACGTCGGTGTAGGCCACCTGGACCGGCACGTGAACCATCACCGGCACGGGTTGGGGTTCGTCCCGGCGTCGACCGCTGGCCCGCACCACATCCTCCGGGATGCTGATCGGCCGCGGCTGCCGCTCGGCCGCCTCCGCGATCTCCGACAACGGTTCCGCGTAGACGTCGTAGCGCTTGTTCGTACCCACGGCTCAGGCCGGGTCGAAGGCGATCAGGACCCAGCCAGCCCCCTGGCGCTGCACCCGGAACACGCGCACATCCGCAGGGTCCTGCTCCGCGCGACCGATCACTGACCAGCCCCGCAGCTGCTCCGCGGGATGGGTCAGCGCATCGTGTACAGCGATGGTGCGGATCGGTTCAGCTCCCGCGAGCCGGTATCGGGTCCCGGCCCAGACGAGGCGGATTGGTGTCCCGTGTTCGGTCCAGACGTGGATGATGTCGGCGGCGGGCGCGATGCTCATGACCAGGACCTCCAACTGCTTAGTGTCACCCCATTGCACCACAATTCGAAGATATGTTCGAATGTTGTACGAGGCGAGGAACGTGAAGGTGTTGCAGGTAGGGGAGCAGGTGTGGCTGGTTTTGAACGATGCGGCGAACCGGATCCACTTCCAGATCGAGTACGGCCCGGCAACCCGCTCGGACACCCACGAGACGCTGATGGTGTACCGGGTTGATCACTGGGTGCTCAAGCGCAGTGACCGGTGGCCGTTGGGCTATTACGACGAGTTGCGGCAGGCGGTCGACGGCTGCGCGTTGGCGCTGGGTATGCCGAACTTCCTCACCCCGGCCACGGCACCGGATGGCACCATCATTACTCCGCAAGAGCAGCGCTCCCGCTGGCAGGCCGGCCTTGATCCGCGCACGGGACGCAGCAGGCACGAGTCGGTGACGGCGTGACCCCTCAGCCGGGAGCCGGTCTCCGGGATGTGAGCGGAGAGTTTGCTTGGACGTCTCGCCGACGGAAGCCTTGAGGCAGTGTCCTGGGTGAGTCTGCGGCGGTGACCCTGGCGCCGATTTGCGAACGGATCGTGTTGGCAGTCGCGTCCGCGATCGCCCGTCCGGTTCCTTACAAGTGTGGTTGGAACACTGACCAGCAGCCGAGGTCGTACTCGAGTTCTTCGCCGGAGTAGAGCCGCAGCACCCATCGGTGTGAAGTGCCGCCGGCGAACTGTCCGGTGACAGTTTCACTCACCCAGACGCCATCGGATTCATGAACCCACCGGATTAGGCCGATGTGCTCCCTCAGCCGTGGCGGGTGGGGTGGGTGGAGGTAATCCACTTCATCGGCCATCACGTCCCCCTTTTGCCGCCGCCTGATTCCAGCGGTGGGCACATGGTGCACCCACGAAGCTCTCTACGGGAATGCCCATTTCACCGCACGGTCAGCAGCGTCCGGCCTCGATACGGGCCAGCCGGTACATCGCCGTGTGACCGTCGGCGATGCTGCACCGCTCCCAGACTTCCAAGATTTCACCGTCAGGGGTGTCGATGGGTCGGCGGATCACAATCGGCGGCACATCGAACGCGTCCGGCGATTGAAGGGTGACGATTTCGGCTTCGCCGTCCGGGTCTGGGGAGACCAGGATGGCGACTATCTCGCGCATCAGCTACCTCGGTCGGGGTGGCTGGACTCTACGACCAGGCGCGTCGCCCGCAATAGACAAGACATGTGCCGCGCGCCCGGCTTATGAGCGGGAGTTGCCGTGTTCGCAGGGACCGATGTTTCGTGGATGGCGGTCGCTTACTGTGCGGACATGAAGAAGATGGCTGCTGCAGCGATATACGCGCGGATCTCCTCCGACCAAACGGGGGAAGGGTTGGGCGTGCAACGCCAACTCGAGGACTGCCGCCGATTAGCCCAAGACCGCGATTGGGTGATCGCCGGCGAGTACGTAGACAACGATGTTTCCGCCTATTCGGGGAAACCGCGGCTCGCCTACGAGCGAATGGTCGGAGACATCGTCGAGCGACGAATCGACGCGGTTCTGGTGTATCACTTGGACCGGCTCACCCGACGGCCGGTCGAATTAGAGCACTTCATCGACGTGTGCACCGTCGCTGGCGTGGATGTCACCACAGTGACCGGGGACGTTGGGCTGGGAAACGACAACGGGCTGCTGATTGCCCGGATCACCAGTGCCATGGCGGCGGCAGAGTCGGGAAGAAAGTCAGCGCGAATCCGACGCAAAATGCTACAAAACGCGCAAATGGGCAAACCCAACGGCGGGGCCAATCGACCCTTCGGATACGAATCCGACCGGATCACCATTCGCGACGCCGAAGCAGCCATCATCCGCGAGGTCGTCTCCCGCTACCTGGACGGTGAATCCTTGAACTCGCTGACCCGCTGGATGAACGAGAAGGAAATTCCGACATCCGGGGTGGCGGACTCATGGAGCGTCCGCACCCTTCGCCCGATCCTGATCAGCGGACGCATCGCCGGATTGCGTGACCATCACGGGAAAACCGTGGGGCCCGCGGTGTGGCCCGGGATAATCACCCCCGAGCAGCACGAGACGGTGCTCGCCACGTTCGCGTCTAGGCACATCGAGCGGCGGCCGCCGCACCAGTACCTGCTTAGCGGCCTGCTGCGGTGCGGCCGCTGCGGTAACACGCTGGTCACCACATCGCCGCGGGGCGTGCGCCGCTACACCTGCACGAGAACACCAGGAACCAACGGATGTGGCCAACTCTCCATCAACGCCTCGATGCTCGAAGAGTTCATCGCCCCGGCCATCGTGCTGCGGCTGGAATCGCCCGAAATCGGGCCTGTTCTGGTTGCCCGCGCCGAACCGGGCCAGCACCCGCAGCAGCTAGGAGAAGTCGTTCGCGCACAACAGGCGATGCTTCAGCTAGCTGCGATGCTCGGCGCGGGGGAGCTTACCCGCGCCGAATTCCTGGAAGCCCGGAAGGCCGCGGCTGCCCGCCACGCCAGGGCGGTGAAACGGTTTGACCGGGTCGCTGGTACCCGCTTGTTCGATGGCTGGGCGAGCGAGGGCGCCGCACACATGTCTGCGTGGCAACAGCTCCCACTGGCTCGTCGACGAGAGATCGCCCGGACGGTGCTCACGTCTGCTGTCATCCAACCGCGTCCAAGGGGTGCACGCGTCCTCGATCCGACTCGTGTCGAACTCGTCTGGGCGACGTAGCGGCACGCCAGCACGAAGAGCTTGATAGAACTGTTCTTCCGTTCGTGCAGCAGGTTGTTTACCCGGGCCGCCGATCGGACGGTCGAGAGTCGCTGCGCCCCGGTTAGACAGTTCTCCCGCGGAGCAGCGAACCCTGCACAAGAACGTGCTGCGGTTTCGTGTTCGGCGCCGCGATTCGATCAAGAGTCTGCCGTGTCGCAGCCTCAGCCATGGCCGCCACATCCTGTCGCCAGGTGGTGAGGCCGAAGACGGGTGTGGCTACTTGCCCGAGCCCGTCGTACCCAGTCAGAGCAAGGTCGTCCGGAACCTGAACCCCCCAGCTGTCGAGCAGGTTCCACGCGGCGATGAGCGTCGGATCGTTGGGGCACATCAATGCTGTGATCCGGTTCAGCGATTCCCGGAGATCCTCCGGGTCGACGCCGTCGGCTCGGCTGCTTGCCTTGACGGGGAAGGGCTCGAGGCCCCGCCGTTCGAGCGCCTCCCACAGCAGCCGAGATCGACGGCTCAGGGTTATGGACCGGGCCCGCGAGTACATGACCACCCCGATCTTTTGATGACCGGCGTCGGTGATGAGCTGCGCGAGGGCGTCTGTGCCCGATCCGTCGTCTGCCACAGACCCGACCAGTTTCGAGGTGGACGTTGGGCCGATGGCCGTAACCGGCACTTGCGCACCGACAGCCTCGATACTGCGCGAGGGGATTCGACCGGACGCGACGATGATCGCGTCCGGTCGGAGACCGAGAATGCGACCGAACGCCCCCGTCGCATGGTGATCGCCGTCGGACGCGGCCGTCAAGGCCGTGCTGTAGCCGAGGGCTTCCAACCGATCTTGCATTGCTGCGATCAGCTCGGCGTAAAAATCGAGCCGGACGGTACGGACGACGATGCCGATCGTGCTCGTGGATGTCGCCTTCAACGCGTGCGCTCGAATGTCTTTGACGTAGCCGAGGTCGGCAGCTGCCTTGGCCACGGCGTCGCGCACGGCGGTGGTGACGCCCACTTGGCCGAGAAGCGCTCGACTCGCCGCGGATCGCGAGACGCCGGCTGCGGTGGCGACGTCGATGAGAGAGGGTCGCCGTGCCGCTTCTGAATCGGGTTTCACAGGTGATAGTCCACCACGATGCCGAGGTGGTCGCTCGGCCAGGCGCCCGTGTCGGCGTTCTCAGGTTCACCGACCACCCACGCGCGTCCCGCGGATACCGATCCGCGGGAGAAGTGGAAGTCGAGCGTGTAGTCCAGCCTGCTCGTGCTTCCCGGCATCAGTGACGTCACGTAGTCCCGATATGGTCGGGGGTTGTCGAGGACCAGGGGGTTCGTGTCGAGGATGGTCGCACCCGATCCCAGCCGGGGGGCAGCGCGCCAGGCGTCGACCCACCCGGCTTGGACGATCGTGTTGTATTCGGGGCCGTCGGGAACGAAGTTCATGTCGCCGGCGAGGAGCCGTGCTTCCGCGCCGGTCTCCGTCTCGTCGAGCGCCGCGAGGAGCGATGTGAGCTGGTCGAGGCGGTGATTGACGCTCTCGGCGAATTCGGTATCTGCTTGGGCGGGCATCGTGACCCCTCGAGCGGCCGCTCGATAGTCGTCGTCGCAGCCCATGCGTCCCGCCTGCCAGGTGTGTCGAAGGTGCGCGGACGCGGCCTGCACGTCGGCTCCGTCGTGGTGGACCGTCGCGGTCACGCCGTAGTAGTGGCGCTGCTGGGGGTGTGGCAGTTCGATGATCGAGGGTTCGCGGAAAGCGGCACTGGTCAGAAGCGCGGGGACGCTGGTGTCCGCATCGGACAGGACATCGGGGACCGCCGCGAGGCGGAGCCCGGTGCTGTGCGCGAGTGCCGCTGCGTCGGCCGGGCTGGTCTCTTGCAGCATCACTACGTCGGGTCTGATCCGGGTCACATAGTCGGCCAGGATGGCTGCTCGTTCCCTGCGATCGCGGTAGAGCACGTTCCAGGTCAGGGTGCGAATGCTCATGCGCGGTCTCCCTCGTGGAAGTTGATGCGAAGGTAGGTGCGATCGTCGGGAGCGACGCGGGTGCCACCGACGGCCTTGCCGAAGCCACGGAGTGTGGTGATGGCGGCCGGGTCCGCAGCGATCGCTTCTGACAGTTCGGATTCGGCCTGGTGCAGCGTCGAGCTGGCTGCGAGGTAGCCGTCGGTGGCGAGGACCACGTGTGTTGCGTCGGCGAGTGGACGCACTTCGATGAAGCGCTCCGGAACCTCGGTACCGTTCAGCACCCCGTACCCGAAGGGGACATCGCGGTTCGCGAGTGCCGGTTGCAGCCGAAGGAGCTCGTCCGCGGCTCGCAGCCCCGGATCTTCCGTCTGCACATGGTCGAGTGATGCGCCGTTCGCTAGGTGCGCTGCGTTCACCGCCGCTCGGTACCAGGCGAGTGCGGTGTCGACGTCTTTCTCTCCAGGCAGCTGGGCCGAGTCGATCCCGAGGTGAACATCCCCGACCCGCCACACCTCCCGACGCCGCAACGAGATGATCGCTGCGACGGCACCTGCTGGGCCGGCATGGTCGGGGTGCAGGTGTCGTTGTGCGGCGGCCACGGCGGTGATCGCCTCCACCGCGGATGCATCAGCGGGGAGGCGCAGGATCGTTTCGGCCGCCACTGCGGCGAACCCTCTACCGGATGCTTGGGCGGACGTCCTGGACAGCGGGCTAGACATCCCATCGATCACGGCGAGGTGATTGCTGGAGAGGACCAGCATGTCTTCGCTGCGCCGTGTCGGGTCCTTGCCGACGGTGAAGGCCTCGACCACACACGACGGGATGGTCCCACCGGCTGCGACCGATTGCAGGTCGGTGCCGGTGCTCAGCACGTCACGCGCGCCCAGGTACGAGGTCACCGTGCACCCGCCGATCCGCCGATGAGGCGCGATGCGCGTTGCGACATGCGGTCGGCCACGATGACCATCGTCAGCGCGATGAGGGTGCTGATGACCACATAGGCGGTCGATATTCCGACGGTGCTCGGATCCTGGGTCGCGGCGAGAGTTCCCAGAGCAACACCGAACGGCGTGCTGTTGATGTTGTAGAGCAGGACGGAGATCGTGTACTCGTCGAAGGTCGAGTTGAAGCCGAGGGCAGCCACCTGTAGCAGAACCGGGATGAGCAACGGGAGCATGATGGTCCGGAATCGTCGAAGTCCGGTCGCGCCCAGGGAGCGGGCCGCCTCGTCGAGTGCCGGATCCATGCTGGCGTAGTCCGCTCGGACGAAGCGAAAGACGGTCGGCAACAGGGCGACCGTGTAGGCCAGGGGCAGGATCCAGAATCCACCGACCAGCACTTGACCGCCGACGAGGGCGCTACTCGCCCCGAATGCGATGAGGAACCCCAGGGCCAACAGCACACCGGGCAGGAAATAGGGCAGCAGCAGGCTCGCCTGCAGCGCTGCCGGAATGAGCCCGCGCTTGCGGTGGGTCAGATGGGTGACGGCGACGCCGAGGACCAGCGCGGCCGGGATGGCGATCGCACACAGCAGGAGCGAGTTCAGCAACGGCCCGAGCTGTGCAGAGGAGGTGAAGACGTGGATGTAGTTCTCGAAGGTGGGAGCACCGATGCTGCCGTTCCGGATGGCCGCGGGACTGGACAGCGACATTAGCAGCGTCGTCACCAGCGGCGCCAGGTTGATGACGGCGAGGATGCCGGCGGCTCCGTACAGGGCGACCCGTGCACCACGGCGGTGGATGCGTACCGGCTGGAAGGGCTTCGCTGATTTTGAACCGGCGAACAAAGCCGCGCGGCGCTCCGTCCGAAGCACCAGGACCAGGAGCGCCGCGGTCAGGATTCCGAGTCCGAGCCCGAGCACCGCCGACATGTCGGGACGGCCGAATGCGGTCAACGCTTGGATCAGCGGCCCGATCATGGTGAAATGCCCGCCGCCGAGGATGTTCGGGGCGGCGAATGACCCGACAGCTGCGATGAAGACCATCAGCACCGCAGCGAGAAGAGTCGGCCGGAGGACCGGCAGAACCACGGAGACGAGGGCACGTATCGGTCGCACTCCCAAGGACCGAGCGGCTTCGACGAGAGAGAAGTCGACCCTTCGGATCGCAGGCCGGAGGAAGAGGAAGTGGTATCCGGTCATCGTGAAGGTGTGAACGAGGATCACCGCGAGCATGCCGGAGAACCAGTTCGGTGGAATCCCTGGAAAAACGCTGAGCATGGCGTGTGTAAGGAGCCCGTTCGAACCGTAGACCGCCGCATACCCTGTCACAGCGGACACGGACCCGAACACCAGCGGTACGGCGAAGGCGATAGCGAAGAAGGCCTTGGCGCGCAGGTGGAATGCTTCAAGTAGGAATGCCTGCGCGATGCCGACGACGTTCACCGTGACGACCGAAACGACGGCGACGATGATGGTGTTCCTCAGCGCGGATTGGACCTGTTCCGACGCCGCAAGGGCGTGGATGGTGTCGAAGAGGGATCCGGTGGGCGGAAACAGGGCAGAGTGGATGATGGAGAGGTTGGGCCAGTACAGGAACGTCACCAGGAACCAGGCGATGATGGCGACGAGGCCGACCACCCCGGCGATGCGCCCTAGCCGGGAGACCGGGATGGGTCGCGCGGGTCTGGCTGTTAGGAGAGCCACAGCAGGTCCTCCTTCCGTACGGTGCAGCGCACGGGATCCCCGGTGGCCCAGCGCGCCGCGGCTCGACCGCCGGGCCGCGCGACGATATCGCCGCCGCCGACACGAACGATCACTCGGCTCGACGCCCCGAGATAGGTGCGCTGCCGGATCTGCCCGACGACGCTGTAGACCTCGCCTGCCGGCTGGTCCGCGGGAGAGCCGAGGTGCACGTGTTCCGGACGGACATAGAGGCCGACCCCTGCCGTCGGCGTGATCCCGAACACCACGGCCATGTGCGAATCGAGTTTGGTGGACTCGCCGATGAACTCGCAGGTGTAGGCGTCAGCCGGATCGCTGTACAGCGTCTCCGGCGCCGCCACTTGGGAGAATCGGCCGTGATTCATCACGGCGATCCTGTCGGACATGCTGAGAGCTTCTTCCTGGTCGTGGGTGACATACAAGGTGGTGATCCCGATCCGGTCGTGCAGTGCACGGATCTCGTCGCGGAGTCGAACGCGCAGCACAGCGTCGAGGTTGGACAGCGGTTCGTCCATCAGCAGGACGCTGGGACGAGTCGCGAGAACGCGTGCGATGGCGACACGTTGCTGCTGACCGCCTGAGAGCCGGGCAGGGGTTGCCTCCCGCAGGTCTTCCAGACCGGTGATCGCCAGCGCTTCACCGACCCGCTCGGGGATCTCCCGGCGGGGGAGGCGCTGCGCTCGCAGACCGTACGCAACGTTCTGAGCAACGTTGAGGTGGGGGAACAGTGCATAGCTTTGGAACACGAATCCCAGGTGGCGGTCCTCGGGGGGCAACGCTGTCACCTCCTCCCCGTTGATGGTGATGCTGCCCGACGTCGCATCGACGAGGCCGGCGATGGTGCGCAACAGAGTGGACTTGCCGCAGCCGGAGGGGCCGAGAAAGGTCATGAACTCGCCGCGCTCGACCCGGAACGACATTCCGCTGAGCGCATCCCGGTCGCCATAACGCACGGTCAGGTCGTCGACGGTTACACCGCCGGGGTGGGGGGAACCCATCAGCTACCGCTGGAGAGCTGGATCTTCTGAAGCCAGTCGCTGAGGTGCTTTGTCACGACCGACCAGTCGATGTCCTGCTTGTCGATGCTGTGCAAGGCGGCCGCCTTGTCACCGAGCTCCTTGACCGCTGCCGAGTTGACCGGCGTGTCGTTGTTGGTCGCCTTCACGAAATCGACTTGGAAGTTCGTCGACCCGAACCAGTCGATGAAGGCTTTCGCCGCTGCGGCATGCGAGCTGCCCTTTACCAGGCCGGCACCGGTCTGCACGTAGGGCGATCCGCCCTTCGTGTTCACCGCCGCCAGTTCGAGCTTGTTGTCGGATGCGCCGGTCTGGATTCCGCCGAGCCAGCTGACCACGATCGGCTGCGCGCCGGATGTGACCCAGTTCCAGTCGAACTTCTGACCGGCGGAGACCGCGAAGGAGTTGGCCTCGATCTTGCTCAGCACATCCCATCCCTTCTGGGACACCGTGCCGGTCGCGTGGTCGGTGTATCGCCAGAGGATGCCGACAGCCGCCGCTTGTCCGGTCTGGCCGGTGATGGAAGGGAACACGAACTTGTTCTTGTACTCGGGTTTCGCGAGGTCTTCCCAGCTTTTCGGTGCGTCTGCCGCTGACATCTTGGCCGTGTTGTAGGCGATCACGATCGGCGTCTGGGTGGCGAGGGTGAAGTCCTTGTCCGACCCACGGAGATTCTTGGGAACGTCATCGGTCCAGGAGGGCGTGTAGGGCTGAAGGATTCCAGCGTTCGCCACCTGGGTGAGCTGAGCCTCACCGAGGCCCAGGACGACGTCGGCCTGGGTGTTGTTCTTCTCCGCGAGAAGGCGGTTCGTCAGATCCCCGCCGCCGCCCGAGACGAACGTCACGGTGATCCCGAGATCGTCCTTGGCTCGCTTGACCATGTACTCCCCGCGCGCGTCGGATCCCTGGGGCGAGTAGACAACGATCGTCTGGCCACGCACCGAGGTCGGAGTCGCGTCAGCGGACGAGGCCCCTGTTGCGGGTCCGGATGAGCATCCTGTCAGGGCGACGGCGAGGACGGCTGTGCTGCCGATGACGGCGGCGATGGTGCGGAGTCGGGAGGACATGGTGGCCTTTCGGTCGAAGTGGGGTGCTCTAACGCTCGCCAGATCCGGTGAACAGCGCACAAACAGACGGCCACATCGAGGTGAAAGCGTGGGAACGATCCCGGGATCGTTCCCATCACAATGGCCTCAGAGAACCTGCCACCGCGGCTTGTTCGCGTAGGCATACCGGTAGTACTCGAGGTTCTCCAGCCGCGACGCGGCCGCCTCGTCGACGATCACTGTGGCGTGCTCGTGCAGCTGGATCGTCGACGCCGGAAGGCGCGACGTGACCGGACCTTCCACGGCGCCAGCGATCGCTTCTGCCTTGCTCGCGCCGAAAGCGAGCAGAAGGAGCCGTCGGGCTTTCAGGATGGTGCCAAGCCCTTGAGTGATGCAGTGAGTGGGTACCTCTTCGAGTGATGCGAAGAAGCGCGCGTTGTCGGCTCGGGTCTGGGCGGTGAGGGTCTTCACCCGGGTGCGTGACGCGAGGGAGGAGCCCGGCTCGTTGAACCCGATGTGACCGTCGGTTCCGACCCCGAGAATCTGCGCGTCGATACCCCCTGCGGTCGTGATGGCTTCTTCGTAACGTGCGCCGGAATGCTCGATTCGATCTGCCGAGCCGTCCGGGACCTGAACGAGCGACGGATTCAGCCCCAGGGGTCCGATCACTTCGCGATCGATGACCGCTCGGTAGCTTTCCGGGTGGCCGGTTCGCAGCCCGACGTATTCGTCCAGCGCGAACCCGCGGATCCGGGAGACGTCCAGGCGGGCCGCCTTCACGCTGGCGGCGAGAGCCTGGTAGACCGGGCGGGGTGTGGATCCGGTTGCCAGGCCGAGGACCACATTCGGTCTGCGCCTGATGAGTTCGTGCAGCACCTCCGCGGCAAGCGTTCCCGCGACGTATTCATTGCTCACCACGATGACTTCGGTCACAGGTGTTCCCTTCGATGTGGGAGATCCGGGCACAACCGTGACCGTTGACCGGTGCTGGATCAGACGGCGCCGTAGGACAGGCCGGAGACCAGACGACGCTGGAACAGGGCGGCCAGGATCAAGACGGGGATGGTGCCGACGGTGATCGCGGCGGCCATCTGCCCGAAGTCCGTGCCGGCGATGGAGATAAAGAAGTTCACCGTCGTGGGGTAGGTGCGGGCATTCACCGACGTCAGGAACTGGGCGAACGCGAACTCATTCCAGGTCTGGATGACGAGGAGCAGGGCGGTTGAGACGATGCCCGGCCCGAGAAGCCGGAAGTGGACGGTCCACAGGATGCGCCACCGGGAAGCGCCATCCAACTGCGCCGCTTCGTCGATCTCGACCGGGATATCGCGCATGAACCCGCGAAGCATCCACACCGCGAGCGGGACGTTCATCGTGAGCGTGGCGATGATGAGGATCCACGGGGTGTCCAGAAGGTGGATGAACTGGGTGATCAGGAAGAAGGGGATGACCACGGCGATCGCAGGGATCATCCGGAACGACAGGATGTTCAGCGCGACGGAGCGTTCCTTCCTCAGGCCGAACCGGGTCAGTCCGTAGGCGGCCATGAGGGCCAGGAACAGAGATGGAATCACCGAGCCGATGGTGACGACGATGCTGTTCTGGATGTACCCGCCCATGTGGTTCTCGACGAACAGGTCGGTGTAGTTGTTCAGGGTCGGGGTGAAGATGAAGTTCAGGGGCTGGAGCACGTCCCTCTTCAGCTTGAACGAGGAGGAGACGGCGAACAGGGCGGGGAAGAGGGAGATCAGCGACCAGATGATGACGACCGCGTAGATCAGGGCTGCCGACCAACGCCGTTTGCGGCGCACTCGAGGGGCGGGCTGGGTCTGTGGCGACGTTTGTGGGGGAGCGGTTTCGGTGAGGGTGGTCATCCTTGCAGCCCTTCTGCTCGCTTGAGGTACCTGGTGACGAATTGGGAGACGAGTATGACCAGGATCAGGAGAAGTACGGCGATGGCCGACGCTCTCCCGATCCATCCGGAGGTGTACAGGCCGTAGTGGAAGATCATCAGCCCGAGCGTCTCCGTCGCCTTGCCGGGGCCGCCCTGGGTGAGGGCGTACGCGGTGTCGAAGACTTTGACGGAGTCGATCAGGCGCAGCGCGACCACCAGGCCGAAGATCGGCTGGAGCATCGGGAAGGTGATGTGGCGGAATACCTGCCACGCGTTTGCCCCATCGATCTGTGCTGCCTCTTTCGGGCGGTAGTCGAGCGAGCGGATGCCGGCGAACATGATGAGCGCGACGAACGGTGTCCACTGCCAGGTCTCGACGGCGAGGACGGAGAGGAACGCCAGCGGCGGTGAGCCGAGCCACGCCTGATCGAGTCCCAGGGGACGCAGGAACGCGTTGAGTGCCCCATTGAGGTCGTTGAACATCAGGCGCCACAAGAGCCCTGCCATGACCGGAGCCATTACAAGGGGGACGAGGAAGAGGGTGGTGAACAGCCTGCGACCGACGAGGATGCGATCCAGGAGAAGAGCGAAGATCGTTCCGAGAACGACGGTGGTGGCTGTGGAGGTGAGCAGGAACGCGATGGTGACACCGACGGCGGGCCAGAAGTTGCCGTCGGAGCCGGAGAGCAGCCGAGTGTAGTTGTCGAAGCCGACGAACTTCGCACTGGATAGTGGTGTTCCGCGGTTGTAGTCGAAAAGGCTGACGCCGTAGAGGAACAGGCCGGGCAGTACTCCGACGGCCAAGACGACGATCAGGGCGGGGGCGATGTAGAGACGGCCGGTGCGAGTTGTTCGCCGGGTGAGTTCGTGGGTGAATTGCTTCGGTGCGCTGTCTGTTGTTGCAGTCACGTCAGGGTCCTTTGGTGGGACCAGGAAGGGCGGCCGGGGGAACCGCCCTTCCTGGAGTGTGAGCTAGCCGGCGGCCTTGATATCGGCGCTTGCCTTCTCGAGAGCTTCCTTGGCAGTGAGCTCCCCAGCGAGGGCTTCCGATCCGTAGTTGCCGATCGTGGTCAGCTTGGAGTCGAGGTTCTCGACCTTGGGCAGCCAGCTGATGCCTTCCTTAGCCAGGTTGTTCGAGGCGTCGAGAGCCTTGAGCATGGCCGGGTAGTACAGCTTCTGGGCTGCCGTCTGAGGGTTGCTCATCGTGCTGGTGCGCGTCGGAACGCCGCCGTCGGAGACGTACGTCTTCGAGGTCGCCTTGGACGTCATGTACTCGATGAACGCCCAGGCGGCGTCCGCGTTCTTGGCGTGCGCGGCCAGGCTCAGGCCCCAACCGGCCAGTGCGCCGTACTGCCCGCGCGGACCGGTGGGCGGTGGTACGAAGGCCACCTTGTCGGCGACCGTGGAGGCGTCGGGATCCAGAATCGAGGGCGCGATCGCGGTTGCGTCGAACCACATCGCCGTGTGACCGGAGGAGAAGGCCGAGAGAGCTTCTTCGTTGGTGTAGCTGCTGACATCCTTCGGAGCGGTCTTGAGCAGGTCGATGTAGTACTGCAGAGCGGTGACATTGTCATCCGAGGCGATTTGGTCGGCTCCGGTCTTGGGGTCCCAGAAGCCGGTGCTGAACTGGTACATGATCGTGAGTAGACCCGAGGCGAACTGGATGCCCTTCTGTCCACGCATCGACGTGCCGTACAGGCCCGGCTCCTTGCCGGCGAAGAACTGGGCGTCCTTGAGGTATTCCGCCATTGTCTTCGGAGGTGTCTTGTCGTACTTCTTGAAGATGTCTGTGCGGTACCCGATGAATCGCGATTCTCCTGCGATCTGGACGCCGTAGGACTTGCCGTTCACCTCCTGCAGGCCCTTGCTGTAGGCGGGGACGATGTCGTTGTAGTCGAAGAACTTGTCGTCGGTCTTCGCAAGGCGATCGGTGACATCCTGCACGATGCCCTCCTTGGCGAACGAGGACATCCAGAAGCCGTCGACCATCACGGCGTCGTAGGCTGCGTTGTTGCTCTGGTAGTCGAGCTCGATCTTCTGCTGCAGGCTGTTCTGGTCGACAATGTCCCATCGGACATTGACACCGGTGAGCTTGGTGAACTCGTCGGTCATCTTCTGCATGGCCTGGGTGCTCGGGTGGGTCTGCGCGGCGATGGTGATGGTGTCGCCGTTGTACTTCTCTTTGATCTTTGCCGCCCAGGCCTTGACCTCGGAACTGGCGGACTGTGAGTCTCCGCCTGTTCCTCCGGTCGTGCTACATCCTGTCAGGATGAGCGCGCTTGCTGCGGTGACGGCGAGAATCTTTGAAATTCGTCGCATGGTGGGGGATTCCTCTCGGTATTCGGGTGAGTGTTACTGGACGACTTCGCTGTTGCCAGACGAGAGCGATCGCTCGATTGCGAACAGCACCTTGTTCACTTGCACTCCAGTCGCGAGCGGGGTCTCGGGCTCGTGGCCCCGCTTCAGATCGGAGAGGAAACGACGCGCCATCCACGCAGGGGCGGCACTGTTGATTCCGTCGAATACACCGTCGAGCACACCGTCTGTGGTGTGCCGGTCGGCGAAGAATTGGACGCCGCTGCGTCCCACGTCTACGAGAGAGGACGCTTCGGTCCCTACGTACTCGTAGGTGAAGTCGACTGGCGCCGGGTGGCCTTCGGGAAGCACCCACGCAGAGGTCAGTGAAGACGTGGAGCCGTCTTGGTGAACGGCCAGGGCGTGCACGACATCCCAGGTGTCCACGCCTCGGCTGGCGAGGACGCCTCGGCTTCCCAATGCGAAGACGCGAACGATGTCCGAGCCGGCGAGCCACTGGACAAGGTCGACCGTGTGCGGCATCAGGAACCAGAGCGGTGAGCTTTTGCCCGCCCAGGCCAGCATGCGGGTGGGGACGAAGTAGGTGTTGCTGAGGTTCGCCGTCTGGAAGACCGGACGCCCGGACGATCCGGATTCGATCGCCCGGCGCACCTTCACGAAGGGCGTGTTCCATCGGTTCTCGAATGCAACCATGCAGTACACGCCGGCAGTCTCGACGGCTTCGCTGATGCGCTGGGTGTCCTCCACCGAGGTGGCGACCGGCTTCTCCAGCATGATCGCCACGCCTCGGTTGGCGAGCGCGACCACGGCGTCCGCGTGAAGGAAATCGGGCGTCGCGATGATCGCGGCGTTCGGGCTGACCTGGTCGAAGGCTGTCACCAGGTTGGGCCACACGGGGAACTGGCGCTCTCCGATCGCTACGGACCCGGCCGGGAAGGCGGGATCGACGAATCCGACGAGTTCGGTCTCGGGATCGCCGGCGATGACATCGGCGAAGATTCGCCCGCGAAGGCCGGCGCCCACGATGAGCACTCTCGGGTTGATGGCGTCCATGACATTCCTGTTTCTGTGATCGCCAGCCGCGGTCCTGCTACAGCGGCTGCGGTGCGGGCAGGTTTACTTGATTCGTCGTACGTTACTCTATGAACTCCGACAATAACAATACGATTTTCGCGTAGATATTTTCGATCATCGAACGATAGAGTAGAAACCATGACGACTCTTTCTCCGCTCCCGTCGACGACGCCGGCGCTGGGCACCCCGGGAAATCTGCTGCAGCTGGTTCGCTCGGGTCACGCCAGATCACGATCTGACCTGGCACGAATCACCGGATTGGCGCCTTCCACGGTGGGTCTCCGAGTGAACGACCTGCTGCGCCTGGGCGTGCTGACCGAGACGGGTACCGGCGCGCACGGTGGCCGCAAAGCGCGTCACCTGAAAGTGGATGGGCGCTCCGGGATCGTGGCCGCCGTGGACATCGGCGCCAGCCACGTTCGGGTGGCCATCGCTGATCTCGCCGGCAATGTGCTCTCTGACGAGCAGCGCTCTTCCGAGCTGATCGACGCCGACCCCGGGATCACCGTCGACCGGTTGTGGAGCGAGATCGAGGCGATGGCGGCCACGGTGGGGCGTGAGATGTCGAGCCTCCGGGGGCTCGCCGTCGGTATCCCGGCCCCCGTCTCCCAACCCGATGGACGTATCGTGTCCCCGGCATTCATGCCGTCGTGGAACCAGGTCCGCCTGGCCGACTGGTTCGCACTGCACACCAGCGTTCCCGTGCACGTGGAGAACGATGCGAACCTCTATGCCATCGCAGAGTGCCCTGCCGGCGGTGATCTGCACGAAGCCCACGTGCTGGCGGTGAAGCTGGGAACACGAATCGGTAGCGGCATCATCAGCGCAGGCGTCGTCCACCGTGGCTTCAACGGTGCCGCCGGAGAGATCTCGCACACACGGGCCTCTGGGGAAGCATCGATCCCCTGTTCGTGCAGCGTGCCGAACTGCCTGGAGTCCGTGGCCAGTGGTGGCGCTCTCGTTGCGCGGCTTCGACAGAGTGGGCGCACCATCGCCGACACGGCCGAACTCGTGCAGCTGGGCGCCGACGGCGATCCCCAGGTAGTGGAGGTCCTCCGGGAGGCCGGGCGCGAGATCGGCGCCGCCCTCTCGGCTTTCGTGAACTTTTTCAACCCGCACGATGTCGTCCTCGGCGGGACGATGTCGAACAGTGGACCACTCGTGGCCGCGTTGCGGGC
The DNA here is from genome assembly GCF_900107895.1 of Leifsonia sp. 21MFCrub1.1. Lineage (NCBI taxonomy): Bacteria > Bacillati > Actinomycetota > Actinomycetes > Micrococcales > Microbacteriaceae > Leifsonia > Leifsonia sp. 21MFCrub1.1. Next base: position 3,399,329 of record NZ_LT629867.1, on the reverse strand, counting down.
CGAACTCTTCCGCACGTGCCTTCCCCTGGTCACGGAGGACCTCGATGTTCGCTCCGCACGGATCGACACGGGCCTGGCAAGCATGGGCGGGCTTCGCCTCGCCCTGGATTCTGTGCTTCACCCGCATCGGGTGGACCAGCTGGTCGGAGAGTCCGAGACCGGCGGAGCGCGGTGAGCGCGGACGCCGCCTATATCGGCGTGGATGTCGGCGGAACGACGATCAAAGCGATTGCCGCTGACTCCGGTGGTCATCTGATCACCTCGACGCGGTCGGCGACCTTCCGGGTCGACGGCAGCGCACTGAAGACCCTGAGTGCGACGATCGATGACCTGCACTCCCGGCTCACAGCATCCGGGCGGACCGTCGCTGCCGTCGGTGTCTGCACCCCCGGCATCGTCGACCCTGTTGAAGGGGAAGTGCGATTTGCGGCGAACCTCGACTGGGACCGCCTGCCGCTGGTCGCGATCTTGCGGCGCCGCCATGGCATACCGGTCTTTCTCGAGCACGACGCTCGCACGGCCGCGCTGGCCGAAATTGCCGTCCGGGGGATCTCGGCGGCGACATCGATCGCGTTCATCCCTCTTGGTACCGGCATTGCAGCAGCGATGTACGACCGCGGCACCCTCATCACTGGTCGGACAGGCGCGAGCGGTGAGATCGGACACACGATCGTGTATCCGGCAGGTGAGCTCTGTACCTGCGGACAGCATGGATGCGTGGAGGCATACGCCGGGACGGCTTCGATCCGTCGCAGATATGTGGCCAGGGGCGGCGAGACCATCAGCGTGAAGACCTTGGTGGAGCGCATCGAGGTCGAACCTCTCGCCGCCGCCATCTGGGGAGAGGCGGTCGATGCTCTCAGTCGGGGGCTGCACACGACGATTGCTCTCACCGATCCGGAGCTCGTGGTGTTGGGCGGAGGTCTATCTCTTGCCGGGTCGAGGCTTCTTGACCCGGTACGGACCAAACTGGCGGAGCTGTTCACCTGGCGTGTTGCCCCCACGGTCGTGACTTCGCGATTGGGCCGCGATGCCGGCGTGGTCGGAGCGACCTTCCTCGCATCGCAGCGCAGCTTTTCGGTGTCGCAGTTGCGCACCTTGTCCGCCGAACTATCCGCCCGGTCACGGTCGGCGTCGCGTCGGCCCGGGGCCGTCACGGTTTCAGCCGACGAGCTGGACGCGTAGCGGTTAAGGCTTCCGGGCGGGCATCCCGTGGCGCGACAGCCACTCGGAAGACGCTGCACCGGCCCCGCTCCGGGGCCGGTGCAGTCATGGCTTGACCGCTGTCTTCTGGGGAACCTCAGGGTCGATCGAGTTGTGCCCGGGTTCGCGCCAGGGGCCGGATGCGGATGAAGTACCACAGGACGCCGAGTGCGAGAACGACCAGTCCGGAGTATCCGGCGACGTTGTTCTGAGCAGGCAGGGTGAGCGCCAAATCCATCACGATGATCCAGAGGATCGCCAGCACGCCGATCGGCTTGAACCAGCGGCCGAGGCTGAAGCCGTCGGCGGGCTGCACGATGCCGGTCCTATTCCACATGCCCGCGATGATGATCAGCGCGTAGGAGGTGTAGACGGCGACCGAGGACACGCTGGTGATGATGGCTTCGATTTGTGCGCCGAGGGTGAACAGGATGGAGATGACGGTGGCTGCGATGATCGCCACGTACGGCACCCGGTTGATGGTGCTCACCTTCACCAGGTGCTTGGAGCCGGGCAGCACGGAATCGCGAGCCATGGACCAGCCAAGACGAGAGACGGCTGCGAGGTTGATGAGCCCGCAGGCGAAGATGGCGATGAACACCAGGACCATGAAGAGCGAGGACACCACGTTCCCGAAATGCGCTTCGACGATCGCCAGCAGCGGCGTCGGCGATGCCTGGATCTCTTGGACGTTCGGGATGGCCAACGTGAAGCCGAGTAGGACGACGAATCCTCCGATGGCGGAGATCAAGACGGAGTTCACGATCGCCTTCGGAACGGATTTTGTCGGTTTTCCGCTTTCTTCGGCGAGATCCGCGGCGCCTTCGAATCCGGTCAGTGTGTATGCGGCCGTCAGCGAGGACAGTGCGAACCCGCCCAAGCCGGCTGTCGCGGCGCCGGTGTTGCTGAAGAGGTCTACGTGTGTGCCGCCGTTGAGGAAGACCCACACGAACAGGGCCAGCCCCACCAGGAGGGTGCCGACAATTTCCGCGACGACGGAGAAGTTGTTCAGGGCGCTGGCGAACCGCAGCCCGACAAGGTGGATGACCGCCCAGGCAACGAGGGTGACGATAGTGACGGCGACGATTGTCCCGGTGCTCGAGCCCATTCCTACGAACGGGCAGAAGTAGGACGCGAACGCATAGGCGACCCCGGCGGTCCCGGTGAGCCAGCCGACCAACGCGAGCCATCCGGGGAACCAGCCATACCCGAGGCTGACCATGCGGGCGGACCATTGGTAGGCGTAACCGGCGAGCGGAACGCGGGTCGCGAGGTGGGCCAGTGTCAGGGCGATGAGCACGTTGCCTAGGCCGACGATGGGCCAGGTCCAGACGAAGACCGGCCCCGCAGCGTTGAGGCCGAAGCCGTAATTGGCGAACAGGCCGGTGGTGATCGACATGAGGGAGAACGACACGGCGAATGTGGAGAAGAAGCCGAGCGTTCTTCGCAGTTCCGATTTGTATCCGAACTGGGTCGTTTCCTCGCCGTCGACGAGGGTCGGGTTCTCGGATGATGACATTCTGGTGCTCCTTTGCGTGAATGGTTGGGGGTGGGGCGAAAGGGATTCGGTCAGGTGCGTGCAGGCTGTCGCGGGGTGGCGGCAGGGCCGGCATTGATGAGCTTCATTGCCGCCTGGATGTCCGCGATGATGATCACGTCGGGGTGGAGTTGCAGGGCGGAGGCGGGGCACGCCCAGGTCACTGGGCCGAGTATGGCGTCTGCGAGAGCATCAGCTTTCGCAGCGCCATGGGCGACCAGCAGCAGGGTGGCGGCGTTCAGAATCGTGCCGACGCCTTGGGTGATGCAGTGGGTGGGGACCTCGGACAGCGAGGGGAAGAATCGGCTATTGTCACGGCGGGTCTGTTCGGTCAGCTCGGCGACGTGGGTTCGGCTGGACAGGCTGCTGAAGGGTTCGTTGAAACCGATGTGCCCGTTTACTCCGATCCCTAAGAGCTGCAAATCCACTGCTGCGTCTCTCACCAGCTCGTCGTAGCGCCGGGCTGCCGCGTGTGGGTCAGGCGCCCAGGCATCCGGTGTGTGCAGCGCTTCGTCGGGAAGCCCGAGCGGACGGGCGAAGGTCTGAAGGAGGGTCTGACGATAGGTCGCGGGAGAACCCTGCGGGAGCCCGATGTACTCGTCGAGGGCGAAAGCGTTGATGTCAACAGTGTCGAAGAGCGTGCGGTGGTTCTCGGCGAGGCTGACATAGGTGGCCAGAGGTGAGGATCCGGTGGCGACACCGAGCCGGAACTCCCGCCGCCCGGACATGTGCTTTGCGATTTCGTCGGCTGCCATGCGCCCGACAGCCGAGGGGTCGTCCGCGACGATCAGCTCCATGATGGTTCCTTTCGGAGGGCGAGCTCGCCTGCCGCGATGGCCAACCCGCGCACGACCGCGTCGTGGACGAATTCTCCGGCGCGGATGTCCACGGGGTAGGGGTGGCCGGACAACGTGAGCTTCAGGTCGTGAATCAACGATGGGGCTGAGCTGACCCCGCCGCCGACGACGATTCGCTCTGGGTCGAGCATCCAGACGATGTTCTCGATCACCTCGGTCAGCGCGTCGACCGCTCTCACCGCCACCGCGGCGAGGGGACCTGTTGCGGATTCGAAGACTTCGCTCGCTCGAACTTCTCGGCCCGCTACGGCCGCCGCGGACGCTTCGATCGCTCTGCCGCCGATCTGGTCCTCCAGGATCGACCCTGACCGGGTCCGGATGTAGCCGATCTCGCCTGCGATCCCGTTCTGCCCTCTTACGAGGCGGCCGCCGACGACGAGGCCGGCGCCGATTCCGGTTCCGAGACCGAGGTATACGCCGTTCCGGACTCCCCGAAGTGCCCCGGAGGTGAGCTCGGCCTGAGTGGCGAAGTTCACATCGTTTCCGATGACGAAGGGAAGCTGAAGTGTGCGCCGGGCGGTTTCGGGAAGACGCAATGACGTCCAACCGCCGACGTTCGGGGCGAGGTCGATGCCCTGCTCCTGGACGATGCCCGGGCTTGCGATGGCTGCTGCCGAAACCGCTGCTCCGAACTCCTGCGTTGCCCAGTCGGCCAGGTGCAGTGCGCGGGCGAAGGCGTCCTCCACGATCGCTTGCGCCGACGCCGAGTGATCGATCGCGTGTCGCTCACGGCGCAACAGGACGCCCGCGGGTGTCGCGACGGCGACATCGATCTTGGTCCCGCCGAAGTCGATCGCGAGAACGCACTCGGTGTGGTCTACCGGATTGACCTCAGACATCGCGGGACCACGGTGTTCCCGGCTCTGACTGGATCCACGTACGAATGGCGTTGCGGAATCCCGGCGTGAGCTCGCGAGCCGAGAGGACGGTGTACCAGAGTCCACTGCGCTGGATGACTTCGGGTACGGCGTCGAATGCGCGGTCCACGTCTTCCCAGGTCACACCCATGTCAGCGGGACGATAGGGCACCTCGAGGGTGTCGAGAACACCTCGGATCCTGTCCGGTTCGTTGTCCTGCAGGGCGCTCGCGATCAAGATGCCGAGGCCGACAGCCTGACCGTGCAGGAAGGATTTCCCGGTGACGTACTCGAGTGCGTAGAAGAGGAAGTGATCGGCGCCCTCGATGTGACGAGGATTCCATCCAGCGTTCGCAAACGCGCTCCCGCCGTAGCTGAGCGAGGCGACCAGGTGCCGGATGCCGTCGTCGGTGAGATCGTGGATCGCCTGGGCATTGTCAACGATGCGCTCATAGGCCTCGCGTGATGCCGCAGCCAGCCGCTCGTCATAGGGCCACTGGGCCTCGACCCTGCCTTCCGAGGCGGCGAACTTCCAGTCCCAGAGCGCCGTGTGGTAGCACAGCACGTCCGCGGCGCCGGAGCGGGACAGAAGGGCTGGCGCCGACCGAATCAGGTCGAAATCGACGAAGATCGCCTCGGGCACAGCCCAGCCCACGTACGAGACGATGCCCCCTGTGCGCACCGCACTTCGGTGGCCCCACGGTGCGTTGACGCTCAACGCCGTCGGCACCTGGAACAGCGGCTTGCCGGTACGCCAGGCCAGGTATTTGGCCGTGTCAATCGCCTGTCCTCCGCCGATACCGATGATGGTCCCGGCGTCCCGGACGCGGTCGACCAGCTTCTCCAGGTGCGTGCGGTCGAGACCGGCCGTCAGCTCCATCGCCCCCTCGAATCCGGCGACGTCACGGTAGAGGTGCGTGAGATCCGGCATGGAGACGACCACCAGGGGTCCGTTTGCGATCTTGGGGAGCTCTCCGATGAGTCCTCGCCCGAAGATCGTGTTCATTTCGCGCACGTGCGCCTCCGTCCTATCGAGTATCTGAGAGTGTGCATCATCGAACGGAGCAAGTCAATACTATTAACGTGATCGGAATGCGGGAAGATTGTGAGGTGAGCGACGAAGCAATCAAACTGGGGCATCAGGGGCGCCACGAAATCGTGCGTCGACACAACGAACGCGCGGTGCTTCGCGCCATCTACGATTCGGGACCTTCGAGCAGAGCGGCGATTGCAGCGTCAACCGGCCTTTCAAAACCGACCGCCGGAGCCCTTCTGGAGAACCTGGCCGAGCAGGGTCACCTCAGGACCGCGACCGAACTCATCGAAGGCCGAGAACGTCAGACCTTCCACTTCTCGGACGGAATCGGTCTCGCGCTGGGGATTGAGATCGGTGCGTCGTTCGTGCGTGGCGCGCTTACAGACATCACCGGGAATCGCAGCATCGAACCCGTCGCGCTTCCCACGCCGACCGACCGGAACGACCTCGTCGATGTGGTGCGCAACGTGTTCTCCGAGGTGCACACCCGAGCTGGCTCCCGGGCGGAAGACGTCAAGACGCTGACGCTTGCGGTGCCTGGCTCGTTGACCGATTCAGGCGCAGCCATCGCGCTTTCCCCGACGGTTCCCTCGCTGGAAGGGCTGCAACTGACTCGCCGGCTGCAACTGGGAGACGAAGTCGAGATCGCCATCGAGAACGATGCCAACCTTGCCGCCCTGGGGGAAGGGTGGCGCGGGGCGGCGTTTCCGTCGAAGAACTATGCGGCGGTCTACCTCGCGGCCGGGGTCGGTATGGGTATCGTCAGCGATGGGCACATTCTGCGCGGCGCACGCGGATTCGCCGGCGAGATCGCGTACCTGCCAATCGGTGCGGACTTACACGACCCGGAAGTGCATGCCCGCGGTGCGCTGGAAGTTGCCGTAGCAAACGCCGACGTGCGGAGCAACGCCGAGCTCATTCCCCTGCTTGCGCGCACGATCCTCAGCGTTCACGCGATTCTGGACCCTGAACTGGTCGTACTTGGCGGGGCGCGTGCGGCGTCTCCCGGGTTGATCGAGGGTGTCCGCTCGGCTGTTGGCGCGATCGTGCCCTTCGAAGTCAGAATCGAGGCGTCTCCGCTGGGCACGGACGCTGTGCTTATCGGGGCGGTGGCCGACGCGCGGTTGCATCTCTTGAATACCGTTCTGGGGTGATTGGGCGACGGCGACGGCGCCCAATGGACGTGCGCGCCCGAGCGATCCCGACTGCCGGCCTTCCATTCGGAGGTCACATTCCGCAACGCTCGCTCGACCGAAGGTGCCGGGCGCCGGGATAGTCAGCGCTCAGCCACCTGATACAAGGACAAGTCGCCCAACGGGGTTGCTTGTCCTGGGAGCGACGGGCTCCCACGGTCAGGCGATGGCGCGACGGAAAGGCAAGGCCATGACGATCACGAATCCCGCGATAGAAGCTCCCGCCCCACGCTGGCGGGACGAAGGACGCCCTCACGACAGCGCGGGATGGATCCGCAGGGCACAGGAAGTCGCTGACATCCTGTCTGTCGACGCCCTCGAGCGCGACCGCGCCAATGCCACTCCTTACACGGAGGTGCAGCTCCTTAAGGAGTCCGGGCTCGTCACCCTCCTCGGACCCCGTGAGCACGGTGGCGCCGGGGAGAGCTGGGACACCGCGTACAAGGTCATCAGAGCTGTAGCCCGGGGCGACGGTTCGATCGGCCAGGTGCTCGGTTACCACTATCTCTGGGCCTGGGCCGCACGCCTGGTCGCCACCGAGGAGCAGATCGCCGCCGTCGAGGAGCTCTACACGACAAACAACTTTGTCTTCGGCGGTGCGGTCAATCCCCGGGACTCCGACCTCACCATCCGCGAAGACGGCGATGAACTCGTCTACTCGGGGCGGAAGTCGTTCTCGACCGGCGGTCAGATCTCGGACCTCACGGTGCTCGAAGGGGTCCTCGAAGGCGCGGAAACGCACATCTTCGCCATCGTCCCAACGGCACAGGAGGGCATCGTCTTCGCCGGCGACTGGGACAGCCTGGGACAGCGGCTCACCGAATCCGGGTCCGTGGAGATCCGGGATGTGCGAGTGCCCTGGACAGCCGCGGCCGGGTTCGTCGATAGGGAGTTCCAGCCGCTGGTCTACAACACCCTCAACGTCCCCACGATCCAGCTGGTCTTCGCCAACTTCTACCTCGGTATCGCGCAAGGAGCGCTAGAAGCCGGTTCCTCGTACACCCGCTCCACCACCCGCCCGTGGCCGTATGGAGGCGATAACAAACAGCGGGCCGGCGAGGAGTGGTACTTGCTCGAAGGGTACGGGGAGCTGCAGTCGAAGCTCTGGGCCGACGAGGCGCTGCTCGATGTTGCGGGCGCGGAGATCAGTGCCCTGCTGCACGCGCCGCGAGAAGGCCTGTCGGAGCGGCGCCGTGGTGAGGTCGCGGTGCGCATCGCAGCTGGGAAGCTGCGGATCGTCGACGATGGCCTGGAGGTGGCCACCAAGATTTACGAGCTCGCCGGCGCCCGGGCCTCGGCGAGTTCCGTCGGGTTGGACATCTTCTGGCGCAACCTTCGCACGCACAGCCTGCACGATCCGATCGCATACAAGAAGCGTGAAGTGGGCGAGTACGTCCTCCTCAACCAGATCCCTGAGCCCACCTGGTATACGTGAGGTCGCACAGGCGGTGAGGAGCCTGAAACGGCGGCTGATCATCAGCCGCCGTTTCGTCGTAGAGGCGGGGTGTTCGCCCAGGCAGGGACCGCTACTCGGCCCAACCATCCGCTAGACGCCATGTATATTTCGCGCGTACCGGGTCGACGACTTGTCTAATCGGTCGAGCGTGTCCCGACCCTACCGTGAGACGCAACCGACCCCTGAGGAGGACCCGCGATGCTCTCGATGGAGACCGCACGACGGACCACTGCCAACCCGCTCGCTGACGCAACCTCCCAGTTGGATGCCGCGATTGCCAGTCTGGGGTACGACTCCGGTATCCGAGACATGTTAGCTACGCCTCGTCGCGAGATGACCGTGTCAGTTCCGCTGCGAACCGACGACGGCAGCATCCGGGTCTTCACCGGTCACCGGGTGCAGCACAACCTCTCACGAGGGCCGGCGAAAGGCGGACTTCGCTACAGCCCCGATGTCACCCTCGATGAGGTCCGCGCCCTCGCGATGTGGATGACCTGGAAGTGCGCGCTCGTCGACATCCCGTATGGCGGAGCAAAAGGCGGCATCACCATCGACCCTCGCGCCCACTCCGAGGCCGAACTCGAACGCGTCACGCGGCGCTACACCAGCGAGATCCTCCCCATAATCGGTCCGGAGCGCGACATCCCGGCTCCCGATATCGGGACGTCGGAGAAGACCATGGCCTGGATCATGGACACCTACTCCGTCGCCACCGGATACACGGTTCCCGGCGTGGTGACGGGCAAGCCGCTGGCCCTCGGCGGCTCCCTGGGCCGTGCCAGCGCAACCTCTCGCGGCGTGGCGCACGTGGCCCTCGCCGCCCTCCAGCACCGCGGCATCTCCTGCATCGGTGCCACTACCGTCGTGCAAGGCTTCGGCAAGGTCGGCCGCGACGCAACCCGGTTCCTGACCGAAGCGGGGGCGCGGGTGGTGGCGATAGCCGACCAATACGGTGCCATCTACAACGCAGGCGGGATCGATCCGGACCGCCTCGGCGCACATGTGGACGCCACCGGATCCGTGGTCGGCTTCGCCGGTTCCGAGCCGATCGACGCCTCCGCCGCGCTCGAACTGCACGTCGACCTCTTGATCCCTGCCGCAGTCGAAGGTGTGCTCACCGCCCAGAACGCACCACGGATCACCGCCCGCGTCATCGTCGAGGGAGCGAATGGGCCGACCACCACGGCCGCGGACCGGATCTTCGTCGCCAACGACCAGTTGGTCGTCCCCGACATTCTCGCCAACTCCGGCGGGGTGATCGTCTCCTACTTCGAGTGGGTACAGGCCAACCAGGCCTACTGGTGGGGAGTGGAAGAAGTCGAATCCCGGCTCCGTTCGCGGATGCTCTCGACCTGGCGCAATGTCCTCGACTATTCCAATAAGCGCCGGCTGACCTTGCGCGAAGCCGCGACCGCGCTCGCCGTCGAGCGGGTCGCCGAAGCACACCGTCTTCGTGGCATGTACCCGTGAGGGCCTGAGTCCTCGCTACTCCAATTCGACGGCTCTGACGGGCCGCGTGCGGATGTCCTCGATCTCGCCGCCTGCCTCATCGACCGACATCGCGGGCGTGGGGCGCCGGAACCCGCGCGTGAGCCAGAGGAGCCATAGGAAACCCGCGGCCAGCCAGGTGGACCCGATGATCAGTGCGGTCGGGCTCAGTCGGGTGAGCATGTAAAGGGTGACGCAGGCGCCCACGGCGGGGAGGATCACGTACCCGACAACGCCGAGCGGTGTGGTCTTTCGTTTGCGGACATAGAACGCGATCACGCAGATGTTCACGACGGTGAAACCGGTGAAGGCGCCGAAGTTGATGAAGGAGTAGGCGATGTCGGTGGTCAGGAACATGCCGACGACGCACATCAGTCCCGTGAACGCGATCGCCCAAATCGGTGTCTTGGTGACGGGGCTGACCCAGCCGAACAGTCGTTTGGACAGCACGCCGTCGCGTCCCATGAAGTAGAGCAGTCTGCTGGAGCTGAGCTGCACGGCGAGTCCCGACGCGAACCCGGCGACGACGCCGGCCAGGTTGGTCCAGTCGGCGAAGGTCTGCCCGCCGACCTGAATGGAAAGGATGTAGCCGCCCACTTGCTCGTCGCCCGGTCCGCCAAAGTTGAAGCCGGGGTGGACCAGCTGCATGACGTAGGCGACGCTGACGAACAGAAGCCCTCCAATCACGATCACCAGGATGACGGCGCGGGGGATCGTTTTGGATGCGTCCTTGGTCTCTTCCGACAACGTTGTGACCGCGTCGAATCCCAGGTATGAGTATGCGGCGATCGCGGCGGCCGCGGTCACTCCGCCGAGGCTGGTCTGGCTGTTCCAGACGGGGGTGATGTAGTCGTGAGCGGGATGGTGCACCAGAAAGACCAGACAGTACGCCACGAACAGCAGCACCAGGAAGACGGAGAACGCAGTGAGCACCATATTGACGCGGTCGCTGAGGACGAGTCCGATGATGTTGATGGCGGTGGTGAGACCGGCGTTGATGAGCATCCATGCCCACACCGGGATCTCCGGGAACTGGGCGTTGAGGTAGACCGATTGCACCAGCCAGGCCACCATCGGCAGGAAAAGATAGTCCAGCAGGATGCTCCAGCCGACCAGGAATCCGATGGGGGAGTTCAGGAGCCGGCGTGCGTAGAAGTAGGCGGAGCCGGACACCGGGTAATGCTTGGAGAGTTTGGAGTAGCTGATAGCCGTCAAAAGCATGGCCAACGTGGCGATCAGGAAGGCGGTCGGGGCGGTTCCGGCGCTGGCGACCGCGATGACACCGAAGATCACCATCACCAGGCTCGGTGCCATGTAGGCCAGGCCGAATGCGACAACCGATGGCAGCCCGAGCCGCTTCTCGAGGTGGCCCTCGCGCTGACTCATTTCGCGCCTCCGGCGACACAGTAGCGGGCACGCATGGGATCCTCCTCGATCGATGGGTGCTCCTCAGTATCGACCGTCGGTTGATGCCCGTCAAAGATTCCAAGTGCGTCGCCGAAATGCCTCCGAGGTATCGGATGCGCTCGTCAGCGGTGTCCTGAAGCGGTAGGGCTGGGGGTCGCGGTGCCGCCTCCCGTCATTGTGGCGAGCTTCGCAGATTGAGAGACCGCGGAGGCCCACACGAACTCATCGTTGTCGCTGAAGACGTAGTACGTTGAGCCGTTCGGCATCATTGCTACCGTGATACCGCCGAAGCCCGACATGAACGGGACGGTGAACGGCGTCGTGAAGGCGGGGTCGTTCACGGAGCTGTAGTCCTTCGCCCAGACGCCCGCGTTGTACCGCAGGACGGTGCTCCCGGTTACCGGCAGCCCGCGATCGGCGGGGTTGCGCTGCAGCGCCGCATCGAGGAGCCCGGGGTGGAGCAGCTGAACGCCATGAACGGCCCCGTGCTGCGGCCCCATGAGCCTGGCGACTTTCGCGATCGAATCCTGGGTCCAGAACATTCCGTACCCGCCGAACGGTGCTCCCGTCGGCGAGTTGTCTGTGCGCAATGTCGTCAGGGAGTCCGGGCCGACGCCGGCCGGGATCAGTACTTCGTTGCACAGCATGCTGAAGATGTCGGCACGGGGACCCTCGTGTTGGCGAAGCAGGGCGTTCATGGCCTGCACGGCGAGGTACGAGTCGGACGTGTGGTAGACCCACGTTGTTCCTGGCGTGGCCGAGCGGGGGAAGGACAGCGCTGTCGCGGTTTTCTGCGTCTCGCTCTCGGCGGCGAAGAATGCGCTCATGGTGCTTCCGCCCTCATCGACTTCGTAGCCGGCGGAGGTGTAGTTTCCGGTCGCCATGTCGACCGCGTCCCGGATCGTGACGCCCTTCCACGCGGGCATTCCGGCCGCCTGTGGAATCAGCGCGGTGATCAACTCGTCTGCTACCGAAGGTCCGTACTTCTGGGCCAGCCGCAGTAGCGCCAGAGTGCCGAACGCAGTCTTGGCTGTTGAGTAGGAGGGCATCAGGACCTCGCTGCAGAACGGGTGCGGGCCTTGCCTGGTCGGGCAGTCGCCGACGTAGTTCACGCCGCCGTAGACGAAACCGAGCGTCGTGCGCGCCGATGGGGTGATGCCGGCGCCGAATGCCGAGGTGTCGATCCCCGCGGCAGGGTAGTCCGTCGCGAGCTGCGCGATGGGTCGCGTGGGGATGCGCGCAGCGAGCTCGGCGGCGAACCCGGCCCGGATTCGCTGCGCGCTCGCGACCTTCCCCTGGGTGAGGGTGGCGGGCAGCTGCCCCCACATGTCGAACTGGAAGTACTCACAGGTCTCGCTCGTGATCTGGTACCGCAGGAGGGAGGTCTGGTTGCGTGAGAACAGGAAGGTGATCAGCCCGTTGTGCACGCAGTTCGCGTTGCGCTCGATGAGGGAGAACGGGAGGGCGGCCCGGGTCAGTCTGCCGTCGCCGTTCTCCTGCCAGGCCCGGCCGACGCCGAGCGCGATGTTCCATGCGTCGTTCCCTGTGATCCGCACTCCGCGCTCAGCGGGAATCAGGTAGCTTCCCTTTTGCACGAGGGTGGCGGAGAAGTCGGGAAGATGCTTCACGGCGGCGATCGACGCGTAATCGTAGGGATCCCTGATCGCGCTGAAGCCACCGACCTCTCCCGCGTGCGAGACGGTCAGTGTGCCCTCGAAGGAGTTCCGGGGGTTCGCCGCATCGGCCGGCAGCCCGAATGCGCTGCTTGCAACGGTTCCCGCGGCGTCACCACTCTGCAGTTGCGCCGCTGTGAGCACCGTGCGGGAGACGGCGCCGTTCCCGCGCAGGTCGCCGAACCCCCGCGCTTCCGCTGCTGTCGCGCCTGTCGCGATCACAAGACTTGACCCGATGACAATCGCCGCCAGGCCGGCGACAAGTTGACGCACACGCATGTGATCCTCCTCGATCGATGTGTGGGCCTCAGCATGGGCGGTCGAGGGGATGCGCGTCCAAGACCTGTACTCTCTCTCGTCGATGCTTTCGCGGCATCAGAGTCAGTGCCGGCTCTGCGGATAGAGCACGGCGACGAAGGCGCCGAGGTCGGAAAGGCAGTGCTGGATGCGGGCGCCGGCGTAGTGCTTGTCATCCCAGACGCCGTAGAGAGTGATGGCGAGATCGCCGTCGGCAGTGCGGATCGGGGCGGTGTGTAACCCGTAGCGGGAATCGTCCGACAGGATGCAGACACCGCGGCCGGCCGCTGCGAGGGCGAGGGCGAGGGAGAGCGAGGTCGTCTCAATGGCCGGCGTGTACGACAGTCCGGCGCTCGTGACCGCGTTGTCGAACATCTGACGCACACCGTGCGCGCGGCTCATCACGATGAGCGGCTCCTGGACGAGCAGTTCGAGCGGCACGTTCGGCATGTCCGCGAGGGGATGCTCCGGGTGCATCTGTGCCCAGAGGTAGGCGTACCCGACGACCTCTGAGCGGAACTCTGCCGGAGGCACTCGAGTGCCGACCGCGAAATCCGCGTCTCCTCCGGCGAGTACGCCGTATACGTCCTGTGGCAGCGACTCCACGACATTCTGGATGGCGCCTCGTGCGCCTTGGGAGACGATGAACGGCGCGATGATGTCTGTCACCGTCGTGGTAGCCGAGGCGACAGTGAGGCCTGCGCCGCTTCCGGCGGCGATGGCCTTCGCTGTGAAGGATGCTCGGGCGGCGTGCGTCAGAAGATCACGCGCAATCGGAAGGAACGCCTGCCCGGCCGCCGTGAGGATCACTCCCCGAGGCACCCGCTCGAACAGTGTGAAGCCGAGATCGCGTTCCAGCCCGCGGATTTGTCGGCTCAGTGAGGGTTGCGCAACTCGCAGCTCGTCGGCTGCCGCATGCACGGTGCCGTGCTCGCACACGGCGACGAAATAACGCAACAGGCGCAGATCCAAGAGATACCTCCGGAGCATCGTTTGGGTGATAGTCAAGTATTGGCGAGTCTCGCTCGCATGTCCATACACTGTCCGTACTCCGCACCCCGGCGGAACATCTTCACAGTGAGGTGGACATGGACGTCACCCGAATCAAACGCGGTCGGCTCGCTGCCCTGGGCATCGCCGCCGCCGTCAGCCTCGCAGCCTTGTCCGGCTGCTCTCCCGCATCCAGCGGCACCGGCGCGGATGGCGGCGTGCTCACCGTCGCCGCCTCTGCTGCCGTCACGACCTGGGATCCGGTCGCATCATTCTCGACGGAGGCCCTCTATCTGGGCAACATCTACGAGCCGCTGCTCTGGAAGAACCCGGAGGGCTCCACCGAAGCATTCACTCCCGCGATCGCGGAGAAGTGGGAGACCAGCGCCGACGGCCTCACCTGGACCTTCCACATCCGCAAGGGTGTCACGTTTCACGATGGCGAGAAGGTCGACGCGGACGCGGTCGTCGGCAGTATCGAGGCCGCACGCAAGCGCGCCGGCGCCGCGTTCATCTGGGCTCCGCTGGACACCGTGACGGCCACAGACGCCTCGACCGTGGTGATGAAGCTGAAGTACTCGGCTCCCATGGACCTTGTGGCCGCCTCCACCTATGGCGCGTGGATCGTGGCGCCCAAGGCGCTCGCGGCGTCCGCCTCCAATGACAAATACTTCGAAAAGGGCATCGAGGCCGGCACGGGTCCGTTCACGCTCAAGGATTACGAACCAGGGAAGAAGGTCGTGCTCCAGGCGTACAACAAGTACTGGAACACGAGCAAAGCCCCGCACTACAAGATCGTCGACATCTCGATCACACCCGACGCTGTGACTGCACAGCAGATGCTCACGGCGAAGGAGGTCGACTTCGCCACCACGCTTCCGCTGGAGAACGTCGACTCCGTTGCCAAGCAGGTAGGCGGAGAGGTGCGCGCGGCGAACTCGCCGTTCAACTACCTCGCGTATTTCAACACGACCCGCGCTCCGCTGAACGATCCGAAGGTACGACAGGCGCTCAGTTACGCGGTGCCGTACAAGGACCTCATCGACGTGGGCGTGCAGGGTTACGGCACCCAGTCGCACGGGCCGGTGCCGAAGGGTATCTTCCCGTACAGCGATCAGGTCCCGCAGTACAAACAGGACCTGGAGAAGGCGAAGGCGCTGCTCGCCGAGTCCGGGCACGCCAGCGGCTTGACTCTGAACCTGACGTACGCGTCGGAGAACCCTGCCGAGGCCCGTTTCGTGCCGCTGATCAAGGACGCCTTCGCCAAGATCGGCGTCACCCTGAACGTCACGGCCGAGCTGTTCAACCAGCAATGGGAGAAGGCCAAGGCGGATCCGGCGAACGCGCAGGACATCTTCGTCGTCTACTACTGGCCGACGTACAGCGATGCCGGGTCCGACAACCTGAACTCGCTGTTCCACTCCTCGGACAAGCCGTTCTTCAACCTCAGCTACTGGAAGAACGCCGAGTACGACGCGCTGGTGGACAAGGCCGGCACCCTCACCGGAAGCGACCGGGCCGCGGCCCAGGCCACCTACGAGAAAGCGATGGACCTGCTCGTGAAGCAGGCGCCCGGACTGTTCTTGTTCGACGCCCAATCGGTCACGATCGTCCCGAAGGATCTGAAGGTCCAGAAATTCAACGAGAACTATCCCTTCACGACCTTCTTCGCTCCGATCGCTCCGGCCGCCTGACCAGAACGGACCGGTGGGGGCGGGTATGTCCCGCCCCCAGCGTCGCACACCCCTGGAAGGAGGTGCTCCCATGACACGGCTCATCATCCGCCGAGTCGGATCTGCGCTGCTCGTGCTCCTCGTGATCACGCTGGTGGTCTTCATCCTCTCCCGCGTCATCCCGTCCGACCCGGCTGTCGTCTACGCCGGCCCCAAGGCTCCGCCGGAGGAGCTCGCCCGCATCCGCACCCGACTGGGCTTCGACCGCCCCCTGCCCATCCAGTATCTGGATTACCTGTGGGGTCTCGTCACTGGGAACTGGGGCGACTCGCTCTCGACCAAGCGCCCCGTGCTCCTGGAGCTGGGGACGCGGCTGCCGGCCACCCTCGAGCTGCTGTTCGCGGCCATGCTCTTCGCAACGGTCTTCGGCATCGTGCTCGGTGTGGTCGCCTCCAAACGCCCCGGGGGTGTGGCTGACGGCGCCATCCGCATCCTCTCGATCGGAGGCGTCTCGATGCCGGCCTTCTGGCTCGGATTGCTGCTCCAGGTCCTCTTCGTCGGCCAGCTGCACCTTCTCCCGGCGACTGGTGCCTTCTCGACCCAAACGCAGTACCTGCACCCGATCGCGAACGTCACCGGCTTTCCCCTCTTTGACAGCCTCATCACGGGCAACTTCGTGGCCTGGGGCGACGGCATGACGCACCTCATCCTGCCGGCGCTCACGCTCGCCGCTTACCCGCTCGGCCTCATCGCGCGGATGACCCGGGCATCGATGCTCGAGGTCCTCGGCCAGGACTACGTCTTCACGGCCAACGCGTACGGGGTGCGCTCGTTCATGGTGCGCTGGCGGCTGGCTTTGAAGAACGCCTTGCCGCCGTCGATGACGATCATCGGGCTCGCCGCGGCCTACGCGCTGACCGGCACCTTCTTCGTCGAAGTGGTCTTCAACTGGCCCGGAATCGGGCAGTTCGCCAGCACCGCGATGCTGTCTGTCGACTATCCGTCGATCATGGCGATCACCCTGCTCGGCGCGTTCGGGTACCTGGTTGCCAACCTCGCCGTGGATCTCGTGCAAGCACGACTCGACCCGAGAGTGAGGGCGTCATGACCACGACCCCGACCATGACCAGCGCCACGGCCGCACTCCGCCCGGCCGCCTTCTCCGCACGCGATACCGGGCTGAGCCGCTTGATCCGGGTGCTCCGCACCGACTGGCTTGCCGCGGCCGGCCTCGCCATCGTCCTTCTCGTGATCGTCTTGGCCGTGTTCGGCCAGTGGATAGCGCCCTTCCCGGCCCAGGGCCTCGGGGAGACCAGTGCTGCCACTCGCAACCTCGCCCCCAGCGTCGCTCACGTCCTCGGCACGGATCAGCTCGGCCGCGATGTGCTCAGCCGTATCATCATGGGCGCGCGACCCGCGCTCGTCATCTCGCTCGTGGTCGTGTTCATCGCCGCGGTGATCGGCATCCCTCTCGGCGCCATCGCCGGGTACCGCGGGGGCTGGCTTGACGACGTTCTGATGCGCGTGACCGAGGTGTTCCAGGCTTTCCCGCCGCTGCTGCTGGCGATGGTGACCGTCGCCATCCTCGGTCCCAGCCTGTTCAACGCCGGCCTCGCGCTCGCCATCGCGTGGTGGCCCTGGTATGCCCGACTCGTGCGGGCCGAGGCGCGCTCCCTGCGCGATCGCCCATTCGTGGAGGCCGCACGGGCGATCGGTGTCCCGGCCTGGCGCATCGTCAGCGTCCACATCCTGCGAAACTGCATGACACCGGTGCTGGTTCAGGCGACCGTCGACATCGGCGCCGTCGTGCTCGCCGCCGGATCGCTGGCCTTCCTCGGTCTCGGCGCACAGCCCCCATCTCCGGACTGGGGGCTCATGGTGGCTGAAGGGCGCGGACAGATCTTCACGTACTGGTGGATCTCGACGTTCCCCGGCCTCGCGATCTTCGCCACGGTCCTGGGCTTCAACCTGATCGGCGACGCGCTGCGCGACCTGTTCGACCCTCGGCAGGTGAAGCGATGAGTGAAACGATCAGTGAAGCGATGACCGACCTGCTTCTCGTGGAGGATCTGGAGGTCGCGTTCGCAGAGCGAGGCCGGATCACCAACCGTCCCGTCCGCGGTGTCACCTTCTCGATCGCGCCGGGAGAGATCCTGGGTGTCGTCGGCGAGACCGGCTGCGGCAAGAGCCTGACCGGACTGGCCGTGCTCGGCATGCTGCCCGAGGGCGCACGCCCGTCCGGGCGGATCGTGCTCGATGGCACCGAGCAGGACTTCTCCGCCCCGTCCGCGGCACGCGGCGATGTCGTCTCGATCGTGTTTCAGAACCCCGGCACGGCCTTCAACCCCGTCTTCACCCTCGGGGACCAGTTGCGTGGGGTGCTCCGCCGCCACCGTCGGATGAGCCGGGCCCAGGCCAAGGAGCGGATCCTCGACTACCTGGGCCTTGTCGGGCTCCCGGACCCCAGCCGCGTCTATGGCAGCCACCCGCACGAGCTCTCCGGCGGAATGCTGCAGCGCGTGATGATCGCGATGGCGCTTCTTTGCGAACCGCGCCTCCTCATCCTCGACGAGCCGACGACGGCACTGGATGTGACGATCGCGCGACAGATCCTGCAGCTCGTGCTGTCCCTGCGCGAACGCTTCGGTTTTGGCGTGCTGCTGATCACCCACAATCTCGGTGTGGTGCAGGAGATCTGCGATTCGGTAGCGGTCTTGTACGCAGGTCGCGTGATCGAGCAGGGACCTGCGGCGGAGGTGCTGCGCAACCCGGCGCATCCCTACACCCGTGGTCTGATCGGCGCGCTGCCGTCGCGGCGTCAACCCGGTCAGATGCTCGATGCGATCGCCGGATCGGTGCCGGCGAACCTGCTGGGCATCACGGGCTGCGCCTTCGCCGATCGCTGTCCGGCCGTGCAAGCCCGCTGCCGAGCGACGGATCCGGCCCTGGAGCCCGTCGCCTCGATGCACGAGGCGGCATGCCTGAGAGTTGGAGAGCTGTGAGCACCACCCTGGACACCACGGACGTCGACGCCCTCGTCGTCGAGCACATCGTCAAGGTCTACCGCACACGCAAGTCAGAGACCCGGGCGGTGGACGATGTGAGCTTCCGGATCCGCACCGGGACCACATTCGGCCTGGTCGGCGAGTCGGGGTCGGGCAAGAGCACCATCGCCCGTTGCGCCCTCAACCTCATCGCTCCAACGTCCGGTCGATCCCTCATAGCTGGGGAAGATCCTGCGAAGCTCCACCGGGGCGCGTTGCGACGACTCCGGGCACAGACGGGGATGGTCTTCCAGAACCCCATCATGGCGCTCGATCCGCGCATGCGCATACGAGACATCGTGGCCGAGCCGCTGCGCACCCACACCCGGCTGAGCCGTGCGGAGATCCGGCGGAAGGTCGAGGAGCTCCTCGACGAGGTGGGACTTGCGGCGGTGCACGGCGATCGGCTGCCGCATCAGCTCTCGGGAGGCCAGTGCCAGCGCGTCGGCGTCGCGCGGGCGATCGCAACGGGCCCGCGCCTGGTGGTGCTCGACGAGCCCACCAGCGCGCTGGACGTGTCGGTGCAGGCGCAGGTGCTGAATCTCCTGCAGCGGCTCAAACGCGAGCGCGACTTGAGCTACCTGCTCATCTCCCACGACCTCGATGTCGTGCAGTACATGAGCGACGACGTCGGCGTGATGCGCGGCGGCTCCCTCGTGGAGACGGGGCGAGCTCAGGATGTGCTGACGTCACCGGCCCACGACTACACACGTCGCCTACTGGCCGCCATGCCTGCGGCTCCCGGGATTGCACAGCTGGATAGGAAGGACCTCCCCCCGGATCCGGGCACCACGACCCCTACCGCCCGAGACGAGATGAGAGTGCTGCGATGACCCGCCTCACGATTGAACAGAGCACGACCCGGCCGCCTCGCTACCCTGGGGTCGCGGAGGAGCTCGACCTCGATAGCTGGCAGGATGTGCCGCACAGCCAGTGGGCGTTCGCCCACGTGAGTGAGCTGGTTCCCACCGCCACCATCGGCCATCGCACCAGGGCAGACTCCGGGGTGGACGCACTGACCGCGCTGGACGGCGTGGCCGATCTGCGGGCGATGCTCGCGGATTCTTGGACCGACGCCTTTCTGGTGCAACGGGATGGCAGAACGATTGCTGAGTACTATCGTCCCGGCTTTGCGCCAGACGACCGCCACCTGCTCCAAAGCGTGTCGAAGTCCATTTGCGGGATCCTGGTGGGAACGCTCGTCGATGACGGGTTGATCGACGTGGGACGAACCATGGCGTCGTACGTCCCCGAACTCGACGGTTCCGCGTATGGCGACGCGACTGTGCAGCAGGTGCTCGACATGACCGTCGCGGTCGAGTACGAAGAGGAGTACCGCAACCCCGAGTCGCATATGCAGGCTCAGGACCGCATCGC
Organism: Leifsonia sp. 21MFCrub1.1; assembly: GCF_900107895.1. Classification (NCBI taxonomy): domain Bacteria; kingdom Bacillati; phylum Actinomycetota; class Actinomycetes; order Micrococcales; family Microbacteriaceae; genus Leifsonia; species Leifsonia sp. 21MFCrub1.1. The sequence goes on along the minus strand of NZ_LT629867.1, from coordinate 3,379,241 downwards.
CGGGTGGCGTCCTCGTCGCGACACCGATCCGGCGGACACGTACGAGTTCCTGCGAGGGTTGAAGGCCAACGGCATGCACGGCCGGCGCTTCCAGTACTGCTCCGCCGACACGGATGCCCTGGCATGGCTGGTGGAGGCGGTGACCGGTGAACGCTATCCCGTCGTTCTCGCGGCGCGCGTTTGGGAACGGCTGCGTTGCGCGCAGGACGCCACGATCACCGTTGACCCGTCGGGATTCGCCTCCGCCAACGGCGGCATCTCCTGCACAGCAGCCGACCTCGCCCGTGTCGGCTGGCTGATGCTCGGCGGCGGCACCATCGAAGGCAGGCGCGTCGTGTCCGAGGAGTGGGTGCGGCAGACCATGGCCGGGGGAGACCGCGACGTCGCGCGCAACCTCCTGATCCAGCGCGAATTCCCACGGGTCTCGTACCGCAATCAATGGTGGTCGACCGGCAACGACCGCGGGAACGTCTATGCGGTCGGCATCCACGGGCAGTACATCTGGCTGGATCCGCAGACCGGAACCGTGATCGTCAAGTTCTCCTCGGCACCCGATCCCGTCTCCGCCGCGGGCAACGAGATCCATGCGCGTCTGTTCAGTGGGGTGTGCGCCGCGCTGCCTCGGTGACGGTCTGCAGTGGTGGTAGCGGGACAGCGGGATGTCGCTAGGCCGTGTTGACTGACGCGGAAGGATTCTCGTTTACGAGACCCGCTTCGCTGAGCCGCCAGACTCGCAAGGCGAAGTGGATGTCTGCGCTCCACGGAGCTCGGCGCCAGTTCGGACCGAGCAAGGCGTCGATGCGTTCGGCCCGTTGGCGCACGGTGTTCCGATGGAGGAAGAGCCTGGTGGCCGTTGACTCCAGGTGAGTCCCGCATTCGAAGTAGGTCCATGCGGTGAGGCGGAGTTCGCTGGAGTGCGTTTCGTCGTATTCGGTGAGGGGCCCGATTGTTCGCACCAGCATCGCGTCGACGGTCGCGCGGTCGGTGCCGCTGAGGAGCAGCCCGGCGAGTCCCAACTGGACGGCGTCGGCGTATCCGCTGCGCCAGCCCAGAGCGACTTCGGCGGCGAGCACCCGGTGGGCCTGATGGTGAGCGCCGGCGATGAACTCGCTGCCGTCAGCGTGACCGATCCCGATCAAGGGGGACATACCCTCGGTCTGGAGCGCAGCAATCAATTCGTTCGACAGAGCGTGCACGACGTGGGATTCCGCGGGACTCCCCAGGATCACACAGACCTCCGAGCCGTGGAGTGAGACGACGGCTGGCCGGTCCCGAATCGCAGCACGCGTGGTGTTCAGGGCTTGATATCGCTCGGTGGGGCTCGTGGCGATGGCGAGGACTGCCGAGGGTTCGGTAGCCGCGATCCCATACGATTGCGCCGCGGCGGTGAGCGCATGGCGGTCTCCGGACCTGTCTGATACCAGGTCGTCGAAGAGGGCCGATTGGGCCCGGTTGTACGCATCGATCAGGCTGCGCTCGAAAAGCATGATGGCGCCGACAAAGGTGGCGGCACGCTCGAGCAGCTGGCCCTCGATCTGCTCCACCGGGCCTCGTGCGACGAGGGTCGCAATGTGCTCGTCGCCTGAGGTGACGGACACGACGACGTACGGTCTGCGGTCCCAGCGGACGCCAACGGAGCGGCCGCTTTGCGTAGAGCTTGCGACCGCGGCCCGAACCTCCCAATGATCGAACGCCTGGCGCGGGAGCAGCGGCCGTCCTGCGACCAGTCGGCCTCGTGCGTCATGGATCCCGACAGCCATGTGGACAGCCTCGCTCAGGGTCTCGGCCACCCCGGTCAGCCCGGTCGGTGCCACCAAGCTCTGCACCATCTGATCGTCGAGGCGAAGCACCTTCTCAACGCGGTTCAACCGTTCCTCCCCCTGGCCCTCAGCACTCTTCACCTCCGTTGCCAGTGCTGCGTTCTCCGCGACCAACCTCGATTGCTCTACCGCGATCGCTCCGAGCTCAGCCATACGCTCCAACGCCTCGACAGCGCCGCGGGGGAAGTGGGTCGCAGTGCGATCGGCCACGAGCAGCCCGCCGATCACGCGGCCTCCTACGCGAAGCGGCGCCCCCATGATGGCGACGACACCCTCCTCTCTGACGATTTCGTCGATGTCCGGAAGATGATTCATGTCCGAGTCGGAGAGGTAGTCCGCCGTCTGCACCACGGCACCTCCGGCGGCGACCGCACCCAGCACACCCGTTCCGAGCGGCATCCGGATGCTCCGGTAGGCTTCCGTCCGAACTCCGTCGGTCACGTGGATGTAGGTCTCACCGGCAGCGAGGTCATTCAGGCTCAGGTAGGCCATGTCGGTGCCGAGGAGTCGGCGCGTGTGGCGCACGATCGCCCGTGAGACGAGAACGCCATCTCTCACATTCGCGATGTCCGAGGCGGCCTCGCGCATGGCGCGCAGAACGGCAGCGGTCGAGGGCGAGCTGCTTTGGTTCGGGCGTTCCACCCGAGCATCGTAGCGTCCGCATGGCACAGTCGGCCATCCATTACAGCTTTTAATATGCCATCGAGCCATAGCGATATCTCTTCGAGCGCGGGAGGGTTGCACAACCGCACGTCGCGGTGGCCCTGAACCGACCAACAAGCAACGGAGGTTGTTGTGACTGAAATGCGCGTTCACGTGCTGTCCACCGGTGTCATGGAGACAGACCTGACCTGGCTTCTCCTCAAAGGGGGTCGGACGATCCGCGACCGATTCCACAAGGACGACCCCGTTGTGTGGGGTGACTGTCCCACTCACGCAGTCCTGATCGAACACCCCGAAGGGCGGATCTTGTGGGACACCGGGGTCCCACGCGACTGGGAACAGCGGTGGGCGCCGACAGGTTTCCAAGACTTCTTCCCTGTCCGTGAACCCGTCGACGGCCCCGGATACCTGGACAGCTCGCTCGCACAGCTCGAGCTCACCCCCGATGACATCGACCTCCTCGTCCTCTCGCATCTCCACTTCGACCATGCGGCCAACGCGAAGATGTTCGACAACGGCAAGACCCGTATCGTCGCCAACCACACCGAGATCTCCGAAGCCCTGAAAATCGAGGGCTACTCCCAGGGCGCGCACATCGTCGACGACTACCGCGACCTCCCTCTTGAAGGGATCAGCGGCGATGTGGAGATCGTTCCCGGCGTGAGCGTGATCGAGACTCCCGGGCACACCTGGGGGACCATGTCGCTCAGGGTCGACCTCGAGAACGAGGGGACGAAGATCTTCACCTCGGATGCGGTGTACCTGGCCGACAGCTTCGGGCCACCCGCGGTGGGCGCGGCGATCGTGTGGGACAACCTTCGCTGGCTGGAATCGGTCGAGAAGCTCCGCGGAATCGCAGATGCCACCGGCGCTGAGGTCATCTTCGGTCACGACGGTGAGCAGGCGAAGACGCTCCGGTATGCCCCCGACGGCTTCTACAACTGAGCGGAATGGACCGATGATCCTTTACGACTACCAGTGCGTCAACAGCCACCGCTTCGAAGCCGCTGTGCGATCGATGGCTGACGCCAGCCCGAACTGTCCGACGTGCGGTGCAGAGACCGCCAAGCGTCCCTCGCGCGTCCAGCTCGGCGGACGGGCGTCCACCGGACCCAGCCGGGAGCAGATGCCGAAGAGCTGGAACGCAGTCCGCGGCGGCGACAAGGAGACAGTGCGCCGATGGCACGATCTGGCCGCCAAACGGGAAAAGCTCGAAGAACGCCATCCCGAACTCGCCGGCAACCGGCGACCCGTCCTCGCGCACGAAGGGATCTTTCGCGAGAAGCCCCTTCGCGCGGGCGACGACATCGCGAAGTCGGTGTCCGAAGCCGTCGTCACTTCGAAGGAGAAGGAGAAATGAAGATCACAGGCGCCGTCCTCCACCAGATCGGTTTGAGCCGCCCCTATTCCGAGTCCCAGCCGCTCATCGTACAAGAGCTGGAACTCGACCCGCCGGGCCCAGGCGAGGTTCTGGTCCGGATCGAAGCGGCCGGACTCTGCCATTCCGACCTGTCCGTCGTCGACGGCAACCGGATGCGACCGGTGCCCATGCTCCTCGGGCACGAGGCTGCAGGGCGTGTCGTCGAACTGGGGGACGGCGTTGAGGACCTGAAAGTGGGGCAGCGTGTGGTCATGGCGTTCCTGCCGAGATGCGGTGAATGCGCGAACTGCCTCACGGAAGGGCGGCTGCCCTGCATCCCCGGGTCCGCCGCGAACAACGCGGGGACACTACTGTCCGGTGAGCGCCGCCTGCATGCGGACGGCGATGAGGTCTTCCATCATCTGGGGGTGTCCGGATTCGCGTCCCACGCCGTCATCGATCGGCGCTCCATGGTTCCGATCGACGACGACATTCCGCCGCAGATCGCAGCCGTCCTCGGATGTGCGGTGCTGACCGGGGGAGGCGCGGTCCTCAATGCGGGCAAGCCCCAAGAGGGAGACACCATCGTTGTCGTCGGCTTGGGCGGAGTCGGCATGGCCGCCCTCATCACAGCGGTCTCCCTCGGTCTGGGGGAGGTGATCGGCATCGATGCCGTCCCCGAGAAACTGGAGCGGGCGCGAGAGCTGGGGGCCACCGCTGCGTACACCCCCCAAGAAGCCATCGAGCGAGGAGTCAAAGCCGCTGTCGTCGTCGAAGCGGCCGGGCATCCTCGTGCGTTCGAAACAGCGATCGCTCTGACAGGTCTGGGAGGGACAACGGTCACGGTCGGGCTTCCCGCGCCGGCCGCGGAGTCTATCGTCAAGCCGCTCGGTGTCACCGCCGAGGCCCGCACAATCGTCGGAAGCTACCTCGGCTCCGCCGTTCCCTCGCGGGACATTCCGACCTACGCCCAGCTGTGGCGCGAGGGACGGCTTCCCGTCGACGCGCTCGTATCCTCCACGATCACACTCGAACAGGTGAACCAAGCGCTCGATGAGCTCGCCGACGGTCACGCGCTACGGCAGATCATCTTGTTCCCCGAACCCGATTCGGGCTCAACAGTGAAAGGCAGCCGAGAATGACACACCCGCGCGAGGAATCCCTCCTGTCAAGCGTGCCGGACCTCCTGCTGATCGGCGGCCGCTGGCGTGCGGCCGCACACGGGAACACCTTTGCCGTCGAAGACCCGTCCACCGGCGAGATCATCGCACGAGTCGCCGATGCCAGCCCCGAGGACGGCACTGCGGCCCTCGACGCCGCCGTCGCCGCTCAGAGCGGATGGGCGGCCACTCCGCCGCGGGTACGAGGCGAGATCCTGCGACGAGGCTTCGAAGCGGTGACCGCCCGATCCGAAGACTTCGCGTTGCTGATGTCGCTCGAGATGGGAAAGTCTCTCGCAGAAGCTCGCGGTGAGGTCGCCTATGGTGCGGAGTTCCTCCGGTGGTTCTCAGAGGAAGCCGTCAGAGTAAGCGGCCGGTACACCCAGGCCCCCGACGGCAAATCCCGCCTGCTGGTGCTCAAGAAGCCGGTCGGTCCGTCCCTTCTCATCACCCCATGGAACTTCCCCTTGGCAATGGCCACCCGCAAGATCGCTCCGGCCATCGCGGCCGGCTGCACGATGGTCATGAAGCCGGCCGCGCTCACACCTCTCACGACCCTCCTCCTGGCCGAAGTGCTCGAGACGGCAGGCTTGCCGGCCGGAGTTCTCAATGTGATCCCCACGAGCACAGCTCGCGCCGTCACAGGCCCGCTCATCGCTGACCCACGGCTCCGAAAGCTCTCCTTCACCGGTTCGACCGAGGTGGGACGGGGACTGATCGCCGACGCCGCGCAGAATGTCCTACGGACGTCGATGGAACTCGGGGGAAACGCTCCGTTCATCGTGTTCGAAGACGCCGACCTCGATCTGGCTGTGGCGGGTGCGCTCGCCGCCAAGCTCAGAAACATCGGGGAAGCATGCACAGCGGCGAACCGGTTCTATGTGCACGAGTCCGTCGCGGATGAATTCAGCAGACGCCTGGCCGACGGCATGAGCGCGATGAAGATCGGCCGCGGCGCCGAACCAGACACCCAGCTCGGTCCGCTGATCGACGAGGCCAGCCGGCGGAAAGTGGCAGCACTCGTCGACGACGCCATCGGCCTGGGAGCCGTAGCTCTCCTTGGAGGAAAGGCGGTGGACGGTCCAGGCTATTTCTATGAACCCACCGTCTTGACCGACGTGCCGCCCGAGGCGCGAGTGTTCGCTGAGGAGATCTTCGGACCCGTCGCCCCGATCGCCACCTTCCGAACGGAAGAACAGGCGGTCAGGCTGGCCAACGACACGCCGTTCGGACTGATCGGGTACGTCTTCACCCGTGACCTCACCCGGGCGTTCCGCTTGATCGAAGCACTTGAAACGGGCATGGTCGGGCTCAATTCCGGGGTGATCTCGAATCCCGCTGCACCCTTCGGCGGGGTCAAGCAGTCCGGGCTGGGCCGCGAAGGGGGCCTGGAGGGCATCGAGGAGTACCTCGAGACCACCTACGTCGGCATGGCCCATCCCAACCTCTGATCCAGTCCCATTTGTCCCAACGTTCGAAGGAGAACGAAAAGCATGTCCGCACGCGCAGCATCGACCGTGGTGATCGGGATCCTGGCGGCTCTGGCCTGCCTGCTCACCGCCACACTTGTCCCGATCCCCGTCTGGGTCCTGTTCGTCGGATGGGCATCCTTCTTCACAGCGGGAGGCGGCGTCGCCGGCCTCGCCAGATCGGTGATCATGAATCTCGTGGGAATGGTCATCGCGGCGCTCGCGCTCGTGGCGATCACGGCAGCGGGAGGCAACGTCTGGGTGCTGACGATCTCGGTCGGTGTGGGCGCCGCGATCCTCGTGGCGTCGAGCCGGATCGCCCTCTTGGCGGCGACGCCCGCCGGGTTCCTCGGTTTCGCGGCCACCTTCGGGTTCTTCACGGCGGGTGCGAAGCTGGCGGCGCCATTCGGGTTCGACTACCCGTTGGTCCTACTGACGGTCGCATTCGTGGCCGGCGCGGTGTTCGGTATCGCGTCCGAGAAGGCTGGAGCACTGCTCGCTTCCCGGAAGACGTCGGCCCGCGCGACGAGCTCTGCCGACGCATGAGGCGCCGACGATGAACCACGTGGCGATGGTCCCGGATATCTCCACCAAGGATGAAGCGGTCCTTCATATCGACGGCGGCAGCGTCGCAGGGCAACCGGTTCTCCTGCTGCACGGTCTCGGCTACGCCTCATGGGCAGGACACCCCCTTCGCTTGCGCCTTTCTCCGACCGTGCGCCTCCTCTCGCTCGACAATCGTGGAACAGGCAGATCGTCGCGGGGAAGCGCACCAATATCGATCGATCGCTTCGCCTCCGACGCTGCGACCGTCTTGGAGCAGCTGCGAGAGCGGGGGATGGGCCGGACACCGGTGATCGGTCATTCGATGGGTGGATACATCGCGCAGCTGCTCGCCGTCGCCCGCCCCGACCTGGTGTCTCACGTGGTGCTGGTGAGCACGAGCGGGGGCGGCCCGACCGCGACGCCCGTCCCCGAAGCCACCCGCCGATTGTGGCTGGACTCGTCGACGCTCCCTGCGGACGAATACGCCGTACGCACCATGCCCGTGTCCTTCGCAGAGGGATGGCCGGCACAGCACGCCGATGTCTACCAGCAGCTGCTGGCGGCCCGCCTCCGATATCTCACACCGCCCACAGTGTGGCGGGAGCAGTACGACGCCTGCGAAAGGTTCCTCGAGGCGGGGTACGACCACTCCCAGCTCACCACTCCCGCGCTCATCCTGCACGGCAGCGCCGATCGGGTGGTCCCTGTCGAGAATGGCCGGGATCTCCACTGGACCCTACCCTCCTCCCGCTACCGCGAGGTCGAAGGAGCGGGGCACGCACTTCATCTTGAGCACCCGGAGATCGTCGCGTCTGAGATCAATGATTTCCTCACCACCGATCACGCTAGTAACAAGGAGTAAGAACATGCCGAGCATCGAAGTCGCCCCCGGCGTCCGCATGGCCTACGAGGATCGGGGAGCAGGAGACCCGATCGTATTCGTCCACGGCTGGGGTGGGTCCGGAGATGTCTGGGACTATCAGATCCTCGACCTCGCGCCGACCCACCGTTGCATCACCGTCGACCTGCGTGGTCACGGCGCCTCGGACAAGCCATGGGGTGACTACAACTACGACATGTTCGTCGAAGACCTGCATACTCTCATCACCGATCTGGACTTGACCGAGGTGACTTTAGTGGGTTGGTCCATGGGCGGACACATCGGCCTTAGGTATGCGCACGAGCATCCCGGCCGCATTCGACACCTCGTGCTCACGGGGAGCGGACCACGGTTCTGGGAAGCACCCGACGCTCCGTTCGGCACTCCATCGGACCAGGTGCAGCCTCTTGTTGACGCCGTCCGTTGGGCGCGCACCGAGACGATCGCCGGCCTGTACGGTAACAACTTCCATCGTGACGACCTCAGCGCAACGGAGCAGTGGTTCGTTCAGACAGGGTGGAAGGTCCCGGCCTTCGTCGGTCTGACGAGTTTTCAGGCCCTGATCGACAACGACTTTCGAGAGATCCTGCCCGAGATCGACCTTCCCGTCGCGGTCTTCAGTGGGCGCCACGACCAGATCTGGGATCCGCGGTGGTCAGAGGAGACCGCTCGCCTCCTCCCGAACGCCACTCTCACCTGGTTCGAGAACAGCGGTCACGTCGCCTTCATCGAGAACCGGATCGAGTGGAACGCCGCTCTGCTGGACGTGCTGGAGGGAAGGTCGCCGGCCGGTTCCCTGGGGTCGGCAGGGAGTGCGGCAACGGCCTGAGGTGTGTATCGCACGCAACACTCTCTCGGCCCGTCATCTTTCGCGCTCGAGAGATCTGAGTCGGTCCTCCGTTCGTCCGACATCACGGTCGGCGACCATCAGCCGATCGGGTGCGAGAACGCGTTCGATGCCGAGGACCAGCCCGCCGGCGGCACCGGAATCGAAGCCCAACGCAGGTCTGACCAGAGTGAGTTCCCGCGTGGAAATGGGCAGCGCCTGCTGATAGACGATGCTGCGCACGGTGGCGAGGAGTTCCTCGTCGGCGTCGGCGAGCGATCCTCCGAGCACGATCCGGTGCGGGTTGATGACATGCACGAGGTTGGCGATGGCTTCCCCGAGATGCTGGTCCGCCCGGCGGGCGCTGGCTCTGACCTCTGGATCCCCTTCGGCTAGCCGGCGCAAGAAGAGGTCTCGCTCGTCGCGGGTCGTCGGGGTGGCTGGTGCTGCTCCGGTCATCGAGCGGGTGAGTGCACCCACGGAAGCGACCGTTTCGAGGCAACCGTGGCTCCCGCAGACGCAGATGTCGTCGTGCCCCGTGACCTTCAGGTGTGCGATCTCGCCGGAGGACCCGTCGGCTCCGCGCATCAGAACCCCGTCCGATGTGACGATCCCGACTCCGATGCCAGTACCGACCTTGACGTATAGCAGGGGCCCGGAGAACTCCGTGCTCGCGCGCGCTTCGCCGAGGGCGCGGAGGTTGACGTCGTTCTCGAGAATGACGTCGCAACCGAGCGCTTCGCTGACGTACTGGATGACGGGGAAGCGGTCCCAGCCTGGCATGAAGGGCGGCCGGACAATCGACCCGTCCCGATGGTCCACGGGCGCCGGCAAGCCGATCACAGCGATCACTGCTCGATAGGGAAGATCGGAGAGAAGCTCTCGGAAGCCGGCCACGATCGCTTCGAGCACGACATCGGGTCCATTGGAGAACTCGATCTGGATGTGTGCTTCCGCCACCGGATGCTGACGGATGTCGAACACCTTCAGGTTCGACCAATGGCGCCCGCAGTCGGCCACCAGGACATACCCGTAGCTCGGGTCGAGCTCGAGGACCGCGGCCGCTCTGCCGCGCCCGCCCGATTGCTGGTAGCCCTGGGTGCGAACGACTCCGCGGTCCAGGAGTTCGCGCACCCCCGCATCGACGGTCGATCGGGCCAGCCCGCTCGTGCGGACCAACTCGGGCTTCGACGCGGCGGCGCCGCTCGCGAGCAGTCGTGCGAGCGTACTCGCCAGAAGGTCCTCGCTAATCCGCGCCGACAGGGCTGGAGCGTCGATTCTCAAAGACGGCATGCAGCACCTCCCCTTCTTCACCGATGGAGACCCTATCAACGCCCGCTGCCGACGATATTAGTCCGATCAATGCGGTTTAAAAGCGCAAGAAAGACATTGAATACGCCCTCCCAATGCGTTTGAGTCGCTATCACGCCGGCGCACCTGAGGTGACCGGATGTCTAGAGCTCAAGGAGGAGCACGGTGACCCACATGGTGACTTGCTCAGCCGACCAGGTAGGTGGCGGCCGTGTTTGACGAGTTGATGCTCCCCGATCAGGCGGATCTGACTGGACCGACGATGGACGGCACGGCGACCGTCGCCCTCCGGCTTCCGTGGTACCGGTCGCTCCCGCTTTCGTGCGTGGAGGGCGTGGTCATCTCGATCGACGACGGCACAGTCGATGGCGAGGGGATGACGATCAGCGTCGGAGATGTCGAACATCCGGTCGCCGACCTCGGCGAATTGGCCGATGTCGAGTGGTTCGTACTGGACCGGGCGACGGTCCGTTTTGCGAAGCCCGACGGACTGGAACCGGGCATGCACCGCGTCGCGCTCACGCTGACACTCCGGATCCCGTACGCAGAGCCGGAGTACTGGCCCATCGACTTCACGCAGACGGCCGAACATTCACGCACCGTCGAGTTCCTCGGTAAGGACAGCTGATGACCCTCAAACTCGGAGTCACGCTCTACAGCTTCAACGTCGACTACTACACGTATCGGTATTCACTCCAGGATTGCTTCGCCGCGGCCGGCTCGCTGGGCGAGGGCCAAGGGGTCGAGATCGTCGGTCCGCAGATGATCCGCGGGTTCCCGGAACTCACGCCGGAGTTCGAGTACACGTTCCGCAAACTCGTCGACCGATACGGGCTCCAGCCGAGCGCGTACGGCGCGTACGCCGACCGCGAGCGCTTTCGCGGCCGGCTGGCCAGCAGGGATGAGCAGATCGACTACCTGCGGTTGCAGATACGCGCTGCTGCCCGGCTGGGCTTCCCTGTCATTCGCACGCAGGTGGCCGAGTCGGTCATCAACGACCTGCTGCCCTACGCCGAGAAGTACGACGTGAAGATGGGAATGGAGATCCATGCGCCGATGACGGTGGAGGCGTTGGAGCCAGCGATCGAGAAGGTCCAGAAGATCGACTCCCCGTATCTGGGGTTCACTCCCGACAGCGGGGCGTTCTGCCACTCGCCGGCGGCGATCTACGTAAAACGGTTCACCGACCAGGGGGTGCCGGAACAGGTGATCGACCATGTGCTCAGAGGGTGGAGGCAACGTACTCCGGTGGAGCAGTTGCGCCAGGAAGTGGCGGACCTGGGCGGGGGTGCCCTCGGCGACCTCATGGCTCTGGAGAGCGAGGTCTACTTCGGTCACGGCGACCCCATGGATCTTGTGCCGCTCCTGCCCCATATCGTCCACGTGCATGGCAAGTTCTACGGCATCGACGAGTCGGGAACGGACTCCGCCGTGCGATTCCCGGAGATCGTCTCCGTCCTTCTCGATGGCGGCTACGACGGATTCCTCTCCTGCGAATACGAGGGGCACCACTGGGACACCGAACTCAGTGCCCTCGATCAGATCCGCACCGTGCAAGGATTCCTGCGCAGGCAGATCGAGACGAAGGCCGCCGCATGAGCGTTCAGCTGTCACAGCGGTTCGACGTGATCGTCGTGGGCTCCGGCGCCGCCGGAAGTATCGCCGTGAAAGAGCTCACCGAACGCGGCCTCGAGGTCCTGCTGCTCGAGGCCGGACCGGACATCAGCGACGCCGACTTTGCGCCGCTGCCGCCAGAGCCCGTGCGACCCATGGGGATCGGTCTCTACCCACGCGCCAAGGCAGCAGTACTGCGCCGCCAACCGATCCAGGTGCGTCGTGCGTTCTTCAGCGAGAAGACAAGTCCGTTTCTCGTGAACGACCTCCAGAACCCGTACTCGGTGAAGGGGCAGGACTTCCTCTGGGTTCGCGGGCGACAACTCGGAGGACGGCTCCACTCGTATGGGCGCGTGCTCCTTCGCAGTTCCGATTACGACTTCGACGGAGGGGCGGGCCGCGAGCGCGGCGCCCAGCGTTGGCCCCTCCGCTATGCCGATGTCGAGCCGTGGTACGACCGCGTGGAGGAGTTCCTCGGCCTGTATGGCAACACCGACGACGTGCCCATCCTTCCTGACGGGAAGTACATCGGTGCGTCCTCCCTGACGGCAGCAGAGCACGACTTCGCAGACAAGACCCGAGAACGCTGGCCGGAGCGTCGCGGCATCGCCTGGCGGTATGCCGCCCCGAACCCACAACGCGTGCCGTTGGGCATCCTGGCCGCGAGACGCACCGGCGGGCTCACCACCCGAACGGATGCCGTGGTTCGTCAGATCACGATCGATGATCGGACGGGCCTCGCGGATGGTGCTCTCTTCATCGACCGGGTGACCAAACGCGAGCATCGAGTCTTCGCCGACATCGTGATGCTATGCGCATCCACCATCGAGTCCGTGCGACTCCTCGCCAACTCCGGAAGCAGTCGCCACCCCAACGGCCTCGCCAATTCCTCCGGGATCGTCGGGCGCTACTTCATGGACCAGACCCCCTCGCTGCTCTTCGGTGACACACACCGATTCCCCGGATGGGAGGACGACACCTCGGCCCCTGCTGACGCGTACTACGGCGCCGCCGGAGGACTCTACCTCCCCATGATGGAGGGCTTCGCAGCCGACTCGCCTTTCGTCGGCGGCTATGCAGTGCAGGGCGTGCTGGGGCGGATCCCGGTCCCGACCGGACATCCCGGAGCCGTCGGAATGATGGGCTTCGGCGAGATGCTTCCCCACAAAGAGAACCACATCACCCTTCATCGCCGTCGAACCGATGCCTGGGGCGTTCCGATTCCCCGGATTCACGTGACGCTCACCGAGAATGAGAAGGCCCTTCTTCGGGAACAGGTCCGCGGGATGCGGGAAATGGCCGAGAACGCAGGGGTGCGGGTCAATTTCGCCGGATCCACACTCGGCCTGGACTCCAAGCGGGTGTTCCCCGACGCCGATCCCTTCAGCCGCGCCATCTTCCGGGCCTCCTTCACGAAGAGCCTCGCCATCGGTGCCGCGATCCATGAATGCGGCGGCGCCCGGATGGGTGATGATCCCGCAACCTCCGTCCTCAACCCGTTCAACCAGGCGTGGGATGTGCCCAACCTGTTCGTCACGGACGCCAGCTGCTACGTCACCAACGGGATCGTCGGGCCAACCCTCACCATCATGGCTCTAACCGCCCGAGCCTGCGCGCATATCGCGTCCGAACATGCCGCGGGCAACCTCACCCGCCACCGCGCAGGCACGGTGGCAGAATGACCGCGCGCACGCCGGCGGAACACGCCGGACCACCAGAAAGCGAAAAGCAGATGACCGTGCTCTACCGGCCGGGCAACCCGCTCTCGCTTTCCGAGCCGCCCATACCCGAGTTCAGCCCCGGGACCCGTCTGCTTCCCGCGGCCTCTGTGCACGCCGAGGGGGCACGGCCCCTCCCCGTGGACATCGAGGTGTTCGACGACGTCTCCCTTGCGCTTCGGGATGGGACGACGCTCTACGCCGACGTCTACCGGCCTGCCGGTGCCGGGCCCGTACCGGCGATCCTGCTCTACACCATCTACAGCAAGCGCGGCGGCTACTGGAACACGAACGTGAACGCCACGCGCTTCGGGGTGCCGGCGCACCAACTCTCAGGGCTCCAGCCGTTCGAAGCGCTCGACCCGGCGGAGTGGTGCCAGCACGGCTACGCACTCGTCGTCGTCGACGCGCGCGGCACCGGTCACTCCGGCGGGGATTTCCGATTCCTCGGCTCCACAACCGCCGAAGACGTCGCCGATATCGTGGAATGGACCGCCACTCAAACCTGGTGCACCGGCAAAGTCGGGATGGCCGGCAACTCCTACCTGGCGATGGCGCAGTGGGCCGGGGCCGCGGAACGACCACCCCACCTCGCAGCCATCGCACCATGGGAAGGGACCACCGATGTCTTCCGCGACATTCTCATGCGCGGCGGCATCCCGGACCTCGCTTTTCACGACGCAGACATCGTCGGCCACCTCTACGGAAACGGCCTATTCGAAGATCTCACGGGCACCCTGCTCAGCAACCCGCACGAGGGTCCGTACTGGGCGGACAAGCGTCCCGAGCTGGAGTCGATCGAGGTGCCCGCGTACGTGGTGGCCAGCTGGACGAATTCGCTCCACACCCGATCGACGCTGCGCGCGTACGAGCGATTGGGATCCGGGCAGAAATGGTTGCGTATCCACAACACCCACGAATGGGTGGATATCGCTGATCCCGATCGCCTGACCGACCTGCGGCGGTTCTTCGACCGCTATCTAAAGGACGAGCCCAACGCCTGGGAGACCACACCACGGGTGAGGTATTCCATCCTCGAACTCGAGGACCGGGACCTGGTCGACATCCCCGCCCTGTCCTATCCGCCGGTCGATGCTACGGCGACCCCACTCCATCTGGATGCGAACGCTGGATCTCTCGTCCGTGCCCTGCCAGCAGAGAACGGCACCGTCGGCTACAACACCGCGGATCCGACCGCCGTGGCTCGGTTCGTGTGGCCGGTCGACGTGGAGTGCATGCTCGTGGGGCCCCTCAACCTGCACCTTCGTGCGGAGACCAGCGAGGGGGATGATCTGGACCTGTTCGCCAGCGTCTACGTCACCGATGCAGACGGAACTCTACGCTTTCACGTGCCTTACCCCGCACAGCAGGAGGCGGTCGCCGCCCTCGCCCGCGACGGCCTCCTAACCGCATCCGACGTCTACGTGGGGCCGAACGGCCGTATCCGAGCCTCCCGGCGTGCGCTCGACCCTCGACGCTCGACCCCCCTCGCTCCCTACCTCGCGCATGACCGCGACGAACCGGTGTCCCCGCATGAACCGGTCGACCTAGAGATCGGACTGTGGCCGACCGGGATTCATCTACGGCCGGGGCAGCGCCTGGTGCTGGAGATCGCGGGCAGGCCCGGAGGCCCGCTTCCTCCGTCTCCCACCGTCACGGGACTGCCGGCGCCCGAGATTCCGACGCGCAACGCCGGACGGCACACCATCCACACCGGACCGCACGCCGGCTCCACCCTTCACCTCCCTCTCGTCGCTGTGCGATAAGAGCGCCCACACGACCGATCCGAACGGAGGTGCACCCATGAAGCGCCAGTTCCCCACAGCATCGCAACTCGCCCAGGTGCTCACGTTCCGCCGGCCTGTGCTCGACGGAACCGTGCGCCGCCTCCAGGCGGCATCGACCATCGGCGACCTGCGAACGATCGCACAGCGGAGAACGCCACGAGCGGCGTTCGACTACGCGGACGGAGCCGCCGAGCGGGAGATCTCGATTGCGAGAGCCCGTCGCGCATTCGAAGACATTGAATTCTCGCCTCAGATCCTCCGCGGCCTGCCTTCCGACGTCAACGCCTCCTCGCAGATCCTCGGAGCACCCTCCGAACTGCCATTCGCTATCGCCCCAACCGGGTTCACCCGGCTGATGCAGACCGAGGGGGAGATCGCCGGCGCGTCCGCTGCCGGCGCCGCGGGCATCCCCTTCACGCTGTCGACCCTGGGCACAGCTTCCATCGAAGAGGTCGCGCAGGCCAACCCGAACGGACGGAACTGGTTCCAGCTGTACGTGATGAAGGACCGCGAGATCTCGTACGGGCTGGTGCGACGGGCAGCGGCGGCCGGGTACGACACGATGTACTTCACCGTCGACACCCCGGTCTCAGGGGCGCGTTTGCGAGACCGCCGAAACGGATTCTCGATTCCGCCCCAGCTGACACTGCGAACGGTCGCGAATGCCATCCCTCGCCCCTGGTGGTGGATGGACCTTCTGACCACCGCGCCCCTGGAGTTCTCGTCCCTCACCTCCCTCGGCGCCGGTGTCAGCGAGGTGGTCGACGCTGCTATGGATCCCTCGATCTCCTACGCGGATCTCGACACCGTTCGGACCCTCTGGCCCGGAAAGCTCGTCGTGAAAGGTGTGCAGAACCTTGACGACGCCAAGAAGCTGACCGGCCACGGAGTCGATGGAATAGTCCTGTCCAACCACGGCGGACGGCAGCTGGATCGGGCACCGGTCCCGTTTCACCTTCTCCCGGCCGTCGTACGGGAGGTCGGCAGGGACGTCGAAATCGGCGTCGACACCGGGATCATGTCCGGCGGTGACATCGTCGCCGCTGTCGCGCTGGGTGCCCGATTCACCCTCATCGGCCGCGCATACCTGTATGGCCTTATGGCAGGCGGACGACGCGGCGTCGACCGGGCCATCTCGATTTTGAGCGACGAGATCGTCCGCACCATGAAGCTCCTCGGTGTCCAGGATCTCGGAGAACTCCACCCGGGGCACGTCAGACAGCTCTCCAACGCTCTCAGATCACTGAAATGACGATGACGTCAGAAGGGAACCCCATCATGAAATCGAACCCACTCACCCGCCGACGGCTGCTTCCATTCGCCGTTCCGCTGGTTGCGGCCCTGGCACTTGCCGGTTGCAGTGCTTCCGGCACGGGAAAATCCGACGGCCCGGTCACCATCACCCTCGCCACCGAGACTCGATTCGGGAAGACGAGCGCCTACCAAGAGATCATCGACAAGTTCAACAAGAGCAATCACGAGGGCATCACCGTCCGGCTGCAGGAGATCCCTACCGACAGCTACTCCCAGACGATCCGGACGCAATTCCAGGCGGGAAGCGCACCCGACGTGGTCTGGGGTTCGCCCGGCACGGGCTCGGGCAATTCGCTCGGCGTCTTCGCCAAGGCGGGGCAGCTCGTCGATCTGTCGAAGGAATCCTGGGCCACCGCCACGGTCCCGAAAAGCGCTCATGACCTCTACTACGAGGGCGCAGCACTCACCGCTGTCCCCGTCGACATCGCGCCGATTTCCGAGGTCATCAATTCCACCGCGTTCGGGTCGACCGGGATCAAACCCGCCTCCACCTTCGCTGACCTTCTCAAGCAGTGCACCGCCGTCCCGGCCTCCGGAGCAACCTCCCTGTTCGGACTCGCCGGGGCTCAATCCAGCAACACTGGCCTGGCCGCTCTCCAACTCGCCGCTTCCCGCGTGTACGCGGCACAACCGGACTGGAACGCCAAGCGGTCCGCAGGCAAGGTGACGTTCGCCGGGTCATCGGGGTGGAAGTCGACGCTGGAGGCCTTCGTGAAGATGAAGGACTCGGGATGCTTCCAGCCGGGCTCGGAGGGGGGTTCCCCGGAGACGGTGACCCCGGTGTTCGCGTCTGGGAAGATCCTCTCGATCTTCGCGCCGGCGGGAATCGCTTCCCAGCTCGCTCAACTGGCACCGAGCGCCACGATCTCGGTCGCAGCCCTACCCGGTGTGAAGGCGAGCGACACCTTCCTCTTCGCGTCCCCGACCAACGCTTTGGCCATCAACGCGGCCGGCAAACACATCGATGCGGCGAAAGCATTGCTGAAGTTCTGGACGGAGCCACAGAACCTGGACGCGTTCGCCAAGGCGAATGGCAACCTGTCGCTGACCACGGTCTTGAACGGTTCGCACGTGCCCGACCAGTACGCGAGCTTGGAGCCGTACCTGACCAACCCTGAGCGCAACGCTCCCTTGCCCAACCTGCTGTGGCCCAACGCGTCCGTCTACGACGCGCTCGGCACGGGCGTCCAGGGTCTGTTGACCGGTCAGACCACCGTGTCGCAAGTCCTCCAGTCCATGGATGCGGCATGGGGATGAAGGCGCGTCGGATGACCTGCTGCACGCTCGAGCTCGTGCTATGACCAGCCAGACAAAGGGCGTCGCACTCGACTCCGCACACCCGGCCGGGGCTCGCGACCTCGGCCGGGCGGTGCGCCGCAGCAGGCGCGCGCAGAAACGGGCCACCGGTCATCGTTCGGCGACCTGGTGGTGGGCCGCGCCGGCCGTCGTCCTGACCATCGGCGTCCAGTATTTCGGGGTCGGAGCAGGCTCGGTATTCGCCTTCACCGACTGGAGCGGTCTCGGCACCTTCAACTTCGTCGGCTTCGACAACTTCGCGGCCGCCTTCAGGTCTCCCGAGACAGTCCAAGCTCTCTGGAACACGCTACTGCTGGCCGTCTGCTTCGTCGTCCTCACAAACGTGTTCGGTCTGGGGCTGGCGCTGGCGCTCAATCGCACGTTGAAGAGCCGATACGTCCTCCGCGTACTGATCTTCCTGCCGGTCGTGCTCAGCCCACTCGGCGTTGCGTACGTGTGGAAGTTCATCTTCCAGCCGAACGGCCCACTCAACGAGGTGCTTCGAGCGGTAGGCCGTGACTCGTGGGCGGTGGCCTGGCTCGGCGATCCCCATACGGCGATCTGGACCATCGTCGTCGTGGTGGTGTGGCAGAACATCGGCCTGACGATGGTGATCTACCTCGCCGGTCTCGCCACCGTACCCGTCGAGCTGGAAGAGGCCGCAGCGGTCGACGGAGCCTCGGCCTGGTCCCGATTCCGTCGGATCGTTCTGCCGCTTCTTCGGCCGACGATCGTCATCGCATCGGCCCTCACACTGATTCAGGGTCTGCGGATCTTCGACCAGGTGCTGGCGCTGACCGGGGGCGGCCCCTTCAACTCGACCCAGACGCTCGCGACCCTCGTTTACAAGGAGACCTTCGTGAACGGGAGGTTCGGCTACGGCTCGGCCCTGTCGCTGATTCTGACCCTTTTGATCGTCGTGGCAGCGGTGCTCCAGGTCACTCTGCTGCGTCAACGAGAGGACTGACCATGCACCGCTATGGGAGCCGAGGTTTCGCGCTGGAGATCGTCACGATCATTGTCGCCATGGTGCTGATGATCCCGTTCTATTTCCTCCTCAACGTCTCGTTCAAGGGCAATTCCGACGCCTTCCTGTCGTCGGCGATCGCCCTGCCGCGTCCGCCGAGCGTGTCCGCATTCGGCGACGCGTGGGCGGGTTCCGCGACCGGGAGCATCCCCGGGGGATTGATCAGCAGCGTGGTCGTGACGGCAGGGAGTCTGGTCGTGCTCATCGCCTTCGGATCCATCGCGGCCTATACGATGGCTCGCTTGCCCGGCCGACTGAGCAACACCCTGTACATCCTCTTTCTGGTCGGGATCATCCTTCCGTTCCAGTTGGGGATGGTGCCGGTCTACGTCGTCCTGCGCACTCTGGGGCTTGTGGGGAGCCCGTTCGGGTTGATCGTCTTGTACAGCGGGCTTCTGATGCCGTTGGTCGTCTTCCTCTACACCGGATTTGCGCGGTCCCTCCCTCGTGAATACGAAGAGGCCGCGCAGATGGACGGCTCCTCACGGCTCCAGACCTTCCTTCGCATCATCTTTCCGCTGCTCGCCCCCGCGACCGGAACGGTGGCGATCCTCGCAGGTCTGATCATCTGGAACGACTTCTTCACGCAGCTGATCTTTCTCTCGGGGTCAGCGAGCGCCACACTTCCCGTCGTCATCTACGGATTCGTCGGTGCCAACGTGTCGGCGTGGAACATCATTTTCGCTGGGATCATCGTGTCGATGGTCCCCGTGCTGGTGTTCTACGTCTTCGCGCAGCGGAAGTTCATCCAGGGCTTCGCCGGGGGCATCAAGAGCTGACGACCGCACACGATTGCACCTTCTCTTCGCTGTCCTGCCATGCCTCTTGTGCCCGGGTTCGCGAGACATCGATTCGCGCACTCACCCCGCATTTACCCCGCACATTGAATCGATTCCAACAAGACTCAAGGTCGCTCAGAACGATCGAAATCCGCGGAAAATCAAGCGAAACTCGCCGCACCTCACAGTACGAGATCTCCTGGAACCTAATCGTGGTGTCGCGGGTTCGAGTCCCGCCCTCGCTACATAGCTTGAAAACACTGGGAACGGCGGCTGTTGAACAGCCGCCGTTTTCTCTTTAGTCGGGCCATTTTGCCCACATTTTGCCCACACTTGAAAACGCAGCCGGGTGATGTGGGAAATTAGTCGCTGTCGTGCAACCGGGCGCTGTCCGTGGTTGCAGCGATAATTGCCGAACCATGTTGACCAATCGTGAGGCAGCATCGCTCATCCTCATTGCGGGCGTCGCCCTGTTTACTGCTCTGATCGCCCGATCAGAGCTCAAAGTCATGGTGAAGCTGCTCTTCGCTTCGCGCATCACCGTGTTGTTCCTTCTTTATGTGCTCTACGGGGCGGCCGTTGTCTGGCTGGCCAGCACGGTGCATTTGTGGCAAGCAGCGCTCCTCAAAGACACGATCCTTGTCATGCTCACGGTGGCATTCCCGCTTCTGTGGCGATCGGTTGACGCTGAGACGGGAACAGTACTCGTACGACGGACGCTTCGAGCGGTGATCGGCATCGGTGCGGCCCTCGCCTTTTACATCAACCTCGCGTCATTGACGCTCGCAGGCGAGTTGGGTGTTCAGATCGTCATCGTTGGGCTCAGCGCGTGCGTGTCAGTTTTCGAGGCACGCGGCCGAAAGGTTGGAGTCACTGTAGCCAGTGCGCTCCTCGCCAGCATTGGTGTAGCTGGGATCGTCTACACAACCGTTTGGCTAGTCCTCCAGCGCGAGCATTTGAACTTCGAGGAACTGGGACTGACTGCAGCCATGACTGTCTGGCTGCCCTTGGCTCTCTTGCCGTTCCTCTACGTGGCGGCGTTATATGCCGCGATCGAGCTTGTTTACGTCCGTCTGCCCTACGTTGGCATTTCTCGCGAGGTTCCGTTCAGGGTGCGCCTTGCTGTATTCCTTGGCTTACGGGGAAGCGTTCGATACGCCAAGGGCCTCGTCGGCAAACCTTTGCTGGATGTGAGCCAAAACAGCACCTTTGCGGGCGCGCGCCGAGCCATGCGTCAGTTTCGCGCGGAGCTAGAGTCCGGACAGCTTTCTGGCGATGTAGAGCCCAGGCCGCCCGGGATTTAACTGCAATCCACGTCGCGGCGTCCATGAAGTGCTAGCTCTCTCCCGTGTGGTCCCAATACTTGGTGTCACCAGCGTGCGCATGCACGAGGTCCATCGAGTGCTTCGCGTCAGCTTTCCTCGAGTAGTTCTCGCTGGTGCATATGACCTCTCCGTTCTGAGCTACAACCAGTGTCCAGTGGTAGGGCTGGGCAGCCGTGGACTTGTACATGTGGAACTGCAGGACCCCTTCGGCCATCGCCATCTCCTCAGTTGTTGAGAAAAAGTCTGACGTTTGGGTCGTTCGTATGCAATCGAGCACCGCTTCGCGATACGCCGAGTCGGTAGGTCCCACGGAGGTTGCGTCAGTGCTGATTCGCGTTGACCAAATGATGTCGACAGTGGCGGACGCGACCTCGTTGAGCCGGTTGGCAACTGCGTCGAGGTCGTCATCAAAGAGATCACTGTAGGTGTCCAGGGTCATAGCTGCCGACGCGTGACCGAGCATCCGCTGCACAGCCTTCACGTTTGCGCCCGCGCTGACGGCGAGCGAAGCTGCCGTGTGGCGCAGGTCGTGAATTGTCATGGGGGGAAGGCCGGCTTCGAGAAGCGCGCGGTCCCACCACGAGTTGACTGCCATCGTAGGCGTCTTTTGGTAGGCGCCATTTCGATCGTCAAAGACAAGATGGTCGCGGCTTTTGCCAGCGCAAGCGTCCGCGAGCGGAACAGACAGGAATTGGGGATATGGAACGCTCCGCCGCTCATGGGTCTTGGGAGTGCCCACGACAATCGACCCGTTCACATAGACGGCGTTCTCTGCGACTGAGAGCCGACGCCGGCGGGTGTCCACATCACGGACTCGCAGGGCTGATGCTTCACCCCAGCGAAGGCCGGTGTATGCGAGTGTCGCCACGATGGGTGCATGCTCCCCGCACGCCGCGAGCAGACTGCCAACCTGTGCGTTTGTCAGGTAGACGTGTTCGCGGGATCGGCGTCGGGGGAGTTTTACGCCGCGAGCGGGGTTCGACGGGATGAGATGATCCCGGACGGCGGTGTCGAGGATGCCAGCGAGGATGTCGTGGCTTCGTCGGACGATCGTTGGGGACTTCGGCTTCCTTTCCCCGATGCCTTCACTCAGCTCAGTGATCCACGTCTGGACCTCACTGTGGCGGATCTTGCCGATCATCGTCGCGCCCCAACGCGGCTCCACATGAAGCCGCCAGGCGGACTCGTAGACATACGCAGATGACGGCTTTAGGTGCGAGCGCGACGCCAGCCACGCCTTCCCGAGTCGATCGACTGTCGCGCGAGCCGCTGTCGGATCGATGTACTCGCCAGTCGCTTTCTTCGTCTCGATAGAGGCCAGAAAGAGCTCGGCCTCCCGTTTGGTCCGAAAGCCCCGCTTATCGGTCTGCGAGTGATCGGGCTTGCGGTATCGGACCCGGTAGCGTTTGCCGGCCGCGGACTCGTACGCAGTGATACTGCCCATGATGGTTAGCTCTCAGAACCGATGCCGGCAACGACGCCAGTCAGTCCGCCCGACGTCAGGAGGCCTGCTACCCGGCGAGCCTCCGCCTCGATGCCGTCGATGCGCCGCTGGATCTCAGCGTTGCCTTCAACAACGTCGGGATCTCCGGACGAAGACTGCACAGCTAGAACGATGTGCAGCCGCTCCAGCTCCCTGCGAAGGCTTCCCAACTCTCGGAGGGTGGCCAGGACGTTGATGTCGGTTCGCTCGGCCGCGAGGCGAGGTCTGTAGGAACTCGCGGGAGTCGCGGACAACCAGCAGTCAAATTCAGCGGCGGTCATCCCATCGAAGTCCGAACTGAGGTTCGGCAGGTCAAGCGTCGAGTTCGGATTGCCGATCGGTGCGAGCAGGTACGACGGCGGCACGTTGAGCGCCCGCGCGATGTTGAGCAACTGGCTGACGCTGATGTCGGCCTTCCGACCCGACTCGATGTTCTCGAGAATCGCCGAAGTGATGTTTCCCCCCGGGACTGCCTCTGCCAAGTCGCGAGTGGTGCGGTAACCGCGCTCCCTCCGTGCCAACTTGATCCGCGCGCCGACGTTGGGTTCCGAACGAAAATCCGCCATTTCGACAGAGTAGCGCGTCCCTGCTTGTCAATCCAGCATATGAGCGTTATCGTCGATTTCGCAGATCAAGAGCTCTCTAGTTGTTGAAACGGAGGATATCGAGATGACAGGAGAATTCATTCGGCCCACCGATGTGGCCGAATTGACCGGGCTTTCGGTGGCTGCCCTGGCGCAGCTGCGCTACAAGGGCAAGGGTCCGCGCTATTACAAGCCCACGCCGCACAGCGTGGTGTACAAGCGTACGGAGGTGATCGCATGGCTGGAGGCGACGGTACAGACCGGGACCGCAGTGCCGGCGTGACCGGCCTCACCCCCGCGAATCCCGGTGCCATCCAGGACTTCGTGGACGGCTATGTCGTGCCGCTCGACCCGATGGATGACCTGCAGTGCGAGAGCTGTCAGTAACCATCGGTTCACCCGGCGCGCCATCCAAGCGCGGCCCCTGTTCGGGGGTAGCGTGCGGCACCAAATGGAGCGGCTGATTCTTACCCCGATCACCGTGACGCCCGGCTCCCAATTCGAGTCAGGGCGGCGGTAACGCATCGTGACTGAGACTCCCGAACTTCAGAGTCGAAGTCACTGCTCCATCACCGAATCCGGGCGCGCCGCCCCGACCTCCCCGGCGACGCCTGGCTCACGCAACCACCCATCTTCACGGGCGCTCCCGCGCGCCCATTCGCGCTGACCCAGCGCAATCTCACGAGCCATCCTGGCTCGAACCCGGTCCTTCGCATAAGCCACCTCCGTTAAAGGAAGGTTGTGATCTCGTGGCTGGAGGAACCCAAATCCGCACGCGGCCCGATGCTGTCCTCACGGAGTTGCTCCGTGAAGTTGACACGTTGCGACCGTACGTCCGCTACCAACTGCGCGGCTGGCCGAACGAGGTCGACCCCGTGCTCCAAATCGCCCGGGAGACGGTCTGGCACCGATCCTCGACGTTCGACCCTCAGCGCGGTTCGCCGCACGCTTTCGTGTTCGGCATCACCCGTCACGTCGTGCTTCGGGAGATTGAGCGCAAGCGCGTCCCGATGGACGAGATGCCGGACGACGTTGAGTCCGGCTCGGACATTGACCCGCTGGAGGTGATGATCCGCCGGTTCGATGCGCACCGGTGGATGGTGCTGGTGGCCGACTTTGTCGGCCCCTCTGACTGGCACGTGATGAGCGACCTGAGTCTGGCAGACGGTGACGCCGAGCGAGTGGCGGGCGCACATCAGCTGTCCAAACGCAGTGTCCGCACCATCCATGACCGGGTGTGCCAGACCGCACGCACCGTACTCGCCGCCCTCGCGGCCGCGGACGCGGGACTACCGCTGACCGGGTCCGTGATCGTCTCGTGCGTGCCCGAGACGGGTGGGTTTCGTGAGGTCGCAGCGATGATCGGCGACGACGCAGAAACCATCGCCGCGCGATTGCACGTCCATCCCGGCTCGGCGCGAGCGCGGATCGCGACCGCCAAGCGGTTGCTGATGATCGCCCGTACCGTCCTGGAACAGGAGGTGGCAGCGTGATCGGCGTCGGCGCGGCCGCCGCTCACGCGGTGTCACACCCGAAGACGACCCGGAACCTGCTAATCGTCGCGGCGGTCATCGTCCTGATCGTTCCGGTCGCGCTCGTCGCCGTCCCGGCGTCGCTGGTGCTCGCAATGGGCGCGAGCGGCTTCGGTGGTGGCGGGGGAGTGTGCGGCGGATCCGCCCCGTCTGTCGAGGCCGGCCAGAACGTGGACGGGTACGGACCGGAGCAATTGAAGATCGCAGCAACGATCATCACCGTCGGCCAGCAGATGAGCGTGCCGCCACATGGCCAGACTCTCGCGTTGATGGTCGCGATCGGCGAGTCCGGGCTGCGGAACCTCGATCACGGGGACGCCGTCGACAACACCACCATCGGCGTCTTCCAACAAGGCGCCAGCTACGGCACCTCGGCGCAGCGGATGGACCCGGCGACCGCAGCCGCCGCATTCTACACGCGCATGTTGCACGTCCCGGACTGGCAGACGCTTGCGCCGACCCTGGTCGCGCACGCGGTCCAGATCAATGCCGACCCGAACCACTACGCCCTGTTCTGGACACCGGCCGAGCACGTGTTGGCGGCGCTGACTGGGGCGGCCGCGGGCACCTGTCAGGTGCCGGCGGATGCCCGTGCTGCGGCCGCTGTCCTGGTCGGCGCGATCCAGGCGAAGAAGCTGAACTTCCTCGAGCCGCGCTACCAGCAGCAGGTCATCAACATGGCCGACGGGACCGCGACCCCGGACTGCGCGATCGACGTCCACGTCCTCCAGCTGATCGCCGTCGCCGTCCAGTCTTTCCGACAGGTCGGCGTCAGTGACCTCAACCGGCGCTGCACCGGCATGACCCCCGGCGCCGGAACCAAGTCGGCGCACTGGAAGGGCAAAGCGGTGGATTTCTACGCAATCAACCGGCAGTCCCTCACCGGCGCCGACGTCCTCTCGGTGCAGCTGGTTCACGTGCTGGACCCGTACGCCCCGCACGGCTCATCGGCCGGTCAAAGCGACTGCCGCGCACGCGCTCACGTGTCGCTCGGCGTACTCGTGAACTTCACCAGCGACTTCCCCGATACCTGCAACCACCAACACATCCAGGTGCCCTGACCAACGAAGTCCGGAAGGTGCGCGCCAAAAGCTGCGCCGAACCGGAAGTTCCAAGTGAAGGCGCACACGAAACCGAGGTGAATCGAGATGAACAAGAAGCTGATCGCAGTCGCGGCTCTCTTCCCATTGCTTGCCCTGACGGGCTGCGCAGCAAGTGCTCCAGCGCCGAAGCCTTCGTTCACGATCATCGCACCGGACACACCGGCCGCGGCTCCGTCCAGCGACGCGACTCCCGCAGCTGACGGCATCGTCGACACCGTCTACGTGCAGGTCTTCCCCGGCAAGACCTTCAAGGCGAAGCACGGCTGCCGATGCACTCTCCCGGGATCGAACCAGGAACTTTTCCCGATGGGGACGCCAGTGATCTTCGTGAAGTTCACGATGACCGGTGAATGGAAGCCCTCGCAGGGAAACCAGACCTACCAGGACGTCACCGGTACCACGCTCAAAGGCACGCAGTTCGACGGACGTCCCGAACCGGCCGTCCTCGACACCGCCGACGGACCCGATGTCGCGAAGGCTGCTGGGGTCGCGTGGCTGCCGAGCGGGCTCTTCCGCGGCAAGTCGACCTGGACACTTCCGAACGACAAGGAGCGCTCCTTCGCCGCCGCGTGGTACTTGCCGGCCGGCGTCGACCGGCTTCTGCTCACGATGAACGTCCCCTCCGAGGGGCTGCCGCTGCGTCTGACCGTCCCGCTGCCAGCGTCCGCGACGGACGCAGCGAACGCGAGCGGGGAGTAGCCCATGAACCTCCTGCTGAACCTGCTCGGCCTCCTGCTCGTCGTCGGCATCACACTCCTCGGAATCGCCGGTTCCGGGCTGCTGGAGGCGAGACGAATGACCGAGACCGAAGAACCCGAATCGAGAACAGATCCCGCCGAAAGGAAAACCCAATCATGAACGCACTCAACGAAGCCCTGGTCACCGTGCATGCACGCGCGGTCAACGTGCTGACGGTGAACAACCCGTCACCCGACTTCTCCGGCCCCGGGGTCGGCGCCCTACAGTCGATCGCTAACGTCGTGTTCGCCATCGTGCTCACCCTCGGCGTGATCGGCGGCCTGATCGCGGCCGGGTTCATCGTCGTCGGCCACATTTCCAGCAACGGACGTGTTCAGAAGATGGGCATCGTCGGGGTGGTGAGTTGCGTCGCGGGTGTTGCCGTCGCCGCCGGGATCGCGGGACTGATCAACTGGGGCCAGTCACTTCACGTGGCGTGACAATCATGCTCGCCATTGCTGCTGCTCCGCCGGATCCGTTCTCGCCGAACTACGGCTGCTTCATGGCCGATTTCGGCTGCCAAGCCTCGCAAACCGTCGCCCAGTTCATGGGTTCCACGATCCGCAACCTGGGCGACTTCATCGCCACCATGATCGCCGGCTCGTTCAACACCAACATCGACCAAAGCAGCTGGGAGATCGCCCACTCGCAGTTCCTGTTCTGGATCGCCGTCACCGCCCCCGTCATCCTCATCGTCGCGCTCGTACAGATCGGGATCGCGATGATCCTGCAGGACTGGGCGCGGATCGGGCGCACCGCCGCCGGCGCTGCCCTCGCGATCCCGTTCTCCGCTATCTGTGTGTGGGGGATGCATAAGGCATCGGGAGTCACCGACGCCGTGACCACCAGCCTCACCTCCACCGTCCAAGGCGGCGACCTCAGCAAAGGGCTGCTGCGGGTGGTGGGGCTCCTCGACATCACCAAGCAAGCGCCCAACGCGGTCATGCACAACGCCCAATTCACCCAAGGCGGCGTCATCTTCACCATCGCCACCCAAGGCGCCCAAGGCCCCGGCTCGGTCGGCGAGTACGTCATGGCGTTGCTCGTGGTCGGCCTGATGATGATCGCCTCGCTCTTCCTCTTCATCGCCATGTCGATCCGCGAATTCGGGCTCCTCGCCCTGGCGGCGATGGCCCCGGTCGGGCTGATGATGATCGGACAGCCCAAGCTCACCGCCTGGGCACAACGATGGATGAACTTGACGGTCGGCCTGCTGATCGCCAAACCACTCGCCGCTGGTGTCGTGCTCCTTGCCGTGGAGCTTACGAAAGCGAGCCTCAGCATCGGGGTCATCCTCGTCGCTGCCGGGGCTGTGATCGCTGCCTCGTTTTCCCCGTTGTGGGCGACGAAGCTCGTGTCCTTCGCCGGCGCCGAGGTCGGCACAGCGCTTCACCATCGGTTCTCCGTCCGCGACCAGTTCTCGCGGGTGAACACCGCGGCCGCTCCGGTCCGCTCCGCCGCTCGGGTCATCAAGGTTGGGAGATAGCTCATGACCAGCTTCACCGCCGACCAGCTTATTAGCGACGAAGGCGCCCCTCGGGTCCGCTTTGCTGCCCGGGAGCGACGAGGTATTTTCCTTGGCCTCACCTTCCTGCAACTCGTCGTCATCGGCGCCGCCGTCGCCATCTTGCTGGCAACCCTGTTCATCAACCCCAACGCGTTCTGGGTGATGCTCCCGCTCATCACTCTGGTGGTGTTCTTCGCGCTCGCTACCTACCGGCGTGAGCCCGTGCTCGTCATCGCCGCACAGGCCGCCCGCTACGCCTACCGCAGCCTCACCGGCCAGACCACCTTCCGCCGCGACGTCTGGCTCCGAGTGACCATGGCATCCCTGAGCGTCGGCCAAGCCCAGGCGGCAGCGGTGACACCCGTCGTCACCTCCAGGTTCCTGCTTCCCGGTGCGCTCGGCGACGTGCAGGTGATCCAGATCCCGGGCGCGGGCGGATTCATCTATAACGCCCGCGGCCGACTCGCATCCATCACTGTCCGAGTTGGGTGCCGAGCGTGGGCGCTGCGAGACAAGGGCACCCAAGAGGCCGCCTACGACGGATTCGTCGAATGGCTCAGCTCCCTGGAGAACCTCCCAGGTGTGCGGGAGACCACGATCCGCATCAGAGTTGACCGTGCGTCGTCGACCCAGCTGAAGGACTACCTCGTCGCCCGCGAGGATGAGTTCGGCCCGCAGGTGAGCGCGGAACTGCGCGAGCAGTATTGGGCGCTGACGCAGGCGGCGTCGAAGCGATCGATGGGGTTCACCAACTACATCACTCTCACCTTCGACACTGCCGCCCTCAACAGCGCCATCCGCGACGCTGGCAAGGGTCTCACTGGTCTAGCTGCGGTTCTCAAGGAACGCGTCGCGGGGATCGAGACTTCGATGGAGCACGCCCGGCTCACTCCGGCCGGCTGGCTCACCGCTGACGAGCTCGACGAGTTGAACGCGCTGTCCGCTGACCCGGTCGCTGCAGCGACGCGGCGCGAGCAGGACTCCGACATCGTCTCGGCGCCATCACCGGTGATGGGGATCGACGAGGGCTGGGACACGATGCGTGTCGACGAGTCCTGGCATCAGACGTTCTGGGTCGCTGAATGGCCGCGCACCGACGTCCGCACCGGCTTCCTTGAACCCCTGCTCTACGCCGGGGATGCCACGCGGGTGATCACACTCCAGGTTCGCCCGGTGGCAACGCACAAGGCGCTGGCCCAGCTGAACCGCGCCCAATCGGATATGGAGACCGCCGCGACGATCCGGATGAAGCTGTCCTCCCGGATCCCGCTCACCCACCTCCGCGAAGAGGAAGACCTGGCCGTGCGCGAGCACGACCTCGTCGACGGGTTCGGCGACGTCCAGTACCGCGGCTTCGTCACCATCTCCGCCGAATCCAAGGACGCCCTCGCCAGAGCGCGCACGGACATCGAGCAGGCCTCGCACCCAGCCCGCCTCGTCCTCGCATCGATGTCCGGCCAACAAGCGGCCGGGTTCGTCACCGCGGCGCTGCCGGTGCCGTTGGAAGGGGACTGAGATGAAGCAGTCAGCCGTCATCGGCCGCATCCCAGCTAACGAGAAGCCCGGCGTCAACGGCCGCCACCGTCAGTCCACCCGATCGGACAAAAACTTATGCTGGAAGGTTCAGTCGGCGGAGTTGCCGGCGTCGAAGATGCCGGCCTGGGGGTGGAAGCAGCCGCACAACCTGCGTGGCCCACTGCGCGCCACCCCACCCGCACACCGGTGCTCCTCCAAAGTCCTCGGCGGGGCGTATCCGTTCCTGGCGGAGACCGGAGACATCCTCACCGGTGCGTACATCGGGGAGAACCTTCTGTCTCGCGCCCCGTTCTGCTTCGACCCGTGGGACGCGTATTCCGCCGAGGCCGTCCGTTCGCACTCGGTCGCGATCCTCGGGGTGAAGGGGACTGGGAAGTCGATGCTCGCGAAATCCTGGTCCTCGCGGCTCGCTCGGCTTGGACGCAAGATCGCAGTCCCGCACGACCCGAACGGGGAGTGGCTGCGCGTCGCGACGTACGTCGGCGGCACGTCCATCTCCGTCGGCCCCGGCAAGGCCGCCCGAATCAACCTCCTCGACGAAGGCCCGCGGGACGCGTCGTTCTCGGATGAGGACTGGAACCAGAACGTCCTCCAGTACCGGCGCGCGACGGTGAAGACGATCATCCGCCGCCTCCGCGAAGGCGGGAACCTGGAGCCGGTCGAGCACACCGCCCTCGACGTCGCTCTCGATGCCCTGCGAGGCCAGTCCACGGTCACCATCACCCACGTGTATGACCGTCTCGTCGATCCCGACCAAAACCAGCCTCCCGAGGTGGTCGAGGCTGGCCACCGGCTCGCGCATTCGCTGCGCCGGATGGTCTCAGGCGACCTCACCGGGTTTTTCGACGGACCTTCCACGGTCCGTTTCGACGCTGACGCCCCGATGATGGTCGTCGACACCTCCGCGTTGAAAGGCGCATCGCCGGAGGCGCAGGCGCTGGCCCGGCTGGCTACAGCGAATTGGATCCGCCGCTCCAGTCTGGGCGCGAACCGGCAGGCCCGGGTGATCATTCACGAGGAGGCCGCCGTCGAACTGCTCAACGACGTATCCGGCGGCGACGGCCTCGCCGACCGAGTGGAGGATGAGAAGGTTGCCCGACATCTCGGCACCTCCAACTGGTACCTGCTGCACCGAGTGGCCGACCTCGACGCGCTCGGCGACCGAAACAGTGCGCTCCACTCTCGGGCGCTCGGTCTCCTCGCGGACTGCGAGACCCGGATCTCGTACGCGCAGCACTCGGGTGAGATCGCCCGGTCGCGGGAGATCCTGGGCTGGAACGACACCCAAGCCGATCTGGTCCGCAAGCTTCACAAGGGCGAAGGGCTTTGGCAAATCGGCCAGGACCGGGTCGCGAAGGTCCGCAACATCTGCACGGACTACGAACTCGGCATCTTCCGCACCGACGCGATGGGCGGCGAACGAGCATGAGACCCCACAGTTCCTCGTGGACGCACGCTGCCCTCTACAGCTTGTTCGCCATCGTCGTCGCGGGCGCCCTTACGACCGGTGTCGCGAGCGCGACCATCACCGCGACCTGTGACGGCGCCGGGCAGCCGGGCAGCGTCTTCGCCGGCCTACAACTGGCAATAGGAGGCGACCCGAGCGGGTTCTCCCTGGTGCCGGGATGCACGGCTCCGGCGACATTGATCCGCGTCCTGGATCTGCTCGCCGTCTTCCTTCTTTTCGGCGCGATTGCAGTCGGGATGATCTGGTGGCTTCGTTACCGGCAATCAGACCGGTACTTCATCCACGAGCTCCGCGGCCGTGACGGGCTCGCCAAGCCTGGCGAAGTCCGCAAACACACCTCCGCGCGCACAGCTCTCCGTAGAGCCAAGACGCTTCGCCCGTCGCTGGTCGATCCGTCGCCAGCTGCGGCGGGGTGGAGGGTCGGCAGCGCACACGGGCAGGACGTCTACGTTTCGATCGAGGACTCGATCGTCGTGGAGGGTGCGCCCCGTTCCGGCAAGGGCTACCGGTTCATCATCAACGCCATCCTCGACTGGGACGGCCCACTGATCACCACCTCCACCCGCAACGACAACCTCTCCGCCACGATGCGCGAACGCGCGCGGGTCGGCGAGGTCACTGTCTTCGACCCTCAAGAGCTCACCGGTATTCGCTCCGGACTGCGAATCTCGCCGGTGGCCGGATGTGAGGATCCGCTCGTCGCGGACCAGCGCGGTCAGGCGATCATCGCCGGCACGGCCCTCGGCGTGTCCAAGACCAACCAGGAATGGGCGCAGGTGTCCTCCAACGTGCTGTCCCGGCTCCTGCACGCTGCCGCCGTCTCGGGGCGTGGCACCGATGCCCTGGCGCGGTGGGGGTCCAATCCCCGGATCGCGCGTGAAGCCGTCAGCGTGCTCGCCAACCAAGGGACGCCCGGCTGGTCCGAGGACCTGGACGCGATCATCAACGGCGACGAGAAGCTCCTGGCCAACACCTGGTTCGGCGTCTTCGGTGCACTCCGCCCGCTGTCCATCCCCGCGATACGGAGCGCGATGACGCCCGGGAAGGGGGAGCAGTTCGACCTCGACGCATTCCTCGCCGGACCCAACTCCCTCTACCTCGTCGGCACCGGCGCCGGCGCAGGCTCCGTCGGCGGATTCCTCGGCGCCGTCCTCGACGACATCGTCGAAA
Source organism: Leifsonia sp. 21MFCrub1.1 (assembly GCF_900107895.1). NCBI lineage: Bacteria > Bacillati > Actinomycetota > Actinomycetes > Micrococcales > Microbacteriaceae > Leifsonia > Leifsonia sp. 21MFCrub1.1. Next base: position 3,347,225 of record NZ_LT629867.1, on the reverse strand, counting down.
CCGCGCGCCGCAAGGCCCTCGCCTCTCGCGGGTCCCGCCTCGAGCTCCCACTGGCACTGATCTTGGATGAGATCGCGAACATGTTCTCCTGGCCGGCGCTGCCGCGGATCATGGCCGACGGCGGCGGCATCGGCATCTCCACCATCGTCGTCCTCCAAGCCCTCTCCCAAGCCGAGACCGCCTGGTCCCGGTCCGAGGCCGACACGATCTGGTCTGCCGCCACGGCCAAGCTCCTGCTCGGTGGCGCGTCCGATGTCGACCACCTCCGCGACATCGAATCCCTCCTAGGCACGCGGCGGATCCGGAACACCGGGCACTCCTACAACGACAACGGGTCCTCCACGAACGTGCAGAACGAGAAGGTGCCCGTGATGACGCTCGACGAGATCCGCCGCATGCCAGAAACAGTCGGGCTCCTCGCGTACCGGAACCGCCGGGGCATTCTGCTCGACCTGCGGGGATGGACTGATCGCGACGACGCCCGTCAGGTCAGCGCGGGCAAGAAGCTCACCGAGCTCGACCAGCAGCTGGTGTTTGCCGAACAGTATCGAGCCGCATTGGATCGCCGAGGTTCAGCGGGGGAGGGAAACTGATGTCCAACCTTCGTCGGCCCTCACGGGATAACACCTACCGCAGCCGCTACCTGCACTCGTCGGCCTGGTTCGGCCGGCGCGACCGCTGGTTTCTTGACGAAGAACACCGCAAGGGCAGTGTCCGCTGCGCGCTTTGCCTCGGCGCCGGGAGCCGACGTTCGCTCGAGTTGCACCACCTGGACTACCGAGGCGTCACCCAGGCCTCGCATGGCTGGTCTGCTGGCGAGAAGCACGAGGACCTGACCGCACTGCACCCGCGCTGCCACGAGTACGTGCATCTGCTGATCGAGCGGGACCGTGCGCTCTCGGGTTTCGTCTCCCGCCGCACCGCTTCCATCCAGGCGATCGCCCGGCTTCAGGCCAAGATCGCCCACTACATCGAAGCATCTCTGGAGCAGCAGTGAGCGACGACATCCCGCTCGACGACCTCGTCGCCTCGCTTGCCGACGGATGGGAGAACCAAGCGCCCCGGCAGAGTCCAGGGATGCTCGGCATCCGCGTCATCAACTGGCGCACCCTCGAAGACGAGGACGCCCCGCAGGTCTGGACCGACCTCCGGAGTTGGGTTGCCTGGTTCAGCCACCGTTACAACATCGCTACACGGAAGATCCCGCCCTGCTGGTTCAAGCACGGCGCCCTCGTCGAAGAACTCTCCGCTCTGCACACCGCATGGCTGGTGTCCTACGACACCCTCGACGCGGGTTACGGACCCATCGGCTGGCACGAACGCCTCGCCGTCGCCCTCCCGCGACTGGCCACTTGGTACAACGGTGAATGCCACAACGGCCACACCGAGCTCCCACAAGCCGGCGACGACGCCGTCCCTGCCGAGTGGGCGGACTGGATCCGCGACAGCCACGCCGGTTCGTGAGAGTCGGGGCCACGATTTGCGCGCTCGCTGCGCGCATCTTCCGCCCTTGAACCGGAAGTTCTATGTGAAAGCGACCCCACCAGCGGGCGCGAACCGAAAGGGAGAGGAATCATGAGCACACGAGTCCCGATCAGCATCGAAGGCAACCTAGTTGCCGACCCCGATTACGGGGAATCCCAGAACGGCACCAAGTTCGCCAAGTTCACCGTCGCCGTCACCGACCGCAAGCTCGAAGACGGCAAGTGGGTCGACGGCGACACCCAATATCACCGCACCACCGTCTTCGGCCGCACCGCCGAGAACGTCCGCGCCAGCCTCGCCAAGGGCGACACCGTCATCGTCAACGGCAACCTCGAGTTCCGCCATTGGGCCGACCAGGCCACCGGCGAACCCCGAGCCGCCACCGAAGTCGTCGCCGACAGCGTCGGACCGTCGCTCCGCTACACCACCGCGGAGGTCGCCCGCCGCAACCCAAAAGCTGACGGCCTGGACGCCGCTTTGTCCGGGCCAAGCTTGGATGCGCGGTCGCCACAGGCCGCTTCGGCGACGCTCAGCTAGCCCTGGCGTCTGGTGGGGGGCGACTTTGAGCACCCCACCAGACGCACAGCGGGATGTTGCCGTGGGCCTGAAGACACCCTCGATGTAAGTCGTACTTGGGCCACTTAGCGTTTCGAGTGCGTCCCTATGCCATTTCTAACGCAGCTGCCAGACCTGCTGGCAATCGATGGACCACTTCTGCCTGGAGTGACAACCTTCGCAGATTGCGGTACCAAAGCTTGCGCACTTCGCCGACGTCCCTGCGTGTGAGGCGGGCGACGGTCTTTTCCAAGGCGAGCACGTCGCCCGGGACCCGAGCCCGCGTTCGCGAGCGCGATGAAGGAAAGTCTGTTTCCGGCAGCACGCGGTCAAGGGGCAGCGCCGTCAATTGCGCGTCCGACATTGCGGCGTTTATGGAGAAGTAGCACCCCATCGCGGTAGCTCGTGAAACCTCATCGGGGTTGCCGAGAAACCAATGCAGAATTACGCCAGGGTGTCCATTCTTTTCGAGGGCATCGATGACCTGGCGCGTTCGCCCCGTCGAATGAACAGAGATCAGCGAGGCACCAGCATTGATGAGGATCTCCCGGAAGATGCGAACTTGAGTTTCTAGATCCCCCCGACGATCAAGCCCAACCTCTCCAATTATCGGAGATTGTTTTGCCAGCTGGAGAAAGCGCTCCTCAGACCACTGGTCGAGGGATGTTGAGTTGCCCGGATGGGCCCCGATAGCCCACACCATGCCCGGCTGACGATTATTAGATGCAGCACGGAACTCGTTTAAGGAACGAGTCATGGCAAAGACGATGGCACCTTCAAGAGAGTTCACCTGAGCCTTGGTCACGTCGTGAGCGACGTGCGCGTGGCAATCAAGGGCTGGGAAGTTGTACATGTCCGATCTCTCCGAGGCCGCGTCTCACGAGGTCCATCACGCCGGCGAAGTCGGTGTCGAGGGGCCACCGAGCGGAACTCAAGACCAGTTCTTCGGGGATCCCGAATTCTGCCGCCTCACGAAGGCTCACGATATCGCGCCAACGTTGTTTCAACAGACCATCCAGGTCGCTGCCGTCAAGGAGCTCGCAGTCATATTCGCTTGGATCCTGGATACCCGCGCCCAGGAAAGCGCCTCGCCTCACGACGCACGCCACACATAGACCGCAATTGTGGTTGGAATCGCCTCCGTGAAATTGCGTACCTCCTTTTGCGCACGAAAAGGAGGATTTGAGGGCATCGGCAAACGTGGGCATCGCAAGATCCGGTAGAGCCGCAGCCACCAGTTCTCCCTTGGTCATCGACGTGAATGGATTGGTGATCTCCACGTCGATGCCCAAACTTTCCAGGAGGGAGCCCACGAGGAAGAATGTGTAGGGATGAGTGGAGCGAGTTGTCAGCGTTCCACCGCGACCCGCATCCAACGGCGGATTAATGCTCGTGAATCCGTTCTCGGGTACCCATAAAGTGCTGGCGCCATGAGAGTGAGCGGACATAGCCCCGAGGGCCATGAACATCAACGATCGCGATCGCGGACCGTGGTTCTTACGCCGTGAAGTATCTCGGAGAAAGAATTCGAAGCGATCGTAGGGGGCGTCTTCAATAGCTATATCGATGAGCCGCTGCGCATGTCGAACTGCGCGCGAGGCGTCGCGGTGTCCGATGAAGCGGATGCTCGTTTTGTCTCTGAGGCCAATAACCGCTCCGCAGAGCGAATCGAGACCTCCGGAAAGTAGCTGGATTCGGTCAGCTGGCTCGGCAACTTGGAGCGGGAGTCCCGCATCCTCCGGTTTGAGACTGAAGGTCCACGAATCTCCTGTGAGCCAGTGAAGCAGGTCAGCAAGATCACTGAGAGCCCCAGCTTCCCACGGCTGCGGATCTTCGACGAATGTGGTTACGCGGAGTTGCCGATGAAGCGACACAGCTGGCTTTGGCACTGCGCTATCTGCCAGATAGGCAGCCGCTGCAATTCGATAGAAGTCGCGTGCGGCAGGACTGGCAGCGGCAAACTCTTCGAGATCCCAATACAGACTCGAAATTACGTTTGCGTCGGTATGGCCATCGCGTGGCCAAACGAAAGAGATCTGGTCTGCATCAGCCTCAAGGCCGGCCGGCACGACCGCAATCGAGTGGCTGGTCATCTGTCGTCTCCTCGACCAAACAACCGGCAGGCTTTGGCGGCCAGTCTGGAAGCGTAGTCAGCGACGGTTTGGGGCGTCGCATTTACTAGCTGTCCGGTGACTTGCTGGACCTTTCCGCTGATGTAGGTCCTCACCCGTTCCTCCAGACGACGCATTGACGAGCCGAGTGCCGAGACTCGGCGTTGGCTTGTGGTCAGTTGCACCACAGTCCTTCGCCAAGCCAATTCACTCACAAATCGCCCGATAGTTTCGGATAAGGTTGCGCCCGCTTGATTTTCGGCCGACCGCATCGTGGCGATCAGCGCCTGTTGTAGGGCTGCGTCATCTGGATGTGACGGGGGACCGAGGATCAATCCGATAAGCTCCGTCAGCAGCTTCAGACCGCTCAGTCCTTCGAGTGACGTGAAGTCGACCCCGTACTCCACGAGGTGTGGGACTTCACCGTTTTCGATCGACGCAAGCGCGTCAAGGACAAGCGAACCGCGTGCGGCCTCCCTGGCGAAGGGAGCACCACCGCTATCTCTTCCGTCGCCGGAGCTTGACGCTCCGACGGCCCTTCGGCCGCCGATCAAATCGCCGACGTCGTACGATCTACCGCGTCGGTCGCCTCTTGCCAACGACCGTCCAAGCGTGGCCATCACGGCGGTCGCAATTGGGGCCGCGACATCCGACCCCAACGCGTCCGCAGCGTCGTAAAGCGAATCGACGGTGTCGGACCATGCTCCCGAACCACCGAATGCCCCCGAGGTGCCCATTAGAGCAGGTTCTCCTCTAGCTCTTCGTTGATTGCGGAACGCAGTTCCTCCGTCGTCTTCTCGCGGTCGCGGAGGGCTACGAGCACATCACGGAACGGTCCGCTCAGCCATGGAAGATGTTGAGCGCCGAGAGCACTTTGCACATAGTCGTCCATAAGCGATTCGACCATGTATGGCCTGAGGTCTGCACGAGCGTTCGCAAGAGCCTGGAGAGATTGCAAGGCCGCGTCCTCGCGGTCACCGACGATAGCGGTCGCCAGATGGCGAGCCACGTCCTCGTCGCCTGTCGTGGGCGCCTCTTGCATTCGACGGATCGCTCCTGTCCGTGTTAGCTCCGATACGTCAAGCAGTTCCGCGAGTAGCGCAGCCTGGGCGTCGTCGAGAGCAACTGACGACTGCAATGTCGCAACCACGGCCGTCGCGAACGAAACGTATCGATCGACCCATTGAGCTGCGTGAGATGCGGCAGGCGCCTCCTGCGCCCATGAGACGATTTCGGCCGGCGTGGCGTCGGATCCCTTTTCCCAGGCGAGCAGGAGCTTGGCCCTGCCGTCCGCGCTTGCTCCTACGAGGTCACGAAAGTAGCGGGGATAGTTCTGTTCAAGGAGCCAGAGCTTCATCAATACGTCAATTGGAAAGCCGTCAAATTGGGCCCCCAACATCTCAGCCCTAACCGCGAAATTATTCAAGAACCTCTTGAGCTGTCGTGGCGTCTCCCGTCGGGAGCTACTCATCCCTCGCACGATCTGATTCGCGAGGCGTAGGTGCTCCTCCGTGGGCATATCGCCGGCGGCATTCACTATGGCGTACGGAACCTCACCGTTGGCTCGTCGTTGGGTTGCGCGTTCGGCCACGGCGATTGCTGCGGCTTCGCCCTTCTCGGCCTGCACAAAAAGGGCGGCCAGATAGGCGACCGCGTCTGGTGATGCAAGGCGCGGCAACGTAAACGGAAGCTGGACGATCTTCTCGGTGTATCGGTCGGCGAATTGACCTCGGGACCCACCATTGCGGTCGAGCGCATCGCGCAGACTCTGTCTGATGAAGTCGTCGTCTGCGGCAATTACGAACGCCATGCCTTTCACGCTCAGGAATAGCTTGATCGCCTCCAAAGCGCCCAGCACGTCATCCGGCAGCGAGCGGTCCAGGTCGTCGATTAGGACTACGACTCGGGCGACGTCAGGAAGCTCAGCGAGCAGCGCGGCGAAGTCCTCACGAAAACTACGCATGCCCTTGGCGGGTGACTCACCCTCATCCGCGGGCGTTAGGGCGTCCACCATGCCAGAGATGTCCGGTGTGAGGGTAAGCGCCGACTTTATGGCGACCTGAGCAACCTTGCTCCAGGAAACTCTCTTCCGCAAGGCATTGAGCCGGGCAATCGCATCGCGCGCAAAAGATGCGATTTTGCTGTCCGCATTCGCGCGTTCGCTGTCCGCACGAAGTTGTATTTCAACTGCAATGCCCTCGAGCACCCGAGCAATGAGAGTACCTCGGGGGTCCCCGGAATCAACGAACTCCCAGGGATCGATCTCAACGACCACCGTGGAGGGCCGGCTTCTCAATTCGACGCCAACGAGATTCAGCGCGGTGCTCTTGCCTCCGCCCCACGGCGAGTTCAGACCCACGGTCACGGTTTCAAATCGTTCGTCGACGACAACGTTGGCAATGGTCAGAGCGACTGTCCTTAGACCTGTCAGGTCATGCGTCGCAGGGTTGTCGTCGAACAGGTATTGCGAAGCCCCCACGAATACTCCCGAATACTTTCCACCGTCAAACACGCAAGTAGTTCGCGCCGCTGACGATCGTCCACGCCCGAAGGAGCTGGATAGGCGAGGCGGGCCAACGCGGCGCGATCCTGGATGTCTGGCGTCACCCGAATACTGGTGTCTGAAGCGTAGCCTTGTTGGCTTCCTCGAACTGCTCTGTCGGTTGCCCCAGTTTGGATGACATGATCCGAGGGAGGTCGTCTGATGCACACTTGGGACATGTCAATCGAACCGCCTACTCCGATCCCCTCTGGGGTTTCCTATGAAGGCGCCGTTGAACTGTGTCGTGGCTGGATGGCATACCTCGGCGCGACCGACACAGTGATCGCGTCTGCTCACGTCCGCCAGACGTGTGACCTCTACAGCAATCGCTTCATTGCCTGGGTGGATCATCATCGCGGAAACTTGGAGCCCGAGCTTGTCGAGCATGCCGCGAGGGTCTCATCTGTAGATGGACGCCGCCCACTGATTTTCACGCGGGGTGGTGTGCTCCCGGACGCCCAAATGCGAGCCGATGCGCTTGGAGTTGCCCTTTTTTGCTATGTGGCTATCGACGGCTCACTTGAGGGCGCAAATGGGCTTGGCTATCAGTTGCGCGATAGCGGCCTGTCTTGACGAGCTCCGCAATCCTCAACGCTGAGCCGACGTTGCGCAGTCCTCAACGCTGAATCGACGCTGCGCGACCCTGAGGTTCTGGCGAGGACGGGGCCGGACCGGTCACCGACGGATCAAGAGTCGCAGCGCGGCGAAGCTCCTGACGCGCCGCCGCTCGCGATTTCTCGAGTGTCTCCTCGATCGGTTGCCGCTGCATCATCTCCACTAGCTCGCGCTCGGCGGCTGATGGCGTTGGAGCGACGAGGACGATGTCGTTGCGCTCGCGTCCGCGAGTAAGCCCTACGTAGAGGCCAGACGCATCAACGCCGGGACCAACAAGCGACCTGTCCGTCGTTTCGCCTTGCACGCCGTAGACGGTCGATGCGTAACCCAAGTGCACGTACTCGGCGGCATACGACATGCTGACCCTCCGAACGTCTGACGAGTTGCCGGCTGCACCAAGAACGACGTGCTCGTCCGTAATCTTTTGCACCGTCCAGGACCGGCGATTATCGACGCCGGTCGTCGAGTCGTTGCGCCGCGTCTGAACGATGTCGCCAATGCCAATCACCTGTCCGGCTTGTCCGATGAACTGGCGTCTTCTCGACACCTGGCCGGCCGCGAGCCGGCGGGCTTGGATGGCCTCGCTGATGCTTTGCGATTCGGCGTGAGTCGCGGTCACGAGGGCAATCGTTTCACCGCGCCGACTGGCCTGGAACCACGCATCGACCATCGCCGCACCCGCATCCGCATCGCTGTTGACACGGGCCACGTGTCCGGTCTCAATCAACTCCTGTGCGATTGCGTGCATGTCTTCAGAGCTGTCCGGCTCCCGGAGCCGCAAGCTCAATTGCGCCCACCCGGGATCACGGAATCGATGAATAGTGGTGAGCTCGATGCGACGGGGCGCGCGGTTCCAGAACAGCGCCATGGCGCCGGAATGTCCGACCGGAAGGGCCTGGCGCTGATCACCAACCATCGCGACTCCAGCTCCGGTTCGCGCGATAACGTCGAGAAGCGCGTTGGCAGCTTCGAGTTCGAGCATGCCTGCTTCGTCGACGACGATCCGGTCACCTGGACGAATTGCCTGAGTCGGGCCTCGATAGGTGACGCCAGAATCCCGATCGACGTCTCCCGGATTCAGCTTGCTCCAGCCCACGCTGCCCGCGTCGTTCGTCTTCCAGCGCCACCCGAAGTCGTAAAGGAGCTGGTGAAGAGAGGATGACGAGCTGTTGGCCTCCCTGCCTGCGACGGACGAAGCCTTCTTTGTCGGCGCGACGATGATCATGTTCCTGCCGCTCTGTCGGAGCGCAGCACTCGCGACCTTGAGCATTGTGGTCTTACCAGCCCCAGCCGCACCGCTGATGCAAACGATCCCGGCGGTTCCCGCGAGCGATGAAGCACCCGCAAGCTGCTCGCCGGTCAATTCCTGTTCCGGTTCAACGCGGAGTGCGATTGCGATGACTTCGTTGCGCGCTCTATCGTCTCCGTCATACGAAAGCGGGTCAATCCTGTGGGCAACTGTGGTCTTCAAGGCCGCTGTCGACGTCGCCATTCGGTGTTTGACGTGGTGCGGAACCCCCGGTGAATCAATCAACGTGACGGTGCGCGATCGTGCGGCCAGGCTGGTGACTTTGTCAACGATGAATTCAAGTTCGGACCGGTTCGCTCGTACCCGGCTCCCCGCGACTGCGCGGATTGCTCCTGCTCGGATGTCCATATCGCTAAACCGTCCTCCAGTTCCTGTGGACCGCGAGTCGGCGTCAACGATGGCCTTCGCCGCAAGCAGGTCGATGTCGAGATCATCGAATGCCACCGACCGAATTGCGTTCTCGCCGCGGTGGTCTGCAAGTTCCGGGTCCGCGCGCAAGAGTTCGGTCATCACGACGGATGCCCAATCGTCCTCATCCAGGTGCCCCGGCTTGTTCGGTCGGCCCGCAGCCCAGGCCCACTGATCGATCTGAGTTAGAACGGTGGCAGAGGGCTCTTCACCGGGGTGCTGCTCTTTCCATTGACGGAGATGCACCGTCTTGTTGGATTCGATCTGCGCGGAGCGCTTCGATAGCGGCCGCACCAGGTGCTGGAGCTGCGCAATCTCTCCGTCCGAGTTCAGGGTAAAGCTCTTTGCAGCCAGTGCGGCGATCCAGGTTGGGTCGGTCCGGCAGGCTAGGTCGCCTTCTGCGTTGACGACGTTCTGGAACCTGAGCGCGACGCGAGTGTCGACGTTTGACCACTTTCCGTCGAGCCCTTGGACCTTGACGTTCAGCCACAGGTGGCGGTGCTTGTGCGGGTCCAACGAGCGGGATCGTTCGTGTCGCAGCTCGACGACCTCGATGCGAGCCAAGTCCTCACGGAAACAACCCTGCTTTCCGCGTCGCGCGTTGAGCTCGGTCTGCCACAGCTTGATAATCCTGTCCCGCAGCCGGTCCTGCAAGTCTTCGTACGCGTCCGCCAACGCGGGGTCCAGCATCGCCGCGATCGAGAACGACTTCGGCGCGTTGATCGTCGCATCAAGAATCAGATCGGCAACCGGCGACTCGAGATCGCGACCCCGACGTTCGCCGGTGAGCGGGTCGACACCGTCGACCCAATCCTTCAACTGTGAGCGGGTCAGCAGGTCGTCGCGGATGGCCCCGTTCTCCACGATGTAACGGGTCATCACCGCATCCGCATAGCCGGCCGCTGCCAGCGCACCGCCGGCAGTCTTAGCCGTCAGGGTGGCGTCGCAGACGCCGCCGAAGGCGTAGTGCACCGCCTGCTTGACCCCTTGGGCTGCCTGACCGCGCTTCCAGCGCGCCACTCCGCCTCTCACACTTAGAACTTCCGGTTTCGCGCGCATTTTGGCGCGCACGGAGCGCGCACACTCGAAGAGTGCCTACGTGCATTGCAGTTTCGACTTTGTTTGTAGTTCCTGTCCCTGTTCCGTCAGTACTCCCTACGTACTCCTTATGGCTTGGCCTTGCTCTTGAGCTTTTCCCGTGCCTCTACTCTTTGTGGCTGGCCCTCCAGTGCCCGCCCGACCACTTCCCCTAGAGGCGCTGTCGACGGCTCGGTGATCGCGCGCGCCGCCACGAACACTCGCGCACTGCCGCATCTGAATAACGGCTGACTTCCTTCTCGCCTAAACGATGAATTGGCCGACACTACGCTCTGGGTGTCGAGGTCGGTCCCGCCCGCGAAGTCGAGCGAGTGGTTCGCAGGGGACCCAGATCTCTCACCGAGCAGCTTGGAGCGAAGGCGGCTTCTGCTCGTCGCACCGCCACCCGGTCCCGGAAAGGCTGGACGATGGAGAATCAACACTGTCCGGGACGCGAGTCGTCTCGCAACGGCGTCGGTGCCAGCGCGTGGCCAAGCGGGTCGAGTAGTTCTCGGCTGCTGGAGAAGTCCTGAAGGTTAGCTCGTCGCGACAGTTGAGTCACGCGTAATTAGACGGGGCGCAACCGCGCGTACGCCACCGACGAGCTCGTTCGCACCATCGTCGAGCAGGGCGTGGGCGGCGAGTCGGCCTAGTTCTTCTAGACCCATGTCGATGCTGGTCAGGCGCGGGCGGGCGTTCTCGGTGACGACGCTCCAGTTGTCGAAGCCGATCACGGCGACATCGTTCGGGGCGTCCTTGCCGACGGCGTGTAGTGCTTCGAGCGCGCCGCGCGCGACGAGGTCACTTCCGCCGATCACAGCGTCGATGGTCGGATCCTGGTTGAGGAGCGCGCGGGTCGCGCCCCGGCCCCATGCCTCGTCCCACGGACCGAACCGAGGGGGCGCCGCGAGCGAGAGGCCGTGGGAGGCGAGGGCCTCCTCGACGCCGTGGGCGCGGTCGCGCGCGGCCTGGTACTCCTCCTCGCCGTCCACCAGCGCGATCCGCGACCGGCCCGAGGCGAGCAGATGTTCGACCGCGAGGCGGCCGGCCGCGACGTCGTCGGTGACCAGCGAGGTGTCGTCGGGGTCGTCGGAGGGGGCGTAGACGTAGACCGTCGGGACCGGCAGCGGGCCGAGGGTCGTCCGCGGGTCGGTGCGGGAGCCGACGATGATGAGGCCGTCGACCCGGCGCGAGAGCAGCGCCTGCAGGTGGTACTGCTCGCGGATCGAGTCGCCGCGGGCGTCGCACAGGAACACCGCGGTCTTGCCCGCGCCGAAGGCGTCTTCGGCCCCCATCATGATCGGGATGGAGAACCGGCCTTCGAGGTCGCCCGTGATCAGGCCGACGGTGCCGGTGCGGCCGGCAAGCAGGCCGCGGGCCATCTGGTTGGGCGAGAACGACAGGCGCTCCGCCACAGCGACGACGCGGTCGCGGGTCTCGGGCGCGACGCGGTCGCGGCCGTTGAGGGCCTTGGAGGCGGTCGCCACTGAGACGCCCGCCTCGCGCGCGACGTCGCTGAGGGTCGCCGCCCGGTTCCGGGCCGCGCGCGACTCGATGCTCACGGTGTCGCCCCTTTCGCTTGACGGCGTGCCGGACATCACTCTATCGTAGAGAAAACCTTTTCGCATTTGTTTCGCAGACCGCCGGAGATGTCGAGTTAATCCGCGCATCCGGCGGAGCGGTGGCGCGAAACGCTTTGATAGAGAACGAGTGAGTGCAGAGTGGCAATCGAACAAGCGACACGGCCGGAGGCCGCATCGGCCGTCGTCCCGTCCCGCGGCCGGCTGACGCCGGTCGGTGCGTCCGACGTCGAGATCACGGGCGGGTTCTGGGCCGACCGTCAGGCCGTCAACGCGGCGACCACGATCGACCACTGCCTCACCTGGATGGAGCGCCTCGGCTGGATCGCGAACTTCGACCGCACCGCCGCGGGTGCAGGGCCGGACCGCGACGGCCGCGAGTTCGCCGACTCCGAGATCTACAAGCTTCTGGAAGCGATGGCCTGGGAGCTCGGCCGCGCCCACGACGACGACCTCGAGCGGGCGTACGACGCCCTGGTGGCCCGCGTCGCCGCAGCCCAGCAGCCGGACGGCTACCTCGGCACCCGGTTCGGGTCGCCCGGGCAGCCCGCCCGCTACTCCGACCTGGAGTGGGGGCACGAGCTGTACTGCGCCGGCCACCTCATCCAGGCGGCCGTCGCCCGCCTCCGCACCGCCGGCCGCGACGCCCTCGTCGAGACCGCGCTCCGCGTCGCGGACCACGTGTACGAGGAGTTCGGGCCGGACGGGCGCCAGGCCGTCGACGGCCACCCGGTGATCGAGCCGGCCCTCGTGGAGCTGGCCAGGGCCACCGGCGAGCAGCGCTACCTGGAGCTCGCGAAGCTCTTCGTCGACCGGCGCGGTCACGGAACCCTCGACGGCGGCGAGATCGGGCTCGCCTACTTCTCGGACGACGTGCCCGTCCGCGACTCCGACGTGCTGCGCGGGCACGCCGTCCGCGCCCTCTACCTGGCCGCCGGAGCGGTGGACGTGGCGATCGAGTCCGGCGACGACGAGCTGCTCGACGCGGTGAGGACCCAGTGGGATACCACGGTCGCCCGCCGCACCTACCTCACCGGCGGCATGGGCTCCCGGCACGAGGGCGAGTCGTTCGGCGACGACTTCGAGCTCCCCAGCGATCGCGCCTACTCGGAGACCTGCGCCGGCGTCGGCTCGGTCATGCTCAGCTGGCGGCTGCTGCTCAGCGAGAGCGACGCGAAGTACGCCGACCTCATCGAGCGCACCCTCTTTAACGTGGTCGCCACCGGCCCCGACTCGCGCGGCGACGCCTTCTTCTACGTGAACCCGCTGGAGCGTACGGTCCTCGGCGTGGAGGCCGATCCGGACCACCCGAGCGAGCGTGCAGCGTCGAGCCAGCGGGCCTCCTGGTTCGCCGTCTCGTGCTGCCCGACCAATATCGCCCGCACGATCGCGAGCCTGTCGGCATACGTCGCGACCGTGGACGAGAGCGGGCTGCAGCTGCACCAGTTCGCGCCGGCGCGCATCCGCACCGCGCTTCCGGGCGGCGAGTCCGTCGCGCTGACCGTCGCCACCGGCTACCCCTACGACGGCACCGTCGAGGTCACGGTCGACGAGGCTCCCGCGCGCGAGTGGACGCTGTCGCTGCGCGTCCCGTCGTGGGCGCGGGGCGCCGCGACGGTCGACGCGGTCGACGCGACCACGACGATCGAGGGCGGCTACGCCCGCGTCTCCGGCGCACTCCCGGCGGGCTCGCGCGTCACGCTGCGCCTGCCGCTGGAGCCGCGTGTGACGGTACCGGACGCGCGCATCGACGCCACCCGCGGCTCCATCGCCGTCGAGTCCGGACCGCTGGTCTACGCCGCCGAGACGCTCGCCGACGACCCGGTGCAGCTCGAGCGCGTGCGTGTCGCGCGCGACGCGGCACCGATGCGCGGCGACGCCGACACCATCACGCTTCCCGTCGCGCTCGACACCCGTCCCGACGACGCCTGGCCGTACGGTCAGGCGGACGAGGACCGGGCGGAGCCCGCCGGGCAGACCGAGCTCCAGCTCATCCCGTACCACCGCTGGGCCGAGCGGGGACCGTCGCGCATGCGCGTCTGGCTCCCGCTCGCCTGAGCACCCTCCATCCATCACTCCCGAACACAGCAGGGCAAGGAGGCCCACATGAACAGATCAACCCGAACCGTCATCGCGCTCACCGCGGTGGCCGCAGCGTCGGCGCTCGCGCTGAGCGGCTGCAGCGGCTCCGGAGGCGCGTCCTCCGAGCCGAAGACGCTCACCATCGGCTACTCCGGCGGCGGCGTCGTCGACACCTACATGAGCCAGATCATCGCGCAGGCGAAGAAGGACGTGCCCGGCGTCACGCTGAAGACGCAGGTGTACCCGACCTACGACGACCAGCTGAACCAGCTGCCGACGCAGTTCGCCTCCGGCACCGCGCCCGACATCATCCTCTGGGACAACTCGGCCCCGATCGCGCAGTTCGCCGACGGCGGCGCCATCAAGCCGATGGACGACCTGGTGAAGGGCACCGACGTCGAGCTCTCGAACTACCCGGACGCCCTGGTGAAGGGCTGGACGATCGACGGCAAGCTGTACTCGGTGCCGTCGTACCTCCAGAACTCCGGCTTCGCCTACAACCAGACCGTGCTCTCGGCGGCCGGCGTCACCGACCTGCCCCAGACGATGGACGAGGTGGGCGCGGATGCGGCGACCGTCAAGAGCGCGACCGGCAAGGCCGGTGTCGTTGTGCTCGACAACCTCTTCCACCTGACGCAGTACGCGATCGCGTTCGGCGGCGGCTGGGACTACGGCAAGGCGATCGACTCGACCGAGAACGTGAAGGGCCTCGACTTCCTGCTCGGGATGATCAAGAAGGGCGACGCCGCCACCGCGAAGCAGCTGGGCGCCACCTGGGACGGCGAGGCCTTCGGCAAGGACCAGGCCGCGATGGCCGACGCCGGTCCCTGGTACATCGGCTTCATGTCGACCACCGCGCCGAACACGAAGTACTCCCTGCAGCCGATGCCGGGCACCGAGAAGGGCAAGGAGGTCGTCGCCACGTACGGCGGCGGGTTCAGCATCTCGGCGAAGACGAAGTCGCCGGAGACGGCCGCGAAGGTGATCGCCTCCCTCACCGGCGACAAGGCCCAGAAGGCGATCATCACGACCGGCCTCGGCTACGTGCCCGCCATGACGAGCTACGCCGCCGAGTACCGCAAGGCCACGCCCGCGTACGCCGCGTTCACCGACAAGGTCCTCGCCGACGGCAAGGGGCTCGACTACCCGAAGCAGGCGACGGAGTTCGGCAACGCGCTGGTCTCCGGCTTCCAGCAGCTCGTCGCCGACGGTTCGACCTCCTCGAAGGCGCTGCTTCAGGACCTGCAGAAGAAGTACGGTCAGTAGACCCAGACCGGGCGGGCGCGCCCCCTCGCGCCCGGCCGCCGATCGGAGACACCCCCAGTGAACCCCACCCCCACGACTGCGACGGCGGCGAGCCGGCCCGCGGCCCGGCCCCGCGGCCGCGCGGCGACCGGCCTCGTCCGGCGCGGCCTCATCGGACGCAGCGAGGCCCGCACGGCCTGGCTCATGCTGGCGCCCGCCCTGGTGCTGCTCGCCTGGTGGTGCGCGGCGCCGATCGTGCAGTCCGTCATCCTCAGCTTCCAGCAGGTCAGCAAGTACGAGCTGTCGCAGCGTGAGTTCGCCGGCCTGCAGAACTACGCGCAGCTGTTCGCCGACCCGGCGTTCGGCCGCTCGGTCGGCATCACGGTGACCTTCGTGCTCGGGGTGGTGCCGGCGCAGACGGTCCTCGCGCTGCTCGTGGCCTCCGCCCTGCATGGCGCGACGCGGGGAAAGGCGGCCTTCCGCACGGCGTTCTTCGTGCCGTACATGACCTCGACGGTCGCCATCACCACGATCTTCATGCAGCTGTTCGTCAAGAGCGGGCCCATCACCAGCCTGCTGACGGTCTTCGGGCTGCCCAACACCACCTGGTACGCCGACCCCAACCTGGCGCTGTCGTTCCTGGTGATCATCTACGTGTACATGTTCGTCGGGCTGTACATCGTGATCTTCGTCGGCGGGATCGAGACCGTCCCGGCCGAGCTGTACGAGGCGGCGCAGATGGACGGCGCCGGCGTGTTCCGCCGGTTCTGGACAGTGACCATCCCCGGCATCCGCCCTTTCGCGGTCTTCGTGCTGGTCGCGGGCGTCATCCAGGCCGTCCAGGTCTTCGACCAGGCGTACGTGATCTCCGGCGGCACCGTGCTCGGCAGCCCCGCCGGCGCCACCTCGACGATCGTCATCTACATCTACCAGCAGGCCTTCCGACTCTCGAACATCGGCATCGCGAGCGCCGCCACCGTGCTGCTGCTCCTCGTCGTGGTCGTGGCCGGTGTGATCAGCCGTCGCATCGGCTCGAAGGAGGCGTGATGGCCACCAACTGGAAGGCCCGCAAGCGGGCCGCGGCGTCGGCGCGCTACGGGTTCCTCATCGTGTTCGGGCTGATCATGCTCGTGCCCCTGCTGTTCGTGCTCTACGTCTCGGTGCTCCCCGCCTCCTCGTACCCGGGGGTCGTCGCGCCGACGGGCTGGACATTCGACAACTACGTCTACGTGTTCCAGCACGCGCCGATCGCACGCTGGTACCTCAACACCGCGATCGTCACGGCGTGCGTGGTCGCCGGCGCGGTCATCGTCAACACGCTGGCCGGCTGGGCCCTCGCGCGGTTCCGGTTCCGCGGCAAGGGGCTTATCTTCCTGGCGGTGGTCGCGATCCTGATGATCCCGCTCCAGGCGTACCTCATCCCGCTCTACCTGCAGGTGGTCGACCTGGGCTGGCTGAACACGTTCCAGGCGCTGATCATCCCGTTCCTGGCGAACCCGCTGCTCATCTTCCTGATGCGCCAGTCGTTCTCGACGCTGCCGAAGGAGCTCGAGGAGGCCGCGGCGATCGACGGCGCCGGCCGGTTCCGCACCTTCCTGCAGATCGGCGTGCCGCTGTCGGTCACGGCGATCGCGACCCAGGCCATCCTGTCGGCGACCTGGACGTGGAACGGCTTCCTGGTGCCGGTCACCTTCACCAACGACAAGGACATGTTCATGCTGACCGTCGGCCTGAACAGCCTCCAGGCGCAGAACTACACGCTGCCGACCGTGCAGATGGCGGGCGTGGTCCTGCTCACCATCCCGGTCGTCGTGATGTTCCTGATCTTCCAGCGGTTCATCGTCCCGAGCCTGGCGTCGACCGGGATCAAGGGATGACCTCGCTCCGGCCCGGCGACCGGTCCGGCGGGCTCGAGCTCGACCTGGACGGCCGCCGGTTCGCGCTGGCGGCGCCGGTGACGATCCGCTTCGCCGGCGGCGCCGAGCTGCGCGTGCCGTACGACGTGACGGAGTCGGACGGCGACGCGCTCGTCGGCACGGCGGAGCTGGTCGCGGGGCCGGGGTGCCGCCTCCGGGTGCGCGACACGTGGACCGCGGGGAGCCGGGGCGTGCGGGTGACGCGCGAACTGTCCGTGACCGGCGACGGTGACGGCGCCTTCCAGTCCGCCGTCGCGCTGCCGCTGGACTGCTCGCTGGAGGCGGCCGCGCCCTTCCTGCCGGGGGTGATCTACGGGGACGCCGCGCCGGTGCCCGCGCTCGCGCTCGGCTCGCCCGCCCTGCGGGCCGGGGGCCTGCGGACCCTGATCGTTCGGGAGGACCGCGCCGCTGCGCCCGTCTTCGCCCTGCGCGAGGGCGACGGGCGCTGGGTGGCCGTCGCCCACCTGGACCCGATCGGCGAGACCATCGCCGCCGACGGCGCGGATCTCCCGGGCGAGCGGCTGGTGGATGCCCGGCTGCTGTACGGCTCCCTCGGGGCGTCCTCGCCCGGCGAAGGCGACGGTGTCGAGCTGGGGTTCTGGTATCCGGGCACGGAGGGCGAGTACACCTACGAGTCGGGCGGCCTGCCGTTGCGGCAGCTCCACCGGCCGCGCGAGCGCTTCCACCCGCTCGCCGACGGGCTTCTCCAGCGCTACACGGTCGAGCTGCGCGCGGGCCGCGCCGAGACGGTGTTCGACCTCCACCGCGACCTGTCGGAGTGGATGTGGGACGCGTTCCGGCCGGCGATCGAGCCGGTGGCGGTGGAGGACTACCTCGCGGCGACTGTCGACGTCCTGGCCGGTCAGGTGCAGCAGCGCTCGGGCGTCACCGGGATCGCCCTGGAGTCGGACCCGACCGTCGGCCGGCCCCTCCCGGGCTCCCGTGCCGCCGTCATGGGCTTCGTGGGGGCGAACACCGATGCGGGCGCCGCACTGCTGGACGCCGCGTCCCGGGAGATCAGCGAGGACCCGGCACGATCGCGGGCGCTGGGGGCGGCGATCCTCGACGCGTTCGCCGCACTGCCCGCCGACCCGACCGGGGGTGAGGGCTTCGACCTCGGCACCGGCTCGGTGACGACCTATCGGACCCTCGACGGCCGCCCCGCGGTCTTCCTCCGGGCGCTGGCGGAGGGGTGGTCGGCGGCCCTGCGCGGACACAGGATCGAAGCCGCCCGGGGGGAGGAGCATCCCGCCTGGGTGTCGTGGGCGGTGGCGGGCGCCGCGTGGCTGCTCACGCAGCAGCGCCCGGACGGCCACTTCCCGCGCGCCTGGGGCCTCGACGGAGCGGTGCTCCAGCACTCGACGACCTCGTCGGCGCTGGCGGTGCGGTTCCTGCTAGAGACCGCGGCGACCACCGGCGACCCCCGGTACTCGGACGCCGCGCTCGCCGCGGCCGAGGCGTCGTGGCGGGACGGCGGCTCGCGCGGCGCGTGGGCCGGCGCCACGCTGGACAACCCGGACGTCGTGGACAAGGAGGCGTCCACCATGGCGTTGGAGGCCTACCTGGCCGTCCACCTGGACACCGGCTCCCCGGACTGGCTGGAGCGCGCGCGTGCCGCGGCGATCGTGGCCGAGACCTGGATCCACCTGTGGGACATCCCGATGGCGGTCGACGGCGACGGCGACGCCGCGCACTGGAAGCGCGGCCGACCGACGACCGGGATGCAGCTCATCACGAGTGGCGTCACCATGTCGGACGGCTTCCTGCAGGTGAACGCGGCCGCCTTCGCGCTGCTCGGCGATCTCACCGGCGAGCGGCACTGGATCGACGTCGCGCGCCTCGTGCACCACGGCAGCAAGGCCATGCTGGCCGTCCCCGCGCGCACCTTCGACCTCGCCGGACCGGGCTGGCAGCAGGAGCACTGGGGCTTCGCCACCAACCGGGGCCGCGGGCTGAACCGCTCCTGGCTGCCCTGGACGGCGGTGGCCACCATCGACGGCGCCTTCCGGCTACTCGACCTCCCGCGCGGTCTCGGGGACGACGTCCTCCGCTGACCGATGGATGGGAGCGCCGCTGAGCGCCCTCAGGCCTCCAGCGCGGTGGAGGCCCGGACGACGAGACGGACCGGCAGGGACTCGACGCCGGACTGGGTGTCGCCGTCGATGGCGGCGAATAGCCGCTGGGCCGCCCTCCGGCCCAGCTCCTCCAGGTTCATGTCGACGCTGGTGAGCTGCGGGCGCGACTCCGTGGTAAGGGTCTCCCAGTTGTCGAAGCCCATGACGGCGACGTCGGTCGGCACGCCGATGCGCTTCTCGCGGAGGATGTCGAGGGCTCCGCGGGCGATCTGGTCGTTGCCGCAGATGATGCCGTCGAGGTCCGGGTGCTGGTCGAGGAGCGCCAGGGTGGCGGTGCGGCCCCACGACTCCGACCAGCTGCCGTAGACAGCGTCGTCTGCGACGAGGTCGAGCCCGGCGGCGAGGAGCGTCTCGCTGATGCCGGCGGCGCGGTCGCGGGCGGCGAGGAACCTGCGCTCACCCGTGATGTGCGCGATCCGGCGGCGGCCGGTGGAGATCAGGTGCTGCGCGGCGAGCACCCCGGCGCCCACGTTGTCGGGCACGAGCGAGAGGTCGGCCGGGTCCTCCGACGGGCCGTACACGTAGATGACCGGCACCGGCAGGTCGCGGCCGAGCGACGGGCGGGGGTCGGTGTCGGCCGCGAGTACGATGAGCCCGTCGACCTGGCGGCTGAGGAGCGCCTGCAGGTGGTACTGCATGCGGATCGCGTCGCCGCGGGCGTCGCACAGGAACACCGACATGCGCCCCGTGCCGAAGGCATCCTCGGCCCCGGTGAGGATCGGGATGCTGAACCGGCCGATGAGGTCGTCGGTGAGCAGCCCGACCGTGCCGGTCTGGCCGTTGAGGAGGCCCTGCGCGAGCGGGTTGGGGCGGAAGTTGATCTGGCGGGCGGCCTCCAGCACGCGGGTCCGCGTGTCGGGGTGCACCTGCTCCCGGTTGTTGAGCGCCTTCGAGGCGGTCGCGATCGAGACTCCGGACAGCGCCGCCACATCGCGGAGGGTGGGATGGCGTACGCGTCCCTCGTTCGTCCCGCTCACCCGCAACCTCCCCGCCCTGCTCCCGAAACCCTTTCGGTCTGAACATCATATGCAGTTGACGGATGCGCGGGAAGCCATGTACATTGCTTGGCAACCCGTCACGAAAAGCTTTTCGGTAATTTTCGTGGTCGCGTCCCAATCGCATCCAACGAAGGATCAATGATGGCATTCAACGAAGAACGAACCCCGGCATCCCGCCGGGGACGCCGCGCCCGCCTGGGCCTCATCGCCGGCGCGATCGCCGCCGCGGCGGGCCTCGTGCTGTCTGGCTGCTCCGGCAGCGGCGGCAGCGCCCCCAGCGGCGGATCCAACACGCTGACGGTCTGGCACTACTTCAGCGACCCCAACCAGGTGAAGGTCATGACCGACTACGCCGACCTGTTTGAGAAGGACAACAAGGGCGTCACGGTCAAGAACGTGTACGTCCCGTACGACCAGATGGACCAGAAGCTGATCGCCTCCGCCGGCGCCAAGACCGGCCCGGATGTCGTCGTGTTCAACGGTGCGGACGCCAGCAACCTCGCCCTGAGCGGCGCGCTCGCGCCCCTCGACAGCAAGTGGTCGTCGTTCGCCGACAAGGGGCAGTTCCCGTCGTCGGTCGTCCACAAGCTGAACGGCAAGACCTACGCGGTCCAGGGTTACGTCAACCTGCTGGGCCTCTGGTACAACAAGGACATCCTGGACGCCGCCGGCGTGAAGCCGCCGACGACCCTCGACGAGCTGGACTCGGCGATGGCGAAGGTCAAGACCGCGGGCAAGTCGGGCATCACCCTCTCCGGCCTGCCGAACTCGCAGGGCGAGTGGCAGGCCTACCCGTGGCTCACCGCCGCCGGATTCGACCTGGCCAAGCCCTCGACGAAGGCGCTCACCGACGGCCTGTCGCGCGTCTCCGACTGGGTGTCGAAGGGCTACCTCTCGAAGGAGTCGACGACCTGGGATCAGACGGTTCCCTTCCAGAAGTTCGCGGCCGGCGACGTCGCGTTCGCCGAGAACGGCAACTGGCAGATCGGCACGGCGAAGTCGACCGCGAAGTTCAACTACGGCGTCGTCCCGCTGCCCCTCGGCAGCAAGGGCAAGGTCTACCTGGGCGGCGAGGGAGAGGGGATCGGCGCGTTCAGCAAGAACCAGGACCTCGCCTGGAAGTACCTGCAGGCCACCTACTACTCCAAGGCGGGCCAGCTGATCGCCCTGAAGGACTCGGGGACCATCCCGGCCCGCGCCGACACCGCGTCCGACTCCGCCGTGACCGGCGACCCGCTGATCAAGCCGTTCGCCGAGTCCGTGTCGAAGCTCGGCGCCAACTATCCCGACGAGGCGGTCCCCGCCGCAGGCGTCGCCAACCAGCAGCTCGCCGGAGGCCAGGCCTGGAGCTCGGTGCTCGGCGGATCGGCCTCGCCGTCCGATGCGGCCGCCGCGTACAAGCAGCAGCTCGACCAGGTCCTGAGCGCCAAGTAAGGGAACGACCGGTACCGACGATGACAACGGCACAACAATCGCACCGCCGCACCACCCGCCTGAGCTCGTCGCCGGCGCCGGCCGCACGACGGAGGAGGCGCGCGCTCGACGGGCGCCTCCTCTACGTGCTCCCCGCGGCCATCGTGCTCGCGGTGCTCGCGGCCTACCCGCTGATCCAGCTGGTCCGCATGAGCGTCAGCGCCGTCACCTCGGCGACGCTCAACTTCGACTGGGCCTTCGTCGGCCTGGCGAACTTCACGAAGAGCTGGCAGCAGGGCGACACCCCGGCCGCCCTGCTCAACACCCTCGTCTTCGTCGTGATCGTCACGGTGCTCGGACTCGCCGGCGGGTTCGCCGCGGCGGTGGCGCTCCGCTCCAACACGAAGGCGTCGGCGATCCTGCTGGGGCTGATGGTCTTCGTCTGGGCGCTCCCTCCGGTGGTCAACGGAAGCGTGTGGAAGTTCCTGCTCGGCGACAACGGACTCTTCAACTCCGTGTTCCACCTGTTCGGCGCCTCGTCGTTCCCGTTCCTCTACGACACCCGGTTCGCCCTGCTGTCCGTCGCGCTGGTGAACTCGTGGGCGATCATCCCGTTCAACGCGCTGGTGTACCGGGCGTCAATCCTCGGCATCCCGGAAGAGGTGTACGAGGCGGCCCAGCTCGACGGCGCGAGCCCGTGGCAGGAGATCCGGCACATCATGATGGCGGCCGTCCGGCCGACCACGCTCGTGCTCGCCGTGCTGACCATCGTGTACGCCTTCCGCAGCTTCGACTTCATCTACGTGATGACCTACGGCGGCCCGGGCAAGTCGACCAACACCCTGCCGTTCCTCGGCTACCTGCAGGCCTTCGTCCGGTACGACTTCGGGCTGGGCTCGTCCACCGCGATCATCGCCGTGCTGTTCGTGATCGTGCTCGCCGTCGTCTACGCACGCAGCGTGCGAAAGGAGGAACTGGACTGATGACCACCCAGCCCCGCCTCGCCGCCCCCGCACGGCCCGCCCGCAAGCGCGGAGCGGCCCGCCGGCGCACCCCCGTCGCGGTGCTCTCCCGCGTCCTGCTTTTCGTGATCTACGGCGTCCCCGTCCTGTGGATCCTGCTCACCTCGCTGAAGGACCCGGGAGACGTGCTCTCGGACAAGGCCGCCTTCTTCTTCCGGCCCACCCTGGACGCCTACGCGAGCGTCGTCCAGTCCGGGGGACTGTACGAGGCCCTCGGCCAGTCGTTCCTGATCGCGGCGGGCACCACCATCCTGACGCTGCTCGTCGCCATCCCCGCCGGCTACGGGCTGGCGCGCGTCGGCGGCCGGATCACCACCATCTGCCTCGCGCTGCTGATCGTGCTGCAGATGGTGCCGCAGACCGCGAACGTCATCCCGCTGTTCCAGATCTTCGGCAGCTGGGGGCTGCTGGACTCGACGCTGGGCGTCATCCTCGCCGACACGGCGCTGCTCATCCCGTTCGCCGTGCTGCTGCTGCGCCCGTTCTTCCGGGCGGTGCCGGAGGCGCTGGAGGAGGCCTCGGCGATCGACGGCGCGTCCACCTGGCGCACCTTCCGCTCGATCATCCTGCCGGTGGCGCGCAATGGGGTCGCGACGGCCGCGACGCTCGTGTTCCTGCTGTCGTGGGGCGAGTTCCTCTACGCGGTCAACTTCCTGCTCACCCCCGGCAAGTACCCGCTGAGCGCCCTGCTCGCGCAGCAGGTCTCCGCCTTCGGCATCAACTGGCCCGGCCTGATGGCGTTGGCCGTGCTCACATCCATCCCGATCCTCGTGCTGTTCGCCTGCACGTACCGACTCCTGCGCGAGGGCCTCACCCTCGGCGCGGTGAAATGACTGGAGACACACCTGTGCCCGATACCTCACTCAGCCTCGACCACGGGCGGCCCGTCGCGCCCTCGACGGGAGCATTGCGCCCGCTCGGCATCGACGACGTCCGCCTCCGCGGCGGGTTCTGGGGCGACCGCCAGGAGCTTAACCACCGCGCGATGATCGAGCACTGCGAGTACTGGGTGGAGCGCGCCGGGTGGGTGGCGAACTTCGACGCCGCCCGCGCGGGGACGCTGCCCGGAGCGCACACCGGCCGCGAGTTCGCCGACTCCGATGTCTACAAGCTGCTCGAGGCGATGGCGTGGGAGATCGGACGCACCGGCGACGAGGCGATGGATGCGCGGTTCCGGGCGATCGTCGACCGGATCGCGCCCGTCCAGGAGGCCGACGGCTACCTCAACACCTACTTCGGCCGGCCCGGGCAGGGCGCGCGGTACAGCGACCTGGAGTGGGGCCACGAGCTGTACTGTTACGGGCACCTCATCCAGGCCGCCGTCGCCCGCGGCCGGACCACGGGCCCCGACCTCTTCGTCGAGATCGCCCGTCGTGCGGCGGACCACGTGTGCGAGGCGTTCGGACCGGACGGCATCCAGGGCGTCTGCGGGCACCCGGAGATCGAGGTCGCGCTCGCCGAGTTCGCCCGCTACACCGGTGACCCGAAGTACCTGGAGCAGTCCCGGCTCTTCATCGAGCGCCGGGGGCACCGGACGCTGGCGGACATCGAGTTCGGTCGCCAGTACTTCCAGGACGACACCCCGGTCCGTGACACCGATGTCATGGCCGGCCACGCCGTCCGGGCCCTGTACCTGGCGGCGGGAGGCGTGGATGTCGCCGTGGAGACCGACGACGGCGAGCTGCTGACGGCGCTGAAGACCCAGGTCGCGAACACGACCGCGCGGCGCACGTATGTGACCGGCGGCATGGGCGCCCACCACGAGGGCGAGTCGTTCGGGCTCGACTTCGAGCTGCCGCCGGACCGCTCCTACTCAGAGTCGTGCGCGGGCGTCGGCTCGGTGATGGTGAACTTCCGGCTGCTCCTGGCCACGGGTGAGTCGCGCTACGCGGACGCTATCGAGCGGACGCTCTACAACGTCGTGGCCGGTTCCCCTGGCGAGGACGGCACCTCCTTCTTCTACACGAACACGCTGCACCAGCGGGTCCCCGGTGCGACGCCTCCGGCCGACGAGCAGAGCCCGCGTGCGGCGTCCAGCCTGCGCGCGCCGTGGTTCGAGGTCTCCTGCTGCCCGACCAACGTGGCGCGGACCTTCGCGTCGCTGGGGGCCTACGTGGCGACCAGCTCGCCGGACGGGCTCCAGCTGCACCAGTTCGTGACCGGCACCATCCGGGGCGCGGTCGCCGAGGGGCCGATCGCGATGACCGTAGAGACCGCCTACCCGGACGAGGGCACCATCACCGTCACCGTCTCCGAGACGGTCGATTCGGAGTGGGAGCTCGCGATCCGGGTGCCGGGCTGGGCGCACGCCGGCGGCACCCTCGTCGTCGACGGGCAGGAGCGGACGGTGGTGCCCGGCACCGCGCGGGTACGGCGGCGGTTCGCCGTCGGCGACACCGTCACGCTGCAGCTCGACGTGTCGCCACGGCTGACCTACCCGGATCCGCGAGTCGATGCGGTGCGCGGAAGCGTGGCGGTGGAGGCGGGTCCGCTCGTGCTCTGCGCCGAGTCGGTCGACCTTCCCGAGGGCGCCGATGTCAACAGCCTGCGCATCGTCGACGCCGAGGCTCCGCGTGTGCGCGACGGGCAACCGGTGGCGACGGCGCGCCTGGCGGGCTTCGAGTCGACCGACTGGCCGTACGCGGATGCTTTGGGGCGACCGGCGCTGTCCGAACCTTTCGAGCTGCCCCTGATCCCGTACCACCGCCGCGCCAACCGCGGCCCTGCGACCATGAGAGTGTGGATGCCATGCGCGTAGCAGTCATCGGAGCCACCGGCCACGTCGGAAGCTACCTCGTCCCCCGGCTGGTCCGCGCGGGACACGACGTGGTCGCCGTCAGCCGCGGAAAGAGCGAGCCGTACCATCCCGACGCGGCGTGGGACGAGGTGGAGCGCGTCCACCTCGACCGCGAACGCGGCGAAGCGGACGGGACCTTCGGCGAGAGCATCGCCGAGCTCGGCGCCGACGCAGTCATCGACATGGTGTGCTTCACCCCGGAGTCCGCCCAGACGCTGGTCGATGGCCTGCGCGGCCGGGTGAATCTGCTGCTGAGTTGCGGGACCATCTGGATCCACGGTCCGGCGACCGCTGTCCCGATGAAGGAGGACGAAGCGCGCGAGCCGTTCGGCGACTACGGCGTGGGCAAGGATGCGATCGAGCGCCTCCTGCTCGCCGACTCCGCCCGCCCCGGTGGTGTCCCGAGCGTCGTGCTGCACCCCGGCCACATCACGGGGCCGGGCTGGAACATGATCAACCCCGCTGGCAACCTCGACCTCGACGTCTGGCGCCGGCTGGCGACGGGGGAGGAGCTCGTCCTGCCGGACTTCGGACTGGAGACCGTTCACCACGTCCACGCCGACGACGTGGCCCAGGCGTTCGAGGCCGCGCTGACGACACCGGAAGCCGTCGGCCAGGGATTCCACGTCGTCTCGGACCGGGCGCTCACCCTGCGGGGCTTCGCGACCGCGGTGGCGGGCTGGTTCGGTGCAGAACCCCGGCTGCGTTTCGAACCGTTCGAGCGCTTCGCCGAGATCGTCGGGGCCGAGCACTCCGCGGCCACATGGGAGCACATCTCGCGCAGCCCGTCGGCCTCGATCGACAAGGCCCGCCGGGTGCTGGGCTACGAGCCTCGCTACAGCAGCCTCGAGGCGGTCGCCGAGGCGCTGCAGTGGCTGATCGCTCACGCAGAGGTCGACGTCGAAGGCCGCGTGCTCGCCCGCTAGGTCAACGCCCAGAGCGAAATCGGTTTCACATTACGAGGCGGCCTGCGTTTGACTACATTTTGACTACAACCGTGTGAGCTCTACAGAGATCTCGCGTCATCACAGGAGCTCCATTTCGTTGACGTTCCGCGAAATTTGAGCCAGGACCAGGGGGCCAGTGGGCCCCGAACTAGGGTTCAAATCCCACCATCGACCGCCCCAGCCCCGGATTGACAACGCTTCAGCCCGAGCCGCTTGCGGCGTCCCACTGGGCAATCACCTGGCCAAGCGTCTGCGCGCATCCGAGGACGCGCGCTGCAGTCTCCCGGATGAGGTCGATTTCTTCGTTTGCCCATCCGGTGATGTAGCCGATGCTGTACGCGCTGGTGTCGAGGCCGTGGAGCCCAGCAACAATGTAGGCGACAGACTCGGCCTCCACTTCCATGCGGCCACGGTGCTGGCGGTAGTCGTTGACGTCGTCGATGTGCTGCAGGGTGATGTGGGCCGCTTCATGGATGAGTGTCTTTGCGGTGTGCTCCGGCGAGAGGTTGTCTCTAACCACCACGGTGTGGCGGTCAGGATCGGTGTACCCGTTTGCGTGGGCTAGCGGTTCGCGGTTGACGTCCCATCCGTCGCTGCGAAGGTATGCGGTGAGTGGCTCGAAGAGTCCGTGATCGTCTTCGCCGGCGAGTTGCTGGGCAGGGTTTTCCGGTATGGCGGTGGTCCCGGGGATCGGGTCGGTTTGCGAGATGTCGAACACGGACAGCACGGGGAAGTAGTGGGAAATTTGCTGTTCCTCGTTCGGGCTTGACTCGTCCTCCAAGTTGGAGGTCTTCTTGGTGCTGTGGCCGAAGATCTTGATCGCGGACTCGCTCTTGCGAACCTGACGGCCTTTAGCTTGCCATTGCCGGTATCCGGCGACCATGGTCGCGTCCGGGTTCTGGGCGAGGATCAGCAGCAGATTATTCAGGCTGTATTGATGGAAGGAGCGGGCGAAGTCGAGGAATCGCCGCCACTGCCCGCTCTGGGCAAGCTGTCCCACTTGTTCGAGGATTGAGTTGTGGAGTGCTTCGGCCTGCGCTTTGCGTTCTTCCGCACTGTGCTTAGTGGACGTGGTGTTCATGGTGTGCTCCCTCGTGTGATCAACCGTTGTTTGGTGCCGTCCGGCAGAGGGAATCAAGGGGGAGCGTGAGCGCCGAGAGTGCCCGCCGATCTGCCGCGAGATAAGCCCGGAGGGCGCGTGGCAGATCGGCGGGAACGGCAAGGTGCGTCAGCGACCTACGATGACGGACTCGGACAGGTCACCAACAGGTAGAAGGGCCGTGCTGCGGTAGCAGCTCCACCGGCTTCACCAGCCGCTTTGATCGCAGGTGTCGTTGTGGCCCGGGTGGTTCGTATTGTCGGGTGCTGTTGTGGGTGTAGCCGCCTGCGGGCGGCCCTGTACCTGCTGTCTTTGTTTGTCTTTCCGCCGGCCGATCGTAGCTCGTTCCCGGTGCGCCCGTGCCGGGCTTTCGCGGCATATCCTCACTCGCTATCGCTCCCTCCGGTATTCCACGGTCCCGGCACTCCGGCCCCTCCCACTCGCAATCGATCTCTCCGCCGGAAGGCAAACAAAAACGATCGACAGGGGAGTGAATGACCATGCGGGTATTCGTCATCGACACCAGGAACATGGGCCCGGAACTGCAGGGCGGACTGATCGGGGTGGTCGGGTCGGTGTTCCCGACCGCGGAGGAAAAGAAGGAGTGCGTGGAGACGGTCAGCCGCTACGCGGGGGATGGGTGGGCGATCGCCGCTGACCCGCGCACGCTAATCGGCCGACTAGCGGCGTTGACCGCCGAAACGGCTGCGGTGCCGTTTCTTGCGTTGGACCGGGTCGCTGCGCAATGGGGATCCGTAATTGGTGGGCAGCCGGCGTCTGTAGACCGGGCGCTGTCCTGAGCCTGTAGCCGGTGGCCACAGGGTGGGTCCCGCCCTCAGTGGCGGGACCTACTGGGTGGCGGTCAGTCGTTCTTGCCGTGTCCCCGGTCGCTTCTGACGCGATTGGTTCATCCAGGTGGTTCCGGTCACGATCTGCTCAACATCGCTGAGGCTGTATCCCCACGCAACGAGCTGCGAGAGGTAGGCGGTGGGGTGGTACCAACTTTCTTTGCTGGTGACGGATTCGCAGACGCCGGGCACGACCGCTAGAGCGACATGCTGCTCTTTGGATGGAGCTTGTTCGATGAGCGTGACGAGCTTGTCCGCCTCGAAATAGCTGCTCCGTTCAAGTCGGAGCAGCTGGTGGGCGAGCTCGTTGCCGTCGCGGGTGGCGGAGCTGAGTGCTTGCCGGTCCCTCAGCGATGACACCGGCAGTGTCCTTCGGAAGAGAGCTGCGGGAAAAGCAGCGTAGCGAGCCATTCGCAGCGCACGGCTTCTGCGGGTGCCAACGCCTTGTTATTGGCGATGAGGGTGCGGCGTTCCGCTTTCTGCTCGTCGGTCATCGGCCGGGACTTGGTTTGGCTGCCGCCGTAGCTGTGAGAGCCGGCCGCCTTGGCGTCGAAGTAGCTGACGTTCGCGTCACCGTCCGCGTAGACGCGGACGTGTGCGGCGCGCCCGTCGATGCTCTCGACGTCCTCCACGGTGACGCGTTGGTCATCGGCGGTAAGGAGTTCGCTGATCCGTGTGTATTCGGAGTCGTAGTGGCCGGGATCGGTGTCAAGGATGGTGTACCCCCGACCGGCCAGCTCGGCTTCGGCGTCGGCCTTGATGGCGGCGCGGGCTTTGTCGTCGCGAGCCCGCTGGGCCGCGTGCGCGAACTGTGTCGGGTCGGTGGTCGCCACCTGAATGAGGTCAGCGCGGACGTCGTCGTCACCATCAAATTCGATCAGCATCGCCGCCTGATCCAGAGTCAGCTGGTGCTCCTTGCTGGCGGACGCAGCCACCTGGTTGTCGACGATGGCGAGGGCGGTCTTGACCTCCTTCTGCTTGGTGCCGGTGCGCCGGACGATCGCGGTGACGGAGAGTCCTTTGAGCGAGAGCTGCTGGAACGCGGCCGCCCGGTCGCTGTCGGTGAGGGCTTCCCGTTGGTCGTTCTCGACCATCTGCGCACCGGCCGTCGCCTCGATTAGGCGACGTTCCTGACGACGGCGAACGGCCTCAGCCGATCACTGGCCTGGATCCGGCGCCGTGCTGACGGTGGAGTCTGGTCGCGAATGAGGGGCGAGTTCCTATGGCTCGAACCTCAGACGCGCGTTGATCGCCGGCGGGGTCGACGTGTGACGTCCGGCCGCCGAAGCGGCCGGCTCCCGCGGGCCGGGGCAAGTCGGATGGGATCGACGCTATCGCTGCACCTCGGACCGCTCTACCGTCAGAAGTCGAGCGGCTGACGACGCCGCGATCGGATGGGTCTGCGCGCAGCGCTGCGCGTGCTGCTGGTTCCCCACAGGTGATGGATGGCCGGCCAACGGCGGAGCGAAACGCGCTGACGGCTCTGTTGCGCAGCTTTGACCTCGGCGTCGACGTCCGCAGGCCGCTCACTGACACCCAGGTGAAGGAGGTTGCCGGGTGGCGTCAACGCGCGAACGACGACGCCGCAATCGCCACGATCGGGCAGGAAGCCCGCCCGCTCGCAGTCTCGGTCCAAGCGCTCACCGCGCAGCTGGCGAGAGAACCAGGCGGCGGTGGCCTCTCACGTTCAGGAGCACGCGCCGAGGTTGTAGCAACTGCTCGGCGGCGGCGTCGCCGTCACACCGGCGCGATCCTGGTCTCCGCCTACTCGCACCAAGGCCGAGTGCGCAGCGAGGCCGCCTTCGCCGCTCTGGCTGGGGCGTCGCCGTTGGAGGCTTCGAGTGGGAACACGACCAGGCACCGGCTGAACCGGTACGGCGACCGTCACCTGTCCGTGAGTAGCAGGATGGTTCCGACGGCGACCGCCTCGGCACCAGCATTCAACAGGTCCGGCACGCTCTCGGGGCCATCGACTCCTCCCGCCGCGATCACGGGCACAGAGGCGGAGGCCACCAGGCCTATATGAGCCTGGGCGTGGACACCGCTTCGGGTCTCCGCGACGCACGTTGGCCAGAGGCGGCCACGCATGAGAGGCCCCAGACTACCCACGGTGAGACGGAGACAGTCGCGGCAGAGTCCTGCGGTCGCCCACCTTCATGCAACCGCCACGCATGATCGCATGTCTGTCTATTCGTAACGGAGCGATGTCACAGGATCGGCTGTCGCGGCCCGTACAGCGGGCAGCGTTCCGGAGACGAACGCGATGGCCATCACCAGGAGGATGGTGCCGACGATAGAGACCGGGTCGAATGTAATGAGGGTCAGGCCCGGGAGATTCGAGAACAGTCCGTTCGAGAGGGCTCCGCTGATCGCGGCCCCGACGAGCATCGCGATCCCCGCTCCGAGGGCACTGCCCAGGAAGCCGATGAAGGTCGCCTCGAGGCTGAAGAGCGAGAATACCCTCGCCGAGCCCATGCCCATGGCCTTCATGAGTCCTATCTCGCGGGTCCGCTCCTGGACCGACATGTAGAGGGTGTTCACGATTCCGAACGCCGCCGCGAGCAGCGCGATGATGGCGAAGGCGTTGAGGACCAGAACGATCGCGTCGATGACGCTGGTGATGGTGCCGAGTTGATCTGCGACGGTGCGGCCGGTGAACCCGGCTTTGGCGAGTCGATCCTTGATCGCCTGGATGTCGTCGCTCGTTGCCGAGGAGTCGAACCTCGCACTGGCGCTGGCATAGCGGTCGGCCTGCTCGGCGCTGAGCCCGGTGCTCTGTGCATCGAACAGTGCGTCGCTGAGGACGCTGTTGATCAGCAGGCTGGCACCGGTCGGGCTCGCGAGGGCGTCCTTGGTGACACCGACGATAGTGGCCTCGATCGTGTGCTTCGCCCGGTCGGCGTCGGTGATCCCGAACGTCAGGGTGCTCCCGATCGCGTCCGAGGCGCTGCCGAACCCGAGGGGGTCGACGTACGCGGAGGGGATAGCTACTTGCGGGGTGCTCGCAGTCGAGTCGGGCGCTGCCCCTGCGCCGAGGACGGTGGTCTGGCCGGGGATGAGGCTCGCGACTCCCGCGACGTACCTGGTCCCACCAGAGGCCTGGACGTAATCGGGATTGATTGTTCGCACGGGCTGGACGGCGACCACTCCTTGGATTCCGCCGATGGTCTCGATGTCGTGCGGAGTGAGCGCGGTGACGGTCGAGCCCGGAATCCCGCTGGAGACCGCATCCGGATTGTATTCGCGTGGGGCGCCGTTGGCGGACGGGGCAGCGGGAGCGGTTCCGTCGTTCCCATCCGCCTTGGTGACTGTCATCGAATCGGCGGCGCCGACGCCGGAAACGGTGTTTGCGATGTAGTCGTTGATACCGGTGCCGAGCCCGTTGGTGAGCGTGAGGGTGAAGGCGCCGACGAAGATCGCGAGGATCGTGAGTATCGTGCGAGTCTTCGAGCGGAAGGTGTTTGCGACGGCCGATCGGATGAGGTCGGTGGTCTTCATGCTGCAGCCTCCACATTCGTGCTGCCGTCGACGATCAACCCGTCGCGGATGACGATGCGGCGATCGCAGCGCGCGGCGAGGTCCTCGTCGTGCGTGACGACGATGAGGGTGATTCCGTGCTCGCGATTGAGGGAGAAGAGAATGTCCTCGACGACGGCGCCGGTGACGGTGTCGAGGTTGCCGGTGGGCTCGTCGGCGAAGATGATTCGCGGATTGTTCACCAGTGCGCGTGCGATCACCGCACGTTGTTTCTGCCCGCCCGAGAGGTTCAGCGCCTTGTTCTTGGCCTTGTCCGCGAGGTCGAGTTGCTCGAGAGCGGCCATCCCACGGCGCTTACGTTCGCGGCCGCTGACGCCGGCGATCTTCAGCGGGAGCACGACGTTCTCGAGGACGCTTTCGTTGCCGGTGAGGAAGAACTGCTGGAACACGAAGCCGAAGGTCGTGTTGCGGATGCGGTTCAGCCGCGCGCCCCGGAGACCGGCGGTGTCCGCGCCTTCGAGGGCGATGCGCCCGGAATCGGGTCCGTCCAGCAGCGCGAGCACGTGCATCAGCGTGGACTTGCCGGATCCGCTCTTGCCCACGATCGCGATGGATTCGCCTTCACGGATGTCGAAGCTCACGCCTTTCAGCGCTTCGAAGCGGCTTTGTCCGCGGCCGTAGGACTTGTGCACGTCCTCGACCTGCAGGATGGGGGTCGGCATGGGGGGCTCCGTTCTTTCGTGGTGCGTCGAGCGTCCCAATCCCCCCGGGTGCGCGCGTCCCCCGATCGCGGACGCCGCTGTACTGCGTTCGCGGTAAATTGCGCTCCAGCGTCGTAGGAGTGAGGGGATTCGCCCGTCCTCCCCTCACACTGAGGGAGTGACGCACGTGACCGACGTACCGGAGATCCCGGCGCAACCTCATCCGAAGGTTCCACGGTGGGTGCCGGAGGCGGTCATCACCGTGATCCTCGTCGTCGCCGCTTTCCTTCCCTCGCCGATCCCCGAGTTCCGCCCGACCGGTCCGGTGTCGACCGTGCTCGTGCTGTTGCCGATCGCGATCTTGCCGTGGCGACGGCGGTGGCCGCTGGTCGTCCTGATCGTGCTTTTGGGCGTGTTCGGGGCAGCCGCGGCAACGGGCACGTTGTCGCCGGGAGTGGGGATCGCGGTGGGAGTGGCGATGTTCCAGGTGTCGTTGCATGGTCCGCGCCCGCGAGCACTGATCATCGGTGGATGCGCGGTGGTCGCGATCATGCTGCTGACCCTTCTCGTGTCGGTCGGAACGGTTCTGGATCCGCGGGTGGTCCAGTTCGGGCTGATCGTGGCGTTCGCGACGGCCGCCGGAGATGGCGCGCGCTCGCAGCGCGCCTACATCGCGGCGATCACGGAGCGTGCCGAACGCGCAATGCAGACGCGGGAGACCGAGGCGCGTCGGCGGGTCAGCGAGGAGCGCCTGAGGATTGCGCGCGACCTGCACGACGCGGTGGCTCACCAGATCGCGGTGATCAGCCTCAATGCCGGGGCCGCCTCCTCGGCGATCGGGACGCACCCGGAGAAGGCCGAGGACTCCCTCGCCACCATCCGGTCCGCCGCACGCACCGTGCTCGGTGAGATCGGGGATCTGATGGCGATGCTCCGCACCGAGGACAACGGTGAGACGACGCCATCTCCTCAATCGGGGCTCGGGCGGCTCGACGAACTCGTGGACCAGTTTGCCGCCTCCGGATTGGATGTGAACACCCGGATCGAAGGAGATCTCCACCGGGTCTCCGGTGCGGTGGACCTGGTCGCGTACCGTGTCATCCAAGAGGCGCTCACCAATGCGCACAAACACGGCGCTGAATCCCGGGCTCACGTCCTCATCCGAGTCGAGACGGACGACGTCGTCGTCACGATCGCCAACCCGATGGACACGAGCGCACCGGCCGCCCGCAGAGACGGACATTCCGGGCTCGGCCTCATCGGATTGCGGGAGCGCGTCGCGTCGGTCCGTGGGACCGTGACGGCCGGTCCGGCGGCGGCAGGGTGGAAGCTCGTGGCCCGGATACCACTCGAGTCGGAAGGGTCGGTATGACCACCGTTCTGATTGTCGACGACCAAGCCTTGATCCGGCAGGCGGTATCCGACATCCTCTCGGGTCACGACGATATCGACGTGGTCGGGCACGCCCAGGACGGGCGTGAAGCGGTCAAGCTGGTGGTTGAGTTGCGACCGGACGTGG
The DNA here is from genome assembly GCF_900107895.1 of Leifsonia sp. 21MFCrub1.1. Classification (NCBI taxonomy): domain Bacteria; kingdom Bacillati; phylum Actinomycetota; class Actinomycetes; order Micrococcales; family Microbacteriaceae; genus Leifsonia; species Leifsonia sp. 21MFCrub1.1. The sequence goes on along the minus strand of NZ_LT629867.1, from coordinate 3,313,344 downwards.
TCGTGATGGACATCCGGATGCCGGTGCTGGACGGAATCGGCGCGACAGCGGAGATCTGCAACGATCCGGAGTCGACGAACACGAAGGTCCTCATCCTCACCACGTTCGAGGAAGACGAGTACCTCGTCGCGGCGCTGCGCGCCGGTGCAAGCGGATTCATCGGCAAAGGCGCAGAACCGGACGAGATCGTCCGCGCAGTCCGGGCCGTGCACGACGGCGATGCGCTGCTGTCCCCTGTCGCGACACGGGCACTCATCGATCGGTTCGTCGCGTCACCGGCGCAACGGGGGCCGTCTCATCCAGCACCGGAGCTGGCGCACCTGACGCAACGCGAGCGAGAAGTCCTGCTCATGGTCGCTCAGGGCTCCTCCAACCAGGAGATCGCCGAAATGCTGTTCATCTCTCCGCATACCGCGAAGACGCACGTCAACCGGATCATGATGAAAGTCAGCGCGCATGATCGTGCCCAATTGGTGATCCTCGCCTACGAATCCGGCCTCCTCACTCCAGGGAGCTGATCGCGCGGCGCCTGCCGTCGTACTGCGCTGGCGGTATGCGAAGTTGCCGCGTTCGCGGGACGCCCCGCCGCACGCCCGACGGGAGCATGGATGGGTGACTGAACCGACTGCTCCCGCCCCCGCCCGAGAGGCATCACTCGACCCCAGCGTGCGGGCAGGCAAACGCCGAATCCTGCTCGTCTTCGCAGGGCTCCTGGTCGCGATGCTTCTGGCGTCGCTGGATCAGACCATCTTCTCCACCGCGTTGCCGACGATCGTCGGTGAACTCGACGGCGTCAACCACATGCTCTGGGTCACCACCGGCTATTTGGTCGCCTCGACGATCATGATGCCGATCTACGGCAAGCTGGGCGACATCATCGGTCGCAAGGGGCTGTTCATCGGCGCCCTGAGCATCTTCCTGATCGGGTCCATCATCGGCGGCGCCGCGCAGGACATGACGTGGTTGATCGTGGGCCGAACCGTGCAGGGTCTGGGCGGCGGCGGTCTCATGATTTTGGCCCAGGCGATCATCGCCGATGTCGTTCCCGTTCGGGAACGCTCGAAGTATATGGGCGTGATGGGCGCCGTGTTCGGTATCGCCTCCGTCGCCGGCCCGCTCCTCGGCGGCTGGTTCACCGAGAGCATTGGCTGGCGGTGGGCATTCTGGATCAACATTCCGCTGAGCCTGCTGGCCATCGTCTTCGCCATGGTGTTCCTGAAGCTTCCCCGACACACGGCTCGGATCAGGTTCGATGTCTGGGGAACTCTCACGATGGCGATCGCGGTCACCTCGATCATCCTCATCGCCTCGTGGGGCGGCACCGAATACGACTGGGATTCGCCCACGATCCTCTGCCTCATCGTAATCGCAGTGGTCTTCTCCGCCCTGTTCGTGCTCGCGGAATACAAGGCAGTGGAGCCCATCATCCCGCTGCAGCTGTTCCGGTCCCGCAACTTCGTCATCGCCACAGCAGCGGGCCTGTTCATCGGTGTCGCGATGTTCGGCGCGATCGCCTACCTGCCGACCTACCTTCAGATGGTCACCGGCGTCAACGCCACGGCTTCCGGTCTGATGCTGCTTCCGATGATCGTCGGTCTCATGTCCACCGCGCTCACGACGGGGTTCCTCGCCTCGAAGACCGGCCGATACAAATGGATGCCGATCGCGAGCATGATCGTCATCGGCATCGCGCTGTGGCTGTTGTCGACCCTGACCGTGGACACGCCGCTGTGGGTTCTGCTCGCGTACCTGTTCGTCCTCGGCGCGGGCATCGGGCTTGCGATGCAGATCCTCATCCTCATCGTGCAGAACGCGTTCCCCGACTCCCAGGTCGGCACCGCTACTGCGTCGAACAACTTCTTCCGCGAGATCGGCGCCTCCCTCGGTGGCGCTGTGGTCGGCGCGCTCTTCACGACGCGCCTCACCGACCTGCTGACGACGCGGCTGCCCAGCGGAGCCGGTGCCCCCGACTCGAACTCGCTGACACCGGCCGCCGTCAACGACCTGCCGTCACGGTTGCACGACATCATCGTCGGCGCCTACAACGACGCCCTCACCCCGGTGTTCGCGCTCCTCATCCCCATGGTCGTCGCCGGACTCCTTCTGGTCGTGTTCATCAAGGAGACGCCGCTGCGCAGCTCGCTCGAAACGCAACCCGGACGTGAATCAGTGCTCGACGACTAGGTGCACGGACCTGGTGCCGGCGCGAGACGCTACCGCAGATCCGCCACCGATTCGCGGCTGACGAAGCGCGTGGGCAGCGAGGGGGAGTGCTCCTCGTCGCCCTCGTCGATCTCGATGAGGAGCCGGTGGGCTGCGGCTTCGCCCAGTTCCCGCAGGGGACTCTTGATGGTGCTGAGGGCGGGGGTCGGCAGGTCGGCACCGAAGATATCGTCGAACCCGACGATGCTGAGCTGGGCCGGGACTTCGACCTCCTGCTTGCGCGCCGCTCGCAGCAGGCCGAGCGCCAGGAGGTCGTTGTAGGCGAAGACCGCGGTCACGTCGGCCGCGAGGACGCGGGGCAAAGACTCCGCACCGCCCTCGCGAGTCGGAGCCGCCGAGGCGATCTCCACGATCGACATGCCGCGCTCGACGGCGTAGGTGAACAGCGTGCGCCACCGGACGCCGTTCATCCAGGATGCGTCCGGTCCTGAAAGGTACGCGATCCGACGGTGGCCGAACTGGTGCAGTTGATCGAGGGCGGCGCTGATTCCCGGACGGGGATCGGGGACCACCGCGGTCACCCCCTCCACGAGCCGGTTGGCGACGATGAGCGGCTTGACGGAGGCGAGCTCGGCGATCTGCTCGTCCGTGAGGCGCGAGGCGACCAGGAACAGCCCGTCGACCGAGGTCTGCAGGCGCTGCGCCGTCGCGAGTTCGAGTTCCGGCGACTCCTGGGACTCGGCGAACACCAGCGTCAGGCCGTTGGCCGTTGCGACCCGCTCGGCACCGCGGACGACGTCGAAGTAGACCGGGTTGGTGATGTCGGACACGAGAAGAGCGAGCGTGCCGGTCTTGCCGGTCGGCAGCGCCCGTGCCATCGGATTGATGCGGTAGCCGAGCTGCTCCGCGGCATCGCGGATACGACGCTCGGTGGCCTCCTTGAGGCGGCCGGGCTTGTTCAGTGCACGCGAGACGGTCGACGGGCTCACGCCGGTGAGCTTGGCGACATCGTAGATGGTCGCTGGCGGCTTCCGGGCGGTCGTGCGGACAGGCGCCGCTGCGTCTGATTCGCTCACGGGGCTCCCTCTGCACTGCGTCGTCGATGGTCGGCAAACGGTTGGCACAGTCTATCCGACGAGGGGATGCGATCGGCGAGGCGTTGCCGACGAGTCGCCAGGCGATGGCGGGCGAAGAGTCGAGGAAAGCCATTCGGCAATCGGTTGACAAAATCCCATACCCACGGTGGAATAGTGCCATGCACCAGCCGCGACGCCGCGATCCCGACCGCCTCCTGCCCGCGGAACCTCGCACCCGCGGGATCGCACGCGATCTGTACCGGCGGGTCGCGGACGCCCCGATCGTGTCACCGCACGGTCATGTCCCCGTCGAATGGCTGGCAGAGGACCAGCGATTCCGTGAGCCCGCCGACCTGCTGATCACCCACGACCACTACGTGACCCGCTTGCTGCACGCCGGAGGAATCGATCTCGGGCGGCTCGGTGTCGGGCAGGCCGCCGACCCGCGGTCGGTGTGGCGTCTGCTCGCCGAGAACTGGCACCTCTTCGCAGGCACGGCCTCCGGTTACTGGCTCGAGGAGGCGCTCGCCTCAGTGCTGGAGATCGAGGAGGAGCTCAGCCCGGCGACGGCGGATCCGATCTACGACCGGATCGCCGCCCGGATCGCTGAACCGGACTTCACGCCGCGTGCGCTGTTCGAGCGGTTCGGCATCGAGGTGCTTGCGACGACGGACGACCCGCTCGATGATCTGGACCACCACGACGCGCTGCGGGAATCCGGGTTCCGCGTCGTCCCGACCTTCCGGCCGGACCGCTACCTCGACCCCGACGCCCGCGGGTTCCGCGACAACGTCGACCGCCTCCTTGCCGTCACAGGTCAGCCGGCCACGTTCGCCGGCTATCTGGCAGCGCTGGAGGAGCGTCGACGCCACTTCGTCGACCACGGTGCGGTCTCCGCCGACCACGGCGTCGAGGAGCCTGTCACTCTCGACCTGCCGCACGACGACGCTCAGCAGCTGTTCGCTGCGGTCACCGCAGGAACGGCGGACGACCCTGGCAAGCGCGCCTTCCGCGCTCACATGCTGTTCCAGATGGCGAGGATGAGCGTGGACGACGGGCTCGTCATGACCGTGCACGCCGGCGTCCTGCGCAATCACCACACGGCCACGTTCGACGCGTACGGTCCGGACACCGGTCATGACATCCCGGTGCGCACCGATTTCGTGCGCGGCCTGCGACCGCTCCTGGAGCGGTTCGGGAACGCGGACGGCTTCCACCTGGTGCTCTTCGCCGTCGACGAGACCGTGTACTCCCGCGAGCTCGCCCCGCTGGCAGGCTTCTACCGGAGCGTGTACATCGGGGCACCGTGGTGGTTCCTCGATGCGCCGGAGGCGATCGGCCGGTTCCGCTCGGCGGTGACGGAGACCACAGGGTTCTTCCGCGGGTCCGGCTTCATCGACGACACCCGCGCCTTCCTGTCGATCCCCACCCGTCACGACACGGCACGACGTGCGGACGCCGCCTTCCTCGCGCGCTGGGTGGCCGAGGGGAGGCTCGCACTCGGCACCGCCGAGCGGATCGCCGACGAACTCGTCGGACCGCTGCCGAGAAGGGTGTTCAAGCTGTGACCGCCGCATCCACCGCCCCGCTTCTCACGCACGACGCGCTCCCGCATCCCGATCGCGTCCCGCCGGTGCGCATCGTGCACCTGGGGCTCGGTGCCTTCCACCGCTCGCACCAGGCCTGGTACACCGCGCACGCCGCGGACTCCGACCAGTGGGGGATCGCCGCGTTCACCGGGCGCACGCCGGACGCGGCCGAGGCGCTCGCCGCGCAGGGATGCGTCTACACCCTGATCGAGCGCGGGCCCGAGGAGGACCGCTTCGAGCTCATCGGCAGCATCGTGCAGGCGACGGCCGGCGGTGACCTCGCCGGTTTCGTCGCCACGCTCGCCGGCCCGGAAATCGCGGTCGTCACGCTCACCGTGACGGAAGCCGGTTACCGGGTGGATGCGGCGGGCGAGCTGGACGTGACCGATCCTGACGTCTCCTCCGACATCCGGCTCCTGCGACGTCTGCTCCGTCGGCGAGAGGCTGCCCCGCCGGCCCGGGACGAGGTGCCGACCACGGTGCTCGGCCGTCTGCTGCTCGGGCTGAACGAGCGCAGGCTCTCGGGCGCCCCGCCCATCGCGATCGTCCCGTGCGACAACCTGCCCGACAACGGCCCCCTGGTCCGGCGCGCGCTGGACCGGCTGGCGAGGGAGGTCGACCCTGCGCTGGCCGATTGGCTTCCGCGAGGCGCGAGCTTCGTATCCACCTCGGTGGACCGCATCACGCCGCGACTCGAGCAGGAGGACCGGGAGCTCGTGGCCGTCGCGACGGGCTGGTTCGACGAGACGCCCGTCGTGACGGAGCCGTTCGCCGACTGGGTGCTGGCGGGTGAGTTCCCGTCCGGACGACCGCAGTGGGAGACCGCGGGCGCCCGGTTCGTCGACGACATCACCCCGTGGGAAGCGCGGAAGCTGTGGATGCTCAACGGAGCCCACACGCTGCTCGCATCCTCCGGGCGGTCGCGCGGGCACGCCACCGTCGCCGAGGCGTTCGCGGATCCTGTGTGCCGTGAGCAGGTCGACGAGCTGTGGGTGGAAGCTGCCAGGAATCTCCCCACGGTCGAGACCGCCGAATATCGGCTCGCCCTGGCAGAGCGGTTCGCGAACCCGCGGATCGTCCACCGGCTCGCTCAGATCGCCGAGGGGTCGCGGACGAAAATGCGGCTCCGCATCGTCCCGATCGCGCTGGCCGAGCGGAAGGCGGGCCGTTCCGCTGTCGGCTGCGCGACTGCGGTCGCCGCGTGGATACGTCAGGAGGCCGCAGACGACGATCCACGAGCGGCGCTCCGGGAGCTCGCACCCGAGCTCGCGGACGACGAGGAATTCGCGACGACGGTTCAGACCATCCTGTCGGCCATGATGGCCGGCTCCGCACCCGAGAAAGCAGGAACACTCCGATGACCACCTTCCCCGACGGCTTCCTCTGGGGCGCCTCGACGGCGCCGCACCAGATCGAGGGCAACAACCTCAACAGCGACTTCTGGGTCAATGAGGGCCGCGTCCCCGGTATGGAGCGCAGCGGCGACGCCTGCGACAGCTACCACCGCTACCGCGAGGACATGCAGCTGCTCGCCGACGCCGGACTGAACTCGTACCGGTTCGGCATCGAGTGGGCGCGCATCGAGCCGGAGCCCGGCCTCATCTCGCGGGCCGAGCTGGCGCACTACCGCCGGATGATCGATACCGCGAACGAGCTCGGCCTCACCCCCTTCGTCACGCTGCATCACTTCACCAACCCGAGGTGGTTCGCCGAACAGGGCGGCTGGACCGCACCCGGCGCGATCGACCGGTTCCGCTCATACGTCGAGGCGGCGACGACAATCCTGGACGGCGTCGAGTGGGTGGCGACCATGAACGAGCCCAACATGCTCGCGATGATGACCGGCATGGCGGTCTTCATGCAGCAGGCGCAGGAGAAAGGCGAGGGATGGCAGAGCCCGACCGTCGACACGGACGGGCCGCGCCCCGCTCTGCCGGCACCGAGTCCCGAGATCGGCAGGATCTTCGTGGAAGCGCACCACGCCGTTCGCGACATCGTGCGCGAGCGCACCGGTGCGAAGGTCGGCTGGACGGTCGCCAACCGTGCGTTCGAGACCCGGCCCGGCGGCGAGGAGAAGCGGCGCGAGCTCGAGTACATCTGGGAGGACCTCTACCTGGAGGGCTCGCGAGGCGATGACTTCGTCGGAGTCCAGTCGTACTCGGCGCAATGGGTGAACGCCGACGGGATCGAACCCCACCCGCAGCGCCCGGACAACACCCTCGTCGGCACGGCGTACCGGCCGGACGCCCTCGGGATCGCCGTCCGGCACACCGCCGAGGTCACGGGCGGCGTGCCGATCGTCGTCACGGAGAACGGCATCGCGACCAGCGACGACTCCCGTCGCATCGCCTACACCGACGAAGCGCTGCACCACCTCGGTCTCGCGATCGCCGACGGGGTGGATGTGCGGGGTTACCTCCACTGGTCTCTGCTGGACAACTACGAGTGGGGTCACTGGGAGCCGACCTTCGGGCTCATCGCCGTGGACCGCGAGACCTTCGCGCGCACTCCGAAACCAAGCCTGGCATGGCTGGGCGAGGTCGCCCTCCGCAACGGGCGGGCGGCGGCCGCGGCGTAGCGCGCGCTCATCCCGACGGAGAAGGACGGGGCCCGGCAGCCATGCTGCCGGGCCCCGTCGCTGTCGCGCGTGCGGTGATCAGATGTTGCTGCTCACCGAGAACCGGCCCGCGCGAACGGGCACGGTCGTGCCGTCGGAGAGGACGACCGTCCCGGTCGTCGCCGGTGGCACCGTTCCCTTGACGATGAGCTGCCCGTCCTCGATGCGCCACGACGCCTCGATCGTCCCCTGAGGGGTCGTGTACGAGCCTTCGGCCCAGGTCACGCCGCCGCCGATCACCGGGCGCAGCACGAACGCCTCCCAGGCGGCCGACCCAGGCGCCTGATCGAGTCCGAGAAGGTGCGTGTGCAGGAAGCGGATCACCGCGCCTTTGGAGTAGTGGTTGAGCGACTCGTGGGCGACGCCGTTCTCGTCCACGCCGTCCCAGTCCTCCCAGATCGTCGTCGCTCCCCGGTCGAGCATGCCCAGCCAGGACGGCGACGTCCGCCGGAACAGGAGCTCGTACGCCACGTCGGCGTGACCGGTCTCGGCAAGAACAGGCAACAGATCGGCGGTGGAGAGGAACCCCGTGCCGAGGTGCGTGTCGGCCGCGCGGATGAGCTCCACGAGCCGCTCCGCCGCCGACGCACGCAGATCGTCGGGGATGAGTCCGAAGCTGAGTGCCCGCACGTAGGCAGCCTGGGTGTCCGTGATCGTCCGTCCGACGGGGCGGAGGAACTCCGTCCTCCACGCTGCGAGCACGTTGGCGGCCAGCGCTTCGTAGCGCTCGGCGTCGCCCTCGCGACCGAGCACACGGGCGATCCGCGCGAGCTCGGACGACGAGCGATAGAAGAACGCGGTGCCGATCTCGCCTTTGTCCTCCATGAACCACGCCATCGGATTGGCCTTGAGCGGGTCGATGAGGTCGCCCTCCGGGGTGCGGAGCTTCGGCTCGCACCACTCGCCCCAATGGAACGAGCCATCCCAGAGGAACTGCTCGTGGGGCAGCGGCTCGGCGGAACGCTCCACGCGGGAGGGGTGCCGCCGGGTACGGGCGGTCTCGGCGACCCACTCCACCCAGCGGGTCATCGCCTCCCAGTTCGCCGCGAGCTCGTCCCGGTCGCCGTAGGCCTCGTAGAGCACCCAGGGGACGTGGACGATGGCGTCGCCCCATCCGGCGGACCCGGTCATCTGCGCGACCTGGAGTTCGGGATGATGCTTGACCTGACGGCCGTCGGGCGAGAAGTTCGCGATTCGTCCGTCGTCGAGCTGATCGTCGCGGACCGACTGCAGCCATTTCCTGGTGAACCCGTGCACGTCGAACAACCGGACGGCCGTGGATGCGAACACCTGGTAGTCGCCCGTCCAGCCGATCCGTTCGCGCTGAGGGCAGTCGGTCGGGATGTCGACGGCGTTCCCGAGGAAGCTCCACGCGGCGACGTCGTGCAGGCGGTTGAGATCGTCGTCGCTGCAGCGGAAGGAGCCCGTCACCGCCAGGTCGGTGTTCACGACCTGCATCCGGACCGATTCGGGCGACAGGGGAACATCGCCCCGGGTGATCCGGGCGTACTGGAAGCCGTGGATGGTGTGCCGGGGCTCGAACACGGAACCATCCACGCCGGCGGAGACGACTTCGTCCCGCTGGTCGAGGACGACCAGGCCGTCGCCCTCGCGCTCCGAGTCGAGGTGCGACATGTCGAGATCCCCGCCCGGGTCGAGGTGCTCGCCGTGCTCGATCACCGTCCGGCTGCCGTGCGGGCCGAGATCCGTCAGACGGGTCCAGCCCGAGGCGTTCTGACCGAAGTCCGCGATCCACTGGCCGGACGGCAGCTGCGTGAGGGAGACGGGAGCGCGCTCCGCGACGCGACGGACCGGTGGGGCGGGCGACCACGACACCGGTGGTCCCGCAACCCCTCCGACTCGGACACCGCCGAGATGTGTCGGCTCGATGGTCAGGTCGGTGGCCTGCCCGTCCATGAGCCCGGCGCGCACCACGGTGGATGACCAGCTGGTCCAGCTGTCGTCGGTGCGGAGGATGTCCGTGCTCCCGTCCTCGAAGCGCAGATGCAGTTCGGCCCGAGCCGCGACCTGTTTACCTCCCCAGGCTGCCGGCGCATGGAACGCACCGACCTGGCCGAGCCACCAGCCGTCGGTGACCAACAGGTGCACGGTGTTCGTGCCATCACGAAGAAGCGCGGTGACATCGGATGCCTGCGCATACACCGTCCGGTCGTAGGAGGTGGAGCCCGGGGAGAGCTCCGCGGTGCCGACTCGTTCTCCGTTGATGAATGCTTCATAGACACCGAGCGCGGTCGCATAGAGGCGTGCGCGGACGACCGTGCGATCGAGAGAGAAGTCCCGGCGGAACTCGTGCCCCGGGCGCTTGCCGTACGGGTGCTCCTCACCGACAACCTCGGCGGGGGAGATCCACTCGGCAGCCCAGTCCTCGTTCAGGAGCCCCGCCTCGAAGGTGTGCTCCTCGCTCCAGCCCGACCAGGCGGAGCGCACCCGCCAGCGCACCTGCTCGCCGCTGCGCAGGGGGCGCCAGGGCCAGCCGTTGAGCCGGTGTCCACCGACGGTGGTCGGTTCCTGTGGCACGCCGTCGATCGTGGCGGCGAGCTCGTACGCGCCCGCGTCGTCGGCCGGCAGCCATGAGAGTCGAGGACGCGGGCCGGAAACCGGAAACTGGTCCCCTCCCGCATCGATCCGTAGTCCGGTGGGAGCCGTCTCGGTCATCGGCGTCATCGCCTCCAATATGCGTCAATCGCGGGGTTGCATTTCCCATTATGGCAATCGCTTGCCGAAACTCCAAAAACCTGCTGTACTAGATCCACTGTCCCCGCAGTGCCGCGTAGGAGAAGCATGCTCAGCACCCGAACCACCCCCACCCGCGATGTCGTCGGCCTCGACGGCCTCTGGCGTTTCGCGCTTGACACAACGGTCGGCCCCGAGCCGTGGACGGCCCGCCTCGACACTGCGCTGGAGGCTCCCGTCCCGGCGAGCTACAACGATCTCTTTGTCGACTCGACCATCCGCGACCACGTCGGTGTCGTCTGGTACCAGCGCGACGCCCGCGTGCCGCGCGGTTGGAACGGCGAGCGGATCGTGCTGCGGTTCGGCTCCGTGACCCACGCGGCGAAGGTGTACGTGAACGAGCGCCTGGTGGCCGAGCACGTCGGCGGCTACACGCCCTTCGAGGCGGACCTCACCGACATTGTGCAGGCCGGGGAGGGGTTCCGCCTCACCGTCGCCGTGGACAACCGCCTCACCAACGTGACGATCCCGCCGGGATCGGTGACCACCGGGGCGGATGGGCGCGAGCGGCAGTCCTACTTCCACGACTTCTACAACTACGCGGGCATTGCGCGTTCCGTGAAGCTCTCCAGCACACCGCTCTCCTACGTCGACGACATCACGGTGATCACCGACCGCGACGGTATGGCGGGTATCGTGGACTACAGCGTGCGCACGGGCGGTGCGGACGACACGATTCGGGTGCGCGTCCGTGTTCTCGACGAGGACGGTGCCGAGGTCGCGGTGGGCGACGGCGCATCCGGGGCAGTCCGCATCGACGACGTGCACCTCTGGAAACCCGGCGCGGCCTACCTCTACGACCTGGTGGTCGAGTTGGTGCGCGACGGGGAGCTGGTCGACAGCTACACGCTGCCGTTCGGCGTCCGCACCGTCGAGGTGCGCGGTACGGAGTTCCTCATCAACGGGGAGCCGTTCTACTTCACCGGCTTCGGCAAGCACGAGGACACACCGGTGCGCGGCAAAGGCCATGACGACGCCTACCTCGTCCACGACTTCCAGCTCCTCGAGTGGACGGGGGCGAACAGTTTCCGCACCAGCCACTATCCGTACGCGGAAGAGGTCCTCGACTTCGCCGACCGCCACGGGATGGTCGTCGTCGACGAGACCGCCGCCGTCGGCCTCAACCTCGGCGTCCAGGGCGGCCTCACCGGCATCCCGCCGACACCCACGTTCGCCGAGGAGAACTTCGGCGGCGAGACGAAGAACGTCCACGCGCAGCACCTGCGCGAGCTCATCGAGCGCGACAAGAATCACCCGAGCGTCGTCATGTGGAGCATCGCCAACGAGCCGGCCTCGAACGAAGAGGGTTCTCGCGAATACTTCGAGCCCCTGGTGAACCTCGCTCGCGAACTTGACCCCACGCGTCCCCTCACGTACGCCGCAGTCATGTTCGCGACGCCGGCGAACGACAAGATCGGCGACATCTTCGACGTGCTGTCGATCAATCGGTACTACGGCTGGTACGTCTTCACCGGCGACCTGGTGACCGCGGAGTCGGTTCTCGAGCAGGAGCTGCGCGGCTGGGTGCAGCGCTTCGGAAAGCCGATCATGATGTCGGAGTACGGTGCTGACACCCTGCCCGGGCTCCACTCGGTGTGGGACATGCCCTGGACCGAGGAGTACCAGACCGACCTGCTCGCGACCTACCACCGCGTTTTCGACCGCATCCCCGAATTCGTGGGCGAGCACATCTGGAACTTCGCCGACTTCATGACGGGTCCCGGCATCCATCGGGTGGACGGCAATAAGAAGGGCGTCTTCACCCGCGATCGCAAGCCGAAGGGCGCCGCGTTCTCGCTCCAGAGCAGGTGGCGCGGCCTCGACGGCCGCAAGCCCGGCAGCGCCTCCTGATCCGCTCCAGCCACGAATTCGAGGAACACTCCATGCGCATCGACAAAGCAGAGGTCATCGTCACCAGTCCCGACCGGAACTTCGTGACGCTGAAGCTCACCACGGACGACGGGCTGACGGGCCTCGGCGACGCGACCCTCAACGGCCGAGAGCAGGCGGTCGTCGCTTACCTCGCCGAGCACGTCGTCCCGTTGCTGATCGGCCGGGATGCGTCCCGGATCGAGGACACCTGGCAGTTCCTGTACCGCAGCTCCTACTGGCGGCGCGGTCCAGTGACCATGGCCTCCATCGCGGCGGTGGACATGGCCCTCTGGGACATCAAGGGCAAGGCGGCGGGGATGCCGGTGTACCAGCTTCTCGGCGGCGCCTCCCGCACCGGCCTGCTGGCGTACGGCCACGCGTCCGGCCGCGACCTGCCTGAGCTGTTCGACAGCGTCCGCGAGCACCAGGAGAAGGGGTACCGGGCGATCCGCATCCAGTCGGCCGTGCCGGGCCTCAAGTCCATCTACGGGATCGCGTCCAACGCCACCTACGAGGCCAACCAGGGGGTCCGATACGACCACGAGCCCGCTCAGCGCGGCGGTCTGCCCAACGAAGAGGACTGGGACACCCGCTCCTATCTCCGGCACATGCCGACGGTGTTCGAGGCGGTCCGCAGCGAGTTCGGGCCCGAACTGCCGCTGCTCCACGACGGCCACCACCGGATGACCCCAATCCAGGCCGCCCAGCTCGGCAAGTCGCTGGAACCCTACGACCTGTTCTGGCTCGAGGACTGCACGCCCGCCGAGAACCAGGAGACGCTGCGGCTCGTCCGCCAGCACACCACGACGCCGCTCGCGATCGGCGAGATCTTCAACACCGTCTGGGACTACCAGCAGATCATCCGCGAACAGCTGATCGACTACGTCCGTAGCGCGGTCACCCACACCGGCGGGATCACGCACCTCAAAAAGGTGCTCGACTACGCGTCGCAGTACCAGATCAAGTCCGGCATGCACGGCCCGACCGACATTTCGCCGGTCGGCATGGCCGCCGCGATGCACCTCGGGCTCGCCATCCACAACTTCGGCATCCAGGAGTACATGCAGCACGGCGCGAAGACCGATGCCGTGTTCCAGCAGTCCTACACCTGGCAGGACGGGTTCCTGCATCCCGGCGACCAGCCGGGTCTCGGGGTGGAGCTCGATGTCGACGAGGCAGGAAAGTACCCCTATATCCGCGCCTACCTGCCCTACAACCGGCTCGCCGACGGCACCGTCCACGACTGGTAGCAGTTCCCCCTCTGTCCCCCTTGACGAAGGAGTCAAACCCGATGCGCAAATTCAGCAACCTCGACACCAAATCCTCACGCGCCGTGAGGGTAGAGGCGACGACGGTCCTTCCCACGACAGCCGGCCCGGCAGCCGGCCCGCAGAACCAGGACGTGAACGGGCCGGACCTCGTCGCCCCGCCGCTAACGCGTGTCAGCGCAGGCTTCCTGTTCTGGATCACAGTGGCGAACTTCGGCGCGAGCCTGGCGCTGATGGTGCCGCTCACGTACTCGCTGGCCGTCCGCGTCACCCAGCTGGCTCCCGGCCACGAGGAGGTGCTCGGCTACGTCACCGGCACCGCGCAGCTGATCTACCTGGTCCTCAGCCCGCTGCTCGGCGTGTGGAGTGACCGGCTGCGGTCGCCGTTCGGCCGACGTACCCCGTTCATCGTTGTCGGCTCGCTGGTCGGCCTGGTGGCGGTCGCGTTCATCGCCATCGCTCCCAACATCTTCCTCGTCGGTGTCGGCTGGGTGGTCGGTCTGCTCGGCTGGGCGACGGCCGGACAGGGCATCCAGACGCTGCTCGCCGATCGCGTGCCCGAGGAGCAGCGCGGACGCGCGTCCGCGCTCACCGGCGTCACGACGCAGATCGCACCGGTGTTCGGTATCGGCATCGCCTACGCCGTGGTGTCCTCGACCCTCATGATCTTCGTGCTCCCTGCCGTCATCGGTCTGGTGCTGATCCTGGCCTTCGTGTTCATCAAGCGCGAGGGAAGCTCGCGCGCCATCGTCCGCAACGATGCCATCGGTGTGAAGACCCTCTTTGGCTCCTACGTCTTCAACCCGCGCAAGTACCCGGACTTCGGATGGAACTGGCTTGGCCGCTTCATCTTCTTCATGGGTCTGTACTTCAACACCACCTTCGGCACGTTCTTCTACGCACAGCGCCTGCACATCCCTGTCATCCAGGTCGCCGGCGTGGTTGCGGCGATCGGCATTATCGGAGTGGTCGCTGCGGCCGGCGGCGCCCTCCTGGGCGGCTTCCTCTCCGACAAGCTGGGCCGCCGCAAGCTGTTCACGATGATCGGTTCCCTGCTCTTCGTCGTCGGTGCGTGCGTCGAGGCGTTCGCCCACTCGCTGGCTCCGTTGATCATCGGTTCCGTGATCATGCAGCTCGCGATCGCCGCGTTCAGCGTCGTCGACCAGGCCATCGTGTTCGCCGTCCTGCCCAGCAGGGCGGAGGCCGGCCGCTATCTCGCGGTCGTGGCGTTCGCGCAGAAGATCCCGAGCGCGATCGCGCCGCTCATCGCGCCGCTGATCATCACGATCGGGGCCGTCGGAGCCGACAAGAACTACACAGCGCTCTACCTGATCGGGGCCGTGTTCGCACTGATCGGCGGTCTCATCATCTTCACCAAGGTGAAGAGTGTCCGCTGAGATGACGAGCGACGTGCAGCCGCCCGCCGTCGTGGTGATGGGAGTCTCCGGGTCGGGCAAGACCACTGTCGGGCGGCAGCTCGCCGAGCGCCTGGGCGTCGCGTTCGTCGACGCCGACGATCTCCACCCCGAGTCGAACCGTCAGAAGATGGCGGGCGGGACACCGCTCACGGACCACGATCGATGGCCGTGGCTGGATGCGGTCGCGCGGACGGTGAGCGCCTGCCTCGGCTCCGGTCGGGGGATCGTCGTCGCCTGCTCGGCGCTGCGCCGGAGTTACCGGGATGCGCTCCGCGCCGGCGCGGGAGCGGACGTCGTCTTCGCGCACCTGACGGGTTCGGCCGACCTCCTGCACGCCCGCATGGCGGCCCGCCCCGGGCACTTCATGCCTCCGGCGCTGCTCCGATCGCAGCTGGAGACACTCGAGCCGCTGGAACTCGATGAGGCCGGGATGGCGTTCCCCGTCGTCGAGGACCCCGCGTCCATCGCGTCCGGTATAGAGGACTGGCTGGCGTCCCGGGAAAGGATCGTCGCATGACCACCACTGCATCGTCCGCTCCCGATCCGCTGGCGCGCGAGAGGGTGGACGGCTCGCTGGGCCGCATCCAGATCTCGAACGTGCCGCTGCCCGACCATGTTCGCTCTCCCTCCGCCACCTACCTGCCGTCGGGGAAGGTGTTCGTGCTCTATCGCACGGACGAGCACGACGCGGCGGAGGACTGGTATCACGCCGCCGTGGTCGAGGACGACGGTTCCGGATTCACCGACGTCTTCTCCGGCCGCATCCCGCAGAAGCCCACCGCGAACGGCGTCCGGCACATGCCGTTCGCGGACAACCGGCGGGTGCTACTCGGCGACTACGTGCTCGAAACGAGCCCCGACCTCGACACGGCGACCGCAGCAACGCTCGTCGACGTGGAGTACCCCTGGGGGCTCGCCTCCGATCCGCTGACCTCCCACCATTGGTCGGAGATCATCGTGTCGCAGGACGAAGAGCACATCGCCTGGACCATCCTGCGCACGGACCTCAGTGCCGTCGTGGCGCTCGGGAGGCTGCAGCGCGAGCCGGATCGGTACACCATCCAGGACCCGGCGATCATCAGTAGTCCGACCGTGCTGACGCCGGACCCGGAGCGCGACGGCTACTTCACCACTCGGTCTCTCCTCGGCGGCGAGGTGAAGCAGTTCGTGCGCGGGGGAGCAGCCATCGCCTCCGTGGGCGACGGCGGGGCAGCTCTGACGGACTCGGTGATCCAGGACCTTCGGACCGAGACGGTCGAAGCGATCACCCGAACGCCCGGATACGACGAGACGACGGTCCTGTCGCCCGATGAGCGACTGGGGATCACCATGTCCGCTCGCGCGTCGGCCACGACGGACCCGATCTTCCTCGGGCTGCTGCCGCGACCGCACGGCCAGTTGGCGACACTGGAGCTCTCCTGGGTGATCTACCTCTACGTGGTCGACGGCGTGCGGAGGTTCCGTCCTGGCAACATCGGGCCGGTCCTGGTCGACCTCGAACGCTCGAGGAGTGAGCGGGACTATGCGGGTGTCCCGCTGAACAGCGCGGACTCGTCCTGGGTCTATGTCTCGCCCATGTCGTGGCATCCGGGCGGCCGGAAGACGATGTGGATGGAGATGCTGCGAGGAACCTTCGGCGGCAACGGGCCCACGTTGCGTATCCGGACGGCGGAACTCCTGGACCACACGCCGGACGAGCCCGTCGGGACCGTGCCGACTCCTTCCGCTCCGTATGGCATCAACGGCCAGGCCGCACGCGATCTCCTAGCGCGTCCCGCGCCAGTCGTCCCTTCCGGGCGGATCGCGGGAGCGGCGTCCGGCTACCTGGAGTTCGAGCGGACATCGGACGGGCGGGGGAGCTTCGCCGCGTCAGTCCGGTATGTCGACTACAGCGACGACGGGCGGAATGTGTACAGCGGATTCGAGCGGTCCAGCGGATCCCTCGCGAACGGCGCGGTCTACGAGGCGAACATCGACCTTGCCGGAGAGCCGGACGGGGAGATGCGGCTCCGCGCCACCTGGTCCGGGGTGCGAGACGGTACGCGACTCCTCTTCGGCACCGGTGAGGACGGAACGCCGCTCTCCTACGGATTCGCCCGGTACGGCGACGCCACGGCGCGCGTGGAGGACCTCGTGGAGTAAGGCGATCGTGACCGTCAGCTGCGCCGCTCCGGATCCTCCGCTCGCGCGACCGACGCCAGGCCGTCGAGGGCGCGCGCGACCGTATCCGCGGGGGTCAGCGTTTCGTCGTCCTGAACGGCCCACCAGGCGAGCGCCGCCATGATCGTCGATTGCAGCGCCGCCGCGGCCGCCTGCGGAACGACATCGTCCGCCGGCAGCCCGAGCCTGCGAGAAAAGAACCCGATCGTCTCGTCGCGCCACTGGCGGTACGTCTCGGGGCGTGTCGATTCGAGTTCCGGTTCGGTGGCGATGAGGCGCATACGCGCGCGCCCCACCGCGAACGCGTCCGCGTCCTGTGCGAACACCGAGAGGATCGCCGCGGAGATCGCCTCCCAGGGCGGAAGGGCGTCGTCTGCCTCGGAGAGGGCTCTGCGCAGCGCGTCGAGCGCACCCTCGATCCCGCCCCAGACGATGTCCGCTTTCGCCGGGAAGTAGCGGTGCAGGGTTCGTACGCTGATGCCCAGTTCGTCGGCGATGCGCTTCATCGTCACCGCGCCGTAGCCGTCGCGCCGCAGGACCTCGATAGCGCGTGTCCGCAGGTCGTCCTCGTCGGCCACGGGAGGACGACCTCGATTCCCCGCTGTCGCGACCATGGTCCGACCGTAGCCGATTGCTCGCCGGATATTTATGACATAGTCTGCCAATAATCGTATTCCGTTCAGCCATGGAGGTCTGACATGCCCTATCCCTACCCTGACGTCTCGGGTGCTTCGATCGCGGAACTCGCGTCGCTGGCCGGACGCCGCGCCGTCGTGACGGGTGGCGCCCAAGGGCTCGGAAAGGCGATCGCGGCCCGGCTCGCCGAGGCGGGGGCGGACCTCCTCATCCTCGACATCAACGAGGCGCCGGCGCGCCAAGCCGCAGCCGAACTGGCCGACCGGTACGGCGTGACCGCGGTCGGCACCCGTGCCGACGTGTCGGACACCGCGTCGGTGGTGGCCGCTGCCGACCTCGCGGTCTCCGAGCTGGGCGGACTCGACATCTGGGTCAACAACGCCGGCCTGTTCCCCAATGCGCCCGTGCTCGACATGCCGGACGAGATGTGGGATCGCGTGTTCGCCGTCAACGCTCGCGGGGTGTTCCTCGGTTCGCGTGAGGCGGCCCGGCGGATGGCGGCCGACGGCTCCGGCGGCGTGATCGTCAACATCATCTCGACCGCGGGCTTCCAGGTGGCGTTCCCCGGCATGGCGGCGTACGTGAGCTCCAAACATGCGGCGCGGGGCCTCACGAAGTC
Source organism: Leifsonia sp. 21MFCrub1.1 (assembly GCF_900107895.1). NCBI lineage: Bacteria > Bacillati > Actinomycetota > Actinomycetes > Micrococcales > Microbacteriaceae > Leifsonia > Leifsonia sp. 21MFCrub1.1. The sequence continues at coordinate 3,295,172 of NZ_LT629867.1, read as the reverse complement.
GCTCGCCGTGGACCTGGCGCCGCTCGGCGTGCGGGTGCTCGGCGTCGCGCCGAGCTTCGTGCCAACCGAAGGCAACCTGGCCGCCGCCAAGGCCGGTGCCGAACAGGCCGCCGCGGCCGGTATCGAGATGCCGCCGCTGGATGTCATGAGCCACAGCAGGATCGGCCGGCTGGGAACGCCGGACGACATCGCGCGCGTCGTGCTCTTCGCGGCCAGCGATCTCTCGCTGATCATGACCGGCAGCACGCTGCTGGCCGACGCGGGGGAGACGCTGTAGGACGTCGTCAGTCGCTGCGCTCGGTCGCTCGATCGATCTCGGCCATCGAGACGCCGAGGATGCGTTCGATCAGGGATTGGAGCTCCACGGCGATGTCGAAGTCCTGCTCCGCCAGCCACTGCAGCTGCAGGCCCTCCCACGCGGTGTGGATCCAGCGCGACGCCCGGTAGGGCGCGATGGCGCGGTCGACGACTCCGACGGCTTGGAGGCGTTCGATGCTCTGGACCATGCGCTCGTCACCGGCGCGCCACCGCTCTTTGAAGTACTCGTGGGCGGGATGCGCGGGGTCGCTGGATTCGCCGAACATCGCTGTGTGCAGGCGCACGACATTGATGCGGCTCAGGCTCTCTGCAGCCCGGGCGGGCGCACGCCGAACGGACTCGCCGAGCGGCATCGTCGACCACTCGTGCTCGTCGGAGAGCCGGAGGGCTGCCAGAAGCAGATCGTCTTTGGTGGGGAAGTGGTAGAGCACGCCCGGCTCGCTGAGGCCGGCGCGCTGGGCCACCTCGGCGGTGATCAACGAGCGGTGACCCTTCTCGAGCACGATCTCGAGGGCCGCTTCCGCGATGGCGCGGCGGCGCTCCCTGGTCTTCGCGTAGCTGCCGCGCGGACCGCGCACGCCGACCGTATTCGTCATGCAGAAAACCATAGACCAAACATCCTAAAACTATTAGTCACTAGGAATTGACTTTCGATGCAGGGTCTGGCTACGATCCAAGTGCAAACTCTATAAGCGACTCAGAGTTAGCGGTTCTGCACTTCCCATTCCATCGACCGGAGCGCCCCGCTCCGGCGTCTTTCAAAGGTGAGGACGAATGCTTCCACGCGCATTGAATCGATACAAGGTCCGCCGAGGCGCTACTGTCGCCGCCGCGACCATCGCAGCAGCCGCGCTGCTGCTCACCGGCTGCACGTCGAGCAGTCCGGCTGCGACCACGAGCGCGACTGCCGAGAAGGACGTCCATTTGACGTTCCTCAACCAGTCGCGGGGCCAGGAGATCGTGCTGAACGAACTCGCCAAGAAGTACGGCGAGGAAACTGGTGTCACGGTCACCGTCGACACCCCGGGTCCGGTGGACTATCTGCCGAAGCTCCAGGCGGACGCGCAGTCGAAGCAGATGCCGGACATCTACTCGTCGTTCAACCCCGTCTCGATGGCGCCCTTCTACAAGGCGGGATGGGCACTCGACCTGAGCGCGGAGCTGAAGGACGGCTGGAGCAAGAACTTCACGCCCGAGGTCATCAAGCTCGCCACCTTCGCGAAAGGCAACAACCTCGGCGTGAAGCCGGGCGTCTACACCGTTCACTGGGAGAACCAGTCGTACGGCCTGATCTCTGACTCGGCGAACTCGGGCATCGATGCAGCCAAGCAGCCGAAGACGGTCTCTGATCTCATCAAGCAACTGGCGGCCAGCAACAAGAACGCCAACGGCGGCTTCTCCGTCGCCGCCTCCCTCACGCCGCAGTTCGTGCAGTACCTCGCATCGAACTGGCTGACGGACAAGCAGATCAACGACACCTTCGCGGGCGACTACAAGTGGACGTCCGACGGCTGGGCCAAGGCCTTCCAGGTGATCGCAGACCTCAAGAAGGCCGGCGCCATCCAGGGCGACGCCATCCCGGGAGGCCAGAACGACAACCCCACCGTCGAGACGAACTTCTTCACAAAGCACAGCGTCGGAACGATCTTCGACGCTTCGCCGGGTGTCTCGGTCGCACACAAGACGGCTCCGGACTACACGTCGTTCTTCTCGATGGCGTTGCCGAAGGCGTCCGACGCCAAGTACTCGCCCCGCTCGCCGGGCGTCCCCGGCAAGGGTGCGGTCATCAACCCGCGCGGCGAGCACGTCCAGGCGTCCCTCGCCTTCGTGAAGTGGCTCACCGAGCCGGCACAGCAGGAAGTGTTCGCCAAGGAGGCGTACATCATCCCGACCAGCCCGTCGCTGCTGAAGAGTGCGAAGCTGCCCGACACGCTCGTCGGCTTCGCCGAGGGCACGAAGAATCAACAGGTCATCCCGAACACGTTCAGCGCGCAGGTCACGGATGCGATCAACCGCGATGTGCAGAGCCTCGTGCTCGGCCAGATGACGGTGAAGGATCTCCTTGCCGACGTCCAGAGCGCACAGGACGCCAGCCAGTGACCACCGCTCTCCGCACCACGTCTGCGCGGCGCTCCTTTGGGGCGCCGCGCAGACGGCGCAGGATCGGCGGACGCAAAGCGCTGACCGGGTACCTGTTCCTGGCGCCCGCGATCGCCTTGATCGCGGTATTCACGCTGGTGCCGTTCGTCGAGTCGATCGTGCTCAGCTTCCAGTCGTGGGACGGCGTCAGCCCGGACACCCCGTGGGTCGGCGGCCTGAATTATGAGGCCGCTTTCAAGAACGCCGCGTTCTGGGCATCCATGAAGAATGTGCTCATCTTCGGAGTGGTCGGCTTCGTGGTCGGCAACGGCGTCTCGATGATCATGGCGCTCGCAGTCAACGCGATCCGCAAGGGCCGCACCTTCTTCCGCACCGTCTATTATCTGCCGAGCGTGCTCTCGGTGGTCGTCGTCGGCATGGTGTTCTCGGCCATGCTGGACCCGCGCTCAGGCGTCGTGAACAAGATCCTCGGGTGGGTGGGACTGGGTTTTCTCCGCCACGACTGGCTGAATGACCCCAACGTCGCGATGCTCGCCGTGATCGGCGTGTTCCTCTGGCTGCACTGGGGGTTCGGCTTCATTCTGTTCCTCGCTGGCCTCCAGGACATCCCGAAGTATCTGTACGAGGCGGCGGAGCTCGACGGCGCCCGCGGCTGGGCGAAGTTCCGGTACATCACCTGGCCGCAGCTCGCTCCGGTGACGACAGTTGTCAGCCTGCTCACCCTGCTTGCCGCATTGCAGATCTTCGGCACGGTGCAGGTGCTCACCAACGGCGGCCCTGGCTATACCACCATGGTGCCCACCCTCCAGATCTTCACGCAGGCGTTCACGTACAACAACTATGGGGCTGCAGCGGCTATGTCCGTGATCTTCGGAGGCGCCCTCATTCTCCTGTCGCTGTTCCAGCTCGGCTTCTCCCGCCGTCGGGCCGACGGCTGACCGCGGAAGGAAGACGACCATGACGACGACAACGAATGCACCCGAATACGCCGGCGTCCGCGAGCAGACGACGCCTTCGCAGGCTCGCACGGGCCGCAGGCCACTGCGCCCAGGTCGCGTGGCGCTCTACGCCCTGCTGGTGTCCGCGGCCCTGAGCGCCCTGTTCCCCATCCTGTGGATGATCTCCGGATCGATGCAGAGCCTGCCCGAGCTGTTGAAGGGCGACGCGCTGCTCCCGGCCGTGCCGCAGTGGCAGAACTTCACCACGGCCTGGGTCAAAGGCAACCTCGGCGTTTACCTGACGAACAGCATCATCTACACGCTGTGCGCGGTCGCGGGGATCCTCCTGGTGTCGAGTCTGGCGGGGTACGCCCTTGCCCGGCTCGACTTCAAGGGAAAGGGCGTCTTCACCGCGCTGATCCTCGCCGTGATGATCATCCCGGCACCCGCCATGTTCCTCGCCCAGTACAAGGTGCTGCTCGCCCTCGACCTCGCGAACACCCGGCAGGGATACATCTTCATCCTGATCACCACCGGCATTCCGATCTCGACCTTGATCATGAGGAGCTTCTTCGCGTCGCAGCCGAAGGATCTCGAAGAGGCGGCCGCACTCGATGGCGCGTCGGCGCTGGGCACCTTCTTCCGCATCATGCTTCCGCTGGCCCGCCCGGGCCTCGCGGCCGTCGCGGTCATCCAGGCGTTCGCGGTCTGGAACGAATACCTGATGGCGCTCGTGATCTTCAACGACAATGCCTTGATGCCGGTGCAGCGAGGGCTCACCAGCTTCGTGTCGGCCGAGACCCCGCAGCCGCAGATCCTGCTGGCGGCGACGCTGATCTCCATCGTGCCCGTACTCGTCTTCTACCTCTTCGCCCAGCGCCAGATCGTCGACGGCATCAGCGCCGGCGCGATCAAGTAGGTCCGCGACTCCCGCGACCGGAAGGAACCCTGTACCGTCATGCGTCCTCTATTCACCGACAGCCCCTGGTTCGGCGGCGACTACAACCCCGAGCAGTGGCCAGAGGCGGTGTGGGACGAGGATGTGGAGCTCATGCGGCGTGCGGGCGTCAACCTGGTCACCGTCGGCGTCTTCGCCTGGTCGCTGCTCGAGCCGGAGGAGGGCAGATACGAGTTCGCCTGGCTCGATGATGTGCTCGACCTGCTGCACGAGAATGGGGTGAAGGTCGACCTGGCGACGGCGACGGCCGCGCCGCCTCCGTGGCTCTCTCACCGGTACCCGGAGTCCCTGCCGGTGACGGCCGACGGTGTTCGGCTCTCACCGGGCTCCCGACAGGGCTACTGCCCCAGCTCGCCGGCCTACCGGCGGAGCGCCGCCCGGCTGACGCGAGCGTTGGCCGAGCGCTACGGAACGCATCCGGCCGTCGTGATGTGGCATGTCAACAACGAGTACGGATGCCATGTCTCGCGCTGCTATTGCGATGAGTCCGCTGCTGCCTTCCGGCGCTGGCTGACCGCGAAGTACGAGACGGTCGGCGCTCTGAACGAGGCGTGGGGGACCGCCTTCTGGTCGCAGTCCTACTCGACCTTCGACGAGATCCTGCCGCCGCGCGCCACCCCCGCGTACCCGAACCCGACGCAGTCCCTGGACTTCGAGCGGTTCAGCTCCGATGAAATGCTCGCGTGCTTCCTCGAGGAGAAGGCGATCCTCCGCGAGGTCACTCCCGACATCCCGGTGACGACGAACTTCATGGGCCTGTTCCGCGGTGCGGACTACTGGCGGTGGGCGGAGCACGTCGATGTCGTCTCTGACGACCTGTATCCGGATCCCGCCGACCCGGATGCCGCCCGCGGTTCCGCGCTGGCCCGCGACCTCATGCGGTCCCTCGGACGCGGTCGGCCGTGGATCCTGATGGAGCAGTCGCCGAGCGCCGTGAATACCCGGCCGGCGAACGCTCCCAAGGCGCCGGGCCAGATGCGTGCGCTGTCGTATCAGGCGCTCGCTCGCGGAGCCGACGGCATCCTGTTCTTCCAATGGCGGCAGTCGGCTTCCGGAGCCGAGAAGTTCCACTCCGCGATGGTGCCTCACGCCGGCACGGACACGCGCATCTGGCGTGAGGTCGAGCAGCTCGGCGCTGAGCTCGGTACCCTGGGACACCTGATGGGCAGCCGGGTCAAGGCCCAGGCGGCCCTCGTCTTCGATTGGGACAGCTGGTGGGCGATCGAGCAACAGGGCCTCCCGGCCACCTCGAGCTACCGGACCCTGGTCGCCCGTTGGCACGCCGCGCTCACGGAGGCGGGGCTCACGGTCGATCTGACGCGAGGTGACGAGGATCTGACGGGCTACGCGATCGTCATCGTCCCGAGTCTGTTCGTGACGACGGACGCACAGGCTGCGGCCATCGACGAGGCGGCACGCGCCGGGGCGACCGTGCTGGTCACCGATCAGACGGGAATCGTGGATGAGAACCTCCGGGTGCGCCTCGGGGGGTATCTGGGTGAGCTCCAGTCGACGCTCGGCGTGTGGATCGAGGAGTTCTGGCCGCTCGCCGGCGCGTGGGCGCGCCCGGGAGCCATCCCGGTCTCGCCCGAGTCGACGGTGGCGCCGACGGTTTCGGTGCGCGGCCCCGTGTTCGACGACGGCGTCGCAACCGGCATCGAGTGGACCGAAGTCGTCCATGTTCGCGAGGCGCACGTCCTGGCGGTCTTCGATGGTGGACAACTCGGCGGATGGCCGGCCCTCACCCGGAACGTTCGGGGCGACGGCACCGCGTGGTACCTGTCCACCCGGCTGGAGCGGGACGGCACCGCAGCAATCGTGCGTCGGCTCATCTCCGAGAGCGGACTGGAGGTTCGCCGCCCGGTCAGCGACAGCGATGCCGGATTCGTCGAGTCCCTCCAGCGTGGCGAGGCACAGTTCGTGATCAACCACGGTGCCACCGCGGTGACGCTGGCGGGAAAGGGCACCGATCTTCTCACAGGTGGCGACGCGCTAGGGCTGACTCTCGAACCGCAAGGCGTCGCCGTCATCGGGTCGCGGGCGGTGATCGACCAAGACGTGAGCAGCGGCAACCTGTTCGGGCGGGTCGAATCGTCGATTATTCAACGGACCTCCGCTCCGGCTGTTTCGAAGCCAGAGCAAGTCGAAGTTGTCGTTGGCGACGAGGCGTCATTAGGCGGAGTCACTCGCATCATCCGAAAGGCACAAGACATTGACTGACCTCAGACCTATCCGCGATCGGCTGGCGTTGCAGGCGATCGAGCTGCCGAGCTGGGCGTTCGGCAACTCGGGCACCCGGTTCCGTGTGTTCGGGACGCCGGGCACGGCGCGCGACCCGTTCGAGAAGATCTCGGACGCCGCGCAGGTGCACAAGCACACCGGGCTGGCGCCGACGGTCGCCCTGCACATCCCGTGGGACCGGGTCGACTCGTACGCCGACCTCCGCAAGCACGCGGAGGACAACGGGGTCGAGCTGGGGACGGTGAACTCCAACACGTTCCAGGACGACGATTTCAAGTTCGGCTCGGTCACCCACGCGGATGACCGGATCCGGCAGAAGGCGATCGATCACCATTTCGAGTGCATAGACGTGATGAACGAGACCGGGTCGCGGGATCTGAAGATCTGGCTGGCGGACGGCACGAACTATCCGGGTCAGGATTCGATGCGCGCCCGGCAGGACCGGCTGGCGGACAGTCTGCAGAAGATCTACGAGCGGATCGGCGAGGGCCAGCGGCTGGTGCTGGAGTACAAGTTCTTCGAGCCGGCGTTCTATCACACGGATGTTCCGGACTGGGGGACGAGCTATGTCCAGACCGCGGCCCTCGGCGAGCGCGCGGTGGTGTGCCTGGACACCGGGCACCACGCACCCGGGACGAACATCGAGTTCATCGTGATGCAGCTGCTGCGGCTCGGGAAGCTGGGGTCGTTCGACTTCAACAGCCGGTTCTACGCCGATGACGACCTGATCGTGGGCGCGGCGGACCCGTTCCAGCTGTTCCGGATCATCTTCGAGGTGATCCAGGGCGGCGGCTACGCGAACCCTGAGGTCGCGTTCATGCTCGACCAGTGCCACAACCTGGAGGCGAAGATCCCCGGGCAGATCCGGTCGGTGCTGAACGTGCAGGAGGCCACCGCGAAGGCGTTGCTGGTGGACACCGACGCGCTGGCCGCCGCGCAGGCTGCGAACGACGTGCTGGCCGCGAACACGGTGTTCATGGATGCGTTCAACACCGACATGCGTGCCGACCTGGCCGCATGGCGCGAGTCGCGCGGACTCCCGGCCGACCCGATGGCCGCGTACAAGGCCTCCGGGTACCAGGAGCAGATCGAGGCCGACCGTGTCGGCGGCACCCAGGCCGGATGGGGGGCGTGAGCGGCCCATGTTGCTCTATGTCCCGGCCGGAACCAGCGAAGCGCTCCGTGTGACGGCCACTGTCGCGGGAATGCCGTGGGCCCGCGCGCGCCTGACCGTCGACGTGCTCTGGGACGACCACGTGGAGGGCGACGACCAGGTCGGGGGTGACGGAGGGCTTCATCCCACGGGGGACGTCGTCATCTCCAACGTTCGGGTTCTCTCGTCGAGCGCGACCGTCGACGCGGGCGGGGCCGCTCGCGCGGTATTGGATCGCGTCGTCCGAGAGCACGCCCCAAACGCGCACGACATCGATCTCCTGTATGGCGATGACCGGGCGCGTGTCCTGTTCCAACAGTTTCTTTCGCCCGCCGTCAACGGGGCGCTCCTCCACCACCAGTGATCTGATCACTGAGCAATCCATCGATACCAAATCTTCAAGGAACTGCCTCATGACGAACGAGACTGTCGCATCCCTGATCGCCCGCTCGAACCGGCTCGGGTCGGACCCGGCGAACACGAACTACGCGGGCGGGAACACGTCCGCGAAGGGCACCGAGATCGACCCGGTGACCGGTGAGCCGGTGGAACTGCTGTGGGTGAAGGGCTCCGGCGGTGACCTGGGCACGCTGACCGAGCAAGGCCTCGCGGTGTTGCGCCTCGACCGCCTCCGCGCTCTGCAGAACGTCTACTCCGGTGTAGAGCGCGAGGACGAGATGGTCGCCGCGTTCGACTACACGCTTCACGGCAAGGGCGGTGCGGCACCCTCGATCGATACGGCGATGCACGGCCTAGTGGATGCGGCGCACGTCGATCACCTGCACCCGGATTCCGGCATCGCCATCGCGACGGCGGCCGACGGGGAGCAACTGACGCGGACGATCTTCGGCGGCCGCGTGGTGTGGGTGCCGTGGCGGCGTCCCGGGTTCCAGCTCGGGCTCGACATAGCGGCGATCAAGCGAGCGAACCCGGAGGCGATCGGCACCATCCTGGGGGGCCACGGCATCACGGCCTGGGGCGACACGAGCGAGGAGGCGGAGGCCAACTCGCTGTGGATCATCCAGACCACGGCGGACTACATCGCCGAGCACGGCCGTCCCGAGCCGTTCGGGCCGGTCCTGCCGGGCTATGAGGCGTTGCCGGAGGGCGAGCGGCGGGCGAAGGCGGCGGCGCTGGCTCCGCACCTGCGCGCCATCGCATCCACCGACCGGGTGCAGGTCGGGCACTTCACCGACGCGGACGTGGTGCTGGACTTTCTGGCCTCCACCGAGCACCCGCGGCTGGCCGCACTGGGCACCTCCTGCCCGGACCATTTCCTGCGCACGAAGGTGAAGCCCCTAGTGCTCGACCTCCCGGCGGATGCGTCCATCGAGGAGTCGGTGGCGCGGCTGGAGGAGCTGCACGAGCAGTACTGGGCCGACTATCAGGCGTACTACGACCGCAACGCGACGGCGGACTCACCGGCCATCCGCGGGGCGGACCCGGCGATCATCCTGATCCCCGGCGTCGGCATGTTCTCCTACGGCAAGGACAAGCAGACCGCTCGGGTGGCGGGCGAGTTCTACGTCAACGCGATCAACGTGATGCGCGGGGCGGAGGCGTTGTCGTCGTATGCGCCGATCGATGAGGCGGAGAAGTTCCGCATCGAGTACTGGGCGTTGGAGGAGGCGAAGCTGCAGCGGATGCCGAAGCCCAAGCCGCTCGCCGGCCGCATCGCGCTGGTCACCGGCGCCGCGTCCGGGATCGGGAAGGCCATCGCGAGCCGGCTCGCCGCCGAGGGCGCGTGCGTGGTGGTCGCCGACCTCGACCTCGCGAAGGCGCAGGCCGCCGCTGCCGAGATCGGCAACGCGGACGTCGCGATCGGCGTGGCCGCGGACGTGACCGACGAGAAGGCGGTCGACGCATCCATCCGGGATGCGCTGCTCGCCTTCGGCGGGCTCGACCTGGTGGTCAACAACGCCGGCCTGTCCATCTCCAAGCCGTTGCTGGAGACCACGAACGCCGACTGGGACCTTCAGCACAACGTCATGGCCAAGGGGTCGTTCCTGGTCTCCCGCGCCGCCGCGAAGGTGCTGATCGACCAGAAGCTCGGCGGTGATATCGTCTACATCTCGTCGAAGAACTCGATCTTCGCCGGGCCGAACAACATCGCGTACTCGGCGACGAAGGCCGACCAGGCACACCAGGTGCGACTGCTCGCGGCCGAGCTGGGGGAGCACGGCATCCGCGTCAACGGCATCAACCCCGACGGGGTGGTGCGCGGGTCCGGGATCTTCGCGGGCGGCTGGGGCGCCAAGCGCGCGGCCGTCTACGGGGTGCCGGAGGAGGAGCTCGGCCAGTACTACGCCCAGCGCACCCTGCTCAAGCGTGAAGTGCTGCCCGAGCACGTGGCCAACGCGGTGTTCGTGCTGTGCACCAGCGACCTCGACCACACGACCGGCCTGCACATCCCGGTGGATGCGGGAGTCGCAGCCGCCTTCCTCCGATGAATGCGAATGGGACGGGCGCAGGCACCGTCGCCGCCGTCGACCTCGGGGCCACCAGCGGACGCGTCATGTTGGGCCATATCTCGAAGGACGCGATCCGGCTAGAGGCGGTGCACCGGTTCGACAACCGCCCAGTGCGAACCTTGGACGGGCTCCACTGGAGCATTGTGGAACTGTATCGGGACGCGGTGGAGGGTCTGGCCATCGCCGCGCGCCGCGCACCGGCACTGGCCGGTATCGGGGTGGACACGTGGGCGGTCGATTACGCCCTGATGCGCAGGGGGAACGTCCTGGGGCTGCCGTACAGCTACCGGGATGATCGCACCAATGCGGCCGTCGACAGCGTCCACCGAACGATCACTCCTGAGGCCCTGTACGTCCGGAACGGGCTGCAGCACCTTCCCTTCAACACTGTGTTCCAGCTCGTCGCCGACCAGCAGGCCGGCCTGCTGGATGTCGCTGACCGATTCCTCCTGCTGCCTGATCTGTTCGGCTACTGGCTGACCGGCACCGGCGTCGCAGAGCGCACCAACGCCTCCACGACCGGACTCCTAAACGCCGGCACCGGCGACTGGGATAGGGATATTGCCGGCGAGCTCGGCATCCCAGCACGAATCTTCCCCGAGCTGGTCGCCGCGGGCACGGAGCTGGGCACATTGACCGCCTCAGCTCGTCGAGGGATCGGTGACAGCACTGCACGAGTGATCTCGGTCGGGTCGCACGATACCGCCAGCGCGGTGGTCGCCCTCCCCACGACGAGCAGCGATAGCGCCTACATCTCCTGCGGGACATGGTCGCTCGTTGGCGTCGAACTCGAGCACCCCATCTTGACGGACGAAGCGCGGCGATCCGGGTTCACCAACGAGGGCGGTGTCGACGGACGCACCCGCTTCCTTCACAACGTGATGGGCCTGTGGCTGCTGTCGGAGTGCGTCCGAGAGTGGCGACGGACCGAGGAACGGGTCAGCCTGGCTGAACTCCTGGAGCAGGCCGAACGCGTCTCCGAGCCGGTACCCATCTTCGACGCCGACGACGAGACCTTTCTCGCCCCGGGCGACATGCCTCGCCGCATCGAGGAGTGGCTCGTCAGCCACGATCGTCCGGTGCCAACGACCCGCGCGGCTCTGGTCCGCAGCATCCTCCTCAGCCTCGCGCGTTCCTACGCGTCAGCGATCCGACAGGCCGCGCAGTTGTCCGGGAAGACCGTGAACGCGATCCACATCGTGGGCGGCGGCAGCCTGAACGCTCTCCTGTGTCAGCTCACCGCCGACGCTGCCGGGCTTCCGGTCATCGCCGGCCCCGCCGAAGCGACCGCCCTCGGCAACGTCCTGGTACAAGCGCGCGCTCTCGGCTGGGTCAGCGGCGACCTCGAAACCTTGCGCGCACTCGTCATCCGAGACACCCCCACCATCCGTTACGACCCCCGTTAGGATCCCTGCCCATGGTTGATCGGCAGTTGCCTCGTCCCGCCGAGTTGTTGGAGTTGATGCGGTTCAAGCGGCCGGAGCTGAATCTGAGGAAGCGGCGCCTGGAGTCGGCGTTGACGATCGAGGACCTGGCCAGGATCGCTCGCCGTCGGACGCCTCGGGCGGCGTTCGATTACACGGAGGGCGCGGCGGAGGGGGAGTTGTCGTTGGCGCGGGCGCGGCAGGCGTTTGAGGATGTGGAGTTCCATCCCTCGATCCTGCGGGACGTGTCCACTGTCGACACGTCGTGCCAGATCTGGGGTGGTCCGTCGGCGTTGCCGTTCGGGATCGCGCCGACCGGGTTCACGAGGTTGATGCAGACCGAGGGGGAGACCGCCGGTGCGGGTGCTGCCGGGGCGGCGGGGATCCCGTTCACCCTGTCCACGTTGGGGACCACCTCGATCGAGGGGGTGAAGGCGGCGAACCCGTTTGGGCGGAACTGGTTCCAGTTGTATGTGATGCGGCAACGGGAGATCTCGTACGGGTTGGTGGAGCGGGCGGCGGCGGCCGGGTTCGACACCCTGTTCTTCACCGTGGACACCCCGGTGGCGGGGGCCCGGTTGCGGGACAAGCGCAACGGGTTCTCCATTCCGCCGCAGCTGACCCTGGGCACGATCCTGAATGCGATCCCGCGGCCGTGGTGGTGGTACGACTTCCTGACCACCCCGAAACTGGAGTTCGCGTCCCTGTCGGCCACCGGCGGCACCGTCGGGGACCTGTTGAACGCGGCGATGGACCCGTCGATCAACTACGAGGACCTCGCCATCATCCGCCAGATGTGGCCGGGGAAACTGGTCATCAAGGGCGTGCAGACCCTGGAGGACGCCAAGACCCTGGTGGATCACGGGGTGGATGGGATCGTGCTCTCCAACCACGGCGGCCGGCAACTGGACCGCGCCCCCATCCCCTTCCACCTCCTCCCCACCGTCGCCCGGGAGGTCGGGCAGCACACCGAGATCGCGATCGACACCGGCATCATGAACGGCGCCGACATCATCGCCGCCTACGCCCTCGGCGCCAAGTTCACCCTGATCGGCCGCGCCTACCTCTACGGGCTGATGGCCGGCGGCCGGGAAGGAGTCGACCGCACCATCCAGATCCTCACCGACCAACTGATCCGCACCATGAAACTCCTCCAAGTACGCTCCCTGGCCGAACTCGGCCCCCACCACGTCACCCAACTCACCCGCCTGCAGCCACATCAACGTACAAGCTAGGCTAGGACGCTGCCGTACACGTAAACCTCAAGAACCACAGCCAAGCCGATTCTCGCAACCGAGGGATGAAGAGCGCACCCACTTGGGTCGCCGGTGCTGGAGGAGTGGGACCGGCGGGCCGTACAGCGCTTGTTCGCGGCCATCGACGGGTTGCGCACGCTGCAATCGGGCCGCCGCCCTGCCGGCTTGTCGTGCGGGCTTCGACCACATTGGAACTTTATCCCCGACGGCGCTCCCCGTGCCGACCTCACCCTGCGGGAGGAGTGGCACTCGCACGCTTCTGGACCTCAGTCCCGCAGTTCAGCAGATGGCCTGTCTGAAGTTCCCGATGGGATGGGTTTGCCGACTCGTGATCTGTTCCGCTAGGGCGCCCGACGACCTGCGGCGCGTCCGCCGTGGGACCGTGGTTCCATCTTGTGGCCGCCGGTGCGCGCTCCTATCTTCTTGTGTGGAACGGCACGGTGGTCTGAGGCGACCTGCCTCTCTCGTGTCGGCGGGAGTGGGAGTGTGCGATGGATGAGACCGGTCGGATGATGTCCATGATGAGCGACTCGGCCGAGGGGCCGATGGCGGGCATGGACATGACGGTGATGCAGCGATGTATCGAGGCGTGCGCGGCGTGTGAGCAGGCGTGCACGATGTGCGCCGGCTGGATGTCGGCGGACGGGATGTCGGGTTCTGCGATGTGCATGAGCTGCGCCGAGATGTGCAACACGATGATGCGGATGATGCTGCGCCCGATGCCGACGAACGAGGGCGAAATGGCCGCGATGATGGCCATGCTGCAGGCGACGTCGGCCATGTGCCGTGCGTGCGCGGCCGACTGCGGCGCGATGGGCGACAGCGCGAGCGCGACGATGTGCGCTCAGGTGTGCATGAACTGCGCGGACGCCTGCGACGCGATGATGGCGTCGATGAAGCCCATGATGGCGATGTGAGCGCTGCGGGCCTACCGGCTCAAGACTGCGCGAGGCTGACGTTCAGCAGCTCGTCGCCGGCGGTGAGCACGCCGTAGAGCGCGTGCACGGCGACGGGCGTGCCGGGCGTCAGCACCTCACTCAAATCGTCGAAGTGCCAGCAGCGGAGGCTCTCCCCCGTGAAGCCGGCGAGGTCGATCCAGCCGTCCTCGCTCGCCGAGACGACGAACGCGTCCACCCAGTGCGACGGCGTGGAGATCGCGGCCTGCCGTGCGATGGGGTGGAGGGCGTAGCCGTCGTCGAACATGCCTGCACCCTGCCCGGAGGCGGCCCGGAGCAGGGCGTCCTGTGCGGTGGGGCTGGGCTGACGGGTCACGGTGTCCTTCTTTGTCTGTCGCGTGCGGTCTACCGAGGATAAGAGCCGCATCCACTTCGTGTCATTTGAGCCGTCACACGGTGAAACACGCGGCGGCGAGCCCGGCCGGCTCTACGCCAGAGCGGCACGCAGGGCGGTCGCCGCCTGCACGAGTTCGCGCGTGTACTCCTCCCTCGGGGAGCGGATGACGTCGTCCGCCGGCCCCTCCTCTACCACGCGCCCTCCGTTGAGCACGACGATCCGGTCGGCGAGCGAGCGCACGACGGCGAGGTCGTGGCTGACGAACAGGTACGCGACGCCCGTGCGCTCCCGGAGGTCCGAGAGCAGGTCGAGGATCTTCGCCTGCACCGAGACGTCCAGCGCCGAGGTGACCTCGTCGCACACCACGAGCGGCACGGGCCCCGCGAAGGCGCGCGCGATGGCGACACGCTGCTTCTGGCCGCCGGAGAGTTCGTGCGGGAGCTTGTCCAGCGTGTGGCCGGGGAGCCCGACGGTGTCCGCGAGCCGGCCTGCGTCCGTGTCGCCCCCGAGCAGGCGGATGGAGCGGGTGAGCACCTGGCGCACGGTCCGCCTCGGGTTGAGCGAGGCGTCCGGGTTCTGGAACACGACCTGCACGGGGATGCGCGCCCCCGTGTGCAGGATCCGCTCGCCCTGGTGGGACGTCAGCCCGGCGGCGATCCGGCCGAGCGTCGACTTGCCGCTGCCGGACTCTCCGACCAAGCCGACGATCTCGCCGGCGCCGACGGTGAGGGAGACGCCGTCGAGCGCGGACTTGCGCCCGAAGTCCTTCCGTACGTCCCGCAGCTCCAGCAGAGGGACGCGCGGGCCGGGACGGCGGGAGGTGCTGCCCTCCATCGAGGGGAGAGCCGCGACGAGGTCGCGTGAATAGGGATGGGTGGGCCGGGTGAGCACGCGCGTCGCCTCGGCCCGCTCGACGATCCTGCCCCGCTGGAGCACGGCTACCTCGTCGCAGTGCGATGCGACGAGCGGGAGGTTGTGGCTGATCAGCAGGGTCGCGAAACGCCTCTCCCGGCGCAGGCGCTCGATAAGGGCGAGGATGCCCGCCTCCACCCGGCTGTCGAGTCCGGTCGTCGGCTCGTCGAGGATCAGCAGCCGCGGGTCCGTCGCCAGCGCCATTGCGATCACCACCCGTTGCTGCTGCCCGCCGGAGAGCTCGTGCGGGTATCGGCGGACGATCTCCTCCGGATGCGGGAGGTCGACGTCGCGGGCCGCTTCGATCGCGGCCGCCCGTGCCTGCGCGCGAGAGGCGCCTGCGACGGCGAACACCTCGGCGAGCTGCGCGCCGACCGTCGACGTGGGGTTCAGGGCGAGGCCGGGCTCCTGGTAGACGACCCCGATCGAGTCGGCGCGGTATCGCCGCAGGCTCTCGCGGTCCAGCAGCAACACTCTGTCGCCGGCGATCTCCAGGCGGTCGGCGGCGACTGTGGCGTTGGCGGGCAGGTACCGGGTGAGGGCCAGCGCGATCGTGCTCTTCCCCGACCCGGACTCGCCGACCAGTCCGTACGACTCCCCGGCGTGGATGGTCAGGTCGACATCCTCGACCACCCGGCGGCGATCGCCGTCGATCGTGTAGTCGACGCGGAGCCCCTCGACGCGGACGACGGCTTCGCTCACCGGTCCAGCACCTCCTTCAGGTTGTCCGCGATCAGGTGCACGGCGACGACCAGGGACGCGATCGCGGCGGCGGGGAACAGGACGGTCCAGCTCGCGCTCTGGAGGTAAGCGCGGTTGTCGCTGATCGCGAGGCCCCAGTCCGGAGACGGCGGCGCCGACGCGAGCCCCAGGAAGGACAGCGACGACGACAGGAAGATGGCCGCCGCGAGGCTGAGGGTCGCCTGGATGAGGATCGTGGGGAAGACATTCGGCAGCAGCTCCCAGAACAGGATGCGGCTGGTCGACTCCCGCTGCAGCTGGGCCGTCACGATGTACCGCTTGCCCATCTCGGTGAGCACCGCCGCGCGGACGATCCGCGCGATTGCGGGCGCGAAGACCAGTCCGACGGTGAGGATGAGAGTCGGCACCCCTGCGCCGAACGCCCCGACGATGACGAGCAGGAAGATCAGCGTGGGCAGGGCGAGGAAGACGTCGAAGACACGCATGAAGGCCGCATCCACCCAGCCGCGCCGATAGCCGGCGATCAGGCCCATCGTGCTGCCGAGCGCCGTCGCCAGGACGACTCCGGCGGGCCCGATGGCGAGCGCGGGCTCGGCGCCGGCGAGCACGCGCGCGAACACATCCCGGCCGATGTCGTCGGTGCCGAACCAGTGCGCGCCGGAGGGGGCGGCCAGCTGGCGACCGGTGTCCGCGAACGGCTGCAGCCCGAACCAGCGCCAGCCGACGGCCGCGACGACCCAGAACAGCACGACGACCGCACTCACGACGAAGGTGGGACGCCGCAGCAGGCGCACGACGGTGCCGCGCCGGGCGCGCGTCTCGGTCGTGGGGGCACTGGCCGTGCCGGGGGTTCCCGTGGCGGTCAGCCGGAGGTCTTCGATCGCCATGTCACTCCCTCGAGTCGAATCGGATGCGCGGATCGACGAGCGCGAAGACGACGTCGGTGAGCAGTAGCGCCAGCAGCGAGATGACGCCGGTCACCATGACCCCGGCCTCGAGCAGCACGATGTCCTTCTTCTGGGTCGCCGTGACCAGCAGGGCCCCGAGCCCGGGGTAGCCGAACAGGGACTCCACGATGGCGGAGCCGCCGAGCAGCGTGCCGAGGTAGATGCCCAGCAGGGAGATCGTCGGCACCAGGGCGTTGCGGGCGACATGTGCGCGCACGACCTGGGCGGGCCGGAGCCCCTTGAGCACGGCGGTCCGATGGTACTGGGAGGTGAGGGTGTCGAGTGTGCCCGTCCGCACCATCCTCACCAGGACGGCGAGGTACGCGAGCGCGAGTGTGACCGCGGGCAGGATCATCGCCCGCAGGTGCAGCAGCGGGTCGGAGGACAGTGCGTCCGCCGCGGAGCTCACGGGCACCCAGCCGAGCCAGACGGCGAACACGATGAGGAACACGATGCCGATGACGAACTCCGGCACCGCGGACAGCGACATCAGCACGATCGTGATCACGCGGTCGGTCCGCTTGCCCTCCCGGTAGGCCTGCACCGCGCCGAGCGCGATCGCGACCGGCACCATCAGGGCGAAGGCGAGGGCTCCCAGCAGCAGGGAGTTGCCCAGGCGGCTCAGGATGAGCTGCGAGGCGGGCTCCGCGTACACGATGCTGGTGCCCCAGTCGCCGGTGAGGAAGCCGCCGAGCCAGTGCAGGTACCGCTCGACGATGCCGCCGTCGAGCCCGTGCTCCGCGTTCCACGCCGCCACCTGGGCGGCCGTGGCGTACGGGCCTAGCGCGTTCCGTCCGGGATCGCCGGGGACGACCTGGACCAGCCAGAACACGAGCACGGACACGACGAGCAGCACGAGCGGGATCTGGACGGCGCGCCGCCCGATCACACCGGCCAGCGCGAGATGGCGCGGCGGGAGCGACGACAGCCCCCGCCGCCGCGCCGGATCGCGGTCGCGGAGACGGGGGCTGGTCGTTGTCATGTCGGTCGTCGTCTCGGCGGGTCAGCCCGTGATCGAGATGCCCTTGAAGGAGTAGCCGGTGTAGAAGTCGAGAGCGCCGGGGAACTGCCCGTGCACCCGCTTGTTCTGCAGCACCTTGGCCTTGGCGAAGGTCGGCACGATGACCGCGAGGTCGTTCCACTCCGTGGAGGCGATCTCGTTCACCAGCTTCTGCCTGGTCGCTTCGTCGGTCGCCTTGTCGTACGCGGCCGAGGTCGCCTCCAGCTGCGGGTTGGAGTAGTGGGAGGCGTTCCACGCCGCCCCCGCGGTGAAGATCAGCGAGATGTACTGCGACGGCGCGCGCACCGCCCAGTTCGTGATCGTCAGGGGGGCGTTCAGCCAGGGCGAGTCGGCGCCGTCGGCGTAGTACTGCTCGCTGGTGAGCACCTTCAGCCCGACCTTGAAGCCGGGGACGGCGTTGAGCTGCTGCTGGAGCACCTCGCCGTAGAGCTTGTTGTCGGTGGTGATGTCGAACGACACCGTTTTGCCGCCGAGCAGCTCGGCGACCTTGGTCGTGTCCTTCTCGCGCTGGTCGAGCCCATGGGGCTGGACAGGGTAGTCCGGGATGTACACGGTGTCGTTCGCCACGACCGCGTTGCCGCCGTAGACGTTCTTCACCAGGCCCTTCCGGTCGATCGCCCAGGCCACCGCCTGGCGGACCTTCGCGTCGGTGAAGGGGGCGGCGGTGACGTTGAGGAAGATGCCGTCGAACTTGTTGTAGCCGGAACTGACCTCGGTGTAGTCGGAGGCCTTGACGGCGGCGGCGACCTCGCTGGTCTGGTCGATCCTGTCGATCTCACCGGCCTGGAACGCGAGCAGCTCGGCCTGGCTGTCGGCGTAGACCTTGAGCTCGACCCCGGCGACCTTGACGTCCTTCGCATCCCAGTACTTCGGGTTCTTGGAGAACTTCGCGCCCTGTCCCGGCGTGTACTTGTCGAGCACGAACTGGCCGGCACCGACGGGATGCTTCAGCCAGTCGCCCGGGGTGTAGCCGGCGGGCAGGATGGCGGTGTTCGCGCCGGTCAGCAGCCGGGGGAAGTCGGAGAACGGACGGTCGAGCGTGAAGGTCACGGTCTGGTCGTCGGACCCGACCGCGACGGACTTCAAGATGCCGTCGAACGAGCTCTTGCCCGGCGACGTGCTGTCGGCTGCGGTGATCGCCTGGAAGGTGGAGACGACGTCCTTCGCCGTCACCGGGCTGCCGTCGTTGAACTCGGCGCCGTGGCGTAGGTCCACCGTCCAGGTGAGTCCGTCCGCGGACGGCTTCCACGACGTGGCGAGGCGCGGGACGAGGGCGCCCTTCGCGTTGAGGCTGATGAGCCCCTCCTGAGCGAGCCCGGTGAGCAGCATGGCGTTGTAGTCGGCGGCCGTCAGCGGGTCGATGTCGCCGCCCGGGTCCGAGATCGGGATGCGGTAGGTCCCGCTTGCTCCGCCGGTGGACGAGGACGACGCGGGGGTGGACGCGCAGCCGGCGAGCAGCAGGGCGGCCGCAGCGACGGTGGCGGCGAGCGCAGTGATGCGTCGTCGCGGGATCGTGGTGGGGGTGGTCATGTTCGGGTTCTCCTGGTGGGGGATGGGTGGGTCAGGCGGGTACGCCGTCGACCGTGAGGTTGAGGCGTTCTGTGTAGAAGGCGATGCGCCCGGCAATGGCCATCACGTCGGTGGACGGCTCGCCGTAGGTCCAGGCGATGTCGTCGAGGGCTCCGTGCGCGGTGCCCCAGTAGCCGGTGGTGCGGCCCTTGTACGGACACTCGGTCACGGTCGTGCCGGGGGTCAGGAGGTCGAAGCGGACGTGCTCCGGCGGGAAGTAGTAGCGCGGGATGAGCCCGGTCTCGTACACCACGACCGTCTCGTCGCTATCGGCCAGCACGACGCCGTCGCGGGAGACCGTGACGCGGCGGCTGCTCGGCAGCGCGTCCACCCGGCTGAACGGGTCGCGCGGGTGGGCGAACACGGGCTGCTCCTCCTCTAGCCAGCGGTCGAGCACGCCGGGGAACCAGCTCACGCCGAGGAAGCCGGAGAGCTCGGGGGCGGCCCAGCGCCAGGCCGCATGCTTCACGACCCGGTCGCCGACCCGGAGGTCGAACCACTGCGCCGGCGGCCGGCGCGGCCGGTAGTAGCCGAGGTCGCCCTCCGGCGGGTCGGTCTCGACCAGCAGGTCGGTGCGCACGTCCTCGACCGGGAAGCCGTACTCGGGAACCTTGTGGCGCGGCTCCCAGACGAGGAGCTGGCGGTGGCTGTCCACCACGGCCGTGCCGTCCACGAAGCCGCGGACCCAGCGCTCGCTGGGGTGGAAGCTCCACACGTCCGGGTAGGCGGGGAACCGCTGCACGAGGGTCTCGGTGACCGGCGGTAGCCAGGTCTGTTCGTTCGACATGGGGAGAACCCAAACCCGTCGTGTCCGTGCGGCGCCAGCCCTGGCGACACACAACGACATTTCCGACACACGGCGAAACACGGCGAGACGGATCGGCCGCAGGCGTGTCTACAGTGGCGGCCTTCCACGAGAATCGGAGCCCTGTCGTGACTGATCGGATCGTCGACGCGCCGCTGCAGCTCGGCCTCTTCGCGCATTTCGCCGAGGAGTCGAGCGAGGCCGAGTCGTACCTCGAGTTCCTTCGCCTGTTCGAGCATGCCGAGAAGGCCGGCTTCGGCTACGCCTGGGTCCGGCAGTTCCACTTCCGCAGCTCCGGGAGCGCCCGCTCCGGCGGCCTCCCGTCGCCGTTCGTGCTGCTGGCCGCGCTCGCCGAGCGCACCGAGCGGCTTCGTCTCGGCACGGCCGCGATCACCCTGCCGCTGGAGGACCCGGTGCGCGTCGCGGAGGATGCGGCGGTGCTGGATGCGATCAGCGGCGGCCGGCTCGAGCTGGGGGTCGCGAACGGCGTCGGCGCCCCGGGGACGGCCGAGGCGCTCGGCCGGTCGCTGCCGGAGGACCGCGACGATCGCCGGCAGCGGTTCCTCGACGCTCTCGACGTGCTGCTCGGCGCGCTGCGCGGCGATCCGCTGACGGCCGACGGACACACCCTCGCCCCGGTCGCGCCGAGCCTGACGGAGCGCATCTGGGAGGCGACTCTGACCGCGGAGAGCGCCCGGGCCGCGGGGGAGCGCGGCTACGGCGTGCTGGTCGGCACCACGCAGACGGTGCCGGCCGAGACGACCGCCGCCGCCTACCTCGACGGGCTCCCGCCCGGGGCCCTCCCACGGCTCGGTCTGTCCACCCTGGTCCTCCCCGCCCGCACCCGGGAGGAGGCGCTGCGCGGCGCCGAGGAGGGCATCGAACGCAAGTGGGCGTGGGGCAAGGACTTCCTGCCTCCAGCGACGACGCTGGCCGAGAAGGCGGCGTCGCTCGGGCTGCATTACGGCACGACGGACGACATCGTGGAGTCGATCGCCACGCATCCCGCCTTCCGGTCCACGACCCACCTGCAGGTGCAGCTGGAGTTGGTCTACGGCAGCTTCGCGCAGCGCCACGACGCGCTCGATCAGTTCACCGCCGAGATCGCGCCGGCCCTCGGCTGGTCGTCGCCCGCTCTCGTGGGGGTCGGACGATGACCGCGCGGCATCCCCTCGTCCTCGGCGCCGGGCTCTTCTACCCGGGCGGGGAGCACATCACCGGATGGCGTTCGCCCGCCGCGGAGCCGACCCGCTACCTCGAGCTGGACTACTACGCGGACTTCGCCCGCACGGCGGAGGCCGGGCGGTTCGCCACGGTGTTCCTGGCCGACGAGCTGTACGTCTGGGACCGTTACGAGTCCGGCGTCGACCACGGCGTCAACATCCGTCCGGAGCCGCTGACCCTGCTTTCCGCGCTCTCGCAGCTCACGACCAAGATCGGCCTTGCGGCGACCATCTCCACCACGTACAACGAGCCGTACCACGTCGCCCGCAAGCTCGCCTCGCTCGATTACCTGAGCGACGGCCGGGCCGCCTGGAACCTGGTGACGAGCGCGAGCGACGAGGAGGCGCGCAACTTCGGCCGCGACGCCAACCTGGATCACGCGGTGCGCTACCGGCGCGGCGAGGAGTTCGTCGAGGTCGTGCACGGGCTGTGGGACAGCTGGGACGACGACGCCTTCCCGCACGACAAGGCGACCGGGATCTTCGCCGACCGGGACAAGGTCCACGTGCTCGGGCACGAGGGCGAGTTCCTGTCGGTGCGTGGGCCGCTCAACATCCCGCGGCCGCCGCAGGGACACCTCCCGCTGTTCCAGGCGGGCGCTTCCGAGGCGGGACGAGCGCTCGCCGGCCGCACGGCGGACGCCGTTTTCACCCTCGGCTCGGACAACCTGGAGGAGGGGCGGCGGCTCTACAAGGACTACAAGCTCCGCGCTCGCCGAGCCGGCAGGGACCCCGAGGCGGTGAAGGTGCTGCCCGCGCTACAGCCGATCATCGGCCGGACGCAGGCAGAGGCGGAGGAGAAGCTGCGCCTGCTGGAGGAGCTGACCCCGGAGCGCGTCGCCCTCGACCTGCTCTCGCACTGGCTCGGGGAGGACCTCGGCCGGCGCGAGCTCGACGAGCCGTTCGTCTTCGACGCCGACCCGGCGGGCTTCAACCAGTCGAAGTCGCTGTACGCGTCCATCCTGAAGGTGCTGGGCGAGCGCGAGTTCACGCTGCGCGAGCTTTACCGGGAGGTGCTGCGCCGGCGCTTCGTCCTCGGCACGCCGGACTCGCTGGCCGACCGGCTGGTCGAGGCGTACACGGAGCGGGCCGCCGACGGCTTCATCCTGATGTTCCCTACGCTGCCGGACAGCCTCTTCGACTTCGTGACCGAGATCGTCCCGCGCCTGACCGACCGGGGCGTGTACCCGGCCGAGTACGCCGGGGACACGCTGCGCGAGCACCTGGGGCTCGCCCGACCGGAGAGCAGGTACGCCGCATGACCAGACGCATCCACCTCGGCGCGTTCGCCTTCCACCCGGGCGGCGCGCACGTCACCGGCTGGCGGCACGAGACCGCACGGCCCGACCGGCACCTGACGATCGACCATTACAAGCACTTCGCGCAGACCGCGGAGCGCGGTGTCTTCGACACGATCTTCCTGGCCGACGGACTCTACTTCTGGGATCGCCACCCTTCCGGCGTCGACCACTACGGGCAGCTGCGGCTGGAGCCGCTCACGCTGCTCTCCGCGCTGTCCGTGCACACGAAGCACATCGGCCTGGCGGCGACGATCTCGACCACGTACAACGAGCCGTACCACGTCGCCAGGGCGCTGGCCTCGCTCGACCACCTGAGCGGCGGACGCGCCGCCTGGAACCTCGTCACCTCCCGCTACGACGAGGAGGCGCGCAACTTCGGCGGCGACAGCCACCTCGACCACTCCCGCCGGTACGAGCGCGGCGAGGAGTTCGTCCGCACCGTCGAGGAGCTCTGGGACAGCTGGGACGACGACGCCTTCCCTGCCGACAAGGAGAGCGGGATCTTCGCCGACCGCTCCCGCCTGCGCACGGCCGATCATCGCGGCGAGTTCTTCACGGTCCGGGGTCCGCTCAACATCGCACGGCCCGTGCAGGGCTACCCGGTGCAGTTCCAGGCCGGCGGCTCGCCGGCCGGTCAGCACCTCGCCGCCGTGACCGCGGACGCGGTGTTCGCCGGGTACCGCCCGCTGCCGGAAGCGCAGGCGTTCTACCGCGGGCTGAAGGAGCAGGTGAGCGACGCAGGGCGCGACCCGGACGCGTTCCACATCCTCCCGACCCTGCAGCCGGTGGTCGGGCGCACGCGCGCCGAGGCGGAGGACCTGGCCGAGAGCCTCCTCGCCTCCACGCCGGACGCGCTCATCGTCGAGGACGTGTCGCACTCGATCGGGCAGGACCTCACCGGCCGGTCGGCCGACGAGCCGTTCGAGTACGAGCAGCAGATCGACACCTCGAACGAGTCCCGGTCGCCGAACCGCCGCGTCGACGCCCTCCGGGCCCCGACCGGCCCGCGGACCCCGCGCGAGGTGTATGCACGGACGTTCCGGGAGGGGATCGTCGTCGGCACGGCGACCGACATCGCGGACGAGATCGAGGAGCGGGTGGAGGGTCGCGCCGCCGACGGCTTCATCGTCCAGTCGCTCACGCTGCCGTACAGCCTGGACCGCTTCGTGGAGCTGGTGACGCCCGAGCTGCAGCGCCGTGGGCTCACCCCCGAGCAATACACGCCGGGCACCCTGCGCGACCGCCTCGGGCTGAAGCGCCCGGAGCGGAGCGGGGCGCTGTCAGTGGGGGTGTGACCCGGTTCCCGGCTCGCGCCCCTCGGCCTCGGGCTCGGTCCGGGCGGCGTGCTCACGTCGCTCGGACGGCCCGGGATGCGGCCATCCGATGAGCCGCACGTCGTCCTCTGGGCAACCGCCCCGGGTGCCGACGCGCTCGGTCAACGGTCGTGCGCAGACCCACCAGTGATCCAGGCTCATGGCGATCCTCCTCCGGCGATGTGGCGGCAGGCTACGCCGATGGGAACGCCGTGTCGCCCGCGCCCGTCACAAAGCGAAAAGTCGCAGCGCGGCGAGCCGGGCCAGTTGTGCGGAGAGCTCGGCGGAGTAGGCGTCCGCGTGGCTGCCCGGCACCTTCCAGAGCACCGCCTGCACGCGCGAGCCGCCGTCGGCGGCGGAGACGAAGAACTCGAGCTCCGATCCGGGGAAGACGACCGGGCTCTCCTGCACGGCATCCCAGGCGATGAGCAGCCGCCTCGGGATCACGACGTCGAGGATGTGACCGGAGGCGCTCCTCCCGTCGCGCACGATCTCAAGCGAACCACCAGGGCGGAGGGAGACCTCGGCCCGATCGGCGAACCAGCGGCCGAGGAGCGAGGGTTTCGTCAGCGCGTCGAACACCACCGCCGGGGCGGCCGCCACGGTCGTCTCGGCGCGCACTTCGGCGACGTCGTCGTTCGCGAGCATCTCGTCACCTCCGACGCGACGGCGGGAGTCGAACCCGCAACGCCCCTGGTCTGCTGCCGGGGCCCGGGACCGCCCGGATCGCCGCGATGCGACCACGTTAGGAGGTGCCGATCACGACGACCAGGAAACGTTGCGAAAGATGAACCGGCGTAAAGCGGCGTAACACGGGTGCACGCAACTGGCGCGGTGGGGCGCATGATGAGCGCCACCTGTCCCGTGCCCTGAGCACCCGTCGGAGGAGTGTCCATGACCGAGCTGCGAGCCGCAGAATCCACCGCCGTCGACGAGCAGCCGGCCGCCCGGTTCCCGCTGGGCCTGACCGCCGACGAGTTCAAGCTCGCGTTCCGCAACCATGCCGCGGGTGTCGCGGTCATCACTGCGGACGATGGAGAGGGCCCGGTCGGGCTCACCGCGACGAGCGTCTTCTCGGTGAGCGCCGAGCCTCCGTTGCTGGTCTTCTCGATCTCGGCGCACTCGTCGAGCGCGCCGACCCTGCTCCGGGCGGAGAACGTGGTGGTCCATCTGCTGGCGGAGGACCAGCTCGACCTGGCGCAGCTGTGCGCCACGAGCGGGGTCGACCGGTTCGCCGACACCGGCATCTGGACCCGGCTGGTGACGGGCGAGCCCTACTTCCCCGCCGCGCACGCGTGGATCCGCGGTCGCGTCGTCGACACGATGAGCGCGGGGAACTCCACCATCGTGGCGGTGCACGCGCTGCAGTCGCACGTGCGCGAGGAGGCGGCAGCGCCGCTGGTCTACCACAACCGCACGTGGCACAGCCTCGGCAAGGCGTCGCGGCTGCCCGTCTGACACAGGTCGACCCGAACTTGTCAACAAGCCGCGGCGGCGAATAGAGTCGGCGGGCCACCCGCCGAAAGGACCGCCCTCGCCCATGCCCGCCGACGCCGTCGCCTCCACACTGCCCGCAACCCGCGCCGCCGGGCCCGCCCGCCGGATCGACGAGACCTGGATCCGCGCACTTCCGAAGGCGGAGACGCACGTGCACCTCGAGGGCAACTTCGAACTGGTGGATCTGCTCGACCTCGCCAAGGCCGCAGGGGAGCGCCTGCCCGGCCCCGCGGCCACGCTGTTCGACGTGTCGACGCACGACGCGAGCGACGGCTCCGGCGACCTCGCGGACTTCCTCCGGTTCCTGGACTGGGAGTGCGGGCTCGTCCGCACCGCCGAGCAGGCGGCCCGGCACGCCTACACTTTCGCCGCCCGCCAGACCGCCTCCGGCATCGGCTACACAGACGCCATCATCAACCCGACCCATTGGGGAGCGTGGGCGGGACGCGTCCCCGAGCTCTTCGACGCGCTGGCGGCCGGACTCGAGCAGGCGGAGCAGGACGGCCTGGCCGAGGTCCGCCTCTGCTACTCGCTGCTGCGCCAGCAGTCGGCCTCCGAGGCCCGCGAGGTCGTCGAGTGGCTGCGCGACGCGCGCCCCCGTCGCGTCGTCGCCCTGTCGATCGACGGCGACGAGCGGTCGGCGGGACGCGTCAGCGGCCGGTTCGCCGAGGCGTTCTCGCTGGCGAAGGAGGCCGGTTTCCGGCGGACGGTGCACGCCGGGGAGTCGAGCGGGCCCGAGGGCGTGTGGGACGCCATCCAGTTGCTCCACGCCGAGCGCATCGACCACGGGGTGCGGGCGGTGGAGGACCCGGAGTTGCTGCGCTACCTTGCCGACACGCAGATCCCGCTGGGTGTGTGCCCCCGGTCGAACGTCGTGCTGGGCATCTACGACGACTGGCGGGACCACCCGCTCGTCGCGCTGCGCGACGCGGGCGTCAACGTGACGATCAACACCGACGACCCGGCCCCGCTCGGCACCACGCTCGAGGCCGACTGGGCGGTGTGCGCGGAGACCTTCGGGCTCGATCAGGACGACCTCGTCGGCTTCGCCCGGGCCTCGATCGCGGCGAGCTTCGCCGACGACGCCACGAAGGCCCGGCTCGAGGCGGGCCTGCGCCCGTCGGCGCTCAGCCGCTAGATTCGGAGACTGTGACCGACCGCAGCCTCCACAACCAGCTCCTGCGCGAGGTCAGGGAGGCGGCGGCGGCCAACGCACCCCTCCCCGGTGAACTGGAGCTGACCGCCCGGCTCGGCTGCACGCGTCAGCAGCTGCGCAACGCCCTGGCGGAGCTGGAGCGGCAGGGCATCCTCCGCAGGCGGCAGGGTGCACCGACCACGGTCGACCAGGTGGGCCTGCGCATGAGCGTGCGGCTGGAGGACCAGTTCGAGCACACGGTGCTGCTCTCCCGCATGGGCTACGAGGCCGAGGTCGAGATCCTGCGGTCGGAGGTGGAGCCGCTCCCCCCGTCGATCGCCGCGCTGCTCGACGCGGAGCCCGGCAGCCCTGCGCTCCGCAGCGTCAAGCGCTGGCGTGCGGACGGCCGCCCGGCGATGCTCGCCTCCGGCTACCTGCTGCTGCCCGACGGCGCCCCGCGGGAGCTCGACGACTCCGTGTTCACCGCCGTCACGCAGGTGTGGAACGAGTCCCTGGTCTGGGAGGTGGCGACACCGGGTGCAGCGGCTCTCGACGCCGGGCAGGCCGCCCTGCTGGAGCGGCCGGAGGGCACGCCGGTGATGACGTTCGAGCTCATCGGCGTCTCCGTGAGCGGACGCCGGCTGTTCTACGCGTTCGAGCACCACCTCCCGGAGGTCGTCCGCTATTCGTTCGCCCGCACGGTTCGGCCGCCGTGGGACGGGGTCTGAGCCTCTGATCCGTCGCTCGCGGCGGAGTGTGGCGTTTTGTTTCGGGTCGTATCGCGCCGATCGCGTGGGCTGGGCAAACTTATCGACAAGTTGCGCACCCACATTCCGTGACTGCCCCCTCACACCCGACGAAAGGCGCCCGCCATGAAGCTGCGCTCCCTCCTCACTCCGTTGCTCGCCGTTCCCGTCGTCGCCGTGCTGGCCGCCTGCTCCTCGGGGGCGTCGGCCGGCGGAGACGCGACCTCCGCCCACGAGTTGAAGGTCGCCGTCGTGCTCGGCGGCCTGGCCAACGACGGCGGATTTAACCAGTACGCGGCCGACGCCGCCCACGCCCTCGAGAAGAAGGGCGAGATCAAGGCCCAGATCCGCGAGTCCGTGACGAGCTCCTCCGACGCTGAGGCGGCGTTCCGCCAGTACGCCTCGCAGGGCTACGACCTCATCATCGGCTGGGGCCTCGATTTCGCCAACTCGGTCTTCACCGTGGCGAAGGAGCAGCCGAAGGCGCACTTCGTCGCGACCGGTTCCGTCGACATCCTGAAGAAGGCCACCGCCAACGTCGAGACCTGGACGTACGCGAGCGACCAGCAGGGCTACCTGACCGGCTGGGTGGCGGGCAAGTCCGGTCTCTCGCCGGTCGGCGTCGTCGACGGCCAGCTGGCGCCGTTCAACGAGACCACGTACAAGGCGCTGACCGTTGGCCTCAAGGCCGCGAACCCGTCGGCGACCGAGCTCAAGCCGATCTTCACCGGCAGCTGGGAGGACCCGGCCCTCGCGAACCAGGCCGCGAAGGCGCAGATCGCGGCCGGCGCGAAGCTGATCGTCACCGGCGCGGAGGGCTACACCCCCGGCGTGCTCTCCGCGGCCAAGGCGGCCGGGATCGCCACCCTCGGCGCCTCGAGCACCTCGTCCTCGGACGCGAAGCAGGTCAACATCGGCCTGGTGAAGCTGGACTTCACGCCCACCCTCGAGGAGATCGTCGGTCACCTCGACAAGGGCGACTTCGGCAAGCACTCGTACACGTCGACGATCGCCAACAAGGGCCTGATCCTCGCCGACATCAACCCGGTGGATGCCGCGCCGCAGCTGCCGAAGGACATCGCCGCGCAGGTCGACGAGCTCGCGAAGAAGCTCGCCAGCGGCGAGGTGACCATCCCGTCGGTCGGCTGATCGAACCGGACCGGATCCCGATGTCGTCCGCACTCGCGCTCCTGGGCGTCTCCAAGTCGTTTGGAGGCGCCCAGGTGCTGCACGATGTCGAGCTGCGGCTCGAGGCGGGCAGCGTCCACGCGCTGGTCGGGGAGAACGGTGCGGGCAAGTCGACCGCCTTGAAGATCCTGGCCGGCCTGGAGCGGCCGACGGCAGGAAGTGTCGCCGTCGGCGCGGAGCCGGTGGCCTTCGCCGGCCGCCAGGCCGCGATCGAGCGCGGCATCGGCCTGGTCGCGCAGCAGCTCAGCCTCATCCCCGAGCTGACCCTGGCCGAGAACCTCATCCTCGGCCAGCCGGAGCGCATCGCCCGCCGCGGTCGCGCCGCCCGGCTGCTGCGCGAGGCTGCGGACCAGGCCGGACTGGCCGTCCGCCCCGACGTGCGCGTGCGCGAGCTCGGTCTCGCGCAGCGACAGCTCGGCGAGTTGGCCATCGCGCTGGCGCAGGGGGCGCGCATCCTGCTGCTCGACGAGCCGACTTCGGCCCTCGGGCCATTCGAGACCGCCGCCCTGTTCGACCGGGTGCGGGCACTCGCCCGGAGCGGCTACTCCGTCCTGCTCATCACGCACCGGCTGGACGAGGTCCGCCAGGTCGCCGACGACGTGACGGTGCTCTCGCACGGCAGGGTGACCCTTGCTGCGCGCGTCTCCGAGGTCACCGACGACGAACTGGTGCGCGCGATGGTCGGGTCGGTCCCCGCCGTCCCGCGGCGCGTCCACGACCTGGCGGGGGAGACCCGGCTGCGGCTGGAGGGAGTCTCGGCCTCGGGCGCGGGCGCCCGGATCGACGGCATCGACCTGGATGTCCGCGGTGGTGAGATCGTGGGCGTGCTGGGTGTCGCCGGCAACGGCCAGACCGCCCTCGCGGAGGCGGCGGCCGGCGTCCTGACCTTGGCCTCCGGCGCCGTTCTCGTCGACGGCGCCCCGGTCGGCGGCCGCCCCGAGAAGGCGGCCGAGACGGGGCTGGCCTATGTTCCGGAGGCACGCGAGCAGGCCGTGCTGCCGGATGCTCCGCTCACCCGGTCGGCCGTGCTGCGCACCCTGGGCAGCGGCCGCCGATTCCTCCGCCACGGGCTGATCGACTGGAAGGCGGCGCGGTCGTTCACCTCGGCGCTGCTCGAGCGTCACGATGTGCGGCCCGCGGACCCCGACCTGCCCGCCCGGGCGTTGTCGGGCGGCAACCAGCAGAAGCTTCTGGTCGGTCGCGAGCTCGACGGGAGCCCGGCCGTCGCCGTGCTGCACGGCCCCACCCAGGGACTCGACCTGCACGCTGGCGCGGTCATCCGCGGCGAGATCCGCTCGGCGGCCGCAGCGGGCGCCGCCATCCTGCTGGTCAGCGCGGACACGGACGAGATCCGCGAACTGGCCGACACCATCCTGATCCTCTCGAAGGGACGCATCGTGGACCGGTTCGAGGCCGATGAGTTCGACAGCACCCGCGTCGGCCGAGCGATGGCCGGGCTCACCGGCGCTGCCGCGGACGGAGTGCGCGATGAGTGACCTACTGGCGTTCGCGCGTCGTCGTCGCGGCTACCTGATCGCGCTCCTGTACGTGGTCGCGGGGTTCGCGGTCGTCCTCGCGTTGGTCGCGTCGACCGGGGGCGATCTGGGTATGGCCCTGAGCGGCTGGTTCACGGGCGCTTTCGGCGACGGCTACAACCTCACCCAGACCCTCGCCGACGCGACCCCGCTCGCCCTCGTCGCCATCGGAGTCTCGGTCGCACTGCGTGCCGACGTGATCACGATCGGCGCCGAGGGCCAGGCGATCGTCGGCGCCGTCTTCTCGACCGCGCTCGCCCTCCTGCTCGGCCCGTCGGCCAGTCCCGTCGTCGCGCTTCCGCTCGGCGCCCTCGCCGGCGTGGTCGGGGGCGTGCTGTGGGCGCTCCCCGCCGCCGTCGCGAAACTGCGCTGGGGCGTCACCGAGATCCTGTTCACCCTGCTGGCCAACTATCTCGCCGTCTCGCTGCTGACGTACCTGTTGCGGACGGTCCTGCGGGATCCGGCGACCAACGCGAGCCCGCAGAGCCCGCCCCTCCCCGTCCCGTCGCAGCTGCCGATGCTGCCGGTCGCCGGCCGCATCCATATCGGCATCGTGCTCGTCGCGGTGCTGCTCGTCGCACTGTGGTGGTGGTCGCGGACGCGCCAGGCGTTCGTGCTCGACGTCTACGGCTCGCGGCCGCTCCTGGCCGCCCGACTCGGGCTCACTCCCCGTCGTGCCGTGCTCACCGCCATGATCGTCTCCGGTGCCACGGCGGGCCTGGCCGGCTGGATGCAGGTGGCGGGAGTGACCCAGCGTCTCGAGCCCGACGTCTCAAGCGGCATCGGGTTCGCCGGCCTGGCGGTGGCCGTCCTCGGCCGCGGAAACCCGATCGGCATCGCGCTGGCGGCCGTGGTCTACGCCTCGCTCGGGACCGGGGCGGCCGGCGTGCAGATCGTCACGGGCACCGTCCCGACCGCCATCGGCACCGTGACCCAGGGGATCCTGCTCCTCACCGCGGCGCTGGCGCTCGCGGCCGTCAAGATCACCGGCCGGGAGCGCGCCGACTCCGTCGCCGCCAAGGCGGAGGTGGCCGCATGAGTCCGGTCGACTTCTGGACCGTCGTCCTGTCGGGCGCCCTGGCACTGTGTGCGCCGATCGTCATCGCGGGCCTCGGCGAGATCTTCCTCGAACGCACCGGCGGCTTCAACGTCGGCATTGAGGGGATGATGCTGCTCGGAGCGGTTCTCGGCGTCCTCGGCTCCCACCTGGGCGGAGTGTGGACAGGGGTGCTCGCCGGCATCCTGGCCGGGCTCGTCCTCGGTCTGCTCATGGGGGTCGCGTCTGCGCTCGCCAAGGCGGACATCATCATCGTCGGTATCGCGATCGGCCTCCTCGGCACCGGACTCAGCGTCTTCCTCTACCAGGCGATCAACCCGGCCGGTCACACCAACCAGACCGTGCAGACGCAGCCGCCGCTGCACCTGCCGCTCATCGAGCCCATCCCGGTGATCGGTCCCGGTCTCGCCGGGGCGGGCGTCTTCTTCTACTTGTCGCTCGTGCTCGTCGTGCTGTCCTGGCTGGTCCTCGACCACACCCGCTTCGGCCTGCGCCTCCGCGCGGTCGGCGACGACGAGGCCGTCGCGCGGACCCGCGGCATCGCCCCCGTCCGCTTCCGCGTTGTCGCCGCCATCATCGCCGGGGGATTCGCGGGGCTCGCGGGAGCGACCGTCCCCCTCGCCGAGATCGGCACCTTCTCGCCGGGCATGACCGGAGGCACGGGCTTCATCGCCCTCGCCGTGGTCATCATCGGCCGACGGACGCCGGCCGGCCTGATCGCCGGCGCGCTGCTCTTCTCGTTCTTCAACAGCCTGGCGCTGCTTGCACAGACCCAGAGCCTCGGTCTGCCCGTCGAACTCTTCCAGGCCCTGCCGTACCTCGCGACGCTCTTCGTGCTCTGCGTCGTCTCCCGCCGAGTCTGGCGGCGGTCGCGCGCATCGCGCTCCGTCACCTCCCCTCTGCCCTCCGCTGCACCCGAACCCGAAGGAGTCCGATGACCGCCCCCACCAGCCTGCACGACCTTCCGCCCCGCGAGAGAGAGCTGCTCGACGCCGTCGCGGAGCTGGCCACCGGCTTCGAGGCGGCGGCGGCCGGGTACGACGAGCGCGCCGAGATCGCGGTCGGCAACCTGACCGCACTGCACGACGCCGGGCTCGACGCCGCCGTCCTACCCGAGCACCTCGGCGGAACCGGCCTCAGCTACCAGGCCTTCGGCGAGGCGGTGCGCCTGCTCGCCGCCGCCGATCCCTCCACCGCCACCATCGTGACCATGCACACCGGTGCCGCGGTCGGCCTCGCCGAACTGACGCGCGAGCGCCGGGGGAGCTTCTTCTCCGACGAACTCCTGGCCGGCAAGCGCTTCGCCAACGCGCTCTCGGAGCCCACCAGCGGCAACCGGTTCCTCAACCCCCAGCAGGAGGCGCGCCCGGCCGACGGCGGCTGGCTGCTCGCGGGGACCAAGCGGTTCGTCTCCGGCAGCGAGATCGCCGACTACCTCCTCGTCAACGCGCTCGTCGACGGCGTCCCCACCTTCTTCGCCGTCATCCCCGACGACACCGTGACGATCATCCCGATCTGGGACACGCTCGGCCTGCGCGCGACCCGCAGCCAGCTGCTGTCCTTCGACCACACGCTCCTGCGGGAGGAGTTCCGCGGCCGCTCCCCGCAGCCGGGCGACTTCGCCGCCGTACCGGCCGGGCTGCCCGCCATCTCGCTCGGCATCGCCGACGCAGCCCTGGCTGCGCTCGTCGACCACGCGCGCAACCGCGCCATCCTCGGCAAGCCGCTGTCCCACCAGCAGTGGATCCAGCACGAGGTCGCCGACGCGCAGTCGAGGCTCGAGGCGGTGCACGCCTTCTTCCAGCGCACGCTCGCCGAAGCGGACGCCGGCCGGCCGGAGTTCTTCTCCAACCTGTCGCGTGCCAAGTACCTCGCCAACAAAGTCGCGGTCGACGTCGCCCAGCTCGGGGTCCGCGTGGGCGGAGCCTCCGGGTACCTGAAGCAGTCGCCGATCCAGCGGCACCTCCGCAACGCGCAGGCCGGCCAGCTCATGGCCTACTCGACCGAGGTGCTCGCGACGGAGATCGGCAAGGAGGTGCTCGGCGTCGAACCCGAGCCGGCGGACGAGGCGGAGGTGGCCTGATCGTGGCGGACCGGCAGCGGATGATCTTCAACGCCTTCAACATCTTCTCCGTGTCGCACCACGACCAGGGGATGTGGGCGTGGCCGGGCAGCGAGCAGCTACGGTACAACGATGTCCACTACTGGGCGGACGTCGCCAGGCTGCTGGAGCGCGGTCGCTTCGACACCCTGTTCTTCGCCGACGTGCTGGCGCCGTACGAGACCTTCGAGGGCTCGCGGGAGCGGGCGGTGTACAGCGGGATGCAGTTCCCCATCAATGACCCGGGCGAGCTCATCCCGGCGCTGGCGTACGCCACCGAGAACCTGGGCTTCGTGCTGACGCAGAACATCCTCCAGGAGCCGCCGTACGCCTTCGCCCGCAAGATGTCGACGCTCGACCATCTCACCCGCGGCAGGATCGCGTGGAACATCGTGACCACCTTCCTGCCGGGGGCGGGCCGCAACCTCGGCTTCGGCGGTCTGCCCGAACACGAGGACCGGTACGCGCGGGCCGACGACTACATCGACGTCGTCTACAAGCTTTGGGAGGCGTCGTGGGAGGACGACGCCGTCGTCCGCGACACGGCACGGCAGCAGTACTCCGACCCGGCGAAGGTTCACGAGATCAACCACGTGGGCCCGTTCTACGACGTGGTGGGGCCGCACCTGACCGAGCCGTCGCCGCAGCGCACGCCGTTCCTCATCCAGGCCGGAGTCTCGCCGCGCGGCCGCGACTTCGCCGGGCGCAACGCCGAGGGCCTGTTCATCAACGCGCTGACCCCGCAGGAGGCCGAGCCGGTGGTCCGGGACGTGCGCGCGGCGGCCGTGCGGCACGGTCGCCGCCCCGACGATGTCAAGCTGTTCGGCATCCTCGGCTTCGTGGTGGGCA
Source organism: Leifsonia sp. 21MFCrub1.1 (assembly GCF_900107895.1). Taxonomy (NCBI): domain Bacteria; kingdom Bacillati; phylum Actinomycetota; class Actinomycetes; order Micrococcales; family Microbacteriaceae; genus Leifsonia; species Leifsonia sp. 21MFCrub1.1. The sequence continues at coordinate 3,261,119 of NZ_LT629867.1, read as the reverse complement.
GCACCGAGGAGGAGGCGCGGCGCCTGCACGAGGAGATCACCGACTTCCAGAGCATCGACGCCAACCTCGCCAAGCAGAGCGTCTTCCTCGGCTACGACTTCAGCCAGCTCGACCCGAAGGAGCCCATCGGCGAGATCGCCAAGCGGCCGGAAGGCCAGGAAGGCATCGTCGGCAAGCTGATCGCGATGTCCCCAAACCCGAGGTACACGATCGGCGAGCTGGTCCGCTGGTTCGGCAACCTCCGGGTCGTCGGCACGCCGGAGCAGATCGCCGACCACGTCGAGGCCTGGAACGACGCGGGCGTCGACGGCATGAACGTGCAGTACGTGGTTTCGCCGGGTTCGTTCGAGGACTTCGTCGACCACATCACGCCGGTGCTGCAGAAGCGCGGGCTGATGCAGTCGGAGTACCGCGAGGGCACCCTGCGCGAGAAGGTGTTCGGCAAGGGCCCGTTCCTCCCCGACGAGCACCGCGCCCGCGGGTTCCGGCGTGCCGCCTTCGGTGAGGGATAGGCCGCTTTCGGCAACCTCAAGCAGTCGCGGCTGCCGGCAGCGGCGTCGGTGTTAATCATGGCATTCTCCGTCACGTGGGCATCGAGCGGACTGCACGCGTTGTGTGCGGGCCATTTGTGAAGTCTTCATGCAATGTGGCAGCCGCGTTGCCTCACCGGCCGCTTACGGCCCGCCGCTCGCACGCCTACTCCTGGGCGCCCCCTTCGCGGTAGCTGCGCACTCCGTCGACTCCGCCAACGACGGCGGCGGTGAGCTCTTCGACCGAGGTATCTTCGCGCCGGACATCAAGGATTTTTCGTCCATGGTTCATGACGATGTGCCGGTCGCAAACCTGGTGTGCGTGGTGAAGGTTATGGGTGACGAGGAGGCTCGATACCCCTTCAGTTTTCAACTGGCGAAGATAGGCGAGTAGAGCCTCAGTGGCGCGTACCGCCAAAGCGCTGGTCGGCTCGTCGAGGATGAGTAGTCGCCGCTTGAAGTGCACGGCGCGCGCGATCGCCACGGCTTGCGCCTGACCGCCGGAGAGTGAACTGACGAGTTGCTTCGAGCTTTTGATGCCCTCAATGGTGACGACCGAGTCGAGGATGTCCGTGGCAATCGCGTCCATTTGCTTCAGCTTCATGAAACCAAGTCGGTTTGTAACCTCCCGCCCCATGAAGATGTTTCTTGTGATCGAGAGGGATGGTACGAGCGCGGAGTCCTGGAAGATCGTCTCCACCCCGTTCTCCTCGGTGACCCTGCGATCGACTCGGGGAACCGGCGCGCCGTCCCAGTAGTACGCACCGCTGGAGTAGGGAACGACGCCGGAAAGGATCTTGACGAGCGTCGACTTGCCGGCGCCGTTGTCGCCGAGAAGGCCGACGACCTCCCCCTTTCCGACATCGAAGCTCACGTCGCGCAGGACGGTGTTCGCACCGTAGGTCTTGGTGATGCCCTCGACGCGGAGGAGATAGTCGTCATTGTCCACGGTCACGATGCCTTTCCTTCGAAGAGCTTGTTGGCGACGGCCGCGACGACGATGAGCAGGCCTACGAACAGCTGAACGTAGAAGCCCGGAGCGTTGGCGAGGATGAGGCCGTCCTGGATGAGCTGGATGAGCGCAGCGCCGATGACCATACCGATGATGGATCCGCGTCCGCCGTTGAGAGAGCACCCGCCGACGACAGCGCCGGCGACGGACATGAGGGTGTAGGTGTCCGTCGTTCCCGGCTGGATGCTCGTGGTGCGGACGGCGGTGATCACTCCAGCGATCGCGACCAGTGCGCCGAGCAGCGCGAAGGAGAGGAGCTTGATTCTGGCCGGGTTGATTGAGATCGCTTTCGCGGCTGCGGCGTTTCCGCCGACGGCGAAGATGGCGTTTCCGGTCTTGTGCCGGTGGAGGAAGAGCCAGCCGGTGACACCGATCACCGTCAGCCAGATCAGCTGCGACCGGACGAAGCCGAGGTCGCCGGCGAAGACGGTCGTCGTTGTGCCGTCTGCGGAGAGGATCGCGGGCATCGTCCCATTGAATACGAACGCCATCCCGGTCCAGAAGAACCCGAGACCGAGGGTGGCGATGAACGACGGGATCTTGGTGATGACGACGACCAGCCCGTTGATGAGGGCGATCGCTGTGCCGGTGGCGAGGGCTGCAAAAAAGCCGGCGACCCAGCCGGCGACATTGGCCGTGTGGACGAACACGATGGCCGAGAGGCCGAAGTTGGCGCCGAGGGAGAGGTCGAACTCTCCGGCGATCATGAGGATTCCGGTCCCGATGGCAAGGATGGCGTACACCGGGATCGACTGGAAGATCACGCCCTGCAGGTTGGCCGGGTCGAGGAAGGGGAACGAATCGGGTGCGACCACGGCGGCGATGCAGAAGCCCAGCGTTACGACAAGGGTGATCAGGCCGATCTCCAGGGCGCCGCGGCCGCGGATATAGCGGATGCTCTCGAAGAACTTGCCCGAGATAGTATTCGGGACGTTGTCGGCGAGCCGGGTTCGGGCGGCGGCTGAGATGGGGGCGGTTGCCGGTGCCGTGAGTACATGTGTGGTGCTGGGAGGCTCGGGGGTCGGGGTATGAGTCGACACGGTTTGTCCTTCGGAAGTGGCCTGCCGGCCAGTGGGTGAGTGAGAGGTGGTGCACGGGAGGCCGGGGGCGCCTCCCGTGCACCGGCCGGTCAGTAGCGAACGCCCTGGAGGTCTTTCGCCTCGAGGAAGGTCACGTTGTCCTTGGTGATGAGTCCGTTACCGCCCGAGTTGATGTCCGCGGCCGAGAGGCCGAAGTCGATCTTGAGGACGCCCTGCATCACCGACTGGAAGCCCTGCACGTAGCCCTGCTGGTCGGCGGTCGCAAGCTCACGCCCGCTCTTGATGGCGGCGATCACCTGGGGAGAGGTGTCGAAACCGACGATCGGCACCTTCACTCCGGCCGCGTCTTCTGCCGCGACGGCGTTCCGGTTCGGGGTCCCACCGAGCGGGACGATCGCCTTGACATCCTTGTGCGCAGTCAACCAGGTGGTCATCGCGTCGAGAGCGTCGGAGTCGGTGCCGGAGGTGCGAAGGTAGACGCCCTTCACTCCCTTGGCGTCGAGCGCCTGCTGGACGCCGCCACCTCGCTGGATCGCGTAGGGCTGGCTCGGCTCTTCGGCGGGCAGGAGGACCGTGTCGCCGGAGGACAGGTCGGGGACGTCCTTCAGGAGTTGCTGGCCGAGGATCTTTCCGACCGCGGTGAAGTCCTGGCCGACGAACCCGTCGACGCACGCTTTGCCGTCGTCGGGGGCCGGGACGTTGTAGGCGATGATGCTGATACCGGCCTGGTGGGCCTCGCATGCCTGCTTCACCCACTTCTCGCCCGAGTTGAAAGGGATGAACATGAGGGCAGGCTTCTGGGCGATGGCCGCCTGGATGAGGTCGACCATCTTGCTGTCGTCACCGGCGGCGGTCTGATTCACCATCTTCAGGCCGCCGAGCTTTGCAGCGTCGTCCGCTCCCTTCTGGATCTGCGCCCAGAAGACGTCGCTCGCGGCGTTGTAGTAAGTGAAGAAGTACGCCTTGCGGTCGGCGGAGCGCTTTCCGAAGCCGTCGTCGAGTCCGTTCGAGCTCGGCTTCGTGGTCGAGCTGCAGGCCGCCAGCAGGGCTGCGGTGCTGGCGATCGCCAGAACCGCAAGCCCGCGTCGGGTGTTGATGAGTTTCACTTCGCTGTGTCCCTTCTCACCGGCCGAGGGGGCGACCGGGTTCGCATCGTTGCTGAGGGAACCATAGAGCGCATTACATCCTGTCGTCAATATGTCCGAACAAAGTTACTCAAGATTGTTACCACGGACCTCACGGCGCCGGGATCAGAACGTCGCGCACCAGCGCGTCCAGGGCCGCGTCGGCGTCGAGGAACTGCCTAAGTGTGATCCTCGTCGCCCCGAAATCGTCGAACTCCTCGACGGTCATTCCGTCAGGCTCGTAGGCCCGCCGGAAGTCAGGGAACCGCCGTGCGAGGGTGTCCAGGACTTCGGGATCCACGGCTCGCTCGATGCGGGATTCGACGGGGAGGTCATTGTCGTTGACCAGCCTCTGCCAGTCGAACGGGGGAGAGATGACCAGGTCGCCGCCGACGAGCTCGGACCACTGAAGCGAACTGCGGAAGGCGGCTGACAGGATGCGTGAGCGGTACCCGCGTTCGCGGAAGATCGAATAGCCCCGCTTCAGCGCCGCGACGCCCGCCCAGTCCAGGTAACCGGGATCGACGAGGATGCGCTCGCGCGCGGCCACGGTCTTCAGCCAGTCATCGAGTCGCCCACCCATGATCGTGACCACGGAGCCGAATTCCCGTTCGGGGAGGCCGTCCGCCGCGCGCCGATCCAGGCCGCGTTCGATGGCTTCCGCCGCCTGCACGGCCTGGGGGACGGTGAACGAGACGGTCACGTTGATGCTCACGCCGCGGTAGGTCGCCTCTTCGATCGCGCGAATGCCGACCGAGGTGGCGGGGATCTTGACGATGATGTTCTCGGCGAGAGCCGCGAAGCGGACGGCTTGTCCGATCAGGGCGTCGGCATCGCGGTGCAGTCGTGGGTCGGTTTGAATCGAGAGTCGGCCATTGAGTCCCCCCGACGCCCGGAAGGCCGGAACCAGCAGTTCCGCGGCCTCGATGGAGAGCTCCTCGACGACGCGCCAGCCGATCTGCGACTCGCCCCAGGTGGGGTTCTCGGCTGAGATGGCTGCGATCCGGGGTCGCCAGCGCTCGAGGTTGGCCTTGACGACGGAGAGGGCGATGACGGGATTGCAGGTCGCGCCGACCGCGCCGAACTCGATCGACTGCCGGAGTTGCGCGAGGTCGGCGGAGTCGTTCCAGAGCGCCGTCTGCGGGTACTGCTCGGCGGTACGCCGCAACGTGCTGGCGACGGCGGTGTCGGTGGCGGTCATGCGCCGGCGGCCGACGGTACGGCGAGCTCGCCGGTGAGGTACTGCGAGCGGCCGAAGCCGAAGGACCAGTCCTCTGGACCGTTCTCCACGTAGCCGATGAAGACGTCTTCGCCCGCAACGCCCACGCCCTCGAGGCGCTGCGCGATCTCTGCGAAGAGACGTTCCTTTGCCTCCGCAGTGCGGCCTCGCTGTGTGAAGATCTGGATCATGACGACGCCGTCGCTGCGCTCGAAGCCCAAGCCCGCGTCCTCGGCGATGATCGAGCCGGCCGGGCGCTCGGAGACGATCTGGAACCGGTCGCGCGGTGGGATGCGATATTGGGCGACGATCGCGTCGTGGATGGCGTCCGCGATGGTGCGGATCTCGGCCGCCGGGCGGCCTTCATTGAGCTCGATTCTGACCAGGGGCATGCGTGTCTCCGAGTGGGTTCGGCGGAAGGTGGTTGCATCTACTCTGACACATTGATAGTTTGTCCTGTCAAGCGCACTAATTAGTTTCAAAACGCCGCTCAAGGTCGAGACCGGAAAGGTGTCAGACGCATATGTCCCACATCCCCACCACCGCGACGGTGGCCAGCAAGGCCCTCCCTCCGCTCGGCGGTGATCGTCGCTTCAACCGCCGCGTCGGCGTCATCGCGGTCATCGCCACCTTCGGCGGGCTGCTATTCGGATACGACACCGGCGTGCTGAACGGCGCGCTGAGCTTCATCGTCGATTACTTCCACCTCAACGCGGTGCAGGAGGGGCTCATCACCTTCCTGCTCCTGATCGGGGCAGCGCTCGGCGCCCTCGTCGGCGGCCGCATCGCCGACTCCTTCGGCCGCAAGCGCACCATCATCGTGCTGGCCATCATCTTCTTCATCGGCGCGCTCGCGAGCGCATTCTCTCCCACCTACGGGATCTTCCTGGTGTCCCGGTTCGTCCTGGGCCTCGCCGTTGGTGGCGCTTCGGTGACCGTCCCCGTGTATCTCGGCGAAGTCGCGCCCTTCGAGAAGCGCGGTGGGCTTGTCAGCCGAAACGAGCTGATGATCGTCGGCGGGCAGTTCCTCGCCTTCCTCTGCAACGCGATCATCGGCAACGTCTGGGGCGGCAATGCGGAGGTCTGGCGCTACATGCTGACCATCGCCGCCCTGCCGGCGATCGCGCTGTTCATCGGGATGCTGCGACTGCCGGAGAGCCCACGGTGGCTTGCGCTGAAAGGCCGGAACGATGAGTCGCTAGCCGTCCTGAAAGACCTGCGCCGGCCAGAGCGAGCTGTCGCCGAGCACGCCGAAATCGTCCAGCTGATCGAGGACGAGCGGGAACTGACCGAGAACTACAGCGCGTGGGGCGAGATCAAGTCCCAGCCTTGGATCAAGCGCCTGATCGTCATCGGAATGGGCATCGCCGCCTTCCAGCAGCTGACCGGGATCAACTCGATGCAGTACTACGGCACGCAGGTGCTCGAACAGGCCGGTTTCACTCGCAACTCCGCACTCATCTTCAATGTGCTCATCGGAATGATCTCCGTCATTGCGATGCTCATCGCCCTTCCTCTGCTGAACAGGTTCAATCGCCGGGGGATGATGCTGTTCGGCTTCACCGGCATCCTGATCGCCCACCTGCTCGTCGGGATCTTCGGGATCGCACTGCCGCAGCACAGCCCCATCCGTGCCTGGCTTCTGCTCATCTGCATCCTGCTCTTCGTGGGTCTGATGCAGGGCACGATCGGCCCACTGGCGTGGCTGATGCTGTCGGAGATCTTCCCGCTGAGACTGCGCGGCGTCGCCATGGGCTTCGCGGTGCTGGTGCTCTGGGTGACGAACGCGATCATCTCCTTCGCGTTCCCTTCTCTGGTCGGCGCGCTGGGCTTCGGGACCTTCCTGCTGTTCGCCTTCGTCGCCGGGCTCGCGCTCCTCTTCGTCGGTGTGGCGGTGCCGGAGACCAAGGGGAAGACGCTGGAGAGCCTGGAGGAGCACTTCAAGCGCCTGTATGCGTCGTTTTGATCTTGTAAGTTTGACAGAACATAGGATGACCTTGTGACCGACCAGACCACCACCCCGACGGAGCCGTTGCACGCAACGAGCGAACAACGCGTGTCTTCCTCCTTCGACCTCATCACCGTCGGCCGCATCGGAGTGGACATCTATCCGCTGCAGGACGGCAGGGGGCTCGAGGATGTCGACACCTTCGGCAAGTACCTCGGCGGCAGCCCGACGAACGTCGCCATCGCGGCCGCCAAGCACGGCCTCCGCTCCGCCGTCATCACGGCGACAGGGGACGACCCGTTCGGCCGCTACGCCCACCGGGAGCTGCGACGACTCGGCGTCGACGACCGGTTCGTCGCGACGGTCCCGACGCTGAAGACCCCGGTGACCTTCTGCGAGATCTTCCCGCCGGACGACTTCCCGCTGTACTTCTACCGGGACCCGCTGGCGCCCGACCTCGCCATCACCGGCAAGCAGCTCGATCTCGACGCCATCAGCGGCGCCCGGATCTTCTGGTCCACGGTGACCGGGCTCTCGCGTGACCCCAGCCGTACGGCGCACCACATCGCGTGGGAGGCTCGCGGCCGCAAGCCGCTGACCATCCTCGACCTCGACTACCGGCCGATGTTCTGGACCGACCCGAAGTTGGCGACAGCCGAGGTCGCGCGCGCGCTGTCCAACGTCACTGTGGCCGTCGGCAATCGCGAGGAATGCGAGATCGCAGTCGGCGAGACCGACCCGCACCGTGCTGCGGATGCCCTGCTCGACCGCGGCGTCGAACTCGCGATCGTGAAGCAGGGGCCGCGCGGAGTGCTGGCGAAGACGCGGGAACAGACCGTCGAGGTGGAGCCCTACTTCGTCGAGGTCGTCAACGGGCTGGGCGCAGGCGACGGCTTCGGCGGCGCGCTGTGCTACGGGCTCTTGCAGGACTGGTCGCTGGAGCGAGTGATCCGGTTCGCGAACGTCGCCGGTGCCATCGTGGCCACGCGCCGCGAGTGCTCGACCGCGATGCCGTCCACGGCTGAGGTCGACGATGTGCTGAAGGAGCTCGAGAATGTCCACAGCTGACCTGGTCAACCGCACCCAGCGCATCCTCGATGAGCGGGCATTCGCCCGGCTGCGCGAGCTGCGCTACACCGATCCGGGTGCCGTCCGGTCCTCGCTCGACACCCGAAGGCGCCGACCCCTGGTGCGCGGCGACGGACGCCTGTTCATCGTCGCGGCCGACCATCCCGCTCGCGGGGCGCTGGGTGTCCGGAAGGACGGCATGGCGATGGCCGACCGCTACGGCCTCCTCGAACGGCTGGCGCTCGCGCTCTCCCGTCCTGGTGTCGACGGGGTCCTCGGGACCCCGGACATCATCGACGACTTGGCGCTGCTCGGTGCGCTCGACGACAAGATCGCCGTCGGCTCGATGAACCGTGGAGGCCTTCGCGGCTCGGTGTTCGAGATGGACGACCGCTACACGGGCTACGACGTGCCCGCGATGGTCCGGGACGGCGTGGACGCGGCGAAGCTGCTGGTCCGCGTCAACCTCGAAGACGCCGCAACCGTGCGAACGCTGGAGAAGACCGCGGATGCCGTGACCGCCTCCGCCGCTGCCGGGCTGCCGATCCTTCTGGAGCCGTTCATGAGCTCCTGGCGTGAAGGACGCATCGTGAACGACCTCACGGCGGACGCCGTCATCAACTCCGTGGCGATCGCGTCCGGCCTCGGCGCTTCGTCCGCCTACACCTGGCTGAAGCTCCCGGTCGTCGACGACATGGAGCGGGTGATGGCGGCCACGACCCTTCCGACCCTGCTGCTCGGCGGCGATGCCGACGGCTCGCCCGATCAGACCTATGCCTCGTGGGATGCCGCCCTCGGCCTACCCGGAGTGCACGGGCTCGTGGTCGGCCGGACCCTCCTCTACCCCCAGGACGGCGACGTCGCGCAGGCCGTCGACATCGCCGCCGGCCTGGTACACGGCCGCTGAGCGGCTGCACCACACGAACATCGAAGGAACCGCCATGACCACCACCACCCCCGGCACCGCTGACACCGCCCGCGACTCCGACCTGCCCGTTATCGCGCACTGGATCGACGGCGCCGAATACCCGTCGACGAGCGGCCGGACCGCACCGGTGTTCGATCCTGCACTCGGAGTGCAGACCAAGCGTGTCGCCCTCGCCGACCGAGCCGAGATCGATGCGGCCGTCGCTTCGGCCAAAGCGGCGTTCCCCGAGTGGGCAGACCTCTCCCTTGCACGCAGGCAAGCCGTCCTCTTCAAGTTCCGCGAACTCCTGGACGCCCGCAAGGGCGAGCTGGCTGAGATCATCACTAGCGAGCACGGCAAGGTGCTCTCAGACGCGCTCGGCGAGATCAGCCGCGGGCAGGAGGTGGTCGAGTTCGCGACCGGTCTGGCTCACCACCTCAAGGGAGAGTATTCGGAGCAGGTGTCCACGGGGGTCGACGTCTACTCGACGCGCCAACCGCTGGGTGTGGTGGCGATCATCTCACCCTTCAACTTCCCCGCAATGGTTCCGGCCTGGTTCTTCCCGGTGGCGATCGCCGCAGGAAACTCCGTGGTGCTGAAGCCCTCCGAGAAGGATCCGTCGGCCGCGATCTGGATCGCGAAGCTGTGGAAGGAGGCCGGGCTCCCGGACGGCGTCTTCACGGTGCTGAATGGTGACAAGGAGGCGGTCGACGGGTTGCTCACGCATCCGGATGTCGCATCCATCTCATTCGTCGGGTCCACCCCCATCGCCAAGTACGTGTACGAGACGGGCACGGCGCACGGCAAGCGCGTCCAGGCGCTCGGCGGTGCGAAGAACCACATGCTGGTGCTGCCCGACGCCGACCTCGACCTCACTGCCGACAGCGCGATCAACGCCGGCTTCGGCTCAGCCGGCGAGCGCTGCATGGCCATCTCGGTGGTCGTCGCGGTCGAGCCGGTCGCCGACGCCCTGATCGAGAAGATCGCCGAGCGGATCGCCGGGCTGCGGATCGGCGACGGGCGCCGAGGCTGCGACATGGGGCCGCTGGTGACGGAGCAGCACCGCGACAAGGTCGCCTCCTACATCGACATTGCGAAAGAGGACGGTGCCACCGTCGTCGTCGATGGACGCGACGTGAACCCGGACGGTGACGCCGGCGGCTTCTGGCTCGGCCCCACTCTGCTGGACAATCTGCCAACGACGTCGCGCGCCTACACGGAAGAGATCTTCGGCCCGGTGCTCGCGGTGGTCCGGGTGGCGAGCTACGACGAAGGAGTGGAGTTGATCAACTCGAGCGCCTTCGGCAACGGCACCGCCATCTTCACGAACGACGGCGGTGCGGCCCGCCGCTTCCAGAAGGAGATCCAGGTCGGAATGATCGGGATCAACGTGCCGATCCCCGTCCCGGTAGCGACCTTCTCGTTCGGCGGCTGGAAAGACTCGCTGTTCGGCGACACGAAAGCGCACGGCGTCGAGGGCGTGAAGTTCTTCACCCAGCTCAAGGCTGTCACCAGCCGCTGGCTCGACCCGTCGCACGGCGGAATCAACCTCGGCTTCCCCGAGAACGACTGAGACCGGAGGCGACGACCTGATGGCAGAGCGCAACGAGTGGTTCTTCCCCCGAGGCTCGCTCAGCGAGAGATGGTGGGAGTCGGCGGTGGACGCATCCATCGATGGCTGGAAGCACACCGGACTCCGGGTGGCAGAGCTTGCCGGCAACACCGTGCAGCTGCCCGCAGGAGACATCGAACGGATCGTTGTGCCGCTAGCCGGATCGTTCACCGTGTCCCACGAGGGACGCAGCACCCGGCTGACCGGACGATCCAGCGTCTTCGATGGCCCGACCGACGTCCTCTACGTGGGTCGGGGCCAGGAGATCGCCGTCACCGGCTTCGGCCGGGTCGCTGTGGCAGAGGCGCCGACCCGCGTCGACAAGCCCTCTGCCTACGTCGCACGCGAGGATGTCCCCGTCGAACTCCGCGGCGCCGGGCAGGACACCCGCCAGGTGCATAATTTCGGAACGCCGGCCGTGCTCGACGCTGCCTCGTTGATCGTGTGCGAGGTGATCACGCCGGCCGGGAACTGGTCGTCGCATCCGGCACACAAGCACGATGAAGAGGTGCCGGGTCACGAGTCTCAGCTGGAGGAGATCTACTACTTCGAGGCGGCGGCGGCGCGTTCGGTTTCCGCGCCGCCCACCGCCGACGCATTCGGGAGTTTTGCGACCTACCGTTCCGCGGCCGGAGACATCGAGACGAACGCCCTCGTGCGCACCGGCGACATCGCCCTCGTCCCTTTCGGCTACCACGGCCCCGCTGTCGCGCCCCCGGAGTACGACCTCTACTACCTCAACGTCATGGCCGGTCCGGGCGAGGAGCGCGTCTGGCTGGTCTCCGACGACCCGCGCCAGGCGTGGCTCCGCGACACCTGGGCAGACCAGGAGACCGACCAGCGCCTGCCGTACCGGCAGGACACGCCGACCACCCAAGGAGCCACCCCATGACCACCCGCAGGATGACCGTCAGCCAAGCGCTCGTCGAGTTCCTCGCCAACCAGTGGACGGTCGACGGCGACGTGCGCGAGCGCACGGTTCCGGGGATGTTCGGCATCTTCGGGCACGGCAACGTCGCCGGCCTCGGCCAGGCGCTCAAGCAGGCGAACGTGCAGGACCCGGAGCGGATGCCGTACTACCAGGCGCGCAACGAGCAGGCGATGGTGCACCAGGCCGTCGGCTTCGCCCGGATCCACCGTCGTCGCGCGACGCTGGCATCCACCGCCTCCGTCGGCCCCGGGGCTGCGAACATGCTCACCGGCGCCGCGCTGGCCACCGCCAACCGCCTGCCCGCCCTCCTGCTGCCCTCGGACACGTTCGCAACGCGCGTGGCCGACCCGGTCCTGCAGCAGCTCGAGCACCCGCACGACCTCGGTGTGCAGGTCACGGACGCCTTCCGCCCGGTCTCCCGCTTCTTCGACCGGGTGCAGCGGCCGGAACAGCTGTTCTCGATCGCGCTCGCCGCGATGCGTGTCCTCACTGACCCGGCCGAGACCGGCGCGGTGACCATCGCACTGCCGGAGGACGTTCAGGCCGAGGCGTTGGAGGTGCCGGAAGAGTTCCTGCAGCCACGGGAGTGGCACATCCGCCGCCCGCTTCCGGAGCAGTGGGCCCTGCAGGCGGCGGCCCAGGCCATCCGCTCGGCGGAACGGCCGTTCATCGTGGCCGGCGGCGGCGTGCTCTACTCCTCCGCCGAGGACTCGCTTCGCGCGTTCGTCGAGCAGACCGGCATCCCGGTCGGCACCAGCCAGGCCGGCGGCGGATCCCTGGCCTGGGATCACCCGCAGAACCTGGGTGGCGTTGGTGCCACCGGCACCAGTGCCGCGAACCGCCTGGCAGCAGAGGCGGATGTGGTCATCGGTATCGGCACTCGTTACAGCGACTTCACGACGGCCAGCCGTACCGTCTTCCAGGACGCCGGCGTCACGTTCGTGAACATCAACGTCGCCGCCTTCGACGCCTACAAGCACGGCACGCAACTGCCCGTGATCGCCGACGCCCGCGAGGCTTTGGACGATCTGCGCGACGCCCTGGAAGGAACAACGGTCAGCGCGGCATACGCCGACCGCATCGCTGCCGAGAAGCGCAGGTGGGACGAGGTCGCGGATGCGGCCCTCGCCCCGGCCGAAGCCGAGCTGCCTGGACAGCCCGAGATCATCGGGGCGGTCCAGCGCGCCAGTGCCCCGCGGGATGTCGTGGTCCAGGCTGCCGGATCGCTTCCGGGCGATCTGCACAAGCTGTGGCGGGTTCGGGATGCACTCGGGTACCACGTCGAGTACGCCTTCTCCACTATGGGCTATGAGATCGCCGGGGGGATCGGCGTGAAGCGCGGGCTCGAGGCGCTCGGCGACGACCGGGATGTGATCGTCATGGTCGGTGACGGCTCGTATCTGATGCTGCACACGGAGCTCGTCACCGCCGTTGCCGAGGGCATCAAGATCGTTGTGGTCCTCATCCAGAACAACGGATACGCCTCGATCGGACATCTCTCTGAAACGGTCGGCTCCGAGCGGTACGGCACCCGGTACCGCTACCGCGACCCCGCCGAACTCAACTTCGAACGCGGCGACTTCCTCCCTGTCGACCTCGCTGCGAACGCGCGCAGCTACGGGATAGACGTAGTCGAGATCGCGCCGGGACCGGACGCCGTCGACCGGCTGTCCGAGGCGGTCACGGCGGCGAAAGCGTCGCTGGCCTCCACCCTGATCCACATCGAATCCGACCCGTTCGTGTACGCACCGGACGGCGGAGGCTGGTGGGATGTGCCGGTCGCCGAGGCCTCTGAACTGCCGAGCACGCAGCGCGCCCGCGACGAATACGTCGAGCAGCAGAAGAAGCAGCGCCCACTCCTGGGCTGACAGCATGCCCAGCACCACCACGATCAAGGATGATGATGACTGACAGCGCACCAGACCAGCGACCGGCCGGAGGAACCGCGCCCGGCCTCCGTATCGGGACCGCGCCCGACTCCTGGGGCGTGTGGTTCCCGGACCACCCCCGGCAGACTCCCTGGGAGCGATTCCTGGACGAAGTCCAGGCCGCCGGTTACCACTGGATCGAACTCGGCCCGTACGGCTATCTCCCCACCGACCCGGAGCGGCTGCTCGACGAACTGGCCAAGCGCGACCTCCAGATCAGCGGCGGCACGGTCTTCACGGGCTTCCACAAGGGCCCGGAGCAGTGGGAGCGGGCACTCGAGCAGGTCGAGAAGGTCGCCACCCTCACCCGCGCGGTCGGCGGCGAACACATCGTCGTCATCCCCGACCTCTGGCGGTCGGACGCGACCGGCGAGACCCTCGAGCCCCGCACACTGACCGACGAGCAGTGGGCGACGCTCGCGGCCGGCCACGACCGGCTCGGGCGGGTCCTCCTGGACGACTACGGTCTCCGCCAGCAGTTCCACTCCCACGCGGACTCGCACGTCGGCACGCACCGCGAGGTCGAGCGCCTGCTGGCGCTCACCGACCCGCGCCACCTCAACCTGTGCCTCGACACCGGACACTTCGCCTACTACGGCGGCGACAGCGTGGCACTCATCAAGCAGCACCCGGAACGCATCGGCTACCTCCACCTGAAACAGGTCGACCCTCAACTGCTCTTCGAAGTGCTGAAGAACGACGTCGCCTTCGCCGACGCGGCCATCGACGTCATGGTGGAGCCGCCGGCCGGCATCCCCGACTTTGCGCCGATCATCGAGGCGGTCGCGGCCATCGACCCCGAGATCTTCGCGATCGTCGAGCAGGACATGCCCGGCGTCGATATCGACGTACCGCTCGGCATCGCCACCCGCACGCGGGAGTACATCTTCGGCTGCAGCCCGCTCACGCGCGTGCGCTGAGCGAACCCATTCACGACAGAGAAAGAGACCACAGTATATGAGCACCACCAGCACGCCCGACCTCCGGGTCGGCGTCGTCGGGGCCGGGATGATGGGCGCCGACCACATCCAGCGCATCACCCGTGTCATCAGCGGCGCCACCGTTTCAGCGATCGTCGAGCCGGACGCGGGCCGCGCTGAGGCAGCGGTCGCGACGGCGCCGGGGGCGCAGGCCTTTGCCAGCATCGAGGACGCCCTCGACGCCGGCGCCCTCGACGCGGTCGTCATCGCCACACCCGGGCAGTTCCACGAGCCGGTGCTGATCCCCGCCCTCGAGGCGGGCCTGCCGATCCTGTGCGAGAAGCCTCTGACCCCGGACAGCGCCTCGTCGCTGCGCATCGTGGAGCGGGAGCAGAAGCTCGACCGACCGCACATCCAGCTCGGGTTCATGAGGCGCTTCGACGAGGAGTACCGGCAGCTGCGCGAGTTGATCGCCTCGGCGCAGGCGGGCGAACTGCTCATGCTGCGCGGGGTACACCGCAACCCGGCCGTCCCCGACACGTACACCGAAACGATGCTGATCACGGACTCCCTCGTGCACGAGTTCGATGTGATGCCATGGCTCTCCGGGTCGCCGATCCGCAGCGTGGAAGTGAAGCATCCGCGACGAAACTCCCTCTCGCCGGAACACCTGCAGGAGCCGATCCTGGCGCTCATCGAGCTGGAGAACGGGGTGCTGGTGGACGTGGAGATGAACGTGAGCGTGCAGTTCGGCTACCACGTCGGCACCGAGGCCGTCTTCCAGACCGGTGTCGCCCGTATCGGGCAGCCCTCCGGCTTGCAGCAGTGGGCCGCCGGTCGGTTCTCCATCGCGGAGCACATGTCCTTCAAGACCCGCTTCGCGCGCGCCTACGACGCGCAGGTGCAGGCATGGGTGAACGCTGTGCGCGACGGCTCGCTCGTCGCCGGTCCCACCGCGTGGGACGGTTACCTGGTGGCACTCGCCTGCGAAGCGGGCGTCCAGGCCCTGACCCAGACCGGTCCGGTCGCCGTCGCCCCGACCGTCCGCCCCGCCTTCTACGCATAGGAGACCGACATGGTGAAGATCGCCTACGACCCGACGCCGCTGCACCACGACTTCGCGCTCCTGGACTTCCCGGATGCGGTCGCGCGGCTCGGCTACGACCAGCTGCACTTGACGCCGCATCCGGACTTCGCCCCGTTCTTCCGGCACCCGAAGGCCGACGACGAGCTGGTCGCCGCGCTGAAGAAGCGGGCGGCCGATGCGGGTGTTTCGATCGCCGCTCTGCTGCCTGTGCAGCGGATCAGCTGGCCCGGCGAAGCCGAGCGGCAAGCGGCCGTCCGGAACTTCGCGCGCGTAATCGAGCTGGCGGCGGAGCTCGAGGTTCCCGTGATCAACACCGAGTTCAGCGGCCGACCCGAAGAGTCGGAGGCGAGCGAAGCGTCGTTCTACCGCTCGATGGAGGAGTTGCTCCCGCTGCTTCACCGCGAGGGGATACGTCTCAACATCGACCCGCATCCCGACGACTTCGTCGAGGACGGCTTGGAGGCCTGGCGGATCATCCGGGGCCTCAATGACCCGTCGGTCGGGTTCGTCTACGTCGGCTCGCACACGTTCCACTACGGCGATCGAGCGACATCACTCATCCCCGAGCTCGGGGATCGCCTCGGCGCCGTCTACGCAGCTGACACGTTCGATCACGTCCGCTCGCACGGCCTCCGGTACATCACCAACCCGCCCGGAAATGCGGTGCGCGTGCACCAACACCTGGACATCGGTGACGGCGATGTGGACTGGCAGGAGCTGTTCGGCGCCCTGCGGACCAGCGGCTTCCTCGACCGTGACGACGCACTCATCGTCTCCAACGTCTTCGCCGAGGACGAACGGGCAGAGGAATCGGCGCGATCACAGCTGCGCAAGCTGCGAGAATTGATCGGAGCCTGAGTCCGCCAAGGAGAGTCAGCGGTCGACGAGGGTGATCTCGAAGGAGTACAAGTCGGGACGGTAGCAGTGCTGCCCGTACTCCACGGCGCGGCCGGTCGTGTCGAAGGCCGTTCGCGACATCGTCAGGACCGCGGCGCGTTTGCCAATGCCGAGCAGGTCGCTCTCGCGCGTGGTCGCCTCGCGCGCACCGATCCTCTGGTTCGCGATGCGCATGTTCACGCCACGTTCGCGGAGCAACTGGTAGAGACCGTGCTCCTCGAGATCATCGCGGCTGATCGTGGTGAAGTCGGTGGGGAGCGTGTTGTCGAGGATGGCAAGGGGCACGCCGTCGGCGGAGCGCAACCGGATCAGGTGGAGCACCGGGGCACCGGCCTCGAGGTTGAGGTGCGCTGCTTCGTCATCGTTCGCGGGGCGGATGTCGTGGCTGATCACCCGGGTTTCTGGCGTCTGCCCGGTATGGGAGAGGTCTTCGTACAAGCTGGTGAGGTCGACGTTCCGGGTCACCCGGCCGTGCACGACCTGGGTGCCGACGCCACGGCGGCGGACCAGGAGCCCCTTGTCGACGAGGTCTTGGATCGCACGGCGGACCGTGGGACGGGACAGCGAGAGGCGCTGGGCCAGCGCGATCTCGTTCTCGAGGCGTGCTCCGGGGGGAAGCACCTCGTCGCGGATTGCCTGCTCCAGCTTGGTTGCCAACTGGTAGTACAGGGGGATGGGACTGGTCTTGTCGAGGTCTGCGAAAAGATCACGGGGGAGGGGATACTCGCCTTGCATCTGGGCCATGTGCCACCTCCTAGTTTGTAAGAACAACCATACACGGAGCGCAGTTGTCTGCGACGTGGAGGACTCAGAAGTCATCTGAGGTTGGCGACGGACTCCCGGCTAACGAGACGCGTCGGTAGTGACGGGGCACCCGGGAGCTGTGCCCGTCCCGCCATCATGGATGGCGAGAGGCGACGAGGGAAGCGTTCGCTCCGTTGCGTGTCGTAAACCGGCGTAACGCGGGCGCGGAGATCGGCGTGAGTGGTGTGCCCCATGGGCATGACCGACGCACGCACCGCCCCGCGGAGGCCCACCGCCGACACCGCTTCACGTCCGGGTGACCAGCGATGAGTTCAAGCAGGCGTTCCGCAACCACGCTGCCGGCGTCGCGGTCATCACCGCGGATGACGGCTCGGGCCCGGCCGGCCTGACGGCGGCAAGTGTGTTCTCGGTCAACGCCGAGCCTCCGCTGCTCGTCTTCTCCCTGTCCTCTCAGCCCTCCAGTGCACCGACACTGTGGCTGGCCGAGCACGTAGTAGCCATCTGCTGGCGGAGGATCAGGTCGACGTCGCGCAGCGGTGCGCGACCAGCGGCATCGACCGCTTCGCCGGCACCACGCCCTGGACGCGGTTGATCACCAGCGAACCGTACTTCCCGTCCGCTCACACCTGGATCCACGGCCGGGTCATCAACACGATGAGCACCGGAACCGCCACAATCGTCGCCGTCCACTCCCGCCAGGCGCAACTGCCACCGTGGAGGCGTCACCGTTGGTGTACCACAACCGCACGCGGCACCGCTCGGGGAGGCCTCGCGTCTGGGCCGAGCGGCGGGCCGCCTGGCGGCCCGGCTTGACGAGTCGCCGGCTTGTGCCTATCGTCCCGAGCGATGAACAGCACCCGCCTGACGCGCGTCGGACTCTGGGTCCGGCCTAGACCCGGCGCGCTGCCGGAGCGGGTGAAGCTGCGGGCACGCAAGCGGGCGGTCGGGCGCGTCGCGAGTCTGTCCGCGGCGAAGGCCGCTGCCCAGCGGGCAGCCTGAGCGGCCCCTCAGCCGCCTGGACCCGTATCGTCCGGGGACTCGGCTTGCCCACATTTTGCCCACAATCGGTTTCGGGAGTAGGAAATCTCCGTCATCACGTCGGGTCTCTCACCCGCGGATTTCCGCGCACTTACGAGTGATCGGCGGGGGCTCAACGAGGCGGGCTAGAGCACACGGCTCATAATCGTGGTGTCGCGGGTTCGAGTCCCGCCCTCGCTACAAAACCCCCGGAATCAAGGTTCCGGGGGCTTTTAGTTTCTCCGAGAGACGCGGCCCCGCACACAGACCCGGCACATTCACTGCGCTCCCACCGCCTTGTCAGGGCGGCTGCGGCCCGTGCACCGCCGATGTTCTTAGCCATGTAGACGGCTGCCACCACTGCCGCGTCTCAAACCCGCATCAAGACCCTCACCGAGCAGACCCGGCGCGACAACGCCCCCTTCTTCGCGTGGCCGGAGGACATGCCCATGCACTGCGTCACCCAAGGGATCGGGACGATCCTGCGGGCGCGCCACCTCATCCCTCTGGCTTTCGGCCGGGCCAAGGCGGAGGCGGTCGCAGGAGCGGTGAGGGACCGCTGTCGGCTGCGAACCCCGGGTCCGCCATCCAGCTCCACCCACACGTGACCGTGATCGTGGACGAGCGCGCGGCCGCGCCCCTCGTGCTTGCCGACTACTACCGGCACGCATGGGCGAACAGGCTGGGCTAGCCGCGGCGAAGCCACGTCACGCGTTGAGGAGTTCGTCGAATACCTGGCTTGCCGCACCACCGAACTTCAACCGCTACGGCGGGCCGGCCGCTCTCACAACATCGCTCAGGCGGTTCTGTTTCTGGCGAGTGAGGAGTGGGCTTGGATCAGTGGCATCGTCGTGCCCGTCGATGGTGGGGCGACGGCAGTGGGGCTCGGTGGCGGCGCGCCCATCAGGCTGCCCGGCACGGGTCCGGTTGTGCGCCAGGTAGCGAACGAGTTCCTGGCGAGTTCCCGAATTCTCCAGGCAGGCCGACGGGAGTCTAGGCCGACGACCCCGGGATCCGTTTTGTCGGGTTCATCACTTCGTGTACGTTGCTATTGTTTCAACGTTGCAACATCAGGGAGGAACATGTGACCGTCGACCCCGTCCCGCTACCCCAATACCCGCGACCGCAGCTGGTCCGGAGCAGCTACCTCACTCTGAACGGTCGGTGGCAGTATGCCATCCGGTCGACCGCGACGGGCGGGGCGACGCCTCCAGCTGCGTGGGACGGCGAGATCCTGGTCCCGTACTCGCCGGAGGCTGTGCTCTCCGGGGTGGGGAGACGTCTACAGCCGGGGGAGACGCTGTGGTACCGCCGGTCGGTGGCGTTGCCGCCCGGGTTCGCAGCGGAGGGACAGTCTGTCCTGCTGCATTTCGGAGCGGTCGACCAGGATTGCGAGGTCCAGATCGACGGCGTGCCGGTCGGCGCCAATCGGGGAGGCTACTGGCCGTTCGCGATGGACGTCACGGAGAGCATCGCCGACGGGAAAACGCACGAACTGGTCGTCGCGGTGCGCGATGAGAGCGACAGCGGGTTCCGCTCGCGCGGCAAGCAGTCCCTGCGTCCGGGCGGCATCTGGTACACGCCGCAATCCGGGATCTGGCAGACGGTGTGGCTGGAGGCGGTGCCGGCGGTGCGCGTGGAGCGCATCGGCTATCGGACGCTGCTCGCCGAAAGCGCGATCGAGGTGACCGTTCATACGTCGCTGCCCGACGGCGCTTCACCCGAGCAGGGCGAGTTCGGTGTGCGGATCGAAGTCGCGGCGGCCGGAACCGTCATCGGGCGCGCCACTGGCGCGTCGGGACGGCCCGTTACGATCCCGATTCCCAGGCCGCGGCTCTGGACACCCGAAGACCCGTTCCTCTACGACGTGACGATCGTGGTGGGAGACGACATCGTTCGCAGTTATACCGGCATGCGCACCGTCGAGGTTGCGCCGGACGAACGCGGCGTTCCGCGGCTCCTGCTCAACGGCGCGCCGTACTTCCATGCCGGAGTTCTCGACCAAGGCTACTGGCCGGACGGCCTGTACACGCCGCCGTCCGACGATGCGTTCGTCCGTGACATCCAGGCCATGAAGGATCTCGGCTTCACGATGCTGCGGAAGCACATCAAGATCGAGCCGCTGCGCTGGTACCACCACTGCGACCGGCTCGGAATGCTGGTCTGGCAGGACCTCGTCAACGGAGGGCGGCGATACAACCCCGTCGTCATCACGGCCCCGGTACTCACGCCACTGCGACTCAACGATCGCCGGTATCGCGCGTTCGGCAGGCAGGACGCGGAGGGCCGTACGGAGTTCCGCGACGAGCTCGCTCGCACCGTGGAGCTGTTGTCGCCGTCGCCCTCGATTGTGTGCTGGGTGCCGTTCAATGAAGGGTGGGGTCAGTTCGATGCTCGCGACGCGGTCGACCGCATTCGGGCGCTCGACCCCGACCGGATCATCGACCACGCCAGCGGCTGGCACGACCAGCGCGGGGGAGACCTGCGGAGTCTCCACGTCTATTTCCGTCCGATCCGCCCGCGCCGCTCGTGGGGGCGCGACGGCCGTGCGGTTGTGGTCTCCGAGTACGGCGGGTACAGCCTGCGGATAGCGGGCCACGGTCACAGCGATCGCGAGTTCGGGTACCGCAAGCTGACGACTCCGGAGGCCCTGACGGCAGCGTTCGAGCATCTACACCGCACGGAGGTGCTGCCGGCGATCGAACGCGGGCTCTCGGCGATCGTCTATACCCAGCTGGCCGATGTGGAGGACGAGCTCAACGGCCTCCTCACCGCCGACCGGTCAGTGGCCAAGGCGGACGCTCAGCGCGTGGGCGCGGCGCTCGCCGAACTGGAAGCGGAGTTCGCACGCATCGCCCGCCGACGTGTCACCGAGGGGCAGGTGAGCGCGCCTGAAACGGTCGATTCGGGGCGCCTGCGCGCCCCGCGACGGTAGCGCAGAACTACCGTACGGTGGGCGGGAAGCCGGAGGAGTCACGGTGCACGACGGCGTACGGAGCGCGGGTGGTCCGCGGTTCGGCGTCGGGCTGATCGAGGCGGCGCAGCATCGCCGCAATGGCGAGCCGGGCGAGCTCGTCCATGTCGGGGGCGACGGTGGTCAGAGCGGGAGCGGTGTATGCGGCCTCCGCCGTGTTGTCCCAGCCGACCACGGCCACATCCTCCGGCACGCGCACACCGTTCTCGCGGAACGCGCGCAGCGCTCCGATCGCCAGGAGGTCGTTCGCGCAGAACAGTCCGTCGATCTGCGCACCCGAACGGATGAGCTCCTTGGTGCGCTCGTACCCCTCCTCGCGTGAGTAGTCGCCGTGCGGGTTGACCTGATCCCACTGTTCAACGGGCACGATTCGCGCGGGAGTGAGCCCCGCGGCCTCCAGGGCGCTGGTGAAGCCTGCCAGACGCAGGTCCGCCGGCGCGGCGCCGATGGTGCCGCTGACGACGTCTCCAAGGAACGCGATGCGTGTGCGGCCCGCGTCGATCATCGTCTGGGTGACCTCTCCCGTCGAGCTGACGTTGTCGACCACGACACTGTCGATATTGTCGCTGCGGAAGCGCTCGCCGAGGAGCACCAGGGGGGTGGGTCCGCGCTCCGCCTCGAACCGTTCGAGATCGATCGTCAGAGGACTGAACAGGATGCCGTCGGTGAGGATCGACTTGAAACCGGCCGCAACGCGCAGTTCGCGCTCCAGTGTGCCACGGGTCTCGTCGATGACGACGTCATAGCCCACCTTCTCGGCCTGCCCGACTACAGCGTGGGCCAGTTGCGCGAAGTAGGGATGCGACACGAACGGCACCGAAAGCGTCAGCAGATTGCTGCGTCCGCTGCGGAGCTGCCTAGCCGCCAGCTGCGGCCGGTAATCGAGTTCGGCGATCGCAGCCTCGACTTTCTCGCGCGTCGTCTCACTGATGTACCGGTGGCCGTTGATCACGTTGGAGACCGTGCGGTACGAGACGCCGGCTACTGCCGCAACGTCTTTGAGGGTGGGCGGCCCGCCCTGCCTGCGGCCGCGCCGCGGGGAATCGGTCGTCACTGGGATATCGTAACCGCTCCGACGGCCGATGTCCGGGATCCTTGCAACGTTGCGAGATCTTAATATTTCCACGTTGCAATATGTCGCACGGTCTGCTTGAGTGGCTCCTGCGACACCGGCGCGAGTCCCGTTACGCAGCACGGGTCGCAGATCTTCCACAACGACGAGGAGATGATTTTCATGACCCGAATCCCCCGGGTGAGCCGCGTACTCGGCATCGTGGCCGTCGCGGCCGCGGCCGTGGCGCTCACTGCCTGCAGCACAAGCGGCAGCGATAGCACCACGACACCTGCCGCCGTAAAAGGCGGAGGCCTCGGCACGGCCGACAAGCACGTCAAGATCACCATGATGTCCAACGACGCGTTCGCGCAGGTGTGGCAGACCAAGCTGGTGCCCGAGTTCAACAAGAAGTACCCGTACATCGACGTCACGATCGATTCGACGCCGTACGACAACCTGCTCGCCAAAGGCATGCTCAACGGCACGGACCCCGACCCGCAGTACGACTTGATCACGCTCGACGACCCGTGGACGCCTCAGCTGGCGAACGCCGGTGTCCTCCTCGACCTGAAGAAGTCCGCGGCCTCCTGGACCGAGAAGGGTTATGACTGGTCAGACTTCAACTCGGCGCCGCTCGGCTCGAGCGAGTGGGATGGCGGCCAGTATGGCGTTCCACTTCGCTCCAACATGCTGCTGATGTTCTACAACAAGACCCTCTACCAGAAAGCCGGTCTCGCTGAGCCGACCCCAGAGATCACCTGGAAGCAATACCTGGACGAAGCTCCGAAGCTCGTGCAGGACACTGACGGCGACGGCAAGACGGACTCCTGGGCGGCGGGCCTCACCTGGCAGAAGGGCGTGCTCTCGCCCACGTTCTGGCAGGCCGTGCTGAATTCCAACGGCGGCAAACTCTTCAGCAGCGACATGAAGCCCGGTTTCGACACCAAGGCGGGCGTCGCCGCGCTGCAGACCCAGGTGGACCTGCTGAAGTACGCACCTCCCGGAGCGACCGCCTACAACTATACCGAGCCGCTCGACGCGTTCCGCCAGGGCAAGGTCGCCACGATCTTCACGTGGGGCAGCGCCTACAAGTCGGCCGCTGTCGACCCGGCCGTGACAAAGCTCACGCCGGATCAGGTCGGCATTCAGACGATGCCGGCCGGATCTGCCGGACCGAGCACGCACCGCGGCATCTGGAGCGGATCGGTGTTCAAGAACTCGAAGCACCCGCAGGCGGCCTGGACCTTCCTGCAGTGGATGACCGATAAGGAGGGCGAGAAGTGGATCACCAACAATCTCGGCTCTTTCCCCGCCCGCAAATCCACCCTGGCCTCTACCCCGGAGCAGCAATGGCTAGTGCCGGTCTTCAAGACCCTGCAGTCCGCCTATGACGTGGCAGCCAAGGGCCAGATGTGGCGCGTGCGCTCAGTTCAGTCCAACGCAATCCAGCAGATCCTCGCGGATCAGACCAGCGCGGCGGTGATGGGCGACACGTCGAGCTCCGATGCACTGAAGAAGGCATCGGAACAGATCCACGAACTGCTGACGGAGTAGCACGATGACGGTCGCGCTCTCGAAGCCGCGGAAGGGCCGGTCTAGTGTGCCGGCCCGCCTGAAGGACATCGCCGGACGCTGGTCGTTCATGATCCCGGCGACGGTCGTCCTGGTGGCGGTTCTCGCCTATCCGCTGCTCTACACCCTGCAGATCAGCTTCTCGCACTTCGACCTCAGTACGTTCAGCCCGGGATCCTGGGTGGGGTTGGAGAACTATACAAAGGCGCTGGGAAACGAGTCGTTCCAGAACTCGCTCCTGGTCACCGGCATTTACCTGGTGCTGGCGCTTCCGCTGCAGATCGTCCTCGGGTTCGCGATCGCCTTCCTGCTCAACGCCGAGTGGAGGGGGCGCGGAGTGTTTCGCGCCCTCTTCCTCATCCCGATGGTCGTCGCACCCGTGGTCTCGGGAGGCATCTGGAAGATGCTGCTTGACCCGCTCTGGGGTGTGGTCGGGTGGGTGGGCTCGCTGGTCGGCCTTCCGACGGTCGACTGGTTCGGCAGCCCAGTCACAGCGATGATCAGCGTCGTCCTGATCGACACGTGGCGATCGGTGCCGTTCGTCGTCCTCATCGCCTCCGCCGCTCTGCTCTCCTTGCCCAAGGACGTGTTCGAGGCGGCGCAAGTGGACGGCGCCAACTGGTGGCAAACGCTCTGGCGCGTGAGCCTGCCGATGCTCGCTCCGATCATCGCGGCCACCTTCATCGTGCGCTGGCTCGGCGCGGTGAAGATGTTCGACATCGTCCTCACGACCACCAACGGCGGCCCGGGGAAGGCGACCGAAGTGGTCAATCTGTACATCTACCAGCAGGCGTTCCAACTGCTCCGCTTCAGCGAGTCGTCGGCGATGGCCGTGATCGTCCTGGTGCTCACCACGATCCTCACGCTCGTGTTCCTGTGGGGAAGCAAGAAGCTGGAGGACCGGGTATGACCACGACCGCCGAACGACCCACGAAACAGCTGGCCCGTCCGGCTGAGCCGAGCTCTGCCCGCTGGCGGAGGAACACCGGCCACCGGTGGCGGGTCTGGTCGGGGGTGGTCGTATGCATCCTCTTCCTGCTCCCGCTGGTGTGGATGGTGATCACCTCGTTCAAGCTGCAGCGCGACATCTTCACCGTGCCGCCGACGATCTTCTTCGACCCGACGCTCAGCCAGTACACGGAGGCGTGGGTTGGCCAGGGGCTCGGTCCGAAGATGGTGAACACTGTGATCGTCGCGCTCGGCGCCGGGTTGGTCTCGCTCGTCGCCGGAGCGATGGCCGGGTATGCGCTCGCGAGGCTGCGGATCCGCGGGGCGGCGACGATCGGCGTTCTCATCCTCGCCTCGCGCGGAGTGCCTCCCATCGCCCTCGCGGTGCCGATGTTCCTCGTCGCACGAACGCTCGGGGTCACCGACACCCACACCACGCTGATCCTGGCGTACTGCTCGTTCGTCATCCCTTATGTGATGTGGCTGATGCGCGGGTTCTTCCTGTCGCTGCCGAAGGAGCTGGAGGAGTCGGCCATGCTCGACGGCTGTTCGCGCATGGGCGCGTTCTTCCGGATCATCGTGCCGATCTCCATGCCCGGCCTGATCTCCACCTTCATCTTCAGCATCATTCTCGCCTGGGAGGAGCTGCTCTTCGCGCTCGTACTCACCAACCGCCGGGCGACCACGGTCCCTGTCGCGATCGCCGGCATGGTCGGCGACACCGAGCACGGCGCCAACTGGGGAGCGCTGGCCGCTGCCGGCACGCTCACTGTCATCCCCGTCGTGGTGCTGGCGCTCGTGGTCCAGAAGTGGCTCATCCGCGGCCTTGCCGACGGGGCCACCAAGGGCTGAGCGCACCGTCCCCTCCTCCACACCAGAAAAGAGAACCCTGTGAGACTACCCCTGCGCCCGGTCGCCCCGGGAGGTCAGCGCCTCGCCGAACGCGAGATCGTCAACACTGTCGACCTGTGCCTTCCGAGCGGCATCCTGAATCCGGAATCTGTCGGCTGGACTCGACACGCGCTGCACCGCACCTGGCTCCCCGGCTGGGGCCGCAACAAGCGCTTCGAGTACTGGGCGGTCACGACGCCCGACGCGATTGTGACGATGAACATCTCGCACCACGACTACCGTGCCAACGTCTCGGTCGGGTTCACTGAGCGCGACGGCTACCGGGAAATCCGCCAGGGCGGCAACACCTGGCTGCCCGGCCCCGGCGGGATGCGGGACCCGTTCAATCACGGACCGATGGAGGCCAGGCGCAAAGACGTGCTGGTGCGGCTCACCCCGCGCGGCACCGGCATGCACCTCTACGCCGAGTCACCGCGCATCCAGGCCGACATCCGCGTGCTCGCTCACCCCGGCCACGAGTCGATGGGGGTCGTCGTGCCCTGGAGCCCCCGCCGTTTCCAATACACCAAGAAGGACAACTGCCTCTCGGCGGAGGGCATCGTCGTGGTCGACGGTGTCACTCACCCGGTGGAGGCGCTCTCATCGTCTGCCGTGCACGACCGTGGCCGGGGGAGGTGGCCCTACTTCACGTTCTGGAACTGGGGCGCCGGAGTCGGCCGCACTTCTGACGGTCGCGACCTCGGCATTCAGCTCGGCGGCAAGTGGACTGACGGCACACCGTCGAGCGAGAACTGGGTGCGGATCGATGGCCGCCTCCACAAGATCGAGAACCACCTCGACTGGCGTTACGACCCCACGAACTGGACCGCCCCCTGGACGATCACCGGCCCGGACGTCGAGATCGTCTTCACACCGGAACACCACACGCAGCACCTCTTCGACCGTTGGCTCGTGTACAGCCGCGGCGATACCTGCTTCGGCCGTTACGACGGCCGTGTCGTCGTCGCCGGTACGGAAGTGACCTTCTCCGGCGTATTCGGACACGTCGAGGAGGTCGAGCGCCGTTGGTGATCACCACCGCGCACTCAGCCCCTGATTCCCTACCCCTGATCCCCTACCCCTGATCCCCCAGACCGCTCCGGAGTGCGAGGCGCTTCCACGGCGTCGCCGGAGCAGGGGCGGGGCGCGACTCCCACCGATGGCCGCGTCCCGCCCCACCTTGTCCGTTCAGTATTGCGACGAAGGAGTCCTCATGTCCCTCCCCACCAGCGCGCCGAGCGCTGTCCCATCCGTCCTGCGCATCACGACGGGCGATCTCGATGCTGCCGCCACGGGTAGCGTCGCTGGTGCGCGCTACCGCGCTCTCCTGACCGGCCCGGCCGGTTCCGGCACTGTGCGAGCAGTCACGCTCGACGGCGACGCTCCGCACGACCTCATCGTCGTCGAGTACGGCGATGGATCTCATTGGCGGACCTGGCTGCGCGGGGATCCATGTGCTGACGGTGTCGTCTACAGTCTGCTCGCCGAGATACCCACGAGCTTTCCGATGCGGGCGCCGGCGATCATGCGTTGAGGCGGAGGCGCCGTCGCATCGCTGGGCGATGGGTAGAGGTCTGATCAGCGATCGTCCGCAGTCACCACCGGTTGCGCACGTCCTCCGCCCAGCCGAGAAGCCCATCCACCGAGAGCGGGCCGTCGTCGGTCGGGATCGTGCCCGAATAGTGGCCGAAGCACTGGTGCCCCCGGCTCCCCACCACACCGAGCTCGGTGCGAGTGGCGTGATCCCAGAACGGCTCGAACACTAGGTCGACGCCGCCGCCGTGGATGTGCCAGGGCCTCAGCCAGTCGGTCTGGTCGTAGGTCCAGCGCAGCGACTCGTGAATCTTGTGCAGCCGGCCGTCGAGCACGGTCGCGTTCTCGGTACTGCCGGTTCCGTCAGTCCAGCGGCCGCCGAGCTGGATGCCGACGGCCCTGCCGTCCTGTGTCCCGGAGGCGGCACCCCAGTTCCAGCGTATGCGGTACGGCCAGCGTCCACGGCCGTGGTCGAGCACGGCCCAGGTGTCGTCGGCCGCCAGTTTCACCCTTGTGCCGCGCACCGTCACGGTTCCGGAGGCCGGTCGGCCCACATCCTTGACCGTGTATTGGAAACGGCGGACGCTCCACGGCACAACAACGGCCAGTCGTTCGTGACCGGCAGGCAGCGCCGCGAGCACGTCGAAGGAGACCTCGTCGGTGCGCGCGCGCAGTCTCGTGCCGTCCACCGTCTCGCTGAGCTCGATCTGGAGCCCAGAGGCGGTGGCGCGAGCCGGTCCGTCGCCCAGCGATGCGGGCAGCTCCGGTCGCGTCCACGGCGGTGCGACAGTGCCGTGTTCGATCGTCTCGCCCGTCATGCGGTCGTGGACCATCACGGAGTGAACGCCGGAATAGTCGAGCGAGGAGACTGTCACGGCGAGCAGGTGCGTCGGCGAGGTGACCGCCCAGTACTCCCACCGCTTATTGCGGCCCCAGCCGTGCCGTCCGCCGATGCCGGAGGTGTCGAGCAGCGGCGTGCGGCTCCAGCCGACGGCCGCTCGGTTCAGCCGGCCGTCCGGCAAGCAGAGCGCTGCCTGTTCGGTGAGCTCCCGTTCCCCTGTCGTCCCATCGGTCGTCATCAGCGAGCACCCCTGATCGGCACGACGGCGACGGCGCCAAGCAGGGCGAACCCGATACCGGCGACGAAGATGGACGAGTAGCCGCCGGTCAGGGCGATCAGCGCCCAGGCCACGAGCGGCGTCAGAGCCTGCGGGAGGGTCGTCGCGACGTTGAGAATGCCCATGTCGCGTCCGGTCGAGATCCCCTCCGCCGGGAGCACCTCGGTCATCAGCGCGAGGTCGACGCTGAGGTACACCCCATAGCCGAACCCGAAGAGCGCGGCGAGGGCGATCATCCCCGCCTGCGTCGGCCACAGCAGTGGGATGGCGAGGGCGCATCCCATGATGAGCGACGCGCCGATCACGAACGGCTTACGGCGGTGCAGGCGGTCTGACAGCTTGCCCGACGCATAAGTGCTGATCAGCGCCGCCAGCAACTGGACGACGGTCAGGATGCCGGCGAACGAGTTGGACGCCTCGACGCTCATGTGGATGTGGTCGCGAAGGATGTACAGCAGGTAGCTCTGCACGCCCTGGTACGCCAGGATCATCAGGAACCGTGCGGCGAACGCCCAGGCGAAGTCGGGATACCTGCGCGGGCTGACCCAGAATCCGGCGAGGAATGCACGCCAGTAGAACGGAGTGCGCTCGGCGTCCTTCGAGGAGAAGTCACGGTTGAACAGCACGAAGCCGAACGCGGAAAGTAGCACGAGTGCAGCGAACACCCCGTAGCCGACGCCGATCATCTCGGCGAAGTAGCCTGCACCGATCACGCCGGCGCCCATTCCGACGAGCGTTCCCATCGCCAGAACGGCGGATGCCACCCCGCGGCTGCGGGTTGGGACGCGGTCGGTGATGATGGCCGGGATAGGCGCGTTGAGCGTGTTCAGCAGGATCATCACCATGACGTAGAAGATCGTGATCCACAGCAGCGTGGCCGCGCCGGCGAGCAGCAGCATGAACACCGCGGCGCCGCCTGCGCCGATCAGCACCCACGGCGCACGGCGGCCGAGGCGGCTGCGCGTCCGGTCGGAGAATGCGCCGACGAGCGGCTGGATGAAGATCGTGGCGATGGATGCCGACGTGGTCACTATCGCCAGGTTGCCGACCTTCTGCATCGGGTCGAGGGTCTGCACCTGGTTCGGCACGAAAATGACGATGAACGCGGCATAGCAGGACAGCAGCACGGTGTTCACGAGGAACAGCCAGAGGAACAGTCTGCGCTGGCGGGTGGCTCCGGCGGCAGAGATGGTCTCTTCAGACGTTCGGGTCACGTTCAGCTCCTCTTCGAGTAGGAGGAGCTTATGGGACGGCGGATCTCTATTGCAACGTGGAAAGACGTTCGACCTGCAACAACGCAGGCATCCTCGGCGATGTGGCAGCTCCCGAGGAGATGACGGTCGAGCAACTCCGATCCGTCTATGAGACGAACGTGTTCGGCGTGGTCCGCGTGACCAACGCCTTTCTCCCGGTGCTTCGGAACGCGCCCGTACCGTCGGTCATCAACGTCACCAGCGGACTCGGGTCGTTCACGATGATCCACGACCCGGAACGTGTGGAATCGGAGTACACCCTCGCCGCGTACGGGTCGTCGAAGACGGCCGTCACGATGCTCACGATGCTGTATGCCAAGAGGACGACCGACGTGCGCTTCAACGCGGTGGATCCTGGCCAGACCGCGACCGAGTTCACGGGCCGTCTCGGACACAGCGTCGAGGAGGGAGCCGATGCCGCCGTCCGGCTCGCCACGCTCGGCGCACAAACGCCGACCGGAACGGTCACCGACCGCGACGGCGTCCTGCCCTGGTGACAGCGCAGCCGTTCGCGGTCAGTGGCCGGGGGTCGTGGTGGGGTCTTGGGACAACGGGCCGGTGGCGGCCCAACCGGGATGGGCGGCAGTGGAGCGGATCGCAGCGCTCCTCGCCCGGCTCCGACCGCGCGAGGCGGGCACTGAGGGGGAGAACCGATTGTTCCTGGCGTTCCGGGAGCGAGTCGAGACGGACTTCCGCGAGCGTCACGACGCCGAGCACTATGCGTGTGCCCTGGGGTACGCCCCGCGCACCCTGTCGCGGGCGGTGAAGCGGGCGACAGGGGCGACCGCGAAGGCCTATCTGGTGGAGCGGATCGCGCTAGAAGCCAAGCGGTTGCTCGCGCACGACGGGCTGACCTCGGCCGCGTGCGCTGCAGCCCTGGGGTTAACGGACGCCTCGAACTTCTCCGTGTTCTTCCGGCAGGCGACGGGGGAGAGACCCGGTGCGTGGCAGAGGGCGGCGGTCGGGACGGTCACCGGGCCGTCGGGTCGACCGGGTTGATCTGCCGATCCGGAAGCATCGCTCACGCGGAATCGCGTTCCCGGTCCGCGCGAAGGGCGCCCCGCGCAGCTGTGGCGACGTCCGCCGCGGTCGGCCTCCGCGACGCATCGGCGTGCGTCATCGCCAGGATGAGCTCGCGCCAGCGGTCGGGGATGTCGTCGGGCGTCTCCGGGTCGCGGTCCAGACGTGCGAGGGCCGATTGCACGGGCGTTCCGGGGAACGCGACGGTCCTCGTGAAGCACTCCAGCAGGACGAGGCCGAGGGAGTAGATGTCCGATGCCGGCGTCAGCGTCTCGCTGCGCACCTGCTCGGGGCTCAGGTAGGCGGCCGTCCCGAACGTCTCCTCCTCGATCTCTTGAGGACGCGTCGCGTGGATGGCGATGCCGAAGTCCGTCAGCCTCGCGCGCGGACGCGAGAAACGCGTGCCGTAGTCGACGACCATGATGTTCGACGGAGTCACATCGCGATGGATGACGCCACGGGCGTGAACGTATTCGAGTGTCTCGGCGACCTCGAACGCGACCTCGCCGATCTGCCTGGTCGTCAGCGGACCGGCATTCAGCACCGCGCGGAGGGTGTCTCCGTCGACCAGCTCGATGACCAGGAACGGGCGCGGGTCTGCGGGTGAGGAGTCGTCGACGCCCGCGTCGAGGATGGACACGACACCGTGGTGGCGGAGGCCGGCGAGCACGCCCACCTCGGTCCGGAATCGCGCGACGTCGTCGTCGCTTCCCGACGAGAACAGCTTGATCGCGACGTCGCGTCGCAGGTTCTCATCCCGGGCGCGGAAGACCATCGAGGAGCCGCCGCGCGCGAGCAGCCGCTCCGGCCGATACCTTCCGAGAAGAAGGGGGACCGGGGTCTCGGGTGTGTTCACCTCGACATCTTCCGGCATCCCGGCCGTCTCCGCCGCCGGGTGGACGGCGACGCAGGCGTGGGGTATGTGCGGAACCGCCAGGAGCGGGGTCTCGCTTCTGCGCCCTCGTGTGAACGGTTCGAGGCAGCCGGCGCTGTCGCGGTTGCTCCTTCCGCGCGTTGTTGGATGGGCGGTACACGATGGAAGGTGCGGCACCGAACACCTCGGCGATTCCTCGATGTCACGCGCGTCGGATAGGGGCTGAGCGAGCCGGTCGAACTTCGCGACAATCAGTGTGTCGCCGGCTCGGAGATCGTCTCGTCGTCGCCGCACCGCGCCCCGAGGTGTCGCGTTGCGCGGTGAGATCGCGCGCGATGGTGGAGACTCGCAGTGCTCACAAGCGGGCCCCCGGGCTCGGCGTCGGGACGTAGAAGCCCCACACGCCGTTCGACAACTCGGCGGCGGCAAACGTCACACTGTGTCCGTCTGAATCACGAATCGTATAGACATCCGCTCGCGTCCGCTGGCCTGGGTATGCGGGATGAGACGCGACGATCCACTTGTGCGTCGCGATCCAGTCCGCGGTGGCATTCGCCCATGGGTCAACACCGGATAGGTCGATCGGCTCGCCAGTGGAAATGCCCACCGCGATCCAGCCCGGAGTCTCAGTATCCCTGTCTGAGGCGAAACCCCACCTCTCGTCTGGTTCGAAGGTGCCTCGGGTCACAGTCCAATCATGCAGCCGATGCCCACGTCGGTAATGCGCAAGCCGTTCCCTGAGTGGCGCACGTTTCGCGCAGCTGAGCAGGAGCGCTCACTTTGGCCGCGGTCGTTTCGCGTACCTCCACACGAGCGCCGCAACGATAATCGCGACACCCACACCGACGACGAGCAGCACCCCGTCCGGCAGGGGGCCGGTGCTGCGCATCGTGTCGTCGCATGTCTGCCCGTTCGGCGGGGGGCTCGCGCACGACGCGAGGAACAGCTGGTCCAGCGAGGCCAGCACGGGACTACCGTGCTCCCCGGCGCGTCGACCTGCGACCGAGGGTCCACCCGGCGACGCCGGCGATCACCAGCAGACCGGCTACTGCCGTTCCCATGCCGGCGGCCCGCGCTGCCGTGAGCGGGTACATCCCGCTGAACGAGAACGACTCACCGGACAGTGGCGCATATGCGGTCCAGCCGAACTCGACCGGGGAGAGCAGCGCTGTCGCTGCTCCCATCAGGATCAGAACAACGGCTGCCACAAGAAGAGCCAACACCACGATCCGCCTTCGCATGTGCCCACGCTACCGAGGGGTCGCGGTGCGATATGCGCAAGCATGTAACCTGACCGCCACGCGTTTCGCAGGCCGCTCCCGTA
The DNA here is from genome assembly GCF_900107895.1 of Leifsonia sp. 21MFCrub1.1. Lineage (NCBI taxonomy): Bacteria > Bacillati > Actinomycetota > Actinomycetes > Micrococcales > Microbacteriaceae > Leifsonia > Leifsonia sp. 21MFCrub1.1. The sequence continues at coordinate 3,228,553 of NZ_LT629867.1, read as the reverse complement.
TCCCGCCGGTGAACACTCGCCCAACAATGGATCAACCCCACCGGGAAGCAGAGGAGGCAGCGACGTGACGACCGAGACCATCGTTCGCGCCGAGCCGGACACCGCTCCGGCGGCGCGGGGCGACGAGCAGGCGGGCCGGGGCCGCGCCCCGCGCGACAGGCGGCGCACGCGCATCGGCCTGTTGCTCATGGCCCCGGCGATCGTCGCGGTGCTGGGGCTCGCGATCGTCCCGATCGTCCTCGTCGCCCGCAATTCGTTCGCCGAGAGCAACGTCTACGGCGGCATCACCGGCGGTTTCACTTTCGACAACTATGCGCAGCTGTTCGACCCGGCCTACGGCAAGGTGCTCGGCTACAGCCTCGTCATGGCGCTGATCAACACCGTCGTCTGCCTGGTGGTCGGCTACATCGTCTCGTACTACATCGTGTCGCGGCCGCCCCAGCGCCAGTCGTTGCTGCTCCTGCTCATCATCGTCCCCTTCTGGACCGACTTCCTGGTCCGCACCTTCGCCTGGATCTCGGTCCTCGGCCGCGGCGGCCCCGTCTACGGCGTGCTCGGCGCGCTGGGGGTCGACACCGGCAGCCTGTCCCTGATCCCCAGCCAGGGTGCCGTGGTGATGGGGCTGCTGTACGCCTTCCTCCCGACCGCGATCTTCCCGATCTACGCCAGCATGCGTGCCATCGATCCGAGCGTGAAGGAGGCCGCCGCCGACCTCGGCTGCGGCTGGTGGCAGACCCACTTCCGCGTGCTGATCCCGCTCAGCTCGACGGGGATCGTCGCGGCGGCGATGCTCACCTTCGTCCCGACGCTCGGCGTCTTCGTCATCCCCGTCTTGCTGGGCGGCGGCAAGGACCAGCTCGTCGGGAACCTGATCGTCACTCTGTACACCGAGTTCCGCAACCAGCCGATGGGCGCCGCCGTCTCGATGGTGCTGCTCGTGCTGATGCTGGTCGCCATGGCGGTCGCCGGCCTCATCGCCCGCCGCGGACGGAAGAGGGTCGCCTGATGGATCGCGTCACGTCCTGGATCGCACGGATCGTGCTGGTCTTCCTCTACATCCCGATCGTCGCCGTCATCGTCTACTCGTTCAATTCGGCCGAGGGCGGATACCAGTGGAAGGGGTTCACCCTCGAGTGGTACGGCCAGCTGTTCGGCGACACCGCACTGCTGCAGACTCTGCTCGTCAGCGTGATCGTCGGCGTCCTCGCCGCCTCGGTGGCGACCGTGATCGGCCTGCTCGCCGCGATCGGGATGGTGCGGTTCCCTTTCCGGGGCTCCGCGGCGGTGCTCGGCGCGATCGCCCTTCCGCTGATCGTGCCCGAGATCGTCCTCGGCGTCGCGCTGCTCAGCGTCTTCAGCTTCGCGCACATCCCGCTCGGCATCCTCACCCTCGTGCTCGGGCACATGATCATCACGCTGCCGCTCACCACGCTCATCCTGATCGGCGCGTTCCGCACCCTCGACCCGAGCCTGATCGAGGCCGCCGCCGACCTCGGCTGCACCCCGTGGCGCACCTTCACCCGCGTGCTGTTCCCGCTCATGCGGTCGTCGATCCTCGCCTCGTGGCTGCTCGCCTTCACCGTCTCGCTCGGCAACATCGTGATCTCCACTTTCGTCTCCGGCGTCGGTTCCACCACGATGCCGCTGCGCGTGTACTCGCTGCTCAAGTCCGGACTCACCCCGGAGCTGAACGCGCTCGGGACGCTGCTGATCGTCCTCACCTTCGTCGTCGTCCTCTCCGTGGGCATCCAACAGATGCGACGGATCCTGGCGAGCCCATCCGGCGCCGCCGCTGCCGCACCGCCCGACACCAGCACCACCTCCATCCCCACCAACCGCTAGCCCCCACCCCACCCCGCCCCCTCCGAACGGGAGAAGACCCATGAAACGCACCACAGCCCTGATCGCGACCGCCGCGATCGCCGCCCTCGGACTCACCGCGTGCTCGAGCGGCTCCGGCGGCTCGTCGTCCTCCGCCGCCTCCACCCAGCTCAACGTCTACGCCTGGGCCGACGAGATCCCGAAGACCGTGATCTCGGCGTTCGAGAAGGAGACCGGGATCAAGGTCACCATCGACACCTTCGACGCCAACGAGACGATGATCTCCAAGCTCGCCGCCGGCGGCTCCGGATACGACATCGTCGAGCCGAGCCAGTACGCCGTCCAGCAGCTGGTCGGCCAGGAGCTCATCGAGAAGCTGGACCACTCCAAGATCGAGGGACTCGACAACCTCGGCAAGAAGTTCGCCGACCCGAGCTACGACAAGGGCAACGAGTACTCGGTCCCGTGGGTCTGGGGCACCACCGGCCTCGCCTACAACTCGACATGCACCGGCAAGGAGATCGACAGCTGGGACGCGCTGTGGGATCCGGCCTACAAGGGCAAGATCTACATGCTCGACAACATGCTGAGCGCCTACATCCCGGCCCTCCAGTACAAGGGCCTGAAGGCGACGACCACCAGCGAGAAGGACATCGAGAAGGGCACGCAGGCTCTGCTCGACCAGAAGCCCCTGCTCGCCGGATACAACTCCTCCAACTACGCCGACCTGCTGGCCTCGGGCGATGCCTGCGTCGCGGAGGCGTACGGCGGAAGCGCCATCGCCAAGGTGACCGCCGCGAACCCGAACGTCAAGTTCGTCATCCCCAAGGAGGGTGGGACGCTCTGGGTCGACGGCTTCTCGGTCGCCAAGGATGCGCCGCACCGCGACGCCGCCTACAAGTGGCTGAACTTCACCCTGAAGCCGGAGATCGCGGCCATGCTGACCAACGACGGTGGCAGCGCCACGCCGAACGAGGCGGCCAAGGCGAACATCACCGACAAGTCGCTGCTCGACAACGTGGCGGTGTACCCGACCGACGCTCAGCTCGAGAAGAGCGAGTTCATCGTCGACCCTGGCAAGGCTCTCACCTACTTCCAGCAGGGCTGGACGAAGGTCAAGGCCTCCTGAGGGCTCCGATCCGACGCTGAGGAAGACACCATCATGACCACGCTCGCCAGCTCGACGGCCCTGACGCCGACCTCCGGGGGGACCTCGGGGACGAAGCCCCCGGCCATCCGCCTCACCGGCGTCACCAAGACGTTCGGCAGCACCACCGTCGTCCAGCCCGTCGACCTGACCATCGGGGACAACGAGTTCTTCTCGATCCTCGGTCCGTCGGGATGCGGCAAGACGACGCTGATGCGGATGATCGCCGGATTCGAGACGCCGACGGGCGGATCGATCGAGCTGGCGGGCGAGTCGGTGGAGTCCCTCCCCACCCGCAAGCGCGACCTCAACATGCTGTTCCAGAGCTACGCGCTGTTCCCCCACCTCTCCGTCCGCGACAACATCGGCTTCGAGCTGAAGGTGCGCGGCAGGAAGCGGTTCCCCGACCGGGACGCCGCGGTGGATGCCGCTCTCGCTCTCGTGCGCATGGAGCGCTTCGCGCACCGCAAGCCCAACGAGCTCTCCGGGGGTCAGCGGCAGCGTGTCGCGCTCGCCCGCGCCATCGTCTCCCGTCCGGCGGTCGTGCTGCTCGACGAGCCGCTCGGCGCGCTCGACCAGCAGCTCCGCAAGGAGATGCAGGTGGAGCTCAAGCGCATGCAGCGCGAGGTCGGCATCACATTCGTGTACGTGACGCACGACCAGGAGGAGGCGCTCACGATGTCCGACCGGATCGCCGTGATGTCGGAGGGCCGGGTGCAGCAGGTGGACGGGCCGCGCGCCATCTACGATCACCCCGCCAACCGGTTCGTCGCCGGCTTCATCGGCACGTGCAACCTGTTCGACGCCGTCTATCACGGCACCCCGGCGGGGGCGACCGTCGATGTCGCGGGAGTCGGGAGGCTCGCTGCGGTCCCCGGCGCCGCCGGGCCGGGGGAGGCGGTCACGGTGGCCGTCCGTCCGGAGCGCGTGACGCTGTCCGCCGGCGACGCCGCGGACGGATTCGCCGCCACCCTCCTCGACGCCGTCTTCCTCGGCGACGAGTGGCGGTACATCGTGCGCGCCGAGCAGGGCGCCGAGCTGGTCATCACGCGGCCGAGCGGGCGTGCCGACGACGAGCTCACGCGGCTGCTGCCCGGCGACCCGGTCACCGTGTCCTGGCGTCCGGACGACGCGCACATCCTGGTCGCCTGAACCACTCATCCCGGAACATCGAGGAGAACACCATGAAGGTCGCAGCCGGTCAGCTCGCGCCCACCACCGACCTCGCCGCGAATCGGCGGACGATCGAGACCCTGGTCGAGGAGGCCGCGGCCGAGAACGTCGAGCTGCTCGTGCTCCCGGAGGAGGCGATGCTCCTCGCCGACGGCGTCGACGTGCCGCTCGGTGAGCTCGCGCGGGCCGAGTGGCCCGGCTTCGTGGAGTTCGTCTCCGGCCTCGCCAAGCGGAACGGCATGGCGATCATCGCCGCCGGCTACGAGGGGACCGATGGCGATCGGCCGTACAACACCATCGTCGCGATCGACGAGCGCGGCGTCGAGCGCGCCCGCTACCGGAAACTGCACCTGTACGACGCCTTCGCCTACCGGGAGTCGGACTACGTCACGCCGGGTGACGGGAACCCGGTCGTCGTGGAGCTGGCCGGCGCGAACGTCGGCCTGATCAACTGCTACGACCTGCGCTTCCCCGAGCTCACCCGCAACCTCATCGACCAGGGCGCCGACCTGCTCTCGGTTTCGGCCGCCTGGGTGACCGGTCCGATGAAGGAGGACCACTGGCGCACGCTGCTGCGCGCTCGCGCCATCGAGTCGACCGCGTGGCTGGTCGCCGCCGGCTCCGCGTCGCCCGACTGCATCGGGATGAGCATGGTCGTCGACCCGTTCGGCGTGGTGCGCGTCGCGCTGGGCGGCGAGACCTACGGCCTCGCGGCCGGCACCGTCTCTCAGCGCCGCACCGACGAGGTGCGCATCGTGCTCCCGGTGCTCGAGAACCGCCGGCTGAACACCTCCATCAGCCTCTGATCCCCACGCCCACCGACCGCACGATCACGAACCGAGGTACCGCCATGCCCATCCGACTCGGACCGACCCCGCCCGCCCTCGACGCCGCCCTCGTCGAGAAGCTCTCCCGCGTCTCCTTCCCGACTCTCGGCCACTACTTGGAGGAGGGGTTCGCCGACCCGGGGATCCGCCGCCTGGCGGGCACCGCCCGGGTCATCGGACCCGCCGTGACCGTTCGCACGACGGCCACCGATTCCACGATGCTGCACCACGCCGCCGGGCTGGTCGAGGCGGGCGACGTGATCGTCGTCGACACCGGAGGGGATGTGCGGCACGCGCCGCTGGGGGAGGTCGTCGCGAGCGCCCTCGCGTTCCGCGGTGCTGCCGGCGCCGTCGTGGACGGCACCGCCACCGACATCGAGGAGATCGCAGCGCTCGGCCTTCCGGTCTACGCGCGCGGTCTGAGCATGCTGACCACGAAGCTGCACGAGATCGACGCCGGCGGGCTCAACATCCCCGTCGTCTGCGGCGGCGTCGTCGTCCATCCGGGCGACATCGTGCTGGCCGACGCCAACGGCGTGCTGTTCGCGTCGCCTGCCGCGCTCGACGCCCTCATCGATGTCGCCCTGGAGGACGACGCGGAGGAGCCCGAGCTCGTGGAGGCGCTCCGCGACGGCGGCCGTCTCGGCGACCTCACGGGCGCGAGCGCGACCGTCGCCTCCTTCGTCTCCTGACCCACCTCACACCCGCTCCATCCGGAAGGACCCCATGCTCCTCAAAGCCGCCATCAACGGTGGGCGTACTCGCGACGAGTTCCCCGCAGTCCCGCTGACCGCGGATCAGATCGCCCGGGAGTCGGCCGCCGCCCTCGCGGCGGGCGCCGACGTGGTGCATGCTCACGCGCGCACCCCCGACGGCGGCCAGACCATCGACCCGGTGCACGTCGGCGCGATGGTGCGGGCGTTCCGTGCGGCAGCGCCCGGGGGTGCGATCGGCACGACCACGGGGTTGTGGACGTGCTCCGGGCACGAGGAGCGGATGCGCCTGCTCGCGGCCTGGCCGGAGGACGCCCTGCCGGACTTCGCCTCCGTCGCGTTCAGCGAAGAGGGAGCAGCGGAGGCCGCTGAGCTGGTCCTGGCCCGCGGGATGGTGCTGGAGAGCGCCGTCTGGTCGATGGCCGACGTACCCGCGCTGCTCGCCTCGCCCACGCTGCACCACAACGTGCGCATCCTCATCGAGCCGGAGGAGGAGGACGCCGTCGCGGCGGTCGCGCTCTGCCGTGCGATCGCCGCCGCTCTGCGGGACGCCGGCGTGACGGCGCCCATCCTGTACCACGGCTTCGACGGGACGGTCTGGCCGGTCATCCGGGCCGCGATCGAGGACGGCTGCGAGACGCGGGTCGGCCTCGAGGACGGCCTGACCCGCGAGGACGGTGAACGCGCCACCGGCAACGCCGAGCTGATCGCGGCGGTCCGCGCGCTGGAGCCGGTCATCGCGTGACCGTGCCCGCGGGCGTTCTCAGGATCGCGTCCTAAGGTCGGATGGGATGATCGACGACACCGACCGCAGGCTCATCGAGCTGCTCATGCGCGACGGCCGCCGTCCGTTCACGGAGCTCGCGGGCGAGCTGGAGGTGAGCGAGGCGACCGTCCGCGGCCGCGTCTCGCGGCTGCAGGAGTCCGGCATCCTGAAGATCGTCGCCCTGTGCAACCCGCTGACGCTCGGTCATCAGTCGATCCGTCTGATGATCGGTGTCCGCGACCACTCCCCGCGAGCTGTTGCGAAGAGCCTCGCCGAGATGGCGATGGTGAATCACGTGGCCCTCGCGACCGGTGCCCGTGACATCTGGGTGGAGGCGACCTGCCGCGACCTCGATCAGCTCGTGACCCTGCTGGACGACGTGCGGCGTCTTCCCGGCGTCACCGACATCGACGAGTTCGTGCTGCTGGAGTTGTACAAGGACTACTCCTGGGTGGGCCTGCGCGAGAAGTCGGGGCAGGCCGCCGGTCAGAGCTTCGGCAGCTGAGGCGGCTTGGTCCGGCGTTTGATGATCGCGTCGCCCGCCGGCACCGGGTCCTCGCGGAAGCCGGCCCACAGATAGCTGTCCTTCGTCACCTCGAGCACGGTCATCGTCTCGACGTGGTGGACCCCGTTCACGCGCCGGATGCGGTCGTTGAGCATCGCGGACAGGTGAACGACGTCGTCGCAGCGCATGTCGACGACGAGGTCGTACGCGCCGACGGAGCTCGCGATGAACTTGATCTCGGGAATCGCCGTCAGCTGCTTGGCGACCGCGGCCACCGCGACGCCGCGCACCCGGATCGCGACGTGCACCTCGATCTCGCCGAGCTTCGGGGCGTCCGACATCCCGACCACCTGGACGATGCCGGCCTTCGACAACCGCCGGTACCGGGCGCGGACGCTGGGCTCGGACAGGCCGACGTTGCGCCCGATCACCGCGAAGGAGCGGCGTCCGTCGATGCGCAGCTGATCGATGATCTTGCGGTCGATCGCGTCGATGTCCATCGGGTCTCCGTCATTCGTCGAGGCCAGCCTAGCCGCACGCGCAGGGGGCGGCCGAGTGCGGTCCGGGGGATGATGGAGTGTGAAGACTCTCGTCGTGACGGCCCACCCCGACCCTGACGCCCTGACGAGCGTCGTCGCTCACCGGCTGGCGGACGCGTTGCAGCCGTCCCCGGTGGAGGTCGTCGACCTGGCCGCCGAGGGATTCGATCCCCGCTTCACCCGCGCCGATCGCCACACGTACCTGACCGGCGTCGACTTCCCGTCCGACGTCGCCGCCGAGCACAGGCGGCTGGACGATGCGACCCACCTCGTGCTGGTGTTCCCCGTCTACTGGTGGTCCATGCCCGCTCTGCTGAAGGGCTGGATCGACCGCGTGTTCGTCAACGGATGGGCGTTCTCCATCGACCCGGAGCACGGCATCCGTCGCAACCTCGACCGGCTGACCATCCACCTGATTCCGATCGCGGGCGACGATGCCGGAGTATACGAGCGTCACGGATACGAGCAGGCGCTGCGGACGCAGATCGAGCACGGGTTCATCGACTACTGCGGCGGCCGGCGGGGGACGACCGCCTTCGTGTACGACTCCGAGCAGGACGATGCGCAGTCGCGTGAGCGGGCCGTTCGCCAGGCCGTCGGCGCCGTCCGGCAGAGCATCCGTCCGTAAGGCGCGACGCCGTCGCTCCGGACCTCAGCGGAACAGGTCGGCGTTGTCGGTGACCCAGGTGCGGAACGTGCGGGACGGTCGCCCGGTGATCCGGGTGTACTCGTCCGACACCTCCGGGGTGGTGTCGACGGCTTCCCGCCAGTCCGTGATGATCTGACCAACCCAGAGCTCCGGCACGAACTGCGACAGCATCGCGGCCGATTCCGCTTCGGTCTGTTCGATGACGGACACCGGACGACCGATCACGGAGCCGATCGTCGACACCTGCTCGCGGAGGGTGAGCCGCTCCGGGCCGGTGAGGACGGGCTTCGCGTTCAGCAGCGCGTCCCCGGTCAGCGCGACCACCGCCACGTCGGCGATGTCGGCCTCGTGGATGGGCACCTGCACGGCATCCGGATACGGCAGCGGCACGGCGCTCCGCCCCTTCACGCTCCAGCTCCAGCGGGCGGCATTGCTGGCGAAGCCGCCGGGGCGCAGGAAGGTGTGGTCGAGTCCCGACGCTTCGACGGCTCGCTCGATGCGCAGGAACCGGGATCCGTTGAAGTCCGACTCGGCGCCGGGGTACGTCACGGAGGCGGAGGAGAGCAGCACGACGTGCTTCACTCCGGAGCGGACCAGCCGGGCGATCAGCGGGTCCGGGTCGTCGAGGTCCGCGTACAGGAACACCCGGTCCACACCCTCCGCGGCGGGCGCGAAGGAGGCCGGATCGTTCAGGTCGGCGCGCAGCACGTCGACCTCGTCCGGAAGGCTGAGCTTCCGCGGGTCGCGACTCGTCGCGCGCACGCGCTCTCCGCGTTCCAGCAAGCCGGCGACGACCAGACCGCCCACGGCGCCACTGGCGCCCACCACCAACACCGACATGAGTCCTCATTCCTTCGTGACGAACACTGTTCGCGAACAATGTTCGTCAAGAACGCGGGCCGTGTCAACTCCCTATAGTGGGACCATGTCGCTGCCCGCTGAGCCCGTCTCCCGCCGGGACCGCCCCGCCAAGCCGCCGCTGTCGCGGCGTTCGATCCTCGACGCGGCGCTGGCGCTGATCCGGGAGCGCGGGGTGGATTCCGTGACGCTCCGCGATGTCGCCGCGGCGGTGAACACCGGTCCGGCCTCGCTCTACGCCTACTTCGGCGGCCGCGACCTGCTGCTGGAGCACGCGCTCGACGACGTCTACGGCACCATCGAGCTCGTCGGGTCCGTCGACGGGGACTGGCGGGCGGCCTTGGCGGCCACGATCGTGAACACGATCGACGCGCTGGAGTCCTACCCCGGGATCGGCGCCGTCGCGCTCGGCACCATCCCGACCCTCCCGGGTGCGATGCGGCTGGCCGAGCACGAGCTCGCGCTCATGAGGGCCGGCGGCATCGCCGATGCGGATGCGGCGCTCGCCGTCGACCTGATCGCCCAGTTCGCCGCGGCCACGGCCGTCGAGCGAACCGTGCGCCACCAGGGCACAGAGGGTTCGGGCGTCCGGGAGCAGGACGTCCTCTCCGCCTACGCGACCGCCGACCCCGAACGGTTCCCCACCGTCCGCCGGCTCGCCCCCGCGCTCACCGGCGCCGACGAGCGCCGCCGCCGCGACTTCGCGATCGACGTGATCCTCTCCGGCCTCAGCGCGCAGCGCCGCACTGTCTGACGGTCAGTCGGAGCCGTCGCCGGCTGCGGCGAGCAGCGGCACGATCACGTCGCTGATCGGGGTCGGAATGCCGTGACGCCGGCCGAGACGCTGCACGACCCCGTTGCGCGTGTCCCACTCCAAGGGGCGGCCGGCCTCACGGTCGGCGAGGATGGATGTCCCCATATCGACGGGGAACGCCTGCAGGCGCGTGAGGATCTCGAGCGGGACGCGGTCGTCCAGCTCCGCGCCGTCGGCCCGGGCGACCGAAAGGCACTCCCGCAGATAGCTGAGCGCGAGCGAGGCGATGTCTTCTCGCCGGTACATCCCGGCACGCCGCCCGGTCAGGACCATGAGCCCCGCGACCGCATTCTGGAGCAGCTTGCGCCACGCGACGGACGTGAAGTCACGGGAGGTCTCGACTCCGCACCATGTCTCGCGCAGGGCCTGGACGACGGTCGTCGCCGCCGGAGAGCCAGGCAGAGTGAGGCGCGCCTCGCCGCGCAGCAGCACCGTGCCGTCGGGCTGCGTCTCGGCGGGGAACCACACCACGGCGGGGACGACACGGCTCTCGTGGATGCGACCCGCGAGAGACGCCTGCTGCTCGATGCCGTTCTGCAGGACGCAGACGACCGTGCGCGGGCCGGCCACGACATCCAGCCACGACGCTGCCGCCGCGAGCTGGGTGGTCTTGGTGGCCAGGAAGACGAGGTCGGCGGGTTGTCCGACCTGCGATGCGTCGGTGATGACCGGTCCTGGCACCACGATGTCCTGACCCTCGCGGTGCAGAGTCAGCTGCTCGCGAGCGGTGCGTCCGTAGAGTCGCGGCGTCCTACCCGCCTCGTGCAGCGCCGCCGCGATCGTCGTCCCGATCGCGCCGGGGCCGATGACGGCGACCGACCCGGTGAATGACGATGGCCCGTCGACTGCCTGCATGCAGCCCACTCTACGATCCGGTCATCCGGACCGTTCCCGGCCCCGGTCAGCGGAGCCGCGCGAACGTCGCACGGATGTCGGCGACGAGGGTTCCGGGCTGCTCGAGCGCGAAGGAGTGGCCGCCGGCGGTCGGCTCGTTGAAGAAGACGATGTTCGAGTATCGGCGCTCCAGCTGGCGGAGCGACTTCCGGACCGCCTCCTTCGGGGGCATCGTGAAGCCGACGGGGATGCCGATCGGGTCGTCGATCCGGGCCGGCGACGACCAGCCCGACTGTTCCATCTCCCAGTACATCCGGGCGGCCGATGCGCCCGAGTTCGGCAGCCAGTACAGCATGATGTCGTCGAGCATCTCGTCGAGGGTGAACGAGCCTTCGGCGTCGCCGGGTGTCCCGCAGGTGTCCTGGAACATCGCGTAGATCCATGCGGCTTGCCCCACCGGCGAGTCGGCGAGCGAGTACCCGATGGTCTGAGGTCGGGTGGACTGCTCTTTGGCGTAGCCGGAGAGAGTGTCCCAGAAGTACTTCGCGTCACGCAGGGCCGCTCGTTCCTCCGGCGTCGCATCCTCGATCTCGTCCGGGGTGGGCGGGAACATCGCGAAGTTCAGGTGCGTGCCGATGAGTCCGGTCGGCTTCCGCTTTCCGATCTCGTCGCTGACCGCGCAGCCGAGGTCTCCGCCGTGCGCCCCCCAGCGTTCGTAGCCGAGCCGGTCCATCAGGGTGATCCAGGCCTTCGCGATCCGGGGCGGGGCCCAGCCGGTGCCGGCGGGCTTCTGCGAGAACCCGAACCCGGGCAGGACGGGGATCACGAGGTGGAACGCCTGTGCCGGGTCCAGCCCGTGCGCGGCCGGATCGGTGAGCGGGCCGATGACCTTCCGGAACTCGAGAACGGACCCCGGCCAGCCGTGGGTCATGATCAGCGGCGTCGCGTGCGGCTCGCTCGAGCGGATGTGGAAGAAGTCGATGTCGAGGCCGTCGATCGTGGTGCGGTGCATGCCCCAGCCGTTGAGCTCCGCCTCGACGCGTCGCCAGTCGTATCCGCCGCGCCAGTGGTCGACGAGCGCGGAGAGCTTCTCGGGCGTGGGTCCCTGTGACGTGTCGGTCACGGTGCGGCCGTCCGGCCAGCGCACCAGTGTCAACCGCGTGCGCAGGTCGTCCAGCTGCTCTTGGGGAACCGCGATCGTGATGCGCTCGATGGTCTCAGACATGGGAGGGCCTCCATTGCGTCGGTTGTGTACGATACGGTATCGTACACATATGGAGTCGATCGCCCCCGGTGAAGATGTTCGTACTGCCGAGGCGGGGGCCTCGGTGCCTCGTGGGGAAGCGCGCACGGTGGCGATCCTCGACGCCGCCCTCGAACTCGTCGGCGAGCTCGGCTACGAGCGGGTCACGATGGACGGCATCGCTGCTCGCGCACACGCATCGAAGACGACCATGTACCGGCGCTGGCCCACCAAAGCGGAACTCGTCGCCGACGCACTTCGCCGGCACGCGCAGGGCGACGCTCCGGCGGTTCCCGACAGCGGAACCCTGCGCGGGGACCTCCTGGCCACCGTCGCCGAGATCGCTGAGACGCTGACCGGTGACCGCGGACCCTCTCTGATCGGGCTGATCGAGGCCATCAGGGACGACGCGACCCTGCGCGAGCACGTCGCATCGCAGGTGCGCGAACGAAGCCATCAGGTCGGCCGAGAGATCTGCGCCCGGGCGGCGACGCGAGGCGAACCCGTTCACACGGACAGAGCGGAAGCCGTGCTCGACCTCGCTTTCGCCCGCCTCTTCACCGCGACGCTGTTCGACGGCGGGCGGCCGAGCCTCGAGGAGCAGCGCACACTCGTCGACACGATCCTTCTCCCGCTGCTCACCACGACACCGGGGCGCGCGGCCTGACGGAGAGCGGCGGGGTGGGCGCATCCCATCCGCTGCCCGACCCTGTAAGGCGGAGCGGTCAGGCCAGGTCCGCCCGGCTGGCGACGAAGGCCTCGACGCACCGGTCGATGTCCTCCTCGCTGTGTGCGGCCGACAATTGCACGCGGATCCGTGCCTGACCGAGCGGAACCACCGGATAGCTGAACGCTGTGACGTACACGCCTCGCGCGAGCATCCGGTCGGCCATCGCGACCGCGAGGTTCGCGTCGCCGAACATCACCGGCACGATCGGGTGCGCTCCGGGCAGCAGGTCGAACCCGGCCTCCGTCATCGCGGAGCGGAACCTCGCCGCGTTCTCCCGCAGCCGGTCGCGGCGGTCGCCCGCGGCGCCCGCGATGGCGAGCGCCTCGCGCGCCGCGGCCGCGACCGCCGGCGGGATCGTGTTCGAGAAGAGATACGGCCGGGCACGCTGGCGCAGCATCGCGACGATGGCCGCACGCCCGCTCACGTAGCCTCCGGAGGCGCCGCCGAGAGCCTTTCCGAAGGTGCCCGTGAAGATGTCGACGCGGTCATCCACCTCTGCCAGGGCGGGAGTGCCGCGACCGCCGGGTCCGACGGCGCCGACGGCGTGCGAGTCGTCGACCATCACGAGGGCACCGAACTCGTCGGCCAGGTCGCAGATCTCGCGCAGCGGCGCGACCGCGCCGTCCATGGAGAACACGCCGTCGGTCACGATGACCCGCCGGCGGGCCGTGCGCGTCTGCTCCAGCTGCGTCCGCAGGTCGGCCATGTCTCCGTTGCGGTACCGGAAGCGCGCCGCCTTCGACAGCCGGATTCCATCGATGATGGAGGCGTGGTTGAGCGCGTCGGAGACGATGGCGTCCTCCGGACCGAACAGCGCCTCGAAGACGCCGCCGTTCGCGTCGAAGCACGAGGAGAAGAGGATGGTGTCCTCTGTCTCGAGGAACGCCGACACCGCCCGCTCGAGATCGACGTGGAGATCCTGCGTGCCGCAGATGAACCGGACGCTGGCCAGCCCGAATCCGCGGTGCTCCATCGCCCGGGTGGCGGCGTCGATGAGACGACTGTCGTCGGCGAGACCGAGGTAGTCGTTCGAGCAGAAGTTCAGAGTCGGGACGACCGCTCCGCCGGCCGTGCCGGCGAGGATGTGCGCGGACTGCGGGGAGTGGATGACGCGCTCGCGACGGAACGTGCCCTGGGCGCGCATGGCCTCCAGCTCTGCTTCGAGTGCTTCGCGAACCGTCGCGTATGCCGCCCCGCTCACAGCGTCGTCCAGTCCAGGATGACCTTGCCGCTGCGTCCTGCCGCAGCGATGTCGAAGCCGCGTCGCCACTCCGACGCCGGCAGCTCATCGGTGATGACCCCCTCGATCGCATCGTGGAGGGTCGGGCTGGTCTGGAGCATCGCACTCATCGTGTTCCAGGTCTCGAACATCTGACGGCCGTAGATGCCGGAGATGGTCAGCATCCGCCCCACGACCGTCGCCCAGTCGACCTCGATCGGGTGGGCGGGGAGGCCGAGCATCGCGATGCTCGCCCCGTGGTTCATGTTCGCGATCATCTCCGGCAGGGCGGACGGGCTGCCGGAGATCTCCAGCCCGATGTCGAAGCCTTCGCGCATCCCCAGCTCACGCTGGATGTCCGCGATGCGCTCCGACGACACGTCGACGACGCGGTCCGCGCCCACCCGCTCGGCCATGTCGAGACGGGGACGGCTCACATCGGTGACCACGATGTGGCGCGCGCCCGCGTGCCGGGCCACAGCCGTCGCCATGATGCCGATGGGGCCGGCGCCGGTGATCAGCACGTCCTCGCCGATCACCGGGAAGCGGAGGGCCGTGTGCACGGCGTTTCCGAACGGGTCGAAGATGGCGCCGAGCGCGGGGGAGACGGGCGCGTGATGCACCCACACGTTCTCATCCGGGATCACGACGTACTCGGCGAAGGCGCCGTCCCGCTGGACGCCGACGCTCTGCGTGCGGATGCACAAGTGCCTGCGGCCGGCCCGGCAATTGCGGCAGGTGCCGCAGACGACGTGGCCTTCGGCAGACACCTGGTCGCCGACCGAGACATCGCGCACGGCGCTCCCGACCGCGACGACCACCCCCGAGAACTCGTGGCCCGGCACGAGCGGAGCTCTCACCGTGCTCTGTGCCCACGCATCCCAGCGCAGGATGTGCAGGTCGGTTCCGCAGATGCCGGTGCGCTGCACGCGGATCTTCACGTCACGGTCGCCCATCAGCTCCGGCTCGGCGTGGTCGACGAGCGCGAGCCCGCTTCCATCGCCCGTGGTCACGAGCGCCTTCATCGCGCAGCCTCGGCGACCGGTGTGACGGCGACGGGACGGCCCTCGCGCGCGGAGCGGCGGGCGGCGTCGACGATCTGAAGGGTGCGGATGCCGACGCGGCCGTCGGGCTGGGGGACTGCGGAGCCCTCGCCCCCGAGGACGTCGCGCACGGCGCCGAGGAAACGATCCAGCATGAGCGCATCTGTGTCGGTGGCGTACCCCATCCAGAGGGCGCCGTCCTGCCGGTAGCCGGCGACGCGTTCGGCGAACGGGTCGATGCGCATCGAGCCAAGCGTCCCGGAGACCTCGAGCGACACCCCGCCCCAGTTCGGGGCGCCGCTGGGCTGGCTCCACGAGCAGTCGATCGTGGCGATGAGGCCGTTCTCGTATGTGATCGTCGCGAGGCCGCCGGTCTCCGCGGCGACCCCGCGCTCGGCGTGGAGCAGACGGTTGGAGACCGCATAGACGGTCCGCGCGGGCAGCCCGTCGGTGAGGGCGTCGATCAGGTCGGCGCAGTGCACGACATGATCGACCAGCGCTCCGCCTCCTGCGAGCTCGGGGTCGGTGAACCAGGCGCGCGAGTCGGGGATCTTGCCGTTGTTGGTGCCGACGATCGCGAACGGCTCGCCGAGGACTCCGGCGTCGAGGCGAGCACGGAGCGCGTCGAACTGCGGGGCGAATCGCACGGGATACGCCACCATCAGGAGGACGCCGGCCGCCTCGCACGCGGCGACCATCGCCTCCGCGTCGTCCAGCGTGGTCGCGAGCGGCTTCTCGCACAGAACGTGCACGCCTGCCGCTGCCGCCCGCTCGACCACGGAGCGGTGTCGGGCGTTCTCGGTGGTGACGACGATCGCGTCGGGTCCCCAGGCGAAGAGTTCGTCGTAGGTGTCGACGTAGTCGACGCCCAGCCGCGCGGCCAATTCGATGCCGCGCGGCGCGTCGTCCGGCGCCGACGCGCCGTCGGGGTCGCTCGCCAGCACCTCGACGTCCGGCCGGCGCAGCAGCTCGGCCGCGTAGCCGGCGGCGTGGACATGCGCGAACGATGCGATCGCGATCTTCAGCGGTGCGGGGGTCATGCCGCGACCTCCTCGGTGTGCTCGGGGGCGAAGTCGGCCATGCGCACGACCTCGCCGGTCTCCAGTGACTGCAATGCGGCCTCGGCGAGGGAGACGGCGATGGCGCCGTCTTCGGCCGTCACTCGCGGCTCGGGGCCTCCGGCGAACGCAGCGGCGAACTCGCGGATCTCTGCGAGGTACGGGCTCTCGCGCAGGGCGACGTCCGGGATGGTGAGGCCGGTTGCCGTAGCCCCCGGGAGTTCAGCGGTCAGCCCGGTGTTCTCCAGCGAGGAGTAGGAGATGGTCCCCTCGGTCCCTGCGATCGAGAAGCCGGTCTTGAAGCGGGTCCCCACCGCCGCCCAGGTTGCGTGCAGGTGGGAGATCGCCCCACCGCTGTGGGTGAGGGTGACATGCGCCGA
Organism: Leifsonia sp. 21MFCrub1.1; assembly: GCF_900107895.1. Classification (NCBI taxonomy): domain Bacteria; kingdom Bacillati; phylum Actinomycetota; class Actinomycetes; order Micrococcales; family Microbacteriaceae; genus Leifsonia; species Leifsonia sp. 21MFCrub1.1. The sequence goes on along the minus strand of NZ_LT629867.1, from coordinate 3,212,234 downwards.
CACGAACGACGGGATGACCCCGTCGACCGTCGGCGGGTTCTGCACGGCATAGACGGTCTCGACCTCACCGGCGTTCCAGCGCGCCTGGTCGAGGTCGTGCAGCATGAGGTCCATGATCGGGCCGCCGGAGGCCGCCTGGTCTTGGAACCACGTGCCGATCGCGGGGCTCGACGCCTCCCGGAAGTACCGGGCGACTGCCACCCGGCCGAGCGAGCCGGACTCGATCGCGCGGTGAGCGGTCTCGTAGGGCGCGGTGAAGCGCACGACATGGGCCGGGTAGATCTGCACGCCTGCGGCCCGCGCGGTCGCGGCGAGTTCGCGCGACGAAGCGGCGGTGAGCGTCAGAGGCTTCTCGCAGATGATGTCGAGACCCCTCTCGATGGCGGCGAGCGCGATCTCGGCGTGGGCGGAGGTCGGCGTCACGATGTCGACGATGCTGGCCCGCGCGAGGGCGTCCTCCAGCGACGGGGCGACCTCGAGCCCGAAGCGCTCGGCGAGCTGCTCGGCGCCGGCGTGAGCGAACACGAGGACGTGCGCCCCGAGCGCCTTCCACGCCGGTGCGTGCACCTGCGAGATGCCGCCCGCGCCGATCAGCGCCACGGTCAGGGGTGGGGTGGATACGAGATCCTGTCGGTGCATTGACGGTGCTTTCTGTGCGGGGCCTATTTGAGACCGGCGAACGCGATTCCTTCGACCACGCGGCGCTGAAGGATGATGAACGAGACGAGCACGGGGGCCATCGCGAGCAGGGCGGCGGCCATCAGCACGCCGGTGTGGATGCTCGACCGGTAGCCCTGCAGCGTGGCGAGGCCGACCGAGAGCGGCATGTTCTCCGGCGAGCTCGCGATCACGAGCGGCCACAGCAGGTCGTTCCAGCTCGACAGGATGGTGATGATCGCCAGCGAAACGATGCCGGGCTTGGCGAGCGGCAGCATCACGCGCCAGAAGATCTGCCAGCTGTTGCAGCCGTCCAGGCGGGCCGCCTGTTCGAGTTCCAGCGGCATCGACCGGAAGAACTGCATCATGAGGAACGTGCCGAAGGCGCTGAACAGGCCGGGCAGCGCGATGCCGACGATCGTGTCCAGCAGCCCGAAGCCCTGGATGATCTGGTACTGCGGGATCAGGTAGACCTGGCCCGGCACCATCAGGATCGACAGGATCAGACCGAGCAGGACTCCCTTGAGCGGAAAGCGCATCCGGGCGAAGGCGTAGCCCGCCATCGAGCAGAGGACGATCTGGGCGACTGTGCGCAGCAGGGTGACCGCGACGGACACCCAGAACTGGTTGAGCAGCGGGAGCCGCTGGAACACCTCCACGAAGTTCTGCCACTCGAAGCTGGTGGGCCAGAAGGTCGGGGGCACGGCCATGATGTCGGCCTCGCTCGAGACCGAGAGCTTGATCTGCCACAGGAACGGGAACAGCATCGCCAGGGACGCGATGATCAGGACGATGTGCGCGCCCCAGTTGCGCTCACCGGTCGAGGCGGCGCGCCCCGCGGAGCGGCGGCCGGAGCGGGGCCGGACCGAGCCGGGCGCGACGAGCGATTCAGTCGACATAGTGGACCCATCTGCGCTGGAGGCGGAACTGCAGGAACGTGCAGACCGCGATGATGACGAGGACGAACATGGCGATCGCCGAGGCATAGCCCTTGTCGTTGGTCAGGAACGCCGCGTTGTAGAACATGAACACGAGCGACTGCGTCTTCGGGATGACGGGGTTCGTCGGCCCGAGGAGGGCGTAGATCAGGTCGAACAGCTGGAATCCGCTGATCAGGGTCATCACCGAGAGGAAGAAGATCGACGGCGTCAACAGCGGGGTGGTGATCGACACGAACTGGCGCCAGCGTCCGGCGCCGTCGAGCGATGTCGCCTCGTACAGCTCCGTGGGGATGGCCTTGAGGCCCGCCGACAGGATGATCATGTTGAAGCCGATCGACATCCACAGCCCCATGATCGACACGGCGATGAGGGCGAACCATTCGGTCGAGACCCACGCGGGCCCTTCGATGCCGACCACCCGCAGGGCCGAGTTGAGGACCCCGTAGTCCTGGTTGTAGATGATGCGCCACACCATCGAGATGGCGGTCGGCATCGCGACGTAGGGCAGGAAGAAGCACGTGCGGTAGACCATCGCGAACTTCAGGCCCGGGCGGTTGAGCAGCGCGGCGAAGATCACCGCGAGCGGGATGCCGAGCAGCAGGATGGCGGTGTAGATGACGGTGTTCAGGATCGAGCGGAGCACGCCCGGGTCGCTGAACAGGCGGAAGTAGTTGTCCAGCCCGATCCAGGTGGTGCCGCCGAACGCGCCCCACTGCGTGAAGCTGTAGTAGGCGGACTGCGCCAGCGGCCACAGGTAGAACAGGGCGACGCCGGCGAACAGCGGGAGGATGAACAGGACGGGCCAGTATCCGTCCGCCGACGGGGACCGGCGCCGGGGGCGCACGGACGGCCCGGCCTGGGCGACGGGGGCGGGCGCCGTGGCGACGCCCGCCCCTTCCCTCGAGAGGGTCATGGCGATCCGGTCCTCAACCCTTGGCCAGTGCAGCGTTCATCTGCGTAGCGAGGTCGGCCGCGACATCCTTCACCGGCTTCTCGCCCGAGAAGGCCTGCGGGAGGAGGTTGGCCTCCAGCGTGTTCCAGGCACTCGTGTTCTTCGAGACCGGGTAGGCGACCGAGTACTTCGCCGCAGCATCCTCGAAGATCTGCAGGTCGTAGTCGGGGGCCGACTCGACGAAGGCCTGCTGTGTGCCGGTGTACGCCGGGTTCGCCGTGCCCATCGTGGCCTGGATCTCCGCCGCCTTCTTGCCGCCGAGGTAGGCGAAGAACGCCTGGGCCGCCGGCTTGCCGGCCGAGGTGGCCGCGAGGACGTTGCCGATGCCGTGGATGACGGTCTTGCGCTCGCCCGAGGGCGCGAGCGGCAGTTCGACGGTGCGAACGGACTTCGCGACCACCGAGCTGAGCAGGCCCGAGACCTGCCAGTTGCCGGACCAGACCATGCCGGCCTTGCCGTCGAGGAACTTCTGGAGTCCCGACGTGTCGGCGTTCTGCTCGGGGGTGAGCATCGAGCCGTCGGCGACGAGGCTGCGCCAGAACTCGAGCGCCTGCACCGTCTTGGGGTCGTCGTAGCCGCTCTTGCCGTCGGCGTCGATCACAGTCCCGCCGTTGCTGAAGATCGACGGATACACCATGGCCTGCGTGTCGTAGTTGTCGCCGGAGCCGATGATGCCCTCGGCGCCGAGCTTGTCGGTGATCTCCTTGGCGATCCGCCGGTAGTCGTCCCAGGTCCAGCTCGACGTGGGCGCTGGCACGCCGGCCTTCTCGAGGATGTCCTTGTTATAGAAGACGGCGATCGTGTCGAAGTCCTTCGGGATGCCGTACTGCTCCCCGTTGAGGGTGTAGATGTCGTTCATCGCCTTGGGGTAGTGCGAGGCATCGACCACGCCGGCCTTCTCGAACGGCGCGAGCTTCGCGAGCAGGCCGTTCGATGCGTACAGCTGGAAGTGGGGTCCGTTCATCCAGAAGACGTCCGGCAGGGTCTTGCTGGAACCCTGAGTCTGCAGCTTCGTGAAGTACTGGCCATATGCGGTGAGCTGGAGCTTGACCTTCACCTTGGGGTAGGTCTTGTTGAAGTCCTTGATGAGGGCTTCCATGGCCGGCTGCTGGTTGACATCCCAGATGGCGTAGGACACATCGCCGGTGACGTCGGCCGGCTTCGTCGAGGTGTCGATCGCATCGGATCCGCCGTTCGATCCGGCGCCCGAGCAGGCGGTGAGCAAGAGTGTGGCTGCGGCGACGATGCCGAGGCCGGCGCGGAATTTCCGCATGGGGTCTCGCTTTCTCTTCAGTGGAGCGGCTACGGACGGACGGATGTCACGACCGCTGGTGGCGCTCGAAGTACTCGAGCAGGTGGTGCGGCACGGGGGAGACGACTCGTGGCCGTGACCCGTCCCGGAGCGACTCGGCGGCGGTGATACCGGCGGCGATCGCTTGTCGTGCAGCGACCGGGGAGGTGTCGGTCGCAGATCCATGGCGGACGAACTCGAGGAATTCGTCCAGGGTGAGGGCGTCCGCGTCGCCGTGCCCGGCCTCGTCTCCGACGATCGGATACTCGATGTCGCCTCGGGCCGCATAGGCATGGCGGCGGTTCCAGACGCGCACGACGCCCCCGGCGGAGTCGCCGAAATTCTCAGCGCGGCCTTCGGTGCCGATCACCGTGTAGTTGCGCCAGTAGTCGGGCGTGAAGTGGCACTGCTGGTAGGACGCGAGGACGCCGTTGTCGAGCCGCATGTTCATCATCGAGATGTCCTCGACGTCGACGAGCGGGTTGAGGTCGGTCTGCGCGAGCGGGGGCCAGTTGTCGTAGCTGAACCAGTCACCCAGCAACCGATCGCGATTGTCACGTCGCGACTCCACCTGGCCGTAGACGGCGAGGTCGCCGATCGCGGAGACGTCGCGGGTGTACCCGCCGGCGATCCAGTGGATGACGTCGAGGTCGTGGGCGCCCTTCTGCAGCAGCAGACTGCCGACACGCGCACGCTCGGCGTGCCAGTCCTTGAAGTAGTAGTCGCCGCCGTTTCCGACGAAGTGACGGCACCAGATCGCCTTCACCTCGCCGATCTCACCTCGCCGGACGATGTCGCGCAGGGCGCGCACGACGTGCATGTGACGCATGTTGTGGCCGACGTACAGGCGGCTTCCGCTGTCGTACGCGGCCTGCAGCACGCGGTCGGCGTCGGCGATGGAGGTCGCCAGCGGCTTCTCGAGGTACACGGCGATGCCGGCAAGAAGCAAGCGCTCGGCCACATCCGCATGCGTGTCGTCCGGGGTGGTCACGATCGCGGCGTCCAGGCCCTGGGCGATGAACGCCTCGATGTTGCTCGCGAACTCGACGTGGTCGCCGAACAGGCTCCTCGCTCGCTCCGCGGCCTCGGGGCGCGGGTCGCAGGAGGCGACGAGACGGGCCGGCGTCGCCCGGTTCTCGACGTTCCGGGCGATCGCGGAGCGGGCTCCGATGCCGATGACGCCGACCCTCAGCGGGGATGTCACTGCTGGTCCTCGGGACACGTGACGGCCGGGATCGGGGCACCGGGGATGCCGAACAGGGCCTCAGAGCCCTGGACGAACGCCATGGCGAGCGCGCCGAGGACGATCCCGCGCGCGCCGAGCGGGGAGGGCGACACCGGGAAGTCCGTGGCGAGGGCGATCAGGTCGTCCAGCTCCTCCCGGAACCATTCGACGGCGACCCCGCCGCCCTCTGCGAGCAGTCCGCCGACCACGACCATGTCGGGGTCCATCGTGAGTGCGACCGTCGCGAGGGTCGGCGCGATGTCACGAACGAACGTGCGCACCTCGTCGCGCGCCGCGGCGTCGCCGGCGACGGCGGAGGCGATCCGCTCCGAACCGTCACCGGTCGACCACACCGGTGCGCTGCCTTCCGTGCGCGACGACCAGCGCATCCCGCGGCGGCTGCCGACCTCTCCCGCGCTGCGGTGCTGGCCGTGGAAGATCTCGCGATCCAGGGTGAGCGCAAGGGTCACCCAGGTGCCGACGTGCAGGAACACGATGCTCGCGGCCTCCTGGGCGGCGCCGAAGTGATGTTCGGCGTACGCGCGCAGCTTGACGTCGTTCTCGGCCGTGGTGAGGCAGCCGAAGCGCTTGGCGAGCTGGGCCGCGATGGCGCGGCCGCTCCACGAGGGCACCACCGTGCTCTGAGTGATGGTCCCGGCCTCGTCCACGATGCCCGAAGCTCCGACGCCGAGCGAGCGGAGGCGTTCGCGCGGCATGCCGGTGCTCCTCAGAGCCTCGTCGAGGAGGCTCGCGACGAGCTCGAAGCGGTCATCGCCCTCCACCGCCGAGTCGATGGCGATGGCGCGCTCCGCCACGATGCGCCCAGACAGGTCGGCCAGAACGACGCGTGCTTCGCGGGGCCCTGCGTCGAGGCCGGCGACCAGTCCGCTCTCGGCGACGAACCCGAACCGCCGCGCTGGACGGCCCCCGGCCGCGCCGACACCTTCCACGGGAGCATCGGCCACGAGCCCGCGCGCGGCGAAGTCGGCCAGAACCGCCTCGATCGTCGGGCGCGAGAGACCCGTCCGCTGCGCGATGTCCGTCACGCTCAGCGGGCGATCGGCCACGCGAAGCGATTGCAGACAGCTCAGCGCGTTCGCTTCGCGGATGTCCGACGGACCGATTGCTGCCATAGCGGGTCTCCTCCCTTGGATGGCGTAATGCTACCAGGTTACGAAACCTCCTATTACAACCGCATGAACGCGCATTTCCATCACGTAACGAACGCTGGTCCGGCTTATCTCGTGACCGGCGACGGGACGACGGACATCATGCTGACCGGGGGATGGTGCCTGGGGTCCTAGCGACCGTGAACTTCGGCTCCACCCGGCCGCCGCCTCGCGAAGCTGGCCGAGCACCGGCCGGACGACGATCCGTTCTGCATGGAGTTCTGGACCGGGTGGTCCGACCACTGGGTCGCGCCCCGTGTGACGCGCGACGTCACCTCGGCCGGAGCCGCACTGGCGGATATTCTCGGCCTCGGTGCGGGTCGGATAACCTCTGCATGGCGCACGCGGCACCAACTTCGGCACGGGTGCGGGTGCGAACCATCATCGCCTGGACGGCGTCGACGATCTCCTGCCGACCGTCACCAGCTACGACTACGACGCCCCGCTCGACAAGCGAGGGCGCCGACGGAGAAGTCGTATGCCCTCAGCGAGCTGTTTGCGTGGCGCGTCCTGGGCTCGAGCTGCAGCACCGGTCCGTCGAACGAGGCGGAAGCGGGATGCTCTCTCCGGTGGCCGCACCCGCGGAGGTGACGGTTATCGTCGAGTCGGCGACCGCCCCTGAAAGGGAGGACGAAGCGCCGCTACTACGCGAGGACGGCGGAGCTGCACGGGCAGGCCGGCGGCAGGCCATCCGCGTCGGCGCCAACGACATCGTGGTGCTTGCGCTCGGCCGTCTCGAGCGGCCGAGCGTTACCATGCACCCGATCCGGAACTGCGGGCGCCGGGGGCTGACAGACCCAAGCGCCATGCGCTCCTGTCTCGCCTCGCTTACTGATAGAACGAATAGCAGGTTTGTTCACATTCGCTTGTCAGGAACCCGTGCCGAATTCACTCGATGACCCCGCCCGCTCGTTCGACGGTGGCGCCGACCCGGAGCCGACCTCGCCGGACGATGTCCGCTTGCACATCGACGAGGAGGCTGTCGAACGCTTCGGTCACGCGATCGCTGCCGGCGAGTATGCGGCTGCTTCGGAGATCCTCCGCGATCGCTGGTTCGACCTGCTGATCAGCCGGCGCCAGGACTTCACGGCGCAACTCGAAGCGGTGCCGATGGCGTCCCTGCGAGAGTACCCCCTGCTCATGATGATGCTGGGGGTCTCCTACAATTTCATCCCGCAGCGACAGTTGAAGGGGTTGCGGTACTTCGCCCAGGCCGCTCTGGCCGCCCGGAGAGCCGACACTGCCAAGCGGACCTTGGATCCTGTCGACCGTGCGCTGATTCTGACCAGCGAGTGCGCCGCATATCGCATGATCGGTCAGCCCACCCTCGGCGTGAAACCCGCCCAGGAGGCGGTGAGAGCGTTGGACGCCCTTCCCAACGATCGCCGCAACGCGGTCCAGGGCCTCTCCCGGATCTACTCCCATGTTGGTATCACCCAGTACTACGCGGGCCGGGTGGATGACGCACTCACGACGTTCGAGAAGGGGCTGGCAGAATCGCCGACCGATCGATACTCGCTGGGGTTTGCAAACATCGCCATGGCTGCCGGGATCCATGCTTTCCGAGGGGACCTGCCTGAGGCCGCTGCGTACATCGAACTCGCGCGGGAGGGCAGGTGGACTGAGATGCAGCGGTCCTGGTACGCGGGCACCTTCTACCGGCTGGCCGAGGCGGTGGTGTCGTTGGAGTCGTTCGACACACAGACGGCGCGTCGCCACCTCGATGCCATGGTGCACGATCGTCGCACCATCGAGCACTGGTTGGCGATCGCCGAGGTGGAGGGCCTGACCGAACTGGTCGACGGGCGACCCTCAGCTGGGCTGGCCGGTGTGGACGCATTCTCTGTTCTCCGTGGCGCGGAGGGGAGGAAGCCCTATGCCCTGTCGCGGCTGGCGCCGATACGAGCTCTCCTCTACCTTGCGTCCGGCGACCCTCATGCGGGTGCAGGCATGCTCCGCCATTCGGGCGTGCCGACCGCCGAACGCCACCTCGGGCAAGCGCGCATCGAACTCGTGCTCGGCCGCCACGGGGTCGCGTTGCAGCAGTTGCATCGTGTTCCGCGCGTCCACCTGAACTCACGTCTGGCCGCGGAGTATGCTGCGCTCGAAACAGCAGCTTTGCTGCGATTCTCGAGCGGCCCCCGTCGTGGGCTAGCCGTTGCTCATCTCGGCGAACTGCTTTGGCGAACAGGTCAGCGTCTCGCCGTCGCTCTCCTCCCGCCCGAGGATGTCGAACGGGTGAGCAGCGCGCTCACCGACAGCGGGTACGCAGACCTGCTCAGGGGTCTCCCCCTGCGCCCGCTCCTGACGGACCTCTCTTCGCCCACGCGGCTCAGCGACCGGGAAGTCGCGGTTCTCCGCGCGTACCTGGACACCGAGTCCGTTCCTGAGGTCGCCCGCGAACTCGTGGTCTCGGTGAACACGGTGAAGAGCCAGTTGCGGAGCATCTACCGCAAACTCGGCGTCTCTACGCGAGACGAGGCCATCGCGATCGCGTTGGAGAGGAATCTCCTGCTACCGCCCGAGTGACGGTCGGCGCGGTTCACGAGCCGGGATCCGGACCGGGGTGAATCCCGGGGTTAATCGTCATCGCGGCACGCTTCCTCTCACCTAACGTCTGGCCTAGCGGGACCGAACTCACTCCGAGTTCTGCATCCCCGACGACGCTGGACAAAGGGGAATACCACCGTGCCTGCAGGATACCGACACGCGCGCCGCGGAGATGGACGACTGACGCTGGGGACGCCATGGCGATGGCTGGCTGCGATGGTCGCGGTCATTCTCGCGTTGGCGACGGCGGTGATCGGTGCTCCGGCGCTTGCCGCATCGGTGGCGGTCCACGAGATCACCGCGAAGTGGGCGGGCGACCCGGTGCCGACGTCGGCACCCTACGGACAGCCTGTGACAGCCGAGTGGCGCGTGAACACCAACGATGCCACTGACCCGTTCGCCAACGACCCGGTGGACAATGTTCGAGTCACTCTCGTGGCCGGCAATGGGGTGTTCACGAGCATCCCAGCCATCTGTAAGACGCGGGACGTGACCCCGGCCTCATCCATTTCGGCCGACGGATCGACGCTGGTCTGCAACCTGGGCACAGTGAAAGAAGGCACGTCTTCCGTCATCCAGGCTCCCCTCCGCGCCAACTCCACCACGGGCGGGAACCTCAGTGTCGCCGGCACTGCCACGTCGGACGCTGCGGCCAAGACGGCCGGGCCGGCCGACCCCGGGCCACTCCCGATCACGTACACCCACGGAATGGACCTGTCCCTTGCGCAGGCGCCGGGTGGCCAGCTTCAGGGAATCACGCACACGAGCCGGCTCGGCGGTAGCCGTCCGTTCATCCTCATGAACTACTCGCTGATCCTCGCGGCAGGGAGCCGACCGGGTCCCGCCACCTACTCCTTCCCTGTGAACATCAGCTCGAACGTCGCCGGATCCATGACCGGCCTCGTGGCGGAAGGATGTGTTCCCGTGGGAGGCGGTTCGGTTTCCACGGGGCAACCTTTCTCCGATCCAGCGCAGTCGAATCGGACGAACTTCCCGACCTGTAGCGTCAGCGGCGCGGGCACGAGCTACACGGTCCAGTTGTCGAACTTGGACTACACCCTCGCCCACGTTCCGACGACAGACAGTATGGGCCAGCCTCTCGCGGGCAGCGGCGTCTACATCGCCTCGGGCACGGTTCAGTTCAGCCTCCCGGCGCCGCCCGCGAGCAGCACCACCTACGCGTTCAGTGCTTCTCCCGGCCCGTTCCTGTTCCAGGACGGCGCGTCGGCCCCCGACTCCAACTCCGGGAACAACACATCAAGCGCGACCCTGACGCCATACGGTGACTTCAGTGATACCTGGTACGGCACGCCCACCGCATCGCGCTCCTTTTGGGACGCGAATCTCTGGGTCAGCCCAGGCACGAGCGCCTCCACGCCGCTGCCGGTCCCCGGCATCAACACCCAGGAAGACCTGGACGCCGCCATCGCCCAGAACCAGGCGACGGGAACGCCGAACCTCGACATGCCGCTCTACATGCAGGCGAACGACACGATGTGGGCCACTTATCAGGGTCCCGGCGGCGCACAGATGGCCGGCGTCTGCACGATGAGCCAGAATCCTGCCTTCGTCATCGACAGCTTCGAAGGCGGCGGGGCCTGGCCGGGTACCGGCGTCAAGCAGTACCAGACCGCTCGGTTCTTCTACACCACGCAGACACTCGACACGAAGACCGAGACCTGTGGCGAGAGCGCGCCGAGCAGCAAGTGGATCGAGGTCACCCCACCGAGCGGTTCTTCGCTCTCCGACCCGCGGATCGCTTCCGACATCCTCATGCACGTCCCTGGCGGAGTGACGGCGGTCAAGATGACGTGGAACCCGGCCGTGGATGTCGCCCCCAGCACATTCCTCCGGGCGTTCGGCCACATCGACCCGGCCGCGCCGACAAGCGGCGAGGGCTGGACTGTCGGCGCATTCAACTCCCCGCACGACCCGGCTACGACGTGGCCCGGGTACCCGTCCCTCAACGGGTGGGTGAACGTCAGCACCCGGACCGGTGGGACCGACATCCCTGGAAGCACCTACGGACCGAACGCGAACGGAATCCGCGACGCTTTCCGCCTCCAGGGGCCGACGGGTGTCATCGAGAAGACCGCGTCGGACACCAGTGCCCAGCCAGGCGTGCCCGTGACCTACACGTTGCGCGCCGAGGCGCAGAATGCGGTGACGAATCCACCTTCGGCCACATTCGCGGTCGTCGATACGCTTCCGGACGGAATGGTGTACGTGCCGGGCACGGCGCAGCCGGCACCGGCCAGCGTCAGCGCGGACGGGCGGACACTGACGTGGAACTTCGCCGGCGTGGCACCGAACGTCTACCAGACGATCCGCTATCAGGCGCAGCGTCCGGTCGACAGCGCCATCGCACCAGGGACGCAGCTCACGAACTGGGCGACGATCAATGTGGCCGGCGACAACCGGCCAGCGGGCACGCCGGGGCGCGTCGCCTCGGCGACCGTCACGGTGCCGAGCGCATCGGCGACCGTGTTCGGCAAGTCGGCGGAGGCGAATGTGCTGTCCTTCGCCGGTGACAGTTCGGCCTGGGCGCTCACGATCAATTCGCAGGACCCGGTGGCGAGCACGTTCACCGACACCATCGACATCCTGCCCGCGGTCGGTGACGGTCGTGGCACGGACATCGACGGCACCTACACGGTGACCGGTGTCACCGCTCCGGCCGGTTCGACGGTCTACTACTCGACCGCGCCGCTCGCATCGCTGAGCTTCGACCCGCGCGCTTCGTCGAACGGCGGCACGCCGGGCTCGGTGACAGGGAACACCGTCGGCTGGACCACGACGAAGCCGGCGAAGCCGACTGCCGTCCGGGTGATCGGCCCGTCGCTCGCACCCGGTGCGACGCAGAAGATCCGCATCGCATACACGACGCCGGCAGGTGCCGACTGCCAGTCGCCGGCCACCGGTGACAACAAGCCGGGTCAGCTGCTGGTGAACTCGGCCGGCTCGTGGGCGCAGCACACGGCGTTGCCGATGCTCTCGTCGGCGACGGCCACCATCGCGAACTGCTACGCGGTGAACCTGAAGAAGTACGTGCAGGACGCCGACGGGAACTGGCACGACGCCAACACGCCGGCCGACTACCCGGCCTTCCGTGCCGGCGACCAGGTGAAGTACCGCATCGTCGTCGAGAACATCGGGCAGGGCACCATCACCGGCCTGAAGATCACTGACGACCTGTTCCCGGAGGGATCCTTCACGGTGGATTCGCTCGCGCGCGGCCAGAAGCAGACGCACGAGTACACCGTCACCGAGAACGGCGGCGGGGCAGTGGTGAACACTGCGTGCGGCACGGCGGACAAGCCCGCGGATGCCGACGCTCCGACCATCTTCTGCGACCCGGCGGGCGTACAGGTGACGAACTACACGACAGCGAAATCGTCGAACCCGGCATCCGGCGCGACGGTCCACCCCGGTGACCGGATCACCTACACGGTGACTGTGTCCCAGAAGGGCGACTCGCCGGCGAACGCCACCTTCACCGACTCACTGGCGAAGGTTCTCGACGACGCGGTCTACCAGGGGGATGTCACCGCCTCAGTCGGCACCGCGACCGTCACCGGCGACACCCTCAGCTGGGCCGGGATCGTCCCGGTGGGGCAGACCGCCACGATCACCTACTCGGTGATCGTGAAGGACCGCGCGGCGCTGGCTGCGGGCGGCGACTACTCGATCGGCAACCAGGTCACGAGCCCCGGCTGCGTCGACGCTGCCTCCTGCGCGACCCAGCACGAGGTGTCGACGTACCGGGTGAAGAAGACCTCCGACCCGGCGAGCGGCGCGAACGTGCAGCCGGGTGACACGATCGACTACACGATCACCGTCACCCAGCAGGGCAAGGCCCCCTATCAGGGAGCCTCCATCACCGACGATCTGACCCAGCTGCTCGACGACGCGACGTGGAACGGCAACCTGAAGGCGTCCGCCGGCACCGTTGCGTACGATGCCGCTTCGAAGAGGATCAGCTGGAACGGCGACCTCGCGGTGGGCGCCACGGTGACGATCACGTACTCGGTGACCGTGACCGGGATCGGGGACACGCACCTGCTCAACGTGGTCACCAGCGACGGCTGCTACACGGCCACCGACTGCACCACCGAGCAGTGGACCGCAACCTACACGACGGTGAAGACCTCGGACCCGGCCAGCGGCGCCGACGTCCAGGTCGGCGACACCATCACGTATACGGTCACCGTGACCCAGGCGGGCCAGGGGCACGTGGTGGCGCAGTTCTTCCGCGACGACCTCGCCGCTGTGATGGACGACGCAACCTTCGACCCGGCGACGCTGACCGCCTCGGCGGGAACCGCGACCTACGACCCGACGGCCCAGCGAATCAACTGGACCGGTGACCTCGGCCCGGGCGCCGTCGCGACGGTCACGTACAAGGTGGTCGTTACGGGCAAGGGCGACACAAAGATCGGCAATCAGGTGACCAGCCCGGGTTGTTCGACCACTGCAGACTGCGCCACCGTCCACCAGACTGGCCGGTACGTCGTTGAGAAGACGGCTGATCCGGCCTCAGGCTCCAGCGTGCAGCGCGGCGACACGGTGAAGTACACGGTCACCGTGCACCAGGTGGGTCTCGGACCCGTGAACGCGGCATCGTTCCGGGATGACCTGACCGCCGTGCTCGACGACGCGACGTGGAACAACGATCTGCGCTCGACCGATGGCGGGGCGACCTATGCGGCACCGGTCGTGGATTGGGCCGGGCGTCTGGCGGTCGGCGACACGGTGACGGTGACCTACTCGGTCACGGTGACGGGCAAGGGCGACACACGCCTGACGAACGTCGTGACAAGTGCCGGATGCGCTGACGCGGCTTCCTGCACCACTGAGCACCTGACTGGCGACTACGCGGTGTCCAAGACCTCGGCGCCTGGTTCGGGGGCGGATGTGAAGATCGGCGACACCATCGTCTACACCGTCACCGTCACCCAGAGGGGTCTCGGTGCCATCACGGGCGCGTCGGCGAAGGACGATCTGTCCGCGGTGCTGGATGATGCAACCTGGAACAACGATGCGACCGCGAGCAGCGGTATCGTCTCCCGCTCCGGGAACACGCTCACCTGGGCGGGCGACCTCGCGGTCGGCCAGGTCGTGACGATCACCTACTCGGTGACTGTGACGGGTGCCGGCGACATGACGCTCACCAATAAGGTCGTCCCGGGTGACGAGCGTGGCGAGTGCGTGCCGGCTCCGGATCAGAATCCCGACTGCGCCACCACGCACAAGACCGGCAACTTCACCTACTCGAAGATGTCCGACCCGAAGTCGCCGGCCACGGTCGCGGTCGGCGACACCATCACCTACACAGTGACCGTGATCCAGAAGGGGCCGGCCGCCGTGCCGGGTGCGACGCTCGTGGACAATCTGGCAGGAGTCCTCGACGACGCGACGTTCGTCGACGGCAGCGAGACCGCGACCGCCGGAACGGTGACCCGCGCCGGCGACACGGTGAACTGGGTAGGTGACCTCGCGATCGGCCAGGTCGTCACGATCACCTACAGGGTGACGGTGAAGGGGGGCGGCGACACCACGCTGCGGAACACAGTCGCGCCGCCGCAGGGCTCGCACCTGGGGGAGTGCGTGGCAGCGCCGGACGGGACGCCGGCCTGTGAGACGACGCAGAAGTACGGCGGGTATGTCTACTCCAAGACCGCGGAGGCCAAGCCGGGCTCGACGGTCAAGGTCGGCGACACTATCCGGTACACCCTCACCGTCACGCAGACCGGCACCGCCCCTGTCACCGGACACCTGAACGACGACCTCTCCAAGGTGCTGGACGACGCATCCTGGAATGACGACGCGAAGGCGACCGCCGGAACCGTGACCCGCACCGGGGACAGGCTTACCTGGGAAGGCCGGCTTGCGGTCGGGCAGACGGTGACGATCGGCTACTCGGTGACGGTCGTCGGCGGAGGCGACAGGAAGATCGCCAACGTGGTGACCAGTCCTGACACGACGGCCTCGTGCGTGCCCGCGGCCGACGACAACATCGACTGCGCAACCGCGCACACCCTGACCGACCCGCCTGCACAGATCACCCCGGGAGGCCTCGCCTTCACCGGATCCACCATCGGCTGGGGACTCGTCGGCACGGCTCTTGCCCTCGTGGTCGTCGGGGGGGCCCTGACGCTCGTGCGACGACGTCGGCACACGGAGGAGTGAGAAAGCCTGAGGCGGCCGGGGTTTCCCGGCCGCCTCAGGCTGCGACCCGCCCTATCCCACGGTCTCTGGGAACCGCTCGCGGGCAGTGGCGGAGGCGGTGAGCTTCGGGTGCAGCATCCTGCGGTCGCCCGCGAATGCGCAGCAGCCCCACTCGTCAGGGACGACCACCACGTCCGCCGCCCCGTCGCCAGCTGTCGCCGCAAGTCTGGGCCGCGCGCTCCAGCTCGACGAGCATGCGCTCGGCCACCTCTACCTGCTGGCGGGGCTCACGCCGCCGCGCGGGAGCAGCGCCGAGCGGGGGAGTTCGAGCTCAGCGTCCACTCGTTCATGTGCGTGCCGCGCCCGGCCAGGAACTGGTCGTCTATCGAGCGGCCCCGGGAACGGCGGCGATGAAGGCGCTGGAGGTCTTGCGCGGATCGCTCCGCTGACGTTCAGACGAGTGCGGCGACCACAAAGAGGGCGAACGACACGGCTGCCGCCCCGGAGCGGACGGTGTCGATCGACTCCCAGCGGTGGACGGTGCGGCGCCAGTCGGCGGGCGGGGCGGAAGCATCCCAACGGTCGACGGCCATGTTGATCGGCACGGTGCCGAGGAACGAGGCGAGGAGGAAGGCGACAAGCGCGGCGAGGCCGGCGATGCTCCACCCGAAGGAGGCGGTGGATGCGCCGGCGGGCGGTGCAGCGACGACGACGGCCGCCGACGCGAGCACTGTCGGGAGCATCAGGATCGGGACGACCACTTTCAGCCTCTTCACCAAGGCGATGCGGGTGGAGACGTGCGCGCCGTCCGGCAGTGAGCGCAGCGCCGGCTGCACTCCGTACCTCACCAGCAGCTCCTCGCCCGCGAGCACGCCGATGAGGAGGAGCTGAACCGCGTGGAGGATCGCGAAGAGTGGCATGGTCATAGCCTACCTACCGGTAGGTAGATCCGTCCAACTATGCTGGTGGCATGCCCCGCCGACCGAACCCGACACCCTCCCCGTCCTCCGCGCGGACGGGGGCGGAGACACGCGCGGAGGCGCAACGCGTCGCGCTGGCGCTCTTCAGCGAGCAGGGATACGAGGCGACGAGCATGCAGCAGATCGCGGATGCGCTGGGGATCCGGAAGGCGTCGCTCTACTACCACTTCGCCGGCAAAGAGGAGATCGTGCGCAGCCTCCTCGCGGACCGCGGCGACGAGGCGGGTGAGCTGGCGGCGTGGGTCGAGGAGCAGAAGCCGTCCGCGGGCTTGGCGCGGGAGACCGTGCTGCGATGGATCGACGCGCAGCCTGCCGACAAACTCCGCGGGCTCCGCCTGCTCGCCGCCAACCCTCTGCTGGTCCGGGCCGTCTCCGCACGCTCGGGGGTCGACGTGGGCGCGAGTCTCGAGCGGGTGCTCGACGCTCTGATTGCGCGGATGCCCCCGGTCGGAGTCGCCGCGACGGCGCGGCGCCGGATCCTGCTGCGAATGGCCTTCGGCAGCCTCCCGGCGGCACTCGCCTCGGCGGCCGACGTTCCGGGCGCGACGGAAGCCGACGCGATCGCGGCGGCACGATCTGCTGCGCTCGCCCTGGCCGAAGCGGCCGATTCGGCCTGATTCGCGGTGACCGGCTCCTGCTGCCCGACCGGATCGTCTGCGCGGGCCGGCGCCGTCACGCGAGCGTCATGAAGAGCTTCTGGAGCTCCTCCATGGTCATCGGATCGGAGGTGTCGTCCGGGTCGGTGATGCACTTCTGCATGGCGGTGGAGATGATCTGGAAGCCCGCTTTGTCGAGGGCGCTCGAGACGGCGGCGAGCTGGATGACGACGTCACGGCACGAGCCGCCGCTCTCGACGGCGGCGATGACGGCTCCCAGCTGGCCCTGCGCGCGGCGGAGGCGATTGAGCACGGGTTTGATGTCGGCGGTGGTGGTGGTTGCCACGGTGGTCTTCTCTCTCGGTGATGCGGGGTCGGACGGACGCGTCTCGGTACCCGCCAGGGTATCCATTCCGTTCATCCGCGGCCGAAGAACCTGCTGAAGAATCCGCCGTTCCGGGCGGCGGCCTTCTCGGCCTCGGTGTGGGTGCCGTCGCACCACTGGTTCGCGGGCACACGGCGGCGCACGTCGGCGACATGCTGGCCGCAGCCGCTCCAGGTCGTGTTGCCGCAGACCGTGCAGGTGGCGGGATAGCACATGGGTGGGAACTCGCTTTCGGGTCAGTAGGAGGTGGCGAAATATACCCCCGCCCGTATAGTACGATACGGGGGAGGGTATACCAAACCACCCTCGGGAGGCACACAGCATGAAGACCGTGATCGTCGGCGGAGTCGCCGGAGGGATGTCGGCCGCGACCCGGCTGCGCCGGCTCGATGAGACGGCGGAGATCGTCGTATTCGAGCGCGGCCCGTACGTCTCGTACGCGAACTGCGGCCTGCCGTACTACGTCGGGGGCGTGATCTCCGATCGCTCGTCTCTGCTGCTCCAGACACCGCAGTCTCTCGCCGCGCGTTTCCGGCTGGATGTGCGTACCGGCCACGAGGTGATCAGCGTCGACCCCGTCGCCCGCACCGTGTCGGTCATCGATGTGGCCGCGGGCGAGACCTTCGTCGAGGGCTATGACGAGCTGATCCTCGCCGTCGGGGCGTCCGCACGGGAGGCCGCCGGGCATCCCGGCATCCCCACCCACACCCTCCGCACCGTGGAGGACGTGGATGCCATCGGCGTGCTCGTGGAGGCCGCAGCGGACCATCCGTCTGCACTCGTCGTCGGGGGCGGGTTCATCGGCCTCGAAGCCGTCGAGAATCTGGTGCGCCGCGGCATCCACGTGACCCTCATCCAGCGGTCGCCGCAGATCCTCACTCCACTGGATGCGGAGATGGTCGCGCCGCTGGAGGCGCAGCTCCGCAGCCGCGGCGTCGACGTGCGCACGTCGGTCACCATCGACGCGGTCGAGACGGGGGAGGTCCTGCTCAGCGACGGCGCGAGGGTCCGGCCGGACTTCATCATCGACGCCTCGGGCGTCGTGCCGAGCGTGGACCTGGCCCGGTCGGCCGGGCTCCGCGTCGGGCCGACCGGCGGGATCGCCGTCGACTCCCGCAACCGCACCAGCGACCCGCACATCTACGCGGTCGGCGACGGCGTCGAGAAGGTCGACGCCCTCTCCGGCCAGGAGGCGCTCGTCACGATGGCGGGGCTCGCCAACCGTCACGGCCGCTCGGTCGCCGACGTGATCGCCGGCCACGACGAGCGGAACGCCCCGGCCCTCGGCACCGCGATCGTCACGGTCTTCGACACGGTCGCGGCGAAGGTCGGGTGGAGTGAGCGGCAGCTGACCGCTGCGGGCCGCGCGCACCGTGCCATCCACACCCACCCCTCCTCGCACGCGACCTATTACCCCGGCGCCCAGCCGATGTCGATGAAGCTGCTGGTGGACCCGGAGACGGACGCGATCCTCGGCGCGCAGATCGTCGGCGGCGAGGGAGTGGACAAGCGCATCGACGTGATCGCCGTTGCGATGGCGGGCGGGATCACGGCCTCCGGCCTGGCGCGGCTCGAACTGGCCTACGCGCCGCAGTTCGGCTCGGCCAAGGACCCGGTCAACCAGCTCGGCTACGTGGCGGACAACCTCCGCAGCGGCACGACCCGGACCATCCAGTGGCACGAGCTCGACGCCGCCCTCGATGCCGGCGCGACCCTCGTCGACGTGCGCACCACCCGCGAGCACGCCGCCGGTGCCATCCCGGGCGCGCTGAACATCCCGGTCGACGAACTGCGCGAGCGTCTCGACGAGCTGCCGGCCGGTCCGCTCGTGGTGCACTGCCAGGTGGGCCAGCGCGGTCACACGGCTGCGCGCATCCTCTCGCAGAACGGCCGTGACGTCGTCAACCTCGACGGCGGCTACCGCACCTGGGTCGCCGGTCGTCGGATGTCGTCCCCGTCTCCGTCCGCACTCCACTCCGCCGCGGGGTCCGAGTAGTCGCGACCGATGCCGCCCGCAGTGCCTTCGGCAGCGGCGGGTCAGGCCGGGGTGCGAGGAAGCACGAGGTGGATGTGGAAGCCGCCCTCGGTGGCGCCGGAGGAGAGCGATCCGCCGAGCAGCTCCGCTCGCTCGCGCAGCCCGATCAGCCCCAGCCGGGAACTCGGGAGCAGGATGGGCGATTCCGTGGCTCTGCCGTTGAGGACCGTCACTCCGTAGGAGGTCTGGTTGCTCCAGAGGTGTACGGAGACGGAGGCGCCGGGCGCATGCTTGCGGGCGTTCGTGAGCGCTTCCTGCACGGTCCGGTAGATCGCCCGCTGACTGGATGTCCCCAGGTCGTCCGGGAGCTCCCCGCTGAAGGTGACGGGCAGGCCGCTCGCAGCGATCAGGCCGGGCACGTCCGCCACGGTCGGTTGCGGCGCGAGGCCGGGGCTCTCCGTTCCGGCGGCGCGCAGCAGGGTGACCATCGACCGCAGCTCGTCGAGAGTGGTCGAGCTCAGGGCGCGGATCGACGCGGCCGCGCCCCGGGTCTCCTCATCGGGGGCCGTGACCTGGAGGGCGCCGGCCTGCACGGCGATCAAGCTCACCTGGTGCGAGACGACGTCGTGCATCTCGCGGGCCAGCTGGTTCCGCTCACGGGCGAGCAGGCTCTGGGCGTACAGCTCGCGCTCGTGACGTTTGGTCGCCTCGATCTCGTCGATCCGGGCACGGAGGTCGGCGGCGATCTGCACGAGCTGCCCCAGCAGGATCGGCGCTGCCGCCGTCGCCAGCTGGTAGACGAAGGTGACGAACGTCCAGTTCTGATTCGCGACGAGCTGGTCCGTGATGGGCCAGCCGATCGCCTCGGCGGCGGCGAAGAGCCCGCCGCAGACGACGAGGAGCCAGCGGTTCCGGGTGCGGGCCGAGAGCGCGAACAGCGCGATCACCGGGGCGGCGAGGATGTTCGCGACGAGTGCAGCGGGGAGGGTCAGGAGGAAGGCGACGAGCGGCAAGCGCCGCCGGATCAGCATCGCGGCGGAGGCGACGACGCAGGTGACGACGGTGGCCGTATCCGGCTCGCCGTTGTAGAGGAACGCGTCGATCGCCGCGACCGCGACGGCGAGCAGGTCCGTCAGCCAGGCCGGGATGCGTCTCCAGGCCGCGGCGACCCGGTTCACGATCCCGCCGGCCGCTCTGTCAGCAGCCCGGCGCGCTGTGCAGCCAGGGCGGCCTGCACCCGGCTGCCCACCCCGAGCTTGCCCAGGATGGCGCTGACGTGGTCTTTGACGGTGCCGGCGCCCAGGTACAGGCGGGAACCGATCTCCGCGTTGGAGAGGCCCTCCGCGACGAGGATGAGCACCTGACGCTCGCGTTCGGTCAGGGAGGGGATCCGGTCGGCGGCGGCGTCCGACGTCTGACCGGATCCCGGGTTCGCGGTCAGGAGCGTGAGCGAGGCACGAGGCGAGAGCACGACGGCTCCGGCGGCCAGCGCGCGAACGTACTGGGTGAGTTGCTCGGGCTCGGTGTCTTTGAGGAGGAAGCCGGACGCGCCGGCGCTGAGCGCCGACATGATGTACTCGTCCGCGTCGAACGTGGTCAGCATCGCGATCGCCGGGCGCTCCGCCAGCGTGACGACGACGTTGAGGAGTGTGAGGCCGTCCACCTGCGGCATGCGGATGTCGAGGAGCAGCACGTCGGGCTTCGTGTCCTTGATGACATCGAGTGCCTCGATCCCGGAGGCCGTCCCCACGACCTCGATGTCGGCGGCGGCGTTCAGGATCATCGAGAAGCCGCTGCGCACCAGGGCCTCGTCGTCCACGACCACGACACGGATCATCTCTGCCCTCCTCACCCTCATGACGACCGTAGGGCAGAAGACACGACGGAGGGGGCAGGTGCGGGGGATCGCCGCCGAACGAGGGGGGACATACCCGCCGGTCGGCGGATGCGATGGGTCCGATCGGCTGACGCGCCGGCGGTCCTCGGTGCGATGGGATGAGCCCATGCGCCACATACTCGTCCGAATCCTGCGTGCTGCCGCCCGGCACCCGTTGGCCCTGATCGTCGCCGGGGGAGCAGCGGGAGCGGGGCTCGCCCACCTCGCCTGGGCAGGCGAAGTCGAGTTCGACGGCGCCGTGTTCAGCATCCTCTCGTGGCTGCTCCTCATCGCTGCCATCGCCGTCGCGGAACGGACGTTCGGGTCCTGGCGGACGGCCATGATCGGATCTCTGGCCACCGTCGTCGGAGTCGTCGTCGCCTGGGCTCTGCTGTCGGCGGGCGCGGCACTGGGCGAGCCGCTCTCCCAAGAGGCGCTGCGCTACCAGGGATGGACGCCGTCGGTCACCAGCGCGGCCCTCCTCGTGGCGGTGACGGGCAGGTTGCGACCGGCGAGCCGGCGCAGCGTGCGGTGGGCCGTCGGCACCGCCGTCGTCGCGATCCTCCTGATCTCGGGTCACGCGTCCGATGTGGCCCGCGGGATCGCGGCGCTCGCCGGCATGGCCGCGGGGGCGGTCGGCCGTGGCGCCCTGCCCGGCGGATCGTGGCGCCCGAGCGGCCGGACCCAGTGGCGGAACGTCCTCGCATCGACGCTCGCCGTCGTCGCGTGCGCCGTCGCGACGGCCTCGGTCACGCCGAACGCGACCGGCGTCCTGGCCTGGGCGGGGGCGGCCATCGATCCCGGACTCGCACCCGCGACCGCCCTCCTTCTCGTGATCGGAGCGGCACTCATCGTCTCCGGCCGATCGATCGGACTGCTGATCGGAGGGGGGACGCTCATCGCCGTCGCCGCCGTGGTGGCCACCGATCTCGTGATCGTCCCGATGATCTCCGGCGAGCTGGTCTGGACGGGTTCTGCCGGAGCGGATATCGAGTGGCAGCTTCTCGCGATCGTCTCCGGAGCCGCTCCGGCGCTCGCCGCCGTCGTGCTGATCATCGGCGCACGAGCGGTGCTGAGGCGTCCTGCTGCCGAACCGTCGGGGCTCGACCGGGAGCACCTCGTCCACGTGCTCGGGGAGCACGGAGACGGTGCCTTCGCGCACATGGCCACCTGGCAGGGCAACTCGCTGTGGTTCGGGCCGGACGGGTCGGCCGTCGCCTACCGGGTGCGCGACGGCGTGGCCTTCACCGTCGGCGACCCCATCGCGGAACGGCCCGCGGAGATCGTGCATGCGTTCGCCGGATTCTGCGACGAGCGCGGCTGGACCGCAGCGTTCTACAGCGTCCACGATGAGACCGCGACCGCCCTCGACCGGGCCGGATGGGTCCGGACGCCGGTCGGGACCGAGGCGGTCGTCTCCACTGCGGATTTCTCCCTCTCCGGAAAGCGACGGCAAGACCTGCGGACGGCCGTCAATCGCGCAGGCCGTGAGGGCCTCACGGCGGTGTGGACGACCTACGAAGACCTGACCAGGGAGACGCGGGCGCAGGTCGACGCGTTGTGCGCCGCGTGGGCGTCGGAGAAGCGCCTGCCGGAGATGGGCTTCACGCTGGGGGGACTCCCCGAGATGGCCGACCCCGCTGTGCGGCTGATGCTCGCAGTCGCACCCGACGGGCACGTGCACGCGGTCACGAGCTGGCTCCCTCGGCGCCGTGGCGGACGGGTGGTGGGCTGGACCCTCGACGTGATGCGACGCTCGCACGCGGCGATGCCGGGAGCGATCGAGTTCGCGATCGTCTGCGTCATCCGGCGCATGGCCGAGGAGGGGATCGCAACGGTCAGCCTCTCGGGCACTCCGCTGGCCGCCCACGGCGGGACGACGCCGGGAGCGCTGTCCCGGCGGCTGATGCGCTGGGTCGAGCCGGCATACGGCTTCGCCTCCCTCGAACGGTTCAAGGCGAAGTTCGGCGGCAGTCCCGAACCGCTCTGGATGTGCTACCCGCAGCCGATCCAGGCCGGGCGGATCGCGCGCGCCCTGGTGCGCGTCTACGTTCCCGATCTCCGGATGCGTGCTGTCGTCGGCGCGCTCCGCGGATCGTCATGAGACGGGGCGGAGGACGCATCCGGTCATGCCGACCACACCACCGACGTGCACGTCGGCTGCGTGCGGCGACAGCGGGCATCGGGCTGCTCGCTGTGCTGAGCGGTTGCTCCTTCGCCCCTTCGCCGGCGGATGAGCAGTCGGCGCGCCCCCTCGCTCTCCCGGTTCTCACCGTCGAGCATCAGCGCATCCAGCCGGCCGAGATGATCTATCGCTCGGGCACCACCACTCGACGGCACTCCTCTGCCCGTACCGCGCCCGCGGCGGTCCCGGTGACCCCGCGACGGGACCTGCGCATCCGACTGGTCGGCCGCTATCCGGTTCGCGTCCTCCGGGTGGGGGCGTTCGCGCGTGTCGATGCGCACGACGCTCCGGTCGACGGCGGCGACCAGTACGACTGCCTGGCCGACTCGCCCTGCCGCGCCCATGTCCGTGCGGGGAGCCTCGTGCTCCGGATGCCGCTGCTCTCGCCCGTGCGTCTGGTGATCGTGCGGGAGGTGTGCGATCTCGAGGGCGGAGGAACCCTCGAGGTGGTGTGGCGGTTCCTCCGCGGCGAGGCGACGGCCGGCTCCTGACGCTCAGCGCGCGAAGCGGGGCGTGTGTGGGCGGCTGCCGGGCTTCCCGCGCAATACGGCCAGCACGACCAGCGCAGTCCCGGCCTGGCGCCCGCCTGATACGTTCCGCTCATGGACGAGCCGGAACTGCTGCTGCCCGAGAAGGCGGCGGCGTACCTGGGCATCCCCGAGCTGACCCTGCATCAGCTGATCGCCGCCGGGACGATCCGGACGGTCTTCTACCGGGGCGTCGCCCGCGTGGCGGTGTACGAGCTGAATCGCTATCTCGCGCACCAGCCCGCGAGCTGACCGCCGACGGAAGTCGGCGACCCCATTCCCTCCCGGCCCCATTCCCTCCCCTCTGAGAGCGCGTACCGTCGCTCGGGCTGACCGCAGCACTGCACTCAGTGGGGGGCCGGTGCGAGGCCGGCCCCCCAGGAGGTGGTCAGCTCAACGTGAACGAGTCCATGTTGAAGCCTCCGTTCACCACGTACACGTAGAGGGCGTGGTATCCGGCGGGGATCGTCACGGACGTCGGGACGTTCGTGAAGATCTGCCACCCCGCGGTGGTTCCGACGGAGGTGTTGGGTATGGACGCGGTGCCGAGGGTAATGCCGATGGTATCCAGGTCGTACCGCACCTGTCCCGTCGAGAACCCGGACGCCGCCTTGAGGGAGAGCGTGTAGGTCTTCGCCGTCGGGTTGAACACCACGTATTTCAGCCATTCGCCGTTCTCGGTGTTGCCGACGTCGAACGTCCCGGTGCTCGAGATCTCGAGGTCCGTATCACCGCCGCGGAGGTAGCCGCGGTAGGGCGCGGTGAACGAGTTCCCTGCGGTGGCGTCGTGACTCCCGAAGCCCTCGCCGCCGGTCCCATACCACTCCGATTCGATCGCGGTGCTTCCGCTGGTGTTCAGCTGGAAGATCTTCGAGAACTCGATCGAGTGCACGTTGAACCCTCCGGTTCCGACGCGGAACGTGAAGGTATGGGTGCCGAGCGGGATGCTCACCCCGTTGATGTTGACCGACTGCCACGTCTGGTAGCCGCCGGTGTTCGGCACCGATTGCGTGCCGATCCACGGGCGGCCGTCGAGGTCGATGCTGAACGAGCCGCCTGCGGCGGTGTTCGCGACCATGACGTGGAGGTCGTACGTCCCGCTGACGTTGACGGTGCTGGTGTAGTTCAGCCAATCGCCGTCGGCCAGCCAGCCGATGTTGTCACCGCAGTACGTGTCGCCGGTGCAGGCCTGCAGGTGGGTCGCGTCGGACCGGTACGCCGCGTCCGTGCCGCCGGCGCCGGAGAAGTGGTATCCGACCCCCTCGCCGCCGGTGTTGTAATCCTGCGCGAACACGTAGCCGGGGATGGTGCCCGTTCCCGTGCTGTAACCGGCCGGGACGCTCGCGCTCACCGTCGAGGTGAACTGCGAACCCGTCGACGGGATCGGCGTGATGGAGATCGCGTCGACCTTGGCGAGGTTCACACTCGACGCGAAGCCGAGGTTGAGGGTGCCGTCCGTCACCGTCACATCGAAGCTCCGGTCGAGCGCCTTGTAGCGCGCACCGGCCGCCGCGAAGATGTCCAGGTTGCTCAGCTGCGGCGCTCCTTCGGCTGAGACGGTGAATACGCGCTGACCGGCGGAGGTGAAGAAGTTCTCCGACAGCTTGAGACCGACGCGGTAGCGTCCGGTGGGCACGGGGAACGCGTAGCTGAAGCTCGCGCCGTTGCGCTCCGACTGGTACAGCGGGTCGTCCGCCGAACCATCGATCGCGTTGGCGTTCACCGCCGTGCCGCCCCCGGTGAAGCCGGAGTCCGCCGTGTAGTGGTCCCCGTTGACGGCGCCCCAGGTCCCGGTGCTTCCGGCGATCACATGGTACGTGTTGACCGGCGCCGTCCAGGTGAACGTGTTCGTGGAGTGCGCGGCCACCGATCGGCTGAAGGTGCTGCCGGCCTCGCCGACCTTGACGGTCTTGGCGGAGCCCGTCGTGTTGACCACCACGAGGGCTTCGCTCCCGTCAGGGTTCTTGAATGCGACGGACTTGATCCCGTCGCCGTTCGCCCCGCCGCTCGCGCCGATCCGGTAGGCCCCCGGGCGCACGAACTTGGAGAACTGCGCGAGCTCGTAGAACTTGGGCATGTAGCTCACCGTCGCCGTCGAACCGCTGGTGTCCACGATCACCAGAGGCTCCTGCGCGTCGCTCAGGCTGGAGAACGGGCCTCCGGTCTGGTCGAGGACCATGTTCCAGTAGATGTATCCGCCCTCGCCCGCGAGTATCTCGTCGACGATCTCCCCTCCCCAGCGCTCATCTCCGGGGTAGTCGGAGGCGTTCGGGATGCCCAGGTCGGTGTGCTCCGACATCCAGGTCGAGTAGCCGGGCTTGGCCTGGTTGAACAACCCGAGGTTGGCCGTGTCGCAGTACGTCTGGCCGAAGTCGCACTCGTACGGGTGGAAGTCGATGCCGGAGACATAGGGGAGGGTTCCAGCGTTGTTGAGCATGTCGACCGGGAACGTCCACGTGTCCCGGTTGTGCTCGTACCCGCGGATGCGCGCGCCGATGTTGCTGCTGGCGAACGTCGGGCCGAGGTAGTTGGCGATGAAGTCGGCCATCTGCGCGGAGGTGTACACCGTCGACTCGAACTTCGCCGGGTTGAGCGGCTCGTTCTGGATGCTGACGTCGTTGATGGTGATGCCGTGTGCCGCGTACGCCTGGACGTACTTGGCGAAGTAGGTCGCGTACGCCTGGTAGTAGCGCGGGTCGACGCTGGGGGTGATGAGGCTGCCGCCGCCGATGAGCGAGTTGTTGTCCTTCATCCATCCGGGTGCCGTCCATGGCGAGGCCATGATCCGGAAGGCACCGTGCGATTGTGCGGCCTGGATGTACGGGATCAGGGTGCTCTCGTCGTGGGCCACCGAGAAGTTCGCCTGGGTGAAGTCCGTACCGCCGGCGAGGTCATCGTAGCTGTAGTGGGTGGGCGAGAAGTCGTTCGATCCCATGGCGGTGCGGGTGAGGCTGAATCCGGCGCCCGCGCTGGGGTTGAACAGCTGGTCGAGGACGGCGTTGCGCTGGGCCGCCGTCACATTGCTCCGGTTCAGCACTGTCCAGCCCGACTCGTTGAAGGCGCCGCCGAAGCCGTCGATCGCCTGGTACTGGCGTGTCGGGTCGACGAGGATGTCGGGCGCGCTGCTGTCGGCGGCGAACGTCAGGTCCGATTTGGCCGTCAGGCGGTCGCCTCCTTGTGACGTCTGCCAGTTGTGAACGGTCGTGACGGCCGCCGCCGGTTGGGTGGTGAGCGTGATGCTCGCCGCCACGAGCACGGCGGCGCCGATGGCGCCGAGCGTGCGGGTGGCATGTGATCGTGATGTGTTCACCGCTACTCCTTCGTGGTGCATGAGATGCAGCCGGCGCACGGTCGTGCGCGGCCGGTGATGCGACCGGAAGCGTGGGTAAGCGACGGCCTGGTCGACGGCCCGTCACGCGGTGGTGCGGCAGTGCTCCTCTCGGTCGGTCGGGTTGGGTGTCCCGGCTCAGGGGCGGACCGGGTGATCCCTTCGGATCAGGAAGACGTGGTGGCCGGGCGGGAGGTCGAGGGTCGCCGATCCGTCCGCGATGGCCACCTCGGGTGCGCGGCGCGCGGTGCCGTGCCGGGGGATGAGCGCCCCGCCGGCCACCCCGTCGAGCCGGATGCGCACCGTCGTGGAGCCGGGGCCCCAGCGCACGATGTGGAGGATGTCGCCTGCGCCGCCGTGCCGTATGGTCGCGAGCGTCTCCCGTGCAGGCGACCCGTCCGGGCGGGCGGCCAAGAGACGGACGGAAGCCAGTGCGTCCCACCCGGAACGGGGGCCGACGCGGAGCACTGGACGGCCGGCGGCTTCGAGCCCGGCGATGACTGACGCGTCGACACCGCAGAGGTCGGGCACGATCAGTGGACGAGCGCTGCTCGCGTCCGCTTCGGATGTGGTGTCCCAGAGGTCGTAGGCGATCCCGCGGGCGGTGAGTTCGGAGAGCGTGGCGTCCCATGCGGTGTAGGGCGCCGCGCGTTCGACATCGGACCACGGGACGTCAGGTATGCGGGCTGTTCCGGTCACGGTGTACGCATCGAAGGCGTCCGGACGGTGCCAGACGACCTCCACCCCGGGTTCGACGGGTCGTCCGACGCCGCCGGCCTCGTGCGACAGGAGGAGGTCGTCGACGGGTGCGAAGAAGGCGCTCCGCTCGCCGTCAGCGCTCAGCGGCGAGAACTCCCAGTTCTCGCGGTCGGCGAGCATGTACAGGTTGGCGCCGGCGAATCCGAGGGTGACGGCAGCCCCCGACCAGATCTGCTGCTCGAGCGGCGTCGGATCAGGGTAGGCCACCTCCTCGCCGGGGGACCGCCAGATTCCCGCCTGCAGCTCCGGCACCCACGGGACGGGTTCGCCTGCGGCTCGGGCTGTCGCGGCTGATCGCGCCAGCCGGTGGATGTCGGCGGTGTCGAGAGGCGGGATGTAGTAATGGTCCTCCCCGGTGATCGCGTCGGCGATCGCGCGGATGTCGCGATGGGCGACGGGAACATCGTGGACCGGGTGTGTCACGAGGTTGACGGTGTACAGCAGCGAGTCGCCGCCGAGGGCGGTGTGCATGTCGCGCAGGGCACGGAGGTAGCCGCCGGTCGCGTCGGTCTTGTACCGGATCCAGTCGTGGAGGCGTCGCCGATGCGCGGCTCCCACCGCTCCGGCAGGTCTGCGCGGCGGGGAGGCGGCGCGCAGTGCGACGCCGGCATCGCCCCAGGCGGCCTGGAGCTCGGCGTCGTCCGCGTACCGCCCGACCAGCCATGCGCGGAAGGCGTCGACGGAACTGTCGCTGTAGTCGGCGGCGTACATCGCGTCCTGGAAGCAGCTGCTCGGCTCGTTGTCCAGCTGCATCGCGACCACGGGGCCCCGCGGGTGCGCGAAATCGCCGACCGCGTCCCACACCGCACGGAACCAGCCGCGGACGGCATCGAGGTAGCGCTCGTCGGTGTAGCTGGGCACGGGGTGGAGGAACGGAGGGTTGTATCCGATCACCACCTCACCCGAGTCGTCGCGGGCGAGGAGCTCCTGCCGGGCGAGGAGCCAGTCGGGGTATCCGCCTCCCGGCTCCTCCGCGCAGATCCAGGGCCCGGGTTTGAGCTGGACGAGCACACCGAGTTCGGAGCACAGGCTCAGGAACCGGCGCACGTCGAGCCGCGGGTCGCGGCGACCGTCGAAGTCGAGCTCGCCCGGCCGGGGCTCGTGGCGGCGCCAGGACAGGTAGGTGCTCACGACCCGGACGCCGGCGTCGCGTGCGGCGCGGAGGGCGGGCTCCCACTCTTCTGGACGCATCCGCCAGAACTGGATCTCCCCGGCGAGGAACGGGATCGCCTCACCGTCAACGATGATCGCCCCGTCGCGGGCGACGACCCTGCTCATCCCTTGACCCCTCCCGCTGCATTGCCCGCCACCAGCCAACGCTGGATGACGCTGAACAGGATGATGCTGGGGATGGCCACGAGGATGGACATGGCGGCGAGCTGGTTCCACGACACCTCGTAGGCGCTGGAGAGCTGGGAGAGGCCCACCGGCAGCGTGCGGTTCTCGTCGCTGTTGGTGAAGGTCAGAGCGAAGGTGAACTCCTCCCACGCGCCGATGAAGATGAAGATCCCGGCTGCCACGACTCCCGGGCGGGCCGCGGGAAGGGCGGCGTACCACATCGCCCCGAACCAGCCGCAGCCATCGATCCTCGCGGCCTCGTCGATGTCTTTGGGGATCTGGTCGAACGCCGTCTTCATGAGCCACGCCCCGAGGGGAGCCGACGAGCTCACCTGCGCGAGCACGAGCGCCCAGGGGGTGTCGATGAGGTTGAGACCGGACACGATGTTGAACAGCGGGATGATCAACAGCACGGACGGGAACATCTGCGTCGCGAGAAGACCGATGACGATCGCGATCTTGCCGCGGAACTGGAAACGCGACAACGCGTATCCGGCCATCACCCCGATGAGGAGACCGATGGCGACCGTGCAGACGCTGACCAGCACCGAGTTGCCGAGCCAGGAGAGGAAGTTGCCGCGGCCGATGACGTAGACGAAGTTGTCGAAAGTGGGATGCGCCGGGATGAGCGCAGGCGGCGACTGGTAGAGCTCGGCCCGTGTCTTGAACGCGTCGGAGACGATCCCGAGCATCGGGAGGAGCGCGAACGCGGCAAGCACCAGAGCGCCGATCCACAGCAGGACGCGCGAGGGCCGGGCGCGACGCCGGCGTCGTCGCTGAGTGGGCGCCGCTGCCCGGCGCGTGGGGAGTCGTTCGGCTGTCGCGGTCATGCGAGAGCGTCCTTTCCGAAGGCCCGGATGTACAGGGCGGACCCGAGCGCGACGATCGCGAAGAGAATCATCGACAACGCCGAGGCGTAGCCGAAGTCGAAGCTGCTGAAGGCGTTCTTGTACACGAACGTCGTGAGGATGTCGGTGGCGCCCGCCGGGCCGCCGCCCGTCATCACGTAGATCAGGCTGAAGTTGTTGAACGTCCAGATGAGGGCCATCAGGGTGCTCGTCAGCAGCATCGGCTTCAGCAGGGGAAGGGTCAGGCTCCAGAAGGACCGTGCCCAGCTCGCGCCGTCGACTCCCGCCGCCTCGTAGATCTCCGCGGGGATGGACGCCATGCCCGCGATGAGGAGCACCATGATGAAGGGGAAGCCCCGCCAGACGTTGGCTGCGACGACGGCGCCCAGCGCGGTGCCCGGGTCCGCCAGCCACGCGTGCTCCAGGCCTCGGAGGCCGAGGACGCCGAGGATCTGGTTGATCATGCCGTAGTCCGGTTGGTAGAGCAGTTTCCAGGCGAGTGCACCGACGACCACCGGAGTCGCCCAGGGGAGCACGAAGACCGCGCGGAGCACCCGGGCGCCGGCCAGCTGCTGCAGCAGGAGGGCGCCGGCCATGGCCACGACGAGCTGGAGGGCGACCGAGCCGACGGTCCAGGCGATGCTGTTGGCGAACACGCCCCAGACGGCGGAGTCGGTGAACGCCTGCACGTAGTTCTCGAAGCCGATGAACTCCCACCCCTCGTGCTTGGTGGGGTTGACGTCGAAGAAGCTCTGGATGGCGACGTTGACGATCGGGTAGACCACGAAGACGCCGACCGCGAGCAGTGCGGGTGCCAGGAACAGGTACGGCGTCAGCCGTGACCGCCAGTGCAGGCCTCGTGGGCCGGACCGGGTGGTCCGGCCCACGAGGGCGGGTGCTGCTTGGGTCACTTCAGCGCCTTGTCCGAGGCGGCCGCCGCCTCGTCGAGGGCATCCTTCGCGGACTTCGTGCCGGAGAGCGCAGCCTGGACGGCGTTGCCGAGTGCCGTGTCGACGTCGCCGGCCTGGGCCACGGTCGGCCGCGAGCGCGCCTCCTCGAGCACCTTGGCGAAGGCGCTGATCGAGGGGTCGTCCTTGAATGCGGGGTCATCGTAGAGCGAGGTCTTCACCGGCAGGTAGCCGAGAGCGCTCGCCCACTTCTTCTGCACCGAGTCCTGCATCAGCCAGCTGACGAACGTCTTGGCCGCGTCGGCGTGCTTGGTGTTCTTGAGAACGAGCAGATCCAGGCCGCCGAGGACGGTGGCCGCCTCCTTGTCCTTCGGCAGCGGCGCGACGGCCCACTTGCCGTCGATGCCTGCGCTCTTGAGCGAGGGGATCATCCACGGCCCGGACGTCATCATGGCGAGCTTGCCCGAGACGAAAGGTCCCTTCAGGTCGTCCTCCGTCGCGGTCGCCATGCCCGCAGGCATCGCGCTCTTCTGCAGGTCGACCCAGAGCTGGAGGGCGCGGACACCGTCGGCGGAGTTGAACTCGGCCTTGGTCTGGGCCTTGTTGAGGACGTCGGCGCCCGACTGCCACAGCCACGGGTAGAACTCGAATCCGCCCCAGCCGCCGAACAGCCCGACACCGTGCACATCGCCCGTCGTGAGCTTCTGCGCCGCACTGGTGAACTCGTCCCACGTGGCCGGGGGCTGCGAGATCCCGGCCGCGCTGAGCAGGTCGGTGCGGTAGAACAGAGCCAGCGCCGAGACGTCGATCGGGACCCCGTAGAGCTTGCCGTCCTTGGTCACAGCATCGAGGCTCGCGGGGAAGTAGTCACTCTTCGTGCCGGCCGCGTCGGCGAGGGGGAGCGCCCAGCCGGACGCGATGAACTGCGAGGCCCGCGGCGGCTCGACCCGCGCGATGTCGGGTCCCTTGCCTCCGGCGATCTGGGTGGTCAGCTTGTCGTAGTAGCTCGAATCGTTGTCACGGATGAGCTTGACGGTGATGTTCGGGTGCGCCTTCTCGAAGTCCGCGAGCTGGGCTGTGAACTGAGCCGACTCGGCGTCGCTGAACTGCTCCTGGAAGGTGATGGTGACCTTCTCGTCGCCGCTGCCGCCGGATGACGCGCAGCCGGCGAAGGCGGCGATCACCAGGGGTGCGGCAGCGAGCGCTGCCAGCCGTCGGGTGGTGGTTCTCATGAGCGGAATGCCTCCTTGCATTGGTGGGGGTACGGGGTGGTGCGGGTCAGTCGGTCGTCAGCTCCTCGCTGCGGACCGTGGCCGTGACGCTCAGCCGGAGGTCGCGACTGGAGCGGGCGGCGTGGAACACGTAGAAGCCGTCGGGGATCTCCCAATCGTGGCGTTCCGTGTTCCAGATCTCGAGGGCGCGGCGGTCGATCGCGACGGTTGCCGTCGCCGTCTCACCGGCGCGCACATCCACGTTCGCGAAGCCCGCCAGCCAGCGGACGGGGCGCTCGACCGGCGAGTGCGGGCTCTCCAGATAGATCTGGACGATCTCGCGGCTGTCGCGTGCCCCGACATTGGTGACGGTGACGGACGCGGTCAGTTCGTCGACGGGGCCCTCGACGGTCAGGGCCTCATAGAGCCAGGTGCCGTAGCCCAGACCGTATCCGAACTCGCGGGCGGGAGTTCGCGACGTCCTGTCCCACTCCCGGTAGCCGACGTGGATGCCCTCGGAGTAGTCGATGACCCCGTTCTTCGGGAGGGTCGAGCGGACGGGCACGTCGTCCTCCGCCGCCGGAAGCGTCCAGGGCAGCCGCCCGGACGGCTCGATCCGGCCGGTGAGCGCATCCGCGAGCCCGCCGCCCGCCTCCTGTCCTGGCAGCCACCACCACAGGGTGGCCGCGGTCCGGTCGAGCCAGGGGAGGATCACCGGGGCGCCGGCGTTGACCACGACGACGGTGCGGGGATTGGCTTCCAGGATGCGCTCCACCAGCTCGTCCTGGCGGCCCGGCAGGCGCAGGTTCTGACGGTCCCAGCCCTCCGACTCCGTCTCCTCGTTGGTGCCGACGACGACGATAGCGACGTCCGCCGAGCGGGCGGCCTCGACGGCCGCCTCGAGCTCCTGTGCCGCGGTCTGCTGCTGAACCTCGTGGCGGAGGACGAAGCGCACGAACCGGCCGTACGCGCCGGCGTCGACGACCTGCTGCTCGGACTCGATGAGCAGGTCGACCGGCCGGTCCCCGACGAGGATGTCGAGCGCGGGCCCGCCAGGGAGATTGGCGGAGGAGTCGAGGATCACGTCGTGATCGGCGCGACGGTCGGAGGCGGAGACGACGTCGCCGTCGAAACGGATGCGGTGCCAGCCGGACACGCCGACATCCACCCGGTGCACGCCCGGTCCGGTGAGGCGCACGATCGCCTGGATGCGAGCGCTCACGGCGTCCGCGGGGGCTCCGCGGTTCCAGCCCTCATCAGCCGTAACGGCGACCGGGTCGCCGACGACATCCCCCTCCCGATCGAGGAATGTGAGGAGGTAGCCGGGGCGCCCATCGGGCGTCGTCACGAGTGCTGGGTCGATCGGACGGGGGTGGGCTCGTCCGGCGGCACCGCGGTACAGGCCGATGGTGGCCTCGGGGAGGGCTTCGGTCAGTGCCGCCAGCGG
The DNA here is from genome assembly GCF_900107895.1 of Leifsonia sp. 21MFCrub1.1. Taxonomy (NCBI): domain Bacteria; kingdom Bacillati; phylum Actinomycetota; class Actinomycetes; order Micrococcales; family Microbacteriaceae; genus Leifsonia; species Leifsonia sp. 21MFCrub1.1. The sequence continues at coordinate 3,178,918 of NZ_LT629867.1, read as the reverse complement.
CTCGGAGAGCCCAGGGGCGGTCACGAATGCGCTCCCACCGCCCTGGACGAACGGTTCGACCGCGTTGGGGCCGATCAGGGCGACCGAGCGCACGGCGGTCTGCGCCACGGGGAGGGCCCCGTCGTTCCGCAGCACGACGATCGACCGGGCGACGGCCTCCCGCAGCAGCGCGCGCGTCGCGGGGAGGGTCGGCAGGTCGAGCGGAGCCTGCTGGCGCCGGGCGTCCCCGACCGCTCCGACCCGCTCGCCGAGCCGGACGATCCGGTCCACCTTGTCGTCGATGGCCTGTGCGGGTACCAGCCCGGCCTTCACGGCGTCGACGAGCGCGGCCCCCCAGGGGCCGTCCGGTCCCGGCATGACGAGGTCGAGACCGCCGAGCGCCGACGCGACCGTCGAGCCGGTGGCGAGCCAGTCGCTGACGACGACACCGTCGAATCCCCATTCGCCCTTGAGGATGCCGTTGATGAGGGGGCCGTGCTCGGTCGCCGGAGCGCTGAGCTCTCCGTCGTCGACCCCGTTGTACGCGGCCATCACCGACCAGACGCCTGCGTGCACCACCGCGCGTTCGAACGGTGCGAGGTACACCTCCCGCAGGGCACGCTCGCCGAGGCGCGACCGGTATGTGGTCCGCTCGGTCTCGGACTCGTTGCCGAGGTAGTGCTTCACGCACATCGCGACGCCGGTCGACTGGGTCGCCTCGATGAGGGCCGAGGCCAGGATGCCGGTGAGCAGCGGATCCTCTGAGAAGGCTTCGAAGTGCCGCCCGCCGTACGGCGTCCGCTGGAGGTTAACGACCGGTGCCAGCAGCACATCGACCCCCTTGCGGTGCGCCTCCATGCCGAGCAGGTGACCGAGCCGGGAGAGCAGCCGAGTGTCGAAAGTCGCAGCGAGCGCGGACGGCGAGGGCAGCTGCGCCGACGGCCGCACGTCGTCATCGACCCCCCGCACGCCGATCGGTCCGTCCGAGAGCACGATCGGGCGGAGGCCGCTCGAGGGGAGCGCACGAAGTGTCCAGGAGGTGGCACCGGTGAGGAGGCGCACCGCCTCGTCCAGGTCCGCGACGTGAGTGCGGGGACGCACGTCCGCGTGCGGAACGGTCATCGGTGTGGGCATCTTCGCTCCTCTGGGCGGTTCTGTCGGCCGTTCTGGTCCGGCCGAAGCGACCGTGGGAGCGAGACTAGCAATACTTACTGACCTGTACGCAAGTAGAACGGGCAACATTTTTGAAAAAACTTACTGACTGGTCATAAAGTTGAGGGACGAGAACGCTCGAGGACGAGGAGCACCCCATGACGCGAGGGCGAGCAGCCCATGCCGTGCCGGCAGGAGCGCGGGTCGCGAACCCCCGGCCGGAGACGGCCGAGAAGCGGCAGCGCATCCTGGAGGCGGCGATGTCCATCTTCGCGACGCGCGGCTACAACAACGGCTCTCTCATCGAGATCGGTGAGGAGGCGGGGGTCAGCCATGCGGGCGTCATCCACCACTTCGGCTCGAAGGACCAGCTCCTGATCGCCATGCTGGAGTACCGCGACGACTCCGATGTCGCGGAGCTCGAGGGCAAGCACATTCCGGACGGCGCCGCCCTGTTCGACCACCTGGTGCGAACGGTGGAGCTCAACATCGAGCGGCCGGGGGTCGTCCAGCTGTACGCCGTGCTGTGCGCTGACTCGGTGACAGAGGGCCACCCCGCGCAGGACTACTTCCGTGCACGCTTCGTCGGTCTCCGCGAGATGGTGCGGGGAGCCCTCGCTGACGTGGTGCCGGAGGCCTCCGACGCCCGAGTCGACCTCGCGGCCTCCACCATCATCGCCACGATGGACGGCCTTCAGGTGCAATGGCTCCTCGACCGGTCCGCCGTCGACATGCCCGAGGCGGTCCGTCTCGTGATCGCCTCCGTGATCGATCGGCTGCGTTCCGAGGCGCGCTGAGCCGATTACCCCGTCATCCTTCCAGGCGCCGGCGGGAAGCGCCCGCCCGCCTCTTCGGCATAGGATGTCCGTCGCTCGATGCAGGGCGGAAGGCGAGGCGGATCGGTGGGCGATGAGCGGGTCACGATCGTCGACGTCGCGAACAAGGCCGGCGTCGCGATCAGCTCCGTCTCGAGTGCGCTGAACGGCCGGCCGGGAGTCTCGGACGTCACCCGCGAGCGCATCATCCGGATCGCCGCCGAGCTCGGGTTCGTACCGTCGCTCCGCGGCAAGAGCCTGTCCGGGCGTCGCGCGTTCACGGTCGGTCTCGTCCTGCACCGCGACCCGGACGTGCTCGAGCTCGACCCGTTCTTCGGCGGCTTCATCGGCGGCATCGAGGATGCGATCGATCCCCGCGGGTACGCTCTCGTCCTCCAGATCAGCGCCGAGTCGGACAAGGTGCTCCAGCGCTACGAGAAGCTGGCGGCCGACCGTCGCGTCGACGGCGTCTTCATCAACGACCTGGAAGTCGACGACCCGCGCATCGCGCTGGTGCAGAGGCTCGGCCTGCCCGCGGTCGCCATCAACCCGGGGGCCGGCTTCCCGATCCCCGCGGTGCGCGAGGACCCCGACGCGGGCATCCGGGCGACCCTCCGGCACCTCGTGGACCTGGGTCACCGCCGGATCGCGTACGTCAGCGGCCGCACGAACATGACGCACTCGGTGGAGCGCGAGAACTCCTGGCGTGCCGGTCTGCAGGAACTCGGGCTCGCACCTGGTCCGGTGGTCCCCGGCGAGTTCACGTACCTGGGCGGGGCGTCCGCCGCATCCGTCCTGCTCGAGTCCGCCGACCCGCCGACCGCCGTGATGTGCGCGAACGACCTGTCCGCGATCGGCCTGATCGCGCAGGCCCAGCACCTCGGCGTCGATGTGCCGGGGCAGCTCTCGGTCGCCGGGTTCGACGACATCCGGCTCGGCACCTATGTGCGGCCGTCGCTGACGACGGTGCACACGTCGCCCCGGGAACTGGGGCGGCAGTCGGGGAGGATGCTGGTCGACCTGATCGAGGAGGGGGCGGTCGACGACGTCAGGATCCCCGATGCCGAGATGATCGTCCGGGATTCCACTGGCCCGGCACGCGACCGGCGCTGACCTCGCCGGCGCGTTCTTCGGACCGAGGGTTGCATTCACCCGCCTGAGCGTGCAACCATGTCGTTACCGAAACGTTTCGGTAGATCGCGGCATGAGATCCGAAACGTTTCGGTAGAGACACCTGCTCATCACATTCCCGAACTCGACGAGGAGACAACACATGGCAACGAAGAGGTTGCGCGGCGCGACCCTGGGCCGGCGGCTGATCGCCGGCGCGGTCGCCGCAGCCACGATCGGCGCGCTCGCCGCCTGCTCCAGCGGCGGCGGATCGACCGACGGAGAGCCGAGCGGGAAGCTGCAGCTTCTCGTCTCGAGCAGCGACGCGACGGACGCCGGCTTCCGGGCGATCAACGAGGCGTTCGAGAAGCAGTACCCGAAGGTGGACGTCGTGTTCTCCACCGTCTCGAACGACAACTACCCGGCGACCAAGTCCTCGCGCCTCACGGCCGGCAACCTCGACCTGTTCGTGGTCAAGGGCCTGATGGAGACGCCGTCGTACGCGAAGGATGCCGCCACCGACGACGCGCGTCTCGCGAAGGCGGGCGGACTGGTCGACCTCACGGGCGAGTCCTTCCTCAAGCAGTACACGCCGACTCTGCTCGACGCGCAGGCGATCGGCGGAAAGCAGTACGCGGTGCCGACCGGCGTCAGTTACTACACCGGTGTCTTCTACAACAAGAAGATCTTCGCCGACAACGGCCTCGACATCCCCACCACCTGGAGCCAGTTCACCGCGGTCGTCGACGCGCTCAAGGCCAAGGGCGTCACGCCGTTCGGTCTGGGCGGCAAGGACAGCTGGCCCGCCGGTCTCCCGATGCTCGCCTCCGTCGCGTCCAACTATCCGACCGTCGCCGACAAGCAGCAGCTGGCGAAGGACCTGTGGACGAACAAGGCGAAGCTCACCGACCCGACCGAGGTGAAGGTGCTGCAGCAGACGGAGTACGTCCTGCAGAACGCCCAGGAGGGTGCGGCGGGCGCCGACTACACCTCGATCCCGTCCGGGTTCGCGGCGGGCGACTTCGCCATGACCGTCGACGGCACCTGGGACCAGCCGACGATCGACGCGGCCGTCGCGAAGAAGTTCGACTACGGGTACTTCCCGTTCCCCGGCTCCGACAAGGCGGCCGACAACGCGCTCCTCAACGGCAAGACGGAGCTCCAGCTGGCCGTTCCCACCTCCGCGAAGAACAAGACGGCGGCGCTCGCGTGGCTGAAGTTCTTCTCCGAGAAGAAGAACTACGAGCTGTTCCTGCAGAAGTCGGGCTTCTCGTCGGCGCAGCCCGGCATCTCGACCAGCGCGTTCCTCCAGTCGATCGGGGGCTACACGAAGTCGTACGAGCCCGCATGGGACCAGGTCTGGTTCGCCAACAACAAGGCCGGTCAGGATGCGGTCTTCCCGTTCAACTATCCCGCGCTGAGCCCGCTCGGCTCCGCCACCCCGGAGGAGGCCGCCCAGGCCGCCCAGAAGGCGTGGTCGGCGGCCGGCTGACCTGTCGGGCAGGGTGGCCCGCCGCCGCGGGCCACCCTGCCGAAAGCAGAGAAACACATGACTGAATCGTTCCCCTTCCCCCGCCGCACACCGGTCCGGATCACCTTCGGGCTCGGGATGCTCCTGCTGGGCATCTTCGGCTTCGTCCCTGCGATCGGTGTGCTGATCGCCTCGCTCACCGACCTGCGCGGGTTGCCCGGCCTCCCGATCAACTTCGTCGGCCTGCAGAACTACGTCGACTTCTTCTCGCCCGCCAAGTGGGCGGACAGCGCGAACGCTCTGCGCAACACGATCATCTTCGCCGTCGTGAGCACGGTGCTGCAGATCGTTGTCGCCCTGGCCGTCGCGGTGCTCCTCAACCGCCGTCTCCGCGGTCGCGACTTCTACCGGGCCGTCGTGTTCATGCCGACGATCCTGGGCGTGACCGTCACGGGCCTGGTGTGGTCGCTGATCTTCAACGTGAGCGGCGGTCCTGCCGCCTCTCTTCTCGGGCTGTTCGGCGGGCATTCGGCCTTCTTCGGCGACCCGAAGCTCGCGCTGGCCCTCGTGATCCTGGTGCAGGTGTGGATGGTGCTCGGCGTCTCGGTCATCATCTTCCTGTCCGGCCTCCAGGCGGTCCCGGAGGAGCTCAACGAGGCGGCGGAGATCGACGGAGCGAGCGGCTGGCAGCGGTTCCGCAGCGTCACCGTCCCACTGCTGGCGCCGTCGATCACCGCGAACGTGCTGCTGGGCATCGTCAACGCGCTGCAGAGCTACCAGCTCATCTACGTGCTGAGCGGCCCGAACAACCGCTCGACGCAGGTGCTCTCGCTGCTCGTATATGTGCAGGGCTTCGGGGGAGCCTCGGGCACGACGCTGTCGCAGTCGCAGGGCTATGCCGCCGCGGTGTCGATGGTGCAGTTCTTCCTGGTGGCCATCGTCTCGATCATCGCTCTGGCCATCCTCCGCCGACGGGAGGCGAAACTGTGACGACCACAACCGAGGCCGCGACCCCCGCGACAGCGGACACGCTGCCGGAGAAGGCGGGCGGCCGTCGCGAGACGATCACCCGGCGCCGCCGCCGGCGGATTCCGGTCGGGGCCTACGTCTGCGCGCTCATCCTGATGATCGTGTTCCTGTTCCCGCTGCTCTACCTGTTGAACACGGCCCTGAAGTCGCAGGCGGAGTTCGTCGCCAACCCGGTCGGGCTGGTCTCGGACCCGCAGTGGGGCAACTTCGCGACCGCGTGGGAGAAGGGCGACTTCGGCGCGTACATCCTGAACAGCGTCCTGTACACGGCGGCCGGATCGGCGATCGGGACCCTGCTCACGCTGGTGCTCGCGTTCCCCGTCGCCCGCGGCTACGTCCGCGGTGCCAAATACTGGTCCGTCGTGTTCGTGCTCGTGCTGTTCCTGCCGAACGCCCTGATCACCCAGTTCCAGCTGCTGCTGCGCCTCGGCCTCTACGACACGCAGCTCGGCTACATCCTGCTGGTCGGTGTCGGCGTCGGCGTCGGACCTCTGCTGCTGAGCGGGTTCGTGAAGTCGATCCCGAAGGAGCTGGACGAAGCGGCCGCGATGGACGGGGTGGGCTACTGGCGCTACCTCTTCACGTTCATCCTGCCGCTCGCCCGCCCGGCGCTGGTGACGGTGTTCATCCTGCAGGCCGTGTGGATCTGGAACGAGATCATCCTGGCGACGGTCCTGCTCGCCGACCCCACCCGCTTCCCCGTGACGGTCGGGCTCTACGCCTTCAAGGGGACGTACGGAAACCAGTGGCCGCTGCTCGCGGCCGCGACGTTCATCGTCGCCGCTCCGCTGATCGTCGGATACATCTTCATCCAGCGCTACCTGGTCAACGGTGTCGTCGGAGCCGTCAAGGGCTGACGCCGTCAACCCCATCCACCCCCGAGAGAGGTCCTGTTGTCCACCACCATCCCCGCCAGCACCATCGCCACGGACGTCCCCTACGCCCTGGAGCGCATCGGCATCGTCATGGAGCCCGATGCGGCCGACCCGCGCCAGGTCGAGGGTGTGCTCAACCCCGCGACCGTGCAGGACCCGGACGGCACCGTCCACCTCTTCCCGCGGCTGGTGGCCGAGCACAACGTCTCCCGGATCGGCCGGGCCCGCGTCGTGGTGACCGACGGTGTCCCCACGGGCGTCGCCGAGCTGGAGATCGCCCTCCAGGCGGAGCGCGGCTGGGAGCACGGCACGGCGCACGGCGGCGTGGAGGACCCGCGCATCACCCCCCTGAACGACCTCGGCATCCACGTGATGAGCTACGTCGCGTTCGGCCCGCTCGGCCCGAAGCCCGCGCTCGCGGTGTCGACGGACGGCCGCGAGTGGACGCGGCTCGGCCCCATCCAGTTCGCCTACGACGACGCCCTCGACACCGACCTCAATCTGTTCCCGAACAAGGACGTCGTCTTCTTCCCGGAGGTCGTCCCGGACCCGGAGGGGCGCCCGAGCTTCGCCATGCTGCACCGGCCGATGTGGGACTTCGGCTTCGTGCGTCCGAACGAGCAGCCGCCTCTTCCCGCGGGCGTGACGGACCCGCGGGCGAGCATCTGGATCTCCTATGTGCCCGTGGACGACGCCGTGCAGGACCTCACGGCGCTCACCCGCCCCGGCGGCCACCGCTTCGTCGCCGGTCCCGAGTACGAGTGGGAGGCCCTCAAGATCGGAGCCGGCCCGGCGCCGCTCCGGGTTCCGGAGGGCTGGCTCGTGCTGCACCACGGCGTCACCGGAACGCTGCCCGGCGGTTCGTTCGTGCCCCAGGCGTTCACCGTCCGCTACGTCGTCGGGGCGATGCTGCTCGATCCCGACGACCCCTCGCGCGTGATCGCCCGCACGAGCGAGCCCCTGATGACTCCCGAGACCGCGGACGAGACCGCGGGAACGGTGGAGAACGTGCTCTTCCCCACGGCGATCGAGAAGATCGGCGGAGAGCATGTCGTCTTCTACGGCGCGGCCGACACCCGGATCTCGGCCGCCCGCCTGGTCCGCACCCCCTGACCCCCCGATAGCGAACAAGGAGTCCAACGCAATGACGCGTCATCCCGAAGACCCGCACGCTCCACATCCCTCGCTCCTCCGCCGCTCGCGCTCGTCCGCGCTCGTGGCGTTCCTCGTCGCCGCGCTCCTGAGCGTGGTCGGTCTGGCCGCCCCCGCGAAGGCGGCGGACCTGCAGACCGACGTCGCGACGATCGTCACGCGCCTGCAGGACTACTACCTGAGCCAGGGCGACGAGGTGCAGATCGCCAACGGCATCTACCTGGCGCAGACCTCGAATGCGCTCGACTACGTCGCGTCGCAGAACGCTGACGGCTCGTGGTCCGATGTGAACTACCAGGACACGACGAGCTCGGCGAACGGGAAGACCTGGGACGCCTACAAGGCGCTCTACCGGATGGTCGCCATAGCCCAGGCGTACCGCGAACCCACCGCGAAGGGCTACCACGACGCGACGCTCATCGCCGCGGAGGAACGCGCGCTGACGTACTGGGACAGGGTGAACCCGGGGAACACCAACTGGTGGGAGACGGAGATCGGCGAGTCGATCGCGATGGGGCGGATCTCGATCTTCGTGGGGGATGTGCTGAGCAGCGACGCCGCGGCGCTCGCGATCAAGCACAACCAGGGCAAGCTCGACCCCGCCGGAGCGAACGGCGCGTGGCGCACCTCCGACTACCTGTACAAGGCGCTCGCCACCCGTGACGCCGCCGCCATCACGGCGGGCTTCGCCACGATGGTCCAGACGGTCGCCGTCGACGACTCCGGCACCGTCCAGGAGGCCGTGCAGCCGGACTCGACGTTCTGGGCGCACGGCGCCCAGCTCTACAGCGAGGGCTACGGAATGGCCCTGTTCACCATGGTCGCGATGTGGGCGGACTCCGCTCGCGGCACCAGCCTGGCGTTCACACGCGACCAGCTGGACACGATCGCCTTCTACATCGTCGACGGCACCCGCTGGCTGATCCGCGGCGAGATCGAGATGCTGTACCTCCTCTACCGGCCGGCGACGACCGTCGACGGCGTCACGAGCTACGCCGCCGTCTTCCTCGATCCGCTTGACCGGATGGCGCGCACCGACCCGCTCTACGCGACCGCGTACCGGCAGATGGCCGACAACATCCGCGGGAAGACGTCCGGCAACGGTGCGATCGGCGACAAGTACTTCTGGCGTTCCGAGTTCTCCTCGCACCAGCGCGCCGACTACGGCATCGTGACCGGTCTGAACTCGAGCCGGACCGTCGGCAGCGAGTACCGCTCCACCCTCCGCAAGGACGTCGGGAACGAGATCGTCTGGAACCGCACCGGCACGACGGCGATCCAGGTCACGAACAAGGAGTACACCGACCTCGGCCCGGCGTTCGACTGGTTCCACTACCCGGGCACCACCGTGCCCTATGTGAAGGAGACCACGCTCGGAAAGGACGGCCGGTCGGGCAACGGCGGCGCGTTCACCGGCGGCGTCTCGGATGGCACCTACGGTGCGAGCGTGGAGAGCCTGGACCGCGTCGGCACGCAGGCGCAGAAGAGCTACTACTACTTCGACGATGAGATGGTGGCGCTCGGCGCCGGCATCCAGTCGTCCTCCAGCGCGCCCATCCACACCACGGTCAACCAGGTCGCGGCGAAGGGCAATGCCTCGGTCGACGGCCAGAAGGTCGCGCCGGGCACCGACGGCCAGGTCGTCGCCGATCCGTCGTGGGCCTACAACGACAAGGTCGGGTACGTGTTCCCGTCCGATCAGTCCGTGACGGTGTCCGACAAGACGCAGACCGGCAGCTACTACGGCGACCAGCCGGAGAGCCACGACGCGTTCACCCTGTACTTCGACCACGGCACGAAGCCGACCAACGCCACGTACCAGTACATCGTGCTCCCGGCGAAGTCGGCTGCGCAGACCGAGGCCTACGCGGCCAAGCCGGCGGTGAAGGTCCTCCGCAACGACAGCGCGGTTCAGGCCGTGCAGCACGCAGGGCTGAAGCGGACGATGGCCACCTTCTACCGGGCCGGATCGCTCGACCTCGGCGACGGCCGCACCCTGTCGGTGAGCCAGCCCAGCATCGTGATGCTGGACGAGTCGTCCGGCACCCCGGTGGTGAGCCTCTCCAACCCGAGCCAGCCGGGCATCCTCGTCGATGTCGAGCTGAGCGGCGGGGCGTCCGCGTCGCGGGGCACGTTCGTGCTCGGCACGGGGGCGAACCTCGGGAAGACCGTCACGGAACCGCTGGTGGCCGACGACTCCGACGGCTCGCCCTACACGGCGAGCGGTTCGGTCGCCGGCCACGGTCCGTCGCGCGCAGGCGACGCGGATCCGGCAACCACGTGGCAGTCCTCCGGAGCGGCCCCTTGGCTGAGCCAGCGTCTCGCGGCGGGCTCCTACGCGATGGGCGCCGACGTCGACTGGGGCGCCGACTACGCCACGCGCTTCCTCGTCCAGACGTCCCTGGACGGGGTGACCTGGACCGACCAGGCCCTGGTCCAGCGCGGCACGGGCGGACTTCAGCACGTCGACTTCCCGGCGACCGCGGCCAACTTCGTCCGCATCCTCCCGTTGGACGGGCCCGGCGGAGGATCGTACGCGGTGGCCGAGTTCGCGGCCGTCGCCCGGGCGAATCTCGCCCTGGGCGCTCCGACCACGGCATCGGACGGGACGAGCCCGGCGAGCGCGACCGACGGGAACACCACCACCCGGTGGATCGCCGACCGGACCGGGTCTCCAGACACCTCCTGGCTGCAGGTCGATCTCGGGAAAGTGCAGAAGATCGGGGCCGCGCGGCTGTTCTGGGAGGCGTCCTACGCCAGCCAGTACAAGATCCAGGTCTCGGACGACGGCAGCACGTGGCGCGACGCCTACGTCACGCCGGCTGCCGGGAGTGACGGAGGCACCGACCTCGTCGCTCTGAATGCATCCGGGCGGTACGTCCGGATGCAGACGGTCAAGCGAGCGCTCACCACCTACGGCGTCTCGGTGTGGGAGTTCGAGGTGTTCGGCGACAGCGCCATCACCGCAGCGCCAGCAGCGACAGGACGGGTGAACCTCGCGCAGGGGAAGCCGACGACCGCCGACAGCGTCTACAACAACCTCGCGAATGTGCAGGCTCCGGCGGCGACGGACGGCTCGAAGACCACCAAGTGGTCCTCCGCCCGCCCCTCCGGCACCGCGCCGTACACCAACCGCAATTGGCTGCAGGTCGACCTCGGCACGGTCCGTCCTGTGTCGCAGGCGGTCGTCGAGTGGGAGAGCGGCAACTCCACCGACTACCAGCTCGAGGGGTCGGTGAACGGAAGCGACTGGACGCCGCTCGCGCACGTGCAGAACACCGGCACCGCCGACCACCGCCGCGACACGACCGACTTCCCGACCGCCGAAGTGCGCTACGTCCGGGTCATCGGGTCGCCTGCGACCAAGTATGGGCTCAACATCTGGGAGTTCGAGGTCTACGGCGGTTACAGCCTGGCGTGCACGGCGCCGGTGAACGCCGAGCGCGGCGGTACGGCCACGCTTGCCGCGACGATCACCCCGCTCGTCCCCGGCGACTCGTTCACCGCGTACTCGCTCGACCCGGCCGTCGCGGCGGTGGCTTCCGCGCCCCAGGCCGCCGCCGATGGAACGGTCTCGGTCGGCCTGAAGACCGGGGTGCCCGGCAGCACCTCCGTCGTGCTCGTGCACGGTGCCGGGGACGAATTCGTTCGCTGCCCGGTCACTGTGGGGGTCGACAAGAGCGCTCTGCAGGTACAGGTGGACCGGGCGAACGGTCTCGACAGCACCTGGTACACGCCTGCCACCTGGTCGCCCCTGCTGCCTGCCCTGGAGGCTGCGAAGGCGACGCTCACGGCGGCAGACGCCAGCCAGCCCGCGATCGACGCCGCCGCTGCGACGCTGAAAGCCGCCATCGACGGCCTGCGCGCCACCGCCGTCGTCAGCGCACCCGCTGTCAGCACGAAGTGGGCGACGGCGGCGACGGTCACCGTCACGGTCACCTCACCGCTCCCGGTCACCGGGAAGGTCGCTCTCACCGAGGGGGACAAGGACCGCGGGGTCGCATCCCTGAACGGCGGCGTCGCCACGTTCACCCTCCCTCCGGGCCTCGCAGCGGGCGACCACGTGCTGACGGCGACGTACTCCGGCAGCGACACCGTGGCCGGCGCCGACACGACGGTGACCGTTACGGTGGTGCTCCCAGCCGCCTGGAGCAAGACGACGTCCTACAAGACGGGCGACATCGTCAGCTACAAGGGTTCCGTCTACAAGGCGGGCTGGTCCACGAAGGGCGAGCAGCCCGGGCTCAGCAACACCGGAGCCTGGCAGGAACTGGCGATGACCGAGAGCGGTGCCGCCGTGTGGACCCCGTCCCGTGTCTTCGCTGCGGGCGACACCGTCGTCTCCCAGGGCAAGACCTTCCTGGCCGGCTGGTACAGCCGCGGCGATGTCCCCGGGTCGGTGACGGGACCGTGGCAGGAGATGGCCACCGCACCTGACGGCACCGCGTTGTGGACGCCGTCGCGCATCTTCACCGCGGGCGACCGGGCGAGCTACAACGGCGTCGTCTATGTCGCGAAGTGGTGGACCCGCAACCAGGCTCCGGGCGACGTCAACGGCCCGTGGGCCGTGGCGCGGTAGCGGACGGAGGCACCGAGGTGGGAACCGGTTCGGGTCCGGATCCCGCCTCCGGTGCCGCCCGGGAGCCGGGGGAGCGGCGCATCACCATCGCCGATGTCGCGGCGCGCGCCGGCGTCTCCAAGAGCGCGGTGTCCTTCGTGTTCAACGGGCGCCGGGGGCTCAGCGAGGGGACGACGGACCGCATCGTCCGGGCCGCACGAGACCTCGGCTGGCGCCCGAGCTCCCGCGCCAGGGCGCTCTCCGGGCAGCGACCGCGGACCGCGGGCCTCGTGCTCCGCCGGGACGCGGCGGCCGCGAGCTCGGATCTCGTCGGTTTCCTCCACGGGATCGGGTCCGCGCTCGCCGCGACCGGCGCTGTCCTCGTCGTGCGCGTCGTCGCGACCGATGCCGACGAGCGGGAAGCCTACTCGGCCTTCGCCCGGGAGGCGCAGGTGGACGTGGTGCTGCTCGCGGGCCTGCGGGTCGCCGACGACCGCCCGGCCGCTCTGGCGCGGCTCGGCCTGCCGTTCGTCTCCGCGGACAGCGTCGGCGCGCCCGACCAGGGCGAGCGGATGCGGCAGGCGATCCGTCACCTCGCCGGCATCGGCCATCGTCGGATCGCGCTGGTCGCGGACGGGTCGCTCGCACGGTCGGCCCGGTGGAGCACGGAGTTCGCGCGGGAGTCTCGCCTGCTGGGGCTCGATGCCCGGGTGGCATGGGTGTCCCCATCCATCCCGATTACCGTGAGGGACGCCACCGCCGGCCTGCTCGACCGTGCCGAGCCTCCCACCGGGATCGTCTACGAGAGCGATCTGCTCGCGGCGGCCGGCATGCAAGCCGCCCTTCGCCGTGGCCTGGAGGTTCCGGACGAACTCTCGGTGATCGCACTCGACGACGGCCCGGTCGCCCTCGTGACGAATCCTGCTCTCTCGGTCGTGCGGCGCGACGCCGAAGCGTGGGGCCGGGCCTGCGGTCGCCTCCTGGCGAACAGCGGCGGCGGTTCCCCGGGGGATGCGTTTCCTCCGGCCGAGCTCATCGTGCGCGGCAGCACCGCGCCGCCATCCCCCTCCAACCAGGAAAGGTCCCGCTGATGCCCCGTCTCGTCGCCTTCGATCTCGACGACACCCTCGCCCCGTCGAAGTCTCCCGTCGACGCGCGGACGGCCGAGTCGCTCGGACGTCTCCTCGAGGTGATGGAGGTCTGCGTGATCTCGGGCGGCCGGTTCGAGCAGTTCCGCGACCAGCTGCTCTCCCGTCTGCCCGCGTCGGCGCCGCTGGAACGCCTCCACCTCATGCCGACCTGCGGGACGCGCTACCTGAACTGGGACGGAGCCCGCTGGCGCCTGCGGTACGCCGAGAACCTGAGCGACGCCGAGCGGGAGGAGGCGCTCGCCGTGGTCGAGGAGGAGGCGTCACGCTTGGGGCTGTGGGAGGCGGGGACGTGGGGGCCGGTCATGGAGGACCGCGGCTCGCAGATCACGTTCTCAGCGCTGGGCCAGTTCGCCCCTGTCGCCGAGAAGTCCGCCTGGGATCCGGCCGGAACGCGGCGCAGCAGCCTGCGGACGGCGGTGCAGTCCCGGCTGCCCCGGCTGGAGGTGCGTGCGGGCGGGTCGACCAGCATCGACATCACGCGTCGTGGCGTGGACAAGGCCTACGGGATGAGGAGGCTCGCGTCGATCACGCACATCCCCTTCTCGGACATGCTCTTCGTCGGGGACCGTCTCGACCCGGACGGCAACGACTACCCGGTGATCGCGCTCGGTATCCCGACACATCCCGTGCGGGACTGGACGGAGACGGCGTCGCTCATCGACGAGCTGATCGCCGCGGCGTGATGTGCTTCGCTGGTGGTCGCGATCCTCGCAGCTGCTGTACAACGTCCTCGGCCAGCTTCCCGCCTTGGATTGCCGCGCGAAGTGGGGCACCACCACCACGATCCTCCCGAAGGCTCGTGTGCGGCTCGAGCCTCTTGCTCATCTCCGTGATTGGGTTTCCGACCAGGAGCGGATCGGGGCGACGACCTCCCCCTACCCGACAAGTCAGGTGGCGTCGTTGCGGTGCCGGACTGCGACCGTGTAGCGCATGTCGTGCTTGTGCAAAAGTGGACCGACCTTGCTCTCGGTGCATATGACACCGCGCCGGTCTACTTACATATTAGCTGTTATGGGTCATCGCCTCAGCAGCGTACCCATGATTGTGATGAGTGCACCTGCGGCAGCGGTGATCGCTGAGATCACTGGACGACGTCGCGCTAGAAGGGAAAGCAGTGCCGAGGCGAGCGATGCGGCCAACGCATATGCGCCGATGAGCGCGTTCAGCAGGGGGAACATTCCGGCGGCCTGGATGGGCTCAGACCAGGCGAACGATACGGCCGATGCAGCAATGCCTGTAATCGTGGATGCAGCGAGGATAGCAATTCCAGTGCGGGCGCCAGCTTTGCGGAAGGGAACGGTCGCGAGGCTTGCCAGCGCGGCCACAACGGCGGTGGCGGGGAAGACGATTGCGAACAGCGAGCTGAACCGGAGGGCGGTGTTTGTGGCGAGATCGGTGGAGTATTGGCCTGCTGCTTGTGCGGAGAAGAACAGCACAAACCACGCAACGACGATCGCCGATACCACCGCTGCGGCCGCGAGCAGCGCGATCGCGTGGGTGATCGAGTTTCGACGCAGTGTGGCCGGCAGGTGCATTTTGGAGATCGCTGTGGCCATGGTTTCTCTCAGATCGTCCTTAGCGGCGGAGGGATGTGTTGACGGTTTTGTATCCGCGTGCTCCGACAAGGCACTGGAAGCCCTCGTTGCTGTACTTGAACATGTTGTTCCAGTCGTAGGTGCCATCCCATCGGACCCAGCCCTCGTGGTTAGGGACGGGGTAGCGGTGTCCGACGACCTCGACGAGACCGCTGCGGTATAGGCGTACGACCACGTTATAGGCCCGCACGTCTGCTTGTCTTGCAAGAGCATGTTGTTCCCGCCGGTGCGCGTGAATGAGGACGGCCCTGCGATGACAGTCCTTGATCCCAAGGAAGTAATCCGTCTGGCTCATGGAAAAGTCGGCCTCCCGATGATGCGGTGGCAGAGGTCGCCGGCCACGCCGCCCCTCCGGCGGTCGCTATCCTCGACGCATGACCGCCCGGATTGCGAACGTGACGTTCTTCGCCGAGAATCCCACCGAGCTGGCGCGCTTCTGGAGCGCCGTGATGGGCTACCCGGAACCCACTGGCTGGGACCCGGAGGACGTCGCAGAGCTCAGAGCCTCCGGAATGACCGACGAGGAGATCGCGGATCGCGCCGAAGCCTGGGATCAGAATCCGGCGCATCAACGGTTCTACTTCAGCCGGTACCGGCACGAGCGACGGCAGCGCAACCGCGTGCACCTCGACATCACGCCGTTCGACGACCGCCGCGCCTCGCGCGAGGAGCTCGAAGCGGAGCGCGACCGCCTGATCGCCCTCGGTGCCACCGAGGAGAAGACCCTCCTGGGGTACTGGGGCCCCTACGAGGAGTTCGTGATCATGATGCGCGACCCGGAGGGCAACGAGTTCTGCCTGCAATAGCTCCGTATCGAGTGGGAGCGAACAGCAAACCTCGCTAACGTCAGGAGTCACTCCGACCTTCGCCGACATACGCGGTCATGCGGATGGAGATCAGCACGTCGGGGATCACGGCGCCGAGTTTCGCCGCATACCGAGCGGGCGGATCGCTCGGGAACCACGATCGGTACTCCTCGTTCATGCCGGCGAAGTCGGCCGGGTCGCTGAGGAGGATTCCGACTTCGACGACGTCGTCCAAGGTGGCATCCGCCGCCGCGAGAACAGCGCGACAGTTCGCGAGCGCCTGCCGCGTCTGCTCCTGGATCGTGGGACCGGCGGGTCTCCCGGTGTTGACGTCGACCCCCACCAGTCCCGAGATGTGGATGAAGCCTCCCGACTTCACGCCTTGGCTGTAGAAGGGGGAGCTCGGCGCATCCGGGGTGCTGATCACTTCGCGCATGCGCTCAATATGGCTGCTGGCGGCCGTGGTGGCCAGGGGGAGACGAGCGCCCCGGCGCGAAGCCGGGGCGCTCGTCTCGGTCGGGCGGTCGCTCTACTTGAGCGGACCGTAGAGCGGCGCGGTCGCCCGCGCGTGCGTCGCCTGCTCGAATGCGTACGCCAGGCCGATGATGCCGCTCTCGTCGTAGTCGCGCCCGAGGAACTCGAGGTTGACGTTGGCGCCGACCAGGGGGTTCGTGCCGTCGGACGCGATGGCCTGGCCCATAGGCACCGTGATGGCGGGCATCCCGGTGTTGGGGCTGAGGCGCATGTTGGTCCCGATGGTGCTGTACGGCGAACCGCTCGGGTACACCAGGGAGTCCAGAGCGTTGTCGTTCAGCAGCTGCGTCACGGTCGCGTTGCCGGTGGCGATGGCGGCGGTGTGCGTGCCCGAGGGGCCCGCCCACGCCTGGTACTGCGCGTCCGTCACGTTGTTGCGCGACGTATAGATGCTGTTGCGCGTTGTGACGTTGCGACCGCTGGCCAGGATGTCGTCGATCGAGCGAGCGGTCACGTTCGGCGCCAGGTGATTCTGGATGTAGATGTTCAGGTCGTGCTTGAACTCGTTCGTGCTGCCGCTTCCTTCGTTCAGCGTTGCCGTGAACGCGGCAGGCACGCTCGTGATCTCCACGACCGTCGCCCCCTGCGCCTCGAGCGTCGCCTTCGCAGCCGCCCACAGCCGGGTGACCGTCGCGTTGCTGCCCAGCATGGAGGTGACGATGCCGATCCTCTTGCCCTTCAGCGCGGTCGGGTCGAGCGCTGCTGTGTATGAGGCCGGGACATGGCCCTGCTGCTCCGCCGTGATCGGGTCGGCCGCATCCACACCGGTGACAGCGTCGAGCGCGACCGCGGCGTCGGTGACGCTGCGGGCGATCGGGCCGCCCGTGTCCTGGCTGAGGGCGAGCGGGATGATGCCGTCGCGGCTGGTGAGGCCGACGGTGGGGCGGATGCCGACCAACGAGTTGTACGTCGACGGCACGCGGATCGAGCCTCCGGTGTCGGTGCCGAATCCGATGCCCGCCAGGTTCGCGGCGATGGCCGCACCCGTGCCGCCGCTGGACCCGCCCGCGGTCTTGGTGGTGTTCAGCGGGCTGGCGACGAGAAGCGTCTTGCCCGGGTCCTGGAACGAGGAGAACTCGGAAGCGAAGCCGTACGCGAACTCGTCCAGGCTGGCCTTGGCGAGGATGACGGCGCCCGCTGCGCGGAGGTTCTTCACCATGGTCGCGTCGTCGCTCGTCTGGTTGCCGTCCCAGCAGCCGCAGCCGCCCGTGGTGGGCATGTCGACGGTGTCGTAGTTGTCCTTGACCGCGATCGGGACCCCGAGCAGCATGCTCGTCATCCCCTTCTGCGCACGGGTGGCGTCCGCCTGGGCAGCGATCGTCAGAGCCTGCGCGTTCGTCGAGATGATCGAGTTGAGGGCGCGTCCGCCGGCCCCGGTGTCGACGACGGAGCGGTCGAGGGCGGCGATCCGGTCGAGGTACTCCTGGGTGATCTTCACGGAGGTGGTGACGCCGGCGTTCATCGCGGCCTGCATGTCCAGGGCGGAGGCCTCCACCAGCTGGAACGGCCCGTCGTCGTAGATCATCCGCTGCGAAAGGGTGACGACATCCTTCACGGTGATGACGCCATCCGTGTCGGTGTCCGCCGCGGCGACGGTCGACCAGTCCGCCGAGGCGGTGGTGGCGCCGAGATGGTGGGTCAAGACGTCGAGGTCGGCCGTTGTCACCTGCTTGTCGCCGGTCAGGTCGAGGGCGGTGTAGTACGGCGCGAGGAACGCCTCGGAGCCGCTCGGGACCGGTGCGGCCGCGGCCGGGGCGACGATGGCGCCCGTCGCAGCGAGTGCGGCGAGAGCAGCGAGCGCGCCGGCGGTTGTCGTGACGCGGCGGGCGGCGGTTCGGGTGTGCATGGCGGTGGTGCTCCTCGTGATCGATCGGCGGGCGGTCATCGGGCTTCTCCTGCACGTCGGCGGCGGACCGCGATCAGGACGGCGGCTGCACCGAGCACGACGAGGAGCCCACCCGCGATGACGTACGGGAGGACATCCGAGCCGGTCGAGGCCAGATCGTCGGCGGTGGATGCGTTGGACGTCGTCGATGTCGCGGAGCCCGACCCGGAGCCGGTCGCCGGCGTCGTCCCCGCCGGAGGTGCGGTGACCGAGCCCGGTGCGACCGCGACGGCCGGGCTCACCGCGGCGTTCGAGAGCGGGGTCACAGCCGACGCGGGGTCGACCAGCGAGAGCGAGCGCAGGGTGAACGCTGTCGATCCCGCAGCCTTCGCCGTGAACTTCAGGGTGTACGAGATGGTGCCTGACAGAGCCGGGGAGGTGCCAAGCCGCGTGTAGACGAGGTCGACCGTGCCGGAGGCGGTGCCGACGGCGTCGTAGCCTCCGGCGGTGACGACCGCGCTGCCGTCGACGTACGCGACGATCGCCGGGTCGAAGGCCAGGACGGCCTCGTAGCCGAAGACGTCGGTCGCGCCGGTCAGTGTCACCGTCACGTCGAAGGAGTCTCCGGCGGTGACCGCCGACGGCGCGGAGACCGTGACAGCGGCCACCGCGGGAGCCGCGACGGCGGGCGCCGCAGCGCCGACCGCGAGGCCGAGACCGGCGAGAGCGGCCGCCGCGGCGGCCAGAAGGCGCGCGAAGCGCCTGGGGGTGTGATGCATCGGGTGGTGCCTTCCTGTGGAGCGGGCGAGAGGGGGTCGCCGATGCGTCCGCCGTCAGCGGCAGGAAGGGAAGACTCGCGTCGTCGAGGAGCACGATCTGCGAACGGTCCAGAGCCGGCCCCGGGGGGTGGGCCAGCGGCTGAGGAAGCGGCTCCATCGACAGGCTCGACGCTAGAGGCCCGCTGTTTCGCGCAGCGGGCGATCGTGTTTCTGAACGATTACACAGATTGGGACGCGTCCCGCCCGGTGACGAGCCCGGACGGGGAGGCGTCGAACGTGGGGTCGGTTCGGGCCGACCGGCTGCGGCGAGCTCGTTTGCGCGTCGGAGCCCGGTCGGAGACGATAGCGAGTCTGGTGTCAGGGGGTGGTTGTGGGTCTGCGTGATGGTGTCAGGCGGTACTTCGGTGTGGATGGCACGGTCCGGTTCCGTCGTCATCGTGCGCTGGTGGGCGATCTCCGTTCGCTCGTGGCGCCGTCCTCTCCGGATGAGGTGGATGCTTCCGTGAGTCGGCTGCGCTCGTGTTCCGGCGAGTGGGGGAGGGCGGAGCAGCGGGAGTTCTGCCGGGTGGCGCGGGCTGTCGCACGGGCCGCTCTGGGGATCGACCTGTTCGACAGCCAGCTGGTGGGGGCGTTGGCGCTTCTGGATGGGCACGTGGTGCAGATGGGGACCGGCGAAGGGAAGACGGTGACCGGGGCGGTCGCGGCTGCCGGTTACGCGCTGCAGGGGCGGTCGGTGCAGCTGTTCTCTGTCAATGACTATCTGGCCCGTCGGGATGCCGAGTGGATGTCGCCGTTCTACCGGGGGTTCGGGGTCGGCGTCGGTTGGATCGGGGAGGGCGAGGGGCGGGAGCAGCGCCGGGCCGCGTACGCCGCGGACGTGACGTATGTGCCGGTCACCGAGGCGGGCTTCGATGTGCTGCGGGACCGGTTTCGCACAGAACCGGAAGATGTGGAGCTGTTCGTCCCCGATGTGGTGATCGTCGATGAGGCTGACGCGGTCCTGATCGATGAGGCCTCGACGCCGTTGGTCCTCGCCGGCGGGGGGACCGCGGGTGTTTCGCAACGAGAGGCGGCGCAACTCGTACGCACCCTCGTGGCTGGAGTCGACTATGAAGTGGATGCGGATGGCCGGAATGTGGCCTTGACCGACCGGGGTGTGGATGGGGTCGAGGCTGCTCTCGGCGAGGTCAATCTGTTCGACGCCGCTGGGCATGACCACCTCACGACGATCAACGTCGCGTTGCACGCGCAGGCGCTGCTGCACCGTGATGTGGACTACATCGTCCGCGATGGGCTGATCCAGCTGGTCAATGCCTCTCGGGGGAGGATCGCCCGGTTGCAGCGGTGGCCGGACGGACTGCACGCGGCCGTTGAGGCGAAGGAAGATCTGGAGAGCTCGACTGTCAGCGAGATCCTCGACTCGATCACGATCCAGGCGCTCGTCGGCCGGTACCGGACGGTGTGCGGCATGTCCGGGACGGCGCTGCCCGTTGCCGAGCAGCTGGCTGACCGGTACGGAGTTCGCACCGGCGAGGTCGGTCCGCACCGGCCGGTGATCCGGGAGGACCTCCCGGATCGGGCGCACCCCGACGCTCCGTCGCAGCTGCGGGCGGCGCTCGAGTACATCGTCGCCGAGCATCGGTCCGGGCGTCCGCTCCTGGTCGGCACCGGCAGTGTCGCCGAGTCGGAGCAGGTCGCTGAGGAGCTGGAACGGTGCGGACTCGACGCGGTGGTGCTCAACGCGAAGAACGACGCGGACGAGGCGGCGATCATCGCCCGCGCCGGCGAACACGGGAGGATCACGATCTCCACCCAGATGGCCGGACGGGGGACCGACATCAGGCTCGGCGGAGCCGATGGAAGCGACGCGGAACGCGTCATCGCCGCCGGCGGGCTCTGCGTCATCGGGATCGGCCGCTACGACAGCCGCCGACTCGATGACCAGCTGCGGGGCCGTGCCGGTCGACAGGGCGACCCCGGAACGAGCGTCTTCTTCACCAGCCTCGACGACGACCTGGTGCGCCGCCACCTGCCGGGATTCTCACCGTCCCTGCGGAAGGCCTACGGCTCCCCGTTCACCACCGACATGGCCACGGAACTCGTCGACCATGCCCAGCGTCTCGCGGAAGGGCTCCAGCATCGATCGCACCGGAACACCCTCGCGTTCTCCGAAGTTCCCACCGAGCAACGGCACGCCGTCCTCCGGCTCCGCACCGAGGTGCTGTCCGCTGAGCGAGACGATCTCCTCCTGAACGGCGAGGCACGAACCGCCGTCGACGCCCTGCTCGGCCGGTTCGACCGCCATCGCATCCACGCTGCCGTCCGGGAGATCAGCCTGCACCACCTCGACCAGTACTGGATCGAGCACCTCGACATGCTCACCGCGGCCCGCGAGGGGATCCATCTGCGCTCCCTGGCCCGCGACAACCCGCTCGACGAGTACAACAGGATCGCCTACCGGTCATTCGAGGGTTTCGCCGGCCGCGTCACGGACGCCATCGCAGCGACCCTCGCCCACGCTGCCGCTCGGGGAACCCTCGACCCCGAACCCCTCGGCCTGCGCAGACCGTCCACCACCTGGACCTACATGGTCATCGAGGACCCGTTCGGCTCCCCGGAGCAACGCTTCGGGAACCTCCTCCTCAACGCCCTCCGCCTAGCCGGCCCCGAAAGCTGACGCCCGCAGCATGCCCGACGAGAGCGCTTCACCCACCACCGCCGGGGTGCGCTGCCGTACTCGGCGTCGACGTCGCACAGCGCCTCCAGGAGTCCATCCAGCGCTGGCCCGAACGGGACGCGTAACAGCAGCCCCGCGCCGTCTAAGCCCACCACGGCGAAACTATTCATGAGGCCCTCGACCGCCTCGAGAAGATCATCGTCGACGCCAAGCAGCTGCCTGCAGGCGAGTAGCAGCAGGCAGGGGCGGCCGCGGGTTCCCCGGTTCGCCGATACCGTGTCGGAGGGCAGCGCTCCCGCTCTGTCAGCTGGTCCGCCGGCGGCGTCGGCGCCCTCCGATGATGGCCCGGGCTCCGAGAAGGAGGAGCAGGGCGCTGCCGAGAAGCAGGCCGGTCTGGTCTCCGGCGCCGGTGTCGGGCAGCGCGTCCGGACCCGGGGCAGCCGGCGCAGCCGGGGCGGCAGGCGGGCCCGGCGGGATCACCGGCGGGATCGGCGTGGTTCCCTCGTCCGTGATCTCGCCCAGGTAGTGCGATGGGTCGGTGTCGGATACCTGCATTCCGGGGGTGGTCGCCCCGTCGGCATCCACCACCTCGGGGCCTATCGCGGTGACGGTGCCCGTGTTGACGTAGGCACCGGCGACCGCCGTGCCGGTGGCGACACAGTCGAAAGCGTCGCCGGGGTCGAGCGGCCCGGGGATGACGTTGCTTCCCGTTCCGCCGCAGTCGATGCGGGAGGCGTCGACCCGGTCGTCCGTCACGGTGACCTCGGTCACGGGAGCGTTCCCGGTGTTCGTCACCGTGTAGGTCCACCGCACCGGGGCGCCTTCGGCGATCGCGGGTCCTGGCGCGTCGTCCGCGTCGAGGCCGTTGGTCGCCTTCTCGATATCGATCGCCGGGGCGACGCCGAGGTAGTGCGACAGGTCCTCATCGGACGCGTCCGCACCAGGCACCGGGTTCCCGTCCACGTTCGTCGTCGCGGGTCCGGTTCCGGTCACGCTGCCGGTGTTCTCGTACTGGCCGAGGGTGGCCGTGCCGTTCGCGACACAGCTGAACGTCGCGTCGGGCGCGAGCGGTCCGGGGATGACGTTGCTTCCCGTGCCGTCGCAGTCGATCCCCGAAGCCGGTACCCGATCGTCGGTGACGGTCACATCGGTGAGCGGCACGGTTCCGGTGTTGGTCACGACATAGGTCCAGCGCACGGGGTCTCCTGTGGCGATGGCCGGGCCGGGGGCGGTGTCCGCATCCTGGGTGTTCGTGGCCTTCTCGATGTCGACCTGCGGCTGGATGCCGAGATAGTGGGAGAGGTCCTCGTCCGTCACCTCAGCGCCCGGGACCGGGAGCCCGTCGACGTCGGTGGTGGGCGGCGCGGTGCCGGTCACACGGCCGGTGTTCTCGTATTGCCCGAGGACGGCCGTTCCCGTGGCGACGCAGGTGAATGAATCATCGGGGGCGAGCGGTCCGGGGATGACGTTGCTCCCCGTGCCGTCGCAGTTGATGCCCGACGCGGGAACGTGGTCGTCGGTCACCGTCACGTTCGTCAAGGGTGCGTTTCCCGTATTCCTCACGACATAGGTCCAGCGGACGGCGCCGCCGGCGGCGACGGTCGGGCCCGGCGCAGCGTCGACATCCAGGGTGTTCGTGGCCTTCTCGATGTCGACCTGCGGCTCGACGCCGTCGTACTGCGACAGGTCCTCGTGGGTCACCTGCTCCATCGCCGGGTCGAGCGCGCTGACCATCCCGAGGTTGACGTATCTGCCCTCCGTCGCGGTGCCGTCCGCGACGCAGGTGAACGACGCTCCCGGCGGAAGGGGCCCTGGGACGACATTCGAACCCGTGCCGCCGCAGTCGATGGCGGCAGCGTCCATCCGGTTGTCCGTGACGGTGACGTCCGTGAGGTCCACGGCGCCGGTGTTGGTCACCACGTACGTCCACCGCACGGGGCCGCCAACCGCCACAGTCGGGCCCGGGGGATCGTCCGCATCCTGGCCGTTCGTCGACTTCTTGATTTCGATGCCGGGTGCGGGCATCAGCGCGAGGTCGATGGTGTAGTTGCTGAACTCGTCGGGGATGAGCGGGTTCGCGAGGCCGAGGACGTCATCGCCGATCGCCCCGTTGGCGCCGACGAGGAAGCCCCGGCCGTCGCGGACGTAGGAGAGCGTCACCTGAGAACTGGTCAGGCCTGTCCAGCTGGGGACCGGCGTCTCGGTGTTGTTGTTGTCGCCGCGCTCGTTGATCGCGTTGGCAGCGCTGGAACCGGCCGTGCGCACCACCACGCCGGCGAGCGGTTCCCCCGGGTCGAACATGGCGGCCGGGATGTGCACCGTGTACGTTCCCGCCGGCAGCGCCTTCGACACCCAGCGGCCCACCGCATCGGTCGTCGCGGTCGAGACGACGTCCCCGGCCTCGTCGAGCACCTGGACGGTCACGCCGGGGATGCCCTGGTCGCCGCTGTCGAAGCGCCCGTCGCCGTTGCGGTCGAGCCACACCAGGTCGCCGACCGTGAAGCCCGGCATGATGACGTACGGCTCGTTGGAGAGCAGGGGCTGGTTCGGGAAGGTGCCCGAGTAGATCTCGGCGCGGTTCACGTACACGTTGTCGAGTTGGTCGCTCGTCGAGACCATCGGGATCTGGGCGCGCACACGCGTGCCGACACCGAGGGGACCGCTTGAGACGAAACGCACCGCCGTCACCGCACCGATGTCGGAGACCTCTCCGGCGGCCAGCCACAGGCCTCCGGGTGCTGCCGGGTCGGCGTTCGCGGGATCGCGGGGGTCCTGGCTGATGGTCGAGGGGTCCGCCGTCGAGTAGTACCAGAAGCCGCCCACGTTCCCCGTGGCACCGCGGACGTACGTCGGCGCGGCCAGCAGCCCGGTCAGCCGCGAGAGTCCGACGTAGTCCGAGGCGTACTGTCCGCGCGCCGAGCCGGACGCTGGATCGCCGTCGCCGTTCCAGGGCAGGACGTCGATCAGGTCCGTGGGCAGGAAGGAGATGACCGTGGAGGTGTTCGCCCAGTCCAGCGACCAGGTGTAGGTCTCGCCGCTCGCCACGAACGACTTGTCGACGTTCTTGACCAGGCCCAGCTGCCCGGAGCCGGTGGCCGTGGTGGTCGCGGTCGCCGTCGGGGCGTTCTCGGAGTTGTCCGCCCTCGCCTGCACCGAGTTGACGTAGGAGTCGCCGGGTTGCGCGACCGTCTCGAGCGTCGCACACAGCTGCAGAGCGGTCGCGCCCGTGCGGATCCAGTAGTTGGCGGCGGTGGCGGTGACATCCCCCAGAATGAAGGTCACCTCCCGCGTCGCCGCGTTGTAGTTCACCGTGACGCCTGCGGGCAGGCGCGCGTGCGTGCAGGCCGAGTTGTAGGTGAGGCCCTGCGGGATGGTGTCGACGAGCCGGATGTTCTGCATCACCGCGCCGACTTCGGCGTCGTTGATCCCGACGCTGAGGTTCCAGATCGCGTCCTGACCGGGCAGGTAGGTCGCCTGCCCGGCGGACTTGGCGACGATCAGGCGCATCCCCTGGTAGCGCACCTCTTTCTGCATGGTGGTCCATTGGTCTCCGCGGGGGCCGGTCGACCATCCGCCGACGTTGGAGAGCCGGACGCCGGTGGGCACCGGCTGACCCGCATCCGGTCCGCCGTTGTACACGCCGCGCGCTTTGAGCATCGTGCGCAGAGTCAGGGCGAACGCGGCGTGCTGGACGTAGTCGGTGGCACGGGGACGCATCCGCACCATG
This sequence comes from Leifsonia sp. 21MFCrub1.1, assembly GCF_900107895.1. NCBI lineage: Bacteria > Bacillati > Actinomycetota > Actinomycetes > Micrococcales > Microbacteriaceae > Leifsonia > Leifsonia sp. 21MFCrub1.1. The sequence goes on along the minus strand of NZ_LT629867.1, from coordinate 3,153,683 downwards.
TTCACGGTGTCGCGCCAGTTCGGTCCGAACTGCGCGGGGTCGGTGACCCAGGGGCCGGCGTACTCGCGGCAGGAGGTGGCGTCCGCGACGAGCGATGTGCGGTCCACCGGGTACAGCCCGCCGGTCGGTGCCCCCGCCTGCGTGTCGACGGCATTGGAGCCGACGGCGTACTCGATGACGTAGTCGCTCGGCGTGATGCCCGTCGACGTCGACCATCCCAGCCGGTCCAGCTGGAACACCGACACGTCGAAGGCGTCGCACACCGTGGGGTTGTCGACCGGGAACCCGAGGCTGTCCGGTGCGCCGGGCGCCTGGACGCCGTTGGGCGGTCCGGATACCGCCCCGAGCTGGGGGAGGTCGGCGTACAGCCCGACGATCGATTGCACCTTGGTCCCGGAGGCGACCGTCGTGTTGTCCGCCCAGGCGTTGCCGGCCTCGGTGGCGTAGGACTTGTTCCCGCTGAGCGGCAGGTTGGCCGCGAGCTGCCGCGAGACATCCCGCCAGACCTGGGCTCCGTTCGCGTCGATCGCGGGCCAGGCGCCGGTGTTGTTCAGCAGGACGCCCTGCGGGATGTCCTCACCCGCGTTCGGGCCGCCGTTGTACCGCCAGCGCGACTGGAGCGGGAGGTACAGGCCGAGCGTGAACGGGCCGACTTCGACGTGCCCGGCGGTCACCGGCCGCACTCTGACCATGTTGACTTCGTCGCGCCAGTCGGCGCCGAATGCGGCCGCTGGGTCGCTGGACCACGGTCCGGGGGCGTCCCGGCACTGCCGCGCGTCGACGACGTTCGCCGTGTTGTCGAGACCGTTGCCCGTGCCGGTCTGGGTATCGACGGAGTTCGCCCCGACCGCGTACTCGATGACGTAGTCGTTGCGGTCGAAGCCCGGATTGGCCGGGTTGGCCTGGAGGTGCGGGTTGGGGTCGGCGCCGGTCACCGGCGCGAGCGGGTTGCCCGAGACGCGCCACACGGAGACGTCGAACACGTCGCACACCATCGGGTCGGTCACCGAGACCCGGTTCGTGCTGGCCGTCGTCCAGACGTGCGAGTTCACCACGTCGCCCAGCGAGAACTGGTTCCAGGCGGTCAGACCGCCGGCGATCCCTTCGTACTGCTTGTCGCCGTTCAGGGTGCCGCAGTCGCTGACCGTGCTGCGCACGCTGAACGTTCGAGTCGCGACATTGTTGCCCGACGCGGTCGTGCCGTCCCAGCCGGGCTCGAACCCCGTGTTGTTGATCAGCCACCCGTCCGCCCTCCAGTCTCCGCTGGGGTGCGCCTCGTTGCGCACGGTGAACGTCTCGTTCACGTTCGTGCGGCACGGATCGGGGATGGTCGGGGTGGGGATGAAGAACGTTCCGGTCCAGGTGTTCGTCCTCGTGTTGTTGCCGTTCGCGTTCGCGGTGAAGCTCATGTTCCATCCGCCGACCGGCTGGGCACCGGTCTGGCAGGTGGGCGTGCCGGTGTTGAAGTTGCCCGCACTTCCGGCGCAGGAGAGGAGCACCGCATCCGGGTACTCGGGCATCACGTCTTTCAGCGCGATGTTGTCGACGTTGACGCTGATGGGGTTGCCGTTGGACTCGTTGACCTGGAAGAAGAACTGCACAGAGAATCCCGGTGTCGGAGCCGTCGCCGGATCGTTGTCGAGATCCCGCGTCTGGAAGGCCGGTGTCCCGGTGTTGCTCTTGATCAGATCCCAGCGCGGCTCGGTCGTGGCGAAGGTGCGGTCCACCACGTTGTCGCCGCTGGCCGTGGTGCCGTCCCACCCGGGCTCATAGCCGGGCCCCGCGCTGTTCGGGGGATCGTTGAGCTGCCCGCCCACCAAGTGCCAGCCGTTGGTGTCCCGGATCTGGTTCTGCCACGCCACCGTTCCGGCCGGCGGCGCGTCCCCCGGCTGCCAGCCGGGATCGACGGACCGATAGGCGTCGGCGTTCGGAACGAAGACGCCGACCAGGATGCGCGTGTTCTCCTGGCGGGAATTCACGGGCTTCGACGCCGTCATGTTCCAGCCGGTCGTTCCGGCCGCCTGGTTGACCGGGCAGGTGACGGACCAGTCGGAGACGGCCGCGTCGTTCCCGGGGATCCGGGGCGAGCAGCTGAAGAGCACGGCGTTGGGGAACTTCGTCATGCGGTCGGTGAACGAGATCGGCCACTGCAGATCGGAGCCTCCGATCGCGCCCTTCACGTTGATGAGGTCGATCCAGTAGTACTGATCGAACCCGTGGGTGACGACACCGCCGATCGTGCGCGTCGCCCGGAGCGGGCCGTTCTGGGGGAACTTCTTCGCTTCCCACTGCGCCGTGCCGGTCACCTGCACCACGGGCCCGGACACGGTGTTCGAGGGCGCCGCGTCGTCCTGCCCGGTGTACGCGGATGCCGTCACCGATGCGAAGCCCGGAATCGGCGTGTCGTCGGCGAACCGGTAGACGAGCTGCACCGTGCTGACGTTCGACGACATCGATCCCAGGTTGCAGACCACGGTGATCGACCCGTTCGCGTTCGTCGTCGCCGACGACGGCGGGTTCGCCCCGTTGGCCGCGGCGAGGCACCCGGCCGGGAGCCCGTTCGTTCCCGGGCCGGCCAGCTGGAGCGTCGCATCGGCGGCATCGGAGGGGTCGTCCGGGTTCGACACCGGGGAGATGGTCAGCTCGATCACGACGTTCGGCACGGTCACCCCGGTCGGCAGCCCCGTCAGCGACACCGAATAGTTCTGACGCACCGTGTCGCCGACGCGCACGACGCAGTTGCCCGGACCCGTGTCGAGCCCGGGGCCGTCGGTGGCGTCCCACGGGGGCGTGCCGGTGGACGCGTACGTCTCGCAAGAGTCCGGAATCTGCAACCGGTCGGTCTCGAGCGTCGCGATCGGCTGCATCCCGGCATCCAGGTTGGCGACCTGCGTCGCCCCCGCGATCGTGAACGGCGCCGTCACACCGCGCTCCGGACTGCCGGTCGCCGGAACTTCGCTGCGGCGGAAGTCGTTCTGGCCGGTGGCGACGTCGGGGAACCGGAAGGCGCCGGGAGCGATCGCCCGCGCGAAATAGCTGCCGTCCGCGGCGTTGGCGAACGAGTACGTGCCGTTCGTCGCCGATGTCGTCGTCGCGACGACGTTTCCGGTCGTCGCAGAGACCAGCTGGATGGGTACTCCCGCCTTCACGCTCTCGTCCGGTGTGCGGACGCCGTCGCGGTTGACGTCCGCCCAGACCAGGCCGCTGACGAGGCTCCCCGCGGCCGCGGTGGCCGCGACGGGGGTCACGACGCCGGCGAGCAGGACGACGACGGCCACCGTCACGCACAGACGCTTGATCATGATCCCCCCGTCCGTTCCGGCCGGATGGCCGCCTACGGATCAGATGCGGGGGTAGGTTATGCCTCCGCCTAGGGCGCCCGACAGCAAGCTGTTTCGCCGGTGGACCGTGAGGAGGGAAACGCACAATGTCTTATGGTTTGAGGGTCCACCCAGCAGCGCACGCTAGCGTGGCGTCCGAGTTCCGGAGGGGAGGCAGCACAGTGATCGGACGGCATGCAACGCCGAGCTCGGTGTGGCCTCCGCTTCTTCTGCTGCTCGCGGTCGTCGGTGTGATCGTCGGGATTCTGGGGATGCACACGCTTGTCTCGGGTCCCGCTGATTCGATGTCTCCTCACGCCGCTCTCCACTCGGCTCTGGAAAGCGATCACCCCGGGGAGGAGTCCACGAAGGGCACCGATGCCGGCCGCGGCATGGCGATGGGATCGAGCACGGATCCGGGCATGGATGCGCACGCGCACTGCGCGGCGGGTGGATGCGGTCCCGGGCATGACATGTCGGCGATGCTGTGTTTCCTGGCGTTGCTCGCTACCGTTCTGCTCCTTCTCGCGCCGATCCTCATGCGCTCGCGCTGGGCGTTCTTCGCGGCCATCGCAGCACGGGCTCGTGAGGTCCCGCGGATCATCGCGCCCGCGTCTCCTCCGTCTCTTCACGTCCTCTCGATCAGTCGCACCTGAGTGCTGCCGCAGCGCTCCGGCCCCGGCCGGTGGCGCTGCTTCCGCATGCGCGGAAGCCCAGCCATCACTCCATTGCGAACGAAAGAGAAACTCATGAACACCAAGCTCATCGCTGCCGCCTGCGGCGCATTCCTCACCGTTGCCGTCCTTGCCGGTTGCAGCACTCCCTCCGGCGGCGCCCGTCAGGTGCCCGGGGCGGATGATGGCGGCGGATCGTCGTCTGCCACGTCGAGCACCCACAACGCGGCGGATGTCGCGTTCGCCATGAACATGGTCATGCACCATCAGCAGGCGATCGAGATGTCCGACATGCTTCTGGCGAAGCAGGGCGTCGATCCGCGAGTGGCGGAGCTCGCTTCGAAGATCAAGGACGCGCAAGGTCCGGAGATCGACACGATGAACAGCTGGCTTTCCGGATGGGGCCAGTCGTCGGACATGAGCGGCATGCACCACGGCGACGGCATGATGTCGCAGGCCGACATGACCGCGCTGCAGAACGCGACCGGTGCGGAGGCGGGATCGCTGTTCCTCACGCAGATGGTCGAACACCACGAGGGGGCCATCGACATGGCGAAGGCTGAGGTGCAGAACGGCAGGAACCCGGACGCCGTGGCGCTGGCGCATCGGATCGTGACCGACCAGACCGCGGAGATCGCCACCATGCAGAGCATGCTCGCCGGCGGCTGACCTCTCCGCCACCCATCAGCGCGGACACCGCCACGACCCCTACGCCGGGCCCGTCGTGGCGGTGTCCGCCCGAACTGCGCCCACCCGACGGCGGAAAACTGATGTCTATGCTCTTCGCCCCGGGGTGAGTCAAGGTGTGCGTGTCGGGCCTCGAATCTCGCTGCGTCGCCCGATCGTGTGGCCGGGTGACAACTGTCCTTCCCCCAGAGGGCGACCGGCCACACCCCACCTCTCGACAGACCCGGGACCGACCGAGGTCAGAGGATGCCGTCGAGCACCCGCATCGCCGTCTCCCGGGGCGTGAGGCGGCTCGTGTCCACGACGGGACCCGGGATGCGTGCCGCGTCGAGCACCGCATCCAGCTCTCCGAAGCGGTGGAGATGCCAGGCCGACGCCGCCTCGTCACCCCGATGCCGGGCGCGCAGCCGGGCCTCGCCGAGCGTCGGGTCGACGGTGAGGCGGACGACGGTGAGGGGGAGGCCGCCCAGGGCGTCGCGGTAGCGCGGCACCTCCGCGGCGTCCTCGATGACGCCGGGAATCACCAGGATCCGGGCGCCCGCAGCGCGATGGTTCGCGGCGACCGGCCGAAGGTTCGCGAGCTCCAGCGCGGAGTTGAACGGGTCGCCGTCCGGAGCGGGCCAGCCGGCCCGGAGCGCATCGAGGTCGATGATCGCGTGCGGGATGACGCGCTCGATCAGGAGCGCACTGACCGCATCCGCCGTCGTGCTCTTGCCGACGCCGACGGTGCCGTTGAGGAACAGGGCGTGGTCGCGCATGCCCTCAGTCAACCGCACGTGCGACCCGGAAGGGGCGACGGCGGCCCGATCGCCGTCGCCCCGGTCGGATGGACTACTGGATGCCCTCGCGCACCAGCCGCCACTGCTGCGTCGCGCTGCCGTCGGCGGTGCGCTGCTGCGCGAAGGCGCCGTCGGCCGTGGACGATCCGGCGATCTCGAGCGGCTTGCCGCTGTTGGCGTTGGTCAGCGTCCACCAGCCGCCCGAGGTGGCGGGGGACCACACCTGCGTGGCGTTGCCGGTCGGACCCCACTGGGCCGCTCGCACGCCGTCCGCTGTCTGGGCCCCGGGGATCTCGAGCAACTTTCCGCTGTTCGCGTTGAACAGCTGGAGGCCGTTCGACACCGGGTGCACGTTCCACACCTGGCAGGCGTTGCCCGTGTCGCCCCACTGGCCGGCGCCCGCGCCGTCCGCGAGCGAGGCGCTCGCGATCTCCAGGTACTTGCCGCTGTTGCGGTTCACGATGCGGAACTGCGGGTCGAGCGCGGTGCTCGGCTGGTAGAGCTGGATGGCGTCCAGCTCGGCGAACGAGGTCCCCTTCGTGAAGGCGATCGTGTTCGCGCCCGCGTTGAGCGTGACCGTCTTCTGCACCCAGCCGTAGCGTCCCCAGTTCACCGTCGCCGGGTAGCTGAGGGCGGATGCGGTGCCGCCGTTGACGCTGACGTTGTGCGTCGACGCCGCGCCCGTTCCGTTGTCGTAGCGGACGTTCATCGTGTAGCTGCCGGCCGCGGGGACGCGCACGGTGAACGTCACCGAGCTGGTCGTGTTGTTGATGTTGCCGACCTTGCTTCCGTTGGATGCATCCGGGTCCGTGACGAGCGAGGTGTCCGACGTGCGGGCGGCCTTCTCGGCCTCGTACTGCTGGGCGTCCAGCGGGATGGAGCCCACACGGATGTCGTTGTACGTGGTCGTTAGGTTCTCGACGTTGGTCGCCTGGTACAGCGTGCGGCCGTCCACCGAGTAGTCGATGCTCTGGGCGAACCCGCTGAAGGTTCCGCCCTCGGCATCCGGGCCGTCGTAGGTGACCGCCATCGGCAGCCGCTCCCACGGCCCGTCGCCCAGGTTGTAGTTGACGTAGAAGTTCTGACCGCCGTCGATGGTGCCCGCGGCATCCAGCGACCACTTCGACGCGACGACGACCATGCCCTTCGGGCCGCCGCCCGGTACCCACTTCACGTACGGCGACGAGCCGATGCCGCGACCGTTCGCGAGGGTGATCGGCGTCCCGATGCTGGTCGTCGGCGACCAGTTCAAGCCGTCGGGCGAGGTCTTGAAGTACACCGGGGCGGTGTTGTTGCTCTGCGACGGCCGGTTGACCACCTCGAACGTGGCGAGGTACCGCCCGTCCGGGAGCTTGGTGACGGTGATCATGCCGGGCCGGTCGGACTGGTTGTTCGGGGCCGACACGTTCGACTCGGCGCCCCAGGTGGCACCGCCGTCGGTGGACCGGCGGTACGACACCGCCTGCAGGACGCCGCTCGCCTTCTGCCGCTCATCGGAGAAGTACGCGACCAGTCCGCCCTGCCCGTCGATGGCGAGCGACGGCTCCCAGACGGTCGAGGTGGTGGAGGTCGGGCTGGGGTCGTAGACGGCCGGGCCGCCCGTGTCGATGGTGCTCAGATACGACCACGACGTGCCCTGGTTCGTGCTCTTGTAGACGACAAGGCGGCTGCTCGAGCGGTCCTCCGGCATGATCATGCCGGCCAGCAGGATGGTGCCGGCGGCCAGCCCGCCCGTCGCCTGCGAGACCTCGAACAGGAAGGGCTGCGAGGTGCGGGTCAGCGTCGGGAAGGTCGCGCTCGGCACCACGTCGGTGACGTGCGTCCAGCTCGACCCGTCGTTCGTGCTGCGGTAGATCGGGTAGACCTGCACGCCGTTCACGAGCACGAGCTGGTCGTAGGTGACGAGCTGGGTGCCGTTCGACGCCCCGCTGTTCTTCAGGACGATGTTCTTCGCGTAGGTGGTGCCCGCCGCGCGTCCGCCCTCCGGGTTGAAGGACGTGCCGGCCGCCGGCGAGTAGACGAGCGAGCCGTTGCCGGTCGTCACGGCGGAGGCGGGAGCGGCCGTCAGCGTCGCCGCGACGAGGGCGCCGGCGACGGCGCCGGCCGCGACGATGGCCCGGAGCCGTCGCCGCGGCGACGAGCCCGATGTGGTGCGTGATGGAAACATGTCGGTTCCTTCTCTCACTGGAGACCCGTCCGCGGGCGCGGGCGGGCCGTCACGACGTCGGGCTCGTCGTCACGTGTCGGTCAGCTCAGCAGGTCGTCACCCCGAGTCCCTTCCTGTGCCCGATCACGGCGCCGTGACCAGGCGGGAGGCGTACGCGCGGAAGCGGTCGGCGACCGGGTTCGCAGAACGCAGCAGCCCCTCGGGGGACTCGACGAGGTCGTGGAGCCCCATCGTGAGCAGGTGGTCGGCGCGCGGCCGGTCGCTGTGGCGCCACGTCCACTCGTACATGTCGAACAGCGGCCACCAGACGTAGCCGACGACCGGGGCGCCCTCGGACCGCATGCTCTCCACCAGTGCGATGGACGCGTCCAGCCAGTGGATGCGCTCATCGACGGTTCCCGTCACGCACGTCTCGGTGACCATCACCGGTGCGCCGTACCTGGCTGCGAACCGCTCGAGCGCCTCGCGGAGGCCCTGCGTGCCGCGGTCGACGCTCGGCCGGGGGTCGGCGAAGCCGCCGCCGTGCCGGACTCCCGGCTCGAACAGCTCGGTGGAGTGCCGCGGGTAGTAGTTGACGCCCATGATGTCGGGGTGGACGGCATGGGCGGCGAACCAGTCCAGCTCGGCGTCCGTCACCGCGGGGGCCAGCCGGTCGCGCAGCGCGTGCGCGTCGTCGACCCGGCCGGTGACGAGGTCTTCGACCAGGTGCACCTGGTGGCGCAGCCGCTCGGCCTCCTCGCGGTGCTCCGGCGCGCTCTCGTCCCCGACGTAGCTGATGGCGGCATCGACGTGCACGAATGTCGCGCGGTCGCCGATGCGGGCGGCCAGCGCCTCCTGGCTGAGCACGAAGCCGCGCGCCAGGTTCGCTGCGATGGCGGCGAAGCCCTCTGCGCCGGTCCGGTAGGGCGGCCAGTAGCCGTACTCTCCCGAGAACAGCGCGTGGATGACCGGCTCGTTCACCGGCGTGTAGTCCACGACGCGGTCCCCGTAGCGCTCGCCGAAGCGATCGGCGAACTCGGCGACGTGCTGCGGGTAGTCCGCGGAGGCGAACTGCTCGGCCAGCCAGGTGGGGGTGCCGTAGTGCAGCAGATCGATGATGGGCCGCAATCCCGCGTCGAGCAGCGCATCCACCGCCCGGTCGGTCCAGTTCCAGTCCCAGCGGCCGGGTTCCGGCGCGATCCGGTACCAGGGGACGCCCCAGCGCAGCACCTCGGCGCCCACCCCCGCCGCCAGGGCGAAGTCCTCGCGGTACCGCGTGTAGTGCTCGGTGAGCTCGTACTCATCGATCGCGCGCTCGCCCGGCCGCTCCTGAGGCACGAAGGTGTCCTCGATCCCGAGCCCCAGGTGCAGGCGGCCGTCCTCGAACCAGCGCGGGGCTGTCACTTGAGCCCCGTGGTGGCGACGCTCTCGATGAAGCGTCGCTGCATGATCAGGAACATGACGGCGAGCGGCAGGACCGCGATCAGCGACCCGGCCATCATCGTGCCGTAGGGGATGATGCCGCTCGGGCCGGTGAGCAGCGTCAGCCCCGAGGTGATGGTGCCCATGTCGGGGGAGGTCGTGAAGACGAGCGGCCAGAGCAGGTCGTTCCAGTTGTTCACGAAGGTGAAGATGGCCAGCGTGAGCAGCGCGGGGACCGCATTCGGGAGCACGATGCTCCGGAAGATGCGGAACTCCCCGGCGCCGTCGATCCGCGCCGCGTTGTCCAGGTCGCGGGGGAGGGCGATGAAGAACTGCCGGAGGAAGAAGATGCCGAATGCGTCCGCCGCACGGGGGATGATCAGGCCGGCGAACGTGTTGACCCAGCCGAGCTGCGCCACCAGCTGGTAGACGGGGATGAGCGTCGCCTGGAACGGGATCATCAGGCTGGCCACGATCACGATCAGCACGATGCGGTTGCCGCGGAAGTCGATCCGGGCGAGAGCGTAGGCCGCCAGCGAGTCGAACACCAGCGCGAAGACCGTGACTCCGCCCGCGAAGACCAGGCTGTTGAGGAAGAGCCGGCCGAACGGGAGGTCGCTGAAGATCTTCGCGAAGTTGTCCAGCGTCCACGTGCCGGGGAGCAGCGTCGGCGGGTACGCGTTGATCTCCGCGGCGGGCTTGAACGCGGTGAGGACGATCACGATCACCGGGAGCAGCACGATGGCGGTCAGCACCAGGGCGGCGGCGAAGAGGAGCCAGCGCTCCGTCGTCCGTCCGACGCGCCTCCCGCGCGGGGCCGACGCGGACCGGCGGGTGGCGGCCGGACTGAGGGTGGCGGTCATGCGAGGTCCTTCTCACGGCGTCCGAAGAAGCGGAACTGGATGAGGCTGAGGAGGAGCGTCGCGGCCAGCAGCACGTAGGAGAGCGCGGTCGCGAGCCCGAGGTCGAGCTTCTTGAAGCCCTCCTGGTAGATCTCCATGACGACGGTCTGCGTCGAGCGGTAGGGACCGCCTCCGGTCATGACGTAGATCTGGTCGAAAGCCTGCAGCGCGGCGATCATCGCGAACACGACGACGAACGCGAGGGTGTTGCTGAGCTGGGGGAGGGTGATGCTGACGAACCGGCGCCAGGCTCCGGCTCCATCGATCTTCGCCGCCTCGTAGAGCGACTCCGGGATCTCCTGCAGGCCGGCGATGAAGATCACCATGTAGAAGCCGAAGCTCTTCCAGATGGCCACCAGGACGACGGTCGGCATCGCGAGCGCCGGGTCCTGCAGCACATTGCCGAGCTGGATGCCGACGCTGCGCAGCCAGAAGTTGAGCAGGCCCACCTGCGGGTCGAGCAGGTACGTCCATGCGAATGCCGCGACCGCGAGCGAGACGATGAACGGCAGGAACAGCGCGGTGCGGAAGAAGCCGCGCCCGAGCAGCCGCCGGTTGGTGAGGAGGAGGGCGAGCAGCAGGGCGGCGATCAGCGCGGTGGGGGTGAAGAGCACCGTGTAGAGGGCGATATTGCCGAGGGTGGCGAGGACGCGCGGGTCGGTGAACACCTGCACGTAGTTGTCGAAGCCGACCCACTCCTCCAGGCCGAAGCCGCTCGCGTTCGTGAACGAGAGGCGCAGGGCCGACAGCATCGGCCAGCCCACGAAGGCGATCAGGATGACGATCGCCGGGAGCATGAAGAGCAGAGCCATCGGTCCGCGGCGGCGTGCCGAGCGGGGCCGGCCGCCGAGCGGGGCCGGCGGACGGTACGGCCGGCGGCCCGTGCGGGAGCGGGTGAGAGTGGTCATGATCGCTTTCGGAAGAGGTGGTGGACCGCCGCGGAACGGCGGTCCACCGGGGGATCACTTGCCGAGGGCCTGCTGCACCTGGCTGGATGCGGACTTCAGCAGCGCGGCCGGGTCGCCGCCGGCGAGGGCCTTCTGCGTCGCCTCGTCGACCGCGGAGAGCACATCCGTGCTGTTGGCCACGCCGGGGAGCAGCGGACGCGCGTCGCCGACGAGGTCGGTGAGTGTAGCCACGACCGGGTTGGACGATACGTCGGACGACGGGATGTCGGTGCGCAGGGGCGGCCAGCCGGAGCCGAGCGACCACTTCGTCGCGACCTTCTTGGTGAAGAAGTAGGCGAAGAACTTCTCCGCCGCGGCCTTCTTGGCCGAGTCGGCCTGCGCGGTGACCGCGGCGGAGATGCCGATCGCCGACGCTGCCGCACCCTTCGGTCCGGCGGGGATGCCGGCGATGCCGTAGTCGATCTTGTTCTCGGTGGCGACACCGGCCATCCAGGGTCCGCCGATCTCCATCGCGGCCTTGCCCGAGGAGAACAGCTTGTCGGAGGCGACCCCGTCGAGGCCGGTCGGCGAGATCTTGTCGGCGGTGACGGCCTTCGCCCAGTACGACAGCGTCTCGGCGTTCTCGGAGGAGTCGAGCGCCGACTTCGAGCCGTCGACGATCTTCCCGCCGTTGCCGTAGAACAGGCTGGCCCAGACGCCGTTGCCCACGGTCGCGTGGTCCGGGAGGGCGAGGCCGTACTGCTCGGGGGTTCCGTCGCCGTTCTCGTCGACGGTGAGCTTCTTGGCGTCGGCCACCCACTCGTCCCAGGTCTTCGGGAACTCGGTGATCCCGGCCTTCTCGAACAGGGCCTTGTTGTAGATGACGGAGAGCGGGACGAAGCCGGTCGGGACGCCGTACGCGGAGCCGTCGACCTTCTCCATCTCGACAGCGGCGGGTCGCAGCGATGCGCTCTTCATCTCGCTGCTCGCGTAGAAGTCGTCGAGTTTGGCGAACGCGCCCTTCGACGCGTACACCGGGAGGGTCTCGGCCGGCATCGCGACGATGTCCGGGCCCTTCTTGGCGGAGAGGGCGGGGAGAAGGGTGTCTCCGATGACGGCCCACGTCTTCGTCGTGGTCTTGATGGTGATCTTGTCCTGCGACTTGTTGAAGTCGTCGACGATCGCGTCGAGCACCTTGCCGTCGGCCTCGGTGTAGCCGTGCCAGAAGGTGAGGGTGACAGGGCCGGAGTCGCCGGAGCCGGAGGAGGTGGAGCAGCCGGCCAGCGCGAGAGAAGCGCCGGCCGCGACGGCCAGCGCCGCAAGCAGTTTCTTCATTGAATGCCTCTCATGGGACCGACCGCTCATCGTCGATCGGATCGGGTTTACAACGATGTAATCAACGTTGTAAATGGGAGTATAGGCAGGGCGCGGATCGGGCGTCAAGCCGTGTTCGGTGACCGAACGCGCTCACCCCCTGTTCGGCCGGATCCGGCACGAGGCCCCATTCCGTGAGAGACTTCGCACAAGGGGTGTGGAAGACGAATCTCGTCGTACGCCAGGACCCCCCGATCGGGCGGGGGCCTTCGTGGCCGATTCGACATCCTCTTTCTCCTTTTCTTCTGTCATCCGGCGGATCGGCCTCGGGGCCACAGCGGCGGCGCTTCTCGCACTGCTCGGGCTGACCTTCGGCCCGGCTTCGGCGCGGGCGGACACCACCCTCGACGGGCCGGTGGACATCGGGACGGCCGCGCCCTTCGGCGTGCTCGGGTCGAGCGCCGTGACGAACACCGGACCGACGGTCGTCGACGGTGACGTGGGGGTGTCCCCCGGATCGTCGATCACCGGTTTCGGCGGCCCTCCGGAGGGCACGCTCACCGGAACCCTCCATCAGACCGACGCCGTCGCGGCGCAGGCGCAGAGCGATGTGACGACCGCCTTCAACACGGCGAGCGGGCTGACCCCGACGACCTCCGGGGTCGGCGAGCTCAACGGCCTGTCGCTGACACCCGGCGTCTACTCCGGCGGCGCGTTGTCTCTCGCGGACAACGGAGCCCTGACGCTCGCCGGGAGTGCGACGTCGGTCTGGGTCTTCCAGGCCGCAAGCACCCTCACGATCGGATCGGCGACCCACATCACGATGACCGGTGGCGCGACGGCGTGCAACGTCTTCTGGAGGGTCGGCTCGTCGGCGACGCTCGGCACTGCGGCGCAGTTCGTCGGCACCGTGCTGGCCGACCAGTCCATCACCGCGACGACCGGCGCGACCATCGCGGGCCGCCTGCTGGCGAGCAACGCGGCGGTCACCCTCGACACGAGCACCGTGACGGTGCCGACCGGATGCCCGCCACCGGGCACACCGGTCACGACGTCCAGCCCGGCCATCACGTCGGGGACGCCGACCGGCGCGGTCGTCGGGACTCCGTACTCCTTCACGGTGACGGCATCCGGCACGCCGGCGCCCACCTACGCGGTGACCGCCGGAACACTCCCCGTGGGACTCACGCTCAACCCAACCACCGGCGTGATCTCCGGGACGCCGACGACACCGGGTTCGTCGACCGTCACCATCACGGCGTCCAACGGGCAGAGCCCGGACGCTTCTGCGGTCTACACCTTCGCGACGGCGCCGGCCGCCGTGCCCGTCGGAGCCGCCGGGGGAGGAGCGATCGATTCGACCGCCCTGCTCGCGCAGAGCGGAAGCGATACGACGCTGCCGTTCGCCGCCGCACTGCTCGTGCTCGCCCTCGGTCTCGGTCTGAGCGGCTTCGCCGCGCACCGCTCCACGCGGCGACCGGGCTGATCCGCCGCCGCGCGAAGGGCTAACGCGCGAGGTAGGCACCCAGGGCGTCGAGGAGGCCCCGGGTGCCGCTCTCGCGCCCGGGACCGTCGGCCCAGAACCGGTCGAAGAAGACGCCGTGCTCGATGTGCGTGAAGCGGGTGCCCTCGTCGATCGGATCGAACTCGAGGGAGGCGACGGAGGTCGACATGTGCACGCCGTCGATCCACATGTCGTACGTGGTGACGATCCGGACGTGCTCGACGATGTCGGTGTACGTGGCCTCGTACCGCGACACCGGGCCGTCGTGGAACGTGCCCTCTGCCACATCCCGCCCGCCGACCCGGAAGTCGAAGGACCATTCGCCCGGCTCGATGGCGTCTCCAGCTCCCCACCAGCTCCGCTTCTGCTCCTCGTCGGCGAAGGCGTCCCAGACGCGTTCGGGCGGGGCGGGGTAGTCGCGGGTGAGGGTGAATCCGGCGCGGGCGAGGCGGCGTTCGATCGTCATGGCTGCGTCCTAGCGGGTCAGGGTGACGTGGATGGTGCCGCTCTCGGCGACCTCGGACGTCACGGTGTGCGTCTGGTCCATTCCGGTCAGGTCGTCGAACAGCCGGTGCCCGCGGCCCAGGAAGATCGGGGCGATCATGAGATGCAGATCGTCGACGAGGCCGGCCCGGAGGAAGGCGCGGGCGGTGCGATAGCCGCCGCCCACCCGGACATCCTGTCCGCCTGCGGCCTCGGTCGCCTCGGCGAGCACCTCCTCCACGGGAGTGTTGCGGAAGTGGAAGGTCGTGCCGCCGTTCATCTCGATCGGGGAGCGCGGCGCGGTGCTGGTGAGCACGAAGACCGGGGTGCCGAACGGCGGGGTGTCTCCCCACCATCCCTTCCACTCGGCGTCGTCGGGGAAGGAGTGCAGGCCGAACATGCCGGCGCCCATGATCTCGGCGCCGATCCCCTCGAAGAACTCGCGGCCGAACCGGTCGTCGACGCCGGTCGTGCCGGCCCCGCTCGTGTCGCCGAAGATGCGCTCGCGGAACGTCCGGGTCGATGCCCAGGCGGCCGTGAGGCGGCCCCAGTCCTCGCCCATCGGGGTGTCGGGCGACGCATCGGACGGCGTGTAGCCGTCGAGGGAGGCGAAAAGGTCCATGCGAACGCGGGTCATGTCAGGTGTCCTTCGGGGTCGGCGCCGCGGCGACGCGGGCGAGGTGGATGCCGAGGCGGTCGGCCTGGTGCTCGGCGGGAGTGCGTTGCTCCCCGAGCCAGAGGTGCAGGATGTCGAGCGCGCCCGGCCGCAGGCTCACCGTGCGGACGCGTCCGTGCTTCTCGGAGGTGATCACTCCCGCGTTCTCGAGCACGCTCAGGTGCTGCATGAACGACGGCAGCGCCATAGGAAATGGGGCCGCGAGCTCGGTCACCACCGCTGGTGATGTCGCCAGCCGCTCCACGACGGCTCGCCGCGTGGGATCCGCGAGAGCGCGGAGCACAGCGTCCAGTTCGTCGTGATACTTAGGCACATACCTAAGTGTGCCGAGCGTTGGCGCTCTTCGTCAACCCTTCGTCAGGGTTTGGCGCCGTTGCTGAACGAGCCGTGCAGGGTGGTGTCGGCGAACGCCGTGGTGCCGATGACCGCGCGGACCGCATCCAGCGTCGCCGCATCCCCGCCGTCGACGAGCACCGTCAGCGACCCGTAGTCGACGCGCATCGTGTACGGGATGGACGCCTCGATCGAGGTGACGTGCGGCGTCGCCGCCAGCCGCGCGAGGCCCTCGGCCACGTCCGTGGAGGTCTCGATCGGGATGGTCTGGTCGAAGGTCCCGCTGTAGTGGACTGTCGTCTCGATGTGCCCGGGTCCGGCCGGCACCGTGAGGGCGAGGCTCACCCCGGTCCACGCGAGGTGCTGTGCCATCGTCGTCGGGACTGCTGCCGCCTGGGCGGGTGTCGCCGCCGCCTCCATCACGACGTCGACCTGGCTCGAGAAGTGGTTGGAGACGACCCGGCAGTCCGGGCGGTCCGGATCGTCGGAGGCGGTTCGCGAGTCCGACATGCTCTCGCGCACCGTGTCGACGCCCGCGAGCTTCCGGACGGCGGCTACGGCGTCCCGGACCTCTCCGGCGACATGGGGATCGAGCGTCGGAGCCGGCGTCGGAGACGGGTCCGGCTCGGCGCCGCGCGGCAGGCAGGCCTCCGCGGGCTCAGCCGAGCCGCGGCCGGTCGCATCCCGAGCCAGCTGCTCGATCGTCGAGCACCCGGTGAGGAGGGCGGCGGCGCACAGGAGCGCGAGGACGGTCGTGGCCCGGCGAAGCATAGGGTCGAGGCTAACGCGGCGTCCGGCTGCCCGCGTCAGCCTCCGGGATGAGCTGCCGGCGACCATCGTCGCAGGCGGTGCGGCGGGCCGATCGATTCGGACCGCGGAAGTCGGGTGCCGCGGCGGGGCGGTCGATCAGGCTGGGTGTCGAAGGAGGCATCGGCTGCCGGTGGAGCGGATCTGACCGTCACGCCGACGCCGTCCGGATCCTCACCTCGCGCTCCATGCGCTTCTCGTGCCGTTGTCGGCCCTTCGCCGCCTCGAGCTCCCGGCTCTTCGGCGGGGCGCTCGTGACCAGCTGGTCCAGCATCCGTCTGGTCGCCTCGGCGATCTCGTCGATGGCCTGCTCGAACGCGGGGGTGTTTGCGCGCGAGGGATGCGTCGAGCCGCTGACCTTCCGGACGAACTGGAGCGCGGCCTCCCGCACCTCATCGTCGGTCGTGGGCGGTTCGAAGTTGTGAAGGCAACGGATGTTCCGGCACATGCCGAGACGATATACCGCCCGCCGTCGAGTCCGCATTCTTTGCACGCTCAGGGTGGGGAAAGCGGTAAGTCTGTGCGGACTCGACGGTGGCGGCGACGGCCGGGGCGAAATAATCGGGGGATGGACTCCTACTTCCAGCGCATCGACGACACCCGCTACCGCCCGACCGTGGATGCCGGAGGAGCCTGGAAGGACGGCGAGATCCACTTCAGCCCGCTCGGCGGTCTCATCGTGCACGCGATGGATCGCCATCGCGCCGAGCGCGGCGCCGGTCCGCTCTCGCTCGCGCGGGTGAGCTTCGACATCCTCGGCTTCCTCGCCGCGGAGGTGTGCGAGATCACCGTGGAGACCATCCGCCCCGGCCGGACGATCGAGCTGGTGGAGGCGACCGTCGTCATCGCCGGCCGTGCCGCCGTGCTCGCGCGTGCCTGGTACACGGTCGACGGCGACACCAGCGAGGTCACGGGCGGCGAACCGGACAGGCTCGCCCTCCCGGGCCCCGAGCGGCGCTGGCCGATGACGGAGACCTGGCCGGGCGGTTACGTCGCATCGCTCGAGATGCGGGCTGCCGAGGACCCGCGCCCCGGCCGCGCGACGGCCTGGCTGCGCACCGACCGCGTCCTCGTCGCCGGCGAGGAGTCCAGCCCGCACGCCGCCTTCATCGCGCTGGTCGACACGGCGAACGGCATCGCGGTGCGCCGGTTGCCGACCGAGTGGATGTTCCCCAACCTCGACCTGACCATCCACCTGTACGCGCAGCCGGCGGGGGAGTGGGTCGGCCTCGACACGACGGTCACCTTCGGGTCGACGGGCCGGGGCCTCACCAGCACCGCTCTCCACGACCTCTCGGGCCCGGTGGGCAGGGCGGAGCAGATCCTCACCGTCCGGCCGCTCCCCGGGCGGGCGTAGCTCCGCCTCAGTCGAGCACGGCGAGGGCGTCGATCTCCACCAGCATCTCCGCGCGGGGGAGGCCGGTGAACACCGTGGTGCGCGCCGGAAGCACGCCCGATCGGACGCGCGACGACAGGAACTCGCCGTAGGCCTCGTTCATGGCAGCGAAGTCGTCGCGGGTGGTCAGGTAGACACGGAGCATCATCACGTCGTCGAAGGTCGCCCCTCCGGCGGTGAGGATGGCCTCGACATTCTGGAGCGTCCGGAGCGTCTGCGCTTTCACGTCACCCTCGTGGACGTACGAGTTGCTCGCCGGGTCGACGGGTCCCTGTCCCGACACCTGGAGGAAGGGGCCGCGCCTCACCCCCTGCGAGAAGACGTGAGCGGGAGCGGGGGCCTCCGTGGTGAAGACGGCGGTGCGTTCGGACATGGCTTCCTTTCGGGGTGCTGCGGATGGCGGTGGTCAGACCTCTCGGGCGCCGAGCTCTGCGGAGACGCGCCCCGCCGCCGCCAGGAGCGACGGAAGGAGCTCGAGCACGCCCTCATACGGGAGGACGACGTTCGGAACGGAGATCGAGATGGCGGCGGCGACGCGGCCGTCGGGTCCGTGGACGGGGGCGCCGATGCAGTTCATGAAGGTCTCGTGCTCCTCGTGGTCCTCCGCCCACCCTCGTCGCACGCTGCGCTCGACGTCGGCGAGCAGATCGTCGGGCGTCGTGATCGTCCGGTCGGTGAAGCGTTCGAACTCGAGACCGGTGACGACCGCGCGGCGCTCTGCGTCATCCAGCCCGCCCAGCAGCACTTTGCCGACCGCGGTCGCGTGGAGGGCGGCGGGAAGGCCGATCCGCGAGTACATGCGGAGCGGTTGCCGCGACTCGACCTTGTCGACGTACGTCGCGACGCCGTCGTCGTAGGTGGCGAGGTGCACGGTCTGGCCGGTCTCGGCCGCGAGCGCACGCAGTTCCTGGGCAGCAGCGGCGCGCACATCCAGCGCATCCAGCGCGCCGGAGGCCAGGGCCAGCACGGCAGGGCCGATGCGGTACCGGTGGTTGCTGTCGCGGCCGACGAACCCGTGCTGCTCCATCGTCTGGAGCAGTCGCAGGACCGTCGTCTTGTGAACGCCGAGTTCTGCCGCGAGCGGGTCGAGAGTCGTGATGCCGCGCGCGAGGAGGCCGAGGAGATCGAGCGCCCGGCCGAGCGACTGGCTCACGACGACCTCCTCCAGGGGGATGCGCCCGGGCGGACCGCCCAGCTCGCCCACTCCTCGTCGGAGGCGCCGGCGATCCTCTCGCGGTCCATCTCGTCCGGCACGCTGAGCGGACGGTCGCCGGCGCTGGTCAGTGCCAGAGCGGCCAGCGCGTGTCCGAGGCGGAGGCAGGCCGCATCGTCGCGTCGCTCCGCGAGCCCGCAGAGGAAGCCTGCCGCGAAAGCGTCCCCGGCTCCGATCGGCTCCACGACGTCGACGCTGAGGCAGCGGACGTGGACCTCCGCGCCGCCGCGGCGGTGGACGGAGGCGCGGTGGGCGTCCTCCTTCACGACGATGGTGTCGAGCAGGGGATGCGCGTCGAAGAGCCGGCGGGCGTCGCCGTGCCCGAAACAGGCCTCGGCCTCGTCGCGGCCGAGGAAGAGCAGGTCGGCTTGGGCTACCAGACCCGTCAGTGCGGAGGTGTCGCCGTCGCCCCACAGCTGCGGACGATAGTTGAGGTCGACGCTGAGCCGGGTGTCCGGGCCCAGCACGGCCCGCAGGCCCGTGACGGCCTCGGCCGCTGTGGGAGACAGGGCCGCCGTGATGCCCGACGTGTGCACGAGCTCGGCAGAGGTCAGAAGCGCTGCGGCTGCCGGGGAGGCCAGCGTGGCGGACGACAGGGCGGAGGCTGCGGATCCGCTGCGGTGGTAGTGCATCCGGGTGCTCACATCCCCGGCCGTGCGGGTCGTCTCCTTGACGTAGAGCCCGGTCGGCCGGGAGGGGTCGAGTTCGACCGCGGACGTGTCGACACCCGACTCGCCGGCGACCCGGCGGATGCGTGCACCGAACCCGTCTGTTCCGAGCCGGGACACCCAGGACGTGGGAAGACCCAGGCGCGCGAGGCTGGTTGCGACGTTGAACTCCGCCCCGCCGACATCCGAACCGAACCTGTCCGCCTCTGCCAACGGCCGCTGGTCTTCCGGGTAGAGGACCACCATCGCCTCACCGATCGTCACCTGGAGGCCGGCGCTTCGCATGCGGTGCCCTTCCTGGATCGACTGTGGCCATGCTAGACAAGGTTGCACAGAAGGCGCAATCAGCGTTGCGTCATGTGCAACCACGAAGGAGGCTCATGGCCGAGTACAAGGCGATGCCTCTCGGCGAGCCGCCGCTCACGGTCGACGCGCCCGCCGCTGAGCCCCGAACGCTGGCCGACTTCCCGACACCGCTGGTCACCCTCAGCGAGAAGGCGCTCGCCCACAACCTCCGGACGATGTCGGCATGGTGCGCGTCGGCCGGAGTCGGGCTCGCCCCGCATGGCAAGACCACGATGAGCAGGACCCTCTGGCAACGGCAGCTGGATGCGGGCGCCTGGGGGATCACCGTCGCAACACCGTGGCAGGCGACCGTTGCCCTGGACTGGGGCGTCCCGCGGATCCTGCTGGCGAACGAGCTGGTGCAGCCGGCGGCGATCCGGGCGCTCGCCCCGCACGCGGCCCGGTTGACGGTGTGGGCCGACTCGATCCGTGCCGTGGAGCTGCTTGCCGATGGGCTGGGCGACGCCGGAGCGACGGTTCCGCTGGCGGTGCTCGTCGAGCTCGGCGGTGCCGGGGGCCGCACAGGGGCACGGGGCGTCCCGGCCGCCCTCGAGGTGGCGCGCGCCATCGCCTCCGCACCCGCCCTCCGTCTGGCCGGGGTGGGCGGATATGAGGGGGCGCTGGCACACGACGCATCGACCGCGTCCCTCGAGCGGGTCAGGGCCTACCTCGCCGAGATGGTGCGGTTGCACCGCGAACTGGATGCGCAGGGCCTCTACCCGGCGGAGGGGGAGGTGCTGCTCACCGCCGGCGGAAGCGCGTACTTCGACGACGTCGCGGCGATCCTGGCCCCGCTCCGCGACCCCGAGGGGGCACGCGGCCGCCCCGTCGATGTGCTGCTCCGCTCCGGCGCGTACATCACGCATGACGACGGCTTCTACCGCGGGATCACTCCGTTCTCGCGCGGCGGCTCCGGCGAGGGGCTCCGCGCGGCGATCCACGGCTGGGCGACCGTCCTGTCGCGGCCGGAACCGGAGCTGGTCCTGGTGGATGCGGGCAAGCGCGATCTGCCGTACGACGAGGGCCTCCCCGAGGTTCAGGCGGTCCGGTCGCTGCGCGGTGGGCCCGCAATGCCGTTCGCCGGCGCGGCGGTGACCGGCATCAACGACCAGCACGCGTTCATCCGTGTTCCCGCCGACGCCGTGATCGAGGTCGGCGACGTCGTCCGGCTGGGCCTGTCGCATCCCTGCACCGCGTTCGACAAATGGCGTGCGCTCCCGCTCGTGGACGATGCGCTGGCCGACGACCCCCGGGTCATCGGCGTGATCGAGACCTGCTTCGGGTAGGCGGCCGGATGCTCATCCCCGCACTGGAACAGGACCGCACGCTCGCCGTCGTCCGCGCGCCTCGCATCGACGACCCCATCGCCCTCTGCCGGGCGCTGGCGGCGGGCGGGATCCGGACGGTCGAGTTCACCTTCACGACACCGGGAGTCGAAGCGGTCATCGCGGAAGCGGTTCGCGGCGCGGACGGCGTGATCATCGGGGCCGGGACCGTGACGGATGCCCGCTCGGCGGAGGCGGCTCTCGCGGCGGGCGCGCAGTTCCTCGTCACGCCCGGCATCAGCGAGGGGGCCGCGGGCGTCGCGCGGGACGCCGGTGTCCCCATCCTGCTCGGCGCACTGACTCCGTCGGAGGTGATGCGCGCGGTGGCGCTCGGCGCCGCGGCGGTCAAGATCTTCCCCGCAGGCCTCGTCGGGCCGGCGTACCTCGCCGATCTGCGCGGCCCCTTCCCCGACGTTCGCGTCGTGCCGTCCGGAGGCCTCGACGCCGGCAACGCCGCCGAGTGGATGCGGGCGGGAGCCCTCGCGGTGACGGCCGGCACCAGCGTGGTCGGCGCCGCTCGGATCCAGGCGGGGGACTGGGCGGACGTGACCGAGCGTGCGCGCGAGTTCTCGGCCGCGGCCCTGAGCGCATGACGGCGGTCCTGCTCCGCGGCGGCCTGATCCTGGACGGCTCCGGGCGCCCCGGTGTCATCGGCGACGTACTGGTCGAGGACGGACGGATCGCGAGGGCGGGAGGCCGCATCGTCGCGCCGCGCACCCGGGTCGTCCCCGCGGAGGGTCTGGCCGTCGCTCCCGGGTTCATCGACATGCACGCCCACTCCGACCTGGCAGTCCTCACCGACCCGGACCATCGGGCGAAAGCGACGCAGGGAGTCACCACCGAGGTGCTCGGGCAGGACGGCCTCTCCTACGCCCCCGTCACCGACCGGACGCTGCCGGTCGTTCGCGAGCAGATCGCCGGCTGGAACGGCATCCCGGAGACCGTCGGCTTCTCGTGGCGGAGCGTCGCCGGGTATCTGGAGGAGCTGGACGCGCATCCGCTCGCCGTGAATGCCGCCTACCTGCTGCCCCACGGCACCATCCGGATGAACGTCGTCGGACTGGAGGATCGGCCGCCGACGGCCGACGAGCTCGAGCGGATGCGCGCCGAGGTGGACCGCGGGATGCGCGAGGGAGCCTTCGGCCTGTCGGCGGGGCTGTCGTACGTGCCCGGGATGTTCGCCGGCACCGACGAACTCGTCGAGCTCTGCACGGTCGTCGCCCGCCACGGCGGGTTCTTCGCCCCGCATCAGCGGTCGTACGGGGCGGGGGCGCTGGACGGGTACGCCGAGATGATCGACGTCGCCGCGCGGTCCGGCTGCGCCCTGCATCTCACCCACGCCACGATGAACTTCGACGTGAACCGGGGCCGCGCCGGCGAGTTGCTCGGCCTGGTCGATCGGGCCGTGGCCGGTGGCGTCGACGTGAGCCTCGACAGCTACCCCTACCTCCCCGGCTCGACCACCCTCTCCGCGCTCCTCCCGAGCTGGGTGCAGGCCGGTGGACCGGAGTCGACTCTGGAGCGGCTCCGCGACCGGGACGTGCGCCTCCGTGTCGCGCGCGAGCTCGCCACGACGGGAAGCGACGGAAGCCACGGCGTCGCGGTGGACTGGGCCGTCGTCCAGGTCGCCGGTGTCCGCGACGCGTCGCTCGCCGCCCTGGTCGGCCGCACCATCGCCGATCTCGCACGCAGCGAGGGGCGCCCGCCCGAGGAGCTGTACTTCGACCTGCTCGTGCGCGACCGTCTGGGAACGACGATCCTGCATCATGTCGGCGACGAGGACAACGTGCGTGCCGTCATGCGCCATCACCGCCATACCGCAGGCAGTGACGGGATCCTGGTCGGGGAGCGGCCGCATCCGCGAGCGTGGGGCACGTTCCCCCGGTACCTGGGCCGATACGTGCGGGAGGAGCAGGTTCTGACCCTCGAGGAGGCGATCGTCCACCTCTCCGCACGACCGGCCCGTCGGCTCGGACTCCGTGACAGAGGCCGCGTCGCGTCCGGCTTCGTCGCCGACCTCGTGCTGTTCGACCCGGAACGCGTCGCCGACACCGCGACCTTCGACGATCCCCGGCGTCCCGCCGAGGGGATTCCGTGGGTGTTCGTCGCCGGGGAGCCGGTGATCGAGGGCGGAGAGCGGACGCCCCTGAGCCCCGGACGCGCGCTCCGTCATGACGCCCGGCATTGCTAACGCCGCCGTGAAGGGATAACGTGAGCGGCGCTCAAATGCAATGGCCCAGCGGGCCGTTCGCAACCACCAGCTTCAGAAGGAGACCCACCGTGAGTGATTCCAACCTGCCCCCGAGTTACCCCGCCGCGTCGTCGCCGGCCCCCGCCGGAGGCGCGCCGGTCGCACCTCCGCAGCAGGTGAACATCGCGTTCTGGCTGTACATCGTCGGTGCGGCGCTCAGCCTCATCTCGCTGATCATCTCGCTGGCCACGATCGGTTCGCTCAAGGGCGACCTGCAGCGTCAGCTCGCCGCGCAGGGCCAGCAGATCTCCGACAGCGCGCTGAACGCCACGGTGACGGCGTCGGTGACGGTCGCCATCGTCTTCGGCATCCTCTACATCGCCGCCTACGTGCTGTTCGCGGTGTTCATGCGCCGTGGAGCCAACTGGGCGCGCATCGTCCTGCTGATCGTGACCGTGCTGTCGCTGTTCGGCATCCTCGGCGGGTTCGGCCTCGGCGCCGCCCGTGTCGTGGTCGGTGTCATCGCCACGATCCTGATCTTCCTGAAGCCGGCGAACGAGTACTTCAGCGCGGTCAAGGCGAGCAAGCGTCCGCGGGCCTGACGGCCGCTGCTCCACGGGGCTCAGCGGGCGGCGTCCATACGCTCCCGCTGGGCCCCGTCGTCGTTCCTCCCGTCCGGATCGCCGTCGGTAGAGTCGACGGATGAACCGCACCGACCGGCTGTACGCGATCGTGGAGGCACTCCGCGCGGTGGCGCCGCGACCGGTGAGCGCTCGACGGCTGGCCGAGCGGTTCGAGGTCAGCACGCGCACCATCGAGCGCGATCTGTCGTCCCTGCAGCAGTCCGGCGTCCCCATCTGGGCCGAGCCCGGCCGGACCGGCGGCTACTGCCTCGACCCGGCGCACACCCTCCTTCCGCTCGGGCTGACCGTCGAGGAGGCGCTCGCCGTCACGATCGGGCTCGGCATGCTCGCCTCCACCCCGTTCGGAACAGAGGCCGCGGCGGCGCTGGCCAAGGTGCTCGCGGTGATGGACGCGAGCCGGGTGGAGGAGACGCGGGCCCTGGCGGCGCGCGTGCACCTGCTCCAGGGCGGTCCGCCGGCTCCGGCTCCCGCCGGGTTCTCGGACGCCCTGCGAGCCGGGACGGTGCTCCGGCTCCGGTACCGCGATCGAGCGGGAGTCGAGACGGAGCGCGAGGTGGAGCCGCAGGGATACGTCGGCCGGGACGGGACGTGGTACCTGATCGCCTGGTGCCGCTCCCGCGACGCGATCCGGGCGTTCCGCGGCGACCGCATCGTCGCGGTCGAGCCGACCGGGGAGCGGCCGCCGGGGCGCCGGCTCACGGCGGCCGATCTCGACATCCCCTTCGGGGATCTGCGTCCGGTGCTGGAGGCGTGATCGCCGCGGCCCCGGACTGCTGAAGGCGCCGGGCGCCCGGAGCAACAGAACGCCGATAAACACCGACAGGACGGTGTCGCCGGCGTCGGCGAGTCTGGTCGTGTGCGGGCCGGACGGCCCGGCGGAGAGGCTTCCCATGGCATTCAGCTCGATCAGGATCATCACCGACGACGTCGACCGGCTCGTGCGGTTCTACGAACTCGTCACCGGGACGGTGGCGTCGCGTCCCGCCCCGGTGTTCGCCGAGTTCCGGGAGGGGGCCGTGGCCCTCGCCATCGCCGACGCGGCGACGGTCGCCATGCTCGGCGACGACGCTCCCCGGCCGTCCCGCGGCGGCCCGGCCATCATCGAGTTCGCCGTGGACGACGTCGACGGCGAGTTCGACCGTCTGCGCGACGTCCTGACCGATGTCGTGCTGGAGCCGACGACCATGCCGTGGGGCAACCGGTCCACCCTGTTCCGCGACCCCGATGGCACCCTGGTGAACCTGTTCTCGCGACCGGCCGGGTCGTAGAGTCCGTCCCGCACATCGGCCGCGCCTACGGGAGGACGACCACCTTCCCGCGCAGGGTGCCGGCGGCGGCGCGCTCGTGGATGCTGCGGAGCTCGGCGAGCGGCACCCGCTCGGCCACATCCACCCGCAGCTCGCCGCTGTCGACGAGCGAGACGAGTTCCGCGAGCTCTGCGGCGTCGCTGCGCACGAAGACGACGACGCTGCGGACGTCGCGCTCCGTGTCGTCGGGGGCGGCCATCCAGGCGGTCGTGCTGACCACGATGCCGCCGTCGCGGACGCGCGCGACCAGGGCGGCGAACTCCTCCGGCTCCAGCGGGGCCAGGTTGAGGAGCACGTCGACCGGCTCGGTGACCGCGTCGAGCACCGATCGGGCGGTGTGGTCGACGACCTCATCCGCTCCCGCCGTGGCGACCGCGTCCCTGCTGCGCGGGCTCGCGGTGGCGATGACGTACGCGCCGGCGCGCTTGGCGAGCTGGACCGCGTAGCCGCCGACCGTGCCACCCGCTCCGGTGATCAGGATGCGCTGGCCGGACGCGAGACCGGCCTCGTCGAACAGTGCCTGCCATGCGGTCAGGGCGACGGACGGCAGAGCCGCAGCGTCGGAAAGAGGGACGGATCGCGGGGCTCGGACGAGCACCTCCGCCGGCGCGATGGCGTACTCGGCTGCCGCGCCGTCCCCGGTCATCGGCAGGAATCCGATCACATCGTCACCGGGGGCGAAGCCGTCCACGCCGGCCCCCACCGCGTCGACCGTGCCCGAGACGTCGTAGCCCGGGATGTGCGGCAGCGTGATCGGGATGGGCAGGCTGCCCGCGCGGATGCCGTTGTCGGCCGGGTTGAACGCCGAGCCGGCCACGCGGAGCCGCACTTCGCCGTCGCCGGGGACGGGCAGGTCAGCATCCTCGTAGTGGAGCACCTCGGGTCCGCCGGTCTCGTGGAATCGAATCGCCTTCATGGTCGTGCCTTCCTCCTCGGGTGTCGACGCCCATCGCCGGCATCACACCCCATGAAGCGGAGGAAATCGTCCGTTTATTCCCCGGCGTCCGGAGAGATCCCGCGAAGGAAGACGACGCGCTGCTCCTCGGCCGCCCGCGGCCAGTCGGGCACGTTCGGCATGGGCTGCGCGAGCATCGCCCCGAAGCGGACGACGGTGCCGCCGTCGACATCCCGGCGGACGGTGCCGTCGGCGTGACCGCGCGCGACGATGGCGGACATCGTCCGCTGCATCCGTCCTCGCAGCTCGGCGGACTCGGTCCCTTCGGTCATCGGGCCGCCGTGCAGGGGCAGCACCAGCTGGTCGCGGTGCTCGAACGACTGGCGCAGGAAGCGCGCGATCGCATCCCGTCCGCTCTCGCCGGACGCGAGCGCGTCCTCCGCCTCGGCGAGGATCAGCCGGTAGGCGCGCACGGCCATCGCCTCCAGGAGCGCCTCCCGGTTGGGGTAGCGGCGGTACAGGGTGCCGATGCCGACCCCCGCGTCGGCGGCGATCTTCTCGAGAGGTACGAACCGGCCCTCGGCGAGGCCGGAGCGGATGGCGGCGGCGAGGAGGCGGTCGGCGTTCTCCGCCGCATCCCTCCTCAGCTTCTTCGGCTCGCTGCCCGCCATGCCCTGCCCTCGGATCCACTCGACGTCGTCGCCCCACGATAGTTGCTCGGGAGCCGTCGGGTGGCGCGGACGGCGCTCCGGCCTGCGCGGGCTCAGACCCGGCCGGCGAACCGGTAGCGGAAGCCCGTCCCGGTTCCCGCGGTCACGACCACGTCGTAGTAGCCCCACTCGTCGACCGGCCAGTCGACCGTGCGCGAACCGCGCGGCGGCACGGTCGCCTGCTCGGAGTGGTCGGTGAAGTCGTTCCCGGCCAGCCGGAAGCGCACCGCCGCGCCCCCGTCGTTCGTGAGCGTGAGCCGGAGGCTGCGCGATCCGACCGCGCCGACGGCGGCCGTCGCGTGGGGGACGCCGATGTCGCGGCGGTCTCCGCGGACGACGGTCCCGGCGAACCGGCGCAGGAAGCGGTCCGGGCCGTACACGCTGAGGTCGTACAGGCCGTCGGTGGCCGCGGCATCCCACACCCAGTCCGCCGTCGCGCCTGCCGCCAGAGTGTGGGGGTCGGCCTGGAACGGCAGCGCGACATTCGGGAACACCTGGTGGTTGACGCCGACGGTGCCCTGATTGCGCATCGTGAGGGTGACCCGGCCGGTGGTGCGGTCCACCGCCACGTCGGCGCTCTGCCGGTACGGGAGCGTCCGGTGCCGAGGCGTTCCGGCGTCCTGTCCCGGCATCGACTGCGCGCCCACCGCGGGCACGGCGACGGCCGGCTTGCTCCGGTCGGCGTCCGCGGCGGCGACCAGCTGCTGCGTCTGCGCGAGGCCAGGAACGACATCGGCGCCCGGGATGCTGACGTCGGGATGCGCGAAGTCGAAGCAGCTCAGCAGGTCGCCCGACACGGTGCGCCGCCACTGCGAGATGTTCGGCTCGGTCACGCCGGTGATCACCTCGAGGAACCGGATGACCGACGTGTGGTCCGACGTCTGCGAGTTGACCCATCCACCGCGCGACCATGGCGAGACGACCGTGAGCGGCACGCGCGCGCCGAACCCGATCGGCTGGCCGTTCACGAACTCGTCGGCCGTTCCGGCCTCGGGGAACGGCGGGAGCACGTGGTCGAAGTAGCCGTCGTTCTCGTCGTAGTTGATGAGCAGGACGGTCGACGCCCAGGTCTCCGGGTTGCTGAAGAGCGCCTGCACGACGGCGTTCGTGTAGTGCGCTCCGTAGTCGGGGCTCGCGGACGGGTGCTCGCACCAGCCGTACGGGGCGACGACGTAGGAGACGGTCGGGAGCGAGTTGGTCGCGCAGTCCCGCCCGAAGTCGGACAGCAGGAAGCTGACGTCGAGGCCGCGGCCGGAATCGGCCTTCCAGCCGTCGTTCAGCCCGCCGTTCAGGGCGAGCTGGCGCTTCGCCGGGTCGGAGGAGGCCAGCGCGTCGTGGTACTGCTGGAACAGCCAGAGGGGGTTGTCGCCGTAGTCGCCGACGTAGGGGTGGCTTCCGCTGTCGCCGACCTCGTCGTTGGCGTACGTCTTCCAGCTCACCCCGGCCGCCTGCAGCCGTTCGGCGTAGGTGCCCCAGCGGTACACCGGGTTGTAGTCGGCGGGGTTGTCGATGGCCGGTCCGCCCTGTCGGCCCGCCGGGTCGATCATCCCGGACCACTGGTACAGCCGGTTGGGCGTCGTCGGCCCGTTGAGCGAGCAGTGGTAGTCGTCGCACACGGTGAAGGCGCTGGCGAGGGCGTGCTGGTAGGGGATGTCGTCACGGGTGAAGTAGCCCATGGTCTGCTCGCCCTTCGCCGCGACCCAGCGGTTCCAGGCGCCCTTGTTCCAGGCGGTGTGGCCGCCGCCCCAGCTGTGGTCGAGACCCCCGGCGTTCTGCGAGTTGTACTTCGTCGAGTCCATCCGGAACGGCAGCATCACCTGACCGTCGGCGCGGGACGCATCCGGCTGGTGGAAGATGTCGCCGCCGCCGGGGTACTCGAGGATCTGCTTGTCGGCGAAGCCGCGCACGCCGGGAAGCGTGCCGTAGTAGTGGTCGAACGACCGGTTCTCCTGCATGAGGACGACGACGTGCTTGACGTCCGCGACGGTCCCGGTGAGCTTCGCGGCCGCGGCGGCGGGGAGGGCCGCACGTCCCGCGGTCCCGTAGGCGACCCCGGCCATGATCGCGGCGGCGCCGCCGAGCAGAAGCGTCCGGCGGCTCAGGCCGCGCGGAACCGAGCTGACGTACGCGGCGCTCTCGTCGAGCGGCGGCGCTGCGGTGAAGGTGACATCGGGCGCGTGGCGCTCCGGCTTGGATCGGCTCATCGGTTCGCTTCCTCCGGGTGTGCGGTCGGTTCTGCTTCGGGGGTGCCGGACGGGGTGGATGCGTCCCGCCGCCGGCGGATCAGGATCGTCAGGCCGCCGATCACGACGGCTGCGACGGCGATTCCGGCCAGGACCAGTCCGAGCACGTCGCCGGTGCGCGCGAGCGCCCCCGGCAGTCCGGAGTGCCCGGCGGCGGCGCCCGTCCCCGGGTCCGCGGTGCCGCCTCCTCCGCCGGACCCGCCCCCGCCGGCAGCGGGGGCCGCGAGCACGATCGTCGCCTCGACGGCGGCGCGGTCCGACACCCAGCGGTTGGCGTTCGAGGGCGACGCCTGCGGGAATCCGTCGACGACGAGGTTGGCGTCCTGGACGGTCAGCGGTCCGGCGACGTACACGTAGTCGAGACGGTCGAGAAGTGCGGGCCGCGCGGCCGCCGCATTCACCGTCCCGCCGAGGATTCCGGCTGTCGCGCCGGGGTCGGCGGCGATGTCGGTGCGGGCGGTGCGGAACGCGTCCGCCAGCCCTGCCGCCTGGAGTTCGGAGGTGACCGGCCAGGCGACGGGACCCGCGCCGCAGTTCGCCGCGGACGGCGCACCGGTCCAGTCGAGGTTCGACGGCGATCCCAGTGCTCCGAGGAGCAGCAGCCGGCCGCCCGGCGTCGCGGTCCGGGCCGCGTTCACGGCCTGGGCGACGGTGTGGGCCTGCGCGTACCGGGTGCTGCCCTTCTCGGCGGCGACGGCGGCAGCGGCCCCGTCCGTGCACACGGATGCGCGATCGGGTCCGCCGCCGTCGAGCGCGGTGTTCCACACGGGGAGGTCGGTTCCGGCGACGGCGGCCGACACCGCGAAGACGGCGGGCGCCGGCGCGGGGAGCGCGGTCAGCGGATAGGGCGCGATCACGGCCAGGCCCGCCGCATCCTCGATCGCGTTCCAGCCGAGTCGCTGAGCCACCGCCGTGGCGTTCCCGCCGGTCGCCTGCAGCGCGACCAGGTCGAAGCGGTTGACGAGGATGGAGCGCGCCAGCTTGTCGACGGCGTCGTCGACGTGGGTTCCGCCGTCCCACATCGTGAGCGTCGCGGCGTGGACGGTCGGCGGTGCGCCGGGCTCGGTCAGCGGGAGCTCGACGGTCAGCGTCCCGGTCAGTCCGCTCGCCTCGGTGGCCAGCACGGTCAGCAGCGGCGTCTGGGCCGGGATGGATGCCGGGGTCGTCCCGGTCACGGTGCCGTCGGGGGCGACCGCGAGCCAGTCCGGGCCGGCCTGCGCGGTGAACGTGGCCGCGGCGGGAGCCGCGCCGCGGACGCCCGCCCACATCCCGGCGACGGAGAACCGCACCGCCGTCGACGGACCGACGGCCGGCCGCACGATGTCGTCGGTGAGGAAGTGGTCGACCGTCGGCTCCGTCGAGCCGGTGAGCGGCGGCTCGGCCTTCAGGGTGAACGTGATCGGCGGTGCGAGGTTCACGTAGCCGTCGTCGTAGAGGAGCACCGCCGCGACGGCGTGACCACCGGTGAGCGCGCCGGAGGGGATCGTGACCGTGCCCGAGGTGGCGTTCGGGACGTACTCCCAGGTCGTCGATGCGCCGTGCGACGCCCCACCGCTCGGCGCCGTGCTGGGATCGTCGTAGACGCCGATCCAGTTCTTCGCGTTGGGGGTGGCGGTGGTGAACGAGAAGGTCAGCGGCTTCCCGGCCATCGGATCCTGGGTGAGCAGCGTCAGCGTCCCGCCGGCGGTCGGTCCGGACGCCGCCGCCGCGAGCCGGAAGACGACGGGCTGGGCGAGCCAGGTGTAGCCGTCGTCGGCGAGCAGGTAGGCGATGACGTCGTGCCCGGAGGTCAGTGCGCCAGCGGGGATGGTGACGGTGCCGGACGTGCCGGAGACGTACGACCACGCCGTCGAGCCTGACCCCGGGTAGGTCTGGTTCAGCGGGGACTTCTTCGGGTCGTCGTAGACGGCGATCCAGTCGGTGCCCGAGGCGTTCGCGTCGCCGGTGCGGTACGAGAAGGTGAGGTCGCCGCCCGCACGCGGGGTGGTCGTCGTGAGGGCCAGCGAGCCGCTGGTCGTGTAGCCCACGTGGAAGGTGACCGGCTGCGCGAGCCAGGTGTAGCCGTCGGCGTACAGGAAGTAGGCGACGAGGTCGTGCCCGGGGGTCAGCCCCGTGCTCGCGACGGTGACCGTGCCGCTGGAGGATGCCGTCGTGGAGTCGACGTACGCCCAGTCGGTGGAGGAGCCGTGGCTCTTCTGGTCGGTCGGTCCGGTGGCCGGGTCGTTGTAGACGGCGACCCAGTTCTTCGTGTTCGGCTTGTCCGTCGTGTACGAGAACGTGAGCGGATCGCCGGGCGCGGGTGTCGTGCTGGTGAGGGTCAGAGTCCCGTTCGGCGTCGGTGCCGCGGCGGCCGGCTGCGCGACGACGCCGAGCGCGGCCGTCGCGGCGACGACGGCGCCGATGAGGGCCGCGACGACGGCCGACCGGGTGATCCTGCGCACGGGTGCTCCTTCGGGTGAGGCCGCGGGGCGGTGCGGGATCCCGAACTCGCACCGCGCCCGTCGGCACAGGTCCTCACCCAACCGACCGCACTCGTCGCGCACCCTGCCTGCGCGCGACCTGCGGGTGAACGGCCGTCGAACCGGAGCGGTCCACTTGGCACCGCCTGCGCACTGACGGCGCGCAAACGATCGCGAGGATGCGCGGCGAAGCTCGGCGATCGGAGAGACTGCCGTGTACATGTCGTTGCGACCGGGCGACGTCGTGCGCGCAGGATGAGTGGAAGGACCGGACATGCCGACGCTGTATCGAGAGATCGCAGAAGACCTGGGTGCGCGCATCCTCCAGGGCGAGTTCCGAGCCGGCACCTCGATGCCGTCGGAGAACCGGATGGCGGAGACCTACGGCGTCGCCCGAGGCACCGTGCGCCGAGCGCTCGCGCTGCTCCGAGCGCGGGGCGATCTGACCTCCCGGCAGGGATCGTCGTGGGTGGTCGCGGCCGCTCGTCAGGGGCAGGAGTTCGACGAGCTGCGCTCGTTCGCCCAGTGGGCGCGGAGCAGGGGGATGACACCGGGCGGGCAGGTGGTCTCGCTCCAGACGGCGCCGGCCCGGGTCGCCGAACGCCGTCGCCTGCACCTCGACGAGGGCGACGAGGTGCTGCGGGTCGTCCGCGTCCGCACGCTCGACGGCCGGCGGGTGATGCTCGAGCGCACCACGTACGTCACCTGGATGATCCCGATCATCCAGTCGCTCTCGCCGCGCGAGGCGTCCGTCGTGCAGGTGCTCTTCGACCGGTTCGGGATCGTGACGGGCCAGGCCGACAACACGTTGGATGCGACGGCCGCGACCAGCGAGGACGCCCAGCTGCTCGGCGTTCGCCGGTCGTCGCCGCTGCTCCGGCTCCGCCGCGAGAGCTCGGACGCGGGTGGCCGGCCGATCGAGTACGGCGAGGACCGCTACGTGCCGGGAACGGTCGCCTTCCAGGTGCACACCCGGCTGACCGCCGCCGCGATGCGCAGGATGGGCGGCTGAGCCATCCGCCCCGTGCCGTGACTGCGCGGCGAAGCCGGTGCTATGCTTCCCCGGTCCGTGCAGCAGATCGAGGAGGTGATACCCATGAGCGAAACGACGTGGGTGCTCCTCTCTGAGGACACGGTCGGGCGATAGGTCGTCCGGGAGCGCCCTTCAGGCACTCCACGAAAGGCACGACCATGCACCTCGAATTCACTTCTGAACACCACCAGAGCGACGGCGTCATCGAGCGTCGCTTCACCCTCGACGGCATCCCGGGCATCCTCTGGACGCCCGCGACCGCCTCGCCCTCCGCACCCGTCCCGCTGATCCTCCTCGGGCACCCCGGGGGCATCGAGCAGATGCACCCGCGCCTCGCTGGACGGGCCGTCCGGGCCGCAGCGGACGGCTTCGCCTCGCTCACCATCGAACTGCCGGGAACGGGAGACCGCCCGCCGGTGCCGGTGACGGAGGAGGCGCGCGCCGACCTCCGCCGCACCCTCGCGGCCGGCGATCCGGTCGGTCCGGACCTCGTCGACCGGCTCGTCCTCCCGCTCGTCGGCGGGGCCGTCCCGGAATGGCGGTCGGCGGTGGATGCGGCGCTCGCGCTCCCCGAGATCGGCGGCCCCGTGGCGTACTCGGGCGGCTTCATCTCGATCGGCGTCCGGCTCGCGCTCGCCGAACCACGGGTGGTCGCCGCCGGGCTCTTCGCCGGCAGTTACATCCCGGCGGTCATCCTGGAGGAGGCGCGGCGAGTCACCATCCCGCTGCACGTCCTCCTGCAGTGGGACGACGAGGGCAACGACCGGCAGGCCGCCCTCGACCTGTTCGACGCCTTCGGCTCGGCGGAGAAGACGTTGCAGGCGAACCTCGGCGGCCACCGCGGCGTCCCCGCGTTCGCCGGCGAGGACGCCGCCCGGTTCTTCGCCCGGCACCTGCGCTGACGACGCCGGGCCGCCCGCTGGAGGGCGGGCGGCCCGGTGCGCCCCGGCGCGTTGCTCGTCGTGGCCGCCTGCGCAACGGGGGATGCGGGTGGCACGGCCGCGGGTACCGTGGCAGCCGTGCAGACCTTCCTGCCCTATCCCTCGTTCGCCCGGAGCGTCCGCGTGCTCGACCGTGCCCGGATGGGCAAGCAGCGCGTCGAGGCGCTGCAGGTGCTCCGCGCGATCACCGTGCCCGGCTACGGGTGGCGCCACCATCCCGTCGCGAAGATGTGGCGCGGCTACCTGCCCGCTCTCACCAAGTACGCGCTCGAGTCGGCCGACGCGTGGATCGAGCTCGGCCACGCCGACACGGTCCGCCCGCAGGTGCTGGCGTTCGCGCCGGAGGTCGACGCACTGGCGCAGGAGGAGCTCGAACTGCCGCCGTGGATCGGCGACCCGGCGTTCCATCTGAGCCATCAGTCCAACCTGGTCCGCAAGGATCCCGCGTTCTATCGGCCGCTCTTCCCGGACGTGCCCGACGACCTGCCCTACGTCTGGCCGGTGCCGTCGGTAGCATGACCGCATGACAGACCCGACACAGGAGCAGCTCGAGGCGTCCGACAAGGTCGAGAAGCGCACGGTGGGCGACGAGATCCGCTACTACGTGAAGAACATCCGCGAGCACTGGCCCGTCGTCGTGGAGAACGATCCGGATGCGGCCGGGCACGAGGCCTGGTGGACGGCGGACGGCAAATTCCACGCAACGCACGCGCAGCTGCGCCGGGATGCGATGGTCGGCGGGATCGTCTAGCGCTTCCGGCTCCAGCGCGCCCGATTCGCGCTCGGTGATCGAATCGGTTCGATGCCCGTAATCGTGTGAGAATTGACGAGGCGAACGGCTGGAGGGGCGATGGCGGCGACGATCCGGGATGTGGCGCGGGTCGCGGGGGTGACCCCGAGCACCGTGTCGTACGCGCTGTCGGGCAAACGGGCCATCTCCGAGGAGACGCGGGAGCGCATCCAGCGGGCAATCGCCGAGCTCGACTTCACGCCCAATGCCGGCGCCCGCGCCCTGGCGCTCTCGCAGACGAACGTGCTCGGCCTGTTCCTCCAGTTCCAGGAGGACGAGTTCGCCCCCGCCATGCTGCAATACGTGCTGCCGGTGTCGACGACGGCCCGCAATCACGGTTTCGACCTGCTGATGGTGACCGATCCGGATGTGGATGCGGCCATCCGCCGCACGACCTCCTCGGCGATGGTGGACGGCGTCGTGCTCCTCGACGTGACGTATGACGACCCGCGGCTGGAGCCGCTCCGGCAGACGCGCCAGCCGGTCGCGCTCATCGGCTACGCGAAGAACGCCGAGGGGTTCGACGCGGTCGACCTCGACTTCGGCGAGGCGGCGCGCAACGCTCTCGATCACCTGGCCGGCCTCGGCCATCGGGAGGTCGTGCTGGTCACGCCGCCGCGGCACGTCTTCGAGCGCGGCGGCTCCTACGCCTGGCGGTTCAGCGACGCGGCAGCCGAGCGGGCGGCTCGCCACGGAATGCAGCTGCACATCGTGGAGGGGGAGTCGCGGCAGCCCGCGCTCGGCCAGGCGGTGACGGCGGCGCTCGACCGCTATCCGTCCGCGACCGCGCTCGTCGTGCACAACGACGCCACGATCGCCGCGCTCCCGTCGCTCCTGCACGACCGCGGGATCTCGGTGCCGGACGACCTCTCCGTCGTCGGCATGTTCTCGGCGGAGTTCGGGACAGCCTTCTCGCTACCGTACACGTCGGTCGACACGCGCCCGGAGCTCCTGGGCGAGTGGGCCGTCTCCCGGCTCGTGGAGCGCATCGCGGATCCCGATGGCGCGGAGCCGCCCCAGGTCCGGCTGATCGAGCCCGGCTTCGTCGACCGCGGCAGCACCCGCGCCGTCGGCTGACCCCCGCGCGCGCTCCCTGCCCCTCCCCGCCACCCCTTCGCAACATTTGCGCCAAATCTGCGTTATCCCGCGCCCTTTCCCGACATTTGCGCCAAATCTGCGGGGGCCTCGTTGCCGCGATTCGTGCCGAATGTGCGTTGTGAGGAGGCTGTCGAAGCGGTTCGGGTGTGGGGCGGATCGAGCCGGGGTGAGGGGTCCGCTGGGGCGTTCGGGGACCTATTTTGCGCAAGCGGAGGCTGAATCGGGGGACAGCGAAGCGGTTCGACTTGTGCGGCGCGTACGAGCGCGCTATCTTCATCGAAGCGGTTCGACGATGGTCGAGCCGGACACTTCCCGATGGAGCGAAGGAGGGGCGCGATGGCCGTCACCATCACCGACGTGGCTCGAGCCGCCGGCGTCTCCACGAGCACCGTCTCGTACGCCCTCTCCGGCAAGCGCTCGATCTCCCCGGACACCCGCCGTCGCATCGACGAGGCGATCACGTCCCTCGGCTTCATCGTCAACGCGGGCGCCCGTGCTCTCGCCACGTCGCAGACGATGGTCATCGGCCTGCTCACCCAGTTCCACGCCGACGAGTTCGCCCCCGCCATGCTCGAGTACATCCTCCCCGTGTCCGACACGGCCCGGGAGCTCGGCTACGACATCCTGCTGGTCACCGAGCTCGACAGCGACGCCGCGCTGCGCCGCGTCACCAGCTCCGGGATGGTCGACGGCGTCGTCCTGCTCGACGTCGTCCACGAGGACCCGCGGCTCGCCACTCTCCGCGACGCCGTGCAGCCCGGAGCCCTCGTCGGGCTGCCCAAGCACACCGAGGGCCTCGACGTCTTCGACCTGGACTTCGGGGAGTCCGCCCGCCTGCTGGTCGATCACCTGTACGCGCGCGGCCACCGCGAGATCATCGTCGTGTCGCCCCCGCTGCACGTCTTCGAGCGCGGAGGCGCATACGGCTGGCGGTTCCGGGATGCCGCCCTCGAGCGTGCAGCCCGCTACGGCCTGCAGATGCACCCGTACTACGGCGAGTCGCGTCAGCCCGAGATCGGCCGCAGCATCAACGCGATTCTCGACGCCCGGCCGACCGCCACCGCGCTGATCGTCCACAATGACGCCACGATCGCCGCGCTGCCCTCGGTGCTCACCGCGCGCGGCGTCAGCACCCCGGACGACCTCTCGGTCGTCAGCCTCTATGCGAAGGACTTCGGGCGAGCGTTCTCCCTGCCGTACACGGCGGTCGAGAGCTCGCCCGACGAGCTGGGCCGCTCGGCGGTCCGGCAGCTCGTCCGGCGGATCACCTCCCCCGATCTCGCCGGCCCGGCGGTGACGAGATTCGTCGCCCCCGAAATAACCGACCGCGGGAGCACCCGATGAACCGCCAAACGCAGCATGCTCAGCGCCCCCGGCCGGACTCGACCAAGTGCACGATTCAAGGAGGAATACTGTGATCACCAAGAAGACCTCGCGCCTGCTCGGCGCAGCGGTCGTCGCCGCGGCGGTCGTCGCCGGCGTCGCCGCCTGCTCGGGCTCGGGCTCCGGCTCGAGCGGAAGCGCCGGAGGCACCTACACGTTCTGGGACCCGTACCCGCAGTTCGACGCATCGGCCGACTGGACGAAGCTCGTCGAGCAGTGCGGGACGGACGCCGGAGTGACCGTGAAGCGCACCGGCTACGACACCAGCGACCTGACCAACAAGGCGCTGCTCGCGGGCCAGCAGGGCAGCTCGCCCGATCTGCTGCTCGTCGACAACCCGGTCGTCTCGACGCTGGCCGAGGCCGGCATCCTGACCACCACGTCGGAGAACAAGCTCGACACGTCCGACATCCAGAAGAACATCCTGGCCGCGGGTCAGCTGGACGGGAAGACGTACGGCGTCCCGATCGGGGCCAACACCCTGGCGCTCTACTACAACAAGGCCGTCCTGTCGGCCGCCGGTGTCGATGCGAACTCGATCACGGACTGGTCGACGCTCACCGACGCGCTGGGCAAGGTGACCGCAGCGGGCAAGAAGGGCATCACGTTCTCGGCCATCGGCACCGAAGAGGGCAGCTTCCAGTTCCTGCCGTGGTTCTGGGGCTCCGGCGCCAACCTGACCAAGCTGGACTCGGACAAGGCCGAGAAGGCGCTGACGCTGTGGACGGACTGGCTCAAGAAGGGCTACGCCCCGAACTCGGTCATCAACAACACGCAGACCACCTCGTGGCAGGAGTTCGCCACCGGCGACTATGCGTTCGGCGAGAACGGCACCTGGCAGCTGGGCAACGTGAAGAAGGCCGGCATCGACTACGGCATCCTCAGCATCCCGGCGATGGATGGGGGAGCGGCTCCCGCTCCGACCGGCGGCGAGTTCATGACGATCCCCGTCCAGAAGGACACCGCCCGGTACGCCACCTCGAAGAAGATCGCGGAGTGCCTCACCAGCACCAAGAGCTTCGTGAAGACCGACACCACCCTCTCCTACATCGCCCCCACCCAGGCGGCGCAGAAGGAGCAGGTCGCCGCGAACCCGGAGCTGAAGCCGTGGGTCGACGCCGTGGCCGCCGCGAAGGGCCGCACCAGCGACGACCTCGGGACGAAGTACCCGAAGATCTCCAAGGAGCTGTGGACCGCCGTCCAGAACGCCCTGAGCGGATCGCAGTCGCCGGCGGACGCCTTGAAGGCGGCCCAGACGGCAGCGGCCGCCGCCACGAAGTAACCAGAGCACGACCAGCACGCAACTGAGGGAAACACCGATGACGACAACTCAGACAGCGTCGAGCGGCACGGCCAGGGACGCGGGTGGGACGGTGCAGGTCGCCGCCCCGCCCGCG
The DNA here is from genome assembly GCF_900107895.1 of Leifsonia sp. 21MFCrub1.1. Lineage (NCBI taxonomy): Bacteria > Bacillati > Actinomycetota > Actinomycetes > Micrococcales > Microbacteriaceae > Leifsonia > Leifsonia sp. 21MFCrub1.1. Next base: position 3,115,711 of record NZ_LT629867.1, on the reverse strand, counting down.
CCCCGGCGCCGGCGTCGCCGTGGCGCGTGGACGGCGTGGGCGTTCCTCGCCCCCGTCGCGATCTACCTGGTCGTGTTCTACGCCTACCCGCTCTACCGCAACGTCGAGCTCAGCGTCCGCGACTACACCGTCCGGTCGTTCGTGATGGGCGATGCCCCGTTCGTCGGGCTCGACAACTACGTCAAGGTGCTGCAGGACCCGACCTTCGGGCCCGCGTTCTGGCACACCGCCGTCTTCACCCTCGTCTCGATCGCGTTCCAGTTCACGATCGGGCTGGCGCTCGCGGTGTTCTTCCACCAGAACTTCCGGCTGTCGGCGACGCTGCGCGCCCTCTTCCTGGTGCCGTGGCTGCTGCCGTTGATCGTGTCGGCGTCCACCTGGTCGTGGATGCTGAACAGCGACTCCGGCGTCGTCAACGCGGCGCTCGAGGCGTTCGGCCTCCCCGGCATCAACTGGCTGACCTCGCCGGATTGGGCGCTGACCAGCGTCATCATCGCGAACATCTGGATCGGCATCCCCTTCAATCTCGTCATCCTGTACTCGGGGCTCCAGAACATCCCGCAGGAGCTCTACGAGGCGGCGTCGATCGACGGCGCCAACGGGTGGCAGCGCTTCTGGCGGGTGACCTTCCCGCTGCTGCGGCCCGTGTCGGCGATCACCCTGCTGCTCGGCCTGATTTACACGCTCAAGGTGTTCGACATCATCTGGATCATGACGCGCGGCGGGCCCGGGACGGCGTCCACCACGTTCGCGACCTGGTCGTACCAGCTCGGGTTCGCCTCGACACTGCCGGACTTCAGCCCGGCGGCCGCGGTCGGCAACCTGCTGATCATCCTCGCGCTCGTCTTCGGCTTCGTGTACATCCGCACCCAGAGGAAGCAGGACCTCGCATGAACGGCAAGCGACCCTGGTGGAAGACCGTCGTCGGCGTCGCGCTGACGCTGGTGATGCTCTTCCCCGTCTACTGGATGATCAACGTCTCGCTGACCCCGACGAGTCTGATGCGGAAGAGCCCGCCGGACCTGTTCCCGATCCACGCGACGTTCGAGGGATACCAGGCGGTTCTCGACCAGCAGCTGCCCTACCTCGGCACCAGCCTGCTGGTCGGCCTCGGGACCGTGATCCTGACTGTCGCGATCTCGGCCCCCGCCGCGTACTCGCTGGCGAAGCTGCGCCCGCGCGGCCGGGGCGTCCTCAACTTCGTGCTCCTCATCGCGCAGATGATCCCCGGGATCATCATGGCGATGGGGTTCTACGCGATCTACCTCAACCTCGGCATCCTGAACACGCTGTGGGGGCTGATCATCGCGGACTCGACGCTGGCCGTGCCGTTCGGGGTGCTGATCTTCAGCGCGTTCATGTCCGGCATCCCGGATGAGCTGATGAACGCCGCGAAGATCGACGGTGCGAGCACCTGGCGCACGTTCCGGTCGATCGTGCTGCCGGTGAGCCGCAACTCCATCGTCACCGTCTCGCTGTTCGCGTTCCTCTGGGCATGGTCGGACTTCGTCTTCTCGTCGACGCTCAACAGCGGCGGCGCGCTGCAGACCATCACCCTGGGCATCTACAAGTACATCGGCAACAACAACCAGGAGTGGAACGCGATCATGGCGACCGCCGTCGTCGCGTCGATCCCGGCCGCCGTGCTGCTGGTGCTCGCGCAGCGGTATGTCGCCGCCGGCGTCACCGCCGGCGCTGTGAAGGACTGACCGTGACCGACCTCAGCACCGTCACCTCGACCGACATCGCCTTCGACCTCGGCGAGATCCCCTTCTCCGTCCGCGGCAGCTGGCTCGACATCTCGCCGGTGGTCGGCACGCACCAGGTGTCCGACGCCCTCCATCTCGTCAGCCATGTCACCGGGATGCACGCCGTGGTCCGGCTCACACCGGTGGTGCCCGGCGCCGCCGCGGCCCGCGTCGACGCCACCGCGTCCCGGGTCGCCTGGACGGCGGGCGACGGCCGCGTCGAGGCCGTGTTCGAGCATCCCGGCGCCGTGCGCTTCCGCGGACGCGGGCTCGGGATGCGGTTCTCCGCCTCGGACGAGCTGACGCCGTTCACGGGCGGGTACCTGTTCACCGACCCCGTCGACGGCGCGATCACCCTGACCAGCTACGAGACCGGCCGGCGCTACCGCTTCACCGTTCTCGCCGGGGCGGCGGAGGTCGTGGGCGATGGGCTGCTCGGCAGTGGCGCACGTGAGGTGGCGTTCGGCGCGGACGACCCGTGGGAGCTCCGGGTCGAGCAGACCGAGGCGGGCGTCCGTCCACTCGGCGCCACCGCCTCCTTCGACGACCTGGTGCGGCACCGGCGAGCGGAGTTCGCGGCGTACTGCTCCGGGCTTCTCGCCGGGGCCGCCGCGACGCCGACCGCCGTGAAGGCCGCGTACGTGCTCTGGTCGGCCACCGTCGAGCCCGGCGGCTTCGTCGGCCGCGAGGCGGTGCTCATGTCCAAGCACTGGATGGACAAGGTCTGGTCGTGGGACCACTGCTTCAACGCCCTCGCCCTCGCGCCGCTCGACCCGGAGGCCGCACTGGACCAGTTCCTGCTGCCCTTCGACCACCAGGATGCCGGAGGAGCGCTGCCCGACTCGGTCACGCACTCCGAGGTGCTCTACAACTTCGTGAAGCCGCCCATCCACGGCTGGGCCTTCCGGCTGCTGCGGGAGCGCGTCTCCACACCCTTCGACGACGGCGCGCTGCGCCTGGTGTACCGCAGGCTCTCCGCCTGGACACGGTTCTGGCTCGACAGCCGCCGCGCACCCGGCCATGCCCTCCCGTACTACCAGCACGGCAACGACAGCGGGTGGGACAACGCCACCCTCTTCGACCGGGACCGGGTGGTGGAGTCGCCCGACCTCGCCGCGTTCCTCATCCTGCAACTGGACGAGCTGGCCCGCCTGGCGCTCGAGCTCGGAGAGTCCGCCGCCGAGTGGGAGGACGAGCGGATCGCGCTCGAGCGGGCGCTGTTCGAGCAGCTGTGGGCCGGCGACCGCTTCGTCGCCCGGTCGGTCGCCTCGGGCCGGCCGTCCAGCTCCACGAGCCTGCTCGGTGCCCTGCCCATCGTGCTCGGCGAGCGGCTTCCCGCCGACATCGCCGCGGCGCTCGCCGCCGTGGTGGAGTCGCATCTGACCCCGTGGGGGCCGGCCACCGAGCTGCCCGGGTCGCCGGAGTACACCGCGGACGGCTACTGGCGCGGGCCGGTGTGGGCGCCGAGCACGCACCTGATCGTCGACGGTCTGCGTCGTGCAGGTCACGCCGGGACGGCCGACCGGGTCGCCAGCGCCTTTCTCGCCGCCTGCGAGCGCTCGGGCTTCGCCGAGAACTTCGACGCGCTCACCGGCGACGGCCTGCGCGACCGTGCATACACCTGGACGGCCGCCGTCTACCTGCTGCTCGCCGCCCACCGACCTTCGGGAGAACGATGACCCTCACCACCACCGCCGTGCTCGCCGGGGGGCCGGTGGTCCCGTCCCGCAGCGTCCTCCGGCCGCTCGGACCGGACGAGGTCCGCATCTCGGGAGGGTTCTGGGCCGACACGCAGGAGCTGAACGCGACCGTCATCCTCGACCACTGCGAGACGTGGATGGAGCGGATCGGCTGGATCGGCAACTTCGACCGCGCCGCAGACGGAACGGTCGCCGAGCACCACGACGGCATCGAGTTCGTCGACTCGGAGGTCTACAAGCTGCTGGAGGCGATGGCCTGGGAGCTCGGCCGTCATCCGGATGCGGCGCTCGAGGCGCGCTACTCCGCTCTCGTCGACCGGGTGGCCGCGGCTCAGGAGCCGGACGGATATCTGCACACGGCGTTCGGCCGTCCCGGTCAGCGTCCGCGGTACAGCGATCTCGAGTGGGGTCACGAACTGTACTGCTTCGGCCACCTCATCCAGGCGGCCGTCGCCCGTGCCCGGAGCGGGCATCCCGACGACGTCCTGGTCCGCGTGGCACGCCGGCTCGCCGACCACGTCGACCGCGAGTTCGGCGAGGAGGGGCGGGATGCGATCTGCGGCCACCCGGAGATCGAGCCGGCCCTGGTGGAGCTGGGGCGCGCCCTCGGCGAGCCGCGCTACGTCGAGCTGGCGCGGATCTTCGTCGAGCGGCGCGGGCGTCGCACCCTCGCGACGACCCTGTTCCAGGGCAGCGACTACTTCCTCGACGACATGCCGGTGCGGGAGGCGACGGTGCTGCGCGGCCACGCCGTCCGCGCCGCCTACTTCACGGCGGGAGCCGCCGACGTCGCCGTCGAGACCGGCGACGACGGCCTGCTGGCCGCGGTGCAACGGCAGTGGCGGCGGACCGTCGCGCACCGCACGTATCTCACCGGCGGCATCGGCTCGCACCACCAGAACGAGGAGTTCGGCGCCGACGACGAGCTGCCTCCCGATCGCGCATACGCCGAGACCTGCGCGGCCATCGGCTCCGTGATGGTGAGCTGGCGGCTGCTCCTGCAGACCGCCGACCCGTCCCACGCGGATCTCATCGAGCGGACGCTCCTCAACGCGGTGCTGGTGTCGCCGCGCGCGGACGGCCGCGCCTTCTACTACGCGAACACGCTCCACCAGCGCGAGCTGGCGTCCGAAACGCACGACGACGAGCTGAGCGAGCGGGCCGAGGCGAACCTCCGCGCCCCCTGGTTCGAGGTGTCCTGCTGCCCGACGAACGTCGCCCGCACCCTGGCCAGCGTCGGCGCGTACTTCGCGACGGCCGACGACGACGGGGTGCAGCTCCACCAGTTCGCGGATCTGGAGGTGGACACGGCACTGCCGGACGGTCGTCGCGTCGCCCTCGCCGTCCGCACTGGCTACCCCTTCGACGGCCGCGTCGTCGTCTCGGTGACGGAGGCGTCCGAGTTCACGCTGTGCCTGCGCATCCCCGCCTGGTCCCGCGGCCGGGCGCGTGCGAGCCTCAACGGCGGAGCCCTGCCGGTGGACGGCGACACGCTGCGCGTCCGTCGCGCGTTCGCCGCAGGCGACGAGCTGGTGCTCGAGCTGGACACGTCCCCGCGGTTCACCGTCGCGCCCGACGGTGTCGACGCGGTCCGCGGGACGGTGGCCGTCGAGCGCGGACCGCTCGTGCTGTGCCTAGAGTCGGTGGACCTCCCGGAGGGTGTCGCCTTCGACCGGGTTCGGATCGATACGGCGACGGCTCCCGAATCCACCGCCACAGGTGCCTCCGTGCGCCTGATCGTGGACGATGGGCGCAACGACGCCCCCGACGACTGGCCGTACCGCCGCCTCGACGCCGCCGTGACCGCCCGGTCGGGCCGGGCGGTCACGGCGGACCTCATGCCGTACGCCCACTGGGCGAACCGCGGACCGAGCCTGATGCGGGTGTGGATCCCCGCCGCAGGCTGACGACGCTCGGCTGCCGGCGAGTCATCGGGGCCGGCAGCCGAGTCCTTCTCCGCCGCCCCGGCGTGAACCCCCACCATCTCGGCGGAGCGCGGGATGTTGGCGGAAACCCCGCACGCAGGACGCCTGCGGCGACCGTATCGTGGCCATGCGCCCGGGCCTCAGGACGTCGTCCCCGGGCGACAGAAGGAGCTGCGACCATGAGCATCACGGACGACGCGCTGCGCGCCAACGCGACCCTCGCCGAGGAGTACCGACCGACCGGAGGGCCGCCCGCGCCCACGATCGCAGTCGTCACCTGCGCGGATCCCCGCCTCAGCGGAATCGTACGGCTGATGGGGCTTCCGGACGCCGACGTCGATCTCATCCGCAATGTGGGGACGGTGATCGACGACGACACCATGCGGTCCCTGATCGTCTCGACGCGGATGCTCGGCACGAGCGAGATCCTCATCATCAATCACGACGACTGCGGTCTGTCCCGGTTCGCGGGCGACGACCTGGTCGAGCGGCTGCGCGCGGAGACGGGGAGCTACCCGATCGCTCCCGCACAGTTCTTCACCTTCACGGATGCGGAGCAGAACACGCGGGAGCAGGTGCGGAAGGTGCGCTCGCATCCCTGGATCTCCTCCGATATCCCCGTCCGCGGGTTCCTCTTCGGGGTGCAGACGGGGCGGCTGACCGAGGTGCTCGTCGAGGACGCCGCCGGCACCGCCGTGAGCTGACGGCCGCCGTGCTCAGCGAGCAGATGGAGGCCGCGCTGGCGGTCATGCGCGCCCGCCGGAGCACTGCCGCCGCGTCGGAGGCGGCAGGGAGGCCGGAGCCGACGCTGGAGCAGGCGCGGGAGGAGTTCGTGCCAGGGGATGTCCTGCACCCGGTGCCGGCCGACGTCGTGATCACCGCCGTCGATGCGGGCGGAGTCCCGGCGACGTGGCTCGATGCCCCCGGGGCGATGCCGGATCGCGTGCTGATCTTCCTGCACGGCGGCGGCTTCCAGTTCGGCTCCCTCCGGAGCGACGGCGAACTGGCCGCACGCCTGGGCCGGGCCGCGGGGATGCGGGTGCTGTTCGTGGACTACCGTCTCGCGCCCGAGCATCCCTTCCCCGCTGCGCTCGACGACGTCCGAACCGCCTGGCAGTGGCTCTGGCGAGACCGTGGATGCGACCCGTCGGCTGTCGCTGTCGCCGGCGACTCGGCGGGAGGGGGTCTGGCGGTCTCCCTCCTCGCCGCAGCGCGAGACGACGGAGAGCCGCTCCCGAGCGGTGTCGTGCTGATGTCGCCGACGGTCGACCTGACCGGGTCCGGTCGCTCGATGCGCGACCGCGTCGCGGAGGACCCGGTCTCGACGCCGCAGCTGCTCGCCCGGCTGGCGGCCGACTACCTCGCCGGTGCGGATCCCCGTCTGCCGGCGGCCTCTCCGCTGTTCGCGTCCCTCGCCGGCCTGCCTCCCATCCACGTCGAGGTGGGGACCGCCGACCTGCTGCTGAGCGATTCCGAACGCCTCGCGGAGACGGCGACCGCCGCCGGCGTCGAGGTGGAGGTGGTGGTCGGCGATGGACTGCCGCACGTCTTCCCGCTCCTGCTGGGAACCCCGGAGGCGGAGGCCGCCACGGAGCGGATCGCACACTTCCTCAGGAGCCGGACGGGGTCGCCGTCGCGATGACGCCTGCTGTCGTCGCGTTGCCGCCGGCCACCGTCAGCGCCGCGCGCGCCTAGCGGCGCGGTTGCGCGCGAGCACCCAGCCGACGATTCCGCCGATCAGGAAGACGAGCACCACGAGCAGCCACGTCGGCACCCGCACCTGCGTCCACAGCACGAAGATGGTCGCGCGGTCGTCCGCGACGAGGTTCTGCACGGCGACGACGACCAGCAGCAGGATGAGGACGATCGCCAGCCACTTGCGTTTCAGGAACCGCACCAGGCGGTTGCCCTCGTCTCGTCCCGATTCTCCGGTGCCGCCCATGCGGTCAGTATGACGGCGGGGCCGCCGGGCCGCCAGTGCCACCGTTAGCCTCTCCCTGTGGAAGAGGAGCAGTCGCTCGCTGGAGGCAACGCCGGCGGCACGGTCGTGCGCATCGGCCGCACGGTCCGGAAGCCGTGGACGGCGGCGACTCCGGCCGTCGTGTCGTTCGTCGAGCATCTGCGCGCAGCCGGCGTGGATGCGCCGGCCCCGCTGGGCCGCGATGAGGCGGGGCGCCGGATCCAGGAGTACGTGCCGGGCCGTCTGGCGATGGATGCCGGCCCGCTCTCCCCGGACCAGTTGCGCCGCGTCGGAGCGATGGTGCGGCGCATCCATGACGCCGGGGGCGACTTCGTCCCGCCGCCGGGCGCCGTGTGGGTGACGGCGATCCCCGCACCCGGCGACGAGCTGATCTGTCACAACGATCTCGCTCCCTGGAACCTGATCGTCGGCGACCGCTGGGTCTTCATCGACTGGGACGCGTCTGCGCCCAGCACCCGGCTGTGGGACCTGGCCTACGCCGCCCAGGCGTTCACGCTCAACGACGCCGGTCGCGCACCCGAGGACTCGGCGCGCGATCTGGCGGCGTTCGTCGACGGCTACGGCGCCGAACCTGAGCTGCGCCGCCGCCTCCCGGCGGAGATGGGCCGGAGGACCCGGGCGATGTACGACCTGCTCCACTCGTCCAGCCGCTCCGGCCGGGAGCCGTGGGCGACGATGTTCGCGACAGGTCACGGCGAGCACTGGCGAACCGTGACGCGCTACGTCACCGTGCACCGCGAGGTGTGGGCCCGCGCGCTGGGGGCGGGCGCGAGGGATGCTGACGCGGTGGGTCCGGCCTAGGTCGCCGGGGCTGCCGCCGGGGCGAACCGCTCGACCCCGGTGACCCGGAGCAGGTCGAGCTTGGCCGCGTCCTCGCTGCCGGGAACGGCGGTGTACACGACGATACGCAGGTCGCCGTCTGGCACGGTGAGCACGTCGCAGTCCACGGTGATCGGGCCGACCACGGTGTCGGTCATCGTCTTCCTGCTCGAACGGTGGGTGGCGACGCGCGCGACGGCCCAACGGCGATCGAAATCGGGGGAGGCGGCCCGCAGGCGGGAGATCAAGCGGTCGAGGTCCCGGTCTTCCGGGTAGCGGCCGTGCGCCTGGCGGAGGTCGGCGACGAGGTCGGCCGAGAACTCCTCGGCGTGGACATCGTCGAACTCGACGCCGGATTGGCCGTGGGTGAAGTGCCGCCAGACCAGGTTGCGATCGAGGCCCGCCGCCTCAGACGGGTCCTTGAACAGGGCCGTCCAGAGCGGATTCCAGACCAGGAAGTCCCAGGCCGCCGTGAAGACGCCGAGGGGCACATCCCCGATCCGGTCGAGGATGCGCTGAACGCCCGGCGTGAGGTGCCTCGGGATGCTGCCCGCCGGGGACGGCGCGGTTCCGGCGACGCGGAACAGGTGGTCCCGCTCCTCCCCGGAGAGGCGGAGCGCGCGGGCGAGCGCGCTGAGGAGCTGAGGCGACGGATTCGTCGCGCGCCCCTGCTCCAGACGCACGATGTAGTCGACGCTCACGCCCGCGAGGGCGGCGAGCTCCTCCCGCCGCAGCCCCGGCGTGCGCCGGCCCGCGCCGGCGGGCAGGCCGACCTCGATCGGGTCGACCCGGTCGCGCCACGACCGCAGCACCGCCGCGAACTCGCTCATGGGCTCATCGTACGTCCGGCCGCGCGGGTCACCCTGGTACTGCGGGTACCCCCGAAGAGCGGTGCCTGGGCATCTTCCCGGCCGGCGCGCAGGATCGAGGACATGACGACCACACTGATCACAGGAGCCAACCGCGGCCTCGGTCTCGAGACCGCCCGCCGCCTCATCGAGGCCGGACACACCGTCTACGCCGGGATGCGCGACACCGCGACGGGAGACGAGGCGCGCGCGCTCGGCGCCATCCCGATCGCCCTCGACGTCACCGACCAGGCGAGCGTGGATGCCGCGGTCGCCTCCCTGCCCGCGCTGGATGTGCTCGTCAACAACGCGGGCGTGCTCGGTCCGTCACGGCAGGGCGTCGACGACCTCGACGCCGCATCCCTGGTGCAGACGCTCGATACGAACGTCGTCGGCGTCGTCCGCGTCACCCAGGCGTGCCTGCCGCTGCTCCGCCGGTCGGCGGCGCCCGTCATCGTGAACGTCGCCTCGGGAGTGGGCTGGCCGCGCTGGCTGTCGACGCCGGGCCACGACGAGTACCCCGTGCTCGGCATCCCGTATGCGGCATCGAAGGCGGCGGTCATCGCGCTGACGGTGCAGTACGCGAAGAGCCTCCCGGGGTTCCGCGTCAACGCGAGCGATCCCGGCTACACCGCGACGGAGTTCAACGGGTACAGCGGGCACCAGACCATCCAGGAGGGGACCGACGCCACGGTGATGCTGGCCACCATCGGTGCGGACGGCCCGACGGGCGAGTTCCACAACCGCTCGGGCCGCATCGAGTACTGACCCGGGCGGTGTCGCCGCCCGGTGTGGCTACACTTCATCACATGAAACGCGCCACCATCTACGATGTGGCACGCCACGCGGGGGTCTCGCACCAGACGGTCACCCGGTTCCTCAACGGATTCGAGGGCATCCGCCCGGCGACGCGGGCGAAAGTCCAAGCCGCGATCGACGAACTGAACTACCGGCCCAACGGCGCCGCCCGCTGGCTGCGCTCGCGGCAATCCAACCGGATCGGCATCCTCGCCCACCGGATGGAGCTCTCCGGCCCCGGCCGCATCATCGCCGGTGCGACGACGGCGGCGCGGAGCCGCGGGTACGTCCTCGACATCGCGTCCATGGACGGAGAGGATGTGGACTCCGTCGACGCGGCGCTGGACGTGGTCATGGAGCACCAGATCGCCGGGGTGTTCGCGACGGCCCAGACGGACGCGGTGCGGGAGGCCGTCGCGAACCGCGGCCTCGACGTCCCGATCTCGATCGACTCGGGGGAGGGGCTGTCCTCATCCGGCGCGAACCCCCGCGCCCACCCCGGCCGGCTCGCGGCGGCGCACCTCGCCGACCTGGGGCATCGCCGCGTGGCGTTCGTGAACGGGCCGGCCGTCTGGATCGCCGCGGGGGAGCGGCGCAGCGGCTTCCTCGCGGTCGCCGCCGAGCGGGGGCTCGACGTGGTCTGGGAGTACGAGGGCGACTGGTCGGCCGAGGCCGGGTACCGCGCGGCGCAGCAGCTTCCGGACGAGGTGACCGCTGTCGCCCTCGCCAACGACAGCATGGCGATCGGTCTGATCTTCGGGCTGGCGGAGCGCGGTCGCCGTGTGCCGGACGACGTGAGCGTGATCGGGATGGACGACGCCCCGGAGTCGCGGTTCCACCTGCCGTCGCTCTCGACCATCCGGCTCGACTTCGAGGGGGAGGGCGCCTACCTGATGAACGTGCTCATCGCGAAGATCGAGGGCGGCGACGTGGCCGATGTCCCCGGATACCGCCTGCCGGAGCTGGTCCGTCGAGCCTCGACGGCGGAGGTTCCCGCGACCGGAAGATAACCATCCGGTCTCGGTGGTTGTGCCCCGCTGCTCGGTCTGTGTAGCATCACCAGCAACAAATGTTGTCGACAACATTGAGTGGTATGCGCCACGATGTTGTCGACAACACGCAACGATGCGGAAGGTCGACGATGACGCAGAACCCCCCGTTCCCCGGTGTGCTCTTCGGAGCCGCCTACTACGCCGAGTACCAGCAGGAGGGGACGCTCGATCGCGACCTCGACCTCATGAAGGAGGCGGGATTCACCGTCATCCGGGTCGGCGAGTCGGTGTGGTCCACCTGGGAGCCGCGGAACGGCGAGTTCGACCTCGACTGGCTGCAGCCGGTGCTCGACGGAGCCCACGCGCGCGGCATCGCCGTGATCCTCGGGACGCCGACCTACGCCATCCCGCCGTGGCTGCAGACGCTCCACCCGGAGATCGCCGCGGTCGACGGCGCCGGTCACGCCATCGGCTGGGGAGCCCGCCAGGAGATGGACCAGTCCTCCACCGTCTACCGGTGGTACGCCGAGCGGATCATCCGGAAGATGGTCGCCCGCTATGCGGACCACCCGGCGGTGATCGGCTACCAGGTCGACAACGAGCCGGGCAACAACCTCCCGCACAACGAGACGACGTTCCAGGCGTTCGTCGCCTGGCTGCGGAGGCGCTACGGCACGGTTGAGCGCCTCAACGAGGAGTGGGGGCTCGTCTACTGGTCGCACCGCATCGCGGAGTGGTCGGAGCTCTGGCGGCCGGGCGGCAACCTCATGCCCCAGTACCAGCTGGAGTGGCGCCGGTTCCAGGGCGAACAGGCCACCGGCCTCATCGCCTGGCAGGCGGACATCGTGCGCGAATACGCGCGGGAGGACCAGTTCGTCACCACCTGCATCTCGTACTCGCGTCCGCAGATCTCGGACGACGAGCTGGTCGCCTCCCTCGACATCACCGCGGGCAACCCCTACTACCTGATGCAGGACGGCCTCTCGGCCGACGTCGACCTGCCGCGCCGCGCGGAGTGGTGGCACACCGGCCCCTGGGCGCTGTTCCAGTGGGGAGACCGGGCGTTCTCCTCGGCGCAGGAGCGCTTCCTCGTCACCGAGACCAACGCGCAGTCGATCGGCGGCCCCTGGCAGAACCAGCCGCCCTTCCCCGGCCAGATCATGCAGGCGGCCTATGCGCTGATCAGCCGAGGTGCCCGGATGATCGAGTACTGGCACTGGCACACCCTCCACTTCGGGGTGGAGACGTACTGGGGCGGCGTCCTCCCGCACAGCCAGGTGCCCGGCCGCATCTACCGCGAGGTGGCCGAGCTGGGCGCGAGCCTGGGGCGTCTGGGCGATGCGCTCGACGGGTTCGTGCCGGATGCCGACGTGCTCATGCTGCACTCCACCGACACCAAGTGGTCGTTCGAGACGTATCCGCCGCTCGCGACGGACGATGGAGGACCGGACAGCGCGTCGTACGGCCGCATCGTCGACGCGTTCTACCGCGGCTTCAGCGAGGCCGGCGCGCAGGTGCGGGTGCAGCACACGCGGCAGTTCGTCCAGCGGTCGGCGGCCGAGCTGGCGGCCGAGCACCCCATCCTCGTCGCCGCCGCCGAGTACGTCGCCGACGATGCGACCCTCGACGCGCTCCGCGCCTACGCCGAAGCCGGTGGCCACCTGGTGCTGGGCATCCGCACGGGTTACGGGGATGAGCTCGCCCGGGCCCGCCGGGCCGTCGCGCCCGACCGCCTGCACGACGCCGCCGGCGTCTGGTACGACGAGTACAGCAACCTCGCGGAGCCGCTGCCGGTCAGCGCTGCCGACCCGGGATTCGAGCTCGAGCCGGGCGCGCAGGCGACGGCCTGGGCCGACATCCTGAACGTGGAGACGGCCACGACCCTGGTGTCGTACCGGCGCACCGAGCTCGGAGCGGATGCGGCGATCACCACGGCGCCGTACGGCGCGGGCCGCGTCACCTACGTCGGGACGGTCCCCAACCGGGAGCTCGCCCGCAGCCTCGCCCGCTGGCTCGTCCCCGACACGGCGGCCGGGCGCTGGCAGACGGCCTCGCCCGTCACGGTCAGCACGGGCCGCGCCGGCGACCACGGCGTCGCCTTCGTGCACAACTGGTCCGCGACGGAGCACGTCGTCACCGTGCCCGCGGACAGCATCCGCCTGGACACCGGCGAGCGGTTCGCCGCCGGGTCCCGTTTCACCCTCGAACCGCGCGGCGTCGCCGTGTTCGAGGTCGCCGGTTCACAGGCGTGACCGGAACACCAAGAGAAAGAGAACGCTCATGAGGAAGAAAGCACCGAGAACAGCAGTGGCGCTGGGCACCGGCCTCCTGGCCGTCGCCCTCGCGCTGGCCGGCTGCACCGGCGGCGGAGGCGGGACGGCCGACAACACCAAGCCGGTTTCGCAGTCCGACATCGACAAGGCGATGAAGACGCCGACCACCCTGACCTTCTGGACGTGGGTGCCCGACATCAAGAACGAGGTCGCCCTCTTCGAGAAGAAGTACCCGGCGATCAAGGTCAAGGTCGAGAACGTCGGCCAGGGCGCTCCGCACTACCAGAAGCTGCGCACGGCGCTGAAGGCGGGCAAGGGCGCCCCGGACGTCGCGCAGATCGAGTTCCAGTACATCTCGTCGTTCACCGTCACCGACAGCCTCCTGAACCTCACCCCGTACGGGGCGAACGACCTCGGCGACCAGTACGTGCCCTGGGTCTGGAACCAGGTGAAGCAGAACGACGGCGTCTACGCCATCCCGCAGGACTCCGGCCCGATGGGCAACCTGTACCGCAAGGACATCCTCGACAATGCCGGCGTCACCACGCCCCCGACCACGTGGGAGCAGTACGCGGCCGATGCAGCGACGGTCAAGGAGAAGACCGGCGTCTACATGTCGAACCTCGCCTCCAGCCAGGCCGGTCAGATGCTCGGCCTCCTCTGGCAGGCGGGCGTCAAGCCGTTCGGCTACGACGGGAAGAAGGGCGTGACGGTCGACGTCAACAGCGCGGAGGCGAAGAAGGTCGCCTCGTACTGGCAGGACCTCATCCAGAAGGGATACGTCTCCACCGATCCCGACTTCACCGACAGCTGGTACCAGGGTCTCGCCAACGGCAAGTACGCCGGCTGGCTGACCGCGGCGTGGGCTCCGGTGTTCCTGCAGGGGACGGCGGCGAAGACGTCCGGGCTGTGGCGCGCCGCCGAGCTTCCGCAGACACCGGGCACCAAGCCGGCCTCGGGCAACTGGGGCGGTTCGTCCGACGCGGTCCTGAAGACGACGAAGAACCCGATCGCGGCCTACGAGCTGGCGAAGTTCATCAACAACGACCCCGAGTCGACGCTGATGTTCGCGAACAAGCAGTTCCTGTTCCCGACGCTGAACTCCACCCTGAAGGACCCGGCGTTCGTCGACCAGAAGGCGGAGTTCTACGGCGGCCAGGAGGTCAACAAGCTGTTCGCCGGCATCTCCACCACCGTCGACACCAAGTTCGACTGGCTGCCCTACATGGACTACGCCTACTCGAGCTACACCGAGACGATGGGCAAAACGCTCTCGGCCAAGGGCGATCTCTCGGCCGGGCTCGACGCCTGGCAGAAGGCGCTGGTCAGCTACGGGACCCAGCAGGGCTTCTCGGTCAACAAGTAGGGATCAGGGCCGGCGGTGGATGCGCATCCGCCGCCGGCCCCGCACCCCGCGCTCGAACAAGGGAGTTCACCATGACCCAGTCCGTCGCACCCGGCCGGGTGCGCACGCGCGAGCACACGGAGAAGCAGAGACCGCGGAGGAACGCGAACCAACGCCGGCTGAACATCGCCGCCTACCTGTTCGTTGCGCCCTTCATGATCGTCTTCATCGTCATGCTGCTGCTGCCGCTGTTCTACTCCGGCTACCTCAGCCTGTTCACGACGCAGCTGATCGGCGGCCAGACCTTCGCCGGCTTCGCCAACTACGTCCGGGCGTTCACCGACCCGGACTTCCTCGCGGGTGTCGGGCGTATGGCGCTCTTCCTCGTCATCCAGGTGCCCATCATGCTGGCGCTCTCGCTGTTCTTCGCCCTCGCCCTCGACAGCGGGCGCGTGCGGGGATCGGTCGCCCTGCGGCTCCTGATCTTCCTGCCGTTCGCCGTGCCCGGCGTCGTCGCGACGCTGATGTGGGGCTACCTGTACGGCAACGACTTCGGGCCGATCGCCCAGGCGTTCCGCGCGGTCGGACTCGGTGCGCCTGACCTCCTGAGCGACCAGAACATGCTCGGCTCGATGATGAACATCGTCACCTGGGCCTTCGTCGGCTACAACATGATCATCATGTACGCGGCGCTCCGCTCGATCCCGACGGAGCTGTTCGAGGCCGCCGAGATCGACGGCGCGAGCCAGTGG
Source organism: Leifsonia sp. 21MFCrub1.1 (assembly GCF_900107895.1). Classification (NCBI taxonomy): domain Bacteria; kingdom Bacillati; phylum Actinomycetota; class Actinomycetes; order Micrococcales; family Microbacteriaceae; genus Leifsonia; species Leifsonia sp. 21MFCrub1.1. Next base: position 3,100,530 of record NZ_LT629867.1, on the reverse strand, counting down.
CGGGTGGCGTGGAGCATCAAGATCCCCGGCATCCGGCCGGCGATCATCCTGACGGTGATCTTCTCGATCATCGGTACGTTCCAGCTCTTCAACGAGCCGAGCCTGCTGCACGCGCTCGCGCCGAACGTCATCGACAACGGGTACACGCCCAACTACTACGCGTACAACCTCGCGTTCACGAACCAGGACGTCAACTACGCCGCTGCCATCGCCTTCCTGCTCGGCCTGGTGATCGCGGTCGTGTCGTACGTCGTCCAGCTCTCCACCCAGCGGAAGGAGGCCCGCAATGACTGAGACCGCGACCGGGCGCCCCCTGACCGCCGTCGGCGACGCCTCCCCGCGCCGCCGGTCGCGGCGCGGCGCACGCGCCTACAACCGCGAGACGCAGCGCAGCACCCTGCTCACCGTCCTGCTCTGGATCTGCGCGCTGTACTTCGTGCTGCCGATCGTGTGGCTGTTCATCGCGTCCACGAAGAGCAACGCCGACCTGTTCACCACGTTCGGCTTCGCCTTCGGGCGCACCTTCGACCTGTTCGCCAACATCGGCGCCGTGTTCACGGCGCAGAACGGCATCTACCTGCACTGGGCGATCAACACGCTCGTCTACGCGCTCGTCAGCGCGGTCGGGGCGTCGCTGCTCGCGACGATGGCGGGGTACGCGTTCGCGAAGTACCGCTTCCCCGGGGCGGTCCTGATGTTCAGCGTCGTGCTCGGGGCGATCATGATCCCGCTGACGGCGCTGGCTCTGCCGACGTACCTGATGTTCAGCCAGATCGGCATCACGAACACCCCGGCCGCGGTCATCGTGCCGTCGCTGGTCAGCCCGTTCGGCGTCTTCCTGATGCGGGTCTACGCGGCGGACGCCATCCCCGACTCCATGATCGAGGCCGGCCGGGTGGATGGGGCGGGCGAGTTCCGCATCTTCTGGCAGGTCGGTCTGCGCCTCCTCGGGCCGGGCATCGTCACGGTGTTCCTGTTCGCGCTGGTGGGCACCTGGAACAACTACTTCCTGCCGCTGATCATGCTGAACAGCTCCGAGCTCTACCCGCTGACGGTCGGGCTCGCCCAGCAGCAGGCGACGAGCGCGGCCGGCGGGGGATCGCAGGCGCTGTTCTCCGTCGTCATCACGGGTTCGCTCGTGTCGATCATCCCCCTGGTCATCGCGTTCCTGTTCCTGCAGCGATACTGGACGACCGGACTAGCGAGCGGGAGTGTCAAAGAGTGAGTGGATTCTGGTACGGCGGCGACTACAACCCCGAGCAGTGGCCGGAGGAGGTGTGGCGCGAGGACGTGCGGCTGATGAACCGGGCGGGCGTGAACCTCGCGTCCGTCGGCATCTTCTCGTGGGCGCGCATCGAGCCCAGGGACGGCGAGTTCGACTTCGCCTGGCTGGACGAGGTGCTCGACCTGCTGCACGCGGGCGGAGTGCGCGTCGATCTGGCCACGGCGACCGCATCGCCGCCGCCGTGGCTGGCGTTGAAGCATCCCGAGATGCTGCCGGTGACCGTGGACGGCGTCACGCTCTCGTCGGGCAGCCGGCAGGCGTACTGCCCGAGCTCCCCGGTGTACCGGCGCTACGCCGCACGCCTGGTCGAGCGGATCGTCGAGCGCTACGCCGACCATCCCGCGCTCGCGCTGTGGCACGTCAACAATGAGTACGGCTGCCACGTCAGCCACTGCTACTGCGACGAGTCCGCGGCCGCCTTCCGCGCCTGGCTGGAGGCGAAGTACGGCACGATCGAAGCGCTCAACGACGCCTGGGGGACCGCCTTCTGGTCGCAGCACTACGCCGGCTTCGACGAGATCCTCCCGCCGCGGGCCGCGCCCACGTTCAAGAACCCGACGCAGGTGCTCGACTTCGACCGCTTCAGCTCCGACGAGCTGCTGGCCTGCTTCCAGGCCGAGGCGGCGATCATCCGCGCCCGGTCCGAGGTGCCGATCACGACCAACTTCATGGGCTTCTTCAAGCCGGTCGACTACTGGCGGTGGGCGCAGGAGGTCGACATCGTCTCCGACGACTCCTACCCCGATCCCGCCGACCCGCTCGCACCCGCGTACGGCGCCATGCAGCGCGACCTGATGCGCTCGCTCGGCGGCGGCGCGCCCTGGCTGCTGATGGAGCAGTCGCCCGGCGCGGTGAACTGGCGGGAGCGGAACGCGGCGAAGCTCCCCGGGCAGATGCGCGCCTGGTCGTACCAGAGCATCGGGCGCGGGGCCGACGGCATCCTGTTCTTCCAGTGGCGGCAGGCGGTCGCGGGCGCGGAGAAGTTCCACGCCGGGATGCTGCCCCACGGTGGGACGGACACCCGCGTCTTCCGCGAGGTCGAGCAGCTGGGCTCCGAACTCGCGACCCTGTCGTCCGTCGACGGCCTGCTGGGCGAGCCGGTGCCGACCGAGGTCGCCATCGTCTTCGACTGGGATTCCTGGTGGGCGATCGAGCAGAAGGCGTCGCCGACCGCCGTCTCGTACCTGGCCGACGTGCTGGGCTGGCACAGCGCTCTGACTTCGGCGGGCGTCACGGTCGACTTCGTCCAGGCGACGGGCGAGCTGTCCCGCTACCGGGCGGTGGTCGTGCCGTCGCTGTTCGTGGCGAGCGACGCACAGCTGGAGGCGCTCGACGCGTATGCGGCCGGGGGCGGATCGCTGGTCGTCGGCTACCTGACCGGCATCCTCGACCCCGACCTCCACGTGCGCACGGGCGGGTACCTCGGAGCGCTGCGCGAGACGCTCGGGCTCTGGGTGGAGGAGTTCGCCCCGCCCGCGGCACCGGACCTCGCCGCCCTCGGGGGCGGCGAGCCGCCCGCCGTCGGCGTCCGCGGCGAGCGCGTCGGCGGCCGGGCCTCCGCGTCGCTCTGGTCGGAGTACGTGCGCGTCGAGTCCGCCGAGGTGGAGGCCGTCTTCGATGGCGGAGCGCTGGACGGGCATCCCGCCGTGACCCGCCACCCCCGGGGGTCCGGGCGGGCCTGGTACGTCGCCACCCGGCTCGATCCCGAACCGCTCGGAGCGCTGCTCGACGCGATCCTGGCCGACGCCGGAGTGGAGCGCCTGCCGCGCGTGCCCGGGGTGGAGTTCGTCCGCCGCGGCGCGTTCCTCGTCGCGATCAACCACGGTCGGGAGGCGGTGACGCTCGACCTGCCCGGCACCGACATCCTCACCGGCGGATCGGCGGCCGGCCTCCGGCTCGACCCGCAGGGGGTGGCGCTCGTCGCGGACGCGTGACGGTCGGCGGGCGGCCTCGCGACGGCCATCGCCCTCCCGATATCCAACGTTGTACAGTGGGGTGGGAGCCCACCAGGAGGACGAATGGCAGCGACGCTGCACGACGTGAGCCGGCTTGCCGGGGTGTCGATCAAGACCGTCTCGAACGTGATCAACGACTACCCGTACGTCCGCGACAGCACGCGTCAGCGGGTCCTCGCCGCCATCGCCGAACTGGACTACACGCCCAACCTCTCGGCGCGGAGCCTCCGCTCCGGGCGGACCAACGTGATCAGCCTCCTCATCCCCGAGCTGCGCAACGCGTACTTCGCCGAGCTCGCCGACTCCGTGATGCGGGCGGCCCGGGAGCGCGGGCTCTCGGTGCTCATCGAGCAGTTCGGCAACGACCGCGCGAGCGAGCTGTCCGTGCTGCGCAACCGCAGCGGCCGGATGGTCGACGGCATCCTCTACAGCGTGCTCGGCCTCGACGAGTCGGACCGCGACACCATCGCCGAGGTGAGCACGCCGATGGTGCTCCTCGGCGAGCGCATCTTCAACGGTCCGAAGGATCACGTGACCATGCAGAACGTGGAGGGCTCCCGCGCCGCGACGGAGCTGGTGCTGGCCGGAGGCCGCCGCCGGGTGCTCGCGATCGGTGCGCACCCGGGCGAGGTCATCGGCTCCGCCGGGCTGCGGCTCGCAGGCTACCGGGAGGCGCTGGCCGCGGCCGGCGTCGCGTTCGACGAGCGCTTCGTCGTGCCCGCCGGCACATGGCATCGCGCCGACGGCGCGCGCGCCATGCGCGCGTTCCTGGAGACGGGCCTCGCGTTCGACGCCGTCGTCGCCTTCAACGACACCCTCGCACTCGGCGCCCTCCGCGTGCTCCAGGAGGCGGGATACCGGGTGCCGGAGGATGTCGCGCTGATCGGCTTCGACGACATCGACGAGACGCACTACTCGATGCCGACGCTGTCGACGATCGACCCCGGACGCGACGAGATCGCCCGTCGGGCCGTCGAACTGCTGGTGCGGCGGATCGACGACGACGACGCCGACACCAGGGAGCCGGAGGAGATCGCGGTGCCCTTCCGCGTCATCCAGCGGGAGTCGACGCCGCCGGTCTTCACCGGCGTTCCGGCTGATCGCGGCGCAGCGGGGGTCGGCGCAGCGGGGGTCGGCACAGCGCTCGTCGGCCCAGAGGCCTGAGCAGGAGGCGGATCAGGCCAGCGCCGCGTCGATCGCGGCGAGCACGTCGGGTGTCAGCTCCGGTCCGTCGATCGCGCCCAGGTTCTGCTCCAGCTGGTGCACGCTGCTCGCGCCGATGATCGCCGAGACGACCACCGGGTTCCGCAGCACCCACTGCAGGGCCAGCTGGGCGAGCGACTGGCCGCGCTCGGCGGCGATCGCGTTGAGCGCCCGGACGCGGGAGAGCACGTCCTCGGTGAGATCCGACTCGTGGAGGAACGCGCTGGTGACGGCGCGCGACCCCTCCGGGATGCCGCCCAGGTACCGGTCGGTCAGGAGTCCCTGCGCCAGCGGGGAGAAGACGACGGCCGCGGCGCCCGCCTGCTCCACCGCATCCAGGACGCCGTCCTCGGGCGAGCGGTCGAACAGGGAGTAGCGCGGCTGATGCAGCAGCAGCGGTGTTCCGGCCTCCGCCAGCAGGGCGGCCGCGGCCGCAGTGCGCTCGGCGCCGTAGTTGGAGATCGCGGGGTAGAGGGCCTTCCCGCGCTCGACGGCGGTGGTCAGGGCGCCCATCGACTCCTCGAGCGGAGTCTCCAGGTCGGGCCGGTGGTGGTAGAAGACGTCGACGTAGTCGAGCCCGAGGCGTGCGAGGCTCTGGTCGAGGGAGGACAGCAGGTACTTGCGCGACCCGTGGTCGCCGTACGGGCCCGGCCACATCAGGTAACCGGCTTTGGTGGAGACGACGATCTCGTCACGGTGGGCCTTCAGATCCGTGGCGAGGATGCGGCCGAACACCTCCTCGGCCGCGCCGGGGGGAGGCCCGTAGTTGTTCGCCAGGTCGAAGTGCGTGATCCCGGCGTCGAACGCCCGCAGCACGATCGCTCGCTGCGTCTCGAAGGCGCGCGTGCTCCCGAAGTTCTGCCACAGCCCGAGCGACAGCGGCGGCAGCAGCAGGCCGCTGCGTCCGGCACGCCGGTAGGGCATGGAATCGTAGCGGGCGGGATCGGCGACGAACGTCATGCGGCAGGCTCCTGATCGGCGGGGGTGCTGAGCTACGCTACCGCGGATGGGCCGGCGTCATCGGATGCCGGAGAGCGTCCGCGCGTTGCCGGAGGCGAACGCCTCCCGGGCGGCCTCGTCGGGGAAAGCGTCGAGGAACGCCGCGATCTGCTCCCGTGTCGGCGCCTGGAACGGGTAGTCGGTGGAGAACAGGATGCGGTCCGGCGTTGTCACGGCGAGCGCGTGGTGGAGCATGGCCGGATCGAGCATCCCGGAGGCCGTGATCCACACGTTCTGCTGCAGGTACTCGGTGATCGAGCGGTCGAGCCGGGCGACCCGGGCGAGCCCGTTCGCCCGCTGGTGCCAGAACAGCAGGAGCTCGCCCCAGTGGCCGAGCACGAGCTGAAGCTCGGGATGCCGGTCGAGCACTCCGCGCGTCATGAGGCGGAGGGCTGCGGTGCCCGCCTCGAGATGCCAGCCCCAGCCGAAGGTCGCGAGAGCCAGGTCGGCGGCCTCGCAGAAGCCGCTGTAGTTCGCCGCCCGCACCGAGGCCGACGGGATCTGCGGGTGGATGAAGACGGGCTGGCGCAGGCGGGCGGCGACCGCCCACAGGTCGTCGAACCGCGGGTCGTCGAGGAGGACGTCGCCGGCCCGGCCGTAGACCATCGTCCCGGCGAGGCCGAGGCCGGATGCCCGTTCGAGCTCCGCGGCGGCGCTCGCCGGGTCGGCCAGCGGAAGCGTCGCCATCGCCCGGAAGCGGCCGGGATACGCGCCGGCGAGTGCGGCCGCCGCGTCGTTGGCCTCGCGGGCGAGCACCGCGGCATCCGCCTCGGAGAGGCCCTGGGCTCCGGGCGGGGCCAACGACAGGACCTGCATCCCGACGCCCTGCGCATCCATCGTCGCGATTCTGCCGGGGCCGATGTCGGCCAGCCGCGAGGCGGTGTCGCCGTGGTCGTTGAGCGCGAGGCTCTCGTCGCGTGTGCCGGGCGGTTGCGCGCGGAGTGCTGCGTCGACGACCCCGAACGTCCAGTGCTCCTCGATGCCGATCAGGTCTCTCATCAGGTGTCCCTCCGGTCCCGCGCGGTTCGCTCATCGCGTGTTGAGTGACGATAGCACGTTCGCTCATCAGTTGTAGAGTGAGCGCATGGACGCATCCACCACGCGAGCCGAGCGCCGCGCCGCCACCGCGGCACGGATCCTGGAGGCCGCGCAGGCCGAGTTCGGCGCGCACGGGGAGGAGGGTGCGACCATCCGCGGCATCGCGCGGCGGGCAGGCGTCGACCCGTCGCTCGTCCTGCAGCACTACGGGTCGAAGCAGGGGCTGTTCGCGCTCGCCGTCCGGCCGGCACTCGACCTCACCGCCGACGGCGTCCCGGCGCACCTGGCGGAGGTGATCGAGTCGCGGCTGCGGGAGCTGTCGCCCGCGACCCGCGCGCTGATGCGCTCGATGCTCACCTCGCCCGAGGCGGCCGGCGTCATGAGGGACTACCTCCAGGAGCGCACCGAGAACCTGGCGCGGACGCTCCCCGGCGACGACCCCGAACTGCGCGCCGCGGCGATCGTCTCGAGCATCCTCGGCATCACCATCGCACGGCACTTCCTCGACCTCGCGCCGCTGAAGGAAGCGGACGAAGCGCGGATCGCCGCACTCACGACGGCCTGGCTCGCGCCCCTCGCGTAGTCAGGTCTCGCGATTGCTCCGCGGTGCGGCTAGCCGACCGGGAGTCCCACCCGATCCCGCTCCAGGGCGGCGCGCACAGCCGCGAGGACGGGGCCGATCGCCTCGACGCGACGCCGGTGTCGACGTGATCCTCGACATCGTCGCGGATGTTCCGCACGTGTTCCCGGCGTTCGTCGGGACCCTCGATGAGGCCTCCGAGGCGCTCGACCGCGCCGCACTGTTCATCGCGCAGCGACTCCGTACGGCCGTGTCCGCGTGAGTGGAGGGGGAGTCACGCCTCGCGACGCGTTGCGCCCTCTCCGTCACCCAGGATGTCGCCCGCGTTCGCGGCGATCCACGACATGAGGGGGAGCAGGTGCTCGGTCAGGTCGCGGCCGCGGGCGGTGAGGCTGTAGTCCACCCGCGGCGGGATGGTCGGCTGGGCCGTGCGGAGGACGAAGCCGTCCGCTTCGAGCGTGCGGAGCGTCTGGGCCAGCATCTTCTCGCTGATGCCCTGCACCGTCCGGCGCAGCTCGCCCCAGCGCAGGTCGCTCTGCGAGAGGGCGACGAGCACGAGCACGCCCCAGGTGCTGGTGACGTGGTTGAGCACGATGCGCGTCGGGCAGGCCGACGGCAGCACGCCGTCGGTGAAGCCGAAGCCGTCGAGTGCGCTGAGACTGGTGTCCACGTCAGTAACTTACCAAAAAGTGGGTACCTGCGATGGGGAAGTAATGAGCCAGGGGATGGGTTCTCCCCGATATCCGATCGAAAGGACACCCCTTCATGACCATCGTCGTCACCGGCGCCACCGGCCACCTCGGCCGCCTCACCGTCGACTCCCTGCTCGCCCGAGGCGTCGCGGCCTCCGACATCCGCGCGGCCGGCCGCTCCGCCGAGCGCCTCGCCCCGCTCGCCGCGCTGGGCGTCGAGACCGTCGTCATCGACTTCGAGAAGCCCGAGACGCTGCCGGACGCCTTCGCCGACGCGGATGCCGTGCTGCTCGTGTCCGGCTCCGAGGTGGGCAAGAGGGTGCCGCAGCACCGCAACGCCATCGCGGCCGCCGAGGCCGCCGGGGTCGGCCGCCTCGTCTACACCAGCGCACCGCACGCGACCGACGGAGCCCTGGTGCTCGCGCCGGAGCACAAGGCGACCGAGGAGATGCTGGCGGCGTCGTCGCTGCCGGTGACCATCCTCCGCAACAACTGGTACACCGAGAACTACACGGGGCTGATCGACCAGGCCGCCGCGACCGGCGAGATCGTGGGGAGCGCCGGGGACGGCCGCGTCGCCAGCGCATCCCGCAAGGACTACGCCGAGGCCGCCGCGGTCGTGCTGTCGACCCCCGGCCACGAGGGCGCGGTCTACGAGCTGAGCGGCGACACCGCCTGGAGCTTCGACGAGCTCGCCTCCACGATCGGCGAGCTGGTGGGACGCGAGGTCGTCTACCGGTCGGTCTCGCCGGAGGAGCACACGCGCATCCTGACCGAGGCGGGCCTGGACGAGGGAACGGCGGCCTTCCTCGTCGCGCTCGACGGCAACATCCGCGACGGCGAACTCGCCGACGCTCGGAGCACGCTCGCGGAGCTCATCGGACGCCCGACCACCCCGCTCGCGCAGGGTCTCGCCGAGTCGCGCGAGGAGTCGGCCGCCTAGTTGTAGTCTGCATCCTCGCGAGAGCCCGTATTCGTTCCGAATGCGGGCTCTCGTGCTTTCGTCGCGCCCACTGGTTAGCGTGCCCGCTCCCGTCACTCTCGATTCTCGGCGGCAATGGCATAAATAAGAAATGTATGCAAAACATTTCAAGTCCACCTTTTAGTGGACTGTGGTTGATCCACATCCCTGCAAGGCTGCGATGGCTTTCAGAGATGGCTTCATGCATGAAGGGAGACTGAGGATGTCGAGAAACGAGCAACGGCCGCCGGGCGATCCGTTCCGCGAGGTGGTCAGGAGTGGCCCGTTCGCGTGGATCTACTGGTCGCTGACCGTCGCGGCCATCGTGGCCGTGGTCGTCGGCGTCTTCGGCGATACGTCGCAACGCGTCATCACGGGGGTCGTCGTCTTCGTGGTGATCGTCGTGCTGGCGACGCTCCGCTTCATCCTCGCCGCGAGGCTTCGTCACCGGCGGCCGTAGTCGCCGGCCCGTGCCGGGTCAGATCTCGACGTCGCTGCCCATCGTCACGGTCCGGAGCGGAGGGAGCCCGAAACGGGCGGCGGGGTCGGCGGCGTTGTGGGCCAGCGCCACGAACAGCGACCGGCGCCACCGCACCATCCCCTTGGCGCGCGTCGTGCGGATCGCTCCGCGCGAGATGAAGTACGAGGCGCGCGGGAAGTCGGAGGGATCGAGGGGAAGCGCCCCGGCACGGCAGGCGGCGCGCAGGGCGCGGGGGATGTCGGGCTCGTCCGAGAAGCCGAAGCTGATGCTGAGGTGCTCGATGCCGTCGTCCGCGTAGGCCAGATCGTCGTAGACGAACGCCTCGGAGGTGGGCACGTGCGGCACCTGGGCGATGCTGATCGACACGATGATCACGTGCTCGTGCAGGACGTGGTTGTGCTTGACGTTGGCGCGCAACGCCAGCGGGGTGGTGTCCTTGTTGGGATGCGGGAAGACGGCGACGCCGGGCACGCGCGGGAGGTTCTGCTCGCGCAGGTTGTCGATGAACTCGGAGAGCGAACCCTCTTTGCGCTTGCGGTCCTGCTGAACCAGCTGGCGACCGCGCCGCCATGTCGTCATGACCAGGATGACGGCGGCGGCGATGAGCAGCGGCACCCAGCCGCCGTTGATGATCTTGGACAGGTTGCCGGCCAGGAACGCGAGCTCCAGCCCGCCGAACACCACGGCGGCGATCACGATCTTCCAGGGCGCCCAGTTCCACAGCGGCCGGGCGACGAGGAGCAGCAGCAGCGTGTCCACCACCAGGGCGCCCGTCACCGAGATGCCGTACGCGGTCGACAGCCGGTCGGACGACCCGAAGGCGAGCATGACGGCCATCACGCCGATGAACAGCAGGATGTTGACCGCCGGCAGGTAGATCTGGCCGCCCTCGCGCTCGGAGGTCTGCCGGATCGTGAGCGGCGGAAGCAGCCCCAGCTGCACCGCCTGCCTCGAGAGCGAGTATGCGCCGGAGATGACGGCCTGGCTCGCGATCACGGTCGCGGCCGTGGCCAGGATGACGACGGGCAGCCTGCTCCACTCGGGGAAGAGCAGGAAGAACGGGTTGCTGCGCGCCGCAGGGTCGTGCAGGATGAGCGCGGCCTGCCCCAGATAGTTGAGCGTCAGCGCCGGGAGGACCAGCACGAACCAGGCCCGGCGGATGGGGGAGCGGCCGAAGTGCCCCATGTCGGCGTACAGGGCTTCCGCACCCGTGATCACCAGCACCACCGCCCCCAGCGCGATGAACGAGATCACCGGGTGGGAGACGATGAAGACCACGGCGTAGGTCGGTGACAGGCCGAGGAGCACAGCCGGATACTGGACGACCATCACGACCCCGGCCACCGCCATGACGACGAACCACAGCACCATGACCGGTCCGAACAGCACGCCGACCTTGCCCGTCCCGAACCGCTGGACGGCGAACAGGCTGACGATGATCACCGCCGCGATCGGGATCACCAGGTGCGAGATCGCCGGGATCGTGACGTGCAGACCTTCGACGGCCGACAGGACGGAGATCGCCGGAGTGATGATCGAGTCGCCGTAGAACAGCGAGACGCCGACGATGCCGATGACGAGCAGGATTCCCGCCTTGCCGGCCCGGCTCGCATAGAGCCGCTGCGCCAGCGCGGCCAGCGCCATCACGCCGCCCTCGCCGTCGTTGTCCGCCCGCATCAGGATGCCCAGGTACTTGATCGAGACGATGATCGTGATGCTCCAGAACATCAGCGAGACCACACCGAACACGTCGTCTTGAGTGGGCCGCACCGCGCCGCCGTCGAGCAGGAAGACCGTCTTCAGTGCGTACAGCGGGCTGGTTCCGATGTCGCCGAATACCACGCCGAGCGCCGCGAGCGCAGCAGCAGCAAGCGCGCGCGGATGGTGGGGGGCGGCTGCGGGCGTGCCCGCGTCGGCCGTCGACGACGTCACGGATTGTCGCACCCCGCTCACGGTACGCCGATTCCGCTCAGCCGGGCACGCGCGGTGGAGCCGTGCTCTGCCGGACCACCAGCTGCGGGATCGGGTACTCCCCGGCGATCGCCGTCGCGTCCCCGCCCTCGATCTGCGTCACCAGCACGTCGATCGCGTGCGCGCCCAGCCAGGCGAAGTCCTGGCGGATCGTCGTCAGCGGCGGTGCGAAGTGCTTGGCCTCCGGGATGTCGTCGAACCCGACGATGCTCAGATCGCCCGGGATGGAGATGCCGAGCTCGGCCGCGGCGTGCATGAGTCCGAGCGCCATCTGGTCGTTGGAGGCGAACACCGCGGTGAAGTCGGGATGGTCGAGCAGCTTCAGCCCGACCTCGTAGCCCAGGTCGGAGGTCCAGTCGCCGAGCACCGGCGCGGTCGCGGGAAGGTCGTGGTCGGAGAGCTCGGCGAGGAAGCCGTTCATGCGGTCCTCGGCCTCGTTCCAGTCCTGTGGGCCGGCCAGATGCCGGATGCGGGTGTGGCCGAGCTCGATCAGATGCCGGGTCGCCAGCCGGGCCCCGGCCTCCTGGTCGAAGGCCGCGACGCGCCCGTCGCCGTCGTCCTTCCAGTGCATGCTCACGAACGGCACGCGCACCGCCACGCGCTGCAGGGCCTCGTGGGCCCGCTGCTGCGGCGCGATCACGACCACGCCGTCCACCCCCTGCGCCGAGAAGGCGTCGAGCGCCTCCGAGATGGCGGCGTCGTCCTCCCGGGCCAGGGTGGCCGAGAGGATGGCGTACCCGCGTGCGCGCGCCGCCTCGTCGATCGCCGCCGCCGCGCTGAACGGTCCGTAGTGCGACCGCGCGGAGACCAGCAGGCCGATGGTCTTGGAGCGGGAGGTGGCCAGGGCGCGGGCGGCGCTGTTCGGCCGCCAGGAGTGCTCTTCGATGACCTTCCGCACCTGCGCCTCGGTGGACGCCTTGATGTAGCGCTCGCCGTTGAGCACCCGGGACACGGTCTGGCGCGACACGCCGGCCAGCCGGGCGATGTCCCGGATGGAGAGCGCGCGCTCCTCGTCGGGTGGGTGCTTGTCCATGCATCCTGTCTCGTCGGCGAGAGCGGCAGCGCTGCCACGCTCGGTGAACGTCTTTCATCATATTTTTCCGCGGAGCACTTGACTGACGCCCGGCTCAGGTCATAACGTCTAACCCGTTCTGGGACCGGTCACATATATCGCGTACGGACCAGCATACGACGAGGGAGTCGCACATGACAGCAGCATTCGGATCGCACAGCAGCGACCGATCCTGCACCTCCCCGTCGCACGCTGCGACGGTGGCGCGTGACAGTTCCGAGCTCGGCGAGCCCGTGCGCAGTGGGCGTACGGGTCGCCCCATCGCTCGAAAGGAATCACAGTGAAGATCAGGAAAGTCGCACTCGCTGCGGCCGCGCTCGGCATCGCCGTCGCGCTCGCCGCGTGCACCGGGGGCCGTGGCGGCGGAACAGGGTCGACCACCGACAACAAGGGCGCGCTGGTCGGCGTCGCGATGCCGACGAAGGTGTCAGAGCGCTGGATCGCGGACGGCAATGCGGTCAAGTCGGATCTCGAGAAGAACGGCTACAAGGTCGATCTCGAGTACGCCAACAACGACATCCCCACCCAGGTGCAGCAGGTCAACACGATGATCACCAAGGGCGCGAAGGTGCTCATCATCGCCTCCATCGACGGTGGCTCGCTCACCGACCAGCTGGACGCCGCCGCCAAGGCGGGCATCAAGGTCATCTCGTACGACCGCCTGCTCACCGGCGACAAGAACGTCGACTACTACGTGTCGTTCGACAACTACAAGGTCGGCGTCTACCAGGCCAACTCGCTCCTCACCGGCCTCGGCGTCCTCGACGCCGACGGCAAGCCGACCGGCCAGAAGGGTCCGTTCAACATCGAGCTGTTCGCCGGGAGCCCCGACGACAACAACGCGACGTTCTTCTTCAACGGCGCGATGGACACGCTGAAGCCGTACATCGCGGACGGCACGCTGGTCGTCAAGAGCGGCCAGACCAACTTCAACCAGGTCGCCATCCTGCGCTGGGACCCGGCGACGGCCAAGGCCCGCATGCAGGACCTCGTCGCCAAGTCGTACTCGACCGGCACCGAGGTGCAGGGCGTGCTCTCGCCGTACGACGGCCTCTCGGACGGCATCCTCAGCGCGCTCGAGGGTGCGGGATACGGTTCGGGCGGCAAGAAGCTCCCGATCATCACCGGCCAGGACGCCGAGGTCGCCAGCGTGAAGCAGATCATCGCGGGGACGCAGTACTCGACCATCTACAAGGACACCAGGAAGCTGGCCAACGAGGCCGCGAAGATGGCCAACGACCTGCTCTCCGGCAAGAAGCCCGAGGTGAACGACACCAAGAGCTACGACAACAAGGTCAAGGTCGTCCCGAGCTACCTGTTCCAGCCGGTCGTCGTCACCAAGGACAACTACAAGGAGATCCTGGTCGACAGCGGCTACTACAAGGAGTCCGACCTTCAGTAGGTCCGGCCTGACGGTCCGGGCCGGTCGGTGAACATGCCGCCGGCCCGGGCCTCATTCGCCAAGCAAGGGAGACCATGGCCAACACGATTCTCGAGATGCGCGGCATCTCGAAGTCCTTCCCCGGCGTCAAGGCGCTGCAGGATGTCTCGATCAGCGTCGAGGAGGGATCCGTCCACGCGATCTGCGGCGAGAACGGCGCAGGCAAGTCGACGCTCATGAAGGTCCTCTCGGGGGTGTACCCGCACGGGACCTTCGAGGGCGAGATCGTCATGAACGGCGAACCGGTCGAGTTCCGCTCGATCAACGACTCCGAAGCGGCCGGCATCGTCATCATCCACCAGGAGCTGGCGCTGTCGCCCTACCTCTCGATCGCCGAGAATATCTACCTCGGCAACGAGCGGCAGAAGCACGGGTTCATCGACTGGAACGAGACCAACCTGGAGGCGGCGAAGCTGCTCGCCCGGGTGGGTCTCCACGACAACCCGATCACCAAGATCAAGGACATCGGCGTCGGAAAGCAGCAGCTGGTCGAGATCGCCAAGGCGCTGTCCAAGGAGGTGAAGATCCTCATCCTCGACGAGCCGACGGCGGCGCTGAACGACGAGGACTCCGCGCACCTCCTCGACCTGATCCGCCAGCTCCAGTCGCACGGGATCACGGCGATCATCATCAGCCACAAGCTCAACGAGATCAAGGCGATCGCCGACCGGGTGACCATCATCCGCGACGGACGCACGATCGAGACGCTCGAGATGGGCACGGAGGGCACCAGCGAGGAGCGCATCATCAAGGGGATGGTGGGCCGGGATGTGGCCAGCCGCTTCCCCGACCACGTCCCCCACATCGGCGAGGAGCTGCTCCGCGTCGAGGACTGGACCGTGCATCACCCGCTCGACCGCAACCGCGTCGTCGTGGACAACGTCAGCTTCAGCGTCCGTGCGGGCGAGATCGTCGGCATCGCCGGCCTCATGGGAGCGGGCCGCACCGAGCTCGCGATGAGCATCTTCGGCCGCAGCTACGGCGTCGGGATCAGTGGACGCGTGTACAAGCGCGGCCAGCAGATCTCGGTCAGCACGGTGTCGAAGGCGATCGCGAACGGCATCGCCTACTCGACGGAGGACCGCAAGCACTTCGGGCTCAACCTGATCGACAACATCCAGCGCAACATCTCGATCGCGGCGCTCGACAAGCTCGTCAACTGGTTCAAGTTCGTCAACGACCAGCGGGAGTCGCTGGTCGCGGAGGAGTACCGCCGGACGATGAACATCAAGACGCCCAACGTGCTGACGCTCACCGGGAAGCTCTCCGGCGGCAACCAGCAGAAGGTCGTCCTGTCGAAGTGGATGTACTCCGACCCGGATGTGCTCATCCTCGACGAGCCGACCCGCGGCATCGACGTCGGGGCGAAGTACGAGATCTACACGATCATCGACCGCCTCGCGGATCAGGGGAAGGGCATCATCGTCATCTCTTCGGAGCTGCCGGAGCTCCTCGGCATCTGCGACCGCATCTACACCCTGAGCGAGGGCCGCATCACCGCCGACGTCCCGCGCGAGAAGGCCACCGCCGAATACCTCATGCAATTCATGACCCAGGAACGCGAGAAGAACACCGCATGAAATCGCTCACGAAAGCCCTCACCTATCTGACCGGGCAGCTGCGTCAGATCGGGCTGTTCATCACCCTGATCGCCATCGTCGTCTTCTTCCAGATCGCGACGGGCGGCATCACCCTCGCGCCGATCAACGTGTCGAACCTGATCGTGCAGAACAGCTACATCCTCATCCTGGCGATCGGCATGGTCATGGTCATCATCGCCGGCCACATCGACCTGTCGGTGGGAAGCGTCGTGGCGTTCATCGGGGCGATGGCGGGTGTGTTCATCTCGAACTGGCATCTGCCGTGGCCGCTCGCCATCGTGTTCTGCCTGGTGCTCGGCGCCCTGGTGGGAGCCTGGCAGGGGTTCTGGATCGCGTACTTCGGCATCCCGGCCTTCATCGTCACCCTGGCCGGCATGCTCGCCTTCCGCGGGGCGGCGCAGATCGCGCTCGGCAACCAGCAGATCTCGTTCTTCCCGAAGGAGTTCCGGGCGATCGGCTCCGGCTTCCTTCCCGCGTTCGGGACCACCGGCTACGAGCCGCTGACGATGATCCTCGGTCTGCTCGCCAGCATCGCGATCCTCGTCTCGTCGCTCCGCCAGCGCGCTGTGCGCCGCAAGTACGACCTCGAGGACGAGCCGCTGTGGTGGTTCGTGGTGAAGCTGGTCTTCCTGGTGGCGCTGGTGCTCGTCATGACCGTCCTGCTCGCCAGCTACAACGGCACCCCGATCGTCCTGATCATCCTGGCCGTGCTGGTCGTCGGCTACTCGGCGATCATGAACCGCTCCGTGTTCGGCCGCCACATCTACGCGATCGGCGGCAACCTGGCCGCGGCCGCCCTCTCTGGCGTCAAGACCAAGCGGGTCACCTTCCTGCTGTTCGTCAACATGGGCGTGCTGTCCGCGGTGGCGGGTCTGGTGTTCACGGCCGGCCTGAACCTGGCGAGCCCCAGCGCGGGCAACGGGTTCGAGCTGGATGCGATCTCCGCCGTCTTCATCGGAGGCGCGGCGGTCACCGGCGGGATCGGAACGGTCACCGGCGCCATCATCGGTGGTCTGATCATCGGCGTGCTGAACAACGGCATGTCCATCCTCGGCATCGACAGCGACTACCAGCTGCTCATCAAGGGCCTGGTGCTGCTCGCCGCGGTGGCGTTCGACGTCTACAACAAGCGGCGGTCGGTCGGGCAGTAGCCTTCCGGCTCGCGCAGACCCTCCGCTCCCGTCCGTCCGACGCGCCGGGAACGGAGGGTCTGCGCGTCGTGCGTTCCCCGATCGCCTCCGTTTCTCGTCGGTTCGCGCATGCCGAGCCGCCATCTCCTCCCTTCGTGCCGCCGCGGGAGGAGGGGATCGCCTCCACGGCTCCCGCCGGGCTATCCTCGCCCGAGAAGGGCAGGAGCCCGCGAGGGGAGCAGGGATGACGTTCCACGAGCTGCATCACGGCGACCGGCCGCTCCTGCTGCCCAACGCCTGGGATGTGGGGTCTGCGATCGCCTTCGCCGCGGCGGGATTCCCCGCGGTCGGGACGACCAGCTTCGGCGTCAACGCCGCATCCGGCCGACCGGACGCGGAAGGCGCGAGCCGGGAGGCGACCATCGCCCTCGTCGAGCGCATCACCGCCCTCCCGGTGTACATCTCCGCCGACATCGAGGACGGCTTCAGCGACGACCCCGGCGAGGTCGCCGCCCTGGTCGCGAGCCTGGGCGTCGCCGGAGTGAACCTCGAAGACTCCGCCGGCGGTCGTCTCGTCGACCCGGCCATCCCCGCAGCGAAGATCGCGGCGATCAGGCGGAGCGCCCCCGACGTGTTCGTGAACGCCCGCGTCGACTCCTACTGGTTCCACGAGGAGGCGACCGTGCCGGCCGTCGCCGAGCGCGCGGCGAGGTACGCCGACGCCGGGGCCGACGGCATCTTCGTGCCGGGAGCCGCGGACGCGGCGACGATCGAGCAGCTGGCCGCGGCCATCCCGCTTCCGCTCAACGTGCTCGTCGTCCCGGGCCTGAGCCTCGATCGCCTCGGCGAGCTGGGGGTGCGCCGCGTGAGCACCGGGTCCCTGCCGTACCGGGTCGCGATCGACGCGGCGGTGGATGTCGCGACGGCCGTGCGCGACGGCCGCGAACCGCCGACCGCCACCTCGTACGCGGAGGCCCAGCAGCGCCTGGTCGACTTCGCGCGGCGGACGGATCGCTGACCGAAGATGACGCGCGCGCCTTCGCGTTGCTGTCAGTGTGAGCGCATCCGACGGGGTGTCGACGGTCGCGTGAGCTGCTCGACATCGCGTACAGCGCAGCGGGTGGATGGCGCGCCCTAGCATCGCAGTGCGCGCGGCCGGTCGTGGAAGGCCGCGCGCACCTCTTTCCCGTCGTGATCCGCGTCGTCGGGCGCGGTGCGGCTAGACGGCGCGGATGGTCCAGGAGGCCGCGGCCGAGGCTCCCGGCTCCAGCACGATGAGGTCGGTGCCGGAGTTGTAGGCGTCCGGCGGGCAGGTCATGGGCTCGACGGCGAGCCCGAGCCGGTTCAGCTCGGGCACGGGCTGGTCGGCGGTGTGGATCTGCACCCAGGGGCAGTCCTCGCCCCAGGCGAGTTCGACGCCGGTGCCCTCCGGGGCCGTGACGCGGACGACGGCATCGCCGTCCGCCGAGCGGGTGAGGCCGGTGAAGGCGTGGTCGATGAAGGTGTCGCCGATGGTCCGCGGCGTGCGGAAGTCCCAGTCGCCGTCCTGCTCGGTGGCGACGTCGGCGAGGCCGGTCGGGACCAGGCGGTCCTCGGTGACGGTGAGGACGAGGTCGGCAGGGAGGGACAGCGTCCAGTCGTCCACCCGTCCGTCGCCCGCGACGAGGTAGGGGTGCGGGCCGGTGCCCCACGGTGCGCGCGTCGGGCCGGTGTTCGTGCCGGTCACCGTCGTGTGCAGGCCCTCCTCGTCGAGCGAGAACGCCACCGTCACCTCCACCCGGTGCGGATAGCCGGCCTGCGCCTCGATGGTCGCGGCGAATGTCACGCTGTCCGCGGCTCGATCGACCGCGACGAAGTCGAGCCACGCCGCCAGCCCGTGCAGAGCGTGGCCGCGGGTGGGCTCGGTGAGCGCCAGCTGCTCCTCGACGCCGTCGAACCTGTATCGACCGTCGACGACCCGGTTCGGCCACGGTGCGAGGGTGGCGCCGCGGAAGGCGGGTCGCACCTCGTCGGCCTCGAACGGGACGACCAGGTCGCGTCCGTCGAACTGGAGCGTCCGCAGGGTGGCGCCGACCGACGCGATGGTCGCGTGGTAGTCGCCCGCCGTGAGGCCGAAGTGGGTTCCGGAGATGGGTGTGCTCATCCGCCCATTCTCTCCAACCCGTCCGCCCACCGTCGAGTCCGCAAACTATGCACGTTCGGGAGCCCGGAAACGTGCAAAGTTCGCGGACTCGACGGTGGGGGCTCGCGGGAGCAGGGTCAGGCGGAGGCGCGGAGGGCGGCGTAGAGGTCGGCGCGGGCGGCGAAGGAGGTGAGGTCGCGGCCCAGCAGGCGCTCGGCCTCCGCGACGCGCGCACGCAGCGTGTGGCGGTGGATGCCGAGCTTCCGGGCGGCGACGTCGTACACGCCGTCCGAGTCGAGCCAGGTGCGCAGAACGCCCGGCAGGGCCGGGTCGGCCGCGGTCAGCGGCCGGAGCGCGCTCCGGGCGACGGCACGGGCGTCCGGGGTGTGCAGCAGGGCCAGCATCCCGGCGCCCGCCACGTCCTCGAACGACGGGAGGGGATCGTCCGCCGTCGCTCGCCCGCGCGCGGCGTTCGCCTGCTCCACGGCCGCGAGGAGTGCATCCAGCTCGGCCTGTGCCGATAGGCCGCCGCGCAGGTCGAACCGCGTCGCGATGGCCGCGGCCGCCTCGTCGTCCCCGAGCACGACGAGATCGGAGCCCTCCCGTGCGAAGAAGCCGGATGCGTTGGTGTCGAGCCAGTCGAACGCCGCCGCGATCGCCGGGCCGCTCAGGACGGCGACGCGGAGAGGCGCCGCGGGCAGCGGTCCCAGCACCGGTTCTGCGACGGAGGCGGCGACGGCGAGGTCGCCGGCGACCAGAGCCCGCCACACCGCCGTCCGGAGGCGCTCGCGCGCCGCATCGGCCGCACGCGACTGCTCGAGCGCCAGCCCGGCGAGGGCGACGACGCCGGTGATCACCTGCTGGGCCGCAGCGTCCAGCGAGTCCGACCCGACCGCCAGCACGCCGCGCAGGCGCCCTGCGGCACCGAGGGTCTGCAGGGCGAACGGCCCGGCGTCCGTTCCGACCGTTCCCGCCGCACGACGGCCGCTCCGCAGCAGCGGGTCGGCGGCCTCCGCCAGCGCCCGCCGGGCCCGGGCGTCGATGGCGCCGGACGGATAGCTGCGCGCCACCGCCCCGTCGCCGCCGACGAGGGCGACCGGACGCTCGATCTGCCGCGACAGCTCGGAGAGGACGGCCCCGAGGGCGTCCGGCCGCAGCGCCGCGAGCGAGATCGCGCGCGAAGCGCGGAGCGCCCAGGTGCTGCGTGCGTACGCGTCCGCCGCCACGCGATCCGCCACGAAGCGCGCGACCGCGATGAACGGCGTGCGGTACGGCACCTCGAACAGCGGGAGCCCGTGCCGGGTGCAGGCCTCGACCAGCTCTGCCGGCGCTCCGTCGCGGACGACCTCCGTCCCGAAGCCGAGCGCCGCGATGCCGTGCTCGGCCAGCCGGCGGACGTACGGGTCGGCGTCCTCCGGCGGCTCTGTCACCAGCAGCACCTGGCCGCGCGACAGGAAGGGCGTCGGGTCGGGCAGGTCGGAGCTGTGCGCCCAGGCGAGGGGCGCATCCACGTCGCCGACTCCGGCCGGGGTGAGCAGGCGCAGTCCCAGCTCGCCGCGCGCGAGCAGCTGGGTGAGGGTCGCTGGCATGGGGCTCCATCTGCCAGGGTGTCTATCCCCGGCGCTGCGATTGTACGTCGCGTCCAGGTCGCTGTTCGCGCCGACTTCCTACATTCGAGACATGACCATCCTCGACACCGCCATCGACACCCCCGTCGGCGGACCCTCGCTCCCGCAGGAGCGCCGGCTCGTCACCCCGATCCCCGGCCCCGAGTCGCGCAAGCGCGCCGAGCGCAAGGCCCAGGCCGTCGCCGCCGGCGTCGGCACCACCATCCCCGTCTACACGGTCGCAGCGGGAGGCGGCGTGCTGGTGGATGTGGATGGCAACTCCCTCATCGACTTCGGCTCCGGCATCGCCGTGACCGGCGTGGGCAATGCGGCCCCGCGCGTCGTCGAGGCCGTCAGCGCGCAGGTCGCCGCCTTCACCCACACCTGCTTCACCGTGGCGCCCTACGACTCGTACGTCGACGTCGCGGAGGCCCTGAACCGGCTCACCCCCGGCGACTTCGCCAAGCGGAGCGCGCTGTTCAACTCGGGCGCCGAGGCCGTCGAGAACGCCGTCAAGATCGCCCGCCACTACACGGGCAAGCAGGCCGTCGTCGCGTTCGACCACGCCTACCACGGCCGCACGAACCTCACGATGGGCCTCACCGCCAAGAACCAGCCGTACAAGAACGGCTTCGGACCGTTCGCACCGGAGATCTACCGCGCACCGCTCAGCTACCCGCTGCGCGACGGCGGGCTCTCGGGCGCCGAGGCGGCGGCCCGGGCGATCAGCATGATCGAGAAGCAGATCGGCGCCTCCAACCTCGCTGCGCTCATCATCGAGCCGATCCAGGGCGAGGGCGGCTTCATCGTCCCGGCCGACGGCTTCCTCCCCGCCCTGCAGCAGTGGGCGAACGCGAACGGCGTGGTCTTCATCGCCGACGAGGTGCAGACCGGCTTCGCCCGCACCGGAACCATGTTCGCCTCCGAGCAGTTCGGCATCGTCCCCGACCTCATCGTCACGGCCAAGGGCATCGCCGGCGGCCTTCCGCTGTCGGCCGTCACCGGCCGCGCCGAGATCATGGACGCGCCGCAGGTCGGCGGCCTCGGCGGCACCTACGGCGGCAACCCGCTCGCCTGCGTCGCGGCGCTCGCCGCGATCGAGACCTACGAGCAGGAGGACCTGGCGGCGCGTGCCCGGCAGATCGGCGACATCCTGTTCGAGAAGCTCGGTGCCCTGCGCGACGCCGATGCCCGCGTCGCCGAGGTCCGCGGACGCGGCGCGATGGTCGCGATCGAGCTCGTCGACCCGGCAACCGGTGAGCCGGATGCCGCGCTCACGGCGAAGGTCGCCGCGGCGGCGCACGCCGCGGGCGTCGTGCTGCTCACCTGCGGCACCTACGGCAATGTGATCCGCTTCCTCCCGCCGCTGAGCATCCCGGACCACCTCCTCATCGAGGGCCTGGATGTCGTGGCCGAGGCGGTGGCGGGCGCATGACCATCGTCGACGCCACCGCCGAGCCGACCACGCGTGAGGCGGACCTGCTCGCCCGGGTGCCCGACGGCCTCTTCATCGGTGGACGATGGGAGCAGGGGACCCGCGACCCGATCGAGGTGCAGGACCCGGCGACCGGCCGCGTGATCAAGCGCATCGCCAACGCCGACCCGGCGGACGGCATCCGTGCGCTGGATGCGGCGGTCGCCGCCGCCGACGCGTGGGCCGCCACCGCACCCCGGGTCCGCGCCGAGATCCTGCGCCGGGCGTTCGACCTGCTGCAGGAGCGCCGCGACGACTTCGCCCTGCTCATGACCCTTGAGATGGGAAAGCCGCTCGCGGAGGCGAACGGCGAGGTCACCTACGGCGGCGAGTTCCTGCGCTGGTTCTCGGAGGAGGCGGTGCGCATCTCCGGCCGCTTCGGCCAGAACCCCGAGGGGACCGGCACGATGGTCGTCTCGCAGCGACCGGTCGGACCGTGCTACCTGATCACCCCGTGGAACTTCCCGCTGGCGATGGCCACCCGGAAGATCGCGCCGGCGCTCGCCGCGGGCTGCACGGTCGTCGTGAAGCCCGCCGAGCTGACCCCGCTGACCACGCTGTTCTTCGCGCAGCTGCTCGCCGACGCCGGGGTACCCGCCGGGGTCGTGAACGTCATCCCGACGAGCACGGCACGTACGGTGTCCGAGCCGATCATCGCCGACCCGCGCCTCCGCAAGCTGTCGTTCACCGGCTCGACCCCGGTCGGCCGCTCCCTGCTCGCCCAGGCCGGCCAGAACGTGCTCCGCACGTCGATGGAGCTGGGCGGAAACGCCCCGTTCGTCGTGTTCGGCGACGCCGACCTGGAGAAAGCGGTCGATGGCGCGATGCTGGCGAAGTTCCGGAACATCGGCCAGGCCTGCACCGCGGCCAACCGGTTCATCGTGCACGAGTCGGTCGCGGATGAGTTCGCCCGCCGGGTCACCGAGCGGGTGCAGGCCCTGCGGATCGGCTGCGGAACCGAGGAGGGCGTCACCATCGGCCCGCTGATCGACGACCGCGCCGTCGCATCCATGTCGGCCCTGGTCGAGGATGCGGTCGGCCGCGGCGCGCGCGTGCTCACCGGCGGCACCGCCCCGGAGGGCGACGGGTACTTCTTCGAGCCGACCGTGATCGTGGATGTGCAGCCCGGCAGCGAGATCCTCCGCGAGGAGATCTTCGGACCGATCCTCGCGATCACCACGTTCTCGACGGAGGACGAGGCCGTCGCGGCCGCGAACTCCACCGAGTACGGGCTGGTCGGCTACGTCTTCACACAGGATCTGGCCCGCGGTCAGCGGATGATCGACCGCGTCGACACCGGCATGATGGGCCTCAACACGGGCCTGGTCTCGAACGCGGCCGCGCCGTTCGGCGGCGTCAAGCAGTCCGGTCTCGGGCGCGAGGGGGGCCTGGAGGGCATCCACGAGTACCTCAGCACGAAGTACACGCTGATCCCGGCCTGACCGGGTGAGCCAGGAAGAGCGCGCCGATCAGTCGGCGCGCTTTTCCGCGTTCAGCTCCTGCTTGACGTCGTGCTCGATCAGCACGGGGACGAAGTCGCGGACCGGTGCGCCGTCGAACTCCTCGTGGTGCTTCTCGACCAGCTCGTCGATGCGCTCGCGAGGCACCTGCGGATAGCGCTCGGCGAGCCGCTCGGCGGCGTGCTCGACGGCGAGATCCTCTTCGCTGGCGTTCTGGCGGTCGTCGATCGTCATGGCGCGATTATGCACCAGCTGGGTTAACGAAGTGGAGGCCTTCTGCCAGGCTGATGGCATGGATGAGACCATCGAAGTAGTCGTCGTTCGCGTGTTCACGGATGAGAGCGGCCGCAACGGCAACGAGCTCGGCATCGTCACGAGCTCCCCGGCCACCGCGTCCCGCGAGCAGGACATCGCCAACGCGCTCGGCTTCAGCGAGACCGTGTTCGTGGATGAGGTGGACGAGCCCGGCCGCGCAGCGCGCATCCGCATCTTCACCCCGGCGAAGGAGCTGCCGTTCGCGGGGCACCCGAGCGTCGGGACGGCCTGGTGGCTGGCCGATCGCCGCATGCCGGTCGACGTGCTGCGGGAGCCGGCGGGGGACGTCGAGGTCGCCGTCGACGACGACACCGCGTGGATCACCGCTCGCGCGGAGTGGACGCCGGCCTTCGAGTGGCTCGAGCTGAAGTCGCCCGAGGACGTGGATGCGCTCGACCCGTTCGCCTTCACCTCCGGGCAGCACTTCGCCTACGCGTGGATCGACGAGGCGGCGGGCACCCTCCGCGCCCGGATGTTCGCGCCGGAGATGGGGATCATCGAGGACGAGGCGACGGGGGCCGCGGCGATCGCGCTGACCGCCCGGCTCGGGCGGCCGCTCAGCATCCTGCAGGGCGAGGGGTCGCAGCTCGCGACGGAGCCGCTCGGCGACGGGCGCATCCGCGTCGGGGGGACCACGGTCTACGACCGCACCATAGACGCGACCCTGTAGCCGGCCCCGTTCCTGGTCCCGGTCCGCACGACGATCTGACACGACACGCCGTCATCCCCGCGGGGATGACGGCGTGTCGTGTCAAGGAGGTGGGTCTACTCGGCGACGCCCACGTACTCCGCTGCCTCGTCCGGGGTCTGCGACGCCGAGTCGAGGCGGTCGCGGAGCGCGCGGCCGAGCGACGCATCCACGTTCGTCCAGTACTGGATGGCGCGCTCGCGGATGTCCTCCCGCTTCACGCCGCCGACGGCGCCGGCGATCGTGTCGAGGAAGCGGGCGCGGGCGGCGTCGTCGAACACCTCGCGGTACAGCGCGCCGGCCTGGCCGAAGTCGTCGTCCTCCGCGTGCAGCGTCGCCGCCGAGCGGACCAGCGCGCCGTCGGACTCCCAGGATCCTTCGCCCGCGCGCTCCGGCTGGGCGGACGGTCCGCCGAACGAGTTCGGCGCGTACACCGGAGCGTCCGCCGGCTTGAAGCCGTGGCGCGCCGCGCCGTCCTGCGAGTAGCTGTGCACCGGAGCCACCGGACGGTTCACCGGCAGCTCGTTGTAGTTGGTGCCGACGCGGTAGCGCTGGGCGTCCGGGTAGGAGAACACACGCGCCATCAGCATCTTGTCCGGGCTGATGTCGATGCCGGGGACGGTGTTGGCCGGCGAGAAGGCGGCCTGCTCGATCTCCGCGAAGAAGTTCTGCGGGTTCTCGTTGAGCGTGTGGATGCCGACCTCGATCAGCGGGTAGTCGCTGTGCGGCCACACCTTGGTCAGATCGAACGGGTTGAAGCGGTACGTCTTGGCGTCCTCGTACGGCATGACCTGGACCGACACGCGCCACGCCGGGAAGTCGCCGCGCTCGATCGCCTCGTACAGGTCGCGGCGGTAGTGGTCCGCGTCGGCGCCGGCCAGCTGCTCGGCCTCGACGCCGGTGATCTCCTCGTTGCCCTGCAGGGAGTGGAAGTGGTACTTCACCCAGAAGCGCTCGCCCGCCGCGTTGATCCACTGGTAGGTGTGCGATCCGTAGCCCGGCATGGTCCGCCAGGAGCGGGGGAGGCCGCGGTCGCCCATGAGATAGGTGACCTGGTGCGCCGACTCGGGCGACAGCGTCCAGAAGTCCCACTGCATGTCGGCGTCGCGGAGGCCGGAGCCGGGGAGGCGCTTCTGCGAGTGGATGAAGTCGGGGAACTTGATGCCGTCGCGGATGAAGAAGACGGGGGTGTTGTTGCCGACGATGTCGTAGTTGCCCTCGGTGGTGTAGAACTTCACCGAGAAGCCGCGGA
This sequence comes from Leifsonia sp. 21MFCrub1.1, assembly GCF_900107895.1. NCBI lineage: Bacteria > Bacillati > Actinomycetota > Actinomycetes > Micrococcales > Microbacteriaceae > Leifsonia > Leifsonia sp. 21MFCrub1.1. The sequence goes on along the minus strand of NZ_LT629867.1, from coordinate 3,075,203 downwards.
CATCGCGCCAGGTGTCGGGGGAGCCCTGCTCGCCGGCGACCGAGGAGAACCGCTGGAGGGTGCGGGTCGCGGTGCCGGGCTGGAAGACGGCGGCCTTCGTGTAGGCGGTCACATCGCCGGTCACGATGAACTCGCCGAACGCGCCGCCGCCCTTCGCGTGCACGATGCGCTCCGGGATGCGCTCACGGTTGAACTGGGCGAGCTTCTCGACGAGGTAGCGGTCGTGGAGCGCGGTGACGCCGTCGCGTCCTGCCGTCAGCGAGTGGGCGTCGCTGGCGACGGGGGTTCCGGTCTGGGTCGTGGTGTAGTCGTCCGTCATAGTTCTCCCGGTGTCGGTGAGCGCTCCGCGGTGGGGGCGCTCAGGATTGCTGAGCGCGCGCGGCGCGCTCCTGGCAGGACGGGCACAGGCCCCAGAAGGTGACTTCGGCCGTGTCGATCACGAAGCCGCCGGCATCCGACGGATGCAGGCAGGGTGCGTGACCGACGGCGCAGTCGATGTCGGCGACCGCGCCGCATCCGGTGCACACCACGTGGTGGTGGTTGTCGCCGATCCGCCGCTCGTAGAGCGCCGGGGAGCCCGCCGGTTCGATCCGGCGCAGCAGCCCAGCCGCGGTCAGGTCGCCCAGGACGTTGTGCACGTTCTGGATCGACGTGCCCGGAAGGGCCGGGATCAGCGTCCGGAAGACGGTCTCCGCGTCGACGTGCGGGTGGTCGGTCAGTGCTTCGAGCACCGCCACCCGCCCTCGCGTCGCTTTCAGGCCGGCGCCGCGTAGTGCGCTCTCGAGCCGTGCCGTGTCCATGGTGCGACTCTAGCCCGATGTTTTGAATAACTAAAAATACGTGGCGACCCGGGCGCGTCGTTCGGCGAGGGTGGCACGCTGCCGGCGGATCGGCATCCTCTCGCGAGCGATGGTGACCGGGCCGATCGCCTTGGTGATCGCGCGCAGAGCATCGTCCTCCGTCTTGGCCTCGACGGCGACGACCATGCGACGTCGGTCGCGGCTGCGAATCACAGTGAGTTCCATGACTCCCCTCTCCTCCCGCCCACGGCGGGTCTCATCCACTTGAGACGAGGAGACCGGTCGGTGGTGACGAGGAGAGGCGCAGTTCGCAGGAGCCTGCCAGGAACGCCCGGCGTTAGCGCGAGCGCGAGCGGAGGCGGGTCTCCTCGAGATCGAGCAGCGCCTGCGCCTCGGTGAGCACGCGCGACGGGTACGACCCGCGGGAGCGTTCGAGCAGGAGGCGCTCGCGCTCGGCGTCGACGACGGCGAGCCGCAGCGTCCGGTAGACATGGTGCGGCCGGCTGTCCTGCGGGGTGTCGCTCAGCAGCGCGCGCTCCCACGCCGACTCCGCCCGCAGATACGAGGACTGCCGGACGCGCTCGACGACCTCCGGGTCGACCGGCGACGACGCCCGTGCCGCGGTCTCCGGATCGTCCAGCACCGCGAGGCCCGCCTCGCTCAGGTCGTCGAGGAGCTGCGCGAGCAGCCGCCTGTCCTCCCGGGCGTCCGCGCCCTGCAGGCCGAGCGTCCGGATCAGCCAGGGGAGCGTCCCGCCCTGCACCACCAGGCTGACGAACGCGACGGTGAACGCGATCAGGATGAGCTGCGGGCGGTACGGGATGTCGCTGGGCAGCGACTGCGCGGCCGCCAGGGTGACGACGCCGCGCATCCCCGCCCAGCCGAGGACGACGCCGCCCTTCCAGTCGATCGCCTCCTGGCGGTACTCCTCCAGGTCGGTGCGATGTCGCTCGTAGCGCTGCTCGGCCCGTTGCTTCCTGAGCGCCTGCCAGCGATAGCGGACGGGATGGTCGCGGAAGTAGCTGATCATCAGCCATTCCCGCAGCACGGAGCGTTCGGCGAGCTCCGCGCGTCTTCGGAGCCCGAAGATGAGGGGCACGATGAGCACGAAGCGGATGACGATGAGCGAGAGCACGGCGATGAGCCCGAGCCCGACCGCGTTCCACACGCTCAGCACCTCGGGGTTCTCGACGTCGCTGACGAGCGTCCGCAGTTCGAGCCCGATCAGCAGGAAGACGCCGTTCTCGAGGAGGAACTGGATGGTGCGCCAGTTGATCTGGTCGCTGATCCTCGCCTGCGCGCTGAACTGACGCGGCGCCGCGTGCCCGGTGTAGAGGCCGGCGATGACGACGGCCAGGACTCCGGAGCCGTGCAGCGCCTCGGTCGGTGCGAACGCGGCGAACGGGACCACGACCGACAGCGCCGTGTCGAGGACCGGGTCGTTCAGCTTGGAACGTACCCAGACCGAGACGAAGCCGACGACGAGCCCGACGACGAGTGCGATCAGCACCGCCGACAGGAAGTCGACGACGCCGGCCCAGGGCGTCGCCAGGGTGCCGAGGGCGGCGGCCAGAGCCGTCCGGAGGAGCACGAGGGCGGTCGCGTCGTTGACCAGTCCCTCGCCCTCCAGCACCGTCAGCAGGCGCGGCGGGAGGCCGAGCTTGCGGCCGATCGAGGTCGCGGCGACCGCGTCGGGAGGGCTGATGATCGCACCGAGGGCGATCGCCGCGGCGAGGTTGAGATCCGGAAGCATCGTGAACAGCACGAAGCCGGAGGCGAAGGCCGTGATGACCACCAGCACGACCGAGAGCCCGGCGATCGGGGCCAGGTTGCGCCGGAAGTCGGTGAGGGGGACGCTGATGGCCGCCGCGTAGAGGATCGGCGGGAGCAGCCCGTCGAGGATGATCTCGGGCGGGACCTCGATGTCGGGGACGCCGGGAAGGAACGACAGTGTCACGCCGACGATGACGAGGATGATCGGAGCCGCGATGCCGAGCTTGCGCGAGAACGCGGCCACGCCGACGATGACCGCCACAGCGATCACCGCATAGACGCCCAGCTCCATCTTCTCAGCCTACGGGCCCAGTCGGCCTGCGGGCCTGCCGGGCGGGGCGTCCACGTCAGCGGGCGCGGAGGCCGTCGATGGCCATGGCCAGCACGCGGTCGCGCTGCTGGTCGTCCTCGAAGGCGACTCCGGCGATCCCGGAGACCATCCGGATCACGTCGCCGATCGTGGCGTCCGTGCGGAGCTCGCCGGCCTGCTGCGCCCGGCGAACCAGGGGCTCGCCGGCGTCGTAGAGGGAGGTGCGGCAGCTGAGCAGAACGGGGGAGTCCTTGTTGAGGCCCTCGACCAGCGCGCGCTTCGTGCCGACGTAGGCGATGAAGCGGCGGAGCCACGCCTGGACGGCCTCCCACGGCTCGAGCGATCCCGCGTCCTCCGCGGCCCGCACGACGGCGGCGACCTCGTCGATGTACACGGCCTCGACCAGCGCGTCGCGGGTGGGGAAGTTGCGATAGAGCGTCCCGATCCCGACCCCGGCGCGGCGTGCGATGTCTTCGAGCGAGGCGTTCGGACCGTGCTCGGCGAACGCGTCGCGCGCGGCGGCGAGCAGCGCGTCGAAATTGCGGCGGGCGTCCGCCCGCTGCGGTCGGGCGACGCTCGGTGCGGTGGTCACGGTGCCGGTCACGGCGGCGGTCCTTTCGGGGTCGAAAAGTCGGGGTTGCGAAGCGGAGGCAGCCTCCGGTAATGTCTTCCTCGTAACCGGAGGGACCCTCCGAACGGAGCCTCCCTCCAATTCTACGCCTTTCGGCACCCCTCGAGAAACGGAAAACCCGGACAATGTCTCGATCCCATCCCGGACTGACCTTCGCCATCCTGGCGCTGAGCGTCGGTTCCTTCGCGACGCTCCAGTCGCTCGTCGTCCCCGTCCTCCCCGTCATCCAGTCCGACCTGCACACCACGACCGCAGGCGTCACCTGGACCATGACCGCGTGGCTCATCGCCGCCGCGGTCGCAACACCCCTGCTCGGTCGCGTCGGCGACCTCGTCGGCAAGCGCCGCATCCTCGTCCTCGCGCTCCTGGCCGTCGCGCTCGGCAGCGTCGTGGCCGCCGTCGCGCCGTCGATCGGCGTCGTCATCGCCGGCCGTGTCATCCAGGGCCTCGGCGGGGCGATGTTCCCGCTCGCCTTCGGCATCATCCGCGACGAGTTCCCCGCGCGGCGCCTCCCGTCCGCGATCGGCGCCATCGCCTCCATCATCGCCATCGGCAGCGGACTCGGGACGGTGCTCGCCGGGCCGCTCGCCTCCGCACTCAGCTGGCGCGGACTGTTCCTGCTCCCCGTCGCCCTGACGGTGACCGCCGCCGTCCTCGCACTCATCGTCATCCCCGAGTCGCCGACGCGGGCGACCGGCGGGGTCAACCCGTGGGCCGCCGTGCTGCTCTCGGGCTGGCTCGTCGCGCTCCTGCTGCCGCTGAGCACCGGCGCACAGTGGGGCTGGTCGTCGCCCGGCGTGATCGGCCTGTTCGTCGCGGCTGCGGTGCTCCTCGCCGCGTGGGTGCTCGTCGAGCTCCGCTCGCGGCATCCCCTCGTCGACATGCGCCTCATGCGCGAGCCCGGCGTCTGGTCGATGAACGCGGCGGCCGTCTTCATCGGCGCCGCGATGTTCGCGATCTTCGCGTTCTTCCCACGGTTCGTGCAGACGCCGACCTCGACCGGGTACGGTCTGGGCGCCTCGGTGGCGGAGTCCGGGATGCTGATGCTCCCGATGCTGGTGACCATGGCCGTCACCGGGTTCCTGAGCGGACCCCTCGCCCGCTGGGTCGGCTTCCGCGCGCAGATCGTCGTCTCGGCGGCGCTCATGGGCGCCGCGGCCCTCTCGCTCGCCTACCTCCACGGTTCGCTGTTCGCCGTCGCCGCCGCCTCCGGCGTGTTCGGCATCGGGCTCGGCCTGATCTACGCGGCGATCACGAGCGTGGTCGTGCAGAGCGTCCCGGCCACCCAGACCGGGATCGCGAGCGGGATGAACGCCAACCTGCGCACGGTCGGCTCGGCGGTCGGGGCGGCCGTGATGACGGCCCTCGTGACCGGGGCGATCGCGCCGGACGGGCTCCCCGCGGAGTCCGGCTACACCGAGGGGTTCACGACCGCCGGTGTGCTGGCGTTCGCCGCCGGTGCGGTGACCGTGGTGGCGACGTTCCTGATGCGGGCGGCGCGCCGGGCCGAGCAAGCCCGGGCCGAAGAGCTCGTGGTGAGCGCGGTCGTGGAGACCGTCGAGCCCGCGACCGCCGTGGTGGACATCGCCATTGTCTCCTCCGCGGAGGCGGAGGCGGCCGAGATGGCGCGCCTCGCCGCGAAGGTCGACGGCGAGCTGTCGGTCGCCCTCCGCGACGGCCGTCGCGAGAGCCTCGAGGTCGCCTGACCTCTCCCCGTCCCGCGAAGGCCCGGACCCGAACGGATCCGGGCCTTCCGTCGGTGATCTGCCGGTGTTAGACGCGGAGCGCCGCGGCTTCGCTGCGCCAGCGCGCGAGCAGCGCCCACGGGTCGTCGCCGCCGCCCGCCGAGCGGACGCGGTCGACGTGGGCGAGCAGGTTCGGGTCGGTCTCGAACCACTCCGTGCCCGGGATGCGCAGGTGCGCGAACCGCTCGTGGCGGCGATGTTCCACGGTCCGGTCGCCGCGTTCGAACGCGAGGACCTCGTCGTGGGGCAGGGCGGCGAAGCGCTGCGCCGGGTTCGCCGTCGTGCCGATCTTGATGCGGTCGCGGAAGCGCAGGTAGTAGACGACATCCACCCGGGAGGCGGCCTGACCCTCGGGCGGCGGTTCGCCCACCCGCCACTCGCACACCGCGCACAGCCAGCCCGACGGGTACCGGACGCCCAGCCGCGACCCGCAGAACGCGCACGGCGACGGCAGCGCATCGGTCACGCCGAACTCCGCGTCGACCAGGTCGTGCGCCTCCAGCAGGTGGGTCAGGCACAGCCGGATGGACGCGCCGGGATGCGCAGGGCTGTCGCAGAGCGCGCAGGTGGTGTCCATGAGGCGAGGGTAGCCGCGCCCGCCGACAGCACCGGTGGCGTCGAGCTCCCTCCCGGCGCGGCTCAGCGCGGCGGCCGGCAGCGGATCAGATCCAGCTCTCCGCTCAGCCCGATCGGCCCGTCGGCGTGGGCGGTGAGCACCGTCGCGCCGCGGTGCAGCGGAAGCGCCGCGCCGTCGGACGCCTCGAGCGTGCCCTCCCCACCGAGCACCACGAGCACCGAGAACCCCGGCGCGAGCTCCCGCGACCCGGAGACGTGGATGCGCTCCGCCGAGAAGAACGGATCGGCGTCACCCGGGAACAGCGTCTCGGCACCGCGTCCCTGCCGCAGGGCCGCGATCCGCTCGGCGGACGTGACCTCCCGTGTCAGCCCGTCGATCGCCGTCTCGAGCTCGAGGCCGAGCAGCGCGTCGCGCTCGGTGAGCATCCGTCGTTCCAGCAGGATCGAGAGGTCGGTCGGCTGCTGCAGCTCGACGAGGGTCACGCTTGGCCCGATCGCGTGGGCCAGTCCGGCCGGGACCAGCAGTGTGTCGCCGGCCGCGAGCGGGACGGCGTTCATCGCATCCACCATCGCATCGGCGTCCTGCCCGGACCACCAGGCGCGCACCTCGTCCACGCCGACCGGCCGGCGGAAGCCGAGGAACGCCGCGGCGCCGGGCTCCGCCTCGATGACCGCCCACGCCTCCGTCTTTCCGAGCGGGCTGTTCAGGTGACGCGCGGCGAAGGCGTCGTCCGGGTGGTAGTGCACGAACAGCCGCTCGGCGGTGTCGAGCAGCTTGACAAGCAGCATGGTGCGGGGGCCGAAGCGGGCGACATGCTCCTCGCCGAGGTAGGCGATCGGGTCGGCCGCGACCGCGTCCCGCAGCCTGCGGCCGTCGGGCAGCACGGTGAGACCGACGCCACCGCCCGCGAAGACCTCCGTGGTGGATGCGACGAAGTCTTCGGGGGTGAACGGACTCGGCTGCGGTGTGCCGCGGAAGCGGGCGATGCCCGCGCCACCCCGATACGGCCGGTCGAGAGGCTGGTTCGGGGCGAGCAGCAGCGGCGTCGCAGTGGTCACCGACACACAGTAGTACCGCGTGCGCAGTACCGGGACGGGCACCTGGCTCGCGCTACGTTGGGACAATGCGTGCAGGGGACGGGCAGCTCGGTCGAGTTCGCCCGTTCTGGCTGCTGCGGAGCCGTGCACAGCGCGGAACGCTCGTGTCCACCGGCCTCGTCGTCGTGGTGATCGCCTTCCTGGCGTCCGTCATGACCGGCCTGGCGCTCCGGTCTCCGGATGCGGCGGTGCGGGCCACCCTGGAGCATGAGCCGGCTGCGGCGACCTCGCTCGCGCTGCAGGCGTCGCAGGGATCCGACCCGGAGGTTCAGGACGCCGCGGTCCGGTCGGTCGTGGCGCGCCAGTTCCGTGGCATCCCGCTGCGGATCGCGCAGACCGCATTCGTGCCGGAGGTCGCCGTGGCGGGCGGCGGCAGCGCGACATTGCTGGTCGCCTCCGATGCCCTGGAGGAGCGAGCGCGGCTGATCTCGGGACGCTGGCCCGCATCCACCTCCGGCCCGGGCGCGGGCGAGGCGGCGGTCGACACCGACTTCGCCCGCACGCACCGGCTCGGTCTCGGCGATACGGCCGTCCTCTCCGGCCCGGACGCCCCGGTCACCGTCACGGTGGTCGGCATCTGGCATCCGATCGCGCCGGCGTCGGCGGCGTGGCTGGGCCTCACCAGCGGTGCCGGCGCAACCGACGGTCGCGCGATCGTCTCGGAAGCGCTGGCGGGTCGAGCGGGCGACGGCACATCGGTGCAGTGGGTCCTCACCCCGGACGCCGACCGCGTCACCGCCGTACAGCTACCTGCTCTGCAGACCGGCCTGGCCGGCATCGCGGACGCGCTGAGCGACGACTCGACCGCAGCGGCCAGCCCGTTCTCGTCGAGTGGCCAGGCGCTCGCGACGACGGCGGCCATGGGCCGTTCGGTCGTCGCCGTGCGCGCCGTCATCCCGATCCCGCTGAGTGTCCTTGCAGTGTGCGCGGTGATCGCTCTCGTGCTGCTCGGCCGTCTGCTCGCCGACGCGCGCCTGGTCGAGACGCGACTGCTCCGGTCGCGCGGCGTGACCCTTCCCTGGCTCGCGCGTGCGACGGCTGCGGAGTCCGGCGCCGTCGCGCTGCTCGCTGTGACCGTGGGAACAGCCGCCGCCCAGGTCGTCCTCCTGCCGCTCACCGGCGGGCCTGCTGTCGGGCTCCCCGGAGCGGTGGATGTGCTGCTCCCACCCCTCGCCGCTCTCGTCGCCGCCGTGGCCGCCGCCACGCTGACGACCGTGCTGTCGGCGCGGTCGCTCACCGATGCACCGGGAGTCGTCGAGGCGGGCAGGGGCCGAACCGCCGTCTCGGCCGGTCTCGCGGTGCTGGCGATCATCGCGGCCGCAGTGGCCCTGTGGCGGTTCGTCGTCTTCAGCTCATCGACGGCCTCGGGAGACGGGGGAGGGATCGATCCGGCCGGTGTCGTCGCCCCGGCCGCGGTGCTCAGCGCCATCGCGCTCCTCGGGCTGTCGCTCTTCGGCCCGGCGGCCGGTGCCGTCGAGCGGCTCGCCGGCCGCGCGCGCGGCGTCGCCGGCGTCCTCCCCGCGCGTCAGGTCGGGCGCGGGATCGCGCTGTTCTCCGGTCCCGTCGCCCTCATCGTCCTCACGGTCGGCGCGCTGACGTTCGCGGCGGGATATGCGGGCACGTTCTCCGGTTTCCTCCGCGACTCCACCGTGCTCACCACCGGAGGGACGGTCCGCGCCGATCTCGGTGCCGGCGGCAGCCCGGACGACGGCAGCGACCTGTCCGGTGCTGATCGCCTCGAGAGGGAGGGGGTCACAGCGTCCCCGGCCATCGTCGACGACGCCACCATCGGCGACACGGACGCTTCCGTGATCGTCATGGACACCCGCCGCCTCCCCGCCCTGGTTCCCGTCGGTGGATACCTGCTCGACACCGGCGCGCTCGCCGCCTCCCTCCCCGGCACTGCCGGGCTGCCCGGAGCGGACCTGCCCGCCGGCACCCGGTCGGTGGCGCTGCGTGCGACGGCGGCGTCGGCCTCCGGTGCGGCGGCGCCGACGCAGATGACGGTGTGGATGGCGACGACCGCGGGCGAGGCGGTCCCGATCAGCGCGCGGCCGGCGGCCTCCGGTGACGTCGTGATCGCGTTGCCCGAGAGCGTCGGGCGTCGGCTCGTCGCCGTGGATGTGACGACCGAGTCCGCGGGCGCGACCGACGTGACCGTCACGGTAACCGGACTTCCTGTCGCCTCGAAGCCCGCCGGGGCGTGGTCGCTCGCGCCGACCGCTTTCGGGGCGGAGACGTCGTTCCGCGCCGCCGGGACCGGTCGAGCCTCCGCAGCTCTGCTCGCGGGGAGGGTGACCACGCGTTTCCTGCCGGACGCCGAGCCGACGCTGCGGGTCGCCGTCACGACGGCTCTCGCCGCGGACGACTCGCTCCGGGTGGGTCAGCAGATCGACGTGAACAGCCCCGTCGGCGGGCTGACCGCGACCGTCGATCGCATCGTGCCCGCGTTGCCCGGGACGACCGCGGAGCGCGCCGTCCTCGCGGACTACTCCGCGGTCACCGCACAGCTGCTCCGGACGACGCCCTCGGTGGCGCGCGCGACCTCGATCTGGGCCGCCGGCGCCGACACAGCGGCTCTGGAGCGCGCCGTCTCCCGCATCGCCGGAGCGGATGCGGTGGTCACGACCGCGGAGGGCGACTTCGTCTCGCGCTTCCTCGGCGGCGCCGTGCTGAGCATCTGGCTGGGCGCGGCCGGTTGCGCGCTGCTGGCGGTCGCCGCCGTGGCCGCCGCGATCTCCTCCGCGCTGCGCCTTCGCCGCGGCGAGGTCGTCGTGCTCCGTGCGGTCGGCCTGTCCGCGAAGCAGCAGGCCTGGACGCGACGGGCCGAGGTCATCGGCGTCTCAGCGGCCGCAGCCCTGTTCGGTCTGGCCGGTGGTGTGGTCGTGGTGCTGCTCGTCGGCAACACGCTTGCGCGGCTCTCGGTCGTCACGGCGCCGTCGACGCTGTCGGTGCAGGGGCGCGTGGACCCGCTCGGGATGGCTGCGGGCCTTCTCGCTCTGCTCGCCGCTCTCGCGGTCGCCGTCTGGGCCTACGGGCGGTCCGTGCGGCGTCAGGCGCACGACACGGCCCACCGGGAGGAGACCCGGTGAGCGCGCGTCCCGTCTCGGACCTCCGACTGTTCCTCCGCTCGCTCCGGGCGTTCGGAGGCGGACTCGCGCTGCTCGGTCTGGTCGCCCTCGTGACCGCGACGGCGCTGGCCGCCTGGCCGCGGGTGAGCAGTGAGATCCTCGGCGGTGAATTGCGCCAGGAGCTCAAGCAGGCCGGAGCGGGGGGCCGTGACCTCACCACAGCGATCCGCACCGGCGTGGTGTCGAACGGACCGGCCGTCGATCCGGTCCGGCTGTGGAACGGCCTGCCGGGGATCGCGGGGGAGGTGCGCGACCGGATGGCGCCGGCGCTCCGTGCGGTGACCGCGCCGGGCGACACCGCGGCGCGGAGCGACGAGCTCCCGACCTCCGCTCCGGCGGGCGCGGCGAGCAACAGCCGCTACTCGATCACCGTCGAGGCCTACCGCGGCCTGCGGAAGACGGCGCGGCTCGTGGACGGGGCGTGGCCCACGTCCGCCGGCGTGTCGGCGGCCGCGCCCATCCCGGTGGTGCTTACGGCCGGCACCGCCCGGCTGCTCGACTGGCGCATCGGCGAGGACCGGCAGTCCACCGCCGTGCCCGGGGAGGACCTCTCGTTCCGGTTGACGGGCACGATCGCGCCCCGGGACAGCTCCGCCGACTTCTGGGATCTCGACGTCAGCCGGGCGCGCGGCCGCGTCGTCGACGGCGGCGACTCCGGCAAGGATTTCGGAGGGGTCGCGTGGGTGGATCCCGGAATCTGGACGGATCTCGCACCGCGTCTCGACGCCACCTTCGCCTCGATCTGGTTCCCCGTCCAGCCGCAGCGGTTCACCACAGAGGACCTTCCCGCTGTGCGCAGCGCGCTGGGTGGGTTCCTGGCCTCCCCACTGTCGGTCACAGTGGGTGACGCGACCGTTCCGCTCGCGGTCGCCACGGCGGTGCAGGGACCGCTCGACGAGTTCGCCGCCAGGGCGCAGCCAGCCCAGACCCTGTTCGCGATCCTCGTCAGCGGCCCCCTGGTGGTCGCGTTCACCGTTCTGGCGCAGGGGGCGCGCCTGGTTGTGGACCGCCGGCGAACCGCGCTCGCGCTGATGACCGCGCGCGGCGCATCCCCGGCCCGTCTCCGCATCGAGCTGGCCGTGCAGGGTCTGCTCGTCTCGGTTCCCGCCGCGGCTCTCGGGCTGGTCGCGGCGGTGGGACTGACCTCGGGCGGCGTGCCCCTGGCGCTGCCCGTCGCCCTCGCCGCCTTCTGCGCGGTGCTGCCCCCGATCGCGCTGGTGACGGCGGCCGGAGCGCTGTCTCCCTCGGCCGGGCAGCGCGGACGCTCACGCTGGACCTGGGTCGCCGAGACGGTGGTCATCGGCCTGGCCGCGCTGAGCGTCGTGCTGCTCACCCGGCGCGGTCTCGCGTCGCCGGCCGCCGGCCTGGACGTCGACCCGCTCACCGCCGCAACCCCGGTCCTCGTGGCGCTCGCCGCCTGCGTGGTCGTCGTCCGGCTGACCCGGTACCCGATCGGCTGGCTCGCGGCTGCCTTCCGGCGCGGCCGCGGACCGGTGGCGTTCCTCGGCGCCTCGGCGGCTGGGCGATCACGCTCCGGACTGCTCTGGCCCGTGTTCACCCTCGTCGCCGGCGTGAGCATCGCGCTCTTCTCGGTCAGCATGCTGGCAACGGCGACAGCCGGTGTGGCGGAGGGTGCGCGCATCCGGGTCGGAGCCGATCTGTCGCTCACCGCCGCATCCACCCTCAGCCAGCGGCAGGTGGATGCGGTCGGCGACCTCGCGGGCGTCCAGCGCACGGCCACGGTCGAGTGGGCCGGCGGCCTGCGCCTCACCGCCGGCGGAGTGTCGTCGGACGTCTCCGGCTACCTCGTGGACCCCCGGCGGCTCGACGCGGTGCAGGCCGACCTTCCGCCTGCGGCGCGGCTCTCCTCCGCCCTGAGGGGCGGGATTCCGGGGCGCACCGCCGCAGCACTCGGCGGCTGGTCGAGCCAGATCCCGATCACCAGCGCGCTCGTGGTCACCGGCGGCACCAACGTGCACCTCGCGGTGAAGGAGCTCGATTTCGTACCCGGCATCTACGTGCGGGATGCCGAATGGGTCTACCTGGACAGCACCGCGCTCCCGGCGTCGAGCGACATCTCGGGCCGCCCGCAGACCGTGCTGGTGAAGCTCGCTCCGGGCGCGGACGCGGCGCGAGTCCACGCCGAGCTCACCCGGATCGGTGGAGAGGGGGCTGTGGTCGGTGACGCGTTCGCCGAACGCGACGCCCTGAGGTCGTCCCCGTTGGTGGCAGGCACCGAGCTGGTGGCCGTGCTGTCGATCGGGCTGACCGTCCTGCTGTGCGTGGCGGCGCTGCTTCTCACGCTGGTCATCAACACGTCCGCCCGGGTGCGTCTCGTGGCGACACTGCGGACCATCGGATACAGCTCGCGCCAGACCGCCGGAGTGCTCGCCTGGGAGCTCGGGCCCGTGCTGGTCGTCGGCATCCTCGCCGGAGCCGTCGTCGGGATGGTGCTGCCCGCCCTCGTGCTGGAGCCGCTCGACCTGCGCGGCTTCACCGGCAGTCCCGTCCAGCCACCCGTCGTGCAGGACCCGCTGCTCGTCGCCGCGGCGTTGGCCGGATTCGTCGTCGTCGCCGTCGTGGCGACGCTCGTCGCCCTTGCCACGGCACGTCGTCGTTCGGCGGCGGCGGTGCTGAGGATCGGAGGAGGAGAATGACCACCGTGACCGCCCCTGCCGACGCAGCCATCGACTGCACCGACCTGGTCCGCATCTTCACGGCCGACGGCATCGAGGTGCAGGCGCTCCAGGGACTCACCCTGCGCGTCGAGACCGGCGGCTTGGTCGCCATCGTCGGGGCGTCCGGTTCGGGCAAGTCGACGCTCCTCGGCATCCTCTCCGGACTCGACAAACCGACCGCCGGGTCGGTCACCGTGGCCGGCCGCGACCTGCTCGCGCTGCGCAGCCGCGAGCGCGTGGACTACCGGCGCCGGACGGTCGGATTCGTCTGGCAGCAGACCTCGCGCAACCTCCTCGGGTACCTGACCGCGCGCGAGAACCTGGCCCTCGCGATGTCCGTCGCCGGAACCGGCGACCGCGATCGGCGCGCGACCGAGCTGCTGGAGCTGCTCGAGGTCGGGCACTGCGCCGACCGCCGCCCGACCGAGATGTCCGGCGGCGAGCAGCAGCGCGTCGCGATCGCGGTCGCCCTGGCCAACGAACCGCGCGTGCTGCTCGCCGACGAGCCGACGGGCGAATTGGATGAGGCCACCAGTGCCGAGGTGCTGGAGGCCATGCGCGGGGTCAACCGCGAGCTGGGCGTCACCACGCTGATCGTCACGCACGACCCCACCGTCTCGGAGCATGTGGCGCGCACGGTCCAGATCCGCGACGGACGCACGGCGACCGAGGTACTGCGGCGTACGGGCGTCAACGACGAGGGCAACGAGCACACCGTCGCCGAGGAGTTCGCCGTCCTCGACCGGGTGGGGCGGCTGCAGCTGCCGCAGGAGTACCTCACCACTCTCGGGATGCGCGACCGGGTCCGTTTGGCGCTGGAGCAGGACCACGTCGGCGTCTGGCCGCACGTCGCGGACGAGCAGCACGCAGCACACGAGGAGGACGCCCCGTGACGATCGCAGAGACTCGATCGGGCGGTCGCGACGAGCAGCGGGCCGTCCCGCTGCTCGTGGCCGAGGGGGTGACCCGTACCTTCGACACGGCGGCGGGCACGGTGACAGCGCTCGCCGAGGCGAGTCTGACGGTCCGTCCCGGTGAGCTGGTCGTGGTGAGGGGCCCGTCGGGTTCCGGCAAGACGACCCTCCTGAACGTGCTGAGCGGCCTCGATCGGGCCAGCGGCGGTCGCATCGTGCTCGACGGCGTGGACCTGTCGACCGCGTCGGAGGCGCAGCTGGTGGAGCTGCGGCGCCGCAGCACCGGGTTCGTCTTCCAATCGTTCGGGCTGGTGCCCGTGCTGTCCGCGGCGGAGAACGTCGAGCTGCCGCTCCGCCTGCTCGGCGTCGCCCCGGCGGAGCGCGATGCCCGGGTGGATGCGTTACTGGACAGTGTCGGACTCGGCGGACATGCGCGGCAGCGGCCGACGGAGCTCTCCGGCGGTCAGCAGCAGCGCGTCGGCATCGCGCGGGCGTTGGCGGGCGAGCCGCGCATCCTGTTCGCCGATGAGCCGACCGGGCAGCTGGACAGCATGACCGGCCGCGCGATCATGGACCTGCTGGTCGCCCTCGTCCACGGCCAGGGGATCGCCGCGGTCGTGACCACGCACGATCCACTCCTGATGGCGCGCGCCGACCGGGTGCTCGAACTGCACGACGGACGGCTGGACGCCGGGACGTCACGCCCGCGCGGCCGCCACGCGGCGCCCCTCGTGGGCGGCGAAGTGCCCGACCACGGCGGCACCCGCGGTCACCACCGTGGCGAGTCCGAGCGGGAGGGCGATCCCGAACCGCAGCAGCAGGGCGCCGACCAGGGCGCCCAGTGCGATGAGCACGACCGCGCCGGCGCGGCGGCGCCACGGCTGGCCGGATCCGCCGGCGAGCAGTGAGTCGGCGGCAAGGCCGGTGATGGTCGAGGTGACGACGACCGTCGTCACATCCTTCACGGCCAGATGCCGCGCGACGGCCGCCTGAAACCCCATCGCGGCGGCGAGCAGGACCGTGATGCCCAGCTCCCAGGGCTTCGGGGGGACGCCGCCCGTCGCGATCGTGACGCCGGTGAGCACGGCGAGGGCTGCGGCGACCGCGGTGAAGGACCAGCTCGTCCGCGTGTTCCAGCCGATGGTCTCGCGCCGCAGCGTCCGGCCGCCGATCACGGCTCCGGCCATGAATGAGGCCAGCGCGACCAGGGGCCCCACCCAGGGCAGGCCCTCGGCGCCGACGATGGCCATCCCGAGGATGACGACGTTGCCGGTCATGTTGCCGGCGAACACCTTGTCGAGCCCGAGATAGCCGACCGCGTCGACGATCCCGGTGGAGAAGGTGAGCGCGAGCATGAGCACCAGGGTCATCTCGCTCTGCCGTTTGCTGTCGTCGGTCATCTGGCCTCCTTCTGCCGC
Organism: Leifsonia sp. 21MFCrub1.1; assembly: GCF_900107895.1. NCBI lineage: Bacteria > Bacillati > Actinomycetota > Actinomycetes > Micrococcales > Microbacteriaceae > Leifsonia > Leifsonia sp. 21MFCrub1.1. Next base: position 3,060,129 of record NZ_LT629867.1, on the reverse strand, counting down.
AGACAGGATCGCATGACGTCGGCGGGACCCCCGCATCGGAGAGCACGCATAACGAGTTCGTAACGGCCGTTTGCGTCAACGCGTTTGACGCTCATAGCGTGACGTCAATCGATTGAAGTCAACCGATTGACGCACAGAGCGAAGGAGCGCCGATGCTGACGATGAAGGACATCGCCTCGCACGTCGGCGTCTCCGTGTCCAGCGTCAGCCTGGTGCTCAGCGGCCGGGGCGAGGGCCGTGTCAACGCGTCGGTCGCCCAGCGCATCAAGCAGGTCGCCGACGAGCTCGGCTATGTGCCCAACCAGCTGGCGCGGTCGCTCAAGACCAAGCAGAGCCGGACGATCGGGATGGTGTCCGACCAGGTCGCGACGGTGCCGTTCTCCGGCCACATGCTCGCCGGAGCGCAGCAGGCGGCCTGGGACAGCGGCTTCATGCTGATGCTCATCGACACCTACGGCAACGACGAGGTGCAGACGCCCGCCGTCCAGTCCCTTCTGCAGCGCAACATCGAAGGCCTGATCGTCGCGACCAACTTCCACAAGCTGGTCGACCTGCCGCTTGTGCCGCCGACGATGCCGGTCGTCATCCTCGACGGCCGCCCCTCCGACGACGACGCCCACCCGACGGTCGACTACGTCGTCCCCGACGAGGAGCTGGGGGCGTACACCTCGACCCGCCTGCTCATCGAAGCCGGCCACACCCGGATCGGCTTCTGCGACGTCCGGGCGTACCCGATCGCGTCGCGGCTGCGCGCCCGAGGCCATGAGCGGGCACTGGCGGAGGCGGGGCTGCGCCGGGACGAGAGCCTGACCGTCGTGGCAGAGGACGCGGCCACGCGGTTCGCGGTCGAACCGGCCCGGCGGCTCCTCGACCGCGACGACCGCCCCACAGCGGTGTTCTGCTTCAGCGATCAGACCGCCATGGGCTTCTACCAGGTGGCCAGGCACCTCGGGCTGGAGATCCCCCGCGACCTGTCGATCGCCGGGTTCGACAATCAGGAGTTCGTCGCGGAAGCGCTCGACCCCGGTCTCACCACCGTCCAGCTGCCCCACCGCGACATGGGCGAATGGGCGGTGCGCCGCGTCGTCGGACGGCTGGACGGATCCCTCGACGGGGCAGAACGCGAAGGGTTCCTGATGCCCTGCGCTCCCGTCCTCCGACAGTCCATCGGGCCGCCGTCCGGCAGCTGACCGCCCCGCGCCCGAATCCACCCGCACCACCCACCGGAGGCACCGGTGGCGTGAGCCTGCCCTCCTGCCCGGCCGCCCCACCGAATCCACCCGCCACCGAATCCACCCGCACCACCCCGAACACCCGATGCAAAGGAGCAACGCAATGACAACACCCCGGAAACCGGGCGGCCGCACCGTCGCCCGCCTCGCCGCCGCAGCGGCGGCGGTCGCCGTGGCCGCCGCCGGCCTCGTCGGCTGCAGCAGCGGCAACGGCGGTGACGCCGGCACGACGTTCACGATCCTTCAGTACGAGGACCCGAAGACGGCGCAGGGCCAGGGCTGGCAGCTCGCCCTCGAGATGTTCAAGAAGAAGCACCCCGGCGTGAAGGTCGACTTCCAGACCACCAGCTTCGACGCCGTCCGCAAGAACGCCAAGCTCACCCTCGGCGGCAACAAGGTGCCCGACGTCGTCGAGTTCAACAAGGGCAACGCCGACGGCGGCCAGCTCGCCAGCCAGGGGCTGCTCTCGCCGCTGGACGACCAGGTGAAGAAGTACGGCTGGGACAAGAAGGTCACCGGCGGCATGCAGTCCTTCGCCAAGTACGACGAGCAGGGCAGAGCCGGATCCGGTGAGTGGTACGGCATCCCGAACATCGGCGAGTACGTCACCTTCTACTACAACAAGGACCTGTTCGCGAAGGCCGGCATCGCCGCAGAGCCGAAGACGATGGACGAGTTCGTCGCCGCGATGCAGAAGCTCCAGGCCGCCGGGATCACGCCGGTGTCGTCCTCGGCCTCGACCAACCAGGGCTTCAACCAGATGTGGGTCTGGTATTCCCTCGTCTCGGCGTACGCCGACCGCTCGCAGATCGACGACTTCATGTTCCTGAAGGGCAAGGTCGACTTCTCCGCCGACCCATGGAAGAAGGGCACGGAGCAGTTCCAGGAGTGGATCGACAAGGGCTACCTCGGCACCGACCTCGCCGGCCTCACGTACGAGCAGGCGAACGTCAACTTCCTGAGCGGGAAGACCGGGATGCTGATCTGGAACAACGGAGTGTTCTCGCGGGTCAAGGACCAGAAGGACTTCGCCTGGGGCTACTTCACCCTCCCCGGCGCGAACATGTCGATGGGATCGTCCGGCCACCTGTGGGGCGTGCCCGCGAAGGCGAAGAACAAGGACCTCGCCTACGACTGGATCGACACGACGCTGAGCCCGGAGGTCCAGAACAAGATCGGCGAGCTCGGCGGCCTGCCGCTCGCGGGCGACTCCTCGAAGATCAGTGATCCGGTGACCCGCGCGTACACCGAGCGCTTCGACGAGATCGTCAAGGCGGACACCCTGACCTTCTACCCGGACTACCCGGTCCCCGGCTTCCTGGACTTCATCCAGACCAACATGGCCGCGATGTCCAACAAGAACGAGACGGCGGACGAGTACATCCAGAAGCTGCAGAAGTTCTACGACGACGGCAAGAAGGCGACAGACCAGGGCTGAGCGGAGGGGCGGAGCCGCCGACCGCGGCTCCGCCCCTCCCTCCGATCCGGAGAGCATGACATGACGACAGCGACACCAGCCGCGGCGCCCCCGCTACGGCGCCGACGGGCCGGACGACGCGCCGGGTACTGGATGTACCTCCTCCCGATGATCATCGGGACGGCGGTGATCGTCCTCCTCCCGTTCGCGATGAACGTGTTCATCAGCCTCTTCCGCTGGAAGGGCGGCATCGCCCCGATGCGCTGGAACGGGCTGCAGAACTACATCGACCTGCTGCACGACTCCCAGTTCTGGCTGGCGTTCACGAACACGATCTTCATGATCGTCGGCATCGTCATCGTCCCCACCCTGCTCGGCCTGCTGCTGGCGGCGATGCTCTTCGACTACATCGGCCGGGAGTTCGGGGGCAGGACGGCCGCATTCCTCCGGGCGACCTACTATCTGCCGCAGATCCTCCCCATCGCGGTCGCCGGCTTCATCTGGAGCTGGGTGCTCGCCACCCAGAACGGCCTGTTGAACAGCGTGATCGAAGCGCTGGGCGTGAAGAGCCCGCCCGACTGGCTCGGCGACCCGAGCATCGCGATCTACGCCGTGATGCTCATGCTGATCTGGCTGCAGCTCGGCTACCCGGTGGTCATCTTCATGGCCGCCCTGCAGCGGGTCGACCCCGAGCTGTACGAAGCAGCCTCCCTCGACGGCGCCGGCTGGTGGCGGCGGTTCCGCGCCATCACGGTCCCGCAGATCCGGCCGGAGGTGTTCGTCGTGGTGATCACCGCGACCGTGGGGGCGCTCAAGGTGTTCGCGCCCATCCTCATCCTGACCGGGGGCGGTCCGGAAGGCTCGACCGTCGTGCCGTCCTACTACTCGTACCGGAACTTCCTCGAGCTCTCCAAGGTCGGCTACGGCTCGGCCATCGCCACCGCCATGTCCATCGTCATCTTCCTCGTCGCCGGCGTCATGCTCTGGCTCCAGCGGCGGGGCGCCCGAGAGGAGGCCGCCGGATGATCACGACGACCGCACCCACCGACTCCCGTCCGCGTGGGACGGAGGCGCCGCAGCGGACCGTCCACGCGGGCAGCCGCCGACGCAGGCCGCGCCGGCCGCTCCGCTGGCTCATCCTCGCGGCGGCCGTGCTGATCGCGCTGGTCATGCTCGCGCCGCTGGTGCTCCTCGTCCTCAACGCGTTCAAGACCGGCACCGACTACTCGGCCCACGGCCCGCTCGCGCTTCCGACGAGCTGGAGCCTGCAGTCGTTCCAGGACTACCTCGACCGCGTCGACTTCCTCCGCGCCCTGTGGAACTCGGTGGTCATCTCGACGCTCGTCGCCCTGCTCGGCACGCTCGTCTCCCTGCTGAGCGCCTACGCGATCGGAGTCGGCCGGGTGCGCGGGAGCACCGCGCTGCTCGCGGTCTTCCTGCTGGCGACCATGCTGCCGCAGGAGGCGCTGATCTACCCGCTGTTCTACGGAGCGCAGGCGACCGGCACCTTCAACACGGTGTGGAGCGTCATCATCGTCTTCACCGTGCTGCAGGCGGCCTTCGGCACCTACCTGCTGTCGAGCGTGATGTCGACGCTGCCGCCCTCGCTGCTCGAGGCCGCCGCGCTCGACGGTGCCGGGCGCTGGCGCATCCTCTGGTCGGTGGTCTACCCGGTCATGCGGCCGACGCTGTCGGTGCTGATGGTGTTCTTCTTCGTCTGGACCTGGAACGAGTTCTACATCCCGCTCATCCTGCTCTCGGACCAGTCGGTGCAGACCGTGCCGATCGCGCTGGCGACCCTCCAGGGGCAGAACTCCATCGACATCACCTCGCTGAATGCGGGGTCGCTGCTCTCGCTGCTGCCGACCCTGGTGTTCTTCATCATCTTCCAGCGCACCCTGAGCCGCGGCGTGACCGTCGGCTCGGTCAAGTAGCCATCCGACCCGATCCATCGAACCGACCTGAGGAGAACCGTGCTTCCCACCCTGTCCGACCTGCTCGCCGCCGACGGCGTGCGCTCCCGCTCCATCAACGCGGAGAACCCGACCGGCGCGCCCGGCGCCGCCGCGGCGGCGAGCTCGCACCTCGGCCCCGGCCGGAAGGGGAGCGCGTACGCGGCCCTGCCCGCCGGCGGCAGCCTGACGCTTGCCGACATCGAGGGCCCCGGCGTCATCCGCCACATCTGGATCACCGTGCCGGACCGCACGGACGGCGGCCCGTTCGTGCTGCGCGACCTGGTGCTGCGGATGTACTGGGACGACGAGGAGCAGCCCGCGGTCGAAGCCCCGCTCGGCGACTTCTTCTGCAACGGCTTCGCCGCGCGGGCGCTGGTCACCTCCGAGCCGATCGTGGTCGCGCCGACCGGGGGGATGAACTCGTACATCCCGATGCCGTTCCGGCGGCGCGCGCGCATCGTCCTGGACAGCGACCACGCAGCCTCGATCGACCATGTGTTCTTCCAGGTCGACTACACGGTCGGCGACGACATCCCCGAGGGGACGCCGCTCTTCCACGCGCAGTGGCGCCGCTCCAACGCGACGACGGCGCCGGGGGAGGACCATGTCATCCTCGACGGCGTCACCGGCCGCGGCCGCTATCTCGGCACCTACATCGGCGTCGCCTCGCTCTCGCGGTACTGGTGGGGCGAGGGCGAGGTGAAGTTCTTCGTCGACGGCGACACCGACCTCCCGACGCTGTGCAGCACCGGCCTCGAGGACTACGCGGGCGGCGCCTGGGCGTTCCAGGACGAGCTGCGTCACGACCCGGAGCCGGTCCCGCTGACCTTCAGCGCACCGTACTGCGGCTATCCGTTCTTCAGCACGCGCGACGAGACGCGCGGCGGCACCTTCATCACCTCCACCGCGCCGATGCACGCGCTGTATCGGTGGCACCTGCCCGATCCGGTCTTCTTCGAGAGCGACGTCCGCGTGACCGTGCAGCAGATCGGCGTGTGGGACAAGGGCCTCTTCGAGCGCACCGACGACGTGTTCTCCGTCGCCTACTGGTACCAGAGCGGCCCGCGTCCGGAGGCTCCGGCCTTCCCGGACGCCGCGGCCCGCATCCCGCGCTGAAGCCCGCCGCCGAGTTGCGACATCATGTCGCAACTCGGCCCGAATAGGCGCAACGACTCACACCTCGGCGGGGCTGGGTCAGTGCCGGGCGGCGACCGACGCCCGCTCGATCACCGGCATCGGGATGAGCTCCTCGCCCGCGGGGCCGGGGTGCAGCAGCAGCTCGACCGATCGGGCGCCCATCGCCTCGTGCGGGAGCGCGACGGTCGTGAGCCCGGGCCGCAGGTACGCGGCGAGCTCGTCGTTGTCGAACGAGACGATGGAGAGGTCGTCCGGGATGCGCAGGCCCGCCTCGCTCGCCGCCTGGTAGGCGCCGAAGGCGAGCCGGTCGTTCATGGCGACGATGGCCTGCGGGCGGTCCTTCCGGCGGAGCAGCTTCCTGGTCGCCTCGTAGCCCTCGTCGGGCTCCCACAGCCACACCGACGTCTCCGACACGAAGTCGAGATCGAGCTCCGCCATCGTGTCGCGGATGCCGGCGACGCGCTGTGCGACGGTCGCCGACCGGAACAGCCCCTTCTCCTTCGCGTCGCTCTGACCCAGCAGGGCGATCCCCTCGCGGAAGCCGGCGTCCGCCAGCACGTGCACGGCCGACCGGCCGCCGCCGTACTCGTCCGGCAGCACAGCGTGCGGGAAGCGCGCGTTGGTGGCGTTCAGCATGACCACCGGGGTCTCGATCCGCATGTCGGGCAGGAACAGCTCCCGTGCGCGCATGGTGGCGAACACGATCCCGTCGACCTGCCGGTCGAGCGCCGCGCCGATCGCCTCGGTCTCGCGTTTCGGCTCGCCGTCCGTCTCGAGCACCATCATCACGTGACCGGCCGTCTCCGCCGCATTCAGCGCGCCCTTGATGAGGCCGGAGGCGAAGCGGGTGGTGGCGACCACGTCCGAGATGAACGCGATGGTGTGCGTCTTGTCGGTCTTGAGCCCGCGGGCGGCCACGTTGGGCCGGTAGCCGAGTTCGGCGGCGGCCGCGTGGACGCGGTCGTGGGCGTCCTGCGAGAGGCGGGTGTCCGGGCGGCCGTTGAGGATCATGGACGCGGCGGAGACGGAGAGGCCCGCCTTCCTGGCGACGTCGGCCAGGGTCACGCGCTTGCTCAGCATCGAGACGTCCTCCTCCTGCTTCGGGATGGTAGCCGCTGGGCGTGCCGATCGCGGAACGCAGTTGACAATGTGCGCGACGTATCTCAGTATAGGGCCTGCTGAAAGCATTTAGCACTGGGATCGGTATCGACCCATCCTGTCGACGAAGGAGTCCTGCATGTCCACAACCTCTCGCGGGCGGAGGGTGCGCGGCGCAGCAGCCGCCGGCCTCATCGCCTCGCTCACCGCACTCGTCTTCACCGGATGCGCCCCCGGATCGTCCACTTCCGGGGCGACCACCGCGACCGACGTCAGCACCAAGCTCACCACGGACAAGGTCCAGCTGACGATCGCCGACGAGACCGGGTTCCCGCTGACGGACGACCTCACCAAGGAGTTCACGAAGCAGCACCCGAACATCACGTTCAAGATCACCCGCGACACGTTCCAGAACCTCACGGCCAACGCGCCCAAGCTGCTCGCCAGCTCGACGCCGCCCGACCTCATCCGCCTCCCCACCCTCGGCGACACGGTCAAGGACGGCCTGGTCGCCAACCTCGACCCCTTCTTCACGGCCTACGGCTGGGACAAGTGGTCGCCGGCCCAGCTCGCTCCGCTGCGCATGACCAAGGACGGCGTGCGCGGCAGCGGCTCCCTGTACCAGCTGGGTCTCGGCTACAGCGTCACGGGCATCTTCATGAACACCAAGCTCGCCGAGCAGGCCGGGATCACCGCGCCGCCGGAGACGCTGGGTGAGCTCGAGGCCGACTTCGCGAAGGCCAAGGCGGCCGGGATCGCGCCGCTGATCGAGGGCGACAAGGACGGCGTGGTGAACTTCACCGTCCAGGCGGCGATGAACCAGTACGCCGACAAGGCGAAGTTCCTCGACTGGATGTTCAACAAGCCGGGTGCGACGTACAACACCCCGGGCAACGTGAAGGGCGCCGAGCTCATCCGGAAGTGGGCGGACGCCGGCTACTTCCCGTCGGACATCAACGCGCTCGACTACTTCACGTTCGTCAGCCGCTTCCAGGACGGCGGTGGCGTCTTCACCTTCAACGGCAACTGGGAGGCCGCCAACTACGCCAAGAAGCTCGGCAAGGACGTCACCTTCTTCTTGGTCCCGCCGGCGGAGAAGGGCGGAGACCACGTCGCGATGGGTGCGGCGAACTCCTTCTCGGCCGCGGCCAAATCGAAGCACCTCAACGAGGTCGCCTACTTCCTGAACTGGGTGCACACGAACGACAAGGCGCGTCAGATCGTCGTCGACGTGACCGGCGCTGCGCCGGGCGGCGACCCGGCCCAGGCCCAGCCGAAGGTCGAGAAGGGCTCCATCACGGAGCAGGTGCTCGCGGCGGCGGCGCAGATCGCCAAGGAGGACGGCCAGGTCGACTTCATGGCGAACACGACGGCGGGCATCTACGCCGGCGCGATAATCCCGGAGTCGCAGCTGCTGGTGACCAGCAAGATCAGCGGCCAGGAGTTCGTCGACAAGGTGCAGGCGTTCTACGAGCAGGAAGTGAAGAAGTAACGATGACCTCGGTGCGACCCCGCGCGGGCGACGACACGACCCGCCACTCCCCGTCGGCGCGACGGGCGGTTCGCGACGGCTCGCGCGGGGCCGCACCCGGGACCCCCGTGCGCCCGGCCGCCCGGAGACGGCAGGCCGGGCGCACGGGGAGGATCGGCTGGCTGCTCGTCGCGCCCGCGCTGTTCTTCTACGCGGCCTTCGTGCTGTGGCCGCTCATCCAGGGCGTCCAGTACTCGTTCTACGACTGGAACGGGATCGGCGCCTCCACCTGGGTCGGACTCTCGAACTACCTGACCGTCTTCACCGACCCGGACCTCCTCGGGGCGATCAGGAACGCGTTCATCCTCATCGCGTTCTTCACCGTCATCCCGGTGGTCGCGGGGCTGGTGCTCGCCACGCTCATCCGCTCCGTCCGCGCCGGGTTCTTCTCCAGCCTCTCGCAGACGGTGCTGTTCCTGCCGCAGATCATCCCGCTCGCCGCCGCCGGAATCGCCTGGTCGTGGATGTACGCCCAGACCGGCGCCGTCAACCAGATCCTGGGATGGATCGGGCTGGGCGGCCTGGCCCGGCCGTGGCTCGGCGACTACCAGACCGCGCTGCCGGCCGTCGGGCTGATCGGCTCGTGGACGCTGACCGGCCTGTGCACCGTGCTGCTCCTCACCGGCATCGGCAAGATCGACGCCTCCCTCTACGAGGCGGCGCGGCTCGACGGCGCCGGCTGGTGGCGCGAGTTCTTCACCATCACGCTCCCCGGCCTCCGGCAGGAGCTCGCGGTGCTCATCACCATCACGATCATCGCCGCGCTCAGCAGCTTCGACATCATCTACACGACCACCCTCGGCGGCCCGGGCAGAGCGACCCTGGTGCCGGGCATCTCGATCTACCGGATCGGGTTCACGCAGAGCGAGGTGGGGCTGGCCTCCGCCTTCGGCATCGTGCTCATGATCCTCGTCCTCGTGGTCGTCCTCCCGATCCAGCGCCTCTCGAAAGTCCGTGACCAATGATCGTCAATCCCGTCGAGAAGTGGACGGGCCGTGTGCTGCTCGTCCTCGTGCTCGTCCTCACCGTCATCCCGCTGCTCAACATGGTCTCGGCGGCGCTGCAGCCGGCCGACGTCAACCCGACCGGTCTGGCGTGGCCGACGAACCCGCAGTGGGGCAACTTCGTCGAGGCCTTCAACACCGGCCACGTCTGGGAGCTCCTCGGCTCGAGCGCCCTCATCGTGCTCGGGGTCGTCCCGATCAGCCTCGTCATCGCGAGCCTCGCCGGCTACGCCCTCGGCAGCCTCCGGATGAAGGGGTCGCGTGCGCTTCTCATCCTCTTCGTGCTGGGGCTCACCATCCCGTTCGAGGCGCTGATCATCCCGCTGTACTACGAGATGCAGTCGCTCAACGTTCTGAACACGCAGTGGGCGATCATCCTGCCGCTCATCGGGCTGTTCATGCCGTTCAGCGTGTTCTGGATGCGCGCCCACTTCGTCGGAGTGCCGACGGAGCTCTCCGAGGCGGCCAGGGTCGACGGGGCGGGGATGTGGCAGGAGCTCCGGCTCATCCACCTCCCGCTCGCGCGCCCCGCGCTGTCGGCTCTCGGCATCCTGCTGTTCCTGTGGACCTGGAACCAGTTCCTGCTGCCCGTCGTGCTCATCGCCGACCCGCTGCAGCGCACGGTGGCCGGGGCGCTGACGTTCTTCCAGGGGCAGTACAGCCTCAGCATCCCGCTGCTGAACGCGGGTGCGCTGATCATCATCCTCCCGACGATCCTGGTCTTCGTCATCTTCCAGCGCCAGTTCATCCGGGCGCTGATCCAGGGCGCGGTCAAGGGCTGACGGATGGGGTTCAGCAGAGACGGTCACTGGGTCTGGGATTTCTGGGTCGCCGACGACGGCGACCTCTTCCACCTCTTCTACCTGCACGCGCCGGTGTCGCTCGTCGACCCGGACCTGCGGCACCGCAACGCCCGGATCGGGCACGCGACCTCCTCGGATCTGATCGCCTGGGTCGACCACGGCACGGTGCTGGGCCCCGGCGGTCCGGGCGACCTGGACGCATCGGCGACCTGGACGGGCAGCGTCGTCCGCGACGGCGACGGCGCCTGGAGGATGTTCTACACGGGGTCCGTGTTCCTCTCGGCGGGCGAGATCACCAACATCGAGACGATCGGCGTCGCGGTGTCCGACGATCTCTTCCACTGGCGCAAGGACGACCGCCTGCGGCTGCAGGCCGACCCGCGCTGGTACGAGGTGCTGCCCGACCGCACCTGGCACGAGGAGGCGTGGCGCGACCCGTGGGTGTTCCGCGACCCCGAGGGCGACGGCTGGCACATGCTGATCACGGCCCGCGCACGCGACGGCGCCTCGGCCCGCGACCGCGGCGTGGTGGGGCACGCGGTCTCGAACGACCTCGTGGACTGGCGCGTCCAACCGCCCCTCACGGAGCCGGGCGCCGGGTTCGCGCACCTGGAGGTGCCGCAGAGCGTCCGCCTGGGCGGACGGGACTGGCTGCTGTTCTCGTGCGACACGGCCCACCTCGCCGGCGACCGGATGGCCGGCCCCGGCGGGATCTGGATCGCACCCGCCGCGTCACCGCTCGGCCCGTTCGACCTCGGAGCGGCGGAACTGCTCCTGGACGAGCGCTACTATGCGGGACGTGTCGTGGTCGGCCGCGACGGGTCGCCGCACCTCCTGGCGTTCGAGAACACCGGGGAGGCCGGCGGGTTCGGCGGCCGGATCACCGACCCGATCGCGCTGACGCTGGAGGCGGACGGCGCAGGAGGGATGCGGCCCCGGGCCGCCATCGACGACAGAGAGACGGAGACCACATGACCGACGTGATCGAGGGCACCGCCCAGGCCGGCTTCGACGGGGTCGCTTCGGCGTTCGCCGATGCGTTCGCCGGGAGGCCGACGATGGGAGCCGCGCTGTCCGTCCGGGTCGACGGCCGGCCGGTCGTACAGCTCTGGGGCGGCGTCAAGGACGAGCGCGACGGGCGGCCCTGGACCGCGGACACGGCCTCCGTGGTGTTCTCGTGCACCAAGGGCGTCATGTCCATCCTCGTCGCCCGCCTCGTGCAGGACGGCCTGCTCGACTACGAGGCGCCGGTCAGCCGCTACTGGCCCGAGTTCGCCGCGGCCGGGAAGGGCGGTGTGACGGTCGCCGAGCTGCTGTCGCACCGCGCCGGCCTCTCCGCGCTGCGCGAGCGGCTCACCCTCGACCAGGCGCTCGACTGGGAGACGGTCACCGGCCTCCTCGCCGCTCAGGAGCCGCTGTGGGCGCCGGGAACCGGCTACGCCTACCACGCGCTCACCCACGGCTGGCTGGCGGGTGAGCTCGTCCGCCGCGTCACCTCCACGATGCCCGGCGCCTACCTGGCGTCGATCGCCGCACCCTGGTCGGACGACCTGTGGATCGGGCTGCCCGCCGACCGTGCCGACCGCGTCGCGCATCTGCAGGCGTCGGAGAGCCAGGTCGAGGCGGGGGAGCAGCTGGAGCAGGCCGAGTCGCCCTGGACGGCGCTCGCCATGACGCTCGGCGACGCCTTCCCGCCGGAGCTCGTGACCCCGGAAGGCGGATTCAACGACCCGCGGGTCCGGGCGGCGCAGATCCCCGGCGCCGGCGGCATCGCGACCGCGGATGCGCTCGCGGCCCTCTGGTCGTCGACGGTGGCGGAGACCGACGGTGTTCGGGTGCTGGACGACGACGTGCTCGATGCCGGCCTCATCCCGATGAGCGGGGGAGAGCCGGTGTTTCCGACGCCCGGACCCTGGCCGCGCTGGGCGCGGGGCTTCCAGCTGGACTCGGAGGCGCGGCGGTACCTCGGTCCGTCGAGCCTCGGCCACGACGGGGCCGGAGGACAGGTCGCCTTCGCCGACCGCGACGACCGCGTCGGCTTCGCGTTCGTCACCAACTGGATGGAAGCGGGAGCCGACGAGCGGGCGACCAACATCGTCGCCGCGCTGAAGCGCGCGCTCGGCCGCTAGCTCGGCCGCTAGCTCGCCGCTAGCTCCCCGCGAGTTGCGACATCACGTCGCACCTCGCGCCGAATGGGAGCAACGACTCACCCCTCGATCCGCCGGCGGAGCCCGGGCTCAGTCGACGAGGAGGGCCGGCGCGACCTCATGCTCGTGCAGGGACGAGGCGAGCATCTCCATCCCGATGCCGGGCGCCAGCGGGGCACGATAGCGGCCGCCGGTCACCTCGGCCGGGGTGACGAAGTGCTCGTGCAGGTGCGTCGTGTACTCGATCATCCGGCCGTCCTGGCTGCCGGAGACGGCGACGAAGTCGAACATCGAGAAGTGCTGCACCGCCTCGCACAGGCCGACACCGCCGGCGTGCGGGCAGACCGGGACTCCGAACTTCGCCGCCAGCAGCAGGATCGCGATGTTCTCGTTGACCCCGGCGACGCGGGTGGAGTCGATCTGCACGATGGATGCGGCCCCCGCCTGCAGGAGCTGCTTGAACAGCACGCGGCTCATCCCGTGCTCGCCGGTCGCGATCGGGACCGGCGCGACGGCCTGGGCGATCGCGGCATGCGCGAGGATGTCGTCCGGGCTGGTCGGCTCCTCCACCCAGGCGAGGTCGAAGGGCTGGAGGGCGCGGATCCACTCGATGGCCTGGTCGCGGTCCCAGCGCTGGTTGGCGTCGATGGCGATCCGGATGTCGGGGCCGACCGCGTCCCGGGCGACCCGGAGGCGGCGGAGGTCGTCGTCGAGCCGGTCGCCGACCTTCAGCTTGATCTGGGTGAAGCCGTCGTCGACCGCCTCGCGCGCCAGGCGGCGCAGCTTCTCGTCCGAGTAGCCGAGCCAGCCGGGCGTCGTCGTGTACCCGGGGTAGCCGTCGGTGAGCAGCTCCGCCTCGCGGGCGGCGCGGCCCGGCTCCGCGGCGCGCAGCAGGTCGAGCGCCTGCTCGGGAGTGAGGGCGTCGGTGAGGTACCGGAAGTCGACGAGCGCGACGAGCTCCTCCGGCGACATGCGGGAGAGCAGCTGCCACAGAGGGAGGCCGGCGCGCTTGGCCTTGAGGTCCCAGAAGGCGTTCACCACGGCGCCGATCGCCATGTGCATGACGCCCTTCTCGGGCCCGAGCCAGCGGAGCTGCGAGTCGTGGACGAACTCGCGCCAGAACCCGCCGAGGTCGTCCAGGATCGCCTCGACGTCCCGGCCCTCGACGCGGTGGGCGATGGCCTCGATGGCGGCGACCTGGACGTCGTTGCCGCGGCCGATCGTGAAGACGAAGGCGTGGCCCTCGTGGCCGTCGGCGGCGTCCGTGGTGACGCGGAGGTACGCGGCGGAGTAGTCCGGATCCGGGTTCATCGCATCCGACCCGTCCAGCAGGGCCGATGTCTCGAACCGCACATCCAGGGTCTCGAAGCCCGTGACGATGCTCACGCCGTTGTCCTCTCGCTCGTCGTACTCAATATCCTATTGGATATAGCCAGCCAAGCGCCACCGAAAGGGCGACGAGTCGTGATTCGTTGCCGGTATCCGCGGCGAGTTGCGGCATGATGCCGCAACTCGGCGGGGTGGAGGGGGCTAGCCGGCCTTCTCGGCCTCGGCGAGGCTGGCGGAGATGCGCGCGTACGACTTGGTGATGTGGTCGAGCATCGCCTTCTCGGCCGACGCGGGCTTGCCGCTGCGCAGCGCCTCGAGGACGGCCTCGTGCTCGCCCGAGGTCTCGTCGACCACGCCGTGCTTGAAGTAGATGCGGTACTGGTGCATGTGCGAGCGGAGCCGGCCGATCGCGTCGGCGAGCAGGGCGTTGCCCGAGTGCTCCGCGATGATGCGGTGGAACTCGGCGTCCTGGTTGGCGAAGTCCTTGTAGTCCTTGAAGCGGTCGCCGCCGGTCTGCGCCGCCTGGCCGCTGCGGTGCATCGCGTCGCAGAGCTCCTCGAGCTGCGTCAGAGTCGCCGCGTCCAGCTCGCCGGCGGCGTTGCGCGTCGCGTACGGCTCCAGCAGTCGGCGCATCTCGAACAGCTGGCGCAGCCCGTCGCTGTCGAGCAGCGGGGCGGCGGTGTAGCCCTTCAGCGCCTTCTTGACGACGAGCCCCTCGGACTCCAGACGTGCCAGCGCCTCGCGCACCGGGGTGGGGGAGACGTTGAGCTGGCGGGCGATGCCGTCGATGCTGGCGCGGCTTCCCGGCTCGATCACCTGGTCCATCAGTAGTCCGAGGACGGCGTCGTACACGTCGTCGGCCAGCGCCCGCCGCGCCGGCAGGAAGTGTTCCCCCGATTGGATCGTCATGTGCACATCCTAGGTCTGCGCCCGCAGAACCGAGAGGATAGAGGATGCAGGATCTTCATGGCACCAGGCCCGCCTCCCGGAGCTCGTCCCAGACCGCCTCCGGCACCGGGGGTGCTGACAGGCGGGCGTTCCGCTCGATCTGCGCGGGGGTGTCCGCGCCGAGCACGACGGTCGAGACGGCCGGATGGCGCAGCGGGAACTGCACCGCGAGCTGCGGAACGGTCACCCCGTGGCGCTCGGCCACGTCGGCGATGCGGTTCACGCGGGCGATCAGCTCCGGCGACGCCGCGCCGTAGACGAAGGTGGCGTCGGGCGCCGGCCGGTCCGTCGCGAGGATGCCGGAGTTGAAGACGGCGGCGACAGCGACGGACACGCCGCGCTCCTGCGCCGCCGGGAGCAGGTCCTCCTCGGCGGTCGGGTCGAGCAGCGTGTAACGGTTCGCGCACATCACGATGTCGAGGTCCGTCTCGTGGACGAACCGGGTGAGCATGGCCGTCTGATTCATCCCGGCCCCGTACGAGCGGATGACGCCCTGCGACCGCAGTTCGTCGAGCGCGGGGAACGCGCCCTCCAGCGCTTCGCGCTCGAAGTCGTCCGGGTCGTGCACGAACAGCACGTCGATCCGATCGACCCCGAGGCGCCGCAGGGAGTCCTCCACCGAGCGGAGCACGCCGTCGCGCGAGTAGTCGAGGCGGCGCCGCCGCGTGGAGGGCACGTCGAACAGGTTCGCGATGTCGGTGTCGCCCGGCCGGTGGTCCGGGTTCGGCTCGAGCACGCGGCCCACCTTGGTCGAGAGCACGTACTCGTCGCGCGGGAAGGCGCGCAGGCCCTCGCCCAGGCGCTCCTCCGCGAGCCCCAGCCCGTAGTGCGGCGCCGTGTCGTAGTAGCGGATGCCGGCCTCCCAGGCGGCGGGCACGATGCCCGGCCACTCGTCCTCGGGGCGCGGCCGGTAGAGGTTGCCGAGGGCGGCGGAACCGTAGCCGATCGGCCCGACGGTCAGCCCGCCCCGGCCGAACGCGCGCTGGGGGCCCATCAGGCGACCCGCAGATCGTCGACGGCGTCCAGATCCCACTCGATCCCGAGGCCCGGCTGCGACGGCGCCAGGCCGTGGCCGTCTCGGATGACCATCTCGGAGCGGGTCACCGCGCGCAGCTGCGGGATGTGCTCCAGGTAGAGCGCGTTCGGCACCGCGCAGCAGAGCGACACGTGCAGCTCCATCAGGAAGTGCGGGGCGACCGCCACGTTGAACGCCTCGGCGAGGTGCGCGACCTTCAGCCACGGCGTGATGCCGCCGACGCGCGCGACATCCACCTGGACGATGGAGGCGGCCCCCGACTGCAGGTACTCGCGGAAGTGCCCGACCGAGTAGATCGACTCTCCGACCGCGACCGGAACGCTGGTCGACTCGGCGAGGCGGCGGTGACCGGCGACGTCCTCCGCGGGCAGCGGCTCCTCGAACCAGAAGATGTCGAGCTTCTCGAACAGTGCAGCGCGACGGATGGCCTCGGCGGCCGTCAGCGACTGGTTGGCATCCACCATGATGTCCATCCTGTCCCCGACGGCCTCGCGGACGGCGCTGAGCCGCTCGAAGTCCTCGTGCGCGCGCGGCTTGCCGACCTTGATCTTCACGCCGCCGAGCCCGCGCCGCTGCGACTCGACCGCCTGGGCGACGAGCTCGTCCGTGCTGAAGTGCAGCCAGCCTCCCTCCGTGTCGTAGAGGGGGATGCGCGGCTGCGCCCCGCCGGCGGCCACCCAGAGCGGGAGGCCGGCGGCCTTGCAGCGGGCGTCCCAGACCGCGGTGTCGACCGCCGCCAGGGCGAGCGACGTGATGAGGCCGACGGTCGTCGCCCGGGTGGAGGAGAAGAGCGCGCGCCAGACGTCCTCCGGACGGTTCACGTCCATCCCGACGACCACGTCGAGCAGCGTCTCGCGCAGCAGGCTCAGGACAGCGGCCCCGCCGGTCCCGATCGTGTAGCTGTAGCCGATGCCCTCGACCCCGCCGACGGTGCGCAGCCGGACGAAGATCGTCTCCTGCTTGAGGAAGGACTGCACCGCGTCGGTGCGGACCGTCTCCACCTCCAGGTCGCTCAGCCACGCCTCGGCGCTGACGATCGTGCCGTCGACGGCGGTGAGGGCGGCGGGCGGGGCGAGGCTCATGGGTGTCTGCTTTCTGGTGAGGGTGGGAGGATCAGCGGCCGCCGAAGCCGCCGAGGGCGACGCCCTTGATCAGCTGCCGCTGCAGCAGGGCGACGATGATCAGCGACGGGATGATCGCGATGGTGGATGCGGCCATCATCAGGCTCCACTGGGTGCCGTGCTCGCCGGTGAACATGGAGAGGCCGAGCGGCACGGTCGCGAGCTCCTGGCTGTTGATGATGATCAGCGGCCACAGGTAGGAGTTGTAGTAGCCGACGAAGGAGAAGACGCCGAGCACCGACAGCGGAGCGGTGAGCTGCGGCAGCAGCACGGACCACAGGGTGCGGAAACGCGAGGCGCCGTCGATGAGCGCCGCCTCCTCGAACTCGATCGGGATCGTCAGGAAGAACTGCCGAAGCAGGAAGGTGCCGAACGCGGTGAACGCGAACGGGATGATCAGCGCCGTGTACGTGTCGACGAGCCCGAGCTGGTTCATCATGATGAACAGCGGGACGACCAGCACCTCCTGCGGCAGCACCAGGGTGAGCACGTAGAGCAGGAAGATGCGGTCGCGGTACTTGAACCGGAGACGCGAGAACGCGTACGCCGACAGCACCGCGACGATGACGGAGAGCAGGGCGCCGCAGATCGAGACGAAGAAGCCGTTGAAGATGAACCGCCCGAACGGCACGAGGGTCCAGGCGTCGACGAAGTTCGACCACTTCACCTCGGAGCCGATGAAGGTCGGCTTCGGCGAGAACACCTCGGACTCCGGCTTGAGGGCCGAGAAGAACATCCAGATGAAGGGGAAGGTGAACAGCAGCGCGACGATGGCCATCAGCAGGGTGTTGAGCCAGGTCTTCGTGACGACCACGCGCTGGGCCGGTCGGAGCCGGTGACGGCGGAGCGTGTCACTTGTCATAGTTGACCCACCTCTTCTGGCCCGCGAACTGCAGGGCGGTGATGATCATGACGACGATGAACAGCATCCACGCCAGGGCCGACGCGTAGCCGAGCCGGTCGAAGACGAAGCCGTTGCGGTAGAGGTAGAGCACGAACGTGTTGGTCGACTCGCCCGGTCCGCCCTGGGTCAGGATCTGCGGCTGGACGAACACCTGGAACGCCCCGATCATCGTCATCGTCATGGTGAAGAACAGCGAAGGCGAGATCATCGGCAGGATGATCGACCGCAGCCGCTGCCAGGCGTTCGTGCCGTCCATCCGCGACGCCTCGAGGATCTCCTTCGGGATGCCGCCGAGACCGGCCGAGAGCACGATGACGTTGTAGCCGAACGACTGCCAGACCGACATCGCGATCACGGAGGCGAGGGCGAACCGGGAGTCGGAGAGCCAGCTGGGCCCGTCGATGCCGATGCCGGCGAGCGCCGAGTTCACCAGGCCGTTGTCGCTGAGGAGCAGCCGCCACACCAGGGCGTTCGCGACCATCGGGGTGATGGCGGGGAGGAAGAAGATCACGCGCCAGAATCCGGCGAACTTGATGCGGGTGTTGAGCCACAGCGAGACCGCCAGCGCCACGGCCAGGTTGAGGGCCGTGTAGACGAAGGCGAAGATCACCGTGTTGATCAGCACCGTGTAGAAGGTCGGGTCGCTGAACAGCTTCTGGTAGTTGGCCAGCCCGAGGAAGGTGGGCGAGCCGAACAGCGGCCACTCGAACAGGCTGATGACCAGCGAACCGATCAGCGGAACGACGATGAAGAACGTGAAGCCGGCGAGACCGGGCCAGAGGTAGGCGAGGGCGACCAGGCCGTCCCCGCGGCGCTTGCGGCCGCCACGGCGCGGAGGGGTGGGGTGCGGCACGCCGAAGGGGCGGGTCGGGGGCGCGGCGGGTGCCGCCGTCTCATCCGAGACGACGGCACCCGTGACCAGGGGGGAGGTCATGCGTTACTGTCCCACCGACTTCTGGATCGTGCTCAGCACGTCCTTGGCGGTCTTGTCACCCCGGTACCCCTCGACGCCGTACTGGGTGAACAGGGTCTCCACCTGGTTCCAGGTGGGGGTGGTGATCTGCGCTGTCGCGTTCTTCAGCAGCGCCTGCACGGCGGCGTAGGCCTCCGGGGACTTGCCCTCGGCCCAGGCCGACTGGGCGTCGGCGCGGGAGGGCACGATGCCGCGCTTCTCCGCCTGGCCCTTCAGGACGCTGGTGTCGGTCATCGCGACGATCGCCTTGAACGCGGCGTCGGGGTTCTTGCAGTTCTTCGCGATGCCGAATCCCGAGCCGGCCGTCATGCCGTGCGCCTCGCCCGAGGTGCTCGGAACGATCGTCACACCCATCGTGAACTTGGCGGCGTCGGCGAAGGTGCCGTACATCCACGGGCCCTCGATCAGCATGTCGACCGCGCCGCTGGTGAATGCGGCCTGCGACACGTCGGAGCCGTCGGCCGCCTCCGGCGCCTTGGCGATGCCCTCCTTGCCGACCAGGTCGAAGTACGACTGCACCTGGTCGACCAGCTTCGAGTTCGTGAGGTCGAGCTTGGAGCCCTTCACGGCCTCCGCGCCGTCGGCGATGGCCCAGGCGTTGGGGATGAAGAAGCCGGGGGAGATCGCCAGCGCCTTGTGGTCGCCGGTGGTCAGCTTCTTCGCGTCGGCCAGGAACTGCTCGCGCGTGTAGGTGGTGCTCGGGGCCTTCAGGCCCGCCTTCGCGAAGTTGTCGGCGTTGTAGTAGAGGACGATCGGCTCGGCGTCGTAGGGGATCGCGCGGATCGTGCCGTCCACCGTCATGCCCTTGAGCATCGACTCGTCGAACTTCGAGGTGTCGAGCTTGTACTTCTTGATCAGGTCGTTCAGCGGCATCAGCAGCCCGGAGAGCTCCTGCGCCCGCGCGGCCTGCGTGGTGAGCAGGCAGGGCGGGTTCGAGCCGCTGAGGCGGGTCTTGACCTTGGTCCAGTAGTCGTTGAAGCTCGGCCCCTCGATGGTGACGTCGAGGCTGGGGTCGACCTTCTTGCCGAGATCGATGAAGCCCTGCCACTGGTCGCGGTCGCTCTGACTGCTGACCCAGGTGTACATGCTGATGGGGCCGCCCTTGGCGTCGCCCCCGCTGCCGCCGGCGCAGCCGGCCAGTGCGGTGAGTGCTCCGGTCAACAGGACGGCGGTTCCGATCCGGGCCGCCCTGCGCTTGCTTCGTGGTGTCACGTGCTGTGCCTCCTCCATTGGATTCATCCAGGTGATCGCCTTGCGTTGGTGGTGCCTGTTTGTGATGCTTCGTTGCGGATCGTCCGGGGCTCCGTCGCCCCGTCGGGTGGTTCACGATCCTATAGGGTCTACGATATAGGCCTCATGCGGAGCTTAGATCGGAGCCCGACGGCCGGTCAAGAGATTCCACCGCCCTCTAGGCGAAATCGATAGCGATGACGTCGACGACGGCCCCCGATGCGGCGGGCGCCGGGATGTGCAGCTCGCCCAGCGGGTCCACTCCGGGCGCCGGCTGCTCGTGCACCTCCAGGTTCACGTCGTAGGGGAGCTCTTCGCCGGTCGCCAGCAGGCGGACGCCGGTCACCCGGCCCACCGGGATGCCGCGGACGACGACCTCCTCGATCGGACGCATCACCAGGTGGAGGTACAGCGTCCCCGGCCGGGCGGTGGACGGACCGTAGAAGTCGACGCCGACGGTGGAGGAGACGTCGACGACGCTCTCGGCGTGCACGTCCATCCACGCGCCGATCTCCTCCAGCGTGCGCACCTGCGACTCGTTGAGGCTGCCGTCGCCCTTGGGCCCGATGTTCAGCAGGAGGTTGCCGCCCCGCGATGCCACCTCGATCAGCGTCGTGACCAGCGAGGTCGTGCTCTTGCTCTTGGTGTCGCCCGGCCGCCAGGCCCACATCTGGCCGATGGTCATGCACAGCTCCCACGGGCCATCCGGTGCCGTGACGGGGAAGCCCTGCTCCGGCGTCTTGTAGTCGCCCTGGCCGAGCAGGCGGTCGTTGATGACGACATCCGGCTGCAGCGACTTGATGAGCGCGCGGAGGCCGGCGCTGTCCCACTCCTGCTCCGACCGCTCCCACTCGCCGTCGAACCAGAGCAGGTCGATGGTGCCGTAGCGGGTCAGCAGCTCGGTGAGCTGCCCGCGGAGGTAGGCCTGGTAGCGCTGCCACTGCTCGGGCGTCGCGCGGCGGTGCCGGTCGTCGGCGACGGGCGTTCCCGCGTTGGCGGGGTCGCCGGCGGCGGGCCAGTGCTCGAGCGCGTATGGGCGGTCCTCCATCCGGAACGCGGGGTAGTCGGGATGGTTCCAGTCCGGGAGGCTGTAGTAGATGCCGACCCGGATGCCCTCGGCGCGGATCGCCTCGACGAACTCCCGCGTGATGTCGCGCCCGAAGGGGGAGTGCTCGATGGAGAAGTCGGACTGCTCGGTGTGGAACATGGAGTAGCCGGCGTGGTGGCGGGCGGTGAAGACGACGTAGCGCGCACCGGCGCGCTTCGCGAGACGGGCCAGGGCGACCGCATCCCACTCGACCGGGTTGAAGGTGGCGGCGGTGGCCTGGTACTCGTCCACGGTCACGGTGTCCTCGACGCCGTCGGAACCGGGGATGATGGAACGGCCGACCAGGGGCCAGGAGATCTCGATCCCCTGCTGGCTGGCGTGGTCCCAGTGCACGAACAGGCCGAAGCCCGCACCGATGAACCATTCGCCTCCCGGGAGGCGGAAGTCGGTGGGCCGGACGAACGAGGCGGGGGGTGCGTCGAGCGCGGTGGTCACGGGAACTCTCCTTCGAGTGGGGGATCGCATCGTTGAACACGGATGCTATTGCCTATAGGATATGGATTCCGGACGCATCCCACAATCGTTCCGGCACATCCATTCGACGACGAAGGAGACCACTCGTGGCCATGTTCACAGACGACCCCGTCCGCCCGGAGAACTACCGCCGGTTCGAGCGCGAAGTGCCGCAGTGGTTCACCGACGCCAAGCTGGGGATCTTCGTGCACTGGGGACCCTACTCGGTGCCGGCGTGGGCGGAGCCGATCGGCGAACTCGGCACCATCGAGAAGGGGTACTGGTTCGCACACAACCCATACGCCGAGTGGTACTACAACACCATCCGCATCCCGGGCAGCCCGGCCGCGGAGCACCAGCGCGAGGTCTACGGCGGAGCCCCCTACGACGACTTCATCGACCAGTGGGACCCGGTCGACTTCGACCCGGAGGCGTTCATCGCGCTCGTGAAGAGCACCGGTGCCCGCTACTTCGTCCCGACGACCAAGCACCACGACGGCGTCACCCTCTGGGATGCGCCGGGCACCGACGGCCGCAACACCGTCGCCCGCGGCCCGCACCGCGACCTCGTCGGCGCTTTCGAGCGCGCCACCCGCGCGGCCGGTCTGCGCTTCGGGGTCTACTACTCCGGCGGTCTGGACTGGAACTTCGCCGACCTGGAGCCGATCACCGACGACGGACAGGCGTTCCGCCGGCCGGTCGACGCCGCCTACGCCGAGTACGCGTACGGGCACGTGGCGGACCTGATCGACCGGTACCGCCCGGACGTGCTGTGGGGCGACATCGAGTGGCCGGACGCGGGCAAGCCGAGTGGCCCGCACAGCATGGAGCGCCTGTTCGAGAAGTTCTACGCCGCAGCCCCCGACGGCGTCTCGAACGACCGCTGGGGCGAGACGCACTGGGACTTCCGGACCAGCGAGTACCAGAACGGCACCAACGTCGAGGGCACGGGGGCGTGGGAGAACTGCCGCGGGATCGGCTACTCCTTCGGCCACAACACGCTCGAGGACGAACGGCATATGCTCAGCGGCCCGGATGCGGTGAAGACGTTCGTCGACATCGTCTCCCGCGGCGGCAACCTGCTCCTCAACGTCGGCCTCACCGCGCGGGGGACCGTCCCCGACCTGCAGCGCCGGACCCTCGAGCACCTCGCCGCCTGGAACGCGATCAACGGGGACGCCGTGTTCGGGTCCCGGCCGCTGGACGCCTCCATCGCCGGTCCGTCCGACGAGCCGTGGGTGCGCTGGACGCGCGGCGGCGACGGTGCGGCGACCGACGCGGTCGCGAACGCGTTCGTGGATGCGGCGGGTGCGGTGCGCCTCGCGGGCGTCTCGTCCGATGTGGTTGCGGACAGCGCGCGGCTGGCGGACGGCACGGCGGTCTCCGCCACGCGGGACGGCGACGCCATCGCGCTGACCCTCCCGGAGCCGGCGGTCGCCGGCCCGACCCTCATCCGGTTCGACCTGGTCTGAGCCGTGACCGTCGACGCGCACCTGCACCTGTGGGACCTGGACCACGGAACGTACTCGTGGCTGTCCGACGCGGTCGCCCCGATCAATCGCACCTTCGCGCTCGCCGAGGCGGAGCCGCAGCTGCGGGAGGCCGGGGTCGACCGGGTCGTGCTCGTGCAGGCGGCCGGAACCCTCGAGGACTCCGCCGCGATGTTCGCCGTCGCGGCGGAGTCGCCGCTGGTCGCGGGCGTGGTCGCGTGGGTCGACCTGCTCGATCCCGACCGGGTCGGAGAGCAGCTCGAGCGCTGGGCGGAGGCGGGGCCGCTGGTCGGCATCCGGCACCTCATCCACGACGAGCCCGATCCGGACTGGCTGGCGCGGGAGCCGGTGCGCCGGTCGCTCGCCGTGCTCGCCGACCGCGGTCTGTCGTTCGACGTGATCGGGGTGCTCCCGCGGCACCTGGAGCACGCGGTCGCACTCGCCGACGAACTGCCGGAGCTGCGGCTCGTCATCGACCATCTCGGAACCCCGCCGGTCGGCGCGGAGCCCGATGACTGGGGGAGGCTGATGGACTCGCTTGCGCGCCGCCCGAACGTCTTCGCGAAGCTGTCCGGCCTGACGACCCTCGGGCCGGCCGGGCGCGCGTCGGCCGCCGACCTGCGTCGGTACGTCGATCGCGCGCTCGCCGCATTCGGCCCGTCGCGCCTCCTCTACGGCGGGGACTGGCCGGTCTCGACCCTCGCGGCGCCGTACGCCGAGACCATGGCGACCGCGCGCGCGCTCCTCGAGCCGCTGACCCCCGCCGAGCGCGACGAGGTGCTGTCGCTCGCGGCTCGCCGCACCTACCGCCTCCCCTGAGCCCGGCGACATTCGTGCCGAATGTGCCGCCCTGTCTCCACCGCGGCGTGTGAGATTTGGGCCAAATCGCGGTTCTGGGCGCCGCATTACCGCGATTTGGCGCAAATCTTGCGACGGGGTCAGGCGTCGGCGTCTTCCCGCACGGGGGAGAGGGAGGGGGCGGGGGCGTTGCGGCGGAGGGGCTGCAGGCGCGTGAGTTGAGTGACGTGGTGGGGGCCGAGTTCGGCCAGGGAGTTCACTTGGAGGAGCTTCATGGTGCGGATGAGCTGGTCGGTGAGGATCTGGATGGTGCGGTCGACACCCTCCCGGCCGCCGGCCATGAGCCCGTAGAGGTACGCGCGTCCGATCAACGTGAACTTGGCCCCCAATGCGTAGGCGGCGATGATGTCGGCGCCGTTCATGATGCCGGTGTCGATCGCGATCTCGGTGTGGTGGCCGACCTCGCGCGCGACGGACGGGAGCAGGTGGAAGGGGATCGGGGCGCGGTCCAGTTGCCGGCCGCCGTGGTTGGAGAGCACGATCCCGTCCACCCCGTGATCCACCAGGGTGCGAGCGTCCTCGAGGGTCTGCACCCCTTTGATCACGAGTTTCCCGGGCCACATGTCCCGGATGATCTTCAGGTCGTCGTAGTTGATCGACGGGTCCATCGCCGCATTCAACAAGTCCCCGACCGTGCCGCCGGTGGACGACAGCGATGCGAACTCCAGCTTCGGGGTGGTCAGGAAGTCGTACCACCACCACGGCCGCGGGATCGCGTTCAGGATCGTCCCCAGGGTCAGCTGCGGCGGAATCGAGAACCCATTGCGTTTATCCCGCAGCCGGGCCCCGGCGATCGGGGTGTCCACGGTGAAGAACAACGTGTCGAACCCGGCAGCTGCTGCCCGCTCCACCAGGCCGTAGGAGATCTCGCGTTGCCGCATCACATACAACTGGAACCAGTTCCTCCCGTGCGGGTTCGCCGCCTTCACGCCCTCGATCGACGTCGTCCCCAACGTGGACAGGGTGAACGGGATCCCCGCCGCCCCGGCAGCGCCGGCCCCGGCGGTCTCGCCTTCGGTCTGCATCAGCCGGGTGAACCCGGTCGGAGCGATCCCGAACGGCAACGCCGACGGGCCACCCCAGATCTCGCACGACGTATCCACCGTCGACACGTCGTTCAGGATCGAGGGGTGGAACTCCACGTCCTGGAACGCCTGCCGCGCCCTGGCCAACGACAGCTCGCCCTCCGCGGCGCCCTCGGTGTAGTCGAACGCCGCGCGAGGCGTCCGCCGCCGAGCGATCCGCGCCAGGTCCTCGATCGTCAACGCCGACTCCAGCCGCCGCTTCTTCAGGTCCAGCTCCGGCTTCTTGAAGCGCATGAGCTCCAGCAGCTCGACGGGCTTCGGAAATTGACGGTTCACCATGAAGGCTCCTGATGGGGTTCGCGGATGGGGGCGGTCAGCGCGGCGTCGCGGTAGTAGCCGCTGATGTGGTCGTGGATGCGGTGGCGGGCCGTCGACGCGTCGCCCGCTGCGATGGCGGCGACGACGGCGCGATGCTCGGCGCGCAGGCGCGCGGCCATCCCGTCCCAGTCGGTGAGACCCGATGCGGCGGCGAGCACATAGCTCTCGATGGAGGTGCGCAACCCGGCCATCATCGCGGCGACGACGACATTGCCCGATTCCTCGGCGAGCTGAAGGTGGAACTGCGCGTCGAGGGTGAGGAACTCCTCGCGGGCGAGGGAGACGTCGTCCATCGCGTCCAGCAGGTGCTCGGCGGATTCCAGGTCGACCGCCTCGGCGCGCTCCGCCAGCTCGGCGGCGACGGCCGTCTCCAGGATCAGACGGGTGCTCACCACGTCGGCGACCGGGAATCCGCTTGCCGCGACCTGTAACCGCATCAGCGCTTGCATCCCGCCGACAGGAAGCGCCACGATCACCGCGCCGGCGGTCGGACCGGACCCGGTCTGCGTCCGGACGAGGCCCATCGCCTCGAGCACCCGGATGGCCTCGCGGACGCTGGACCGGGCGACGCCCAGCTCGGCGGCGAGCGTGCGCTCTGCCGGCAGGTGGTCGCCGGGATGAAGGTCGCCCTCCACGAGTCCCGCCTCGATATGGGCGAGCACTCCCTCCCAGGCGCGCGGCTCCGCGCTCATCGCACCTCCGTGTGGTCGGACCATGTGGTCCGACCACACTACCATCGCGGTCTGGCGGTTGCCTAACGACTCATGGTCACCCGCGCGCGATCGGACCGGGGGAGACGAGGATCTTGACGTGGTTCTCGTTGTGGTGGATCAGTTGCTCGAAGCCTCCCTCAACGAGGTCGTCGAGTCCGATCCGGCCCGTGATGAAGGGTGCGAGGTCGATCCGGCCCTGCTGCACCAGCTCGATCACTCGCGCGTGGTCGTGCGCGTAGGCGATGGTGCCGCGGAGGTCGATCTCCTTCAGTACGAGCTTCTGCATGTCGACGCTCGCCGGATGTCCCCAGATCGAGACATTCACCACGACCCCTGTCGGCCTCACCGCGTCGAGCAGGGTGTCCAGGACGGCATTGACGCTCGAGCACTCGAAGGCCACATCGGCGCCCGATCCACCGGTGAGTTCGCGGACACGGTCCGCGACGTTCACGGTCGACGGATCCAGAACGTGATCGGCGACACCCGTCTCCGACGCTTTCGCCTTCCTGGCCTCGGAGAGCTCGGTGACGATCACCGTGAGCCCGTACGCTTTGCAGACCGCCGCGGTGAGCAGGCCGATCGGCCCGGCCCCGCCGATGAGTGCGACCTGACCCGCCGTCGCGCCGGAACGCACGAAGGCGTGATGTCCCACCGAGAGCGGCTCGATCAGTGCCGCCTGGTCGAGGGGCAGGTCGGGCCCGACGGGGTGCACCCAGCGTCGCTCCACCACGATGTGCTCGGAGAGCCCGCCGCCACGTCCTGCCAGCCCGATGAAGTTCATGTCCGGTGTGAGCTGGTATTCGGCGTCGCCGTCGACCGGGACGTCATCGCGGATGATGTAGGGCTCGACCACCACGTGATCGCCGACGGCGAGGTCGTCGACGCCGTCTCCGAGCGACGTCACGACCCCGGAGAACTCGTGGCCCAGCGTCACAGGCGCCGCTTCACCCGACAGCGGATGCGGATGCCCGGCCGGCGGGATGAAGATCGGTCCTTCCAGATATTCGTGCAGATCGGTTCCGCAGATCCCGCACCACGCCACGTCGATCCCGACCGTGCCCGGTTCCAGCGACTGCTCGGGGACGTCGTCGATCCTGATGTCTTTCTGACCGTGCCAGCGCGCTGCCCGCATACTCGTGCTCCTTAGGTTGGTGACCGGTGTGCTCGTGGTTCCAGGGTGCGAGGCCGGTTCCCGCCTTTCCAGGGTCGAACGTCCCGTAGCGATCCCTGCGGGCAGCATCGGTCGAGACTTTGGACCTTGTCCGCGCGCGCTGGGAGGGCCGAGGCTGGGGGTTCATCGAAGGAGTTGGGCGTGGGAAGAGTCGACCGCAAGGTTGCTTTGGTCAGCGGCGGCGCACGGGGGATGGGAGCATCGCACTGCCGAGCACTGGCACGTGAAGGCGCGAAGGTCGTGATCGCCGACCTCCTCGACGCGGAGGGGCAGGCCTTGGCGGAGGAACTGGGTGCGCAGGCGACGTTCGTCCACCTGGACGTGACGAGACCCGAGGAATGGGACAAGGCGGTCGCGCACGCGACCTCCACCTTCGGCTCGCTGGACATCCTGGTCAACAACGCCGGCATCGCCAACGGTGCTGCCCTGCACGAGTTCACCGACGACATGTGGTCGACGATCATCGCCATCAACCTCAGCGGAGTCTTCTACGGCATGCGCGCCGCGGTGCCCGCGTTGGCGGCCGGCGGGCGCGCCAGCATCGTCAACATCTCCTCGGTCGAGGGGTTGCAGGGAAGCCCCGGTCTACACGGCTACGTGGCGGCGAAGTTCGGTGTGCGCGGGTTGACGAAGTCGGCAGCCGTCGAGCTCGCTGCAGCGGGCATCCGGGTCAATTCCGTGCATCCGGGGTTGATCGAGACGCCGATGACGACGGGAATCGACGCGAAGCAGCTGCAGATCCCCCTGGGCCGGGCGGCGACACCCGACGAGGTGTCGAACCTGGTCCTCTACCTCGCCAGCGATGAGCCGTACTCGACCGGGTCGGAATTCGTCATCGACGGCGGCCTGACCTCGCACATTCCGCAGGGCGTGTGAGGGCCGGCCGCCCCGCGACTCCCGGGCTACCTCCTCGGCCGCAGGGAGTACATCCCGCCGTCGACCGGCAGGATGACACCGTTGCTCGAACCGGACGTCGGCGACGCCAGGTAGGCCACCGCCTCGGCGACCTCCTGCGGCTGCACGAGGCGTCCGCTGGGCTGGCGCGCCTCGAGCGCGGCGCGCTCCGCGTCCGGATCGGCGGCGGAGTCGAGCAGCCGGCCGACCCATGGGGTGTCGGCGGTTCCTGGCGCGATGGCGTTGACGCGGATGCCGAGCGGCAGGCAGTCGGCGGCGATCGCCAGGGTCATGGCCGAGATGGCGCCCTTCGACGCGGAGTACAGCACGCGCTGCGGCAGGCCGGCCCACGCGGCGATGGAGCTGGTGAGCACGACGGCGGGCGACGGCGACTCCTTCAGGTGCGGCATTGCGTGCCGGATGGTGCGGGCCGAGCCGATCACGTTCACGTTGAGGACGCGCATCCACTCGTCGTCATCGTTGGCCTCGACGTCACCCTGCGCGCCGATGCCGGCGTTGGCGATCACGATGTCGAGGCGCCCGGCGGCGTCGACGACCGCGGCGATGGCCTCACGCACGCTGGCGTCGTCGCCGATGTCGCAGCGGACGCCGGTGTGCGGCGCGCTCACCGCATCCGGGTCGAGGTCGAGCGCGAAGACGCGCGCTCCCTGTGCGGCCAGCTCGTCGGCGATCGCGCGGCCGAGCCCGGACGCGCCGCCGGTGACGGCGGCCACCAGGCCTTCGAAGTGCGACATCCTTGTCTCCTTGCGTTGAGGGTGGATGGTGGATGCGGTCAGAGCGCCGGCCGCACGGTCGAACGCTGCGCGCCCAGCCCGTCGATCTCGACCTCGACCTCGTCGCCGACGGCCAGGTACGGGAACCGGCCGGAGAGGGCCACCCCCTCCGGGGTGCCGGTGTTGACGAGGTCGCCCGGCTCGAGCACCGTGAACCGGCTGAGCCGGTAGACGATCTCGGCGACGCTGAAGATGAGGTCGCTCGTGGTCGAGTCCTGCCGTGCTTCGCCGTTGACTCGCGAGCGGATGCCGAGACCGCTGCCGTCGCCGACCTCGGCGGCCGGGACGAGCCACGGGCCCAGCGGGTTGAACGTCTCGAAGCTCTTGCCCTTGCTCCACTGGCCGAGCGAGCGCTGCAGCTGGTACTCGCGCTCGGAGACGTCGTTGGCGACCGCGAAGCCCGCGATGTGGTCGAGGGCCTGCTCGGGGGAGTCGAGGTAGCGGGCGCGCGTGCCGATGACGACGGCGAGCTCGACCTCCCAGTCGGTCGTCGTGGATCCCGGGGGGAGCAGGATGTCGTCGTACGGCCCGACGACGGTGTTCGGGTGCTTGTAGAAGACGACGATGTCGGTCGGCGGCTCGGAGCCGGATTCGCGCGCGTGGGCGGCGTAGTTCATCCCGATGCAGATGACCGCCTGCGGCCGGGCGATGGGGGCGCCGACGCGGAGGCCGGCCGGGTCGAGGCCGGGGAGGTCGCCGGCGGAGGCGGCGGCTTCCGCCCGGGCGAGGCCGTCGGCGGCGAGGAAGGCGCCGTCGATGTCGGCGGTGAGGGGGCGCAGGTCCCACGTGGTGACGCCGTCGGTGACGACGGGGATCTCCGCTCCCGGCTCGCCGAGTCGCATGAATCGCATCGAGGGTCCTTTCGCTCGCCTTCCGGCATCGAGACTATTACTATTTCCTATAGGAATTCAAACTTCGTTCGCAAAGGAGCATCGGGATGCGCGTCGCGCTACATTCCATCATCCGCGACGGCCACGAGGCCGCCTACGACGCCGCGCATGCCGCCATCCCGGACGACCTCGTCGTCTCGTTCGAGCGGGTCGGCATCCACGACTGGCAGATCTGGCGCAGCGGGCGCGACCTGTTCCATGTGGTGG
The DNA here is from genome assembly GCF_900107895.1 of Leifsonia sp. 21MFCrub1.1. Classification (NCBI taxonomy): domain Bacteria; kingdom Bacillati; phylum Actinomycetota; class Actinomycetes; order Micrococcales; family Microbacteriaceae; genus Leifsonia; species Leifsonia sp. 21MFCrub1.1. The sequence goes on along the minus strand of NZ_LT629867.1, from coordinate 3,030,283 downwards.
ACTGCGACGACTTCGCCGCGGCGATGCGAGAGCTCGACGACGACCCGGCCAACCAGCGCTGGCAGGACTCGATCAACCGCCACGTCGACCACTTCGTCACCTCGGGGCCGGACGCCGACGGGATGGTGCTGCCGCTCGTCTGGACGTTCGCGACGCAGCGCGACGGCGCCTGAGCCGTCCCGCCGTGACGGTCCCGCCGTCACGCTCCCGCAAGGCCGAGGCGATCGCGAAGCACCGCCAGCGCACCGCGCCGGTCGGCCGTCGCGCCGGCTTCGTGCCCAGCGCCCGGCCACTCTCGCAGCGTGACGGGGGCGGCGTAGGCCTCCGCGGCGGCGCGGGCGGTCTCCGGCGGGCAGATGTCGTCCTCGAGCCCGTCGCTGATCCATCCCGGTGCCGTCGCATGCCGGGCGGATGTGACCCCGTCGACGTACGCCAGCGTCCGCGCGACCGCGTCGGAGCGGTCAGGATGCTCCGTCAGGTATGCGCGCAGCTCCAGCCAGGGACCGGTGCGCGCCAGCCGGACGCCCTGCGGCGCGTCCGTCAGGAAAGGGGCCTGCGCCAGCACGGCGGCGAGGGTGGGCTGCAGAGCGCCGACGCCGAGGGCGATGCCGCCGCCTTGGCTGTTCCCGATCGCCGCGACGCGCTCGCCGTCCACCTCGTCGAGCGAGCGGAGGGCGTCCACCGCGCGAGCGGCATCCACGAACACCCCGCGGTAATAGGAGCGGTGCGGGTCCTCGATCCCGTCGAGCAGGTGGCCGGTGCTGCCGCCGCCCTGCCCGTGCGTGTTCATCACCAGCTGCGCGAGGCCCGCGACCGGCCAGGTGAGGTCGTCGATCGGGTCGAGTCGTCCGGCGCCGTAGCCGTTGAAGTGCACGACGGCCGGAACCCGGCCCTCGCGGTGGCGCGGCAGCCGCAGCCAGCCGCTGACCCGCCGGCCGTCCGCCCCGGCGAACGAGATGTCGAGCACCTCGACGGCGGCGAGGCCCGTGTCCACCGGCTCCCGGCGGACGGCGAGCGGATGCCGCGCGGCGTCGTCGACGGCGGTCGCCCAGTAGGCGGCGTAGTCGTCGGGGGTGGGGAGCGGGGCCGTGCCGAGAAGGGCGGCGGAGTCGGAGCCGGGCATGCGGCGAGCCTTTCGGAGGGGGTGGGCCGGGAGAGCTCCCGGCCCACCCGGTGGATCAGCGGACGGAGTAGCGGAGGGCGTCGGCGCGCATCACCGCACCCGACTCCTTGACCGCCATGATGGTGTGCTTCCCGTTGCGGAGCCCCGAGACGCTGAACACCTTCTGCTGGGTGCGGCGGGTGTCGCTGTGCGTGTCGACCTGCTTCACCAGCTTGCCGTCCAGATAGATGTCGACGACGCCCTGGTCGGGGCCCGTCGGCGCGAGCCAGTCGACCCCCGTGCCGGTGAAGGTGTACGACACCGAAGCGCCGGCCGCCGTCGTGGCGTGGACGTCGTTGAGGTAATCGCCGCGGAAGCCCACGTTGAGCGTCGTGGCCCCGACCGGCAGCGTGGCCAGGTACGACTGCTGCAGCGTGACCGTCGAACCCGACACCGTGTAGTCGGAGCCCTTCTTCAGCGCCGTCCCGTTCACGGTGATCCCGGTGAACTCGTCCGGGTCGCGCAGCACGGAGAAGGTCGCCGCCGCCGGCGCCTTCGTGTCGAACGACACGCTGGACGGGTCGATCAGGTTCGGCTGGATGACGTCGAGCCGATCGAGCAGCATGAACTGGCCCGACTTCATGACCACGCGAAGGGTGTGCTGTCCGTCGGTGAGGTCGTTCGTCGAGAACACCGTCTGCTGCGGCGTGTGGGAGGCGCTCGGGATGTTGGCGCTGACCGTCTTCACGAACTGCCCGTCGATGTACACGTCCGCTTCGCCCTCCGAGGAGTCGAGCTCGGTGAGGTACGAGATCCCGGTGCCGGTGAACGTGTACGAGAACGAGTCGCTTCCGGGATGCTCCGCATAGTGCACGTCGTCCTGGTAGTCGCCGAAGTTCCGGCCGTTGCTGTACCCCCACTGGCCGGAGTACGCGATGCCAGGGTCGGTGTCGTTGATGCTCGTGGTGCGGGTCGGCCCGGTGGACGTCGGCGGCGCCGGCGTGCCGGTGTCGGTGACGTTGACGGTCAGCGGCTGGGAGGTCGCGGCGACCTCGGCTCCGCCGTTGCGCGTCCAGGCGCCGCCGTACGAGAAGCCCTGGGCGTCGTCGTTGACCGTGACCGTCGCGCCCTTGTCCGGCGTGACCTTGAGCAGCCGGACACCGTGGATCGGCACATCGGACGCCGTGAACGAGCCGTCCGCGCGGCCCACGTTCTTGCGGGCCCACAGGTCGCGGACGGTCGCCGACCCGGTCAGCCCGATGTCGGACCACTTCGCGGTGATGTCGGACTCCGCCCGGCCCAGGTTGAACAGCGCGACCGTGTAGCTGCCGTCCTTGTTCAACGCGTACCAGACCTGCTGCTTGGTCGTCGTCGAGACCGGACGCGCGGGGACGCCCGCCTGATCGACGCCGACGACCTCCGGGTTGGTGAGCAAGTCGACGCCCAGCTTGTCGAGCTTCGTGAGGTCGTTGCCGGTGTACATCGGCGCGGCCGAGACCGCCCACAGCGTGGTGGCTGTGCGGCGCTCGTCCGGCGTCAGGCCGTCCATCTTCCCGTTGCCGACGTCGAGCGAGTCGAAGTCGTTCCAGCCGCCCGGGCCGGCGTGACGCCACCAGTCCGCCGCGCGGGGGAAGAGCCGGGCGATGTTGTCCCACTGGGTGAGCGCTTCGTTGCCGCAGTAGCACTCGACGTCCCACTCGACGCGCCAGCCGTTCGCGTACTTCTTCCAGTAGTCGGCCTGGTTGATGTCGAGCGCCCAGGAGAGCTCGAACCAGATCTTGTGCTTCTTGAGGGCCTTCGACCAGGCGGCGACGTCATCGCGCGCATCCACCGAGCCGTCGGTGATGCCGGAGCCGGGGGTGACGCTGTCGAACTTCACGAAGTTCACGCCCCAGGCGGCGAGCTGGTCCGCGATCGAGTCGATGTACTTCTGCGAGCACGGGTTCGAGAAGTCGATGGCGTAGCCGATCTTCCAGTAGTCCGCCTGCGTCAACGGCTGCTTCGCGATGTCGTGCGTGGTGCATCCGGGAGCGCCGGCGATCGGGTACGCCTTGTTGTAGACGTCGGGTCCGATGCCGGGGATCAGGTAGACGCCGAACTTCTGGTCGTTGGCGTGCACATGGTCGATGACCTTCTTCAGCCCCTGCGGATAGAGCGTCGTGCTCGGCGTCGGACGGCCGTTGGCGTCGACACCGTCGCTCCACCCGGCGTCGACGTTGATGTAGTCGTAGCCGGCCTTCTGCAGCTTGGCGTGCATGGCGTCGGACTGGGCGATGAGCTGGTCGGCGGTGATCCACTTCCCGTTGCCGGAGTAGACCTGCATGCTGTAGCTGCTCCAGCCCATGTAGGGCGTGACGGCCCACGGGTCCGGGGTGGCGGTCGCGGGCGGGATGGGCGTCGGCACCGCGGCCGTCGCCGACTTCGGCGCGCTCGTCGGGGTCGCGGTGGGTGTCGCGGTCGGCTTCGGTGTGGCTGTCGGCGTCTCCGTCGCACTCGGGGTCGCGCTGGGCGTCGGCGTCCCCGTCGGGGTCGCGGACGGTGCGGCTGTCGCTGTCGCTGTCGCTGTCGCTGTCGGTTGGGGGGTCGGCGTCGCGCCGGCGGGGACGGCGGCCGCGGCCACGATCCCCAGCGCCGCGACGGTCACGACCAGAGCCCGCAGGCTCCGTCGTGCACGCGTCTTGCGGGTCATGCGTTCTTCCTCTCTGAAGAGCCCCGGGCGCATCGGTGCGCGAGGGGTGTTCGGTGCGGTGGGCCGTCGGGGGCTCCGACCGGCGTCCGGCGGCTCAGGCCAGCCGGACGAGGTCGAAGAGCATCGCCTGGTGCGGGTTGAGGGTGGGCAGGGGGACACCGGCGACGCCGAGCACCGAGCCGGGGAGGGCGACGCCGCCCGGCTCGAGGGCGGAGGTGATCCAGGACGGGTCGGCGCTCTGGTGCCGGCTGGCCGGACCGAACTCGTCGCGGATGCGGACGGTGTACCGGGCGTCGGCGTCGAGGCCGGGGAATCGGACCCGGCCGGACTGGCCGGGTGCCGAGGTCACCAGCCGCGCCCAGGTGTAGACCGCTCGCGATCCGTCCTGGGCGATGATGCCGGTGAATGCGGTCGCGTCGTCCGCGAGGTCGGCATTGACGATCCGGCCGGAGTGGATCAGCCCCCGCAGCTCGCGGTAGACCTCCGCCCAGCGCGCGATCCGCTCCAGCTCCTCGTCGTCCGCCTCCTGCAGGTCCCACTCGATGCCGGCGTGGGCGGTGAGGGCGACGATCAGCCGGAACGACAGGTCGGTCCGGCGGGAGGTGGTGTGCGACCGCTCGGCGCCGAGGTGCGAGCCGATGAGCTCCGGCGGGAGGAGCATGCGCGTCCAGCGCTCGATCTGCAGGCGCTCGACGGGGTCGTTGCAGTCGGAGGCCCAGACGCGATCGGTCCGCTCCAGGATTCCGAGGTCGACCCGGCCGCCGCCGCCCGAGCAGGTCTCGATCTCGAGGTGCGGGTGACGGGCACGGAGGGTGTCGAGCATCCGGTAGAGCGCGAGCGTCTGCTCGTGGACGGCCGGCCGGTCCACGCCGATGGAACCGCTGACGGCCTCGGACAGGTCGCGGTTGTGGTCCCATTTGATGTAGTCGACGGCGTACTCCTCGACGATCGCGCTGATCTGCTCGAGCACATGGGAGTACGCGTCCGGGCGGGTGAGATCGAGGACGTACTGCGCGCGGGAGGTCGCTCCGAGTTCCTGGCGCGGGCCGAGCACCCAGTCGGGATGCTCCCGGGCGAGGTCGGAGTCGAGGTTCACCATCTCGGGCTCGAACCAGATCCCGAACTGCATCCCGTGCGACCGGACGAGGTCGACGAGCGGGGTGAGGCCGTCGGGCCACACGGTGCGGTCGACGAACCAGTCGCCGAGCCCGGCGTTGGCGTCGCGGCGTCCGTGGAACCAGCCGTCGTCGAGGACGACACGCTCGACCCCGACCCGGGCCGCGCGCTCCACCAGAGCGCTCAGGCGGGGGAGGTCGTGGTCGAAGTAGACGGCCTCCCACGAGTTCAGTGTGAGGGGACGCGGGGACCGCGGGTGCGACGGGCGCGCGCGGAGCCGTCGGTGAAGGCGGTCGGCCAGGCCGTCGAGCCCGCTCGCCGACCAGACGAACAGGGCGGTGGGGGCGGTGTACGTGTCGCCGTCGGCGAGCACGATCTCGCCGGGCCGCAGCCCTTCTCCGACGCCGAGCACCGACGAGAACGCACCGGCGCCCTCGGTCAGCCGCTCGACCACGTACTCGCCGTCGCCGCTCCACGCGAGGTGCGCGGCCCACGCCTCACCGCGCCCGAACCCGAGGTCTTCGGTGCCGGCGACGACCAGGTACGGGGCATCGTGGCCGGGCTTGCCCCGGCGCGCGCGGCGCACATGGCTGCCGAAGAACAGGGGACCGCGCTGCGGGGCGCGCTCACGGCACCACTTCCCGGTGAAGTCGAGGATGTCCACCGCCCGCTCCGGGATGGGCAGCATCACGCGGAGCGCGTCGAGCGTGTAGGGGATGCCCGCGTCGCCGAGGGCAGCCTCCCGGACGAGGGTCGTGTCCACCGAGAGCACGCCGAAGCGGTCGAGTGTCAGCGTCATCGTCGTCCGCAGCGCGGTGATCTCGTCGACCAGCTCGATCTCGATCGTCCCGCCCTGGTCGCCCTCCGTCCGGTACCGGACGGACTCCGTGCGGGGGCGCGGGGTGGTGGCGGTTCCGGAGGCGTGACCCTCCTGCGCGGGCGTCCCCGCCCATCCTTCGAACTCGGTCGGCGCCAGGCTGAAGGTGCGAGGGACATCGGGCGAGTTGTTGAGCAGGGCCGGTCCGCTGGTCGTCCGCAGCGCCTCGGCGGACGCGTCGTCGATCGGGCCGAGATCCCTGCCCCAATGCAGCACGCGCGGCACTCGACCCGCCGTATCGATGACGAGTGATGTGCCTGCGGCTCGCAGGCTCAGAACGGCGCCGTAGCCGTCGAGCATGAAGGGCTCCTAGAAGAGATCCGGTTACTTGACAGTGTCAATTAACCATGCCTAGTGTGTCGAGTGCAACCCCGAGAAGGAAGACCGATGACGATCTCCACCGAGACCCTCCAACTTGCCTGGAACCAGCCGGCTGACCAGTGGGAGGAGGCCATCCCGATCGGCGACGGCCTCCTCGGCGCGATGGTCTTCGGCGGCTCCGCCGGCCGCTACCAGGTCAACGACGCGACCGTGTGGTCCGGCACTCCCGAGACGGCGGCGGAGGAATTGCGTCGCGTGCTCGCGGGGGGCGCTGGGCCGGAGCGCCTCGACGAGGTCCGTGCGGCGCTCGCCGCCGGCGACCTCGATCGCGCGGAGGAGCTGCTGCTCACCTTCGAGGGGCGCTACAGCCAAGAGTTCCTCCCCTTCGTGGACCTCTCGGTCGAACTCCCCGGCGCGACCCCGGTCGACGGGGAGCCCGCTCGCGTCCTGGATCTCGACCGCCGCCTCGTCGAGGAGACGCTGCAGGTCGGGGGAGCACGCGTCGAGCGGGTGTCGCGCGTGGCCGCCCGCACCCTCCTCGTCTCGATCACCGCCACCGAGCCGCTCCCCGAGGTGCGCCTCTCTCTCCGGACGCCGCTCCGCGAGCTCGCGCGCACGGCGGAGGGCGGCATGCTGACGCTCGACCTCACCGTGCCGATCGACGGAGCGCCCCTGCACGAACAGTCCGTCGTCCCGCCGCTGACGTACGCGGAGCAGGACGACGCCGACTACGACGGCTTCGCCGCCGCGGTCCTCGCGGTGCGGAGCGACGGCACGATCGAGTCCGCCGATGGCGGCCTCGTCGTGCGTCAGGCCCGTCGGCTGTCGATCGCCCTCTCGTCGTCGACCCGCGCTGAGTCGTGGTGGGCCGGCGCGGACGACGAGTGGCGGACCGTCTCCCGTGAGACGATCCGGGACCGCGCCGGTGCCCGAGCCCTCGGCGCCATCGCCGAGGACGCGGGCGGCCAGGACGACGCACCGCGTCGCCCTGCACCGGCGCGGTTCGCGATCGGCGGCCGGCGCGCGGGCCGCTGGGATGTCGCGGCCGACATCCTGCGGGGCAGCGACGACGGGCTGCGGGCGACCGTCGCGGCCGAGTACGGGCGCTACCTGCTCACCTCGTCCTCGCGACCCGGCGGTCCTGCGGCGAACCTCCAGGGGATCTGGAACGGCGAGCTGCGCCCCGCATGGTCGTCGAACTACACCATCAACATCAACACCGAGATGAACTACTGGGCGGCCGGCCCGCTCGGCGTGATCGACGACGCCGAGCCTCTGATCTCGCTCGTCGAGCGTCTGGCCGCGAACGGCCGTGACGTCGCGCGCGACCTCTACGGCTGCCGCGGCTGGGTCGCCCACCACAACAGCGACCTCTGGGGCTGGGCGCTCCCCGTCGGCATGGGTCACGGAGCGCCGAGCTGGGCGATCTGGATGATGGGCGGCGTCTGGCTCACCCACTCGCTCTGGGATCACTACGAGTTCAGCGCGGACGACGCGCTCCTGCGCGACCGGATCTGGCCGCTGCTGGTCGGTGCGGCGGAGTTCTGCCTCGACTGGCTGCAGGTCGGGCCGGACGGCCGCGCCTTCCTCGCGCCGTCGACATCGCCCGAGAACTCCTACCGGGACGCCGACGGGAACCCGCGCGCCCTCGGACTCACGGCGACGATGGACCTCGAGTTCATCCGCTCCCTCTTCCAGCGCTGCCTGCACGCGCTCGACGTCCTCGGCGACGACGCGTCTCTTCGACGGGAGCTGGAGGCGGCGCTCGCCGTCATCCCGGAGCCGCCGATCGGTCGCGACGGCCGGCTGGGGGAATGGTCGGAAGAGGTGGCCGAGCACGAGCCAGGGCACCGGCACATGTCCCCGATGGTGGGCCTCTACCCGCTCGACCTCATCACGCCGGTGGGCACTCCACAGCTCGCGGACGCGGCCCGCCGGTTCCTCGACGAGAGGGGACCGGGTGCGATGGGGTGGTCGTGGGCGTGGAAGATCGCCCTCCGCGCGCGACTCGGAGACGGCGACGCCGCCCACGAACTGCTGCAGCAGGCCTTGACGCCGTACGACGGCGACGCCCGCAGGCACGGCCCGGTCGACGGGTCGGAGTGGGGCGGGCTCCTCCCCAACCTGTTCAGCACGCATCCACCGTTCCAGATCGACGGCAACCTCGGGTTCCCGGCGGGCATCGCCGAGCTGCTGCTGCAGAGCCACGGGGGAGTCATCCACCTGCTCCCCGCGCTGCCCTCCGCGTGGCCCGACGGGCGGGCCGACGGACTCGGGGCCCGCGGTGCGCTCAGCGTCGACCTGGAGTGGGCAGGAGGACGGCTGACGAGGGCCGTCATCCGCAACCCCCACCGGGAGCCGCGCAGCGTCCGCATCCGCTACGACGGGACCGACTCGGTCGTGCGCCTGGAGGCCGGAGGCGAGCACGTCCTCCACGGAGAGTCCCTGCTCCCCGTCCCCACTCCGTATGGTTGAAGCACCCCCGACCGGAGAGAGCCCCGCATGAACGACGAGCTACGGACGCGCACAGCGCTGCTCGGGTCGTCATCCGAGGCGGCGACGCGGGTCTTCACCACCATCCTCACCCGCAGCCCGATCAGCCGCATCGACGTCGCCCGGCTCACCGGGCTGTCGCAGGCCGCCGTGACCAAGGCCGTGACGCCGCTGGTCGCCGCCGGCCTCGTCGACGACTCGCTCGGCGTCACGCCGACGGGTCTGCCCGGCCGTCCCGCGAACCCGGTCGCCGTGGTCCCGGACGCGGTGATCGCGCTCGGGATCAAGGTCAACGTCGACGAGCTGATCGGCGTGGCGACCGATCTGACCACGCGCATCATCGCCTCCGACCGCGTGCCGCTGGCCTCCCACGACCCGGTCGCGGTGGTGGACGCCATCGTCGGCATGTGTGCGCGCCTGCAGGAACCGCTCGGCCACCTCCGGTCGAGCGTCGCCTGCATCGGCGTCTCGGTCTCGGGCGACGTGGACACGGCCACCGGCGTCGTCCGCGACTCGGCCATCATGGGCTGGCACGGGGTGGAGCTCGCCGCCGCGCTGAGCGAGCATCTCGATGCCGCGATCGTGGTGGACAACGACGTGCGTGCGCTGACCATCGGCGAGCACTGGTTCGGCGTCGGGCTCGGCACGAGCTCGTTCGGCATCGTCACGATCGGCCGCGGCATCGGAAGCGGACTCCACCTGAACGGCGAGGTCGTCGAGGGCGCCTACGGCGTCGCCGGCGAGATCGGGCACCTGCCGCTGACGTCACCCGACCGCATCTGCGCGTGCGGGCGGCGCGGCTGCGTCGAGGCGGTCGCCGCGACCAGCGCGATCGTCGCTGCGGTCTCCGCCGCCCACGGCCGGCCTGTGGCGGTGGAGGAGGCCGTCGCGCTGGCGCACGCGGGCGATCCGGCGGCCGTCGAGGCCTTCGGCGAGGCCGGCGCCGTCATCGGCCTCGCGATCGCCAGCCTGGTCAACATGGTCGGGCCGGAGCTCGTCATCATCGGCGGAGAGGGCGTCGTCGAGTTCGGCCTCTTCGAGGAGCGCCTGCGCGCCTCCTACGCCGAGCATGTGTTCGGGTCGGCCGGCGACTGCCGCATCGTCGTGCGACCGCACACCTTCGAGGACTGGGCGCGCGGTGCGGCCGCCTCGGCCATCCGCTCGCTCGTCCTGTGACGGGCCTCAGTCCCCGGCCGGCTGGGGGGAGACGGTGATGGACTCGCGGAGCGCGGCGACCGCGGCGCCGCGGGCCCAGTCCGTGAACGTGTGGCGGCGGACGACCAGGCGGCAGTTGGCCGCGGCGCCGAACGCGTGCGCCAGAAACTCCTCGCGGAACCGGCGCTCGTAGAGGTCGTAGTCCATGACGCCCTCGCCCGCGATCACCACCACCTCGGGGCCGAAGAGGTTCACGGTGGCGGCAACCGCGGCGCCGATGGCCGTGCCGGCCCGCTCGAAGGCGTCGACGGCCGCCGGGTCGCCCTCGTGCGCGAGACGGATGACGTCCGTCAGGGTGAGATCCGGTTCGCCGCGCTCCAGGCTCACGGCGTCCCGGATGGCCCTGGACGAGGCGACGGCCTCGACGCATCCACGCCGCCCGCAGACGCACAGGGCGTCCGATGAGGCGAGCGGGAGGTGCCCGATCTCGCCGGCGACGCCGTGAGCGCCGACGACCACGTCGTCGTTCACGTAGATGCCGCATCCGATGCCGGCGCCGATCGTGATGATGGCGAACGACTCCGCGTCCCTGCCCGCTCCGAACCACTGCTCGGACTTCGCGAGGGCCCTCACGTCGTTCTCCACGGTGATGGGCAGCGGGATCTCCTCCGCGAGCCGGCTGCCGAGAGGGAAGTGACTCCAGCCCAGCAGGGGGGAGTCCCGGACGAGTCCTGTCGTGCTGTCGATGTCGCCCGAGACCGAGACCCCCACGCCGGTGAGGTTCGCCGCTGCGTCGCCCAGCTGGGCGATGAGGGATGTCACCGAGGTCACGATCGCGGCGACCGTGCTCTCCGGGTCGTGGCTCTTGAGCCTCCGGCGGGTGGAGCCGAGCACCTCGTTGCCGAGGCTCACGGTCACGGCGAAGATCTCGTCCGCGTTCACCTTGACCCCGATCGCGATCATCGACCGCGGAACGACGCTGAGCGGGCGGACGGGCCGGCCGGGGAAGGAGTGCTCGGCGTGCTCGCCGACGGTCACGTAGCCGCTCTCGATCAGAGGATTGACGGTCTTGGTCACCTTCGCCTGCGACAGTCCGGTGAGACGGCCGATGTCGAGGCGGCTGACCGGTCCGTGCGTGATGATGCGCGTGAAGATCTCGGCCGACCGGGGAGTCCCCAGCTCCGGCCGCCGACGGGTGCCCACATCGTCGAGTGGCATGTCGAGAGAGTATCCCATCCCGCCGCTTTCTTTCTGTCGTGTTCGAATGCGTGACGCCCGCAGACGACGTGAATCCCGGCAGATCGCGGGCTCGCATCACGGCGTGCGCCTGACCTCAGGATAGATTATTGACAACGGCAAGGAAATAGGTTTTGCTGTATCCAGTCCGGGGCGGACCGAGCGTCCGCCCGGCTCGAACTGTTCAGGAGTCTTCGATGACGAAGCGGCAACACCGTGGGAACGCGGCGGTGCGCGGATGACCAGCGCCCCGCCCGTGACCACCACCCCCACCCGGCACCCGGCTCGGACCACTCCGCCGCCGCCCGCCCGCGTGACGACCCGTCGCAGGACCGTCGGTCAGCGCTGGCGGATCGCACTGCGGCGGCACTGGCAGCTCTACCTGCTGACGCTGGCGCCCCTCGCGTACTTCGCGATCTTCAAGTACGTGCCGATCTCCAACGCGATCATCGCGTTCAAGGACTACAGCCCGGTCCTCGGGGTGTGGGGGAGTCCGTGGAACGGCTTCGCGAACTTCCAGGCGATGCTGCAGAACCCGCAGTTCCCCACCCTCGTCTCGAACACCCTGATCCTCTCCGGATACGCGGTGCTGGCGAGCTTCCCCATCCCGATCATCCTCGCCCTCGCCCTCAACGAGGTGCGTCACCGGTGGTTCCAGAAGACCGTCCAGATGGTCACCTACGCCCCGTACTTCATCTCGACGGTGGTCGTGGTCTCGATGCTCATCCTGATCATGGCGCCGCGCCTGGGCGTCATCAGCCAGGTCTTCGGGTTCTTCGGCGTCCCGTCGCCCGACCTGCTGGGCAATCCCGACTACTTCCGCAACATCTACGTCTGGTCGGATGTGTGGCAGACCGCCGGCTACTCCGCCGTGATCTACATGGCGGCGCTCTCCGGCATCGACCCGTCGCTCTACGAGGCGGCGCGGATGGACGGCGCCTCGCGCCTCCGGAAGATCTGGCACGTCGACATCCCCGGCATCATGCCGACGGCGATGATCGTGCTCATCCTGAGCGTCGGCAACATCATGGCGATCGGCTTCGAGAAGGTCTACCTGCTGCAGAACCCGCTGAATCTCGGGCAGTCGGAGATCATCGCGACCTACGTCTACAAACTGGGCATCCTCAACGCCGACTTCGGGACGGCGACCGCCGTCGGCCTCTTCAATTCCGTCGTGAACCTCGTGCTCCTCCTGGTCGTCAACTGGGTGGCACGTCGAGTGAGTGGGAGCGGACTGTGGTGACCATCGATCTTCCGGCCGAGCGGGCGCGACAGAAGGCGCGCGCGACGCGCATCAAGAAGCCCCGCCGCATCAAGGAGTCCCCCGGGGACCGCGCGCTCCTCGTCGTCATCTACCTCGGCCTCACGCTGGCGGTCCTCGTCGTCCTCCTGCCCCTGCTGTTCATCCTCGCCAGCTCGTTCTCCTCGCCGCACGCGGTGACGGCGGGCCAGGTCTTCCTGTGGCCCGTGGACTTCACGCTCAAGGGCTACCAGACGGTCCTGGCGGACCCGCAGGTGCTGATGGGCTACGCGAACTCGCTGTTCTACATGGTGGCGGGCACCCTGATCAGCACCACGCTCACGGTCTGCATCGCGTGGCCCCTGTCGCGCCCGTCGTTCATGGGCCGCAACGTGATCATGTCGCTGCTGCTGTTCACCATGCTCTTCAGCGGCGGACTGATCCCGACCTACATGGTCGTGCAGAACCTCGGCCTCCTCGACACCCGCTGGGCGCTCCTGCTGCCGCAGGCGGTCGCCGTGTGGCAGGTCATCATCGCGCGGACCTTCTTCCGGTCGGCGATCCCCGAAGAGCTGGTCGAGGCCGCGTCCCTCGACGGCGCGAGCGACTTCCGGTTCCTGTGGACCGTCGTGCTCCCGCTCTCGAAGCCGCTGATCGCCGTCATCGCGCTCATGTACGCGATCGGCCAGTGGAACGGCTACTTCGACGCGCTCCTCTATCTGAAGAGCTCCGACCTGTTCCCGCTCCAGCTGGTGCTGCGCAACATCCTCGTCCTCAACGCGACCAACGGAGGGGTGAGCGACCTGGCGGCTCAAGCGCAGAACCAGGAGCTGGTCAACCTCCTCAAGTACGCGCTCATCGTGATCACCAGCGTCCCTGTGCTGATCATCTATCCGTTCGTCGCCCGCTACTTCAACAAAGGCGTGCTCATCGGCTCGGTCAAAGGCTGACCCGGCCGGGCGAGCATCTCCCACCACACACAGCACCATCCACATCCCTGACACACCCGAAGTTCCAAAGGAGGAACGCACCATGTTCTCGAAGACTGATCGACGACCCCGACGGGTCCGGTCGCGGGCTCTCATCGCCGCGGTGGGCGGCACAGCCGCACTGCTCGCCCTCTCCGCCTGCACCCCCGCGAGCGGGTCGAGCGCCGACGACAAGATCGGCGGGACCGCCCGCCTGAGCGTGTTCGCCCAGCAGGGCACCGGGCAGGATCTGGCCACCAACGCTTTCACCAAGGAGGTGGAGAAGAAGTTCAACATCAAGTTCACCTGGCAGACGACGACGCAGGACTCGTCGGTGGCGCCGGAGAAGCGGCAGATCCTGATGGCGAGCGGCGACTACCCCGACGCGTTCCTCCTCATCCCGTGGGTGGACCAGTTCAACCAGGTGGATATCGAGAAGCTGGCGAAGCAGGGGGTCGCGCTTCCGCTCAACGACCTCATCAAGCAGTACGCCCCCGACATCCAGAAGGCGCTCGACAGCAACCCCGACTACAAGGCGATGGCCACATCGCCCGACGGCAAGATCTACGGCCTGCCGCAGCTGGCCGAGACGCTGCACATCCAGTACCCGTCGAAGCTCTGGATCAACACGGACTGGCTGAAGAAGCTCAACCTCCAGATGCCGAAGACCACCGACGAGATGACGAAGGTGCTCGAGGCGTTCAAGAACGACGACCCGAACGGCAACGGCCAGAAGGACGAGATCCCGCTGAGCGGCGACTCGCACGACACGCTGATCCCGTTCTTCATGAACGCGTTCATCTACGACCCGCAGAACCCCGACAAGGGCATCCAGTCGACCACGGTCCTCAACAAGGGCAAGGTCGACATCCAGGCGAACAAGGACGGCTGGCGCGAGGGCCTGAAGTACATCAAGTCGCTGTGGGACGCGGGCCTCATCGACAAGGGCGCGTTCACGCAGAACCCCGCGGCGCTCGCCCAGGAGGGCAACAACGAGGGCCCGGTCCTGCTCGGGAGCGCGAGCGGGCTGCACCCGTACATCTTCGTCAGCCCCGGCGCGAAGGACGGCCGCGACAAGCAGTACGACGCCGTCCCGCCGCTGACCGGTCCCGACGGAGCGGACTACGCCACCTACGCCTTCGGCAGCACGCCGGGCGCGACGTTCATGCTCACCAACAAGGCGTCGAAGAACGACCAGGTCGCCGCGATCAAGCTGGTGAACTACCTCTTCACCGAGAAGGGCCAGCTCGACGGCAACTTCGGCCCGGAGGGCAAGGGCTGGGGCCCGGCGCCCGCAGGGTCCGAGGCGCTCAACCCGGACGTGAAGGCGAAGTTCGTCAACCTCCAGCTCTCGCAGGATGAGGCGAACGCCGTCCAGTGGGGCGCGCTGTCCACCTACAACCAGAACAGCGCCTTCCGCGAGTCGCAGGCCGTTCCGACGGACATCTACGACACGTCCGGCTACGAGCGCCGTCTGTTCGAAGCCACCCAGCTCTACCAGGGCCACGAGGACAAGAGCCAGATCTACCCGACCTGGAAGGTCTGGCCCGACCCCGCGAAGGCGACGCAGGTGGCCACGCAGCAGACGAACATCGACAACTACGTCACGCAGAACGCCCTGGCCTTCATCACGGGTTCCAAGAGCCTCGACAGCGACTGGGACTCCTACGTGAAGGGCTTCGACGGGCTCGGACTGAAGGACTACCTGAGCACGCTGCAGACGGCGTACGACAAGTCCAAGAAGTAGCGCGCGACGGACTGCGGCGGACGCCGGCGGGGACATCCCCGCCGGCGTCCGTCACGCGCCGAGAAGGCGTTCCGTCTCGTCCCACAGCCGCCGCTGCCACTCCGGGTCGGCGCCCGGGTGCGCCGGCGTCAGCGGCCTCGCGTCCCGCGCCGAGTAGTAGCCGCCGGTCCTGCCTGCGAACGCGGGATCGGTGGCCAGCCGGACGATCAGTCCGGCGCCGCGAGAGGGGTCGCCGATGCGGAGCGTTCGCAGCATCCGCTCGAGCGCTGCGGCGAAGCGGAGCTCGCGGCCCAGGCCGGTGACGTTGAACCCCGGGTCCAGGCAGTTCGCCGTCACGCCCGTGTCCTCGATCCGCCGCGCGAGCTCCAGGGTGAACATGATGTCGAGCAGCTTGCTCGCGCCGTAGACGCGGGACGAACCGCGTGCCGTGAACAGCCTGGTGTCGGTCAGATCGTCGGGCAGGGCGAGCGTGCCGTGCCGGCGGGAGGCCTCGGAGGCGACGTTCACGATCCGCGCTCCCGGCGTCCGCGTGAGCGCGGGGAGGAGTTCGTGCGTGAGCAGCCAGGGCGCGAGGTAGTTCACGGCGATCATCTCGGGGAAGCCGTCCGCCGTCACCCGCTGTTCGAAGGCATGGAGCCCTGCGTTGTTCACGAGCACGTCGACCTGTTCGTAGGCGGCGGCGATCTCCTGTCCCACCCGGCGGACGTCGTCCATGCGCGTGAGATCGGCGGAGAACACGCGCACCTCCGCTCCCGGGCGGGCGGCGTCGATCGCGGCGCGCGTGGCGTCGGCGCGGTGCGCATCCCTCGCCGTGATCGCCAGGCGCGCGCCCTGGCGGGCCAGTTCGATGGCGGCGAGCCGCCCGAGCCCGCTGGTGGCGCCGGTGATGACGATGGTCGGTGGATGTGCGGACGAGCCGGATAAAGTGGGCATTTCCACACCATAAGGAATTGATGGGGAAATGTCCACTAACTCACGGGCGGACGCGGACCGCCGGGCAGCCGAACTCGCCCTCGGCGTCGAGCTGAACGCCCTGCTCAGCGCATCCCGTGCCCTCACCGAGCGCAGCGCCGCCGTCTTCCACCCCGGCGTCCAGCCGGCCGCCTTCCACGTGGCCCGCTGGCTGTACGCCTACGGACCGGCGAACCCCAGCGCCGTGGCCGACGCCGTCGCGATGGACCGCAGCTCCACCAGTGCCCTCATCCGCCAGCTGAAGGCCGCCGGCCTCGTCGAGAGCACGCCCGACCCGACCGACGGCCGGGCCGTGCGGGTATCGCTGACGCCCGCCGGCTCCGAGCGGGCGCGCGAGGCGCTCGACCTCCGCGGAACCGCCTTCTTCGAGCGCACCGCCGACTGGTCCGTGGCCGACCTTCGCACCCTCGCGCGGC
Source organism: Leifsonia sp. 21MFCrub1.1 (assembly GCF_900107895.1). Lineage (NCBI taxonomy): Bacteria > Bacillati > Actinomycetota > Actinomycetes > Micrococcales > Microbacteriaceae > Leifsonia > Leifsonia sp. 21MFCrub1.1. Next base: position 3,013,951 of record NZ_LT629867.1, on the reverse strand, counting down.
TGCTGCACGACTTCACCGCGCCCGGCGGCGGGGGCACGGTGCACCCGCCCGAGGAATAGCCCGCACCGTGCAGCGGTTTCGCCCATCGTGACGATCACCGGGATGCGCGCCCCCGCCACACTGGACGAGTTGCTCTCCACGCTCGAGTGGCAGGTGGATGCGTCGCGCCGCGAGGTCGTCCGGCCCGGCGCGCGGATCGCGCTGCCCGGACCGGCCTTCGTCTACATGGTCGCGGGATCGGTGAGGGTGCGCTCGACCGGACCGCAATCGACATCGTTCGCCTACGACGCGGGCGACGTGGTCTTCCACACCGGTCGGCACGACGCCGAGCTGACGTCCGTCGACGCCGGCGAGATCGTCGTCACGGAGCTCCGGCCGACGGCCGGCTTCCACGCGCTCGACCTGCTTCCGGATCTGCTGGGGGTCCAGCGGCTCGCGGACCTCGACCCCGGCGTCGCGCTGCTCGCGTCCCGCATGGGCTGCGGCACGGGGGTCCGGCGCGCGGGCGACCGGGTGATCTGCGGGCGGATCGCGACCACCATCGTGGCGGTGGCCATCCGCGCCTGGGCGGAGGGCGACTGCGCTCCGGAGAATTGGCCCGTCGGCGTCGACGACCCGTTCCTCGGCCGCGTGCTCGACGCCATGCACGCGAACCCGGGCCACCCGTGGACGCTGCGCGACCTGGCCGCGGTCGGTGCGATGTCGAGGACCACGTTCGCCGAGCGGTTCCGCGAGCAGATCGGTCAGTCTCCGGCGAGCTACCTCGCGCAGGTGCGGATGGATGCGGCGATGACCTACCTCGCCCAGGACGGCCTCACCGTGAGCGAGACCGCCCGCCTCCTCGGCTACGAGTCGGATGCCGGCTTCAGCCGCGCATTCCGCCGTCACACCGGGGCGGTCCCGTCCGTCTGGCGGCAGCGCGCGAGCTGAGCGCCGGCGCTGGCGACGCGTCGGCCGGGCGCGCTAGGGTCTTCCCATGCCGCCAGCGCGCTCCCGGGCCATCGTCCTGCTCCTCGGCGCCGGTGTGCTGGCGATCATCGTCGGCGAGGGCTGGTACCTCACCGCGAAGGCCGCCGTCGCGCACGCCGCCCAGAGCGCCATGGTCGTGCGCACCCTGCCGGTGCACACCTACACGCAGTACACCCAGCGCGGTCCCGGGTTCGACACGTCGGGCCTCTGGACGGGCCTGACGATCGCCGGTGTGGGCATCGCCGTGCTGCTCGCGGCCGCGGTCGTCGCGGTCATGCGATCGCGCGCCGCCTGACGGCGGGGGCCTCGTCCCGCGCTCTCAGCGGGTGACAGCGCTGCGCCGCCCGGCGCTGCCGAACAGCACGACGCCGACCGCGACGACGGCCACGGCGACGACGTACGTGAACCGCACATCCGCCGTGTCCACCAGCAGGCCGCCGATGCCCGCGCCGAGCGTGATCGCCAGCTGGAATCCGGCGACGACGAGGCCGCCCGCCGCCTCCAGGCGGTCCGGGATGTACCGGCCGGCCCAGGTGTTGATGACCGCGGGCCACGCGCCGAAGCCGAATCCCCAGACCACGACGGCCGCCGCGACGACGATGACGGACCCTTGCCCGACGATCGCGAGCAGGATGGCGCCGGCGATCAGCGACGGCTGCAGGTAGCGCAGCAGGGCCAGGTGCCGGTCGGCCAGGGCGCCGACGACGAGGTTGCCGATGACGCCCCCGACGCCGAAGGCCACCAGCAGGGCGGCCGCGAACGCGGTGTCCAGTCCCGGCACCTGGTCGAGGGCGAGCCGGATGAACGTGTACGCCATGAAGTGCCCGAGGACGATCAGGATGTGACCGGCCAGTCCCTGGCGGACTCCCGGCCGCCGCAGGGTGTCGCCGAGGATGCGCAGGCTCGACGCCTCGGCCGGTGCGACCGGGGGCAGGGCCAGGCGCAGGGCGACGGCGACGAGGGCGGTGAGCACTGCGGCCCCGACGAAGACGCCCCGCCAGTCCACGAGGGCCGTCAGGTACACGCCGACCGGCACGCCGGCGACGACGGCGAGCGTCATGCCCGCGCTGACGGTGGTCAGGGCGCGCCCGAGCCGGTCCGGCGTCGCAAGGGAGGCGGCCACCGTCAGCGACATCGACCAGAAGCCGCTGATCGCCACGCCGATGAGGAGTCGCGCGATCAGCAGGACCCACAGTGAGGGGGCCAGCGCGACCGCCAGGTTGGAGACGGCGGCGAGGCCCGCGACGAGCACGAGCAGCGTGCGACGGTCCATCCGCGGGATCAGGATGCCGATGGTCGGCGCCGCGAGGAATCCGACGAACGCGCTCACGGTCACGGTCTGTCCGGCCTGCCCCGGCGTCACGCCGAGTTCGGCGGCCATCGCGGTCAGCACGCCCGACGGCAGGAACTCCGCGGTCACCAGCACGAAGCTCGTGAGGAACATGACGATGAGGCCGGCCCAACGCGTGCGCGTGAGCGGCTGAGCGGCGGGGGAGGTGGCCCGAACGGGCGAAGTGTCTGTCGTCACCCTGCGACTCTGCCCGATCGCGGAGGCGAGCACCTGACTCTGCGTCCGGGCCTGGGCGACCGACCGTCCCGATCGAGCGCGTCGAGGGGATGCGGACGGTCGCCCCGCCCGCGCCCCCGCTCAGCGCGCGGGGACCGGGTCCGCGATCCTGCCGTCGACCAGGCGGACGACGGCGTGCATGCGGGGGAGGTGCACGAGGTCGTGCGTGACGAGGAGGGTCGATGTGTCGAGCTGGTCGGTGAGCCGCAGGATCAGCTCCATGATGCTGGCGCCGCGCTCCTGGTCGAGGGCGCTGGTGGGCTCGTCGATCAGCAGGACGCCGGGGTCGTTCATCAGCGCGCGGGCGATGTTCACCCGCTGGCGCTGACCGCCGGAGAGCTCGTGCGGGCGCCGCCCGCGCTGGTCGGCCAAGCCGACGGCGTCGAGGAGCTCGTCGGCGCGCGCCGACGTCTTCGCGCGGGCGCGCCGACCGGCCCGTCCGCCGAGCTCGGTCATCACGCAGAGCTGCTCCCGCGCGGTCAGCGAGGGGATGAGGTTCGACTGCTGGAAGACGATGCCGATGGAGGTGCGGCGCAGCTCGGCCGCCTCCGCGCGATCGAGCAGGGTGGCATCCACATCGTCGATGAGCACCTGGCCGGTGTCCGGCCGGATCAGGGTGGCGGCGACCGCGAGCAGGCTCGACTTGCCGGAGCCGGACGGCCCGGTGATGCCGGTGACCGTGCCGGGCCGGCCGGTGAGGGAGACGCGGTCGACGGCGGTGACGCGGCCGTCGCCGTCGGGGAAGGTCAGGGTGATGTCGGTCAGGCGGATCATCGGTTGCTCCCGAGTGCGGTGAGGGGGTCGGCGGAGGTGACGGAGCGGAGGGCGAACGCCGCCCCCGCGAGACCCAGCGCGATCATGATCGCGCCGGGGAGGAGGGTGGTGAGCGGGCTGAGGAGGAAGGGCAGGGCCGTCCCGGCCAGTGCTCCGAGCAGGGCGACCAGACCGAGGCCGACGCCGATGCCGGCGACGAGCACCACGAGGGCTTGGCCGAGGGCGTCGCGGACGAGGGAGGCGGTCGTCGCGCCGAGCGCCTTGAGCACAGCGATGTCCCCCTTCCGTTGCATGGTCCAGACGGTGAAGAACGCGCCGATGACGAGCCCCGAGATCCCGAACAGGAGGGCCACCATCAACAGCAGGGAGCCGATCTCCGACCGGAATGCGCTGAGCGCCGTCAGCGACTCCAACGGAGTCTTCGCCACGGTCCCGTTCGCCCGGTCGGCGTCGGCCCAGTCGGGGGAACCGGTCACGGCGAGGACGGTGGCGTACGCCCCCGGATCGCCGGTGGCGGCCGCGGAGGCCCGCCAGTCGTGCAGCGTCATCGTGACGACCGGTGTGTGGCTGTACCAGGCGTCGCCGCCGACCGTCTCGACCCGGTACGTGGTGCCCGCGATCGAGACGTCGTCGCCGACATCGGCTCCGAGGGCTTTCGCCGCGGGGAGGGACAGGCCGAGCAGGCCGTCGCGCGTCGGGGCGGCCGGATCGGATCCCGGCTCCCTCCCGAACACGGCGATCGCGGCCATCGTGTCGCCCGCCGTGCCGCGCGTCTGGCTGATCCCGACCGGATCGACGGCGGTGACACCGCGGGTGGCGCGCCAGTCCGTCGCCTGCGTCTCGGTGACGGCGGAGTCGGAGTAGCTGATGTCGCTCCCGGGGGACGGGGCGGAGAACACGATCCGGTCTCCCGGCAGGGCGAGCACCGCGGAGATGTTCTGGGTGGCCAGACCGCCGGTGAGGCCGCTGAGGAAGCCGACGAGCACGGTGATCAGGGCGACGACCGACCCGATCAGGATGAACCGGCCCCGGGCGAATCGGAGGTCGCGGAGGGCGACGAACATGGTGACGTTCCTTTCTGGCCGCCGAGGGAGGCGACACATCCAGCCTTCCCGCGGCGGTCTCCGGCGTCATCGACAGGGAGGAGGCACGTGCGCGGCCTGATGGTGGAGCCCGGATTCGTCCTTTCGGACGATGAACCACCCGGCGCTCGCCGCGTAGTCTTCAGACCATGGCGCATACCGCATTGACCCCGGTCTTCGTGGGCCTGCGCACCGGTCTGCACGTGCTCTTCCTCGCCCTGACGGCCCTCGTCGCGGCCCGCGCCCTCCTGTCGCCGACGCCCGCGAGCGGCGCCGTGATCGTCCTCTGCGTCGTGCTGGCGGCCACCTACCTGGCCGGAGCGTTCCTGGCGCGCCGGGGACGCACAGCATCGAAGGCTCCGGCGGTCGCCTGGCTCGCCCTGCTGACGCTCGAGTGGATGGCGCTGCTCTGGCTCATCCCCGAGGCCGCCTATCTCGTCTTCCCGCTTTTCTTCCTCTTCCTGCATCTGCTCGGCCGGACGTGGGGCCCGCTGGCCATCCTCGCCTCGACCGTCGTGGCCATCTGCGCGCTCGGCCTCCATGGCGGCTGGACGGTCGGCGGCGTAGTGGGTCCGCTCGTCGGCGCGGGGGTCGCCCTCCTCATCGGCCTGGGGTATCAGGCCATCGCGCGGGAGGCCGTCGAGCGCGAGGCGCTGATGTCGGAGCTGCTCCGCACGCGGGGCCAGCTGGCGGCCACCGAGCACGAGTCCGGCGTCCTCGCGGAGCGCGCGCGGCTGGCCAGGGAGATCCACGACACCCTCGCGCAGGGGCTGTCGAGCATCCAGCTGCTCCTCTACGCCGCCGAACGCGCCGATCCCGACCGGCCCGGCATCGAGCACATCCGGCTGGCGCGGGAGACCGCGGCGTCGAACCTGGCCGACGCGCGCCGTTTCATCCAGGAGCTCACGCCACCGGTCCTCGACGACCAGGGGCTGGGCGGGGCGCTGCGGAGACTGGCCGAGACCCAGTGGTCGACGCAGGGTCTGGATGTGCGGGTGCGGGTGTCCGACACGGCCGCTCTTCCGATGCACCTGCAGACCGCCCTGCTGCGCATCGCGCAGGGAGCGGTCGCCAACGTGCTCCAGCATGCCAACGCATCCACCGCCACCATCACCCTCGAGGTGCAGGGCGACGCGTTGTCGTTCACCGTGGAGGACGACGGCGACGGGTTCGATCCGTCCGCGGTCCCGTCGGACCAGGCCGGCCGGTCGGACTCGTTCGGCCTCCGGGCGACGCGGGAGCGCGTCCAGCAGCTGGGGGGAACGCTCGACCTCCGCTCGGCGCCGGGCCGGGGGACCACGCTCGTGGTGACCCTCTCGCCCGTGGTGGCGTCATGATCCGGCTGGTCGTCGCCGACGATCACCCCATCGTGCGCGCGGGACTCGTCGCCCTGTTCTCCCTGGAGGACGACTTCGAGGTCGTCGCGGAGGCCGGGACGCCGGATGCAGCAGTGGAGGCGGCCGAGCGCGAGAATCCGGACGTCGTGCTGATGGACCTGCAGTTCGGCGCGAACGAGAACGCCACCGGCGCGGACGCCACCCGCCGCATCCGCTCGCTGGACGCGCCTCCGTACGTGCTCATCCTGACCAACTACGACTCCGATTCCGACATCCTCGGAGCGGTCGAGGCGGGGGCGAGCGGCTACCTCCTCAAGGACGCCCCTCCGCACGAGCTCACCGCCGCGGTGCGGGCGGCCGCTGCGGGGGAGAGCGCGCTGGCGCCGGTCATCGCGACGCGCCTGCTGAACCGGCTCCGCGCCCCGCGGGTGAGCCTCAGCTCCCGCGAGATCGATGTACTGCAGCTGGTGGCGGCCGGCCGGTCGAACAGCGAGGTCGCCGCCTCCCTGTTCATCAGCGAGACGACGGTCAAGTCGCACCTGGCGCACATCTTCACGAAGCTCGGCGTCGCCTCCCGCACGGCGGCGGTGTCCGCGGCGCGCGAGCGCGGCATCCTGCGCTGAGGCGGCGGCCTCTCCCGTCCGCGGTGCTGGTCAGGCGTACTGGGGCCGACCGCCGACGCGGTAGGTGAGCGAGACGATGCCCGTCGGGAACACGCGGGTGCCGGTGAGGTCGAGCGCGAAGTCGAGGCCGCGCTGCGGGAGCCAGCGCTCGCCCTCGCCGACGATCACCGGGAACTGGAGGAGGTTCAGCTCGTCGACGAGCTCGTTCTCGAGCAGCCACCGCGCGAGCGCCACGCTCCCCACCACGAGCAGTTCGCCTCCCTCCCGCGCCTTCAGCTCGCGGACGCGGGCGGCGACATCGCCCGAGATCACGGTCGTTCCCTCCCAGGTCGGCGCGGTCACGGTGGTGGAGACCAGGTACTTCGGACGCGAGCTGATCGCCTCGCCGAACCCGCCGTCGTCGCTGCGCGCGCCCCAGTACGTCTCGAACAGTCCGTAGGTCTTCCGTCCGAGCAGGAAGGCATCGGGGCGCCGCCACGTGTCGAGGATGTCCTGCACGGCCTCGCCGTCGTTGAGCGGGAGTGCCCACCCGCCGCGCGTGAACCCGGGGTCCATCTCCTCGTTGTTCCCGCCGTTCGCCTGGGCGACGCCGTCGAGAGTGACCTGCAGGCTGATCGTGAGCTTCATGATGTGTTCCTCTCTGGATGTGTCCTTCACCCGTGCAACGAACGCCTGCCGCCGATTTCGACACCATCCGTCACCGACGAACAGGTACAGCACCGACGTGACGGGATCACCCTCCGGCGAGGCGGTTGCGCCCCCGCCCCCGCGTGAGCGATCCAGAGCCCCGGACAGGGGGGGAATGTCAGTCCCGCGGCTCGCGGGGCAGATCCGGGTCGGAGGGCGGAAGCTCGGCCGGCTCCTCGACGGGTTCGAGGGTCTCCGCGTTCACGGGCCGCTCGCCGGGCGGCAGATTGGAGAAGTCGGGCGCGATCACGGTCGCCGGCATGCGCGAGTCCGGGAGCCCGAACACGGCCTCGGTTCCCTCAGGGGAGAGGACCAGGTCGTCGGAGCGTCGGGGCAGGGTCCGTCCCCGGAAGAAGTCAGGACGGATCAGGCGCCAGACGATCAGGAGCACCACGCCGACGAGCAGGCCTCCGACTCCCACGACCGCCTCCGCGCCGATGCCGAAGATGGTGACATTCTTGCCGTTCGCGTCGGTGAGCCAGTCGGGCTGCGAAAAGTTGTAGACACCGTAGACGAAGACCGCCAGGAGCATCAGCCCGCCCGCCAGCGGGAACAGCCCGCGCATGATGGCGTGGCGGAAGCTGGTGAAGATGGTGCGGCGGTAGAACCAGACGCACGCGAATCCGGTGAGCCCGTAGTAGAAGGCGATCATCAGCCCGATCGAGCCGATCAAGGCGTTGAGGAGGGACACGCTGATCGCCGTGAAGATCAGATAGAACAACGCGGACACCAGACCCATCCCGATCGTGGACCAGGTGGGAGTGAGGAAGCGGGGATGGATGCGTGCGAACCGCTCCGGGATCGCCTTGTACACGGCCATCGACAACGCCGTCCGAGCGGTCGGGAGGATCGTGGTCTGCGTGGACGCGGAGGCCGAGGTCAGAATCGAGAAGCCGAGCAGCGTCATCAGGATCGTGCCGACCGGGCCGCCGCCGAACAGTGTCGGACCGATCGCCGAGAAGACGTCAGAGGAGTTGTCCGGATTGCTCAGACCGATGCCCTTCGTCCCGACCCCTGCGAACGCGACGGCCGCGACCGTGACGATGGCGTACGTGCCGAGGAGCAGCAGTGTGGAGATGATGGCCGCGCGCCCTGGCGTCTTTCCCGGGTCGCGCGTCTCCTCGTTCACCGATACCGCGGTGTCCCAGCCCCAGTAGATGAAGATCGCCGTCAGCAAGGCCGGCGCGATCGTCTGGCCGAAGTCGAGGGTGAAGGGGTTGAACCATGACCACTGCGGAATCAGCGAGTAGGGCTCGGCGTTGCCGCTGTAGACCTTCACCAGCGCGAACGCGGCGAAGAAGATGAGGATGACGACCTCGAAGCCGAGCAGCACGTACTGCACCCGGGCAGACACTTCGATGCCGCGGTAACAGATCCACGTCATCACCGCGATCCATACGAGGCCGGCGATCGTGACGGCGAGGTCGTTGTTCGCCAACGCCGCGACGCCTGGCAGCCCGAAACCGCCGATGAAGGTGTAGGAGTATTGTCCTGCGATCTGCGCCAGGTTCGCCATGACGATGACGTCGGCGACGATGATGCCCCAGCCGCCCATCCACCCGGTGATCGGTCCGAACGCGCGCGTGGCCCAGGTGAAGGTCGTGCCGCAGTCGGGCTCTGCTTTGTTCAGCTCCTGATACGCCACCGCGATGAGGTACATCGGGACGAAGGCCAGGAGCACGATCCCGGGTGCCTTGACACCTGCGGCGAGCGTCCCGCCGACCACGATGAATCCCAGGCTGGCCGCCAGGCTGTACGCCGGCGCCGTCGAGGCCACACCCACGACGACGCTGGAGAGCAGGCCCAGCGCCCCACCCTTGAGACCCTTGTCCGGCGACGTGCCCGAACTCGTCGATGCGCCGCTCATTCGACCTCCGCCCGTCGATGCTGGATCACCCGCGCACGCGACAGTGTCGCACCTCCTCTGCACGTCGGGGCGGGACCAAAGGCCTCCCTCCTGCGCGGAGTCGTCGCGAGCAGCCGATCGGCGGATGAATTCTCCGGAGTCCGTGAGGAGAATGACGGTATGAGTGCCGAGCGGATGGATGTCGTCGTCGTTGGTGCGGGTGTCGCCGGGCTCGCCGCGGCCGAGATGCTCCGGTCGGCCGGCCGGAGTGTCACCGTTCTCGAAGCGCGGGAACGCATCGGCGGGCGCGTGTGGACGGACCGGCGGTACGGAACGGCCCTCGACCTCGGCGCGTCGTGGATCCACGGCATCACGGACAACCCCGTGTGGGATGCGGTGCAGCGGCACGGCATCGCGACGCGCGAGTTCACCGTCGGGAGCTATCAGCCCGGCGGACGACCGATCGCCTACTTCTCGCCGGAGGGCGCGCGGCTGACCACGGGGGAGGTCGACGACTTCGTCTCCGACGTGTCGACGGCGTCGGGCCGGCTGGAGCGTGCGATCGCGGAGCTGGGCACGGGCATCCCGTACGCGACGGCGGTCGACCGCGCCCTGGCGGCGCTGTCGTGGCCGCACGAACGCGAGCAGCGGGTGCGCGAGTTCCTGAGGCATCGAGCCGAAGAGCAGTATGGTGTCTCGGCGGACGACCTGGACGCGCACGGGCTGGATGATGACTTCATCGAAGGCGACGAGGTCGTGTTTCCCAACGGCTACGACCAGCTCCCTCGAGCGCTCGCCGAAGCGCTCGACATCCGGCTCGGCCGCCCGGTGTCACGCGTCTCCTGGTCGGATCGGGGAGCAGAGGTGACGACCGGCAACTCGGTGGTGTCGGCAGATCATGTCATCGTCACCGTGCCCATCGGTGTGCTGAAGTCGCGCGGGATCGTCTTCGACCCGCCGCTTCCGGAGCCGATCGCGGGCGCGATCGGCCGGCTGGAGATGAACCGTTTCGAGAAAGTGGTGCTCCGCTTCCCGCGACGATTCTGGCCCGGTGGCGTGTACGCCGTCCGGCGGCAGGGTCCAGCAGCGCACTGGTGGCACTCCTGGTACGACATCACCGGTCCCGACGAGACGCCGACCCTGCTGACATTCGCCGCGGCGGAATGCGCGGCACAGACTGCTCTATGGTCCGAGGATCAGGTCACGGCGTCGGTGATGGCCTCACTTCGCGAGGTCTTCGGGGTCGCGGCGCCGGATCCGTCGGGAACCGTGGTGACGCGCTGGCAGCTGGATCCGTATTCGCGCGGCTCGTACGCCTACCTGCCGGTCGGTGCGCGGCGGCGGGACCACGAGGACCTCGCGACGCCGGTCGGGGGCGGGGTGCTGCACATCGCAGGCGAGGCGACCTGGATGGACGATCCCGCGACCGTCACCGCGGCCTTCGAGTCGGGGCGCCGTGCCGCGTCGCGCATCCTGAGTGGTGGGGCGACGAGCAGTCGATCCGCCTGACCGGAACGAGCCTCCGCACCTCCTGCTGCCGGCGCTCCGAGACGACGGGACGTGCTGGCGTGCGTTTGGCAAGTTTTGGCATTTTGGCACCGTTTGGCAGTTGACCTCGGAAGCCGCGCGTCCTTATCGTCGTGCCAAGACGTTTTGCCAAAACGTCTTGGCACCAGATACCCTCATCCATGCAGCCACCTGCTGCACAGCAGATTCGGAGTAACGATGCTTCGTAAGAAGTTCGCGGCAGCCGCAGCACTCGGCACCGCGGTTGCGCTCACCCTTGCCGGGTGCGGCGTCGGCGGCGGGGACAGTTCCTCGTCCGACAAATCCATCACCGTCCTCGTCGAGGCCGGCGGCCACGCCGAGCTTCAGCCGATCGCCGACCTCTACAAGAAGGACACCGGCACCACGGTGACCTTCGTGGAGCTTCCCTACGACGGGCTCTACAACCGTCTCAACAGCGAGTTCACCTCGGGGTCCGTCTCGTGCGACGTCGCCGCGCTCGACTCCATCTGGCTTCCCGCCTTCAAGGATGCCGTCACGCCCCTCGACAAGCTGTTCACCCCCGAGGTGAAGAGCGACCTCTTCCCCGCCCTGGTGAAGGAGGCGAACGTCGACGGCACCTACGCGGGCATGCCCGTGTGGACCAACTCGGAGATCCTCTACTACCGGAAGGACCTGTTCGACGACGCGGCGAACAAGGCCGCATTCAAGACCAAGTACGGGTACGACCTGGTGCCGCCGACCACCTGGCAGCAGTACCAGGATGCCGCCGAGTTCTTCACCCAGCCCGATAAGGGCCTGTACGGAACGGACGTGAAGGGCGCCGTCGAGACGGAGTACCTGGCGACGCTGTCGCAGACCGGCGAGAAGACGATGGTGCTGAACAACTCGGGCAGCGAGATCTCCCTCGGTGATGAGAACAGCCTGAAGGCCCTCGACTTCTACACCGGCCTGCAGAAGTACGCGCCCGCCGGCTCCGCCCAGCTCGACTGGGCCGGTGCGCAGAACCTGTTCAACCAGGGCAAGACGGCCATGATGCGCTTCTGGGCCCACGCCTACCGGCAGATTCCGAAGGACGCCTCGGTATACGGCAAGGTCGGCGTCGCGCCGATGATCGCCGGACCCGGCGGTATCGCGGGCGTCCCCGGCGCCTGGTACCTGTCGGTCGCCAAGGCGAGCAAGAAGCAGCAGCAGGGACTGGACTTCGTGAAGTTCGCCTACGAGCACAACGAGCTGAGCGCGAAGACCTCGCTCGGCCTCGTCGCGCGGAAGTCGGCCTTCGAGAAGTACCAGGACCAGCCCGGCTACGAGAACTACAAGCCGCTGGTGGAGACCCTGGATGCCACGGCCACCATCCCGCGGCCGGCGACGCCCAAGTGGCAGCAGATCGTGGACACCGTCCTCGTCCCGATGATCCAGAAGTCGTTGCAGCCCGGCGCGGACAAGCAGGCGCTGCTGAACGCAGCAAAGGAGCAGGTCCAATCGCTAGTCAAGTGATGGAGCAGCGAGCGGGCGGCCGCACCGGCCGCCCGCTCCGCTCTCCTCGTCAACGATCCATGCGCACCGCCGACCGGCGCTTCGCCGCCCTGTTGATGCTGCCCGCCGGCCTGTTCCTCGCCATCTTCATCGGGTGGCCGCTGCTCCAGTTCGTCGGCGACAGCTTCTTCAAGATCAGTCCGATCGCCGGAGGGCCCCGCGAGTTCGTCGGGTTCGCCAACTACGTCGCGGCGCTGACCAGCTCGGACTTCACCAATGCTGTGTGGCGCACCATCCTCTACACGGTGATCGTGGTGACGTTCGAGTTCGTCCTCGGTCTCCTCGTAGCGCTGCTGTTCACATCGCTCGGCAACTCCTCGCGCGTGTTCCGCACGATCTTCCTGTACCCCCTGATGATCGCCCCCATCGTGGCCGGTCTGCTCTGGCGGTTCCTCCTCATCGACAACTTCGGGATCGTCAACGAGATTCTGAAGTCCGTCGGGATCATCCAGTCGAGCGACCAGATCCAGTGGCTGAGCGATCCGAACATCGCGCTGTTCTCCGTCGCCATCCCCGACATCTGGCTCACCACCTCGTTCATCACGCTCGTGCTCTTCGCCGGCCTGCAGAACATCCCCGGCGATGTGATCGAGGCCGCACGGCTCGACGGCGCCCGGTACCCGACCATCCTGTTCCGCATCATCGTCCCGCTGCTGCGACCGGTCATCGCCGTCGCGCTGATCGTCCGCGGTATCGACGCGGCCCGCGCCTTCGACGTCATCGTCATCCAGACCAACGGCGGACCGCAGCAGAGCACGGAGACCCTCTCGCTGCTGATCTACCGGACGATGGTCCGCTTCGGCGATCCCGGCCTCGCCAGCGCGATGGGAACGATCTACCTGATCGCGATGCTCGCCGTCGCCCTCTTCGCGATCCTCACCATCTGGCGGCCGGGAAGCGAGACCGAACGATGAACGGATTGGAGGCGCGCCGCCTCAGCTCCCGCGCTCTGCTCTGGCTGATCCTGATCGCGGTCGTCGTGCTGTACGGGTTCCCCTTCCTGTACATGCTGTTCACCTCGTTCAAGACCCCGCTGGAGACCATCTCCGTCCCGCCGAAACTGCTGCCGAGCGTGTGGACCGTGGAGAACTACGTCTCGGCGCTCACGAGGGATGGCGTTCTCGCGTCGTTCATCAACAGCATCATCACGGCCGTCCTGAGCACCCTCATCTCGCTGGTCCTCGCGATCCCGGCCGCCTACGCGGTGACCCGGTTCCGGACCAGGACGGGCCGGATCTTCATCGTGCTCGCACTGGTCGCACGGATGGTGCCGCCGATCGTGATCGGCGTTCCGATGATCTCGATCTTCCGCACCCTCGGGATCTCGGACACCTCGCTCGCGTTGGCGATCGCCCACACCACGATCTCGCTCCCGCTGTCGATCTGGCTCATGTCCAGCTTCTTCGAGGCGGTGCCCGCCGAACTCGAAGAGGCCGCGAAGATCGACGGGAACAGCCGGCTCGGCGCGCTCTGGCGGGTCGTCATCCCGGTCACCGCCGGCGGCGTCGCGGTCACGGCGATCTTCGCGTTCCTCGCCAGCTGGAACGAGTTCTTGTTCGCCCTGCTGCTGACGGCGGTACGGTCGCAGACGACGCCGATCGTCATCGCGAACTTCCAGACGCAGTTCGGACTCGACTGGGGATCCATGACGGCGCTCGCCGTCCTCTACTCCATCCCCGTCATCCTGCTCACTCTGCTGCTGCAGCGGCACATCGTCGCCGGGCTCACCCTCGGTGCGGTGAAGGGCTGAGGCGGGGCCGTGGTACGGACGAGCGCCGATCGGTCGGTGATGACCTCGAGGGGGAAGGAAGAACCGTGTCAGTGAAGAGCGCGAGCATTCGCGACGTGGCGGAATTGGCGGGGGTGTCCGTCACCACGGTGTCGCATGTGCTGAACGAGACGCCGCACACACGAGTCGCCGAGGAGACCCGTGAGCGGGTCCGGCACGCGGCGAAGACTCTCGGCTATGGACCCAACCGGGCGGCGCAAGCACTGCGGACGAACCGGTCGGGCCTCATCGGGCTGCTGAGCGAGGAGATCGCCACCACACCGCACGCCGGACGGATCATCCTCGGTGCTCAGGAGGCAGCGCGGGAGCACGACCTCACGCTGGTCATCATCAACACCGAGCGAGAGTCGAGCGGCAACTCCCACAGAGACGACGTGCAGGCGCTGCTCGACCGGCAGGTGGACGCTGTGCTGTACGCGACGATGTACCACCGGGAGGTGTCGCTCCCGCCGAACCTCCAAGCGCTTCCCGCCGTCCTCATCGACGCGACGGATCGTGCCGGCATCGTCCCCGCCGTCGTCCCGGACGAGGTGGGCGGCGCGGTCGCGGCCGTCAGCCACCTCGTCGACGCCGGACACACCCGCATCGGCTTCCTCAACAACGACGACGATGTGCCCGCAACCCACCTGCGATTCGCCGGGTACCGGCAGGTGCTGGATGACCACGGCATCCGCTTCGATGCGACGCTGACCGCCTCCGCGCCGTCGGAAACCCTCCCCGGCTACGAACTCGCACGCGAGATGCTCAGCCGCAGCGACCGGCCGACAGCACTGTTCTGCTACAACGACCGGATGGCGATGGGTGCCTACCGTGCCGCCGCCGAGCTGGGGCTGGCGATTCCCCGCGATCTCTCGATCGTCGGGTTCGACAACCAGGAGCTCATCGCCGCGAACCTCTTCCCCGGCCTCACCACGGTCGCCCTCCCGCACTACGAGATGGGCGTGTGGGCCGTTGAGACCCTCGTCCATCTCCTTCACGGCGAGGCCGAACACCGCCTGCTCGCCGACAAGCCGACACTGCTCGACTGCCCGCTGGTCATCCGCGGGTCCGTCGCTCCGCCACGCGCCGACTGAAAGGTATCCGCACACATGCTTCGTCTCGCCGCCTCCTGGGTGTGGGATTTCTGGATCGCCGACGACGGCGACCGCTATCACCTCTTCTTCCTGAAGGCTTCCCGCGCGCTCCAGGACCCCGACCGCCGGCACTGGCGCGCCACCATCGGGCACGCCACCTCCCCGGACCTCGTCTCGTGGACGGAACAGCAGGACGCCGTCATCCCCGATGACGCGCCCGCGTTCGACGACCTCGCGACGTGGACCGGTTCGGTCGTCCGCCAGGACGACGGAACCTGGCGGATGTTCTACACCGCGGTCAGCCGCAGCGAAGGCGGACTCACCCAGCGCATCAGCTCCGTCGTGTCGGACGACCTGTTCACCTGGCGCCGCGAAGCAGGACGTCAGGTTCTCGAGCCCGACCCCCGCTGGTACGAGACCGCGGAAACGCGTCGGTGGCCGGATCAGGCGTGGAGAGACCCGTGGGTGTTCCGGCACGACGACACCTGGCACATGCTCATCACGGCACGCGCCAATCACGGAGACCCCGACGACCGCGGTGTCATCGGTCACGCTGTATCTCCCGACCTGACGACCTGGACGGTGCAGCCCCCGCTCTCGCAGCCCGGCGCCGGCTTCGGCCACCTCGAGGTCGTCCAGACGATCGACGTCGAGGGCCGGCCCGTCGGTCTCTTCTCGTGCCTCGGCTCCGAACTCTCCCGCGAACGGCGAGCCCACGATCCCATCGGGGGTGTCTGGGCGTTCCCCGCCGATTCGCTCACCGGGCCGTTCGACACCGCGCAGTCCTACCGGCTCACCGACGAAGCGCTCTATGTCGGCCGTCTCGTTCAAGACCGCGCTGGGGCCTGGCAGTTCCTGGCTTTCCACAACGACGACGACAACGGCGGCTGGATCGGCGAGATCTCCGACCCGCTTCCCGTCCGGTGGGTCGAAGGGCGGCTGACCCTCCAGGGGAGCTCGGCGATCCCCGCAGAACAGCTGCGAGTCGGCTCGTGAACGGCGGCGCCCTCGTCGTCGGCGAAGCCCTCATCGACGAAGTCGTCGCAGCCTCCACGGTCAACCGGTACCCCGGCGGGTCGCCGGCCAATGTCGCCCTCGGCCTGGCGAGACTGAACGTGGTCACACGTCTGCACACGGCGATCGGAGATGACGATGACGGAGCACTCATCCGCCGGCATCTGGCCGATTCAGGCGTGGGAGTCACATCCGAGTCGATCACCGCGCAACCGACCTCCCGAGCTGTCGCCACCATCGGAGCCGACGGGTCGGCCACCTACCGTTTCGCTCTCAGCTGGGATCCGCGGAGCCTCGACGACCTGCGAAGCCCGGCCATCATCCACACCGGTTCTCTCGGAGCATTCCTCGAGCCCGGATCGGATGTCACGCGGGACATCGTCCGGCGCGGACGCGCGGCGGGCGCGCTCATCAGCTTCGATCCGAACATCCGGCCGTCGCTGATCGCGGACCCGGAACGCTCCCGGGAAGACTTCATGGCGCTGGCGCGCGCGAGTCATCTGACCAAGCTCAGCGACGAGGACGCGGACTTCCTCTTCCCGGGTACGTCCATCGAGTCTGTCGTCGACCTGCTGGTCGACAGCGGGGTGGCCGTCGTCGGCGTCACGCGGGGGAGCAGAGGGGCGCTGCTGGGAAGCGGAGCGCATCGCGTGCACATCCCGCCCGTCGCCGTCGCGGTGGCCGACACCGTGGGCGCCGGTGACTCGTTCATGGCGGCCCTGATCTGGGCCCTCGCCGTCGAGGACGGCGGATGGGACGGTCAGCCCATCACGGAGAGCCGGCTCTTCGCGGTGGGCGCACGCGCCGCGCGGGCGGCGGCCATCACCGTCTCGCGGACCGGTGCCGACCTGCCCTCCCTGAGCGACGTGCGCTCGCCGTCGCCGGCAGATCATGGGAAGGACACCTGCCACGCATGACCCGTTACGACGTGACCACCTGGCCTGTCGGCGACGCCGCAGAAGACATCGGCGAGGTGATCAACAGCATCATCGCGGACGTGAAGCAGCATCAGGACGTCTCCGATCATCGGGACGGCGGCAAGCCGGGAGCGGTGATCTCCATTCCGTCGGGGGACTACCGTCTTCGCACCCAGGTGCTGATCGACGTCAGCTTCCTCCGGATCGAAGGGTCAGGTCACGGCTTCACGTCGTCGAGCATCCGGTTCAATGTCCCGGAGGACCAGTGGCCGGACCTCCACGAGCTCTGGCCGGGAGGAAGCCGCATCCTGGTCGACATCGCGGCGGACGCCGGCGGAGACCCGTCCACTGGCGCCGCCTTCCTGGTGAAGCGGACCGGAAGCCCTCGGATCAGCTCCGTCGAGTTCTCGAATTTCTGCATCGACGGCCTCCACTTCGTCGCCGACGGCTCCGGTCTTCATCCCGAGAACACCTATGTCAATGGAAAGACGGGCATCTACGTCGCGAGCGCGAACGATTCCTTCCGCTTCACCGGAATGGGATTCGTGTACCTCGAACATGCGCTCACCGTCTACAACGCCGACGCGCTCTCGATCCATGACAACTTCATCGCCGAGAGCGGCAGCTGCATCGAGCTGCGCGGCTGGGGCCAGGCGTCCAAGGTGACCGACAACCTGATCGGCGCCGGGCCCGCGGGTCACTCGATCTATGCCGAGAACCATGGCGGCCTCCTGATCACGGCCAATAACGTGTTCCCGCGCGGCGCGAGCAGCGTCCACCTGAGAAGCGTCACGCGCTCCAGCGTCACGAACAACCGTCTGCACTCGTTCTATCCGGGCATGCTGATCCTCGAAGACAACGCCTCCGAGAACCTCATCGCGTCCAATCACCTGCTGCGCGATCGCGAACCGTGGGCGCCGTTCCTCGACGTGGACAACGGCCGCGACGACCTCTTCGGGCTCCTGGTCATCGACGGCAGCAACAACTCGGTGATCGGAAACCACTTCTCGGAGGTGGTGGACTCGGCGAAGCTCCGTCCACGCGGGGCCACGCCCGTCATCGTGCGCCTCTCGTCGGGGACCGGCAACTACCTCGCCAGCAACCACATGGTCGCGCTGGACGTGCGCGCGACGTCCGGGGACTCGGCGTTCGACGCGCAGGTCGACGCGCTGCTCGCGACGGCCTCGATGCACCCCCTCGATATCGTCACGGTCCTGGTGGAGGACGGCTCGACGGCGAACACCGTCCTCGATTCCGGAACGACCGCTCAGACCATCCTGGACGCTGGCGCCAACGCCTTCCGGCCGACGCCGACGATCGGTTGACCCCGGGCGCCGGCCCGTCTCCGGCACTCGCCGGAGACGGCGACGCCGGTCATCTCGCTCCGTCGGCGATGGGCGTTCGGCGACACGCCGACACGCGGACGTGCCGATCGATTCGCCAGGAGTGGAGGGCGCGGAATGCGAAACGCCGTCCTTCGGTGCCCACCGGCGGACGGGCGGAAAGTTTGAGCCGGTCACGAGCGAGAAATGCCACCGGTGACGATCGGGGCGGCTCGGTCCGTGCGAGCCGGAAATGTCGGTGGTCTCCCCTACTCTGGGGGCAGCGAGAAAAAATCCCCAAAACACAACATGTAGTGGAATGACAATCGTGTCATTCGGGTTATATAGTGGGTGAACACCGCGGGAACGCGGATCACCAAGACTTCTAGGGGAGGCCATCATGGACTACGAAAACGACAGCGTTGGCGGCTACTCGGTTCCCGTCGACCCCATGGACCTGCTGCAGTGCGACAGCTGCCAGTAAGGCGCTAGCACCGAGCGCGAAGACCCCGGAGGCCCTTGAGGCCTCCGGGGTCTTCTGCGTTCGCGGGTGCCAGGAACCGGCGAGGGGCGCGCCGGTAGAATCGTCGGGTGCCAGTGAACCCAGAGCTGCAAGGGCGTGAGTTCCCGCCCACCCGGCCGTACCTCGTCGGGCGAGAGAAAGTGCGCGAGTTCGCCCGCGCGGTCTTCGCCACCTCCCCGATCAACCACGACGTGGAAGCGGCCCGCGCTGCCGGGCATCCCGACCTGGTGGCGCCGCCGACCTTCCCGGTCGTCGTGCAGGAGGCGACCCTCGCGCAGCTGCTCTCCGAACCCGATGCGGGAATCGACTTCAGCCGCGTCGTCCACGGCGACCAGCGGTTCACCTTCTCACGCCCGGTGTTCGCCGGCGACGAGCTGACCGCGACCCTGCGGGTGACCTCCGTGAAGAGCCTCGGCGCGCACTCGATGGTCACCGCCGAGTCGACCATCGTCGACGCCGACGGCGCGCACGTGGTGACCGCCACCTCCACCCTGGTCGTACGAGGAGACGAATGATGGCCACTCCCGACTTCGACACCCTCGCCGTCGGCGACGTGGTCGCCGAGCGCACGGTCGAACTGACCCGGGACTCCCTCGTCCGCTACGCGGGCGCCTCCGGCGACTTCAACCCCATCCACTACAGGGACGACATCGCGACCTCGGTCGGGCTCCCCGGCGTCATCGCGCACGGCATGCTGACGATGGGACTCGCTGTGCAGCCCGTCGTCGACTGGGCGGGCGACCCGGCGCTGGTCGCGGACTACCAGGTGCGGTTCACCCGCCCGGTGGTCGTCGACCCGACGGACGGCGCCACGGTGACCGTGTCCGCCAAGGTCGGCCAGCTGGATGCCGAAGCGCGCGTGGCGCGCATCGACCTGACCACGACGTTCGGCGGCGAGACGGTGCTCGGCAAGGCGCAGGTCCGCGTCCGGCTGGCATGACCGACGCGACGCCGGCACTCGCCGACCTGACCACCATCCGCGTCGGCGGGGTGCCCCACCGGCTCGTCGTCGCCGACGACCGTGACGCCCTCGTGGATGCGGTGCGCGAAGCGCGCGAGACCGGGGAGGACCGGCTGCTGCTCGGCGGCGGCTCGAACACGGTGGCGAGCGACGACGGTTTCGACGGAACCGTCATCCACATCCGTACCCGCGGTGTCGAGCGGCTGCCCGCACCGGACGGGCGGATCCGGCTCCGGGTGCAGGCGGGAGAGCCGTGGGACGAGCTCGTCGCGCTGACCGTGCGCAACGGGTGGTCGGGGATCGAAGCGCTCAGCGGCATCCCCGGGTCCACCGGCGCCGCTCCCGTGCAGAACATCGGGGCGTACGGCCAGGAACTCGAGTCCGCGCTCGTCGGCGTCGAGTTCCTCGACGACATGTCGGACGAGATCGTGTACCTGACCCGCCAGGAGCTGGGGCTCGGGTACCGCACGTCGGCGCTCAAGCGCGGGCGCGGCGGCGTGGTGCTCTCGGTGGACCTGGAACTTTCCGACGGCGCGGTCCCCGGCGAGGTCGGTGCGCCGTTGAGCGCGCCGGTGGCGTACGCGCAGCTGGCGGACGCCCTCGGCGTCCCGCTCGGTGCCCGGGTGCCGGTGGCGGAGCTGCGTCGCGCCGTGCTCGCCCTGCGGTCGTCGAAGGGGATGGTGCTCGACCCGGCCGACCCCGACTCGGTCAGCTCCGGATCGTTCTTCACCAACCCGATCGTGTCGGAGGGCTTCGCGCGCTCGCTTCCGGCGAACGCTCCCCGGTGGCCGCAGGTTCCGCCGGAGGCCGACACGGTGATGGACATCCCGCTCGGAGGGGTGCACCCTTTCGATGTCCCTCCGCTCGCCGCCGCCGAGTACACCGTGAAGCTCAGCGCGGCGTGGCTGATCGAGAACGCGGGCATCCACCGCGGGTTCGCACTGCCGGGGTCCGGTGCGGCGATCTCGTCCAAGCACACGCTCGCCATCGTCAACGGCGGCGGAGCGACCGCGGCGGATGTCGCCCAGCTGGCGTCGTTCATCCAGTCGCGGGTGCAGTCCGAGTTCGGCGTTGTTCTGCAGCCGGAGCCGGTGATGGTCGGGCTCGACCTCTGACGGCGATCTCGCATCTCGCGCCTTGCTGACACCCATCGAACTCTGAGAGTTTTCTCACGCCGTGCTCCGTAGGCTGAACCCGACACGGCGCGTGTGCGCCGGGAGGGACCGGAGGGAACGACATGGGATTCCTGGACCGCCTGCTCGGACGCGAGGAACCGCGCCCGAACGGCACGCAGACGCAGAACACCGCCTACCCGCCGTACGGCGGAGGGCAGGGCCAGGCACCAGGGCAGCCGTCCGGTCAGCCCCCGGCCCGCAGCGAGGACGAGATCGCGGTGGAGCGCTACCGCTACCTGCTCCGCACGGCTCCGCCGGAGACCATCGAGCAGGTGCATGAGGAGGCGTTCGCCAAGCTGACGCCCGACCAGCGTCGGCTGCTGTTCCAGCAGCTCAGCGAGAGCGCGCCGGCGGGGGAGCAGCCCCGCGGCGACGACCCGCGGTCGCTGGCTCAGGCGGCGACCCGTTCCGAGCTCCGCCAGCCCGGAACGCTCGAGCGCGCCCTCGGCGGCGGTGCTGGAGGCGCCGGTGGCGCGGGACGCCCCGGATTCGGGGGAGCGGGCTTCGGCAGCATGTTCGCGAGCTCCCTGCTCGGAAGCGTCGCGGGCTACGTGATCGGTTCCGCGCTGGTCAGCGCCTTTCTCCCCGCGCCGGGCGCCGACCAGGCGGACGGCGGCTCCGGCGACCAGAACGGCGACAACCAGAACGCGAACGACCAGGGCGGTAACGACAACGGCGGCGACCAGGGCGGCGATGGCGGCGCTGGTGACGGCGGCGCCGGTGACGGGTCGGTCGACGCGGCCGGCTGGGGTGGCGACGCTGGTGGCGGCGACGCAAGCGGCGGCGACGCAAGCGGCGGCGACGTGTCCGGCGGCGATTGGGGCGGCGGCGGCGACTGGGGCGGCTTCGGCGGTGGCGACTTCGGCGGAGGCGATTTCGGTGGAGGCGACTTCATCTGATCGCACACGGGGGTGAGCGCTCGCGCGGCGCTCACCCCAGTGTGTCTCGACCGCAGTTCGCAGGTGCACCGCGGGGCGCCGCTCAGCTGCGCACGGCGGCCGCGAACGGCAGCACGGCGCCGGCACCGACCCGGACGAGCTCCTGACCGGCGACCGTGATGGTCCAGCGACTGTCCACGAGGTCGTCGACGAGGAGTACCGGCACGCCGGCGGGCAGGTCGAGCCCGTCGGCGGAGAACCGGTTCCAGACGGATGCCAGCCGGAAGGCGCTGTTGCCGCCGGGTGCTCCGGACGGCGGGCCGCCGCGCCACTCCAGCGTTCCGGCGTACGGGAGACGGCCGATGCCCGCGAGCCCTCGGGCGAGGGATTCGATGAAGACGGGCCGCCGCCGCGACGGCATCGCGGCGACCACGCCCGGGCGCGCATTCCAGTCCCAATCGGCGAGCACCCGCACACAGGCGTCGAGAACCGCCGGAGGCACGGGCTGGTCGGGTGCATCCTCGGCCAGAAGGTCGCGCAGCCGCCCTCCCCAGCCCAGGTCGGTCAACCGGGCGAGCGCTCTTCCCGGCTCGAGCTGCTGACCGGCCGCGAGCTTGCCCTTCACCGGGACCCCAAGACGGTCCGCGCCGGTCGGCCACAGCTTGCGCGGCTCGACCTCGACGCCGACCCGATCGAGGATCGTGCCGACCTCGCCCGCCGCGCTGCCGTCGACCTCCGTCGGGTACCAGACGCCCGCGCAGTTGTCGCAGCGGCCACACGGCCCGGCGTCCGGGTCGTCGAGCGCGCGCTGCAGGAACTCCATCCGGCACGCGGACGTCGACTCGTAGTCGAGCATCGACTGCTGCTCCGCCTCGCGGGCGGCGGCGATGCGGGCGTACCGCTCTTCGTCGTACTCCCACGGAGCGCCCGTCGAGACCCAGCCGCCGCTCACCCGGCGCACGGCGCCGTCGACGTCGAGTACCTTCAGCAGGAGTTCGAGAGTGGACGCGCGGAGGTCGACACGGCTCTCCAGCACCCGCGTCGACAGCGGCTCCGACCCCAGGGCTTCGAGGACCGCCGCGGCCTTCTCGCGCGACGGCATGGATGCGGTCGCGAAGTACTGCCAGATGGCCCGGTCCTCCGGACCCGGCAGCAGCAGAACGTCCGCGTTCTCGGTCGCGCGGCCCGCGCGGCCCACCTGCTGGTAGTAGGCGACCGGTGACGAGGGAGCCCCCAGGTGCACGACGAACCCCAGGTCGGGCTTGTCGAATCCCATGCCGAGGGCGCTCGTGGCCACGAGCACTTTGACCTCGTTGCGCTTGAGCCGGCCCTCCAAGTCCTCGCGCTCTGCGGTGTCCGTCTGGCCGGTGTACGCGTGCGCTTCGTGGCCGGCGCGGCGGAGCACGCGCGCGGTGTCCTCCGCCGCCGACACCGTCAGCGTGTACACGATGCCGCTGCCGGGGAGATCGCCCAGATGGCCGGCCAGCCAGGCGAGCCGCGCGGTGGCGTCGGGCAGGGGGAGCACTCCCAGGCGCAGCGATCGTCGCGCGAGGGGCCCGCGGATCGTCACGACTTCGGCCTCCCGCCCGACGCCCAGCTGCTCGACCACGTCGGCCACGACGCGCTCGTTCGCCGTCGCCGTGGTCGCCAGCACGGGCACGCCGTCCGGAAGCCGCCCGATCAGGTCGCGGAGCCGGCGGTAGTCGGGCCGGAAGTCATGGCCCCAATCCGAGATGCAGTGGGCCTCGTCCACCACCAGGAGCCCGCTGCGGTCGACCAGCGCGGGGAGCTGCGTGTCGCGGAAGTCGGGATTGTTCAAGCGTTCCGGCGACACCAGGAGGACGTCGACCGTGTCCTCCCGGAGGCGGACCGCCACATCCTCCCACTCGTGACGGTTGGACGAGTTGATCGTGACCGCGCGCACGCCGGCGCGCTCGGCCGCCGCCACCTGGTCGCGCATGAGCGCGAGCAGCGGCGAGACGAGGATGGTCGGCCCGGCACCCCGCGCCCGGAGCAGCATGGTGGCCACGAAGTAGACGGCCGACTTGCCCCACCCCGTTCGCTGTACGACCAGGGCCCGCCGGTGGTCGTCGACCAGAGCGCCGATGGCCTCGAACTGCCCGTCGTGGAACTCGGCCTCCGGGCGCCCGACGAGGGCGCGGAGGCTGGTGAGGGCATCTGTTGCAGTGGTCATGGTGCCATCGTGTCAGGCACGCCTGACGCCCGCTCCCCTCCGATGACATCGGTGGAGAACGGGCGTCGGGTGTGTTCTGTGGAGAAAACCGCTCAGATCCGCGCGCGCACGCGCCTGCGCTGCGACGCGCGGATTCCCCCGAGCAGCGCGGAGACCACGATGACGAGCCCGATCACGGCGGCGCCGAGCGCCCAGGCGGAGCCCGGCGTGAGTGCCGCGATCCAGTCGGCCGCCTCCCGGACGCGCTCCGCCGATGCCAGGACGTAGAGGGTGGCGCCGGCGAACAGCGTCAGCAGCAGTCCCCACACGACACCGCCCCAGCGCACGGGCGCGTCGCCCGCCGGCGCGAGCGGCGCCGCGTAGGCGGGGCTCACCGGCGGGGTCGTGGATGCGGTGAACGGCACATCCGCGCGGGGCGATGGCTCGGCCGGCGAGGGCTCCTGCGGCTCCTGCGGTGCGTTCTGCGGGTTCTGATCGGTCATGGTCGTGTCTCCCGGTCGTTTCTGGTCCAGCACGGTCTCAGCGCTGGAGGAGCGCGGGCAGCCCGACGCTCGTCAGGTGGATGCCGGCGACGGTGTCGCCCGCGAGGAACAGCGCGGCGGCGGTCAGCGCTGCGAGCAGGATCCCGAGGAAGATGAGGAACCCGCTGCGGCGTCGGGCCAGCCCGGCGATGAGCACGACGACGCCGACGACGAGCGTGGCGGCGGCGAGTCCGGCGGCCGTGGTGAAGCGGCCGACGTCGGCGAGCTGCGGCCACACGATGGCCACCAGCGACCCGGCGACGAGCGCCAGCCCGACGGTCAGCCAGCCCACGGCCGCGCCCACCCGCGGATTCGCAGCTCGGTAGGCCTCGCGGCGCGCGGCGGCCTCGGCCGTCGCGGTGGCGACCTGCGTCCGGAGCTCGGCCGACCGCTGCGCCTTGACCGCGCGCATGTCCGCGGCGAGGCGCTGCTTCCAGGCCGCGTGCTCCGCGCGCCACTGCGCCTGCCGCTGCTGCCAGTCCGCGACCTCGTCGGGCGAGGCGCCGAGGCGCGGAGCGGGAGGCGCCGTCGGCTCCGCGGCGATGTCGAGCTGCGGAGCAGGTGCAGGAGCAGGGGCTGCGCTCGCCGCCGGCACGGTCGTCGACGGGTTCCCGGCCGCATCCACATCGCTCGGCTGCTCCGTCGACGTCGACGCGGCCGGAGCCGCATCGGCCGTAGAGGCGCTCGCCGCCCCCGTCGCCGCCGCGCCCGCTGCCGTCCGCGCGGCGGTCCGGGCATCCGAGTTCCGCACGGCCACCACGATCAGCGCGACCACCGCGCCGATCACCACCAGCGTCCAGATCACGCGGCCGATCACATCGCCCCAGACCGGTACGTTCCAGAACGGCCCGTCCGCCCACCAGACGCCGCTCGTCCATGGCAGAAGCGACAGCAGCGCCATCACGCCGATCGCGACCATCGGCGGCTGGAAGTCCCCGTCGAACAGCTGCTGCAGGTGGATGCGGCCGTCGCGGTCCGGCAGGAGCGCCCACGCCGCCGCGTACAGCAGCAGCACGGGTGCGCCGAGGATGCCGGCCACGACGATGATGCCGCGCACGATCAGCGGATCGATGCCCAGGCGGTACGCCACCCCGGCGCTCACCCCGCCGAGCCAGCCGTCTGCGCGGACGATGCCGAGGCCGCGCATCCAATCGAAGAAGCGGGTTCCGCGGCCGGAGAATCCGGTCTGCGGACCGCCGTAGGGGTTCGCGGGCGTTCCCACCGGGGGAGTCGAGTCGTTCTGTGACATGGTCCCCATCCTGGCGTCGGGAGTGCGGGCCCGGGTATCGGGTGAACCCCTGAGCCGACCCTGATTGCTGCGCCCATCGGGTGCGGGTCCGATCGGGGTCTGCTTGGATTCTGACTATGTCGTCCACAGCGCCCGCCGGTCCGCGCGCCGGTCTGCCGCGGCCTCCGTTGGCCCGGCCGCGCTCGTGCGCCGTGAGCGGAGTGAGCGTCGCGCTGGCCGATCATCTCGGCTGGCCGGTCGCGGCCGTGCGCTGGGCGTTCGTCGGCGCGACGCTGCTCGGCGGCGCCGGGATCCTGCTGTATCTCTGGCTCTGGGCGCTCACTCCGCTGCGTGCCGCGTCGGGGCTCGACCCGGCCGAAGGTGTTCGTCGGCGGGTGAACCTCCCCTGGCTGCTGGCCGGAGCCGGCGCAGCCGCCGGGATCACCGCCGTCGTCCTGGCCGCAGGGGGAGCGCTCGGCCCGGGCTTCGGGACGCTGGTCGCCTGCGCCGCCCTCCTGGTGCTCGCCGTTGCGTGGGAGCAGCTGGCCGACGAGGAGCCGGTCGCCTTCGCACCGCTCTCTCCCGGGGCCTTCCGGATCGTCTGCGGCGCGTTCCTCGTCCTCATCGCCCTGGCCATCGCGCTCACCCAGAACGTCGCGGGATCCGGGATGCTGTGGCTCGGCATCCTGATCGCCACCTTCGCCGGCGCGGCCGTGCTCGTCGCTCCGTGGGGGCTGCGGCTGTGGCGTGAGCTCATCACCGAGCGGACGGCACGCATCAAGGAGGAGCAGCGGGCGGAGATGGCCGCGCACCTGCACGACTCCGTGCTGCAGACGCTCGCGCTGATCCAGAACCGAGCGGGAGCCACCAGCGAGGTCGGGCGGATCGCCCGCGCACAGGAGCGCGAACTGCGCGACTGGCTGTTCACCGAGGGCGCGGCGGCATCCGCGGCCGAGGGGAGGGACCTCGCGGCGGAACTGCGGGAGGTCGCCGCGGCTCTGGAGGTCGAGCATCCGGTCACGTTCGACGTCGTCTCGGTCGGTGAACCCGTGAGGAACGCGCCGTCCGAGCTGGGTGCTGCCGCACGCGAGGCGATGCTGAACGCGGCGCGGCACGCCGGGGGCGACGTGTCCGTCTACGTCGAGCACGCATCCGGCCGGGTGGATGTGTTCATCCGCGACCGGGGACCGGGCTTCGATCTCGGAGCGCTTCCCGAGGGGCGCCTCGGTGTCCGAGAATCGATCATCGGCCGCATGCGCCGCGCCGGCGGTCAGGCGACCGTGACGGCGCGCGAGAGCGGCACCGAGATCCAGCTGACCATCGAGATCGCGAGCGAGACGACATGACCGAGAGCACCGCAGCAGGCCGGCCGGTCACCGTGGTGATCGTGGACGACCACTCCATCTTCCGCTCCGGCCTCCGCGCCGACCTCGACGACCGCCTGCACGTCGTCGGCGAGGCGGCCGATGTGGATGCGGCGGTCGCGGTGGTCGTCCAGACCCAGCCGGACGTCGTGCTGCTCGACGTGCACCTGCCCGGCGGTGGGGGCGGCGGGGGAGCAGAGGTCGTGCGCCGGACGTCCGCAGAGGCGCCGTCCACGCGCTTCCTGGCGCTCAGCGTTTCCGATGCGGCGGAGGACGTGGTCGGCGTCATCCGGGCCGGGGCCCGCGGGTACCTGACGAAGGGCAGCTCGGGCGGTCAGGTCAGCGACGCGGTCGTCGCGGTGGCGGGCGGCGACGCGGTCTTCTCTCCGCGCCTCGCCGGCTTCGTGCTGGACGCCTTCGGGGCGGCCGCCGGCGAGCAGGCGGAGTCGACGGACGAGCTCGACCGGCTGTCGGCGCGGGAGCGGGAGGTCATGCGGTTGATCGCACGCGGCTACGCCTACAAGGAGGTGGCCGCCGAGCTGTTCATCTCCATCAAGACGGTCGAGACGCACGTCTCGGCGGTGCTGCGGAAGCTGCAGCTGTCGTCCCGGCACGAGCTCACCGCGTGGGCGCTGGAGCGCAAACTCCTGTAGTCCGGTGACCGCTTTGCGGCCGGGCTGCCGCGTCCCGTACACTTGACGCGGTGGTTGAATCTGCCAAGCTTTTCTGCGCCCTTTTTCTGGTGTAGCGACGGCAGCACTGCCGCGCTCCGGCCGGGCATCCGCAGCACGTTCGGATGTTCGATCGGTTAGCCTTGAACAGCCAGCGCAGGAAGTCGGCGATTCGGTTCCCTAGGGCGGTAGCTCAATTGGCAGAGCAGCGGTCTCCAAAACCGCAGGTTGCAGGTTCGATTCCTGTCCGCCCTGCAAGTCGGCACTCTGGTGCCGATCCACGAAAGGTGTAACGAGGTGGCCCGAAAGGTAATCGACGAGCCGAGCGAGGAGATCGTCGCCAACGCGAAGAAGGATCGCGCCGCACGGCGCAACCCCTTCGCGCGGATCGCCCTGTTCATCCGGCAGGTCATCGGCGAGCTGAAGAAGGTCGTCACGCCGACCCGCAAGGAGCTCTTCAGCTACACCGGCGTCGTGCTCGTGTTCGTGGTGATCATGATGGCTCTTGTGTCACTCCTTGACTGGGTGTTCGGCATGGGTGTCGTCTGGGTCTTCGGAAACCCGAAATAGACGACGTCGATCGGGCCGCACCGGCCCTCCCGACAAGAAATGGAATGAATTCAGTGTCTGAGACGAATCGCGACGACGTGGACTGGGCGCCCGCTGCGGAGCAGTCCTCCGAGGACGACGAGGCGCAGACCGGCAACGTTCTCGCCAGCGAGGACGAAGCGTCCGACTCCGCCGAGCACGAGGCGCTGCACGTCGTCGCGGACGACGGCACCGAGATCGACCTCGACGCCGTGCTCGACGCCATGGCGGAGGCGGTGGACCCCGAGGCCGACCGCGCCGTCGACGAGGCGCTCGAGGTCGACAGCGTGGACGAGGCCGAGGCCGCCGTCGAAGCGGTCGAGGACGAGGAGGAGGAGACCTCCACCGACCCGTACGAGGAGTTCCGCGCCGAACTGCGCGCCAAGCTCGGCAAGTGGTACGTCATCCACTCGTACGCCGGGTTCGAGCGTCGCGTGAAGTCCAACATCGAGAACCGCATGGTCTCGATGAACATGGAGGACTACATCTACGAGGTGCAGGTCCCCATGGAGGACGTGGTCGAGATCAAGAACGGCCAGCGCAAGATGGTCAACCGCGTCCGCATCCCCGGCTACGTGCTGGTGCGCATGGACCTCAACGAGGACAGCTGGTCGGTCGTCCGGCACACGCCGGGCGTCACCGGGTTCGTCGGCAACGCCCACAACCCGACCCCGCTGCGCTTCGAAGAGGCCTTCTCGATGCTGAAGAGCCTCGTGCAGGTCGAGGCCGCGCCGGCCAAGGGCGCCGCGAAGGGCCAGAAGGCCGCCGCA
Organism: Leifsonia sp. 21MFCrub1.1; assembly: GCF_900107895.1. NCBI lineage: Bacteria > Bacillati > Actinomycetota > Actinomycetes > Micrococcales > Microbacteriaceae > Leifsonia > Leifsonia sp. 21MFCrub1.1. The sequence continues at coordinate 2,985,036 of NZ_LT629867.1, read as the reverse complement.
CGCGTCATCCCCGCCGAGGTCGACTTCGAGATCGGCGAGACCATCACCATCAAGGAGGGCTCGTTCGCGGGCCTCCCGGGCTCCATCAGCGAGATCAAGCCGGAGAGCGGCAAGCTCACCGTGCTCGTCTCCCTGTTCGAGCGCGAGACCCCGGTCGAGCTCAGCTTCGACCAGGTCACGAAGCTCTAGGGAACATTCAGAGCCTCCCCACTGTTTTTCAGAACACCGGGTCTCGGAAGGGCCGAGAAACCGGGAGAGCGATGCGGACCGCGGTCCGGCTCGCTCGAATACACAAAGAAGGAAGAGACATGGCACCGAAGAAGAAGGTCACCGGTCTGATCAAGCTTCAGATCAACGCCGGCGCCGCCAACCCCGCCCCGCCTATCGGCCCGGCGCTCGGTCAGCACGGCGTGAACATCATGGAGTTCTGCAAGGCGTACAACGCGGCGACCGAGTCGCAGCGCGGCAACGTCATCCCCGTCGAGATCACCGTCTACGAGGACCGTTCGTTCACGTTCGTCCTGAAGACCCCGCCGGCGGCAGAGCTCATCAAGAAGGCGGCAGGCGTCGCCAAGGGCTCCGGCGTCCCGCACACCAACAAGGTCGGCAAGCTGACCCAGGAGCAGGTGCGCCAGATCGCCGAGCAGAAGATGGTCGACCTCAACGCCAACGACATCGACGCGGCGTCGAAGATCATCGCAGGCACCGCCCGCTCGATGGGCATCACGGTCGAGGCGTAAGCCCGACCCCCTCAAGACATCTCGTGGAAGAGCCGGCCAGGCTCGCACCACATTCTCGTAAGGAGAAATCACATGGCACAGAAGTCCAAGGCCTACCGGGCCGCGGCCGAGAAGATCGAGGCCGGAAAGTTCTACACCCCCGCTGAGGCCGTCGCCCTGGCGAAGGAGACCGGCTCCGCCAAGTTCAACTCGACCGTCGAGGTCGCGCTGAAGCTCGGCGTGGACCCCCGCAAGGCGGACCAGATGGTCCGCGGTACCGTCATTCTTCCTCACGGTACGGGCAAGACCGCCCGCGTCATCGTGTTCGCGACCGGCCCAGCCGCCGAGGCGGCCATCGCCGCGGGTGCGGACGAGGTCGGCGGCGCCGAGCTGATCGAGAAGGTCGCCGGCGGGTACACCGACTTCGACGCGGCCGTCTCCACCCCGGAGCTCATGGGTCAGGTCGGTCGTCTCGGCAAGGTGCTCGGCCCGCGCGGCCTCATGCCGAACCCGAAGACCGGCACGGTCACGCCGGATGTGGCGAAGGCCGTCTCCGACATCAAGGGCGGAAAGATCGAGTTCCGCGTCGACAAGCACGCCAACGTGCACTTCGTCGTGGGCAAGGCGGGCTTCACCGCCGAGCAGCTGAACGACAACATCACCACCGCTCTCGAGGAGGTCGTGCGTCTCAAGCCGTCCGCCGCGAAGGGCCGTTACATCCAGAAGGGCGCCGTGTCGACCACGTTCGGCCCGGGCATCCCGCTGGACGTCAACGCCATCTGAGTTCGTTCCGCGAACATCCTCCGACGGGGTCGGGGCCGCTTGCCGGTCCCGACCCCGTCGTCGTTCGCGCTCTGTCGGATGCGCTCGTCGCCGTGAGGATGCTTCACCTCGGGCAACGATCGCAACAGACCTGTCTACCCCTCGTTGCGGTGGTAGAACGATGGGGTCTAGTGTCGCTCCTGTCGCGCGCCGTGCGCGACGGCTCGAAGTCGAGTCCGTCCGAGCTAAGGATGACATTCATGGCACAACGCACCACGGGATCCCTCCACAAGAGGGCGCTCGGAATCATCGCCACCACGTCTGCCGTGGTGGCTTTGTCGTTGGCGGGGGCATCGGCGGCGAACGCAGCCGACCGCGTGACCTACGCCGGCTCCGTCCCCTCCTGGGCGACCGCGGCGAACGACGCCGGCGCCGCACCGGCCGACGCGACGGTGGAGGGCGAGATCTACCTTCCGCTCCGCGACCAGGCGGGCGCCGAGGCGCTCGCGAAGGCGGTCTCGAACCCGCTCGACCGCGGCTACCGCAAGGCGCTCAATCCGAAGCAGTGGATCGATAGGTTCTCGCCGACCCAGGCCGACTCGGACGCGGTGGTCAGCTTCCTGAAGGCGGCCGGGCTCACCATCTCCGCCGTCCCGGCCAGCCGCCAGTACGTGGTCTTCCGTGGCACGCCGGACCAGCTCGGCTCCATCTTCGGCACCTCGTTGCACGCGTTCAACTACGCCGGGCGCCAGCTCGTCGCCCCCGCCTCCGCCCCGTCGCTGCCGACCAGCATCGGCGGCAAGGTCTCGGGCGTGAGCATCGAGCAGTCGCGCACGCTGACGCGTCCCGACTCGATCAAGCAGGGCGACCTGGGCCCCTCCGGCGCACCGCAGGTCGCGCGCAAGGCCGCTGCCGCACCGGTGATCCAGACGCCGTGCTCGCACTACTACGGCGAGCACACGGTGACCGTCCCGCCGGCGTACAACGGCAACACGCAGTACAGCACCTACAACTGCGGCTACACCCCGCAGCAGCTGCGCAGCGCGTACGGCCTGAACGACCTCGGCAAGCGCGGCATCAACGGCTCGGGTCAGACGGTGGCGATCATCGACGCCTACGCCAGCCCGACCATCGTCAAGGATGTCAACAGCTACTCGCAGCAGAACGGCGAGCCCGGGCTGACCAACTCCAGCTACCAGCAGCTCGTCCCCAGCCCCAGCGAGTTCGTCGACCAGGAGCTCTGCCAGTACCCGAGCGGATGGCAGGGCGAGCAGACGCTCGACGTCGAGTCGGTGCACGCTGTCGCACCGGGGGCTCGCATCCTCTACGTCGGCGGCTTCAACTGCGGCGGCGGCCTGGATGTGGCCATGTCGAAGATCCTCGACAACAAGCTCGCCAACATCGTCAGCAACAGCTACGGCAACGTGGGCGAGGCGGTTCCGGCCGACGTGATCCAGGGCGAGGTGAACCTGCAGCTCCAGGCCGCGGGCGAGGGTATCGGCCTGTACTTCTCGAGCGGTGACAACGGCGACGAGGTCGCGAACCTCGGCTACCCGTCGCCGGACTTCCCGGCATCCTCCCCGTGGGTGACCTCGGTCGGCGGAACGAGCACCGGCATCGACAAGAACGGCAAGATCGCGTGGGAGACGGGATGGGGCGACCAGTTCGACCAGATCGTCAAGAACGCCGACGGCACGCTCAGCTACGCGCAGCCCCTCCCGGGCACGCGGTTCGTCGGCGGCGCCGGCGGCGGCACGAGCGCGGTGTTCGCACAGCCCGGCTACCAGCGCGGGATCGTCCCCGCGGCACTCGCGAACGGCAAGCGCGTCTCGCCGGACGTCGCAGCACTCGCCGACCCGTACACCGGGTTCCTGATCGGCATCCGTCCGATCATCGACGACACGACGCTGGCGACCGGCGACTACATCAACGAGACCTACGGCGGAACGTCGCTGGCCTCGCCGATCGTCGCCGCCCAGATCGCGATCGTGCAGCAGGCGACGCGCTCGACGATCGGGTTCGCGAACCCGACGCTGTACGGCGTGAAGCGCATCCTGCCGAACGCGTTCCGCGACGTGCTGCCGCAGAACCCGACGCAGGCGCTGGTCTACACGAGCGCGATCAGCGGCAACACCTACCTGGTGTCGATGGATCAGGACACCTCGCTGAAGACGGCGAAGGGATACGACCCGGTGACCGGCCTCGGCGGTGTCTCCTTCGACCTGCTCAGCTGGGTGGCCCAGGGAAGGCACTGACCAGGCAATGCGCACCACGGACCGGCCGTCTCCCGATCGGAGGCGGCCGGTCCGCCGTGTGCGGAGGGCCGACCGCGCGCTGGCTAGGCTGACGAGGTGACCGTCACCATCCGCCCCGCCGTCGCCGGAGACGCCGCCGCCCTCTCCGCGGTCGCCGCCGCGACCTTCCCGCTCGCCTGCCCGCCGCACACCACCGAGGAGGCGAAGGCGGCGTTCATCGCGACCGTGCTCTCGGAGCAGCGGTTCGCCGAGTACCTCGCCTACGCGTCGCGCCGGCTGCTCATCGCGGAGGACGAGGCGGGCGTCGCGGTCGGATACACGATGGTCAACCTGGGCGACCCGGCGGATGCCGACGTGCGCGGCTGCCTCCGCATCCACCCCACCGCCGAGCTGAGCAAGTGCTACGTGCTGCCCGGCCACCACGGCGAGGGCGTCGCGAGCCGGCTCATGGCCGAGAGCCTGCGGGCGGGCGCCGAAGCGGGAGCCGGGGGGATGTGGCTGGGCGTCAACGAGGAGAACGCCCGAGCGCAGCGCTTCTACGGCAAGCACGGCTTCGAGCGCGTCGGAGCCAAACGCTTCCTCGTCGGCGACCGCTACGAGGACGACTGGGTGATGGAGCGGGCGCTGCCGTAGGCCGAACGGTCGCCGGTCAGCCCTCGGCGATCTTCAGCACGATCTTGCCGCGGGTGTGGCCGCTCTCGATGGCGTGGTGCGCCTCGGCGATCTGCTCGAGCGCGAAGATCTGATCGACGTGCACCCGCACATTCCCCGACTCCAGGAGGCGGGCGATGACGGCCAGGGTGCTGCCGTCCGGCGCGACCTTGTAGTCCGTGCCGCGCACGCCGGCGGCGGCGACCTCTTCTGCGAACGTCGGCCAGCTCCCCGTCGGGACGTTGACGATGAGGCCGCCGGGACGCAGCACCGAGAGGGAGCGCGTCCCCGTCTGGTCGTGGACGTTGCCGATCAGGTCGATCACCACATCGGCGTCGTGCACGACATCCTCGAACCGCGTCGTCGTGTAGTCGATCACCTCGGCAGCTCCGAGCGAACGCAGCCACGACGCCTTCGACCCGGACGCGGTCGCGATGACGTGCGCTCCGAAGTACGAGGCGAACTGCACGGCGAAGTGGCCGACTCCACCGCTGCCCGCGTGGATGAGCATCCGCTGGCCCTCGTGGGCCTTCGCGACCTCGACCACCATGCCCCACGCCGTCAGCGCGGCCAGGGGAGCGGCGGCCGCCTCGATGTGGCTGAGGGTGGCCGGCTTGCGCACGACGCTCAGCGACGGCACGGAGACGTATTCGGCGAAGCTGCCGCCGAGCCGCGGCACCATGACCATGCCGAAGACCTCGTCGCCCGGGCGGATGGGATGGGCGCTGTACGGCGATTCCACCACGACCCCGCTGAAGTCGTGCCCGAGGACGGCGGGGAACGAGTGGATGGCGCCGTAGATCCCGCGCCCGGCTCGCGTCTTCGCGTCGATCGGATTCACGCTCGATGCGACCACCTTGACCAGGAACTCGGCGTTCACGCGGTCCGGGTAGTCGGTCTCACCGATCCGGAGGGCCTCCGGGTCTCCCGCGGCGTCCAGAAGTGCGGCCCGCATGGTCTTCGGCATTCGTCATCCCCTCGTCGGTCTGCCGCTGCGTCGGCGCGGCGTCCCCTCAGTCAATCCTGCGCGTGCTTCGACGGTGTTACGGTCGGGTCACCAGATGTGAACACTCTGTTTCGGATACCCCCAGGCCGTTCTCAGCGCCGCGCCGGTTAGGATGCTGCGACCCGGGCTGTGATCTGGCCTGCGGGAGCGGAACGACGACGACCAGACCCGAGGAGCGACAGGTGCGACGACTGCTGCGGATCGCCCGGGAGCCGTTCGCCGTTCCTGTCCTCGCACGCGGCTGGCAGCGCGCCGTCCCCATCCTGCTCGGCATCGGAACCCTCTGCGTCCTGGGTGGGCTGACGGTCATCTGGGCGGCACGGCTGACCGTGCCGTACCCGGTCTACGTGAGCGAACTGGGCGCGAAGGGCGCGGCGACGTCCGGCGCCTTCGCCGTCGCTCTGCTGCTGATCGCCGGCGGCGGGTTCGCGATCGCCGTCGCCAGCGGCCACGTGCGGTCGTCGGCGCGGGTGCTCGACCGGTGGGCGCCGGCGATGACGCTGGGATTCGCCGCGGTGTGCTTCGTGCTCGCGTCGCAGGTCACCTGCACGGCCTACTGCCCCGTGCCGATCGTCGACCCGAAGTCGACCGTGCAGGATCTGGTGCACACGGTGTCCGCGGTGCTCGGCTTCGCCGCGGCCTGCTTCGCCATGCTGCAGGTGGGATTCAGCCGGAAGCTCCCGCGTCTGTCGCGTCTGTCGCGGCTCAGCTGCGGCGCGGTCGCGGCCATCACGATCGTGGGCGGACTGCTCGCCATCGTCCGGGTCGGCGCCGATGTCGGCGCGTGGCTCGAACTGATCGGCACGACGGTCGCCGTCGCGTGGATCGCGGTCTACGCGGTGGCGCTGACCCGCATCCCCGTCGGAGTGGAGGATGCAGCGGATGCGACGGACCTGGCGCCGTCGGCCGCGACGGGCACCGGCGTCGGCGCCGGAGCAGAGGTCGCCTGACGCAGGACCTCGATGAGGTCGGCCGCGAGGGCGACCAGCTTCGCGATCTCGGCATCGTCGCGGTCGACCCAGCGGCACTCCGGCTCGTCGCGGAGCGGGACGAAGCCGTCGTGCTGCTCCCACACGAAGAGCGTGCGCTCGGCGCCGAGCACGTACTGCTGCCACCAGATCTGACGGAGGTAGGGCCGGGGGATGCTGCGGAACGGCTTGTTCGTCGTCTTGATCTCGGCCAGCTCGATCCGGCCGCCGGTCCGGGCGATCAGGCCGTCCGGAGTGGCGAGATGGCGACGGTCGCGCTCGGCGTGGAACAGGAGGTCGGAGGGCTCGATGCCGTGCGTCGCAGCGACCCACGCGGCGATCTCGGGTTCCCGGGAACGGCCGTGCTGCGTGAAGACGTTCCCGCTGAAGCCCGTGCCGTGGAGCTTGTCGTAGGCGGCGGCGCGAATCGAGCGCGGGCTCGACAGCTTGGCGACGTCGGTGGCGGTGATGCCGCGGCTGCGCGCCCGCAGCCAGCCGACCCGGTCGCTGGAGCTGGCCACCACCCGGGCCAGGTGCCCCGTCTGGCCGGGCACGGCCGGGACCACCGGGACGGGAGCGGGTCGCGCCGGGCTCAGATCCGCGAGGACGCCCGGCCGGTACAGGTCGGCGGTGCGGTACGGAGCGGAGTCGAGCACCTGTCCATTGTGCCGCGTCGGGCCGACGCTCGCTGTCACTCCACGCGCGTCGCCCCGAGTTGCCTCCGCGCTTCGTCGATCGTCGCCAGCGTGTCGACCGCCTCGGCGAGCGGATGGAGCGGGGACTCCGTCCGCCCCTCTGCGACGAACCGGGCGAGCGCAGCGGCCTCGTACGACATGCCGTCGCGGTGGGGGCGGCCGTACGGGTCGCGCCAGTGGGCGGCCAGGGTGCCGTCGCCGCGGAAGACCCGCAGGCCGCTGGGGCCCCAGAACGGGCTGTCCGTCTCGACACGGCCCGCGCTGCCGCTGATGGTCGCGAGCGACGGCGTTCCCGCCAGCAGGGTGGTGCTCAGCAGCGCCTGGCCGCCGCCGGCGGACGACAGCACCAGAGCGGCCTGCTCGTCCACCCCGGTCTCGGCGAGGGTGCCGGACGCGATGATCCCCGCGGGGGCGCCGAGTGCGAACGAGGCCCACGACACCGTGTACACGCCGAGGTCGAGCAGCGCCCCGCCCGCCAGAGCGGGATTCCACAGCCGGCTCGATGGATCGAAAGCGGCCCGGCCGCCGAAGTCCGCTGTGACGACCCGGACGTCGCCGAGGGCGCCGTCCTCCAGCAGCTGACGCACGATGTCGGTCTGCGGCAGGTAGCGCGTCCACATCGCCTCCATCGCGAACACACCCGCCTTGCGTGCCGCCGCGACGATCCGTCCGGCCTGGCCGGCGGTGACGGCCATCGGCTTCTCGATCAGGACGTGCTTGCCCGCCGCGATCGCGAGCAGAGCGTGCTCGAGGTGCTCACTGTGCGGTGTGGCGATGTAGACGACCTCGACGTCCGGATCGGCCACGAGCTCCTCGTACGAGCTGTACGACCGGTCGACGTCGTGCGCGTCGGCGAACGCCTGCGCCCGCTCCGCCGAGCGCGACCCCGCGGCCACCACCCGCTGGCGGGTGTGCCGGTGCAGCGCGTCGGTGAAGTCGGCTGCGATCGCGCCGGGGCCGAGCACACCCCACCGCAGCGGAGGGGCGTCGGCGGGATCGGGGTGCCGCGGCAGCGGAAGCGTTGACAGGGCGTCGGTCATGGTCGGGCTCCTCGTCTCGGTCGGGGGTGCTCGGCCTAGACCGGCTGGGGGTTCGACACCTCGGGCGCCTGGCGTGCCCCCGTCACCGGCGCCGCCCACCGCACGCCGTTGGCGAGCACGCGGCGCACCTGCGGGTGGAAGTACACCGGGTACTCCTGGTCGCCGGGGCTGAAGTAGAAGATCTTGCCGCGACCGCGCGTGAAGGTCACGCCGGAGCGGAACACCTCCCCGCCGGTGAAGGAGCTGATGAACACCAGATCGTCGGGCGTGGGGATGTCGAAGAACTCCCCGTACATCTCCTGCGCGTCGATCACGATCGGCTGCTCGACGCCGGCGGCGATGGGATGCGTCGGGTTGACGTTCCAGACGAGCTCGCGCTCGCCGCCCTCGGGGTTGCGCCAGCGCAGGGAGCAGGTCGTCCCGAGCATCCGGATGAAGATCTTCGAGAAGTGGCCGGAGTGGAGGACGATGAGCCCCATCCCGCCGAGGACGTGCTGCCGGACGCGCTCCACGACCTCGTCGGAGACGCGGTCGTGCGCGATGTGGCCCCACCACAGCAGCACGTCGGTCTCCGCGAGCGCCTGCTCGCCGAGCCCGTGCTCGGGATCGTCGAGAGTGGCGGTGCGGACGGCGACCTCGTCGCCGAGCAGCTCCGACAGCCCCTCCGCGATCGCCCCGTGGATGCCGTGCGGGTAGATCGCGGCGATCTCGGGCTGGGTCGCCTCATGGACGCCCTCGTTCCAGACGGTGACGCGCAGTGTCATGGTCATGCTCCTTTCGTCAGGGCGGTGTCGGCCGAGGCGGTCGCGGCGCCGGTCGCTGGAGCGAGCCGCACCTCCGCGCCGATGCGGGCCGACTCGTAGGCGGCGTCGATGACGCGCGCGCGGTCGAGGGCGAGCGAGCCGTCCCAGTTCGACCAGTTCGCCGGGTCGGCGACGTGCTCGAGGAAGGTCTCGACCACCGCCAGGTGACCGCGGCCGGGATCGGCGGTGACGCTGATGTCCTCGCTCTGCTCGCCGTCGCCGGTGAAGATGGTCAGCTCGCCGGACGGGGCGTAGTCGACGACGCGCAGGTCCGCGCCGCCTTCCGTGCCGTACAGCGTGATGCCGAACTCGTCGCCGGCCGGACGGTACGCCGCCCAGCTGGTCTCGATGACGATCGAGCCGCCGCCCTCGAGCCGGAGCAGCAGGCTGGCCAGGTCCTCGACCTCGTACTCCGAGCCGACGTGCTGCTTGGAGGCGGCGGCGCCGCCCCGGCCACGGACGCCGAGTTCGGAGTGGGTGACGGCCGAGACGGCGACGACGCGCGGCTCGCCGAACAGGTGGAGGGCGTAGTCGAGCACGTGCACGCCGATGTCGATCAGCGGGCCGCCGCCGGCCATCTCGCGGTTGGTGAACCAGCTTCCGAGCGCCGGGATGCCGGCTCGTCGCAGCCAGGTCGCGCGCGCGTGATACGGCCGGCCGATCTTGCCGTCGTCGATCGCGGCCTTGAGGGCCTCGATGTCTCCGCGGCGGCGGTGGTTGAACGCCACCTCCAGCACACGGCCGGCACGGTGGGCCGCATCCACCATGGTCTGCGCCTCGGCCGCGGTGCGGGCGATCGGCTTCTCGCTGAGCACGTGGATGCCCGCGTCGAGCGCCCCGACGGCGATCGGCGCGTGCAGGAAGGTGGGGACGGCGACGCTGACGACGTCGAGGTCGCCCTCGGCCACCAGGTCCTGCCAGTCGCGGTGCAGGCGCGTGATACCGTACTGCTCGCCGAGTTCGGCGCGCGGGCCGTCCTCCATTCCGGCGATGGCGACCAGCTCCACGCCGGGAAGGGCCGAGTAGGCCGCCATGTGCTGCTGGCCGGCCCAGCCGAGGCCGACCACTCCGGCGCGGAGGGGGCGGTCGAGGGGTTCGCTCTGGGTGCTCACGGCACTCCTTTCAGGGGTTCGAATCGATTCGATGTTGTTGATGTGCGGTGGGGGTCCGCAGGTGGCGTCAGCGGAAGAGGGAGCGGGGTGTGCCCGCGTCGGGATCGAGCGCGCGCTGGATGACCATGATGGCCGCTCCGATCGCGCCGCCGGTCTCGCCGGAGCGCGACTGGGTGATGGTCAGATGCTGCGTCGCCAGCGGGGTGGACCGCTGGTAGACGACCTCGCGCATCCCGGCGAGGAGCTGCTCGCCGACGCGGGAGAGACTGCCGCCGACGACGATCATCGACGGGTTGAGCAGGTTGACGCACGTGGCGACGACCGCGCCCAGGTCGCGTCCGGCCTGGCGGATCGCGTTCTGGACGGCCGGGTTGCCGGTGCGCGCCAGAGCGACGACGTCGTCGCTGGTCTCCGCGGGCAGACCGGCCTCGGAGAGTGCCCGTGCGATCGCAGGACCGCTCACCAGCGACTCGAGGTCCGCATCCTGCTCTCCGTGGCTGGGGGTGTCGCTGCCGAACGGCACCCGGACGTGCCCGAGGTCGCCGGCCGATCCGAGCGCCCCGCGCTGCAGGCGCCCGCCGCTGATGATCCCGGCGCCGACGCCGGTGGCGACCTTGATGAACAGGAGGTCGGTCTCGTCCGGCCACATCAGGGCCTGCTCGCCCAGGGCGAGGAGGTTGACGTCGTTGTCGACGAGCACGGGCACGTCGAAGACGCGACGGATGTACGCGGGGATGTCGAAGCGGTCCCAGCCGGGCATGATGGGCGGGTTCACCGGCAGGCCGGTCGAGTGCTCGACCGGGCCAGGCACGCCGACGCCGACGCCGATCAGCTCCTCCGGCTGACGCCCGCTGGCCACATAGAGCTCGGACGCCGTCTCCATCGCCCAGTCGAGCACGGGCTGCGGACCGTCGGCGATGTCGAGCCGGCGGGAGACGCTGGCCGTGATGTTCCCGGCGAGATCGGCCAGCGCGACGACCCCGTGGGTCGCACCGAGGTCGATCGCGACGACGACGCGCGACTCCGGGTTGAACCGGATGCGCGACGGCGGCCGGCCGCCGGACGAGACGTCGTCGCCCGCCGGGGCGACGAGGCCCGCCGCGGTGAGGGTGTCGATCCGGGAGGCGATGGTCGACCGCGCCATCCCGGTCAGCTCGGCCAGCTGCGCGCGCGTCCGGGGGATGCCGTCGCGCAGGATCGCCAGCAGCTCCGCGGCGTCTGCGGCGACGAGCACCGAGTCTCGCGCGCTGTCGGTCATAGAGGGTATTGAACCACAGTGCCGGTGGACTGCTCAAAGGTCGTCCGCGATCGGTCGACTTTTGATTGACATCCGGCAGAAGTGCGGCTTGAATGGAGCCACGCCATCCGGCGCCCTTCCACTTCCATGAACTCGACGAGGAGAACAGTGTCGACGTCAAAAGTCTCCGTGCAGCTGTACACGGTCCGGGAGCTCCTGACCGAGGACACGGTCGGTACCCTCAAGCGGATCGCCGACATCGGGTTCACGCAGGTCGAGCCCTTCGCGTTCCTCACCTTCGGTGACGCGCTCCGCGAGGGGCTGGCCGAGGCCGGCCTGTCCGCTCCGACCACCCACCAGGGCTTCATCGGCGGCGACCTCGACGAGGTGTTCGGCGCCGCGAAGGAGCTGGGCGTCGAGACGGTGATCGACCCGTTCGTCGCACCGGAGCGCTGGCAGACCGCCGCCGACGTGGCGCAGATCGCCGAGCAGCTCAACGCCGCCGCCGAGGTCGCCGCACGCCACGGCGTGCGCGTCGGGTACCACAACCACGCGCACGAGCTCGAAAGCAGGATCGAGGGTGTGACCGCGCTGGAGTTCTTCGCCGGCAAGCTCGCCCCGGAGGTCGTCCTCGAGGTCGACACCTACTGGGTGGCCGTCGGCGGCGTCGACCCCGTCGCGCTCCTCCCCACCCTCGGCGACCGCGTCGTCGCCCTCCACATCAAGGACGGCCCGGGCACCACCGAGACGAAGGACCAGGTCGCCGTCGGCCAGGGCTCGCTCCCGATCGAGCAGATCATCGCAGCCGCGCCCGACGCGCTCCGCGTCATCGAGCTCGACGACTCCCGCGGAGACCGCTTCCAGGCCGTCGCGGACAGCTTCGCCTTCCTGACCGCCAAGGGTCTCGCATGAGCGGCGGGCGCGTGGGCGTCGGCGTCATCGGCGCCGGTGTGATCAGCAACCAGTATCTGGAGAACCTCACCTCCTTCCCCGACCTGGATGTGCGTTTCGTCGCCGACATCGACCTCGACCGCGCCAGGGCGCAGGCCGACAAGTTCGGTGTTCCCGGTTCCGGCACGGTCGAGGAGCTGCTCGCCGACGAGGCCATCGAGATCGTCGTGAACCTGACGATCCCCAAGGTGCACGTCGAGGTGGCGCTGCAGGCGCTCGCCGCGGGCAAGAACGTGTGGAGCGAGAAGCCCTTCGCCCTCGACCGCGCCAGCGGCCGCGAGCTGCTCGACGCGGCGCACGCCGCCGGACTCCGCGTGGCCACCGCGCCGGACACGTTCCTCGGCTCCGGCATCCAGTCGGCTCGCCGCCTGATCGAGAACGGCGACATCGGCGCGCCGCTGACCGCGCTGACGCTCATGCAGAGCCCCGGCCCGGAGTCGTGGCACCCCAACCCCGACTTCCTGTTCCAGGAGGGTGCCGGCCCGCTGTTCGACATCGGCCCCTATTACCTCACGGCCCTCGTGCAGATGTTCGGGCCGGTCGCCCGGGTGAGCGCCAGCGCCTCCCGCGCCCGCGAGACCCGGGTCATCGGCTCGGGCCCGCGCGCGGGCGAGGAGTTCGCCGTCACCGTGCCGACGCACGTCAGCGCCCTCTACGAGTTCGAGAGCGGGCAGACGGCGCAGGCCGTGTTCAGCTTCGACTCCAAGCTGGGCCGCACGCAGTTCGAGGTGGCCGGCGTCGACGGCACCCTCGTGGTGCCCGATCCCAACACCTTCGAGGGCGAGCTGCTCGTCCACGGAAGCGACGGCATCGAGACGTTCCCCTCGACCGGGACGACCGACTCCCGCGGCATCGGCGTGGTGGAGCTCGCGCGGGCCATCCGCGCGGGTGTTCCGGAGCGCGCATCCGGTGAGCAGGCGTATCACGTGCTCGACATCATGGTCTCGACCATCGAGGCGGGGGAGTCCCGCACCCCGGTCGAGGTCGAGAGCACGGTGAACGTGGCGCCGGCTCTCCCGGAGGACTGGGACCCGCGAGCGGCGACCCTGGCGTGATGGGGGCCGAGCGATGACGTACGGAGACCTGGCCGGCGCATCGGGCGGCGGAGCAGCGACCACGGGGGGGCTCACCCGGCGTGACGGCGGTACGGCAGGAGCGCGGCTCCGGGTCGCCATCGTCGGCGGCGGTTTCATGGCGGAGGTGCACTCGCGTGCGGCCCGTGCCGCGCGCGCGGACATCGCGGGCATCGTCTCGTCGACCCCGGAGCGCTCGGCGGCCGCCGCCGAGCGGCTGGGCATCGGCCGTTCCTACGGAACGCTCGACGAGCTGCTCGTCGACGAGACGATCGACGTCGTGCACGTGACCACACCCAATGCGCTCCATGCGGAGCAGGCCGCGGCGGTGCTGGCCGCGGGCAAGGACGTCGTCTGCGAGAAGCCGCTCGCCACCTCGGTCGCCGACGCGGAGCGCCTGGTGGCCGCAGCGGAGGGCCGCACGGCGACGGTCCCGTTCGTCTATCGCTTCCACCCGCTCGTGCGGGAGGCCCGCGCGCGGTTCGCCTCCGGCGAGGCCGGGCGCGTGCTGAGCATCAACGCCTCCTACCTGCAGGACTGGCTCCTGGGGTCCGGCGACGACAACTGGCGTGTGGATGCGGCGCAGGGCGGCCGGTCCCGGGCCTTCGCCGACATCGGGTCGCACCTCGTCGACCTGGTCGAGTTCGTCAGCGGCGACCGTGTGAGCCGGGTGTCCGCCACCAAGCGCACCGTCTTCTCCGAGCGGGCGTCGCACGCGGCGATCACGACGGAGGACGCCGTCGCCGTTGTGGTCGAGACGCGTTCCGGGGCGCTCGGCACGCTGCTGGTGTCGCAGGTCGCTCCCGGTCGCAAGAACCGTCTCTGGCTCGAGATCGCCGGAAGCGTCGAAAGCGTCGCCTTCGACCAGGAGCAGCCGGAGACGCTGTGGGTGGGGCGGCGGAAGGGAAGCCTGATCATCCCGCGCGACGCCGACCAGCTCAGCGAAGACGCCGCACGCCTCTGCGTCGTGCCCTCCGGGCACCCGCAGGGCTATCAGGACGCGTTCAACGCGTTCGTCGCCGACAGCTACGCGGCGGTCGCGGGGGAGAACCCCGACGGCCTTCCGCGCTTCACCGACGGCCTCCGCGCCGTACGGGTCACCGACGCGGTGATCGACTCGGCCGAGTCGGGCACCTGGATCGAGATGGGAACGAACAATGACTGACGCCACCAGTGCAGGCGGCCCGGAGACCACCGAGTCGGGCCGGACGCACCCGGTCACCCTCTTCACCGGCCAGTGGGCCGACCTCACTCTCGAGGAGGTGGCCAGGTACGCGAGCGAGTGGGGCTATGACGGCCTCGAGATCGCGTGCTCGGGCGAACACCTCGATGTGTGGCGCGCCGCCGAAGACGACGCGTACCTGCAGGGCCGCCTCGACATCCTCGACCGCTACGGCCTCAAGGTCTGGGCCATCTCCAACCACCTGAAGGGCCAGGCGGTCTGCGACGATCCGATCGACTTCCGCCACCAGGCGATCGTCGGCTCGAAGGTGTGGGGCGACGGCGACCCGGAGGGCGTGCGCCAGCGCGCCGCGGAGGAGCTCAAGCTCACGGCGAAGGTCGCCCGCAAGCTCGGCGTCGACACGGTCGTCGGGTTCACCGGTTCGAGCATCTGGCCCTACGTCGCGCAGTTCCCGCCCGTGCCGGCCGAGGTGTTCGACCGCGGCTACCAGGACTTCGCCGACCGCTGGAACCCCATCCTCGACGTGTTCGACGGCGAGGGCGTCCGGTTCGCGCACGAGGTGCACCCGTCCGAGATCGCGTACGACTACTGGACGAGCGTCCGATCCCTCGAGGCGATCGACCACCGCGAGGCCTTCGGCTTCAACTGGGACCCGTCGCACATGATGTGGCAGGACATCGACCCCGTCGGGTTCATCATCGACTTCCAGGACCGCATCTACCACGTGGACTGCAAGGACACCCGCCTGCGGCCGAAGAACGGCCGCGCCGGTGTGCTCGGCTCGCACCTCTCGTGGGGCGACCCGCGGCGCGGCTGGGACTTCGTCTCCACCGGCCACGGCGACGTGCCGTGGGAGGACGCCTTCCGGGCGCTCGAGTCCATCGGTTACACCGGCCCGATCTCGATCGAGTGGGAGGACGCGGGGATGGACCGGCTGCACGGCGCCAAGGAGGCCGTCGGCTACATCCGCTCCCTGCTCTGGAAGCAGCCGACCGCCTCCTTCGACGCGGCGTTCAGCAACCAGGACTGAGTACGGCGTTCACGGAACGAGGACGAGGCGGTCGCGGGTCGTGGCCGCCTCGTCCCACGCCTGCTCCACCCGGGAGAGCGGGACCGCACGCGCTGCGGTGACGAACGCTCCGGACGCGACCTCGACGGCCAGGTCCGAGAGCTCCGCGACGATCGTGTCCGTCCTCACCGACCCCTGGCCGCTGCCGACGATCCGGAGATCGACGGCACGGAGCGCCGCCGACGGGATCGGCGACTCCGGCCCGGCGACCGAGCCGATCTGCACCCAGGTGAGCGGCTGGTCGTCGCGTGCGCGACGGGGGACGACAGCACGCAGGGCGTCGGCCGTCGGCCGACCCCACAGGTAGTCCAGCACCACATCGACCTCGCTCGCCGCGCGACCCAGCGCCTCGGCATCATCCAGTTCGACGATGACATCCGCGCCCGAGTCCGCCAGCCGGCCCGAATCCCGTCCGGCCGCAACCACATGCGCCCCGCCCAACCGCCGCGCGACCTGCACAGCGAGCCCGCCGGCGTTCCCGGTCGCGCCGAGGACCAGCACGCTCTGACCCGCGTGCAGCCGGGCACGCCGGCGCAGCGCGATCCACGACGACATGGCGGGATTCATCACGGCCGCCAACTGCACGGGATCGCTATCGGGCGGCACGACGACGCTGCGCTGCAGGTCCACGACCGTCCGCTCCGCCATCGCCCCCTTCGCGGTGTCCGGGAGGAGGAAGTACCGCAGCGCACCGTCGGGCGTTCGGCCGACCCCGTCGATGCCGGGGATCAGCGGCAGTTCGCCGGTGCTGGTGTAGTGGCTGCCTGCTGCCTGGGATCGAACGCGGGGCGAGAGGGCCGCCGCGAGGACGTCGACCACGGCCTGGCCGGGTCGGGCCGCCGTCGGCTCCTCGACGTCCTGGTAGCGAGGGGAGGCGCCGAACTCGGTGACGAGGGCTGCTTTCATCATGACTCCAATAGTTGGGATTACCAATCAAATGAATGGTAATCCCAACTAATGCGCTACGCTAGCCCCATGTCAACGTCCCCGCGTGACCACATCCCCGAACCCCTCCTCGACGCGCTCGTGCAGACGGCGTTCGAGGTCATCGGGGTTGTCAGTCGTATCGCGGCGGAGAACGACCTCTCGCTCACTCAGCTGCGGGTGCTCGCGATCCTGCGCGACCGGGAGCCCACCATGTCCGAGCTCGCCGCACACCTCGGCGTGGACCGCTCGTCGGTGTCCGGGCTGATCGACCGCGCGAACCAGCGGGGTCTCGTGACCCGCGTCCGGGACACGGCCGACCGCCGCTCCGCCCGCGTCGGACTCACCCCGGCCGGTCAGGAGCTGGCCGGAGCGGGAGCCGCGGCGATCCGTGACGGCATCGCACCCCTCCTCGCGGACCTGGACGAGGGGGAGCGCGTGCGGCTGGCCGAGCTCCTGGATGCGGTGCTGGGCGGCCGTCGCTGACACCGCGGCGAAAACGGGCCTGTGGGTCGCGCGGGCCGGCGACGGCCGCCCGTCTCACGCCACGTCGAGCACCCAGGTGACGCCGAAGCGGTCCGTCAGCATCCCGAACCCGGCCGACCAGGCGGAGGCGGCCAGCGGTTCCACGACCGCGGCGCCGTCGGAGAGCCGCTCCCAGTACCCGGTCAGCTCCTCGAGGGAGTCGGCGCGTGCGGAGACGAAGGAGGGCTGATCGGTGATGGTCATCCCGTTCTCGCGTCGCGTCTCCGGCACCGGCCGGGCTGCGACCTGGTCACCGGCGCCCGGCACGTCGTAGGCCATCACCCGGAACCCCTCCGGGGAGACGACCTGGCCGAACACGATCCACTGCGCGCCGGGCAGCTCGGCGGGCATGCCGAAATCGGCATACGTCGCGGCGGTGACCGCGCCGCCGAACGCAGCGGCGTAGAAGTCGAGGGCGGCTCGGGCCTCGCCGTCGCGGAAATTGAGGTGCGTGGTGGTGGTGATGCTCATGACTGTGCCTCTCGTCGTTGCGCCGGGCTTCTCCCGGCGCTGCCAGGCTCGCAGGGGTAGCGGACAGTTATGGTCCGCTACTGCGACGAGAATCGAATCATGAACGCACCGTCGTCGCGCATGCTCACGATGCTCTCGCTGCTCCAGGCGCGGCGGGACTGGGGTGGACAGGCGCTCGCCGACCGCCTCGACGTCAGCACCCGGACCGTGCGGCGGGACGTGGACCGCCTCCGTGAGCTGGGCTACCGGATCGACGCGCTCAAAGGCCCGGACGGCGGGTACCGGCTGGCGGCGGGGTCGGAGCTCCCTCCGCTGCTGTTCGACGAGGACCAGGCGGTCGCCCTGTCCATCGCTCTGCAGAACGCCGGGGCATCCGGGGCGGGGATCGAGGAGGCGGCCGCCCGGGCGCTCGCGACCGTCCGCCAGGTGATGCCGTCCCACCTCCGGCACCGCGTCGACGGCATCCGCTTCGAGCGGCCCATCGCGGGGCCGGCGGTCGATCCTGCGGTGCTGGGCGTGGTCAGCGACGCCGTCCACGGGAGGAAGGTGCTCCGGTTCGACTACGCCGGCTCGGAGGGGGCGCCCCGTCGCACCGAGCCGCACGGCCTTGTTGCGCGCGACGCCCGCTGGTACCTGGTGGCCTGGGACCTCGACCGGGACGACTGGAGGCTGTTCCGGCTCGACCGGCTGGCGCCGCGCACCCCGGCCGGCCCGCTGTTCCAGCCGCGCGACATCCCCACCGGTGACGCGGTGTCGTATGTTGCGGCGCGCTTCACCGGCGGCGACGGCAGCGATGGAGGCGGCTGGCCATGTGTCGGAGAAGTCGTCATCGACCTCCCTGCGCGTGACGTCATCCCCTGGGTGACGGACGGCGAGATCCACGACCGCGGCGACGGCACGACGCGTCTGGTGCTCGGCTCCTGGTCGTGGATCGGCCTGCTGGCGTCTCTCGCGCGGTTCGACGCGTCGTTCGAGATCGTCGGGCCTCCGGCGCTCGCCGACGCTGCCGCGGTGCTCTCCGACCGTCTCGGGCGCGCGCGTGGACGGCAGGCGCAGTAGGTATCCTCAGTACTCACCGAACAGACCGATGGGCGAACGGAGCAGCTGTGGCCAGAGGAGCCAACCTCCCCGCCATCGCGGCGTTCAACGAGACGGTGGTGCTGGATGCCGTCCGGCGATCCCCGGACGGCTTCAGTCGCGTCGAGCTCGCCGCCCGCACCGGCCTCTCCGCGCAGACCGTGACGAACGTGACCCGCCGCCTCCTCGATCGGGGGTTCATCCGCGAGGCCGGAACGCGCAGCGAGGGGAGTCCGGGAAAGCCGCGCACCATCCTGCGCCTGGAGCCGGCCGGGGCCCATGCGATCGGAGTCCACCTGGACCCGACGGTGATCGCCTGCGTGCTCCTCGACCTCGCGGGAGCGGTGGTCGCCCAGGCGCACCGTCCCTCCCCACCGGACGGGGACGCCGCCGCGACGCTCGCGGCAGCTGTGGATGCGATCCGCGAGGTGCTGCAGACGCCGGGCGTCGACCCGGAGCGGGTGATCGGCGTCGGGGTCGCCGCACCCGGGCCCATCGACGCCGAGCGGGGAGTGGTGATCCGCCCTCCGCTGGCTCCTGGCTGGAACGACCTTCCCCTGCGGGATGAGCTGGCGCAGGCCACGGGACTGCCCTGCCTGGTCGCGAAGGACGTCACCTGCGCGGCCGTCGCCGAGCGGTGGCGGGATCCGGCGGGGGCCTCGCAGGACTACGCGTTCGTCTACTACGGCACCGGCGTCGGCGTCGGTCTGGTGCTGGGCGGAGAGGTCTACACCGGGTCCAGCGACAACGCCGGGGACGTCGGGCACACGCTCGTGGATCCGGAGGGCGTGCGCTGTTCGTGCGGGCGGCGGGGATGCTACGGCGAGTCCGTCCGCCCGTACCGGCTGGTCATGCAGGGACTGTGGTCGGGCGTCCTCACGCCGCCCCCGGGCACGAGCGTCGTGCAGGGCGAGGATCTCCGCCTCGATGTGGAGACCGTCGACCGGCTGTTCTCCGAGCTCGCGGCCGCCGCGGAGGCCGGGGATGCGGGAGCGCAGGAGATCGTCGACAGGAGCATCCGCCATTCGGCCTTCTTCGCATCCAATCTGTCGGCCCTGCTCGACCTCGACCGCGTGGTCTTCGGCGGCCCGTCGTGGGCACGCGTCGCGCCGCGCTACCTCGATCAGCTGCCGGGGCGGCTGGCCGAGCTCGACACCGGGGTCCTGACCCACGGCGTCGCGATCGCCGGCAGCGCGATCGGCGACGATGTCGCGGCGGTCGGGGCGGCCGCCCTCGTCCTCGACGGCACATTCTCACCGCGCTCCATCCTGCGGTAGCGCAGCGGATGCCTCCGGTCGGCGGAGATCTCCGCGCCTCTCTTGCGCCCATAAATCAAATTGTTTTATAAATTAGTCAGCCGGTCATCGGGTCGGCGGCCTCTCACGCAAGGAGAACCGGTGTACCAGCAGAACCAGCTCGCCGAGATGCGCATCGACCGGTTCGTCCGGGAGCGCCTCACGCCCGCCCTCGAGCGCGCGGCCGTCCCCGCCTCGATCGAGGCGTGGGAGGTGCCGGGCGAGCCGGTGCCCTTCGCGGAGGCCATCGCCGGCGATTTCCGGCCCTTCTCGGCCGGGCAGGCGTGGGGCCGTCCGTGGGGGACCGTGTGGTTCCGGGTGACCGGCGCCGTCCCGGCCGACTGGGACGCATCGGCGGACGAGGTCGAACTCCTCGTCGATCTCGGATTCACCCGCAGCCAAGTGGGGTTCCAGGCGGAGGGGCTGGTGTGGACGCCCGAGGGCAGGATCCTCAAGGCGCTCGAGCCGTACAACGCCTACGTCCGCCTGCAGGCCCGGCCGGGAGAGTCGTTCGAGCTGTACCTCGAGGCCGCCGCCAATCCCGACGTCGGCTCGAACTGGACGTTCGCGCCGACCGTGATGGGCCGCGTCTCGACCGCACCGCAGGACCCGATCTACACGCTCCGGCGGGTGGATGTCGTCCACCGCGACCGCGAGGTCTGGGAGCTGGTGCAGGACATCTTCACCGCGAAGGGTCTGGCGGTCGTCCTCCCCGAGACGTCGCCCCGCCGCGCGGCGCTGTTCGCCGCGCTCGAGGCGGCCGTCACCGCCGTCGATCCGTTCGACGTCGCCGCGACCGCGCCACGGGGGCGGGAGGCGCTCGCCGCAGTCCTCGCCTCGCCCGCGTCCGCGACGGCGCACCGCGTGTTCGCGGTCGGGCACGCGCACATCGACTCGGCCTGGCTGTGGCCCGTTCGCGAGACGATCCGCAAGTGCGCACGGACCTTCTCGAACGTGCTCGATCTGATGGACCAGGACCCGCAGTTCGTGTTCGCCTGCTCATCCGCCCAGCAGTTCGCCTGGATGAAGCAGTTCTATCCGGAACTGTTCGAGCGCATCCGTGCCCGGGTCGCCGAAGGCCGGTTCGTCCCGGTGGGCGGGATGTGGGTGGAGTCCGACACGAACATGCCCGGCTCGGAGGCGATGGCCCGGCAGTTCGTCGAGGGCAAGCGGTTCTTCCTCGAGGAGTTCGGGTACGAGCCGCGCGAGGTGTGGCTGCCCGACTCGTTCGGCTACTCGGGTGCGCTGCCGCAGATCGCGCGCGAAGCCGGGATGGACCACTTCCTCACCCAGAAGATCTCGTGGAACGAGGTGAACCTGTTCCCGCACCACACGTTCGCGTGGGAGGGCATCGACGGGTCGCGCATCTTCACGCACTTCCCGCCCGTCGACACCTACAACGCCATCCTGTCCGGCGAGGAGCTGGCCCGTGCCGAGCGGAACTTCGCCGACAAGGGCCGCGCCAACACGTCCCTGGTGCCGTTCGGCTTCGGCGACGGCGGTGGAGGGCCGACGCGCGAGATGCTCGCCGCCGCAGCGCGGACCGCGGACCTCGAAGGGTCGCCGTCGGTGCGCATCGCGTCGCCCGCCGCGTTCTTCGAGGCGGCGCGTGCGGAGTTCGACCCGGCCCCGGTGTGGGTGGGAGAGCTCTACCTGGAGTTCCACCGCGGCACCTACACCTCGCAGGCACGGACCAAGCGCGGCAATCGCCGGAGCGAGGCGCTGCTGCACGAGGCGGAGCTCTGGGCGACGACGGCCGCCGTCCGTGCCGGGGCGGCCTACCCGGAGCAGGAGCTGCGCGACGCCTGGCGGACGGTGCTGCTGCAGCAGTTCCACGACATCCTGCCCGGGTCGTCGATCGGCTGGGTGCACGACCAGGCGGTGGAGAACTACGCGCGGGTGGCGGAGTCGCTGGAGGCGATCATCGCCCGCTCGCTCGGCGCGCTGAGCGGTGCGGCGGCCGGCCAGGTCACATCCGGTCTCGTCGCGAACGCCTCGCCGTTCGCGATCGAGGGGGTGCCCGCCGGCGGCATCGGACGGCCCCGGCGTGACGGCGAAGCGCGGATCGAGCGGGACGGTGGCGGCATCCGGCTCTCGAACGGTCGCGTGAGCGTCGTCGTGGATGCCGACGGCCTGATCGCGTCGCTGGTGGATGCGGAGACCGGGCGGGAGGCGGTGCCTCCGGGAACGCGTGCCAACATCCTCCAGCTGTTCCGCGACACCCCCGCGCAGTGGGACGCCTGGGACGTCGACATCGAATACCGGCTGTCCGGAGAGGAACTGCCCGGCGCGGAGTCCGTCGAGGTGGTGTCCGAGTCGCCCGAGGCGGTCGCCGTGCGGACCGTCCGCCGCTTCGGGGCGTCCGCCGTCACGCAGACGCTCACCCTGGCCGCGGGCTCCCCGGCGCTCGACATCGAGACGCACGTCGACTGGCACGAGCGCCAGCGGATGCTGAAGCTCGCCTTCCCGGTCGACGTGCACACCGCGTCCGCGCGGTCGGAGATCCAGTTCGGCCACATCGAGCGCCCGACGCACACCAACACGAGCTGGGATGTCGCCCGGTTCGAGACGAGCGCGCACCGCTGGGTCCACGTCGGCGAGCCCGGGTTCGGCGTCGGCGTCGCCAACGACTCGACGTATGGTCACGATGTCACCCGCCACCCGCGCGACGGAGGCGGCACCTACTCGCTGGTGCGGCAGACGCTGCTGCGCGCCCCGCTCTTCCCCGACCCTGAGGCGGACCAGGGCGAGCACACGCTGCGCACTTCCCTCGTGATCGGCGGGGTGGATGCGGCGATCGAAGCCGGCTACCGGCTCAACCTCCCCGTGCGCCCGGCCGCGGCGCCGGTCGACCCGCTGATCGCGTCGAGCGATCCGGGCGTCGTCGTTGAGACCGTCAAGCTGGCCGAGGACGGCTCGGGCGACGTGGTCGTCCGGCTGTACGAGTCGCTCGGCGCCCGGGGCGCGACGACCCTGGCGGCCGCGTTCCCGTACGAGCGCATCCTGCGCACCGATCTGCTGGAGCGGGAGACCGGCGACGGCGCGCTCGATCTGCAGCTGCGTCCGTTCGAGCTCGTCACGCTCCGGTTCGTCCGCGGGTGACGCGCGGCCGGGCGCCGGTCATTCCGGAAGGGTGCGCCGTGCCCGGCGGTCGAGGACCCACGCGCGGATGCCCGCGACGAGGGAGGCGAGGATGACCACTCCCGCCACGATGTAGGCGACCGGGCGCACGCTGGGGTCGACCGCGGCGAAGTAGCCGATCACGGTGATGAGGACGCCCCAGCTGAGCGCCCCGACGATGTTGGCGCTGAGGAACCGCCAGTAGCTCATCGCGCTGATCCCGGCGATCGGCGGGATGAAGACGCGGCCCCAGGGGATGTAGCGGCTGATGACGACGGACCACCAGCCGAACAGCTCGTAGAACCGCTCCGCCCGCTTCACGCCGGCCTGCACCCAGCGGCCTCCGCGCCGGGTCAGGTACGGCCGGCCCAGCCGGCGTCCGAGCCAGAATCCGACCTGGTCGCCGAGCACCGCTGCGACTCCCACCCCGATCGCCAGCACCCAGATCGACAGCTCCGGGTTCGTGCCCGTCAGGATGCCGGCGCCGAACAGCAGCGAGTCGCCCGTGATGAACGGGATGAAGACGCCGACGAAGAGCGCGGTCCCGGCGAAGACCAGCCCCCAGACGGCCAGATAGAAGACGAGCGGCCCGACATCCCCGAGGAAGTCTGCGAGGTCGTGGGCCATGCTCCGAGCGTATCCGAGTGTCCCCTCCGCCCACCGTCGAGTCCGCGATCTTTGCACGCGCCGGGCCGCGTTGGCGTGCAAAGTTTGCGGACTCGACGGTGGGGGTGGGGGTCGGGGCGGGATGTGACCAAAGGTGTATTGGTTTTGGTCGTGCGAGCAAATACTTTCATTGTGCGCCCTCGGGGGACGGCGCTGGTGGTGGCGGGCAGTGGGGGTCCTGCCACCGCCCCAAACCCTTCGGTCGGGCCTGCTCTCAGTCGAGCAGGCCCAGCCGGGCGGCCTTCCTGACCGCGTCGATGCGGGAGGTGGCTCCGAGCTTCTCGTACATGTTCGTGGTGTGCCGTTTGACCGTGCCCTCGGCGATCGAGAGCGACATCGCGATGTCGCGGTTCGAGTAGGCCTGCGCGATCATGCGCAGCACCTCCTGCTCGCGGACGGTGAGGATGGCGCCGGCGGCCTCGGCATCGACGCTCGCCTCAGCAGGCTCACCGGTCGGCGGGGTGGCCCGCGCGATCACGGCGATCAGCTGCTCGCTCCCCACCGTCTTCGTGACGAAGGCCGCGGCCCCCGCACGGAGCAGCTGCCGTTCGAGCACGGCGTCGCTGTGCATCGTGAGGATGACGACCGCCGTCTGCGGGTGATGACGCCGGATGCGCGCGATCGTCTGCTCGGCCGGCGTCCCGGGGATCTCGACGTCGAGGAGCAGGACGTCGGGGGAGCTCTCGGCGACGAGAGTCAGTGCCTCCT
The DNA here is from genome assembly GCF_900107895.1 of Leifsonia sp. 21MFCrub1.1. Classification (NCBI taxonomy): domain Bacteria; kingdom Bacillati; phylum Actinomycetota; class Actinomycetes; order Micrococcales; family Microbacteriaceae; genus Leifsonia; species Leifsonia sp. 21MFCrub1.1. The sequence goes on along the minus strand of NZ_LT629867.1, from coordinate 2,960,726 downwards.
CGCTGGAGCCGCCCTCCCCGACGATGAGGAACCGGCCCTCGATGAGGGCTCGGATGCCCTGCCGGAACATGCCGTGGTCGTCGATGAGGACGACGGTTCGCGGTTCGTTGCTCATTCGGATTCCCGGCCTCTCGGAATGGTCAAGGTGAGCGTCGTGCCTGTGCCGAGGCCCGGGACGATCTCGAGCTCTGCGCCGATCAGCTCGGCGCGCTCCTGCGCCGCGATCAGCCCCAGCGCGCCCGACCGGACCGTCTCATGGGCGAATCCATGGCCGTTGTCGCTGACGGCGATGGTCAGACTGCGCCGGTCCCAGTGCGAGTGGACGCGGATGCGTTCCGCACCGGAGTGCCTCCTGGCGTTGTGCACGGCCTCGCGGACGATGATGAACGCCTCCTCCTGCACCCCGGTCGACAGCCGGTACGGCGCGCCCTCGACCGTGGTCTCCACGGGAGGCCCGGAGTCGTCGAGATCGCCGACGTAGTCGTGCAAGGCCTCGTCGAGGCGCTTGTCGCCGACCGCATGGCGCAGGTCGAGTGCGATCGCGCGGGTCTCGTCCAGTGCGGCGCTGAACAGCTGCACCCCCTCCCGGAGCCGCGGATCCGACGCGGCGTCGATCCCCCCGAGCTGGAATCGCTGGAGACCGGCCGCGATGCTGTGCGCGACGCGGTCGTGCAGCTCGCGCGAGATGCCGAGGCGCTCCTCGCTGTGGGCGACCGCCAGACGCTCGAGCAGAACGTTGACATAGCCGACGGAGGCGGGGACGACGGCGCTCATGATGGAGGCGTTCAGGGCCCGGGCGAGATCGGCGGGGCTGACGTCCGTGTCCTGGTCGGCGCTGATGATCGAGAACGCGACATCGAAGAGCACGGTGGCCGCGCTGAGACTGTCGACCGGGTGGATGTTCTGGCGCGCCCGCTTCTCGCCGACCCCGGATCCATGCGCGGCCGGTGCGGTCGGCCGCTCCACGCCGCCGGGGCGCCCCAGCCGGTCGAAGGTGCGGTCGAGGATCCAGTCGACCTGCGCAGCGAGCTGCTCGCTGACCTCTGCATCAGCGACCAGGGTGCTCTCCGAGGCCCGGAGCCGCTCGAACAGTGCCGCCAGGATGCGGTCGCGCAGCGCGACCCCGTCGTTACCGATCACCACTCCGCCCCTCAGCTCTCGAGCGCTCCCAGAAGCGCTGCGACGTTCAGAGCGTACTGACCCGCCATGAAGGATCGGTACGGCCGCTTCTCGCCGCGGCGGTCTCCGCCACCGGCGAGGAGCGTGACGACGATCACGATCGGGCCGGCCGCGCCGAGGACCAGCAGCGTGCGGAGCTGGTGGACGAGCGCGCCGAGCGCCAGCGCCGCGGCCGATACGACACCGGTCCCCGCGGCGACGACGACCCGTGCCCGCTCCGCTCCGAGCATCACCGGAAGCGTGCGGCGCCCGTCGGCCGCGTCGCCGGCGACATCGCCGAAGTCCTTGGTGTGCCCGACCACCGCGATCCAGGAGGATGCGACCGCAGCGAAGACCACGGCGGACGCGGGCACCGTTCCGCCGACGACGAGCGCCGCGGCCAGGTACGTGAGGAACACGCCGGCCGCTGCGACCGCCAGGGCGGCCACCGCCGCCTTCTTCGCCGCCCACGGTCCGACCGAGTAGACGAGCCCCAGGCCGACGAAGGCCAGCACGGCGAGCAGGAAGGGGCGGGGGAACAGGGAGGCGAGCAGCAGAGACAGCGTGAGGAGGATCGCCGCGATGGCCCACGCCGCGGGAACCTCCAGCCGGCCGGAGGCCAGCGGCCGGGACGACCCGTTGAGCCTGTCGCCCTCGATGTCGCTGATCCCGTTGATCAGGTAGACGGCCCACACCGTGAGGAGCCAGGAGATGGTCGCGAGCCAGAGTCCCGGCGACGACCAGTCCGCGCCGACGACCAGCAGCGTGCCCACCACGAAGCGGAGGGCGAAGACGCCGAGCACCACCGGCCGCCCCTCCAGGAACGCCAGCCCCACCCGGGACGCGCAGGTCGCGATGGTGCCGCGATCCGGGTGGACGACGCTGCTCATCCGCTCATTGTCGAGCGCTCCTCACCATTTCGGGCGGCTCGGGGAGTACAACGAAAGTCACATTCCGGGCGACGCGTGGCCGCTCCCGCCCGAGCCGCGCCGGATAGGCTCGCCGCATGACAGGCACCGGGGAGACGATCGCAGGCGAGGACTGGTACGGGCGCGAACTCGACGGTGCCGAATACAGCGGGGTCGTGTTCGACGACGTCGACTTCACCGAGCTGCGCACCACCGGCGCGACCTTCACGGAGTGCGTGTTCCGGAAGGTCCGCTTCAACGTGAGCGAGCACAACGACTCGGCGTTCGTGAACTGCCGGTTCGAGTCCTGCAACTTCTTCGACGCGTCCTTCCGGCGGTGCAAGCTCACCGGGAGCACCTTCCAGGGCTGCGAGTTCTCGCTGCTGAAGGTCGAGGGCGGCAACTGGTCGTTCGTCGGCCTGCGCCGCGCCGAGCTGCGGGGCGTGTCGTTCGAGGGCGTCCGCCTCCGGGAGGCGGACCTGTCGGGCGCGCGGTGTCAGGAGGCCCGGTTCGAGGGGTGCGACCTCAGCGCCGTGACGCTGACCGGAGCCGACCTCAGCGCGGGAAGCGTCGTCGGCAGCGACCTGACCGGTGTCGATCCGGACGAGGTCGTGCTCCGCGGCACCGTCATCGACGAGCGGCAGGCGGTCGTGCTTGCCGAGGCGTTCGGGATGGTCGTCGTCCCGGCGCGCTGACGCATCCGGAGCCGGTTTGGCGATCGCGTCGTCTCGCGTTACGATACGGAACGTGTCGTATTCGGATACTCCCTCTCGCCGCGTGGGCCGGCCGCGCGACGACGACCGCGAGTCGCGCATCCTGGCCGTCGTCAACGCCCTGCTCGCCGAACGCGGTTACGACGGCGTCTCGTTCGAGGAGGTCGCCCGCCGAGCCGGCGCCTCCAAGCCGACCCTGTACCGCCGCTGGGCGACCAAGCGCGAGATGGTCGTCGCAGCCCTCAAAGCCGGGCCGGCCCGGCGGGAGGACACCGACGCGATCGACACCGGTTCGCTTCGCGGCGACCTGCTCGCGCTCTGCCGCCGCCTGTTGACGACCCTCCGGTCGGCCGACGGCCAGACCGCGCTCGCTCTCCTGCAGGCCGGGTTCGAGGACCCGGAGCTCGGCGAGACGATCGAGCGGACGGTCGGGCCCACCGGCGCGCGCCTCCCCGCCGAGGTCGTCGCGGCGGCGGTCCGGCGCGGCGAGCTCCCCGAGGGCGTCGACCCGTTCCCGTTCGAGGAGATCACCGGCTCGGTGCTGCTTCTCCGCCGCCTCAACGGCCTCGCCACCACCGACGCGTACCTGGAGGCCCTGGTCGACACCATCCTGCTCCCGGCGCTCCGCGCGACGCCGGGGCGCGCCGCGCTTCCCGCCGGCATCTTCTCCGGGCGACCGGAGACCACCGACGCCTGATCCCGGTACCGGACCATCCACCCTCACCCACACGCACACACGCACGCACGCACACGCACAAGGAGACCACCCGCCATGGCCACGATCGACGGCTTCCGATACGACACCATCCCCGGCAGCGGGGGCGTCCCGATCCACGTCGCCGTCGGAGGGAGCGGTCCCGCCGTCGTTCTGCTGCACGGTTTCCCCCAGACCCACTACATGTGGCGCGAGGTCGCCGGCCGGCTCTCCGGCGATCACACCGTGATCGTCCCGGACCTCCGCGGGTACGGCGAGAGCGGCAAGCCGGCGGAGACGGGCGACGACACCTATTCGAAGCGGACCATGGGCGACGACGTCGTCGCGGTCGCCGCCGCCCTCGGCCACGAGCGGTTCGGCCTGATCGGTCACGATCGCGGCGCGCTCGTCGGCGTCCGGACCGCCCTCGACCACCCCGATCGCGTGCGGTACCTCGGCATCCTCGACGTTCTCCCCACCCTCGACACCTGGGACGTGCTGCACGGGGTGGATGCGAAGATCGCCTGGCATCTCTACCTGATGGCTCAGCCCGTGGGGCTGCCCGAGCGCATGATCGCCGCCGTCGCCGACGACTTCTTCGCCTCGTTCCTCGACGCGTGGGACACCGACGGCTCCACCTTCCCGGCGGAGGTGCGGAGGCACTACATCGACAGCTCGGTGGCCGCGGTGCCGTCGATCGTCGCCGACTACCGTGCCAGCGCCGGCATCGATCTGGAGATGGACCGCGCGGATCGTGCCGCGGGAAGCCGGCTGGCCATGCCGGTCGGCGTCCTCTCGCAGGACTGGGGTTCGCAGCTCGGGTTCGATCCGCGGGCGATCTGGGGTGCCTGGTCCGACGACCTGACCTACGAGCCGATCGGCGCCGGCCACTTCATGGCCGAGGAGAAGCCGGACGACGTGGCCCGGTTCATCCGGTCGCTCGCCGCGCGCGCCGGTTCGTAGACCGGATCAGGCGACCTCGCGCACCTGTCCGTGCTTGATGTGCAGGCGGCGCTGGGCGCGCTTGGCGACCGCGGTGTCGTGCGTCACGATCACGACGGTGAGGCCGCGGTCGCGCCAGAGACCTTCGAGCAGGTCCATGATCTCGTCGCGCGTCTCCTCGTCCAGGTTGCCCGTCGGCTCGTCGGCCAGCAGCACCTCGGGGTCCTTCACCAGCGCCCGCGCGATCGCGACGCGCTGCTGCTGGCCGCCGGAGAGCTCCGACGGCAGGTGGTTGCCACGGTCGGCCAGTCCGACCGAGGCGAGGGCCTCTGCGGCACGGCGCTTGCGCTCGGCCGCGCCCACCCGGAGGGGGGCGAGGGCCGTCTCCACGTTCTCCTGGGCGGTGAGGGTCGGGATCAGGTTGAAGCCCTGGAAGACGAAGCCGATCTCCTTCGCGCGGATCTTCGCGAGACGTCCGTCGTGCTGCTTCGAGAGGCTGTCGGCTCCCAGCTGCACCGACCCGGAGGTGGGCCGGTCGAGCGCGCCGAGCATCTGCAGCAGGGTCGACTTGCCTCCTCCGGTCGGGCCCTGGATGGCGACCAGCTGGCCGTCGGGGATCTCCAGGGTCACGTCCGAGAGGGCGACGACCTGACGCTTGGACTGGCTGTAGGTCTTGGTGACGTCGGTGAGGGTGTACATGCGGGCTCCTTCGAGGCGGGATGACGTTCAGGCGACCGAGCGCAGGGCTGCGGCAGGGCGGAGACGCGAGGCGCGCCACCCGCCGATGGCGCCGGCGAGCAGACCGCCGAGGACGGCGAGGCCGACTGCACCGACGATGATCCAGAGCGTGACCGGGGCGTGCAGTGCGATGTTCGCGGAGCTGGTCGCCGCCTCCCTGGCCGCACCGAACGCGCCGCCGAAGCCGCGCGCGGCGCCCTCGCCGGTCCCGCCGGCCGCGGCTCCCTCCGCAGCGGGGCGCACGCCGGCCGCTCCGGTGGTGCCGCGCCCGATGCTGCCGGTCAGCGTCGGCGAGATCAGGTTCACGACCAGCACGCCGAGGAGGCCGACCGCGACGCCGATCACACCGCCGATCACTCCCTGGACGACCGACTCTCCGGCGACCTGCCCGACGATGCGCCGGTTGGACCAGCCGATCGCCTTCAGGGTGCCGAACTCGCGTGTGCGCCGGGTGACGCCGGAGATGGTGAAGAGGATGGCGATGAGGAACGCGGCCGCGAGCACGATCACCGACAGCCAGGTGCCCAGGTTCGCGATGAGCTGGCCGGCGCTTCCGAGGGAGCCGGACACCGTGGAGGCGAGGTCCGCCTGCGTGCTGACGGTCGCTCCCGAGACCGACTTCGTCAGGTCGGTCTTGATCTGGTCGATGTCGCCGGACGAGGCCGCCTTGACGTAGACGGAGGAGATTTTGCCGGTCTGGCCGGAGAGCGTCTGGGCGACGTCGAGCGGGATGTACGCGTTCGCCGCCGTCGTCGCATCGGAACCCGTCGCCGCGACGATCCCGATCACCGAGAAGTCGGTCCCGCCGATGGTGACGGTGTCGCCGACGGCCTTGCTCGCGGTCTTGGCGTAGCTCGCGTCGAGCACCACCACATCCTTGCCCGCGTCGGCGGACGTGAAGCTGCGGCCGCCGGTCAGGGTGACCGAGGCGAGCGGCCCGACCGACGTGCCGGTGGGGTCGAGGCCGAGCACGGAGAACGAGTCGACGGTGAAGGAGCTGCCGCCCGCGCCATCCGAACCTCCCGTCGGCGGTGCGGTCGGCTGCCCGCCCTGACCGCTCTCGCGCTCCTGGCGCAGCTGCTGGAAGTTCGGCAGCGTCCCGCTGAAACTGGTGTTCGTCAGCGAGAGCACGGCCGCGGCCGCCTGGACGTTGTCCACCTTCTTCACGGTGGTGAGGGTGGAGGCGTCCATGACGGTCGCCCCGCGCGTCGGCTCGAGGCGGGAGGTGTTCACCTGTCGGCCGGCGCCGGTCTCGGTCCCGGCGTCTGCGCCGAAGTCGAAGCGCGGTCCGCCTCCCGCTCCCTGCAGCCCCGACGCGTTCTGCGCCGTCGCGGGCTGGCTGACGGTGATGTCGGTGCCGACGCCGTAGACGGACTGGAGCACGCTCTCCTGCGCCTGGCGCACCCCCGCGGAGACCGCGTCGACGATGATGACCAGCGCGATCGCGAGGGCCATGCCGATGGCGATGATGATCGTCTGCTTGCGGCGGTTGAGCAGTTCGCGCCGGAGGTAGGTTCCGAACATGGGCTCCCAAACTGTTCTGTCGGATGAAGGTCTGACGCGAGGCTAGGAAGCGCCGTTTTCGGGCCGCTATGGCGAAGCTATGCATCCGCCGAGTCCCGGGTCTGCTCGCGGATGTCACATCCGGGCCCCCAGCCGTGTCGTACGGGTGAAGGCGACGAGAAGGAGGAGTCCATGCAGCAGCAGGCCGACGTGGTGGTGGTCGGAGGCGGATACGCCGGGGTGGCGGCGGCCAACCGGCTCAGCGGCACCGACGGTGTGTCCGTCACCCTGGTGAATCCGCGGCCCGTGTTCGTCGAGCGCATCCGGCTTCATCAGCTGGCCGCCGGCACGGACGACGCGATCGTGGAGTTCGGGAGGGTGCTCGCGCCGTCGGTGCACCTCGTCGTCGACGCCGTCGAGCGCATCGATGCGGCCGCCCGGCAGGTCGAGCTCTCCTCGGGCCGGCGGCTCGGGTACGACCATCTGGTGTACGCCGCGGGCAGCGTCCACGCCCGCTCCGATGCACCGGGTGCCGCGGAGCACGCCCGGCCGATCGCGCAGCTCGCCGATGCAGACCGGCTGCGGGAGGAGCTCGCCGCGCTCGGGTCGACCGCGCCCATCGCGGTGGTGGGCGGAGGCCCGCTCGGCATCGAGGTCGCGGCCGAGCTCGCCGAGCAGGGGAGGGCGGTCACCCTCTACTGCGGAGGACCGCTGGCGCCGTCGCTGCATCCCCGTGGCCGCCGATCCGTCGCCCGGCGGCTGGCCGCTCTCGGCGTCGCGGTGGAGGACGGCCCGGGTTCGCGGGTCACCGCGGTCGAGCGGGATGCGGTGGCGTTGGCCGACGGGAGCACGCGCCGCAGCGCCCTCACCGTCTGGGCGGCCGGATTCGTCGCCGCCGACCTCGCGCGGCGCAGCGGGCTCACCACCGACCGTGCCGGCCGGCTCATCGCCGACGAGACGCTGACCAGCGTCGACGACGACCGCATCGTGGCGGCGGGCGACTCGGCCGCGCCGTCCGGGCGCGCGCTGCGGATGAGCTGCCAGGCGGCCGGGCCGCTCGGGGGCGCCGCCGCGGACACCGTCCTGCGCAGGATCGGCGGACAGGATCCCGCGCCGTTCGTGATGGGGTTCGTCGGCCTCTGCATCAGCCTGGGCCGGCGGCACGGGATCTTCCAGTTCGAGCACAGGGACGACACGGCGACGCGGGCGCACATCGGCGGCCGGGCCGGAGCGGCCGTGAAGGAGCTGGTGTGCCGGGGGACCGTGCAGCAGCTCGCTCTCGAGGCGCGGCATCCCGGCGTCACGCGGCTCCCCGCGGGCTTCGGCGACCGGGAGCGCCGCCGTATGCTCGCTGTGGACGGGCGGGCCGGCGGAGTCGCCGGCGCAGCCCCGAGGCGGGAGGGCGTATGAACGCGCACCGGACGGACGAGGCGACGTCGCGCTTCGTGGCGCACCGCAACCTCCTCTTCACCGTCGCGTACGAGATGCTCGGCTCGGCGGCGGACGCCGAGGACGTCCTGCAGGAGACGTGGCTGCGCTGGAGCACCGTCGACCAGGCGGAGGTGCGGGAGCCCCGCGCCTACCTGGTGCGGATCGCGACCCGGCTGGCTCTCAACCGCCTCCGCAGCGCGCAGCGCCGTCGCGAGGCGTACGTGGGACCGTGGCTGCCCGAGCCGTTGCTGACGTCACCCGACGTCGCCGAGGACGCCGAGCTGGCGGAGAGCGTCTCCCTGGCGCTCATGGTGGTGCTGGAGACCCTCGGGCCGACCGAGCGCGCGGTGTTCGTGCTGCGGGAGATCTTCGGCTTCGAGTTCGACGAGATCGCGGCGACGGTGGAGAAGACGCCGGCGACCGTTCGTCAGATCGCGCACCGTGCGCGGCAGCATGTCGAGGCGCGGCGCCCGCGCGTGAGCGTCAGCGCCGACGAGGCGCGCACGGCGCTCGCCGCCTTCCGGGTGGCCGTCGAGACCGGCGACGTGCAGGCGATGCTGGACGTTCTCGCCCCGGACGTCGTGCTGATCAGCGACGGCGGCGGGGTGAAGCAGGCGGCGCTCCGGCCGATCCTGGGAGCGGACAAGGTGACGCGCTTCATCGCCGGAGCCATCGCCAAGGCGGGCGTCGCGGTGACCTCGGAGGCGACCGTCGTCAACGGCAACCCGGCGCTCGCCCTGAGCGTCGACGGCGAGCTGGACGGCGTCCTCGCGGCGCGCGTGCAGGACGGGCGGATCGCGGGTCTGTACTTCGTCCGCAACCCGCAGAAGCTCACACGGGTGGGGGAGGAGTTCGTCCTGTCCCTGCGCTGAAGGACAGAAATGGCCAAATGTTGGACATTTGGCCAAATCGGCCCTAGCGTGGAGGGATGCCACGGATCGCTCCCACCCCCACCCTGTCCGAACAGGTCGCCGACCAGCTGCGCCGGCGAATCACCGCGGGGGAGTTTCCGGTCGGCGCCCTCCTGCCGGCGGAGACGGAGCTGGCGCAGGAGCTCGGTGTCAGCCGCAACAGCGTCCGCGAGGCCCTCCGCTCCCTGGTCCACGCAGGGATGCTGGGTGCGCGGGCGGGATACGGCACGTTCGTGCTCGCCACCAACGACGTCGCTCCGACCCTGGCGCGCCGCCTCGACCAGGAGCGCGACATCGACGTCGCGGAGGTGCGTGCGCTCCTCGAACGGGAGGCGGCGCGGCTCGCCGCCCTCCGGCGCACCCCGGAGCAGCTGGCGCGCCTGAACGAGGCGCTGGCGGAGCGGACGGCGCTGATCGGGCTCCCCGGGTACGACGACGCGGACATCGCCTTCCACCAGGCACTGCTCGACGCGACGGGCAACGCCCTGCTGGCCGAGCTGTACCGCGGTGTCGGCGGCAACGAGCGCGCTCTGCACGCACTGCGGCACGAGGTTACGGTGTCCGCCGACGGCGAGGCGCGACCCACGGACATCGATGAGGCGCACGGCCCGATCGTCGATGCGGTCGCCGCCGGTGACCCGGTCGCCGCCGCAGCGGCGGCCGAGGCGGCGGTCCGCCTGATCAACGAGAGGCAGGGCATCCGACTGCCCGGATACGACGCGACGGGTGCCGACCGATGACGCCGGGGGAGAGGGCCGCGCTGCGCAGCGCCGAGGGCGCCCGCATCGCGCGGACGCTGAGCCCCGCGCTCGTCCTGGTCGGCCTGCTGCTGGTCGCGGGCAATCTGCGAGCGGGGCTCACCACCGTCGGCCCGGTACTGAGCGACATCACTGGCGCGCTCGGCCTCAGCTCGGTCGCGGCGTCCGTGCTGGTCAGCCTCCCGCTCGTGGCCTTCGCCGTCGTTTCGCCGTTCGCACCCCGTCTCGCGCGCCGTGTCGGACTCGAGCGATCCCTGGCGCTGGCGCTCGCCGTGCTCGCGGCCGGTCTCGTGCTCCGCTCCCTGCCCGGCCTCGGCTCCCTGTGGACGGGCACCGCTCTCATCGGTGTGGCGATCGCGGTGCTCAACGTCGTGCTGCCTGCGCTGGTGAAGCGCGACTTCCCGACACGGATCGGTCAGATCACCGGTGCCTACTCGGTCGTGCAGGCCGTCTTCGCGGCGATCGCCGCCGGCGTCGCGGTCCCGGTCGCCGGGCTGACGGCCGTCGGCTGGAGGCTGCCGCTCGGGATGTGGGCGGTGCTGGCGGTCGTCGCGCTCGCGGTCCTCGCGCCGCAGCTGCGCCGCAGAACCGTCGTGCCCGAGGGGCAGGACGACGTCGCCCTGGACGTCGACGGCCGCCGGACGGCGCGTGACAGCGCCGGGCGGGACGGCGCCGGGCATCGCTCGCCCTGGCGGTCCGCCCTGGCCTGGCAGGTGACGGCCTTCATGGGTCTGCAGTCGGTCGGCTTCTATGTCTTCATCACGTGGCTGCCGTCGATCGAGAGATCGGCGGGGATCAGCCCGGAGGCGGCCGGGTGGCACCAACTGCTCCTCAACGGCTGCGGCATCCTCGGCAGTGTCACGTGCTCGTTCCTCATCCCGCGCTTCCGCGATCAGCGGCTGCTGGCCGCCGCCGCGCCGGCCGTCACCGTGATCGCGATGCTCGGCCTGCTGTTCGCGCCAGAGCTTGCGGCCCTCTGGGACAGCATCGCCGGCGTGGCCGGCGGCGCCACGATCGTCCTGGCGCTCTCGTTCTTCGGCCTGCGCACGCGTCATCACGCCCAGGCGGCGGCGCTCTCCGGCATGGCGCAGTCGGTCGGCTACCTCGTCGCCGCCGCCGGACCGATCGGCGTCGGCGCTCTGCACGATGCGACGGGCTCGTGGACCGGTCCGCTCCTGGTGGTCATCGGCGTGCAGGCGGTGCTGCTGGTGTTCGGCCTGCTGGCCGGCCGGAACCGCTTCCTGGAGTGACCGGGAGCGCTCAGAGAGTTCATAGGTTGTGCAAAGACGGCATCCATCACCCTCCTCATAATGAGAAAGGTGACCATGAACGCGCGCGCCGCCTCCGGCCCCTCCAGCCAGCCCCGTACCCTCCTGCGCCGTGCGGACGGCAGCGCCATCCGCGTGCTCGTCGTCGATGACGAGGCGACACTGACGGATCTGCTCGCGATGGCCCTCCACTACGAGGACTGGGAGGTCAAGACGGCGTCGAACGGGCAGCAGGCGCTGCAGCTGTCGCGCGAGTTCAAGCCGGACGTCGTGGTGCTCGACATCATGCTTCCCGACATCGACGGCCTCCAGGTGCTGTCGCGGATGCGCGCCGACGGCAACGAGGCGCCCGTGCTCTTCCTCACCGCGAAGGACTCCCTGGACGACCGCATCGCCGGGCTCACCGCTGGCGGCGACGACTACGTGACGAAGCCGTTCAGCCTGGAGGAGCTGGTCGCGCGTCTGCGCGGCCTGCTGCGCCGGTCGCGCGCGGCCGTCGCCGACCACGACGACCCGGTGCTCATCGTCGGCGACCTCGTGCTCGACGAGGACAGCTACGAGGTGCACCGCGACGGCGAGCCCATCCAGCTGACCGCCACCGAGTTCGAGCTCCTGCGGTTCCTGATGCGGAATCCGCGCCGCGTGCTCAGCAAGGCCCAGATCCTCGACCGGGTCTGGAGCTACGACTTCGGCGGATCCTCCAGCGTCGTCGAGCTCTACATCTCTTACCTGCGCAAGAAGATCGACGCCGGCCGCGCCCCGATGATCCACACCGTCCGCGGCGCCGGCTACATGGTGAAGGCCGCGCAATGACCTCCGCCCGCGTCGCGGGCGCCCCGGTCACCGAGTCAGCCGGAACGGGTCGCGCGAGCGGCCGGTCCTGGCGCATCCGGCCGTTCCGCTCGTGGACGCTGCGGAGCCGTGTCGTGCTCGTCGTCGTGGCGATGCTGGCGGTGCTGGGCGCCGTGATCGGGACGGTCAGCGTGTTCGCGCTGCAGAACTATCTGATGCAGCGGCTGGACGGGCAGCTCACCTCCGCCCTCGACCGCGGTCAGCGCGCGGCGGACCGGATCTACGGCGACCAGCCGACGGGGCCGGATGTGATCGGCATCGTCCAGACGCCCGGTCAGCAGACCGGGACCTTCGGCGTGATCCGGAGCGGCGACATGCTGCTCTATCCGGTCATCCTCTCCGAGAGGCCGCCGGGCAGCACCCCCGATCAGCCGGTCGCGCCGAAGCGGGTGCTCATCTCCACCACCGCCCTCATCAGCCTGCCGTCGGACGGGCACCCGCGGACGATCGACCTCGGCGCGTCCCTGGGCGACTACCGCGTCGCCGCGGTGGAGCTCACGAACGGCGACAGCGTCATCATCGGGCTGCCCCTCAGCGACGTGAATGCGACCGTCGCCCGGCTCACCCTCGTCATCGTGCTCGTCACCCTGGCCGGGCTGGTGTTCGCGTTCCTCCTCGCGAGCGTCGTCGTCCGTCTGGCGATGCGACCCCTGGAGCGGGTGGCGGGCACCGCAGAGCAGGTCTCCTCCCTGCCGCTCGACCGGGGGGATGTCGCGCTGTCGGTCCGCGTGCCGGAGGCCGACACCGATCAGCACACGGAGGTCGGGAAGGTCGGTTCGGCGCTCAACCGCATGCTCGGCCATGTCGCCTCCGCTCTGACGGCCCGGCAGGCGAGCGAGCAGAAGGTGCGCCAGTTCGTGGCCGACGCCAGCCACGAACTGCGCACGCCGCTCGCGTCCATCCGCGGCTACGCCGAGCTGACCCGGCGGGCGCCGCACGAGCTTCCGCCGGACGTGACCCACTCGCTCGGCCGCATCGAGTCGGAGGCGACCCGCATGACCTCGCTCGTCGAGGACCTCCTGCTGCTCGCCCGCCTCGACGAGGGGCGTGAGCTCGACCGCGACCCGGTCGACCTGTCCCTTCTGTTGGTGGATGCGCTCAGCGACGCGCACGCCGCCGGCCCCAGCCACGAGTGGGCGCTCGATCTTCCGGACGAGCCCGTCGAGGTGGTCGGCGACGCCCCGCGACTGCATCAGGTGCTCATGAACCTGCTCGCGAACGCGCGCGTGCACACCCCGGACGGCACGAAGGTGACGGCCGGATTGCGGGTGGACGAGGACGCGCACCGTGCCGTGATCACGGTCGCGGACGACGGGCCCGGCATCCCGGAGGAGCTGCGGGCGACGCTGTTCGAGCGCTTCGCCCGGGGCGACAGCTCCCGCAACCGCGCCACCGGATCGACGGGACTGGGCCTCGCCATCGTGCAGGCCGTCGTCCAGGCGCACGGGGGAGACGTGTCGGTGACCAGCGAGCCCGGGCGCACGGTGTTCACGGTGTCGCTGCCGCTCGTGCCGACGGCCGCCTGAGTCCGATTTGCGGACACGGGTCCGCATCCCGTACCCTGTACGAAGCCAAAGACCGCTGGTTGTCGTGCTCGCATGACCGAAGATCCCACTCAGGTGGGGGCCCGCGCAGGTGTATGAAGCAAGTTCCGCATTTTCTGCGTCGCCAGCTCCGTGCCTCTGCGCCGGAGCTTTTTTCTTTGTCCGGTGACGGTGTCGTCCAGCGACTTTGGCGGGCACACCGCTCCCGCGGTGTGCGACGAAGAAGATTGAGGAGTAGGCCATGGCGAACAAGGAAGCCACGGTCGCCGAGCTCGAGAACCTGTTCGAGAGCTCGACCGCCGTTCTGCTGACCGAGTACCGCGGTCTCACTGTCGCTCAGCTCAAGCAGCTGCGCACGTCGATCAGTGAGCACGCGACCTACGCCGTGGTGAAGAACACGCTGACCAAGATCGCGGCCAACAACGCCGGCATCTCGTCGTTCGACGAGGAGCTCGCTGGGCCGTCCGCGATCGCCTTCGTGCACGGTGACCCTGTCGCCGTCGCGAAGTCGCTGCGTGACTTCGCCAAGGCAAACCCTCTGCTTGTGGTCAAGGGCGGTTACTTCGACGGTAACGCGCTGACCGCAGAAGAGGTAGGCAAGCTCGCCGACCTCGAGTCCCGTGAGGTTCTGCTGGCCAAGCTGGCCGGCGCCTTCAAGGCCTCGCTGTTCGGAGCCGCATATCTGTTCAACGCACCGCTGTCGAAGGCCGTTCGCACGGTCGACGCGCTGCGTGAGAAGCAGGAGTCCGCTGCCTGAGTCCTCACGGACCAGGCCAGCGGTGAGTAACCACACACACTAAGGAGAGAACAATGGCAAAGCTTTCGACTGAGGAGCTGCTCGAGGCGTTCAAGGAGCTCACGCTCATTGAGCTCAGCGAGTTCGTGAAGAAGTTCGAGGAGACCTTCGAGGTCACCGCCGCCGCCCCCGTCGCCGTGGCCGCTCCGGCCGCCGGTGGTGCGGGCGCCGCTGCTGAAGAGGTCGAGGAGAAGGACTCCTTCGACGTCGTCCTCGAGGCCGCCGGTGACAAGAAGATCCAGGTCATCAAGGAGGTGCGCGCCCTCACCAGCCTCGGCCTCGGTGAGGCGAAGGCCCTCGTTGACGGCGCGCCGAGCACCGTGCTCGAGGGTGCCAACAAGGAGACCGCTGACAAGGCGAAGGCCCAGCTCGAAGAGGCTGGCGCCACCGTCACCCTGAAGTAATCGGGGCCCCTCGGGGCTCTTCTTACCGACGGCTGACTGCCGCTGTGTCGTAGACACAGGCGCGACGCGGACTCCTCCCATCAGAGAGTGTCCGCGTTGCGGAGGGCGTCGCCCCCGTAACGGGGCGACGCCCTCCGTGCGTTAACCGACGCACGGGCGCGGATGCTCACCCATCCACGCGTCCGATCGCGCCAGCCAGCGTGCATCGGTGTGCAAGGACGCACAACCGGAAGAAGAACCACGATGAATACCAGTTCGTGGCGTGCCTACGCCTCGCGACTGCGTGACTTCGGTCACGCGATGCTCCACGGTCAGGACCGCGACAGCGGTTGCCACCCACCGGATCTGTGCCGCAGGACCCTCCTCTACGACAGGTACCTGCGGTAACACCCACCACGAAGCGCCCCGGCCACCCGGCCGGGGGCGCTTCGCCGTCGGCCGTCTAGACTCCGACCCGTGACCGACGAGCCCGCCGATGTGACCGCCACCCGCCTCGCCTACGACACCGTCGCCGAGGACTACGCCGACCTGTTGCGCGACGACCTCGCGGGGAGCGAGTTCGACCGCGCGATGCTCGGGGTGTTCGCCGAGCAGGTGACCCGCGCGGGCGGCGGCGTCGTGGGGGACCTGGGATGCGGTCCCGGCCGGATCGCCGGACACCTCGCGGGGCTCGGACTGGATGTCGTCGGCGTCGACCTCTCGCCCGCGATGGTCGAGGTCGCCCGTCGCGACCATCCCGCCGTGCGGTTCGAGGTGGGGACGATGGCGGCCCTTCCGTTCCCGGACGACGCTCTCGCCGGTGCGCTGGCGTGGTACTCCGTCATCCACACGCCGGACGAGCGGCAGGCCGGGCTCTACGCCGAGTTCGCCCGCGTCATCCGGCCCGGCGGCGTGCTCCTTCTCGCCTTCCAGGTGGGGGAGGACGTCGTGCACCTCACGCACGCCTACGGGCACGACCTCGACCTGCACACGAGGCGACAGCATCCCGGCATCGTCACGGGCAGGCTCGTCGGGGCGGGCTTCACGCCGACGGCGGAGCTGATCCGGCAGGCCGTCCCACCGGAGAAGTCGCCCCAGGGCTACGTGCTCGCCCGTCGCGACGCTTGATAAACATAGGCAAGCTATATATAATGGGTCTCATGCCCGAGACGCCCGAACTCCGCCAGACCCTCGGCGACCTCGTGGTCGCCGCGCACCGCCTCGCCCGGCTCGCGGCCCGGGTCACCGGCAGCACCGAGTCGCCCGCCACCTGGCGCACCCTCAGCGTGCTGCAGACGGTCGGCCCGATGCGCCTCGGCGAGCTCGCCGAGCACAGCCGGGTGTCCCAGCCGACCATGACCAAGCTCGTCCGCAACCTCGTCGACGCCGAATGGGTGAAGCGCATCGCCGACACCACCGACGCGCGCGCCTGGCAGATCGCGATCACGGCGAAGGGCGCGGACGCGCTCCAGACGTGGCGCGACGAGCTCTCGGCCGCGCTCGTCCCGATGTTCGCCGACCTCAGCGACGACGAGCTGGCCGCGATGCGCGCCACCGTCGAGATCATCGGATCACGCGTCGATCTCTCCACGGCGGCATCGGCGGCGCTGGCCGGCCGGGGCTGACCCCCGCCGCCTCTCGCTTCGTCGCATCCCGTCCCGCACCACCTCGTGCACCACCGACCGGCAAGGAGCCGTCCTCCCTTCATGTCCCACGATCGCCCCACCAGCATCCTGAAGCAGCCGACCGCCGTCTGGGCGGTCGCCTTCGCCTCCGTCATCGCCTTCATGGGCATCGGTCTCGTCGACCCGATCCTGCCCGCGATCGCGAAGAGCCTGGAGGCGACGCCGACCCAGACCGAGATGCTGTTCACCAGTTACCTGCTCATCACCGGCGCCGCCATGTTCTTCACCAGCTGGATCTCCAGCCGCATCGGGGCGAAGCGGACGCTGCTGATCGGCCTCGCTCTGATCGTCGTGTTCGCGACCGCCGCCGGCCTGTCGCAGAACGTCGAGTCGATCATCGGGTTCCGTGCGGGCTGGGGCCTCGGCAACGCCCTGTTCATCTCCACAGCGCTGGCGACCATCGTGGGCGCCGCGTCGGGCGGGACCTCGGCCGCGATCATCCTCTACGAGGCCGCGCTCGGCCTCGGAATCGCGATCGGACCGCTGCTCGGCGGCCTGCTCGGCAGCTGGAGCTGGCGCGGACCGTTCTTCGGCACGGCGACACTCATGGCCATCGGCTTCATCGCGATCGTCGCCCTGCTCAGGAAGAACCCCGAGAAGCCGCAGCCGACGAAGCTCTCTGCACCGTTCCGCGCCCTCGGCCGGCCCGCGCTCGGGTTCCTCGCCGGTGCCGCCCTGTTCTACAACATCGGCTTCTTCGTGCTCCTCGCCTACACGCCGTTCGCCCTGGTGCCGCTGGGCGTCGAGGACGCGATCACGCTCGGCTTGATCTTCTTCGGCTGGGGCGTCGCCCTCGCCGTCACCTCGGTGTGGGTCGCGCCGCTGCTGACCTCCCGGCTCCCGCGGACGCGGGTGCTCTGGCTCGTCATGCCCCTGCTCGCGCTCGACCTGCTGGCCGCCGGGCTGTTCGTCGGGTCGCTGGTCGCGCTCATCGTCTGCGTGATCGTCGGCGGTCTGCTGCTCGGCATCCTCAACACCGTGCTCACCGAGTGCGTGATGGAGGCCACCGACCTTCCGCGGTCCGTGGCGTCGAGCGCGTACTCGGGCGTGCGCTTCCTCGGCGGCGCCGTCGCCCCGCCGGCCGCGACCCTGCTGGCCGACACGGTCAGCCGCTCCATGCCGTTCTACGCGGGAGCCATCTCCGTGCTCATCGCGGCCGCACTGATCATGATCGGGCACAAGCACCTGAAGCGCGTGGATGCGCCGGCCGAGACCCCGCAGCAGGAAGCCGAAGTGCTGTCCTTCGCCGACGCCGACTGACGGCATGGCGGGAGCGGGAATGTTCCCACCGGATTCGAAGAGCCGCCCTGTCCTAGCCAGGGCGGCTCTTCCCGTCATGTGGGCCCCGATAGCCCGACGGGCGACCCCGTCAGCTGACCGTGCCTACCCGAAAGGCGCGCTCAGCCGGATGGCCGCACCACCATTGTTTCAGACGGTGGGCGCGCTGCGGGACATCAGCGCGGCGGTGCGGTGGACGACCGGATCACCAGACTGACCGGAGAGCGCACCGATCCGGTGCGCGGTTCGGCACCGGCGAGCTCGTCCAGCAGGATGCGCGCGGCGGTCGCACCTTGCTCGAACGGGTCCTGCGCCATGGTCGTGAGCCCGAACCCCGCCGCGTAGTCGTGGTCGTCGATCCCGATCACGGACAGGTCCTCCGGAACACGCAGTCCGTGGTCGCCTGCGGCGAGGATGGCGCCGAACGCCATCTCGTCCGACCCCGCGAAGACGGCGGTGGGGCGCGGCCCGTCCGCATCCAGCAGCCGGTTCATCGCCGCCCGGCTCTCGGGCAGCGAGAAGCCGCCCGGGATGACCCACTCCGGCCGTACCGGGAGCCCGGCGTCGCGCATCGCGTCCTTGAACCCGTGCAGCCGCCCGATCGGCACCTGGCTGTTGAGGCCCTCCTCGTCTTCGCCGCCGAGGTGCGCGATCGCGGTGTGGCCGAGCGAGATGAGGTGCGACGTCGCCGTGTATGCGGTGGAGGTCTCGTCGATGCCGACGCTGCGGAGACCCTTCACCGGCCCGCCGACGACGATGGTCGGGTGCCCGAGCGTCGCCAGCTGCTCCCGCTCCTCCGTGGTGAAGTCGAGGCAGAGCGCGAGCAGGGCATCCGTGCGCTTGCGCAGGATGCTGCGGTGGAACACCCGCTCCCGGTCGCCGCGATGACCCCCCAGGTTGAAGAGGATCATGTCGTAGCTCGCCGACCGCAGCTCCGCATCCACCCCCTCCAGCACCTGGGTGTAGAACCAGCGGCTCACCGACGGGACGACGACACCCATGGCCAGGGTGCGGCCGCTGGCGAGCCCCGACGCGCTCGACGATGCGACGTAGCCCAGCTCGTCGGCTGCGCGCCGCACCGCGGCCCGCGTCTTGTCCGAGACGTTGGGGAGTCCGCGGAGCGCCCGGGAGACCGTGGCCGTGGAGACCCCGGTCGCGCGCGCGACCTCCTCGATCCCTGCCATCGCCGGGCCCCGTTCAGGAGTCCAGGTGCTCGAGCCGCGCCTCCTCGGCCTCCTGCCGCCGCACGATGATGCGGCGGCGCAGCTGCAGGAGGCCGATGAAGGCGAGCACGAGAACGAGGAGGGTGAGCGCCCAGCCGAGGGCGGGCTCGCCGGTCAGCTCGCAGAACACGGTGATCGCGAGGAACGCGACCGCGAAGAAGCCGACGAAGCCGAGGCCGACGTCGACGACCTCGCGGGAGTCGCTCCAGCGCATGTGATCAGCCCTTCACGCCACCGGCCGTGAGTCCGGCCACGATGCGCCGCTGGAAGATCAGCACGAGGATGATCAGCGGCACCGTCACGATCGTACCGGCTGCCATGACCGCGGTGTACGGCTCCTGGTGCGGCTGGCTGCCGGTGAAGGAGGCGATGGCCACGGTGACCGGCTGGGTCGCGTCGCTGGAGAGCTGGCTGGAGATCAGGAACTCGTTCCACGACGAGATGAACGCCAGGATCGCGGTCGTGAAGACGGCCGGCGCCGCCAGCGGCAGGATGATCTTCCGGAACGCCTGCGCCTGCGTGCACCCGTCGATCCGCGCCGCCTCCTCCAGGTCCCACGGCATCTCGCGGAAGAACGAGTTGAGCGTGTAGACGGTCAGGGGGAGGGCGAACGAGATCTCCGGGATGATCAGGGCCTGGTAGGTGCCCATCCAGCCGATGTTGGTGAACAGCTGGAACAGCGGCGTGATCAGCGCGACGCCGGGGAACATCGACGCGGCGAGGATGATGCCGAGCACGATGCCCTTGAACTTGAAGTCCAGGCGGGCGAGGGCGTACGACGCGAAGATACCGACGACCAGGGAGATCACCGTGACGCAGATGCCGATGAACAGCGAGTTCAGCAGCGCCTGGCCCAGGTGGTTGCCCAGGTTGGTCGAGAGCGCGGTGATGTAGTTGTCCCAGGTGAAGTGGGTGATCCACGGCGTGTTGTCGTTCGTGTAGCCGACGTCGCGGAACGAGGTCACGACCATCCAGTAGAAGGGCAGCAGACACCACAGCACGATCACGATCGCCTGGATGCCGGTGCGGAGACCGGCGTTGCGGCGACGCTGCTTGCCACGGTTCTTGGTCTGGGTACGAGGGAGGGCTCCCGCCTCGGCGGTCGCTGCGGCCTGTCCGGCGACGGCGGTCATCGCTTCGCCCCCTTCTGCTGGTCCTCCTGCGTTCGCACCACGTTCGTGCCGAGGATCCGGACGAAGATGAAGGCGATCAGGAAGATGATGATGAACGTGATGGTCGACAGGGCGGCTGCGCTGTTGAAGCCCTGCCTGATCTGATCGACCACCAGGATGGACAGGGTGGTCGTCGCATGGCCGGTACCGCCTCCGCCGCCGGTGAGGATCTGCGGCAGGTCGTAGATGCGGAGCGCGTCGAGGACGCGGAACAGGATCGCGACCATGAGCGCCGGCTTCAGCAGCGGCATCGTGACCCGCCAGAAGCGCTGCCAGGTGGAGGCGCCGTCGACCTTCGCGGCCTCGTAGACCTCCTCCGGGATGATCTGCAGCCCCGCGAGGATCAGCAGCGCCATGAACGGCGTGGTCTTCCAGGTGTCCGCGATGATGACCGCGAACCGGGACGCCCACTCGTCGGAGGTCCACAGGATGTGGGCCCCCAGCACGGCGTTCGCGACGCCGGCGACCGAGAAGATGAAGAACCACAGCTTCGCGGTGACGGCGGTCGGGATCGCCCACGGGATGAGGATCGCCGCGCGGACGAGGCCGCGGCCGCGGAACGCGCGGTTCATGATGAGCGCGAACCAGAGTCCGAGGCCGGTCTCGAGGATGACGGTCGTCACCGTGAAGAAGAAGGTGACGAAGACGGCGCTCCAGAAGGTGGAGCCGAGGTTGCCGGGCGGGCAGGAGATGGTGGTGCCGTTGGGGCCCTGGCACTGCTGGAGCAGCCAGTGCGCGTAGTTCTGGAAGCCGGCGAACCCGCCCTGCACGAACAGGCCGGTCGCCGGGTCGAGCCCGGCGTCCTTCTGGAAGGACATCACGATCGCCGAGACGACCGGGTACCCGATCACGACCGCGAGCAGGATCAGGGTGGGGATGATCAGGTAGAACGCCCAGCGACTCTGCTGGGCACGCTGCCGCTTGGCTCCGGCGCGGATCGGCGGTTTGCCGTTCTTGCCGGTGCTGGTGGATGAGGGGGCGACGACGTTCGACGTTGACATGTGTGCCTCCGGATGCTTGTCGGAAGGAGAGGGGCCGGGCGGCGGGAGAGATCCCGCCGCCCGGCGACCGTTTCAGGCCGGGGTCAGCCGGCGCTCGCGGTGTTGATCGCCGAGGCCATGTCCTTCAGGGCCTGGTCGACCGTCTTGTCGCCCTTCAGGGCGGCGTACGCGTTGTCCTGCACGGCCTTGGTGATGGCCGGGTAGAACGGCGACACCGGACGCGGGACCGCGTTCTCGATCGAGGTCTTCAGCGTCGACAGGTACGGCAGCTGGCTGTTCAGCGCCGCGTCGTCGTACAGCGAGGCCACGACCGGTGCCAGCGAGCCCTGGGTCACGAAGAACTTCTGCGTCTCTTCGCTCTGCAGGAACTTCAGGAACTCGAAGGCGGTCGCCTTGTGCTTGGAGTACACGCTGATCGCGGCGTTGTGGCCGCCCAGGCTGGAGACGCCCGGCTTGTCCGCGCTGATGCCCGGGAGCGGCGCGATGCCGAAGGTGTCCTTCACCGTCGAGGAGCCGTCGGTCTTGGCCAGGTTGTACACGTACGGCCAGTTGCGCAGGAACATCAGCTTGCCGGCCTCGAACGCCTGCCGGCCCTGCTCCTCCTGGTACGTGATGGCCTCGGCCGGGATCTGGCCGTTCTTGAAGCCGTCCACCAGTCGGGTCAGGCCCGCCTTGGCCTCGGGGCTGTCGACGGTGACCTTCTTGCCGTCCTCGCCGACGATCGTGCCGCCGTTGGTGTTGATCGCCTCCGCGGCGTTCACCGTGAGGCCCTCGTACTGCGCGAACTGACCGGCGTAGCAGCCGATGCCCTTCGCCTTGGCGATGTCGCAGTCCTTGAGCATGTCGTCCCACGTCTTGGGCGGCTCGGGGACCAGGTCCTTGCGGTAGTACAGGATGCCGCCGTCAGAGGTCTGCGGCGCCGCGTACTGGGTGCCGTTGTACGTTCCCGACTTCACCGTCGGCTCCAGCAGGGACGAGTTGTCCATCTTGAACTTGCCGGTCAGCGGCTGGAGCCAGCCCTTCGCGGCGAACTCGCCCGTCCACACGACGTCGACGTCGACGACGTCGTAGTTGGTGTCCTTGGCCTGGAAGTGCTGCACGAGGTCGTCGTGCTGCTGGTCCGCCTGGTCGGTCTGCTCCTTGAAGGTGACCTTCTCGTCCGGGTGGGCCTTGTTCCACTTGTCGATCAGCGGGCGGACGACGTTGGAGTTGTCCTTGCCCTGCACGTAGGTGATCGGGCCCTTGCTGTCGAGATTCGAGTTGGCGTCGCCGCCACCGCTTCCCGACCCGCCGCCACCGGTGCATCCCGCCAGCGCGAGGCCTGCGAGGGCCACCCCGGCGATCACGGAGAGACGTGCTGCTTTCATTTCACTCCTCGTTGAGCTCTTGGTGCGGGCACAGGTGTGCGCCCGGCCATCACCGTACCCCCACGCTCTCGCGTGATGCAAGCGTTTACGTCAAGCGCTTGCATCACGGTTGCGTCACGCCGTGGGGTCCCCGGCGGGCGTTACGCTGAGACCATGAGCGGGATGCGCGGCATGGCTGCAGCCGGAGGCGGCGGCGGTCGTGGGCGCGTCAGCGGCGGGGACGCCGAGGCGCAGCGGGCGATCAACGCCGAGGCTCCGAAGATCCCGCACCTGTTCCGCCGGATCGTCTCGCTCTTCTCGGCGCACCGCATGGCGATCGTCTTCACGATGGTGCTCGTCCTGATCGGAGCCGCTCTCTCGGTCGTGCCCCCTCTGCTCACCGAGCGGGCCTTCGACGACGGCCTGTTCCCGCCGGGCGGCCCGAACATCCCCGTGCTCGTCGAGATCGTCGTCTTCATGCTGATCGTGTACATCGCGTCGGCGCTGCTGGGCGTCTGGCAGACCTACCTGACGGCGTCGGTCGGCAACAAGGTGATGGGGGCGCTGCGCGTCCGGCTGTTCTCGCACCTGCAGTCGATGGAGCTCAGCTTCTTCACACACACCAAGACCGGCATCATCCAGTCGCGGCTGCAGAACGACGTCGGCGGGGTCGCCAGCGTCCTGACCAACACGATCTCGAGCATCCTCGGCAACACCGTGACGGTGATCGCCGCCCTCGTCGCGATGCTGCTGCTGAACTGGCAGCTGACCATCGTCGCCGTCGTGCTCATGCCGATCCTGGTGATCGCCCAGCGCCGGGTCGGGCAGGTGCGTGCCCGCATCGCGACCAAGACGCAGGAGTCGCTGTCGGACATGACGGCGATCACGCAGGAGACGCTGAGCGTCAGCGGCATCCTGCTGTCGAAGAGCTTCAATCGCCAGACCACCGAGGTCGGCCGCTACTCCGCCGAGAACGAGAACCAGATCCGCCTCCAGGTGTCGCAGGCGATGAGCGGCCAATGGTTCTTCGCGATGGTCAACATCTTCCTGTCGTCGATCCCGGCGATCGTCTACCTGGTGTCCGGGTGGCTGATCGTCGGAGGGGCGACCGACATCTCGGCGGGCACGATCGTGGCGTTCACCACTGTGCAGGCGCGGCTGCTGTTCCCGCTGCTCGCGCTGATGCGGGTGGCGCTCGACCTGCAGACCTCCGGCGCGCTGTTCGCCCGCATCTTCGAGTACCTCGACCTCAAACCGGCGATCGCCGACCGCCCGGACGCCGTGCCGGTCGACCCGGCGGACGACCTGGGCAGGATCGAGTTCGACCACGTGGTGTTCCGCTACCCGGATGCCCGCGACGGCGAGCGCAACACCCTCGACGACGTGTCGTTCGTCATCGAGCCCGGCGAGTTCGCGGCGTTCGTCGGCCCGAGCGGGGCGGGGAAGACCACGGTGTCGTACCTGATCCCGCGGTTCTACGACGCGACGAGCGGCACGATCCGGTTCGGCGAGACGGACGTCCGTGCGCTGCAGCAGGACTCGCTGGTGTCGCACATCGGCGTGGTCAGCCAGGAGACGTACCTCTTCCACGCGACCATCGCGGAGAACCTGCGTTACGCGCGGCCGGACGCGACGCAGGAGGAACTGGAGGACGCGGCGAGGCGCGCGAACATCCACGACACGATCGCCGGATTCCCGGACGGCTATGCGACGATCGTGGGGGAGCGCGGCTACCGGCTCTCCGGCGGGGAGAAGCAGCGGATCGCGATCGCCCGCGTCCTGCTGAAGGACCCGGAGGTGCTCATCCTCGACGAGGCGACCAGCGCCCTCGACACCATCTCGGAGCGGGTCGTGCAGCAGGCGCTGGACACCGCATCCAGCGGCCGGACCACGATCGCCATCGCGCACCGCCTGTCGACGATCGTCGCGGCGGACGTGATCTTCGTGATCGACCACGGGCAGGTCGTCGAGCGCGGAACGCACCGCGAGCTGCTGGAGCTCGGCGGCGTGTACTCGCGGCTCTACCGCGAGCAGACCGAGAGCGCCGTGCTCGAGGAGTGACCTCCCCCATCCGACCGACGAAAGGGCGTCCCGTGCCGACGATCACCGAACTGCTGTCCGCCAACCTGCTCGAGGTCTTCGGCAACCGCGACCCCGCGTCCCGTCGTGCCGCCATCGAGCGCACGTACACGGAGGACGTCGTGTTCGCCGACCCCGAGGGCGAGGTGACGGGATGGGATGCGCTCGAGGCGAAGGCCGCCGGCCTCGTCGACGACGCCCCCGCGTCGTTCGTCTTCGCCGACGCCGGTCCGGTCTACCTGGGGCGGGACACCGGCGCGCTCGCCTGGACGTTCGGCCCGGAGGGCGCGCCCGTCGCCCGCGGCGTCGACGTGATCGAGGCGCGCGACGGCCGCATCGCCGTCCTCCGCACCCTCCTCGCCTGACGCCTCGGCCCTTTCGCCCCACCGTCGAGTCCGCGATCTTTGCACGTTTCGATGCCGCTAGGCGTGCAAGAATCGCGGACTCGACGGGGCGGAGAGCGCAGAGTTAGACTGGGCTAACTTTTGCGATAGGCGAGGTGAGGATGAGCGTTCGGCTCGAGGAGCGGGTGCCGCGGGCCGCACCCGCCCGCCTCCTGCTGCTGCTCGGACCGGCCTTCGTCGCGGCCATCGCATACGTCGATCCCGGCAACGTCGCGGCCAACCTGACCGCCGGCGCACGGTACGGCTACCTGCTCGTCTGGGTCCTCGTCGCCGCCAACGCCATCGCCGTCTTTGTGCAGTACCAGTCGGCGAAACTCGGCATCGTCACCGGCCGCAGCCTCCCGGAACTGCTGGGGGAGCGACTCGGCACCGGCACACGCCGCGCCTACTGGGTGCAGGCGGAGCTGGTCGCGGCGGCGACCGACATCGCCGAGGTGATCGGCGGCGCCATCGCCCTGAACCTGCTGTTCGGGCTGCCGCTCCCGCTCGGCGGGCTGATCGTCGGCATCGTTGCGATCGGCATCCTGGGCATCCAGTCGCGGCGCGGCCAGCGGCCGTTCGAGGCCGTCATCCTGGGGCTGCTCGCCGTGATCGCCGTCGGCTTCCTCGCCGGACTGTTCGTGAGCCCGGTCGACTGGGGTCAGGCCGTCGGCGGCCTGGTGCCGCGGTTCGACGGCGCTCAGACCGTGCTGCTGGCGGCGAGCATGCTCGGGGCGACGGTCATGCCGCATGCGATCTACCTGCACTCCGCCCTGGCCCGCGACCGGCACGGCAGCTCCGCCGACCCCGGCCGCATCCGCCGGCTGCTGCACGCGACCCGGGTGGATGTGGTGCTCGCGCTGGTGCTCGCCGGCGCCGTGAACATCGCCATGCTGCTCGTCGCGGCCTCCGCCCTCCGCGGCGTCGACGGGACGGACACCATCGAGGGAGCTCACCGCGCGATCACCTCCGCCCTCGGTCCGGCCGTCGGTGTCGTCTTCGCGATCGGCCTGCTCGCCTCGGGCCTCGCCTCCACCTCGGTCGGCAGCTACGCGGGGGCGACCATCATGGGCGGGCTGCTGAAGCTGCGCGTTCCTCTGCTCGTCCGCCGGATCGTCACGTTGATCCCCGCGCTGATCATCCTCGCCGTCGGCGTCGACCCCACGTGGGCGCTGGTGCTGTCGCAGGTCTTCCTCAGCCTGGGCATCCCGTTCGCCATGATCCCCCTGCTGCGGCTGACCGGCTCGCGGGCCGTGATGGGGGAGTCCGCCGACCGGCTGTGGGTGCGCATCCTGGGCGGCGTCGTCGCAGGGCTCGTCGTGCTCCTGAACCTCGCGCTGGTCGCCCTCACCGTCGCGGGCGCCTAGGCGCGATCCGCCGCTGGACTGGATCGAGCAGCGGGGATTCGTTCCACGTGCGTTGATGGTGTCGGGGTACGAGCGGGGCAGACCCGCGGCGGGTACGAAATCGGACTATCGAAGACCCTTGCCACGATGCCCGCTCCAGAACCAATCCGATCGGTGAATCGAGGCTGAGCGCGCCCGCATCGAGGGCAAAGAACTCTGCCTTCATCCGGGACTTCGTTGCACGGAATGCATGCGTAGTGGGGCCAGGGGCTGGCTCTCGCAATAAAGGGTGAGCTATTTTGGACGAAAGATTTGAGTTGTTGATGGGGATATTCATGCGCGTAGAGGTGAGCAATTTCCGGATGTGCTTCGGGGCGCGCACCGTCGTCGAGGACCTCAGTTTCACCGTCGAATCGGGGGAGACGTTCGGATTCTTGGGCAGCAACGGGTCAGGAAAGACAACGACCCTTCGAGTGCTGCTGGGCATGCTCCCGGCGACCGGTGGTCGACTCCTGGTAGATGGGCGGCCGTTCGTGGCTGGCGAGGGGGCCCTGGTGGGTTATCTCCCCGAGGAGCGCGGTCTCTATCGCAAGGATGTCGTGCTGGACGTCATGATCTACTTCGCAGAAATCAAGGGGATCAAGCGCAAGCTGGCGCGGACCTGGTCGACGGACTACCTCGAGCGTGTTGGTCTGGCGGATAAGGCCAACCACACGCTGGAGAAGCTCTCCGGAGGCCAGTTGCAGAAGATCCAACTCGGAATCGCAATGATGGGAGAGCCCGGTCTGCTCATTCTCGACGAACCGGCGAAAGGTCTCGATCCGGTCAATCGCCTGCTGCTCATGGAGTTGATCGCGGAACGACAGAGCGACGGTGCCACGGTCATCTTGGTCACGCACAACATGGACGAAGTGGAGCGTCTCTGTCACAGAGCATTGCTGCTCCGCAACGGCCGGGCCGCGGCCTACGGGACGATCGCGGCGATTCAAGCGCAGTATGGGTCCAGAACCGTCCTGGTCCGAACCGAGCATGCCGTTCCAGAGTCCGATCTCTACACGCTAGGGACCGTCATCGATGGTGAGCAGCAGCTGTATCCCATCGGAGGCGTCCTCGATGACACGATTCTCGCGCTGCTGGTGCACTCCGGCGTAGGGCTGAGCGGCTTTCGCTCCCGCCCGGTCTCCATGGATGAAGTCTTTGTCCGTGTTTACGACGAGAAGGTCCCGACGTGAGACGTACGCCTCTACATGTCGTCACAAGGTTCGAACTGGCTCGTACCCTGCGTAAGCCGCTGTTCTGGGTCTCTGCCCTTCTGCTCCCGGGCATCATGGCGGCGATGGTGATTGTTGTGGCATGGGCCGGCAATTCGCAGCCGGATAAGACCAAGCCGATCACCTTCGAGTATTCCGATCAGTCTGGCCTGATCTCCGAGACGGCGGCGTCACATCTTGGCGGAACTCCGGCCCGAGCTGATGCCGTTGAGCGGGTCAAGAGCGGCCAGCTCACGGCGTTCTTCGATTTCCCAGCCGACCCCATACGTCAACCCGTCACGATCGTGGCGGCGGACCGCGGAATCATGTCCAATCCCGAGTACAGCAAGCGCGCCATTGACTTGTTCGCTGCCAGCGTGGATGAGTCCCTGGGCTCAACTGAGGTCGTCCAGCTCGTTCGAACGATCCCCCTTACAGAAGTTCAGACCTATAGCGACGGCGAACCTGCAGCCGGTCTTGGTGCGATGATCCCACCGGGCTTGCTCGCCGTGCTGCTGTTGCTGATCGTGTCCTTGCTGGGGAACCAGATGCTCAACTCGACCGTCGAGGAGAAAGAGAACCGCGTCAGCGAGATGCTGCTGGTCTCCATGCCTGCTCGCGTCTTGATCAACGGTAAGGTCCTCGCGCTCGCGCTGGTCGGACTCATTCAGTTAGGCATCGTCGCGGTCGCCAGCATAATCCTCTACGCCATAGCGTCCTCATGGGCTGACCTCGACGCACTCGGAATCGGCGACCTCACCGTGGACCCGATCCGTATTGCCGTCGGCCTTCTGCTGCTCACCGGTGGAGCGCTCACGATGACGGCTCTGCTTGTGCTGATCGGGGCCGCCATGCCCACCGCCAAGGACGCGGCCCCGTACTACACCGGCGTTGTGATCCTCACGATGGCGCCGCTGTACTTGATCAGCACTATCTTGATCAACCCGTCGAGTCCGGTCGTACAGATGCTGACCTATTTCCCGTTTACCTCACCCATGACGTCGCTCCTGCTCAACGCAACAGGCGCCCTTCACCCCATGATCGGGGCCGTGATCGGCATCGGGCTTCTGTTGCTGGGGATTCTGATTCTCAAACTCGCAATCGCGGTCTTCCAGCGCGGAGTCATCCAGTACGACCAGCCACTACGACTCACAGACCTCAAGTCCACCCGCGCGTAGCGCACACAAACACTCGACACAACGCCTCGATGATCGGTCTATTCGGCATCGGTTTCGCGGTTGGGCAGGCGGCCAGGAGGTGACGAGCTCCACCCCCGAAGGGTGTCTTCGCGCCGATCAATGTCGATCGTCCTCACCGAACACGGCGCAGGCTGCCATGCGCAGGCTTGGGCCTCTTCCCATAAGCGCAGCACTGCTTGCTCGATCGCGGCACCGGGCTCATGGCTTGCGCAGCACGGGCCATCATCGCGGAACTCGGCGGTCGGAGTGTAGCCACCACGGCGGCTCAGCTCTGCTCGGCCACCCACACGGCCGATGCCGCCGTCGCGCCGAGGACGACGTGCTCCGACCCCACGGTCACCGTCACATCGCCCGCGAACGCGCGGTGCTCCTGGACGCTCAGCGCGGTGTCGAGCCCGATGCCCCGCTCAGCCAGGTAGCGGAGGACGGCCGGGTCGGCATCCGAGATGCGCACGACACTCAGGCGTGCACCGGACGGCGCATCCAGCAACGGCACGGCGTCGGGGCGCCGCGGCGTTCCGTCCGCGGTCGGGATGGGGTCGCCGTGCGGGTCGCGCGCGGGGGAGCCGAGACGCCGGTCCAGCCGCTCGACCAGCTCGTCCGAGACGGCGTGCTCCAGCACTTCGGCCTCGTCGTGCACCTCGTCCCAGCCGTAGCCGAGCTCCTCCACGAGGAACGTCTCGATCAGCCGGTGCCGCCGCACCATCGCGACGGCATGCCGTCGTCCTTCCTCGGTCAGCTCGACGCCGCCGTAGCGTTCGTGCGCGACCAGGCCCTGCTCCGCGAGTCGCCGCAGCCCGTCCGACACGGTCGCGGCGCGCACCCCCATGCGCTCGGACAACTGCTTCACGGTCACCGGGTCATCCGACCATTCGGTCGCCGACCAGATGATCTTCAGGTAGTCCTGCGCGACGGGCGACAGGTCGGACACGGGCATGAGCAGATTCTAGGGCGGCGTCACACTCTGCCGGCTGTGCACCCGCGCTGTTAAGGTGGGTCGGGTGAAGTACGCAGAGACCATCATCGACTTGGTCGGCGACACCCCGCTCGTGAAGCTCAACAGGCTGACCGAGGGGATCGCGGCGACGGTGCTCGTCAAACTCGAGTACCTGAACCCCGGAGGTTCGTCGAAGGACCGCATCGCCTCCCGCATCATCGACGCTGCGGAGCGCGACGGGCTTCTGAAGCCCGGCGGCACCATCGTGGAACCGACGAGCGGCAACACCGGAGTCGGGCTCGCCCTGGTCGCGCAGCAGCGCGGCTACCGGTGCGTGTTCGTGCTCCCCGACAAGGTGGGAGAGGACAAGATCAACGTCCTCACCGCCTACGGAGCGGAGGTGGTGGTGACGCCGACGTCCGTGCCTCCGGAGCATCCCGACTCCTACTACTCGGTGTCCGACCGCCTCGCGGCCGAGATCCCCGGCGCGTTCAAGCCCAACCAGTACTTCAACCCCAACGGGCCGCGCAGCCACTACGAGACCACCGGTCCCGAGATCTGGCGCGACACCGACGGCCGGATCACGCACCTCGTCGCCGGGGTGGGCACCGGCGGCACGATCACCGGCACCGGACGGTACCTCAAGGAGGTCTCCGAGGGGCGCGTCCGCATCGTCGGCGCCGACCCCGAGGGGTCCGTCTACTCCGGCGGCACCGGGCGCCCGTACCTCGTCGAGGGTGTCGGCGAGGACTTCTGGCCGGGCGCCTACGACCCCGGCGTCGTCGGCGAGGTGATCGCGGTGAGCGACGCCGACGCCTTCCGGATGACCCGGCGGCTGGCCCGCGAGGAGGGCATCCTCGTCGGCGGGTCGAGCGGCATGGCCGTCGAAGCGGCTCTTCGTGCCGCGAAGGACCTCGGCCCCGAGGACATCGTGGTCGTGATCCTGCCCGACGGCGGGCGCGGCTATCTGGCGAAGATCTTCAACGACCGGTGGATGCAGTCCTACGGCTTCAGCGAGGTGCCCGACGAGTCGACCGTCCACGACATCATCAAGACGAAGAGCGGCACGCTGCCCGACCTGGTGCACACGCACCCGACCGAGACGGTGCGCGACGCCATCCAGACGATGAACACCTACGGCGTCTCGCAGCTCGTGGTCCTGACAGCGGAGCCGCCGGTCGTCATGGGAGAGGTCGCCGGCGCGCTCGACGAGCGGTCGCTGGTGGATGCGGTCTTCAGCGGGCATGCAGAGATGACCGACTCGGTGGGACAACACCTGGGCGAACCGCTCGAGCTGATCGGCGTCAACGAGCCGGTGACGGCGGCCCGCGCCGCGCTCGCCACGACGAACGCTCTGCTGGTGACCGACGGCGGCAAGCCGGTCGCGGTGCTCACCCGCCAGGACCTCCTCAACTACTTCAGCGACTGACCCGCACCGGGCCGACCCACACAGGAAACAGGAACAATGACACACGGTTTCGCCACGCGCGCCATCCACGAGGGTCAGGAGTTCGACCCGACCACCGGCGCGATCATCCCGCCGATCTACCAGACCTCGACGTTCGTGCAGGACGGCATCGGCGGCCTCCGCAACGGCTACGAGTACGGGCGGGCGGGCAACCCGACGCGGAGCTCGCTCGAGACGCTCCTCGCGTCGCTGGAAGGCGGCGTCCGCGCGCTGTCGTTCGCGTCGGGCCTGGCGGCGGAGGACGCGCTCCTCCGCGCGGCGCTCCGCCCGGGCGATCACATCGTGCTCGGCAACGACGCCTACGGCGGTACCCATCGGCTGATCGATCGCATCCACCGTGCGTGGGGCATCCGCAACACCACCGTGGACCTCACCGACCTGGACGCGGTGCGCACCGCGCTCGGGACCGACGGCACGCGCATGCTGTGGATCGAGACGCCGAGCAACCCGCTGATGAAGATCAGCGACATCGCGGCGCTCGTGGAGCTCGGCCACGCGGTGGGGGCGGTCGTCGTCGTCGACAACACGTTCGCGTCACCGGCGCTGCAGCAGCCGCTGTCGTTCGGCGCCGACGTCGTCGTGCACTCGACCACCAAGTACCTGGGCGGCCACTCGGACGTCATCGGTGGCGCCCTGATCTTCGCCGACGAGGAGCTCGCCGAGAAGGCGAAGTTCATCCAGTTCGCCGCCGGTGCCGTCTCGTCGCCGATGGACGCGTGGCTCACCACACGCGGAATCAAGACGCTGCAGGTGCGCGTCCGCCAGCACAGCGCGAACGCGCAGGCGATCGCGGAGGCGCTGGTCGGCCGCGACGGCATCGAGACGGTCTACTACCCGGGCCTGCCGACGCACCCCGGCCACGAGCTGGCCGCACGGCAGATGAGCGGTTTCGGCGGGATGCTGTCCGTCGCCCTGTCCGACGGGGCCGCGGCCGCCCGCCGGTTCGCGGAGTCGACGCAGGTGTTCCAGCTGGCGGAGTCGCTCGGCGGCGTCGAGTCGCTGATCGGCTATCCGTCCGAGATGACGCATGCGTCGGTCCGCGGGACCGCGCTCGAGGTGCCGGACAACATCGTGCGCCTGTCCGTCGGCATCGAGGACGTGGACGACCTGCTGGCTGACGTGGAGCAGGCGCTCGGCCGCTAGCCCGCATCCGGTCGTCGGCCGGCGCGACAGGCCTCGGGACCCGGGCCCCGGCCCGGGGTTCGGGAGTCGGCGGTCGGGGCTAGCCTCGGGGCATGGACCAACGCATCAGTCTCGTGACGCTCGGGGTGGCCGACCTGGCGAGGAGCCGGGCCTTCTACGAGGAAGGACTCGGCTGGACGCCCGCCGACGCGCAGGACGGGGTGGTCTTCTATCAGCTGCCCGGGATGGCGTTCGCGTTGTTCGGGCGAGACGAGCTGGCGGAGGATGCGCGTCACCCGGTCGACGGGACGTTCAGCGGCATCACCCTGGCGTGCAACCAGCGGTCGGAGGAGGACGTCGACCGTGTGTTCGCCCAGGCGGAGGCCGCGGGCGCGAGCATCCTGAAGCCCGCCGAGCGCGTGTTCTGGGGCGGCTACTCCGGGTACTTCGCCGACCCCGACGGGCACGTGTGGGAGGTCGCGTTCAACCCGGGGTGGACGCTCGCGGAGGACGGCAACCTCACGGTCGGCTGAGGGCGTCGCGGGCGACGACGAGCCGGTCGGCGAGCGGCCGCAGCCGCGCCTTCGTGAGGTTCTCGCGGGCCACCCAGCGCGCATCCGCGTCGGTCGAGGTGGCGAGCCGTTCCAGGAGGGGTACTCCGGAATCGGGGTCGGCCGCCGCGATGACGCTGACCGCGTAGCCGAGCGCCTGGCGGAGCACCCGGACGTCCGGATCGCGGCGCGAGGCGGCCGGGACGGCGAGCAGGACATCGACCGCGCGCTCGACGACGGAGGCCGCTTCCGCGGCGTGGCGCGGGTCGCGCAGCAGGGCGGGCTCGGCGACGGCGGCCACGGCGGCACGAGTGGGAAGGGGGCCGGCGAGCAGCCACGCGTGCGCCTGGCGCAGGCCCCGATCCCACTCCACGGCGAGCACCCGCTGCAGGCCGGTCGCTGCGAGCTCGCGCACCCGCCAGCGCGGGTCGGCGGTCGCCTCATCGAGGAGCGCCGCCGCATCCGGGTCCGGCTCGGCGGCGATGATCGCTCCCACCGACAGCGCCGCCACCGCTGCGAGGTACTCACGGTGCGGCTCGGGAAGGTCCGGTTCGCCGGTCAGCCAGCGACGGAGGAGCTGGAGGGCATCGGCTCGCCGCTCGGGCGGTGTCCGCTGCGCGAGATCGGCCACGCGGTGGGCGAGCTCGAGGTTGGCGCGGGGACCGGGGAGCCGGCTGTCCGCCGCCAGCCGCCGCTCCCATCCGTCCGCGTCGCCGTCGAGCGCGCGCCGCCAGGAGCGCTCGAACTCGTCATCGGTCGCGGTGGTCTCGTCCACTGATTCGGCCATGCCCCGGAGTCTAGGGCGGCGCCGTCAGGACGGCGCACTCCCGTCGCCGGTCCCGTCGCACACCGGGAACACGCGGGTGTCGCGCTCGAAGAAGCGCGGCGGCGTGGTCGAGGTCCGGATGAGGCCGGCACGGTGGAAGGACCGCAGGTCGGCGAACAGGCCGGGCAGGTGCATCCCGTGCAGTTCATCCATGGTGATGCCCGGCTGCCGGACGAGCAGTGCCATCAGGCGGACCCGTGCCGCAGTGTCGCTGCGCTCGGTCAGCAGGGCCGGATCGAAGGGGATCCGTGTCGCCGTGTCCCACATGGAGGCTCCTCGATCTCGCATCACCGCGGCGGCGATTCGTTGCGTTGTTGGGTCAGTTATAGAGGCAGCGTGGCCGCGCTCGCAATGCAGGTACGCGATGATCGGCCGGATCGGGCACAGACACCGCAACGGATGTGCGAATGGGCGATGCTCCGCCGGCCCGACCGCCCGCCCGGCCCGAACGGATGCACGGCACATTCACGGCGGATCGGGTATTGTCCGTCCGCACGCGCTCGCCGATAGTGGTCTCGTGAGGACTTTCGGGGTGGAGGAGGAGCTCCTCCTGGTCGACGCGCGCGGGATGGCAACGCCGGTTGCCCCGTCCGTCCTCGCGGACGCGCCGCCGGTCGTCGACGGGCCGTCCGTGAGCGCGGAGTTCCAGCAGGAGATGATCGAGACGCAGACGCGTCCGCAGCTGCTGACCAGCGAGCTGCTGCTCGACATCGTCGGCGGCCGCGAGCTCGCCGACGGACTCGCCCAGCGGCATGGCGCCCGCGCGATCGCCGTCGCCATGTCCCCGATGCGGCTGCGCCCGCACGTGACCGACGACCCGCGGTACGCGAAGATGATCGAACGCTACGGGCTGACAGCGCGGGGCACCCTCGTCTGCGGCTTCCACGTGCACGTGGGGATCGGGTCGCGCGAAGAGGGCGTCGCGGTGCTCGACCGCATCCGCACCTGGCTGCCGACGCTGCTCGCCCTGAGTGCGAACTCGCCGTTCTTCGGCGGAGCGGACACCGGGCACGCCAGTTACCGGTTCGCCGCCTGGCACCAGTGGCAGAGCGCCGGACCGACCGACGTGTTCGGATCGGTGGAGGCGTACGACCGGTTCGAGAGCTTCCTGGTCGACACCGGCGTCATCCTCGACACGGGGATGCTGTACCTCGATGCGCGCGTCTCGCACAAGCAGCCGACGGTGGAGGTGCGCGTGGCGGACGTCTGCCTCGACGCGAGGGACGCCGCGGTCATCGCGGCCCTGGTCCGCGCTCTCGTCGACACCGCGGCGGCGGACTGGCAGGCCGGCGTCCCGCCCGCGGCGGTGCCGTCGGCGGCGCTCCGGCTCGCCGAGTGGCAGGCGGCGCTCACCGGCGTCCGCGGCCCGCTTCCGCATCCCGTCACCTGGCGGGAGGTGCCTGCGGTGGACGCCATCGATGCGCTGCTGTCGCACACCTCGGCCGCACTCGAGGCGAGCGGCGACCTGGTGCTCGTGCGGCGGGGACTCGCGCGCATCCTCGCGACCGGCGGAGGCGCCGGCCGTCAGCGTGTGGCCTTCGAGCGGCGAGGGCGGATGCGCGACGTCGTCGCGCTGGCCGTCTCGGCCACCCATGAGCAGTCGGAGGACGACGACCTGGTCGTGGCCTGAACGGTCCTGCGGGCACGTGCGTTCACGCACGGTCATGCGCCCTTCCGCCCGCGAGGGATCGCGCCTATCCTGCGGTCATGACGGAGAAGGAGCTCGCCCACCAGCACGCCGTCTACACGTACGGCTCGCTGCCGCTGACCCTCATGTACAGCCCGACGGCGACAGCGGCCTGGGAGGTCTACTACGGCGGCGAGTACCTGGGCCTGATCGAGGAGGTGCACGACACCGGCGAGCTGTGGCCGGCGTTCGTCGCGCGGCTCCCCGGCGAGGAGGAGGCCGGCGAGGGCATCCCCGCAGCGGACTGGCGGGTGGCCGTCGAGGTGCTGGCCGGGCAGGCCGGTCTCTAGACGCCGGTCAGGCGCAACCGACCCCGCGGTGATGCGTCAGAACGCGAACTGCGACCACTCGTCGCGGGCCAGCGACACCTGCTCGCCGCGCGAGTCGACGATCCAGGAGTCGGAGGTGCAGCCCAGATAGGTGCAGAGCAGGGTCTCGCTCGACCACCCGTCCGCCGAGCGCACCCACCGCACCAGATGCACATCCTGACCGGGCTTCGGAACGTTCCCGATCGGTGATTCGAAAGTCGTCACGCTGCACCCCTCCCCTCGGGCGGCCTGTCTGATGACGACCCTAGCGGGGTACACGACCGGGGGACAAGTGGCCCGGGTGGATCAGTTGCCGCTGTCGTCCTCGAGCGGGTCGAACTCGTCGTGCTCCGGCTCGAAGATGCCGTCGGCGTCGTACGGCCCCTCCCCGCCCCCTTCGGCGATGGCGTCGGTGTCGATCGGCTCGCCCGACGGGGTCTCCGGCCAGTTCTCCTTGGCGTCGCTCATGGCGTCCCTCCCGGCTCGCTATCGCATGGATGCTCTGAGCGCGATGGTAGACGGCTCCCCGCGTACGCGGTAGGGCCGCCCGTCACTCGCCGGGCTCACGCCCGGTGAGCCGCACCTCCTCGACGTCGAGCTTGCGCTGGATGTCCCGCAGCACGATGTCGTCGATCTCACCCTCGTCGCGCAGCCGGACCACCTCTTCCCGTTTGCAGTGCAGCAGGGCCAGCCGCAGCTCGGTGTCCTGCCTGCTCCGCTCGTTCGCCTCTTCGCCGTCGCGCGACTCGTCCTCCACCTCGAGCAGCTCGAGGTGCTCCTCGAACTCGCCCTGGATCCGCTCGCTCACCTCGGGGTCGACCCCGAGTCGCCGGGCGATCTCGGGGAGCTCGTCGAGCGCGGCCCGGGTGGCGCTCGTCTCGGCGAGCCGCAGTTCGTGGCCGACCGACTCGTCGGAGGGCAGACGCGCCCAGCGCACGACGGCCGGGAGGACGAGCCCCTGCCCGACGAGCGTCACGACGATCACGCCGGTGGTGACGAAGACGATGAAGTCGCGGCCGGGGAAGGGGTCGCCGTTCTCCAGCGTGGCCGGGACGGCGAGGGCGGCGGCGAGGGAGACGGCGCCGCGGAATCCGGCGAGCCCGCTCACGACGCGCGCCCGGTCGCTCATTCGCCGCTTCCTCTGTTGCGGCCGCCGGTCGATGAGCCGGATCAGGTACACGGTGCCGAACAGGTAGGCGAAACGGACGGCGACGATGACCGCCGTGACGGCGGCGATCGCGACCAGGCCCATCCCGACGTCCACCGCAGCCAGCTCCATCGTCGACCGCGGCAGTTCGATGCCGACGAGGACGAACAGGCTCGCGTTGAGGAGGAAGGTCGTGAAGGTCCAGAAGGCGTCGGACTGCCTCCTCCCCTCGGCGATGCCGATGCGCGGACCGGCCTGGCTGATGATCAGCCCGGCGACCACGACGGCGAGCACCCCGGACGCGTGGACGAGCTCGGCCAGCAGGTACGCCACGAACGGGGTCAGCAGCATGGCGATGTTCTGGGTGATCGCATCCCGCAGCCTTCGCCGGGCGAGGATGGCGACCCAGGCGACCAGTGCGCCGATGACGCCGGCTCCGACGTAGGCGATGAGTAGGGTCAGCGAGATCGCCCCGACGCTCACGTCGGTGTCGCCGACGGTGAACCCGACCGCGAGGGACCACAGCACCAGCGCCGTCCCGTCGTTCACCAGGCTCTCGGCGCGGAGGATGGTGACGTTGCGGCGGGGGAGGGACCGCGTGAACGAGGTCATCGCCGTCGCGTCCGTCGGCGCGATGGCGGCGCCGAGCGTCCAGGCCGCCCCCCAGGGCAGCCCCATCGCGTGCGCCAGCACGGCGACGGCGGCCGCGGTCACGACGACCAGCCCCGTGCTCATCAGGACGATGCCGCGCAGGTTGGAACGGATCTCCCGCAGCGACGTTGTCAGGCTCTCCCAGTAGAGAATCGCGGGGAGGAACAGGAACAGCACCACCTCGGGCGCCAGCTCGATGTCGCGGAACAGCGGGATGAACCCGATCAGCACCCCGATGCCCACGAGGAGGAGCGGCTGGGCGATCCCGGTCTTCCGAGCGAGCACCTTCGTCAGCAGGGTGGTGAAGCCGATGACGACGACCAGTTCGAGTCCGAGCACAGGACCTCCTCTGCCGCACATCCTCCCGCAGCACCGGGTGGACCGTAACCCTCGGGGAGCGGATGTGCAGCGCATAGCAGGTGCGCAGCAAAGACATTCACGACCCACAGGCATGCGAAAGGTCACAGGAATGTAACGACGGGAGGGTGTCGGCATGACGCACGAAACCCTCCCTCACCCGCCGGCCCCGCCGGCGCTCGACGTCGTCGTGCCCGTCTACAACGAGCAGGCGACGCTCGACACATCCATCCGCCGGCTGCACGCCTACCTGAGCGCGGATGTGCGCTACACCTGGCGCATCACCATCGCCGACAACGCGAGCACCGACGCGACGCCCGCGATCGCCGACGCTCTCGCGGCCGACCTGCCGCACGTCGTCGCCGTGCACCTGCCGCTGAAGGGGCGC
This sequence comes from Leifsonia sp. 21MFCrub1.1, assembly GCF_900107895.1. Taxonomy (NCBI): domain Bacteria; kingdom Bacillati; phylum Actinomycetota; class Actinomycetes; order Micrococcales; family Microbacteriaceae; genus Leifsonia; species Leifsonia sp. 21MFCrub1.1. Next base: position 2,922,723 of record NZ_LT629867.1, on the reverse strand, counting down.
GGTCGCGCCCTCAAAGCGGTGTGGGGCGCCTCTCCGGCCGAGGTGCTCGTCTACCTGGACGAGGACCTCTCGACCGACCTCGCCGCCCTTCCTCCGCTGGTCGCCCCGCTGCTCTCCGGCCACTCGGACCTCGCCATCGGCACCCGCCTCGGGCGCTCCGCGCGCGTGGCGCGCGGCGGCAAGCGCGAGTTCATCTCGCGCAGCTACAACCTCTTGCTGCGGCGCGCCATGTCCGTCGGGTTCAGCGACGCGCAGTGCGGGTTCAAGGCGATCCGCCGGGATGTCGCCCAGAGGCTGCTGCCGCTGGTGGAGGACGACGGGTGGTTCTTCGACACCGAGCTGCTCATCCTCGCCGAACGGGCCGGGCTGCGCATCCACGAGATCCCGGTGGACTGGGTCGACGACCCGGACAGCTCGGTCGACATCGTGCGGACCGCGACCGACGACCTCAAGGGGATGCTGCGCGTCGGCACGAATCTGGCCCGCGGCCGCATCCCGCTGGAGGCGGTCTATGCCGAACTCGGCCGCCGGCCCTTCGCGCCGCCGCGCCCGCCCGGGTTCTTCGGGCAGGTGCTGCGATTCGGGATCGTGGGCGTGCTGTCGACCGCTGCATACGCGGTGCTGTACCTGCTCCTGCAGAGCGTGCTGAGCGCGCAGGTCGCGAACCTGGCGGCGCTGCTCCTCACGGCGATCGCGAACACCTGGGCCAACCGGCGCTTCACGTTCGGCGTCGCCGGGCCCGGGATGGTGAAGCACCAGTTCCAAGGGCTCGTGGTGTTCGGCATCGCCTGGGCCCTCACCAGCGGATCGCTCGCCGTGCTCCACGCCGCCGCTCCGCACGCGTCCGCTCAGCTGCAGTTGCTCGTGCTCACCGCGGCCAACCTCGTCGCGACGCTGCTGCGGTTCGTGCTGCTGCGGTTGTGGGTGTTCCGGCGGCCCCGGGCCGTCCCCGCGGTCTCTGCGCCCGATCCTGCTGTGCCCGCCGCCCCCCTGACCCTCACCTCGACCGAAAGCGAGTGATCGCCATGTCCGTCACCGTCACCACCCCTCCGGCGTCAGTGTCCCCGACCACGGGAGCGGCGTCCGCGCCACGGCCCGGCGCGCGCATCCGTTCCGCTCTGCGGCGGGTCGTCCGCGGCCGGGAGGACGCCGCCCGCTGGGAGCGCCCCGCCCTGCTCGGCCTCCTCGCCCTCACCGCCCTGCTCTACCTGTGGGACCTCGCCGCGAGCGGGTACGCGAACTCCTTCTACTCCGCGGCCGTGCAGGCCGGGAGCGTGAACTGGGAGGCGTTCTTCTACGGCTCCAGCGACGCCGCCAACTCGATCACGGTCGACAAACCGCCCGCGAGCCTGTGGATCATGGCGCTGTCGGTCCGGCTGTTCGGGCTCAGCTCGTGGAGCATCCTCGTGCCGGAGGCGCTGATGGGCGTCGCGACGGTGGCCATCGTCTACGCGACCGTGCGCCGCCGCTTCAGCGCGCAGACCGCGCTCCTCGCCGGCGGCGTGCTGGCCATCACGCCCGTCGCCGCCCTCATATTCCGGTTCAACAATCCGGACGCGCTGCTGGTGCTGCTGCTCACCCTCTCCGCATGTCTTACTCTGCGCGGCATCGAGAGCGGCCGGTTGCGCTGGGTCGTGTGGGCGGGCGTCGCCGTGGGGTTCGCGTTCCTCACCAAACAGCTGCAGGCGTTCCTCATCCTCCCCGTGCTGGCCGGGGTCTATCTGGCGGCCGCGCCGCTGTCGTGGCGCAAGCGCTTCCTGCACCTGTTCGCCGCGCTCGGCGCCGTGATCGTCTCGGCGGGCTGGTGGGTCGCGATCGTCGAGCTCGTCCCCGCCTCGCTGCGGCCCTACATCGGCGGGTCGCAGAGCAACAGCTTCCTGGAGCTCACGTTCGGCTACAACGGCCTCGGCCGCCTCACCGGCGACGAGACAGGCTCGGTCACCGGCGGTGGCGGCGGACGAGCCGGAGGCGGGATGTGGGGGCAGACCGGCATTCTGCGCCTGTTCGAGAACGAGATCGGCGGCCAGATCGCCTGGCTGCTGCCCGCCGCGCTCGTGGTGTTCGTCATCGCGCTCGTGCTCGGCCGGCGGATGGCGCGGACCGACGGCCGCCGCGCGACCCTGCTCGTCTTCGGCGGCTGGCTCATCGTGACCGCGCTGGCGTTCAGCTTCATGGCGGGCATCTTCCACGCCTATTACACGGTCGCGCTCGCTCCGGCGCTCGCCGTCACCGTCGCCGTCGGTTCCTCGGCGCTCTGGCAGGCGCGCGAGCGGCTCTGGGTGCGCATCGTGTCGGCGGTCGTCGTGCTCGGGACAGGGGTCTGGGCCTGGGTGCTCCTCGACCGCGCGACCGACTGGCTGCCGTGGCTCAAGGTCGTCGTGCTGGCGGCGGCCATCGTCGCGGCGGTGCTGCTGACGCTGCCTCCGCGCCGCGCGCTCGCGGCGGCGACCATCGCCACGACCCTGGTGGCCGGGCTGCTGGCTCCGCTCGCGTACACGATCCAGACGGTGACGACGGCCCACACCGGGTCCATCGTCACCGCGGGGCCGACGGTCGCCGGCGGGATGGGCGGCCCGGGCGGTGCTCGCGGTACTCGCGGCTTCGGCGCTCCGGGCGGAGCGAACGGCGCGGCCGGCGGCTTCGGCGGTCAGGGGATGCCTCCCGGCGGTGCGGGGACGGCTCCCGGTGGGACGGGGACTGCGCCCGGCGCGACCGGCACGGTTCCTGGCGGCACGGGCACGGTTCCCGGCGGCACGGGCACGGTTCCCGGCGGCACCGGCACTGTTCCTGGCGGCACCGGCGGGATGGGCTCCCTCCTCGGCGCAGGCACCGTCGGCTCGCAGCTCGCCGCGCTCCTGAAGGCCGACGCCTCGTCGTACACCTGGGTGGCGGCGGCCGTCGGCTCCAATGCGGCCGCCGGATACCAGCTGGCCACTCAGCAGCCGGTCATGCCCATCGGCGGCTTCAACGGCTCCGACCCGTCGCCGACGCTCGCGCAGTTCAAGCGGTACGTGTCCGAAGGGCGCATCCACTACTTCATCGCAGGCGGCGTCGGCGGACAGGCCACCGGCGGGAGCAGCTCGTCGAGCGAGATCGCGGCGTGGGTGGCCGACACGTTCACCGCGCAGACGGTCGACGGGGTGACGGTGTACGACCTGACCCAGTGAGCCCCGCCTGGTCGCCTGTCGGGGGTCCGCGCCATCATGGACACATGACGGAACGCGGGCCCTCGACCACGCGCGCCCGCGGTCCGGAGCCCGAGCTCCCCGACCCGCGCGTGCCGGAACCGCCGCGCGGGCGGCTGGGGGTGGCGGGCGGCACCGCGCTGTACATCGCCGCGGTGCTCGGGACGGGCATCCTCGTGCTCCCGGCGCTCGCCGCGGCGGCCGCCGGCCCCGGCGCGATCCTGGCCGTCGCGGCGCTGGCACTCATCTCCATCCCTCTCGCGAGCACCTTCGCGGCGCTCGCGCGCCGGCACCCCGACGCCGGCGGTGTCGCCACCTTCGCGCGCAGAGCATTCGGTCCCGGCGCCGCCCGGGTGATCGGGTACTGGTTCTTCTTCGGCACCCCCATCGGTGCGCCGATCGCAGCGCTGATGACGGCCAGATACGTCGTCGCGGTGATCGGCGGCGACGCCGTCAGCACGACCCTCATCGCCATCGGGCTGATGGTGATCCCCGTCGTCGTCACCGCCTTCGGCGTCCGGTTCGCCGCGTCCGTGCAGCTCGTGCTCTCCGGCGCGCTCGTCGCCGTGCTGATCTTCGTGCTGGCGGCGGCCGCACCGCACGCCCGGCCCGAGAACCTCGATCCGCTGCTCCCGCACGGCTGGGCGGGCGTCGGGCTCGCGATGAGCCTCTACATCTGGGCGTTCGCCGGCTGGGAGGCCGTCGCCGGGATCGGCGGCGAGTTCCGCCACCCGCGGCGCGACATTCCGCGGGCGACCGCGCTGGCGCTCATCATCGTGTCCGTCGCCTATCTGGCCATCCAGGCCGTCACGGTCGTGGTGCTGGGCGAGAAGGCGGCCACGAGCGACGTGCCGCTGCTCGACCTGGTCCGGGTCGCGACCGGCGCCGGAGGCGGCGTCGTGGTGGCCGTGATCGCCGCGATCGTCGTGACCGGTGTCTTCAACGCCTACCTCGCGGCATTCAGCAAGCTCGGCGCGGCCATGGGCCGCGACGGCGACCTCCCGGCCTGGTTCGGCCGGGGCGTCGAGAACGGTGCCGTCGCTCGGCGCGGCCTGCTGCTCTCCGCCGTCGTCATGGCCGTGTACTCCGTCGTCGTGCTGGCGAGCGGCGACCTCCCGCCGTTCATCCTCGTCCACACCAGCATCGCGGCCGCGGTCTACGGCCTCGGTGTTGCGTCGGCGCTGCGGCTGCTCCCCGCGCGCTCCCTGGGCTGGTGGATGGCGCTCCTCTCCTGCGTGCTCGCGGCCGGGCTGCTCGTGCTCGCCGGGTGGCACCTCGTCTTCCCCGCCGGGGTGGCGCTCGTGGCGCTCGCCGTCGGTGCGGTGCAGCGACGGCGTCGGGCGCATTAGGCAGAATTTGCATTTATATTTTTGCAACCGTCATGGATGATCCCTAGAGTCGGCTCCGGAGAGATTCTCCGCGAACGGAGCGAATGGGAATGCGAAAGATCCTGGTCGGCGCGCCAGCAGTGGCGCTGGCGATGGTGGAAGTGGTGGCCGGGCAGTGGTCCCGGCAGGCGGCGTGCTGGCCCAATGTCGTCTCCTACGGTTACTCCCTCAGGTCGTAAATGCGTCCGAGGGTCACCGGCGCGATCGCCGTCGTCCTGGCTGGCATGGCGGTGCTTGGAGCCCTGGCCGGCTGTTCGTCGTCGACTCCGAAGACGGCGCAAACGATCTCTCTCGATGGTCCGTGGGCCAGCGAGTTTCAGAAGGGGTTCGCCGATGCGAAGAGCGAGTGGGAACGCGATGTTCTCCGCGACGGCGTCGTCACCGCGACGGAGTACGAGCAGAGCAGAGCACATGTGCGGTCCTGCCTCGGGGACGCCGGTCTGACGATCACCTGGAACGAATCGGGGGGATTCTCCCTCGGCTCGAAGTCGGGCTCGTATCCCGACGACTTCTTCGACCGCGCTGACCCGATCCTCCAGCAGTGCGAATCGCAGTGGGCCGGCTGGATCCCGGTCCTCTTCGAGCAGGTGCGCCGCAACCCCGAGAAGAAGGACGAAGGAACGATCCAGGTGGCGTGTCTCAAGGCCGCAGGTCTGGTGGACAGGACCTACAGCAAGCAGCGCTGGTCGCGCGACAACGAGAAGGGCGACTTCCCGTTCGATGCGATGTCCGGGAGCGCGCGCCGATGCGCCCTCGATCCGCTGTCGCTCTGGCTGACCGAATGACCCGCACGCGTGGGCCCTGGCGGCCTCTCGTCGGCATCGGCAGCATCGTCGCGGCGAGCGCCGCGGCTGCAGCCGCCGCTCTGCTGGCACACCCACCGGAGCCGGCGACGTTGGCGGAACCACGGCGGAATACGACCGTGGCCGTGACGGAGCGCGCCTTCGACGATCGGCATCAGACCGAGCTCATCATGGCGCCCGGTCCGCCTCGCGCTGTGACCTCACCCCGAAGCGGCCGGCTGACCGCATTCGACTGCGCGGTAGGTGCGCCGGTGAGATCCGGCTCGGCGCCGCTGGCGATCGACGGGCGGCGCCTGATCGCGTTGGCGACCGGCGCGCCCCTGTGGCGGTCGCTGGCGTCGGGTGACCGCGGGGACGACGTCCTCGCGGTGCAATCGGAACTCACCCGGCTGGGCTATCCGACCGAGCAGGACGGCGTCATGGGTCGTGCCACGTTCCGCGCTCTCGCGGCACTCCGAAGCGACCTGAAGCTGCCCGCTGCGGCCGATCCGATCTTGGACCTCTCCGACGTGGTCTGGCTGCCGCAGGCCGAGGTCGCGGTCGATCAGTGCGCCGGGGTGCTGGGGACGAATGTCGGCTCCGGCGACGAGCTCATCCGGCTTCCGGTCAGGGCCGTCTCCGCACGTCTTTCGACGGTCCCGGTCCCGCGGGTTCCCGGTCCGCGGAGCATCACGGTCGGGTCCGTGACCGTGCCGGTCGGTGACGATGGGGCCGTCACCAGTGAGGCGTCGCTCGACGGCCTCTCGTCCCTTCCCGAGTTCGCCGCGGCCGCCCAGAAGGGAGGAGCCGCATCGGTGCCGGCGAGCTGGGCACTATCGACGCCGGTCACCGTGCAGGTCGTGCCTCCGGTCGCCCTGTGGGATATGAAGGACGGCGCGGCCTGCATCCAGCCCGCGCGGGGAAGACCGGTACTCGTGCGAGTTCTGGGATCCGATCTGGGACAGTCGTTCGTCTCCGTCGGTGAGGGCGGCGAGCTCGGTGACGTGGTCGTCTCTCCCCGAAAGACGCGCACGTGCCGGTGACCCTGGTGGAGGTCAGCCACTCGTTCGGACGCCCGCTGTTCGATCCGATCTCGCACACGTTCGCACCGGGCCGCCTCACGGGGATCGTCGGACCCAGCGGATGCGGGAAGTCCACTCTGCTCGGCATCGTCGCCGGCATGATCAGGCCGACGACCGGGCGGGTCGAACGGACATCTGCCCGGTGCACCTGGGTCTTCCAGAACCCGCATGGAGTCGCCCAGCGACGTGTGCTCGATCACCTGAGCCTGCCCTCCCTCGCTCGCGGAGCGCCGCGCTGCGAGGCGGACGCCGAGGCGCGGGAGCTGTTGACCACGTTCGGCCTCGGGGACAGAGCCGACGTGACCTTCGGAGCGCTCTCGGGCGGGGAGGCGCAGCGGCTCATGCTCGCGCGCGCCGTCGCCTCCCGGCCGGACCTCCTCCTCGTGGACGAGCCGACAGCCCAACTCGACCGTGCGATGGCCGCCCACGTGAACGGCGTCATGGGGCATCTGGCCGGCAGCGGCGCGGCGGTCGTGATCGCGACGCACGACCCGGCGACGCGCGACGCGTGCGACGAGATCATCGACCTCGCCTCCTCGGGCCGGTGATCGGCATGCGGTGGACGGAAGCGCTGCGCGAGGCGGGTCGCGATATCGCGTCCGGGGCGGGGCGGACAGCCACCTTCGCCGTGCTGTTCCTCGTCCTGGTCGGAGGGGTCGCTCTGGCTGCGGAGCTGACGACTCTCCAGGCCATCACGGCGGCTCGCGCGTACGTGGAGTCCGGTTCGGCGACGTATGTGATGAAAACGCAGAAGCGCATCGACGGGCGGTCGTGCGATGCGCTCGAATCGCTGCCCAATGTCACCGCTGCCGGGGCGATCCGCGAGGACGCCGAGCTTCTTGTGCCGTCGACGCTCCCGCAGACTCCGATCGCGTCCTTCTCGATTTCACCCGGGTTCCGGGACCTCCTGGCCGCACGAGGCGACGCCACTCGGGCGGGCGTCGCGCTGTCGGAAGATGTGGCCGGGACTCTCGGCGCAGACGTCGGGGACGACGTGGCGACCGCTCACGGTTCGACGCCGGTGAATTCGGTCTTCGCGTACCCGGATGACGGCAGAGACTCGGTGCTGGCCTTCTCGGCTCTCGCCGTCATCCCTCTCGGAGAAGACCCCTTCGACGCGTGCTGGGCCACGATCTGGCCCCACGACGAATCGGCCGTCGCCGCCCTGGGACGGACCGTGCTCCCGAGAGCCGGGTCCAGTGCTGATCGGCCCGTCCTGTCGCAACTCAATCAGGCGCACGGCCTCGAGTTCACGTCTCCGCGCGCCTTCGGCAGCGACTCCGCGACCCTCCTCGCGGTGTTCGCCGGTGCGGTCCTGGGTGCGGCACACGTGTTCCGGCGACGGCTCGCGCTCGCCTCCGATCGTCATATCGGGGTCGGCCGTCTGCCGCAGGTCATCACCCAGACGGGGCAGTGCGTCATCTGGGCGTCGCTCGGCGCCGCCGGGGCGTTGAGCGCCGTGCTCGTCTCCCTTCCTCCGCAGGATGCGGACCGCGGACCTCTCCTGACGGCCTCTGTCCTGGTCCTCGCCGGAGGTGCAGGATCGGCGGTGACCGCCTGTGGCGTGACGACCTGCCTGATCCGGGAGTCATCTCTGTTCCGTTATTTCAAGAACCGGTGATCATCCGCCATCGCGCATAATGGGGGCACCCGCGCCCTGATCGCGGGCGCAGGGGAGGGGTGCGGTGACCGAACACCAGCGGGCCGCGAGCATGCGCGACGTCGCCGCCCTGGCGGGGGTCTCGCACCAGACGGTGTCGCGGGTGATCAACGGCCATCCGAGCATCCGGGAGTCGACGCGCCAGCGCGTGCTGGCCGCCATGGACCAGCTGCACTACCGGCCCAACCGGGCCGCCCGCGCACTCGTCACCGCCCGGTCGCGCACGATCGGCATCCTGTCGACCTCGGCGGCTGCACTGTACGGTCCGGTGTCGAGCATCAACGCCATCCAGGATGCGGGCAGAGCGGCGGGCTACTTCATCGCGGTCGCCCAGCTCTCCGACCTCCGGCCCGAGTCGATCGCCGCGGGTCTCGACCACCTGCTCGCGCAGTCCGTCGAGGGGCTCATCGTGATCGCCCCGCAGGAGGTCGTGCTGCAGCAGCTGGAGACGGCGCGCCTCGACGTCCCCTACGTGACCCTGCTCGGCGGTCCGGCGTCGGTGCGGCGCGAGCTGACCGTCGACCAGGTGGCCGGCGCCCGGGCGGCGACGCGCCATCTCCTCGACCTGGGGCACCGGCGGATCGTCCACCTGTCGGGTCCGCTGGAGTGGTTCGAGGCGCAGGCGCGGGTGCACGGCTACCGGTCGGAGCTCGCCGCCGCCGGTCTCGCGGCGCCGCCGTCTCCGGAGGGCGACTGGACCGCGGAGTCCGGCTACCGGCTCGGCCGGGAGGTGCTCGCCGATCCGGAGGTGACCGCCGTCTTCACCTCCAACGACCAAATGGCGCTCGGCGTCTACCACGCGGCGCACGAGCTGGGGCGCAGCATCCCCGGCGACGTGAGCGTCGTCGGCTTCGACGACATCGCCGAGGCGGCGCACTACTGGCCGCCGCTGACCACCGTCCTGCAGGACTTCACCCAGCTCGGTCGGCGCAGCGTCGAGAGCCTCGTGACGGAGATCGAGGGAGGCACGGAGCCGTCGCCGGTGACCCTGCGCCCCGACCTCGTAGTCCGCGCCTCGACGGCTCCTCCGGCACAGGTGCGTCCTCCCGCCACCGTGGCCTGAGGTCGGACCCCGCGCCCGCGCACCACCCCGGGCGTCGGCGGGTCGGCCTAGGCTGGAGCGCATGAGCTCGCGCGATCTGGACTCGGAGACCGCGGCCCCCGCCATTCCCGATGTCGCGCCGGCCGGAGGTGTGCTGAGCGCGCCGTTCCGCTGGACCAGTATCGGGATGTGCCTCCTGATCACCCTGGCGGCGTTCGAGGCTCTCGCGGTGACGACGATCATGCCGACGGTGAGCCGCGAGCTCGACGGCGCCTCCCTCTACGCCTTCGCGTTCGCCGGACCGCTCGCCGTCGGCGTCGTCGGCATGGTGGCCGCCGGCGCGTGGACCGACCGCGGCAACCCGCGCTCCGCCCTGATCGCCTCCGTCATGCTCTTCGCCGCCGGCCTGCTCACCGCGGGCCTAGCGCAGACGATGGGCGTGTTCGTCACCGGCCGGCTCGTGCACGGCCTCGGCGGCGGCGCTCTCACCGTGGTGCTCTACGTCATCGTGGCGCGTGTGTACCCGCCCCGGCTGCATCCCCGGATCTTCGCCGGCTTCGCCGCGGCGTGGGTCATCCCGTCGCTGATCGGGCCGTTCATCGCCGGAGTGCTGAGCGAGACGGTCGGCTGGCGGTGGGTGTTCCTCGGCGTCGTCGCCCTGACCGCTCTGGCCATGCTGATGGTGGTCCCGGTGATGCGTGGTGTGCTCCGCGCACCCGGAGAACCCGGCCCCTTCCCGGTCGGCCGGATCCTGTGGGCCCTGCTGCTCGCCGCGGCCGTGCTCGCCCTCACCCTCGCCGCCGAGGCCTCCGGCCCGGTGCAGTGGATCGTGCCGGTGGTCGCCGCCGCGGTCGCGGCCGTCGCGATCCGTCCCCTGGTGCCTCGTGGCACGCTGATCGCGCGCCGCGGGCTGCCGAGCGTCATCCTGATGCGCGCCATCGTCGCCGCGACCTTCTTCGCCTCCGAGGTCTACGTGCCGCTCCTCATGGCGACGCAGTACGGGCTCTCCGCCGCGATTGCGGGTCTCGCCCTGACGGCGGCCGGTCTCAGCTGGTCGGCGGCCTCGTGGATGCAGGGGCGCTTCTCCGGCATCGGCAACCGTCTCGCAGCACGTCTCGGCGCGACCGGACTCACGATCGCCCTCGCGTCGCTCATCGCCACGGCGGTCTGGCATCTGGACCCGTGGATCGTGGTGGTCGGCTGGGCATTCGCCGGCGCGGGGATGGGATTCGTGTACCCGCGCCTCGGTGTGCTCACGCTGCACTACTCGACGGCGACCGACCAGGGGTTCAACAGCTCCGCGCTCACGATCGCCGACTCCACCGGCTCGGCGGTCGCCCTGGCCGCCACTGCCGTCGTCTTCGCGGCCCTCCGAGGAGCAGGGGGCGGTGTGCCGTTCGTCGGGGCGTTCGCGGTGACCGCAGTGCTGTGCGTTCTGGCCTGGGCGGTCGGGTCGCGACTGGTGCGCCGCTGACCACTGCCCGCAGCACGGTGCGCTCGCGTGCCCTTGGCGGCTGGTATCGTGTGGTACGGCTTGGTATGCATTTCTGGGAGGCGATGTGGAGACGGTCGACGCGCCGGCGGTTCTCGTGAGCCACCTCGGCTACGACACGGGGGCTCGCAAGTCCGCTGTGCTGGTCGGGTTCGACGACGCTCCCGAGCTGCGCGTGGAACGACTCGACGCAAAGGCCGCGGGAGGCGGCGAGACGGCGGTCGCGGTCGGCGCACCGCAACATGTCGCCCGCTGGTCGTCACGGACCTACGCGCGCGCCGACTTCTCATCGCTCACGACCCCGGGACGCTACCGGCTCGTCGCCGGCGCGGGGGACGCGACGGTCGCCTCCGCCCCGTTCGTGATCGCGGCAGACCGGATCCCGAGCCTCGTCGTCTCCGACATCACGGCGATGTTCCGGGCGCAGCGCTCGAGCGGCGAGATCGACCGCGCGGATGCTGCCGCCCGGTTCTACGACGACGACTCCGGTCGCACCGTCGACGCGCGCGGCGGGTGGCTGGATGCGTCCGGCGACTACAGCAAATTCCTGAGCCACCTCACGTACACCCGCATGATGAGCCCGCAGCAGATCCCGCTCTGCGCCTGGGCGCTGCTCACGGCGGGGCGGGAACTCCGCGCCGCGCATCCTGGACTCGAGACCAGCCAGTACCCGCGTCTCCGCGACGAGGGCCTCTTCGGGGCGGACTTCCTCATCCGGTTCCAGGATCCGGCCGGTTTCTTCTACACGGCCATCTTCGACGCGCTTACGAAGCGGCTGGAGGAGCGCGTGATCACGGCGCCGCTGCAGGACAGCGTGCGCACGCAGCGGTGGCAGGCGGCGTACCGCCACGGCGGTGGTCTCGCCATCGCGTCGCTCGCGCTCGCCTCGCGCGCCGACGATGCGGGCGAGTTCACCCGCGAGCAGTACTTCTCCGCCGCCGTGCGCGGGTTCGACCACCTCGAAGCGCACAATCGCGAGTACCTCTTCGACGGCGAGGAGTCCGTCATCGACGACTACTGCGCGCTTCTCGCGGCCGCCGAGCTGCTGGGAGCGGCCGCCGAGAACGGAGCGGACGCGAGGGCCTTCGTCGAAGCGGGGACGCGGCGCGCAGATTCTCTCGCCGGACGGCTGCGCGATGGCGCGACGGGCGCGTGGCTCCTCGGCGACGTGGACGGGCGACCGTACTTCCACGCTGCCGAGCCGGGGCTGCCGGTCGTGGCTCTCCTGCGATGGGCCGAGGTGCTGAGGGCCGCTTCGCCGGCCGACCCTGGCGCCGATGCGGCCGAGCGCACGGCGCTCGCCATCCTCACGGGAGTGCTGCGGCGCACGGATGCCGTTGCCAACCCGTTCGGGTACCCGCGGCAGCGCATCCAGCCCGCCGGAGCTGCGCCCCGCGACGCCTTCTTCTTCCCGCACGAGAACGAGACCGGCTACTGGTGGCAGGGGGAGAACGCCGGGCTCGCGTCGCTCGCCTACGCTGCGGCCGTCGCGTCCCGGCTTCCCGGGGTCGATGAGGGGCTGCGCGCGCGGCTTCGTACGCTGCACGCCGATGTGGTCGCCTGGGTCGGGGGTCTCAATCCGTTCGATTCGTGCATGCTGCAGGGCCGGGGGAGGAACGGGGTGGAGTACTCCGCCGTGTACCAGAACACCCCGGGCGGCATCGTCAACGGGATCACCTCCGGCTGGGCGGATGAGGACGGCATCGCGTTCCTCCCTGCCGATGCGCCGGACGGCGAGGAGTGGCGCTGGGCCGAGCAGTGGATCCCGCACTCCGGCTGGTTCCTGCTCGCGGTCTGCGCCGGCTGAGCCCGCGCAGACCGGCTGTCCGGCCGGCCGTCAGGCACCCGGCCGCCGTCAGGACTCCAGCAGCGGAGCCGGGTCGTCCTCCGAGAAGTCCATCGCCGGCGGCTTCCGGCGGAACCCGCCGGTGAGGATCGCCAGCAGGACCACGCCGATCGCGACCCAGATCCCACCGGCGATGAAGGTCGTCGGAGAAAGGCTGGTCCACAGCCAGACGGTCAGGGCGAAGCCGATCAGCGGTGCGATCAGGTGGGTCAGCACGGCGCGTGCGCCGCGCTCGCGCTGGTCGATCAGGTAGTGCTTGATCACGGCCAGGTTCACGAAGCTGAAGGCGACGAGCGCGCCGAAGGAGATCACCGAGGCGGCGACGTCCAGCGGGAGCAGCAGGGCCCCGACGAGGCCGACGACGCCGACGATGAGGACCGCGAGCCACGGCGTCTTGAAGCGCGGGTGGATGGCGGCGAACACGCGCCGGGGCAGCTGGCCGTCCCGGCCCATGGCGAACAGGATGCGCGCGACGCTGGCCTGCGAGGTCATCGCCGAGGCGAAGCTGCCCGCGATGTAGGCGGCCGTGAAGAAGGTGAACAGCGCACCGCCTCCGATGCGCGTCATCACATCGAGCGGCGCCGAGTCGGTGTCGGTGAAGTTCGTGAAGTCGGGGAAGACGAGCCCGGCGACGTACGCCGTGACGATGAACAGGAGGCCGCCGACCAGCGTGCACAGGATGATCGCGCGCGGGATGCTCTTCCTGGCGTCCTTCGCCTCCTCGCTCAGTGTCGAGACGGCGTCGAATCCGAGGAAGGCGAGCGCCAGGATCGCAGCGCCGGCGGCGATCCCGCCCAGGGTCGCGTCGCCCGAGAAGAAGGGGTCGAGCAGGTTCGGCACGGTCGCTCCGCCCGAGAGGTAGGCGATCCCCGTGGCGACGAAGACGACGATGAAGACGATCTGGACTCCGACCAGCGCCAGGTTGGCGCTCGACACGAGCGTGATGCCGATCACGTTGAGCAGCGTGACCACGACCACCGACCCGACCACCCATACCCACGCGGGGACGGCGGGGAAGGCGGCGTTGAGGTAGATGCCGATCACGAGGTAGTTGAGGAGCGGGAGCGCGAGGTAGTCGAGGAGCAGGGTCCAGCCGGTCAGGAAGCCGAGGTGGCGCCCGAACGTCCGCTGCGTGTAGGTGTAGGCCGATCCCGCGACTGGATACGCCCGCACCATGCTGGCGTAGCTGCCGGCGGTGAACAGCATCGCGATGGTCGTCACGAAGTAGGCGCCGGCCAGGTGGCCGCCGGTCGTCTCGGTGACGAGTCCGTAGGTGGTGAAGACGGCAAGAGGGAGCATGTAGGCCAGGCCGAACAGCAGGAGGGACGGTGTCCCGAGGCTGCGCTTGAGTCGCGGACCGGCGGGAGCGGCGGTGCTCGAGGGTCGGGAGGTGGTGGTCACGGGGTGCCCTTCGTCAAAGCCGGAAAGCGGTTACCCGGGAATGTATAGCTTTGGTGCTCGATTGGTAAAGAGAAATTTTCCGACCGTGCCGGCGCTCAGGGCTCGACGACCGCTTTGACGAAGCCCGCTGCCCGCTGGGCCATGAGCTCGTACGCCTCATCGACTCCGTCGAGCGGGAAGCGGTGGGTGACCAGGGGCGCGAAGGTGAAGGCGCGGGAGGCGACCTGTCCGAGCGCATCGCTCATCGCCCGCATGACGCGCGGGTGGTCCGGGCAGAACCCGTTGACCACCGTCGCGCCTTTGTACCAGAGGTCCATGTCGAACGGCGCTGTGCCGGCGTGGTGGTACCCGACGACGCAGAGGGTGCCGAACGGGCGGACGAGCAGGGATGCGGTGGCCAGTCCCGGCGTCACTCCGGTGGCCTCCAGCACGACGTCGGCGCGGGGGTCCGCGCCGGCTGCCCCGGCGCCACCCGCACCGGCACCGCCCGCGCTGTCCGCGAAGCCGGCCACCTCGTCCGGGTGGAGCGCGACCGTGGCGCCGAGCGCGATGGCGCGTTCGCGCGCCTCCGGGTTCGGGTCGACGGCGATGATCGTGCGCGGCGCCCGGGCACGGGCGAGCTGCAGCAGCCCGAGCCCCATGAACCCCAGACCGACGATCGCCACCCGGGACCCCGGGGCGAGCGGTGTCCGTGAGATGGCCTCCTCGAGCGTCGCGATCGGCTCCCCGATCGCGTGCGCCGGTTCGATGCCCGCCGGGACCGGCAGCAGCAGATCGTCCTCCAGCAGCGCGTGCGTCGCGAAGCCGGGTCCGCCGAGCCCGGTGACGAGCTCCCCCTCCCGCCACCGGGAGGATGCCGACCCGGCGGCGATGACGCGGCCCGTGATTTCGTGGCCGAGCTCGATCGGGTCGTCGCCCTCGCCCGGTCCGCGGAGCCACGGCGAGAGGTCCGACGTGCAGACCCCGCTCGCGACGATCTCGACCAGCACCTGGCCGGGGCGCGGTTCGGGGGTGGGGGCCTCCTCGATGCGGGAGGTGCGGGCGGCGACGACTCGGCTGATCAGCATGCGAGCAGTGTAGCGCTGTGGTCCGTTGTGGTCTTACGTGGACGCGTTCTCACAGCGCTCCCATTTGGTCACGGATTGTTTCAAACGCGTAAACGACGAAACCATCTCTTGTTACCGCTCACATTCTGTCTTACTCTGGCATTGGGTGGTATCGATCTGGGATACAGTCCGGTCCAACCCCTCAGCCGTCTCGGCACCCGAGCAGTTCAATGGAGAAGCACATGCAGACATACTCTGCGGTCGTCGTCGCCGCCGGTGGGCAAGGCCGGGTCCATGCCGCCGCCTACCGCGCCGACGAGCGTGTGCGGCTCACGGCCGTCGCCGATGTCGACGCGTCCGCGGCGAACCTGTTGGCGGCCGAGCTCGACATCCCGCGGAGCTACGCGGACGTGACGGCGATGGTGCGCGAGGAGCGCCCCGAGATCGTCAGCGTCTGCACCCCTCCCGCGTTCCGCCGGCCCGTGGTCGAGGCGGCCATCGACGCCGGCGTCCGCGCCATCCATTGCGAGAAGCCCTTCGCCCTCAGCTACGGAGACGCGCTCGCCATGACCGAGCGGGCCGCCGAGGCAGGCGTCCAGCTGACCGTCAACCTGCAGCGCCGCTTCGAGCCGGTGCATCGGTTCGCGCGGGCGCAGCTCGACGAGGGCGTCATCGGAGAGCTGGTCACCATCGAGGGATACTGCCCGAACCTCTTCGACTGGGGAAGCCACATCATCGACCTGGCGCTCTTCTACCGGCACGACGCCCCCGCCGAGTGGGTGCTCGGGCAGATCGACGTCAGCACCAACCGCTATGTCTACGGTGCCTTCGTTGAGACCTCCTCCGTGACGCAGGTCTCCTGGAGCGACGGCGTCCGCGCGACGATCTCCACCGGCCGAGAGCCGGCCACGCCGCTCCTCAACCGCGAGAACAACCTGGGGCTGATCCTGCAGGGCACCCGGGGGCGGATCGTGGTGAACGGTCAGGAGTGCGTCGTCCAGCGCTTCGGAGCGGAGGGGATGCGCTTCGCCTCCCCGTACGCGAGCGATCCGTCGACGTGGGACCACGGGATCGACCCGGCCATCTTCGCCTGCACGCGCGCGGCCGTCGCGGATCTGGTGGACGGTCTGCAGACGGGGGAGGAGCCGGTGCTCGCCGCGCGTCACGCGCTCGCCGGCGCGGCCATCGTCTTCGCGACCTACGAGAGCAGCCGGTCGCGCGGCCGCGTCGCCCTCCCGCTCCAGGTGTACGACAACGCCCTGCTCAGCGGGCTCGACGAGGGACTGTGGTCGCCGGCCGGCGAACTGCGGTCGACGTGGTGACGCGGATGGCGACCGCGACGGTCATGCTCGTGGGCGACGACGTGTACGAGGACCTCTTCGCCGCGGGCGTCGAGCTCCAGGCACTGCTGGCCGACGACGGGCTCGCCACGCGCGTGCGGATCGGCGCCGGGTCGCTGCGCGAACAGGCGACCGCGTCGGACGAAGCGACCCCCGGTGACGACGTCATCGCGCTGTACCGCGCCGCGGGCGAACTCGACGACGACGCCCGCCGCGGGCTGGAACGCGCGGTGGCCGCGGGCGCCGGCCTCCTCGCCGTCCACTCCACCGCCTACCTGGAGGACGACGCGCTGGTTCCGGTGATCGGCGCCCGCTACCTCGACCATGGCCCGCTGCCGCACGAGTCCCGGTTCGCCGTCGCGCTCGCGCCGCACCCGGTGACCGCCGGCGTCGAGCCGTTCGAGCTGGAGCACGAGCACTACCGCCTCGCCGTCCAGCCCGGTGTGGAGGTGCTGGCCTGGCGCGACGCCCCGTACGGGCGCGAACCCCTGGTCACCGTGCACGCCTATGGTCGCGGGCGCGTCTGCTACCTGCAGTTCGGCCACGACCTCCGGGCCTGGGGCTCGACGGAGGTCCGCCGGCTCGTCACGAACGCGGCGCGCTGGCTCGCCCGGCCCGCCCGCACGGCCGAGGAGGCCGCGCTACCCACCCGCCCGATCGACGCGGAGGACACCGACCGCCCATGAGAGTGCTCCTGAGACGAGCCGTCTTCTATCTGATCACCGCCTGGGCGGCGATCAGCCTCAACTTCCTGCTCCCGCGCATCATGCCCGGCAGCCCGGCCGACGCGCTGATCGCCAAGTTCCACGGCAAGCTGTCGCCGGATGCCATCCAGGCACTGCGGGTGCTGTTCGGCCAGAGCGATGCGAGCCTCTGGCAGCAGTACCTGGACTACTGGAAGAACCTGTTCACGGGCAACTTCGGCACGTCGTACGCCTACTACCCGACGCCGGTGGCGGACGTGCTGGCGAGCAGCATCGGCTGGACCCTCGTCCTGATCACCGTGTGCACCGTTCTCGGCTTCCTGATCGGCACCGGCCTCGGGATGAGCGTCGGCTGGAAGCGGGGGTCGTGGCTGGACGGCCTCATCCCGTTCACGACGCTGCTGTCGAGCATCCCGTACTTCTGGTTCGCCATCTGCGTCGTGCTGATCTTCTCGATCGTGCTGCACTGGTTCCCGCTCTCCGGCGGCTACTCCGTGACCGAGACCATCGGCTGGAACCTCGGCTTCATCGGCAGCGCCACGTACTACGCCGTGCTCCCGGCCCTCACGATCGTCGTCGCCTCGATCGGCGGTTGGCTGATCGGGATGCGCAACATGATGGTGACGACGCTCAGCGAGGACTACGTCCGGCTGGCGGAGGCGAAAGGCCTCCCGAAGCGAAGGGTGATGTTCAGCTACGCGGCGCGCAACGCCATCCTCCCGTCGTTCTCGAGCTTCGCGATGTCGCTCGGCTTCGTGGTGGGCGGCTCCATCGTCACCGAGGTCGTCTTCAACTACCCCGGGATCGGCACCGTGCTGTTCAAGGCGGCGCAGGCCCAGGACTACCCGCTCATGCAGGGCATCTTCCTGGTGATCACGATCACCGTCCTGGTCGCGAACCTCCTCGCGGACCTCATGTACGTCTTCCTCGACCCCCGCACACGAGAGAGCTGAGCTGACATGGCCATCGCCGCCGCCACCGCCGTCGAAGCGGAGAACGCCGAGACGGACACCCCGACATCCCGGTTCGCGTGGATGCGCGCCTTCCGCCGTCCCTGGACCCTCACCGGCATCGTCATCACCGCCGTCTTCTGCATCTTCGGGATCATCGGACCCTGGGTGGCGCCGTACGACCCGTCCGCGGTCAGCAAAGCGACGCTGCAGCCGCCGAGCCCGGAGCACTGGCTCGGCACGACGCAGACCGGGCAGGACGTGCTGTCGCAGATGCTGTACGGCACGCAGATCTCGCTGCTCGTCGGGGTCGGCGCGGCGATCGTCGCGACCGTGCTGTCGGTGCTCGTCGGCCTCGCCGCCGGCTACCTGGGCGGCCTCTCGGACGAACTGCTGTCGCTGCTCGCCAACGTGTTCCTGGTCATTCCCGCCCTGCCCCTGACGGTCATCCTCGCCTCCTACCTGCCGAAGTCGGGATCGCTCGGCATCATCCTGGTCATCTCGATCACGGGATGGGCGTGGGGCGCCCGCGTGCTGCGCGCGCAGACCCTGTCGTTGCGCAAGCGCGACTTCGTCGAGGCGGCGCGGGCGACCGGCGAGCGCACGTCGAGCATCATCTTCCGCGACATCTTCCCCAACCAGATCGCCGTGATCGCCGCCAGCTTCCTCGGGACCGTGACCGGCGCGATCCTCACCCAGGCGAGCCTGGCGTTCCTCGGGCTGACGAACGTGACGGAATGGTCCTGGGGGACCATCCTCTACTGGGCGCAGGTGTCGAGCGCGATGCTGACCGGCTCGTGGTGGTGGTTCGTGCCCGCCGGTCTCGCCATCGCCCTGCTGGGCACCGGGCTCTCGCTGGTCAACTTCGGCATCGACGAGTTCATCAACCCGCGCCTGCGTCAGGCCGGCATCGGCACCAGGAAGGCGCAGAGGGCGCAGGTCCGCGCCCAGCGTGCGAAGGTCGTGCGCGGACCGGCCCGCGTGCGCGGGCAGCGCCCTCCCCACCAGCCGTACGACCCGGTCACCAGCGATGTGATCCTCCGGATCGAGAACCTGCACGTGGACTACGTCGGCGAGAACTCGGTGACGCCCGCGGTCAACGACGTGTCGCTGACGCTGCGCCGCGGCGAGGTGCTGGGCATCGCGGGGGAGTCCGGGTCGGGCAAATCGACCCTGGCCTACGCCATCACGCGGCTGCACAAGCCGCCCGCGCAGATCACAGGCGGCGGCATCTTCTACACGAACACCGACGGGTCGACCACCGACATCCTGCGGATGAGCGACAACGAGCTCCGCGACTTCCGGTGGGACGAGCTCTCGATCGTGTTCCAGTCGGCCATGCACGCGCTCAACCCGGTGCTGACGGTCGGCGCGCAGCTGGACGACGTGCTGCGGGCGCACCGGCCCGAGCTGTCCTCGGCCGATCGCGCGGCCCGCGTCGTCGAACTGCTGGGGCTCGTCGGCATCCAGACCGACCGCGTGAATGCCTACCCGCACGAGCTCTCGGGTGGGATGCGGCAGCGCGCCATGATCGCGGTCGGGCTCGCGCTCGACCCCGAGATCATCGTGATGGACGAGCCGACCACGGCGCTCGACGTCGTCATCCAGCGCCAGATCATCGAGAAGATCATCGAGCTGAAGGACCGCCTGGGGTTCGCGGTCGTCTTCATCACCCACGACCTGTCCCTGCTCATCGAGCTCTCGGACACCATCGCGGTGATGTACGCCGGCCGGGTCGTCGAGCTCGCCGACGCCGACGAGTTCTACCGCAACCCGCGGCACCCGTACAGCCAGGGACTGCTGGCGTCGTTCCCGACGCTGTCCGGGCCGAAGCGCGAGCTCGCCGGCATCCCGGGGTCGCCGCCCGACCTGCGGCAGCTGCCGACGGGATGCGCGTTCGCGCCACGCTGCCCGCTCGCCTTCGACCACTGCGTCGAGGTCGTGCCTCCGCTCATCCCTCTGGCCGGACCCGCCGAGTGGCGGCAGGCCGAGGCCGCCTGCCTCCTCTACGAAGGCGACGGATCGGCGGCCGCCCGGGTGCCGGATGGGATCGCAGAACGGATGGAGGACGCCCGATGACGACGATCGAGACTGCACCCCAGGCGGCATCGCCTTCCGGCGACGACGTGCCGGTGCTCGAGGCACGCCACGTCACCAAGCACTTCACCGTGCACAGCTCGCCGTTCCGTCGCGGTCCGCGCCGCGTCGTCCATGCCGCCGACGACGTGTCGCTCGCCCTCTACGCCGGGCGGATCATGGCGCTCGTCGGCGAGTCCGGATCGGGCAAGTCGACCTTCGCCCGGCTGCTCGCGCAGCTGCACCCGGTGACCTCCGGCGAGATCCTCTACCGCGGCACGCCGGTCCGGGTGAAGGGCGGGGCGTCGTTCCGGGCGCACGTCAGCAAGGTGCAGCTGATCCTGCAGGATCCGTTCGGGTCGTTCAATCCGGTGGCGACGATCGCGCGAACGCTGACCCGCGCGGTCCGCATCCACCATCCGAAAGCCGACGGACCCGCCCAGCGGCGCATCATCGACGACCTGCTGGCCCAGGTGAGCCTGCGGCCCGCACGCCAGTTCACCGAGAAGTACCCGCACGAGCTCTCCGGCGGTCAGCTGCAGCGCATCTCGATCGCGCGGGCGCTCGCCGCCGATCCCGACGTCTTCCTGGCCGACGAGCCGGTGTCGAGCCTGGATGTGTCCATCCGTCTCGGCGTGCTCAACCTGCTCCGCCGGCTGGTGGAGGAACGTGGGGTCGCCCTGCTGTACGTCACGCACGACATCGCCTCGGCCCGCTACTTCGCCGAGGACACCAGCGTGATGTACGCCGGGCAGCTCGTCGAGGCGGGCCCGAGCGAGACCGTGACGCAGAAGGCGGCGCACCCCTACACGCAGCTGCTCATCGCCTCCGCGCCCGACCCCTCCCGGCCCGACGAGGCGCGGCCGCGCGACATCGGTCAGCCGCCCAGCCTAATCGACCCGCCCTCCGGCTGCCGGTTCCACCCGCGCTGCCCGTTCGCGATGGAGCGCTGCCGCACCGACGCGCCGCCCGCCTTCGCCCTCGAGGACGGCCAGTGGGCGAAGTGCTGGCTGTACGCGGACGACGCGGAGGCGGCCGAGCGGAGGGCAGAGAACGCCGTCGCCTACGGGCTGGGCGCCGTGCGCCCGGCCGGCCGCCGCATCCCCACCGGGCCGGACGCCCCCACAGACCCTCGGAAGAGCACAGACGCTCGGACGAACCCAGACGCTCCAGAAACAACCGACACCAAGGGAGACCAGCAATGAATCGCAGAAGGTCCATACGTCGCGCCGCCATCGGCGCGGCTTTGGCCGCCTCGCTCGTCGTGCCGCTCGCCGCCTGCTCGTCGAACGGTTCGGGCTCGGGCGACGGACTGATCCTCAACGTGGCGAGTCAGTCCGACAGCCTCACGCAGTCCTTCAACCCGTACCTGCCGAACACCGCGCAGGGCGCCACCTACACCAACCAGGGTGCCGGCGGCTTCATCTACGAGCCGCTCGTGCAGATCAACAACGTCGACATCGGCCACGACATCCCGTGGCTGGCGAAGTCGTGGGAGTGGAGCGACGAGAACAAGACGCTCACCCTGCACCTGCAGTCGGGCGTGAAGTGGACGGACGGCAAGAAGTTCTCGGCCGACGACGTCGTGTTCACCTACGACCTGCTGAAGAAGTACCCGGCCCTCAACGTGGGCGGCGTCGACTTCGACACCATCACAGCCAAGGACCCCGACACCGTCGTGATGACCTTCGCAGCGCCGTCCGAGACGAAGTTCACCTCCCTGGTCTCGGCCGCGATCGTCTCCAAGCACATCTGGTCGAAGGTGGGCGACCCCACCAAGTACGTCGACAAGAACCCGGTCGGCACGGGGCCGTTCATCCTCGACACCTTCTCGCCGCAGAGCTTCGTGCTCAAGACGAACAAGGACTACTGGCAGACGCCGGCCACGATCGGCGGCATCCGGTTCATCCCCTACAAGGACAACCAGGGCCAGACGAACGCGCTCGTGCAGGGCCAGGCCGACTGGTCGGGCACCTACATCGCCGACGCCGAGAAGACGTACCTGTCGAAGAGCAAGGACAACCACTACTGGGCTCCGGTCGTCGGCTCGGACGGTCTCATCCCCAACCTGGAGAAGTGGCCGCTGAGCGACATCGCCGTGCGCCGCGCGATCAGCCTGGGCGTCGACCGGGCGCAGATCGGTGCGGCGACCGACTCGCCGCCCGCGACGAGCCAGACCGGACTCCCGATGCCCGCCTTCGAGAGCGAGGTCGCAGCCAAGTACAAGAACCTCGACTTCAAGCAGGACAAGCCGGCCGCCGAGAAGCAGCTGACCGACGCCGGCTACACGAAGGGATCGGACGGCTACTACGAGAAGGACGGCAAGAAGGTCGAGTTCTCGGTGAGCTTCCCGGCGTCGTACACCGACATCGCGGCACGCGCCCAGGTTCTCGTGTCGCAGCTGAAGGACCTCGGGATCAAGCTCGACATCGACACCACCTCGGTGAACGACATCAACAAGATCACCGCCGACGGAACCTTCCAGTCGACCATCGGCTACCCGGTCGGTCCTGCGCCCCGCGCGTTCAACATCTACGACTCGATGATGAACCCGAACAAGTACTACCCGCTGGGGCAGGCGACGCCGACGTTCGAGAACATCGAGCGTTTCAACGACCCGGTCGCGAAGGAGCTGTTCACCAAGTACCCGCTGGCGACCACGGACGCGGAGCGGGCACAGATCCTCGAGCAGCTCGAAGGCATCTGGATCGACCAGCTGCCGATGATCGTGATGTTCTACTGGGGCAACTACGGCGACTGGAGCAGCGCGAAGGTCACCGGCTGGCCGAGCGAGGACAACCCCTACTTCGCGCCGTACCCCAACCCGGTGGTGGCGCTGAAGCTGAAGCCGGTCTCCTGACCGGACGTGCACCGTCCGCGGGCGGGCCGGTCACCCGGTCCGCCCGCGGTCTCGCAAGAGAACGAGAGAGATGACGCACAACAAGAACGCACTGGTCGTCGTGAACGGCGACGACATCCACCACGACCTGCTGACGGCCTCCCTGGTGTACCAGCAGCTCGGCATCGAGGCGGGCCTCGTGACGCGACGCGGGATGGGCATGAACCGCTTCGTCGACGCCCGGCCGGAGACGGCCGACGCCGACACCTACCTGCTCTACACGTCCGGCGGCCTCTTCCCGACGGCGCAGCAGCAGGCGCTGTCCGATGCGGTGCGGGCCGGGAAGGGGCTCGTCGGCATCCACGGGGCGAACATCTTGGGCTGGGAGGGGGACGGGCTCGACCCGGCCGACCGGCCCATGTTCGAGCTGCTCGGCAATGGCTACCTCTCCCACGGGCCCGGCCACCACGAGGGCCGGCACACGATCGAGATCGTGGGAGAGCATCCCATCACCGAGGGTATCGCCGACTTCGAGCTGTTCGACGAGTACTACGAGTTCGAGCTCGCGGACGACGACGTGCAGGTGCTCGCGCGCAGGCACCGCGCGGACGGCGTCGAGATCCCTGTGATGTACGCGCGGGAGGCCGGCGCGGGCCGCGTGGTGTATCTGGCACTCGGTCACGACCTGCGCTCGTGGGGCGAACCGCCCGTGCGCGAACTCGTGCGGCGGGCTCTGCTGTGGACGGCGGGGGCGCTGTGAGCGCGCCGGAGACCATCGGCGACCCCGGCATCGGTGCCGCAGGCGCAGGCGCTCGGCCGCTCGCCGTCATGGGCTACACGATCCTGGAGCACGCGCTCGCCGATCTGGAGGGCGCCTTCGACCGGGTGGCCGCCATCGGCTATCTCGGCGTCGAGACCTACGGTCTCGTCGAAGCGTACGGCCCAGAGCGCGTGCGCGTCGCCGCCGCGGCGTCCGGCCTCGCCATCACGAGCGCGCACACGCCGTTCCCGGCGGGCGAGGCCGCAGAGCGGCTGCTGGATGCCGCGCAGGCCCTCGGCGCGCCGACCCTGGTGTGGTCGATGGAGCGCGAGGAGTTCGACTCGCCCGACCGCATCCGCGCGGGCGTGGAGCGGGTCAACGAAGCGGCGGAGAACGCCGCTGCCCGGGGTCTCACCATCGGCTACCACAACCACTTCGCCGAGTTCTCGCAGGTGTTCGACGGACGCCAGGCCTACGACCTCCTCCTCGACCTGCTCGATCCCCGGGTCGTTGTGGAGCTCGACGCCTACTGGGCACGGATGGGCGGCGCCGACCCCGCCGAGGTGCTGACCCGCCTGGGCGACCGCGCACGGCTGGTCCACATCAAGGACGGCCCGGCGGTGAGCTACGAGGACGACGTGATGGTTCCGATCGGCGACGGCGCGATGGACTGGGGACGCATCCTGAGCGCCCCGTCCGGCCTGCGCTGGCACATCGTCGAGCTCGAGCGGCTGAGCGTCGACACCTTCGACGCGCTGGAGCAGTCCTACCGCCACCTCGTCGGTCTCGGCGTCTCGCGCGGGAGCGTCGCCGCATGAGTGCGCGCGTGCTGTTCCTCGGAGGCAACGGGATGATCGGCTCGGCCGCTGCCCGCGAAGCCGTCGCCCGGGGTATCGACCTCACCATCGTCACCCGCTCGGAGCCGCGGCGCACGGTGCCGGAGGGCGTCCGCATCCTGACCGGCGATGTCCGGGACCCCGCCGCGCTGCCGGCGCTGCTCGGGGACGAGCGGTGGGACGCCGTCGTCAACTGGGTGGCCTTCACGCCGAAGGACCTGGACGGGCACGTGGAGTACTTCGGCGAGCGCACCGGCCAGTACGTCTTCATCTCCACGTGCTCCGTGTTCGCGCGTCCGGTGCCGTTGCTGCCGATCACCGAATCCTCCCCGCGGCGGCAGCCCGTCTTCGGGTACGCCAGGGACAAGATCGCATGCGAACTCCTGCTGGAGGACGCCTATCGTGAGCGGGGCTTCCCGCTCACGATCGTCCGCCCGTTCCACACGTACGACGAGACGACCGTGCCGGTGCTCGCCGGCTGGACGGCGATCGAGCGGATGCGCGCGGGCGAACCGGTCGTCGTCCACGGTGACGGCACGTCGCTCTGGACGCTGATGCACTCCAGCGACTTCGCCCGCGCGTTCGTGCCGCTGCTCGGCGAGGGGCACGCGATCGGCGAGAGCGTGAACGTCGTCAGCGGCGACATCCTCACCTGGGACCAGATCCACCTGGAGCTGGCCCGTGCCGCCGGTGTGCGCTCGCCGCTGCTGGTGCACCGCTCGAGTGAGACGATCGGCGAGGAGATCCCCGGGTGGGACGAGGTGCTCGAGCACGACTTCCGGCACACGATGCTGTTCGACACGACGAAGCTGCAGCGGCTGGTTCCCGGCTTCGCGCCGGCGGTGCCGTTCGCCGAGGGGGCACGCCGAGTGGTGCGCCACCACGACGAGCATGCGGGCGCACGCAGCGTCAACGCGGAACTCGCCGCGGCATTCGATCGTCTCGCGGCGCGGTAACGAGTGGTATGAATGAGGCGTGCTATCGGCAGGGAGAGGGTATCGACGTTGACGCAGCCGGAGACTCTCGGTCGGGATGCGGTCGCCGCCATCCGGCCTGACTACCCCGAGCCCCTGTGGATCCAGGTGATCAACCTGATCAACCACGAGATCGCGACCGGCGTGCTGAAGCCGGGCTCGCGCCTCCCTCCGGAGCGGGAGCTGTGCCAGCAGCTGTCGATCTCGCGGGTGACCCTGCGCAAGGCGCTCAGCCAGCTGGTCGAGGACGGCGTGCTCAGCGCCTCCCACGGTCGCGGCTGGTATGTCGCCCAGGCTCCCGCGCCGGGCAAGGACTTCCCGAACAACCTCGAGTCGTTCAGCGAGACCGCGCACCGGATGGGGCTCGCGGCGTCGTCCACCGTGCTGCGCGCTGAGACGAAGGCCGCGACCCTGGACGAGGCGGAGGAGCTGGGCGTCGCACCCGGCACGCCGCTGTTCCACCTGGAGCGGGTCCGCCTGCTGGACGATGTGCCGATCGCCGTCGACGTCACGCGGCTGCCCGCATCCATCGCGCCGTCGCTCGAGGCGGTCGACTTCGCCACCGCATCCTTCTACGAGGCGTTGGCGGATGCCGGCATCGAGCCCTTCCGCGCCGATGCGACGATCGAGGCGCGGGAGGCGACAGGGGCTGTCGCGGAGCACCTGGGCCTGGAGCTCGGCAAACCGGTCCTGGTCATGCGACAGGTTGCGGTCGACCAGTCCGAGCGCCCCCTCTTCGTGTCGACCATCACGTACGCCGGCGAGCGCTACCGCCTGCGCACGCACTTCGCGCGCACCCGCTAGCGCGCATCCCCTCCGCTCCTCTCCGCTGCGCAAACGGAGGAGATCCCGGACGATACGGCTCCGCGTGCCTCCGTTCGTGGCGAATCGCCGCGCCGTTCGCCGAGATCTCCTCCCTTTCGGACCGCGATGAAAACGGAGGAGTTCACCGGGCGGCACGCCGCAGGACGCGAGAAACGGAGGAGGTTCGAGGCCGGAAAGGTCCCGAGTACCTCCGTTTCCCGCATCGGGCGGGCGCGGAGTCAGGCGGTGGCGAGCAGCTCCGCGACGGCGGCGTCGTCCGTCCAGGCGCGCGCCCAGTGCCCCTGCTCGGCCGGGCCCGGGTCGTCGGGCGTCACGAGCACGTCGGGCGACCGCCGGTAGCGCTCGGGATCGAGCTCGAAGGCCTCCGAGTGCGGGTCGGGCGCCGCGCGCACCAGCAGCTGCGTGTACGGGTGGATCGGGTTGAGGATGACGTCGCCCGACGGCCCGCGCTCGACCACCCGGCCGTGGCGCATGACCACGATCTGCGTCGAGAAGTGCCGGGCGGTCGCCAGGTCGTGCGTGATATACAGCACCGCGAGATTCCGCTGCCTCTTGAGGTCGTCGAGCAGCTGCAGGATCTCCAGCCGGATGGAGACGTCCAGCATCGACACCGGCTCGTCTGCGATCAGCACCTCGGGCTGCGGGGCGAGCGCCCGCGCGATCGCGATGCGCTGACGCTGGCCGCCCGAGAGCTCGTGCGGGTACTTGGCCAGGATCTCGGCCGCCGGCCCCAGGTTGACCGAGTCGAGCAGCCGACGCAGCTCGCGCTCCTCCTCCGCGCGGGTGCGGACGATCCCGTGGATGCGCAGCGGCCGCACCAGCTGGTGGCGGATCGGCAGCGACGGATTGAGCGAGGAGAACGGGTCCTGGAACACCATCTGTACGCGCTTGCGGTACCGCTTGGTGGCGCGGTGGCCGGAGCCGATGCGCTCGCCGTCGAGTGTGATGTCGCCGGCGGTCGGGTCGACGAGCCGGATGAGCATCTTGGCGATGGTCGACTTGCCGCTGCCCGACTCGCCGACGAGCGCGACCGACTCCCCGGGACGCACGACGAGCGAGACGTCGTCGACCGCTTTCAGGATGTGCGGGCGCAGGCCGCTCCCGCGGATCTGGTAGTCCTTGGCCAGATGGAGCGCTTCGAGCGTCGTCATGCGAGCGCCTCCTCTCCTCGTTCGATGTCGACATAGCGCGTGCCCGTGAGCGGCACGTCGCCGCGGAGGCTGGGGAAGGACCGCAGCAGGTGCCGGGTGTACTCGTGGCCGGCGCCGTCGAGCAGAGCCTGCGGGGTGTTCTCCTCCACGAGCCGGCCGGACAGCATGACGCCGACCCGGTCGCTGATCTCGAGCAGGAGACCGAGGTCGTGGGTGATGAACAGCACGGCGAAGCCGAACTCGCTGCGCAGGCGGTCGATCTCCTCCAGGATGTTGCGCTGCACCACCACGTCGAGCGCGGTCGTAGGCTCGTCCATGATGATCAGCCGGGGCCGCAGGGCCAGCGCCATGGCGATCATGACGCGCTGACGCATCCCGCCGCTCAGCTCATGGGGGTAGCTCTTCAGCCGGTCGACCGGGATGCCGACGGTGCGGAGCAGCTCGGCGGCCCGCTCCCGGCGCTCCGAGCGGCTCAGCCCCGCGCGGTGGTCCACGAAGACGTCCTCGATCTGCGAGCCGATCCTGTGCACGGGGTTGAGCGCGTTCATGGCGCCCTGGAAGACCATCGAGATCTCCTGCCAGCGGAAGGCGCGCAGCTCGCGGCCGTCGAGGCCGAGGATGTCGGTCGTCCCGCCGTCCTCGCGGCGCCACTCGATGGAGCCGCCGCTGATCTGGGCGGGCGGTTGCAGCAGCCGCGTCACCGTGTAGGCGAGTGTCGACTTGCCGCAGCCCGATTCGCCTGCCAGGCCGACGATCTCGCCGGGGTGGATGTCGAGCGAGACGCCGTCGACGGCCCGCACCGGCCGGTCCGTGGCGTAGTCGACGGTCAGGTCGTGGATGCGCAGCAGCGGGTCGCTCATGCGGCGGCTCCCTTCGTTGCGGTGGAGCGGGAACGCGAGCGCTTGGCGATGGCCGCCGTCCGCAGGCGCGGGTTGATCCGCTCGTCGATCGAGAAGTTGATCAGGCCGAGGGCCGCGCCGAGGATGGCGATGCACAGCCCGGGCGGCACGAACCACCACCAGGCGCCGAGCGTGATCGCCTGGGCGTTCTGGGCGAAGAACAGGATGCTGCCCCAGCTCTTGCCGCCCGGCGCGCCGAGCCCGAGGAAGGAGAGCCCCGCTTCGGCGAGGATCGCGCCGAGGGCGCCGAAGACGAACTGGCTGGCGATGATCGGCATGAGGTTCGGGAGGATCTCGCGCAGCATGATGCGCCAGCTGGACTCGCTGGCGACGCGCGCAGCATCCACGTAGTCGCGGGAGCGCACCGAGAGCGTCTGCGCTCGGAGCACGCGGGCCGCGCCCGCCCACGACACCAGTGCGATCACGATGGCGATCACGACGATGTCGCGCGACTCCACGTAGTCGGTCACGATGATGAGGAGAGGCAGCCCGGGGATGACCAGGAAGACGTTGCTGATGAGCGACGACAGGTTGTCCCAGAACCCGCCGAGGAACGCGCCGCCGATGCCGAACAGCATCGAGAGCACGACCGTGATCGCTCCGGCGACGACGCCGATCACGACCGAGCCCGTCGTTCCCGCGTAGACCTGCGCGAAGACATCCTGGCCTATGTTGGTCGTGCCGAACCAGTGGTCCGCGCTGGGCGGCTGGAGCCCGACCGGGCTGGACTGATTGGGGTTCGGCACGAGGAACGGGGCGGTCAGGGCCACCAGCGCGAAGAAGGCGCAGATGGCGATCCCGACCCAGAACTTCCAGCCCCGCGAGGTGCGGCGGCGGTCGCCGCGGCGGGCGCGTCCCGCCGCGCGGAGGAAGCCGGTGCGCGCGGCGGCGGTGTCGTCGTCCGCGTCCGGCTCCGAGCCCGACAGCTCCGGGTCGGCGAGTTCTTGCTGTGTGAAGCTCATGGGGGACTCCTAGTTCGCCAGGCGGGTGCGCGGGTCGATGAAGCCGTAGACGAGGTCGACGACGAGGTTCGCGCCGAGCACGGCCAGGGTGATGATGAGGAACAGCGCCTGCATCAGCGGGTAGTCGTTGTTCTGCACGGCGGTCAGCAGGGTGAAGCC
The DNA here is from genome assembly GCF_900107895.1 of Leifsonia sp. 21MFCrub1.1. Taxonomy (NCBI): domain Bacteria; kingdom Bacillati; phylum Actinomycetota; class Actinomycetes; order Micrococcales; family Microbacteriaceae; genus Leifsonia; species Leifsonia sp. 21MFCrub1.1. The sequence goes on along the minus strand of NZ_LT629867.1, from coordinate 2,893,324 downwards.
GACGCCCGGGTAGCCGAACACGCTCTCGGTGACCACGGAGCCGTTGACGATGAAGCCGAGCGACATGGCGAATCCGGCGACGCTGGGCAGCAGGGCGTTCCGCATCGCGTACGAGCCGAAGACCCGGCCGGGACGCAGGCCCTTGGCGCGTGCCGTGACCACGTAGTCCTCGGCCATGGTCGACACCATCATGTTGCGGGTGCCGAGCAGCTGGCCCGAGACGGACGCGAGGATGATCGTGATCGCGGGCAGGGCGCCGTAGACGATCACCGAGCCGATGAACTCCGGTGTGAACCCGGGCGCGATGTTCAGGTCGTAGCCGCCGCTCACCGGGAACCAGTGCAGGATCGAGCCGAACACGTAGACGAGCACGAGGGCGAGCCAGAAGTAGGGGATCGCCGAGAAGAACGTGGAGGCCGGCAGGATCGCGTCCGTCCAGGTCCCGCGTCGCCAGCCGAGCCACGAGCCGAAGACCACGCCGATCACGTAGCTGATGACGGTCGCGAGTCCGACCAGCGCGAGCGTCCACGGCAGAGCCTGCATGACGACGTCGATCGCGGGGGTGGGGTAGTAGCTGACGGAGAGGCCGAACTGGCCCGTGAAGATGTTGTGCAGGTACTGGCCGTACTGCACGATCAGCGGATCGTGCGAGACGCCGAACTGCAGTTCGAGGGCGTGCCGGGCTTCCGGCGGCATCGGGGCGACGCCCTGCGTCTTGGCGAGGATGACATCCACCGGGCTGCCCTTGACCAGCCGGGGGAGCAGGAAGTTGAGGGTGATCGCGATCCAGCCCGCGATCAGGTAGAAGCCGAGCTTGTTGAGGTAGTAGCGCATGAGGTGGTCCCGCCGGGTCGGGGCGCGGGGCGGCGGCCGGTCACCGCCGTCCCGCGCCGAGGGGTCACTTGACGGGCTTCAGCGACTTGGCGATGTAGCCGATGTTGCCGGAGAGCCAGTTGGACGGGGTCGCCCACAGGTTGTCCGGTGTGGGCATCCCGGTGAAGTACTGGTCGCGGTAGGTGGTCACCGCGCCGTTCTGGCTGAGGATGATGTACGGCTGGTTCTCGGCGAAGTAGGTGCCGAGCGCCTGGTAGGCGCTGGTCAGCTGCGCCGGGTCGTTGGTGCCGCCCGCCTCGGCGATCAGCTGGTCCACCTTCGGGTCCTGGAAGCGGACGAAGTTGGCGTTGGCCGGCTTGCCGACCGGCGCCGTCTTGGCCGAGTCCAGGCTGTCGCTGAACTGCTGGAAGGGATTCGGGCCGGTCGGGATGCGGTCGTCCAGCAGGTCGAACGAGCCGTTCTGGCGAGCGGTCGAGTAGGCGCCGAGCGACAGCTCCTCCGGGGTGGCCTGCACGCCGATCTTCTGGAAGTCCTGCACCAGCAGCTGGTTGGCGGTGATCGTGTCGGTGTAGCCGGTGACGGTCGTGATCTTCAACTTCACCGGCTGGCCGTCCTTGCCGATCAGGTTGCCGGAGCCGTCGTAGGAGTAGCCGGCGTCGGTGAGGATCTTCTTGGCCTTGTCCACATCCTGGTCGAGGGTCTTGCCCTTGTAGTCGGCCGGGATGTAGGCCTCGTCCCGCGGCTGCAGGAGGCTCGTCGGGTTGGCCGGGGTGTCGGTGCCGCCGAACGCCTGCTTGATGATGGCGTCGCGGTCGATGGACAGGCTCAGCGCCTGACGGAAGGCGAGGTCGTTGAACGGCGCCTTGCTGAGGTTCGGCATCAGCACCTTGATGTCGGCGGGGATCGACGTGTACTTGTTGTACTTCTTGTCCTTGTCGACGAACGACTTCTGGACGTCCTGCAGCGCGATGCCGGCCCAGTCGATCTGACCCGCGTTGAGCGAGTTGAGCGCTGCGGCGTTGCCGGTGGAGGTGACCAGCCGGATGCCGGGGATCGCCGGCTGCCCCTTCTGGTAGTAGTCCTTGTTGGCCGTGAGGGTCACCGACTGCGGCGTGAACTGGCCGAAGTCGAAGGCGCCGGTGCCGATCGGCTTCTGGTTGGTCGTCTTCGCCGGGTCGGAGATGGACGACCAGATGTGCTCCGGCACGATGAAGGTGAGGCCGAGCAGGCGGTACTCGTTGGGGTAGTCCGGCTGGCTGAGCGTGATGGTGACGTGGGTGTCGTCGACGGCCTTCGCCTCGGCGATCTTGAGGCCGTAGAGGTTGAGCTCCGGCTTCTCCTTGAGCAGGGTGTAGGTGTAGGCGACGTCGGCCGCGGTGAACGGCTTGCCGTCCTGCCACTTCACGCCGTCGCGCAGGGTCACGGTGTAGGTGAGGCCGTCGGGCGACACGGTGTACTCGGTGCCGAGCCAGGGCTGCGGCTTCTCGTTCTTGGCGGAGTTGAAGTAGAACAGCGGCTCGTAGACCGCGCCGAGGACGGCGCCGTTCGCACCGTAGGCGACGTCGGCGACGAACGGGTTGAAGTTGTTCGTCAGGTTGCCGGGGTTGCCGGAGTACACGTTCAGGAGGCGGGAGCTGCTGGAGACGCCGCTCCCGGCGCATCCCGTGATGATCAGCGTGGCGGCCGCCACCGTCGCGAGAGCCGCAGCCACTCGCATCTTCATCGACTTGCGTGGTCGCACTGCATTCTCCTCGGGTTCGGGGTGATGGATTGACCGCGAGCATACATAGCGGTCCATAGAGGTAGCAAGAGGTATTTTGTTTCTGGTCTATTACGGGTTTCGGTATAGACCAATGGCGTACCACATGGCTACTATGGCGATCACACCCGTTCCAGCAGGAGGAAATGTGATTCGAGTAGGACTCCTCGGTTCCGGCTTCATCGCCGACACGTACGCGGACGCCCTCCAAGACGTCCGCGGGGCCGAGCTCGTCGCCACCTACTCGCGCGACCTCGCCCGCGCTCAGGCCTTCGCCGAGAAGTGGGGCCCCATCCGGCGTCAGTACGACGACATGGCTGCCCTGTGCGCCGACCCGGAGATCGACCTCGTCGTCATCGCGCTCCCCAACGAGGTGCACGTCGAGGCGGTCCGCATCGCCGCGGCCGCGGGCAAGGGCATCGTGTGCACAAAGCCGCTCGCCCGCACCGGAGCAGAGGCTGCAGAGATCCTCCGCATCGTCCGCGACGCCGGTGTCTGGCACGGCTACGCCGAGAGCTCGGTCTTCTCGCCGAACATCGCGAAGGCCCACCAGATGGTCGTCGCCGGTGCGATCGGCGACCCCCTCACCATGCGGGCGCGGGAGGCGCACTCCGGTCCGCACGCCCCGCACTTCTGGGACGCCGAGACCGCCGGCGGGGGAGCCCTGCTCGATATGGGCTGCCACACGGTCGAGTCCGCACGCCACTTCTTCGGGAAGGACAACCCGGTCACCGAGGTCTTCGCGTGGGGCGCCACGATGGCTCACGCGGACAAGACCACCGGAGAGGACACGGCCATCGCCCTCCTCAAGTTCGCGGGCGGTCAGCTGGCGCAGATCGAGTCGTCGTGGATCGAGAAGGGCGGCATGCAGTTGCGGCACGAGCTCGTCGGCACCGCCGGCCGGCTCGTCACGGACACCTCTCACACGCCCGTCTGGGGATTCATCGAGAACCCCGCCGGCTACCTGGTCGAGAAGGCGGACGCCGAGACGGGATGGGTGTATCCGGTCCCGGAAGAGGCCAGGGCCTACGGCTTCAGCCAGGAGATGCGGCATTTCGTCGAGCGCTTCGCCGAGGGGCGGGAGCCGGATGAGACGTTCGACGACGGCTTCGTCGTCAACTGCATCCTCGACGCCTGCTACGCCTCGATGCGTTCGGGCGTCTGGGAGACGGTGAGCCTCGCGCGATGACGACGACACCGACCACGACGGGCGTCGTCCGGACCGACTACCCGGACCCGCTCTGGATGCAGGCGGCCGACTCGCTGCGCGAGCGGATCGCCTCCGGCTCGCTGCCCGCGGGCGCGCGCCTGCCACCCGAGCGCGAGCTCTGCCTGACGCTCGGGATCAGCCGGGTCACTCTCCGCAAGGCGCTGCAGGCTCTCGTCGAGGACGGCGCGCTCGCGCCGTCGCACGGCCGAGGCTGGTACGTGTCCGGCGAGAGCGATCAGCGCAACGAGTGGCCGAACAGCCTCGAGTCCTTCAGCGAAACGGCCGAGCGGATGGGGCTGGCGGCGAGCTCGCGCGTGCTGCAGGCGAGCGTCGCCCCGTCCACCATCGACGACGCCGAGCTGCTCGGCATCGCCCCGGGCCTCCCGATCTTCCGCCTGGGCCGCGTGCGGATGCTCGGCGGCGTGCCGATCGCCCTCGACTGGGCGCTCATCCCGGCAGCCCTGCTTCCGGACGCCGAGAGCTACGACTTCGAGACCTCCTCGCTGTACGAGGCGCTCACCGAGACCGGCAACGAGCTCGCCAACGCGGAGACGACCATCGAGGCCCGCGAGGCGAGCGCCGACGTCGCCGGCCAGCTCGGCGTCCAGCCCGGAACGCCGACCCTCGTGATGCACCAGGTGGTGCGCAACCGGTCGGAGCGGGCGGTGCTCGCCTCGACCGTGCAGTACGCGGGCGACCGCTATCGCCTGCGCACCTACTTCTCCCGCCACAACAGAACGGAGTCCTGACGTGACCGAAACCGCACCAGCGCCCACCTCGTCGCTCGCAGACGCGGAGACCGACGCCGCCATCGCCGCTGCTCTGGCGAGCCTCCGGCCGGAGGAGGTCGCCGCCTCCCGGGCGATCCTCGAGCGGGAGGGACTGCTCGGGCCCGACGGCCACGTGTCGTACTTCGGGCTGCTGGAGCAGGACAAGCGCACGCTGCTCGCTCCGGGATCGCGGCCCGACGCGCGCCGCTTCCGGGCCATGCTCGTCGACTTCGGCACCGGCGCCTCCCACGACGTCGTCGTCTGCCCGGCCGAGGACCGCCTGGTCTCGGCGGTCGAGCTCGACCCGGCCGACGGGCAGGTGCCCGTCGTGCTCGCCGAGTTCGGGCTGGTCGAGGAGATCGTGCACCAGGACGAGCGGTGGCTGGCGGCCATGGCCAAGCGCGGCCTCACCGACATCTCGACACTGCGCGTGAACCCGCTGTCGGCCGGCGCGCCGGCGACCGACGAGGCCGGCCGCCGCATCCAGCGCTGCTTCACCTTCGTGCAGAAGACGCCCGACGATCTCGGCTGGGCGCATCCCGTCGACGGCGTCACGGTCATGGTGGATGTCGTCACCCGTGAGGTGCTCGATGTCATCGACTACGTCGACCTGCCCGTTCCGCAGGAGGACGGCAACTTCCACCTCCGCGAGTGGGTCGGGAAGCCGGACCGGGCGGGCCTCAAGCCGATCGAGATCACCCAGCCGGAGGGGCCCAGCTTCACCATCGACGAGAACGGCGTGCTGTCCTGGCTCGGCTGGAAGCTGCAGGTGTCGTTCGACCAGCGCGAAGGGCTCGTCTTCCACAACGTCTCGATCGCGGACGACGGCGTTCAGCGCCCGGTGCTGTACCGCGCCTCCATCGCCGAGATGATGGTGCCGTACGGCGACCCGAGCCCCCAGCGCTGGTTCCAGAACTTCTTCGACTGCGGCGAGTACCTGCTCGGCGGCTTCGCGAACTCCCTGGAGCTGGGCTGCGACTGCGTCGGGGACATCACGTACCTGGACGCGACGCTCGCCGACAACGCGGGCAACGTCCGCGTCATCCCGCAGGCGATCTGCATCCACGAGGAGGACGCCGGGATCCTCTGGAAGCACTTCGACAACTGGAACGGTTCGAGCGACTCGCGCCGCAACCGCCGGCTGGTGGTCAGCTTCTTCGTGACCGTCGGCAACTACGACTACGGCTTCTACTGGTACTTCTCGCTCGACGGCAACATCGAGCTGGAGGTGAAGGCGACCGGCGTCGTGTTCACCTCGGCCTACCCCGGCCCCGGCTACGCGTACGCATCGGAGCTGGCACCCGGTCTGGGAGCGCCCTACCACCAGCACCTCTTCTCGGCCCGCCTCGACATGATGGTCGACGGCCTGGAGAACGCGGTCGACGAACTGGAGGCGGTGCTCGTGCCGCGCGGGCCGGAGAACCCCACCGGCACCGGGATCACCCAGACCGTCACGCGCCTGCGCACCGAGAAGGAGGCGCAGCGGATGGCCGACAACGCCAAGAACCGGGTGTGGCTCGTCTCGAACCCGGAAAGGCGGAACCGGCTCGGCGGGAACGTCGGCTACGTGCTGTACCCGGAGGGGAAGCCCGCGCTGCTCGCTGACGAGCTCTCCGACATCCACCAGCGCGCGACCTACTCGGCCAAGCACCTGTGGGTCACTCCCTACGAGCCCGGCGAGCTGTACCCGGCGGGCGACTTCGTCAACATGCACCCGGGAGGTGCCGGCCTGCCGAAGTGGACGGCCGCGGACCGGGACGTCGACGGGGCCGACATCGTGCTCTGGCACACCTTCGGGCTCACGCACTTCCCCCGCATCGAGGACTGGCCGGTGATGCCGGTCGACTCGGCCGGGTTCGCGCTCAAGCCGCACGGCTTCTTCGGCGCCAACCCGACTCTCGACATCCCCGAGTCGGTCGGCGACCACTGCGCGCCCGGCCATCACGGACACGGGGATGCGCACCAGCACGGGCACGAGCACGGAGGTCACGGCGCGTGAGTCTCGGCATCCAGCTGTACAGCGTCCGCGACGACATCGGACAGGACGCGCTCGGCGGCACGCTCGCGCGCCTCGCCGGATACGGCTTCACGCACGTGGAGCCGTACGACATCCTCAGCGACACGGCGGGGCTCCGGGCCGGGCTCGACGCGACGGGACTCACCGCCGCGACCGCGCACGCGAAGATCACCGAGCTCGACCGCGACGCCGTCCTCGACGCCGCGGAGAGCCTCGGGATCGGCACGGTCATCGTCCCCTTCGTGCCGCCGGCGAGCATCGCCGACCACGACGGCGTGCTCGCGCTCGCCGACGCGATCAACGCCGTGGTGCCGCTGGCCGCCGAGCGCGGCATCCGCATCGGCTACCACAACCACGACTTCGAGTTCTCGCAGCGCGTGGACGGGCGGACGGCCTACGACGTGCTGGTCGACGCGCTCGACCCCGCGGTCGTGCTGGAGCTCGACACCTACTGGGCGGCCGTCGGCGGCGAGGACGTGCTCGGCCTCATCCCGAGGCTCGGGGACCGGCTGCGGTTCCTCCACGTCAAGGAGGACGGCACCAACCCGTTCGACGTCACCGCGGCGATCGCCGCCAGCCGGTCGCTCGAACTGCCGGTGGTCGAGGTCGTCGTGCACGAGGGGGATGTGTTCCCGCTCGTCGAGCGCAACGCCGCGTTCTTCTCCGAGCGCCTTCCGGCGGTGGACGCATGACCGCCACGGGCGTCGGGATCGTCGGCGCCGGCAACATCTCGGACGAGTACCTGCGCTCGCTCGCGACGTATCCGGATGTGCGGGTGGTCGCCGTCGCGGACCTCGACGCCGGCCGGGCAGCCGCTCAGGCCGAGCGGTACGGCATCGATGCCGCTCCCTCGGTGGCCGACCTGCTCGCCCGCGACGACGTCGAGATCGTGGTCAACCTCACGATCCCGGCCGCGCACGCCGAGGTGGCCCTCGCGGCCATCGCCGCGGGCAAGCACGTCTGGGGCGAGAAGCCGCTCACGCTCGATCTCGCGTCGGCGCGCGCCGTGCTCGATGCAGCGGAGGCCGCGGGAGTCGTCGTCGCCAATGCGCCGGACACCATCCTGGGCGAGGGCATCCAGAACGCGCAGCGACTGCTGCTCGACGGTGCGATCGGCGAGCCCCGGACGCTCCTCACGCTGATGCAGGGCCCCGGCCCGGATGCGTGGCACCCGCGTCCGCAGTTCCTCTTCGCCCGGGGCGCCGGTCCGCTGTTCGACATCGGCCCGTACTACGTCAGCACGATGATCCAGCTGCTCGGTCCCATCGCGTCCGTGGAGGCGATGGGCCAGCGACCCAGAGCCGAGCGCGTGGTCGGGTCCGGCCCGGACGCCGGCCTGCGTTTCCCCGTCGAGGTCGACACGCACCTGAGCGTGCTCACGCGGTTCGCGTCGGGCGTCGTCGGGACGTCGGTGTACAGCTTCGACTCGCCGCGGCGGCGGCAGGCCTTCGAGATCACCGGATCCGAGGGCGTGCTCGAGGTGCCCGTCAGCGGCTTCGACGGCCCGACGCGACTGCTCGCCGGAGACGACCGGGATCACACGTGGAGCGAGGTCCCGCCGCCCGGGGCGCACCGCGAACGCGGTGTCGGCGTGCTGGAGCTGGCGCGCGCCCTGCGCGACGGCCGGGCTCCTCGCGCCTCCGGCCGGCTCGCGTTCCATGCGCTCGAGGTGATGCTCGCCATCGAGGAGTCGGCCCGCTCGGGTGCTCCCGTGACCGTCGAGAGCACCGCACCGCCCGTCGAACCGCTCCCGCCCGGATGGGACCCGAGTGCGACGACCACACCAACCAGCCCAGCACAGTCAGGGGGATCCCGATGAAGGGGTACATCACGTACGCGTCCGCACGCGCGACGCAGGCGGAGGAGCTCGGCCGGGCGATCCCGCTGATCGCCGACCAGGTCGCTGCCCGCTCCGCGCTCGGTCAGCTGGCCGGGCCCGGGCCGATCTTCGTGGGGATCGGAGCCAGCCTCGCCGCCGCGTGCGCGCCGGTGTGGGAGCTGCGGTCGCGGGGCATCCACTCGCTGCGTCTGGGGGCGGGCGACTACCCGGTGCCCTTCCCGCCGAGCGTGCATCCGATCGTCGGCATCTCGCAGAGCGGCCGCAGCGCGGAGACCCTCGCGGTGCTGGAGTCGGTGCCGCAGGAGCTGCGCTTCGCCGTCGTGAACAGCGAGCCGTCGCCGATCGGGCGCATCGCCTCGACGCTCTCGCTCGGGAACCTGGCCGACAGCTACGCGTCGACGCTCGGCTACACGGCCACCGTCGCCGCGCTCGGGCTGCTGGCGGACTCCTGGGACGGCGGGACCCCGGACGCCGGATGGTGGCGGCTGGCCGAGACGTTCGCCGAGGTGGAGGACCGTCTGACGGCTCCGGTCTCGGCGCTCGCCGAGCTCTTCGCCACCGTGTCGTCGAGCGATTTCGTCGGCGCGGGCCCGGCGGTGGGATCGGCCGAGGCGGGCGCGCTGCTGTTCCGCGAGGTCGCGCGCATCCCGGCGACCGGGATGAGCACCCGGCAGTACCTGCACGGCTCGATGGAGTCGGCGGGCGACGGGGTGCACGTGGTCTTCGGCGACAGCCGGGAGCTCGACCTCGCGACGACGCTGGCGGACGCCGGGCATCACGTGGTGCTTGTCTCGGCGGAGGCCGTCGATGCGTCCCCGACGCTGCACCCGGTGCTGCTGCCCAAACTGCCCGCCGCGCAGCGCGCGGTGCTCGAGGCGCTCGTCATGCAGATCCTCGTCGGAGCGGTCGCCGATGTGCGCGGAGTCGAGATCGAGGAGTTCGTATTCCACAACGCGGACACCAAGGTGTCGGTGGATGCGGGAGGCGCCGCGTGACGGCGTCCCCGCTTCCTGTGATCGTGGGCTTGGATGCCGGAGGCACCAAGCTCGGCGTGCGCGCTGAGACCCTCGACGGCTCTCGCGTCGCCGACGTCGCCCTGCCGGCGGATGAATGGAGCGCATCCCCGGCAGGCGGCGCCGCACGGTGGCTGGACGTGCGCATCCGTCATGTGCTCCCCGAGGGGGCGACCGTCGCAGCCCTGGGCGTCGGCGCCCAGGGACTCGACACGGTCGAGCACGCCCGCGAGCTCCGTGCCGCCCTCGGTGAGCTGGGCTACCGCGCGGCCGTCGTGAACGACGCCGAACTGCTCGTCCCCGCTGCGGGACTCCACGACGGGATCGGCGTGATCGCCGGGACCGGCTCCATCGCGGTCGGTGCCGACGCCTCGGGCCGGACGCTGTTCGCCGGCGGCTGGGGCTGGGTCATCGGCGACGAGGGCGGTGCGCCCGCGATCGTGCGCGAGGCCACCGTCGCCGCGCTCCGCGCCGACGATGAGGGCCTTCCGGACGACGGCCTCCTCGCCGCTCTGGAGCGCGCCTTCGGTGTGTCGTCCGCCCCCGCGCTCGCCCGCGCCGTCAACGACGACCCCACCCCCGAGAGCTGGGGCCCGCGCGCCGTCGCCGTCTTCGCGGCGGCCGATGGCGGCTCCGGTCTGGCCGTGTCCGTGATCGACGGGGCGGGTTCCGCGCTCGCCGCGCTGATCGACCGGCTGGTCTCCCGCGGCGCCACCGGCTCGCACATCGTCGTGGGCGGCAGTGTCTTCGCCCATCAGCCGCGCCTGCTCGCGGCCTTCTCGGGGGCGGTCGCGGCGACGCATCCCGGGTTCACCGTCGTGCCGCTCACGGACGCACCGGTCGCCGGCGCCGTCGAGCTGGCCAGGCGCATCGTGGCGTGAGCCGCGCGCGCATCCCATCGGCCGTCACAACAAAGGAGTCAGCAATGGCCATCGCCACCATCAACCCCACCACGGGCGAGACGCTCGAGACGTTCGAGCCGCACACGCCCGAGCAGCTGGAGGAGATCCTCGCCGGCGCCGAGGCCGCCTACCGCGGACTGGCCGACACCACCTTCGAGCAGCGGGGCGCATGGATGCGCGCCGCCGCCGACATCCTCGACGCCGAGCTCGACGAGGTCGCCGCGCTCGTCACCACCGAGATGGGCAAGACCATCGGGACGGCGAAGTACGAGGTGTCCAAGTCGGCGCGCGGAATGCGGTGGTACGCCGATCACGCTGCGGAGTACCTCGCCGAGGAGCACCCGGTCGCAGCGGGCGACGTCGGCGCCTCCGCCGTGAGCGTCCGCTACCAGCCGATCGGGACGGTGCTGGCGGTCATGCCGTGGAACTACCCGTTCTGGCAGGTGATCCGCTTCGCGGCTCCCGCGCTGATGGCGGGCAACACCGGCATCCTGAAGCACGCGTCGAGTGTGCCGCAGAGCGCGCTCTATCTCGGCTCGCTGTTCGAGCGTGCCGGGTTCCCGGCGGGCGCCTTCCAGACGGTCCTCGTCGAGGGCGGCGCGGTCGCCCCGCTCATCGACGACCGCCGCATCCGGGCCGTCACCCTCACCGGGTCGGTCGGTGCCGGGTCCTCCGTCGCCGAAGCGGCCGGCCGCAACATCAAGAAGTCGGTGCTGGAGCTCGGCGGCACGGATGTGTTCGTCGTCATGCCGTCCGCGGACATCGCGGCAGCGGCCGCCGCCGGGGTGAACGCCCGCGTGCAGAACTCGGGCCAGAGCTGCATCGCCGCCAAGCGGTACTACGTGCACACGGACGTCTACGACGCGTTCGAGGAGGCCTTCGTCGCAGGGATGCGCGCGCAGGTCGTCGGCGATCCGTTCGACGAGGCGACGTCGTTCGGTCCGCTCGCGACGGAGCAGGTGCGCCGCGACACGCACGAGCTGGTCGAGGATGCGGTGGCCAAAGGAGCGACCCTGCTCGCCGGAGGCGAGCTGCCGGAGGGTCCCGGGTGGTTCTACCCGGCGACGGTGCTGCGCGATGTCACCCCCGAGATGCGCATCTTCCGTGAGGAGTGCTTCGGTCCGGTGGCCTGCCTCTACCGCGTCGCGTCGGCCGAGGAGGCGGTCGAGCGCTCGAACGACTCCGACTTCGGCCTGAGCTCGAGCGTGTGGACCCGGGACGATGAGGAGGCCGCGTTCTTCCAGGATCGCATCGAGGCGGGAGGCGTCTTCGTCAACGGGCTCACGGCGTCCTTCCCCCAGCTGCCGTTCGGCGGCATCAAGGACTCCGGCTACGGACGCGAGCTGTCGGCGTTCGGCATCCGCGAGTTCACCAACGTGAAGACGGTCTGGCGGGCGTGACCACCGGGGCGGCCGCCGTGCCGGTGGTCCGTGCGGGCGCATCCGCACGGACTACGTCTACACCGGCACGCCCGCGCGGCGCGACGCACCGCACCGTCGGCACGCTCGTCCACGAGCTGCCGCCGTCCGCGGTGATGGCGCTCGCCTGCCTCGCCGGGGATGCCGCGGCCCTGTGCGCCGCCGCGGTCGCCCTCGCCCTGCTCGCCTGCGGCTACGGCCGCATGGCACGCAGCTCGGCCTTAGCCCGTGAGCACGTGGTCGATCTGTGGGCGATGCTGCTCGTGCTGGTGGGCATGGCGTTCTCGGGCGGCGAGGTCGCGGGCGGACCGGCCGTCGCTCCCGCGGTGGCGTCGCCGCACCGCCATCTGGCGGCGTCGATCGCGGGTCCGGTCGGGCCGGCGCTCATCGTGGTCGCCGTCGCAGGCTGGGCGGTCGGCCGCCTGCTTCTCGCGCGGCGCGTTCGGCGGCTGCACACCGCCGTCTCCGCCGTCGTGTGCGGCGGGATGCTCGTCGCGATGATCGCGATGTGACCGGGCGGGCGACGGCATCGCGCCGCGCCCGGTATGCGCATTCCCAGCGAGGGACGGAGCCGGTACTGTTGCGGTGTGGGTGAGGCGAAGAGCGAGGCGGCGCCCCGACGTCCCGTCACGCTGACCGATGTCGCGCGGCGGGCGGGCGTGTCGCAGCCCACCGCATCGCGGGTGCTCAACGGGAGCGCGCGGACCGTCGCCGACAGCTACCGGCGGCGCGTGCTCGACGCGGCCCGCGAACTGGGCTACACGCCCAACCTCGCCGCCCAGGTCATCGCGCGCGGCACCTCCCGGACCATCGCCCTCGTGATCAGCGGCATCTCGGACCCCTACTTCTCGGCCATGGCCTCCGAGTTGATGAAGCAGGCGGCCGAGTACGGGATGCGCGTCTCGATCGCCGTCACGGACCGGCGCGTCGACCGCGAGCTGGAGCTGGTACGGGAGCTGCGCGGACAGCAGCCGCAGGCGATCGTGCTGGCGGGCACCGGGTACGTCGACCCGCCCAACGGCGACGAGCTCGTGGCCGAGCTGCGCCGGTTCGAGGAGACGGGCGGGCGGGTCGTGCTGATCAGCCGCACGGACCTCCCTTTCGAGACGGTGACCTTCGACAACCGCGAAGGCGCCAGGGAGCTGGCGGCGGAGCTGTCCACCCTCGGCTATCGTCACGCGCTCGTTCTGGGCAGCGCCACACCGCTGCTCTCCATGCAGCAGCGCGTGGACGGCTTCGTCGAAGGCTTCGGCGGCGATGCGACCGTCGCCTACCCCGAGTTCTCCTGGGAGGGCGCGCGTGAGCACATCCGCGCCCTTCCGGACGACGTGCTCGGCCGTGTCGAGCTGGTCTTCGCGATCACCGACGACATGGCCCTCGGCGCGATCGCCGGCCTGCGCGACCGGGGTCGTCGTATCCCGCAGGATGTCGCGGTCGCCGGCTTCGATGACATCACCACGTTGCGCGACGTCGTTCCCGCGCTGACGACCGTCCACGTGCCGCTCGACCAGGTCGCCGACGAGACGGTCCGCCGTGCGCTCGGCGGCGAGGCGGGAGGCCGAACGGTGCCGGCGCATCCCGTGATCCGCGCGTCCACCCCGCCGGTCCGTCGGTAGGGCGCGGATGCGCGGCCGGTAGGTTGGGGCTGTGAGCGAGAACGCCCCCACTCTGTCCGACGTCGCGGCGCACGCCGGCGTCTCCCTGGCGACCGCGTCCCGCGCGCTCAACGGCAGCACGCGGACGGTCAACCCCGCGCTGCAGGAGCGGGTGCTCGCGTCGGCCAGTGCGCTCGGGTACAGCCCCAACATCCAGGCGCAGGCCGTCGCACGGGGCACCAGCAATGTCGTCGCTCTCGTCGTCGGCGATATCGCCGATCCCTACTTCGCCTCCATCGCGTCCGGTGTCATCCGCGTGGCGGACGAGCGCGGGCTCATCGTCACGATCACGGCGACGGGGCCGTACGCAGGCGAGGCGTCCGTCGCCCGCGAGCAGGCGGCGCTGACCGCGCTCCGCGGACAGCGCCCGCGCGCGGTCGTTCTCGCCGGAAGCCGCGTGGTCCGCCGTGTCGCCGGCGACGACGCCGTCCCGGGCGCCGCCGATCCGCTCGGGGGCGCCGGCGCGAACGTCGCCGTCATCGGCGGGGGAGCCCCCGAGCACCGGTCGATCGCCGTCGACAATCACGGCGGGGCGGCCGCGCTCGCTCGCGAGCTCCTGGCGCTGGGCTATGGCGACTTCGCCGTGGTGGCCGGCCCCGAGGAGCTCGTGACGGTCCGCGACCGTGTCGACGGTTTCCGGTCGGTCGTGCCATCGGCCACGATCGCCCACGCCGAGTTCTCCCGTGCGGGCGGGCACCGCGCGATGGCCGAGCTGCTCCGGTCCGGTGCGCGGCCCGAGTGCGTGTTCGCGGTGAGCGACGTGATGGCGATCGGCGCCATGGCCGCCCTCCGGGAGGCGGGGATCGCGCCGGGCGAGCAGATCGCGGTGGCGGGATTCGACGACATCCCGCTCGTCGCCGACGTCACCCCTGCCCTCACGTCGGTGTCGCTGCCGCTCGCCGAGATCGGAGCCCGCGCGCTCGAACTCGCGCTCGCGGAGGAGCCGGCCGCGGACCTGCCGCCGGTCTCCGCCGAGGTGCGCGTGCGCGCATCCACTCCGCGGCGCTGACGTCGCGGCGGCTCAGAGCTTGACGCCGCCCGAGATGAGGTCGATCTTCCAGTACCGCTGGAGCGACAGGAAGAGGACGGCCAGCGGCACGATCGACACCAGGACGCCCGCGATCACGATCGAGTACTGCGCTGCCTGACCGCCGGTGATGATCATGAGGCCGTACAGGCCCAGCGTCAGCGGGTAGAGCTGGTCGTTGTTGATCATCACGAAGGGCAGCAGGAAGTTGTTCCAGATCCCGATGAACTGCAGGAGGAAGACCGTCACCAGCGCCGGCATCATCAGCCGCGACCCGACCGACCAGAAGATGCGCCACTCGCTCCCGCCGTCGATCCGGGCGGCCTCCATGATCTCGTCGGGGACGGACGCCTCCGCATAGATCTTGCACAGGTAGATCGCGAACGGCGAGACCAGCTGCGGGAGGATGACGGAGGCGTAGGTGTTGGTCATCCCGAACTTCGCCAGCAGCAGGAACTGCGGGATGGCGAGCATGATCTGGGGGAGCAGCACGGCGGCGACGATCAGCCGGAAGATCCACTTCGACCCGGTGAACGCGTACTTGCCGAGGGCGTAGCCGGCCGCGCCGGCGATGACGGTGGACAGCACGCCGCCGCCGACCGCGTAGATCACCGAGTTCAGCGCCCACCGGCCGAAGATGCCGTTGTTGTACGTGAACAGGGCCTGCATGTTGGTCCAGAACCCGCCGGTGAACGAGGGCACGAAGGACGGCGTCGAGAACAACTCGTCGTTGGTCTTGGTGGAGGCGATCACGATCCAGAGCACCGGGAGCACGCAGTACAGCGCCCCGACGATGAGGATGAGGGTCGGGACGATGTGGAGACCCGACCGCGTGCGCAGCGGAGTCCGGGCGACGGTCTGCCGGGGCGCCTCGCCGGTCGGCGGCCCGTCGGGCGTTCGTACGGTCGCGGTGGTCATCGGGTCTCCCTCCGGGCGAAGCGCCGGCCGATCAGGTTGACGATCACCGTGGCGGCGACGGTCATGACGATGAGGATGAACGAGGTGGCGGCGCCCTCGTAGATGCTGTTGTTCACGAACGCGTCGGTGTAGACGCGCATCAGGGGCACCCAGGTGGAGGAGATGGCGTTCGCGAGCGGCTTCAGGGTCGTCGGCTCGTTGAACAGCTGCAAAGCGCCGATGACCGAGAACAGCGCGACCATGGTGATGGCCGGGGCGATCAGCGGCAGCTTGATGCGCAGCGCGATCTGCAGCTCGCTCGCGCCGTCGAGCTCAGCCGCCTCGAACAGCTCCTTGGGGAGGCTGCGGAGCGCGGTGTAGATGATCACCATGTTGAAGCCGACGACCCCCCAGACCGCCACGTTCGCGACGGAGAAGAAGATCCCGGTGCTGCCGAAGTAGTCGATGAACCGGCCGCCGATCGGGCTGGTCGCCGGGAGGTACATGAAGCCCCACAGCAACGACGCGACGACGCCGGGCACCGCGTATGGCAGGAAGATCGCCAGTCGGGTCACGCCGACCAGGCGGGCGCGCTTGGCGTCGAGACAGAGGGCGAAGGTCGTGGCCAGCACGACGGTCAGCGGCACGCCGATCAGGGCGATCAGCAGCATCCTCCCGAGGCTCGCCCAGAACTCCGGGTCGGTGAGCGTCGTCACGTAGTTGGCGAAGCCGGCGAAGACCTCGGTCGGATCGCCGCCGCCGAGAAGCCCGCCGCCCACCTTCAGCTGCAGGAAGCTGAGGATCACCGCGTACACGCCAGGCGCGACCGTGAACAGCAGCAGCAGGATGACGGCGGGGGCGACGAGGAACACGGGCAGCAGGGTGCGCCTGCGGCGGGGTCGACGGGCGGTGCCGGCTCCGATGACGGCCATGGGCGTTTCTCCTGTTCGGTGGATGCGGTCGGGGTCCGGCGGGGGCGACGCGGGGGTCGCCCCCGCCGGGGTGAGAACGGTCAGCCCGTGACCTTGAACCCGATCTTCTTCATGTCGGACACCGTGCTCGACTGCATCGTCTCGAGGGCTGCCGCGAGCGACGTCTTGTTCTGCAGGGCGTCCCCGAAGGCGTTCGAGTAGGAGTCGAACGTCACATTGGCGTTCGGTCCCCAGATGTCGAACGTGCGCACGCCCTTGGCGAGGGTGCCCATCAGCGAGTAGTAGTCCGGCTGGTTCGACATGAACGGCGGCGGGGTCTTCAGCTCGGGAGCCGACTGGTTCGACAGACTCGCCGGGAAGACCTGGACGTTCTTGATCAGCGACGCGACGCCTTCCTTGGAGGAGTTCATCCACTTCACGAACTTCGCGGCCTCGGCGGGGTGCTTCGAGTTGGCCGTCACGGCCTCGGTCTCGCCGCCCCAGATGCCGACGGTGTCGTCTCCGGCGGTCCAGGCGGGCAGGGGAGCCGCGACCCATTTGCCCGCGGTGTCCTTGGCGATCGACGGCAGCTGGTTGGGCGCCCACTGCGCGCTGACCCAGCCGACGAGGGTGCCGTTGTTCATGTCGGTGTTCCACTGGGCCGACCAGTTCGGCTCCGGGCTGACGACGCCCTGGTTGACGAGCCCGCTCCAGTAGTCGGCCACCTTCTTGGAAGCGGCGTCGTTGATCGCGACCGTCCACTCGTCACCGGAGGCCTTCCACCAGTCGGCGCCCGCCTGCTGGGCGAGGCCGGCGAACCAGCCGGGGTCGGCGGCGGTGAAGTTGCCGATGAACTTCGACGGGTCGGCGGCGTGGATCTTCGCCGCATCCGCCGCGTACTCGTCCCAGGTCTTGGGCGCCGTCAGGCCGAGCGAGTCCCAGATGTCCTTTCGGTAGAAGAACACCATCGGGCAGACGTTCTGCGGCACGCCGTACGTCTTGCCCTCGAACTGCACCTGCGCCAGCGTCGACTTCGAGAAGTCGCCGGAGAGATCCCCGACGTACGTGTCGATCGGAATGACGACCTTGTTGGCGATCAGGGCAGGGAGCGCCTGATACTCCACCTCGGTGACGTCCGGGTTCGTGCCGGCCTTGTTGTTGGTGATGAGCTTGTTGTACAGGGTGTACCCGGTGCCGGACGGCTTGGTCAGCTTGACCTGGATGTCCGGGTTGGCCTTGTTCCACTCGTCGACGACGGCCTGCATGCCGCCGTCCCAGTTGACGTAGGACAGGGTGACCGTGCCGCCGGAGGACGACGAGGTCCCTCCTCCGGAGCTCGAGCAGCCGGTCAGGACCGTGGCCGCGGCGGCGGCCACGCCGACCACCGCGCCGATGGTCCTCAGCGTTGACTTCCTCACTGTGTGCATCTCCTTCGATGATTCGTGGTGCGTTCTCGTGGTGCGTCGGGTGGGTTCAGCCCTCGGCCCATGCGGGGTAGCGCACGGGGGTGGTCTGGATGCCGATCCACTGCCGATGGGTGAAGCCGGCGAGCTGTCCCTCGCCGCCGTGGCGGGCGTACCCGTCGTTGACATGGACCTCGTTGCTCTTCACCTGTTCCGCGAACGCGAGTCCGCGCATCGGGTCGCCGGTGAAGACGGAGTTCATGAGCGTGCGGTGCCTGTTGACGAGGGCGAGTGCCTCCGCCTCACTGTCGACGACGGTGATCGGCATCACCGGGCCGAAGATCTCCTCCGTGAACACCGGCATGTCGGGGGTGACGCCGGTGAGGACGGTGGGCTGGTAGAAGAGGCCGTCGTGATCGCCGCCGACCGCCACCGTGGCGCCGGCCGCGATGGAGGGACGGACCAGGCCGTCCGCGAACCGGCGCAGCTGGGTCTCGCTGATGATCGGCCCGAGGTCGACGTCGTCGCGCAGCGGGTCGCCGACCCGGAGCGCGCGCACGCGCTCGACGACGGCGTCGGTGAACGCGGCGGCGACATCCCGGTGCACGATGTGGCGCCCGGCGGTGATGCAGGTCTGGCCCTGGTACCAGAGCGACGACCACACGGCGCAGCTCGCCGCCTGGTCGATGTCGGCGTCGTCGAGCACCACGAAGGCGTTGTCCCCGCCCAGCTCGGTGGCGACCGCGCGGAAGGAGCGCGCCGCGAAGTTGGCGATCTGGTGGCCGACCTCGAACGAGCCGGTGAAGTGGATGAGGTCGAGGTCCGGGTGCTCGCTGAGCGTGCGGCCCGTGGTCGGCCCGTCGCCCGGGACGACCGCGAAGACGCCGGCCGGGACGCCGGCGGCCTGCGCGGCCTCTGCGAGGATCTGGCCGCCGGCGATCGGGGTCAGCTCGGCGGGCTTCAGCACGACGGCGTTGCCGTACGCCAGCCCCGGGGCGAGCGCGCGCATGGCGAGGCTCATGGGGTAGTTCCAGGGAACGATCAGTCCGATGACGCCGAGGGGGACGGCGCGCGAGAGCGACAGCTTGCCCGACTTGTAGGGCGGCAGGATGCTCCCCGCGTTCTCGGTGAGCTGGGTCGCGGAGTTCTCGAGCTGCGTGATCGACTGCCCGAGCTCCTCCTCCGCCTTCTCGAGGGTGCCGCCGGTCTCGCGGATGAGCAGGGTGAGCAGCTCGTCACGCCGGTTCTCCAGCTCGGCGGCGAACCGGCGGATGATCGCGGAGCGCGTGTTGGCATCCACCTGCGCCCAGCCGGGCTGGGCGCGCCGAGCCGCTCCGACGGCCCGGTCGACCTGCGCGGGGGAGGCGTTGCCGTACGTGCCGAATGGCACGCCGGCCGATTTGTCGAGCACGGGGATGCCGTCGCCGGCCTCCGGCCGTTCGAACCGGCCGTCGATGAACACCTGGACGTCGTAGTCGCGGAGCTCGCGCATGGGGGATGCCTCCTGGATGGAAGGGGTGGTGGGTACGGTGACAGTCTCAGGCAACGGCGATCAGAGCTTCCTTCGTGACGGGATGTTCGGCCGGCTCGCCGGCGACGAATCGTTCGATCTCGTGCCGGGCGCACTCGCCCAGGCGACGGACCTCGGTGCCCAGCGCACCCGCGACGTGCGGGGTGAGCACGACGCCCGGCAGCGACCGCAGCGGGTGCCCGGCGGGGAGCGGTTCCGGCTCGGTCACGTCGAGGACGGCCCGCAGACCGCGGTCGCGGACCGCATCCATGAGGGCGTCCTGGTCGACGATCGGGGCGCGGGCGGTGTTGATCAGGGTGGCGCCGTCCGGCAGCAGGGCGAGCTGCGCTGCTCCGACCATCCCGACCGTCTCGGGCAGCAGCGGCGCGTGCACGCTGACGATGCTCGATCCGGCGAACAGGTCGTCGAGGCTCACGGCCCGTGCTCGATCGAGCACGGGGTCGCCCTGGCGCACCTGCGGGTCGTACAGCAGCACGTCGATGTCGAACGGCTCGAGCAGCTCGATCACCCGGCGGCCGACGCGGGAGGCGCCGATGATGCCGACGGTCCGGCGGAAGTTGCCGATCGCCGGGTCCGCCTCCCGCTCGTAGAGGGCCGGGTCGGTCGCGTATCCGCGGATGTAGTCCGGAACGCCCTTCCCGGCCAGCAGGATCATCGCGAGCGTGTACTCGGCGACGGGATAGGCGTTGGCGTTGGCCGCGCTGGTGACGAGCACTCCGCGATCCCACGCGGCGTCGTCGATGTGGCCCTTCACCGTGCCCGCGGCGTGGACGATGGCGCGCAGCCGGGGCATGCGGTCGAGCTCCGCCGGCCCGATGTGCGGCGCGCCCCATCCCGTGACGAGGATCTCCACGCTGTCGAGCAGCCCGGCGGGCGCGGAGGCGAAGTCGGTGACGGTGACGGTGGGGTCCAGCGCGACGATCGCCCGGAGGGCGGCGAGGTCGTCGGACGAGAACAGCAGAGCCGGCAGGTCCGGTCGCATGGCGAAGGCGGCGACGGGCGTGCTCGCTGCGGTCATCGTCGACTCCTCGGGTGGGGCGGTGGTCCGGATTGCGCATTCCCAGAATGCGCATTCCCAATAATGCGCATCCCGGGTCGCCGCGTCAAGCAGGAATTTCGGAGAGCCCCCCGGCGGCTCAGGACACGAGTCGGCGCACCGCCCGGCGGAGGATCTCGCGGTGGGTCTCGGCGTCGTAGGAGGCGGCGTCGTGGCCGAGGGCGTCATAGAAGATCGTCGCCGGGCCGTACTCGCGCTCCCACATCAGCGGGTGCTCGGCGCCGTCGTGCTCGTGGGACGCGAGCGGGACCACATCCGGCTGCACTCGCAGGTCCGTATACCGCTCGTCCGTCACCGTGAAGTCGTCGAGCCCCGCCACGATGGGGCTGCGGTCGGCGTGAACGTGGATGCGCGCCGGCCCGTAGTCGGGGTGGAACGTCGTGCCGCGCACCCAGACGCCGCCGAGGATCCCCTCCCACTCGGGGATGCCGCGCAGCGACGTCGATGTGACGTGCGACGCGAGCAACGGGTTCCCGGCGGCGAGGTACGCGAGCAGGCCGTCGCGGCCCCGGCGTTCGCCCTCCGGGTCCGGTGTCCCGGTGAGCGCCGGGTCGCCGATGTTGAGCACGAGCAGGTCGGGCGCATCGGTCGTCAGCGCGGCCATGCGCGCATCCACCTCTCCGGAGATCTCGACGTCGAGCCCTTCGTCGCGGAGGATCCCGGCCAGCCTCTCGGATGTCTCGGCGAAGGGATGCCACGGATCGGCATACCGGCCGGCGCCGCTCAGGATCAGTGCTCGCATCACAACCTCCGTCGGTGCGGGTTGACACCCGCGAAGCGGGGTCTATCGTAACGCGATGGTAAGCGCTTTCTCGCGCGCGTGCCGATCACCGTCGATCGGAAGGGAACCTGTGTCCGACACTGCTATCGTCTCCACCCGCCTGAACCCCGACCAGCGCAACGCGTTCATCGCGTCGCTTCTCGGCTGGATGATGGACGCCTTCGACTACTTCATCATCGTGCTCGTGTACGCCGAGATCGGCGCCGAGTTCCACGTCCCGCTCGAGCAGATGGCGTACCTCACCACCGTCACCCTGATCATGCGTCCCGTCGGCGCCTACCTGTTCGGGCTCTGGGCCGACCGGGTCGGCCGTCGCATCCCGCTCATGGTCGACGTGTGCTTCTACTCGGTGGTCGGATTCCTGTGCGCGTTCGCCCCCAACTTCACCGTGCTGTTCATCCTGCGCCTGCTGTACGGCATCGGGATGGGCGGCGAGTGGGGCCTCGGCGCCGCCCTGACGATGGAGAAGGTGCCGCGCACCCGCCGCGGCTTCTACTCCGGCATCCTGCAGGCGGGGTACTCCGCCGGCTACCTGCTGGCGTCGCTGGCCTTCCTGCTGGTGCACTCGGTGTTCGGGCTGAACTGGCGCTGGATGTTCGCGCTCAGCATCCTGCCCGCCCTGATCACGCTCATCATCCGCTCGCGCGTGAAGGAGTCGGAGGTGTGGGAGAACACCCGCGAGAAGATGCGGAAGGCCGACACCTCCATCCGCCGGGTGTTCTTCGACGGGAAGGTGCTGCGCCGGTTCGTCTACCTCGTGCTGCTGATGGCGGCCTTCAACTGGATGAGCCACGGCACGCAGGACATCTACCCGACCTTCCTGAAGTCCACCGAGAACGGAGGAGCGGGACTGGATGCGGCGACGGCCGGCTGGATCGCCGTCGTCTACAACATCGGTGCGATCGTCGGCTGCATCGTGCTCGGCTCGCTGTCGGACCGCTGGGGACGCAAGGCGACGATCATCCTCGGGGCGGCGCTGACCATCCCGATCATCCCGATCTTCGCCTTCTCGCCGACGGCGGGGCTGCTGTGCCTCGGCTCCGCGCTCATCCAGTTCACGACGCAGGGCGCCTGGGGTGCCATCCCGGCGCACCTGAACGAGATGTCGCCGAATGCCATCCGCGGCTTCTACCCGGGCGTGACGTACCAGCTGGGCAACGTGATCGCGGCATTCAATCTGCCCATCCAGCAGGCGCTCGCCCCACAGCTCGGCTACGGCTGGGCGATGGCGTCGACGGTCGGCATCGCGGCGATCGCGGTCATCCTGCTGACCGCCTTCGGCAAGCAGGCCCACGCGATCGACTTCGTCGCGGCGGACGCCGCCACCCCGGCCGCCGAGCCGGCCCCCCGCGGCTGACGTCGGGTCCGGTCCCGGTCCCGTCCCGGTCCCGCGCTTTCATCGGAGATCCGCCCCGATCCGGCCCGAATCTCCATCCGCACCGCGGTCCGTCGGAGATGAAGGCGCTTTCCACCGACGTTGACATCCCGGCGCCGGCCGGGCTAACGTCGGGTAAGCGCTTTCCGCACCCCACCGAGCACCGCTACGAAGGAGTACACGTGTCGTCGATCGGCATCATCATGAACGGCGTCTCCGGGCGCATGGGATACCGCCAGCACCTGGTCCGGTCGATCCTCGCCATCCGGGATCAGGGCGGCGTCGAGCTGTCCGACGGACGCCGCGTCCAGGTCGTTCCCCTCCTGGTCGGCCGCAGCGAGGAGAAGCTGGCCGAGCTAGCGAAGCGGCACGATATCGCCGACTACACGACCGACCTCGACGCCGCCCTCGCCGACGACCGCTGGCAGATCTACGCCGACTTCCTCGTCACCAAAGCGCGCTCGGCGGCGATCCGCAGGGCCATCGCCGCGGGCAAGGCGATCTACACCGAGAAGCCCACCGCCGAGAGCTTCGAGGAGGCCCTCGAACTTGCGCGCCTCGCCGCCGACGCGGGCGTCAAGAACGGCGTCGTCCACGACAAGCTCTACCTGCCCGGGATGCGCAAGCTCAAGCGGCTGATCGACTCCGGCTTCTTCGGCCGCATCCTGTCCGTCCGCGGCGAGTTCGGCTACTGGGTGTTCGAGGGCGACTGGCAGGCGGCGCAGCGGCCGAGCTGGAACTACCGCGCGGAGGACGGCGGCGGCATCGTCGTCGACATGTTCCCGCACTGGAGCTACGTGCTCGAGAACCTCTTCGGCCGCGTCGAGTCGGTGTACGCGCAGGCGGTCACCGAGATCCCGCAGCGGGTGGACGAAGGCGGGCAGGCGTACGCGGCGACTGCGGATGACGCGGCCTACGCGGTCTTCCGGCTGGAGGGCGGCGTCACCGCCCAGCTCAACTCGAGCTGGACGACCCGTGTCAACCGCGACGAGCTGGTCGAGTTCCAGGTCGACGGCACCCTCGGAAGCGCGGTCGTCGGGCTCTTCGGCTGCAAGATCCAGCCCCGGAACGCGACGCCGAAGCCGGTGTGGAACCCGGACCTCGCGGACGAGCACGACTACGCATCCGACTGGATCGAGTCCCCGGCCAACGAGGTGTTCGAGAACGGCTTCAAGACGCAGTGGGAGGAGTTCCTGCGCCACGTGCTGGAGGACGGCCCCCACGGGTTCGACTTCCTCGCAGGCGCGCGCGGCGTGCAGCTGGCCGAGCTCGGCCTGCGGTCGTCGCGAGAGGGACGGCGGATCGAGCTCCCGGATGTGACGCTCGACACCACTCCGGCGCCGACCGCCTCCGACCTGGAGGCGGCGGCCCGATGACGGCGACCACCGCGACCGGCACCGGCACCGCCGTGACGCTGCTCGGCCTCGACGGCGTCACGTCCACCGCCGAGCTCCGCGATGCGCCGGCGTTCACGCGCCCGGCCGCACCGCTGCGGTCGCGGGTCGCCTACGCGGCGGCCCACGTCATCCCGAAGCCCTGGGCGGAGAACGTCCCTGGCGCCCCCGCCGACATCGACTGGGATGCCACGCTCGCGTTCCGCCGGCACGTGTACTCCTGGGGCCTCGGCGTGGCCGATGCGATGGACACGGCGCAGAGGAACATGGGGCTCGACGCGGCCGCGACGCGTGAACTGATCGCGCGCAGTGCGGCCGACGCCCGCGACGCCGGCGGATCGGTCGTCGCCGGTGTCAACACCGACCACGTCGACGATCCGGCGATTCCGCTGGACGCGGTGATCGACGCGTACACGGAGCAGCTGCACTTCACCGAGGACGCCGGGGCCGGGGTCGTGCTCATGGCGAGCCGCCACCTGGCCAGAGCGGCGGAGTCGCCGGCCGACTACGAGCGCGTCTACGGCCGGGTGCTCGCCGAGGCGTCGGCGCCGGTCGTGCTGCACTGGCTCGGGCCGGCATTCGACCCCGCGCTCGCCGGCTACTTCGGGTCCGGCGACGTCGCCGCGGCGAGCGAGACCGTGCTGCGCATCATCGAGGCGGCAGACGGCCGGGTCTCCGGCATCAAGATGAGCCTCCTCGACGCGGACGCGGAGCGCTCGCTGCGCGCGCGTCTGCCGGAGGGGGTCCGCATGTTCACCGGGGACGACTTCAACTACGTCGAGCTGATCGAGGACGACGGCTCCGCCCATTCGGACGCGCTGCTCGGCGCCTTCGCGGCGCTGGCTCCGGCGGCCTCCGCCGCGATCCAGGCGCTCGACAGGGACGACGCGGAGCAGTACCGGAGCATCCTCGAGCCCACGCAGGAGTTGTCGCGGCAGGTCTTCGCGGCGCCGACGTTCCACTACAAGACCGGCGTGGCCTTCCTCTCCTGGCTCAACGGCCACCAGCAGTCGTTCTCGGTGGTCGGCGGTCTGCACTCCGCCCGCAGCCTGCCCCACCTGTCGGAGATCGTGCGGCTCGCCGGGGACTGCGGCGCCCTGGAGCGGCCCGGCCTCGCCGCCGAGCGCTGGACGTCGCTGCTCCGCCTGAACGGGATCGACGCATGACCCCCGACCCGCGCCTGTCGATCAACCAGGCGACCATCAAGTACGCCTCGCTCGCCGACGCGCTCGGCGTGGTCGCCGCAGCCGAGGTAGAGGCGATCGGGCTGTGGCGAGAGCCCGTGGCCGAGGTGGGGCTGGATGCGGCGGTGCGGATGCTCGCCGACTCCGGTCTGCGCGTGTCGAGTCTGTGCCGGGGAGGCTTCTTCACCGCTCCGGAGGGCGCCCAGCGGCGAGCGGCCCTGGACGAGAACCGGCGCGCGATCGAGGAGACGGCAGCGCTCGCCGCGGCCGGCGCCCCCGGGTCCGCTGCTGTGCTGGTGCTGGTCGCCGGCGGCCTGCCGGACGGCTCCCGAGACCTCGTCGGCGCACGCCGCCGGGTGGCCGATGCGATCGCCGAGCTGGAACCGGACGCCCGCGCGGCCGGCGTCACGCTCGCGATCGAGGCGCTGCACCCGATGTACGCCGCCGACCGCGCCGTCGTGTCGACGCTCGGCCAGGCGCTCGACCTCGCCGAGCCCTTTCCGTCGGAGTCGGTCGGCGTGGTCGTGGACACCTTCCACCTGTGGTGGGACCCCGACCTGTCGGCGCAGATCGCCCGGGCCGGCCGCGGAGGCCGCATCGCGTCCTACCAGGTCTGCGACTGGGTGACGCCGCTGCCCGCGGACGTGCTGCTGGCCCGCGGGATGATGGGGGACGGCCACATCGACTTCGCGCCGATCAGCGCGGCCGTCGCCGAGGCCGGCTACACCGGCGACGTGGAGGTCGAGATCTTCAACGAGGCGATCTGGGCGGCAGACCCCGCGGCGGTCGTCGCCCGCACGGTGCAGGCCTTCGACCGCGCGGTCGGACTGCGGTCTGCCGGCCGGGCGTGAAGCGGCGGCCGATGCCGGGTCGCTGCCACCGCATCCATGCGAAGGTGGAGGCATGAGCGTCATCGTCGTCGCGCCCGACTCGTTCAAGGGGTCGGCGTCCGCCGCGGAGGTCGCCGCCGCGCTGGCCGGGGGCTGGGCCGCCGAGCGGCCGGGCGACCGCGTCGTCCGTGCGCCCATGGCGGACGGCGGAGAGGGCACCCTCGACGCGTTCGAGGCGGCGATCCCCGGCGCCGTCCGTCATCCTGTGCGCGTCCTCGGCCCGGACGACGCGGAGGTGGACGCCTCCTGGCTGATGCTCCCTGACGGCACGGCGGTCATCGAGCTCGCGGAGACCAGCGGGCTCGGCCGGATGCCGCGGCTGGCCCCGTCCGCCGCGCACACGGTGGGGTTCGGGCAGGCGATCGCGGACGCGCTGGACGCGGGGGCGCGTTCGCTGCTCCTCGCGATCGGCGGCAGCGCGTCCACCGACGGAGGGGCCGGAGCGCTGACGGCGCTCGGCGCGCGGTTCCTGGACGCCGACGGTCGCGACATCCCGCGCGGCAATCTCGGGCTGGCCTCCGTGGTCCGTGCCGATCTCGGCGGGCTGGCCGCGCTGCCGCCGGGCGGGGCGCGGATCCTCGGCGATGTCACCAGTCCGCTGCTCGGGCCGCTGGGTGCAGCCGCCGTGTTCGGACCGCAGAAGGGCGCGACCGAGCGGGATGTGCCGGTGCTGGAGGAGGGCCTTCGTCGCCTCGCCGAGGCCCTGCGTACGGCCGGCGCCGAGACGGATCCCGCCGAGCCCGGCGCGGGTGCAGCGGGAGGGACCGGCTTCGGCCTGCTGGTGTGGGGCGCGCGGATGGCGCCGGGCGCGGCAGCGGTCGGCGACGCCCTGGGGCTGCCGTCGACGATCGCCGAGGCGGATGCGGTCATCACGGGGGAGGGGCGCTTCGACAGCCAGTCCGCGTCGGGGAAGGTGCCGACGTACGTCGCGGGGCTCGCGCACACGGCGGGCGCGTCCGTCCTGCTCGCCGCCGGCAGCATCCAGGCGCCGACCACGGGCTTCGCCGACGCCGTCGCGCTGGCAGACCTCGCCGGCTCGGCCGACGCCGCCATCGCCGACCCGGACCGCTGGGCCCGCGCCGCCGGCGCCGCCCTCGCCCGCCGCTTCCGCCCCTGACCCCTCCCCACCGTCGAGTACGCAAAAACTGCACGCCACACGCCGTGCGAGCGTGCAATTTTTGCGTACTCGACGGAGGGGCGGAGGGGGCGGAGGGGCGGAGGGGGTCAGCGGGGCGCGGTGAGGGCGGCGCTGGCCTCCTCGACGATGGCGCGCGTCGCCGCCTCGGCGGCGGCCGCGTCGCCGCGGCGGACCGCAGCAGCGACGTCCTCGTGCAACCGGATCGCCTCGGGGTTCGCGGTGTCGGGCATCAGCGCATGCACGGTTCGCCCGTTCAACGCCTCGGCGACGGCGGCGCTGAGCGCCGCGAACACCGGGTTGCCGGACGCCTCCAGCAGCACCCGGTGGAAGTCGCGGTCGTGCGCCAGGTACTCCTCGCGGTCCGCGGACCGCTGGGTCGCCGCCATGCCGACGATCGCGGCGGTCAGCTCTCCGCACTGGGCGGGGGTGGCCCGGGCGCTGGCCAGTCGCGCGGCCACCGGTTCGACGGCGAGGCGCAGCTCGCCCAGCTCCGCGAGCGCGGTCAGGCGGTCGGGGCCGGCGAGCCGCCAGCTGAGGATGCGCGGATCGAGCGCCTGCCAGGAGGACGCGGGGAGGACGACCGTCCCCCGACGGCGCCTGGCCTGCACGAGCCCCAGCGACTCGAGCACACGGATGCACTCGCGCAGCACGGTCCGGGAGAGGCCGAGTCCCTCCGGCGTCAGGACCGTTCCGACCGGGATGTCGCCCGCGACGATCCTGGCCCCGAGGGAGGCGATGGCCTGCTCGTGCTGGGAGGCGTGCGCTGCCGGGGTCACGCTCCATTATCGGCGCATCCGAGAGATCGGGTCAAAGCGGTTCGCAATGCTGATAAATCGGTCATTATCCACACCGATTAGACACAAATCAGGTTTATTCCTAGAGTGTTCGTGCCCATCCGGAATCACGACCGAGGACGTTCATGACCCCCACCCTGTTCGCGCACGCGGCGCCCGCGGCACTCGCCGTCGCCGCGGCGGCCCCCGCCCCCGCGCCCCACCCCAGCGCACCCGAGGGACAGCTCATCGTCGCCGCGCTGGCCGGCATCGCCGTCATCGTGGTGCTGATCACCTGGCTCAAGCTGCACCCGTTCCTCTCGCTCCTGCTCGGCTCGCTCGTCGCGGGACTGGCGGCGGGCCTGGCCGCGGATGCGGCGATCGGCAGCTTCATCACCGGCTTCGGCAACACCATGGGCAGCGTCGGCGTGCTCATCGGCCTCGGCGCGATGTACGGCAAGCTCCTCGCCGATTCCGGCGGCGCCGACCGCATCGTCGACACGCTGGTCTCGCGCACCAGCGCCCGTCTCCTGCCGTGGACGATGGGAGCCGTCGGCGCCATCATCGGCCTCCCGATGTTCTTCGAGGTCGGCCTCGTGCTGCTGATGCCGGTGATCATCCTGGTCACCCGGCGCTCGGGACTCCCGCTGATGCGCATCGCCCTCCCCACCATCGCGGGCCTCTCCGCCATGCACGGCCTGGTGCCCCCGCATCCCGGACCGCTGGTCGCGATCGGCGCGCTCGGCGCCAACCTCGGTCTGACGCTGGCCTTCGGCGTGATCGTCGCCATCCCGACGATCGCGGTCGCCGGCCCGCTGTTCAGCCGGCTGGCCGCGCGATGGGTGCCGGTCGGGGTCCCCGACCTGTTCGTCCCGGAGGAGGGAGATGGGCCGGTTCGTCGTCGGCCGTCGTTCGGCGCTGCGCTGATCAGCATCCTGCTGCCCGTCATCCTGATGCTCGGCAAGGCCGTCGCCGACATCGCCGCGCCCGATGCGGCGCCCGTCTGGAAGGTCGTCCTGGACTTCCTGGGCACGCCCGTCATCGCGCTCACCATCGCGGTGCTCGCGGGTCTTCTGCTGCTCGGCCTCGGCGGCGGGATGAACCGTGCGGCCATGCAGACCAGCCTCGCCGCCTCGCTTCCGCCGATCGCGGGCATCCTGCTCATCGTCGGCGCCGGCGGCGGGTTCAAGCAGGTGCTCGTCGACACCGGCATCGGCCAGGTCATCGCGGGATGGGCGACCGGCGCGAGCGGGATCGTCGTCCTGCTGCTCGCCTGGACCGTCGCCGCGCTGATCCGCATCGCGACCGGCTCGGCGACGGTCGCGACCGTCACCGCCGCCGGCATCCTGCTCCCGCTCACCGAGCACCTGTCGACCCCGATGGTGTCGCTGATGGTGCTGGCGATCGGCGCGGGCTCGGTGTTCCTGTCGCACGTCAACGACGCCGGATTCTGGCTGGTGAAGGAGTACCTGGGCCTCAGCATCCCGCAGACGCTGAAGAGCTGGACCGTGCTGGAGTGCCTGGTCTCGCTCGTCGGGCTGGCCGGTGTCCTGATCCTGAGCCTGTTCGTCGGCGGCCTCGGGTGACGCCGGTGCGTGCGGTCGTCGTCATGGGCGTCGCCGGATGCGGCAAGTCGACCGTCGCCGAACTCCTCGCCGAGCGCCTCGGCTGGGAGCTGCTGGAGGGCGACGGCCTGCATCCCGCGACGAACGTCGAGCGGATGAGCGCGGGCATCCCGCTCACCGACGACGACCGCGCGCCCTGGCTGGCCGCGATCGCCGAGTGGATGCGCGAGCGGCTCGACGCCGGACGTCCCGTCGTCGTCGCATGCTCCGCGCTGGCGCGGCGGTACCGCGACGTGCTGCGCCGGGACGACGTGCTGTTCCTGCACCTGAGCGGCACCCCGGAGCTCCTCGCGGAGCGCCTCTCGTCGCGCGAGCACCATTTCATGAAGTCGGGGATGCTGCAGAGTCAGCTCGCGACGCTCGAGCCGCCTGCCGGCGACGAACGCCACCTCACGCTCGACATCGCGGAGCCGCCGCTCATCCTCGTCGCCCGAGCCGCGTCCGCCCTCTGACCCACGCCGACAGCTCCTGAGTTTTTCGCCCCACCGACCGGCGTGTCGGGCGAAAAACTCAGGAGCTGTCGGCGTGGGGGCTAAGCGCGGGCGGCGGCGTACTGGGCGCGGATGACGGGACGCGTGTCGACGGGGAGCGCGGCGGAGGTCTCCACAGTCCAGGACGGACGGGTTCCGGTCAGCGCCCAGGCGGCCTGGACGGCGCCGCCGTCAGCGACGTACTCGCCGGGGGCCGGCACCTCGACCGGGGCGTCGAAGACCTGCGCGGCCACCTGCGTGACGGCCGGATTCTGCGCCGCACCGCCGATCAGCAGGATGCGGCGCTCGCGCACGCCGGCCGCGCGGACGGCGTCGAGTCCGTCGGCCAGCCCGCACAGCATCCCCTCGATCGCGGCCCGCGCGAGGTTCGCCGGCGTGGTCGAGGCGAGCGTGAGTCCGTGGATGCTGGCCTTCGCGTCCGGGAGGTTGGGGGTGCGCTCGCCCTCGAAGTACGGCACCAGCACGACGCCGCCCGATCCCGGCTCCGCCGAGAGGGCGAGGGCGGACAGCCCGTCGTGGTCGACCGACAGCAGTCCGGCGATGGAGCCGAGCACGCGCGCGGCGTTGAGGGTCGCGATCAGGGGGAGGGACAGGCCGGAGGCGTCCGCGAAGCCCGCGACGGTTCCCGAGGCGTCCGCGATGGGCGCGTCGGTCACGGCGAAGACCGTGCCGGAGGTGCCGATCGAGACGACGACGTCGCCGTCCGCGGCGCCGAGGCCGAGGGCGGCGCCCGCGTTGTCGCCGGCGCCCGGTCCGACGAGCACGCCGGACGGCGTGCGGCCGGCCGACTCCGACGGGCCGAGGACGCGGGGCAGGATCACGGCGTCGCCGCCCGCTCGCGAGCCCGCCTCACGGCCGGAACGCCCGAGCGCACGCGCGAACAGGTCGAAGTCGTACGCGCCGGAGGCCGCGCCCCAGTAGGCGGTGCCGCTCGCGTCGGAGCGGTCCGTCGTGAGCGCCTCGAGGTCGGGCCCGAGCTCGCTCTCGCCCTCCGGTCCGTAGCCGCGGAGGCGCCAGGTGAGCCAGTCGTGGGGGAGCGCGACGGCGGCGACGCGTGCGGCGTTGCCGGGCTCCGCATCCCGCAGCCAGCGCAGCTTGGTCGCGGTGAAGGATGCGACGGGCACCACGCCGACACGGGCCGCGTACTCCTCGGCCCCGACCTCGTCGATCAGATCGCGGGCGGCCTGCGCGGAACGGGTGTCGTTCCAGAGCAGGGCGTCGCGGATGACCCGGCCCTGCGCATCCAGCACCACCATGCCGTGCTGCTGCCCGGCCACGGAGATCGCGGCGACGTCGTCGAGCCCGCCGGCGGCCGCGATGGCCTCCTGCAGCGCGCTCCACCAGGCCGCCGGATCGACCTCGGTTCCGTCGGGATGCGCGGCGCGGCCCGACCGGACCAGCTCGCCGGTCCCGAGGTCGCGCACGACCACCTTGCAGCTCTGCGTCGAGGAGTCGACGCCGGCGACGAGAGTCACGGCTGTCCTTTCAGAAGAGATCCCACCCGCCGTCGAGTCCGCGAACTTTGCACGTTTTCGGAGCGAGAACGTGCAAAAAGTGCGGACTCGACGGCGGGCGGGAGAGGGCGGGGAAGGGGATCAGCGCGCGCCGAGCAGGTGCTCGAGGGCGAGCTGCTGCAGGCGGACGAAGCCGAAGCCCTTTCCGCCGAAGTACGCCGAGGGGTCGAAGTCCTCGTACGCGCTGCGGTCGGCGAGCAGGTCGTCGTACGACTCGCCCTCGCCGAGCGTCGGATGCGTCAGCTCGATGACGCGGGACGCCTCCAGCTGCTCCTGCACCTCGGGGTCGGCGCGGAACGCCTGCGCCCGCTCCTTGAGGAGCAGGTAGGTGCGCATGTTGGCCGCGGCCGACTCCCAGACACCGGTGATGTCCTCGGTGCGGGACGGCTTGTAGTCGAAGTGGCGCGGGCCGTCGTAGGCCGGTCCGCCGTTCGGGCCGCCGTTCTCGAGCAGGTCGACGAGCGCGAAGGCGTTCTGCAGGTCGCCGTGACCGAAGACGAGGTCCTGGTCGTACTTGATGCCGCGCTGGCCGTTGAGGTCGATGTGGTAGAGCTTGCCGTGGTACAGCGCCTGGGCGATCCCCGCGGCGAAGTTCAGGCCCGCCATCTGCTCGTGGCCGACCTCGGGGTTGAGGCCGACGAGCTCCGGGCGCTCCAGCGACTCGATGAAGGCGAGGGCGTGACCGAGGGTCGGCAGCAGGATGTCGCCGCGCGGCTCGTTCGGCTTCGGCTCGATGGCGAAGCGGATGTCGTAGCCCTTGTCGGTGACGTAGTCGCCGAGCAGGTTGACGGCCTCGCGGTAGCGCTCGAGGGCGGCGCGGATGTCCTTGGCCGAGTCGTACTCGGCGCCCTCGCGGCCGCCCCACATCACGAACGTCTTGGCGCCGAGCTCGGCGGCCAGGTCGAGGTTGCGCAGCACCTTGCGGAGAGCGAAGCGGCGGACGGCGCGGTCGTTGGAGGTGAAGCCGCCGTCCTTGAAGACGGGGGCGCTGAACAGGTTGGTGGTCACCATCGGCACGATGATGCCGGTGTCGGCGAGGGCCTGCTTCAGCCGGTCGATCTGCTTCTGGCGCTCGGCGTCGGTCGAGCCGAACGCGAACAGGTCGTCGTCGTGGAAGGTGAGGCCGTAGGCGCCGAGCTCGTCGAGCTTGTGCACCGCCTCCACCACGTCGAGCTGCGGGCGGGTCGGGCCGCCGAACGGGTCGGTGCCGTTGTAGCCGATGGTCCACAGTCCGAACGAGAACTTGTCGGCACGGGTGGGGGTGAGGCTCATGATGTTCCTTCAGCGTCGTCGGTGATTTGTTGTTTCAATAAACTTATACAGCACTGCGGCGACGAGCGCGAGTCCGCCAGGCGAACCCGCAGCCCGTCACGCGCCGGTCAGCGCGCGTCCGTGAAGACGGCACCCACGGTAGCCGTCTCGACGTCCGCCGTCACCAGGCGGGCGTCCGCGGGGGTGACCTCGTGCACCGGGCCGGTGATCGTCACGTCCGCCGTCGTCTCGCGGAGGTCGCACGACGGGCCGACCCAGAGCTCCACGGCGCCGGGCTCGACGATGCGTGTCAGCGAGCGGTCCGAGAAGGCGAGGCGGGTCGTCGGCACGGCGAACCGCACGACGGCCTCCTCGCCCGGCTGCAGCTCCACCCGCCGGTAGCCGAGCAGCTGCGCCACCGGCCGCGTGACGCTCGCCTGCACATCCCGGGCATACAGCTGCACCAGGTCCGTACCGGCGCGCTCGCCCGTGTTGCGGATGCGGACGGTCGCGGTGAACGTCCCTCCGGCGGCCACCTCTCCGTCGGCCACCAGGTCGCTGCGCTCGAACGTCGTGTACGAGAGTCCGTGACCGAACGGGAGCACCGGCGTGCTGTCGGCGCTCGTGATCTCGGTGGGGCCGCCCAGGACCGGGTGGAGGTACGAGTACGGCTGCGCGCCCGCCGAGCGGGGGAGCGAGACCGGGAGGTGGCCGGACGGCGAGATCCGCCCGGAGAGCACGGCGGCCAGGGCGCGGCCGCCCTCTTCGCCGGGGAAGAACGCCTGCAGCACGGCCGCGGGAGCCGTGACGCCCTCCACGGCCCAGGAGATCGCGTAGGGACGGCCGGAGAGCACGACGAGCACCACCGGGGTCCCGGTCGCGACGACCCGCTCGACCAGCTCGCGCTGGATGCCGGGGAGCTCCAGGCTCTCCACATCGTTGCCCTCGCCGACGGTCCCGCGGCCGAACAGCCCGGCGCGGTCGCCGACCACGACGACCGCGACGTCGGCCGCGCTCGCCGCGGCGACGGCGGCGGGGATGCCGGAGCGGTCGTCGCCCTCCACGTCGCAGCCGCGCTCGTACGCGACGGAGGTGGACGGGAACTCCGCCCGCACCGCGTCCAGAACGGAGGGCAGCTCGAACCCGAGCGGAACCTCGGGGTGGTGGGCGAGCACGTGGTTCGCGAACGAATAGCAGCCCATCAGCGCTTCGGGGGCGTCGGAGTTCGGGCCGAGCACCGCGATGCTCGCCGGGGCCGACGCGAGCGGCAGCGTGCCGTCGTTGGTCAGCAGCACGAGCGACTCCTCGGCCAGCCGCAGCGCAACATCCCGATGGGCGGGTGTGTCCAGGTCGATGGATGCGGGCGGCGCGTCGAAGGTCTCGTCCAGCAGACCCAGGTCCTCCTTCTGCGCGAGCACGCGCAGCACGGCCCGGTCGACCAGGGCCTCGTCGACCTCTCCCGAGCGGATGCGCGAGACCAGCGGCTCCAGGAACGCGTCGCCGGTCGGCAGCTCGACATCGATGCCGGCCGCGAGCGCGATCGCCGCGGCCTCGCCGAGATCGGAGGCGACCCCGTGCATGGTGTGTAGGAAGGCGACGGAGAAGTAGTCGGAGACCACGGTCCCGTCGAAGCCCCACTCGTCCCGGAGCACTCCGGTGAGGTACTCGGCGCTCGCCGCGACGGGGACGCCGTCGATCTCGGCGTACGAGTTCATGACCGACCGCACCCCGCCATCCCGCAGCGCCATCTCGAACGGGGGCAGCAGGGTGTCGCGCACCTCGCGGGGTCCCGCGTGCACCGGCGCGTGGTTGCGCCCGGCCTGCGAGGCGGAGTAGCCGACGAAGTGCTTCAGCGTCGCGTGGACGCCGGCGCCCTGCAGACCGCGGACGTAGGCGGTGCCGAGGGTCCCGACGACGTACGGGTCCTCGGCGATGCACTCGTCGACGCGGCCCCAGCGCGGGTCGCGGATGACATCCAGCACCGGAGCGAGCCCCTGGTGGATGCCCAGCTCGCGCATCGACATCCCGATCAGGCCGGCCATCTCCTCCACCAGCTCCGGGTCGAACGACGCCCCCCACGCCAGCGGCGTCGGGAACGTGGCCGCCTTCCAGGCCGCCAGACCCGTGAGGCACTCCTCGTGCACCAGCGCGGGGATGCCCAGGCGGGTCTCCTCCTTCAGCCGGCGCTGCTCCGCCCACAGCCAGGCCGCGCGCTCGACCGGATCGACCGGCCGCGTGCCGTAGACGCGGGTGAGCTGTCCGAGTCCGTGCACGGTGGCGTCCGCGTACGCACCCGGGTTGCCCATCTCGCCGGCCATCGGCGCCACGAGCTCGTCGCCCTTGTCGACCCAGAAGCCGACCAGCTGGGCGAGCTTCTCCTCCAGCGTCATGGAGGCGAGGAGGGTGCTCACGCGCTCGGAGGGCGCAGTCGAGCGCGGGAGGGATTCGGTCATGTCGATCTCACACTTCTTGACGGGCGGGCGTCAGCCCTTGACGGCGCCGGTCAGGCCGCCGACGATGCGGCGCTCGAACAGGCTGAAGAAGATCAGCGCCGGGATCATGGACAGCGACGTGAACGCCAGCACCTTGGCGGTGTCGACGGAGTACTGCGACGAGAACGCCTGCACTCCGAGGGGCAGCGTGAACGTCGCTTCGTTGTTGAGGAGGAAGAGGGGCAGCAGGTAGCTGTTCCAGCTCGCGATGAAGGCCAGGATGCCGACGGTGATGACCCCCGGCAGCGACAGGCGCAGCACCATCCGCCAGAAGAAGCCCAGTCGGCTGCAGCCGTCGATGAAGGCCGCCTCCTGGATCTCGTCCGGGATGGCGCGGAGGAACGGCACCAGGATGATGATCGTCGTCGGAAGGGCGAAGGCGATCTGCGGGAGGATGACGCCGCCGAGCGAGTTCATCAGGCCGAGATTGCGGACCACGATGTACAGCGGCGTGATCGCCACCGTGATCGGGAACATCAGGCCGGCGGCGAACAGCGCGTAGAGGGCGCCGCGGCCGCGGAACCGGTAGCGGGCGAGCACGTAGCTCGCCATCAGGCCGAGGATGATCACGCCGACCGTCGTCACGACGGCGACGATGGTCGAGTTGAGCACCTCCTGCCAGAAGACCCCGCCGGTGAGCACGCCGATGTAGTTCGCGGCGTTCCACGGGTTGGGGAATCCGGCCGGGTCGACCGTGATCTGCGAGTTCGTGCGGAACCCGCCGATGACGATGTAGGCGATCGGCGCCAGCATCAGCGCGATGACGACGAGGGCGACGAAGTAGACGGTCGGGGAGCCCCAGGGCAGCCCCTTGGCCTTCTTGCGGTCCGGCGCCTCCAGGACGCCCGGGGCGTCCGGGGCGTCGGGGATGACGGTGAAGGCGCTCATCGCTTCTTCCTTCCGGTGCGCCTGTCACCCGTGAGCGCGCCCTCGGTGTCGCGCCGCAGCACGAACCGCTGGTAGAAGAGGGCGACGATCAGGGAGATCAGGAAGATGACGACGGCGACGGCGTTTCCGTAGCCGAAGTTGCCGGCGTTGCGGCCGTTGGCGACCATGTAGGTCGCCATGGTCGACGTGCCGGCGGTCGAGGCGACGTACTGGCCCCAGATGATGTAGACGAGGTCGAACAGCTGGAGCGCTCCGATGATGGAGAGGAACGCCCAGATGCGCAGCGTCGGGCCGAGGAGGGGCAGGGAGATCCGTCGCTGGATCTGCCAGTACGACGCACCGTCGAGGGCGGCGGCCTCGTACAGCTCCTCGGGGATGCCCTGCAGGCCGGCCAGGAAGAGGATGACGGCGAAGCCGACGTACTTCCAGGTCAGGATGGCCAGCAGCGTCCAGATCGCCAGGCTCGGGTTCGACAGCCAGTCCTGCGCGAGGAAGCCGAGCCCGATGTTCTTCAGGAGCCCGTTGAGGGCGCCGTTGGTGGAGAGCATGAGGCTCCACCCGGTGCCGACGACGACCTCTGCGATGACGTACGGCACGAAGATCAGGACGCGGATCAGCGACTGTCCGCGCATCTTGCGGTTGAGCAGCAGCGCCAGCAGGATCGCCGCGGGACCCTGGAGCACCAGGGACCCGATCACGATGAGCCCGTTGTGCATGAGGGCCTGCTGGAACGCGGAGTCCTGGAGGATGGTGATGTAGTTCTGCAGGCCGACGAAGTCGGTGGCCGGCCCGTATCCCTGCCAGCGGAAGAAGCCGTAGTAGGCGGCGATCGCGACGGGGAAGATCACGAACGCCAGGAAGACGATGGCTGCGGGCCCGGCCAGCAGCGCGATCTCCAGGCGCATGGCCCAGCCGCTGCCCCTGCGGCGGCGCGGCTGCGGCGGGGACGACGCGGCTGCGCCGCCCCCGCCGTGCTGCGCGAGACCCGCTGTCGGCGTGACGCCGGGGGACGTGTTCTCGCGGATGTTCGTCACGAGGACCGTCCTCAGCCCTTCTTGGCGGCGTCGTTGGCCGCCTGGATGAGCTGCTTCGGGTCGCTCTTGCCCGCCAGCATGTCGACGACCGCCACGTTGAGCGCGTTGCCGACGTTCTGTCCGAGGACGGTGTCGAGCCACTGCGAGACGTACGGGGCCGCGTTGTAGGCCTTCAGCACATCCTTCAGGTACGGCTCGGTGACGACCTTCTGCGCCTCCGAGTTGACCGGCGGGGCGTTGAAGGCCTTGTAGTAGGCCTCCTGCTGCTCCGTCGACGCGACGAAATTGAGGAAGTCGGCGCACTCCTTCGGAGCCTTGACCGAGCACGAGTAGCCGTCGACGCCGCCCATGATCGAGCCGGGCTCGCCCTTACCGCCCGGAACCTCCGGGAAGGGGTAGAAGCCGAGGTCGGGGAGGGGCTTCTGGTCGGGGGTCAGGGACGCGATCACGCCCGGGTCCCACGCGCCCATCAGCTCCATCGCGGCCTTGTGATTGGCCACGAGGCCGGCCGAGCTGCCCGCGCCCTGCTGTGCGGAGGTCGTCAGGAAGCCGTCGTTGAACGGCTTGGTCTTGGCGAACGCGTCGAGGTCCTCCGCGGCCTTGAGCCAGCACGGGTCGTTGAACGACTTCGAGTCGGCGCTCTTCTCCATGGTCGACCCTGCGCACTCGCGCAGTGCGAACCAGTAGAACCAGTGCGCCGCCGGCCAGGCGTCCTTGGCGCCGAGGGCGATCGGGGCGACCCCGGTGGCCTTCAGCTTCGTGACGTCGGCGTTGAGGTCGTCGATCGTCTTGGGTGCCTCGGTGATGCCTGCTGCCGTGAACAGGTCCTGGCTGTAGAAGAGCCCGCCCGGCAGGACGGCGATGGGCATGGCCCACACCTTGTCCTGGTAGGTCTCGGCCTTGAACGAGCCTTCGGAGATGTTCTTCTTGGTCTCGGACGACACCTTGCCGGTGATGTCCATCAGCTGACCCGCGTTGACCATCGCCGCCATCTTGCCGCCGCCGCGCTGCAGGAAGATGTCGGGTGCGTCGCCGCTGTTGAGCGCGGTCTGCAGTTTTCCGTCGAGGTCCTCGTTCTGGATGGACTGGACCTTGATGGTGACCTTCGGGTTCGCCTTCTCGAATGCTGCGACGGCATTCTTCCAGAACGCCTGGCCGGGGCCGGTGGTGGAGTTCTGCCAGAGGGTCATGGAGACCTTGCCGTCGCTGGAGCTGTCGGAGCCGCCGCTGCACCCGGTGAGGGCGAGCGCGCCGGCCATCACGACGGCGGCCCCGGTGAGGAGCTTGGTGCCTTTCATGTGATTCCAACCTGTTCTCTTCGTTGAGGTGGGGACGACGGAAGTGTCGCAAGCGACGGGGGTGGTGTCAAACGTTTTCGAAAACCTTTTCTACGCTATGCTCTGACGCCATGGGACGGCGTCCGACGATCAGCGATGTGGCTGCTGCTGCCGGCGTCTCGGTCGCCACCGTGTCGAAGGCCGTGAACGGCCGGTACGGCGTGGCGACCTCGACGGTGGAGCGCGTGCTGCA
Organism: Leifsonia sp. 21MFCrub1.1; assembly: GCF_900107895.1. NCBI lineage: Bacteria > Bacillati > Actinomycetota > Actinomycetes > Micrococcales > Microbacteriaceae > Leifsonia > Leifsonia sp. 21MFCrub1.1. The sequence continues at coordinate 2,854,720 of NZ_LT629867.1, read as the reverse complement.
GGTGGTGCAGGAGCTCGGCTACGAGTCGAGCCTGGTCGCCAGCAGCATGCGGTCGCGCCGCACCGGCGTGATCGGCGTGCTCGTCGCCGACTTCGAGCCGTTCTCCGCCGAGATCCTCAAAGGCGTCGGGACGGCCCTCCACGACTCCCGCTACGACCTGCTCGCGTACAGCGGATCGCGCCAGCCGTCGAGCGAGGGGTGGGAGCGGCGCTCTCTCAGCCGGCTCAGCGGCACGCTCATCGACGGCGTCATCATGGTCACGCCGACCGTCGTGAACGCGAACGTCGACGTCCCGATGGTGGCCATCGACCCGCACGCCGGCCGCGCCGACCTGCCGACCGTCGAATCGGACAGCTTCGGCGGCGCGCGCAACGCGACCGCGTTCCTGATCGGGCTGGGCCACCGCCGCATCGCCTTCGTGGCCGGACGTCCGGACCTCCGCTCGTCGAGCCTCCGCGACGCGGGATACCGCCGCGCGCTGGGCGAGGCGGGCATCCCCTTCGATCCGTCGCTGGTGGCAGTGGGCCGCTACGAGCACGACACCGTTCGCGAGGTGACCCTGCCGCTGCTGCGCAGGGCGGACCGGCCGACCGCGGTGTTCGCCGCGAACGACATCTCGGCGATCGCGGTCATCGAAGTCGCCGCCGAGCTCGGCCTCGACGTCCCGCGCGACCTCTCGGTGGTCGGCTTCGACGACATCCCCGAGGCGTCGCAGTTCAGCCCGCCGCTGACGACCGTGCGCCAGCCCATGCAGGGCCTGGGCGCGACGGCCGCCGACCTGCTGATCCGGCTGATGAACGGCGAGACGCCGGAGCGCATCCACGTGCGGCTCCCCACCCGCCTGGTCCGCCGAGCGACGACCGCCGCGCCCCCCTCCTGACCCTCCGTCCCTGCCGCGCCGCGGTCAGCGGAAGCGGGGGGCCAGCCACGCGGCCTGCGTGCGCCAGTGCGCGCCGCCTCCGCCCTCGTGGTCGTTGAACGGGTAGACCTCGATGGCGCGGTCGGCCGCCGCGAGGTGGTTGTACGCGGCGAAGGTGGTCGACGGCGGCACGATCGTGTCCATCAGCGCCACCGAGAACAACGACGGCGCGTGGATGCGGCGGGCGAAGTTGACCCCGTCGAAGTACGACAGGGTGCTGAACACGTCGGCCACCTCGTCGCGGTGCACAGACAGATAGGTCGCGAGCTCGATGAACGGTCCGCCGGCCGCGACCTCCGCGCCCCGGCGGAACGCGCAGAGGAACGCGACATCCGGCATCACCGCGGTGACGCCGCCCGCCAGCGCCCCGGCCGCGAGGGCGATCCCGCCGCCCTGGCTGCCGCCCGTCACGGCGATCCGGTCGGCGTCGACGAACGGCAGCGACCGGGCGGCATCGATGGCGCGCACCGCGTCGGTGAACACGCGCCGGTAGTAGTACGTCTCCGGCGAGTGGATGCCGCGGGTCATCACACCGGGAGTGGCCGGCCCCGAACCGTGCGGGTCGGGTGTGTCTCCGCCGCTGCCCCATCCGCTGCCCTGTCCGCGCGTGTCGACGAACACGTGCACGTACCCGGCCAGCGCCCACGCCACGTTCTCGCCGGGCAGCCCCCGCCCTCCTCCGTAGCCCTGGTACTGCGCGACCGCGGGCAGCGGCCCGTCGCCGTGGAGCGGTCGCGACACCCAGGCGCGCACGGGCTCCCCGCCGAAGCCCGGGAAGACCAGGTCGTCGATCCGCAGCTGCGTCACGGGCGAGTCGGCGGGCGTCAGCTCGGGGACGCCGCCCGCGGCGCGGGCCTCGGCGATCGTGCGCTCCCAGAAGGCGTCGAAGTCGGCGGGTTCCTCGACCTGCGGACGGAAGGCGAGCAGTTCGGAGTGGGTCAGGTCGGTGAGCGGCATCGGTCTCGCTTTCTGAACGGTTTTCGCAACGTGCGGCGGGAGGCTGGGCGTCATTGTGGCACAGCCCGCGGCCGAGCGTCGCAGCGGCCCGGTGTGCGACAGTCTGTGCGACAGTCTGTGCGACAGTCTGTGCGACAGTGGCTCCATGCCCGGTCAGACCCGCCCGACCCTGGAGGCCATCGCCCGTGAGGCGTCCGTGTCGCTGTCGACCGTGTCGAAGGTGCTCAACGGCCGCCCCGGCGTCTCCGCAGGCACCCGCCGCCGCGTCGAGGAGCTGCTGCACGACTCCGGTTACGCCCGCCGCGGTGTGGATGCCGAGCGCGGCGAGGCCGTCGAGCTGGTCATCGAGAACCTGGCGAGCGAGTGGTCCGTCGAGGTCATCCGCGGCGTGGAGCGCGTCACCCGAGAGAACGGCCTGGCGATGACCCTCTCCACCATCGGCGACTACCACGCCGTCGGAGACGAGCTGATCACCGGGGTGCTCCGCCGCAAGCCGATCGCCATCGTCCTGCAGTTCTCGAACCTGACGGCCGATCACCGGCGTCAGCTGCGCACCCGCAACATCCCCTTCGTCGTGGTCGACCCGGCGGGCGACCCTCCGCCGGACGTCCCGGCCATCGGCGCGACCAACTGGGCGGGAGGGGTCGCCGCGACCCGTCATCTGCTCGCGCTCGGCCACCGGCGCATCGCCGCCATCGCCGGTCCCGCCGACCTGATGTGCTCGCGCGCCCGCGTCGCCGGGTACCAGTCGGCGCTGCAGGAGGCGGGGCTCCCTGTGCCGTCGGAGATCGGCGGGGGCGGGTTCTCGCGTGCCGACGGCGAGCGGGAGGGCCGGCGGCTGCTCGCGTCGCCGGACCGGCCGACCGCGATCGTCTGCGGCAACGACATGCAGGCGCTCGGGGTCTACGACGCCGCTTTCGCGCTCGGACTGGATGTGCCGGGGGACGTGTCGGTCGTCGGCTTCGACGATGCGCCGTCCGCCGCGTGGGCGCGTCCGCCGTTGACGACCGTCCGGCAGCCGCTGCAGGAGATGGCGGAGGAGGCGACGCGGCTCGCGCTCCGCCTGAGGGCGGGTGAGGGCGAGAACAGCCGGCTGGAGCTCGCGACCGCCCTGGTCGAGCGCGCGTCGACGGCGCCGCCCGCGGACTGACGAAAGTTTTCCAACACTGGCGAGAAACTTGCTCCGCCCGGTGCGCCGAACTACCGTCGCACGGGTACCGCCAGACGAAGGGCCGACGATGACCGACGACAGACCGCAGCTCCGGGTCGCCATGATCGGGTACGGGTTCATGGGCGCAGCGCACTCGCAGGGGTGGCGCACCGCCCCGCGCTTCTTCGACCTCCCCGCCGAGCCGGTCATGTCCGTGATCGTCGGCCGGGATGCCGTCCGCGTCGAGGACGCCCGGCGCCGGTTCGGCTGGCAGCGGGCCGAGACGGACTGGCGCGCGGTGATCGACGACCCGGACATCGACGTCGTCGACATCTGCACGCCGGGCGACAGCCACGCGGAGATCGCGATCGCGGCCCTCGACGCCGGCAAGCACGTCCTGTGCGAGAAGCCGCTCGCCAACACCGTCGCCGAGGCCGAGGCGATGACCGCCGCCGCGGAGCGCGCCGCCGCCCGCGGCATCCGCTCGATGGTCGGCTTCAGCTACCGCCGCGTCCCCGCCATCGGTTTCGCCCGCCGGCTCGTGCAGGAGGGGCGCCTCGGCGCGATCCGCCAGGTGCGGGCCCTGTACCTGCAGGACTGGCTCCGCGACGAGGACGGCCCGATGACGTGGCGGCTCGACAAGACGCTCGCCGGCTCCGGCTCGCTCGGCGACATCGGGGCGCACGCCGTCGACCTCGTCGAGCACCTGACCGGCTCGCAGCTCGGCGCCGTCTCCGGCACGCTGACCACCTTCGTCGAGGAGCGCCCGCTGCTCGGCGAGGGCGTCGGTCTGTCGGGCACCGCATCCACCGAGCGCGGGACGGTCACCGTCGACGACGCCGCCTGGTTCACCGCCCGTCTCGCGGGCGGCGAGGCCGACGGCGCCATCGGCGCGTTCGAGGCGACGCGGTACGCGACCGGACGCAAGAACGCCCTGCGCATCGAGCTCAGCGGCTCCCGCGGCGCGATCGCGTTCGACCTCGAGGAGATGAACGAGCTCCAGTTCTACGACGCGACGGCCCCCGCCGGGGAGCAGGGGTTCACGCGGATCATCGTGACAGAGCCCGAGCATCCCTACATGGCCAACTGGTGGCCGACCGGACACGCCATCGGGTACGAGCACGCCTTCAGCCACGAGGTCGTCGACCTGGTCACGGCCATCGCGTCCGGAACCGACCCCGAGCCGTCGTTCGCCGACGGCCTCCACATCCAGCGCGTCCTGGACGCCGTCGAGCGCAGCGCCGCCGACGGCAGCGCCTGGACCCGGATCCCCTGACCAACGCCGACAACTCCTGAGTTTTTCGCCCGACACGCCGTGCTCGGGGCCGAAAAACTCAGGAGCAGGCGGCGACACCGGAAGGAAGCATGAGCAAGCAGGCACTGATCGTCCGCGGAGGATGGGATGGGCACATGCCCGTCGAGACCACGGAGCTGTTCCTCCCGTTCCTCCGCGAGAACGGCTTCGACACCCGGGTGGAGGAGGGCACGTCCGTCTACGCGGACGACGCCGTCATGGACACCGTCGACCTCGTCGTGCAGGTCAACACCATGAACACCATCGAGGACGCCGAGTTCCGCGGCCTCCAGCGCGCGATCCTCAACGGGACGGGGATGGCCGGCTGGCACGGCGGCATCGCCGACTCGTATCGCAACAACGCCGACTACCTGCACATGATCGGCGGGCAGTTCGCCCATCACGCGGGCAAGGACCCGGCCGAGCGGACCGGCGAGCAGTCGGACAACTACATCCCCTACACGGTGCACATCACCGAGTACGGCCGCACGCACCCCATCACGCAGGGCATCGAGGACTTCGACCTCGTCACCGAGCAGTACTGGGTGCTCAGCGACGAGTACAACGACGTCCTCGCCACCACGACGCAGAGCGTGCGCCCGTGGGACGCGTGGAACCGCCCGGTCACCGCGCCGGCCATCTGGACCCGGCAGTGGGGCGCCGGCCGCATCTTCGTCTCGGCGCCCGGCCACCGGCTGGAGATCGTGGAGAGCCAGCCCGTCCGCACCATCATCGAGAGGGGGATGCTGTGGGCGTCCCGTTGAATGTCGGCGTCGTCGGGGTCGGCGTCATCAGCCGCCAGTACTTCGAGCACTTCCCCCAGCTGCCGAACCTGCGCCTGACCGCCGTCGCAGACCTCGATGTCGCACGCGCCTCCGCCGTCGCCGCGGAGCAGGGCGTGCTCGGGCTCTCGGTCGACGAGCTGCTCGCGCATCCCGAGGTGGATGCGGTGCTCAACCTGACCATTCCGCAGGCCCACGCGGAGATCGCCCTGCGCGCTCTCGCCGCGGGGAAGCACGTCTACGGCGAGAAGCCGCTCGCCCTCTCGACCGCCGAGGCGGCGCCGGTGCTCGAACGGGCGGTTGCGCTGGGCCTGCGGATCGGCAGCGCGCCGGACACCGTGCTGGGGACCGGCATCCAGACCGCGCTCGCCCTGCTCGACGACGGACGGATCGGCGATCCGGTCGCCGCGGCCGTCGCGTGGAGCGCGCCGGGACACGAGCTCTGGCATCCCGCTCCCGCGTTCTACTACCAGCCGGGCGGCGGTCCGCTGTTCGACATGGGACCGTACTACCTGACCAGCCTGGTCAGCTTCTTCGGCCCGGTCGTGCGGGTGTCCGGCGCCACCGGACGCTCGACGCGCGAGCGCACGGTCGCGACCGGCCCGCTCGCCGGTTCGACCATCCCGGTGGATGTGGACACGCACGTCACCGCCGTCCTCGAGCACGCCTCCGGCGTCATCTCGACCGTGACCGTCTCCTTCGAGGTGTGGGCGACGCGCGCCCCGAAGTTCGAGGTCTACGGGACGGCCGGGACGATCGCCGTCCCCGACCCGAACATGTTCTCGGACCCGGTCGCCGTCGCGACCGCCGACGACCGCGAGTTCCGCGAGGTGCCGGTCGCCGCCGGCTACGCGGACGCCGGCCGCGGGTACGGCCTCGCCGACATGGCCAGGGCGATCGAGACGGGTCGCCCGCACCGGGCATCCGGCGAGCTCGCCTTCCACGTGCTGGAGATCATGGAGTCGGTGATCCGGGCGGGAGCGACGCACACGGTGGTGGAGCTCTCGTCCCGCGTCGAGCGCCCCGCTCCGGTGCCGCTCGGCGCGCGCCCCGAGAGCTGGTGAGCGAGCCGACCGGGTGAGCGGCGTCGCGCACGCCGCGCGTTATGGTCATTCCATGTCCGCATCCGAGCTGAGCACCGTCCGCCCGTCCTCGGGCGGCGCCACGGACGCGCTGCGCCGCAGCAACCTGGCGACCGTGCTCGGCCTGGTGCACCGCGACGGCGCCCTGTCGCGCAGCGACCTGACGCGCCTGACCGGGCTGAACCGCTCGACCGTCGGCGACCTGGTGGCCGAGCTGGCCGCCCTCGACCTGGTCGAGGTGGACGAGACGCCAGGAGGCGGGAGGGCCGGCCGGCCCAGCCCGGTCGTCCGGGTCTCGGGCAGCGTCGCCGCCGTCGCCGTGAACCCCGAGGTGGATGCGGTCATCGTCGGTCTCGTCGGCCTCGGCGGCCGGGTGCTCAAGCGCGTCCGCATCGAGACCGCGTCCGCGCGGTCGGCCGCGGAGACCGTCACGCTCGCCTCCGCCGGGATCGCCGGGATGCTGGCGGGGGAGTCGGGCATCCGCATCGCCGGGATCGGCGTCGCCGTCCCGGGCCAGGTGCGGCTGTCGGACGGCATGGTCCGGGAGGCGACGCACTTCGGCTGGGTGGACGAACCGCTCGCCGGGATGCTGTCCGCCGCGACCGGCCACCGGGTGTGGGCGGCGAACGCGGCCGTCCTGGGCCTGCGCGCGGAGAGCGCGTTCGGGGCCGGTCGCGGCATCGACGACCTCGTGTACATGATCGGCGGGGCGTCCGGCATCGGCGGAGGGGCCGTCGGCGGTGGCCGCCTGCTGACGGGCGCCGCCGGATACGCGGGGGAGTTCGGGCACACGTTCGTCCGGTCGGACGGCCGCTCCTGCTCGTGCGGCTCCCGCGGATGCCTGGAGGCCGAGGTGACGCAGGCGGAGCTGCTGGCGTCGGTGGGTCTCGCGTCGGCGGAGGCGGCATCCCTCGCCGATCGTCTGGTGGCCACGGAGGACCCAGTCGCGCTCGCCGTCATCGAACGGGATTACGCGTCGCTGTCGATCGCGGCCCGCAACGCCGTCAACGTCTTCAATCCCTCCCTGCTCGTCCTGGGCGGCTTCCTCGCCGCCCTCTACCGGGGCGCCCGTGCCCACGGCGCCCCCGACCTCCTCGACGACGTCGTGCACTCGGCGAGGGAGGGCGTCACGGTGGTCGAGGCGGAGCTGGGCACGGACCAGCTGCTCATCGGCGCGGCCGAGCTGGTGCTGGCGGATCTGATCGCGGACCCGGCGCGGGCGCTGGCCGCCGCGTAGCCCGAAACACCGCCCCGATCCAAGCATTCCCGGCAATCTGGGCCCGTATGTTGTTGCCGAGAACTAACCGGTCTGCCCTGTTTTCGCGCGGTTGAGAATCGAAACGTGAACTTGCTTTCCGAGCAGTCCGTCGCTTATGTTGTGTTCACCAACAAAATGCATCGGAGTGGCTGCGAGGCCTGCAGACGCGCGTCCACTCCACTACAAGGAGGTAACAGATGCGCAAGAGGCACCTCGCAATCGGCGCCGTTCTGGCCGCCGGCGCCCTGCTGCTCGCCGGCTGCTCCGGGACGTCCGGCTCGTCGTCCGACAGCACCGACGGGAAGGGCAAGACGCTCACCCTGTGGCACTTCGAGAGCGAAGACTCCGCCATGGGCAAGGCCTGGAACGAGGCCATCAAGGAGTTCGAGTCGGAGACCGGCGCCAAGGTCAAGTTCGAGGCGAAGGCCTTCGAGCAGATCCGCTCCACCGCGTCCCAGGTCCTGAACTCGGACCAGGCCCCCGACATCCTCGAGTACAACAAGGGCAACGCCACCGCCGGCCTCCTCGCCAGCCAGGGTCTGCTCAGCAACCTCGACGACGCCGTCAAGAAGTACGGCTGGGACAAGAAGCTCGCGCCGAGCCTGCAGACCACCGCTCGCTACGACGACAAGGGCATCATGGGCTCCGGCTCCTGGTACGGCGTCCCGAACTACGGCGAGTACGTCGAGGTCTACTACAACAAGGACATGTTCGCGAAGTACGGCATCGAGGTCCCGAAGACCCAGGACGAGTTCGTCGCCGCGCTGCAGAAGTTCAAGGACAACGGCGTCACCCCGCTCGCCGAGTCGGCCGCGGAGTACCCGCTCGGTCAGCTCTGGTACCAGCTCGCGCTGACCAAGGCCGACCGCTCCTTCGTCGACGACTACCAGCTCTACAAGGGCAAGGTGAACTGGCAGGGCAGCGAGCTCTCCTACGCCACCAAGACCGTCGACGACTGGGTGCAGAAGGGCTACATCTCCAAGGACGCCTCCGGCCTCAAGGCCGAGGACGCCGGCACGTCGTTCATCTCGGGCAAGTACCCGATCTTCTTCTCGGGCAGCTGGTGGTACGGCCGCTTCCAGACGGAGATCAAGGACTACCAGTGGGGCACGTTCCTCTTCCCCGGCACCAAGCTCTCGCCCGGATCCGCTGGCAACATGTGGGTGATCCCGGAGAAGGCGAAGAACAAGGGCCTCGCCGAGAAGTTCATCGACATCACGATGACGCCGAAGATCCAGGCGCTGATCGGCAACAACGGCGGTGTCCCCGTCGCCGCCAAGACGAGCGACATCACCGACGAGAAGTCGAAGGAGCTCATCGCGAACTTCAACACCCTCACCGGTGAGGACGGCATCGCGTACTACCCCGACTGGCCGACGCCGACGTTCTACGACCAGCTCAACGCCGGTCTGCAGGAGCTCATCAACGGCACGAAGGATCCGTCCGCGGTCAACAAGGAGCTCGGCTCCGAGTACCAGGACGGCGTCGACCAGATCGTCAACCAATAACACCCCCTCTCGCCCCCGCCGTCGAGTCCGCAGAGATTGCACGCGGAACACCGCTCCAGCGTGCAAAGTTCGCGGACTCGACGGTGGGGAGGGAACGCAAAGGAGAGAACGCATGGTCGACGTGACGGTGCGCGCGCCCGAGGGGCGCACGCAGAGAGCGCGCGGCGAATCCCTGGTGCCCGGCCACGGACACGGCCGGTTCTGGTGGTACCTGCTCCCGGGATTCGTCCTGCTGACGGTGATCGTCCTCGTGCCGCTGGTCTGGAACATCTACCTCAGCTTCACGAGCTACCGCGGCATCCGCCCGCCCAAGTTCATCGGACTGAACAACTGGGTCCGGCTGATGGGCGACGACAAGTTCTGGACGTCGTTCGGCAACTCCATCGCCATGATCGTCGCGATGGTCGTCATCCCGACCCTCGTCGGCCTCATCCTCGCCGCGATGCTGTTCGACCTGGTCGGCAAGAAGTTCGGCGGCAAGCTCGCCAGCTTCCTGCGGGCCACCTACTACCTCCCGCAGATCCTTCCGGTCGTCATCGCCGCGATCGTGATCGGCTGGATCCTCCGCCCGGACAACGGCGCGCTCAACACCATGCTGCAGGCCGTCGGCCTCGGCCAGTTCTCGCACAACTGGCTCGGCAGCCCGGACACGGCCCTCGCGTCGATCATGGCGGTGATGGTCTGGGTGCAGATCGGCTACCCGGTCGTCATCTTCATGGCCGCGCTGCAGCGCGTCGACCCCGAACTGTACGAGGCGGCGGAGCTCGACGGTGCGAACTGGTTCCAGCGGTTCCGCTCGATCACCGTGTCCATCATCCGGCCCGAGATCTTCGTCGTGACGCTGACCTGCACGATCGCGGCCCTCAAGGTCTTCGGCCCGGTCTACACCCTGACCCGCGGAGGCCCCGGCACCGCGACCATGGTGCCCAGCTACTACTCGTACAGCGAGTTCTTCCAGAGCCAGCAGGTGGGATACGGCGCAACGATCGCGACCGCGCTGACCGTGGTCATCATCGCCGTCTCCGTCCTCTTCATGCTCGCCCAGAACCGCGCGGAGCGCAGGGAGAACCAGATCTGATGTCGACCACCATCGAACGCCCCCGCACGGATGCGGCCCCCGCTGCTCCCCGGAAGCTGAAGCGCCAGAAGCCGCGCAAGACCGTGACCGACTGGGTCATCCTGGTCGTCGCGATCCTCATCGGGATCGGCATCGCGTTCCCGTTCCTGCTGATCCTGATCAACTCGTTCAAGAGCCCGGCCGACTACAACTCGGGCGGTCCGCTTCAGCTGCCGACGTCGTTCTACACCGACGGCATCGTGAACTTCTGGAACCGCGTCAACTTCCCCGAGAAGCTGTGGAACTCGATCTTCATCTCCGGGATGGTCGCCCTGCTCTCCGTCGTGCTGTCCGTGCTGAACGCGTACGCCCTCGGCATCGGCCGGGTGAAGGCCCGCACCTGGATCATCGTGCTCTTCCTGCTGGCCAACATGCTGCCGCAGGAGGCGCTGCTCTACCCGCTGTACTTCATGTTCAAGCAGGTCGGCCTGTACGACAATCCGTGGGCGGTCATCATCATCTTCACGGTGATCCAGAGCGCATTCGGCACGTACCTGCTGTCGAGCGTCTACGGCACCTTCCCGAAGGAGGTGCTGGAGGCCGCATCCCTCGACGGCGCCGGCCGCTGGCGCATCCTCTGGCGGGTCGTCGTCCCGATCTCGCGGCCCACGCTGAGCGTCCTGCTCATCTTCTTCTTCATCTGGACGTGGAACGAGTTCCTGATCCCGCTGACCTTCCTGGTGTCGAACGACAACCAGACGGTCCCGGTGGCGATCAGCGCCTTGCAGGGCGACCGGCTCATGGATGTGACGACCACGTCCGCCTCGGCGCTGCTCGGCCTCATCCCCACCCTCGTCTTCTTCCTCATCTTCCAGCGCACCCTGACCCGCGGCATCACCGCCGGCGCGGTCAAGTAACCGGAGCAGTCACCGCATGAAGTTCACCGATGGTTTCTGGATGCTGCGCGACGGCGTCACGCCCGTCTACGCCCAGGAGGCGTACGACGTGGTCGCCGGCGACGACAGCATCACGATCACCGCACCCGCCAAGGTCATCGAGCGCCGGGGCGACACCCTCAACCGTCCGACGCTGACCGTCACCCTCACCTCGCCGCTGCCGGGGGTGGTCGGCGTCCGCATCGACCACTGGCAGGGCACGCGACCGGAGCGGGGCTTCGACCTCCACGTCGAGGAGGGGCACGCGCAGGTGTCCGTCGACGACCAGGCGGGGGTGCTCACCACGGGCGGCCTCACGGCCACGGTGAAGCGGGGTGCTCCCTGGTCGCTGACCTTCTCGGCGGGCGACCGGGTTCTCACCTCGAGCGGCCACAAGTCGCTCGGCTACATGACCGTGGCCGGCGAGGGGACCTTCGTGCACGAGCAGCTGGCGCTCGGCGTCGGCGAACTCGTCTACGGCCTGGGCGAGCGCTTCGGGCCGCTGGTGAAGAACGGCCAGGTCGTCGACATCTGGAACGCCGACGGCGGCACCTCCAGTGAGCAGGCCTACAAGAACATTCCGTTCTATCTCACCAACCGCGGCTACGGCGTCCTCGTCAACCACCCCGGCCACGTCTCGTACGAGATCGGGTCGGAGTCGGTGGAGCGGGTCCAGTTCTCGGTGCCGGGGGAGAGCCTCGAGTACTACCTCGTGTACGGTCCCACCCCGAAGGAGATCCTGGAGCGCTACACCGCGCTGACCGGCCGGCCGGCAGCGGTGCCGGCGTGGTCGTACGGTCTGTGGCTGTCCACCAGCTTCACCACGGACTACGACGAGGCGACCGTCTCCTCCTTCATCGACGGCATGGCCGAGCGCGACCTCCCGCTGTCCGTGTTCCACTTCGACTGCTTCTGGATGCGCGAGTTCAACTGGTGCGACTTCGAGTGGGACCCGCGCACGTTCCCGGACCCGGAGGGGATGCTCGCGCGCCTGCACGACAAGGACCTCCGCGTCTGCGTGTGGATCAATCCGTACATCGGGCAGCGCTCCCCGCTGTTCGCCGAGGCCGCGGCGGCGGACTACCTCGTGAAGCGGCCGAACGGCGACGTCTGGCAGTGGGACCTGTGGCAGGCCGGGATGGGCCTCGTCGACTTCACGAACCCGGACGCGACCCGCTGGTTCCAGGACAAGCTGCGCGCGCTCGTCGCCCAGGGGGTCGACTGCTTCAAGACCGACTTCGGGGAGCGCATCCCGCTCGAGGTGGAGTACTTCGACGGCTCGTCGCCCGAGCGCATGCACAACCTCTACACGCAGCTCTACAACGAGGCCGTGTTCGAGGTGCTGCAGGAGGCGCGCGGCGAGGGCGACGCCGTGCTGTTCGCGCGATCGGCGACGGCCGGCGGTCAGCAGCTGCCCGTGCACTGGGGCGGGGACAACACCTCCAGCTACGAGTCGATGGCCGAGACGCTGCGCGGCGGGCTCTCGCTGGCCCTCAGCGGCTTCGGCTTCTGGAGCCACGATATCGGCGGCTTCGAGGGCACCCCGGACCCGGGCGTGTTCAAGCGCTGGACGGCGTTCGGCCTGCTGTCGAGCCACTCGCGGCTGCACGGCAGCGACTCGTACCGGGTGCCGTGGGCGTTCGACGAGGAGGCCGTGGAGGTCACCCGGCTGTTCACGAAGCTGAAGCTGCGGCTCATGCCGTACCTGTTCGCCGCAGGCCGGGAGGCGCACACCGCCGGGACGCCGGTCATGCGCCCGATGCAGCTGGAGTTCCCTGGCGACCCGGCGGTCGGCTACCTCGACCGGCAGTACATGCTCGGAGCCGACCTGCTGGTCGCACCCGTGTTCTCGCCGTCCGAGGTCGAGTTCTACCTGCCAGACGGGACGTGGACCGAGTACTTCTCCGGGCGACGGGTGGAGGGCGGACGCTGGCTGCGCGAGAGCCACGGGTTCGACAGCATCCCGCTGTTCGTGCGCGAGGGAGCGGTCCTGCCCCTCGGCGCCCGCGACGACCGCCCGGACTACGACTACCGCACCGGCCTCACCCTCGCCGTCTACCCGGGACCGGACGGAGTGCGCACCGTGACGGTGACGACGCCCGAGGGCGAGATCGCGGAGTACACGGTGACCCGCCGGGGCTCTGCGCTGACCGCGACCGGGCCAGGCGAGCATCCCTTCACGCTGCGGGACGCGGTCACCGGTCGCACTGCAGCCTCGGAGTCGGGGACGGCGACCCTCGACTGAGCCGGCGCATCCGGGCCGGCCGGCCGGTGACGTGGGCGCGCGCCTGGCGCCCACGTCACAGGACACCCGGCCCGACGGTACAGTTACGCGGAGTATGAACGGCAAGGCGACGGGGACGAACCTCGACACGGTGCGGCGGCACAATCTCGCGACCGTGCTCGGGCTCGTCCACCGCGAGGGTCCGCTGGCCCGGTCGGCGCTCACGCAGGCGACCGGGCTGAACCGGTCGACCGTCGGCGCCCTCGTCGCCGAACTGGCGGAGCTGGGGCTGGTGCAGGAGCGGGAGCCGGAGCTCAGCAACCGCGTCGGGCGGCCGTCTCCGGTCGTCGCTCCCGATGGCCGCGTGGTCGCCCTGGCGATCAATCCCGAGATCGACGCCGTCACCGTCGGCGTCGTCGGCCTCGACGGGACCGTGCGGCGGCGCGTGCGATACCCGACCGGACACATCCCCTCGGCGGCGGAGGCGGTGGCCATCGCCGCGGCGGTCGTCGACGGACTGCGTCCCGACCTCGCCGGGGCCTCGCGCGTCGTCGGGATCGGCGTTGCCGTGCCCGGACTCGTGCGGGAGGAGGACGGGGTCGTGCGGCTCGCTCCCCATCTGGAGTGGGCCGAGGAGCCGTTCGCCGCCGAACTCGCCGCGGCCACGGGGTACCCGGTGCTCGCCGCGAACGACGCGAGCCTCGGTGCCAACGCCGAGCGCCTGTTCGGCGCCGGCCGTGGCGCGAGCGACCTGGTGTACCTGAACGGCGGCGCCTCCGGCATCGGCGCCGGGGTCATCGTCAGCGGGTCGCCCCTGACCGGCATCAGCGGCTACGCGGGTGAGCTCGGGCACACCCTCGTCAACTCCGCGGGCGTCCGCTGTCACTGCGGAGCCATCGGCTGCCTGGAGACCGAGGTGAGCCAGAGCGCCCTGCTGCGCGTCCTCAGGATGGAAGCGGCCGACCCGGAGGAGCTCGACCGGGCGCTCTCGGCGGCCATCGACGCGGGCGACCCGGCCGTGGCGGCGGAGGTGGACCGGCAGGTGGGCTTCCTGGCGACGGCGCTCCGCAACGCCACCAACGTGTTCGACCCGCAGCTCATCGTGCTCGGCGGGTTCCTCGGCGCGCTGCACGCGCTCGACCCCGATCGGCTGCCGCGGCTGGTCGGCGAGCAGGCGCTCGCGGCGAGTGCGGAGCGGCTCTCGATCGTCCGTGCGGGGCTGGGCTCCGACATCCTGATGATCGGTGCGGCCGAGCTCGCCTTCGGCCCGCTGCTGGCCGCTCCCGCGTCCTGACCGCGTTCCGTCCGCATCCCGTCGCTCCCTGGGCGTCCGCCTGCTCGAGATTTGGCGCAAATGTGCGCCCTGGGAACGTCTGCAGGAGACTTGGCGCAAATCTCGGCGAGGAGAACGTGATGTGCACGTTCACATCGAGGGGCTGTACGGTATAGGATTTGTTGTAGTCGATCAATCGAATCGATTCGAACCACACTCCCGACAGCACCGCTTGCGCGCGGTGCTGTTCGTGCGTCCGACGGCGGGCGCGACCCGCATCCACCTCGACCTGCCAAGGACCCTTTCGTGACCACCGTCGTGCATCCCGGAGACTCGCTCTCCGGCCGCCAGCGCCTCGCCTACATCCTGATCCTCGGCGCGCTCACCGCACTGGGCCCGTTCACGATCGACACCTATCTGCCAGCGCTGCCGACCCTGCAGAACGACTTCGACGTCTCGACCGCGGCCATCCAGCTGACCCTCACGGCCACGACGATCGGCTTCGGCGTCGGGCAGCTGCTGGTCGGGCCGTGGTCGGACAAGATCGGCCGCCGCACGCCGCTCATGGCCGCGACCGCCGTGCACATCATCGCCTGCCTCGCGGCGGCCATCGCCCCGAACGTCGAGCTCCTCGGCGTCGCGCGGGCGCTGCAGGGCATCGGCGCCGCGGCGGGCGGCGTCGTCGCCATGGCCATGGTCCGCGACCTCTTCGGCGGCCGCCCCCTGGTCCGGATGCTGAGCCGCCTGGCGCTCGTCAACGGCCTCGCCCCGGTGCTCGCCCCCGTGCTCGGCTCCTGGCTGCTGCTGGTCATGCCGTGGCGCGGCATCTTCGTGGTGCTCGCCTGCTACGGCGCGTTCGTCATCATCTGCGTCGCCCTGTGGATCGTGGAGACGCTGCCCAAGGCGCGCCGCCAGGATGCGGGGCACTCGACCGTCGGCCAGCGCTACAAGGCGGTCCTCAGCGACCGCGTGTTCGTCGGCATCGCGATCGTCGGAGCCGCCAACTTCACCGGCCTGTTCTCCTACCTGTCGTCGAGCTCGTTCATCTTCCAGGAGATCTACCGGTTCAATGCGCAGGAGTACGGCCTGCTGTTCGCGATCAACTCCATCGGCATCATCATCGGCGTGCAGTCGGCGGCCCGCCTCACCAAGTACGTCGGGCCGCAGTGGATCCTGGCGTGCTCCACCATCGTGATGTTCCTGTCCTCGGTGACCATCGTTGTGCTCGACCAGTCGCACGTCGGACTGTGGGGAACGGTCATCCCGCTGTGGTTCTTCATCGCGGCGTGCGGGTTCGGCTTCCCGTGCGTCCAGGTTCTCGCGCTCAACGGCCACGGCCACGAGGCCGGGACCGCGGCCAGCCTGCTCGGCGCGCTGAACTTCGGCATCGCGGGAATCGTGTCGCCGGTCGTCGGCATCCTGGGCGTCGGCAGCGCCGCCCCGATGGGTGCGGTCATGGCCGTCTGCGCGCTGGTGTCGATCGCCTCGCTCTGGATCGTGGTGCGGCCGCGGTCGGTCCCGCAGCTGGCGCACTAGGTGCACTGACTCGGCGCCGGCCGAGCACCTAGGCGGCGCATGCCGCCGCGGGTACGTTTGACCGCATGACCGCACCGCACCCCGCCCCGCCGCCCGAGGACGCCGAAGGACACGACGTCGTCAAAGCGGCCCGCGTCGCGCGGAGGTGGCCCGTCATCGCCGGCTCGGTGGCCGTCGTCGTCGTGGTGGGCCTCGGGCTGATCATCGCCCTGCGGCCGCGCGAACCGTTCGCCATCGATGCCGAGTGGATGGGCGAGATCGTCGAGCACCGCTCCCCGCTCTGGCTGGGCCCGGCGCTGTTCTTCAACTACGCCGGGGGCAGCATCATCGGATCCGTCGTGATCCCGGTGCTGATCTTCCTGCTGCTGCTGGCGTTCCGCAGACCCTGGGGCGCCGCGTTCTTCGCGATCGCGAGCGTGCTGTCCGTCGTGTGCGTCCAGGTGCTCAAGCACACGGTCGACCGGGCGCGGCCGACGGAGATCCTCGTGCACGCCGACACGGGTTCATTCCCGTCCGGGCATACGGCGAACGCCGCCACGATGGTGGTCGTGCTCGGGATCCTGTTCCCGCGGGTCTGGGTGTGGTGCGCGGGCGTCGTGTGGGCCGTCCTCATGGCCGTCAGCCGCACGTACCTCGGCGCCCACTGGATCAGCGACACGATCGGCGGACTCCTGCTCGGCGCCGGCGTCGCCGTCATCGTCTGGGCGCCACTCGCTCATCGCCTCGCGATCGAGGCGACGCAGCCGCATCCGTTCTGGCTCGCCCGGCGGCACGCGCCAGTAGAGTGAGCCGCATGAGCGACGCGGACGCGCTGGCGAAGGCGCAGGCGGAAGCACGGGCGGCGGCGGACGAGGCCGAACGGCTGCAGGCGGAGGCCGCCGAGGCGGTGCGCCGGGCACAGGAAGCATCCGCCGCGGCGGAGGCTCAGGCCGCGTCGCTGCGCGAGGCGGCTGCGGCGGCGCAGGCGGCTGCCTCAGCGGCTGCAGCATCAGCAGCCGCAGCGGCACCCACTCCGACGGCCTCGGCGGACGCCACACCCGCGGCAGCGACCCCGGCATCCGGGCCGCTGGACACCGCATCCATCGAGGCCGTCCGCGCCGGCTACGCGTTCGACGGCGACGTGCTCGAGTTCGGCGCACTCGTCAACGGGGATCCACTTCCGGACGTGCCCATCCGCATCCCGATCGCCATGACCAACCGCCACGGGCTCATCGCCGGAGCGACAGGCACCGGCAAGACCAAGACGCTCCAGGTGCTCGCCGAGCAGCTCTCGGCCGCGGGCGTCCCGGTGTTCGCGGCCGACATCAAGGGCGACCTCTCCGGGGTCGCGACCCCGGGCGAACCGAACGAGAAGCTGCTCGAGCGCACGAGGGGGATCGGGCAGGACTGGACCCCGCACGCGGCGACGACCGAGTTCTTCTCGCTCGGCGGCGTCGGGCGCGGTGTCCCGATCCGCGCGACGGTCGCCGGATTCGGGCCGCTGCTGCTGTCGAAGGTGCTCGGCCTCAACGAGACGCAGGAGTCGAGTCTCGGCCTGGTGTTCCACTACGCCGAGCAGGCGGGCCTGCCGCTCCTCGACCTCGCCGACCTGCGCGCCGTCCTGACCTACCTGGCGAGCGACGACGGCAAGCAGGAGCTGTCGGGGCTGGGCGGTCTGTCCGGATCGACCGTCGGTGTCATCCTGCGCGAGCTGATCGCCTTCGCGGATCAGGGCGCGGACGCCTTCTTCGGCGAGCCGGAGATCGACACGGCCGAGTTCCTCCGCGTCGCGCCGGACGGCACCGGCGTGGTGAGCCTGCTGGAGGTGCCGGGCGTGCAGGACAAACCGGCGGTGTTCTCCACGTTCCTGATGTGGCTGCTCGCGGACCTGTTCAACGACCTGCCCGAGGTCGGCGACCTCGACAAGCCGAAGCTGGTGTTCTTCTTCGACGAGGCGCACCTGCTGTTCCGCGATGCGTCGAAGGACTTCCTCGCGGCGATCACGCAGACCGTCCGCCTGATCCGCTCGAAGGGCGTCGGCATCTTCTTCGTCACCCAGACGCCGAAGGACGTGCCGTCCGACGTGCTGGCTCAGCTGGGCTCGCGCGTCCAGCATCAGCTCCGCGCGTTCACGCCCGACGACGCGAAGGCGCTGAAGGCGACCGTGTCGACCTACCCGACCTCCGGCTACGACCTCGCCCAGGTGCTGCAGTCGCTGGGGACCGGCGAGGCCGTCATCACCGTGATGAACGAGAAGGGAGCGCCGACGCCCGTCGCGTGGACGCGCCTGCGCGCCCCGCGAGGCTCGATGTCTCCGGCGCCCGAGCAGCAGGTGGATGCGACGATCGCCGCATCGCCGCTGCAGGCGGCCTACGGAACTCCGCTCGACCGCGACTCCGCCCGCGAGATGCTCGGACGCAAGCTGGACGCCGCCGCGGCCGCCGCGGCCAAGGCGGACGCCGACGCCGCCGCCGCGAAGGCCGCCGCAGAAGCACAGAAGGCGGCGGAGGCGCAGGCGAAGGCCGACGCCAAGGCGCGGGAGGCGGCGGAGCGGGCCGCGCAGAAGGAGTACGACCGCATCCTGCGCCAGACCTCCCCGCGGTCCACGACCCGTCGCACGTCGTCCGGCTCGTCGAGGACGGTGCTGGAGCAGGTGCTCGGCTCGAAGGCGACCCGAGACATCCTGGGCGGTGTCGTCGAGGGCATCTTCGGCACGCGCCGTCGGCGCTGACGCGGGGGTCTGACACCCGTGGGCCGGATCGCCCGGGTCAGAGCCCGAGGAGCGCCCGCGCGCGCAGCGCCACACCGGCAGCAGCGGTCGCCTCCCCGCCGTCCTGCTCCGACCACACCGCCGAGAGCGCGCCCCAGGCCAGCGCCCAGCGCAGCACCCTGTCCTCCGTCAGCTGCGCCTCCGCGGCGATGACCGCGACCGTCCGCTCCAGGCGGCCCGGCGCGAGCGCGGTCGCGGCATCCGGATTGCAGAGGATGTTGGCGACGTCGAAACCGGGATCGCCGTGCAGCGGCTTGGGGTCGATCGCGAGCCATCCGCGCGGCCCGAAGTCCAGCACGTTGCCGTGGTGGAGGTCGCCGTGCAGCACGACGTCTCCGGCGGGATGCCGCAGCAGCTCGTCCGCGACCCGCGCGGCGACGGCGTCCAGCTCGTCGCCTGCGCCGGGTGCCTCCTCGCGGCGCAGCAGCTCCCGGAACCAGCGCCGGAGGTCGAACAGACCGTCCGGGCGCGTGCCCTTCCCCGCTGCGTGCAGACGACGACCGGCCCGGCAGAGGATGCGCGTCGCCTCGTCGTCGCCCTCCGGACCCGACCGCGACAGCTCCGCGAGGTCGCCCGGACCGGTCGCGCGCTCGAGGAGCACCGCGTCCGCATCCGCCTCGATGACGGCGGCGGCACCGTCTCCGCTCCACCAGGCGACCACCGCGCCGCCCGCCCGCTCTTCGCCGGACGCGGCCAGCTTGAGGAAGAGCGGGTCCGCATCGCGACGCACCGGCTGCACGACGCTCGACGGGGTGGCGAACGCCGCGCCGTCGGGTTCGAGGCGCCAGCGTTCGCGCCACGGCGCCAGCGCGGCGTCGGGCCCGGTCACCCGCGCCCCTCTGCGGCGGCGTACGCCCCCGGCGTCGACCCGACGACCGACGTGAAGTCGCGGCTGAAGTGCGCCTGGTCGGCATAGCCCAGCTCGGCGGCGAGGTCGGCGAGCGCAGGAGGTTCGCTCGATCGGAGTGCCGCGGCCGCCTCCTGCAATCGGTACCGCTGGATGAGCCACTTCGGGCCGAAGCCGATGTGCCCGGCGACCAGCCGCTGCAGGTGGCGGACGCCGAGCCCGAAGCGGTCGGCGAGCTGCTCGACCCGCAGCAGTTCACGGTCCTCCTCGACCGCCGCCACGATGCGGTCGACCAGGCGGGCGTCGTCATCCGGTTCGGGGAGGCGGTCCAGCCAGGCCTCGAACGCCGCGATCGCGCCGGAGTCGTCGTCGTCCGCCATGCGGTCGCGGACGGAGGCGACCATCCCGGCCGCTCCCTCCCGGACCGTCAGCCGGTCGAGCGGCAGGACCGGCGGCACGCTGCGCATCGACGCTCCGGCCCATGCCCGCGAGACGCCGGGCCGGAGCAGGACGCCGAGCGCCCATCCCGAGCCCTCCAGCGTGCGGGACCCCCGCCCCCGGCCGGCGCGGTACAGGGCGGCGGACCGCTCCTCGACGACGAAATTCGCCGTCGGGTACTCGAGCACGTCCTGCCGCACGGTCGCGCCGTCCGCGAGCTGCCAGCGGGGGAGCCAGTAGTGCCGGACGAACAGGGCCGAGCGGCCGTCCGCAGCGCGCCGTGCGATCGCCACCGGCGGCGCGGTCGCCGCCGGGGCGACGCGGCTCGGCGTGAGCAGGCCCTTGCTGCGCGGCTCGACCTCGGTGCGCGGCGTCACCCTGCCATCCTGGCATGCGCCCGCGGGCGTGGGGCTTCGGCCGGGCGCCGCCGACGGGTTCAGCGCCCGAGCGGGATGCGTTCGAACCAGTACAGCAGGCGCGGCCAGGCGCGGCGGAGCTGGCCGTGCGTCATCGGCTCCTCCGGCCGCGTGACGGGAACGTCGAGCTCTTCCGCGACGCGCTCCATGTCGTCCGCCGACCAGAACTGGCCGCGCATCCGGATGAGCAGCCGCCCCTCCTTCGACGCCACGAACAGCTGGGGCAGGACGTCGAGGGTGCTGCGTTCGTAGACCTGCACCATGATCACCGCGCCCGCCTCGCCGTGGCCCACCCGGACGGTCCGCCCGAAGAATCCGCGCTCGCGCACGCCGTCCGGCCCGTAGCCGATCGTCGTGTTGAGGAACGACGCGACCCCCACCACCGTCGCCGCGATGACGACGAGATGAGCGATGAGCACGAAGACCCAGGCGCCGGACGGGATGGTCAGCCAGTACAGGACGGCGAACACCGGAGTGGTGAGCGCCAGCACCGCGACGATGCCCCGGGTGAACAGGTGCCGGTGCGGGCGGAGGACGGTCTCACGGGTCGCTGCCACATCCGTCCCCACCTCGGCCTGCTCACTCACCAGACGAGCCTTTCTCAATCCGGGAGGCTCCGGTAGCGGCATTTTGGGGGACACCCGTTCGCGGGGCGGTCGGGTGTCCCGCGGGGTCACCCGGCTGCGGTGCGCACCAGGTCGCGGATGCGCTGTTCGTCCTCCGGGCCGAGGTCGAGGATGGCGAAGGCCGTCGCCCACATCGTGCCGTCGTCGAGCTTGGCCGGATCGTTGAACCCGAGCGTCGAGTAGCGGGTCTTGAACTTCGACGACGGCTGGAAGAAGCAGAACGTCTTGCCGCCGATGGCGTAGGCGGGCTGCCCGTACCAGAGCTTCGGCCAGACGTCCGGGACCGTCTCGGTGACGATCGCGTGGATGCGCTCGGCCAGCGCTCGGTCGTGGTCGGGCAGCTCGGCGATCTTGGCGAGCAGGTCGCGGGTGTCGTCCTCGCGCGTCGTCTTGCCCTTGCGCGCGGTCTTCACCTCTTTCGACCGCTCCTTCATGGCGGCGCGCTCCTCCTCGGTGAAAGCGGCGGAGCTGGATGAGGACTCGGTTGTGTTCGTCATGCCTCGACCGTAGAGCGGGACGGGTGCACAGCGCTTCTCCGAAACTGCTCACCTGGCGCTCCTGGCACTCGCCGTACCGTCGGAGATATCGCCCCACGCCGACCGTGAGTACGGTGGACACCGTCCGCAACATTGGCCGGGGAGGTACGAGGTGCGCATCCAGGACGCCATGGCCGCCGAATGCAGCGGCGGGCACAGGCGGAACACCGACCGCCCGCTGTGCAGCGCCGCGTGAGCGCTCTGCCCACCGACGCCGAACGCCGTCTGGCCCTGCGGCGGATGAAGGTGCTCGCGACGAGCTTGCTGGCCGTCGCCGCCGTGGTGTTCGCGGTCGCGTTCGCGCTCCAGGACCGCTATCCCTGGCTCGGGTACGTGCGCGCCGCCGCCGAGGGTGCGATGGTCGGAGCGCTCGCGGACTGGTTCGCCGTGACCGCGCTTTTCCGGCATCCGCTCGGCCTGCGCATCCCGCACACGGCGATCATCCCGACCCGCAAGGACGAGATCGGGGCCAGCCTCGGCGAGTTCGTCGAGACCAACTTCCTCTCCGACGCGGTCGTCGCCGGCAAGCTGGGCACCATCGACCTGGCCGGAGCGGTGGCCGACTGGCTCACCGAGCCGCAGAACTCGCGTCGCGTGGTGGCGGAGTCCTTCCGCGGCCTGACCGGGCTGGTCGCCCTGCTCGACGACGACCGGATGCGCGAGGCGCTGGAGGCGGTCGTGCGCACGCACGTCGTCGCACCGGTCTGGGGCCCGCCGCTCGGCCGGCTCGGCGCGCGGGTGCTCGACTCGGGCGGTCACCACGAGGCCGTGGATCTGCTGCTGGACCGGCTGGACGAGTGGCTCGCGGCGAACCCCGAGGCGTTCGGGCCGGTGGTGTCGCGTCGGCTCCCGTCATGGTTGCCGTCGTTCGTCGACCGCATGATCGACGAACGCCTCCACGCTGAGGCGCTCCGGTTCGTCCGCGAGATGCGCGACGACCCCGACCACCGCCTCCGGCGCTCGCTCGACGAGTACCTCGCCCAGCTCGCCGATCGGTTGCAGCACGACGAGGCGACCATCGACCGGCTCGAGCTGGCGAAGGGTCGCGCCTTCGACGATCCGCGCATCCGCGAGCTGGCGGCCTCCACGTGGACGGCGGCACGGTCCGCGGCGATGGATGCGCTCTCGGACGAGGACGGCGAGCTGCGGCGCCGCGCGGAGGCCGTCGTCGCCGATGTCGCCCGGCGCGTCCTCGCCGACGACGACCTGCGGGCATCCCTCAATCGGCGGCTGACGGACGCAGCGCTGCACCTGGTGACGAGCTACCGCAGCGACATCTCGCACGTCATCACCGAGACGGTGCAGTCGTGGGATGCGGCCGAGACCACCGAGAAGATCGAGACCCAGGTGGGACGCGACCTGCAGTTCATCCGCATCAACGGGACGGTCGTCGGCGCGCTCGCCGGTCTCGCGATCTACGCCGTGGCGACGGGGGTCTCGGCGCTGCTCTGATGCACTAGCCGGAGCGCTGGGGGGACTGGCGGAAACGGTGGGGACGGGACTGATACGTGATGGAACCTTTCCGGCCGATCGGACACTAGGGGATATGAGCAACGTTGGATCGGACGAGGCGGACGCCTGGTCCCGGGCGCGAGACGGGGATCCTGACGCGTTCACGTCCCTGTTCGACAAGCATCGCGACCGCGTCTTCGGTCACGCGCTGCGGCTGGTCCGTCGGCCGCACGACGCAGAGGACGTCACTGCCATGGTCTTCCTGGAGGCCTGGCGTCGCCGAGACGCCGTCCGCGTTGTCGACGGCTCGATCATCGCCTGGCTGCTGGTCGCCACGAATAACACCGTGCACAACCTCGAACGCGGTCGACGCCGTCACCGCGCGGCGCTCGCCCGCATGTCCGAACCGGGTCACGAGCCTGACCATGCTGACGGCGTCGCCGACAACCTCGACAACGAGGAACGGGACCGACGCGTCCGGGACGCGTTCGCCAGCCTGTCGACCGCCGATCAGAACGTGATCACGCTCTGCGTGCTGGAGGAGCTTCCGCTCGCCGAAGCGGCACGCACCCTCGGTGTCCCCGTCGGGACCATCAAATCCCGGCTCTCCCGCGCCAAGCGCCGCCTCGGCGACCTCACTCTCGCCTCCGAATCCATCCAGCCCGCCCTCGAAGGAGGTGCAGAATGACCGCCACCGGCCCCGTCTTCGATCCGGCGCGCAGCGCCATCCTCCGCGAAATCCTCCACGAGACCGTCGCCACAGCGCCGGCGCGACCATCGCGTGCCCGTTTCGCTCTCGTCGGCGGTCTCGTCGCAGCGGGCGTCGTCCTCGCGGGGGGAACCGCAGCGCTGGCACTCAGCGGCGCGCTGCACTTCGGACCGTCGGAGCCCGCGCCGGCCCCGACACCGAGCATCACCTCCACGCCGACCCCGACGCCGACGCCGACGGCCACGTCGACACCCTCTGGTCGGCCCCTCGCCGTTCAGACGACGCCGATCCAGCGGCACGACGTCAACCGATTGGGAGCTACTCCGTGGTCGCTGGACCTCCCCGGTACGGGACGGTCCTGCGAGCAGCACCACGTCTACGACATCGCCGACGGTCTCGCTCTTGTTCAGGTCGGGGCGCATGTCGTCGGCGACGACGCTCTGGATTGCAACGATGACCTGCAGCACGTCTCCCTGTCTTTGGTGGACACGCGACAGGGCACGGCCATCTGGACGCGCGAATGGTCCTGGCACGCTGCGCCTCTGTACGACGTCGACGTCCTGGTTCTGGGCACGTCGGGACGGATCCTCGTCTTCGAGGAGGCGTTGGGAGGCGGACCGCATGACGTCATCGACCTTGCCACCGGTCGGACTCTGGCGGACTTCGCCGGCGAGAAGACCGACATCCTGCTCAACGCGCAGGCCGTCCCGGGTGATTCGGGCGACATCGTCATGAGTACTCCCACGTCGATCATCCGGGTCGACCCCCGCGACGCGCAGAGTCCTCGGTGGTCGACGGACGTCCCAGGCAAGTCGGCGTGGGTCCACCCGATGGTGGGCGACACCGACTTCCTCCCCGTCGACATCCTGTTGGACGCTCCCGGTGCCGACGGGAGGCCCTACGAGTCCGCGCTCATCGACCTGCAGACCGGACGGCTCGACCCCGGGCCGAACGTCGGTGCGCTCATCCAGACCGACTCTCACCCAGCGGCGATCTCTCAATACGACAGCACGGGACAGCCCACCGAACTGACCGGTCTCGATCGGTCGGGTCAGCCGACATGGACTCGGCAGCTCCCACCGGGTTCCGACATCCAGGCCGTCAGCACATCGACCGGTGTCGCCGGTGCCGTGGCGGGCTATCCGGGCGCGTCCGATCTCATCGCCGTTGTATCCACCTCCGAGCTGACCATTCTGGATTCCGCCTCCGGAACGGAACGCTGGTCCGCGTCCGCGGCGCGATGCGGGTTGACGAACCGTGTCGCCGGGTTCTCGCCTTTCGTCGACGTCTTCCTCGATCCCGAGCATGACACCCTGACGGTCGTCCACGACGGCACCGGCACCTGTACCTTCACAGCGTCGACGGGAGCACCTCGCCCGCTGCCGGATCTGCCGAATGGGTCGGCGCTTTTCTTTGGCCCCGACAACGCCTACGTGTTCACGAACGAACCGAGTGGCGACCTCGCCGCATTCGACCGGCAGACGGGGACGAAGCTGTGGAGCTCGACCGCCGCGAACCCGGGCTCATGGTCTTTCGCGGGCGGCTACCTGGTGCGCCTGAAGGGCGACCAGCTGTCAGCGGTGGGCTGAGACGCTGGATCGGCGACGGCCTCCCGGGAACGTCAGCCCGCGAGCGAACGTCACGCCGTCCAACGGGTGCTCGGGCACAAGCCCGCAGCGATGGCGCCGGATACCTCCGGGCGCAGCGACCGGACGCGGGTGTGGCGTTGTGCGCGCACCCGGTGTGGTGCTATGCGCGCACCCGGCGGCGCATCCTGAACAGTTGGCGGAGAATGGGGGATTCGAACCCCCGAGGGCTTGCACCCAACACGCTTTCCAAGCGTGCGCCATAGGCCACTAGGCGAATTCTCCTGGTCGTCGCCTTCCGCTGTCGCGGCCGGCGGCTCCCAGTATCTTACCCGAACGCCGGAGGGCCTCGCGCACACGGCTCCCACCCGCACCCGCTACACTGGTTCCCGGCTCCCCACGTGGCGCCATCCAGGCCAACTCCCCCAGGGCGGAAACGCAGCAAGGGTAACCGGGCTCTGGCGGGTGCGTGGGGAGTCTTTCCGTGTCCAGCCGCGTGTCACCGCCGCCGCGTATATTGTGGCCAGCAATGCCGGAGCTTCTACGCCCTGTAGAATGATCCGTGTCTTCCGTGGAGCGCTGGATGGACGGGGTGCCGCATGACCGAGCAGCTGACCGAGCTGGCGACCGAGGCATACGTCGTGGGCTTCCCTCTCGTGTTCGACCTGGAGCAGGTCGCACGGTTCACCGAGGCGGGCATCGGGTCGGTCGGTCCCACTCCCTACAACTCCTTCGGGCACGCGCGCGAGCTGGCCGGGCCGGGCGACACGTTCGTCTCGATCAACAACGACACCGTGTATTCGATCGCCCAGGTCGATCTGGGCGTCGGGCCCGTGAAGCTCACCGTCCCCGCCACCGGTGACCGCTACTTCGTGCTGCAGTTCGTCGACGCCTGGACCGACAACTTCGCGTACATCGGCACGCGCTCGACCGGGGGAGGGGGCGGCGAGTTCCTGCTCCTGCCGCCCGATGCCGACGAGGGGGCCGACGACGCCGCAGGTCTCCCGACCGTCCGCTTCCCCACGCGCGTCGCCACGATCGTCGGGCGGTGGGCCGTCGACGGCGCCGACGACCTGCCCGCGGTGCACGCGCTGCAGGATGCGCTCACACTCACCCCGCTGCACGAGACCCTCGTCCCGCCGGAGGGAGTCCCGGCCGTGGACGGCGGCCAGGGCGAGGCGCTCGACTTCTTCGAGAAGCTGCGCGTCTGGTCGCAGGCCTTCCCGCCCGCGCCGCGCGACCGCGCCGCGCTCGACTCGTACGCGCCTCTCGGACTGGTGAGCCCGTATCCGATCGCCGAGCAGCCGGAGGGCGTCCGCCAGGCCCTCGTCGACGGGTACGCCCTGGGCAAGGAGGCTCTGGAGTCGGCGTTGCGCACCTCCGGCACGCTGATCGACCACTGGATGGTCAACCTCCACGTCTTCGACTACAACCTCGACTACTTCGAAGTGGGCGCGATCGACTCCCCGGAATGGAAGCTGACCGACCCGCGGACGCGATACGCGACCCGGGCCGGCGCGGCTCTGGGTGGCCTGTGGGGCAACCACGCCTACGAAGCGGCCTACATCATGACCTACGAGGACGCCGACGGCGAGCCGCTCAGCGGCGAGCACGTCTACCGGCTGCGGCTCAGCCCGACACCGCCGGTCGGCGCCTTCTGGTCACTGACCATGTACGACCTCCCGCACTACTACCTCGTCGCCAACCCGATCGACCGCTACTCGGTCGGCGACAGGACCCGCGGGCTCGTGTACGACGACGACGGAGGACTGACCATCACGATGAGCGCCACCCGACCGACCGACGAGAAGGCGGCGGCCAACTGGCTGCCTGCGCCTGCCGGACGCTTCCGGCCCATCCTCCGCCTGTACCTGCCGGGCGACGAGGTGCTGGACGGGCACTACCGGATCCCGGCGATCGAGCGGATCGGCTGACGTGGCGCGCTCCATCTACATCACCTCCGCCGAGGGGCACACCGGCAAGTCGACCGTCGCCCTCGGCGTTCTCGAGTCGCTGCGCCACTCCGTCGAGCGCGTCGGCGTGTTCCGGCCGATCGCCCGCTCCACCGACGAGCGCGACTACGTGCTGGAACTGCTGCTCCAGCGGATCACCGCGGACATCTCGTACGAGGACGCCCTGGGCGTGACGTACGAGGACGTCCACGCCGACGCCGATGCGGCGCTCGCCGAGATCGTCCAGCGCTTCCGCGCGGTGGAGGCGCTGTGCGACACGGTCGTCATCCTCGGCTCCGACTACACGGACGTCGGCAGCCCGACCGAGCTCGGCTACAACGCCCGGATCGCCGCGAACCTGGGCGCGCCCGTGCTGCTGGTGCTCGGCGGACGGATCGGACAGGGCTTTGGCGAGCGTCTCGGCCAGGCCGACCCGCGCTCGCCGGAGGAGCTCCGCCAGCTGGCGGAGATCGCCGTCGCCGAGCTGCGGGCCGAGCACGCCGGGCTTCTCGCCGTCATCGCGAACCGTGCGGACGCCGGGATGCTGGAGCCGATCGTCGCCGCCGTCGGCTCTGTGGTCGGCGCCGCGGCGGCCGCGGCGGGCAGCGCGGACCGGCCGCCGGTGTGGGCCATCCCGGAGGACCCGTTCCTGGTGGCGCCGAGCATCCGCTCCATCATGGAGGAGACCGGCGCGACGCTGATCGCCGGGGAGGAGGGCCTGCTCACCCGCGAGGCGCTCGGGGTCGTCGTCGCCGGCATGTCGATGAACAACGTGCTCCCGCGGCTGGTGGACGGCGCGGTCGTCGTCGTCCCCGGCGACCGCACGGAGGTGCTGCTGGCGGTGCTCATGGCGAACGCCTCCGGCACCTTCCCGTCCGTCGCCGGCATCGTCCTCAACGGCGGGTTCGACCTGCCGGAGCCGATCGAGCGGCTGCTGGCCGGCCTGCGCTCGCCGTTGCCGATCGTGCGGACGGGGCTCGACACCTACGACACCGTCGTGCGGATCACGCACGCGCGAGGGAGGCTCGCCGCGGACTCGCAGCGCAAGTACGACACGGCGCTCGCCCTGTTCGAGCGGCACGTCGACGCGAGCGCCCTGCTGGCCCGTCTCAACGTCTCCCGCCACGATGTCGTCACCCCGCTCATGTTCGAGTACGACCTGATCGAGCGCGCGCGGGCGGCGAAGAAGCACATCGTCCTGCCGGAGGGGGAGGACGACCGCATCCTGCGCGCCGCCCACACCCTGCTGGCGCGTGGAGTGGCCCGGCTGACCATCCTGGGCGAGCCGTTCGAGGTGAAGTCGCGCGCGATCGAGCTGGGACTCGACCTCTCCGGCGCCGAGGTGCTCAGCCCCTTCGACGACGTGCTGCGTCTGCGCTTCGCGACGGAGTACGCCCGGCTGCGCGCGCACAAGGGCATCACGGTCGAGCAGGCGTCGGACACGATCACGGACACGTCCTACTTCGGCACGATGATGGTGCACCTCGGACTCGCCGACGGGATGGTGTCCGGCGCCGCGCACACGACGGCGCACACCATCCGGCCGGCCTTCGAGATCATCAAGACGACGCCGGGGGTGTCGGTCGTCTCCAGCGTGTTCCTGATGGCCCTCGCCGACCGCGTTCTCGTCTACGGCGACTGCGCCGTCATCCCGGACCCGACCTCGGAGCAGCTCGCCGACATCGCCATCTCGTCCGCCCGCACGGCCGAGCAGTTCGGGATCGAGCCGCGCGTCGCGATGCTGTCGTACTCCACCGGGGACTCGGGCGCCGGGGCGGACGTGGAGAAGGTGCGGACCGCGACCGAGCTGGTGCGCGAGCGTGCGCCGCAGCTCGCGGTGGCCGGTCCCATCCAGTACGACGCCGCGGCGGATGCGGCCGTCGGGGCCGCGAAGATGCCCGGATCGGAGGTGGCCGGACGGGCGACCGTGTTCATCTTCCCCGACCTCAACACCGGCAACAACACGTACAAGGCGGTGCAGCGCAGCGCGGGCGCCGTCGCGATCGGCCCCGTGCTGCAGGGCCTGCGGAAGCCCATCAACGACCTGTCCCGTGGGGCGACGGTCGACGACATCGTCAACACCGTGGCGATCACCGCGATCCAGGCGGCGCTGTCATGAGCGCCGTCCTGGTCGTCAACAGCGGCTCGTCGTCGTTCAAGTACCAGCTGATCGACAGCGAGACCGAGGAGTCGCTGGCCTCCGGCCTGGTGGAGCGCATCGGCGAGTCGAGCGGGCATACGACGCACCGCGGCCCGAACGGCACGAGCGAGCGGTCGCTCGAGATCCCGGACCACACCGCGGGGTTCCGCGCGATGCTCGACGCTTTCGCGGCGGAGGGCCCGAGCCTCGACGAGAACCCGCTGGACGCGGTGGGCCATCGCGTCGTCCACGGCGGCAAGCGCTTCTTCGAGCCGACGATCGTGACGCCGCTCGTCGAGATCAACATCGAGGACCTCTCCGACCTCGCCCCGCTGCACAACCCGGCGAACCTGGAGGGCATCCGCGCCGCGAAGAAGGCGTTCCCCGACGTCCCGCACGTCGCCGTGTTCGACACCGCGTTCCACCAGACACTGGCGCCGGAGGCCTACACGTACGCGATCGACGCCGAGCTGGCGGACCGTCACCGCGTGAGGCGGTACGGCTTCCACGGCACGTCGCACAAGTACGTGTCCGAGACCGCTGCCGCATACCTCGGCCGCCCGCTCGGCGAGCTGCGCCAGATCGTCCTGCACCTGGGCAACGGGGCGTCCGCGTGCGCGGTCGACGGCGGGCGCTCGGTGGAGACCTCCATGGGGATGACGCCGCTGGAGGGCCTGGTCATGGGCACCCGGTCCGGCGACCTCGACCCTGCGGTGCTCATCCACCTCGCACGGCGCGCGCAGCTGTCGACGGACGACCTGGACGAGCTGCTGAACCGCCGGAGCGGGCTGCTCGGCCTCTCGGGGCGCGGCGACATGCGCGACGTGCGCCGAGCCGCCGGTCGCGGGGATGAGGCAGCCGCGCTGGCGCTGCAGGTGACGGTGCACCGCCTGAAGCACTACATCGGCGCATACACCGCCCTGCTCGGGCGACTCGACGTGCTCACCTTCACGGCCGGCGTCGGCGAGAACGACGCTGTGCTCCGCGCCGAGGTGCTGTCGGGGCTGGAGGTGCTCGGCATCCGGCTCGACCCCGAACGCAACGCGAGCACATCGCGGGAGGCCCGGGTCATCTCCGCGGACGACTCCGCCGTGACGGTGCTGGTCGTGCCGACGAACGAGGAGCTCGAGATCTCCCGGCAGTCACTCGAGGCGGTCCGGGGAGCGACCGGGGGCTGACGGGAGCGGAGGCCATGCGGCGACGGCGCGGCGAGGGCGAACGGCACGGGATGCCGCGACGCGTCTCCGCCGCGCGCCGCACGAGCCGGCCGGCCCGGATCGCGGCCGTGCTGGCCTCCGCCCTCCTCGCGGTGACCGTGCTCGCCGGATGCGGCGCCGCGGACCCGGGAGCGGGCGCGCGCTTCGTGACCTCTCCGCTCGTCCGCTACAGCGCCGTGCTGTGGCCGTTCCCGCTGCAGCTGGTCGGTGCCGAGCCGGGCGCGCGGCTGCGGCTGACCGCGCATCTCGCCACGGTGCACGGGACCTGGACGTCCGCCGCGACCTACACGGTCCCGGCCTCGGGAACCCTCGACCTGGCGGCGGCGCGGCCGCAGCTCGCCCCCTTCACCGAGCCGGACTCGGCCGGGCTGTTCTGGTCGCTCCGCGGTCCGCGGCTGTCGGGCGAGGAGGCGGCACGGCAGTGGATGCTCGACACCATCCACGTCACGGTCGCCGCTTCCGACGCAGGCAGGGTCATCGCCACCCGGGCGTTCGAGCTGGACGGACTGGCGTCGACCCTCCCAGTGCGGACGATCTACACGCGCGACCTGCGACCGGCCATCGATCCGCGCCTGCCGCGGCAGACGCACGAGGACGTCGCGCTCGCCACCTTCTACAGCGCGGCGAGCCTGGAGCACCCGCAGACCCCGGTCGTCCTGATGTTCGACGACGCGCGGCCGGGGGCGTCCGGGGACTACGTGGCACCGGTGATCGCGCAATTCGGCGCCTCGGTGCTGCTGGTGCCGGTCGCGGCCGCGGCGGACGGCGTCCGCTCGACCGGCATCATCGCGGACACCACGGTGCAGGCCGTGTTCGACTGGCTCGCGGATCGGCCCGACATCGAGCAGGACCGCGTCTATCTCTATGGCACCGGCGCGGCCGAGCAGGTGGCCGTCTGGGCGGCCACCCGGTTCCCGTCGCGCATCCACGGGCTGTTCGCCGCCGGGGGGACACCGGCGCTGCTGTGCCTGCCGGCCGCACGCGTCGCGCCGGTCTTCGAAGGCGAGTCCGGCTTGCCCTGTCTCTCCGACGCCGGCACGGTCGTCCCCTCCGCCGTCCCGTCCATCGACGTCGTCGACGGCCCGGTCGTCCTCGCGTGCGGTGTGCAGGATGCCACGCTCCCGTCGGCGTGCGGGTGGCAGCGCGCGCTCGCCGCCACCCGGGTGCCGCGCCCCGGCGACCGGATCATCTACGCGGACGGTGCGACGCATCCCGTCAGCGTGCCGCCCGGCCTGCCCATCGCGCTGCCGGCGACCGGTGGCCAGCCGACTGAGAAAGCCCGCATCGCGTTCTGGAACGCCGTCGGCCGCGATCTGCTTCGGGCGGTGCTGGGATGACGCGGCGCGGGAGGGTGGGGCGGCTGCTGCGCATCGCGGCCGCCGGAGCGGTGGCGGCCGTCGTCCTCTCCGGATGCGCGCCGGGCACGGGCGGCGGAGCCCGGTTCGTCTTCAGCCGGTTCGGGGACGGCATCACCCAGCCGGTCGGCATCCAGGTCAGCGGACTCGAACCGGGAGAACCCGTCGTGCTCACCGCGCGGGCGTACTCCTCCTCCGGCTCGTGGTCGTCGCGGGCGGTCTACGCGGTGCCGCCCAGCGGGAGCGTCCGGCTGTGGTCGCAGGAACCGGCGGCGGCGCCCTACCCGCGCCCCGACGGGTCCGGTCTGCTGTGGAGTCTGACCGGACCCTCGCTCAGCCAGCAGCAGCTGGAGGCGCAGTGGGCGTTCAGCCCGCTCGACATCCGGTTCTCTGCGGAGCAGGGAGGCCACCAGGTGGCGTTCGGCGAGCTCCACCGCGCCGCGCTCTCGGCGGGGACGATCAGCCGGGACGTGCTGGGGAGCGACCTGATCGACACGGGCGATCCGGAGGCGTCCGGTCTCGCGCCGACGGCCAGCATCGGGACGCTGGTCGACTCCGTGCCGACGCCGGTGAGTCTGCGGCCCGGCGTCATCATCATCGACGGCGACGACGGGGGAGCGTCCGGGGCGTTCGCCTCCCGCGTGATCGCGTCGGCGGGCTTCCCGGTCGTCATCCTCCCGGCCTTCGTCCCGGCCGGCCGCATCCCCGGCTCCGCCGCCCTGTCGGTGGAGACCTTCGACGCGGTGCTGACGTGGTTCTCCTCCCTCCCGGTCGTGGATGAGGGACGCGTCTTCGTGTACGGAACCGGCCGGGCGTCGTCGCTGGCCCTGTGGTTCGCCGCGAACGATCCGGAGCGGGTGCACGGCGCGTTCGCCGCCGCCGGCGCGACGGCGCTGCAGTGCACGTCGTCCGCGGGCAGCCCTCTGCTGATCGAGCACGGGAGGGCTCTGCCGTGCGCCAACCCCGAGCGCACGATCGCCGGAACCGACATCCTGCCGCTGCAGCGCATCAGCGGGCCGCTCGTGCTCGCGTGCGGCACCGCCGACCGGCTGCTCCCCACGGCCTGCGACTGGACGCGAGCGGGGGAGCAGGCACGCGGGGACGAGCCGGGGGACGCCTTCCTCTACTCCGAGGGCGCCGGGCACGACATCACCACCCCGCCCCTGCTGCCGATCGGGCTGAGCGATCTCTCCCCGGCGACGGCACAGGCGACCGAGGATGCGCGCACGGCGTTCTGGCAGGTCGTCATCGCGAAGCTGGCGGGGGCGATGCGGCCGTGAGGCGCGTACGGGCGGGGGTCGTGCTGTCGCTGCTGGTCGCGTCGCTCGCCGGATGCGTCGCCGCGCCGGGCGCTGCGGGGCCGCGCGTCGAGGTCAGCGAGGAGCCGAGCGGTGTCTGGGAGCCGGTGCACGTCCGTCTCGTCTCTCTGCCGCCCGGCGGCCGGGTGACGGTGCGCGCGACGGCGCGGTCCGGTGCGGCGGCGGGTGAACGGTGGAGCTCGCAGGCCGTCTACGGCGTTCCGTCCTCCGGGGTCGTCGACCTCGATCACGATGTTCCGGTGGAGGCGCCGTTCCGCGGCGCGGACGGGATGGGGCTGTTCTGGTCCCTGCAGAGCGATTCCGGCAGGGAGGCGACGTCTCCCCAGCTGTGGGGCGGGACGACCATGACGGTCGACCTGGAGGCCGTCGTCGACGGGCGCCGCGTCGCGCTCCGCCGGCTGCATCGCGTCGGCCTGTCGTCCGTCGCACCGTCGCGGGCGGTGTTCGACGACGGCATCACGGGCGACTACTTCGAGCCGGCCTCGGCCTCCGCAGCTCCCCGGCCCGCGGTGCTGGTCTTCGACGGCACGGAGCCCGACGTGCGGACCGGTGTGCTCTCGGCGGCCACCCTCTCGGCGATGGGATACCCGGCCCTCGCGTTCTCGACCTACGGCTCGGCGGGCCAGCTCGGGCCGGTCCGGACGCTGCCCGCCGAACGCGTCGTCGCCGCGCTGAACTGGCTGCGGTCTCAGCCCGGGGTGGATGCGCGGCGCGTGTTCGTGTTCGGGGCCTCGCGCGGTGCGCAGCTCGCGCTGTGGACGGCTGTCGCGCATCCCGAGCTGGTCTACGGCGCCATCGCCCCGGCCGGCACGACCGGATTGGTCTGCCCGTCCCCCGTTCCCGGCCCGGCGATCACGGTAGGCGGGTCGTGGGTGCCGTGCCTCAGCGGCACCCATGAGGTCACGGCGGCGGCGGTGCTCGACCTCGGTCGCATCCCCGGTCCGGTGGTCCTGGGATGCGCCGGGCAGGACGAGCAGCTCGACAACGGCTGCCGGTGGCTCGACGCGGCGGCCGATGTGCGGCCGGCGCGCGGGGGAGACGCGTACGTCCGCGCGCCGCGGGCGACGCACAGCTTCTCGCTGCCTCCGTACACGCCGCTCGACCTGCCCCCGGCACCGCAGGCGCAGCCCACGGAGGACGCCAGGGTCGCCCTGTGGTCGGCGATCGGGCGCGCGCTCGATGTCCGCGGGCCGTGATCTCCGCGGACCCAGCCGAATGTCGGCGGCGATGAGTAGCATGTGTGAGTGGTAACCGCCCTGTATCGCCGCTATCGGCCCGACACCTTCGCCGAGATGATCGGCCAGTCTCAGGTGACGGAGCCGCTGATGACGGCGCTGCGCACCAATCGGGTGAATCACGCCTATCTGTTCTCCGGTCCCCGCGGCTGCGGCAAGACCACGTCGGCCCGCATCCTCGCCCGCTGCCTGAACTGCGCGGAAGGTCCCACCGACACCCCGTGCGGGAAGTGCGCGAGCTGCATCGAGCTGAGCCGCGACGGCGGCGGCTCCCTCGACGTGGTCGAGATCGACGCGGCCAGCCACAACGGCGTCGACGACGCGCGCGACATCCGCGAGCGGGCCATCTTCGCCCCCGCCCGCGACCGCTACAAGATCTTCATCCTCGACGAGGCGCACATGGTCACCCCGCAGGGCTTCAACGCCCTGCTCAAGATCGTGGAGGAGCCGCCGGAGCACGTGAAGTTCATCTTCGCGACGACGGAGCCCGAGAAGGTGATCGGGACGATCCGCTCCCGCACCCACCACTATCCGTTCCGGCTCGTCCCTCCCGCGCAGATGCTGGAATACGTGCAGAGCCTGTGCGACAGCGAGGGCATGACGGTCGCACCGGGCGTCCTCCCGCTGGTGGTGCGCGCGGGCGGCGGTTCGCCGCGCGACACCCTCTCCCTGCTCGACCAGTTGATGGCCGGCTCCGAGGGCAGCGCCATCGACTACGAGCGGGCGGTCGCGCTCCTCGGCTACACGCACGCGGCGCTCCTGGACGACGTGATCGACGCGATCTCGGCGCGGGATGCCGCCGGCGCCTTCGCCGCGGTCGACCGCGTCATCCAGACCGGACAGGACCCGCGGCGGTTCGTCGAAGACCTTCTGGAGCGTCTGCGCGACCTGATCGTCGTCGCCGCGACGAGTGTCGAAGGGGCATCGGCGGTGCTGCGCGGCGTCCCGCAGGACGAGCTCGACCGGATGGGCGTGCAGGCGATGAAGTTCGGCGCGGCCGAGCTGAGCCGCGCCGCCGACATCGTGAACGCGGCGCTCACCGAGATGACCGGCGCGACCTCGCCGCGACTCCACCTGGAGCTCATGATCGCGCGCGTGCTCGTGCCGTCGAGCGACGAGAGCGAGCGGGGGGCGCTCGCCCGCGTCGAGCGTCTCGAGCGCCGCGTGGGCGTGAGCGACGCCATCGGATCCGAGCCCGGTCGTGCCGAGCCGCCTCGTGCCGAGCCGCCTCGTGCCGAGCCTGCTCGTGCCGAGCGGGCGGCGCCTCCCGCTGCGCCGAGCGCACCGGTCGCGCCGCAGGAGCCGGCCCGTGCCGCAGCCCCGCCGGCCCCGCCCCCTGCGCCGACGCCGACGGCTGCGTCGTCCGCCGACGCTCCCACGGCGGAGACGACGGCAGCCGGAGCGGCCCCGTCGCAGACCGCCGCGGCCGCGCGCGCCGTCGGCGAGCAGACAGCTGCGGAGCAGACTCCTGCCGCGGATGTCCCGGCCCCCGAGCAGACCCCCGCACCGGCGGCGGAGAAGCCGGCTCCGGCCGCGGCCCCGGTCGGCCCCGTCAGCACGCAGCAGGTGAAGGACGCCTGGCCGCAGATCCTCGACGCCGTCCAGCGTGCGAAGCGCAGCGCGTGGATGGTCGTCTTCACCGCACAGGTGCGCTCCCTGAACGGCGACGTCCTGTCGCTGTCGTTCCCGAGCGACAACGATGTGCAGAGCTTCCGGCAGCCCGACGCCGCCGGCGCCCCGGGCGTCAGCGAGTACCTCCGCCAGGCGATCGTCGACGTCCTCGGCATCCGCGTGAAGTTCATCGCGAAAGCCGACTCGGCTCCCGGTTCCGGCGGATCGCCCCGCCCCTCCGGCGGTGCGCCCGCCGCCCCGGCGGCCGAGACCTGGCCGGGTGCTGAGCCCGCCGCGGCGAGCACGGCGGCGCCGTCCGCCCGCCCAGCACCCACGCCGGCATCCGTCCCGACCGCTGCACCAGAGACGCGCGAAACCGCGCCCGCGCGGTCGGCCGCGACGGCCCCCTCTGATGCCGCGGCTCCCGCGTCGGTGGTCACCGAGTGGGCGACGGTCACCATCCCCTCGTCGAGCGAGACCGCCGAGGCTGCCGCAGCGGTGACGTCAGCGGTCGTGACCATGGAGCGTCCGGCCACGCCCGCCGCTGCCCCGCAGGCGGCGGCTGCACCGGCCGCGCCCGCTGCCCCGCCGAGCGATCCCGCTGCCCCGCCGAGCGCCCCCGCTGCCCCGCCGAGCGCCCCGGAGGAGCCGCCGTACGACGACGTCCCCCCGCCCGAGATCGAGCCGCCGTTCGAGCCGCCCGTGCCCGAGGAGCCCGCGGGCGACTGGGCCGCCGGCCCCTCTGCGACGGCGGTCACTGCGCCGTCCCCGGCGGCGTCCGCGCCGACCGGGGAGTCCGCGCCGTCCGCTGCCGGACGCCCCGCGCGCTCGTCCTCCGCCCCGGCGGCGGGCTCCCGCACCCCGACCTTCCAGCAGCCGCAGCGCTACGGCGAGGCGGTGGTGCGCGAGATCCTCGGAGCCACCTTTATCGAGGAGCAGCCAGCGCCTCCGACCCCGGGGATGAGGTAGCCGGTGTACGAAGGCATCGTCCAGGAGCTGATCGACGAGCTCGGGCGGCTGCCGGGCATCGGCCCGAAGTCCGCTCAGCGCATCGCGTTCCACATCCTGCAGACCGAGACGTTCGACGTCACGCGCCTCGCCGAGGTGCTGCTCGAGGTGCGCGACAAGGTGCGCTTCTGCGAGATCTGCGGCAACGTGTCGGAGGAGGTCACCTGCTCCATCTGCCGCGACCCCCGGCGCACGCCCACCCTGATCTGCGTGGTCGAGGAGGCGAAGGACGTCGTCGCGATCGAGCGCACGCGGGAGTTCCGCGGCCTGTACCACGTGCTCGGCGGCGCGATCAGCCCGATCGACGGCGTCGGCCCCGACGACCTGCGCATCCGTCAGCTGATGCAGCGGCTCGCGGACGGCACGGTCCAGGAGGTCATCATCGCCACCGACCCGAACCTCGAGGGCGAGGCGACCGCCACCTACCTCAGCCGGCTGCTCACCACCCTCGAGATCCGCGTCACGCGGCTCGCGTCCGGCCTGCCGGTCGGCGGCGACCTCGAGTACGCCGACGAGGTCACGCTCGGTCGCGCGTTCGAGGGCCGCCGCCAGGTCTCCTGACCCCCCGGCCCGCCGCACCGCGCGCCAGGCTCGCCGAGTCGTGAGTCGTGGCCGGAATTCCGCGCGAGTGGTGAGCAGATGCCGCAACTCGTGGAGGCCTGTCCACCGGTGTCGTCACATGAAGGAACGGTCATATCCCACTCGGTAGGATGGGAAGCCCGTGAGTTCAGGAGAGTCCGTGGCCCTCATCGTCCAGAAGTTCGGCGGTTCGTCCGTCGCGACAGCTGAGAGCATCAAGCGCGTCGCGAAGCGCATCGTCGAGACGCGCAAGGCGGGCAACGAGGTCGTCGTCGCCGTCTCCGCCATGGGCGACACGACGGACGAGCTCATCGATCTGGCGCACGAGGTCACCCCCATCCCCGCGCCACGGGAGCTCGACATGCTGCTCACGGCCGGCGAGCGCATCTCCATGGCGCTCCTCGCCATGGCGATCAAGAGCATGGGATACGACGCGCGGTCGTTCACCGGCAGCCAGGCCGGAATGATCACCGACGCGCAGCACGGGTCGGCCCGCATCGTCGACGTCACGCCCGGGCGCATCCAGGACGCCCTGACCGAGGGCGCCATCGCGATCGTCGCCGGCTTCCAGGGGTTCAGCCGCGAGTCGCGCGACATCACGACGCTCGGCCGCGGCGGCTCCGACACGACCGCCGTCGCCCTCGCCGCCGCCCTGGGCGCCGAGGTGTGCGAGATCTACACCGACGTCGACGGGGTCTTCACCTCCGACCCGCGGCAGGTGCCGCTCGCGCGCAAGATCGACCGCATCACCAGCGAGGAGATGCTGGAGCTCGCGGCCGCCGGGGCGAAGGTGCTGCACATCCGCGCCGTCGAGTACGCCCGGCGTCACAACGTGACGCTGCACGTGCGGTCGTCGTTCTCCAACAAGGAGGGCACCTATGTCCTCAACGAAGCAGCGGCCGCCGAGGCCGCCAAGAAGGATGGAACCGTGGAAGAGCCCATCATCTCCGGCGTGGCCACCGACCTGAGCGAGGCGAAGATCACCGTCGTCGGCGTGCCCGACGTGCCCGGAAAGGCCGCGCAGATCTTCAAGATCGTCGCGAAGGCCAATGCGAACGTCGACATGATCGTCCAGAACGTGTCCGCTGCGGCGACCAGCCTCACCGACATCTCCTTCACCCTTCCCAAGTCGGAGGGGCAGCGGGTGCTGACCGCCCTCACCGCCGAGCACGACGAGGTCGGCTTCCAGTCCCTGCAGTACGACGACCAGATCGGCAAGCTGGCGCTCGTCGGCGCGGGGATGCGCACCAACTCCGGCGTCTCCGCGAAGCTGTTCGAGGCGCTCTACGACGCGGGAATCAACATCGAGATGATCTCCACGAGCGAGATCCGCATCTCCGTCGTCACCCGCGCCGACACGGTCGCCGAGGCGGCCCGCGTCGTGCACACCGCCTTCGGCCTCGACGGCGACGAGAAGGCCGTCGTCTACGCCGGCACCGGCCGGTAGACCACACGGCCAACGGGAATGGCCGCGCGACCGGCGCGGTTGACCACACGAAACGACCCAAGGGGCTGACATGACCGAGTTCACCGATTTCGACAGCAACGGCGTCCGTCTGGCCGTCGTCGGCGCGACCGGCCAGGTGGGCGGCGTGATGCGCCGGCTGCTCGAGGAGCGCGCGTTCCCGGTGAAGAGCATCCGCTTCTTCGCCTCCTCCCGTTCGGCCGGCACGACGCTGCCGTTCAAGGGGCAGGAGATCGTGGTCGAGGATGTGGCGACCGCGGACGTCTCC
The DNA here is from genome assembly GCF_900107895.1 of Leifsonia sp. 21MFCrub1.1. Classification (NCBI taxonomy): domain Bacteria; kingdom Bacillati; phylum Actinomycetota; class Actinomycetes; order Micrococcales; family Microbacteriaceae; genus Leifsonia; species Leifsonia sp. 21MFCrub1.1. The sequence goes on along the minus strand of NZ_LT629867.1, from coordinate 2,815,237 downwards.
GGCATCGACATCGCGCTGTTCTCCGCCGGCGCCACCGGGTCGAAGGCGCACGCCCCCCGGTTCGCCGAGGCGGGCGCCATCGTGATCGACAACTCGAGCGGCTGGCGCATGGACCCGGATGTGCCGCTCGTCGTCTCGGAGGTCAACCCCGACGCCATCGCCGGGGCGCGCAAGGGCATCATCGCCAACCCGAACTGCACGACCATGGCGGCCATGCCCGTCCTCAAGCCCCTGCACGACGAGGCCGGTCTCTCGCGTCTCGTGGTCAGCACCTACCAGGCCGTCTCGGGCTCCGGTCTGGCCGGCGCCGAGGAGCTCGCCGAGCAGGCGCGGGCCGCGGTCGCCGACGAGCACCTGCTCGACCTCGTGCACGACGGCTCGGCGGTGACCCTTCCCGAGCCGGTCAAGTACGTCCGCCCGATCGCCTTCGACGTCATCCCGCTGGCCGGTTCGATCGTCGACGACGGGCTGAACGAGACCGACGAGGAGAAGAAGCTGCGCAACGAGTCGCGCAAGATCCTCGACCTGCCCGGCCTCCTCGTCAGCGGCACCTGCGTCCGCGTCCCGGTCTTCACCGGCCACTCGCTCTCCATCAACGCGGAGTTCGAGAAGCCGATCAGCCCGGAGCGTGTCGCCGAGCTGCTGGCCGATGCGCCGGGCGTGCAGCTGACCGACGTCCCGACCCCGCTGCAGGCGGCCGGAAGCGACCCGAGCTTCGTCGGCCGGATCCGTGCCGACGAGGGCGCGCCGGAGGGCCGGGGAATCGCGCTGTTCATCAGCAACGACAACCTGCGGAAGGGCGCCGCGCTCAACGCGGTCCAGATCGCCGAGCTGGTCGCCGAGCGTCTGTCGAACCCCGTCACCGCCTGAGCGGCTCGCCGTCCCGTCGTTTCCGCGGGGAGGGAGTTGTCTCGACATCGAGACAACTCCTCGCCAGCGGGCGGTGTACGCGCTGTCGGGCGGTGTCGCGTCCGCCGCATCATAGGATTGACGGGTGAGCAATTCTCCCATCGACGTCGTCCTGATCGGCGGCGGCATCATGAGTGCCACGCTGGGGGCCATGATCCAGCGTGTCCAGCCCGACTGGAGCATCCGTATCTACGAGCGCCTGGGCGAAGTGGCCCAGGAGTCGTCGAACCCCTGGAACAACGCGGGCACCGGCCACGCGGCCCTGTGCGAGCTCAACTACATGCCCGAGGCGTCCGACGGCACCGTCGACCCGGCCAAGGCGATCAGCATCAACGAGCAGTTCCAGCTCAGCCGCCAGTTCTGGGCGAGCCTCGTCGCCGCCGGGGACCTGCCGGAGCCCAACACGTTCATCAACTCCACCCCGCACATGACCTTCGTGCGCGGCCGTGACAACGTGCGCTACCTCCGCAAGCGCTACGAGGCGCTGAAGGACCAGCCGCTGTTCGCCGGCATGGAGTACTCGGAAGACCCCGCGGTCATCGGCGAGTGGACGCCGCTCCTCACCAAGAAGCGCAACGCGCGCCAGCGCATCGCCGCCACCCGTCAGACCTCCGGCACCGACGTCGACTTCGGCGCTCTGACGCGTGCGCTCATCGACAACCTCATCGAGAACGGCGCCGAGCTCGCGCTCAACCACACCGTCCGCAGCATCAAGCGCACCAAGGACGGCCTCTGGCGGCTCTCCGTCCGTCACGAAGTGGGCAACACGCCGCACGTCGCGACGGCGCGCTTCGTCTTCGTCGGCGCGGGCGGCGGCGCGCTGCACCTGCTGCAGAAGTCCGGCATCCCCGAGATCAGGGGCTTCGGCGGTTTCCCGATCTCCGGCCAGTTCCTGCGCACCACCAACCCGAAGCTGGTCGCCCAGCATCAGGCGAAGGTCTACGGCAAAGCGGCCGTCGGCGCCCCGCCGATGTCGGTGCCGCACCTCGACACCCGCGTCGTCGACGGCCAGGCGTCGCTGCTGTTCGGTCCGTACGCCGGCTTCAGCCCGAAGTTCCTCAAGACCGGCTCCTGGTTCGACCTGCCCGGCTCCGTGCGGCCCGGCAACATCGGCCCGATGCTCGCGGTCGCCCGCGACAATTTCGACCTCATCAAGTACCTCGTCGGCGAGCTCCTCGCCAACCGCGCCAAGAAGCTGAAGGCGCTGCAGGAGTTCATGCCGACCGCCAAGATGGAGGACTGGGAGCTCATCACCGCGGGCCAGCGTGTGCAGGTGATGAAGAAGGATGCCAAGAAGGGCGGCGTCCTGCAGTTCGGCACCGAGGTGGTCGCCGCGGAGGACGGTTCGATCGCCGGTCTCCTCGGAGCGTCGCCGGGCGCATCCACCGCGGTCCCCATCATGGTCGACCTGCTGAAGCACTGCTTCCCCGACCGGTTCGGCGAGTGGCTTCCGACGCTGAAGGAGCTCATCCCGACCGTCGGCACGACGCTGAACGACCGGCCCGCCGAGGCCAAGCGCGTGCTCGAGACGACAGCGGAGACCCTGCAGCTGCAGCACTGATCGCTGGACAGCGGCGAGGACGACCTGTTATGGTCGTCCTCGCTATGAAGTGAGAACCTCCTGACGTCCCGCGCCTGAGGCGCCGTCGATGTGAGTGAGGACCCTTCGGTCGCTGCGCTGCCCGGTCAGGCACCTGGGCGCTCCGGCGCCCGCTCACGACGGAGATCGCCCGGCGGGAACCCGCTCCTCGTGGAGCGCCCGGAAAGGCGGTTCCCCATGTCAACGATCACGTTCACCCCGCTGCGCGCCGACGGCGTCTCGGTCAGCTACGGCGAGCGTCGCGTCCTCACCGACGTCTCCCTCACCGTCGGCCCCGGCGCCCGGGTCGGGCTCATCGGCGAGAACGGTGCCGGCAAGTCCACGCTGTTGCGTGTGCTCGCCGGCGCCGAGACGCCGGACTCCGGCGCGCTCACGCGACCGGAACACACCGGCTTCCTCTGGCAGGAGGTGCGGTTCGAGCCGGGAGACACGCTCGCGGCGCTCATCGAGCACGCCCTCACCGACGTGCGCGCGATCGAGCGGGAGCTCGAGGCGGCCGCCGCGGCGCTCGGCTCCGGAGACGCAGCGTCCGACGCGCGCTACGACGCCGCCCTCGCGGCGGCGGAACGCGCCGAGATCTGGAGCATCGAGGCGCGCAGGGACGAGGTGCTCGACGGACTCGGTGTCGGCGGCATCCCGCTCACCCGTCGGTTGAGCGAGGTGTCGGGGGGTCAGCGGAGCCGGTTCGCCCTGGCCGCGCTGCTCCTCGGCCGGCCGGACGCCCTGCTGCTCGACGAGCCGACGAATCACCTGGACGATGAGGCGGCCGCCTTCCTGGAGCGACAGCTGCGGGGATGGGCCGGCCCTGTCGTGTTCGCCAGCCACGACCGGGCGTTCCTCGACGCCGTCGCCACCGGGCTGCTCGATCTCGACCCTGCGCGGTCGGGCACCACGGCCTTCGGCGGGGGATACAGCGCGTATCTCGCCGAGAAGGAGGCGGAGAGGGCGCGGTGGGAGAAGCAGTACGCCGATGAGCAGCAGGAGCTCAGAGAGCTCACGCACTCCGTCGATGTCACCGCGCGGTCCATCGCCTGGTCGGGGAAGGTGCGCGACAACGACAAGTTCGTGAAGTCCGTGAAGGGCAACGCCCTCGATCGCCAGATCAGCCGACGCATCCGCAATGCGGAGGGGCGGCTGGAGGATCTGCGCGCCGCCCAGGTGGGCAAGCCTCCCGCGCGTCTCGGCTTCGCGGGCATCCCCTCGGGGTTCCAGAGCCTCGACGACGGGTCTGGGCTGCTGGTGCATGCGCGGCAGGTGCGCGTTCCCGGCCGTCTGCAGGTCGACGAGTTCGCCGTCGCGCCGACCAGCCGCATCCTGGTCACGGGTGCGAACGGTGCGGGCAAGTCGACCCTGCTGTCCGTGCTGGCCGGCCGCCTCGAACCCGGGAGCGGGGCGCTGCAGCGACGGCGCGGCCTCCGGGTCGGGCTGCTGGAGCAGGACGTGCGGTTCGCGGACCCGAGGCTATCGCCGCGCAGGATCTACGAGGCGGCGGTGGGGGAGCGACGGGCGGAGGCGGTGCCCCTCACCTCCCTCGGGCTGATCGCGCAGCGCGATGCCGACCGGCCGGTCGGCGCGCTGTCGGTCGGTCAGCAGCGACGGCTCGCCCTCGCGCTGATCCTCGCCCGGCCGCCGCACCTGTTCCTGCTCGACGAGCCGACCAACCATCTCTCGCTCGCCCTGGCGACGGAGCTGGAGGATGCGCTGGGCGCCTATCCCGGGGCGGTCGTGGTCGCCAGTCACGACCGCTGGCTTCGTTCCGGATGGGCGGGGGAGACGGTGCACCTTGCTTAACCTTCGAACATATGTTCGAATGGTGGCATGCGCTGGAGTGGTCAGGAGTTGTCGGTCGACGAGCCGTCCGCTCTGCCCGGGCTTGCGCGGCTGAACAATCTGGTGCGCTCCGTGCGCACCCCCGACTTCGCCGGCATCACGTTCCACGAGGTGCTGGCGAAGTCGGCGCTCAACCGCATCCCGGGCGGTGGAGGGCCGATGCCGTTCGGGTGGACGATCAATCCGTACCGGGGGTGCTCCCACGCGTGCGTGTACTGCTTCGCGCGACCGACGCACACCTACCTCGATCTCGACTCGGGGAAAGACTTCGACAACGAGATCATCGTCAAGGTGAACGTGGCCGATGTGCTGCGCAAAGAACTCGCCAAGCCCAGCTGGGGCCATCATCCGGTCGCGCTCGGCACGAACACCGATCCCTATCAGCGTGCGGAGGGGCGGTACGGGCTGATGCCGGGCATCATCGACGCGCTGGCCGAGTCGGGCACGCCGTTCAGCATCCTCACGAAGGGGTCACTGCTGCGACGCGACCTCGACCGGCTGGTCGAGGCCAACAAGCGGGTCCCGGTCGACCTCGCCATGTCGATCGCCGTCTACGACGACGACCTGCAGCAGTCCGTCGAGCCGGGCACCCCGACGACCAAAGCGCGTCTCGCCACCGTCACCGCGGTGCGCGAGCACGGTCTCGACTGCTCCGTCTTCCTGATGCCGATCATCCCGTACCTGACCGACACCCGTGCGCATCTCGACGAAGCCCTCCGCCAGGCCAAAGAGGCCGGGGCCACCTCCGTGCTCTACTCGGCCCTGCACCTGAAGCCGGGCGTCAAAGAGTGGTTCTACCTGTGGCTCGGGAGAGAGCACCCGGAGCTGCTGCCGCAATATCGGCGCATGTACGGCCGTGGCACGTATGCGCCCCAGGAGTATCGCCGGTGGCTGGCCGGTCGCATCAAGCCTCTGATCCGGGCGCACGGGCTGGAGCGCGGCCGCGAAGATCCGCTGACCGGCGGTGTGCGATCGAGCGCGCTCGGGATGCTGCGCGATGACGAGGGGGAGCGGCAGCTGGTGGGGTCGGCGGTGCGTGCGGTGTCGTCTACTCCGCCGCACGGAGAGGCGCCGGACGCGGCGTCGATCGTGAGCGCATCGCTGACCGGATTGGGGGTGCAGCCCACCCTGTTCTGACAGCGGTCCTCTCCCCACCGACTCCATAGCGTCGTCGCGGCGATCGGGGTACGAGCGGCCGGGGTACACAGACGCCGTCTCGGATGCCATAATCCGGGAGGGGACCGAGGAGTGCTCGGGCTCGGAAGGGACGGCGACGTGTCGCTCGGTCTGCCCAGCCATCTGGCACGACCTGCGAACTCGCGCGCTCTCGCCACGGCCGCCCGCTGGGCCGGCCTTATCTGCCTCGGCGCCGCCGTCGTGAACGTCGGCAGCGCCAGCCTGGCCGACGGCAACGTCACGTCGTGGGTGACCCTGCTCGTGCTGGTGCCGATGGTCGCGCTCCTCCTCGCGCTCGCGCGGGGCCGCACCGCGGGGCTCACGGTCGCCTACCTGCTCGTCGGCACGGTCTGCACCTACTTCTACGTCGTCGCCCTGTTCACCAGCACACCGGCGTACCGCGACACCAACCTGTTCGTTGTCGCGCTGCCTGTGGTCGCCATGACGCTCGTCGGCGGGACGGGCACGGGGGCTCTCGCGGGCATCCTCTGGGCGACTCTCGGCTTCGCGCTCGCGGAGGCGGCCGTGATGCTCGGCGCAGCGACGACCGGCCGCGCCTACATCCCGGATGCGATCTCGCTGGGCGCCTACCTGCTGCTGGTCGGCGTCCTCACCTTCGATGGACTGACCCGGGGCACCCGGTCGCGCGCTCAGGCCGCGTTGCATCGCGCCGTGCGCGACGCCCGGCTGATCGATCTGCGGCGCGAACTGCTGGCCGCATCCACCGCCGACCTGCACGACACGGTGCTCAGCGAGCTGGTGGCCGTCGCCGCCGCGCAGCCCGGCCCGCTGGACGAGCGCCTCGCCCGCCGCATCGACTCCGATCTCCGCGGTCTCGCCGCCGGGGTTCCGAGCGCGGACGGGGACGGGGCCATCACGACCGCCGAGGCCGACCCCTGGTACGACAGCGAACTCCATCGCGCGATCGAAGCGGCCCGCGACGAGGGCCTCACGGTCGATATCTCGGGCGATCGCACGGCCTACACGACCCTGGGCGACGACGCCCGCCGCGCTCTCGGCCTGGCCGTCCGGCAGTGCCTGGTGAACGTCGTCCGGCACTCCGGAAGCCCGAGCGCCGAGGTCGCCCTGTCCGCCGGAGGGGGATCCCTCTCCGTGATGGTGGTGGACGGCGGCAGCGGCTTCCCCGCATCGGCTCCCGCCGCCGACCGTCTCGGGCTCCGCCAGTCCGTCGGCGACCGGATCGCCCGCGTCGGAGGAACGGTCGACATCTACTCGAGCGCCGATGTCGGCACGACCGTCATCCTCACCGTTCCGATCGCGCCTGGCGCCTCGGTCGCCGAGGGGTGCGGCGGATGACCGCCCTGAACCCGCGCACCATCGTCCGGGCGCGATCGGTGACGCTCGAGCGCACGCCCCAGCGATTGGACCCCCTCGGAGCCCAGTCGGCCTGGCCGCTCGTGCCGCTGCTCGGGGGCGTCGCTCTCGCCTACGCCGTCTACTCCACCATCATCCACGCCGGCCAGATCCGGGACGCGTCACTCGCCATCGTCGCGATCGGCGTCCTCCTCCTCGCCGTGGTGATCGCGACGATCCGCACGCACCCCGGCTTCGCACCGTTCGGGCGGTGGTCGCACTTCTCGGTCGTCGCCTTCAGCGTCACCGCCGCCGCGCTCTTCGATTCGTCCGTGTGGGGACGCAACGAGCGCATCCAAGACGACTGGGGGCAGATCGCCGTCGCCCTCCTGCTCATCGCGATGCCGCTCTATCGGCCGATCGGCGAGGTCGCCGGGTCCGCCGTCGTCGCGGCCATCGTGCTCGGCGGCCTGGCGGCGGCCCAGCACTCGCTCGTCATCGCGAACATCCCCCTGGTGTACGCGACCGTCGCGGCGACGCCCATCCTCGCCCTCGCTGCCGGCGGTGCCGGATACGCGTGGACGCTCACCGGCGAGACGCTGCGCTGGAGGGAAGTCGCGCGCGAGGGGCAGCTCCGGCTCGAGGCCGAGTTGCGTCAGGCGGCCGAGCGGATGGTCGCCCAGGAGCGCATGACCGCGCTGAACGCCGAGGCGGTGCCGTTCCTCACGTCCCTCGCCCATCGCGGCACGGTGACGGCGGAGGACATCGACAGCGCCCGTTCCATCGCCGAGCGGTTGCGCAGGATGTCGGTGCGTGCCGTCTCCCGCACGTGGTTGGAGGACACCCTCGAGCTCGCCCTCGCTCCCCGGCTCGTGGAGGCGCCGGCGGCGGCGACCGACGAGCGAGACGGTCCGCGCGTCGACGACCCCGACCGGCTCGAGCGCGTGCTGACGGCCGACCAGCGCGCCATCGTCGGTGCCATGATCGCGACGGTGGCGGGGCGCCCGGGGCTCGACCCGTGCTCCGTCCTCCTCACGGCGAGAGAACCAGAACGGCCGTCCTTCGCGCTGCACGCGGCGATCGCGGAGCCCCGCCGCGACCTGCGCCGCGAACTCCTCCCGTTCGTCAGCTCCCTCAACTCCGTCGCCATGCGCGCGACGATGCGGTTGCGCGCAGGCGACGTCACCATCCGGTTCGCCTACCCCCACGGCGGATTCCCCGACAGCGAAGGCAGAAGACGATGAGAACCATCAGCCCGGACGACCCCGGAGCGACGGCGACCTCGACCGGTGCGCGGTCCATCGAGCCCCCGATCCGCCTGGCCATCCTCGACGATCACGAGATCCTGCTCGACAGCCTGTCCTCCTGGATCGAGAAGAACGCCCCCGAGTTCGATCTCGTCGTCCGGGCCGGGAGCTGGCTGGAGCTCGTCCACAGCGACGCCTTCCCCACCGACCTCGTCATCATGGACCTGCAGCTGAAGGAGTCGGTGTCGATCGGCGCCCGGGTGCGCACCTGCCGCGCGGCGGGTGCGAAGGTCGTCGTCCTCAGCGCCGTGGACACGCCGGAGGACCGGGATGCGGCGCTCGCCGCCGGCGCGGTCGCCTACGTCACGAAGTCGCAGCCGATGACCGAGCTCGTCGCCGCCGCACTGGCGGCTTCCGGCCGCGGCGCCGGCCGTGCCGCCGCCGCGCCGCCCGCCTGGCGGCCGAAGCCGCTCATCCCGGAGTCCGCCCGGCCGCGGCTGAGCGACGGGGAGCGCCAGGCGCTCGTCCTCTACGCCGACGGACGCACGACGTCCGAAGTGGCACGCGCCATGAACGTGCAGTACGAGACGGCCAAGACCTACTTGCGCCGGGTGCGCGAGAAGTACGGGAAGGCGGGTCGTCCGACGAGCTCCCGCGCCGACCTGATCCGCCGCGCCGCCGAGGACGGCTACCTCACCTGACGCGCCGTCGGCCTTCCGCCGCCCCCGCCCCGTAGGATCGGTGCGTGGCAAAACTGTATTTCCGCTACGGAGCGATGAACAGCGGCAAGAGCACGGCCATGCTTCAGGCCGCGTACAACTACGAGGAGCGCGGCCACCGCGTCCTGCTCACGAAGCCGTCGATCGACACCAAGGGCGATCTGGGCATCCTCTCCCGCCTGGGCGTGACGAGGGAGGTCGACTTCCTCATCGCCCCGGAGACCGACGCATACGGCTCCTTCCAGCGGCACCGCGAGCGCACCCTCAAGCGATTCGGCACCGACGTCAGCGCGCTCCTCGTGGACGAGGCGCAGTTCCTGACCGAGGCGCAGGTCGACGATCTCCTGCGCATCGCTCTGCTCGACAATGTCCCGGTGCTCGCCTACGGCATCCGCACCGACTTCCAGACCGTCGCCTTCCCGGGGAGCCGCCGGCTGCTCGAGGTCGCGCACAGCCTGGAGGAGTTGAAGACGATCTGCCGCTGCGGGCGGAAGGCGATCTTCAACGCCCGCAAGATCGACGGCGTGTTCGTCTTCGACGGAGACCAGGTCGCCATCGACGGAGCGTCGGTGTCGTACGAGTCGCTCTGCGGAAACTGCTACCTTCAGGAAAGTCGAGGTATCCTCAACAACGGTCGGAGGCACTGGCCCGTCGAGGCGGCTCCCGCCTACGTGGACGAACCGGACCCCGACTTCACCTGACCCGTATCGCGCTCGACGGCGACCCCACCGAAGGAACGGAACACCATGAGAATCTCCGTGATCGGCTGCGGCTACCTCGGAGCCGTGCACGCCGCCTCGATGGCCCACCTGGGTCACGACGTCGTGGGCATCGACGTCGACGAGGCCAAGATCGCCCTGCTCTCCGCGGGTCGGCCGCCGTTCTTCGAACCCGGACTGCCGGAGGTGCTCGAGTCCGCGACGCCGTCGGGGCGCCTGCGCTTCACCACCGACTTCTCCGCCGTCTCCGAGGCCGACGTGCACTTCGTCGCCGTCGGGACACCGCAGGTCGCCGACGGGGACGCCGCCGACATGCGCTTCGTCGACGCCGCCTTCGCCTCGCTCCTGGAGCATGTGAAGCCCGGCGACCTCATCGTGGGGAAGAGCACGGTCCCGGTCGGGACGGCCGCGCGCCTGGCGGACCTCGTCGCTTCGGCGCAGCCGGAGGTCACGCTCGCCTGGAATCCCGAGTTCCTCCGCGAGGGATTCGCGGTCAGCGACACGGTGAACCCCGACCGGTTGGTCTACGGAGTGCCGGAGGGGGAGCCGGGGGAGCGCGCCGTCGGACTGCTCAACGAGGTGTACGAGTCCGCCGTCGCCGCCGGCACGCCGGTGATCGTGACGGACTACGCGACGTCGGAACTCGTGAAGGTGTCCGCGAACGCCTTCCTCGCCACGAAGATCTCGTTCATCAACGCGATGGCCGAGATCGCCGAGGTGACCGGGGCGGATGTGACGAAGCTCGCGGATGCGATCGGGCACGATGCGCGCATCGGGCGCCGCTTCCTCAATGCCGGCGTCGGCTTCGGCGGCGGCTGCCTCCCCAAGGACATCCGGGCGTTCAGTGCTCGCGCGCGGGAGCTGGGGAAGGGCGATGCGGTCCGGTTCCTCGGCGAGGTCGACAAGATCAACCTCCGCCGCCGGACCCGGGTCGTCGAGCTGGTCCGCGAGGAGGCAGGCGGTCTCGCCGGCGTTCGTGTCGGCGTGCTGGGACTCGCGTTCAAGCCCCACTCGGACGACCTTCGCGACTCGCCGGCACTGGACATCGCCATGCGGCTCGCCGACGCGGGGGCGATCGTGACCGCGTCCGATCCCCAGGCGATCGAGAACGCCCGGCACCGCGCGCCCCAGCTGCTCTTCGCCGAGACGGCGGAGGATGCCGTGCGTGACGCCGATGTCGTGGTCCTGATCACCGAGTGGCCGGAGTTCACGGGACTGGATCCGGTCGCCGTCGGCGACCTCGTCGCACATCGCACGATCATCGACGGTCGCAACGCGCTCGATCCGGCCGCGTGGCGCGCGGCCGGCTGGACGTACCGCGGTTTGGGCCGCTGAGCACCTCTCGCGCGAATCGCCCCGTTTGGGGGCCGCCAAAAAAGTGAGGATTTGTTAGATTTGTCGCATGGCGACAGGTCTCACGGAGCCGGACGCGCCGCCGCGTCCCGCGGTCGGGCCGTCGGCCGCGCCACGACGGCGGCTCCGGCTGCGACACCCCGTCGTCGTCGGCATCCTCGTGGGGCTGGGCATCATCCTGCTCTTCACCGTCGTGTGGATCGGCGTGCGCGGCTTTCTGGCGCAGCGCTCGCTGACCGATGCGATCCCCGCCGCCGAGCGGGTCAAGTCCGCCATCGGGTCGGGCGACCTCGTGGCCGCGGGCCGCGCTGCGGACGAGCTCAGCCGGCACACGCGCGACGCCGCGGCGCTCACGTCCGACCCGGTGTGGGTCACGGTCGAGGCCGTCCCCTGGCTGGGCCCGAACCTCACCGCCGTCCGGACCGCCGCCGCCGCGTCCGACGATGTGGCCTCGCGCGTCGTCCGCCCGCTGGTCGCCGCGGGAGCGGGGGTGGACCTCCGTGCCCTGGCCATCACAGGCGGCCGGATCGATCTCGCGCCGATCACGGCGGCTCAACCCGCGGTGGCGAAGGCGCGGAGCGCGTTCGCCGACGCCCGCGCGAGCGTCGCCACGATCGAGACCGGGGCTCTCGTCAGCCCGGTCGCGGAGGGAGTGGATCGGCTGCACGACGTGCTCGACAAGGCCGCGCCCGACATGGATGCCCTGGGCAACGCCGTCCGCCTGCTTCCGGCGATGCTCGGCGCCGATGGGCCGCGCGACTACCTCCTCGCCGCGCAGAACCCCGCAGAGCTCCGGGCGACGGGCGGCCTCATCGGCGCTGTCGCCCTCGTCCACGCCGACAACGGCGCCGTGACGCTGCAGCGTCAGGAGGCGGGCACATCCATCGGGCCGTGGAAGGCGCCGGTCGCCGACATCCCGCTCAACACCGAGGGGCTCTACGGCCCGCTCGTGGGGCGCTACCTCCAGGATGCGAACCTCACGCCGGACTTCCCGCTCGCCGCGGCGACGGCGTCGCGGATGTGGACGACGACCTACGGCGGAACGGTCGACGGCGTCGTCGCCGTCGACCCGGTCGTCCTCAGCGGGCTCCTGAAGGCGACCGGACCGGTCACGCTCCCGACCGGGGATCGACTCACCTCCGCCAACGCCGTGCAGCTGCTGCTGAGCGATGTCTACCAGCGATATGCGGATCCCGCGCAGCAGGATGCCTTCTTCGCCTCCGCCGCGAGCGCCGTGTTCGACCGGATGTCCTCCGGCGACGTGGATGCGAAGAAGCTGCTCACCGCGCTGGCCGACGCGGGAGAGTCGCGTCGCGTGCTGATCTGGACGAACCACGCCGACGATCAGAAGGTGCTCAACGGCACCACCCTCGCGGGCGGTCTTCCCGCATCCGACCTCTCGACCGCCGGCATCGGCGTCTACTTCAACGATGCCACCGGCGCCAAGATGGACTACTACCTCCGTACCTCCGTCGCCGCCGGCTCCGCCGTGTGCCGAGCAGACGGCAAACCCTCGACCGTCGTGACGGTGACTCTCACCAACCGGGCTCCTGCCGACGCGGCGACCGCGCTTCCCCGCTACGTGACCGGTGGGGGCACATACGGGGTGACTCCCGGGAACATCCGCACCCGGGTAGCGGTATACGGGCCGACGGGGGGCCTTCTGGCAGCGACGCTCAGCGGCGGCGAGAACTACACGACCGTGGCGGGGGTGGACCGATCCCGGCCGGTCAGCCTCTACACGGTCGAGCTCGCGCCGGGCGAGTCGAAGACGGTCACCGTGCAGTTCCTCAACGACCAGCAGACATCGTCGGATCTCAGCGTCGTGACGACTCCGACGCTGCCGGGGGACGGGACGACCCCCGATATGGGGGCACGCAACGCCGTCGCGCCCATTGTCGTGCAGTGCTCATCCGTCGTAAAGTGAGGATTACTCATCCAATCCCGACCGTGAGCCGGGCCCCAACAGAAAGGCGGCCGATGTTCAAGAAGATCCTGGCGGCTGTCGCCGTGACCGCGGGGCTGCTGCTTGCGGCTCCGGCCGCGGCGAACGCCGTCAACTACACCGACGGCGCCCAGTGCAAGTTCGACGTCAGCGTCGCAGAAGCGGGCGGAACAGCCACCCTCATCTGCATCCCGGGCACGTGGTCGCCGGGCGAGGCGATCAACTGGACCGTGAGCGGCCAGGACGGCGCGGGCTTCAAGCTCGCTTCGCTCCGCACCGCAGACACCAGCCTCACCTTCACGAAGCACGCGAACGCGGACGGCAGCGACGTCCTCACCGTGACGCTTCCCGCGAGCGCCTCTGGCACCTACAGCGTCGTCGGACTCGGACAGAGCAGCGGCCACGAGTGCCCCGCCTCTCTGACCGTCCTTCCGGCCGACCAGGCGAGCACCGTCCTCGACCCGGGCAGCAGCGACGGACTGGCCCACACGGGCTCCGTCGTCGCCAGCTGGGCGGCATGGATGGGCGGCTCGCTCGTCGTCCTCGGCCTGATCGCCCTGGCGATCGTCGGCTGGGTGCGCAAGGTCAAAGCGTCCTGACGATCCACCCTCGGTGATTCCCGGTCCGGCCGTCTGGCCGGGCCGGGAATCGCTGCGTCCGGGGCTGCGTTGCAGCAGTGGTGAGCAGCATCCCCCTCAACGTCCTCGATCTCGCCAGCCGCCCCGCCGGGGGCACCAACGCCGATGCCGTCGCCGGCACCATCGCACTCGCGCAAGCGGCGGAGCGCCTCGGCTACGAGCGGTTCTGGGTGGCTGAGCACCACGGAATGCCCGCCATCGCCTCCAGCGCCCCGGCCGTCCTGATCGCCGGCATCGCCGCGGCGACCGACCGCATCCGGGTCGGCAGCGGCGGTGTGATGCTGCCCAACCACGCGCCGCTGGTGGTGGCGGAGCAGTTCGGCACCCTGCGCGCCCTGTACGGCGACCGCATCGACCTCGGCATCGGCCGTGCGCCGGGCACGGACGGAGCGACGGCGATGGCCTTGCGGCGCAGCCCGGAGGGGCTGGGCGTCGAGGACTTCCCGCAGCAGCTCCTCGACCTGTTCGGCTTCTTCTACGGCGGCATGAGCGACGCGAACCCGCTGCACGGCATCACCGCCATCCCGGGCCTCGGCGATGCCCCGCAGGTCTGGCTGCTCGGGTCGAGCGGATACAGCGCCCAGGTGGCGGCGGCGCTCGGCATCCCGTTCGCCTTCGCCCACCACTTCGCCGGTGAGAACACGGAGGCCGCGCTGAACCTCTACCGGTCTCGATTCGAGCCCAGCGACACTCTCGCCGAGCCGCACACGATGATCGCCGTCAACGTCATCGCGGATGAGGACCCGCAGACCGTGCGCGCCCTGTCGCTGCCCGGTCAGCTGTCCTTCCTGCGGATGCGGCAAGGACTCAAGCCGGAGCCGGTCAGTGTCGAGGAGGCCCTCGCCCACGAGTTCACGCCGCTGGAAGAGGAGTTCATCGCCGCCCGCAACGCGCGGCAGGCCATCGGCACCCCCGACGAGGTGAGGGCCCGCCTCGAGTCGCTGCTGGCCTCGACCCAGGTGGACGAGCTGATGGTGTCGTCCGGAGCCGCAACGCTCGAGGGGCGCATCCGTTCGCTGGAGATCGTCCGGGAGCTGTACCCCGCAGCATGACGGACCGTGACGCCGCCCCGCGCGATGCGGGGCGGCTCCGGGTACCGTTGGGCGAAATCCCGGTCCCCAGCCAGAAGGCGGTTCCCACATGTCGCATCCACTCAGCGTGGTCGGAGTGAGCGGAAGCCCGACCCACCCCTCGCGCACCACTGTGCTCGTCGACGAGGTCACCCGCGCGTACGCCGAGGCGTCCGGGGGCGTCGCCCGCACCATCCGGCTGGCGCCCCTTCTGCCCGAGCTCGGTGCCGGACCCTTCCGCAGCAGCCTCAGCCCGACGGTCACGGAGGCCCTGGAGGCTGTCGAGAACGCGGACATCCTGGTGGTCGGGTCGCCCGCCTACCGCGCCACCTACACGGGCTTGTTCAAGCTCTTCTTCGACCACGTCGGCCAGTACGCCCTGGTCGACAAGCCGGTCATCCTGACGGCGACAGGGGGCAGCGACCGGCACGCGCTTCTGGTCGAGCACCAGATGCGTCCGCTGTTCGGCTTCTTCCAGTCGCTGACCCTGCCTCTCGGCATCTACGCGAGCGAGAGCGATTTCGCCGACTACGAGATCCGGTCGCAGGACCTCCGCGACCGCATCGACACCGCGGTCGCGCGCACGCTCCCGCTCGTCCGCTCGGACGACACGGCGTCGCGTCTGGCCGAGCCGGAGTTCGCCCGGCCCGACGCGTTCTGAGGTCGAGCCGGGGCCCGTCAGCGGCTTCTCCACGGGTGTCACGTGGTGCGCCCCACCCGCTACCCCGAACGCCGGTCCTCGCTGGCGCTCGGAGCGGCGCCCGGGGCCCCTCGCGGGCGGGGACCCCAGGAGACACCAGCGAGCAATGGAAAAGAGGAAGCCCCGGCTCGCATCGCGAGCCGGGGCTTCCTCTTTTCCATTGCGTCGGGGTGACAGGATTTGAACCTGCGGCCTCTTCGTCCCGAACGAAGCGCGCTACCAAGCTGCGCCACACCCCGAAGGCCTCATCCAGGATACACGAGCGGGGGAGTGGTCATGACCACAGCGCCTCCGTCCGGCACCCGTCGGCTCGGCACCCGTCGGCTCGGCACCCGTCGGCTCAGGGCGCTGCGGTCAGGGTGACCAGGGTCGCCTCGGGGCGGCAGGCGAAGCGCACCGGCGCGAAGATGGATGTTCCGAGCCCTGCCGACACGTTGAGGTAGGCGGAGCGGAAGGCGTGACGCCAGATGCTCAATCCCTTCACCTGCGCGCGCGGGATGTCGCAGTTGGTGACCAGTGCTCCGAACCCGGGAACGCAGACCTGACCGCCGTGGGTGTGGCCGGCGAAGATCATCGAGGCGCCGTAGGTGACGAACGCATCCAGGATGCGGCGGTACGGAGAGTGCGTGACGCCGATGGTGACGGCCTGCCGCTGCGCGCTCGGGCCCTCGTCCGGCCACGTGTTGTCGTCCGAAAAGGGGTCGTCCTCGCGCAGCTCGTCCAGCGCGCCGGGGATGGCCTCCACGCGGTCGAAGCGGATGTGCGGGTCGTCCACCCCGAAGAACTCGAGATGCGTTCCCCGGATCTCCAGGCCGGCCGCACGATTGTCCAGATCGGTCCAGCCCAGCTCGCGGAAGTACGCGGTCAACCCAGCGGTGTCGAGCCGCGGCGCGGTCGACGTGCGCTTCTTCGACGGGCCCAGGAAGTACTTCAGCGGGTTCTTGGCCTGCGGCCCGAAGTAGTCGTTGGATCCGTGGACGAACACGCCGGGGACGCCGCGGAAGCCGTCGTACGCTGCGCGGACGCCCTCGAGCCCGCGGGCATGGCCGAGCACGTCGCCGGTCTCGACGATCAGATCCGGCTTCAGCCGGGCGAGGGAGCGGATCCACTCCTGCTTGTCGCGCTGCCAGGGCGCCATGTGCAGGTCGGAGAGGTGGAGGACCCGGATCGGCTGCGCACCGGCCGGAAGGACCGGAGCACTCACCTCACGCAGCGTGTACGCGCGACGCTCGACCAGTGAACCGTACGCGAACGCGGCGGCACCCGCACCGGCGAGGACCGCCAGCGCGGAAGCCGCAGGTCGGAGGACTCCGCGAGCCACTATCCGCCGGTGCCCTGGGTCGGCGGGGCGGCGGGTGCCGCCAGCGTCAGAGTCACCTCGGTGCCGGGTTTCGCCGGAGCGTTGCCCGCCGGATCCTGCGCCTGTACGGTCGCGGTAGGACTGTTGCCGCCGTTGGTCTTCACCTTGAAGCCCGCAGCCGTCAAGGCGGCGAGGGCGTCGCCGTACTTCTGCCCCACGACGTTCGGGACGGCGACGAGAGATCCGTTGCTGGTGAACAGCGTGATCACCGTTCCCTTGCTGACCTGGGTGCCGGCGGCCGGATCAGTGGCGGAGATGGTGCCTGCGGGAGCGACCGAGTCCTGCTGACCGCCATCGGCCGTGTCGAGGCCGACCCCGGTCAGGATGGACTTCGCCTCGTCCGGAGTCTTGCCCGTCAGATCCGGGACGGCGACTTGAACGCCGCGCATCTGACTGTCCGAAACGCTCGGGAAGTCGTCGCCGCCGTATTTCTTGGCTGCGGCCGTCATCATCGCCTCTTGGACGTTGTTACGAGCGGTGGCCACCGTCTTGCCGTGCGCGGGGCGGATCTGTCGCATCGAGGTCTTGCCCTCGATGTTCCCCGCCCAGTACGCTCCGGCGACCTTGGTCGTCGCCGCGACGAGCCACACGTGCAGAGCATCGTCGGACGTTCCCGTCTTGCCCAGCATGTCGTACGGAGTGTTGTTGATGCCCGCAGCGGTGCCGTTGGTCACCACCCGCTTCAGCGCGTACGCCATGGCGGCTGCGACGTTCGGATCGACGGCTTGTGAGCACTTCGACGCCGGTGCGGGGATCTCTTTGCCCTGACCGTCGACGATCTTGTCGATCGCGATGGGCGTGCAGACGGACCCCTTGTTCGCGATTCCCGCGAACGCCGTGGCCATGGTCAGCGGGGCGATCTCGTTCGTGCCGAGGATGCTCGCCGCCGTGGAGCCGAGCTCCTTGCCGGGTACCGCCGAATGGACCCCGAACGCCTCGGCATCCTTCTTGATGTTGCACAGATCCAGCTGCTTGGCCATACCGACGAAGGCGGTGTTCACAGAGCCCTGCGTCGCCGCGATCGCGTTCATCGTTCCCGGATTGCTGAAATCATCGTTGGTCGGCTTCCACGGTCCGGTCCCCGAGTCGCCGCACGAGTTCTTGAACGGCCAGTTGGAGCCGCCGTACGTCTGCACGCGGGCGTTCACGGTCTCGTTGAGCGAGTGGCCCTGCTTCAACCATTCGGCGAGGGTGAAGACCTTGTAGGTCGAACCGGGCTGGAAGCCGCTCGAGCCGCCGTAGTCGTAGTCGGTGCTGAAGTTGACGCTCGTATAACGCGTCGGGTCGCTGGCGACCACATCCGGGTCCTGCGAGTAGTCCTTGTTCTGCGCCATGTAGAGCACCCGGCCGGTTCCCGGCTGAACCCCGACCAGGGCGCCGCCGACGGTCTGGGAGAAGCCCTTGGGCATCCAGTCGTTCAGCGTCGACTCGGCGACCTGTTGGAGCTGGAGGTCGAGGCTGGTGTAGATCTTGTAGCCGCCGCGGTTGAAGTTGGAGGCTCGGGTGTCCTCGTCGGCGCCGAAGGTGGGGTCGTTGAGGATGATGCGCTGGACGTAGTCGCAGAAGTACGCGGACCCGCCGGCGGTCTGGCAGCCGCGTTCGGAGGGGGTGATCACCGGCTGGATCGGGGTCTTGACCGATTCGTCGTACTGCGCCTTGGTGATCCGCTTGTACTGGTACATCTTCTGCAGGATGTAGTCGCGGCGTTCTTTGTTCTTCGCGTACCCGTTCGCGGCGCCGTTGGTCTCCGAGTCCGGGTTGTCGATCTTCAGACTGGTCGGCTCGTTCACGATCGCGATCAGGCTCGCCGCTTGCGCCGGGGTGAGCGCGGCCGCGGTGGTGTTGTAGTAGTAATGCGCAGCAGCCTCGATGCCGTACACGGTCCCACCGAACCCGGCGATGTTCAGATACCCGACCAGGATCTGGTCCTTGGTGTACTTCTTCTCGATCCCGATCGCGTACTTCATCTCCTTGACCTTCCGGTCAGGAGAGACCCCGGTGGAATCATCCACACACTGCTGGTAGGTGGCCTTCTGCTCCTTGGTCTTCACCGGAAGCGCCTCGCACTTCTGCAGCAGCACGTTCTTCACATACTGCTGGGTGATCGAGGAACCACCCTGCACCCCACCACCGGCGACCGTGGAGAGCACACCACGCACCGTGCCCTGAATATCGACACCGCCGTGCGTATAGAACCGGGGATCCTCACCCGCGATCGCCGCATCCTTCGCCGCCTGCGAGATCTGATCGAACGCGACCGGGAGCCGGTTCTGGGAATAGAACGTCGCCAGAGGCACATCCTGGTCACCGTTCTTGGCATAGATGGTGGTCGGCTGAGCCAGCTGATCGACGTTCAGATACTCGGGAAGACCCTCGAACACGCCGATGCTGTTATTCGCCGCCATCCCCGTCACCGCGATCGCGGGCGTGACAGCAGCAGTGACCAGAAGACCGGCCACGACACTCATGCCGATGAACGCACCGGCGGCGCCGAGCACACCTCTAGCCTGTGGTTTTTGCGCAGACATAGGATCAGAGTAGGTGATGAACCTGCAAAATCCCCCGATCCGAGGAGCACGATGCCGCGCTGGGAATACCTGACCACCCCGCTGATGATCCACAACACCGCAGCGATCCTGAACAACTGGGGGTCGGAGGGCTGGGAGCTCGTGCAGATCGTCACCGGTCCGGAGGGCGGGCTGGTCGCGTATCTGAAGCGCCCCGTGACGGACGAGGAGCAGGCCTGATGGCGGATGTTGAGGCGCGTCTCGCGCAGCTCGGGATCACCCTGCCCGACGTCGTCCCGCCGGTCGCGGCCTATACGCCGGCGGTGCTCGACGGCAACCACGTCTACACCTCGGGCCAGCTGCCCATGGTGGCGGGCGCGCTCCCGGCGACAGGCAAGGTCGGCGAGGGTCCCGGGCTCGTCCCGCCCGCCGACGCCAAAGGCTACGCGCGGAACTGCGCCCTGAACGCGCTGGCCGCCGCGAAGAGCGTGCTCGGCTCCCTCGACCGCGTCTCCCGCGTCGTCAAGGTCGTCGGCTTCGTCTCGTCCGACCCCGCGTTCACCGGCCAGCCCGCGGTCATCAACGGCGCGTCGGAAGTGCTCGGCGAGATCTTCGGCGATACCGGCGTCCACGCCCGCTCCGCGGTCGGAGTCGCCGTGCTGCCGCTCGACGCGCCCGTCGAGGTGGAGCTCATCCTCGCGGTCGACTGACCCGATCCACGACGAAGGGGCGGCGCCGGTCGGCGCCGCCCCTTCGTCGTGAAGGTCAGGAGAGCTTGGCCTGGATGGAGCTCATCACGGCGGTGTCCGCCAGGGTGGTGGTGTCGCCGACCTCGCGGCCTTCCGCCACATCCCGCAGCAGACGCCGCATGATCTTGCCGGAGCGGGTCTTCGGCAGCTCCGTGACGATGAAGATGTCACGCGGACGCGCGATCGCACCGATCTGCTCGGAGACGTGCTTGCGCAGCTCGGCCGCCACATCCATCGCGCCGGCCTGCTCCAGCTGGTTCTGCTTGATGATCACGAACGCGACGACGGCCTGCCCGGTCGTCTCGTCGTTCGCGCCGACCACCGCCGCCTCCGCCGTGAAAGGATGCGCGACCAGGGCCGACTCGATCTCCGCCGTCGACAGGCGGTGACCTGACACGTTCATCACGTCGTCGACGCGGCCGAGCAGCCAGATGTCGCCGTCCATGTCGTACCGTGCGCCGTCGCCCGCGAAGTACTTGTCGCCGAACTTCGACCAGTACGTCTCCGTGAAGCGCTCCGGGTCGCCCCAGATGCCGCGCAGCATGCTCGGCCACGGCTCGGTGACGACGAGCAGACCGCCCTGATCCTTGCCGACGGGAGTTCCCGTCTCGTCGAGGATGTCGATCGAGATCCCCGGAAGAGGCACTTGGGCGCTACCCGGTTTCAGCGTCGTGACGCCGGGGAGTGCCGAGACCATGATGGCGCCGGTCTCGGTCTGCCACCAGGTGTCGACGATCGGGGTCGTGTCGCCTCCGATGACCTCGCGGTACCACATCCATGCCTCGGGGTTGATCGGCTCACCGACCGAGCCGAGGACACGCAGGCTCGACAGGTCGAACCGCTGCGGGTGCTGGCGGCCGAGCTTCATGAACGAGCGGATGGCCGTCGGCGCCGTGTAGAAGATCGAGACCTTGTACTTCTCGATGATCTCCCACCAGCGGCCGGGATGCGGCGTCTCGGGGGTGCCCTCGTACATCACCTGGGTGGCGCCGTTCGCGAGCGGGCCATACACGACGTACGTGTGGCCGGTGATCCATCCCACGTCGGCGCTGCACCAGTAGACGTCGGACTCGGGGTGCAGGTCGAAGACGAACTTGTGCGTGAACGAGGCCTGCGTGAGGTACCCGCCCGTCGTGTGCAGGATGCCCTTCGGCTTCCCGGTCGTTCCGGACGTGTAGAGGATGAAGAGCGGCTGCTCGGCGGGGAACGCCTTGGCGACGTGATCGGCGTCGACGAGCGCGAGCTCGTCGTGCCACCACAGGTCGCGACCCTCGGTCCAGGCCACCTCGTTCTCGCCGCGCTTCACGACGAGCACGTGCTCGACCGTGGTGGCGTCGCCGGTGAGTGCGGCATCGACCGCATCCTTCAACGGGAAGACCCGCCCCTTGCGCCAGCCGCCGTCCGCGGTGATGACGAGCTTCGCCTCGGCGTCGTCGATGCGCGAGCGCAGGCTCTCGGCGCTGAACCCGCCGAACACGACCGAGTGGACGGCGCCGATGCGCGCAACGGCGAGCATGGCGATGACGGCCTCCGGGATCATCGGGAGGTAGATCGCGACGCGGTCGCCAGCGCGGATGCCCAGGCTCGTGAGCAGGTTGGCCGCCTTCTTGACCTCTGCCGTCAGCTCGGCGTAGGTGATCGTGCGGGTGTCGCCCGGCTCGCCCTCCCAGTGGATCGCGACCCGATCGCCGTTGCCGGCGAGCACGTGGCGGTCGAGGCAGTTGTAGGCGACGTTCAGCTCGCCGTCGTCGAACCACTTCGCGAAGGGAGGCTCACTCCAGTCGAGGGTGCGCGTGAACGGCGTGTGCCAGTGCAGCAGCTCACGCGCCTGGTCCGCCCAGAAACCGAGCCGGTCGGCGGCAGCGCGCTCGTACAGCTCCGCGTCGGCGATCGCGTTCGCAGCGAACTCGTCGCTCGGCGGGAACCGGCGGGCTTCATGCAGCAGGTTGTCGATTGTGTTGCTCATGGGGAGTCTTTTCGCTCCTTTGCGATGCGGTCGATACGGGTCGTGGCGCGACAATGCCTGACTCTACAACCTGGTCGAGCGACCGCCCCAGGAGACTTGCGTTTGCATCGATTCTGCGTAAACTGGACCCCGGCCGAATGTAAATTCGTGCGTGCGGCGCAATCGATTCCCCCCAATCCTGCGCCGCAGTGGCCGCACCTGTTCCCCCCAATAGGTGCGGCCCCCCTTTTTTTAACCGGCCGGCCCGGCCTGCGGCCGTTGTGCACAGGCCGGCCGAGCTGCATTTCTCCACAGATCCGGTGGCGAGACCCCGGCTGGCCGGCCGGCATCCGTAGCGTCATCGCATGACGAATCCACAGCGCGGCGACGACCCACCCGGACTCTGGCGCACCTTCGGACCACTCGCTCCCTACCTCCTGCGTGCCGGGGTCACAGACCTCTTCGTCACGGCATCGGGGGAACTGTGGAGCGACGGACCTCCCGATGGACTGCGTCGGGAGGACGGCTGGCGCGCCGACCGGCAGACGGCACGAGAACTCGCGGTCCGGCTGATCGCCGCGGGCGGGCGTCACATCGACGAGGCGACTCCGTTCGTCGATGTGCGATTGACCGGGGGCGTGCGCGTCCACGCCGTCCTCCCACCGGTCTCCACCGGGGGTGCACTGCTGTCGATCCGGGTGCCTGCGCGCGACCAGCCCACGCTCGACGACCTCGTCGCGCACGATGGACTGGGTCCGTCCGAGCGCGATCGGCTGCTGGAGGCGGTCGAGGCGCGGACGAACCTGCTGATCACCGGCGCGGGCGGCGCCGGCAAGACGACGCTCCTCGCCGCTCTGCTGGGGAACGCCCCGCCGGACGAGCGGATCGTCGTGATCGAAGACGTCGCCGAGCTCCGCATCGACCATCCCCACGTCGTCGGACTCGAGGCCCGGCAGCCGAATCTCGAAGGCGCGGGAGGCATCGGCCTCCGTCGTCTGGTTCGAGAGGCCTTGCGGATGCGCCCGGACCGGCTGGTGCTCGGGGAGTGCCGGGGCGAAGAGGTGCGCGACCTCCTCGCGGCTCTCAACACCGGCCACGACGGCGGCGCAGGCACTCTGCACGCGAACTCGCTGGAGGACGTGCCCGCGCGGCTCGAGGCGCTCGGCGCCCTGGCGGGACTGGACGACCGAGCACTGGCGAGGCAGGCGGTCAGCGCCATCGGACTGGTGGTGCACCTGTCCCGGTTCGGCAGGACGAGAAGGGTCACGGGCTTCGGGCGGCTGCGGCGGGATGAAGCGGGACGACTGATGATCGCCCGGCTGGGGGACCGTGGAGACGGCGAGCGCGCCTCCGGCGTCGGCGGCGGGCCGTGAAGCGGATGCGCCGGGCGGCGGGGGCGGAGGCGGACGCCGCCGCAGCACTCGCCGAGTCGCTGGCCGTTCTGCTCGACGCGGGCCTGTCGCCGAGATCCACGTGGGAGGTCGTCGCCACCGATGGCGTCCACCCGCTGGCGGAACGTGTCGTGAGCGCGTTGCGGCAGCAACCGTCGTGTGCTGCTGCGCTCGTGAGGTCGGCGGATTCCGACGACCTCCGGATGATCGCGGTCGTGTGGCGGGTGGCGGAGCGGACGGGCGCTCCGCTGGGTCACACGTTGCGAGCGGCCGCGGAGATCCTGCGCGACGCGGCGGAGACGGAGCGCGAGGCGGAGGTCGCGTTGAGCGGGCCCCGCGCGACGGCGCGGCTGGTGTCGTGGCTGCCGGTCGTCGGCGCGCTGATGGCCGTCGCCCTCGGAGCGGATCTTCTCGGCGTGGTGGGGTCGGTCGCCGGTGCGACGGCCGTGGCTGTGGGCGGTGCGCTCCTGCTGGCGGGGCGGTGGTGGATGAGCACGCTGGTCAAGCATGCGACCGTCCGGGCGCCCCATGCCGGGCTCGCGGAGGAGCTCATCGCGGTCGGCCTCGCCGGTGGGGCGTCAGCCGACGCGGCTCGGGAGATCGCGAGAGGGGCCATCGCGGAATCGGGGCTCGCCCCGCTCGACGAGCGGCAGGCGTCCCGTGTGCTCCGGCTGGCATCGGCGGCGGGGGCGCCCGTGAACGAGCTGCTGACCGCCGCGGCTCGTCAGCAGCGGCGTGTGGCGCGCGCCGACGGGCGACGGCGGGCGACAACGCTCGGCGTCCGGTTGATGCTGCCCCTCGGCGTCTGCGTCCTCCCCAGCTTCCTGTCGCTGGCCGTTGCGCCGCTCGTGCTGTCGCTGTTGTCGTCCACAACGGCCGGGCTGCGCTGAGTCTCCACAGATCCGGCGCCCGTCTCCCGACCGCGAGCCGCAGAACGAAGGATGGAGTCATGAACAACACGACGAGCGAAGTGCGAGCGACGGAGGGGATGCGCCATCCTCTCGGCACCGAGAGGTGGCCGCGGTGGCAGTGGCGGTGGCGCAAGCTGGGCCGGCGATATCGCCGACGAGTGACCGACGACCGCGGCGCGGCGACCGCCGAGTACGCGATCACCATTCTGGCCGCGGTCGGGTTCGCCGGCCTGCTGGTCGCGCTGTTGAAGGGCGATGAAGTGAAGGCCATCCTCTCCGACCTGGTGCACCGTGCGCTGTCGGGCGGATGAGAGTCCCCGCGGGGTCCTGTGTCGCCGCCGGCGTGCCGGCTCGCATGACGGTGCACGACGACCGGGGCAGCGTGACGGCCGAGTTCGCGGTCGCGCTGCCTGCAGTGCTCGCCTGTCTTGCGCTCTGTCTCGGTGCTCTCCAGGGAGCGGCCCAGTACGGAGCCCTTGCGGCGGGCGCAGCCGCGGCAGCGCGCCTGGAAGGGCGCGGCGACGATCCTGCCGGGGTGGTGCCGTCGGGAGCGGTGGCGGAGATCGAGCGGGAGGGGAGAACGGTATGCGTTCGGCTGACGGCAGCGGGCGACACCGTCCTCGGCCGGATCGGCATCCGGCTCAGCGCCCGGGCGTGTGCGCTGGACGAGACGGCGGTCGGATGAACCGGGTGGTCCGCACGATGTCCGAGTCGCGAGCGCAACTCGCAGCAGCTCTTGCGTCCGACGATCGGGGGAGCGGCTCCGTGCTCGCTCTCGCGGTCGTGTGCGGGATGCTCACGGTCGCGGCGGGCGGGGCGGTGGTGGTCGGTGCCGCAGCGGCGCATGCGCGCGCAGCCGTTGCGGCCGACCTCGCGGCGCTGGCCGGTGCCGATGTCGCCGGCGGTCGCGTGGGTGGGGTGCCGTGCGACGTGGCTCGCGAGGTCGCCCTCGTCAACGGAGTGGAGCTGGCGGCCTGCGATCAGCTCGGAATGGTCGTGACCGTGACCGCATGCGAACGGTACCTGGGCCTCGACGCCGCAGCCTCAGCGCGCGCGGGACCGCCCGACGGGTGAAGTCGACGCCGGTGATGTCGACGTCGGGTGGCCAGCGGATGCCGAGCGGATCCGGTCAGTCGAAGACCGTCTCGAGGTAGCGGTACGAGACGGCGGTGGGGCGCTGCCCGCTGCCGTCGTCGGACGCGTACTCGAGCTCCGCTCCGGAGGCTCTCACATACAGGTAGTGTTTGGAGCCTGCGGGCGCCGAGATCTCCAAGCGGGGGCGGGCGTCTCCGGAGTCGAGGAAGCCGGTCGAGATCGTCTTGCCCTCCAAGGGTCCGTCGATCAATTTGGCGGTGTACATCATCGTCGTTGCCATACCGGCATTGTCCTCCAGAGGGCAACATCGGCATAGGGTCCTCGACAGTCCTGCGGCGGCCCTCCGGCCGCTCCCTCGGCCGCTCGGCCTTCGAAAGCGCGCTCTGCCGCTCCTGCGCCCAGGGCGAACGTCGAACATCCGATTAGGCGGACAAGCGGCGAAGGTGTGTATGGTTTGCCTGTCGGCCGCACGGACCATGCCAGGCGTGGACCGGCGTCTGCGGGGGGAGCGCGCCACGCCGGTCCGGTCGTGACGACACCGTGAGCTGTGGCGACACAGTGTGTGCATATATAAGAGGAGTCAGGTGCCTGACACGAAGAAGCTCGTCATCGTCGAGTCTCCGAACAAGGTGAAGTCGATCGCCCAGTATCTCGGCGACGGCTACGAGGTCATGGCCTCGGTCGGGCACATCCGCGACCTCATCGAGCCGAAGAACCTGCCCCCCGAGCTCAAGAAGGGGTCGCTCGGCAAGTTCTCCGTCGACGTCGAGAACGAGTTCGAGCCCTACTACGTGGTGTCGGACCAGAAGAAGAAGACGGTCGCCGACCTCAAGCGCGCGCTCAAGAACGCCGACGAGCTCCTGCTCGCGACGGATGAGGACCGCGAAGGAGAGGCCATCGCGTGGCACCTCGTCGAGGTGCTGAAGCCCAAGGTGCCCGTGAAGCGGATGGTCTTCCACGAGATCACCCGGGAAGCGATCGAGAAGGCCCGCGACAACACCCGCGAGATCGACACGGCGCTGGTCGATGCGCAGGAGACCCGCCGCATCCTCGACCGCCTCTACGGCTACGAGGTTTCCCCTGTCCTCTGGCGCAAGGTCGGACCGGGCCTGTCCGCCGGCCGAGTGCAGTCCGCCGCGACGCGGCTCGTTGTCGACCGCGAGCGCGAGCGGCTCGCGTTCGTGCCCGCCTCCTACTGGGGGCTCACCGCCCAGCTGGCGCCGGAGGACGCCAACGCCTTCGACGCACGTCTCGCCCGCGTTAACGGCGACCGCGTCGCCACCGGCCGCGACTTCGACGACCACGGTCGCCTCACCACCAACGCACGGATCCTCGACGAGGCGTCAGCGACGACCCTCGCGGCGGCCATCCGGCAGCCGAGCACGACGGTCGCCGTCTCGAAGGTCGACTCCAAGCCGTACTCGCGGCGACCGGCCGCCCCGTTCACGACCTCCACTCTCCAGCAGGAAGCAGCGCGCAAGCTCCGCTTCTCCGCGCGGCAGACGATGAGCGTCGCCCAGACCCTGTACGAGAACGGGTACATCACCTATATGCGCACCGACTCCGCGTCGCTGTCGCAGCAGGCGACCAACGCGGCGCGGACGCAGGCCGCAACGCTCTACGGCCCGGAGACGGTTCCCGACAAGCCGCGGACCTACGCATCCAAGAGCAAGAACGCGCAGGAGGCGCACGAGGCCATCCGTCCGTCGGGCGAGACGTTCCGCACGCCGGCCGAGCTGGAGCGCTCGCTGCGCGGACCGGAGCTGCGCCTCTACGAGCTCATCTGGAAGCGGACCGTCGCCTCCCAGATGGCCGACGCGAAGGGGCAGACCGCCTCCGTCACGGTCGAAGCGCGGATCTCGGAGGGACCGCTCGACGGAACCGTGGCCGAGTTCACGGCCAGCGGAACCGTCATCACCTTCCGCGGGTTCCTGAACGCCTACGAGGAGAGCCGCGACGAGGAGCGCAACGCGACCGACGCGGCCGAGGCCAAGCTCCCGCCGCTCACCGAGAAGCAGACGCTGAGCGTCCGCGACATCGCCGCGGACGGCCACGAGACCACCCCGCCGCCGCGCTACACGGAGGCGAGCCTCGTCAAGACGCTCGAAGAGCTCGGGATCGGTCGTCCCTCCACCTTCGCGAGCATCATCTCCACCATCATCGACCGCGGTTACGTGACCCAGCGCGGTCAGGCACTCGTCCCCAGCTGGGTCGCCTTCTCGGTCGTCCGCCTGCTCGAGGACTACTTCGGCGACCTGGTGCAGTACGACTTCACCGCCGAGATGGAGGACGACCTCGACCGCATCGCCGACGGCGAGGCGGAGCGCGTCGACTGGCTGAACAGCTTCTACTTCGGCAGCGACAAGCACAAAGGCCTCCGTCGTGTCATCGACAACCTCGGCGACATCGACGCGCGCAGCATCAACTCGATCGCCATCGACGACGGCGTCACTCTCCGCATCGGCAAGTACGGCCCCTACCTCGAGGTCGCAGACCCCGATGCCGGACCGGACGCTCCGCCCCGCCGGGTCAACATCCCGCCGGAGCTCGCTCCCGACGAGCTCACGCCCGCCAAGGCGCACGAACTCATCGAGGCGCCCGTCCAGACCGACCGCGTCCTCGGGACGAACCCCGAGAGCGGCAAGCTCGTCCTCGCCAAGGACGGCCGCTTCGGGCCCTACGTGACCGAGGCCGACCCCGAGGACGAAGCCGCCGTCGACCAGAAGACGGGCGAGGTGAAGGAGCCGGCGAAGACCACGAAGAAGGCCGCCGCCGCCAAGCCGCGCACCGCATCCCTCTTCAAGTCCATGGACCTCGCAACCCTCGACCTCGGCACCGCTCTGAAGCTGCTCGACCTGCCGCGCGTCGTCGGCGCCGACCCCGAGAGCGGCGAAGAGATCCAGGCGCAGAACGGCCGGTACGGCCCGTACCTGAAGAAGGGCGCCGAGACGCGTTCGCTGCCGAGCGAGGACGACATCTTCGACATCGACCTTCCCGGGGCCCTCGAACTCTTCGCCCAGCCGAAGTACGGCAATCGCCGGGCGTCCAGCGCGCTCAAGGAGTTCGACGCCGACCCGGTCAGCGGCAAGCCCATCCGTGTGAAAGACGGCCGCTTCGGCCCGTACGTCACGGACGGCGAGACCAACGCCACGATCCCGCGCGGGGAGACGGTGGACGAGGTCGACTTCGACCGCGCGGTCCAGCTGCTCGCCGACAAGCGGGCGAAGGGCCCGGCCAAGAAGCCGGCGCGGAAGGCTCCCGCGGCCAAGGCGACGGCCAAGAAGCCCGCCGCCAAGAAGACTCCGGCGAAGTCCACGACCGCCGCTGCGAAGAAGTCCGCCGAGTGAGCGAGGGCCTCTTCATCACGCTCGAGGGCGGGGACGGGGTCGGCAAGTCCACGCAGGCCGCGCTCCTGGAGGAGTGGCTCACCGGGCGCGGGCGCACCGTGGTGCGCACCCGCGAGCCCGGTGGGACGGACGCCGGCGTCGAGATCCGCGAGATCGTGCTCCACCACCGCGGAGACATCGCGCCGCGTGCCGAGGCGCTGCTCTACGCCGCCGACCGAGCGCACCACGTCGCCACCGTCGTCCGTCCGGCTCTCGCCCGAGGGGACGTGGTGGTTCAAGACCGCTACATCGACTCCTCGGTCGCCTACCAGGGAGCCGGCCGGATCCTCGACGCACAGCAGATCCGCGACCTCTCGCTCTGGGCGGCGGAGGGCCTGCTGCCGGACCTCACCATCCTGCTCGACCTCGACGAGGACACCGCCCGCACCCGGCTCGACTCCGCGCGCACCAGGTACGACCGGCTGGAGGCGGAGCGCTCCGACTTCCACGCCCGCGTCCGAGCCGCGTACCTCGCACTGGCCGCGGAGGAGCCCGAGCGCTTCCTCGTCGTGGATGCGGGCCGGCCGGTCGACGACATCGCCGCAGAGATCCGCGACCGGCTCGCCGCTCGCGTCTGAGGCCCGTCCGTGCAGAGAGCGGGCGGGGGTGTCCGTCGTGCCAGCTAGCCTGGAGACCATGACGGTGTGGGACGAACTGACGGGGCAGGACGAGGCGATCGAGATCGTCCGTGCCGCGGCGGTCGGCTCCGCCGCGGGCACGGGAGCCGGTGCGCCGGGCCGGGGCATGACGCACTCCTGGCTCATCACCGGCCCGCCCGGCTCCGGCCGCTCGAACCTCGCGTACGCGTTCGCGACCGCCCTGCTCAGCCCCGGCACTCCGGAGGGCGACCTCGCCACCCGCCGCCAGGTCGACGCCCGCACCCACCCAGACCTCGCCGTCCTCAGCACAGAGCGCGTGATCATCTCCATCGACGAGGTGCGCTCCCTGGTCGCCAGCTCCCAGTTCGCGCCGTCGGTCGGGCGCTACCGCGTGATGGTGATCGAAGACGCCGACCGCATGACGGAGCGCACGTCCAACGTGCTGCTGAAAGCACTCGAGGAGCCGCCGGAGCGCACGGTCTGGATCCTCTGCGCCCCGAGCGACGCCGACCTGCTTCCGACCATCCGCTCCCGCGTCCGCACCGTACGGTTGCGGGTGCCCGGCGTCGACGATGTCGCCCGCCTCATCCAGCGACGGGACGGCGTGGATGCGGAAACCGCCGAGCGCGCCGCCCGCCACGCCCAGAGCCACATCGGCATGGCGCACCGCCTCGCAACGCACGAGGAGGCCAGGCGCCGGCGCGAGCAGACGCTCCAGCTGGCCCTCGGCATCCGCTCCGTCTCCGATGCCGTCCTCGCGGCGGCGAAGCTGCTCGAGATCGCCGGAGCGGACGCGAAGGCGATCACCGAGGAGCGGGACGCCGAAGAGCGCGAGCACGCCCTGCGCTCGCTCGGCATCGAGCCGGGCGGCACCATCCCGCCCGCGCTGCGCGGCCAGTTGCGGCAGCTCGAAGAGGACCAGAAGCGCAGGGCGACGCGCAGCCTCCGCGACGGCATCGACCGCATCCTGGTCGACCTGCTCTCGCTGTATCGCGACGTGATGATGATCCAGCTCGGCAGCGCCAGCGAGCTGGTCAACCGTGAGCTGCGCGCCGAGCTGGATGCTCTCAGCGCCCACACGACTCCGGCCGCTACGCTCGCCGCGATGGACGCCGTCGCGACAGCACGCGAACGCATCGACGGCAACGTCGCTCCGGCCCTCGCGCTCGAGGCCATGCTGACCACAATCCTGCGCGGCACGACCGCTCGAAAGGGGACCGACCTGTGACCACCCGACCCGGCCGTGCCCCGGAACGCGACCAGGCCGCTTGGCGGCGCACCGCACGCACCGCGCTCGTCGCCGTCGCGGCCGTCGTCGCGCTGACCCTGAGCGGGTGCGTGACCTGGTTCCTGCCCGCCAAGACGGTGACCACCTCCACCCCGGCACCCGACGCGGTCTCCGCCGAGCTGCAGCCCTACTACAGTCAGGTGCTGCACTGGACGAACTGCAGCGGCGGAAAGCAGTGCGCGACCGCCAAGGCACCCCTCGACTGGGACCACCCCGGAAAGGGCGATGTCGAGCTCGCGCTGATCCGGCAGCAGGCGAAGGGCACCAAGCAGGGCTCGCTGCTGACGAACCCCGGCGGCCCGGGCGCATCCGGCTTCGACTTCGTCAAGGACTCTGTCGACTTCGTCGCCGACCGCACGCTGCAGGAGCATTTCGACATCGTCGGCTTCGACCCGCGAGGAGTCGGCCGTTCGACTGCGGTGAAGTGCTACGACGCCGAACAGATGGACCAGTACCTGTACGGGATCACTCCCGGCGAGCGGGGCTCCGATCAGTGGATCGCCGAGAACACCACCATCGCGAAGGACTTCGGCGAGGCCTGCAAGAAGAACACCGGCGCACCGCTCCCGAAGGTCGACACCGTCAGCGCCGCCCGCGACCTCGACCTGCTCCGGGCGACCCTCGGCGACACGAAGCTCAACTACCTCGGCTACTCATACGGCACCTACCTGGGCGCCGTCTACGCGGGGCTCTACCCGGGCAAGACCGGTCGGCTGGTGCTCGACGGCGCCCTCGATCCCGCCGCGACGAACTTCGACGTGACCGAGGTGCAGGCGAAGGGCTTCGAGAGCGCGCTGCGCGCCTACCTGACGGACTGCCTGACCCGGAAGGACTGCCCCTTCAGCGGCACGGTCGACGAGGCGATGGGCACGGTCGGGCAGCTGCTCGCGGCCGTGGAGAAGAGCCCGATCCGCAACTCCGACGGCCGGGAGCTCGGCGCCAACACCCTCGTCACCGCGATCATCACGCCGCTGTACGACGCCACCGCGTGGTCGTACCTCGACAAGCTGTTCGAGTCGGTCATGAAGGGCAGCGCGTCCGTGGCCTTCTCCTTGGCGGACACCTACAACAACCGTCAGGCCGACGGAACGTACTCCGACAACTCCACCGAGGCGTTCGTCGCCATCAACTGCCTCGACTACACGTACGACGCCGACCCGGCGCTGATGCGCCAGCAGGCGGCGGAACTCGCCAAGGCGGCCCCGGTCATCGGCCCGTACATGGCCTACGGCGACATCGGCTGCGCCAACTGGCCCTATAAGGCGACCGGTCAGCGGGGCCCGATCTCGGCGGACGGCTCCGCGCCCATCCTCGTCGTCGGCACCACGAACGACCCCGCGACCCCGTACGTCTGGGCGAAGAACCTCGCCTCCGAGCTGCAGAACGGGCACCTGCTCACCTACAAGGGCGAGGGGCACACCGCGTACAACAAGTCCAACTCGTGCGTGAACGACACGGTGGACGAATACCTCGTCAAGGGGACCGTGCCGGCGGAGGGGAAGACCTGCTGATCCGACAGGGTCCGATGTCCGGGTGAGTGGTGCAATTTTGCAGGGAATGAAATAATCGTAGGCGTGTCAGTGGCCCCCGATTCCACGGTGAACGAGCTCGGACTCCGCGAGCGGAAACGCATAGCGACCCGCCGCGCGATCCAGCTCGCCGCCGTCGAGCTCGCCAGCGAGCGCGGGTTCGACCGAGTCACCATCGACGAGATCAGTCACGTCGCCAACGTCTCACCGCGGACCTTCTTCAACTACTTCCCGTCGAAGGAGTCCGCGATCATCGGAGAGCTTCCGGAGCTCCCCGACGAGCAGACCGTCGAGGAGTTCGTCTCAGCCGGCCCGAGCCAGCCGATCCTCGACGGGATCAGCACCCTCCTCATCGCCGCGATCGACGTGGGCGAGCCCGTCGACGGCGAGGACGACGACGCTCAGCAGGCGCCGGAGAGCGTCCACCGGCTCCACACCCTGCGCCGTGCCCTGCTCAAGGACAACCCGGAGCTGTTCGCGCTGCGGATGGCCAGCATGCACAAGTTCGAGGATGCGCTGAGCGGTGTCGTGCAGCGCCGTCTCGCTCACGACGACCCGGCGCTCGCGGCCGATGAGGAGGCGCTGCACCAGCGCGCCCGGCTGGTGACGTACGTCGCGTTCGCCGGCATGCGGCACGCGTGGTCGTGCTGGGCCGACCGCGGAGGAGTCGAACCTCTCTCCGACCGCCTGCGCAGCTCGTTCGAGCAGCTCTCGGCGCTGGGCACGCAGGTCCGCTGACCCCGAGCCGGCATGGTCCGCAGCATGCCGCGCGATCGGGTAAGCTATCTTCCTGTGCGCCGGGCGGTAGTCCGGCCCACGCCGCCCTAGCTCAGTCGGCAGAGCATCTCACTCGTAATGAGAAGGTCAAGGGTTCGATTCCCTTGGGCGGCTCCATCGCATCCCTCTCCCGCATTCGAGGATTCTCTCGTGCGCCCGCGCCGTGCGCGGAGTAGCCTGAAGGCACAAACTGAGGATCGATCAAGTCTGCCCGAGGCTGTCATGGATGCAACATCGAAGTCCCGCCGGGCGCGTGCGCTCGGATTGCTCACCGCGGTGCTGAGCGCACTGCTGCTGGTCGGGGGAGGCGTCGCGGGCCCGGCCTCCGCGGACACGATGCCGCCCGATCCGAACAATCCCGCCTCGCCGCCCACGGTCGGGGCGACCGCGCTCCCGACCGTGCAGATCGACGGTGTGGCCTGGGCGCAGACGGTGGTCGGAGACACGGTCTACGTCGCGGGCAAATTCGGCACCGCGCGTCCGGCCGGTTCGCCCGCCGGCTCGAACACCACCCCGCGGAGCAACTTCCTCGCCTACAACATCACGACCGGCGCGCTCATCACGAGCATCAACGTGCCCCTCAACGGGCAGGCCCTCGCGATCGCCGCATCGCCGGACGGCTCCCGGGTCTACATCGGAGGGGACTTCACGAGCGCGGGCGGCGCCACCTACTACCGCATCGTGGCGATCAGCACCGCGACCGGCCAGCCCATCGGTTCCTTCCGGCCCGTCATGGAGAGCCAGGTCCGGGCCATCGCCGCGACGAACACGGCCGTCTACGCGGGCGGGACGTTCTCGAGCGTCAACGGCGTCTCCCGCGGGTACATCGCGAAGATCGACGCATCCAACGGATCGCTCGTCACCTCGTGGAGCGCGTCGGCCGACAACGTTGTCGATGCCATCGCGGTGAGCCCCGACGACAACCGCGTCTACGCGGGAGGCCGCTTCAAGAACGTCAACGGGGCGGCGCACTACGGGCTCGCGATGCTCAGCGGCTCGACCGGCTCGGCTCTGCCGTTCCCGGCGAACAGCGTCGTCAGAGACGCCGGGGCGAACGCCAGCATCACCTCCCTCCAGGCGACGAGCGACCGCGTCTACGGGTCCGGCTACGTGTTCGGCAGCGGCGGCAACCTCGAAGGCAGCTTCGCGGCGGACGGCGTGACCGGCGCCCTGATCTGGCTCGAGGACTGCCACGGCGACACGTACTCGATCGTCCCGCTCGGCAACGCGTTGTACGCGGCCGGTCACCCTCACGACTGCCGCAATGTCGGCGGCTTCCCCGAGACCAATCCGCGCACCTTCCACCACACGATCGCCTTCTCGAAGGCCCGCACCGGGACGCTGACCAACGACGGCAACGGCTCGTACGCGAACTTCCGGGGCCAGCCGTCGCCGACCCTCCTCAACTGGTTCCCCGACTATGTCACCGGTTCGTACACCGGGCAGGGTCAGGCCGCCTGGAGCGTCGCGGGGGACAGCCGCTACCTGGTCGTCGGCGGGGAGTTCCCGGCCGTCAACGGCACAGCTCAATACGGGCTCACCCGGTTCGCGGCCGACTCGGTCGTCCGCAGTACGACCGGCCCGAACAACAACACGGCGCTGACGCCGAACGCCACCTCGCCCGCCGCCGGACAGGCCAGGATCAGCTGGACGGCGACCTACGATCAGGACAACGTCGCGCTCACGTACGCGCTCGCTCGGGACGGCGACACCGCGCATCCCGTGTCGCAGGTGACGCGGACCTCCACCTTCTGGAACCGGCCGGCGATGTCGTTTACCGACACGGGCCTCGCCGGCGGCAGCGCGCACACGTACACGCTCACGGTGACGGACCCGGACGGCAACCGGATCGCCCGCACCGGCAACCGTGTCGTGATCGCCGGCGGGGGAGCGAACCAGCCGCCGACGGCGAGCTTCACGGCCGGGGCCAACGGCCTCGCGGTCGCCGTCGACGGCAGCGCGTCGAGCGACCCGGATGGAGCGATCGCGTCGTGGAGCTGGAACTTCGGGGACGGCGGAACGGCCGGCGGGTCCACCGCCGGACACACCTACGCGAACGCGGGCACCTACACGATCACCCTGACCGTGACGGACAACGTCGGCGCGACGGCGTCGACCACGCGCCAGGTGACCGTCGCCGCGACGAGCGGCAGCACCATCGCGAAGGACGGCTTCGAACGGACGGTCGCCAGCGGCTGGGGATCGGCGGAGACCGGGGGCGCCTGGACGGCGGCCGGCACCGCATCCTTCTACACCGTCGCCTCGGGCACGGGCCGCATGAACGTCCCGGCCGGCTCGACCCGGACGGAGACGCTGGGCGGCGTGTCGTCCAGCCGCACGGACACCACGGTCACCGTCACGACCGACCTCGGCCCCTCCGGCGGCGGGATCTTCATCTCGGCGATCGGCCGCCAGGTCGGCTCGGCGGCGTACGAGGGGCGCGCGTGGCTGAGTGCCAGCGGAAGCGTGCAGGTGCAGCTGCTCGCCAACGGCACGACCCTGCAGGCGGTTCCGGTGAGCGGGCTGACGTACAGCGCCGGACAGCAGCTGTCGCTTCGCGTGCAGGCGGTCGGCTCGTCCCCGACGACTCTGCGTGCCAAGCTCTGGCCGTCGACGCAGGCCGAGCCGGCCGCCTGGCAGGTCACCGCGACCGACTCCACGGCGGGTCTGCAGTCGGCGGGCGGCGTCGGCCTCCGCGCCTACCTGTCCGCCTCGGCGACGGCCACCCCGGTCACCGCGCGCTTCGACAACTTCCTCGTCACCGCGGTGCCCTGATCCCGGGCGCGTAGCAGCATTCAGAATCCCCAGGTAACATACCCGGATGCACGAATCGGATGAGCCGGTCACCGGACCCGACCCGTCGACACCCCCGACCTCTCCCACTCCGTCCGCCGACTCCGCAGCCGGCTCGGAGCCGCCCGCGACCACGGGCTCCGGACGTCGCGCCGCGGTGCGCCCGGCGAAGGCGTCCGGTTTCTCGGGCGTCGCCGCGGGCGTCCTCTCGGCGATCCGGAAGCACCCGAAGACGTGGATGGCCGCAGCGGCCGCCGTCGTCTTCCTGCTGCTCGGAACCGGCAGCGTCGCTCTCGGTGCCACGATCGGCTCGCCGGCCGCAGCGGCCGGGCGGACTTCCACGGCGACCCCGACGCCGACGCGCACCTCCACGCCGACCCCGACGCCGACCGTCGACCCCGCGCGTCCCGTTCCCGCGAACCAGGCGGCGGCGACGCGCATCCGCACCTGCTCGGTCGCCGGGCTCGCGGGCGACCGCCGGCTCGGCAACCTCGAGGCGCAGGTCGTCAACGCGAAGACGGGCCAGGCGTTGTTCGACCGCAACGGGACGAAGGCCGGACCGACGGCATCCGTGCTCAAGACGCTCACCTCGGCGGCCGCCCTGGCCACCCTCGGACCGGACTATCGGGTCTCCACCACCGTCGTGGCCGGCAGCACGCCCGGACAGGTCGTCATCGTCGGCGGCGGGGATGTGACGCTCTCGCGGCTTCCCGACGGCCAGGCGTCCTTCTACACCGGCGCGCCCAAGATCCAGGACCTCGCCAACCAGGTCAAGCAGGCGATGGGCGGCCAGCAGATCACCTCGATCGTGGTCGACGCCTCGCTCTTCGGCGCGCCGTTCTGGCAGCCGAGCTGGGACGAGCGCGAGGAGCGCGTCGTCGAGGGGTCGACTCCGTACATGACCGCCCTCATGGTCGACGGCGACCGCGACGACCCGACCGCGGTCGAGTCGCCGCGCAGCACCGATCCGGTGGGCCGGGCGGTGCAGTACTTCCAGCAGTACCTGGGCACCAACGTCGGCGTCAGTCAGGGCGTCGCGCCGGCCGGCGCCCGCCAGCTGGGCGTCGTCCAGTCGCAGCCGGTCACCACGCTGATCGACCAGGCGATGCGCGTCTCCGACAACACGATCATGGAGGAGCTCGCCCGGCTCGTGGCCATCAAGAACGGCGCGGGCAACACCTTCGACGCCCTCAACGCCGGTGTGCTCGCCGGGCTCAAGGGCTACGGGATCGACACCGCGGGCATCCACATCGCCGACGGCTCCGGACTCAGCGGGGACAACGCGGTTCCCCCGTCGTACCTGACGCAGCTGTTCATCAAGGTCCTGAACCGTCAGAACGGACTCGGCGTCGTCTACGACAGCCTGCCGGTGGCCGGTAAGTCGGGAACGCTCGGGCCGGGTTACAACCGGTTCACCGGCGCCAACTCGGCTGCCCGCGGCGCCGTCCTGGCGAAGACCGGCTGGATCGACAACGGGTACACGCTGTCCGGCATCATCAACGCGGCCGACGGCACGCCGTTGACGTTCGCCGTCTTCGCGCTCGGACCGGTCAGCGACAACGCGAAGCAGGCGATCGACACGCTCGTCACCGGGTTCTACAAGTGCGGTGACAACCTCTCCAACGGCTGAGCCGGCCGGCGCAGCGACCACGACCACCGGGAGGACGGGATGGGCAAGGCGCTCTTCATCGTCGACGTGCAGAACGACTTCACAGAGGGCGGGGCGCTCGGCGTCGCGGGAGGGGCGGCGGTCGCGGAAGGCGTGACGGCGTTCCTCCGCGAGCACGCCGACGACTACGCGGTGATCGTCGCCAGCCGCGACTGGCACGACGCCGACAACGACAACGGCGGCCACTTCGCGACGGACGACGAGCCGGACTTCGTGGAGAGCTGGCCGCCGCACTGCGTCGCGGGCACGCCCGGGGCCGACTACCACCCGGCGTTCGACACGTCGCGGGTCACGTTCCACGTCCACAAGGGGCAGGGCGTACCGGCGTACTCGCTGTTCGAGGGCAGGACGGAATCGGGCGCGACGGTGCACGAGATCCTGGACGAGCGGGGCATCCACACCATCGACGTGGCGGGGATCGCGACCGACTACTGCGTCCGGGCGTCCGCCCTCGACGCGCTGGCGCACGGCCAGCATGTCCGCGTGCTGACGTCCCTGGTGGCCGGGGTCGCCGAGGCGAGCTCACAGGCGGCGCTCGCCGAACTCGCGCACGCCGGTGCCGAACTGGTGGACTGACCGGACGACGCCTGCCCGTGGACGCCCGGCGGCATCCACGGTACTGTAATTGCTAGCTCATCTAGTAATCAGGAGGCGTAGTGTCGAAGGAAGCTCCCGACCGGACGGCCGCTCCCCGCGTTCCCGCCCGCTGGCTGCGGATCGTCGTGCCGACGGTCCTGGTGCTGATCTGGCTGGTGCTCGCCGGAATCGGCGGCCCCACCTTCGGCAAGCTCTCCGGGGTCTCCAGCAACGACCAGGCCGCGTTCCTCCCGGCCAGCGCCGAATCGACCGAGGTGCAGGACTGGCAGAAGCGGTTCACCGACTCCGGGTCCATCCCGGCGATCGTCGTCGTGGAAGCCGATGAGAGCATCCCGAAGAGCGAGCTGGGCACGACCTACGCCGACCTCGGTGCGAAGCTCGGAGCGGTCGACGGCGTCGAGGCGCCGCCCGTGGGGCAGACCACCAGCGTCGCGGGGCCCATCCCGTCGGAGGACGGGCGCGCGGTGGAGTACATCGTGCCGATCTCCGACTCCGACGAGCTCAAGACCGTCGTCGCGGATCTCCGCGCTGCGGCCGACGACGCCGTGCCCGACGGCGCCCGGGTGTGGGTGACGGGCCCGGCCGGGCTCACCGCGGACCTGGTCAACGCGTTCGGAGGCATCGACGGCATCCTGCTGCTCGTCGCCGTCGCGGCCGTGTTCGTGATCCTGCTGCTGGTCTACCGGGCCCTGCTGCTGCCGTTCCTGGTGCTGCTGACCTCGGTGTTCGCCCTGTGCGCGGCGATCCTCATCGTCTACCTGTTCGCGCTCTGGGGATGGATCAAGCTCTCCGGGCAGAGCCAGGGGATCCTGTCGATCCTGGTGATCGGTGCCGCGACCGACTACTCGCTGCTGCTCGTCTCGCGCTACCGGGAGGCGCTCGAGGTCGAGGAGTCGCGCTGGGTGGCGATCCTGCGGGCCTGGAAGGCCTCGTTCGAGCCGATCGTCGCCTCCGGCGCCACCGTCATCCTGGCCCTGCTGTGCCTGCTGTTCTCGGACCTGAACTCGAACAAGAGCCTGGGCCCGATCGCGGCGATCGGCATCGTGTTCTCGCTGTTCTCGGCGCTGACCCTGCTTCCCGCTCTCCTCGCCGTGTTCGGCCGGTCGGCATTCTGGCCGTTCCGTCCGGTCGTCGGGGCGCACGCGCACAAGCATGCCGACGGCGTGACCCTCACCGGGCTCGAGGGGGTGCGGGGCGTCTGGCGACGCGTCGGGGGTCTGATCGCCCGCCGGCCCCGGGTCACCTGGATCGTGTCGTTCGTCCTGCTCGTCGCGTGCGCTCTGGGGCTGACCCAGCTCAAGGCGAACGGCGTGCAGCAGACCGACGTGATCCTGTCGCAGTCCGACGCCGTCGACGGGCAGGCGGTGGTCGCAAAGCACTTCGACGCAGGCTCGGGATCGCCGGTGCTCATCGTGGCGCCCGAGAGCCAGGGGGAGGCGGTGCTCACGGCGACCGAGAAGACGGACGGCATCGCTTCCGCCGCCTTCTTCACCGGCGGCGGACGCCCCCAGCCCGGCGCGACCGCGGAGCCGGTGGTCAAGGACGGCCATGTGCTGATCCAGGCGACCCTCGCCTCCGAGCCCGACTCGGCCGAGGCGGAGAAGGTGGTCAAGGGGCTGCGCGAATCGCTCTCCACCGACGGCTCCGTGCTGGTCGGCGGCGTGACGGCCATCGCGCTCGACACGAACGAGACCGCGCAGAGCGACCTGATCAAGATCATCCCGATCGTGCTTGCCGTGATCCTCCTCATCCTGATGCTGCTGCTCCGGTCGATCGTCGCGCCGGTGATCCTGATCGGCAGCGTCGTGCTGTCGTACGCGGCGGCGCTCGGCGTCTCGGCCCTCGTCTTCAACCACATCTTCGGGTTCCCCGGGGCGGATGCGGCGGTGCCGTTGTTCGGGTTCGTCTTCCTCGTCGCGCTCGGCGTCGACTACAACATCTTCCTGATGACCCGCGTGCGGGAGGAATCGCTGCGCATCGGCACCCGGCCCGGCATCCTGCGCGGTCTGGGACTGACCGGAAGCGTGATCACCTCGGCCGGGATCGTGCTGGCGGCGACCTTCGCGGCGCTCGCCGTCATCCCGATCCTGTTCCTGGTGCAGATCGCCTTCATCGTCGCGTTCGGGGTGCTCCTCGACACCGTCGTCGTGCGGTCGCTGCTGGTGCCGGCGGTGTCGTACGACATCGGCCGCACCATCTGGTGGCCGTCGAAGCTGGCGCGTAGCAAGATGCATAGCGAAAGGGCCGAAGTCTCGTCCTGATCGGACAGTCTGACCAGCTCAGACTGTGCGTGTTGCTCGATCATGAGCGGTGCGCGAAAGTGGCGTCATGACCATGACCACGACCGAGCGCGCCGCCGCGGCGCGCCCCGACGACGCGGCGCTGCTCCGGCGGCTGTACCGGACGATGGCGACCGTCCGGCGCCTCGACCTCGACGGGGTCGCGATGCAGCGCCAGGGCATCATCCCCGGCTACGCGCCGATGCGCGGTCAGGAGGCCGCCCAGGTCGGCAGCGCCGCCGCGCTCGACCTCACCCGCGACTTCGCCTTCCCGACCTACCGCGAACTCGGCGTCGCGGTGGCCATGGGCGTCGACCCCGTCGCCTACCTGGCCTCCCACCAGGGCGCCTGGCACGGCGGGCTCTGGGATGCGGCGGCCGCACGCCTCGCTCCGATCAACGCCGTCGTCGGCGGCGCCGTCACCCACGCCGTCGGCTGGGCACTCGGCGCGAAGCTCGACCGCACCGGGGGAGTGGCCATCGCCTACTTCGGCGACGGCGCCAGCTCGCAGGGCGACATCCACGAGGCCATGAACACCGCGGGCGTCTCGCAGCTCCCCGTCGTGTTCTTCTGCCAGAACAACGGCTGGGCCATCTCCGTGCCGACCGAGCAGCAGGTCGCGGGCGGATCCGTCGCGGCGCGCGGCGCCGGGTACGGCATGCCGGGCGTGCGCGTCGACGGCAACGACGTCCTCGCCGTCTACGACGCGACCGCCGAGGCTCTGGAGCGCGCGCGCACCGGCGGGGGTCCGACCGTCATCGAGGCGATGACGTACCGCATGGGCCCGCACTCCACCTCCGACGACCCTGGCCGCTACCGCACCCTCGACGAGGAGCAGAGCTGGCTCGCCCGCGACCCGCTCGCCCTGTGCGAGCAGCAGCTCCGCCAGACCGGGACGATCGGAGACGAGTTCTTCGCCGAGGTCGCCGACACGGCCGGCGCCCTGGCCGATCGCGTGCGCGACGACGTCGCCGCCCTGGGCGGACGCCCGGCGGAGGAGATGTTCGACTTCGTCTTCTCGGACCCGCCTGCGGCCCTGCTCGGGCAGCGGCGCGCGTGGGAGGAGTCACGCCTTGGCTGAGCTCACCACCATGCAGCGGGCGCTCAACCGCGCCCTCGACGACGCGCTCGCCGCAGACGACCGCACCCTCGTGTTCGGCGAGGATGTCGGGACGCTCGGCGGCGTCTTCCGGGTGACGGACGGCCTGAAGGCCAAGTACGGCGGCGACCGCGTCTTCGACACCACGCTCGCCGAGTCCGGGATCATGGGCATGGCGGTCGGGCTCGCCATGGCCGGGTGGCGCCCGGTGCCGGAGATCCAGTTCGACGGCTTCTCGTATCCCGCCGTCGATCAGATCGTCAACCAGGTGGCGCGCATGCACTACCGCAGCCGCGGCGCCTTCGGGATGCCGATCACGCTGCGCCTGCCCAGCTTCGGCGGCATCCGTGCACCGGAGCACCACGGCGAGAGCCTGGAGGCGCTGTTCGCGCACGTGCCCGGCCTGAAGGTGGCGGCGCCGTCGACGCCCGCCGAGGCGTACACGCTGCTGCGGCAGTCGATCGACGACCCGGACCCCGTCATCTTCCTCGAGCCGAAGTCGCGCTACTGGCACAAGGACACCGTCTCGCTCGACGAGCCGGAGGAGCGCCTCCCGGTCGGGACCTCGCGCGTGGTCCGCCCCGGCACGCACGTCACCCTGGTCGCCTGGGGCGCCATGGTCGCGCGCTGCCTGCAGGCGGCCGAGCTCGGCGCGGAGGACGGCGTGGAGATCGAGGTCGTCGACCTCCGCTGGCTGAAGCCCATCGACGCCGACGGGCTCGCCGCATCCGTCGCACGGACCCGCCGAGCCGTCGTGGTGCACGAGGCGCCGCTGACCGCCGGCCTCGGCGCCGAGGTGAGCGCCCTCATCACCGAGCGCTGCTTCGACGACCTGAAGGCGCCCGTCCAGCGCGTCACCGGATGGGACGTGCCGTACCCGTCGCCGGTGCTGGAGGATGAGTACCTGCCGTCCATCGACCGCATCCTGGACGCCGTCCAGAAGACCCTGGAGTACCGCCGTGGCTGAACGAACCTTCGACCTCCCCGACCTGGGCGAGGGCCTGCAGGAGGCGACCGTGCTGGAGTGGCTGGTCGCCGAGGGCGACCACGTCGAGCGCAATGCGCCGCTCGTCGAGGTCGAGACGACGAAGTCGGCCGTCGAGCTGCCCTCCCCGCAGTCCGGCGTCGTCGCGCGCTTCCACGTCGCCGAGGGCGAGGCTCTCGAGGTGGGCGCGCCGCTCGTGACCTTCACCGTCGAGGACGACCAGGCGGGCATCGTCGGAACCGTCCCGACGGAGGAGGCGCCGCGCCGCCGCGTTCGACTGTCGCTGCCGGAGGACTGAGCCCGGATGCGCATCCACGTCGAGAGGCACCCCGGCGACGACCCCGTCCTGCTGGTGCACGGCTTCGCCTCCACCGGCTCGCTCACCTGGGAGGCGACGGGCTGGGTCCGCGCGCTCGCCGAGGCGGGCCGCGGCGCGATCGTCCCGGACCTCCGCGGTCACGGCGCCAGCGAGGCGCCGCACGACGCCGACGCGTACTCGCCCGACATCCTCGCCGGCGATCTGCTGGCCGTTCTCGACGAGCAGGATGTGGACCGCGTGGATGTGATGGGCTACTCGATGGGCAGCTGGGTGTCCCTGGCGCTCACCGCCCTCGCCCCCGACCGCGTGCGGCGGCTCGTGATCGGCGGAGTCGGCACGGTCGAGCAGTTCGGCCACTGGGGTGTCTCGGCGGTGCAGGCCGCCCTCCACGACGACGCCTCCGCGCTCGACCCGGCCAGCCCGCTCGCGCCGCTCCTCGCATCCCTCCGCCAGGCGCCGGGCATCGACCGTGAGGCGCTCGCCGCCTGCGCCGCCGGCATGGCCGCGCATCCGCTCCCGCTGGCGAGCTCCGTCCCGACCATGCTCGTCGTGGGCGACGCGGACCCGGTCACCGAGGGCGCCGACGAAGCGGCCCGGCTGCTGGGAGCCGAGCTGGTCGTGCTCCCGCGACGCAACCACGTCACCACCCTGAGCGCCCGCGCCTTCAAACAGGCTGCCCTTCCGTTCCTGGGAGCTTCGGTCAGCGTGCCGTAGGCGCGTACCCTGCGTCGTACGATGTGCGAGGACCGAAGGAGGCCGCATGATCGACAAGCTCGACGCCGATCTGATCGCGCTGCTGACCGAGGAGCCGCGCCTCGGGGTGTTCGAGGCGTCCCGGCGTCTCGGGGTGGCGCGCGGGACGGTGCAGGCCCGTCTGGACCGCCTGCAGCGGTCGGGGGTCGTCCGCGACTTCGCTCCGACGATCGACACCGACCGGCTCGGTTACCCGGTGACGGCCTTCGTGACCGCCGAGATCGCCCAGGGCGACCGCGATGTCACCGTGGTGGAGCATCTGCGGGCCATCCCCGAGGTGCTCGAGGTGCACACCATCACGGGCGCGGGCGATCTGATGATCCGTGCGGTGGCGCGGTCGAACACCGACCTGCAGCGGGTGATCGACCGCATCGTCAGCGACCCGGGCATCATGCGGACGTCGACGGTCATCGCGCTCGCCACCAAGATCGACCACCGAGCGGTGCCGCTGGTGCAGGCCGCGGTCGCCGCCGATAACGCGGACGACGACACCGACGAGAACGCGCACGACGACGCGAAGAACGAGGAGGAACGCGGCTGATGGATGAGAAGGCTCTGCTGGATCGTGTGCCCGACGGGCTCTACATCGGAGGGGAGTGGACCACCGGGTCGGCCGGCACGTTCCCGGTGTACGACCCGGCGACGGGCGACACCCTCAAGCGGATCGCCGATGCCTCGCCGGAGGACGGCATCCGTGCGCTCGACGCCGCCGTCGCCGCCGCAGACGACTGGGCCGCGACGCCGCCACGGGCCCGCGGCGAGATCCTG
The DNA here is from genome assembly GCF_900107895.1 of Leifsonia sp. 21MFCrub1.1. NCBI lineage: Bacteria > Bacillati > Actinomycetota > Actinomycetes > Micrococcales > Microbacteriaceae > Leifsonia > Leifsonia sp. 21MFCrub1.1. The sequence goes on along the minus strand of NZ_LT629867.1, from coordinate 2,771,218 downwards.
CGCCGCGCCTTCGACCTGCTGCAGGAGCGGCGCGACGATTTCGCCCTCCTGATGACGCTGGAGATGGGCAAGCCGCTCGCCGAGGCGAGCGGCGAGGTCACCTACGGAGGCGAGTTCCTCCGCTGGTTCTCCGAGGAGGCCGTCCGCATCACCGGACGCTACGGGAGCAACCCGGAGGGCACCGGGCGGATGATCGTCTCCCAGCATCCCGTCGGCCCGTGCTTCCTGATCACACCGTGGAACTTCCCGCTCGCGATGGCGACCAGGAAGATCGCGCCGGCGCTCGCCGCGGGATGCACCGTCGTCATCAAGCCGGCGGAGCTGACGCCGCTGACGACGCTGTACTTCGCACGGCTGCTCGAGGATGCCGGACTGCCCGCCGGAGTCCTCAACGTCATCACGACGACCACCTCCGGGAAGGTCTCCGCCCCCATCATCGCCGACCCGCGGCTGCGCAAGCTGTCGTTCACGGGCTCGACGGAGGTCGGCAGGACGCTGCTGAAGCAGGCGTCCCAGAACGTGCTCCGCACCTCCATGGAGCTCGGGGGCAACGCCCCGTTCGTCGTGTTCGACGACGCCGACCTCGACCGGGCGGTCGACGGCGCGATGCTGGCCAAGTTCCGCAACATCGGCGAGGCCTGCACCGCGGCCAACCGGTTCATCGTCCATGAGGCCGTCGCCGACGAGTTCGCCCGGCGGGTGACAGAGCGCGTGAACGGCCTGAAGGTCGGGCGGGGGACCGACGACGGCGTCACCATCGGCCCGCTCATCAACGAGGACGCGGTCAGGAAGGCGTCGGAGCTGGTCGAGGATGCCGTCCGTCGCGGGGCCGCGGTGCTGACCGGCGGCTCCCGCGTCGGCGGAACCGGCACCTTCTTCGCGCCGACGGTCGTGGCCGACGTCGCGGCGGGCAGCGAGATCCTGCGCCAGGAGATCTTCGGTCCGGTGCTGTCCATCGTCCGCTTCTCGGACGAGGACGAGGCGGTGCGGATCGCGAACGACACCGAGTACGGGCTCGTCTCGTACGTCTTCACCAGGGACCTGGCCCGCGGACAACGGATGATCGAGCGCCTGGAGACGGGGATGATGGGCCTCAACGTGGGAGTCGTCTCCAACGCGGCCGCGCCGTTCGGCGGCGTCAAGCAGTCCGGACTGGGACGCGAGGGCGGATTCGAGGGCATCCGCGAGTACCTGAACACCAAGTACACGCTCACCCCGAACCCGTTCGGAGCCTGACGTGTCGCGATCAGAAGCGGTCATCGTCGACGTCGTCCGCACCCCCTCCGGGCGCGGCAAGCCGGACGGCGAACTGTCCGACATCCATCCCGCCGACCTCCTGGCGGGCGTGCTCCTCGAGCTGGTGGGGCGCACCGGCATCGACCCGGCGATCGTGGACGACGTCATCGGCGGATGCGTCACCCAGTCGGGAGAGCAGGCGGGCAACATCACGCGCACGGCGGTGCTGAGCGCCGGCTTCCCGGAGAGCGTTCCGGCGGTGACCATCGACCGGCAGTGCGGCTCGAGTCAGCAGGCGGCGGCGTTCGCCGCCCAGGGCGTGCTGTCCGGCGCGTACGACGTGGTCATCGCGTGCGGTGTGGAGTCGATGAGCCGTGCGCCGATGGGATCGAACGTGCAGGGCGCATCCCTCGGCGGCGAGCTGCTGAAGGCGCGGTATCCGGAGGGGCTGGTCAACCAGGGCGTCGCGGCCGAGCTGATCGCCGACCGCTGGGGGTTCAGCCGGGCGCAGCTCGACGACTACGCCGCCGACTCGCACGGCCGGGCGGCCTGGGCCGCGGCGAACGGCGCGTTCGAGGGCGAGCTGGTCGCCGTGCCGACACCGGACTCCGGCAGCGTCAACGCGGATGAGACCATCCGGCCGGGCACGACCGCGGAGAAGCTGGCGCAGCTGCAGCCCGTGTTCCGCACCGACCGGTTGGCGGAGCGCTTCCCGCAGCTGGAGTGGCGCATCACCGCGGGCAACTCCTCACCGCTCACCGACGGCGCCTCCGCCGCCCTCATCATGAGTGCCGACGCCGCGAAGCGGCTGGGCCTGCGCCCACGCGCCCGGTTCCACTCGTTCGCGGTCGCCGGCAGCGACCCCCTGCTGATGCTCACCGGCATCCTGCCCGCCACGCGCAAGCTGCTCGAGCGCAGCGGTGTGCGGCTGGATGAGATCGACGCGTACGAGGTCAACGAGGCGTTCGCGCCCGTCCCGCTGCTGTGGCGGGAGGAGTTCGGCGCGGACCCGTCGCGGCTCAATCCGCGCGGCGGCGCGATCGCGCTCGGGCACGCGCTCGGCTCGTCGGGCACGCGCCTGCTGGCGACGCTGCTCAACGAGGTCGAGTCCCGCGGCGGCCGCTACGGCCTGCAGACGATGTGCGAGGGCGGCGGCACCGCCAACGCGACCCTGATCGAAGTGCTGCGCTGACGGCGCGGCACCGGATGATACGAAGGAGAACCATGCAGCTCGACGGATGCTCGGCCATCGTCACCGGCGGAGCCAGCGGACTCGGCAACGCCACCGCGCACGCGCTCGCCGAGGCGGGCGCCCGCGTCGTCATCGTCGACCTCCCCCGCTCGGAGGGCGAGAAAGCCGCTGTCGCGCTGGGTCCGCACGCGCGGTTCGTGCCGGCGGACGTGACCGACGAAGCGGAGGTGCAGGCGGCGGTGGACACCGCGTCCGGACTCGCCCCGCTGCGCGTCGTCGTGAACTGCGCCGGGATCGCCACCGCCGAGAAGGTGCTGGGGCGTGACGGCGTCATCCCGCTCGAGCACTTCGAGCGCGTCATCCGGGTGAACCTGATCGGAACGTTCAACGTGGTGCGACTCGCGGCGGCCGCGATCGCCCAGACCGAGCCGGTCGGTGAGGAGCGCGGCGTGATCGTCAACACGGCATCGGTCGCGGCGTTCGACGGCCAGATCGGCCAGCCGGCGTATTCGGCGTCGAAGGGCGGGGTGGCCGCCATGACGCTGCCGTTGGCGCGGGAGTTCGCGCGCAGCCTCATCCGCGTCATGACGATCGCGCCCGGCATCTTCGAGACGCCGATGATGGCGGGGCTGCCGCAGGCGGCGCAGGACTCACTGGCCGCCCAGGTGCCGCATCCCTCGCGGCTCGGCCGGCCGGCGGAGTACGCGGCCCTGGTGCGCGCGATCGTCGAGAACCCGATGCTGAACGGCGAGACGATCCGCCTCGACGGCGCGATCCGGATGCAGCCCAAGTAGCCCGAGCGCCCGACCCTCAGCTGACAGCTCCTGAGTTTTTCGGCCGCACGGCGGGGTGTCGCGCGGAAAAACTCAGGAGCTGTTGGCGTTGGGTCGGGGGCTACACAGGTCAGGCGCCCGAGTGCGCCTCCAGGAACGCGTAGACGTCGGAGTCGTCGACGCCGGGGAACGACCCGGACGGCAGCGGCGACAGGATGTGCGCGTGCAGCCGGGCGCTCGGCCACGCCTTGCCCGCCCAGCGGCCCGAGAGCGTGGCGGGCGGACGCTTGCAGCACGACTCGTCGGGGCAGCGCGACTCGGCCCGCACCGTCGTCTCGCGGCCGCGGAACCACTTCGCCTCGTCGAACGGCACGCCGACGGTGATCGAGAACCCGCCCTCCGCGGTCGTCCCGGTCTGGGTTGCGCACCAATAGGTTCCCGCCGGGGTGTCGGTGTACTGGTACAGCTCCGTCGTGCGGTTGGTGTGCGTGAACGCCGTACGCGCTCCCCACGCGCGACAGACGACCTGGCCCTCGATGGATCCGGTCACATCCGTCGGGAGCGGCAGACCGTCGTTCTCGTAGCCCTTGTAGAGTGCTCCGTCGTCGCCGACGCGGAGGAAGTGTATCGTCATGTCCAGATGGCTCGTCGCCAGGTTCGTCAGCCGCAGCGCCGCCGCCTCGTGGGTCACGCCGAAGGCGTCGCGGAAGTCCTCGACAGCGAGGTCCCTCTCTTTCTTCGCCTGCTGCAGGAAGGCGACCGCCGCCTCGCGGGGCATGAGGCAGCAGGCCGCGAAGTAGTTGATCTCCAGCCGCTGCCGGAGGAAGTCCGCGTACGACTCGGGACGGGTGTGGCCGAGCAGCCGGTGCGCCATCGCCTGCAGGGCCATCGAGCGGAGGCCGTGGCCGCCCGGGATGGACGCGGGCGGCAGGTAGATCCGCCCGTTCTCGAGGTCGGTGATCGAGCGGGCCGACCGGGGGAGGTCGTTCACGTAGATGAGCTCGAAGCCCAGCTGCTCCGCCATCACGCTGACCTCGCGGTGCGTGAGTGCGCCGCGGGTGTGGCCGGACGCGCGGACGCGCTGCTCGGCGAGCTCCTCGATCTCGGGCATGTAGTTGTGCTGGGCGCGCATCCGTTCGCGCAGCTCGGTGTTCGCGCGCCGCGCCTCCTCGGGGGTCGCGATCGCCTCGCTCGCCCGGCGGCTCAGCTCGCGGTGCAGGCCGACGATGGCACGCAGGGTCTCGGTCGGGGTGCCCTTCGTCGGCTTGACCGCCGGCAGCCCGAGGGACGCGTACAGCGGTCCGCGCTGCGCCCGGGCGAGCTCGATCTCGAGGGCGGCGCGCTCGTCCGGCGGCTCGGCGGACAGCAGATCGGCCGGCTGGACGCCGAGCGCAGCGGCGAGGGAGCTCAGCAGCGAGATCCGGGGCTCGCGCTTGCCGTTCTCGATCAGCGACAGCTGGCTCGCTGCGACGCCTGTTGCGGCGCCCAGGTCGTCGAGGGTCATGCCGCGGCTGGTGCGGAAGTGCCGGATGCGGTGGCCGAGCGTCGCGACATCGATGTCGCCCGCCTCCACGGGAGTGCTCATAGCTTCACAATAGCGAAAGATTTGCGATTCTTACAGAAAATTTCTCGGGTCGAACCGTCGGAAACTCTCACATGCTGGAGGAGACACCACTTCTTACGACGAAAAGGACTCCGTCATGAGCATCGCCGAGCTGACCATCGCCGACACGGCCCCGTCCGACGGGATGGACGCCGTGCGTGCCTGGGTCGACGACATCGCCGCCCTCACCCGGCCCGACGAGATCGTCTGGTGCGACGGCTCCCTCGGCGAGGCCGACCGCCTGACCAAGCAGCTCGTCGCGGAGGGCAAGCTCATCCGGCTGAACCCCGAGTGGCGGCCGAACAGCTTCCTCGCGCGCACCGACCCGGGCGACGTCGCCCGGGTCGAGGACCGCACCTTCATCTGCTCGGAGGACGAGGCGGACGCCGGCCCCACCAACAACTGGCGCGAGCCGGCCGCGATGCGCGCCGAGCTCCGCGAGGTCTTCGCGGGCAGCATGCGCGGCCGGACCATGTACGTCGTCCCGTTCTCGATGGGGCCGGTCGGCGGTCCGATCTCGCAGGTCGGCATCCAGCTCACCGACTCCGCGTACGTCGCCGTCAGCCTCGGGATGATGACCCGGGTCACCGAGACGGTGCTCGACCTGATCGCGGCCGGGCAGGAGTGGGTTCCGACCGTGCACAGCGTCGGCTTCCCGCTCGTCGACGCGGACGGGACCCGCCGCGACGACGTGGCCTGGCCGTGCAGCACGACCAAGTACATCGTGCAGTTCCCGGAGACCCGGGAGGTGTGGTCGTACGGCTCGGGATACGGCGGCAACGCCATCCTCGCCAAGAAGTGCTTCGCCCTGCGGATCGCCTCGGTGATGGCCCGCGACGAGGGCTGGCTCGCCGAGCACATGCTCATCGTCAAGGTGACATCGCCGGAGGGCCGCGTGTTCCACTTCGCCGCGGCGTTCCCGTCGGCGTGCGGCAAGACCAACCTCGCGATGCTGCAGCCGAGCATCCCGGGCTGGACGGTCGAGACGATCGGCGATGACATCGCCTGGCTGCGCCAGGGACCGGACGGCCGGCTGCGCGCGATCAACCCGGAGGCGGGCTTCTTCGGCGTCGCGCCGGGCACCGGCGAGACCACCAACCGCACCGCAGTGGAGACGCTGTGGGGCAACACGATCTTCACCAACGTGGCGCTGCGCGACGACGGCGACGTCTGGTGGGAGGGGCTGACCGACGAGCCGCCTGCCCACCTGATCGACTGGGAGGGGAAGGACTGGACGCCCGGCAGCGGACGCCCGGCCGCGCATCCGAACTCCCGCTTCACCGTGAGCGCCGCGCAGTGCCCGTCCATCGCCGACGACTGGGACGCCTTCGACGGGGTGCCGATCGACGCGATCCTGTTCGGGGGACGGCGGGCGACGAACGTCCCGCTCGTCGCCCAGGCCCGCGACTGGCGGCACGGGGTGTTCATCGGGGCGACGATCTCCTCCGAGCGCACCGCCGCGGCGGAGGGCACGGTCGGCGAGCTGCGCCGCGACCCGTTCGCGATGCTGCCGTTCTGCGGTTACAACATGGCCGACCACTGGGCGCACTGGCTGGAGATGGGGGAGCGGCTCGGCGAGCACGCACCGGCGGTGTTCCAGGTGAACTGGTTCCGCACGGGCGACGACGGCCGGTTCCTGTGGCCCGGGTTCAGCGAGAACGCCCGGGTGATCGAGTGGATCGCGCGTCGCGTCGAGGGCAGCGCCGGGAGCGTGTCGACGCCGATCGGGCAGCTGCCGGTGGTCGAGGAGCTCGACCTGGACGGCCTCGACCTCCCGCAGGAGGACGTGGCTGCCCTCTTCGAGGTCGACCCGCAGAGCTGGCTAGCCGAGTGCGACCTGACCGACGAGTTCTTCGCCCGCTTCGGCACCCGCGTCCCGGCCGCCCTGCGCGCCGAGCTCGCCTCGCTCCGCTACCACCTCCGCGCCTGAGACCCCCCCCGTCGAGTACGCAAAAACTGCACGCCATCCGAGCGGATGGCGTGCAGTTTTTGCGTACTCGACGGGGGCGGGTCAGACGAGGAGCTGGTGCTTGGCGAGGTCGCGGTAGAGCGGGGTGGTCTCGACGAGTTCGGAGTGCGTTCCCGTTCCGATGACGCGGCCGTGGTCGAGCACCACGATCTGGTCGGAGTCGACGACGGTCGACAGCCGGTGGGCGATCACGAGCAGTGTGCGGTCCTCCGCCACGGCGTCGATCGCCTCGCGCATCAACTGCTCGTTGCGGCCGTCGAGGCTGGAGGTGGATTCGTCGAGAAGCAGGACGGGCGGAGCGGCCAGCAGCGCGCGCGCGATCGCGAGGCGCTGGCGCTCGCCGCCGGAGAGCATGATGCCGTCCTCGCCGACCGGGGCGCCGAGGCCGAGCTCGCTCCGCTCCAGCACCTCCGTCAGGTTGACGGCGTGCAGGACGTCGATGCACTCGGCGTCGGTCGCGTCCGGCGCCGCCAGCGTCAGGTTGTCGCGCAGCGATCCGGCGAGCACGGGCGCATCCTGCTCCACATAGCCGATCTGCGAGCGGAGCGAGACGCGGTCGAGGGTGCGCACATCCATCCCGCCGAAGCGCACCTCGCCCGCCTGCGGGTCGTAGAACCGCTCGACGAGGGCGAGGATGGTCGACTTGCCCGCGCCGGACGGTCCGACGAGCGCGGTGCGCTTGCCGCGCGGGACGCGGAAGCTGACACCCTGGAGCACCCCGCCGTGCCGGTGGGCGCCCTCGTCGGAGCCCGCTCCGGCAGCGGCCTCCGCCTCGGCCACGACGTCCGCCCCGGTCAGCGCCTCGAACGCGAGCCGCTCCGGCGTCGGCTGCTCGACGGCGGACGGCCCGGCGCCCGCGCCGGCGGCCCCCTCCGCGCTGTCGGCCACGGTGGACTCCGGGTACGCGAACCGCACATCCACGAACTCGATCGCCGGCGCCTCCGGAGCAAGCGCTTCGTTCGCGGCTCCGACGGTGAGGGCCAGCGGCGCGATGTCGCGGTCGTGCTGGTCCTCGGTCGGCAGGTCGAGGATCTCCTGGATGCGCCCGAGCGCCCCGAGCGCCGAGTTGACCGCCGCGATGGCTCCGAACGCCTGTCCGAGCGGCAGGATCATCATGAACAGGAACAGGATGAAGGCGACCAGGTTCGCGACCGTGATCGCCCCGCTGGCGACGCGGAAGCCGCCGACGCCGAGCACGACCAGGAACGACACCTGCATCGCGATGCCGGCGACGGGGACGACGAGCGCCGAGATCTTGGCGACCCGGATGCCCATCCGCCACGCTCCGGTCGCATCCTTGTCGACGGCCGCGATCTCGCGCTCCGTGGCGTTGGAGGCGCGGATGGTCCGCACGGAGCTGATCGCGCGCTCGACCGCCGCGGCCAGGTCGCCCACCTTGTTCTGCGCCTTCTGGCTCGCGACGCGGATGCGGCCGGACAGCAGCACGACGACCACGATGGAGACGGCCACGACGAGAACGGTCAGCCCGAGCAGCACGGGGTCGATGATGAGCATCGCGATGAGCGCGCCGATGAAGGTGAGCGCCCCGCCGATCGCCTCGACGAGCCCCTGCGTGAGCACGGCCCGCAGCAGCGTGGTGTCCGACCCGACCCGCGACACCAGGTCGCCCGTGCGGCGGGTGTCGAACTCGCTGATCGGCAGCCGCAGCATCCGCCCGACCAGCTTGCGCCGGGACGACAGCACGACGCCCTCGCCGGTGCGCTGCAGCAGGTAGTGCTGGTATCCCGAGATGAGACCGGAGATGACGACCAGCGCGATGAGGCCCCACACCAGGCCGCCGAGCGGCTGCTGCTTTCCGACCACCTCGATGACCTGGCTGACCAGGAGCGGTTGCGCCAAGCTCGCCGCGGCGCCCAGGATGCTGAGCACGATGACGAACGCGAGGACGCGCTTGTGCTCCAGCAGGTAGGGGAGCAGCTGCGAGAACCGCGCGCGGGGGCCGGCGTCGTCGGTGGGCCGCCCGAAGCCGCGACGGCGGCGGGCGGGGGCTGACGTGGTGGACATGACGGTGTCTCCGTTCGGGGGAGGAGGAGGGGCGTCGGGGCGGGTGTTTTCCGCTCACTCCGAAGGTACTTCGTGTGAACTGCCTGTTTGCTGACATCGCGTGCCGTTGCCCCCTCCGAATGTCCGTGGTCGCGGCTACAGTGCTGAACTATGCCGACGCCCGTCATCGCCGCCCGTGATCTGGTCAAGAAGTACAAGGACTTCCCGGCCGTCGACGGCATCAGCTTCGAGGTGGAGCCGGGGGAGTCGTTCGGGCTGCTCGGGCCGAACGGCGCGGGCAAGTCCACGACGATGCGGATGATCGGCGCGGTCTCCACGCGCACGGCCGGCTCGCTGAGCATCCTCGGTCTCGACCCGGACACCTACGGTCCCGAGATCCGGTCGCAGCTCGGCGTCGTGCCGCAGGCCGACAACCTCGACACCGAGCTGCGCGTGCGCGACAACCTCATCGTGTACGGGCGGTACTTCGGCCTGCCGTCCTCCCGCGTGCGCGCGCGGGCGGACGAACTCCTGGCCTTCGCGCAGCTCGAGGACAAGGCGAAGGCGAAGGTCGACGACCTCTCGGGCGGGATGAAGCGGAGGCTGACCATCGCCCGCGCGCTGATCAACGACCCGCGCATCCTGCTTCTCGACGAGCCGACGACCGGGCTCGATCCGCAGGCGCGCCACATCCTCTGGGACCGCCTGTTCCGCCTGAAGGAGCAGGGCACCACTCTGGTGCTGACCACGCACTACATGGATGAGGCCGAGCAGCTCTGCGACCGCCTGGTCGTCGTCGACAAGGGCACGATCATGGCGGAGGGCTCGCCCGCGGCCCTGATCCGCGCGTACTCGACCCGGGAGGTGCTCGAGGTCCGGTTCGGCTCCGAGCGCAACGCCGAGGTCGCGGAGCGGCTCGACGGCATCGGCGACCGCATCGAAGTGCTGCCCGATCGCATCCTCGTCTACAGCGACGACGGCGAGGCCGAGCTCGTGCGGATCGTCGAGCGCGGGCTGCACCCGCTGACCAGCCTGGTGCGCCGGTCGAGCCTCGAGGACGTCTTCCTCCGCCTCACCGGACGGAGCCTGATCGAATGAGCGTCGCCGTCGGCTCCGCCGGGGGAGCGGCAGGCGACCCCGGCCCAGAGGCCCGCGCCGAGGCGCGGCAGGCGCTCGCCGCCGCCGTCCGCCCACGCCGCTTCGGCGCCTGGTACGTGGCGGAGCACCGCTTCCGGGTGATGCGCTCCTACCTGCAGACCGTGCTGGTCACGGGGTTCGGCAACCCGCTGCTCTACCTGCTCGCGATGGGCCTCGGTCTCGGCTCGCTGGTCAGCGCCAATCTGGGACCGAACGCGGTCGACGGCGTCAGCTACCTCGCGTTCGTCGCGCCCGCGCTGCTCTGCACGGCGGCCGTCACCGTCGCGAGCGAGGAGTTCACCTACCCGATCATGCTCGGCTTCAAGTGGAATCCGACGTTCTTCGGCATCAACGCGTCGCCGATCGCGCCCGGCCAGATCATCGACGGCGTCGTGATCGCGGTCGTCGCGCGCATACTGGGAACCAGCGCCATCTACTTCGCCTTCATGGTGATCTTCGGGGCGGTGCCGAGCCCGTGGGGCTGGGTCAGCATCCTGGTCGGAACGCTCGGCGGTCTCGCGTTCGGCGCGCCCGTCATGGCGTACGTGGCGACGCTGGAGCAGGACACCGGCCAGATCGCCATGCTGATGCGGTTCGTGCTGCTGCCGATGAGCCTGTTCTCCGGCACGTTCTTCCCCCTGTCGTCCATGCCGCTCTCCCTGCAGTGGATCGGGTGGATCTCGCCGCTCTGGCACTCGACCGAGCTCAGCCGGGTCTTCACGTACGGGATGAGCGAACCGCTCTGGCTGTCCGCCGTCCACGTCGTGTACCTGGTCGCGCTCTTCGTCGCGTTCTGGCTGTGGAGCCGGCGCATCGCCGCGAGGAGGCTGAACAAGTGACCGCGACGGATCAGCGGCTGGCCGCATCCACTCCGCGTCCGCGGGCGTTCCGTGCGCTCTACGCCGGCAACGCGCGCTCGGTGATGCAGCGCGGCTGGTCCGCGACGCGCAGCACCAACTGGCTGGTGATCGTCTCGGGCTTCTTCGAGCCGATCTTCTACCTGCTCTCCCTCGGCATCGGCTTCGGCGCCCTCGTGGGCGTTGTGCAGACCTCGTCCGGGCAGACCGTGCCATACGCGGCGTTCATCGCTCCCGCGCTGCTGGCGACGGCGGCGATGAACGGCGCCGTGTACGACTCCACCTGGAACGTGTTCTTCAAGATGCACTTCGCCAAGCTGTACGAGGGGATGCTGGCCACCTCGCTGGGGCCGCTCGACGTGGCGCTCGGCGAGATCCTGCTGGCCCTCCTCCGCGGGGCGCTGTACGCGCTCGGCTTCATGCTGGTGATGCAGGCGCTCGGTCTGAACCTGTCGTGGTGGGCGCTGCTCGCCCTCCCCGCCGTCCTGCTCATCGCCTTCGGCTTCGCGAGCTTCGGGATGGGCATCACCAGCTACATGAAGACGTTCCAGCAGATGGACTGGATCAACTTCATCCTGCTGCCGATGTTCCTGCTCTCGGCCACGTTCTACCCGATCACCGTGTACCCGGAGCCGGTGCAGGTGATCATCAAGGCCCTGCCGCTGTGGCACGGCGTTGAGCTGGTCCGCGGCCTGACCACGGGCATGGTCGACCCGGGGATGCTGTGGCACGTGCTGTACTTCCTGGTCATGATCGTGCTCGGCCTCATCCTGACCACCCGCCGCCTGCGCGCCCTCTTCCTCGACTGAACGGCGAGAGCCGCCGAGCGGCGACTCGTTGCGCGAATCCGTGACGGATTGCGACGAGATGTCACCACTCGACGGCTCGAGCGAGAGGGGAGAAGGAGAGGGCGGAGGGGTCAGCTCACGTTCTCGGTGAAGTCGACGTCGCGCGTCTCCTTCGACAGCAGGAGGGCGATGAGCGTCAGCACGCCGGCGAGCGACAGGTAGACGCCGACCCAGACCGTGCTGCCGTCCGCGAGGGTCCACAGCCACACCGCGATCGTCGGCGCGACGGCCGCGCCGAGCACGCTGGACAGGTTGTAGGCGATCGCCGAGCCCGTGTAGCGGACGTTCGTCGGGAACAGCTCGGGCAGTTCCGCGCCCATCGGCCCGAAGGTGAGTCCCATCAGCGTGAAGCCGATGATGAGCAACGCCATCGTGCCGACCGTGCCGCCCGCGAACAGCGGGACGAACAGCAGCCCGAACACGATGATGCCGAGCGTGACCCAGATCAGCGTCTTCCGGCGGCCGAAGCGCTCGGCGAGCGGCCCGGCGACCAGCGTGAAGATGCCGAAGAACACCACGCCGATGATGAGCATGACGAGGAAGTCGTTGCGGCTGTACCCGAGGCCGGGCACGAAGCTCGCCGCGGCGAACGGCTTGCCGGCCTTCTCGGCTGCGGCCTGCGCCTGCGCAGCGGTCGAGGCGGTGGTGCCGTAGGTCAGCGTGAACGCGGTCATCAGGTAGAACAGCACGTAGGTGGCCAGCATGATGAAGGTGCCGAGCACGATCTGCCACCAGCTGGTGCGGAAGACGCGCGCGAGCGGGAGTTTGGCGACCTCGCCGCTGTCGACGACCTCCTGGAACGCCGGGGTCTCGACCAGCTTCAGCCGGACGTAGAGCCCGACGATGACGAGCACGGCGCTCAGCAGGAACGGGATGCGCCAGCCCCAGGCGGCGAACGCGTCGGCGGAGATCGTCAGGCTCAGGATGAGGAACAGCACGTTAGCGACGATGAACCCGATCGGGGCGCCCAGCTGCGGGAAGGTCCCGTAGATGGCGCGCTTGCCTGCAGGGGCGTTCTCGGTGGCGAGCAGCGCGGCGCCGCTCCACTCACCGCCGAGCCCGAGGCCCTGGCAGAACCGCATCACGACGAGCAGGAAGGGCGCCCAGAACTCCCAGCCCGGCACCTGCGCGGTCGGCAGGCAGCCGATGAGCACGGTGGCGACGCCCATGGTGAGCAGCGAGCCGACGAGGGTCCCCTTGCGGCCGATCCTGTCGCCGAAGTGGCCGAACAGGATGGAGCCGACGGGACGCGCGATGAAGGCGACGCCGAATACGGCGAACGACGCCAGCAGGGCGGTCGTCGGGTTCTCGTTCGTGAAGAAGAGTGCCGGGAACACCAGCACGGCGGCGGTCGCGTAGACGTAGAAGTCGTAGAACTCGATCGACGTGCCGATGAGGCTGGCCAGGATGACGCGCCCGCGAGTGTTCGCGGGCGCCGGGGTGGTGACGGGTGCCGTCGTAGACATGCGTGTGAAGAGCTTCCGGTGGAGACGAGAGAGGCCACATGGCGTGCGCGGCGTCGGTCGGGCGGAAGGCGCGCGTGGGCGGGGGTGGAAAGCGCTTGTGGCGCACCTTCTACCCTATGCGGCCTCCGCGTGGCCCGCCGAATCGGCCCGGTCGCTACGCTGAGGGCATGGAAACACTCTTCGCCGTGCTGCACGTCGTCACCGCCGTCTTCATCGTCGGGCCGATGGCCATCCTTCCCATGACGGCGATGCGCGCCGTCCGTGCGGGCGACGCCCGTCAGGTCGAGACGCTCGCGAAGTCGACCAACCTGCTGTCGCTGCTCTCCCTGCTGGTGGTGCTGTTCGGGTTCGGCGTCGTGGGCCTGGCCGATAAGAAGTACGACCTCAGCGTCACGACGCCGTGGATCCTCTGGTCGCTCATCCTCTATGTCGTCGCGCTGGCCCTGACCCTGTTCGTCGTGGTCCCGGCGATGCGCCGGGCCGCCGAGGCGCTGCGCGACGGCACGGCGTCCCGGTACCCGCAGATCGCCGCGGGGTCGGGGGTTGCGAGCCTGCTGCTGCTCGCCGTCGTCGTGCTCATGGTCTGGAAGCCGTAGAGGCATCCCCGCGCTGCGCGCTCGGCTCTTGACGCCGGGCGCGCATTCTTCTACTGTTGTATTCAACAAAGCGGTTGATAAAGAAAGTGGTTGAGTATGCAGGCTGAGGACGGTCTCGACGCGGCGTTCGCGGCGCTGGCGGATCCGGTGCGACGGGCGATCATCGCCCGCCTCAGCCGGGGCCCGGCGACGGTGAACGAGCTGGCGGAACCGTTCGACATCACCCTGCAGGCGGTGTCGCGGCACATCGGCGTGCTCGAGGCGGCCGGCCTGGTCTCGCGAACGCGCGAGGCCCAGCGCCGCCCGGTGCACCTCGACGCGGCCGCGCTCGAACGCCTCACCTCCTGGATCGACCGCTACCGCCTCGAGGCGGAGTCGCGCTACCGCCGCCTCGACGCCGTCCTCACCACACATCAGACCAGCGACGCCCCGAACAGGGAGAAGAGATCATGAGCAACCCCGTCGTCATCGAAGCCGTCCCGGGCACCTCGTACGCCGACCTCACGCGAGAGTTCGACGCGCCCGTCGCGGCCGTCTTCCGCGCACACACGGACCGCACGTCGTTCGCCGAGTGGATCGGTCCCCGCAGCCTCACCACCACCATCACGCAGTGGGACGTCCGCACCGGCGGCGGCTACGCCTACGAGCAGCGCGACACCGACGGAGCCGTCTATGCGTTCCGCGGCGTGTTCCACAGCGTCGTCGAGAACGAGCTGATCATCCAGACCTTCGAGTACGTCGGGATGCCGGACGAGGTGGCCCTCGAACTCATGCGCTTCGAGGAGCTGCCGGACGGCCGCTCCCGGCTCTCCTCCCGGTCGGTGATGAGCTCGCGCGAAGCGCTCGAGAGCATGATCGAGAACGGGATGGAGTACGGCGTCCGCGAGGGATACGAGAAGCTCGACGAGCTGCTGCTCCGCCAGGGCGCGTGAGGCAGCCGGGTGCCCTGACGACGGAGGAGACGAAGACATGGCACTGACCTACCTGCACGCGGTGGCATCGCTCGACGGGTTCATCGCCGCCGACGACGATGACGTCGGGCCGCTGCACGACTGGTATTTCGACGGCGACCATCCGCTCGAGGTCGAGGACCACCCCGAGGTGCACAGCGGCCCGTTCCGGGTCTCCGCCGCCTCCGTGGACTACGTCAGCGGGATGTGGTCGCGACAGCGCGCGCTCGTCATCGGCCGCAGGCTCTTCGACCTCACCAACGGGTGGGAGGGGCACCCGCCCGCGAGCGAGCACGTCGTCGTGGTCTCGCACCGGCCGAAGCCCGACGGCTGGCACCCGGAGGCGTCGTATCACTTCGTCGACTCGGTGGAGCGGGCGGTCGCGCTCGCCCAGGAGCTCGCCGGCGACGGCGAGGTCGGCGTGACCGCTGGCGACATCGGCGGTCAGGCCCTGGCGCTCGGGCTCATCGACTATGTGGCCATGGATCTGGTGCCCGCGGTCTTCGGCAGCGGGAAGCGCTACTTCGGCTCGTTCACGGGTGGACCGCTCGTGCTCGACGACCCGGACATCGTGATCCCGGGCGAGCGGGTGCTGCACCTGCGCTACCCCGTGCGCCGCGGGCCCGCCGCGCAGAGCACCGACCAGGAGGAATCATGACGAACCCTACACCGCCCGTCCCCGCCGGGGCGATGATGCTCGAACTGGTGATGCTGCCGGTCGCCGACATCGACCGCTCGCTCGCGTTCTACCGCGATCGGGTGGGCTTCACGCTGGACGTGGATGTGGGGCCGGCGGAGGGCGTCCGCGTCGTTCAGCTGACGCCTCCCGGCTCCTACTGCTCGGTCACGATGACCACCGGGATCGGGCAGGCGCCGCTCGAGCCCGGCTCCGTGCGGGGACTGCACCTCGTGGTCGCCGACATCGAGGCGGCGAGGGCCGCACTGGTCGAGCGAGGCGTCGACGTCTCGCCCGTCCAGGACATGGGCGGAGTGTTCTACGCCTGGTTCGCCGACCCCGACGGGAACACCTGGGCGCTCCAGCACATGCCCTGGCGGGCATAGACCGGAGCGCCCGGGCGCCGCGGCGCGTCGAGGTGCGTCAGCCGCGCAGCGAACGGAGGGTGAGCGCAGTCGCGAGTGCCGCGTGCGCGGCCTCAGCGCCCTTGTCCTCCTGCGAGTCCGCGAAGCCCGCGCGGGCGAGGCCTTGCGCCTCATCGTCCAGCGTGAGGACGCCGAACCCGACCGGCTTGCCGGTGTCGATCGCGACGCGGGTGAGGCCGTCGGTCGCGGCGGCCGACACGTACTCGAAGTGCGGTGTGCCGCCGCGGATGATCACGCCGAGCGCGACGACGGCATCCGCTCCCGCCTCCAGCGCCGCCTTGCTGACGACGGGCAGCTCGAAGCTGCCGGGCACGCGGACGAGCGTGTGGGTCGCGCCCGCCGCATCCAGCGTCCGCTTCGCGCCGGCGATGAGGCCGTCGCTGATCGTCTCGTGCCAGGTTCCGGCGACGATGACGACGTTCAGGCCGCTCCCGTCGATCCGCTCCTCCGCGTTCGGGGCTCCGGCTCCGCTCATCGTGCAGTCCTCTCCGCCGCGAGTCCCGCGGCCGTCTCGGTGGCCGGGGACACCGTGTCGATGTCCCCGATCGCGTGACCCATGCGGTCGCGCTTGGTCTCCAGGTAGCCCTCGTTGAAGGCGCCGACGCCGACGACGAGCGGCACGCGCTCCTCGACCTCGATGCCGTGCTCCTCGAGCTGGCGCACCTTCTCCGGGTTGTTGGTCAGCAGGCGCACGGACTCGATTCCGAGGTCCTGCAGGATGGCGGTGGCCGCGCCGTAGTCGCGGGCGTCGATCGGCAGGCCGAGGGCCAGGTTGGCGTCGAGCGTGTCGAGCCCCTCCTCCTGCAGCTTGTACGCGCGCAGCTTGTTGATGAGCCCGATGCCGCGGCCCTCGTGCCCGCGGAGGTAGACGACGACGCCGCCCTCCCGCTGGATGGTGTCGAGCGCGGCGTCGAGCTGCGGGCCGCACTCGCACTTGAGCGAGCCGAACGCCTCGCCGGTCAGACACTCGGAGTGGACGCGGATGAGCGTGCCGTCGCGCTGCGGGGTGCCCGCGACGATCGCGACGTGGTCGGCGCCCGTCATGCGGTCGCGGTAGGCGCGCATCCGGAACGGCCCGTGCGTGGTCGGAACCGTCGTCTCGACCTCGAAGATCACGCGGGAGGTCTCCGGGATGGGCGCCACCGTCTCCAGCGGCTGGTCGCAGTGGAACTCCTGCAGGTACGCGATGAGCGCCTCGATGGTGACGACGAGCACGCCCTCGCGCTGCCCGAGCTCGATCAGGCCGGGGAGGCGCATCATCTCGCCGTCGTCGGCGACGATCTCCGCGATCGCCCCGACCGGGGTCATCCCGGCAAGCTTGAGCAGGTCGACCGCGGCCTCGGTGTGCCCGTCGCGCTCGCGGACGCCGCCCTCCACCGCGCGCAGGGGCAGGATGTGCCCCGGCCGGTGCAGGCTCGACGGCGTCGAGTCGAGGTTCGCCAGCACGCGGAGGGTGTGGGCGCGGTCGGCGGCGCTGATCCCGGTGGAGAGGCGGTCCGCCGCATCCACGCTGACCGTGTAGTTGGTGCCGCGGGAGTCCTCGTTGTTGGCGACCATCACCGGCAGTTCCAGGCGGTCGGCGATCTCATTCGTCATCGGCGCGCAGATGAAGCCGGACGAGTTCTTCACCGTCCAGGCGATCCACTCCTGGCTCGCGAGCTCGGCGGCGAGGACGACGTCGCCCTCGTTCTCGCGGCTCTCGTTGTCCACGACGATGACCGGCCGGCCGGCGCGCAGCTCCTGGAGGGCCTCGGGGATGGTGGCCAGGCTCATGATCCGCTCCGTTCGCTCAGTGCCGGTTCGAGCGCGAGCATGCGCTCCACGTGGCGGGCCAGGATGTCCGTCTCGATGTTGACCCGGTCGCCGACGACCCGGTCGCCCAGGGTCGTCGCGGCCAGTGTCTCGGGGATGAGGGAGACCTCGAACCAGCCGTCCTCGCGCCCGCCGCCCACGGCGCTGACCGTGAGGGAGACGCCGTCGATCGCGATCGATCCCTTGCGTGCGACGAGCGGCGCGTGCTCGGGGTCGAGGCTCAGCCGCACGACGCGCCAGGCGCTTCCGTCGGTGATCGCCAGCACGGTGGCCGTGCCGTCGATGTGGCCCTGGACGATGTGGCCGCCCAGGCGGTCGCCGACCTGCGCGGCGCGCTCCAGGTTGACGCGGCGGCCCGGCTGGACGCCGTCGAGGGTGCTGATCGCGAGGGTCTCGGCCATCACATCCGCCGTGAACGTCTCCGCGTCCTTGCCGATCACCGTCAGGCACACGCCGCTGACCGAGATCGAGTCGCCGTGCTTGGCGTCGCTGACGGCGAGCGGACCGCGCACCGTGACGCGGGCGGCGTCCTCGCCGTGCTCGACGGCGATGATCTCGCCCAGCTCTTCGATGATTCCGGTGAACATGGTGGTCAGCCCTCCTGGCCTGTGGAAATCGGGGATGTGGGGACGATGTCGGCACCGTCCGCGTCGACGCCCTCATCGGCGGGGCGGGATGTGCGGCGCGCGCCGTCAGCGATGGGGACCGCGCGGATGAGGAGGTCGCCGCCGAGGCGCTCGACGTCGATCACGCGCAGGCGGCGCTGGTCGGCGATGGTCTCGACCCCGATGTCGCCGAGGGCGACCCGCGGGCCGCCCAGCAGCGTCGGGGCGAGGTAGATCGCGTACTCGTCGACGAGGCCGGCGGCGACGAAGGCGCTCGCCAGCGTCGGGCCGCCCTCGACGTAGACGCGGCGGAAGCCGCGCTGGTGCAGGTCGGCGACCGCCTCCTCCAGGTCGTGCGTTCCCTCGAAGATCACAGGGTTGGGGTGGCGGAACACCACGGCGTCCTTCGGGATGGCGCGGGTGCCCACCACGACGGGCGTCGGCTGGGTGCCCAGGAGCTCGCCCGCGTCGCCCCGCGCCGTGAGGCTCGGGTCGTCGGCGAGCACGGTCCCGGTGCCGACGACGATCGCGTCGGACGCCTCCCTCTGCTCATGCACACGCTGCCGGGCCGCGGCTCCGGTGATCCACTTGCTGGTGCCGTCGGCGGCGGCGGCCCGCCCGTCGAGGCTGCTCGCCCACTTGACGACGATGTAGGGCCGGCCCAGCCGGGCGGCAGTGAGCCAGTCGCCCAGGAACGCCTCGATCTCGTCGCGCAGCACGCCGCCGATCACCTCGACGCCGGCCTCGCGGAGCCGCTCGGCCCCGCCGCTGGAGTGGTGGCCCGGGTCGTCGGTCCCGTAGACGACGCGCGCGACGCCGGCCTCGATGAGCGCGACCGAGCACGGACCGGTGTGGCCCCAGTGGTTGCACGGCTCGAGCGTCACGACGGCGGTGGCCCCGCGGGCTCCGCCCTCGGGGAGCCGGCTCAGCGCATCCACTTCGGCGTGCGCCGTGCCGACGCCGCGATGCCAGCCCTCTGCGAGGACACGGCCGTCGGCGTCGAGGATCACGCAGCCGACCCTCGGGTTCACGCCGGTCGCGGGACCGTTCGCGGCGAGCTCGAGCGCCGTGCGCATGGGGGCTTCCCACGTCATCCCGTTGCCATCCTGTCTCTCGTCGAGACGTGTCGCCGGGGTCGCGTGGGCGCCAGCCCATACGGGCTGCCCACCGTGCTTCCTCCCATCCGGACTGAGCGGGCCGGCTCTCGCCTGCACGCATTACCGTCGGTGCCGGAATTCCACCGGCTCAGCAGGGCGCCTGGGCGTCCCGCTCGCGGACTGTCACCGCCGGTTCGGACTTTCACCGACCCCGGAGCACGTATTTCGTTGTCGAGTCTAGATCAACGCGCCCTGACGCGGTCTATTCCCGGAGGGGGCGCGACGCCGCGTTACGCGGCGGCAGCGGACCGCGGCTCGCCGGCAGGCTCGACGGGCATGGGCTGCGTGAGCTGCACGAGCGCCCGCGCCGTGCCCTCGTCGACGATGAGGTCGGTGATCAGGCCCGCGGCGAGAGCGCCGCGGAGGCTGTGCACCTTCGAGGGACCGGACACGATGCAGACCCGGCGCGGGACCCGCTTGATCAGGTCGATGTCCGGACCGCTCGCGCGCTCGTTCAGCGGGATGCCGTGATGGCTGCCGTCCTCGCGGAAGAACACGGTCGCGACGTCGCCGACGACGCCGGAATCGTCGAGCGATGCGTAGTCCGCCTGGTCGAGGTAGCCGCCCGCGTAGACGTGCGACCGGACCTCCGAGAACGGGGAGCCGAGGCCAAAGATCGCCACATCCATCCGCTCCTGGATGTCGAGGATGCGCCGGGTGCTGCGCTCGCGCCACATCGCGATCTTGGTCTGCGGGTCGTCGAACAGCGCGGGGACCGGGAACTCCTGGATCGTGCCGGAGTAGGTGTCGCCGAAGCGGCGGAGGATCTCGGACGCGTAGAGCACGCCGGTCGTGTAGGTGTTGCCGGCGCCGTTGAGCTGGACGAACTCGACGTTGTGCAGCTCCTTCGGGATGAGGTGCCTGCTCAATGCGCTCATGGTCGAGCCCCACGCGATCCCGACGGTCTGGTTGGAGTCGATGAACCGGTCGAGAATTCGTGCAGCGGAGATCGCGACGCGCTCCAGCCGGTCGACGTCGCTGATCGCGCTCGGCATGGGCACGATGTGCGCCGCGATGCCGAAGCGCTCGTGGATCGTCTGCTGGATGCGGCTCGCGCCTTCGTGCGGCTCGGCGATCTGGATGGTGACCAGACCGGACGACCGCGCATAGCTCAGCAGCCGGGAGACGCTGGAGCGCGAGGTGTGCATCTCGTGCGCGATGGCCTCCATCGTGAGGTCCTGCATGTAGTACAGGTGGCCCGCCTTGAGGGCGTCGCGGACCTTGTCGGGCAGATGCTCGGTCTCGGGCTGGGGCATTCGGGGCCTCTTTCTCCTCCGGCACGTTCGCTTCACGCGGATCGGGGGGTGTGCACGTATGTGCATCGAGCTTGATCGAAGTTGTGCCGACACGAAAACTATAGCTGCAGCACCACCCGACACCAGCAGAAAGCAGGAAAGACCGTGACGACGAAGTCGACCACCCGCACCGAGGTCCAGCGCCTCCGCGAACGCCCGCGAGCACAGGTGCTCGTCGTCGGCGGCGGTATCAACGGACTCGGCACGTTCCGCGACCTCGCCCTGCAGGGCGTCGACGTCGTCCTCGTCGAGCGCAACGACTTCGTCTCCGGTGCGTCCGCGGCCTCCAGCCACATGATCCACGGCGGCATCCGCTACCTCGAGAACGGCGAGTTCCGCCTCGTCAAGGAGTCGGTGACGGAGCGCAACGGCCTGCTGAAGATCGCGCCGCACTACGTCAAGCCGCTCGAGACCACGATCCCGATCTTCTCCACCTTCTCGGGTATCCTCGCGGCCCCGCTCCGCTTCCTCACCCACAAGCAGGGCAAGCCGAAGGAGCGCGGTGCGTTCCTCATCAAGACCGGCCTGACCATCTACGACTCCTTCTCGCGCGACGGCGGCTCGGTGCCGCGGCACACCTTCCACGGCCGGAAGAAGTCGCTCGAGATCCTGCCGGCGCTGAACCCGGACCTCAAGTACACGGCGACCTACTTCGACGCCTCCGTGCACGACCCGGAGCGCCTCGCCCTCGACGTCCTCTCCGACGGTCTCGCCGCCGGCCCGCACGCCCGTGCGGTCAACTACGTCGAGGCCATCGGCGCCCGCGACGGCGGCGTGCTGGTGCGCGACCGCGAGACCGGCGAGGAGTTCACGATCACGGCGGACGTCGTCGTCAACGCCTCCGGTCCGTGGACCGACCTGACCAACGAGGCGCTCGGCCAGGAGACGCGCTACATGGGCGGCACCAAGGGCTCGCACATCGTGCTCGACAACCCGGAGCTGCTGGAGGCCTGCCAGGGCCGCGAGATGTTCTTCGAGAACAACGACGGCCGCATCGTCCTCATCTACCCGCTCAAGGGCCGCGTCATGGTCGGCACGACCGACATCGACGCGGACATGTCGGAGCGCGCGGTCATCACCGAGGACGAGATCGACTACTTCATCGAACTGGTCTCGCACGTTTTCCCAGGCATCCCGGTCACCCGCGAGCAGATCGTCTACACCTTCTCCGGCGTCCGTCCGCTGCCGCACCACGACGACACGGCCCCCGGGTTCGTGTCGCGCGACTACCGGATCGTCCCCGGCACGGTCGCCGGCCTCGGCGACACCACGGTGCTCAGCCTGGTCGGCGGCAAGTGGACGACGTTCCGAGCACTCAGCGAGCACCTCGCCAACGAGACGCTGAAGGCGCTCGGCGCGACCCGCACCGTCGAGACCCTCGGGCTGCCGATCGGCGGCGGGGCCGGCTTCCCGACCACGCCGCAGGCGGAGCGCGACTGGATCGCCCGGTACGGCGCGGATGTCGGCGACGAGCGCGCCGCCACGCTGCTGCACCGCTACGGCACGAAGGCCACGTACGTCATCGACGCGATCGCCGGCTGGGACGGGGACGACGTCCCGCTCGCCGCCGCTCCGACCTACTCCCGTGCGGAGATCGACCACGTCGTCCGGAGCGAGCACGTCGTGCACCTCGACGACGTGTTCCTGCGGCGCACGAGCCTGGCGTTCACCGGCGCGGTCAGCCTGCCTCTGGTGCACGAGATCGCCGAAATAACGGCAAACGCGCTCGGATGGTCGCCAAACCGCCGTGCGGAGGAGGAAGATTCGTTCGTAGCGGACCTCGCCGACGCCCACCGGGTGCAGTTGAAGTCGGGGGACGGGAGCGAAGCCGCGGCGCTTCGATAATGCACGAACGTGCATGACACGGTTCTTGTCAAGGTGAGCGTGCCCGCAATAGCGTTCACATGCCCACCCTGACAAGAGCCACACCAGAACGCACGACAGGGTGCGGGTCAACTGAACAACTGGAAGGTCAACGTGGACAATATCGGTGTAGATTTCCTGTCCGAGCTGGTAGGCACAGCGATGCTGGTCCTGCTCGGTACCGGTGTCGTGGCGAACGTCGCCCTCATCAAGAACAAGGGCTTCAACGGCGGGTTCCTGATGGTCAACTTCGGTTGGGGCATCGCGGTGTTCTCGGGCGTCGTGGTCGCCTACAACTCCGGAGCGCACCTCAACCCGGCAGTCACCCTCGGCCTCGTGGCCAACGGCGCGAAGACGTTCGGCTCGGCGGCAGCGCACACGCTGGTGCCGGTCAACTTCATCACCGTGCTGCTGTACATCCTGGCTCAGCTGATCGGTGCCATCATCGGTGCGATCCTGACCTTCCTGGCGTACAAGAAGCACTTCGACGAGGAGCCGGACCCGGCCAACAAGCTCGGTGTCTTCTCGACCGGCCCGGCCATCCGCAGCTACGGCTGGAACCTGGTCACCGAGATCATCGGCACCTTCGTCCTGGTGTTCGTCGTGATCGCGTTCGGCCACCAGCCCGGCCAGGCCGCCGGCCTCGCCGCGCTCGGCGCTCTGCCCGTCGCCCTCCTCGTGATCGGCATCGGCGCCAGCCTCGGTGGTCCGACGGGGTACGCCATCAACCCTGCCCGTGACCTCGGTCCGCGCATCGCTCACGCCATCCTGCCCATCAAGGGCAAAGGCTCGAGCGACTGGTCGTACTCGTGGGTCCCGATCGTCGGCCCGATCATCGGCGGTCTGATCGCCGGCTGGCTGGCGCTGCTGCTCCTCCCGCTCATCAAGTGACATCGGGGGCCGGCCGGGAGCCATCCCGCCGGCCCCTCCCCGTTCCACCCCCAAAGAACAAAGGAGTTACCTATGGCCGACTACGTCGTCGCCATCGATCAGGGCACGACCAGCACCCGGGCGATCATCTTCGACAAGTCCGGGTCGATCGTCTCGACCGGACAGCTCGAGCACGAGCAGATCTTCCCGAAGGCCGGCTGGGTCGAGCACAACCCGGTCGAGATCTGGAACAACACCCGCGAGGTCATCGGCCAGGCGCTCTCCAAGGCGGACCTGACCCGCCACGACATCGCGGCGGTCGGCATCACCAACCAGCGCGAGACCGCGGTGGTCTGGGACAAGAACACCGGCGAGCCGGTCTACAACGCGATCGTCTGGCAGGACACCCGCACCCAGCCGATCGTCGACCGCCTGGCGGCCGACGGCGGCACGGAGCGCTTCAAGGACATCGTCGGCCTGCCGCTGGCGACCTACTTCTCCGGCACGAAGATCGTGTGGATCCTGGAGAACGTCGAGGGCGCCCGCGAGCGCGCCGAGGCGGGCGACCTGCTGTTCGGAACGACCGACACCTGGGTGCTCTGGAACCTCACCGGCGGCCCGGACGGCGGCGTCCACGCGACGGACGTGACCAACGCGTCCCGCACGCTGTTCATGGACCTCGAGACGCTGAGCTGGCGCGACGACATCCTCGAGGTGTTCGGGGTGCCGAAGTCGATGCTCCCTGCCATCAAGAGCTCGTCCGAGGTCTACGGCCAGGTCGAGGCGTCCAGCCTCCTCCGCGAGGTGCCCGTCGCGGGCATCCTGGGCGACCAGCAGGCCGCGACCTTCGGCCAGGCCGCGTTCGACACCGGCGAGTCCAAGAACACGTACGGCACGGGCAACTTCCTCATCTTCAACACGGGCGAGGAGATCGTCCACTCGAAGAACGGTCTGCTGACGACCCTCGGCTACAAGCTCGGGGATGCGGCGCCGCACTACGCGCTGGAGGGCTCGATCGCGGTCACCGGCTCGCTGGTGCAGTGGCTGCGCGACAACCTCGGGATCATCTCCAGCGCACCGGAGATCGAGGAGCTGGCCAAGACGGTCGACGACAATGGCGGCGCCTACTTCGTGCCGGCGTTCTCCGGACTGTTCGCGCCGTACTGGCGGGCGGACGCGCGAGGCGCGCTCGTCGGCCTCACCCGGTACGTGAACAAGGGCCACATCGCCCGCGCGGTGCTCGAGGCCACGGCCTTCCAGACCCGCGAGGTGCTGGATGCCGTCAACGCCGACTCCGGCGTCGACCTCACGGAGCTCAAGGTCGACGGCGGCATGATCGCCAACAACCTGCTCATGCAGTTCCAGGCCGACATCCTGGGCGTCCCGGTGATCCGTCCGGTGGTCGCGGAGACGACGGCCCTCGGCGCCGCGTACGCCGCCGGCCTCGCGGTCGGGTTCTGGTCGGACCTCGACGACCTGCGCAAGAACTGGCAGGAGGACAGCCGCTGGACGCCGAACATGGCGCCGGAGGAGCGCGACCGTCAGATCCGTCTCTGGAAGAAGGCCGTCACCAAGACCTTCGACTGGGTCGACGACGACGTGCGCAACGCCTGAGCCGTTCCCCTCGAAGCGCCGTCCGGCATCCGCCGGACGGCGCTTCGCCGTTCGCCCGCCGACCTGGTTGCCACGACGCGCCGTCCCGGCGCTCTCGCCGACGGCGTGTCGCGTCAGCTCGATGCCGGCGGTGCGATGCGCGTCAGCAGCGGGGCCAGGTCGGCCAGGGTCGGGATGATGTGCACAGCGGCGGCGACGGCGTCGCGCTCGTCGTCGGGGGACGGCACGGCGTTGCGCCGGTTGAGCCACACCCCGGTGAGCCCGGCCCGGGCGGCGCCGATCGCGTCCGTCCTCAGCCGGTCGCCGACGTAGGCGGCCTGGTCGGGGCGGACCCCGAAGGCATCGCACGCGAAGCGGAAGATCGCGGCGTCGGGCTTGGCGACCCCGACCTCCCCGGACGCGATCAGGTGGTCCATGCGGGCGTCGAGGCCGACCGCCTCCACCTTCCGGCCCTGGAAGGCCAGGTCGCCGTTCGTGATCAGGCCGAAGCGGACCCCCGGGAGGGCCGCCTGGAGTGCATCGAGCGCCGGCACCGCGTCGTCGTGCAGCGACCACGCGGCGACGTAGTGCTCGAAGTAGTCGGCGAACCAGGCGCTTGCCTGCGCGTCGTCGAGCTCGACGCCGTGCCGGGCGGCGAAGTCGCGGGCGCGCGCCCGGCGCTGCCCCTCGAAGTCGAGGTCGCCCGCGAGGTAGGAGTGGTAGTGCTCCTCTTCGAGGTCGTGCCAGAGGGTGACCACCTCGTCCGCCTCGGCCGTCCCGTAGGGCGGGCCGAGGGTCTCGGCGTAGCGCAGGATGCCGGCCTCGACGGCGGCGCGATGCGCGAACAGCGTGTCGTCGAGGTCGAACAGCACGACCCGGAGGTCGCTCACGCGGGTGCCTGCACGTACGAGACGTCCGGCCAGTCGCCCGCCGCGCGTCCGGCGTCCGCCGGCAGAAGGGTGCCGCGCCACTCGTCGAACCGCTCGCCGCGCTGCTCGGCCCCGCCCGGGACGATGCCGTCCCAGCGGAAGCCGGCGCGGCGGGCCACGGCGGCGCTGGCGGCGTTGCCCGCCAGCGCGCGCCACACCAGCCTCCGCAGCGCGAGGCCGTCCGGTGCCGGTGCGAAACCGTAGCCGATCACCAGCGCGGCCGCCTCGGACATGATGCCGTGCCCGCGTGCCTCCGGCGCCATCCAGTAGCCGATCTCGCCCTGGTGCTCGTGGATGTCGCCGATGCTGATCATGCCGACGAGTGCGCCCTCCGCCCGGACCGCCCACGTGCAGACCCGGCCGCTCGCCCAGCCGTCCGGGACGACGCTGGTCACGAATCCCACCGCGTTGTCGCGCGTGTACGGCGACGGCACGGTCGTCCAGCGGGCGATGGCCGGGTCGGCGCACACCTCGGCGATCCGGTCGACATCCGCGTGGCCGGGCGTCGAGAGCGTCACCCGCGCCCCCGTCAGGACGACCGGCGCCGGCATCAGCGGGCCCGTCTCAGCAGACCGATGCGGTCGTACGCCTTCTCGAGCGTGCCCTCCGCCACCTCGCTCGCGCGCTGCGCGTTGGTCGCGAGGATGCGGTCGAGCTCGCCGGGGTCGGCGAGCAGGTCGAGCGCGCGCTTGCGGACCGGGGCGAACTCCTCGACCACCACCTCCACGAGACCCTTCTTGAAGTCGCCGTAGCCTTTGCCCTCGTACTCGACCTCGATCGACTCGATCGTGCGGCCGCTCAGCGCGGAGTAGATGGAGAGCAGGTTGGAGATGCCCGGCTTGCCCGCGCGGTCGAACGACACGACGCCGTCCGTGTCGGTGACGGCGCGCATGATCTTCTTGCGGGTCACCTCCGGCTCGTCCAGCATCCAGATGATGCCCGCGCCCGACTCCGCCGACTTCGACATCTTCGACTCCGGGTTCTGGAGGTCGTAGATGCGCGCGCTGTCCTTCAGGATCATCGCCTGCGGAACGACGAACGTCGGGCCGAAGCGGCCGTTGAAGCGCTCGGCGAGGTCGCGCGTGAGCTCGACGTGCTGGCGCTGGTCGTCGCCGACGGGCACGACCTCCGCGTCGAAGAGCAGGATGTCCGCCGCCATCAGCACCGGGTAGGCGAACAGCCCGACCGAGGTCGCCTCGGCGCCCTGCTTGGCCGACTTGTCCTTGAACTGCGTCATGCGCGACGCTTCGCCGAAGCCCGTGATGGTGTTGAGGATCCAGGCCAGCTGGGCATGGGCGGGCACGTGCGACTGCACGTAGAGGGTGGATGCGGACGGGTCGATCCCGGCCGCGATGTACTGCGCCGCGGTGCGGCGGGTCTTCTCGCGCAGCTCGGCCGGGTCCTGCGCCACCGTGATGGCGTGGAGGTCGACCACCGAGAAGAACGCGTCGTGCGTGCTCTGGAGCTCCTTCCACTGCAGGAGCGCTCCGATGTAGTTGCCGAGGTGCAGCGAGTCGGCCGACGGCTGCATGCCGGAGTAGAGGCGGGGGAGTGTCGTCATGGTTCTGCTTTCGAAATCTGGAGGGATGCGGATGCTTCGGGCCGTCAGAGCGCGTAGTCGACGACCACAGGCGTGTGGTCCGACCATCGCTCGTCGTAGGCGGCCGCGCGATCGACCGACCAGCCCGTGACCCGCTCCGCGAGTGCGGGGGTCGCCAGCTGGTAGTCGATGCGCCATCCGGTGTCGTTGTCGAACGCCTTCCCGCGCCACGACCACCACGTGTACGGCCCGTCGACCTCGCCCGCGTGCTTGCGGACGATGTCGACCCAGCCGAGTCCGGCTCCGTCGTTGTACGCCGGGTCGCCCTCGGCGCCGAGGATGCGGTCGAAGTACTCGCGCTCCTCTGGCAGGAAGCCGGCGCGCTTGACGTTGCCCTTCCAGTTGCGGATGTCGAGCGTGCGGTGGCCGACGTTGAGGTCGCCCATCACCACCGCGAGCTCATTGTGCTTCTGCAGCTCGGGAAGCCGCGCCTCCATCGCGTCGAGGAAGCGGTACTTCTCGGTCTGCTTCTCCGTGCCCGCCTCGCCGGAGTGGACGTACGCGCTGACGACGGTGATCACCGTTCCGGCGACCTCGTAGTCGGCCTCCAGCCAGCGGCCCGCGCTGTCGAACTCGCTCGGGCCGAGCTCCACCCGGTGGATGGACGCGCGGTGCCTGCTCGCGATCGCGACGCCGGCGCGACCCTTCGCGGTGGCCGGGTCGTGGACGATGTCCCACTCGTCGCCGAGCAGCCCCTGGAGGTCTTCGGACGAGGCCCGCACCTCCTGGATGGCGAGGATGTCGACGTCGCGCCCGTCGAGCCAGGCGCCCATGCCCTTGCGGAAGGCGGCGCGGATGCCGTTGGCGTTGATCGTGGCGATGCGCAAGCGACTCGAGGGCATGCTTCCAGCCTACCGGGGGCGGCCGACACCCAGCGGGCCCGCCGGTTCTCCGTCGAGCAGGTCATTCAGCCCCTGCTCGGCCCGCGCGACCCGGCGCTGTGCGGCGAGGCGGGAGAACCATCGCGCCGCCGCCAGCTCGTCCTGCGCCCGGGCCAGCTCCGACCGCGCGACGAGCACGCGCGCCTCGTGCTCGGCGGCGGCGCGCTCCGCGGCCTCCTCCTCGGGGGTGACGGCGCGCGGCGAGAGGCCGCTGTCGAACATCCCGATCGCGATCCACGACGCCGAGAGCAGGATGACGCGCGAGATGAGGTTGAACCAGAGCAGGAGGCCGATGAACACGGCGAAGGTCGCCAGCAGCGGGTTCTTGTAGGTTCCGCCGAGGAGCAGCCCGCCGAGCGCGCTCAGTCCGGCGAGCACCAGGGCGCCGAGCAGCGCACCGAAGAACAGGTTCCGCCACGGGATGGCGACGCGCGACATGATCCGGAACATCGCCCCCAGCGTCACGATGTTGAGGGCGACGGAGACCACGAGACCTGAGAAGCGGGCGGCCGCGTTCGTCCAGAACGAGTCGGACGAGAGCCCGGCCAGGTCCAGGATGAGCGTCAGCGCCTGCGTGCTCAGGATGCTGAGCAGTGCGGAGAACACGAACAGCACGCCGAAGACCAGTGCGAGCCCGAGGTCGCGCACCTTCTGCAGTACGTAGCTGGTGGTGTCGCGGCTGAGACGGAACACCGCGCGCACCGCCTGCCGCGTGTAGTACAGCCAGCCGATGGCCGTCCAGATCAGGCCGACGGCGGCGATGATGCCCGTCCAGCCGAAGGAGCTCGCGTTCCTGAGCTCGTCCTGCGGGATCGCGCCGACCGTCGTCGGGGTCTGGATGAGTCCGGGGACCGCTCGGTTGATCAGGGCGACGAGCGCGTCGAAGACGGCCTCGTTGCCCGCGAGCCAGAAGCTCGCGACCGAGAATCCCACCCAGACCGCGGCGAACACGGCGAACAGCGACTGGTACCCCATCCCGGCGGCGCGCAGATTGCCGTCCGAGTACGAGTAGTTGATGTAGACGCGGTAGGGCCGCAGATCCTTGACCCACTTCGCCCAGCCCGTGACGCGGGCGACCGGGCGCTGGAACCGCCGCACCAGGGGGTCGGCGCGCTCCACCAGGCGCTCCTTCAGCGACTCCTCCGCCTCCGGCTCCAGACTCCCCGCGGCGCGCTGGAGACCCGGGTCCGGCGGGGAGGGCTCGCCTCGGGACTTCTTGGCCACGCCGTCAGGATACCGAGGCCCTGGCCGGCCCGGAGATGCACGACGGCCCGCTCCGGTGCGGAGCGGGCCGTCGTCGACGTCGTCGGGGGTGGATCAGGGCTTCCCGCGCATGATCGCCTGCTTCACCTCGGCGATCGCCTGCGTGACCTGGATGCCGCGCGGGCAGGCGTCGGTGCAGTTGAAGGTCGTGCGGCAGCGCCACACGCCCTCCTTGTCGTTGAGGATGTCGAGGCGCACCTGAGCGTTGTCGTCGCGCGAGTCGAAGATGAAGCGGTGCGCGTTCACGATCGCCGCAGGGCCGAAGTACTGGCCGTCGGTCCAGAACACCGGGCAGGACGACGTGCACGCGGCGCAGAGGATGCACTTGGTGGTGTCGTCGAAGCGGGCGCGGTCGGCGACCGACTGGATGCGCTCCTTGCCCTTCTCCGGCTTCGAGTTGGCGACGAGGAACGGCTGCACCTCGCGGTACGACTCGAAGAAGGGCTCCATGTCGACGATGAGGTCCTTCTCGAGCGGCAGGCCCTTGATCGCCTCGACGTAGATCGGCTTCGAGATGTCGAGGTCCTTGATCAGCGTCTTGCAGGCGAGGCGGTTGCGGCCGTTGATGCGCATGGCGTCCGACCCGCAGATGCCGTGCGCGCAGGAGCGGCGGAAGGTCAGCGAGCCGTCCTGCTCCCACTTGATCTTGTGCAGGGCGTCCAGGATGCGGTCGGTCGGGTACAGCTCGACGTCGAAGTCCTGCCAGCGCGGTTCCGTGTCCACATCCGGGTCGAAGCGGCGGATGATGAGGGTGACGGTGAACGACTGGACCGGGGCCTCGGGGGCCGGGGGAGTCTCGAGCACGGCGTTCGACATCAGTACTTCCTCTCCATCGGCTGGTAGCGGGTCACGACGACGGGCTTCCAGTCGAGCGTGATGTGGTCTGCCGCGTCCGACGAGTGCGGGTCGCCGGTGAGGTAGGCCATGGTGTGCTTCATGTAGTTCTCGTCGTCGCGCTTCGGGAAGTCGTCGCGCATGTGGCCGCCGCGCGACTCCTTGCGGTTGCGCGCGGAGTAGACGACGACCTCGGCGAGATCGAGCAGGAAGCCGAGCTCGACGGCCTCCAGCAGGTCGGTGTTGTAGCGCTTGCCCTTGTCCTGCACCTGCACCTTGCGGTAACGGTCGCGCAGCTCATGGATGGTCTGGGTGACCTGGGCGAGCGACTCGTCGGTGCGGAACACCTGGGCGTTCCGGTCCATCTCGTCCTGCAGCTCCTTGCGGATGGCGGCGATGCGCTCGGTGCCGGTGGAGGTGCGGAGCTCGTCGATCATGCCGCGGACGGCACCGGCCGGATCCTCGGGCAGCGGCACGAAGTCGGCGGTCTTGACGTACTCCACCGCGTTGTTGCCCGCGCGCTTGCCGAAGACGTTGATGTCGAGCAGCGAGTTGGTGCCGAGCCGGTTCGAGCCGTGCACCGAGACGCAGGCGCACTCGCCCGCGGCGTAGAGGCCGGGAACGACGGTGGTGTTGTCGCGCAGCACTTCGGCGGCGGTGTTGGTCGGGATGCCGCCCATGGCGTAGTGCGCGGTCGGCATCACCGGGACGGGCTCGACCACCGGGTCGACGCCGAGGTAGGTGCGGGCGAACTCGGTGATGTCCGGGAGCTTGGTCTCCAGCACTTCGGCGCCGAGGTGCGTGCAGTCGAGCAGCACGTAGTCCTTGTGCGGGCCGGCGCCTCGCCCTTCCGCGACCTCCTGCACCATGCAGCGGGCGACAATGTCGCGCGGCGCGAGGTCTTTGATGGTCGGCGCGTAGCGCTCCATGAACCGCTCGCCCGAGGCGTTGCGGAGGATGGCGCCCTCGCCGCGGGCGCCCTCGGTGAGGAGGATGCCGAGCCCGGCGAGACCGGTCGGGTGGAACTGGAAGAACTCCATGTCCTCGAGCGGGAGGCCCTTGCGCCAGATGATGCCGACGCCGTCGCCGGTCAGCGTGTGCGCGTTGGAGGTGGTCTTGAAGATCTTGCCGAAGCCGCCGGTGGCGAAGATGATCGCCTTCGAGTGGAAGACGTGCAGCTCGCCGGTCGACAGCTCGTAGGCGACGACGCCGGCCGGCTGGGGGACGCCGTCGACGTCCGTCATGATCACGTCGAGCACGTAGAACTCGTTGAAGAAGTTGATGCCGAGCTTGACGCAGTTCTGGAACAGCGTCTGCAGGATCATGTGGCCGGTGCGGTCGGCCGCGTAACAGGCGCGGCGCACCGGCGCCTTGCCGTGGTCGCGGGTGTGGCCGCCGAACCGGCGCTGGTCGATCTTGCCCTCGGGGGTCCGGTTGAACGGGAGGCCCATGTTCTCGAGGTCGATGACCGCGTCGATGGCCTCCTTGGCGAGGATCTCCGCGGCGTCCTGGTCGACGAGGTAGTCGCCGCCCTTGACGGTGTCGAAGGTGTGCCACTCCCAGCTGTCCTCCTCGACGTTCGCGAGCGCGGCGGCCATGCCGCCCTGCGCCGCGCCCGTGTGGGAGCGCGTCGGGTAGAGCTTCGAGATCACGGCGGTGCGGGCGTGCGGGCCCGCCTCGATCGCCGCGCGCATCCCGGCGCCGCCGGCGCCGACGATGACGATGTCGAACTCGTGGTAGTGGACGCCGTCGATGACGGTGGATTCAGTAGCTTCTGTTGTCACAAGTCTTCCGTTGTCGAAGGATCAGCGTGCCGGGCAGAAGGACGGCAGGTCGGCGGCGGCGGCACCGGCCGGGCACGGGTCGAACGTGAAGATCACGAGCGTGCCGAGCACGATCAGCACGACGACCGCGGCGAGGACGGCCCACTTCAGGACGCGGTTCACGACCCGGTTGTAGGCGTAGTCGTTGATGAGCGTGCGCATCCCGTTGCCGCCGTGGATCAGGGCGAGCCACAGCATCAGGAGGTCCCAGACCTGCCAGAACGGCGTGGCGTACTTGCCGGCGACGAAGGCGAAGTCGATCTGCTTGACGCCGTCGCCGAGGACGAGGTTGATCAGCAGGTGGCCGAAGATGAGGATCACGAGCACCAGGCCGGATGCCCGCATGTAGATCCAGCCCCACTTCTCCCAGTTCTTGCCGCGGGAGGACCGGGCTGCGGGGGTGCGCGGCGCCTCGATGGTCGTCACGTCAGTTCACCTCCGAGAAGATGTGCACGAGCTGGACGGGCACGAAGCCGGCCATCAGGATCACCCAGAGCGCGATGACGATCCAGAACATGGCCCTCTGGTACTTGACGCCCTTGCTCCAGAGGTCGATCAGGATGATGCGGATGCCGTTGAAGGCGTGGAACACGATGGCCGCGACGAGGGCGATCTCGCCGAGTCCCATGATCGGGTTCTTGTAGGTGCCGATCACCGCGTTGTAGGCCTCGGGGCTCACGCGGATAAGCGACGTGTCCAGGATGTGGACGAGAAGGAAGAAGAAGATGGCGACGCCGGTGATGCGGTGGAGGACCCACGACCACATCCCCTCACGGCCACGGTACAGAGTTCCGCCGGGCCGGGTCTTGGCCGGCTGCAGGGTCCCTGTCGCTTGGTCTGACACGGACAACCCTCCCTGGTTGCTGATCGCTGATGCGGCGCGGTGAGCGCAGCGCCAGTCTATGCCGGGAGGGGTCCAGCCGCCTCTTAGGGTGACCTCAGTTATCTCGACGTCGAGATAACCCGCCCTGTACGGCGGGATCGGCCCGGCGTACCGTCCAGCGCATGACACAGGACGAACCGATCATGCACGGAAGCACCGATGCGAGCGACGACGCCAAGGTCGCCGGCATCGTCGAGCAGGTCCGCGCGGACATGCAGCTGCGCAGCCAGGAGGACAGCGAGAAGATGCTGAAGCAGCGTCTCGACGAGACCGGCATCCAGCTCCCGCCCGAGGAGGTCTCGCGGCTGGTGCAGCAGATCCAGAACGGTCCGTCGGTCGTCGACTGACCGGCCCGCCGGCAGGCCGCCGGGCTAGAGCACGTCCGTCGAGCCGGTGATCTTCAGCGCGTCCACGACGGCCTTCACCCGCTGCGCGTTCTCGCTGGTGGTCACCAGCAGCGCATCCGGCGTGTCCACGACGACGATGTCCTTGACGCCGATCAGGCTGATCACGCGATTGCTCTGGCTCACCACGATGCCGCTGGACGAGTCGGACAGCACCCGGGCGTTCTCGCCGAGGATGGCGAGGTCCGACT
Source organism: Leifsonia sp. 21MFCrub1.1 (assembly GCF_900107895.1). Lineage (NCBI taxonomy): Bacteria > Bacillati > Actinomycetota > Actinomycetes > Micrococcales > Microbacteriaceae > Leifsonia > Leifsonia sp. 21MFCrub1.1. Next base: position 2,737,483 of record NZ_LT629867.1, on the reverse strand, counting down.
TGCGGCCTCCCGAGTTGAGCTTCGCGAGCGACGCGAAGTCGCCGACGTCATCCCAGTCGAAGTAGCCGGGGATGACCGCCAGCCGTCCGGCCGCGGCCGCCGGCTCCGCGACGGTGTAGTCGATGGCGATCTTCTCGAGCGCCGGCCAGATCCGGTCGACCGCTGGCCCTCTCTTCGCAGGGTCGTCCCACGCCTCCGCGAGCTCCAGCAGTCCGGAGAGCAGCTTCGGCTTGTTGCGGCCGATCTCCTCGAGCAGCTTGTCGGCCCGGGAGATGAACATGCTCGCGTTCCACAGGTAGGACCCGTTCGCGAGGTAGCCCTCCGCCGTCGCCAGGTCCGGCTTCTCCTTGAAGGAGTCGACGGCCAGCGCGCTCGGCGCTCCCGCGATCTCCAGGCGCTCGCCGTAGTGGATGTAGCCGAAGCCGACCGCCGGCTCCGTCGGCTGGATGCCGATCGTCGTGATGTACCCGGCGCGCGCGGCGGCCGCCGCCTCCCGCACCGCCGACTGGAAGAGCGGGAGGTTGTTGATGACGTGGTCCGCGGCGAACGATCCGATGATCACGCCGGGCTCGCGGTGCTCCAGGATGGCGGCGGCGAGACCGATCGCCGCGGTGGAGTCGCGCGGCTCCGACTCGAGCACCACGTTCGGGTCCGTGAGCGACGGCAGCTGCGACTCGACGGCGGCGCGGTGGGCGCGGCCGGTGACGACCATGATGCGCTGCTCGCCGGAGAGCGGGACCAGCCGGTCCCAGGTGTCGCGCAGCAGCGTCTGGCCCGATCCGGTCAGGTCGTGCAGGAACTTGGGGGCGTCTGCGCGCGACAGCGGCCACAGCCGCGAACCGATGCCGCCGGCCGGGATGACGCTGTAGAAGCGCTCGATGGGCGGGCCCTGCGTGATCCTGCGCTTCTGAGTCATGCCGAAAGGATAGCGAGCGTCCCCGGACACCGGCTGTTCACGGCGACGACACCGGCGCCGCCTAGCGTGCGGGTATGCGGGTCGCAGTGGTCAGCGAGAGCTTCCTCCCCACGGTCAACGGGGTCACGACGAGCGTGCTGCGGGTTCTCGACCATCTGGCGGCGGAAGGACACGAGGCGATCGTCATCTGCCCGGACGCGGGGGCGCCGGCGGAGTACGCCGGTTTCCGCATCCATCAGGTGCCGTCCGTCGCCTACCGGCAGTTCCCGGTGGGGCTGCCGAGCCCGCAGGTGCAGCGCATCCTCGCGGGGTTCGGTCCCGACGTCCTGCACGCGGCCTCCCCGTTCTTCCTGGGCGCGCAGGCGATCGCCGCGGCCAACCGGATGGGCGTCCCCTCCGTCGCGATCTACCAGACGGACGTGGCCGGGTTCGCCCGGAGGAACGGCCTCGGCGTCACCTCGGCCATCGCCTGGAAGTACGTCCGCTGGGTGCACGAGGGCGCCGACCTCACTCTGGCTCCGTCGGCGGCGAGCGAGTACGACCTGCGCACGGCGGGCGTCTCGCGCATCGCCCGCTGGGGCCGCGGCGTCGACCTCGTGCGCTACCACCCCAATAAGAGGAGGACGTCCGCGGCGGTCGCGCTGCGGGAGCGTCTGTCGCCGGACGGCGAGACCGTCGTCGGCTACGTCGGGCGCATCGCGCCGGAGAAGCAGGTGGAGCGCCTGCGCGCCCTGCGCGGGATCGGGGGAGTGTCGCTCGCGATCGTCGGCGACGGCCCCTCGCGCGACGCCGTCGCCCGCGAGCTCTGCGGCATCCCGGTCACCTGGCTCGGCCGCCTCGGCGGCGAGGACCTCGCCGCCGCCTACGCCGCCTTCGACGTGTTCGCCCACACGGGTTCGGAGGAGACGTTCGGCCAGACCGTGCAGGAGGCCCACGCCTCCGGTCTCCCGGTCGTCGCTCCCCGGGCCGGCGGGCCGATCGACCTGGTCGAGCACGGGGTGGACGGCCTGCTGTTCCGCCCGTCGGACGACCGGGCGCTGCGCGCCGCCGTCGCCATGCTCGTCCGCGACGGCGCCCTCCGGAGGCGCATGGGGGAGGCGGGCCGACGGGCCGTGCTCGGGCGCAGCTGGGGCGTGGTGTGCGGCGAGCTGACGCGGCACTACGAGCGCGTCATCCTGGGCGCTGTGGCCGCGACGGCGGTTCGGTGATCTGACTGCCGCCGCATCCAGCCGCCGGAGGGTTTGCGAGCGTACAGTGAGGTGGCCCCTCGGGCCGTCCAGCTCTCGAGTCGACACGACGTCGTCCGGACCACGGAGGTGACTTATGGCCAACCAGAATCGTCGCGGCATCCCGATGCCCTTCGTGACGCGCACCCGCCGGGTCGAGCCTCCCTCTCCGGCCGTCGCGACGTCGCCGGTCGAAGCGTCCACCGGCCGGCGGAGCATGGTCGACAGTGCGATCTACGCCGACGGCGTCCGCGTCGCCTCCCCGACCTCCCTCGCCGAGACCTATGCGGCGCTCGACCGCACCCCGGGCGGTGTCGCCTGGATCGGCCTCTACCGGCCGAGCGAGCAGGAGCTGCTGTCGCTGTCGGAGGAGTTCAACCTCCACCCGCTGGCGATCGAGGACGCCATCGTCGCCCACCAGCGTCCAAAGCTCGAGCGGTACGACACGGTGCTCTTCGTCGTCCTCAAGGCGGCGAACTACCTGGACGTCCCTGAGGAGGTCGACTTCGGCGAGCTCCACCTCTTCGTCGGGCGCAACTTCGTCATCACGGTCCGCCACAGCGAGTCGCCGGACCTCTCGCACGTCCGCCAGAGGATGGAGAGCGAGCCGGAGCTGCTCGCGCTCGGACCGCAGGCGATCCTGTACGCCATCATCGACGCGGTGGTGGACGCGTACAGCCCGGTCGTCGCCGGTCTCGCCAACGACATCGACGAGATCGAGACCCAGGTGTTCGGCGGGGACGCCCTGGTCTCCCGCCGCATCTACGAGCTGTCGCGCGAGGTGATCGACTTCCAGCGGGCGACGCATCCGCTCTCGGCCGTGATGCTCGCGCTGGAACGCGGCTCGGTGAAGTACGGGGTGACCCAGGAGCTCGAACGCCGCCTGCGCGACGTCGCCGACCACCTCACCCAGGTGAATGAGCGCGTCGACGGGTTCCGCTATCTGCTTCGCGACATCCTGACGGTGAACTCGACGCTCGTCTCCGAACGGCAGAACGAGGAGATGACCCGGCTGGCGCACTCGAGCAACCGGCAGGGCGAAGAGGTCAAGAAGATCTCGTCGTGGGCGGCCATCCTGTTCGCGCCGTCGCTCATCGCCGGCATCTACGGCATGAACTTCACGCACATGCCGGAACTGGCGTGGCCGCTCGGGTACCCGCTCGCCCTCCTGGCGATGCTCGGGCTGAGCGGTCTGCTGTACTCCATCTTCAAGAGGCGCGGCTGGCTCTGATCCCCCTCCCCGAACGGGGGACGGGCTGCTCGAATGAGCACGTGCCAACCGCGTGAGCGTTTGTAACGCTTGCATGAAGAACCCGGATTTTCGAACGGAGTGGTTCGTCACATTCGGTAACGTGAACCGCAGAAGCCTGCGATTACCCGCGCGGCTACGCATCTTGGAGGAACAACCTTGACAATCACAGCCCGTAAGGCCGGCCTCGTCGGCCTGGCGGCGATCGGCGTCGTCTCGCTGCTCGCCGCGTGCTCGGCTGCCCCATCGGACAGCTCGTCCGGTGGCGCCGCGAAGAGCGACTTCCTGCCCTGCATGGTCTCCGACTCCGGTGGATTCGACGACCACTCGTTCAACCAGCTCGGCTACGAGGGCCTGCAGCAGGCCGCCAAGTCGCTGGACGTGAAGTACAAGCAGGCCGAGTCGAAGAGCGAGAACGACTTCGCTCCGAACATCCAGAGCATGGTCGACGCCAACTGCAACCTCGTCGTGACGGTCGGCTTCCTTCTCAAGGACGCGACGGAGAAGGCCGCGAAGGCGAACCCCGACGTCGACTTCGCGATCATCGACGACAACGAGATCCAGGCGAAGAACGTCAAGCCGATCATCTTCGACACCGCCCAGGCCGCGTTCCTGGCCGGCTACGCCGCCGCCAGCTACTCGAAGACCGGCATCGTCGGCACCTTCGGCGGCATGCAGATCCCGACGGTCACCATCTTCATGGACGGCTTCGCCGACGGCGTGAAGTACTTCAACGACCAGAAGGGCAAGTCGGTCAAGGTCGTCGGCTGGGATGTCGACAGCCAGAACGGTCTCTTCACCGGTGGCTTCGACGCCAACGAGACCGCGAAGAACACCGCGCAGGGCATCATCGACCAGAACGCCGATGTGATCATGCCGGTCGGCGGTCCGATCTACCAGTCGGCCGCTCAGGCGATCAAGGACTCCGGCAAGTCGATCGCGATGATCGGCGTCGACGCCGACGTCTACGAGTCCGACCCGACCGTGAAGGACCTGCTCCTCACCTCGGTCATGAAGGGCATGAAGCCGGCGACCAACGATGTCGTCACCCAGGCCGCCAAGGGCAAGTTCGACGCGACCCCGTACGTGGGAACGCTGAAGAACGACGGCGTCGGCATCGCCCCGTTCCACGACTTCGAGTCGAAGGTGGACTCGGGTCTGCAGGGTGAGCTCGACAAGATCAAGGCCGGCATCATCGACGGCTCGATCAAGGTCACCTCGCCCTCGTCGCCCAAGCAGTAACAGCGACGAGAAACGCTCGACGGGGAGGTCAGCCACGGCTGGCCTCCCCGTTCCGTTCCATCCCTTGCCTTTCCTGCTCATCTGAGCACACACTGACATCTGCGCAGGAAGGTAGGGTGAGGATGCGCGACGAGGCCACCAGCCGTTCCGCGTGCCCCCTCCTCACACAGGCTCTTCGCTCCGCCCGGGCGAGTAGAGAAGGAAACCCACCCGAATGAAGCTCGAACTCCGCGGGATCACCAAACGGTTCGGTCCCCTGGTCGCGAACAACCACATCGATCTCACGGTCGAACCCGGCGAGATCCACTGCCTGCTCGGCGAGAACGGCGCAGGCAAGTCCACCCTCATGAACGTGCTCTACGGGTTCTATCAGCCCGACGAGGGCGAGATCCTGCTGGACGACGTGGTCCAGCACTTCGCCGGTCCCGGCGACGCCATGAAGGCCGGCATCGGCATGGTGCACCAGCACTTCATGCTCATCCCCGTCTTCACGGTCGCCGAGAACGTCATGCTCGGCCACGAGCAGACGAAGTTCGGCGGTCGCCTCGACCTCAACGCCGCGCGGGCCAAGGTCCGCGAGATCTCCGCCCGGTTCGGCTTCGACGTCGACCCGGACGCGCTGGTCGAGGACCTCCCGGTCGGCGTCCAGCAGCGTGTCGAGATCATCAAGGCGCTGTCGCAGGACGCCAAGGTGCTCGTCTTCGACGAGCCGACGGCCGTGCTGACGCCCCAGGAGACCGACGAGCTCATGGCGATCATGCGCCAGCTCAAGGATCAGGGCACCGCGATCGTCTTCATCACCCACAAGCTGCGCGAGGTGCGCGAGGTCGCCGACCGCATCACCGTCATCCGGCTCGGCACGGTCATCGGCGAAGCGCTCCCGACCGCGACCAACGTCGAGCTCGCGTCGATGATGGTCGGCAGGGCGGTGTCGCTCACCGTGGAGAAGAAGCCGGCGACCCCCGGCGCTCCGGCGCTCGTCGTGAAGGGCCTGTCCGTGATCGATCCGCTCGGTCAGATCGTCGTGAACAACGTCAGCTTCGAAGTGGCCGCAGGCGAGATCCTCGCGATCGCCGGCGTTCAGGGCAACGGCCAGACCGAGCTGACGGAGGCGATCATCGGCCTCCAGCCGCGGGTGCAGGGCGAGATCGTGCTCGATGGGAAGCCGATCCAGGGCCAGAGCGTCCGCACGGTGCTCGACGAAGGCGTCGGCTTCGTGCCGGAGGACCGCAACGAGGACGGCCTGGTGGGGGAGTTCACCATCCAGGAGAACCTCATGCTCGACCGTTCGACGGGTGAGCCGTTCGTCAAGGGCGGCAACATCCAGTTCTCGTACCTCAAGCAGTTCGCCGAGGACAAGGTGCACGAGTTCGACGTGCGCACCCAGTCCATCGACGAGAAGGTGGGACGGCTCTCCGGCGGCAACGCGCAGAAGGTCGTCCTCGCGCGCGAGCTCAGCCGCGACCTGCGCCTGTTCGTGGCGGCGCAGCCGACGCGCGGCCTCGACGTCGGCTCGATCGAGTTCGTGCACAAGCGCATCGTCGCGACCCGGGATGCCGGCGTCCCGGTGATCGTCGTGTCGACCGAGCTCGACGAGGTCGCCGCCCTCGCCGACCGCATCGCCGTGATGTACCGCGGAGGAATAGTAGGAATCGTGCCGGGCAACACGTCTCGCGACGTGCTCGGCCTCATGATGGCCGGCGAATCGCCGGAGCAGGCAGGAGCAGCAGCATGACGGGGACCCCCACGCCCGGCCAGCCCGTGGCGCCGGCCCAGCCCGGGGAGCCCGGCACGCCGGCTCCCGCGGCGCAGGGCGATGAGCCGTCGCGCTGGAACCAGGCGGTCCGCGAGATCATGGGCGGCCCGGTGGTCATCTCGATCCTCGCGGTCGTGCTCGCCCTGATCGTGGGCGCCATCCTCATCGCGGTGACCGACCCCGAGGTGCAGCGCGCCGCCGGCTACTTCTTCGCACGGCCCGGTGACACGTTCTCCGCCATCTGGACGTCGGTCTCCGACGCGTACGTCTCGATGTTCCAGGGGGCGATCTACAACTTCCGGCGGCCGTCCTTCAGTGCGGGGATCCGCCCGCTGACCGAGACGCTCACCTTCGCGACCCCGCTGATCGTCAGCGGTCTCGGCGTCGCCCTGGCGTTCCGCGTCGGCCTGTTCAACATCGGTGGTCAGGGGCAGATCCTCATCGCCGCCGCCGCATCGGCGTGGGTCGGATTCTCGTTCGACCTCCCGCCCGTCGTGCACCTGGTGCTCGCCGTCGCCGCCGGCATCGCCGGCGGCGCGATCTGGGCCGGCATCGTCGGCCTGCTCAAGGCCAGGACGGGCGCCCACGAGGTGATCGTCACGATCATGCTCAACTACATCGCGTTCTATCTGATCTCCTACATGCTGCGCACGCAGGGGCTCCTGCAGGCGCCGGGGTCGAACAACCCGAAGGCGCCGGCGGTGCACCCCAACGCGGTCTTCCCGCCGCTGTTCGGCTCGCAGTACAACCTCACCTGGGCCTTCGTGCTGGTGATCGGCGCCACCGTGTTCGTCTGGTGGCTGATCAACCGGTCGAGCCTCGGCTTCCGCTTCCGCGCGGTGGGCGAGAACCCGAACGCGGCGCGGGTCGCCGGCATCAACGTCAAGAACGTCTACGTGTACGCGATGCTCATCGCCGGTGGTCTCATCGGCATCACGGGCGCCAGCCAGGCGCTCGGCGTGTTCCCCGCCGGCATCAGCTCCGGTGTGGATGCGGGCATCGGCTTCGACGCGATCACCGTCGCGCTGCTCGGCCGGTCGCGACCGTGGGGCGTCTTCGTCGCCGGTCTGCTGTTCGGAGCGCTCAAGGCCGGTGGCTACACCATCCAGGCGGCCAACGACATCCCGATCGACATCGTGCTGATCCTGCAGTCCCTCATCGTCCTGTTCGTCGCCGCGCCGCCGCTGGTGCGCGCGATCTTCCGCCTGCCCACCCCGGGGAGCACTCCCCGGAGACAGCGTCCCATCGTCACGAAGGAGGTGGCGGCCAAGTGAGCACCACCGCCCCCGCCGTGCCCGACTCCTCGCCGATCGTCCTCGAGAAGGCGCAGATCCGCTCCTGGAAGGCGCCGATCGCGTTCGGCATCTTCGTGCTGATCAGCATCATCCTGTTCTTCGGGTTCTCCCGCCACGGGGAGAGCACGTTCCGGTTCTCGGAGAAGTCGGACGCCGTCCGCCTGCCCACCCTGACGGTCGACAGCTTCGTGACCACGACGGTGGTGACCGTCCTCCTGCTGGCGCTGACCCTGTGGAGCGCGTACCTCTCCTACCGGGCGCGGAGGACGCCGATCTGGGTCGTCATCGTCTTCTCGCTGCTGTTCATGTTCGCGTTCCTGACCTGGGCCGACTCGGGCAGCCCGTACCCGGTGCCGGTGACCGGCCTCCTCCTCGGCACGATCAGCCTCGCCGTCCCTCTGGTCTTCGGCGCCCTCGGCGGCGTCGTGTCGGAGCGCGGCGGCGTGGTGAACGTCGCTATCGAGGGTCAGCTGCTCGCCGGTGCGTTCGTCTCGGCGATGACGGCGACGCTCACCGGGAGCTGGGCGGTCGGCCTCATCGCCGCGATGGTCGCCGGCGTCCTGGTGTCGTTCCTCCTCGGCGCGTTCGGGATCAAGTACCTCGTCGACCAGGTGATCGTCGGCGTCGTGCTCAACGTCCTCGTCATCGGCCTCACGAGCTTCCTGTACTCGAAGGTGCTCGCGGGCAACCCGCAGCTCCTCAACCACCCGCCGCGCCTGCCGAACTGGCCGATCCCGGTGCTCAGCGAGATCCCCATCATCGGCAAGGTGCTCTTCGACCAGTCGATCATCGAGTACCTCATGTATCTCGCCGTCTTCCTGGTCTGGTTCGGTCTGTTCAAGACGCGCTGGGGCCTGCGCCTGCGCTCGGTCGGCGAGCACCCGGAGGCCGCGGACACGGTCGGCATCAAGGTCAACAGCACGCGGTTCTGGAACGTCGCTCTCGCCGGAGCCATCGCCGGCCTCGGCGGCGCGTACTACACGCTCGGCTCGGTCGGAGCGTTCTCCAAGGAGATGACCGCGGGCCAGGGCTTCATCGCCCTCGCCGCCGTGATCTTCGGCCGCTGGGACCCGATCCGGGCCACCCTCGCGGCCCTGCTGTTCGGCTTCGCCACCAACCTGCAGAACGTGCTGAGCACTATCGGCTCGCCGGTGCCGAGCGAGTTCATGCTGATGCTGCCCTACGTCGTGACGATCCTCGCCGTCGCCGGGCTCGTCGGGCTCTCCCGGGCTCCGGCGGCGGACGGAAAGCCGTACATCAAGTCATGAGCGCCGTCGACCAGAACCCCGGGCCGATCGACTGGGACGCCCTGCGCTCCGCCGCGATCGAGGCCAAGTCGCACGCCTACGTGCCGTACTCGAAGTTCCCGGTCGGCGCGGCGGCGCTCGTCGACGATGGCCGGATCGTCAGCGGCTGCAACGTCGAGAACGCCAGCTACGGTGTGACGCTGTGCGCCGAGTGCGGGCTCGTCTCGTCGCTCGCCATGACCGGCGGCGGCCACCTCGTCGCGTTCACCTGCGTGAACGGCGACGGCGACATCCTGATGCCCTGCGGACGCTGCCGCCAGCTGCTCTACGAGCACTCGGCGGAGGGGATGCTGCTCGAGACGGTCTCGGGCATCCGCACCATCGATGAGGTGCTGCCCGACGCCTTCGGGCCGCGCCAGCTCGCCGCCTACGCGGCCGAGCACGACAACGACTGAATGAGGAACACCTTCGTGACCGACCGTGCAGCAGAGGTCGAGGCGTTCGACGCCGTCGACCTGATCAGGACGAAGCGCGACCGCGGCGAGCTCAGCACCGCGGAGATCGACTGGCTGGTCGACGCCTACACGCGCGGCTACGTCGGCGACGAGCAGATGTCCGCGATGACCATGGCGATCTTCCTCAACGGGATGACGCGGCGCGAGATCAAGGACCTCACCCTCGCGATGATCGCGTCGGGCGAGCGGATGGACTTCGCAGGGTTAGGCAAGCCGACCGCCGACAAGCACTCCACCGGAGGCGTCGGCGACAAGATCACCCTGCCGCTCATGCCGCTGGTCGCGACCTTCGGCGTCGCCGTCCCGCAGCTGTCCGGCCGCGGCCTCGGCCACACCGGCGGCACCCTGGACAAGCTGGAGAGCATCCCCGGCTGGCGGGCGAACCTCAGCAACGAGGAGATGTTCGCCCAGCTGCGCAACGAGGGCGGCGTGATCTGCGCCGCCGGGTCGGGCCTCGCTCCGGCCGACGGAAAGCTGTACGCGCTGCGCGACATCACCGGGACGGTCGAGGCCATCCCGCTGATCGCCTCCTCGATCATGTCGAAGAAGATCGCGGAGGGGACCGGCGCGCTGGTGCTCGACGTGAAGTTCGGCTCCGGCGCGTTCCTGAAGGACATCGAGCGCTCGCGCGAACTGGCCCGCACCATGGTGGAGCTCGGCCGGGATGCCGGCGTCGCGACCTCGGCGCTGCTGACCGACATGAACGTCCCCCTCGGGCTCGCGATCGGCAATGCGAACGAGGTGCGCGAGTCCGTCGAGGTGCTCGCGGGCGGCGGCCCCGCCGACATCGTCGAGCTGACCGTCGCGCTCGCCCGCGAGATGCTGACCCTCGCCGGTCGCCCGGACGAGGACGTCGAGGCGGCCCTGAAGGACGGCCGCGCCATGGACAAGTGGCGCGAGGTCATCCGTGCCCAGGGCGGCGATCCGGATGCGGCGCTCCCGGTCGCGAAGGAGACGCACACCGTCGTCGCCGACCAGGACGGCGTCCTCGTGGAGCAGCAGGCGCTGCCCTTCGGCATCGCCGCCTGGCGCCTGGGCGCCGGGCGCGCCCGCAAGCAGGACCCGGTGCAGCACGCGGCCGGGATCGACCTGCACGCGAAGCCCGGCGACGTGGTTCGGGCCGGGCAGCCGCTGTTCACGCTGTCGGCCGACGAGCCCGCCCGGTTCGAGCGCGCGCTGGAGGCGCTGGAGGGCGCCTACCGGATCGCGGCGCCCGGCACCGCGTACGAGCGCGGCCCGCTGATCGCCGACCGCATCGCCTAGGGTTGGACTCATGAGCGACGCCTGGAACGAGTACACGCTGGCCGACGGCACGGAGATCCGCCCGCTGCCGAAGGTCTCCCTCCACGACCACCTCGACGGCGGCCTCCGGCCCGCGACGGTGCTCGAGCTGGGGCAGGAGATCGGGCTCGAGCTGCCGGCGCAGGATGCGACCGAGCTGGGCCGCTGGTTCGCCGAGAAGTCGAACTCGGGCTCGCTCGTGGAGTACCTGAAGACCTTCGACCTGACCACGGCCGTGATGCAGACGCGCGAGGGCCTCGTGCGCGTGGCACGGGAGTCGGTCCAGGACCTCGGGGCGGACGGCGTCGTGTACGGCGAACTCCGCTGGGCCCCCGAGCAGCACCTCTCCGGCGGCCTCAGCCTCGACGAGACCGTCGAAGCCGTTCAGGAGGGCATCGAGCAGGGCATCGCCGACGTCCGCGGCGCCGGGGGACGCATCCGCATCGGTCAGCTCGTCACCGCCATGCGCCACAACGACCGCGGTCTCGAGATCGCCGAGCTCGCCGTCCGCCACCGCGACCGCGGCGTCGTCGGCTTCGACATCGCCGGCGCGGAGGCGGGCTTCCCCGCCTCCAACCACCGCGCCGCCTTCGACTACCTGGCGTCGGAGTTCTTCCCGGCCACCGTCCACGCGGGCGAGGCCGACGGCCTCGAGAGCATCCGCAGCGCGCTCCTCGACGGCCGCGCCCTGCGCCTCGGCCACGGCGTGCGCCTCGCTGAGGACATCACCGTGGAGCGTCAGGACGACGAGAACACCTACGTGACCCTCGGCACGCTCTCGCAGTGGGTGAAGGACCGCGAGATCGCCCTCGAGACGAGCCCGACGTCGAACCTGCAGACCGGCGCCATCGCCGCGTGGGGCGACGACATCCTCGACCACCCGTTCGACCTCCTCTACCAGCTGGGCTTCCGCGTCACCGTCAACACCGACAACCGGCTGATGAGCGGGACGACGCTGACCCGCGAGCTGAGCATCCTCGCCGACGCGTTCGCCTACGACCGCACCGACCTGGAGATCTTCCAGCTCAACGCTGCGGCGGCGTCCTTCCTGCCGCTGGAGGAGCGCGAAGAGCTCTCGGAGATCATCACAGCGGGTTTCGAGGGTTCGTAACCCCTCGGGCGTTACGCTGAAGATATGCCACTGCCACCGTTGCCTGATTCCGCCATCACCGTCGGCGCGCATGCTGCCGACTGGCGTGAGGCGGTCGAACTGGCAGGGGAGGCGCTGGCCCGTTCCGGCGCGACCGAGCAGGGCTATGCGCAGCGGATGATCCAGGTCATCGAGGAGTTCGGCGCGTACATCGTGATCGCGCCGGGGCTCGCACTGGCCCACGCCCGTCCCGGGCCCGACGTGAACGCGGACGGCCTCTCGGTCGTCACCCTCGACGAGCCCGTCGTGTTCGGGCACCCGCACAACGACCCGGTCTCGGTGGTGCTCGGGCTCGCCGTCTCCACGCCGGAGGCGCACGTGACGAGCGTGGCCGAGCTGGCGAACGTGTTCAACGACCCGGAGGCCATCCCGGCCCTGGCCGCCGCCACCGACGTGGCCGATGTGCAGCGCATCCTCACCCTCAGCGAGGAGGCATCGCGGTGAAGATCGTCGCGATCTGCGGTGTCGGCGTCGGCACCTCCGGCATCCTCAAGGTCAATGCCGAGCGCGTGCTCGACCGGCTAGGGATCGACGCCGACGTCACGGCGTCCGATGCCGCGCACATCGACGAGGCCGCCGCGGACGCCCAGGTCGTGCTGACCTCGCCCGAGCTGGTCGACCGCATCGGCCGGACCAACGCCGACGTCATCGTGGTGGAGAACTACTTCGACCTGGACGAGCTGGAGCGCAAGCTCGACGAAGCGCTCGGCTGACTCAGCCCTGCAGCAGGGCCTCGATCAGTCCGGGGAACCGCTCGTCCAGCTCGTCGCGGCGCAGCTGGATCGCGTGGGTGCGGCCCGAGACGATGGTGCGAGTGACGCCGGCCTCGCGCAGGGTCTTGAAGTGGTGCGCCATCGTCGACTTCTGGATGTCGAAGCCCCACTCGGTCATCGATTTGGGATGCGGCCGGCCGTCCGCGAGGACCCGGACGATCTGCAGCCGGATGGGGTCGGCCAGGGCGCGCAGCACCTCGACGAGCTGCACATCCGCCATGTCGGGGGTGGGGTAGTCGGTCATCTCACCACAACTGTTTGACAATCATCGAACAATAGCCGTACCTTGACGGTATGACGTTCATCGAACAATCGTACCGCAGATCCCTCCCGGCCCTGCTGGTGCTCGCCCTCGCCCTGTTCGTCGTCGGCACCAACGCGTTCGTGATCGCGGGACTCCTGCCGCGCGTGGGCGAGGGGATCGGCGCGACGGCCACCCAGGTCAGCTGGTCGATCACCACCTACTCTCTGGTCGTGGCGGTCGCCGCGCCCGCAGTGTCCGTCCTCCTGCCGCGCGTGCCCCGAGCCACCCTGATGGCAGCCGGACTCGCGGTCTTCGCCGTCGGAACGGCCGCCTCGGCCCTCGCCCCGAACCTCCCGCTGTTCATCGCCGGTCGCACGTTCTCCGGCCTGGGCGGCGCCGCACTCGTGCCCACGGCAACCGCCGCAGCCGCCTCCCTGGCCCGGCCGGGCAAGCGCGGCCAGGCCCTCGCCATCGTGGGCGCCGGGTTCACGCTCGCCACGGCAGTCGGCTCGCCGCTCGGCACCGCCCTCGGAGGCGTCGCGGGGTGGCGCTTCGCGCTCTGGTGCATCGTCGGCATCGCCGTGGTTCTCGTCGTGGCCATCCCCCTCGTCGTCCGCGGGGTGCCGGTGCCCCCGGCCGTCAGCCTGCGCCGACGGCTCGCCCCGCTGGCGGACCTCCGTATCGTTGCGCCGCTCGCGACAACACTGCTCATGGTCGCCGGCTTCAACATCGTCTACATCTTCTCGGCAGCGGTGACCCACGCGTCCACCGGCGGCTCGGGGTCGCTGCTGGCCATCCTGCTGCTCGCCTACGGCGTCGCCGGCGTGGCGGGCAACTCCGTCGCCGGTCCGCTCACCGATCGCTTCGGAAGCAGGATCGTCGCGGTCGTCGCCCTCGCGGGCCAGGCGCTCACGCTGGTGGTCCTGGCGTTCACCGAGGCGTCCTTCGTCGCGTCCGTCGTCGTGTTCGCGCTGTGGGGCGTCGCGGCGTTCGCGATCGCCATCCCGGTGCAGCACCGCCTCGTCCACGTCGATCCGGAGAGCTCGGCGCTCGCGCTGTCCTGGTACTCCACGGCGATGTACGTCGGGATCGCGATCGCGCCCCCGATCGGGACGCTCGCTCTGGCTGCGGGCGGCGCCGTCGCCGTTCCCCTCGCGGGCTCCGCGGTCACCGTCGGAGCGCTCGCCGTGTTCGTCGTCGGCTACCTCGCGCGGGCTCCGCGCCCGCTGACGGCCTGACGCGCCGCCACCCGCCGCGCCGGACGCACCGACGCTCCGGACGCACCGGACGCTCCGACGCGGACCCGCCGATACGGGTCCGCGTCGGAGCGCCGGGATCAGGCGACGAGGGTGCGCATCGCCTCGGACAGCGCAGCGACCCGGCCGGTCGCCGTTCGCCGGCGCTCCTCGACGGTTCCCTCGTCGCTCGAGGCGTCGATGTAGATCTTGAGCTTCGGCTCGGTGCCGCTGGGGCGGACCATGACGCGGGAGCCGTCCTCCAGCAGGATGCGCAGCACATCGCTCGGGGGCAGGCCGCCGAAGCCGTCGCGCAGGTCGTCGATCTGCGTCACCCGCACATCGCCGAGGTGGCTGGGCGGGGTGGACCGCAGCGCTGCCATGATCTCGCCGATCCGCGAGAGGTCGGTCACCCGCAGCGAGATCTGGTCGCTGGCGAAGAAGCCGAACCGCTCGGCGAACTGCTCCAGACGCTCAGCGATGGTGACGCCGTCGGCGGCCAGCCCGTTCGCCAGGTCGAGGAGCGCGACGGCCGCAGAGATGCCGTCCTTGTCCCGGACGGTGTCGGGGTTCACCAGATAGCCCAGCGCCTCCTCGTAGCCGTAGACGAGTCCGGGCGCGCGGGAGACCCACTTGAAGCCGGTGAGCGTGTCCGCGAAGTCGAGCGTGTAGGCGCGCGCAACCGCGGCGAGGGCGGGCGACGAGACGACCGAGCACGCCAGCGTCCCGACGGGTCCGCGCTCATCCGCCCGCTCGGCCGCGATCTCGGCGGCGCGCCAGCCCAGCAGCGCGCCGACCTCGTTGCCCGACAGGCGCCGGTAGCCGTCGGGGCTCGACGGGTCCGGCACGGCGACGGCGAGGCGATCGGCGTCGGGGTCGTTCGCGATCACGAGGTCCGCTCCGGCCTCGCGGGCGGTGCGGAACGACAGGTCCATCGCTCCCGGCTCCTCCGGATTGGGGAACGCGACGGTCGGGAAGGCCGGATCGGGATCGATCTGCTCCGTGACCGGCGTGGGGGAGGCGAACCCGGCGCGCGCGAACACCTCGCGCGCGGTGCGCCACCCGACGCCGTGCATCGCGGTGTAGACGAACGAGACCGTATCCCGCGGCGTCTCGGTGACGGCCACGGCGACGGTCGCTTCGATGTAGGCCCGCTCGACGTCGTCCGGCACGATCTCGTACCGGTCGGAGCGCGGAAGCTCGGCGACGCTGCCCCGGGCGACGTCGAGGATGTGCGCGGCGATCTCGGCGTCGACGGGCGAGACGATCTGCGAACCGTGATCCTCGCCGCCCAGGTAGACCTTGTACCCGTTGTCGTTCGGCGGGTTGTGGCTGGCGGTCACCATGACGCCGGCGCTGACATTCAGGTGCCGGACGGCGAACGCGAGCACCGGCGTCGGCAGGAGGCGGGGGAGCAGGATGGCGCGCACGCCCGCTCCGGCCATCAGCTCGGCGGTGTCGCGGGCGAACACGTCGGAGTTCTTGCGGCCGTCGTAACCGATCACGACCGACGGCGTTCCGCCCTCGGCGTGCTCCAGCAGCCAGCGGGCGAATCCGGCGGCGGCTTGGGCGACGAGGACCCGGTTCATCCGGTTGGGACCGGCGGCGATGGCGCCGCGCAAGCCCGCCGTTCCGAACGCGAGCCGCTCGTCGAACCGCGAGTGCAGGTCGGCGACCGCCTCGGCCGAACCGGCCTCCGCGGCGACGATGAGCGCCTCCAGCTCGTCACGGGTCTCCGGGTCCGGGTCCTGAGCCAGCCAGGACCGCGCCTCGGCGAGCAGCTCCGGGGTGTCCTTCGTCGGGGATGTCGGGTCGGTCACAGCGCCTCCACGATCTGGGCGAGAAGGGCACTGATCACCGGCTCGGCGGCACGACCGGCGTCGATGACCTCCTGATGGCTCAGCGGCGTCTTCTGGATGCCCGCCGCCAGGTTGGTGATGAGCGACATGCCGAGGATCTCCATGCCCGCCTGACGGGCGGCGATCGCCTCGAGCGCCGTGGACATCCCGACGATGTGGCCGCCGATGGTCTTGGCCATCTGCACCTCGGCCGGCGTCTCATAGTGCGGGCCGCGGAACTGCGTGTACACGCCCTCGTCGAGCGACGGGTCGATGGTCCGGGCGATGGCGCGGAGGCGAGGGGAGTAGAGGTCGGTGAGGTCGATGAACGTCGCGCCCTCGAGCGGGGAGTCCGCCGTCAGGTTGATGTGGTCGGAGATGAGGACGGGCGTGCCCGGCTTCCAGTGCTCCTTGATGCCGCCCGCACCGTTGGTGAGCACCATCGTCGTCGCTCCCGCGGCCGCGGCGGTGCGGACGCTGTGGACGACGCGGCGCACGCCGTGCCCTTCGTAGTAGTGGGTTCGGGCGCCGATGACCAGCGCGTGCTTGCCGTTCGGCAGGCGGACGGAGCGCAGCGTCCCGACGTGGCCCTCGAGCGCCGGCTTGCTGAAGCCGACGATCTCGGTGGCGGGAAGGGTGGCGACGGTCTCGCCGATCAGGTCGGCGGCACGGCCCCAGCCGCTGCCCAGCGTGAGCGCGATGTCGTGGCGCTCGACGCCCGTCTTCTCGGCGAGCTGACCGGCGGCCTCCCGCGCGATCTCGAACGGGTCGGCAGCGGGGTCGTCGAGCGGGTTCGTGATGGATTCCAGCATGAGCCAACTCTACTGAGCAGGCGGCTTTCCACAGGCCCGGCCCCGAATGCGCATCGGTGCACCCCATACGGAAGAATGGGGCGCATGGCGTACGAATTCGAGCGGAAACAGCGCATCGCGGTCCTCGGCGGGGGCCCCGGCGGTTACGAGGCGGCGCTGGCGGGTGCGCAACTCGGCGCCGACGTGACGCTGGTGGAGCGCTCGGGGGTCGGCGGTTCGGCCGTCATCACCGACGTCGTGCCCTCGAAGAGCCTGATCGCCACCGCTGAGGCGACCAACGCGCTCGCCGAGGCGGCCGACCTCGGCGTCCAGTTCTTCTCCCGCGGCGAGACCGGCAAGCCCGTCCGCCCCGAGATCGCGGT
This sequence comes from Leifsonia sp. 21MFCrub1.1, assembly GCF_900107895.1. NCBI lineage: Bacteria > Bacillati > Actinomycetota > Actinomycetes > Micrococcales > Microbacteriaceae > Leifsonia > Leifsonia sp. 21MFCrub1.1. The sequence goes on along the minus strand of NZ_LT629867.1, from coordinate 2,720,342 downwards.
CAACCTCGCCGCCGTCAACAAGCGGCTGATGGGCCTGGCCCGCCAGCAGTCGGAGGACATGCGGGCGGAGCTGGTGCGCGCCGGGGTCCGCATCGTCACGGGGGAGGGGCGGCTCGACGGGTCCAGTGCGATCATCGTCTCCACCTCGAAGGACTCCGGCACCGACTTCGACCGGGTCGAGGCCGACACCATCGTGGTCGCGGTGGGCGCACGCCCTCGCGTCCTGGCCTCCGCGGTGCCGGACGGGGAGCGCATCCTCACCTGGACCCAGCTGTACGACCTGCAGACGGTGCCGTCGCACCTCATCGTGGTGGGATCGGGTGTCACCGGTGCCGAGTTCGCCTCGGCGTACACGGCGCTCGGATCGAAGGTGACCCTGATCTCGTCGCGCGACCAGGTGCTCCCCGGCGAGGACGCCGACGCCGCCCGCGTCATCGAGAACGTCTTCAAGCGGAACGGCATGCAGGTGCTGTCGAAGTCACGCGCAGAGTCCGTGGTGCGCACCGACGACGGCGTCGTCGCCACCCTCACCGACGGTCGGACGATCGAGGGCTCGCACTGTCTGATGGCGGTCGGCTCCGTTCCCAACACGGCCGGCATCGGCCTGGAGGAGGCGGGCGTGCAGGTGACGAACTCCGGCAACATCCGGGTCAACCGCGTCGCGCGCACCTCCATCCCGAACATCTACGCGGCCGGCGACTGCTCCGACTCCCTGCCGCTCGCCTCCGTGGCGTCGATGCAGGGCCGCACCGCCGTCTTCCACGCCATGGGCGACGCGGTCAACCCGATCGAGCTGCGCAACGTCAGCTCCAACATCTTCACCCAGCCCGAGATCGCGACGGTCGGCTGGAGCCAGAAGCAGATCGAGGAGGGCATCGCGCAGGGCGACATCTACAAGCTGCCCCTCAAATCCAACCCGCGGGCCAAGATGCTCGGCATCCGAGACGGCTTCGTGAAGCTCTTCGCCCGCACCGGTTCCGGAACGGTCATCGGGGGTGTCATCGTCGCCCCGCGCGCGTCGGAGCTGATCTTCCCGCTCGCGCTCGCGGTCGAGCAGCGCCTGACCGTCGACCAGGTGGCCAGGGCGTTCACCGTGTACCCGTCCCTCTCCGGCTCCATCACCGACGCAGCGCGCGCGATGCACATCGTGCTCTGACGGGAGGCCGGGGGATGGAGGTCGGGCTCGTCATCGGGGTGCTCGCGGTGCTCACCATCGCCGCGGCCACGACCTTCGGGCCGCGCTTCGGGGTCGCGTCGCCGCTCATCCTGGTGGTCGTCGGCATCCTGGTGAGCCTGCTGCCCTTCGTGCCGGCGATCGAGCTGGAACCGGAGTGGATCCTCGCCGGAGTGCTCCCGCCCCTGCTCTATTCGGCGTCCGTGTCGATGCCCGCCATGAACTTCCGGCGCGAGTTCGGAGCGATCGGCGGGCTCTCCGTCCTGCTGGTGATCGTGAGCTCCGTCTTGCTCGGGCTGTTCTTCGCGTGGGTCATCCCCGGGCTGGGTCTCGGGTGGGGGATCGCGCTCGGAGCGATCGTCAGCCCGACCGACGCCGTCGCGACCGGAATCGTGAAACGGGCGGGCGTCTCACCGCGCGTCGTCGCGATCCTGGAGGGCGAGAGCCTGCTCAACGACGCGACCGCCCTGGTGCTGCTTCGCGCGGCCGTTGCGGCGGCCGGTGCATCGTTCACCCTCGGCGCCGTCACGCTGTCCTTCGTGTACTCGGTGCTCGTCGCCGTCGTCTTCGGCGGGGTGGTGGGCTGGCTGAACCTGGTGGTCCGCGCCCGGGTGAAAGACGCGACCGTCAACACCGTCATCTCGTTCACCGTGCCGTTCCTCGCCTCGATCCCGGCCGAGGCGCTCGGCGCATCCGGCCTGGTCGCCGCCGTGGTCGCCGGCCTCGTGACCGGAAGCAGGGCGCCGCGCGTTCTCTCTCCGGAGCACCGGCTGTCGGATGCCCAGAACTGGCGGACGGTCGAGCTCATCCTCGAGGGCCTCATCTTCCTCACGATGGGTCTTGAGCTGTTCGGCATCCTGCAGAAGGTGCAGAGCGATCATTCCGGCGTCGCCCCGGCCGTCGGCATCGCCGCGGGAGCGCTCCTGCTGACGATCCTGGTCCGCGCGGCGTTCGTCGCTCCGCTGCTGGCTCTGCTGGCCCGGCGCAGCAAGCGCGGGCAACGCATCCGGCCCCGGCTGGAACAGCTGCAGGAGCACCTGAGCGATCCGGAGGCCGTGCAGCGGGGGATCGCCCAGCGCATCGCGCAGCCGGGCGAGCAGCGGGCGCTGGGCGCCGGATCGTCGGGGGAGGGCGAGGCCGGGGGTGATGCCGAGGTCGTCGACGAGTCCGGCGCAGGATCGGGAGCCGACGTGCCGGCAGAGCCGGAGCAGCAGCAGCCGGCCGCTGCTGCTGCCGTGGGTTCCGCCGCGAGCGTGGTCCCCGATCCGGCGTTCCCGGACCCGGCGTTCCCCGATCCGTCCTTCGGGGACCCGTCCTTCGGCGACCCGTCCTCGGGTGACCCGGGGAACCGCCGTCCGATCTCGGCCAAGCAGGCCGAACGCCGGCGTCGCCGGCTCGCACGCCGCGGAGTCCCCACCGTCGAGAACCTGACCAGGTTCGGCACACGACTCCGCCGCCTGATCGCCGACATCGAGTACTTCACAGGCGCTCCGTTGGGCTGGCGCGAGGGGACCATCGTGGTCTGGGCCGGGATGCGCGGCGCCGTGACCGTCGCGGCAGCGCAGTCGCTGCCGGGCTCCACCCCCGGCCGGTCGGTCCTCGTGCTCATCGCCTTCCTCGTGGCCGCCGGCTCGCTGCTCCTCCAGGGAGGCACGCTCGGCCTCGTGCTGAAAGCCGTGAAGCCCGCGGCATCCGACCCCGAGGCGGAGCGTCAGGAACGCCGCAGGCTGATGGAGCTTCTCTACGACGCGGCGAAGACGATCCCGTTGCCGACTACGACGGAGCGGACGCCCGAGGCGTTCGCCGAGCACAAGAGGGCGCGCCTCGCCCGGCTCCGCGCCCAGCGCAACGCCCTCCTCGACGCCCGCGACGACGGCACGTTCAGCGCCGACGTCCTCGCCGGGGCGCTGAGCAACCTCGACGCCGACGAGATCAGCATCGACCTCAAGGGCGATCCGACGGAGGCCACCGGCTGACGCGCGTCGCCGCCGACGTGTGCCGCCGCAAACGGAGGTCTTTCCGCGCTCTCGCGTTCCGATCTCCTCCGTTCCCGGCATTCCGTCGGCGCGTCGACCCTCGACTCCTCCGTTTCCGTCAGGCCATTCCGCCGGTGGATGCGCGCTTCGGGCTGCGCTCCCGGCCTAGGCGGATGTGTCCACACCCGCAGGCTGCCCCGGGCTGTCCACAGATCGCCGCCGTCGACCCCGTCGGTCATCCCCGCTCCGCAGGATGGAGGACATGGAATGGATGACGGAACTCGTGCGGCTCGGCGGTGCGGCGTCGATCGGCCAGCTGAGGGAGGCCGGGGTGCGGGAACGCGCTCTGTCCGCCGCCGTGCGCGACGGGCGTCTGGTGCGGCCGAGGAATGGCCGTTACGCCCTGCCCGGGGTCGGCGATCCCACCCTCACGGCGCTGCGGGCGGGCGGCCGCCTCTCCTGCGTCAGCGCTGCACGCACGTACGGACTCTGGGGAGGCCACGACGAACGGACACATCTGCTGGTTCCGTCGCATGCGGGGCGAGCCGGAGCCGCCGACGGCCGGACGGTCCGTCACTGGGGTCGCGCAGAACGGCACGGCGAGGTGTGGCGCGTCTCGCTGGCCGACTGTCTGCGCAGCAGCGTCCGGTGCGCGGATGACGAGACCGCCGTCGCCGTGCTCGACACCGCGATCTCGAGTCGCCAGGCGACCCGGACCGGGCTGCGCCGGATGTTCGCCGACGAGCCGAAGCGCTCACGGCGTCTGGTCGAGCTCGCACGCCCCGGCTCGGACTCCGGCGTCGAGTCCCTCGTGCGGCAGCGCCTCACGGCTCGCGGGCACATCGTCGAGCAGCAGCTGGCCGTCGCCGGAGTGGGGCGCGTCGACGCTCGAGTGGATGGCGTGCTCTACCTGGAGATCGACGGCTTCGAGTTCCACGCGGACCGCGCGTCGTTCGAGCGCGACCGCCGGCGTGACGTCGCCATGGCGCTGAGGGGGCTCCCGAGGGTGCGGCTGTCCGCGCGGCAGGTCCTGCGGAGTCCGGATGCGATGGTCGCGACCATCGAGGAACTGCTGGGGTCGCTGGAAACGGAGGGGTTCCGCCGTGCATCGGCGGCATGACGCACGAAAGGGAGGAGCGGCCGGCCGGATGGGGCCGGTGCTCCTCCCTTTCGGAAGGCTCGTGACGCGAGCGGGGAGGTCAGACGATGTTGAGCAGCAGGTGACCCGACGAGACCGTCTCGCCGACGCTCGCGTTGATGCCGGAGATCGTGCCGTCCTTGTGGGCGGTCAGCGGCTGCTCCATCTTCATCGCCTCGAGCACCAGCACCAGGTCGCCCTTGACGACCGGGTCGCCGTCGGCCACCGCGACCTTCACGACGGTCGCCTGCATGGGCGCGGTGACGGAGTCGCCGGTCGCGGTGTCGACCGCGTGCGCTGCGCCGCGGCGACGCGGAGCGGGCGTCGCCGCCGGCTCACCGGCGCCGCCGGTGAGGAGTCGTGCGGGGAGCGAGACCTCGATGCGCTTGCCCTCGACCTCGACCACGACGTTGCTGCGGCGCTCCGCGGGCGACTGATCGCCGAGTTCGCCCGACCACGGCTCGATCTCGTTGACCCACTCGGTCTCGATCCAGCGCGTGTAGACGGAGAACGGCTCGCCGTCCTGTGGCGCGAATGCCGGGTCGCGCACGATCGCGCGGTGGAACGGGAGGACCGTCGGGAGGCCGGCGACCTCGAACTCGTCGAGTGCACGACGGGAGCGCTCGAGGGCCTCCTCGCGGTTGGCCCCGGTCACGATGAGCTTCGCCAGCATGGAGTCGAAGGCGCCGCTGATCACGTCGCCCGCCTGGATGCCGCTGTCGACACGGACGCCGGGACCTCCGGCGGCCTTGAAGACGTGGACCGGGCCGGGGGACGGGATGAAGCCGCGACCGGCGTCCTCGCCGTTGATCCGGAACTCGAACGAGTGTCCGCGCGGGGCCGGGTCGTCGTAGTCGAGCTCGCCGCCCTCGGCGAGGCGGAACTGCTCGCGGACGAGGTCGATCCCGGTGACCTCCTCGGAGACGGGGTGCTCCACCTGGAGACGGGTGTTCACCTCGAGGAAGGACACAGTGCCGTCCTTGCCGATCAGGAACTCGCACGTTCCCGCGCCCTGGTAGCCGACCTCCTTGAGGATGGCCTTGGACGACGAGTACAGCTTCTCCGTCTGCTCGGGGGTCAGGAACGGCGCCGGCGCCTCCTCCACGAGCTTCTGGTGACGGCGCTGCAGCGAGCAGTCGCGGGTGGAGACCACGACCACGTTGCCGTACGCGTCGGCGAGGCACTGGGTCTCGACGTGGCGCGGCTGGTCGAGGTACTTCTCGACGAAGCACTCGCCCCGGCCGAAGGCGGCGATCGCCTCGCGCGTGGCCGAGTCGAAGAGCTCGGCGACCTCTTCGCGGGCACGGGCGACCTTCAGGCCGCGGCCGCCCCCGCCGAACGCCGCCTTGATGGCGACGGGAAGGCCGTAGACGTCGACGAAGTCGAGCACCTCGGCGGCATCCTTCACGGGATTCAGGGTGCCCGGCGCGAGCGGCGCGCCCACCTTCTCGGCGACGTGGCGGGCGGAGACCTTGTCGCCGAGGCGCTCGATGGCCTCCGGCGACGGGCCGATCCAGGTCAGGCCGGCGTCGATGACGGCGCGGGCGAAGTCCGCGTTCTCGGCCAGGAAGCCGTAACCCGGGTGAACGGCATCGGCGCCCGACCGGCGGGCGACCGACAGGAGCTTGTCGATGACCAGGTACGTCTCGGCACTCGTCGTCCCGTCCAGCGCGTACGCCTCGTCGGCGAGGCGGACGTGGAGGGCGTCCCTGTCCTGGTCCGCGTACACGGCGACGGAGGCGATCCCGCTGTCCTTCGCCGCACGGATGACGCGGACGGCGATCTCGCCGCGGTTGGCGATCAAAACCTTGGTGATACGTGGCACAGTTCCCTAGCCTATTGCTCGAAATGGGAGTGGATTTGGGCGATCCCCACAAAAATGGGCGTCCGAAGACTCCGGCAGCCTACAACGACGCGCGTCAGCGGTCGCGGTTCCAGAGCGAAGTCCACTCGACGCCGAGCTCGCGCACCAGCTCGCGCAGGGTCGAGAGCGAGAGGCCCACCACCGTGCTCGGATCGCCGTCCACCCGCGTGATGAACGGGCCGCCGAGGCTGTCGATCGTGAAGGAGCCCGCGACTTCGAGGGGTTCGCCGCTCGCCACGTAGGCGTCGATCTCGTCGTCCGTGACATCGGCGAAGGTGACGGACGCGACCGCGGTCGCGCCGGCTGCACCGTTCTCGCGGCCGCCGCGGTGGTCGATCAGCCAGTGACCGGAGTGGAGGGTGCCGGTGCGCCCCCGCTGCTGCAGCCAGCGCTCGCGGGCGACCTCCGGAAGGTGCGGCTTTCCGTGGATCGCGCCGTCGATCGCGAAAGCCGAATCGCCGCCCAGGATCAACCCGTCGATGGGCGCGCCGTCGAGCGTGCCGCGCACCGCCTCCGCCTTGAGCCGGGCGAGCAGCTGCACCATGGCGTCGGCGCTCAGCGGGCCGTGCTCCGCCTCCGCCGCAGCGACGGCGGCCGGTTCGTCGACGTGCGAGGGCACGACCACCGGCTCGACGCCCGCGGCGCGCAGCAGCGCGAGGCGGGCAGGAGACGTGGAGGCGAGGTAGAGGCGCATGGTCACCTGTGGGATGCTCGAAGGATGCCCCAGAAGGACGAGGTCGAGCTCGACATTACCAACGTGGCCCACGGCGGGGTGTTCGTCGCACGCCACGAAGGCCGAGTCGTCTTCGTGCCGGACACGATGCCGGGCGAGCGCGTGCGCGTCCGGATCGCGGACACCAGCCACGACCGCTTCTGGCGCGGAGAGGTCGTCGAGGTGGTGCAGGCTGCTCCGGAACGGCAGCCGCACGTCTGGGGAGCCGCCGCCATCGAGCGGCAGCCCGCCGACCGCGCGGGAGGGGCCGAGTTCGGGCACATCCGGCTCGAGCACCAGCGCGAGCTGAAGCGGCGCGTGATCGAGGACGCCCTCCAGCGCACCGCGAAGCTGTCGGCCGACGCCATCGCGGTGGCGGGCGTCGACGGTACCCCTGTCCGCGTCGAGCCGGTCGACGGCGAAACCACCGACGGAACGGGATGGCGCACCCGCGTCCGCCTGCAGGTCGACGCCGCCGGCCGCATCGGCCCGTACGCGCAGCGCTCGCACACCGTCATCCCTGTCACCGATCTCCCGCTCGCGACCGCCGCCGTGCAGGAGGCCACTCCGTTCGGTCAGCTGTTCCCCGGCGCGGAGTCGATCGATGTCGTGGCCACCGGTCTCGGAGCATCCCACGTGCTCGTCAACGACCCGCCGGAGCGACGCGGCCGGCGCACGATCCGCCCCAGGCGGCGTCCGGTGCCGATCCGCGAGCGTGTGGGCGATCGCGAGTTCCGGCTGGACGCCCGCGGCTTCTGGCAGGTGCACCGCGGCGCGGCGCAGACCCTCACGCAGGCGGTGCAGTCCGCCGTCGACGAGGCGCTCTTCGACCCCCGCGCGGCGAACCTCGACCTGTACGGCGGCGTCGGCCTCCTCGCCGCGGCGCTCGGCGACCGTTTCGGCTCGACCCTCCGCATCACCTCCGTCGAGAGCGACGAGGCCGCGACGGACGACGCGGCCGAGAACCTCGCCGACTGGGTGGGCGCCTCGGCGATCACCGATCGCGTCGAGCGCTACGTCACCCGGCTCGCCGGCGAAGCGTCAGCCGCCGAGCGCGCGCGGCTGCGCGCCGCGACGGTCGTCCTCGACCCGCCGCGGTCCGGGGCCGGCCGCGAGGTCGTCGATGCGATCGCCTCCCTGGCCCCCGCGCAGGTCATCTATGTGGCCTGCGACCCCGTCGCCCTCGCCCGCGACCTCGCCTTCTTCGCCGGGCACGGCTACGAGCTGCGCGGGATGCGCGCCTTCGACCTGTTCCCGAACACCCACCACGTCGAAGCCGTCGCCGCGCTGACGCGCTGACGCAGGCACGACCCTCCGCAGGCGATCACCCCCTACGATGGTCAACATGGTGCGGGTGGCAATCGTCGACGATCACGAGTCCGTGCGTCTCGGGCTGAAGGCGGCCTGCCAGGACGCCGGCTACGACGTGGTCCTGACCGCGCCGACGGTCGACGACTTCGTCGCCCAGCTCGGCTCGCAGGAGTGCGACGTCGTCGTCCTCGACCTGTCGCTCGGCGACGGCTCCAAGGTGACCGACAACGTCAAGCGCGCCCAGGCGACCGGGGCCGCCGTTCTCGTGCACAGCATCGCCGACCGCGTCGCCAGCGTCCGCGAGGCGCTCGCCGCCGGAGCCGCCGGCGTCATCCCGAAGTCGTCGCCCACCACGACGGTCATCAGCGCCATCGCGACGGTGGCGCGCGGCGACGTCCTCAACAACCTCGAGTGGGCGACCGCGATCGACGCGGACAGCGACTTCGCCAAGGCCCAGCTCGGCCGGCGCGAGCGCGACGTGCTGCACCTCTACGCCTCCGGCCTCCCGCTGAAGGCGGTCGCCGCGCAGCTGGGGATCGCGAACTCCACCGCCCGCGAGTATCTCGACCGCATCCGCGTCAAGTACGTGGAGGTCGGGCGTCCTGCGCCGACGAAGGTGGACCTCCTCCGGCGCGCCGTCGAAGACGGCATCCTTCCCGGGCTCGACCCCGAGACGGGCAATGAGCGCTCCTAGCGGGGTTCGCGCGGGGGCACCGCTCGAGCCGGCCAAACCCCGCAACCCCCTCAGCCGCGCGCGGATCGAGCGCATCGCCGACCGCACGGTGTCGGCCTTCGGGCTCGTCTTCGGCCTGCAGACGCTGCCGACGGCGCTCGGCCAGCTCAGCGCGCTCCGGGAGCCGTGGGGCGCCGTGTGGATGATCGCAATCTTCGGCGGCCTCGCCCTCACGGTGATCCTCGCGGTGGTGCAGCGCGGCGTGAAGATCGCGATGGGCGTGCTGTCGATCCTGTACCTCGCCGCGATCGCGACCTGGCCGTTGCTGGTCCGCGACCCGAGCGCGTTCAGCTCGGAGAAGCCGTGGGTGTGGTTCCTCTGCTCGGTGTTCACAGCGTTCGCGGCCGTCGCCTACCCGCTCTGGCTCGCGATCGCGTACACGTTCGTCGCCCCCATCGCCTACGGCATCGTCCGGGCTCTGCCCGCGGGCGGCGGAGTCGGGGTCGAGCTGGCGGCCCTCGACACCATCTACGCCGTCATCCTGGGCGGGGTCATCCTCGCGATCATCGCCATGATGCGCCAGGCGTCCAGCGCCGTGGATGCGGCACAGAGCCAGGCCCTCGCCCGCTACGCGACAGCGGTACGCCAGCACGCCACCGAGGTCGAGCGCGTCCAGGTCGACGCCATCGTCCATGACAGCGTGCTGACGACGCTCCTGTCGGCCGCATCCGCCCGCACGCCGGAGCAGAAGGAACTCGCCGCAGCGATGGCGGCCGACGCCATCGGGCACCTGCATGCGGCAGAAGCGGCGACTCCGGAGGACCAGTCCCTGGTCGGCCTCGGCCAGCTCGCGGAGCGCCTGGTGACCTCCGCCAACGCGTTCTCCTCCCCGTTGGAGGTGGAGGTGCGCGACGTCGAGGTGCACATGCTGCCGGTGAACGTCGCCGAGGCGGTCTACTCGGCGGCCGTGCAGGCGATGGTGAACAGCATGCAGCACGCCGGCGGTCCGGAGGTGCATCGCAGCCTGTCGATCCGGGGAGGCGGCCCGGCGGCCACGGTCGAGATCATCGTGGGCGACGACGGACGTGGATTCACCGAGGCGGAGGTCCCCGCGGAGCGGCTCGGCCTGCGCATCAGCATCCGCGACCGCCTCGCGAAGGTGGGCGGTCGCGCCGACATCCGGTCTCAGCCGGGAGAAGGCACGACCGTCACCATCCTGTGGCCCTCCGCCGAACCGCAGCCCGTCGGCGCTCAAGCACCCGGGTCGTCCCGCTTCGAGCAGGGGACACTCACGCCCGCCGACTCGCGCGAAGCGGAGGCGGCCGAGTGATCACCCTCAACCGCGTCCTCTTCCTCATCCTCGGCGCGCTCTTCTCGGCCTATCACCTCTTCCTCGCCCTGTCGTCGCTCTGGATGCCGCGCGACGCCGGCCCGATCGTGGTCGCGATGGCCCTCTACGCCGCCGCGACGGTGATGAGCCTGTGGCCGACCAGCCCGACCAGGATGCCGCTCTGGCTCGCCGCCTTCGACCTGGCCGTCTGCGTCGTCATCCCGATCCTCGTCACGAGCCAGCTCGATCCGTCGAAGGACAACGGGTACGCCACTTGGTACGTCGCGGCCGTCGGCACACTGATGACGATCTGCGCGGTCCGGCGGCAGCAGGTCGTCGCGTGGGCCGGTGTCGTGTTCCTGGCCGTGCAGACGGTCGTCTGGGCCGGGCTCGGCGCCCTGGCAGGCCTCGGCGTCATCGGCTCGGTGGTGTGGGTCGGCGTCGCGGTCGTGATCTCGGGTTCGCTCGCCAAAGCGGGCAGGGATGCGCTCCAGTTCGCCCGCGCGGAGCGCGAAGCGACCGAGTGGCAGGCCGCCCAGGAGGCGCACGTCATGGAACGTCAGCTGCGGCTTCGTCAGACCTACCGCGTCGCCGCTCCGATGCTCGCCGAGATCGTCCGTCGCGGAGGCGACCTCACCGAGGCCGAGCGCCGCGAGTGCCGGTACCTCGAGGGCGCGATCCGTGATGAGATCCGCGGGCGGCGGCTCCTGAACGACGATGTCCGGCGCGAGGTGATGGATGCGCGCCGCCGCGGCGTCGTGGTCAGTCTGCTCGACGAGGGCGGCATCGACGACCTCGATCAGCGCGGCCTCGAGACGGTTCTCCGGCGACTGGCCGACGCCATCCGCGGGACGACGACGGACAAGCTGATCATCCGCACGGTTCCCCGGTCGTCGAAGACCGCCGTGACGGTGGTGGGCCTGCGCATGTCGGACGACGGCGCCGCCAACGCGCTGGGCGCCGAGTCGGAGGACGACGAGGTCGACCTCTGGCTGGAGATCCCGCGGCCGGTCGCCTGACGTCCGCTGATTCACGGACACGTCCCCGGACAAGGGGAAAGGGGCCGACACCCGAATTGTCGGCCCCTTTTCAAACCCCGAGTCAGGGCGACAACCCGAATATCGCCCTGACTCGCCCCCAAAGCACTCGCCTGCTTACCCTAGTCGGCGAGTGTTTGGCGGTGTGACTCACGAGGAGAGACACCTAGCAATATCTATATTGACTGCGCTCCCAGTAAATACATAGTCGTCATTTTGGAGGACACCTGGGGGACATTTCGGGACCCCCGTTCGGGGCGCACGCCGAAGAATCCGCATGTGCCCACCTTGGGGGACGCCAGAGTCGGGGTACAGATCAGCCCGAGAACGACCGCCATGCCCCCGCGCCCGGCCGGAGCTCTCCGCGCAGGCCCCGCTGCGTCCGAGCCCAGGCGTCCGGTCCGGCCTCGGCCCTGAGCGCCTTGCCGGCCGCCGCCTGCTCGGCTGCCGCGGCGGTGAGGACGGCGGTGACCGCCGCGATCTCCTGCGCGGTCACGCCGCGCGTGTGGAACCGGAGCTGAGACGGGTCCAGCGGCGCGCCTCCCGCTGCCTCTGTGTCACTCACAGCGGGATGTTCCCGTGCTTCTTCGGGGGAAGCGTTGCGCGCTTGGTGCGGAGAGCCCGCAGCGCCTTGATGACCGAGACGCGCGTGGCCGCCGGCTCGATGACCCCGTCCAGCTCTCCGCGCTCGGCGGCGAGGAACGGGCTCGCGACGTTGTACGTGTATTCGTTGGCGAGCTTCGTGCGGACGGCCGCCACATCCTCACCGGCCTCCTCCGCACGCTTGATCTCGTTGCGGTAGAGGATGTTCACCGCGCCCTGACCGCCCATGACCGCGATCTCGGCGGTGGGCCACGCGAGGTTCATGTCCGCGCCGAGCTGCTTGGAGCCCATCACGATGTACGCGCCGCCGTAGGCCTTGCGGGTGATGATCGTCACGAGAGGAACGGTCGCCTCGGCGTAGGCGTACAGCAGCTTCGCGCCGCGCCGGATGACGCCGGTCCACTCCTGGTCGGTGCCCGGCAGGTAACCGGGCACGTCCACCAGCGTCAGGATCGGGATGCTGAAGGCGTCGCAGAACCGGACGAACCGGGAGGCCTTCTCGCCCGCGTCGATGTTGAGCGTCCCCGCCATCGCGCTCGGCTGGTTCGCGACGATGCCGACCGACCGTCCCTCGACGCGGGCGAACCCGATGATGATGTTGGGGGCGAACAGCGGCTGGATCTCGAGGAACTCGCCGTCGTCGACCACGCCCTCGATGATCGTCTTCACGTCGTACGGCTGGTTGGGCGAATCGGGGATGATCGTGTTCAGCCGGCGGTCGGCGTCGGTGATCTCCAGCTCCGGCTCCGCCTGGAAGGTGGGGAGCTCGGCCAGGTTGTTCTGCGGCAGGTAGCTGAGCAGGGTCCGCGCGTAGTCGAGGGCGTCCTCCTCGTCGCTGGCGAGGTAGTGCGCGACGCCGGAGACCTTGTTGTGGGTCAGAGCGCCGCCCAGCTCCTCGAAGCCGACGTCCTCTCCTGTCACCGTCTTGATGACGTCCGGGCCGGTGACGAACATGTGGCTCGACTTGTCGACCATGATGACGAAGTCGGTGAGGGCGGGGGAGTACACGGCGCCGCCGGCGGCCGGGCCCATCACGATGGAGATCTGCGGGATGACGCCGGAGGCCGCGGTGTTGCGGCGGAAGATCTCGCCGTACTTGCCGAGGGCGACGACGCCCTCCTGGATGCGCGCCCCGCCCGAGTCGAGGATGCCGATCATCGGTACGCCCGTCTTGAGCGCGTGGTCCATGACCTTGATGATCTTCTCGCCGGCCACCTCGCCGAGGGAGCCGCCGAAGATCGTGAAGTCCTGGCTGAACACCGCGACGTTGCGGCCGTGGATGGTTCCGACGCCGGTTACCACCGCGTCGCCGTATGGGCGCTTGGCCTCCATGCCGAAGGCGTGGGTGCGGTGGCGGACGAACTCGTCGAATTCGACGAAGGAGCCCGGATCGAGCAGGAGGTCGATGCGCTCGCGGGCGGTGAGCTTGCCCTTGGCGTGCTGCTTCTCGATCGCCGCCTCACCGCTTGCGGTGACGGCCTCGTGGAACCGTTCCTTCAGGTCGGCGAGCTTGCCGGCGGTGGTGGTCAGGTCGGGGTTCTGATCGGTCTGACGAGGTTCGGTGTCGGTCACGTCGTTCACTCTACCGGCCAGCCGAATGGCCGTGCCGTTGACGAAACCCTACAAATCCGCCGGCCTGCCCTGGCAGACTGGCCCAGTGCGAGAGACTGACTCCGTGGACTTCCGACGCAGCCGAACCATCGTCCCCGTGCTCGAGGTGCTCCCTGAGGCGGGATCCACCAACGACGTCCTGAGCGCGAGGGCCGGCGACCTCCCGGATCTCGCGGTGGTCGTCACCGCCAACCAGACCGGCGGTCGCGGACGCCTCGGCCGGGCGTGGGTGACGCCTCCGGACACTGCCCTGGCGATCTCGGTGCTGCTGAAGCCCGTCGGGCTGCCGCCGGAGTCGTTCGGCTGGTTCCCGCTGCTGGGCGGGCTGGCGATGAGCCGCGCGCTCGGCCGGTTCGTGCCGGGGGGAGTGCAGGTGAAGTGGCCGAACGACGTCCTGATCGACGGCCAGAAGGTCTGCGGCATCCTGACCGAGCTGCTCCCGGGGATGTCGGGGCTCGTGATCGGCGCAGGGGTCAATCTCTCGCAGACGCGCGAGGAGCTTCCGACCGACACCTCGACCTCCCTGGCGATCGCCGGGGCCGACGCGGTGGAGGCGGACGCCGTCCTCGCCGCCTATCTGATCCAGCTGACGACGCTGTACCGCGAGTTCCAGGCCGCAGGCGGCGATCCGCTCCGCAGCGCGCTGCGCGACGAGGTCGCCGAGGCGTGCCACACCATCGGCCGGGCGGTCCGCGTCCAGCTGCCGTCGGGCGACGACCTCCTCGGCACGGCGGTCGGCATCGACGAGAGCGGCCGGCTGATCGTGGAGTCGGATGCGGGCCGCACCGCAGTGGCGGCGGGCGACGTGACGCACCTGCGGTATTAATGGAGGATGAGCAGCAGCCCGGACGGGATCCCCGCCCAGCCGCCCGAGCGGGTGATCGCCCGGCTGCGGTCGAACGCCCGCCGGCTGTTCTTCCCGAGCCTCGTGCTGATCGCGACCGCCGGGGCTGTGGGATTCCTCGCGGGACGGGTCGGTGAGGTCTGGGAGATCGTCCTGCTGTGGTCGTCCGCGGCCGCCGTGGTGCTCCTGCTGTTCCTCCTGCCGCTCGCGGCCTGGTTGAGCCGTCGCTACACGATCACCAACCGCCGTCTCATCCTCCGGCACGGCTTCTTCGTGCGGGTCCGCCAGGAGCTCCTGCACAGCCGCGGCTACGACGTGAGTGTGCGGCGGACGTGGCTGCAGAGCCTCTTCCGCTCTGGCGACATCCTCATCAACTCGGGTCTCGATCATCCTGTCGTTCTGAAGGATGTGCCGAAAGCCGATCAGGTGCAGCGCGCGCTGTCGGAGCTGATGGACCACTCGCAGACGGTCGTCGCGGTGCGGCGTCAGCAGTCGGAGTCAGTCTCCGACGAGACCACGGTCTGGGGTGCTCGCTAGCGTCGAGCCCGTGATCGGCGCCAGCTCGCGGCCGCGGGCGGGGACATGCTGCGTACCCGAGGCAGTGACCCGGTGCCCGGCGCGAGCGGCCGCACGCTCCGGCGAGAACACCCACCAGCGGTAGAAGGCGAACCGGAAGACCGTGCCGAGCGCGAGGCCGACCACGTTGTTGGAGATGTTGTCCGCGAGCAGGCTCTGGTAGCCGAGCAGGTAGTGCGACACCCAGACGCAGAGCAGCGGAATGGCCATGCCCGCGAGGCTGACGATGAAGAACTCGATGCCCTCACGCGTCGCGTTCTCGTTGCGGTTGCCGGAGAACGCCCAGTACCGGTTGCCGACCCAGTTCGTGCCGATGGCGACCAGCGTCGCGATCGCCGTGGAGAACAGGGTCTTGTGCGGCACGTTCACCAGCACGAAGAGCATGAGCAGGTTGAATACGAGCAGGTTGACCGCGAAACCGACGGCTCCGACCGCGCCGAACTTGATCAGCTGCGGGAAGAGGCGCGCGCGGCGCGGTGCGGTGCTGGTGTCTGTCGTCATGCCCTGCCTGAGATGCGGGAAGATGGTCAATGCGTTCGTCACACTACGCGGACCAGGTTTCGCGTTCCTGTGAATATTCCCGGCCAGCATGATAAGTATCAGAGGAGCAGATGGTCCATGGCTAGTCACATCGTCGGAGTGATCGGCGGAGGTCAGCTGGCACGGATGATGATCCCCCCGGCCATCGAGCTCGGGGTCGACATCCGGGTGCTCGAGGAAGCCGAGGGGATGAGCGCCGACATCGCGGCCTCGGGCGTGGGCGACTACCGCGACCTCGACACCGTGCTGGCGTTCGCCGAGACGGTGGATGTGATCACCTTCGACCACGAGCACGTCCCGCAGGCGATCCTCCGGGAGCTGGTGTCGCGCGGCATCCCCGTGCACCCTGGTCCCGACGCCCTCCTCTACGCCCAGGACAAGCTGCAGATGCGGACGAAGCTGAGCGAGCTGGGGCTCCCTGTGCCGGACTGGGCCGCTGTGGAGTCCGCCGACGAGCTCGGCGCCTTCCTCGCGGACCACGGCGGACGGGCGGTCGTGAAGACCGCGCGCGGCGGATACGACGGCAAGGGCGTACGGGTGGTCTCGGACGCGAGCGGGGCCGACGACTGGTTCCTCGCGCTCGCCGAGGACGGCCGAGGAGGAGCACTGCTCGTGGAGGAGCTCGTCCCCTTCCGGAGGGAGCTCGCCCAGCTCGTCGCCCGCCGGCCCTCGGGTGAGATGGCGGTCTGGCCGGTGGTCGAGACCGTGCAGCGCGACGGCGTCTGCGCCGAGGTGCTCGCGCCGGCGCCCGGTGCGGCCGGCCGGGTGGCCGAGGCCGCGGCGGACATCGCCCGGCACGTGGCCGACGGGCTCGGAGTCACCGGAGTGCTCGCCGTCGAGCTGTTCGAGACGACGGATGGGCGCGTCCTGATCAACGAGCTGGCCATGCGCCCCCACAACAGCGGCCACTGGTCGATCGAGGGAGCCGTCACCAGCCAGTTCGAGCAGCACCTGCGGGCCGTGCTCGACCTCCCGCTGGGGTCGACCGAGCCGCGCGCCGACTGGTCGGTCATGGTGAACATCCTCGGCGGGCCGTCGGAGGGCAGCCTCCAGGACCGCTACCCGGCCGCGCTCGCCGCGCATCCGGAGGCCAAGTTCCACGGCTATGGCAAGGAGCCGCGGCCCGGCCGCAAGGTCGGGCACGTGACCGTGGTGGGCGGGGAGGATCTCGAGGACGTCGTGTACCGCGCCCGGGCGGCGGCGGCCTTCTTCGAGGACTGAACCGCAGGGCTGAACCGCAGGGCTGAGGCGCAGGAGGGCGCGCCCGGTCAGCTCCCCTTCGGCTTCGCCGTCGCCGGGTGCACGGCCTGGCGGACGAGCTCCTGGATCTGCGCGTAGTCCGGCTCGGTCGGGTCGATCGTCGGGGGGACGAGCTCCAGCTGCTGCACGGGCAGCTTCCTGGTCTTCATGCCCAGGTCGACGAAGTAGCCCAGCATCGACTGCGGGATGTCGGTCTTCATCACCTGCGCGCCCGCGGTGGCGATGTCCTGGAACTTGGACACCACGTTGACCGGGTTGACCTGCTTCAGGATGGCGTCCTGCAGTTCGCGCTGGCGGGCCATGCGGTCGTAGTCGCTGGAGCCGTGACGGGCGCGGGCGTACCACTGGGCGTGATAGCCGTCGAGGTGGCGCTTGCCCGGCTCGATCCACTCGATCACCCCGTTGAGGTTCTCGTCGCCGCCGATCGGGATCCGGTCCTTCACGGTGATGTCCACGCCGCCGAGGGCATCCACCAGATCGGCGAACCCCTGCATGTCGATGAGCACGTAGTACTGGATCGTCAGGCCGGTGGCGCCTTCGAGGGCGTCGCGCATGGCCTCGATGCCCGGCTCGCTCTTGTTCTTCTTGGCGTTCGGGTACAGGTCCGGCTTGTACAGCTCCACCTCGGTGTAGATGGAGTTGAGCTGGCAGACGTCGACGTCGCAGCGGTCGTTGTAGCCGTAGCCGTCCGGGTACTCCGTGTGAAGCGGGGACGAGGCGGGGAACGGCACAGGGTCGAGGTCGCGTGGGAGGCCGATCGTGACCGCCTGCCCGGTGTTCGCGTCGATGCTGACGATGGACATGCTGTCCGGCCGGAGACCGTCGCGGTCCGGCCCGGCGTCCCCGCCGAGCAGCATGATGTTGTACCGGCCGTCGACGGGAGGCTGCGACGGTCCGGCCGAGAAGATGTCCCCGAGGGCGCCGCGCGCCGATCCGGCGACGACGGAAGCGTACCCGGCGGTGCCGGTGAGTCCGACCAGCACGAGCACGGAGAACGCGGCGATCCAGCCGCGCGCGTTCGGTGCGGTGCGGATGAGGCGCACGAGCCGCAGGGTGTCGAGCGTGAGCACCACCCACAGCACCGTGTAGGCGATCAGCAGCGTCTGGACGAGCGTCAGGCTGCCCGCCTGCGTGAACAGCGTGTAGATCGACGACGGGGACACGAGATAGACGACCAGCGTCACCACCGCGAGCAGCCAGAGAAGCAGCGTGGCCAGCACGCCGACGCGCCCGAGGACGCGGTTGCCCGCGACCACCTGGGCGGAGCCGGGCAGCAGGACGTTCATCGTGACCAGCCACCAGCCGCGCTTCGTCATCGTGTGGGATGAGGAGGCGTCGGGATGGCGCAGCGGCGTGGCGATCGTCATGGCGCGGTTCTCACAGCCGGGCTTGGAGGGCCCGGTTCTTCTGCTCGACGCTCGCCTCGAGGTCGGCGGCGAAGCGCGCGAGGGCCCCGGCGAGGGTGTCGTCGGAGGTGGCGAGGATCTTGACGGCGAGGAGGCCGGCGTTGCGCGCGCCGCCGATGGAGACGGTGGCGACCGGCACCCCGGCGGGCATCTGGACGATCGAGAGCAGGGAGTCGAGGCCGTCGAGCCGGGCCAGGGGCACCGGGACGCCGACGACGGGGAGAGTGGTGACCGCCGCCAGCATGCCGGGCAGGTGGGCCGCCCCGCCGGCGCCGGCGATGATGACCCGGACGCCGCGGCCGGCGGCCTCCTTGCCGAACGCGATCATCTTCTCGGGCGTGCGGTGCGCGGAGACGACCTCGACCTCGTGGGCGACGTCGAACTCTGTGAGCAGGCGGGACGCCTCCTCCATGACCGTCCAGTCGGAGTCCGATCCCATGACGACGGAGACCAGCGGTGATGTGGATGCGGGCATAGCGAACATGCTAGGTGCCGCCTCCTGCGCGGCCGGGTAGCCACGCGGGCGGTGCGCCGGACAGGGGTGCGCGCATCCAGGTGACCCCTGAACAGGTCACAGGAACCGCCCAGGCCGGATGGGTACCGTCGCCCGCCTATGACGGGTACAGGTGTAACGGTGGCAGAGAAGACGAAACAGACGACGGGCGGCCGTTTGGCGGCGCTGGACGGTCTGCGCGGCATCGCCGCTGTGGTCGTCCTGCTCCATCACGCCATGTACACGAACCCGGATTTCCCGGGCGCACCCGGCACGGGGTCGGCTCCGACGGGCTCCGCGATGTGGTGGATCAGCTACACCCCGCTGAAGCTCGCGACGGCCGGGGTGGAGTCGGTCGTCGTCTTCTTCGTGCTCTCCGGACTCGTCGTCACGCTCCCGGTGATCCGCAAGCGCGGCTTCGACTGGGTCGCCTACTTCCCCCGGCGCGCCGTGCGGCTCCTGGTGCCGGTGATGGCATCCGTCGTGCTGGCCGCGGTCTGGGTGATGGCCATCCCGCAGGTGTCGACGCAGCCGAAGGGCACCTGGCTGAGCAACTCCTCCACGCCGAGCTTCAGCTGGGAGTACATCGTCAAGGCCTGGGACCTCCTCGGCGGAGACGGGCAGATCAACAATCCGCTGTGGTCGCTCCGCTGGGAGCTGCTGTTCTCGCTCGCCCTGCCGATCTTCGCGGTGGCGGCGCTCGCCGTGCGGAAGTGGTGGATGGGCGGCCTCGCCGCTGCGTGCGCACTCACCTACCTCGGTGTGCACGCCGACTCCGGTGCGCTGCAATACCTCCCGGCGTTCTTCGTCGGCGCCGTTCTGGCCGTCCGTCTCGACGCCGTGCGCAACCTCGCTGACCGCATCAACTCGCACTGGTACCGCCACCCGACGTGGGCGGCGCTCACGATCGCCAGCCTTCTTCTCCTGATCGCCCCGTGGCTCGTCGGGCCGAATGTCGGCGACCTCACGGAGGTGGAGCCGATCCTGAAGGGGATGGTGCCGCTGGCCGCCGCTGGCCTCGTGGTTGTCGTCCTCGGCTGGAAGCCGCTGCACGCGCTGTTCGAGACCCGCCCTGTGCAGTTCTCCGGCACGATCTCATTCAGCCTGTACCTGGTGCACGTGCCGATCCTCATCTTCAGCACCTACCTCTTCGCCGACCAGCCATGGTTCGTCGGCCCGTTCCTCTTCGGCATCCCGGTGGCTGTGCTGGTCGCGGTGGGCTTCACCTGGCTCGTCGAGAAGCGCAGCCATCTGTGGTCGAAGTCGGTCGGGGCCTGGGCGTCGGAGCGCTACCGCACGTGGTTCGGGCGCGAGGACGAACAGACTGCGCAGAGTCAGGGCGAGAACGACGCAGAACGGGCGAACAGTCCGCACGCGTCAGCGGCGAGGGTCGGCGGCTGAACGGATGGCCTCGTCGGTGATCTCTGCCGGGGCGAGTCCCGGTACCCGGCGGTGGACCGAAGCGGCGACCCGCGCGCCGAAGAGCTTCGACAGGGCGTGCGAACGCTTCTCGACCAACTCGTAGAACAGCGCGGCGACAATCAGCACAGCGGGGACGGAGAGCGCCGCGACAAGGCTCGGGCCTGCGGCCCCGAGCGCGTAGCTCACGGTGACGATGATCGGGACGTGCACCAGGTACAGGCTGAATGAGACTTTGCCCGTCCAGCGGAACGGCTGGTGCGACAGCAATCGGGCCACGGGGCGCCATTCAAGGCAGACGACCAGCAGGCCGAGAGACGCGAGTGGCTGCAGGGCCACGAGCACGGTGGCGGTGAAGACGTCGGTCACCATCCAGTGCGCGACCAGGAGGAGAGCGGAACCGACCAGCAGTGCAAGCCAAGCCAGCCACCCCAGGCGCCGCGCGGAGATGGCGGACCCGATGCGACGGATGCCGGGGAGCAGGACAGCGCCGACGACTCCGAAGAAGAACGCCGGAAGATAGTGGAATCCGCCGGCCCCGCCGTCCACCCCGAAGAAGATCGACGTGGCCGCCGCGAGAAGAGCGAGAGGCCATACGCGGCGCATCCAGATCGCCAAGCCCACGAAGATCGGAAGCATCAGCGAGAAGGCGACCTCCCAGTAGATCGACCACAGGGGATTGTTGAGCGAGTAAGAGGCGGTCGTGGGGTCGAGCTGGCGGATGAACGCCTCTACGGTTATGTCGGGCATCGATGTTCCCGCGATCCACGACGTCATCGCGCGGTCGGGGTGTTGGGGAATCAGGAGAGCCAGTGCAGCTGCGAAAAGCAGGGAGCACAGCACGGGCAGCCCGATCCGTAGGACACGTCGAGGGTAGTACTCCATCCAGTCGAACGGTCGAGGCCTCAGCAAGGGGAGTGTCAGTACGAAACCCGAGAGCACGAAGAACACGATGACCGCTTCCGGCCCGGCGGTGAGCAGCTTGAGCGGTGTGAAGGTGAACCACCACACCAGACTGCCCGCGACGGGGGAGGGGACGCCTTCCTCGGGGAGGTAGACGGCGGACACGCCGGGGACGAGCAGCGACAGGTGGTGGGCCAGGACGATGAGCGCGGCCACGCCGCGGAGACCGTCCAAAGGCGCGATACGTCCCGGTGCGAGGGAAGGTGAAGTCATGTGTATGGCGAGGAGGGGGATCGGAACGGTGCGAACCAGAACTCAGAGGTCGGCGTGAAGTTGCCAGACTCGCTCGGCGGAGTCCCTCCAACTGAACGCCCGAGCGCGGTCCGATGCTAGCACGCTGAGCCGGGACCGCAGGTCCCCGTCCGAGAGGACGCGGCCGATCGCCTCGGCGAACCGCTCCGTGTAGCCGGCGTCATCTTCGGTGGGCGAAGGGCGCTCCACGACCAGGCCCGCGCCGGCGGCGACCTCGACCAGCGCCGGATCGTCGGAGTGGATGACCGGGAGGCCGAACTTGAAGGCCTCCACGATCGGCAGCCCGAAGCCCTCTACCAAGCTCGGGTAGACGAAGAGAGTCGCGCGGTCGAGCGCCACCGCGAGGTCGGCGTCCTCCAAACGGCCGAGCGGGCGGACCCGGTCCTCGGGAAGGCCTGCGGCAGCGGCCACCCCCCTGGCCGAGCGATCGCCGACGCGATCGGGCCCGGCGACGAGCAGAGGGATCTCGTGCGCCTCAGGTCGCGCCATCGCGCGGATCAGCGGAGCGAGCCCCTTGCGCGGCTCGACCGTGCCGAGTGTGAACGCGTAGCTGTCGGGCAGGCCGAGACGCTCCGCGCGCTCGTCGGCGTCCGCCGGGAGTCGCAATGTGGTCGCGGGCGCGCCGCCGATGACGCGGACGCGGTCGCCGAAGTCGACGAACTCCGTGAGCCGGTCGGCCACGGCGTGCGTTGGCACGACGACGGCGTCGGCGTGTTTCCGAGCTCGCTTCGCCATCGTCTTGGCCCAGACGGTTGCACCCGTCCCGAGGGCCTCGGGATGCGTCCAGGCCAGGGTGTCGTGGATCGTCACCGCGATCTGCTGCGGGGTGTCGAGCTGCCCGTGCTTGCGCAGCGGCGCGAGGAGGGTGGGGGCGTGCAGCATGCCCGGGTGCCCGCCGACCGCGAGCCCCGACTGCCAGGCCAGGGCGAGCTCCCGCCGTGCGAGGGGCAGGCGGGTGACCGCCGCGACGCCCGGCAGGCGGTCCCGGACCGCCTGCAGCTGCTCGTCGCCGATGTTCGACACGACGGCCTCGACGTCGCAGTCCCGCGGCGCCGTGGCGATGAGCTGACGGGTGAGCTCCTCCGTGTAGCGGCGCGCGCCACCGGGCTCGTCCCCGACGAGCTCGTCGACGATCACCCGGAGTGTGGTCATCCGGCGAAGAGTCCGTCCGCCGTCGCCGCCGCGAGGGCGTCCTGCCACGGCCGCATGGGGGAGAGACCTGCTCGCGCCCAGCCGTCATGGCCGAGCACGGAGTACGACGGGCGCGGTGCCGGCCGAACGAAGGTCGAGCTGTCGGTGGGCTTCACCCGCTCGGGATCGAGGCCGGCCTGCGCGAAGATCGCGCGGGCGAACCCGTACCAGCTGGTCTGGCCGGAGTTGGTGCCGTGGTACACCCCCGCCGGGGCGTCG
Source organism: Leifsonia sp. 21MFCrub1.1 (assembly GCF_900107895.1). Lineage (NCBI taxonomy): Bacteria > Bacillati > Actinomycetota > Actinomycetes > Micrococcales > Microbacteriaceae > Leifsonia > Leifsonia sp. 21MFCrub1.1. The sequence continues at coordinate 2,697,750 of NZ_LT629867.1, read as the reverse complement.
CTGTCGAGCAGGGCGACGATCTGTGCGGCCAGGTCGCCCGTCCAGGTGGGCTGGCCGAACTGGTCGTCCACGACGCTCACGGTCTCGTGGCTGCCCGCGAGCTTCACCATGGTCTTCGCGAAGTTCGCCCCGCCTGCGCCGTAGAGCCACGCGGTCCGGACGACGAAAGTGCCATCGGGGTGCGCGGCCAGCGCCAGCTCCTCACCGGCGGCCTTGGTGCGGCCGTAGGCGTTGATCGGGTCGCGGGGGGTGTCCTCCGCGTACGGCGCCGTCGCGTGCCCGTCGAAGACGTAGTCCGTCGAGACGGTGACGAATCGCGCTCCGCCGCGCGCAGCCGCGATCGCCAGGTTCTCGGTGCCCAGCGCGTTGATGGCGTAGGCGTCGTCCTCGTGCGTCTCCGCGTCGTCCACCTTCGTGTAGGCCGAGGCGTTGACGATCACGTCGTGACCGGCGGCCGCGGCGAGCACGGCGTCCCGGTCGGTGACGTCGAGGTCGGCACGCGAGAGCGCCGTGACCTCGCGGCCGGCCAGCGCCTTCTGCAGGTCCTGGCCCAGCATCCCGGCCGCACCGGCGATGAGGATGGACATCAGTTGTCGAGTGCCGCGCGGGCCTTCAGGGGCTCCCACCAGGCCCGGTTGTCGCGGTACCACTGGACGACATCGGCGAGGCCCTGCTGGAACGGCACCAGAGGCTCGTAGCCGAGCTCGGAGCGGATCTTGGAGATGTCGACCGAGTAGCGCAGGTCGTGGCCGAGGCGGTCGGCGACGCGGTCGACGTACGACCAGTCCTTGCCGGTCGCGTCGAGCAGCAGCTGGGTCAGCTCCTTGTTGGTGAGCTCCGTTCCGCCGCCGATGTTGTAGATCTCGCCGGCGCGGCCGTTCACGAGCACCATCGCGATGCCGCGGGTGTGGTCGTCGACGTGCAGCCAGTCGCGGATGTTGTTGCCCTCGCCGTAGAGCGGGACGTGCTTGTCGTCGATCAAGTTCGTCACGAACAGCGGGATGACCTTCTCAGGGAAGTGGTACGGCCCGTAGTTGTTCGAGCAGCGCGTGATCGACAGGTTGAGCCCGTGCGTGCGGAAGTAGCTGCGCGCGAGAAGGTCGCTGCCGGCCTTCGACGCCGAGTACGGCGAGTTCGGCTCGAGCGGGCGGTCCTCCGCCCAGGAGCCCTCGGCGATCGAACCGTAGACCTCGTCGGTCGAGACGTGCACGAAGCGCTTCAGGTTGTTCCGCAGCGCCGCGTCGAGCAGCTGCTGGGTGCCGAGCACGTTGGTCTCGACGAAGATCGAGGCGTCGCGCACCGAACGGTCGACGTGCGACTCGGCCGCGAAGTGGACGACGGCATCCACCGTGGGGAAGAGCTCGTCGAGCAGCCCGCCGTCGCGGATGTCGCCCTTAACGAACGTGTAGCGCGGAGAGTCGGCGACCGGCGCCAGGTTGGCCAGGTTGCCGGAATAGGTCAGCGCGTCGAGCACGACGACCTCGGCGCCCTCGAGGCCGGGGTACGCGTCCTGCAGGGTGCGGCGGACGAAGTTGGAGCCGATGAAACCGGCCCCGCCAGTGACGAGAATCTTCATAGGGAGTCCAGGCTCTTTTCTGTCGGGAAACCGCCTGAGAGTCTACAGGTCACAGATTGGTAGACTCCCGTGGTGCAGATCCGCGAGCTCTCGATCCCCGACACCTATGAGATCACCCCTCGGCAACACCAGGACGACCGGGGCCTGTTCTTCGAGTTCTACCGGTTCGACCGGCTCGAGGAGGCCGTCGGCCACTCGCTCGACCTCAAGCAGGCCAACACCTCGGTGTCGCGCAGGGGCTCCGTTCGCGGCATCCACTTCGCCGACATCCCGCCGAGCCAGGCCAAGTACGTGACGGCTCCGCACGGCGCCGTCCTCGACTTCGTGATCGACATCCGCGTCGGCTCGCCGACGTTCGGGCAGTGGGACTCGGTCCTCCTCGACGACACGGACCGCCGGGCGATCTACGTCGCCGAGGGCGTCGGCCATTGCTTCGTGGCCTTGACCGACGGCGCGACCGTCAGCTATCTCGTGACCGACGTGTACAACCCGACGCGGGAGCACGGGATCAATCCCCTCGACGAGCAGATCGCCCTCGAGTTCCCCGTCCCGGCCGACGAGCTCCTGCTCTCGCCGAAGGATACGGATGCGCCGGGCCTCGCCGAGGCCGCCGAGAGCGGTCTGCTCCCCAGCTGGGACGCGGCGCGAGCCTTCTACGCGTCCCTCGACAACAAGTAAGGAATCGTTCCACACATGCGCGGAATCATCCTGGCCGGCGGATCCGGCACCCGGCTGTGGCCCATCACAAAGGGCATCTCGAAGCAGCTGATGCCGATCTACGACAAGCCGATGGTCTACTACCCGCTGTCCACGCTCATGATGGCCGGGATCAACGAGATCCTGATCATCACGACGCCGGAGTACAACGAGCAGTTCCGCGCCCTCTTCGGCGACGGCTCGCAGCTCGGCATCCGGATCGAGTACGCGGTGCAGCCCTCGCCCGACGGTCTCGCGCAGGCCTTCATCATCGGCGAGGAGTTCATCGGCGACGAGTCCGTGGCCCTCGTGCTCGGCGACAACATCTTCCACGGCACCGGCCTCGGCTCGGCGCTGCACAACCACACAGAGGTCGACGGAGCGGTGATCTTCGCGTACCAGGTGAGCGACCCGAAGGCGTACGGAGTCGTGGAGTTCGACGACGACTTCAAAGCGATCTCCATCGAGGAGAAGCCGGCGCAGCCGAAGAGCACGTATGCCGTTCCCGGCCTCTACTTCTACGACAACTCGGTCGTGGAGATCGCCAAGACGATCGAGCCAAGCGCGCGCGGCGAGCTGGAGATCTCGACTGTGAACGAGCGCTATCTGCAGGCGGGCAAGCTGCAGGTGCAGGTACTCGACCGCGGCACCGCGTGGCTCGACACCGGCACATTCGAGTCGATGATGCAGGCCTCGGAGTACGTGCGCGTGATCGAGGACCGCCAGGGTTTCAAGGTCGGCTGCATCGAGGAGATCGCCTGGCGTGCCGGTTGGATCGATGACGCCGCGCTCGCCGAGCTGGCGGCTCCGCTCGTCAAGAGCGGCTACGGCCGGTACCTGATGCGCCTCGTCGAGGGGTGAGCGCGCGGGGCTAAGGTCGCCGGGTCAGCAGCCAGGCGCGCGCCGCGAGGGCGGCGCGAAGCACGGCGCGCACCGGCGCGAGCAGCGGCCCGCGGTACTTGTTCGCGAGGAAGCGGTACGCGCTCGCGTGGTGCACGCGCACCATCCGGCGCGACTCCGCTTGCGTCGACAGGCCGCCAACGTGCACGACCGACGCGGCAGGCTCGTAGCGGTTGCGGAACCCGGCGCGGCCGACCCGGTAGCCGAGGTCGACATCCTCGAAGTACATGAAGTACCCCTCGTCGAACCCGCCGAGCTCCTCGAAGACCGACCGGCGCACGAGCAGGCACGCGCCGGACAGCCAGCCGACATCGCGAGCGCTCACCTGGTTCTCGGAGCGGTAGGCCTTCGTCCAGGGGTTGGCCGGCCAGACGCGGACGAACAGGGCGTGCCCGATGCCGGTGCGCAGCGACGGGATGCGGCGGGCGGACGGGTAGAGCGTCCCGTCCTCGTTCAGGATGCGCGGTCCGACCGCGCCGATGGTGGGATCGGCGTCGAGCCGTTCGCGGAGTGTGTCGAGAGCGTCCTCGCCGACCAGGACGTCCGGATTGCAGATCAGCACCGCGTCGACCGAGGCAGGGAGAGAGGCCACGGCACGATTCACGGCACCGCCGTAGCCGAGGTTGTCAGAGAGCGGCAGCACCTGCGCTCCGTGTGCATCGGCTATTCGCTCGGTCTCGGCCGTGTCGCCCGACGCGTTGTCCGCGATCACGACCCGGACGCCGGCGCGGATCTCATTGTCGAGCGAGGACAGGAAGGAGTCGAGCTGCCCGCTGGAGTTGTAGCTGACGGTCACGACGGCCGTCGCCTCAACTGATCGGAGCACCATGACAGCGTACTTCATGACCCCTGAGCGATGCTCCCAAGCGGGTATGGCAAGATTGCGGACGGCAGGCGACCGGGACAGGCGAATCAGAGCGAGACCGAGGAAGACGAAGAACGACGTGGCATCTCTAGGCAAACTGCTCTCCCGAGCCGTGCAACGCGGACCCCGCGTCATCGCCCGCAAGCTCCGGACAGGCTTTCTTATGCTCAAGAACCACGGCTGGCGCGCCACCGTCGGGTACTTCCGCTCGAAGGTGGGCCAGGTCGCGGGCAAGCAGAAGCCGCGCCTCCTCGTCGACCTGGGTGATGCGGCGGCCGTCGATTGGACCGTCCTCCCCGAGCGCATCACGAGCCCGCTGACCGTCGCCGACCGACCGTCGCGGATCGCGTGGATCATGTCCCCGCCCGGCAAAGAGAGCGGCGGCCACCAGAACCTCTTCCGCTTCATCAAGTTCGCCGAGGACGCCGGGCACCGCTGCGACGTGTACCTGTACCACGCAGGCGAAGTCGCGGTCGACTTGCGGGTCGTCCGCGACATGCTGTCCGCTTCGGAGGCGTACCCCGACCTCGCCGGCGACCTGCGCGTGTGGGACCGCACCGCGGGGGTCGCCGACGGCACCGACGCGATCTTCGCGACGGGTTGGGAGACGGCCTACCCGGCCTTTCTGGACAGGAGCCGGGCACGGCGGTTCTACTTCGTCCAGGACTACGAGCCGCTGTTCTACCCGTTGGGCTCGGAGGCCCTCCTCGCCGAGAACACCTATCGTTTCGGCTTCCACGGCATCACCGCGGGAGGCTGGCTGAAGGCCAAGCTGCACGACGAGTTCGGTATGAGGACCGACTCCTTCGACTTCTCGGTCGACCGGTCCCTCTACCGGCTCGAGAACACCGGTCGCCGCAACGAGGTCTTCTTCTATGCGCGTCCCGTCACGCCGCGGCGCGCTTTCGAGTTCGGCCTCGTCGCGCTGGAAGACTTCGCGCGGGAGCGGCCCGACGTGACCATCAATCTCGCGGGCTGGGATGTCTCGAATTGGGAGATCCCCTTCGAGTTCAACAATCTCTCCAGCCTGCAGCTGAGCGAGCTGAACGCCGTCTACAACCGCTGCGCGGCCGGCCTGGTGCTGTCGCTCTCGAACATGTCGCTGCTGCCCCTCGAACTGCTTGCGAGCGGCGTCGTCCCCGTCGTCAACGACGGACCCAACAACCGGATGGTCTCCGACAACCCCTACATCGAGTACGTCCCCGCGTCTCCTGTCGCGATCGCCCGCAAGCTCATCGAAGTCGTGGACCGGCCGGACGCCCCGGAGCACGCGCGCGTCATCGCCGACTCCGTCGCCAGCACGACGTGGGCCGACTCCGGCGCCGCGTTCGTGACCGCCTTCGAGAGGGCGATGCGTGGCTGAGGCGGTTGTGATCGGCGCGAACGGATTCATCGGCTCGCACCTGGTGGACGGACTGGCCGCGGCGGGGCACAGTGTCCGGGCCTTCGATCGGTTCAGCTCCCGCAGGCCGACGTTCGACGCGCCCGCCGAGGTGATGGTGGGGGAGTTCCTCAGCAGGGGCGACATCGAGTCCGCCGTGAGCGGCCAGGACTACGTCTTCCATTTCCTGTCGACAACGACTCCCGCGACGGCCGAGACCGACCCCACGCTCGACATCCGCACGAATCTCGCGCAGACGGTCGAGCTGCTGGAGGCCAGCGTCCAGGCCGGAGTGCGGAGGGTCTACTTCGCCTCCACCGGCGGCGCCATCTACGGCGATCAGGGCAAGACCGTCTACTCCGAGAAGGACCCCACCGAGCCGGCGTCCCCCTATGCGATCGGCAAACTCGCCATCGAGCAGTATCTCCGCTTCTTCCGGGTCAAGCACGGGCTGGCATCCACCGCGCTGAGGATCTCGAATCCGTACGGGACGCGGCAGCACCCCAGCAAGAAGCAGGGGCTGATCCCGATCGCACTTCGCCAGATCCTCACGGGCAAGCCCGTTGTTCAGTTCGGTGACGGCTCGATGGTGCGCGACTACCTCTATGTCGAGGACCTCGTGCGCATGATCGTCCCGATGGTGGAGCACGAGCCCGCGCACGACGTCTACAACATCGGCAGCGGCTCCGGGCACTCGGTGAACGAGGTCCTGGACGCCCTCCGACGCGTGACTAACATCGACTTCGACATCGAGCGCCGGGAGAAGCCGGCGACCTTCGTGGAACACGTCGTCCTCGACGGGTCGCGCTACAGAACAGAGTTCGGCGAGGTCGAACTGACACCACTGGACGAGGGCATCCGCCGAACGTTCGCCGAGATGAAAGGGGAGAACCTGTGAGCGAAGCTCCCGTCGTCACGGTCGCCATCCTCACCTACAACGGTGAGAAGTACATCGAGCGCATCCTGAAGAAGCTGCGGAAGCAGGATTTCGCCGAGCCATTCGAGGTGCTCGTCATCGACTCGGGATCGACCGACCGCACCCTCGACATCGTCCGGGCGTTCCCGGAGGTCCGGTTGCACGTGATCCCGAACGAGGAGTTCGGCCACGGCCGCACCCGCAACCTGGCCGCGGAGCTGGCGCACGGCGAGTTCGTGGCCTACCTGACCCACGACGCCGTCCCGAGCAACAGGCACTGGCTGACCGAGCTGATCGACCCCTTCCGGCGATTCCCGCAGGTGATGGCGGTCCTCGGCAAGCAGGTGGCCCGTCCGCGCGCCTTCCCGCTGCAGAAGTACGAGATCCACGGCATGTTCCGGCACCTCGGGCCCGACTTCGGGACCACGCTCTTCTACGCGACACCGGAGTTGCTCAAGGACAAGGCCAGTATCTCTGTCATGTCCTACTACTCCGATGTCAACTCGGCCGTCCGCCGGAGCTTCATCCGCGATGTCATCCCGTACCGCGATGTCCGCTACGCCGAGGATCAGATGTTCGGTCACGACCTCATCATGGGCGGGTACACCAAGGCGTATGCGGCGCGGGCGATGGTCGAGCACTCCAACGACCTCACTCTCACCGAGTACAAGGACCGCATCTTCGACGAGACCGTCGGGCTCCGGCAGATCGGCACGGGCGAGCTTCCCGTCATCAGTCGTGCCGCGGTCGTCAAGTACGCCGTCAAGGGCACCGTCGGCGACAGTGTGCGCATCGTCCGAGACCGCGCGTATTCGTGGAAGCGCAAGGCGTACTGGTTGACGATCAACCCGGCGTTCCACTTCCTCAAGTGGCACAGCTACCGCCAGTCGGCGCTCGTCGACCTGGACGACCACGGCGCGATCAGTGCCGGCTCACTCGAGCACAAGCGCAAGCTGAAGCACGAGCGCAAGGCGGCAGAGAAGGCCTGACCGACCGTATCGCGCTTAGTACTGCGAATAGATGCGGTCGAACTGCGCAGACAGGGCCTCGAAGCCGAAGCGGCGACGGATCGGTAGGGCGATCGTCTCGGGGGCGACGTCCGCGAATGTCTCGTACGCCTTCTCGATCGCGGCGACGAACGCGTCGACGGTCATCCGGTCGCGGGGGACGATCACCGAGTTTGCGGCATCCGCGAACTCGGTGAACCCGCCAACTGCACCGGCAACCACGGGGACCCCCGTCGACAGTGCTTCCGCAGCGGACGTGAAGAAGTTCTCCTGCAGCGACGGGAGGAAGTAGACCGAAGCGTGCTCATACTCGGCGAAACGCTCCGTCGGCTCGACGTTGCCGACCAGCGTGAACGCGTCCTCCAGGCCCCGTTCTGCGATCCGTCGTTCCACCTCGGCGCGTAGCGGGCCGTCTCCGACCCAGCGCATCGTCACTCCGGGATGCGTCGCCCGAAGAGCGGAGACGACGTCGACCGCGAGCAGCGGGTTCTTGCGTGGTACCAGCGCTCCCATCGCGACCAGGTGGATGCCTTCCGGCCGGGATTCAGGCACCGGACGTGGGTTCTCCACGACGCAGGGGATGACCTCGGTGGGGGTCCGCCCGGCGAACCGCCGCATCACCTCGGTGAGCTCCGATGTGTCGCCCCCGAGGTGATCCGTGAACCGCAGGGCGTGGCGGAGCCAGCTGAACGCCGTCCACAGCGCGCCGACGGAGCGTGGCCGGGAGACGCCGTTCCAGTGCTCGGCGTGCACCCACGGACGCCGGGTCCACGGGCGGACGAGTATCAGGGCGAGGACGGTCGAGAAGGCCATCGACTGCACGACATCGGCGTCCGTCGCATTGCGCTGCAGGGCACGCAGGCCCCGGATGGCGCGCAGCGGGTGCCGCGGCGACAGCGGGATCCGCGTGACCGGGAAGCCCCCGTACTCCTCGGAGCGGATGGGGCCGCTTGCGCCCAGCTGCAGGTGCGTCACCGCCACCACGGAGGTGTCCGCGATGGCCTGCGCGTGCTCCAGGTTGAACGGCGCCTGAGTGGGTGTGGCGGCGGACGGGAACCAGGTGCTGACGACGGCGACCCTCCGCCGCATCAGTTGAGCTCGAGCTTCGCGTTCCGGACCGGGACGGCTCCATCTGCGCTGACCGAGGTGCGCAGGGCGAGCACCCCGTGGCCGAAGTCGTCGCCCGGCACCTCGAATGTTCCGGCCGGGGTGGCGAGATCGAAGTTGCGGCCGGTCTTGTCGCCGAGGCCGACGTTGATCATGTACTGACCCGGGCCGACCTGGATGTCGGGGATCGAGAACACGAGCTCATGCCGACCGGTCGAGGTGGGCAGGACCAGTTCGTCGAAGGTCGTCATGTTGTACAGGCGCATGCCGAGGGTGGTCTCGATCGAGAAGCCGACACCCCAGTCCGGGATGGGCTCGTTCACGTCCACGCCCAGTCGTGCGGTGAGCGTCGTGGTGCCGCCGTCGGAGGTCGCTTCGACGTCGAACGAGCCGACTTCCAGTGCGAGCCGCCGGCGGGTGCCGTCGGCGTTGCGCAGGATCGCCTTGCGCTCGTCCTCGTACCCTTCGCGCAGGATGCGGATGCCCTCCCCTGGGTTCCCGTCGTGCTGGATGCGGCCACCGTCGAGGACCACCACGCGATCGCACAGCGAGCCGACCTGCTCCGCGGAGTGGCTGACCAGCACGATCGTGCGCCCTTCGTGCTGGAACTGTGCGATCTTCTCCATGCACTTGCGCTGGAACGGCTCATCGCCCACGGCGAGGACCTCGTCGACGAGGAGGAGGTCGGGATCGACGTGGACGGCGACGGCGAACGCCAGCCGCACGTACATCCCGGAACTGTAGAACTTGACCTGGGTGTCGATGAAGTCGCCGATGCCGGAGAAGTCGACGATCTCGTCGAAGTGCTGATCGGTCTCGGCCTTGGTGAGCCCGAGGATCGCCGCGTTCAGATAGACGTTCTCCCTGCCGGTCAGGTCGGGGTGGAACCCGGCGCCGAGTTCGAGCAGCGCCGCCATGCGCCCGCGCCGGCGCACCGTGCCGGAGGTTGGCTGGATGATGCCGCCGATGACCTTCAGCAGGGTGCTCTTGCCGGAGCCGTTGTGGCCGACGAGCCCTACCGTGCTGCCGGTTCCGATGTCGAGCGAGATGTCGCGCAGTGCCCAGAAATCGTCGCGGTGGTGACGCGACTGGCGGAAGTTGACGATCCGCTCCTTGAGGGATTTCTCCTTGTGCATGACGAAGCGCTTCGAGACATCGTGGACGGAGGCGATGGTCGGGGATGACATGGGCGGTGTCTCAGAGCTCCTGGGCGAAGTTCCCCTGGAGCCGCGCGAAGACGCGCTGCGCGAGCCAGAGGAGGACGAGGCTGACGAGGAAGACGATCAGCAGGCGCAGCCCCAGCTGGGGCGGCCACACCTGGGCCATCGGCCCGGTGGCGGTGTCTCCGGCGGACCAGAGGGCGCGCTGCATGCCGAGGATGGCGATCGTCACCGGGTTCGCCAGGTAGAGCTGTTCGAGCCAGTTGCCCTGAAGCAGCTTGTGTACGAACGTGTACGAGTACACGATAGGCGACGCCCAGAACAGGATGATGAGGGCGATCTCGACGATGTGCTGGGCATCGCGGAGGTAGACGTTGACCGCAGAGAGGAAGAGGCCGATCGCGGTCGAGAAGACGACCAGGGTGATGACGGCGGCGGGGGCGAGCAACACGTCGGCATCCCAGTCGAACGGTACCGACGCCAGGAACACGACGGCGAGGACGAGCACCACCGCCTGCACCAGGAAGTTGAAGATCGCGCCGCCGACCGAGCTGAGCGGGAAGATCTCGCGTGGCAGGTAGACCTTCTTCACCAGGCCGGCATTGGCCAGGATCGATGTGGTCGAGCTCTGCACGATCTCCGAAAAGAGGCCCCACATCGTCAGGCCGATGAAGACGAAGATGGCGAAGTCGGGGGTTGCCCGGGCGGCGCCGAGCACCTGGCCGATCGCCAGGTAATAGATCAGCAGCTGGGCGATGGGCCGGAAGAGGCTCCAGACGACGCCGAGCGAGCTGTCCTTGTAACGCGACTTGATCTCCCGGCGGGAGAGCAGGCCGAGGAGCTCGCGGTGATCCCAGATGTCTCTCAGGGATGCGCCCGCGCCGCGAAAGAGGCCGGAGGTCTGACCGACGGAGACCAGGGGCTCCTCGGCGATCAGCGCAGCTCGGGCCTGCGCCTGGGTGGAAGTCATGGCGTTCATCTTAACTCAGGCGACCTGGGTGGCCGTTGGGGAGTGGCCCCCGTTATAGGGGACTCCCGGTGCCCCGCGGCGGCCGCTCTGCCGATATGTTTAACGGGCGACCCGAAGCGCACTTCGAACGACAACCGTCGTCCTTCCCCGAACCGGAGCCAGTGAATGAACAGGATCGCACGACCCGCGACGTCAGCGGCGGCCGTGGCCCTTGCGCTCGCTGCGCTGCTCATGGGGTGCACGACCGCCGTCCCCGACGGGGGATCCGGCGCGAGTGGAACCGCTCCGGCTGCCCCCACGGGATCCAAGACGCCGGAGGCCGGCGAGGCGACGGCCGCTCCGGTCGAGGCGGTGCTGGTCGTGGCGAGCGTCGACGTCGACGGCAAGAACGTGACGGCGTCCGGCTACGTACAGGGGATCGTGACCGAGAACGGCACGTGCGTCTTCACGTTCTCACGCAACGGAGCGGGGTTCACCGTGGAGCATGAGGCAACGCCCGACCGGTCGACCACGTCATGCGGGACAGTGCAGGCACCGATCGAGAGGTTCCAGCGGGGTGACTACGCCGTCACCGTCGGGATCGACGTCGCCGGAACGCGCCACACCTCGCCCGCGTCGACGGTGGTGATCCCATGAGCCGCCGAGGGCTGGTCGCGGCGTTGGGAGCCCTCGCTCTGGCGGTCGGGCTGCTCGTTCCCATTGCACCGATCGGTCCGCAGGCGGCGACCCCGGCTGCGGCCGCCGACGCCCGGCAGTTCGATGCCGGGGACATCATCAGCGACGCTCTCTTCTTCGACGGCGGCTCGATGAGCGCCGACGAAGTGCAGGCGTTCCTCTCGGGGAAGGTGCGCAGCTGCCTCTCGGGATACACCTGCCTCAAGGACTACCGCCAGACCACGTCGACCAAGGCGGCGGTGGACTACCGCTGCAACGCGTACAACGGCGCCTCCAACGAGTCCGCGGCCACGATCATCGCCCGCGTCGGTGCCGCGTGCGGGATCAGTCAGAAGGTGCTGCTCGTGCTGCTCGAGAAGGAGCAGAGCCTCGTCTCCGACAACTGGCCAACGAGCGATCAGTACCAGAAGGCGACCGGGTACGCCTGCCCCGATACCGCGGCGTGCGACACCCAGTATCTCGGCTTCTTCAATCAGGTTTACAACGCGGCCCTGCAGTTCAAGCGCTATGCCGCGAGCCCGACGAGCTGGAACCACGTGGCGGGCCGGGTCAACGCGATCCGCTACAGCCCCAGCGCCGCATGCGGTTCCTCGAACGTCTACATCCAGAACCAGGCGACGGCCGGCCTCTACAACTACACCCCGTACCAGCCGAATCCGGCCGCACTGAACAACCTCTATGGCACGGGGGACGGCTGCAGCGCCTACGGCAATCGCAACTTCTGGCGCATCTACACCGACTGGTTCGGCTCGACGACGGCGGGCTCATCGCTCGTGCGCACCCTGTCGAACCCCAACGTCTATATCCTCTCCGGTACGGTCAAGTACCCGGTGACGACGCAGGCCATACTCGACGCCTACGCACCGCTCGGCCCAGTCGGCTTCGTGTCGCAGAGCTATCTCGACTCCTTCACCACGCAGCAGGTCGCCGGAAGGGTCATGCGCTCACCGGGCGGGACGATCTACTTCACGGACGCCAGCATCAAGCTGCCGTTCAACTCCTGCGGGCTCGTGGCCGATTACGGTGGGCAGTGCTCGACCAATGGCTTCGTCCAACTGACCGACGACCAGCTGTCGGGCTTCGCCACAGGACCAGCGATGGGCCCCGTGCTCGGAACCACCGCGGGTTCGCGCTACTACATCACGCAGGGCACGAAGCGCGAGATCCTGGACTCGGCCTCGCAAGCCGCTGCAGGGCTGCCCTCCGGCTACAACGTGCTCACCGAGAACGCCGTGGCGACGCTCGGCCTCGGCCAGCCGATCGTGAGGGACGGCGTCTTCGCGTCCCAGCGCGGGAGCTCGTCGTTCGTCTATCTGGGCAACGGGCAGAGGTACGCGGTCGATGCGGGCGCCGTCTCGGCCGCTCAGGTGGCGACGCGGTCGACGGGCTCGCTGTCGGGCGCCAGCCTGGCGAAGATCGCTGCGGCCTCCAGTCCGTTCGCGGGGATCGTCTCAGTGACCGGGTCGCCGGACGTGTCGGTCCTCGCTGACGGCGGACGCTACACCTGGAAGACCGGAGGGGCGACGCTCAGTACTGTGCCCGTCCCGCAGGCGTTCCTCGACACGTACGCGCCGAAGGGACAGATCGCTGCCGGCTCGAACGTCAAGACCGCGGGCTCCGCGACCGTCTACCTCGTGATGGCGGACAAGCTCCTGCCGGTCGGAGCGTGGGAGTCGCTGGTGGCGCTCTCCGCCAACGGCACACCAGTCATCAGCATCGTGCCCGACGCCGTCGTGAACGCGATGCCGAAGGGGCCGGTGGCGTTGACCACCAACACGCTGGTCCGGTCGGACAGCGACGCCACGGTCTACCTGATCAACGGGGTCACGAGCAAGATCGCGATGTCGAACTTCGCCTACGCGACCGAGGCTGGGATCTCGACCTTCAGCTTCACGACGCAGGACCGCATCGACGCCTACGCGCGGTCCTCGACCCTGCTCGGCTTCGGACTCACGTGCGGCACCACGAACTACGTGAGCGCGGGCGGCAGCGTGCATCCGATCACAGACGAGCAGAAGGCGCTGTACCCGTTCACGTTCGTCGCCCTCGACGGCTATACCTGCAAGCTGCTGACTGTCGGCTCGCCGGCGACCTCGTTCATCCGCACCGCCAACGGGATGATCTACCAGCTGGTGGGCGGACAGAAGCGACCCATCACCACCATGGCCCGGTTCGCCGAGCTGAGTCAGGGGCAGAGCTTCCTCAACGTGCACGACCTGTTCGCCGCGGCCATCCCGACGGGACCGACCGCCTGACTTGCGCGATCGCAGCGGGTCGGCTCCCTCGATCGTTGCAGACGTATTAGTCTGCCCTCGAAACTGCGACGCAAAGGGGATCGACCCATGCCAACTCTGACCCGACTGGGGATCGCCGGCGCAGGGAGCCTGCTCCTCATCGGCAGTCTGCTGACGAGCGCACCTTCGGCGCTGGCCGAAACGGGCGTCGTCGATCCGTCGCCGTCGGCGACATCCTCGACATCGCCCGTGCCGGCTCCGACGACCGCTGCACCCTCTCCCGCTCCGCAGCAGCCTGCGGCATCGCCGATTCCGAGCGGTCAACCCCCGGTCGTGACCCAGCCCGCGCCTTCGCCGACCGACGGGCTCACCGAGGATCCGACTCTCACTGAGCAGAACCGCGCGCGGAATCACAGTATGGGGTCCACGATCGCGGCGAACGAGCCCGCGGCCGCGCCGAAGTCGTCGAGCCGGCTGTTCAGCATGATGGCGGTGTCGCAGCCGCCGGGCGTTCAAGGGCTCGACGTGAGCGGGTGGCAGCAGATGAACGCCTCCACCTGGGCGCAGGTGTGGGCCAACGGCGGTCGCTTCGCCTACGTCAAGGCCACGGAGGCCACGGACTACGTCAGCAGCCAGTTCACCGAGCAGTACAACGATTCCTATAACGCAGGCCTCGCCCACGGCGCCTACCACTTCGCCACCCCGAACACCTCCAGCGGCGCCGCGCAGGCCACCTGGTTCCTGAACCACGGGGGGCAGGGCACGTCCGACGGTCGCACCATGCCGCCGTTGCTCGACATCGAATACAACCCGTACGGCGCCACCTGCTACGGGCTGAGCGCGGCGGCGATGGTCTCGTGGATCCGCGACTTCTCCAACACAGTCCAGGCCCGCACCGGGAGGCTGCCGGCGATCTATTCGACGACCAACTGGTGGATCCAGTGCACCGGGAACTCGTCCGCCTTTTCCGCCAACCCGTTGTTCATCGCCCGGTACCCCGACAACATCTCGTCGGGTGCGGGCACCCTCCCTGCCGGCTGGTCGTCGTACACGATCTGGCAGTATGCGAACTCCGGCATCTTCCCGGGGGACCAGGATGTCTTCAACGGCAGCATGACCGACCTGCAGACGTACGCGCTGGGATCGAGCCTCGCCCGCACCGTGAACAACCCGACGGTCTACCTGATCTCCGATTCCGGCAAGTATCCGATCAGCAGCGAGGTGCTGCTGGGCGCGCTGTCACCGCTCGGTCAGGTCGCATACGTCAGCCAGGGGTACCTCGACAGCTTCTCGACCGGGCAGGTCGCCGGCAGGATCATCCGGGGGCCGGATGGGGCCATCTACTTCTACGACGCCGGGATCAAGCTGCCCATCGCCACCTGCGATCTCGTCGAGGCGTACGGCGGGGCGTGCAATCCGGCCGGCTATGTGCAGCTGTCGGCCGGTCAGGTCGCCCGGTTCTCCACCGGTCCCGCGCTGACCTCCCTGATGAATTCCCGCGGCGGTCCGCTGTACTACATGCAGGGAGGTCAGCGGCACGAGGTCCTCGACGCCGCAAGTCAGACGGCCGCGGGCATCAGCGTGCCGTACAACACCCTCTCAGCGACGGCGCTCGTCACTTATCCCTTCGGGACGCCGATTGTGCGGGACGGCGTCTACGCCACGCAGGCGGGCACGGGGGGCGGCGTCGTGCTCAGCGGTGGCAAGGCGATGCCTGTGGATCCGGACACCGCGGCCGCGACCGGACTGACGGCCATGGCGGTCGGCTCGCTGCAGGCCGGGAGCATCGCAGCGCTGCCGGCCGGATCGGCGTTCTCCGGAGTAATGCAGACCAGTGGCGGCACGACGATCTCGGTGGCTGCTTCCGACGGTGCGCACCCGTGGGCCGCCGGTGTCGGCGGGGCGGCATTCCGACCGGTCACCGTCCCGTCCGCGTTCCTGTCGTCGTGGCCATCGAAGCCTGCCGTCCAGGTCGGATCGGCGGTGAAGTCCAATACCAGCGCAACCGTCTACCTGGTCATGCAGAACGACATCCGGCCCATCGCCTCGTGGGACGCCTTCCTCGCGCTCAACGGCGGGGCGGCCCCGGCGATCTCTGTGGTATCGCCCGCGGTCATCGCCGCACTGCCGAAGGGACCCGTCGCACTCACGTCCGGAACACTGGTTCGCAACGAGACCAGCGCGACGGTCTACCTCGTGAACGGCGTGACGAACAAGATCCCGTTCGGCAGCTTCGATCCGCCGAACGCAGCCGGATTCACGCAATTCACCTACACCACGGACGACCGGCTCGCCGGCTACCCCACGTCGGGCACCCTGCTCAACTACGGGGTGCTGTGCGGAACCCAGAAGTACGTCAGTGCAGGTGGGTCCATCCATGCCGTCGGCACCTCGCTCGCCGCGCAGTACCCGTTCACGTACGTCCAGCTCGACAGCTTCCTCTGCCGGCTTGTCACGAAGGGCATCGACGCAACGCCCTTCATCAGGACACCGGACGGGACGATCTACTACCTCGACGGCGGCAAGAAGCACGCCATCAGCTCGATGGCACGGTTCAACGAGCTGTCAGCGGGGCAGCCGTTCCTGAACGTGACCCCGGGATTCGCGTCAGGGATCCCGTCGGGTGCCGCAACGTAGCGGGGCCTGAGGGGCCGTGGGGCGCCGGTCCCGATCCGTCATCGAGGAGGCCGGCGCATAGAATCGGAGGATCATGAGAATCTCCGTCGTCGCCCTCGGAAAGATCGGACTGCCTCTCGCGGTCCAATACGCCTCGAAAGGCCACGATGTGATCGGCGTCGACGTCAACCCCGCCGTCGTCGCCGCGGTCAACGACGCGGTCGAGCCGTTCCCGGGGGAGGCCGAGCTCGATGTCCGGCTGCGCGATGCGGTCGGGTCTGGTCGGCTTCGCGCCACGACCGACTACGCCGAGGCGATTCCCGGCTCCGATGTCGTCGTGATCGTCGTTCCCCTGTTCGTCGACGAGGAGGCCCGCCCCGACTGGGCGTGGATGGATTCGGCCACCGAGTCGGTCGGCCGCCTGCTGGAGCCCGGTACGCTGGTGTCGTACGAGACGACGCTGCCGGTGGGCACCACACGCACGCGGTGGGCGCCGCAGCTGGCGGCGCTGTCCGGTCTCCGCGAGGGCGACGACTTCCACGTCGTGTTCTCACCGGAGCGCGTGCTGTCCGGCCGCGTCTTCGCCGATCTCCGCCGCTACCCGAAGCTGGTCGGTGGCCTGAGCGAGGCCGGCGCGGCCCGCGCGGTCGCGTTCTACGAGGCCGTGCTCGATTTCGACGACCGCGGCGACCTCGACCGCCCGAACGGAGTCTGGGACCTCGGCTCGGCCGAGGCTTCCGAGTTCGCCAAGCTCGCGGAGACCACCTACCGTGACGTCAACATCGCGCTCGCGAACCAGTTCGCACGGTTTGCCGAGCGCTCGGGCATTGACGTGTACCAGGTCATCGAGGCGTCGAATTCACAGCCGTACAGCCATATCCACCGGCCCGGGATCGCGGTCGGCGGCCATTGCATCCCCGTCTACCCGAGGCTGTACCTGTGGAACGATCCCGAGGCGACGGTGGTCCGGACAGCCCGTGAGGCGAATGCCTCCATGCCCTCGCATGCCGTCGACCTCCTCGAGGGGGAGCTCGGCGGTTCTCTTGCGGGCGTACGCGTTGCCGTGATGGGAGCCGCCTACCGCGGCGGGGTGAAGGAGACCGCCTTCTCCGGGGTCTTCCCGACCGTGGAGGAGCTTGCGCACCGGGGCGCCGTGCCGGTGGTGCACGACCCGCTCTACAGCGACGAGGAGCTCCAGAGTCTCGGCTTCGCGCCGTATCGCACCGGCGAGGATGTGGACGCGGTGATCTTCCAGACGGACCATGCGGAGTACCGGACGATCGGCGCGGCCGATGTGCCCGGCGTGCGCGCCGTCGTGGACGGGCGACGGATCAGCTCGCGGGCCGCATGGCCGGACGCTGCCTACCGCGTGATCGGCACCGGCGTCTGATCCACGGTCCGGGCGGCCTCGGCGTCGTCCCTCGTGACCGTCGACCAGAGCGCCAGGCCGACAGCCCCGGCGAAGGCGATCGCCCCGACGACCCATACCATCATCGGAGAGACCGCGCCGAGCCACCACTGGTTGACGTCGTGGTT
Source organism: Leifsonia sp. 21MFCrub1.1 (assembly GCF_900107895.1). Taxonomy (NCBI): domain Bacteria; kingdom Bacillati; phylum Actinomycetota; class Actinomycetes; order Micrococcales; family Microbacteriaceae; genus Leifsonia; species Leifsonia sp. 21MFCrub1.1. The sequence continues at coordinate 2,680,111 of NZ_LT629867.1, read as the reverse complement.
GAGGTTCGGATCCACGATCGGCTCCCAGGTGATGTAGCGACGCAGGTTGACGTGTAGCGCCACGGTGTTCGCGACGGCCAGGGCGGCCGCCACAGCGACGACCTGGAAACGGGTGAACCGCAGTGCGCGCGGCGACTCCTGCAGCAGAGCGAACCCGGCGAACATGATGAGCAGCGGAAGAATGTATCGGGGCTGCACCTCGTCGCCCACCGTGGCGCGTCCGGCGTAGAGCACATAGCTGGGCACCACGACAAGAGCGGCTCCGGAGACGAGCATCGCGAGCAGCTTCCTCACACTGAACGACGCTGCGCCGGCGAAGAGCCCCGCGCCGAACGCGGCGATGGCGAACGAGGGGACGGCGCCAGGCATGGCGGTGTCGAGCCAGCCGAGCTTCCACGTGCCGAGTGCGCCGAGCCACAGGCCCGGGAGCTCGATGAGATTGTTCCATAGCAGCTGGACGGTGCCCATGGTCTCCGTTTCGTGGCTCCCTGTGAGGCCGCCGCTGGAGCCGGACTGGCCGGACCCGAAGTAGAACAGCACCGCCAGCACGACGAGCGCGACCGGAAGCAGGCACTTCAGCGCGTACACCCGCGAGCGCCGCGCCTCGTACACCGCGACCGCGACCGCGGCGACACCGACGTACATCGCCGAATCGGCCCGGGAGCCGGCCCCGAGGAGCGCCGCGAAGACGGAGAGGGCTCCCAGGCCCCACATCCGCGGGCCCGCCGTCTCGAAGAACCCGACCAGCGAGATCCACACCGATCCGCCGGCGATCACGGCCCAAGAGCTCGGGTTGTTCGACGCGATCAGGAACATCCCGAGGGGGACCACCGTAATCGACCACATCCACAGGAGGGTGGCCCGGCGGACCGCGGGAAGCAGTAGATAGAGGAGCACCCCGACGGCGACGAACAGCAGCACGTTGAACACACGCATCACCATGACCGACGCCAGGACGTCACCGGACGCGAAGACGCTGCTCACGGCGTAGTAGACCGGTGGGTACTGCCCCGTGTGGTTCCAGCGATCCGTCGCAACCATGACGGGGTGCGGTTTGCTCACCTCGGTGAGGGAGCAGCGAGCGTCCTGCAGGCTGGAGGTGCGGTTGCAGAGCGTCTCTGCGACGGCGTACGGCACCGATCGCTCATCGGGATGCCCCGCGACGGGGTCGCAGAGTCCGGCCCGTTCGCCCAGTCCGCACCACGTGCTGGCGAGATGGAAGTCGTCGTCGGGACTGCTTCCGATGGGTGACGACACGGCCCACGCCGACATGGCGAGGAACGCCAGGATCGGGACGAGCAGGATGAGTCGGAAGCGGAATTGTCGCTCGCGGACTGCAGGGTCGGCTGTGGACACCACGAAAGTCTATCGGCGGCCGCCTCCGGAGCCCGCGCGAAGGAGGCGAGCACCTCTCGTCTAGGCTGGGGGCATGCGTGTTCTGAGTGTCGTCGGAGCCCGGCCGCAGTTCGTCAAGCTCGCCCCGATCGCCCGCGCCTTCGCAGGCGAGGTCGACCACGTGGTCGTCCACACCGGTCAGCACTATGACGAGCTCTTGTCCGACGTGTTCTTCCGCGACCTCGGCATCCCCGCACCTCAGGTGAACCTGGCGATCGGTTCCGGGAGTCACGGCGCCCAGACCGGTGCGATGCTGACGGAGCTCGAGCCCGTTCTCGAGCGGTTCAGGCCCGACTGGGTGCTCGTGTACGGCGATACCAACTCGACGCTCGCGGCGGCGGTCGCCTCCGTCAAGCTGGGGCTGCCTCTGGCGCACCTGGAGGCGGGTCTCCGCTCCTTCAATCGCGCGATGCCCGAGGAGCACAACCGCGTGCTCACCGACCACGCTGCGGACCTCCTGCTCGCGCCCACCGAGGTGGCCGTCGGCCACCTGCGCGATGAGGGCCTCGCCGACAGGACGCTGCTGGTCGGCGATGTGATGACGGACGTGCTTCTGCAGGTCCGCGATCAGCAGCGTGACGCCGCCCCGGTCTTCCCCGAGTACGGCGAAGGGGAGTACTACGTCGCGACGCTCCACCGCCCTGCCAACACCGATGACCCGGCACGGCTTGCATCCATCCTCACGCAGTTGTCGCTTCTCGCCAGGCCGGTCATCCTGCTCGCGCACCCGCGGCTCCGTGCTGCTGCAGACGTAGCCGGTGTGCGTCTCGATCAGGGCGCGATCGACGTCCGCGACCCGCTGGCCTATCCCGACCTGGTCTCGGTCGTCGCCCGCAGCGCAGGCGTCATAACCGACTCCGGCGGACTGCAGAAGGAGGCGTTCCTGCTGCGAGTCCCGTGTACGACGGTGCGCAGTGAGACGGAGTGGGTGGAGACCATCGACCTTGGCTGGAACGTCCTGGCCGATGGCGATCTCTCCACGCTGCGTGGCATCGTCGAGCGCGATCGTCCCGCACCGACGGACGCAGCCCCCTATGGCGACGGCCATGCGGCCGAGCGCGTTCTGGAGGCGCTCAGCTCCCGCGCTTGAGTGTTCGGAGGGCCGTCCGGGCGCCGAACAGTCCGATGGCGAGCAACGAGGCGTTCTCGCTGACCCAGCGGCTTCGCTCCGCGGCCCGCTCGGCGCGCACGCCGGAGGCTTCGTCCCGGGCTGCGGCGATCATTGCCTGGGCGACCGCCTCGCTGTCGTAGTCGGCGCGCCAGCCGAGGCCGTTCTCGTCCACGAGCGATGCCCCGGCTCCGACGCCTGCGAAGATCACGGGTGTGCCACACGCGGCGGCGGCGTAGATCTTGGTCGGCTTCGCGAAGTCGTAGCCGACGCCCGGCGTGATGCTCGCGAGCGCGGCTGTGGCTCCCCGCAGCTGCTGCGCGGCCTCACGTGGTGGGATCACCCCGCCGAAGTGGACGGCGTCGCCCACCAGACGCTCGGCGAGCTGACGCGTCGACTCCTCCTCCACCCCCTGCCCGAAGAACAAGATCCGCGCCTCCGGGAACTCTTCGTGGACGCGGGGGAGGGCCTCGACGAAGATCGCAGGCGTCTGCCATTCGGACATCGAGCCGGTGTAGACGAACGTGGGCCGAACGCCTTCGGCGGCCGCGCCGTCCAGGCGGAAGATCTCGGTGTCGACGCCGTTGCCGACGGTCACGATGCGGTCGAGCGGGATTCCGAACTCCGTCGCCCGCTCGGCGACGCCGTCCGACACCGCGAGAACCATAGCGGCGCGGCGGAGGGAGAACGACTCGAGCGCACGCATGAGTGCGATCACGAAGCGGGGCGCGCCGAGGGCGATCACGCCGTCCGTCCAGATGTCCGCCGCGTAGTGCACGAACGGACGGCGGCGGAGCCAGGACGTGAGCGCGACGACGACCCCCGTTGTCGGCGGCGGCTCTGAGATCACCAGATCCGCGCGCGCGAAGAGGAGCCGGAAGAACAGGGGGACGTCGAAGCTCAGGTACTGCAGATAGCCGCGGACGTTGCCGCCTGCATCGCGCAGCACGGGGAAACGGGACACCCGGACGCCGGGATCGGAACTGGCGCGTGGGGCCGACTTCGGGGGCCGCGTGGTCAGTACGCGGACCTGTGCGCCGACTTGTACCATGCCGCGGGCGAGAGCACGCAACCGGAACGCGGCGGCGGCTACCTCCGGGGCGTAGAGACGGGTCGCGAGGATCACGCGGGGCGGGCGCGTCACCGTTCGACCTTCACCGATTCGGACGATGCGGCGGAACGCAGCATGGCCTCCGCCACCCGTACGTTCTCCAAGCCCTCCGTCATCGTCACGATGTCCGAGCTCTCGCCCAGGATCGCGTCCCGGAAGGCCTCGTGCTCGAGCCGCAGGGGCTCGCGCTTGTTGAGGGCGAAGCGCGTCACCGACCCCTCGGAGACACCGCGGAACGCCATCACGGACTCCCATTCGAGCGCGAGCGTGCCGTTCTCGAAGAACGTGAGGTCGCCGCTCACGGTGTCGGCGACGAACGCTCCACGCTCGCCTGTGACCACGGTCGTGCGCTCTTTCATCGGGGAGAGCCAGTTGACGAGGTGATTGGTGATGACGCCGCTGTCCAGACGCGCCGTGGCTGTGACCATGTCCTCGTGGGCGCGCCCGCTGCGGGAGGCCGTCAGCGCGGCGACGGTCTCGAAGCGGCTGTGCGCCAGCCACGCGGTCGCGTCGATGTCATGCGTCGCGAGATCCTTCACCACCCCGACATCGGCGATCCGCGCCGGGAACGGACCCTGTCGTCGCGTCGCGATCTGGTACACGTCGCCGAGATCGCCGGCGTCGATCCGCTCGCGCAGGCTCTGCAGCGCCGGGTTATAGCGCTCGATGTGGCCGACGGCCCCCACCAAACCCGCGTCGTCGAACGCGCGCGCCACCCGGGTGCCCGACGGGCTGTCGGCGGTGAGCGGCTTCTCGACCAGGGTGTGGATGCCGGCCTCTGCGAGCTCCAGAGCGATCGCCTCGTGCGCCTGCGTGGGAACGGAGACGACTGCGGCGTCGATGCCGGATTCGATGAGGGCAGCGACCGAGGCGCGCAACGGGGCATTCCCGGCGACCCCGCGCGGGTCGCCGGCCTCGTCGACGACGCCGGCGAGCGTGATGCCGTGGGTCTCCGCGATCACTCTGGCGTGGTGGCGGCCCATCATGCCGAGGCCGATGAGTCCGTAGCGCAGCTCGTCCGTCATCCGCCCGCCCCCGCGAGCGCGTTGACCGCCGCCACGATGCGGTCGAGTTCCGAATCCGTCAGGGACGGGTGGACCGGAAGCGAGAGCACGTCCGCCGCGGCACGCTCGGTCTCGGGGAGGTGCTCCGTCCGGTCGAACGACGGAAGACGGTGGTTGGGCACCGGGTAGTACACGCCCGATCCGATCCCGTACTCATCGCGGAGCGCCCGGGCGAACCCGTCGCGGTCGTCGGTGACCCGGATCGTGTACTGGTGGTAGACATGCGTGGCGCCCGGGCGCACCGGCGGGATCGCGACTCCTCGAAGCTCCGCGTCGAACCGTGCGGCGTTGCGGCGACGCAGGCCGGTCCACTCGGCCACCTTGGTGAGCTGGACCCGGCCGATCGCCGCGTGCAGATCGGTCATCCGTGCGTTGAACCCGACGATCTCGTTGTGGTACTGGCGCTCCATGCCCTGATTGCGCAGCAGCCGGAGGGTCCGGTGCAGGTCGCCGTCGGTGGACACCATGCCGCCCTCTCCCGACGTCATGTTCTTGGTCGGGTAGAGGCTGAAGACGCCGAAGAGGCCGAAGCTGCCGACAGGCCGTCCGTCGAGCGTCGCGCCGTGGGCCTGGGCGGCGTCCTCGAACAGAGCCAGGCCGTGCCGGCTCGCGAGTTCGCCGAGGCCGTGCATGTCTGCGGGCTGCCCGTAGAGGTGGACAGGCATGATTCCCGCCGTGCGCTCCGTGAGGACCGACGCCACGGCGGCCGGATCGAGGGTGAACGTATCGGACTCGATGTCGGCGAAGACAGGGGTCGCTCCGGTGAGGGCGACCGAGTTGGCGGTCGCGGCGAACGTGAACGAGGGCACGACCACCTCGTCGCCCGGCCCGATGCCGGCGGCGAGGAGCCCGAGATGGAGCCCGGAAGTGCCCGAGTTCACGGCGACAGTCGGCCGCCCGGCGACCAGCGAATCTGCGAACTCGCTCTCGAAGGCCGCCACCTCGGCGCCCTGCGCGAGCATGCCCGAGGCGAGCACGGCGTCGACCGCCGCTCGCTCCTCCGCGCCGATGATCGGGCGCGCTGCGGGGATGAAGTCGTCAGGCGCGCTCACTCCGCGACCTCCACGAGGGTTCCGCCGCTCTCCCGGTAACGGTCGCCGGTCTGCGGACACAACCACCCGTCTCCATCCTGTCTCAGTCGCACCCCGGCGCGGCCCACCCAGCCGATGCGTCGTGCCGGAACGCCCGCCACGAGAGCGAAGTCGGGCACGTCGTCAACCACGACCGCCCCGGCCGCCACGAGCGCCCAGCGCCCCACGGTCACAGGCGCGACGCAGACCGACCTGGCGCCGATCGAGGCGCCCTCACGCACGGTGACGCCCACTGCATCCCAGTCGGCGGTCGTCTTCGCCGCGCCGTCCGGTGTGACTGCGCGCGGGTGGGTATCGTTCGTGAAGACCACCGCGGGGCCGACGAAGACACCGTCCTCGAGCACGGCGGGCTCGTAGACCAGCGCGTAGTTCTGGATCTTGCACCGATTGCCGATTCGTACGCCCGCGCCGATGTAGGCGCCGCGCCCCACGATGCACTCGCGGCCGAGGACGGCCGATTCGCGGATCTGAGCGAGATGCCAGATCTTCGTATCACTGCCGAGCGATGCATCCGGCGACACGTCAGCTCCGGTCGCGACGAATACCAAGGGGGGTCCTCTCCCGGGGGTCAGGCTGAGAGTTCCTATTGAAACTATCACGCCGGTCCCCCTGGGAAGACCGGAGAAACCTATGGATCGACCCTCAACCGCTCAGCTGTTTTCGCAGCAGCAACCACTCCGGAAGCATGAGAACGAGCCACACCAGGACGAAGCAAAGCGCCGCCAGGACGTCCACGAGGAGACCCTGTCCGAAGGCGCGGGTCACCGCGACGAGCACGCCGACAGATATCGCGCCGGCGACGAGACGCAGGGCCAGGCCCAGCCACCGCATCCTGAAGCTCTTCCACACGACCACGATCGGCCCCAGCCCCGAGATGAGGGACGACACCAGGAAGCCGATCGCCACCCCGATGACCGACAGGTCGGGGATCAGGAGCGCCATGACCACCAGGCCGACGATCGCCCCGGCCACGCTCATCAGAGAAGGCACGCGCACCGTCGACCGCCGCCAGGTGAGGAGGACGGTGACCGCGGCGACGTTGAGACTCTGCACGAAGCTCGCGGCCATCAGGATCGGCAGGATCGTGCCCGCTCCGCTGAACGACTGCCCGAAGAGGATCTCCACGAGGGGGCGGGAGAGCACGACGAGGCCGCCGAAGGCGAGGCCGAGCACGGCGGTGAGACCGCGCATGGCCATGTCGGTCTGCCTGCGGAGGCTGTCGTGGTCCCTCCGCCCGACCGCGTGGGCCATCGTCGGAAGGATCGTGAGGCTCAGGATGGAGGAGATCATCGAGGCCGGTGTCGCGAGGCTGACGGCGGCCGCGTATTCGCCGGACTGCTCCGCAGTGCCGACCGACCGGGCGATCACCATACTGAGCTGGAGCAGGCCGCCGGTACTCAGCGCGCTGATGGAGCTCCACGCGATGAACGACACGATCTCGTTGCGCAGCTCGCGCCCGACGGGCGCGACGGCGGGACCGCTCCGCGGCCACCCGACGATGGCGTAGAGCGCGTAGGCGAACGTCAGCGGTAGGAGCAGCAGCGCGTTCCAGTGCAGGACGATGACCGCGATCAGCGACCCGAGGCCGAGGACCGTTGTGGCGATGTCCCAGAACAGCGAGCGGGAGATCCGTGCGGTCGCGAAGTACACACCCCGCACGTAGGTGTAGGTCGCGAGCGAGAACGCCAGGGCCGCGACCAGGACGGGCTCCGTCCACGATCCCGTGCCGAACAGCACGGCGGACGCGACGCCCGCGATCACCGCGAGCACCGCGGAGGTCACGAGCGTGAGCCGCGAGAGCAGGCGGGTGACCGACAGGGCGAGTTCCGGAGTGCCGGCGCCGTGGGAGCGGGCGATGAACGTCGAAGCCGCGGCGCCGGCGCCTGCGGGGAAGGCGAGCGCGAGGAACTGCGCGAGTGAGATCCCGCTGCTCGCAGCACCCAGCGCGGCCGGGCCGAGCGAGCGTCCGATGATCAGGCTGTAGAGGAAGCGGAAGACGCCCTGGACGGCCACACTTCCGGTCGAGAGGACCCCCCGGCGTGCGGCGGAGGGCTGCTTCCCTCCAGAGGCGGCTCCAGACACCGGATAAGGCTAGCAGCGCCCCTGCGGCTAAAATGGTGCTGCCGTTCACGGCGCCCACGCACATCTTCTCGAGGAGCCGACCATTTCCATCCCGATCGAGCAACGGACGTGGCTTGTCGTCCCGCTGTACAACGAAGCAACCGTCGTCCGCTCGGTCGTCGCCGAAGCGCGCTCGGTGTTCCCGAAGATCGTGTGCGTCGACGACGGCAGTTCCGACGCATCGGCGGCGGAGGCCCGCGCGGGCGGCGCGGTGGTCGTGCAGCATCCGATCAACCTCGGGCAGGGGGCGGCGATCCGCACGGGTCTCGATTACGCGCTCCAGGACCCGGGCGCCGACTACTTCGTGACCTTCGACTCCGACGGTCAGCACCGGGTGGAGGACGCCCTCACGATGGTGCGCATGCTCGATGAGGGCGACCTCGACGTCGTCGTCGGCTCGCGGTTCCTCGACGACCGCACCAAGGTGTCTGCCCTCAAACGCATCGTGCTCCGGATGGGGGTGGTGTTCGAGCGCATGAGCAGCGGGGTGCAGTTGACCGATGCCCACAACGGTCTCCGCGCGCTCAACAGGCACGCCGCCGAGGCGATCGTCATCGAGCAGAACCGCATGGCGCACGCCTCCGAGATCGTGGCCGAGATCGGCCGCAACGACCTGCGCTTCGCAGAGGCGCCCGTCCACGTGCTCTACACGGACTACTCGAAGTCCAAGGGGCAGTCCGTGTGGAACTCCGTCAACATCCTTTCCGATCTCTTCCTGAAGTAAAGCGGGACCCCATGGACACCGGCCAACTCGCCATCAAGATCCTCCTCATCGTCATCTTCGCCGCGTTCGCGGTGTTCCTCATGCTCCCGGGACGGGGGGCCCGCCACCTGGCCATCCGCCGTCTCACCATGCTCGCGCTGCTCGTGCTGCTGGTGCTCGCCGTCATCTTCCCGTCGACGGTGACCTCCGTAGCCCAGCTCCTGGGCGTCGGGCGCGGCACCGACCTGCTGCTCTATGCGCTCTTCGTGGTCTTCATCGGAAACTCGCTGCTCCAGCAGCGCCGTCACCGCAAGACTGAGCAGGAGATCACGCAGCTGGCCCGGCAGCTCGCCATCATGCGCGCACCGGACCCGGCGACGGTTGAACCTGTCTCGAGCGCTGCGGCTCCCGAGACCGACGGCGGTTCAGACGCGCGATAGCATCGCGGTCAGGATCAACATGGCGATGCCGAGCAGAACGGCGTAGCCCGTGATCACCCACGTCGCCCATCGGTTCCGGATCAGCAGGGCCGGCATGAGCAGGAACGCAGCCAGCAGGGGCGCCCCGTAGCGGGGCGGCAGCTGGAAATAGCTTCCGGTGGTGATCGTCAGCACGACCGCCAGCATCGGCGCGAACGCCACCGACGCGATGGCGGTCGCGAGCACGACCGGGCCGGTGCGACGGCGGCGGGCGAGTGCGGACCAGAAGGCGCCGAGCACACCGCCGATGCAGAGCCAGGACAGCGGCTCGACCGCCCAGTTGTAGATCGGCAGGGCGTACCCGCTGCCCCCGGTGATCCAGACGTTGGATGTCAGCGTCCCCGGCAAGAAGTTGATCAGCTGATTTGCGAGCTCCTTGAGGGCGAGGGGTCCGCCGAGGCCCTGATTGGCGGACGGACCCACCGCGATGGCCTTGTGGATCTGCAGCCAGACCAGCTGTGCGGCGACACCAGCCGCTACTGCGAGAACCGCGATCAGCGGCACGCCGAGCGATCGTCGCTCGACGAGGCCGGGGCGGTGCGTGCGCCACCCCTCGGTCCACCGGGTGCGGCGGAGCTCCCACAGCCACACGAACACCAGGTAGAGGGCGATCAGGCAGACGGCCAGGATGTTCGTCACCTTGAAGACGACCGCCGCCGCCGACATGCCCACGACCCACCAACCGCTTCCCTCGCCTCGCGCGAATCGGGTCGCGAGGAGCAGCAGCAGAGCCGCGAAGAAGACGGAGGGCGCATCCGTGCTGACGTAGGTGTACGTCCACCAGGCGAAGGGGGACACCATGAACGCGAGCCCGAGGGCGACGGTCACCGGTGCGGGGACGGAGAACTTCCGGAACAGCAGGAACAGCAGGACCATCGTGGCGGCCAGCCACAGGGCGCCGGTGAGACGCCACCCCGCCAGCTGGTCGACGCCGGGCACCAGATGGAGCGCGCCCCCGACGACCCACGTGACGACGAAGTAGGCCGGCGTGTAGGCATCGGCGGAGGTCTTGCCTGCGAAAGGGAACTTCGTGACGTCGCTGTAGCTCGACCCGCAGCGCGCCCCCATCGGGCCGTAGGGGTAGACGCCATGGCAGGCCATCCGGTCCAGGGCCTCGTGCCCGACGGTCTCGCCCTGATGCACCAGCAGCTCCGTGGGGACCTTGTCGAGGTAGTCGCTGTAGACCCACTCATCGATCGGCGAGAGGGAGTCGGAATGCATCAGCGTCGACGCGCCGCTGTACCCGAGCGCGACGACCACGAGCAGGACCGGGACCCAGAACCTCCGCAGCCACAGGGCGAACCGATTGCTTCGCGTGGACGGTTCCACGAGGGTCGACGTCATCTCCGGCGGTATCCTCTCCTGGTGCTGGGCCTCAGCAAGTGTAGCGGCCGCATATCGCGAGAACGGGTCTTCTAGACTGTCGGCATGAGAGTCCTGGTCACCGGCGGGGCCGGGTACATCGGCAGTCACGTCGTCCGGCAGCTGCTCGCACGCGAGAGCGAGGTGGTCGTCGTCGACGACCTGGTGACGGGCGACGAGCGCCGCATCCCCGGGGTGCCGGTGGTGCGAGCGGACCTCGCTGACACGGCCGAGATGCCGCGTCTGGTCCGTGCGCTCGACGGCGTCGACGCGGTGATCCACTTCGCCGCGCGAAAGCGCGTCGATGAGTCCGTGCTGCGGCCGGAGTGGTACTACCGGCAGAACGTCGGCGGCATGGCCAACCTGCTTTCGGCCATGGAGTCGGCGGGGGTCGATGCGATGGTCTTCTCGTCCTCCGCCGCCGTCTATGGCACCTCCGAGGGTGCGAGCATCCCGGAGTCCGCGCCCACGGAGCCCATCAGCCCGTACGGCCAGACGAAGCTCATCGGCGAGCGGATGCTGACCGACGTCGCGGCCGCCCGCGCCTTCCGGTCGGCGAGCCTGCGCTACTTCAATGTCGCGGGTGCCGGATCCCCCGAGCTCGGTGATACGGCCGTCCTCAACCTGGTACCGATGGTCTTCGAGAAGCTCGATGCCGGGAAGTCTCCCGTGATCTTCGGCGACGACTACCCGACCCCGGACGGCACCTGCATCCGCGATTACATCCACGTGAGCGACCTCGCCGCCGCCCACGTGGCGGCGCTCGACGCGATCGTGGAGGGCCGTATCGAGGGCAACCGCGCCTACAACATCGGAACGGGCGCGGGAAGCTCGGTCCGCGAGATGATGAGCGCGATCGCCGAAGCCTCCGGCATCCGGATCGAGCCGCGGATCGCGCCGCGGCGCGACGGCGACGCCGCCGTCGTCGTGGCCGACCCGTCACGCGCCCGCGATGAGCTCGGTTGGTCCGCGACGCGAGGGCTGCGCGACATCGTCATGTCGGCCTGGCGATCGCATGAGCTCCTCGTCGCCGGCGCACATGGCTGATCGGATCTCGGTCGCGCTCTGCACGCACAACGGCGCGGACTTCCTGCCCGCGCAACTCGCCTCCATCACGGCCCAGACGCGGCACGTGGACGAGATCGTCGTGTCCGACGACGCGTCGACGGACGCGACCAGGGCTATCCTCGACGAGTTCCGTGCCGCCGCGCCCGAGACGCTCGACGTCGTCCTGCTCGTCAACGAGGAGCCGCTCGGGGTCACGCGCAACTTCGAAACCGCCATCCAGGCGACCACCGGTGACCTCATCCTCCTCTGCGACCAAGACGACGTCTGGTCGCCGGGCAAGGTGGCGGAGCTCGAGCGTCTCCTCGCCGCGGAGGGCGCGCTCCTCGCCCACAGCGACGCCAGGATCGTGGACGGCACGGGCCGTCCGTCCGGGGCCACCCTCTTCGAGACGCTGGGGGTCGGGCGCGCAGAGCTCGAGGCGGAGGAGAGCGGCCGGGGGGATGAGGTGCTGCTGCGCAGGAACATCGTCACCGGTGCGACCTGCGCCCTGCGCCGTGAGCTCGCGGCGGAGGCGATGCCCTTCCCTGCATCATGGGTGCATGACGAGTGGCTTGCCATCTGGGCGGCGCTCGACGGCGGTCTGAGGGTGAGCAGGCAGACACTGACGGACTACCGTGTACACGGACGCAACCAGATCGGGGCGAGCAAGCTCACGGCGGAGTCGGCGGTCTCCCGGCTGCGTATGCCGCGTTCCGGGCGCAACGCCCGCCTGGCTGCCCGCGCGGAGGACCTGTTGGGGCGTTTCGCCGAGGCTCGGCCCGGCGACCCCAGGATCGCCGTCCTGCGCGACAAAGCCGAGCACGAGCGGGTCCGCTCCTCTTACCCTGCCCGTCGGGTCCGCCGAGTGGGCCCGGTGCTCCGGGAGCTCAGGACGGGGCGGTATTCCCGATTCGGGGGTGGCGCGCGCGATGTGCTGCGTGACCTCGTCCAGCCGGTCTGAGCAGCATCGCGCCGGCGGCGTCAGCTGCCGAAGACGTGGCGGAGCAGTGAGCGGACGTCCGCCCACTTCCGGTTGGTCATCGCGCCGAGCACCTTGGTGGCTGCGTTGAGTCTCGACGACATGTGGAACCGCGCGACCCGTGCCGCGTGGCGCCAGCCCGCGTCCGCCATGAGAGTGCGGGCGGAGGTGAAGAACGCGCGTTCCTCCGCGAACCGGGAGCCGTCCTTCGATGACCACGACGACACGCTCCCTGCGTGGCGGCGATAACGGAAGAGCAGGTCGGGCAGGACGACGAGGGAGCCGCCTCCGCGGATGATCTCGAGTTGGAGGGCCAGATCGAGGACGACCTCGAAGTCCGCCTCGAAGCCGTGCTGGCGGACGACGGACGTCTTCCAGCAGATGGAGGGGAAATAGGTCCAGTTGCCGCGGAGCAGGCTGCTCGCCAAGTCCTCGCCCGAGAGGACCGCCACCCCGCGCACCCGGGGCCGCGCGAGCCGCTTCACGCGGTCGGGGAGCGGCCGAGAGGGCGATCCGGTCCGATCGATGACCGTGACCCCTGGTTGGAAGTACGACACGGTCGGGTATTCCTCGACCGACTCCGACATCGACGCGACGTAGCCGGGCTCCAGCTCGTCGTCGCATCCCATGAGGACGAAGTACTCCGCCTCGACCAGGTCGAGACACTTGGTGAAGTTGCCTGCGACGCCCAGGTTGGTCTCGTTGCGGACGTATCGGATGCGGTCGTCGCCGAGCGAGCGCAGCCATTGCCCGGGTTCGGTGTCCGGGTAGACGTCGTCGACGACCACAAGGCGCCAGCGGGGATCGGTCTGGGCGACGACACTCTCGACTGCCGTACGGAAGAGCGCGGGGTCTCCGTAGAACGGCATCATGATGTCGATCGTCACTACTTCCAGGCTTTCGTCATAGGGTTGGCCCTGCCGCGAGCAGCGGCCGCCGTCCATCTTGTCATGTGACTAGGAGCTCCCCCATAACCGCATTCGAACAGTACAACGAGCCTCTCCCCGAGACCGACGATAGCGCAACGCGCGGCGGCTCCCGCTCCGTCCTTCTCATTCTCTCAGCGACCGTCGTGGCCGGGGTCGCAGGATACGTGGTGACCTGGCGGGTTTTCGTGGAGATCGGGGCGGCGGGGTACGGTCTTTTCTCAGTTTTCTGGTCCGCGCTGTTCCTCGTGGTCGGCATCCTCTTCGGTCTGCAGCAGGAGGCGACCCGCGTCGTGGCGCACCAGCGCGCGGCGCCCCTGGACCCTGGCAGCACCCGTTCGATCTGGCGCTTCGCCGCCGTCGTGTCCCTGGTGGTCGGTGCGGTGATCATGCTGCTCGCGCCGCTGTGGGCGGTGCCGAGCCTAGGGCAGGACCACAGTCAGCTCGCCTGGTTCGTCGCCGTGGGTGCAGCGATGAACGGTCTCGTGGCCGCTACGTCCGGCGTGCTGGCCGGTGCCGCCATGTGGCCACATCTGGCCGCAATCGTCGCACTCGACGGAGTCCTGCGCTTGACCTTCGTGCTCACCGTGTTGAGCTTCACGTCCGATGTCACTGCGCTGGCGGTCGCCGTCATCCTGCCGTTCCCGGTCTCGCTGCTCGTCGTCGGACTGGCGGGCGGCCGCCGGCTCATCGTCAGCGGTCAGGTCTCGGTGGCATACCGGCGGCTCGCTTCGAACAGCGCCAGAACGATGCTCGCTGCGGGTGCCACGGCCGTCCTCATCAACGGCTTCCCGTTGTTCCTCTCGTTCTTCGCTGGGCCGCAGAGCCACGCGCTCCTCGGCTCGCTCGTGCTCGCGGTCACCCTCACCAGGGCGCCGGTCCTCGTCCCCCTGATGGCGCTCTCCAGTTACCTGGTGAGTCGCTTCTCCCATCAGCCCGAGCGGGCGGGTCGGCTCGCCGCCGTACTTCTGGCCGGCCTCGCCGGACTCGTGGGCGTGCTCTGCCTCGGCACCTGGCTGTGGGGCGAGCCGGTCCTCCGCTGGATATTCGGTCCCACCTTCATCATCACGTCTGGCGTCCTGACGGCGCTCGTCGCGTCCTCCGGGATGATCGGTGCTCTCTTCGTCTCGGGATCCCTCGTCCTCTCGCGGGACCGCCACGGGCTCTACGCCGCAGGCTGGGTGGTCGCCTCCCTTGTCTCTCTGGGTGTGCTGTTCTTCCCGCTTCCCCTGCCAGAACGGACGGCGCTGTCGCTTGCGGCCGGGCCGTTGATCGGGCTGGCCATCCATCTCGTGGGCACGGCCGTACTACGTTCGGGCCGGGCACGCACCGGCCTCGAGGTCGGAGCGGGCTGACCGTCTGCGTCACGACCTGGCGGTGGACGTCCCGTCCTGTGCGTTGACGATGGGAGCCTCGCCTGCGGCCAACCCGCCGCCCCGGCGACGGCGTCACCTCGCGTCGCGGTGCGGCAGCCGCAGCCGCCAGCTCATCCCCTGGGACGCCTTGATCGTGCAGATGATCAGCAGCATCCAGCCGGACTCCACCAGGATCGAGCTCTCGAACACACTCGTGACGAGCAGGGCGACCAGTACGAGCGGGGCCCAGGCGTAGACGACGCTCCGACGATTGGATGCGAGGAGCCAGGAGCGGCTGAACGCCAGCGCGATCAGGACGATGAACAGCAGCAGACCGATGATGCCGACCTGGAGGTACACGTCCAGATAGGCGTTCAGGCCGTCGGAGTGGTAGACCCCGGTGTTCGCCTGGATCGCCGTGAACGGGTACAGGTCCGTCGGCCAGGCGCCGACCCAGCCCCATCCCACCGTCTGCTGCACCGGGATGAGCTCCCAGATCTGGATCCAGAGCTGGTAGCGCACCTGGAAGTCGGAGCGCGCGTTCAGGATGTCGATGACGCGTGTGCGGTAGATGTATGCGACGACGAGCACCGCGACCGTGAGGATGGCGAGCCCCCATTGGTAGTACGGCCGCTGCTGCGCCCGCGCCTTGCGCATCAGATACAGCGCAAGCGTGGCGAGCCCGACGACGACCGACACGGCGGCGATCACGGGGGAATGGGCGAGCAGGATGCACACGCCGGCGAGTGTGATGGAGTATGCGGCGACGGGCGGACGCACCGATCGGGTCCTCAGTTCGACGAGGAACGTCACGAACGCGATGAGGGCGACGATGCTGAGCTGGTTGCGGGTGCCGAACAGTCCCTGGATGGGACCGCCCAGCCCGATGTTGCCCTGGATGCCGAGGAAGCGGATGGGCACGTCGAGCAGCAGTCCGCTCAGCACCTCGAGCGAGAGCGAGAGGGTGAGCAGGAACCGCAGGGCATCGCCGACGACGCGGACGATCTGGATCGCGTCGCGCACGAGCGCGATGTAGACGGCGAGGAACGCGAAGATCAGCTGGTAGATCACCCCGGTGAGCGTCGCCCACTGATACTGGCTCCACAGGATCGAGGCGGCGCACCATCCGACGAACACCAGGGCCGAGATCGGGAGCAGGCCGTGCCACTCGATGAGCCGCCACTGCGCCGCGAACGACAGGGCGGCGAGCACCACAAGCACCGCGAGGGCGCCGATCAGTCCTGGCCAGCCGATGAGACCGCGGATGGCGTGGGTGGAGAAGCCGGTGATCACCGCGAGCAACGCCAGGGTGGAGGTGAAACGGGCGGAGCCGAGGAACTCGATGGCCGCGGGCGGCACCAGGGTTCGACGGGGCGTTGCCATGCTCACAGACTACGGGGCGGGGGCGTTCGCCGCCCGCTTGGTGGCGACCGAGAGCGCCACCAGGAGCGCCCAGCCGCCCTCGATGAGGATGCGGCTCTCGGCGAAGCTCTGAGCGATCAGAGCGCCGAGCACCAGCAGGGGCAGCAGGGCGACCGCACGGTACGGCTGGTCGTCGGCGATCGTGGAGCGCGGGCGGTCGATCGCGAGGAACCAGGCCCGGCCGAACGTGGTGAGCACCAGCAGGATGAACACCACGAGTCCGACGATGCCGACCTGCAGCCACACGTCGAGCCAGGCGTTGTGCGCCTGCAGGTACTCGACGCCGTTCCGGGTGGCGAGCCCGTCGAAGGGCTTCACCCACGGAGCCCAGTAGCTGACCCATCCCCAGCCGAACGCCGGGCGCTCCTGCGCCAGACGGGTGACCGCCGCCCAGATGTCCAGGCGGCCGGTCAGGTCCTCGCTCTTCCCGAACAGCGCGGGGATGCGCGAGGAGAACAGCGAGACGCCGACGATCGCAGCGGCGACCACGACGATCGCCACCAGGTAGACGGGCCCGCGCCGATCGGGGCCCGCCCGGCGCGCCCACAGCGCGAAACCGAGCACGACCGCGGTGACGAGGGCGGCGGCGATGACCGTCGCGGACCGGGTCAGTGCCAGGGCGAGGACGGCGACGACGAGCCATCCCAACGCCGAGCCGTGGCGCGTCGTCCGGTCGGCGACCTGGATGCCGAACACGACGATCGCCAGGAGCGCGATCATGGCGAGCAGGTTGCTGTTGCCCACGATGCCCTGGATCGGGCCGCCGTGGAAGAGCAGGTCACGGCTCCAGTAGAAGGCCTGGGGCAGCTTCCCCTGCGGCACCGCGTAGACCGGAGTGAGGGGGAGGACCGGCTGCCGCACGAAGATCGCGACGACGAGCTCGAAGACCAGCGACAGCCCCAGGATCCAGCGGAACGCGTTGCCGAGCGCGCTGAGCAGTCCCGGCCATCCCAGCCGCAGCCCGAGGAAGACGCCGGCGATCGTCGTCACCAGCGTCGAGAGGACGCCGAGGGCGCTGGCGCCCGGGTACGCCGACCAGGCGATCGAGACGACGGCCAGCGCCAGGAAGAGCACGAGGGTCTTCGGGGTGGTGCGCCAGCGGAACCGCGGACGCGACCGGATGATGAGCGCCGCGCTGACGACGGCGAGCACCGCGGCCAGGAGGAAGTAGCCGGGCCAGCTGATCGTGTTGCGCCAGAAGTCTCCGGCGAACAGGGTGAAGAGCGCCAGTGCGGCGAACGCGTTCTCCGCCGTGCCCGTCGCGGTGCGCGCGAAGGCGATGCGGGCGGGGAGCGTGGCGCGGGGCGTTGTCACCTGGGAAGGATAGCCGACAGCCGCCCGCGATCCCCTCGGAGGCTCAGGAGTTCGGGTGCGCGACGAACACCGTGCCCCGGCCGGTGACGGTGAGCTCCGTCTCGTCGGTGATGACCGCGGCCTCTCCGCGCGCCAGGGTCACGGAGCCGGCGCGTCCGCGGAGTTCGACATCGCCGTCGGTGACCAGCGCGATCGCGGTGCCCGGGAGTGCCACGGTGGCGGACGCGGTCGCGGCCGTCAGCGCGATGTGCTCGAGGGCGAAGTCGGGCACGTCCGGACGGAAGGTCTCCACCCCGGCCGCCGGGTGCTCCGGCGCGAGCGGTGTCGCCCGGATCGGCGTGAAGTCGAGCACGCTCACCAGTTCGGGCACATCGATGCGCTTGCGGGTCAGTCCGCCGCGCAGCACGTTGTCGGAGGCGGCCATGAGCTCGATGCCGAGGCCGCGGAGGTACGCGTGGATGTTCCCGGCCGGCAGGTAGAGCACCTGCCCGGGGCGCAGGGTGGCGCGGTTGAGCAGCAGTGCGAGCACGATCCCCGGGTCGCCGGGGAACGCGTCGTCGAGCATGCGTACCGTGTCCGCGTCGCGGTCGTCGGGGAGCGCACGTGCCGCGCGGACCACCTCGGCGACGAGGAGGTCGACCTCCGGGTCCTCGCCGAGGAGCCACTCGGTCGCCAGCCGCAGCACGGCGCCCGGCTCGCCGACGAGGGTGCGGGCGAATCCGGCGAGGACGGCGCCCCCGGTCGTGGCCGCGGCGAGACGCTCGAAGGCGGCGCGGCTCTCCTCCGGATCGCGGAAGCCGCACAGCGCCTCGAAGGGGTCGCTCAGGGCGAAGATGAGCTCCGGCTTGTGGAACGGGTCCTTGTAGTTGCGCTCCGCCGAGTCGGCCGGAAGCCCCGCCGCGTTCTCCCGATCGAAGCCGGCGCGGGCCTGCTCGGGGGAGGGATGCGCCTGCAGCGACAGCGGTCCTGCGGCGGCCAGCACCTTCAGCAGGTACGGGAGGTTCTTCGTCCGCTCCCAGGAGGCCAGGTCGGCCGCCCCGTCTGCGATGGCGGGATCGAGCACCCGCGCGGGAGAGCCGGGATGCGCGCCCAGCCAC
Organism: Leifsonia sp. 21MFCrub1.1; assembly: GCF_900107895.1. NCBI lineage: Bacteria > Bacillati > Actinomycetota > Actinomycetes > Micrococcales > Microbacteriaceae > Leifsonia > Leifsonia sp. 21MFCrub1.1. The sequence goes on along the minus strand of NZ_LT629867.1, from coordinate 2,661,537 downwards.
AGCTCCGCCTCCGGTCCGCCGCTCGGCCGCGTGCCGAGCAGGCCCGCGATCGCGGTCGTGGAGCCCCACGCGTAGTCGCGCGGGGTGTTGCCGATGCGCACAAACATCCGTCGCCGTCCCTTTCGTTCCGTTGGACCAAACTACCAATCGCTTTGTCCGCGCCGTGCCGGGTCCTTAGGCTGGCGGCGGCCCGACCATCCCTGTGGACGCACTGGAGCACACATGCCCTTCGAGACCATCGCCGGCGACTTCTACGGCTTCGAGACCCTCCTCTCCGACCGGGAGAAGGACTTCATCACCACCCTGCGCGCGCAGTTGGAGTCCGAGGTGAAGCCGATCGTCAACGAGTACTGGGAGAAGGCGGAGTTCCCGCACCAGATCATCGACGTGCTGCACCGCAACGGCGCGATCGGCCTCGGTTTCCCGGAGACCGCCCCGTTCGAGAACTCGGCGGTGTTCCGCGGCTGGGTCGCGCTGGAGCTGGCCAGGGTCGACGCGTCGGTGAGCACTTATGTCGGCGTGCAGAACGGCCTCGCGCTCGGTGCGGTCGGCGTCTGCGGCTCCGACGAGCAGCGGGCGGAGTGGCTGCCCAAGCTGGCGAGCGGCGAGGTGCTCGGAGCGTTCGGGCTGACGGAGCCCACGTCCGGCTCCGACTCTGCGCAGGGGCTCAAGACCGTGGCGACGCGCGACGGCGACACCTGGATCCTGAACGGCTCGAAGCGCTGGATCGGCAACGCCACCTTCAGCGACATCACCGTGATCTGGGCGAAGAGCGCGGAAGACGGTCAGGTGAAGGGCTTCATCGTCCCCACCTCGACCCCGGGCTACACGGCGACGAAGATCGAGGGGAAGCAGTCCCTCCGCATCGTGCAGAACGCCGACATCACGCTCGAGAACGTCGTCGTGCCCGAGTCGCTCCGGCTGCAGAACGCGAACAGCTTCAAGGACACGGCCCGCGTCCTCCGCCTCACCCGCGCCGAGGTCGCCTGGGCCGCGGTCGGCGTCGCGGTCGGCGCGTACGAGGCCGCGCTGCGCTACACGAAGGAGCGCGTCCAGTTCGGCAAGCCGATCGCCTCCCACCAGCTGATCCAGGACCTCCTGGTGAAGTCGCTCGGGAACATCACCGCGTCGATCGGCCTGTGCACCCGCGTCTCGCAGATGCTCGACGACGGCGAGCAGCGTGACGAGCACTCCGCCCTGGCGAAGGCCTTCGCGACGGCACGCATGCGCGAGACGGTCGCCTGGTGCCGCGAGGCCCTCGGCGGCAACGGCATCGTGCTCGACTACGACGTCGCGCGGTTCTTCGCCGACGCCGAGGCGCTCTACTCCTACGAGGGCACGCGCGAGATGAACACGCTCATCGTCGGCCGGGCGATCACCGGGGAGGCCGCGTTCGTCTGAGCCCCTCCACGTCCTCCGTCGGAAACGGAGGAGGTCCCTCCCACACGCGCGCCGGACTCCTCCGTTCCTGAACATTGAGGCGGTTATCGTCCCTCTTCACCTCCCTTTTTTCCGCGAGTCGGCACGAGCGAACTCGCATCTCCCGCTGCGCTGAAAGGGAGGATGTCGCGCTCGACACGCCGGGGATGGTCGGGCAAGGGAGGACAGCGGCGGGAGGCGGGCCGGGAAAGCCTCCGTTTCTCCGGCCGATAGGGTGGGCAGAGGCCGGATGAGGAACGAGGAGGACCCCCGTGGCGTGGTTGGTGACCGGAGGCGCAGGCTACATCGGAGCGCACGTCGTGCGGGCGTTCCGCGACGAGGGGATCGACGTCATCGTCGTCGACGACCTGTCGAGCGGTCATGAGGAGTTCGTCCCGGAGGATGTTCCGTTCTACCGGGGCACCATCCTCGACGCCGAGCTGCTCGCGCGCATCTTCGCCGAGAACACCGTCAGCGGTGTCGTGCACGTCGCCGGCTTCAAGTACGCGGGCGTCTCCGTCCAGCGTCCGCTGCACACCTACGAGCAGAACGTGACGGCGACCGCGGTGCTGCTGGGGGCGATGCAGGACGCGGGCGTCGACGCCATCGTGTTCAGCTCCTCCGCGGCCGTCTACGGGACGCCGGATGTCGACATCGTCACCGAGACCACGCCGAAGAACCCCGAGTCGCCCTACGGGGAGTCGAAGCTGATCGGGGAGTGGCTGCTCCGCGACCAGGGCGTCGCAGCCGATCTGCGGCACACCTCTCTGCGCTACTTCAACGTGGTCGGATCGGGCGATCCGAGCCTGCGCGACACCAGCCCGCACAACCTGTTCCCGCTGGTGTTCGACGCGCTGGTCGCCGGGCGGACGCCGCGCATCAACGGGGACGACTATCCGACGCCGGACGGCACCTGCGTTCGCGACTACATCCACGTCGCCGACCTCGCCGTCTCCCATGTCGCCGCCGCGAAGCGCCTCGACGCGCACGACACGATCGAGCCGGTCTACAACCTCGGCAGTGGCGACGGCGTCTCCGTCGGTCAGATCATGGCGACCGTCGCCGAGGTGGCGGGAATCGCCTTCACCCCAGAAGTGGGGCCTCGACGGGCGGGGGATCCCGCGAGGATCGTGGCATCCGGAGAGCTCGCATCCCGCGATCTCGACTGGAAGATGCGCCACTCGCTCGAGGACATGGTGCGCAGCGCCTGGGAAGCACGCCAGGCGGCGTCCTGACACCGCTCCCCGGCACACCCGTCAACCGGGCGTGTCGGGATTGTTGTCGTTCTCCGGCGCGTCGCGAACTCTCGACCAGCGGTCAAGGCTTTACGATTCGCGACTTGACGTGAGCGAATGACAACGGTGTAATTAGGGCAACGCGGGAATCTCGTGTTTCAGCAGTTCATGGGTGGGGAGACCGATATGCCAGTTCCTGAATATCGTTCTGGGGTACCCGACGACTGGTTCATCGACCCGGTCCGGCTCGGGGTCCCGGGCGTCCGTCCGGCGGAGGTCGAAGACGACAATCCGCTCGCGTGGCAGACCGACGCTCTGTGCGCCCAGACGGATCCGGAGGCGTTCTTCCCAGAGAAGGGCGGCTCCACCCGCGACGCGAAGCGCATCTGCACCTCCTGCGAGGTGCGCTCGCAGTGCCTCGAGTACGCCCTCGCCAACGACGAGCGCTTCGGGATCTGGGGCGGCCTCTCCGAGCGCGAGCGCCGCAAGCTCCGCAAGCGCGCCGTCTGACCCGGCCGCCGAAACCACGCCGCGCCCGACCCAAAGACGGGATCGGCGCGAGGCCGACCTAGGCTGACTGGCGATGTATCCGAGAGTCACCGCCATCGTCGTCGCCCACAGCGGCGGCCCGCGCCTGCAGCGCACTCTCGACGCCCTCGCGGAGCAGACCCGTCGACCGGACGCCGTGATCGCCGTCGACTGTGCGACGTCGGACGACGCTGCGCGCCTGCTCGCCGAGTCCCGGCCCACCCAGCTGCTCAGCGTGCCGGAGAAGCTGCCGTTCGGGGCGGCCGTCGCCACCGCCGTCCGCGTCCTTCCCCCCGCATCCGACGCCGGGCAGCTCCTCTGGCTCCTGGCGCAGGACACCGCTCCGGAGCCGCAGGCGCTGGAAGCGCTGCTCGCCGCTCTCGAGGTGTCGCCCTCTGTCGCCGTGGTCGGACCCAAGCTGGTGGACTGGGACGACCCGGCGCTCATCCGCGAGTTCGGCGAGGCGATGACGCCGTTCGGCGCCTCGGTTCCTCTCGTCGAGAACGAGCTCGACCAGGCGCAGCACGACGGCCTCAGCGATGTTCTGGCCGTCTCGAGCGCCGGGATGCTCGTCCGGCAGGCGCTCTGGGAGCGGCTCGACGGCTTCGACCCGGCCCTCCCGACCGTGGACGACGGCCTCGACTTCTGCACGCGGGCCCGCCTCGCCGGGTTCCGCGTCACCCTCGTCGCCCAGGCGCGCGTCGCCATCGCGGGCGACGGTGTCGCCGGCCCGAACCTGTCGTCCAAGTGGACCGTGCGCCGCCGTCTCTCGGGGGAGCGCCGCAGAGCCCAGCTGCACCGCCGGATGGCCTACGCTCCCGGCTGGGCCGTCCCGCTGCACTGGCTGACCTTGGTGCCCCTCGGCATCCTGCGCGGGCTCGTACGTCTGCTGCGCAAGGAGCCCGGCTCCGTCGGCGGAGAACTCGGCGCCGCCTTCCGGGTCGCGTTCTCCGGCCTCGCGGTGGGCAGCGCCCGCCGCAGGCTCGCATCCGCACGCGAAGTGGGCTGGGCGGCGGTGGCTCCGCTACGCATCCCCTTCCCCGAAGTTCGCCGCGCCCGTGCCCTCAAACGGGAAGCCGCGATGGTGCGCCAGCAGGGCGAGAAGCAGGACCTCGACTTCTTCGGGACGGGCGGTGGATGGGCGGTGCTCGCCGCGCTCCTCGTCGGCGTCGCCCTGTTCTTCCCGCTGATCGGCTCTGGCGCACTCGCGGGAGGCGGACTCCTCCCGCTCGACACCTCGGTCGGCCAGCTGTGGGCGAACCTCGGGTACGGGTGGCGCGACACCGGCCTCGGCTTCGTCGGCGCCGCAGACCCGTTCTCTGCAGTGCTCGCCGTTCTCGGAACGCTCATCTTCTGGCAGCCGTCGCAGTCGCTCGTCCTGCTCTGGGTCCTCGCCGTCCCGCTCGCGGCGCTCGGAGCCTGGCTGGCGGCAGCGCGGCTGACGACGCGCGCCACCCTGCGCGCCTTCGCCGCCCTGGCCTACGCCCTCGCGCCGACCCTCCTGGTGGCGCTGCAGGGCGGGCGTCCATCGGCCGTGCTCGCGCACATCCTGCTGCCCTGGCTGTTCTTCGCAGGCCTGGCCGCTCGCCGTTCGTGGGCGGCCAGCGCCACGACGGCCCTGCTCGCAGCGGCGACCGCCGCGTGCGCGCCCGTCCTCATCCCCGCCCTCGTGATCGCCTGGATCGCCGCGATCGTCTTCGCCGGCCGTCGCGCCGCACGGATCGCGTTCATCCCGCTGCCCGCCGTCGTGCTGTTCGCGCCGCTCGTCTGGCAGCAGGGAGCACGGGGAGCGTGGCTGTCGATCTTCGCGGATCCCGGCGTTCCGCTGGATGCGCGCCAGACGCCGGCCTGGCAGCTCGCGCTCGGCTTCCCGGACGGCACCCTCGGCGGCTGGCACGCGCTCGCCACGTCGCTGCACCTTCCTTCCGCATCGGCCACCCTGATCGTCCCGATCCTGCTGGCGCCCCTCGGCGTGCTGGCCATCCTCGCGCTGTTCCTGCGGGGGACGGTCCGCGCGATCGTCGCCCTGCTCGTCGCCCTCGTCGGCTTCCTGACGGCCGTCGCCGCCCTCCATGTGCAGATCGCCGTCTCGGGTGCGACCGTCGTGCCGATCTGGCCGGGCAGCGCGGTGAGCCTGTACTGGCTGGGGCTGATCGGCGCGGCCGTGCTCGCCCTGTCCGCTGTCGGACGTGCCGCCGTCTACCCGGCGTGGGTCGCGATCGTCACACTGACCATCGCGATCGTTCCGGTCGGAATCGCGACCCTCACCGGCCATTCCGAGGTCCAGGAGAGCGACGGCCGCACCATGCCCGCCGTGGTCACGGCGAAGGCGGCCACGCAGCCGCGCACCGGGACGCTGCGCATCGTCCCGCAAGGACAGGGCGGCATCCGCGCGGAGATCGTGCGGGGGAGCGGTCAGACGCTCGACGACCAGTCGACGCTCGCCGACACCCAGCGCTCGATGACAGCCGACCAGCGGGCGCTCGCGCAGCTGGCCGGCAATCTCGCCTCGCGCAGCGGGTACGACGCCTCCGCACAGCTGAAACGTCTCGGAATCGACTTCGTCCTGCTGACTCCCACCGAGACGGCCCTCCCTGGTCAGGACGACGCCGCCGGCGTCGCCACACGATCGCGCGCAGCCGTCGCGATGGATGCGAACCCCCTGCTCGCGCCCGTGGGCATCACCTCCTCCGGCCGGCTCTGGGCGTTCGACCGCGGGACCTCCGATCTCCCGGCCGCCGCGCAGATCCCGGCCGACGCCGGCGGCATCTGGCGCGTGCTCGTGCTGCTCGTCCAGGGCATCGTCATCGGTGTCACCGTGCTGATGGCCATCCCCACCACCCGGTCCGCCGACCGGGTGTCGGAGCTGTCCGCCCGCCGACCGGAGCGGCGACGCGACGACGAGACCGCGGTCGAGCCCGACGACGAGCCGGAGGAGCCGGCCGTCGCCGACGGCGTGGCGGCCGAGAGCCTCGACGAGTACGAGGCGGAGCCCGACGACGAGGCGGTCGTGGAATCGGCGGACGTCGACGACATCCCCGAGACCGAGCCGGTCGCGGAGGCCGAGCCGGTGGCCGAGTCCGAGCCGGTGGCCGACGTCGAGCCGGCGGCCGACGTCGAGCCGGTGGTCGATGTCGAGGCGGCCGCCGAGCGGGAACCCGAGCCGGAGTCGCCGGTGGAGCGCGCGGACGAGGCTCCGGAGTCCGCTGAGGACCAGCACGCCGAGCTCGATCGCCCCGGGTTCCACGACGCCGATCGCCCCGCCGAGCGCGTCATGACGCCTCCCGCGCCGACGACGCTCGAAGACGGACTGGAGGAGACCATCATCCGACCTCGACGAACCTCCGACGGAGGCGACCGTGGCTGACCGCAGAGGCCTCGCCCGGATCGGTGCCCGCGCCGTCGGCGGCGTGATCGGCGTCGGCATCGCCGTCGCGGCGGTCGCGGGGGCGACACTGCTCCCCCTCCCGGACTTCGCCATCGGGGCGCCGGCCCAGACCGTCACCCCCGTGCCCGCCGATCAGCAGCGCGTCTGCCCCGGCCCTCTCCTCCAGCTGGCGGCCGACGCCGGAGAGGCCACTCGCCCGAGCGCCGTCGGCACTCCCACCTTCGCGTCCGCCGCCGAGGGCGCGGACGTGGACATCACCTCCCTGAAACCCGATGCGGACACGGCGTCGCGGGAGCAGGCTCCGCAGGTCGCCTCCGTCGCGACTCCGCGGAACGCGACGAAGCCACCCCTCTTCGCGGCCGCACAGATGCAGAGCGCGGACGCCGACGATCTGGCCGGCCTGGCGGCCGCCGCCTGCGCGGAACCCGCAGCCGACACGTGGCTGGTCGCCGGCTCCACGGCCCTCGGGCAGACGAGTCTCGTGCTGCTGAGCAACCCGAGCGAGGTCGACGCGACCGTCGACCTGACGGTCTTCACCGAGAGCGGGACCGTCGACGCCCCCGGTGCGGCGGGGATCCTCGTCCCGGCCCGGTCCCAGAAGGTCGTGCCGCTCGCCGGCCTCGTCCCGTCCGCGGCGGCGACCGTCGTGCGTGTCCAGACCACCGGCGGCGAGGTCGCCGCCACGCTCCAGCAGAGCTTCGAACAGGGCATCCAGCCCCGAGGGGCCGAGCTCGCCGGCCCGACCGGCGGTCCCGCGCGGCAGCAGATCGTTCCCGGCGTGACGATCACCTCCACCGATGCCATCCAGGGCGAGCAGTCCGCCGAAGGCGTGGGGTTCGCCTTCCCGGTCGTGCGGTTGCTCGTCCCGGGGAAGACCGATGCCCAGGTCACCGTCGGGGCCGTCGGAGAGACGGGGACGGCCGTCGGCAACTCGTACGCGACCACGGTCAAGGCCGGACAGGTCGCCGAGATCCCGCTCGATCACCTCAAGGACGGCAGTTACACGGTGACGGTGAACTCCAACGTTCCCGTGGTCGCCGCCGTCCGCACCTCCGTGATCGGTACGAAGGCGCGCGATTTCACCTGGTTCGCGTCGGCGCAGGAGCTGCAGGACGACCTGCTGGCGTCCATCCCCTCCGGGGCCGATGCGACCATCCACTTCGCCAACGCCGGCGAAGCGGACACGACGGTCACGGTGTCCCGCACACGTCCGGGAGGCACGCCGACGAAGATCGTGGTTCCCGCTGAGGGGGGATCGCTCGCCCGTCTCGGCCCCGGCGCCTACCGCATCACGGGTGCCGACGGGCTGCGGGGGAGCGTCAGCTTCGCGGCGGACGGTCGCGCGAGCAGTTTCGCGCTCAGCCCGCCCGGACCGCTCGCCGCGCCGATCACGGTCTACCCGAACTGACGTAGGCGCGGACGGCCGCCGCCGGTCAGAAGTGCCGGTACCGGTCCGGCGCGAGGTCCCACGGGTCCTTGCCGAGAAGCTCGGCGACGGCGCGGAAGACGCATCCCTCGATGTACATGCGCCGGTGCAGCTCGTCGTCGTGGTGCAGCTTGGTCAGACGCTGGATGGGCACCCGGTACAGCACGATCCGCTTCCGGGCCGCATCCACGCGCCACCGGTCGACGCCGTCGGCGCCCGAGTTGCCGATGGGGGTCGCCGCGACCTCGAAGTGGACGTTCGCCAGCTCCTCCGGCCAGACGCCCTTGAGGTAGTCGGCGGTGGACGCGACCGTCATGTCGAAGAAGTCGATCCGGTTCTGCAGCATCGGGAGGTGCGGGCCGGTCACCGGACCCCGCGCGCCCCGGCCGTGCCTGCTCCGCCAGCGGCTGGTCGCCGGGGTCTGACTGCTGGTGCGGCGGTTGCGGGGCATGTCGCCATCCTACGTCGGACGCTGTCGGGTAGTCTGAGCCCGATGTTGAGCCGCCCGTGTTCCCGTGTCGCGTGTCCGCGCGACGCCGTGCAGACTCTCACCTACGTCTATGCCGACTCGATGGCCGTGCTCGGACCCCTCAGCCTGAAGCACGAACCGCACTCCTACGACCTGTGCGCGATCCACGCCGAGCGGCTCTCCGCGCCCCAGGGTTGGCAGATCGTCCGTCACGTCAGCGTCACCGACGCGTGAGGCGGTCGTCGCGGTAGGTTAGGGGCCATGAGCATCACCGACCCGCGCCTGCAGTCCGTCGTCAAGACCTACGACATCCGTGGACTGGTCGGGAAGGACCTCACGGAGGAGGTCGTCGAGGCCATCGCCGCGGGGTTCGTCGACGAGGTGCAGGCCGCGGGGACCGACGTCATCGTCGGCCACGACATGCGCGACTCCTCTCCGGCTTTCGCTGCGGCGTTCGCGCGCGGCGCGCAGACCCGCGGGGCCGACGTCGTCTCGATCGGGCTGTGCTCCACCGACGAGTCCTACTTCGCCTCCGGTTACCTGCAGGCGCCCGCCGCGATGTTCACCGCGAGCCACAACCCGGCGACCTACAACGGAATCAAGCTGTCCCGGGCCGGTGCGCAGGGCCTGAGCATGGACACGGGCCTCGGCGCCGTCCGCGACCGGGCCGCCGAGTACCTGCGCGACGGCATCCCCGCCGTGGAGCGTCCGGGGACCTTCCGCGAAGAGGATGTGCTGGAGCGCTACGCGGCGTACCTCCGCTCGCTCGTCGACCTCAGCGGCATCCGGCCGATCACGGTCGTCGTCGACGCGGGCAACGGGATGGGCGGGCTGACCGTCCCCGCGGTCCTCGGAGAAGCAGCCGGGCTCCCCGCGCTGCCCATCACGGTCATCCCGCTCTACTTCGAGCTCGACGGGACCTTCCCCAACCACGAGGCCAACCCGCTCGAGCCGAAGAACATCGTCGACCTGCAGCGCGCTGTCGTCGAGCACGGGGCCGACCTGGGACTCGCCTTCGACGGCGACGCCGACCGCTGCTTCGTCGTGGACGAGCGCGGGTCCGCCGTCACCCCGTCGGCCGTCGCCGCGATCGTCGCCGTGCGCGAGATCGCGCGTGCCCGCGCGGAGGACCCGGACGCGGAGATCACGGTCATCCACAACCTCATCACCTCGAACATCGTGCCGGAGACCATCGAGGCGGCGGGCGCCGTTCCGCTGCGGACGCGCGTCGGCCACACCCTGATCAAGGATGCGATGCGCCGCTCCGGGGCCGTGTTCGGCGGCGAGCACTCGGCGCACTACTACTTCCGCGACTTCTGGAGCGCCGACAACGGGATGCTCGCGGCGATGCACCTGCTCGCCGAGTTCGGCGCGCAGGACCGCCCGCTGTCCGAGCTCTCCGCCCGCTACACCCCGTACGCGATGTCGGGTGAGATCAACTCGACCGTGGACGACGTCCCTGCCGCGTTCACGCGGATCGTCGAGGCCTTCACGCCGCGCGCCGACTTCGACGAGCTGGACGGCCTCACCGTCACCGGCCGCGTGGCGCAGGACGAGCCGTTCTGGTGGTTCTCGGTGCGTCCGTCCAACACGGAGCCGCTGCTGCGGCTCAACGTCGAGGCGGCCGACCAGGCAACCATGGCGCGCATCCGCGACGAGGTGCTCGCGCTCATCCGCGGCTGAGCGACATGCCCGGCTCAGAACGGGGAGGGCATGCCACAATAGAGCCCATGCCAGCTAGCGCCACAACCGCCCTGCCGTTCAAGGTCGCCGACCTCTCCCTCGCCGCCGCGGGACGACACCAGATCCGCCTCGCCGAGAACGAGATGCCCGGCCTGATGGCCCTCCGTGCCGAGTTCGGCGACGCGAAGCCGCTCGCCGGAGCGCGCATCGCCGGCTCGCTGCACATGACCGTGCAGACAGCTGTGCTGATCGAGACCCTGGTGGCCCTCGGCGCCCGCGTGCGCTGGGCGAGCTGCAACATCTTCTCCACGCAGGACGAGGCCGCTGCCGCGATCGCGGTCGGCCCGACCGGCACCCCCGACGCGCCCGCCGGCGTTCCCGTGTTCGCCTGGAAGGGCGAGACGCTGGAGGAGTACTGGTGGTGCACCCAGCAGATCTTCGACTGGTCGGCCGAGGCCGCCGCCGACGGAGCCGACTACCTCGGCCCGAACCTCATCCTCGACGACGGCGGCGACGCGACCCTGCTCGTCCACAAGGGGCGCGAGTTCGAGCTCGCGGGAGCCGTGCCCGACGACGCTGCCTCCGACAGCCACGAGTACCGCGTCATCCTGGCCGCCCTGCGCGAGTCGCTCGCCGCATCGACGGACCGCTGGACCCGCATCGCCTCCGACATCCTCGGTGTCACCGAGGAGACCACCACGGGCGTCCACCGGCTGTACGAGCTGGCCAAGGAGGGCGGGCTGCTGTTCCCGGCGATCAACGTCAACGACTCGGTCACCAAGAGCAAGTTCGACAACAAGTACGGCATCCGCCACTCCCTGCCGGACGGGCTGAACCGCGCGACGGACGTGCTCATCGGCGGCAAGGTCGCCTTCGTCGCCGGCTACGGAGACGTGGGCAAGGGCGCCGCTGAGGCGCTGCGCGGACAGGGCGCGCGCGTCATCGTCAGCGAGGTGGACCCGATCAACGCGCTCCAGGCCGCCATGGACGGCTACCAGGTCGCCCGGCTGGAGTCGGTGATCGACCAGGTCGACATCCTCGTCACCGGCACGGGCAACGTGAACGTCGTCACGCTCGACCACCTGCTCGGCCTCAAGCACCTCGCCGTCGTCGCCAATGTCGGCCACTTCGACAACGAGATCGACATGGCGTCGCTCGAGGCGCTCCCCGGTGCGGAGAAGGTCGAGATCAAGCCCCAGGTGCACGAGTGGCGCCTCCCCACCGGCCGCAGCATCCTCGTCCTCTCCGAAGGGCGCCTGATGAACCTCGGGAACGCGACCGGCCACCCCAGCTTCGTGATGAGCAACTCCTTCACCAACCAGGTGCTCGCCCAGCTCGAGCTCTACGTGTCGCCGGAGAACTACCCGGTCGGCGTCTACGTGCTCCCCAAGCACCTCGACGAGAAGGTCGCGCGTCTGCACCTCGACGCGCTCGGGGTCGAGCTGACGACGCTCACCGACGAGCAGGCCGCCTACATCGGCGTCCCGGTCGACGGACCCTACAAGGTCGACCACTACCGCTACTGATGGCCCTCGACTTCGCCGACCGGGAGCTCCCCGGCGGCCTGATCCTCCGGGTGCGGAGAGAGCAGGACGCCGGTGCGCTCGCCGCCGCCTACCAGCGCAACCGCGGCCACCTGGCCCCGTGGGACCCGACCCGCACCGAGGACTTCTTCACCGAGGCGGGACAGCTCGCCCAGACCCGCGAGCTGCTGGCGCTGCGCGAGATGGATGCGGCCCTCCCGCTGGTGATCGCGGAGGGCGACCAGATCGCCGGCGGGTTCACGCTCAGCCAGCTGGTCCGCGGCGCGTTCCAATCGGCGAACGTGGGGTACTGGCTCGACCGCGACCACGTGGGTCGGGGCCTCGCCTCCGCTGCGCTCAGCACCCTGGTCGACGCCGCGCGCGACGACTACGGCCTCCACCGCCTGCAGGCGGCGACGCTGCTCGCCAACCATGCGTCGCAGTCGGTGCTGACCCGTGCCGGATTCGAGCGCATCGGGGTCGCTCCGAACTACCTCAACATCGCCGGCCGCTGGCAGGACCACGTGCTGTTCCAGCGCATCCTGCACGACTGACCGCCGGGGCGTCAGCGCCGCCGTCAGCCTGCGGCCGGCAGCTCCGCGTAGGCGCGCACCGGGAAGGTCCCGAATCCCTCGATCGCCGGAGGGGCCGCAGTGAACAGCGCTCCGTGCTCCGGCACCCCGGCGAGCCCCGTGAGGTGCTCGACGACGTGGACGCCCGCGGCCAGCAGAATGCTGTGCGCCGGCCGGCTGCCGCCCGACTCGGTGTCGTCGATGTTGAGCGCGTCGATTCCGACCAGCGCGACACCGGCGTCGGCCAGCATCCGGGCGCCCTCCTCGGCGAGGTAGGGCGAGCCGGTGGCGTAGGCGGGCGTCCCGAAGTGCTCGTCCCAGCCGGTGTGCAGCAGGACGGCGCCGCCCGGTTCCGTGCGTCCTTCCAGAGCCGACGCCGGGATGCCGCGCTCCCCGCGCCCGGTCAGACGGATGACCTCTGCGGGCAGACCGACCAGAGTCTCGAGGTCGAGACCGGCGAGGTCCGGTCCGTCCGCGTAACGGTGGAAGGGGCTGTCGAGGTACGTGCCGGTGTTCCCGATCAGGGTGATGACGTCCATCGCGAACTCGGTCCCCGGGGCGTACAGCTGCCGGGACGCCTCGCGCGTGAGGTGCGGCTCGATCGTGGGCGCCGGGAGGCCGGGATAGGTCACGAGGCCGGCGCGGATGCGGTGGCTGAGGTCGACGATGCGGCGGTGGTGCGGCATGCGCTCTCCGATCGGAGTGGGCGGTGGGCAGAGAGGATCGCGTGGTTCGCTGGTCAGCGGTAGGGGAAGCCGTGCGGCAGGGCGCCGAGCACCGGCTCCAGCCGGTCCAGCCGCTGCTTCTCGAGCGCCAGGCCGCGGGCGTCGCGGTCGCGACGCAGCACGGCCACGGCGACGAGGAAGGTCTCGGCATCGACCGGGGGCAGCGGCGAGACGTACGGGGCCGCCTCGCGGGCGAGCTCGGTGCTCAAGCCGTGCCGGGCCGCCGGGGTGAGGTCGGGCGCCTGGCGCACGAACTGGGCGATGCGGCGCGAGAGCCGGTCGGGCAGGCGTGCCACATCCGCTGTGGCCGCCCAGGCGGTCAGGTGCGGCGCCAAATAAAGGGGGAGCGGCTGCGGCCGTGGCACCCGAACGAGCTGGCTGTAGGTGCCCGCGAGCAGGTCGCCGAGGCGCTTCGACCGGCTGTTGAGGAGCCCGGTCAGCGCGGCGATCGATCCGAACGTCAGGAAGATCTCGAGCACGCCGACCAGGGCGCGGATGAACGCGTGGCGGAACCCGGTCGCGCCGCCGTCGTCGCGGACGATCCGTGCCCCGACTGCCAGCTTGCCGAGGGACCGGCCGCGCGACAGCAGTTCGACCGTCGTGGGCAGGACGACCATCCCGAACACCAGGATGAGGATGACGAGGGCCCGGGCGATGGCCTCGTCGAGCCCGGCGCCCGTGGAGACGAGCAGCATGATGCACCCGAACATGACGAGCAGGTAGGTGAGCCAGTCGATGATGGTGCCTGCGGCCCGGAGGATGTAGCTGGCGGGCTTCACGTCGAGCGCGACGGCCTCGCCGGTGATCAGCTCCCGGTCGTCCTGAGACCCGTTCCCCGCCCCGGCCTGCATCATAGATATCATCTAAGCAGATGGACCTCGACGCTTACACCGCCGCACGCAGCGCCGACTGGGAGGAGCTCTCCCGGCTGGCGTCGAAGCGACGCCTCGACGGCCCGGAGACCGACCGCCTGATCGACCTCTACCAATCCGGAGCGGCCGACCTCTCGGCCATCCAGACGAGCGCAGGCTCGACCGCGGCGGGCGACCGGCTCTCGCTCGCGCTGTCGTCCGCCCGGTTGCGGTTCACCGGCGCCGGAGCGAACCTGTTCGCCCAGCTGCCGCGCTTCTTCGTGCTGCAGCTGCCCGCAGCGCTCTACCGGCTGCGGTGGATCGTGCTCGGTGTGGCGGTCGCCACGATCGTGATCGCCACCCTGTACGCGCTGTGGATCACCGGCAACCCGGATGTCCTGCGCAACCTGGGTGACGACGCGAACCTCCGGAAGTACGTCGAACACGACTTCATCGACTACTACTCCAACAACCCCGCGGCGTCGTTCGCCGGACAGGTGTGGACCAACAACGCGTGGATCGCGGCGCAGTGCATCGCCTTCGGGATCACCGGCCTGTACGTGCCGTACGTGCTCATCCAGAACGCCGTCGGCGTCGGCACCGCGGCGGGCGTGATGTTCGCCTACGGGCGCGGCGACGTGATGTTCTCGTACATCCTCCCGCACGGGCTGCTCGAGCTCACGAGCGTCTTCGTAGCCGCCGCGGCGGGCCTGCGCATCTTCTGGGCCTGGATCGCCCCGGGTGCACGCACCCGCGGACAGGCGCTGGCGGAGGACGGCCGCGCTCTCTTCACGGTCGCCGTCGGGTGCGCGATCTCGCTCTTCGTCTCGGGACTCATCGAGGGCTTCGTGACACCGTCCGGGCTGCCGGTCTGGGCGAAGATCGGCATCGGCGCTCTCGCGCTCGCCGCCTTCCTCGCCTACATGCTGGTGCTGGGCCGGCGCGCGGTGCGTGCGGGCGAGACCGGCGACCTTGAGGAGTTCGAGGCGGGCGCGCGCCGCATCGTCGCCGCCTGAGGGCGGGTCACACGTGCGGCTCAGAGCCGTCCCGCCGCCTTCAGGGCCAGGTAGCGATCGGCCAGCGCAGGCGGGAGATCGGCAGGGGAGCCGGTGACGACGTCTCCGCCGAGGCGCCTGACCGCCGCGGCGACGCGGCTGACATCGAGCAGTGACCGTTCCGCCGCCGCAGCGCGGTACACCTCGGTGCGGTCGCGCCGCTGAGCCGTGGCCGCGAGCGTGTCCGGATCCGTCACGCTCGCCACGACCACCAGGTGCTTCGCCGTGAGCTGCGGGAGCACGGAGAGCAGACCGCGGGAGCCGCCGGGGGACTCGATGGAGGTCAGCAGGACGACGAGCGAACGCTGCGACGTCAGGGAGGACACGTTGGCGGGGATGGCGGACCAGTCCATCTCGATCAGGGCAGGCTCGATCACGGCCATCGCATCCACCATCCGCGACAGCAGCTCCGGACCGGTCGCCCCGTGCACGCGCCCGCGCACCATGCGGTCGTAGGCGAGCAGATCGACGCGGTCGCCCGCGCGCGAGGCGAGCGCCGCGAGGAGGAGGGCCGATTCGAAGGCGGTGTCGATGCGCGGCTCGTCGGCCACCCGGGCGGCGGAGGTGCGGCCGGAGTCGATGACGACGATCACCCGGCGGTCCCGCTCCGGACGCCAGGTGCGCACCATCACACGGGCGCCGCGCCCACCGGACGGATCGTGGCGCCGGGCCGTCGCACGCCAGTCGATGGATCGCACGTCGTCGCCGCGCACGTACTCGCGCAGCGAATCGAACTCGGTACCCTGGCCGCGGAGCAGGACGCTCGTCGTGCCCTCCAGCTCCTGAAGCCGTGCCAGCCGCGACGGCAGGTGCTTCCGGGCGGTGAACGGCGGGAGGACGCGGATGCGCCCAGGAGCGTCGAGGGTCGCCTGTCGTGCCCAGAGGTGCAGCGGACCCCACGATCGGACCGTCACGTTCGTCACCCGGCGCTCGCCGCGGCGCCACGGGCGGAGCGACGCGACGAGACGGCGTCGCTCGCCGGGCGGGATGTCCACCCCGGTCCGCGTCGGCTCGGCGGCGGCCGATGGCTCCCACGCGTCGCGGACCGTCCCGCGCAGCGTCCGCCGGCCGGTGTTCGTCACGAAGAGCTCCGTGGGGGCCTCGGCGCCGAGCCGCACGCGGGCGGGCACGGTGCGCTCGAGCGCGACAGCGCGCGGGGAGGCGGCCAGCAGGAGATCGAGCAGCCCGAGCAGGACGCACAGCACCAGCCATCCGCCGAGCACCGCGTACGCCGTCCCCGTCGCGGCGCCGAGGAGCACGACGGGGAGCACGCCGAGCGCGAGCAGGGCGACGAAACGTCCGGATACGGTCATGTCGGGACTTAGATCGGAACCTGGACCTGCTGCACGATCGACCGCAGGATCGCGTCAGCGCCGACGCCTTCGAGCTCGGCCTCGGGCCGGAGCTGGATGCGGTGCCGCCACACGGGCACCAGCATCGCCTGCACGTGGTCGGGGGTGATCGAGTCGTAGCCCGAAAGCCAGGCCCACGCCTTGGCGGCGGCCAGAAGAGCGGTGGTGCCGCGCGGGCTCACGCCGAGGCGCACGGACGGGCTGCGCCGGGTGGCGCGCGCGAGGTCGACGATGTAGGCCAGCACATCGGCGTTCGCGCCGACGCGGGCCGCCGACTCACGAGCGGCCTGCAGCTCCGCGGCGCCGAGGACCGGCGCCACCCCGGCCGCGGCGAGGTCGCGCGGGTTGAACCCGGCGGCGTGACGGCGGAGCACCTCCACCTCGGTGTCCCGTTCCGGGACATCGAGCGTGAGCTTGAGCAGGAACCGGTCGAGCTGCGCCTCCGGGAGCGAGTACGTGCCCTCGTACTCGATCGGGTTCTGCGTCGCGGCCACGATGAACGGGTCCGGCAGGCGGCGGCTGACGCCGTCGACGCTCACCTGGCGCTCCTCCATCGCCTCGAGCAGCGCGGACTGGGTCTTCGGCGGCGTCCGGTTGATCTCGTCCGCGAGCAGGATGTTCGTGAACACCGGTCCCTCGCGGAACACGAAGCCGCCGGTCTGGCCGTCGTAGACCAGCGAACCGGTGACGTCGCCCGGCATCAGGTCGGGGGTGAACTGGACGCGCTTGGTGTCGAGGCTGAGCGCCTGGCTGAGCGATCGGACCAGCAGGGTCTTCGCCACGCCGGGCACGCCCTCGAGCAGAACGTGGCCGCGCGCCAGCAGGGCGATCATGAGGCCGGTGACCGCGCCGTCCTGGCCGACGACCGCCTTTCCGACCTCCGTCCGCACGGCGGCGAGAGCGGAGCGGAGGCGCGCCGCGTCAGCGGGTGCGCCGGGGGAGGAGGGGGACGCCGTCCCCGTCGTGACGTCTGTCATTCATCCATTCTTCCGGTCGGGCCCTGCAGAGGGCGAAACGGCGGAGGCGGTGGCTCTCTCGAGCTCCGCGAGATCGTCGGAGAGCGCGACCAGGTCGCGGTCGGTCTGGGGGATGCGCTCCACCAGCACCTCGCGGACGGCCAGCCGGTCGCGGCGCGTGAGTGCGGCGACCGCGTCGCCGACCTCGGCGACGGTGGCGGTCGTCGGCAGGCCGGCCAGGGCGGAGAGCCGGCCGATGGTGCCGACGCGCAGCGCGTCGGCCGCTCGGAGCCGCGCCGACGACCGCTGGTAGAGCCGCGCCCGGCCCTCCCGCGTCTCGCCGGCGCGGACGATCACCGGCAGGTTCTCGACGACGAGCGGGCCGAAGCGGCGTCCGCGCCAGATCGCCGCCGCCACGAACACGGCGACGAGGAGCAGCATCACCGGGGTCACCCAGCCGGGCGTCAGCTGGGCGATGTCCGGCGGCCCGCTCACCGGGCGGTCGTCGAGCGACGGCAGGTACCACACCAGGGTGCGGTGGCCGCCGAGCAGGTTGAGCGCGAGAGCCGCATTGCCGAGGCGGTCGACGCCGTCGTTGGTCAGCACGGCCGCCGACCCGAGCAGATAGACGGGGGAGGCGTTGAAGGAGGTGCGCACGAGCGAGGCGCGTCCACCCGCGTCGGCGAAGCAGGTCGCCGCGTCATCGGACACCCGGAAGGTGCCGGGCACCGCGACGTCCTCGGTCGCGGGCGTCGCTCGGGGGTCGATCCGCTCGGCGCGTTCGGCCGCAGGAACGGTGCAGCCGGCGCTCGCCGTTCCGCGCGGGGCGCCCGCGGCCGTCACGTCACGGTCGAGGGTCTGCAGCGTCTCGAAGTCGGGCTCGACCACCACCAGGGTCCGTCCGTCCCCGGTGAGGGCGCGATAGCCGTCCGAGGTCAGGTTGCCCAGCGGGTCGTAGACCAGCACGGTCGCGCCGTCGGCGGCCGCCGCGGTGGCGCGGTCGATAGTGGACACCGTCCGTACGTCGACCCCCTGGCCGCGCAGGACCTGGGCGACCGCCTTGGCTCCCGTGGGGGCCGCGTTGGTCGCATCGAGGGTGGTTCCCGGCCCGACACGGCCGCCGGTGAGCAGCGAGCCGCCGAGCGCGATCACCACGGCGATCAGCGCGAGCACGATCCAGGGGACGGCCCGCCGCGCGGTCTGCCGGACGGTCGGGGTCTGCGCCGTCGGAACCGCGGGACCGGGGCGCGCTTCGCTCCGCGTGTCCGATCCGCGGACGGGGGCCGGGGCGCTCACGCGGTCACCGCCGGCACGGAGACGCGCACCCGCTGCAGTCGCTGATCCAGCGCGACCAGATGCTGATACGCGCTCTCGCTGCCGGGCCGGTCGAGGTAGCGCACCTCGTCGAACGCGCGTGCTGCCCGACGCAGCGCCTCGCTCTCGTCGGTCGCGATCCGGGCGGTCTGCAGCGCGAACTCGTTCGCCGTCGTGCCGGGTGTCACGTGGACGAGCGTTCGCTCGTCGAGCGAGACGGCGATCGCACGGAACCGCTCCTCGACGGCGGTCACCCAGTCGCCCTGCCGTGCCGCCTGCTCGGCCGACGCCCGGAGGTCGGCGGCGCTGCGTGCCTCGTCGGCGCCGAACAGTGCGCGGCGGTCCAGAGCGGACCGCCGATTGATCCGGGGCCGGCCGAAGAGGAAGAACGCGGCGACGATGAGGCCGGCGATCACCACGACGACGACCAGCAGGAGAACGGGGGCGGCATCGCCGCCCGGGCCCTGGAACAGCGAGCCGATCCAGTCCTGAACCGCCTTGGAAGCGAGATCGAACCAGGTGGGCTTCGCCGACTGGTACTCCGGGCGCGACAATTCTCCGCGCAGCCAGTCCTGCGCTTCCGGCGAGCTGGGGTCGACCGGGACGTCGAAGCGGATCACGGTCAGGCGGTCGGCCATCCCGCGGGTGGCTGCGGGGGCTGGTACGTCTGCTGCGGCTGCTGAGTCGGCGGAAGGTACGGGTCGGGGAGGTCCTGACCGGTCTGCCGGCCTTCGACGAAGCGCACGAGCTGGAGGTCGAGGCCCTCCTTGCGCATCCGGAGGTCGATGTAGAGCAGCGCCACGGCGGCCGTCTGGATGACGCTGCCGATCGCCCCGATGATCGACGTGACGATGCTCGAGAGCACGTTGACGCTGAGCTGGGTGACGAGCACCTCCTGCATCGGATCGGCCGAGGTCGCCGAGGTCGGGGCGAACACGCCGCCCGCCAGGCCGCCGATGATGCCGAACGGGATGGCGACCGTCTGCGTGATGGCATAGACGATGACGCCGACCAGCAGGATGATGCCCAGCGTCCGCCAGAAATAGCCGGTGGTGAGCCGCCACGACCGCGCGACCGCCTGCGTCAGGGGCAGTCGCTCCAGCACGATCACGCTCGGCACCATCGCGAGCTTGGTGTTGATCCAGAAGGCAAGGGGGATCAGGGCGAGTCCGCCGATCACTCCCACC
Organism: Leifsonia sp. 21MFCrub1.1; assembly: GCF_900107895.1. Classification (NCBI taxonomy): domain Bacteria; kingdom Bacillati; phylum Actinomycetota; class Actinomycetes; order Micrococcales; family Microbacteriaceae; genus Leifsonia; species Leifsonia sp. 21MFCrub1.1. The sequence continues at coordinate 2,641,854 of NZ_LT629867.1, read as the reverse complement.
AGCACCGCTCCGATCGCTCCGGCGGTCCCTCCGATCGCGGCGAGGGCGACGATGACGGCGACGACCAGGGCGATGGCGACGATCCAGGCGAGGGCGTACAGCAGCGTCCAGCCGATGAGCGCGCCGATCCGCCCGCGGACGAGCTGCCACAGCGCGCGGAAGGTCAGCTTCTCTCCGAGGGATTCGCGAGCGATATCGCCGACGATGACGCCCTGCAGCAGGGCGCTGAACACGGTGGAGATGACGATCGAGAGCACGCCGAGCAGAATCGTGCCGCCGATGAATCCGGCCTGGAGCGTCGGCTGGTCCTGGGCCTCGCCCGAGAAGACACGGCCGGCCAGCAGACCGATACCCCCGGCGATCACCACGCTGACCACGATGGACGGGATGCCCTGCAGCAGAAGAGCCGCGCCGACGGTGATCCGCGGATTGCGTCGGAGTGCCTGGAACGGTGCGGCGAGCAGCGGACCGAGCGTCAACGGCCGCAGCGGGATCAGACCGGGCTTCGGCGGGGGAGTCCACGCCGGCTGCGTGCCGCCCTGCGGGGAGGCCTGCTGCCAGCCCGGCTGCTGGCCGTACTGCCCGTACTGCCCGTACTGCGGAGGCTGCTGCTGCCCGTACTGCGGAGGCTGCTGCTGCCCGTACTGCTGCGGGGAGGGCGCGCCCTCCGGCGCGGGCCCGCTCGAGCCGGGCGCCTGCCAGTTCTGTTCGTCGCTCACGCCGTCCCTCTCGTCCCCCGTGCGTTGCTCCCATGCTGGCACAGTCGTTCCCGAGCCCGCTGTCCCATCCACAGGGCACGTCGTGCTTTCATTCAAGCTGGTAGCAGACTGCTCCATTACGCTGTTGATGTCACTTCACGGCCTGAGGCCGCTCGAGAGGGGTTCGGGGAACTTCGCACATGACTAGTCGCATCCTGGTTGTCGACGACGACACCGCGCTTGCGGAGATGATCGGCATCGTTCTCCGGACCGAGGGATTCGACCCTGTCTTCTGCGAGGACGGAGCACTCGCAGTGGACATCTTCCGGTCGTCCAAGCCCGACCTCGTCCTGCTCGACCTGATGCTCCCGGGCCTCGACGGCATCGAGGTGTGCGGTCGCATCCGCTCGGAGTCCGGTACGCCGATCATCATGCTCACCGCCAAATCCGACACCGCCGATGTGGTCAAGGGACTCGAGTCCGGTGCAGACGACTACATGGTGAAGCCCTTCAACCCGAAGGAGCTCGTGGCCCGCATCCGCACCCGGCTGCGTCCGGCCCCGGCCGCCCCGCCGACCGATGAGCTGTCCGTGGGCGACCTAGTCGTCGACGTCGCCGGGCACGAGGTGCGGCGGGGAGAGACCCGCATCGCCCTCACTCCTCTGGAGTTCGACCTCCTGCTCGCGCTCGCCTCCAAGCCGCAGCAGGTCTTCACACGCGAGATGCTGCTCGAGCAGGTCTGGGGCTACCACTACAAAGCCGATACCCGGCTCGTGAACGTGCACGTCCAGCGGCTGCGCGCCAAGGTGGAGCAGGACCCGGACAACCCGAAGATCGTCATGACCGTGCGCGGCGTCGGCTACCGCGCCGGCGCGGCGGCCTAGCGACCGGAGGGCCGGATGGGCGCGCGGTGGCCGACGCGGGACTGGTGGCGCCAGACGCCCGCCCGTCTCGCCCGGCTGTGGCGGAGTTCGCTGCAGCTGCGGACCGTCGCCATCACGCTGCTCCTGACCGGCGTCGCCATCCTCGTCACCGGCATCTACATGTCTCTGAGCATCAGCAACGACCTGTACCAGTCGCGGCTCGACCAGGCGCTCCGCGACTCCAGCCGCGCGACCACAACGGCCCAGTCGACGCTGAACGCCTCCGACGTCTCGTCCGGGGATGCGGGCAAGAACCTGTTGAACACCGTCCTGCAGAGCGTCCAGGCGTCGACCTCGAGCCGTCTGGTCGCGGCCTACCGGGTGCCGGGACAGGACACGGGCATCCTCGCGCCCCCCGACCGCGGCAGCCCCGCCATGAACTCGGTCATCTCTCCCGAGCTGCGCGAGAAGGTGCAGAACGGCGGCTCGAAGCAGTACTACCAGTCGGTGGCGCTGCCCGCCGGGAGCGACAGCGATCCCGGCATCGTTGTCGGGTCGCAGCTGACCCTTCCGTCCTACGGCGAGTACGAGCTCTACATCGGATACAACCTGCGCGACTCGGAGAACACCCTGCTCTTCGTGCAGAACACCCTGCTGCTGGCCGGCCTTGCGCTCATCCTGCTCATCGGCGCCATCACCTGGGTGATCGTGCGGTTCGTGGTGGAGCCGATCCGGGTGGCCGCGCGCACCAGCGAGCGGCTCGCCGCGGGCGATCTGGCCGTGCGCATCCCGGAGCGCGGGGAGGACGTGTTCGCGTCTCTCGCCCGCTCGTTCAACGGCATGGCCGACAGCCTCCAGAGCCAGATCAACCAGCTCGCGACGCTGTCGCAGCTGCAGCAGCGCTTCGTGTCCGATGTGTCCCACGAGCTGCGCACCCCGCTGACCACCATCCGCCTGGCGGGTGACGTGATCTACGACCAGCGCGAGGGCTTCGCGCCGGCGACGGCCCGCACGGCCGAGCTGCTGCACACGCAGATCGAGCGGTTCGACCGCCTGCTCTCCGACCTGCTCGAGATCAGCCGCTACGACGCGGGCTCCGTCGTGCTCGACGCAGAACCCACCAACCTGGTCCGGCTCGCCGAGGACTGCGTCGACGAACTCAGGACGCTCTCCGAGCAGAACGGCTCGGAACTGACGCTGGACGCCCCCGGCGGCTACTTCGACGTGCCGATGGACCCGCGGCGCATCCGCCGTGTGGTGCGCAACCTCATCGGCAACGCCATCGAGCACGGCGAGGGACGCCCGGTCGTCGTGACGGTCGACAGCAACGAGAGCGCGGTCGCCCTCACCGTCCGCGACTACGGCATCGGGATGAGCCCGCAGGACACCGGTCACGTCTTCGACCGGTTCTGGCGGGCGGACCCGTCGCGCAAGCGCACCCTCGGCGGCACGGGCCTCGGGCTCGCGATCTCGCTCGAGGACGCGACCCTGCACTCCGGCTGGCTGCAGGTGTGGTCGGCGCCGGGCGCCGGCTCGTGCTTCCGGCTCACCCTCCCGCGGGTGGTCGGTCGGGAGATCACCTCGTCGCCGCTGCCCCTTCCGCCGGCCGACGCGGGCGCGACGATGCCCCAGGAGAGCGGGACCCCGACCGGGAGCGAGGCCCACGCATGAGCGAACGCACGCGATCCTGGGGCCTGCGCGCCGCGGTGGCATCGGTGACCGCCCTGGTGCTGGTCGCTCTCGCCGCCTGCGCCAGCATCCCGGACTCGGGGCCGGTGCGTCAGGGAGCACCGGTCGCCCAGGTGAACGACCCCCTCGACCTCGATTTCAACCCGTCGAAGCCCGAGAAGGGCGCGAGCCAGCAGCGGATCGTTCAGGGGTTCATCGACGCGGCCTCCAGCCCGAAGAACAACTTCGCCATCGCGCGCGAGTACCTGACGCGGTCGATGGCCGCGAACTGGAACCCGGACGAGTCGGTCACCGTCGACGACGGGCGCAACCGGAGTTACGACGATCAGGGCACTCTCTGGCGCGTGGAGGTCACCCCGGTCGCCAACATCGACTCCATCGGCACGTACCACCCGGTGAGGAGCACAGCTCCCGTCGGTCTCAACTACCAGCTGGTCAAAGAGGACGGGGAGTGGCGCATCTCGGTGGCACCGGACGGCGTGGTCATCGACGATCCGACGTTCCGCGCCGTGTACACGCAGCAGACCTTGTACTTCTTCAGCCCCGGCTATTCCTACCTCGTGCCGGATGCGCGCTGGTTCCCGGCCCGGGTGGCGTCGGCGGCGACGCGCGTGGCGAGCTCACTGCTCGCCGGGCCGGCGCCGTGGCTGACCGGGGCGGTGACGACGGCGTTCCCCAAGGGCACCCAGCTCGCCGTCCCCTCGGTGACGACCGCCGGCGGTGTCGCCCGGGTGGACCTCAGCTCGGAAGCGGGTCAGGCCGACCCGACGCAACTGCAGCGGATGCAGTACCAGCTGGAGCAGTCCCTGGGCAGCCTCGCGCAGAGCGTCCAGTTGTCCATCGAGGGCAACGCCCAGCAGGTCCCGTCGCTCAGCACCGCCGCTCTGCCCATCCGGAACCCGTCCGTCGACGCGCATCCATTCGTGGACCGCAGCGACGTGTTCGGCCCGCTCAACGGGGACACGGTGGCAGCGCTCAGCGGCCTGAGCGACAAGGTCGTGTCCCTGCACCCGTCGGCCGTCACCCTCAGCGCGTCGCGCGACCAGGCCGCTGTCCTGTCGCAGGCGGGCGTGTACTCGGTCCGCAAGAGCGGCGATCCGGTCCGGGTGGATGCGCGCCCCGGTCTCATCGGTCCGTCGCTGGACGCCGACGGCTGGGTCTGGTCGGTGCCGGCGGCGGCCCCGAACGCGATCCAGGTCGCGTCCGCCACCGGAGGAGAGCCCCACGCCGTCACCGTCAACTGGCCGAACGCGACCGCCATCCTCTCGCTCTCCGTCTCGCGGGACGGCACCCGGGTTGCGGCCCTCGTTCAGACCGCGACCGGCTATTCGCTCATGGCAGCGGGGATCGTCCGCGGCGGAAACGCATCGCCCGTCTCGCTGACGGAGCCGGTCGAGCTCGCTGTGCCGACGTCGGTGCCGCGCTCGGCCGCCTGGACGAGTGATCTCACCATCGCGGTGCTCAGCTCGACCAACGGGGAAGCGACCAGCATCGCGCAGCAGACCGTCGGCGGCGAGCAGACCACGACCTCCGGTCCTGCGGGCGGTCGCGTGATCGTCGGGGCGTCCGGACTGGCGCCCTACGTGGTGCTCGGTGCGGATGGCACGCTGCTCGCGCCGACGGGCACCGGCTGGCAGGCGCAGATCGACAAGGTCGGGGCCGTGGCCGTGCAGCAGGGTCAGCCGTAATCCGCTCTCCCTGCGTGTCCACAGCCGCCGCCACCAGCCGGTTCTCCACAGATTCCGCCTCGACGGCCCGCCCGGAACCGCGCCCCGGGATGCTCGAACCATGACAGCCAACACCCTGGTCCGCGAATCCCTGCTCGACGCCGCCGCGATCGTCCTCCCTGTGCGATGCGCCGGGTGCCGTCGTCCCGACCGCTCTCTCTGCGACGACTGCGACGCGGCGCTGCGCCCGGTCGCCCGCCTCGATGCGATAGGCGACATCCCGGTCTGGTCCGCGCTCAGCTACGAGGGCGTCGCGCGGCGCGTGCTGCTGGCCTACAAAGACGGCGGCCGGGTGGATGTGGTGCGAGCGCTCGCGCGCGCCCTGCGCTGTGCGGTGGCGGAGGCGCAGCGGCAGACCGCCCGCGCGCCCGGCGGAGCCGACGCCGGCGACGCGGCCCTGCTGCCCGTTCTCATCCCGTCCACCCGGTCCGCCTGGCGGCGGAGGGGCTACCACCCGAGCCGCTCGGTTCTCGCCCGGGCGCACATCCTGGTCCCTCCACTCTGGCGAGCGCTGCGACTGTCGCGCCAAACGGCGGACCAGGCCGGGCTCACGGCCATGCAGCGTTCCGGGAACCGGCGGGGCAGCTTCGTCGCCTCGAGGCGGCTGGCCGGCCGCACCTGCCTGATCGTGGACGACATCGTGACCTCTGGGGCGACCATCGCCGAAGCGGCCAGAGCGATCCGAGCCGTCGGCGGCCGGGTAGCGGGCGCGGCCGCGATCGCCCGGACGCCGCTCCGCGGTGGAGGGCGTGTCCAGCAACCACACAGCGGACCCTGGGGAGATGCCGCCTGTTTTCCGGTTTCTAAATGAGGTCGGCGGCACTACGGTAGTCGAAAAGGTGTGGTCGATCCGCCCTTCGTGATCCGGGCGGTCGTCACGCCGGAACAGGGAGGTCTCCATGGACATCAACATCATCGGACGCAACCTGGGTATCACTGATCGCTTCCGGGAGTACGCCACCGAGAAGTCCGAGAAAGTGGCGCATCTGGCCGAGAGGGCGATCTCGTTCGAGATCAAGGTCAGCAGGCACAACGAGAAGCTGGGCAGCCAGAACGGCGACGATCGGGTCGAATTGACCCTCGTCGGTCCGAAGGCCGTCGTGCGGTCCGAGGCGACAGGGCAGGACAAGTACGCCGCCTTCGATATCGCCCTCGGCAAGCTCCTCGAGCGCGTGAGGCGAGCGAAGGACCGACGCAAGGTCCATCGCGGGCAGCACCGACCGACCTCGTTGCGTGAGGCGAGCACGGACGGTTTCAGTGCGGTCGGACTCGCGGCGGCTCCCGTCGCAGTGCTCGACCAGGTGAGAACCGGCGCGATGCCCGCCGTGTCCGATGAAACGGAGGAGAAGGCGGAGGCGGAGGAGGAGTACTCTCCCGTCGTCATCCGCAAGAAGGTGTTCGCCTCCGTACCGATGACCGTGGACGACGCTCTGTACTACATGGAGCTCGTCGGACACGATTTCTATCTGTTCGTCGACCAGGAGACCATGCGTCCGAGCGTCGTCTACCGCCGCAAGGGCTGGGACTACGGCGTGATCGCGCTCGACGACGAGGCCGAAGAGCTGCAGGAGGTCGCGACCGCGGCCCGCAAGCTGGGCTGACCGCGGCACACGCCGTGGAAGCGTCGATGGCGGCCGCCCGGGCGGCGGCCGCCATCGACTCGCCCGATCAGCATTCCCGAGGCTGCGCCGAGCGGGCGTCCAGACTCCTCTCAGGCCGGGCAGGTCGAACGTCAGGGCGGAACAAGTAGCATGTCTCTAGCGTCGGCGGAGTATGCCGTCCGGCGTGCGTCCGCCGGGGCGCCGGGCTGTCCGCCCGACCGAGCGTAAGTGGAGTGCATCAGTGGCCTCAGTTCTTGAAAAGGTCCTCCGTGTTGGCGAGGGCCGAACCCTCCGTCGGCTGGAGGCGTACGCGAAGGCGGTCAACGCCCTCGAAGACGACTTCAGCGAACTCACCGATGAGGAACTCGCGCACGAGACCGTCGAGCTGCGCGAGCGCTATGGCAACGGCGAACCGCTCGACGACCTGCTCCCCGAGGCGTTCGCGGCCGTCCGCGAGGCGGCGAAGCGCACCCTCGGGATGCGTCACTTCGACGTGCAGATCATGGGCGGCGCCGCGCTGCACCTCGGCAACATCGCCGAGATGAAGACGGGTGAGGGCAAGACCCTCGTCGCCACGACGGCGGCCTACCTGAACGCGATCGCCAGCCGCGGCGTCCACATCGTCACGGTCAACGACTACCTGGCGAGCTACCAGTCCGAGCTGATGGGCCGCGTGTTCCGCGCCCTCGGAATGACCACCGGCGTGATCCTCGCCGGCCAGACCCCGGAGGAACGCCGCGAGCAGTACGCGGCTGACATCACCTACGGCACCAACAACGAGTTCGGCTTCGACTACCTGCGCGACAACATGGCGTGGCAGGCGAGCGACATGGTGCAGCGCGGCCACTTCTTCGCGATCGTCGACGAGGTCGACTCGATCCTGATCGACGAGGCCCGCACGCCGCTCATCATCTCCGGTCCCTCCTCCGGCGAGGCGAACCGCTGGTTCAACGAGTTCGCGAACCTGGCGAAGCGCCTCACCCCGGACGTCGACTACGAGGTCGACGAGAAGAAGCGCACCGTCGGCGTACTGGAGCCGGGCATCGAGAAGGTCGAGGACTATCTCGGCATCGACAACCTGTACGAGTCGGCCAACACCCCGCTCATCTCGTTCCTCAACAACGCCATCAAGGCGAACGCGCTGTTCAAGCGCGACAAGGACTACGTGGTGATGAACGGCGAGGTGCTCATCGTCGACGAGCACACCGGCCGCATCCTGGTCGGCCGCCGCTACAACGAGGGCATCCACCAGGCGATCGAGGCGAAGGAGGGGGTGGAGGTCAAGGCCGAGAACCAGACCCTCGCGACCGTCACCCTGCAGAACTACTTCCGTCTCTACAAGAAGCTCTCCGGCATGACCGGTACGGCCGAGACCGAGGCCGCCGAGTTCATGAGCACCTACAAGCTCGGCGTCGTCCCCATCCCGACCAACAAGCCGATGCAGCGCATCGACCAGTCCGACCTCGTCTACAAGAACGAGAAGGCGAAGTTCGACCAGGTGGTCGAGGACATCGTGAAGCGGCACGAGAAGGGCCAGCCCGTCCTGGTCGGCACCACCTCGGTCGAGAAGAGCGAGTACCTCTCGCGCCTGCTCGCCAAGCGCGGCGTGCGGCACGAGGTGCTGAACGCGAAGAACCACGCGCGCGAGGCCGCGATCGTCGCACAGGCCGGGCGCCTGGGCGCGGTGACGGTCGCCACCAACATGGCCGGCCGTGGTACGGACATCATGCTCGGCGGCAACTCCGAGTTCCTCGCCGTCGCCGAGATGAACGCGCGCGGCCTGTCGCCGGTCGAGACGCCGGACGAGTACGAGGCCGCCTGGGAGGGCGTGTTCGAGAACGTCAAGGCGCAGGTCGCCGAGGAGGCCGAGAAGGTCATCGCGGCGGGCGGGCTCTACGTGCTCGGCACCGAGCGCCACGAGTCGCGGCGCATCGACAACCAGCTCCGCGGTCGTTCGGGTCGTCAGGGCGACCCGGGCGAGAGCCGGTTCTACCTGTCGCTCACCGACGACCTGATGCGCCTGTTCAACGCGGGAGCCGCCGAGAGCCTGATGGGCCGCAGCAGCGTCCCGGACGACATGGCCATCGAGTCGAAGGTCGTCAGCCGCGCCATCCGCAGCGCGCAGTCGCAGGTGGAGGCCCGGAACGCCGAGATCCGCAAGAACGTCCTCAAGTACGACGACGTCCTCAACCGCCAGCGTGAGGCGATCTACAGCGACCGCCGCCACATCCTCGAGGGCGACGACCTGCACGAGCGTGTGCAGCAGTTCCTCACCGACGTGATCGACGACATCCTCGATCAGCACACCGGCGAGGGCAGCGGCGACGACTGGGACTTCGACGCCCTCTGGGCCGAGCTCAAGACGCTCTACCCGGTCGGTGTGAGCATCGACGAGGTGATCGCCGAGGCCGGAAACAAGGGCAAGATCAACCGCGAGTTCATGCGCCGCGAGATCATGTCGGACGCCCGCATCGCCTACCAGCGTCGCGAAGAGTCCCTCGGCGCCCCGGCGATGCGCGAACTGGAGCGCCGCGTCGTGCTCTCGGTGATCGACCGCCGCTGGCGCGACCACCTCTACGAGATGGACTACCTGAAGGACGGCATCGGCCTGCGGGCGATGGCGCAGCGCGACCCGCTGGTCGAGTACCAGCGCGAGGGCTACGCGATGTTCCAGCAGATGATGGGCGCCATCCGCGAGGAGACCATCGGCTTCCTGTTCAACCTGGAGGTCGAGGTCAACCAGGCCCCTGGAGAGGTCGAGGCGCCCGCGGTCGCCGCCAAGGGCCTGGCCCGCGGCGAGAGCGACACCGCGCTCAGCTACTCCGCTCCTGCCGAGCAGGGCGGTGTCGAGGTGCGCAACCAGCGCGGCCAGCTGGAGCAGGCTGCGACGGCCCGTGCGCAGCGGGCGCAGCAGCAGGCCGCCCCGGCGGCTCCGCCGGCGCAGGCGGGCAACCAGCGCGGTGCGTTCGGCCAGCGCGTCGAGAACGCCGACGACGCGGCTCCCGTCAACCGCGCGGAGCGCCGCGCCCAGGCGAAGAAGCGCTGATCAGGAACTGATCGCACGACGATGGCGGCCCCGCGGGGCCGCCATCGTCGTCTTCGCTGCTACAGGACGTTGATGGCCGTGGCGCGCCACCGGGTGCGGTGACGCTCCAGCCGGATGGCAACGGCCCGTGACCGACCGGGCTGGTGCACCATCACGACCGCTTCGACGACGCCGTCGACCGGGAACGCCAGCAGAGGATCGCCGATGGTCATGCGCGGTCGCAGCGGATTGTCGGCCGCGGTCGTCCGCGCCTGGACGGTCAGCATGGTGCGACGCAGAAGGTGGACGTAGACCGAGTCGCTCACCCAGCGGCCGATCTGATCGAGCGGGCGGGCTCCCGCGAGGATCTCCACCACCGACCGCGCGAGGTTCGAGCACAGGGTCGCCGGACTCGGCTCCCCGTTCGTCGGAAACTCGACGAGGTCGCCGGGGCGCCCCTCCCGTCGTGCGATGACCCTGTCCGCAAGCCCCGCGTCGGCCAGCGGCCGGGCCGGCGGCCGGTCCGATGACGGATCTCCGAGGAGAGTGCCCGGACGGCCGGCGGCTGCCGGCCGTCCGCCGGGCAGTGCCGAGGTGGACGGGGTCGCGGGGGCGAGGGCGAGGTGGTGCATGTGATCTCCCGGAGGGGTGTGTCGGTGGTCTGTGCTGAAATAGAGTCGTGATATGTGCGATTCCTCACTCAAACAGGTCGACGGGCGTCGGACCAGGGCACAAACGCGTTGTGGATAACTCTCGTCATCCCTGTCGGAGCGCCGTTTAGGATGGGGAGGTGTCGACCCTCAGCGATCTCGTCCATGCCCATGGCCGCTCCTCGGAAGAGGACGTCGAGTGGCTGCACGGCCTCGTCGGCGACTGGCAGCTCCTGGCCGATCTCGCCTTCGCGGACATCGTGCTGTGGGTGCCGACCGCCGACGATGACTTCGTCGCGGTGGCGCACGCCCGCCCCTCCTCGGCGGCGACGCTCTTCTACCGGGATTTCGTCGGCCAGCGCATCAAGCCGGAGTGGCGCCAGCAGGTGACCGACGCGTACCGGTCGAAGCAGATCATCGACACGTCGGCCCCCGACTGGTACGAAGAGACGCCGACGCGCGTGCGCGCGGTGCCCGTGATCCGCCGGCTCACCGTCCACTCGCCGGACACCGCTCCGGAGCCCGTTGCGGTGATCACGCGCCACACCAATCTGAGCGAGGCGCGCACCCCGAGCCGCCAGGAGCTCACCTTCAACGAATGCGCCAACGATCTCTTCAACATGATCGCGACGGGCGACTTCCCCGACCTCGGAGCCCCGGCCGCCCCTCGACGCGGCGCCCCGCGCGCTGCCGACGGCCTGATCCGGCTCGACGTCGACGGCATCACCACCTTCGCCAGCCCCAACGCGCTGAGCGCCTTCAACCGCATGGGCTTCACCGGCGAGCTGGAGGGCGAGTCGCTCGCCACGGTGACGACCGGCCTCCTGGCGGGCACCATCACCGTCGACGAGTCCCTGCCGCTGGTCGTGACCGGCCGGGCGCCCTGGCGCACCGACATCGAGGCTCGGGGCGTGACGGTGTCGCTGCGCGCCATCCCCATCCGCAACCGCGGCGAGCGGGTCGGCGCCATCGTGCTCTGCCGTGACGTCTCAGAGCAGCGGCACCAGGAGCGGGAGCTCATCACCAAGGATGCGACGATCCGCGAGATCCACCACCGCGTGAAGAACAACCTGCAGACCGTGGCATCCCTGCTGCGCATCCAGGCGCGCCGCACCCACTCGGAGGAGGCGCGCGAAGCCCTCAGCCAGGCCATGCGCCGCGTGGCGGCCATCGCCGTGGTGCACGACACCCTGTCGACGGGCCTGGCGCAGATCGTGGACTTCGACGACGTGTTCGATCGCGTGCTGCTGCTCGTCGCCGAGGTCGCGGCGAGCCACACGACGACCGTGCATCCGAAGAAGTCCGGGACCTTCGGCAAGCTGCCGTCGGAGTACGCGACACCGCTGGCGCTGGCGCTCACCGAGCTCGTGACCAACGCCGTGGAGCACGGCCTCGCCGGCCGCGAGGGCGAGGTCGAGATCGTCGCCCACCGGTCGGAGGAGTCGCTGACCGTCAAGGTGGTCGACAACGGGTCCGGCCTCCCGGAGGGCAAGGTCGGGACGGGTCTCGGAACCCAGATCGTCCGGACGCTCATCCAGGGGGAGCTCGGCGGAGCGATCGACTGGCACACGATGATGGGGCAGGGCACCGAGGTGACCATCGAGGTCCCGCTGCGGTACCTGACCAAGATCTGACCGGCGGACGCTCCCGCAGAAAGAAAAATGCCGAGGGGCGCTCGGTGCTAGGTGTGTGAGCGCCGCCTCGGCTGTGTCGGACGCGCGGGTGGGTAGGGCCCGCGCCGACGATGGGGGATGGGGTGGAGCGTCAGGATGCGCGACGTGCGCGTGCGGCGCGGCGCTTGAGAGCGCGGCGCTCATCCTCGGAGAGACCGCCCCAGACGCCCGAGTCCTGTCCGGTCTCGAGGGCGTACTGCAGGCAGATCTCGGTCACGGTGCAGCGTGCGCAGACCGCCTTGGCCTTGTCGATCTGGTCGACCGCCGGGCCGGTGTTGCCCACCGGGAAGAAAAGCTCAGGGTCCGCGGTGAGGCAGGCGGCTTTGTCGCGCCAATCCATGAAGATGTGCTCCTTGTTTACTGGGGTTCCTGACCCGAGAGGGCCATAGAATGCAGATAAGCAGTCGGGTTGCAGGGTGCTTAGATCCGTGGGGAATCAGACCTGCCCACGACCCTGTGAGCGTTAACTCGACCGTTGAATATGCTCCCATAGCCCTTATTGCGAATCAATAGTTTTGTATGGGATAACGCTGAGAACACGAGCCGGAAACGTCAGGATGCTATAGTGCCCGACCCCCAGAACGCCCCGGAGGCGGCCGCTCAGGACCGCCCGGCGCGCCCGCCCCTCCTCACGGTGCTGACCGTCATCCTCGCGCTCGAGACGGCCCTCGTGGCCGGTGTGGCGTGCTGGCTGGTCTACGAACTGCTCACGCAGACGCCCGAGTCGTACGCGTCCGCCGTCGCCATCGTGGTCCTCGTCCTCCTCGCCGCGGCCTGGCTGATCGCGACCCTCGTCGGCCTGGTGCGCCGCCGGGGCTGGGCGCGTGCGTCCGCCCTCACCATCCAGATCCTCCAGCTCGCGGTCGCCGTCGGCTGCTTCCAGGGCTTCTACGCCCGGCCGGACGTCGGCTGGGCCCTCCTGGTGCCCGCAGTCGTCGCCGGCGTCCTGGCCGTCTCCCCGGCCGTGGTCCGCGCCACGGCGCGCAACACGGAGCAACACGAATAGCGTCCCGCGGGAACAAGCCGGAGACTCGAATGGTTATGTCCGGCATCGTGACTGATATCTCCACACAGACCTCGGCGTCCACCGCGACCATCGAGCGAGCCCGCGCAGGCTGGGACGCCTGGCGTGCGGGCCGGCTGAGCAGCGTGACCGCGCCCACCGGCAACCTCGCCCTCATCGAGACGCGGTGGCTGCCCGCCGGCGACACCACGACGCCGGACCAGGCGCTGGCCGGGCAGCCGGAGTCGGTCATCGCGACGGAGCTCACCCGTCGCAGTCTCGAGACCGGCGAGGTCGAGCGCGGCATCCGGCTCTGGGATGCTGCATCTCCCGCCATCCGCGACTTCGAGACCATCGACGTCTTCCCGTTCGACCCCAGCTGGGTCGTCGAGGCCACCTTCACGCCGGTCAGCGACGACCGCACCATCCCCTTCGAGCACATCCGCGACAACGGGCTCACCCGCGACCTCGTCGTCCCCGGCGACATCGCCTTCCAGCGCGATGGCGTCGAGTACACGCTGAGCGCCTTCGACGACGACGGCACGCTGCTTCTGGTGTTCGGCGACCCGACCAACGGCGCCGACGGGGAGGACGGGACCTACGCGTCCGGCCGGTTCCTCTTCGTCGAGCACGTGGACGACCACGTCGTCCTGGACTTCAACCGCTCCTTCGTGCCGCCCTGCGGGTTCTCGGACCAGTACAACTGTCCGCTGCCGCCGCGCAACAACCGCTTCCCCGTCGCGGTCACCGCTGGGGAGAAGCGCGTGGCGTTCCGCGGCGGCGCACACCACGAGGCGGCGCACACCCCCTGACGGGCCGAGCGCCCGGACACCCTTCGCATTCATCCCCACAGCACTGGAGAACCACCGTGAGAAAGACCCCCTTGTTCGCTGCGCTCGCGATCGGCCTGGCGACGGCCCTGACGCTCGCCGGATGCGCGGGCGGCTCGTCGTCCGCCGGCGGAAGTGATGCGACCATCGCGATCGGCTCGCTCTACGAGCCGGTCAACCTCGACAACACCGCGGGCGGCGGTCAGGGCGTCACCGAGGCGCTCAACGGCAACGTCTACGAGGGCCTGTTCAAGCTGACCGACCAGGGCAAGGTCGAGCCGCTGCTCGCGACGAAGTACACCACGAGCGCCGACGGCCTGACTTACACGTTCACGCTGCGCGACGGGGTGAAGTTCCACTCCGGCAAGCCGCTCACGAGCGCCGACGTCAAGCGGAGCATCGAGCGCGTGACCTCCGACGACTCGCAGTCGGCGCGCAAGTCCCAGCTCGAGGTCATCAAGAGCATCGACACCCCGGATGACAAGACGGTGACCATCACCCTGTCGTCCCGCTCCATCTCGCTGCCCTACAACCTCAGCTACATCTGGATCTACGGTCCGGGCACGTCGAACTACAAGACCGCCGAGGACGGCACGGGCCCATACACCCTGGGCACCTGGAAGCGCGGGAGCTCGCTCAGCCTCGAGCGCTGGAGCGGATACTGGGGCGACAAGGCCAAGAACAAGGAGGTGGAGTTCGACTACTTCACCGACGCCTCCGCCCTGTCGAACGCGCTGCAGACCAAGCAGGTCGACATCGTGACGAGCATCCAGAGCCCGGACGCCCTCAGCACGTTCACGGGCAACAAGGACTACACGATCTCCGACGGGAAGTCGACGACGAAGGAGCTGCTGGCGTTCAACGACAAGGTCGCCCCCTTCGACAACGTCGAGGTCCGCAAGGCGGTCTACTCGGCCATCGACACCAAGAAGCTGCTCAACTCCATCTGGGGCGACTACGGCACGCTCATCGGGTCGATGGTTCCGCCGAGCGACCCCTGGTACGAGGACCTCACCAAGGTGAACCCGTACGACGTGAACCTGGCGAAGAAGGAGCTGGCCGAGGCCGGGTTCGCGAACGGCTTCACGTTCACGCTGGACACGCCGACGTACGACCCGCACCCTGCGGTCGCCGAGTTCCTGAAGAGCGAGCTGGCGAAGGTCGGCATCACGGTGAACATCAACTCCATCTCGGCCGACGAGTGGTACACGAAGGTGTTCAAGAACCACGACTTCACCGCGACGCTGCAGGAGCACGTCAACGACCGCGATGTGGTCTGGTACGGAAACCCGGACTTCTACTGGGGCTACGACAACCCCCAGGTGACCGCCTGGGTGAACGAGGCCGAGCAGGCCACGACCACGGCCGAGCAGACCGCCAAGCTGAAGCAGGTCAACGAGCAGATCGCGAAGGATGCGGCCAGCGCCTGGCTGTACCTGTACCCGCAGATCGTCGTGGCGGACAGCGACGTGAGCGGATACCCCGTCAACGGCCTGAACTCGCAGTTCTTCGCCTACGACATCGTCAAGAAGTAGCCGGTTCTCCACAGGAACCGTCTTCCACCACCCGAGTGCTCGGGGAGCCGCCCGGCTCCCCGAGCACCTACGCTTAAAGGACCATGGCCCTCTATCTCGTGCGTCGCACCGCGTTCCTCGTGGTGTCGCTGCTGCTGGCCATGGTCGTGCTGTTCTTCCTCCTCCGGGTGCTGCCGGGCGACCCGTCGAACGCGCTGCTCTCCGTCGGAGCGACGAAGGAGCAGATCGCGGCGGCTCAACGCCAGGTGGGCAGCGATCAGCCGCTGCTGCAGCAGTTCTTCTCGTGGTTCGGCAGCCTGCTGTCGCTGAACCTCGGCGAGTCGTTCATCAGCTCGCTGCCCGTCGGCCCCGAGATCGCTGCCCGTCTGTCGGTGACCATTCCGCTGACGCTGCTCTCGTTCGTGCTCGCCCTCGTTCTCGCCCTGCCCATCGGGTTCGTCGCGGCGTGGAAGGCCGACCGCTGGTACGGCATCCTGCTGTCCGCATTCTCGCAGCTGGGCATCGCCGTCCCCGTGTTCTGGGTGGGCATCCTGCTCGTCGATGTGTTCGCCATCACGCTGGGCTGGTTCCCGTCGGGCGGCTTCCCGCGCGACGACTGGTCCGATCCCGCCGAGGCCCTCACCTCCCTCGCCCTCCCGGTCGTCACCATCGCCCTCGTGATGAGCGCGTCCATCTCCCGCTACGTGCGGAGTGCGACGCTGGATGTGATCGGCAGCGACTACCTGCGCAACGCCCGCGCGCTGGGGTCCGGATTCGCCGGCGCGATGTGGCGTCACGGTCTGCGCAACGGAGCGGTTCCGGTGATCTCCGTCCTGGGCATCGAGCTGGCCACGACGTTCCTCGGCGCCGTCGTCGTCGAGAGCGTCTTCACGCTCCCGGGTCTCGGCAGCATGCTGCTGAAGGCCATCGAGCAGCACGACTACCCGAACATCCAGGGCATCCTGTTCGTCTCGACGCTGCTGGTCCTGATCGTGGGCTTCCTGGCCGACGTCGCCCAGCGCCTCGTCGATCCGCGACTCCGTCGCAGTATCTCGGGGAACGCATGAGCGCGATCGTGGAGCAGGCGGCGGAGGCCGCCGCGCCGGACGCCACGCACCGGCGGCGACGTCGCCGGTCGCTGACCCTCGGCATCGGCCTCGTGCTGGTCGGTCTCGTCGTCATCGTGGCCGTCGTCTCGTTCTTCTGGCTGCCCTACGCGCAGTCCGACACGTCCGGGACACGGCTCGAGCAGCCCAGCGCATCCCACTGGCTCGGCACGGACCGGTTCGGCCGCGACCTGGCGACCCAGCTGATGATCGGCGCGCGGATCGCCCTGGCCGTCGGCCTCGGATCCGTTGCGATCGGTGCGGTGGTCGGCGGTACGCTCGGCCTGCTCTCCGCGTTCGCCACGAAGTGGCTCGACGACACGCTCTCGGCCGTTCTCGACATCCTGATCGCGTTCCCGACGCTGCTGCTGGCCATGCTGATCGTGGCGGCGCAGGGCGCCTCGCTCGGCACCGCCATCGTCGCGATCGGGCTCGCCATGTCCGCGGTCGTCGCCCGACTGACGCGTGTGCTCGCCAAGCGGGTGCTCGCACAGCAGTTCGTGACGGCGGCGCGCACCTCGGGCACTTCGTGGTCCGGGATCATCGCGCGGCACATCCTGCCGAACATCTGGCCGACCCTCAGCGTGAACCTGGCCCTGCAGTTCGGGGTGGCCGTGCTCGCCGAGGCGAGCCTGTCGTACCTCGGGCTGGGCGCCCCGCCTCCGAACGCGTCGTGGGGGCGGCTGCTGCAGGAGGCGCAGGGCACGGTGTCCACCGCTCCCGCCGGCGCGATCGCACCCGGGGTGGCCCTGGTGGTGCTGGTGATCGGCGTCAACCTGGTCGCCGACGGCCTGCGGGATGTGGCCGATCCGACGCGGAGGAGGTCGCGGTGAGCGCGAACACGGTGGGCGCGCAGAGGCAGGCGACTCCGCGGCTCCTCGAGGTCGACCACCTGACGGTCACGACGCGCGGCGGTGACGTCCTCGTGCGGGACGTGTCGTTCCGTCTGGACGCGGGGGAGCGGCTCAGCCTGATCGGCGAGTCCGGCTCGGGGAAGTCTCTGACATCGTTCGCCCTCACCGGTCTGCTTCCGGACGGACTGCAGGCGACGGGCAGCGTGCTCCTCGACGGCGTCCCGGTGCTCGGGGCGCGGGAGCGCGACCTGGTCGCGCTGCGCGGCCGGGTGGCGTCGACGGTCTTCCAAGAGCCGATGACCGCCCTCGACCCGCTCATGCGCCTCGGCCGGCAGGTCGGCGAGCCTCTCCGCCGCCACCTCGGGCTGCGCGGGGACGCGCTGCGGCGGGCGGTGCACGACGCGCTCGCCGAGGTGGGCCTCCCGGAACCGGAGCGCATCGCGCGCGCCTACTCGTGGGAGATCTCCGGCGGCCAGCGGCAGCGCGTCGCGATCGCGGCGGCCCTCGCCTGTCGTCCGCGGCTGCTGATCGCCGACGAGCCCACGACCGCGCTCGACGTCACCGTCCAGGCCGACGTGCTCGCCCTGCTCGAGCGCCTGGTCGCGGAGCGGGGGATGGCGCTCCTGTTCGTGAGCCACGACCTGGCCGTGGTATCGCGCATGGCGCAACGCGCCATCGTGCTGCGTCAGGGCCGCGTAGTCGAGGAGGGCGCCATCGGCGGGCTGTTGTCCGAACCGCGCGATCCGTACACCGCGGAACTCGTACGGAGCGCCCGCGAGCTCGATGCCGCACTGGAGCTGCCATGACCCCGATCCTCGAACTCCGCAGCGCGGGCTTCCGCTACCGACGGGCCGCCACCGCTGCCCTCGACGACGTCTCGTTCGCCGTCGAGCCGGGTCGCAGCCTCGGCCTGGTCGGTGAGTCGGGAGCGGGCAAGACGACGGCGCTCTCGCTCCTGCTGGGGCTGACGACGCCGACGAGCGGCTCCGTGCTCTTCGACGGCGAGCCCCTGAACCCGCGCGACCGGGCGCAACTGCGCGCCTTCCGCCGCAGCGTCCAGCCGGTGTTCCAGGACCCGTACTCCTCGCTCGACCCGCGGCAGAGCGTCGGCCGCATTGTCGGGGAGCCCCTCGCGTCCCTCGGGCTCGCGAGCGGCGAGGAGGCGCGCGAGCGCATCGCTCACGCCTTGGACTCCGTCGCCCTGCCCGCCGACGCGGCGCGCCGCTACCCGCACGAGTTCTCGGGAGGCCAGCGGCAGCGCATCGCCATCGCCCGTGCGATCGTGTCCCGCCCCCGGGTGCTGCTGGCCGATGAGCCGGTGAGCGCGCTGGATGTGACGACGCGCATCCAGATCATCGACCTGCTGGGAGAGCTCGCCGCGAACGAAGGGATGACCGTCGTCATGGTGTCGCACGACCTCAGCGTCGTCGCTGCGCTCTGCGCACACACCGTCGTGCTGCGCGGCGGGCGCATCGTGGAGCAGGGCGCGACCGCCGAGGTCCTCAGGACGCCGAGTGACGACTACACGCGCCGTCTGCTGGCGTCGGTGCCGCGCCTCCCCGCTTAGGCGTCGATGCCGAGCTTCTTGCGCAGCGATGCGACATGCCCGGTGGCCTTCACGTTGTACAGCGGCAGCCGCACCGTGCCGTCCGGGTCGACGACGAAGGTCGACCGGATGACACCCTCCACCGTCTTGCCGTAGAGCTTCTTCTCGCCGTAGGCGCCGTATGCCCGGTGCACGGCCAGGTCCTCATCGGACAGCAGCGGGAAGTTGAGGCCGTCCTGCTCCTGGAACTGCTTGTTCTTCGCCGGCGCGTCCTTCGAGATGCCGATGACCTGGTAACCCGCCGACTTCAGCGAGTTCAGGTTGTCGCGGAAGTCGCAGGCCTCCGTCGTGCATCCCGGCGTCATCGCGGCCGGGTAGAAGTACACGATCACGTTCTCGCCGGCAAAATCGGAGAGCGAGACGGCGGCGCCGTCCTGGTCGGTGAGCGTGAAGGAGGGAGCCGGCGATCCGGCCTCGAGTCGAGCGTCAGTCATGGCTCCATTCTCCCAGCCGGAGGACGGTTCAGCGCGCGAAAGTGGCGAGCAGGCGCTGCAGCGAGTCGAGGCGCGCCCGGCCGGCCTCGCCGAGCTTCCCCGCCTCGACGGCCTCGATGATCGCGCAGTCCGGAGCGTCGGGCAGGTGCGTGCACCCCCGAGGGCAGTCCTCGGCGAGCTCGGCGAGGTCGGTGAACGCCTTCAGGATGCTGTCGGTGTTCACGTGCCCGAGCCCGAACGAGCGGACGCCCGGGGTGTCGATGACCCAGCCGTGGCGGCCCTCGTCGTCTTCGACGCGGAGGGAGACGGTCGACGAGGAGGTGTGCCTGCCGCGCCCGGTGACCACGTTGACGTGACCGGTGGCGCGGTGCGCGCTGGGGACGATCGCGTTCACCAGGGTCGACTTGCCCACCCCGGAATGGCCGACGACGACCGTGTCGTGGCCGATCAGCGCCGTCGTGATGTCGTGCAGGGGGATGTCGTCCTGACGGCTCGTGAAAACCGGGAGGTCGAGGCCGGCGAAGTTCGACAGGAAGGGCTCGGGGTCGGCGAGATCGGTCTTCGTGACGCACAGCATCGGCTCGATGCCGGCGTCGTAGGCGGCGACGAGATAGCGGTCGACCAGCCGTGTCCGCGGCTCCGGGTTCGCGGCCGCGACGACGATGAGCATCTGGTCGGCGTTCGCGACCACGATCCGCTCCACCTCGTCCGTGTCGTCCGCGCTCCGCCGAAGCAGCGTTGTGCGCGGCTCGACCCGGACGATGCGGGCGAGGGTGCCCTCTTCGCCCGTCGTGTCGCCGACGACCGCGACGCGGTCACCGGTGACGATCGGATTCCGCCGCAGCTCGCTGGCCCTGGCCGCTGTGACCTGCCGCTCCTCGGGGGTGTCCTCGTCGAGCAGGACCGTGTACCGGCCGCGATCGACGCCGAGCACCCGGGCGATCTGCGCGTCGGCGTGCTCGGGGCGCGTCTTCGTCCGGGGGCGGTTGCCCTTCGGATTCGGGCGGCTGCGGATGCTGGACTCGTCGTAGAGGTCGAGCTCGTCGTCGTCCTCGTCGTCCGCCCACCAGGAGCCGCTGTTGTCCGTCACGCGATGCCGGCGCCCTTCTGCAGCATCCGGGTCCAGAGCTGCGTGAACTGCGGGAGCGTCTTCGCCGTGGTGGCCACGTTCTCGATCTCGACCCCCGGCACGACGAGCCCGACGATCGCCCCGGCCGTCGCCATGCGATGGTCCTCGTAGCTGCGCCACACGCCGCCGTGGAGCGGGCGCGGGTCGATCCGCAGGCCGTCCTCCAGCTCCGTGACCGCGCCGCCGAGGCCGTTGATCTCGGCGGCCAGGGCGGCGAGGCGGTCCGTCTCGTGATGACGGATGTGCCCGATGCCGGTGATTTCGCTCGGGTCGTCCGCGAGGGCGGCGATCGCCACGAGCGCAGGAGCGAGCTCGCCGCCCGTCGTCAGGTCGAGGGTGACGCCGCTCGGGCGCTCCGGGCCCGTCACGGTGAGCCGGTCGCCGTCACGCGTGACCGTCGCCCCGAACAGCGGAAGCAGGTCGGCCAGGTCTGCGCCGACCTGCGTCGTCGACGCGGGCCAGCCGGTGATCGTCACCGTGCCTCCGGTCACGACGGCCGCGGCGAGGAAGGGGGCGGCGTTGGAGAGGTCCGGCTCGATGTCGACGTCGCGGGCGGCGATCGTGCCGGGGGAGACGATCCAGCGTCCGACCTCGGGCGACTCGACGGTCACCCCACGGGCGGCGAGGGCCGCGATCGTCATCTCGATGTGCGGCAGGCTCGGCAGCCGCTCGCCCTTGTGCGTCAGGTCGAGGCCGTCGTCGAAGCGGCTGGCCGAGAGCAGGAGGGCGCTCACGAACTGGCTCGAGCTGGACGCATCCACCCCGATCGCGCCGCCCGCGACCCGACCGGTGCCGTGCACGGTGAACGGGAGGGAGCCGCGGCCGTCGTCGTTCACGTCGACCCCGAGCGCGCGGAGTGCCGCGATGATGGCGCCCATCGGGCGGCCGCGCGCGGAGTCGTCCGCGTCGAACATCGTCGGGCCGAGGGCCAGCCCGGCGATCGGCGGGACGAACCGCATCACGGTGCCCGCCTGTCCGCAGTCGATCGTCGTGCTGCCGAGCAGCTCCTCGGCCGGGGTCACCAGCAGGTCGACGCCGAACTCGCCGTCGCCCGCGCGCTCCTCGATCGTGACGCCCAGAGCGCGGAGGGCCTCCACCATGTTGGCGCTGTCGCGTGAGTGCAGGGGAGCATGGAGCAGCGACGGCCCGTCGGCGAGGGCGGCGAGCACCAGCTCGCGCGCGGTCAGCGACTTCGAGCCGGGGAGGGACACCGTCGCGACGACCGGACCGTCGGCCACGGGGGCGGGCCACAGCGTGTTCGGCTCCTCGACGCGGTTGTCGCCGTACGGGTCGAAGTCAGGGGCGGAATATTTCGAGATCAGCATTGTTGTCCAGATTATCCGTGTTCCCGGTATCAGGAAGGATCCGCCCGTGGCCGCCACCGCCGTGCTCGACGCTCCCAGCGTCACCCCGCACGGCCTCGTCGACCCCGAGGGCCTTCTCAGCACGTCGCTGGCGTCGCAACTAGACTGGCCGGTGATGAGCACCGAGACCGAGGATCTGGGCCACCTCTTCGAGGATCAGGCCCTGCCTTTCATGGACCAGCTGTACGCGGCTGCCCTGCGCATGACACGCAACCCGTCCGACGCGCAGGACCTTGTACAGGAGACGTTCGTGAAGGCCTACGCGGCGTTCGGCCAGTTCCAGCAGGGCACGAACCTGAAGGCGTGGCTGTACCGCATCCTCACCAACACGTTCATCAACACGTATCGCAAGAAGCAGCGCGAGCCCTACCAGGGGACGATCGACGAGCTCGAGGACTGGCAGCTCGGCGGCGCGGAGTCCATGTCCTCGTCGTCCAGCCGCTCGGCCGAAGCCGAGGCGATCGACCATCTGCCGGACAGCGCCGTCAAGGACGCGCTGCAGGCCATCCCGGAGGACTTCCGGCTGGCCGTGTACCTCGCCGATGTCGAGGGATTCTCCTACCAGGAGATCGCCGACATCATGAAGACCCCGATCGGCACTGTGATGAGCCGCCTGCACCGCGGCCGCCGGATGCTCCGGGAGCTTCTGACCGACTACGCGCACGAGCGCGGCCTCTCCGCCGTTCAGGGAGACCGGGCCGTGCAGACACCCAGGAGCAAGAAATGACCGACTGCGGCTGTGAGAAGGCGAAGGCCGAACTCGAAGAGTACCTGCGCAACGAACTGTGCAGCGAGGATGCTGCCGACGTGCGCGAGCACCTGGCGAACTGCACCGGATGCTCCGACGAGGCCCATCTGAACGTCGTGCTCACCGAGGTGGTGCAGCGGGCGTGCAAGGAGACGGCGCCCGAGACGCTGCGCACCGAGGTGCTGCTCCGCATCCGCTCGTTCCAGGCGAGCGTCCACTGAGCTGAGCGCCCATTCGTGACGAATGCGCGCGATTCGTGGCGATTCGGCGCGATTCGCGACGAATCGCACCGAGGTGCTGCTGCGCATCCGCTCGTTCCAGGCGAGCGTCCACTGAGCTGAGCGCCCATTCATGACGAATGCGCGCGATTCGTGCCGAATGGGCGCGATTCGTGACGAATGCGCGAGCGTGACGAATGTGTGAGCCTGACGAACGGGCGCGATTCGTGACGAATGGGCGCGATTGGTGACGAATGCGCGATGGTGACGGCGCTAGGCCGCGCCGCCCGTTCCGACCTCGTGGAGGAAGAACAGGCCGCCCAGCGGGTCGGTGACCTGCGCGAAGCGGCCGAACTCGCTGTCCCAGGGATCGCGGATGACGGTTCCGCCCAGGTCGATCACACGCTGTGACGCCGCTGCGGCGTCGGCGACCCCGAAGTAGACGACCCAGTGCGACGGGACGCCATCCGGCAGCATGCCGTTCGCGTCGTACACGCCGCCCGCCGGCGCATCCGGGTCGCCGAAGGTGACGTACCGGAAGTCGGCGGTGTCGCCCAGGACCTGGGTCCTCCAGCCGAACACGCGGGTGTAGAAGTCGACCTGCACCGCGTAGTTGCGCGCGTACAGCTCGTGCCAGGCCAGCCCACCCACCTCGGCGACCAGTTCGTAGCCGCGGTGCTGCTCCGGCTCCCAGAGACCGACGACGGCCCCGCCCGGATCGGCGATCACGGCGAGCCGGCCCTGGTCGCCGACCGTCATCGTCGGCGCGATCACCTGGGCGCCGTTGTCCAGCGCGGCCTTCTCGGCCGCGTCCGCATCCTCGACGAGCAGATGGGTGAGCCAGGTGTTCGCCTGGGCGTCGCCCATCCTCGGGCCGAGGCCGGCCACCCTCCGGCCGTCGCGGCGGAAGGTCACGTAGCCGCCGTACTCCTCACCGGCGGTCTCGGCCGTCCAGCCGAACAGGGCCGTGTAGAACTCGGTCGCGCGCGGGACATCGGAGGAGGTGTAGTCGACCCAGCAGGGCTCGCCGAGGCGGTGGGTGGTGACGACGGTCATGGGCTCACCATACGCCGCGGTCCGCCGGGCGTGCCAGCCGCACCAGGGGTCTGTCCGGGAGCGGCATCGGGTCGCTAGCGTGAGGCCATGGACGACATGGTGGCCCTTCCGGGCGGACGGTTCCGGATGGGCTCCGCCGAGTTCTTCCCGGACGAGCAGCCCGTGCACGAACGCACGGTGGCCGCCTTCCGCATCGACCGGTTCGAGGTGACGAACGCCGACTTCGCGGCGTTCGTGGCGGACACCGGCCACGTGACCGTCGCCGAGCGTCCGCTCGACCCGGCCGAGTTCCCGGAACTGGCCGATGACGACCTCCTTCCCGGAGCCCTCGTGTTCACGGCCACGGACGGTCCGGTCGACCTCACCGACTGGCGGCAGTGGTGGCGGTGGCAGCCCGGAGCCGACTGGCGGCATCCCGAGGGCCCGGCATCGGACATCGACGACCGGATGGACCGGCCCGTCGTCCAGGTCGCGTACGCGGACGCCACGGCGTATGCGGAATGGGTTGGAAAGCGCCTCCCGACCGAAGCCGAGCACGAGTACGCGGCACGCGGCGGAGTGGACGGTGCGCGTTTCGCCTGGGGCGACGAGGCCTATCCCGGCGGAGAGCCGCAGGCGAACTCGTGGATCGGGCACTTCCCGTACGAGAACCGGGGTCGCTTCGGCGCGACGCCCGCGCCCGTCGGTTCGTACCCGGCGAACGGGTACGGATTGTACGACCTGATCGGAAATGTGTGGGAGTGGACGAGCGACTACTACGCACCGCGCCACATCGTGCCGGGCCAGCGGGCGCCGGAGGCCGGCGGGCGGGTGAACCTGCTGGGAGCGAGCAGCGCGGAACCCGGCTCTGACATCCCGCGCCGGGTTTTGAAGGGCGGCTCGTACCTGTGCAGCCCCGACTATTGCCTGCGCTTCCGCCCAGCGGCGCGCTCACCGCAGGCGGAGGACAGCGCGACGACGCACATCGGTTTCCGCTGCGCCGCCGACGCCTGAGCCGCGGGCGGAATGACGGGAGCCCCGATCCTGTTCGGACCGGGGCTCCCGTGATTCTGTCGCGGACTACAGCGTGAGCGCCCGCTGGATCAGCACCTGCTGCTCCTGCGCGTGACGCTTCGCGGAACCCGCGGCGGGCGACGCCGACGGCGGGCGCGACACCACACCGAGCGGGCGCGGGCCCAGCTTCGACGTCTCGAGGATCATGAACGGCCACGCGCCCTGGTTCTCCGGCTCGTCCTGCACCCACACCAGCTCGGCGTTGGGATAGGAGTCCACGACCGCCTTCAGCTCGGCGGCAGGGAGCGGGTAGTACTGCTCGACCCGCACGAGCGCGATCTCGGGGTTGGGGTTCTTCTCGAGCTCGTTGAGGAGGTCGTAGTAGAGCTTGCCGGCCATCAGCAGCACCCGCTTCACGGAACCCTTGTCGGCGATGCGCGCATCGTCGATCACCGGCTCGAAGCGGCCGTTCGTGAAGTCCTCGACGTTGCTCGCGGCTCCGCGCAGTCGCAGCATCGCCTTCGGGGTGAAGACGATGAGCGGGCGGCGCGGGCGGGCGTAGGCCTGGCGGCGCAGCAGGTGGAAGTACGACGCCGGGGTGGACGGGCGT
The DNA here is from genome assembly GCF_900107895.1 of Leifsonia sp. 21MFCrub1.1. Taxonomy (NCBI): domain Bacteria; kingdom Bacillati; phylum Actinomycetota; class Actinomycetes; order Micrococcales; family Microbacteriaceae; genus Leifsonia; species Leifsonia sp. 21MFCrub1.1. The sequence continues at coordinate 2,616,463 of NZ_LT629867.1, read as the reverse complement.
GCGACGGTCATGTTGTTCTCGGCACACATCTGCAGGTACCGCTCGATGCGGGCACTGGAGTGGTCCGGCCCCTGACCTTCGTAGCCGTGGGGGAGGAGCAGCACCAGCGACGACCGCTGGCCCCACTTCTGCTCTGCGGACGAGATGAACTCGTCGATGATCGTCTGGGCGCCGTTGGCGAAGTCGCCGAACTGCGCCTCCCACAGCACCAGCGCGTCCGCGCGCTCGACGGAGTAGCCGTACTCGAAGCCCATGGCGGCGTACTCGCTGAGGAGCGAGTCGTAGATCCAGAACTTCGCCTGGTTGTCGCTGAGGTTCGCGAGCGGCAGCCACTCCTGGCCGTTGACCCGGTCGTGCAGCACCGCGTGGCGCTGCACGAAGGTGCCGCGGCGCGCATCCTGGCCGGCGAGGCGCACCGGTGTGCCCTCCACCAGGAGCGAGCCGAGCGCGAGCAGCTCGCCGAAGCCCCAGTCGATGCCGCCGTTGCGGCTCATCTCGCTGCGCTTGTTGAGCAGCTGCTGCAGCTTCGGGTGGACGGTGAAGCCGGCGGGCGGGTTGTTGAACGCGTCGCCGATCATTCCGATGACCTGTGCGCTGACCGCGGTCGTCTCGGGCTCGCCCACGTTGTCGTCCTCGGTGGCCGTCTGCGCGAGGTCGCCGGAGCCGTCGGCGTCCAGAACGGGCGTCGAGTTGGTCTGAGCCGCGTGCGTCTCCATGAACGCGCGTTCCAGGCGGTCCTGGAAGTCGCGGTGCGCCTGCTCGTACTCCTCCTCGGTGATGTCGCCGCGGCCGACGAGCGCCTCGGTGTAGAGGCGTCGCACCGAGCGCTTCGCCTCGATGAGGCTGTACATCAGCGGCTGGGTCATCGAGGGGTCGTCGCCCTCGTTGTGCCCGCGGCGGCGGTAGCAGACGAGGTCGATGACGACGTCGCGCTTGAACTCCTGCCGGTAGGCGAAGGCGAGCTCCGCGACGCGGACGACGGCCTCGGGGTCGTCGCCGTTCACGTGGAAGATCGGCGCCTGGATGGTCTTGGCCACGTCGGTGGAGTACACCGAGCTGCGGGCCTCGCCGGGAGGGGTGGTGAAGCCGACCTGGTTGTTGATGTTGACGTGGATCGTGCCGCCGGTCTTGTAGGCGCGCAGCTGCGACATCTGCATCGTCTCGACCACGACGCCCTGACCGGCCATGGCCGCGTCGCCGTGGATCAGGATCGGCAGGGTGAGGAACGTTCCGGCCGGGCGGCGGTCCTGCTTGGCGCGGACGATGCCCTCCAGGACGCCGTCGACGGCCTCCAGGTGGGAGGGGTTCGCGGCCAGGTAGACCGGGATCTCCTCGCCGCCCGCTCCCTTGAAGGTGCCCTCGGTGCCGAGGTGGTACTTGACGTCGCCGGAGCCCTGCACCGTGCGCGGGTCCTGCGTCCCCTCGAACTCGCGGAAGATCTGGCCGTACGTCTTGCCCGCGATGTTGGTCAGGACGTTGAGGCGGCCGCGGTGCGCCATGCCGATGGCGACCTCGTCCATGCCGGCCTCCGCCGCGCCCTGCAGGATGGAGTCGAGCAGCGCGATCGTGGACTCTCCGCCCTCCAGGCTGAAGCGCTTCTGGCCGACGTACTTCGTCTGCAGGAAGGTCTCGAACGCCTCGGCCTCGTTGAGCTTGCCGAGGATGCGGAGCTGCTCGTCGTGGGTCGGCTTCTCGTAGGGCCGCTCCAGCTTGTCCTGGAACCACTTGCGCTGGGCCGGGTCCTGGATGTGCATGTACTCGATGCCGACGGTGCGGCAGTACGAGTCGCGCAGAACGCCGAGGATGTCGCGCAGCTTCATCTTCCGCTTGTCCCCGCCGAACTGGCCGGTGACGAACTCGCGGTCGAGGTCCCAGAAGGTGAGGCCGTGACTCTCGATCTCGAGGTCCGGGTGCGACCGCTGCTTGTACTCCAGCGGGTCGATGTCGGCCATGAGGTGGCCGCGCACGCGGAACGAGTTGATCAGCTCCTGCACGCGGGCGGTCTTGTCGACGGCGCTGGCCAGATCGACGCTGATGTCCGGGTTCCAGTGGATCGGCACGTAGGGGATGCGCAGCTCGGCGAAGATGTCCTCGTAGAAGCTGCGCTTGCCGATCAGCATCTCGTGCACGATCTTGAGGAACTCGCCAGAACCGGCGCCCTGGATGACGCGGTGGTCGTAGGTGCTCGTCAGCGTGATCGTCTTGCCGATCGCGAGTCCGGCGAGGGTCTTCTCGCTGGAGCCCTGGAACTCGGCCGGGTACTCGAGGGCGCCGGCGCCGATGATGCAGCCCTGGCCCTTCATCAGGCGCGGGACCGAGTGGACGGTGCCGATGCCGCCCGGGTTGGTGAGCGAGATCGTCGTCCCGGCGAAGTCGCCGGCGGCGAGCTTGTTGTTACGGGCCTTGGCGACGAGCTCCTCGTAGGCGGCGAGGTACTCGCCGAAGCGCATGGTGTCGGCGCGCTTGATGCTGGGGACGAGCAGAGCGCGGGTGCCGTCGGGCTTCGGGATGTCGATCGCGATGCCGAGGTTGATGTGGGCCGGGGCCACCACCGAGGGCTTGCCGTCGACCTCTTCGTAGTAGACGTTCTGGCTCGGGAACTCCTTGAGCGCCTGGATGAGCGCCCAGCCGATGAGGTGCGTGAACGAGACCTTGCCGCCGCGCGCGCGCTTCAGGTGGTTGTTGATGACGATGCGGTTGTCGATCATCAGCTTGGCCGGGATGGTGCGGACGCTGGTCGCGGTCGGGACGGTGAGCGACGCGTCCATGTTGGTGGCGAGTGTCTTGGACATGCCGCGGAGCGGCGTGACCTTGTCCTCTTCCGCCGCCTCCAGCGTCGCGTTGGGGGCGGTCACCGGCGCGTCGGCCGGAACCGGCTGCGGCTTGGCCGCCACCGAAGTGGTGCGGGCGACGGGCTGCTGGCCGATCACCGGGATGGGAGTCGTGACGGGCTTCGGCTCGTTCGGGTGCGGGGCGGGCGCTCCGCCCGCCGGGGGAGCCGGTGTCGACGGCTCGGACGGGCTGGGCGCCGTCGGCTCCGCCGGGCTCGGGACGGAGGGTTCCGCCGGGCTGGGGACCGTCGGCTCCGACGGGGCCGGCACTCCGGGCTCCGCCGGGGTCTCGGTGGGGGTCTCACCCGGCGACGGGATCGACTCGTCCTTCACCGCCGGATGGTAGTTCTCGAGGATGGGCCACCACGACCTGTCGACCGAGTTCTTGTCGTGCACGAACTGCTCGTACAGCTCGTCCACCAGCCATTCGTTGGCTCCGAATTCGCCCGCGGCGCCGTCTTCGGTCCCTACTCCGGTCAATTGGCTCGACACAGCCGATCGCCCACTCTCTCCATCGATTTCGTCGTGACCGGGCGGCCTGTCACCGCCCGCTTCCATCCGATCCTCAAGCCTAATCCCATCGGTGCTCGCGTGCGGGCGCTCAGCCGAGCGGGATAGCGTTATTCCCATGCAGTTCTATGGAACATCGCCGCGCCACGATCTCACCTACTCCGATGTGTTCCTCGTGCCGTCGCGGTCGAACGTCACGAGCCGTCTCGACGTGTCCCTCGCCCCCAACGACGGCACCGGTGCGACCATCCCGATCGTGTCCGCGAACATGAACTCGGTGACAGGCAAGCGGCTCGCCGCGACGCTGGCCCGCCGCGGCGGTCTCGGCGTCCTCCCGCAGGACATGCACCTGCAGGATCTCGACGACGCGATCCGCTGGGTCAAGGCCCAGCCGGTGATGTTCGACACCCCGTATGAGGCGCACCCCGACGAGAGCGTCGCCGACGTGCTCCGCCGCATCCCGGCGGTCGAAGGACACGGGATTGTGGTCACGAATGCGGACGGCGCGTACCTCGGCTGCCTCGCGGCCGTCCAGCTCGGCTCTGCGCTCGCAGACGCGCGGGTCGGCGACCTGCTGCACGGCGCGCTGACCTCGCTCGACGCCGAGGACCTCTCGGACGGGCGTCAGGCCTTCCAGGTGATGGATGCTGCCGGCATCGACTTCGCGCCGGTGCTCGACCACGGTCGCGTCGTCGGCACCCTGTCGAAGCGCAGTGCCCTCCGCTCCACGATCTACACGCCCGCACTGGATGCGCACGGTCGGCTCCGCGTCGCCGCGGCCGTCGGGATCAACGGCGATGTCGCGGGCAAGGCGAAAGCGCTCGCGGCTGCGGGCGTCGACGTGCTCGTCATCGACACCGCGCACGGCGACCAGGACGGCATGGTCCGCGCTATCCGCACGGTCAAGGAGCTGGGCCTCGGGCTGCCCATCGTGGCGGGCAACGTCGTCACCGAGCAGGCCGTCCGCGACCTGGTCGCGGCGGGCGCAGACATCCTCAAGGTCGGCGTCGGCCCCGGCGCCATGTGCACGACGCGCATGATGACCGCGGTCGGCCGCCCGCAGTTCTCCGCAGTGCTCGAGACCAGCGCGGCCGCACGGGAGCTCGGGGCGCACGTCTGGGCGGACGGCGGTGTGCGCTATCCCCGCGACGTCGCGCTCGCGCTCGCCGCGGGCGGTGCGTCCGTCATGATCGGCTCCTGGTTCGCCGGCACGATCGAGGCGCCCGGCACCCTGGACCGGGACGCGAACGGCGGCCTCTACAAGGAGAGCTGGGGCATGGCGTCCACCAAGGCGGTGAAGGGACGCTTCGAGCGGCTCGACGCCTACGAGCTCGCCCGCAAGGAGCTCTTCGCCGAGGGCATCTCCAGCTCTCGCATCTACCTGGACCCGCTGCGGCCGTCGGTCGAGGATCTGCTCGACATGATCACGACCGGGGTGCGCAGCTCGTTCACCTACGCCGGCGCGCGCACCCTCGCCCAGTTCCACGAGCGAGCGCTCGTCGGCATCCAGTCCGCCGCCGGCTACGAGGAGGGCAAGGCGCTCCCCGTCAGCTGGTAGCCCCCCGTCGCCCCCGTCGCCCCCCACGTCGAGTACGCACAAACTGCACGCCGAACGGGTGTCTGGCGTGCAGTTTGTGCGTACTCGACGGAGGGGTCAGTTGGAGCGGGGGCGGACCAGTGCCGTGATCGCCGCTCCGAGGACCGCGAGCACCGCGACGCCCAGGAACAGCAGGAGGAATCCGCCGGCGGCGGCGTCGGCCGCGCCGCTTCCCGCGTCCAGCAGTGCGGAGGTGCGGGCCGAAGCGATGCCGCCGAGGACGGCGAGGCCGAGCGCGCCGCCGATCTGCTGAGCGGTGTTGACCAGGCCGCTGGCAAGGCCGGACTCCGACTCCGGCACGCCGCGGACGGCGAGCTGGGTGACCGTGACGAAGGAGGCGCCCAGACCGAGACCGATCACGATGCTCGGCAGGATGAACCCGGCGACGAATCCGGTGCTCCCGGCGAGGGTGAACCAGACGACCCCGGCGGCGAGCACGACGAGCGCACCGGCCAGCGTCGTGCGCAGCCCCGCCCGGGCGACCACGGCCGGGATCACGCCGGCGATCGCCACGAGTGCGACGGCGAGCGGCAGCTGGCTGAGTCCGGCCGCCAGAGCGTCCAGGTGCAGCACCTCCTGCAGGTAGACCGAGAGCGCGAAGAACAGCGCGACCGTGGCGCCGCCGACCAGCAGCATCACGATGTCGCCGGCCAGGGCGTCGCGATTGCGGAAGAAGGAGAACGGCAGCAGGGGGTGCGCGGCGCGGCGTTCGATCAACACGAACGCGGTGAGAAGGACGACCGCAGCGCCAGCGAGCCCCAGGACGATCGGGTTCGTCCAGCCGAGGGCGCCGCCCTCGCTGAGGGCGGCGACGGCCGCCGCGAGTCCGAGGGTCGCGGTCGCGGCTCCCGCCGCATCCATCCGCTCTGCTCGTGCAGCCGGGTCGCGGCCGATGAGGAACGGGATGACCGCGAGCACGAGGATGCCGACGGGCACGTTCACGAAGAAGACGGCGGACCAGCCGAATGCCGCGGTGAGCACCCCGCCGAGCAGGACGCCCGCCGCGCTGCCCATTCCGGCCACAGCACCCCACAGGCCCAGGGCCTTCCCGCGCGCTTCGGCGTCGGGGAAGAGCTGCGTGAGGAGTGCCAGGGATGCGGGCGCCAGCAGGGCGGCGAATGCCCCCTGAACGGCTCGTGCACCCAGAAGCATGGTGCCGTTCGCTGCGAGACCGGCCGCGAGCGACGCCAGTGCGAAGCCGGCGACGCCGATGAGGAACACCCGGCGATGCCCGAACCGGTCCGCGAGACGTCCGCCCAGCAGGAGGAGGCCGCCGAAGGGCAGGACGTAGGCCGTCACGACCCAGGCGAGCGCCGCGGTGTCGAGTCCGAGCGCGGTCCCGACGGTCGGGAGGGCGATGTTGACGATGGATGCGTCCAGCACCACGAGGAACTGTGCGAGGGCGAGAACGCTGAGCGCCCACCAGCGGTGCGTGCTGCGGGGGGTGGGAGCGGCGAGAGGTGCCGCTGCGGTGGCGAGAGGCGTTTCCATGAGAATGTCCTTTCATTGTGAGTGATCGATCAATCACTCTCGGGCGCCGGGTGATGGCGAGGGGAGGGAAGGGGGATCAGGGGTGCTGGATGCCGTTCGTGAGCAGGCGCGCCCACTCCTCGGGCACATCCTCGAGGCCGGCCGTGACCACCAGGTGGCACAGCTGCCCGTACGCGATGAAGCGCTGGACCTCGTCGGGCGATGCGCCGGAGCGGATCGCCGCGAACCGGGTGATGCGGGCGAGCCCGCGCCGCAGGGCCTCGCGGATCTCCGGGACGTCGGAGGCGGACTGGGCGTGAACCTGGAGCATGAGCAGCGAGCGGTCGCCGATGAGCTCCGCGTACGCGTCGCCCATGCGGTCGAGGATCACCGTCGGCGTCTCGCCGTCGGCCCTGCGTGCACCAGCCTCCAGCGCCCGCTCGATCCGCTCGAAACAGCGCTCGAGAGCCGCCACGAACAGCCCCTCCTTGCTGGGGAAGAGCTTGAAGACGTACGCGGGCGAGATGTCCGCGTCCTTGGCGACCGCGGCGATCGGTGTGCCGAGGTACCCGCCGACGGCGAAGACGGCGATGGCGCTGCCGAGCACCGCTTCGCGGCGGTCGTCGGCGGTGGAAAGGGTTCGTGGCATGTGAGTGACTGTACACTCACTCTTCCTTCGATGTCAACGACGAGGTCCGGATCGCGACTCTCAGCTGCGCCGGGTCGCGTCCTGGACCTCGCCGACCAGCTCCTCGATGATGTCCTCCAGGAACAGCACGCCGGCCGTGGCGCCCTCCGCATCCACGACGCGGGCCAGGTGGCTGCCCGAGCGGCGCATGGTCGCCAGGGCGTCCTCGAGGTCGCTTCCGGCGAAGACGGTCACCAGCCGGCGGATGCGCTTGGCCGGGACGGGGAGCTCGAAGCCGGTCTCCTCCAGGTCGAGAACGTCCTTCAGGTGCAGGTAGCCGGTGGGCTCTCCGTCGGCGTCCGGGACGACGTAGCGCGAGAAGCCGTGCTTGGCGACGGCCTTCTCGACATCTGCGGGAGTGGGGGCGGCCGGAAGGGTCACCAGCGCGTCGAGCGCGACCGCCACATCCCGCACCTTCTTCTCGGTGAACTCGAACGCCGCCGTCAGCGCGCCGGTGCGGTCCGTGAGCACGCCCTCGCGCGTCGACTGCGACACGATGGTCGCGACCTCGTCGAGCGTGAAGGTGCTGGCCGCTTCGTCCTTCGGCTCCACCCGGAAGAGGCGGAGCACCGCGTTCGCGGTCGCGTTCAGGGCGACGATGATCGGGCGGACGGCACGGCCGATCCCGACCAGCGGGGGCGCCAGCAGCAGCGCGGCCTTGTCCGGCATCGAGAACGAGATGTTCTTCGGGACCATCTCGCCGAACACGACGTGCAGGAACGACACGACGACCAGCGCGACGATGAACGCGATGGTGCCGATGACCTCCTCGGACCACCCGGTCGCGTGCAGCGGCACCTCCAGCAGGTGGTGGATGGCCGGCTCCGACACGTTCAGGATCAGCAGTGAGCACACGGTGATGCCGAGCTGCGTCGTGGCGAGCATCAGCGTCGCGTGCTCCATGGCGTACAGAGCGGTCTTGGCGCTTCGCTTCCCGCGCTCCGCCAGCGGCTCGATCTGCGAGCGGCGCGCGGAGATGACGGCGAACTCCGCGCCGACGAAGAAGGCGTTGACCGCGAGCAGCACGACCAGCCAGGCGATTCCGGCCCAGTCACTCATGGGCGGCCCCCTCTCCGTTCGCGCTCTCGGCGACAGGCACCGGATCGGGTGTGTAGCGGATGCGGTCGACCCGGCGGCCGTCCAGGCGCTCGACGCGCAACGTGCCGCCGTCGATCACGACCTCGTCTCCGACCTTCGGCAACCGGCCGAGCTCGTTCATGACGAAGCCGGCGACCGTCTCGTACGGCCCCTCCTCCGGGACGGTGACGCCGGCGCGCTCCTCGAGCTCGTCCGGGCGCAGGATGCCGGGGAAGGTGATCGAGTCGCGTCCGCGGATCACACCGGCTCGGGTCCGGTCGTGCTCGTCCGCGACCTCCCCGACGATCTCCTCGACCAGGTCCTCCAGCGTGGCGATGCCCGAGGTCCCGCCGTACTCGTCGACGACGACCGCGAGCTGGTATCCGCGGGCCCTCAGCTCGCCGAGCAGGGTGTCGAGGCCCATGGTCTCCGGTACGCGCAGCGGGTCGGTCATCAGGGCGGACGCGGGGACCCGGGAGCGCCGCTGCCGGGGAACGGCGACGGCCTGCTTCACGTGGACCACGCCGAGCACGTCGTCGATGTCGTCGCCGATCACCGGGAACCGGGAGTAGCCGGTCTTCCTGGCGAGCTCGCTGACCGCCTGGGCCGGGTCCGTGCGCTGGACGGCTTCGATGCGGGGCCGGGGCGTCATCACGTCGGACGCGGTGCGGCTGGAGAAGGCGAGCGTCCGGCTGAGCAGGGTGGCCGTGTCCTCCTCCAGCACCCCCGCGCTCGCCGAGCGGCGCACCAGCGACGACAGCTCGTCCGCGGTGCGGGCTCCGGACAGCTCCTCCTTCGGCTCGATGCCGAGCAGGCGGAGGAACCCGTTGGCCGTGCCGTTCAGCAGCGCGACGAACGGACGGAACACCGCCGTGAACACGGTCTGGAACGGGATCACCAGCTTGGCCGTCGCGAGCGGGAGGGCCAGGGCGAAGTTCTTGGGCACCAGCTCGCCGAGGATCATCGACAGCAGGGTCGCCACCACGATCGCGACGATCGACGCGATGGGCGTTACGGCGCCCTCCGGGAGGCCGGTGGAGGTGAGAGGACCGCGCAGCAGCGAGCTGATGGCCGGCTCCATCGTGTAACCGGTGAGCAGCGTGGTCAGCGTGATGCCGAGCTGGGCGCTCGACAGATGCGTCGAGGTGATCTTCAGCGCCGCGATGGTCATGGCGAGGCGGGACTCGCCACGCTCACGACGCGCCTCCAGATCGCCGCGATCCAGATTGACGAGGGCGAACTCGCTGGCGACGAAAAGCCCCGTCCCGACGGTCAGCAGCAGACCGACGCCGAGCATGATCCACTCAGAGAGCACGGCCGTCACCTCGCTCGCATCCCAACGGGCTCGATCCGGGCAACGGGCTGGCAGAGGGAGGGTCGTCCATTTGCCCGCAAGTATATCGAGGGGGGATGCGGGAGGACCGTGGATTCCGGGGCGGATTCCCAGGCGGCGTAGACGCGGGATTCCAGTGGCCCCGATACCGGTGCATGCGCGTATGGTGCCGCCTGGATGAAGGAGGATCACCATGTTGGAGTCGTATGTGACGTACTCCGTCCTTCCTGCCTCCGACCTGCAGCGGGCCGTCGAGTGGTACCGCGACAAGCTGGAGCTCGAACCGGAGCGGACGACCGAGGGCGGGGTGCTGTACGGCACCGGGTCCGAAGCGAAGATCTACGTGTACGAGACCGGGAACGCCGGGACGGCGCAGAACACCGCGATGTGCTGGCTCACGCCCGACATCGAGGCCACGATGGCCCATCTGAGGGAGCGGGGTGTCGTGTTCGCGGACTACGACTTCCCCGGTCTGCACACCGAGAACGGGATCGCGACGGACGACATGGGCCGGTCGGCGTGGTTCCAGGACAGCGAGGGCAACTACCTCTGCCTCACGCAACCGGCCTGACCGGCCCCGTCGCTCAGCGCCAGCGGGCGCGGAGGTACTGCGGCGGCCAATAGCCGATCTCGACGCCGAGCTCGTGGGCGGCCCGCAGCGGGAAGTGCGGGTCGCGCAGGAGCTCGCGCGCCAGCATCACGGCGTCCGCCTGGCCGCTCTCGACGATCTCGGCCGCCTGCTGCGGCGAGGTGATGAGACCGACCGCGCTCACATCCACGTCGGAGGTGCTGCGCACGTGGTGCGCGAACGGCACCTGGTAGCCCGGGCTGAGCGGGATGCGGATGCCCGCCTGGATGCCACCGCTGGAGATGTCGAAGAAGTCCGCTCCGGCCTCCTGCGCCCAGGTGGCCACCGTCGCGGTCTGGTCCTCGTCCCAGCCGCCCTCCGTCCAGTCGCTCGCCGAGAAGCGCACGAAGAGGGGCGCGTCCGGCGCCTCCTCGCGGACGGCCGCGATCACGCGCAGCAGGAGTCGCGCGCGATTCTCCAGCGAGCCGCCGTACTCGTCGGTCCGCCGGTTGGATATCGGGGAGAGGAACTGGTGCAGCAGGTAGCCGTGCGCCGCGTGCAGCTCGATCACCCGGAATCCCGCCTCGATCGACCGGCGCGCCGCCGAGCGGAAGTCGTCGACGACCGTGTCGATCCCGGCAGCATCCAGCTCGTCCGGGACATCGAGCCCGTCGAACGCGATGGGCGACGGAGCGACCGTGCGCCAGCCACCCTCCGCCTCCGGGACGGAGCCGGTGCGGCCGTCGAAGCCCCACGCCGGCCACGACGACGCCTTGCGGCCGGCATGGCCGAGCTGGATGCCGGGAACGGCGCCCTGGCACTCGATGAACGCGGTGATCGGCTTCCACGCGTCGCGCTGCTCGTCCGTCCAGATGCCGGTGTCGCGCGGGCTGATCCGTCCCTCCGGGTCGACCGCCGTGGCTTCGGTGAAGACGATTCCGCTGCCGCCGGTCGCGAACGACCCCAGGTGGATCAGGTGCCAGGTGCCGGGGACGCCGGACTCGTCGAGCACCGAGTACTGGCACATCGGGGAGGTCCAGATGCGGTTGCGCGCGGTGACGCCGCGGAGGGTCAGGGGATCGAAAAGAGAGGGCATATGACCATCTAAGCCGCCAGACCGTCCAGATATGCCCGGAGGTCGCTCGGCGACGTGAAGACGTGCCCGGCGATGCCGAGGGCTTCTGCCCCGCGCACGTTCGCCTCCTTGTTGTCGATGAACACCGTCTGCTCCGCCGTCACGCCGAGCTCGGAGAGCACGTGCTCGAAGATCTCCGCGCTGGGCTTGATCGTGCCGAGCTCGCCGCTGACGAACACCTTTTCGAAGAGGTCGCCGAGGGTGCCGTGGCGGAAGTAGGAGCCGAAGTCGCGGCCGGCGTTGGAGAGCAGCGCCATCCGCGTTCCGCCCTCCTTGAGGTCGAGGAGCACCTGGAGCGTGTCGTGGTCGATGGTCAGCCAGCTCCGGAAGTCGGCGAGCCACAGGCGGTGGATCTTCGCATCGCCCCAGTTCTCGCCGAGCTCGCGCTCGATGCCGCGCCAGTACGACTGGATGCTCAGCGTGCCCTGGTCGAGCGCGTCCCTGTGCCGCCAGTAGGCCGGCCAGAACACCTTCGGGTCGCCGCCGGCGAGCTCGGTCAGGGCGGTGCGGTCCTCGTCGGACGGGGTCACCGAGATGACCTCGCCGTAGTCGAACACGATCACCTTTCCGGGGATGCTGATCGCCATGTTCACAACCTATCGTGAGGTCGGTAGGGGTTCGATGGGCCCGGGTCGCGGTGCGCGGCCGACGGGAGCGACGACGGGAGGCGCCGGTGAGCGACTGGCAGAGCTGGGACGAACGGGATGCCGCGGCGTGGATCGCCGTTCCGCAGGAGTCGAGCGACAAGTACTCGCGCGGCGTGCTCGGGGTGGTGACCGGATCCGACCGCTATCCGGGCGCTGCCGTGCTCGGGGTGGAGGGCGCCTCCCGGACCGGGGTGGGGATGATCCGCTACCTGGGCGCCGACCGTCCGGCCGAGCAGGTGATGCGCCGCCGCCCGGAGGTGGTGACGGCTCCCGGGCGCGTCCAGGGCTGGCTGATCGGCTCGGGGATGGATGCGGCGAGCCGCCCGGTCGACGACGCACAGCGCCTGCGCTCGGCGCTGCGTGATGGCACGCCGCTCGTCATCGATGCGGGAGCCCTCGACCTCGTCGGCCGCGCTTCGGCCCCGGTCGTCGTCACGCCGCACTTCCGCGAGCTCGCGACGATGCTCGCGGCCGGAGCGGACGACGACTCCGACGCGGTGACGGCCGACGACATCGCCGCCGACCCAGCCGCGTGGGCGGTCCGCGCGGCCGAGAGCCTCGGTGTGACCGTCCTGCTCAAGGGCCACACGACGTACGTCGTCGCGCCCGGCGGACCGCGCTACGCCGTGACCGCAGGACCCGCCTGGCTGGCGACGGCCGGGAGCGGGGATGTGCTCGGCGGCGTCCTCGGCGCCCTGGTCGCGACGCACGCCCGCGAGATCGACGAGGACGGCCACGCCGCGCTCGCAGCCCTGGCGGCGACAGCGGCCTGGATCCACGGGCGTGCGGGGGAGCGGGCGTCGGACGGCGGTCCGATCGTCGCTCTCGACATCGTCGGGGAACTCCCTGGCGTGGTGCGCGAGCTGGTGCGCGCGGCCGGCTGATCGGTTCAGGGACGCGTCGGGCGCATCCCCTAGGATGTGGCGCTATGGGGATGGATGCGGTGCCGCTGAGCGCCGCGCCGACCCCTCGGGCCGAGGCCGGGCTGCTGCGCCGCGTCGCCTTCAGCCCGCTGTCGCTCTGGATCGCGTTCCTCGCCGTCCACCTGATCATCAGCGGCCTCGCGCTCGACCAGGGCAAGGGCCTCGGCGACGTCTTCCTCGTCTACAAGCCGTGGGCGCAGCTCGCCGCCCAGGGCACCCAGATCGTCGGCGTCGACTCCGACTGGGTGTACCCGTTCGGCGCGATCGTCCCGGTCATGCTCCCTCTGCTGTTCGGCGCGGACGGCTATGTCTGGGCGTGGCTCAACATGGTGCTGCTGCTCAACGCGGCCGCCTTCGCGGTGCTGATCGTCGGCCGGGAGCCGCGCCGGCTGATCGCGGCCTGGTGGTGGCTGGGCTTCCTGCTCCTGCTCGGGCCGATCGCGGTCGGGCGGCTGGACTCGGTCTCGGCCTCCCTCGCGATCGTCGGGCTGCTCTGGCTGACGCTCCACGAGCGGGCGGCGGTCGTCGTGCTGACGGCGGCGACCTGGATCAAGGTGTGGCCGGCGGCGATCCTGCTGGCCGCCGTCGTCGCGCTGCGCTCGCGCTGGCACATCGTCCTCGTCGCCGTGACGACCTCGGCGGTGATCGCGGCCGTGCCGCTGATCTTCGGCGCCGGGTGGCACATCCTGAGCTTCATCACCATGCAGACCGACCGCGGCCTGCAGATCGAGGCGCCGGTGAGCACGTTCTGGATGTGGCAGGCCGCGTTCCACGTGCCGGGCGCCGAGGTCTACTACGACCGGCAGCTGCTCACCTTCCAGGTCAGCGGTCAGGGGACGGCCACGGCCGGAGCCCTGATGAACCCGCTGTTCGCCCTGACGGCGATCGTCGTGCTGCTGATCGGCGTGCGGGCGTACCGGAGGGGAACGCCGTACACGCGCATCCTGCCGGAGCTCTCGCTGGCGCTGGTGACGGCCTTCATCGCGTTCAACAAGGTCGGCTCCCCGCAGTACGTCGTGTGGCTGGCCGCTCCCGTCGTGGTCGGGCTCGTCTACCAGGGCCGCGGTTTCCGCACGCCGGCGGTGCTGGTGCTGATCACCGCTGCGCTCACGCAGGTCTTCTACCCGTTCCTGTACGACTGGCTTCTGGTGCCGGATGCGGGCATGGTGGCCGTCCTGACCGTGCGGAACCTCATGTACTTCGTGATACTGGGCTGGACCGTCGTGGCGCTCTGGCGCCGGCGCCACCGCCAGGAGGCGGCCGGCGACCTGGTCCCGGCCCACGCGTGGCCGTTCCGCTCGACCCCCGGGGCTCACCCCGAACCGGTCGGCGGAAGCGCACGCTGAGAGAAGGAGGAACACATGCTGGTGGCGTTCTCTGTCGCGCCGAGCGGTGGCGAAGGGGCCGACGCGTCCGTCCATGACGCGGTCGCTGCGGCCGTGCGCGTCGTGCGCGAGTCGGGCCTCCCGAACCGGACGGACGCGATGTTCACGACCATCGAGGGGGAGTGGGACGAGGTCTTCGATGTCGTCCGCCGCGCCACGGAGGCGGTCGGCCGCTACGGGACGCGGGTCTCCCTGGTGCTGAAGGCGGACATCCGGCCCGGGTACTCCGGCGAGCTCGACGGCAAGGTCGAGCGGCTCGAGGCCGCCCTGGAGCGGGGCGACTGACGTGGATGTCGACACCCTCCTGCTTCTGCTCTTCGGCGTGTTCGTGCAGTTCGGGCCGTTCCTGATCATCGTCGCGGTGCTGGTGGGCGGCGTTCTGCTCGGCTGCGTCGTCGTCGCCATCGCGGGCGCCGTGCGCGCCGGCGTCTCGGAACCGGAGGAGACCCGCGACGTGGACGTCGCCCAGTTCTTCGAGGAGCAGGCCGCCGAGGCCGCGGCCGCCCCCTCGGCCCCCCGCCCCTAGACGCCACCGGCCGAGATGTCCGCCACATCGCGGTTCTGAGGCGCCCATTCGCGAGATGTGCGCCAAATCTCACTCTGCGGGCGGGGGTGCGGCGGCGGGTCGAAACGATTCGATATAGGCTGAGCGGGTGACCCCGCTTATCGACGGGCCGACGAAGCTGTCGTCGGCCCGTATCCGTCTTGCGCTGCTGGCGCTCGCCCTCGGTGGATTCGGCATCGGATCGACCGAGTTCGTCGCGATGGGCCTTCTGCCCAACATCGCGCACGACCTGCTGCCGCAGCTGTACGCCGCCTCGCCGACCGACGCCAACGCGCAGGCCGGCTGGATCATCTCGGCGTACGCGCTCGGCGTCGTCGTCGGCGCCCCGACGATCGCGGCCGTCGCCGCCCGCTGGCCGCGCAAGAAGCTGCTGCTCTGGCTGCTCGTCGCGTTCACCGTCGGCACCCTGGCGTCGGCGGTCGCCCCGACGTTCCAGCTGGTGATGGTCGCCCGCTTCGTCTCCGCGCTGCCGCACGGCGCCTACTTCGGCATCGCTTCGCTCGTCGCCGCATCCCTGATGGGGCCGGGCAAGCGCGGGCGCGGGGTCGCCTTCGTGCTGTCGGGGCTCACGATCGCGAACGTGATCGGCGTTCCGACCATCACCTGGATCGGCCAGCACAGCGGGTGGCGCATCGCCTACCTGGTCGTCGCGGCCATCTTCGCCCTGACCTTCGTGGCCGTCGCCCTGCTGGTGCCGTGGCAGGCGGGCGATGCGAAGGCGACCATGCGGAACGAGCTGCGGGCGTTCACCCGGCTGCAGGTGTGGCTGGCGCTGCTCATCGGGGCCGTCGGCTTCGGCGGCTTCTTCGCCGTCTACACGTACATCGCCCCGATCGTCACGACCATCACCGGGATGCCGGAGTCGACCGTTCCCCTCGTGCTCGTCCTCGCCGGGCTCGGGATGACGATCGGCAACATCCTCGGCGGCCGCGCGGCCGACCACAGCGTCCGGCGCAGCATGCTGCTGTTCTTCGTGATCCTGCTGGTGGGCCTCGCGGCGCTCTGGCTGACCGCATCCACCGTCGTCGGCCTCCTCATCTCGGTGTTCGTCGTGTCGGGCGCGTGCTCGGCGCTCTCGCCGACCATCCAGACCCGGCTGATGGATGTTGCACGTGACAGCCAGTCGATCGCCGCCGCGCTCAACCACTCGGCGCTCAACATCGCCAACGCCGCCGGTGCCTTCTTCGGCGGCCTCACGATCGCCGCGGGGCTCGGCTATCTGTCGCCGGTCGTCGTCGGCGGGCTCCTCGCGCTCGGCGGCATCGCGCTGGCGCTGATCTCGTTCGGCATCGACCGCTCGCGCATCCGCCGCGGCGTCGCCACCGGCTCGGTCGCGGCTCAGCGGCCGGCGGAGCGGACCCCGGTCTCCGCGCCCATCGACTGACGGACGCGGACGGCCGTCAGTCGTTCTGGAGCAGAATGCCGTCCTGGATGGCGCGCTTGCGCAGGGCGACCTTGGTGCCGACGTCGTAGCCGGCCACACGGTACTTCTCGCGGATGCGCTTGAGGTAGCTCTTGGCGGTCTCGTCCGAGATCCCCAGCTGGAAGGCGACGGCCTTGACCGGCTCGCCTGCGCCGTAGAGCGCCATCACGCGCCGCTCCTGCGCGCTCAGCTTCGGGGCCCCGCCGACCTCGCCGGCGTTGAGCGCCAGGTCGAGCTCGGCCGAGATGAACGACTCGCCCATGCGCGCCGCGCGGATCGCCTCGACGATCATCTCGGCGTCCTCGCTCTTCACCAGGTAGCCCATCGCCCCGGCCGCCAGGGCCTCGCGGACGACCGCAGGCTCCGAGTACGTGCTCATGAGAACGGTGGCGACCCCGGTCGTCTTCAGCGTCGAGAGCTTCAACGAGATCGGGATGTTGTCCTTCAGGTCGAGGTCGAGGAGGACGACATCCACCGGGAACTCGGGATGCGTCAGCAGCTCCGGCCAGCTGGCGACGGCCGCGACCATGCGGATGTCGTCCGCCGCACTGCGGATCCACTCGGTCAGTGCTCCCAGCAGCATCTTGTGGTCGTCGACGATCGCGATCCTGATCGGGGGTTCCTCGCCCATGGGGTGCCTCTCTCTGTATCGAACCGGCTGGATCAGACCAGCTCGGCTGATGTGTCGCTCACCGTGGTGATCTCGATGCGCAGGGTCGAACCCGAGAACGACTCGACGTAGCGGCCCACCTTACGGATAGCTTGCCATGCCGCAGGGTCTACCCCGTTTCGCGGCACACCGCTGGTCGAGATCACGATAGCCATTGTGGCCCCCGGATTGGCGGTACGCGGGTAGGTGCCGACCGGCCGTGTCAGATCCAGGGTGAGCGTGCGCGGCTGGCCGGCTCCGCTCCGGACGGGGTCGCTGATCAGCAGCCAGACGGCGGTGAGCAGTCCGTCGCGCTGATCGCGGCTCAGCCCGGCGGCGAGCCCGTCCGGATCGGTCAGGGTCACCGACGGGCCGAGGAGCGCCGATTCGGTGACGGCGTGGTAGAGCCAGGTCTCGCGGCGGCCCTGGATGAGGTGGAGGCGCAACTCCGTCGCGATGGAGGCCGCGGCGTCCGCGGTGTCCTCGTCGAGCGGCAGCGCCGTGCGGCCGGTGGCGACGCCGTCCAGCAGGCGCTCAGCGGCGAGGTCGAGGCGGGCGAGCTCCTCCGAGGCCAGCATCCCGATGGCGTAGCCGGGCGAGACGACGGTGCTCTGCACCTGGACGAGGTCGAGCTCCAGCTGCACCAGGGTGCGCAGCGACCGCACGATCTGCACTCCGACGAGCGGCGGCGCCACCGCGATGGCCACCGTGACCAGCCCGGGGCCGAGGAGCTGCATGTCCGGCAGCGACCTCCAGACCTCGACGACCGCGAGGACGACGCCCAGCACCGCGGTGGCGAGGACGATGTCGCGCGCCGGGCGGACGGGAACGCACAGCAGAAGGGCCGGCCCGACGGCAGCGGCGGCGGTCAGGGGCACGATGGCGCCGCCGACCGGCCAGGTCCCCGCGATGTCCAGCGCGACCGCGGCCGCCCAGACGCCCAGGGCGCCGAGGAAGAGCCAGGTGGGCAGCTCGTCGGGGAGCCGGAAGCGGAGCACGAGCGCGGCCACCAGCGTCACGGCCATGAGCACCCACGCGGTGACGGTGAAGCCCAGCAGCGGGTACTCGGCGATGTTCAAGCCGAACAGGGTGACCAGGAACGCGATCAGGGCGACCGTGGCCACGTTGAAGCCGAGGTCGAGGCGTGCGCGACCGAGCGCATCCCGCTCGTCCCCGGCGGCGCCGCGTGCCAGCGGGCTGCGCGGAACCGTCCGCTCGTCGACCCCGGTCACTTCGGCACCTCCAGCACGACGGTCGTCCCGCTGCCGGGCGACGAGAAGAGGCGCGCGTTGCCGCCGACATCGCGCAGCCGCGCCACGATCGACTCGGTGAAGCCCAGCCGGCCGGTGTCGATGGATGCGACGTCGAAGCCCTTGCCTGCGTCCGTCACCATCGCCCGCACGTTCGTCTCGTCGTCGGTGATCGTGACGTGCGCCTCGTTGACGCCGGAATGCCTGCGCACGTTCTCCAGGCACTCGCCGAGGGCGAGCAGGAACGCGTCGAGCACGTCGCTCGGGAGCAGCACCTGGCCGGCGCCGTGCCAGTTCACCTCGAGTCCCATGCGGCGGAAGCGCTGTTTCACCGACTCGAGGGTGTTGCCGAGCGTCGACTCCTCCACCGGCTTGAGCTTGTAGTCGCCCGACCGCGCCGGGTCGGGGGTGAAGCCGAGGCGCAGCTGGCGGAGCAGCGCGGCGTCCTCGGCGGCCTGCTCGCGCAGCGCTCCGTGGCTGACGCCGACGCCCGAGTGCGCGAGCAGGGTGAGGGTGGCGAGCACCGTGTCGTGCAGCAGCCGGGCGCTCTGCCGGCGACGCGCCTCGGTCTCGCTCGCCTGGCGCTCCACCCGATAGGCCCGGCTCATCGTCGAGATGCGCTTCAGGGTGCGCGGGACCGTGCGGGCCAGCCAGACGCCCGTCGCGGTCAGGGCGATCCAGCCCGTCACGGTGAAGACGAGGGTCTCGACCATCCGGGAGTGCGTCATCCCGAGCGTCACGCCCTGCGCTGTGACCGTCGCGGCCGCGGCCGCCACCAGCAGCACCAGACGACTGCGCGAGCTCACGCCGACCACGCACACGCAGGCGACGGAGGCGGCGCCGATCACGCTGACCGCACTGATCGCCGACGGCCCGAGTGCGGTCCCCGGCAGCAGGTGGATGAGGATGAGCGCGACGCCCGCGACGACGATGACCCACATCCACAGGGTCAGCCGCAGCAGGCCGGCAAGCTGCCACTGCGCGTAGCCGAGGCACACGATGAGGACCAGGGACGCCAGGTACAGGGGGAGGGGGAGCGAGCCGGGGATGCTCAGGCAGAAGAGCGCCGTGACCGTGGCCGTCAGCCCGACGGTGCGGGCCGTCGCAGCGAGGAGACGATCACGCTCCTTCTGGATGCGCGACATGCCCCTCCGTCCTCCATCACACGTCGAGCAGTCGCCTCAGCTGGGCGCTGACGACGTCGTCCTCGATCAGGAACCCGTCGTGGCCGAAGTCCGACCGGATCACCACTGGAACTCTACCGTCCAGCGTGTCCGGAACATGGTAGGCGATCTGCTCCTGTCCTTCGACGGGGAACAGCCGGTCGCTGTCGATGCCGACCACCAGGGTGCGTGCGGTGACGCGGGAGAGCGCTGCAGCGATTCCGCCGCGCCCGCGGCCGACATCGTGCGAGTTCATCGCCTCCACCAGCGTGATGTAGCTGTTCGCGTCGAAGCGGCGGGTGAACTTGTTGCCGTGGAAGTCGAGGTACGACTCGACGGCGAACCGTCCGCCGCCGCCGAGCGGGCTGATCTCGCTCTGCCAGGCCCGCTGGAAGCGCTCGTTCAGCTCGGACGGGCTGCGGTAGTTGAGCAGGGCCATGCGCCGGGCGAGCGCGAGCCCACGGTGCGGTCCGTCGCCGTCCTCGGCGTCGTAGTACTGGCCGCCGCGGAACAGCGGGTCGGTGCGCACCGCCTCGATCTGCACCGAGTTGAGGGCGATCTGGTCGGCGGTCGAGTACGGGGGCGCGGCGATGACCGCCAGCCGTTCGACCCGCTCCGGGAACATGACGGCCCACTCCAGCGCCTGCATCCCGCCCATCGAGCCGCCGACGACCGCGGCCCAGCGGTCCAGGCCGATGGCGTCGGCGAGGGCGGCCTGCGCGGCGACCTGGTCGCGGATGGTCGTGAACGGGAACCGGGCACCCCACTCGGCGCCGTCGGGCGCGAGCGACGCAGGACCGGTCGTTCCCTGGCAGCCGCCCAGCATGTTCGGGGCGACAACGAACCAGCGGTCGGTGTCGATCGCCTTTCCTGGTCCGATGATGCCCTGCCACCAGCCGGGGGTCCGGTGGCCGCGACCGGCGGGACCGGCCGCGTGCGAGTCGCCCGTCAGCGCGTGCAGCACCAGTACGGCGTTGTCGCGCTCCGGCGACAGAGCCCCCCACGTCTCATACGCGACACGGACGAACGGCAGGGTCTCGCCGCTCTCGAACGAGAAGGCGCCGATGCCCGCGAACTGCCGATCGCCCGCCGGGTCGGACTCCTTCCAGGCGCCGCTCGCCGGAGGCTTCCCGAGCAGCGTTCTCGCCTGCGCCTCCGTGATGAAACTCGACGGCGCCGTGTCGGCGGATGTCTGCCACTCCATAGCGACCATTCTCCCGGACCCCGCGCCGACCGCCCGCTCTGTTACGCCGCGCACCGCGCCCCCCGTCGAGTACACGAAAACTGCACGCGAAACCGGAGTTTCGCGTGCAGTTTTCGTGTACTCGACGGGGGGCGCCGGGCAGCAGGAGCGTCAGGCGCGGGCGGCCTCGGCGACGGAGCGGGCGGCGGCCAGGCCGGCGCTGAGGTCGGCCTTCAGGTCGTCGACGTTCTCGAGGCCCACCGACAGGCGGACCAGGCCCGGCGTGACGCCGGCGGTCAGCTGCTGCTCGGGGGTGAGCTGCGAGTGCGTGGTCGACGCCGGGTGGATGACGAGGCTGCGGACATCGCCGATGTTGGCCAGGTGGCTGAACAACGAGAGGTTGTCGACGAGAGCGGCTCCCGCATCCACCCCGCCCTTGAGCTCGAACGAGAGAACGGCGCCGACGCCCTTCGGGGCGTACTTGTTGGCGGCCGCGTACCAGGGGCTGGTCGGCAGGCCCGAGTAGTTGACGGACGCGACGTCCGGGTGCGACTCGAGGAACTCGGCGATCTCCTGCGCGTTCTGCGTGTGACGCTCGACGCGGAGCGACAGCGTCTCGATGCCCTGGATGAGCTGCCAGGCGCTCGCCGGGGCGATCGCCGCTCCGAGGTCGCGGAGCAGCTGCACGCGCGCCTTGATGATGTAGGCGAGGGCGTCGCCGACCGCGGCGGTGTAGCTCGCGCCGTGGTACGACGGGTCCGGCTCGGTGAGGCCAGGGAACTTCTCGACGTTCTTCGACCACTCGAACGAGCCGCCGTCGACGATGATTCCGCCGATGACCGTGCCGTGGCCGCCGAGGAACTTGGTCGCCGAGTGGACGACGATGTCGGCGCCGTGCTCGAACGGACGGATCAGGTACGGCGTGGCGATCGTGTTGTCGACGATCAGGGGGACGCCGGCCTCGTGCGCGACCTCCGCGACGAGGGCGATGTCGAGGATGTTGATCTTCGGGTTGCCGATGGTCTCGGCGAAGAACAGCTTGGTGTTCGGCCGGACGGCGCGGCGCCACTCCTCGGCGTCGTCCTGGTTCTCGACGAAGGTGGTCTCGATGCCGAGCTTCGCGAGCGTGTACTTGAAGAGGTTGTAGGTGCCGCCGTAGATCGAGCTGGAGGACACGATGTGGTCGCCCGCCTGCGCGATGTTGAGGACGGCGAAGGTCTCAGCGGCCTGACCGGAGGCGACGAGGAGGGCGCCGGTGCCCCCTTCGAGCGCGGCGACGCGCTCCTCGACGACCGCCTGGGTCGGGTTCTGGATGCGGGTGTAGATGTTCCCGAACTCGGCGAGGGCGAAGAGGTTCTTCGCGTGCTCCGCGTTGTTGAACACGTACGAGGTGGTCTGGTAGATCGGGGTGGCGCGGGCGTTGGTCACCGGGTCGGGAGCAGCGCCGGAGTGGATCTGCTTGGTTTCGAACTGCCAGTCGGCGGCGTCGGTCATGGCGTCTCTCCTTCGGGTCTGTGAGCGCGCGATGCGCACGGTATGCGAGCGGTCGGCCACCGCCGTTGTCAGCAGGCTAGACGCGCCGCCGCACCCGGGCAACGTATCCGAAACACGCCGTAACCCGCGACAATGAGGGCATGAGCAGACGTGTGGTCGTGACGGGAGCGAGTTCGGGCATCGGGGCGGCGACGGTCCGCGCTTTCCGGAGCGATGGCTGGGACGTGGTCGCCGTCGCCCGCCGGGAGGACCGCCTGCGCGCGCTGGCCGACGAGACCGGCGCCGAGTTCGTCGTCGCCGATCTGACCAGGCAGGACGACGTGGATGCGCTCCGCGACCACCTGGCGGCGACCGGCGGCATCCACGCCCTCGTGAACAACGCGGGCGGTGCGCACGGGCTCGACTCCGTCGAGTCGTCCAGCGTCGACGACTGGGTGTGGATGTACGAGATCAACGTCATCGGCACCAAGCGGGTCATCTCCGCCCTCCTGCCGCTGCTGCGGGCGGGCGCGGCCGAGACCGGCCACGCCGACATCGCCGTCGTGACCTCCATCGCCGGCCTCACCGCCTACGTGGGAGGCGGCGGGTACAACGCCGCGAAGTTCGCCGAGCACGCCCTCACCGAGGTGCTGCGGCTGGAGCTGAACGGCGAGCCGATCCGTGTCGTCGAGATCGCGCCGGGGATGGTCGCGACGGAGGAGTTCTCGCTCGTCCGGTTCGGCGGCGACCAGGCGCGCAGGGACGCCGTCTACGAGGACGTGCCCGAGCCGCTCTCGGCCGAGGACGTGGCCGAGACGATCGTCCACGCGCTCACCCGCCCCCGCCACGTCGACCTCGACCTGATCGTGGTCAAGCCGGTCGCCCAGGCGGCGCCGTACCGGCTGCACAAGGGCGAGCTCCGGGTGAAGGGGTGAGATGGACGACGACGACGAGAAGCGCGAACGCTGGGAGCGGGCCACCGCCTGGCCGGGCATCGCGGCCAGCGCCCTCTTCCTGGTGGCGTACTCCTGGAACATCCTGGATGAGACCAAGCCCCAGGCCCTGAAGGTCGCGCTGCTCGCCGTCCTCCTCGTCGTGTGGCTGTTCTTCCTCGTCGACTACGTCGTCCGCTTCTCGCTCGCGCGGCACAAGCTCCATTTCGTCCGGAAGTATCCGATCGACCTGCTCTCGGTGTTCCTCCCGATGACCCGGCCGTTCCGCCTCCTGACCACGCTGCGGCGCATCCCGGGTCTCCGCGGGAACACCTCGTCCCACCTGCGCCGGCGGGTGCTGATCATCGCGGCGAGCTTCGTGCTGATGTTCCTCTACGTGATCGCGCTCGCCGAACTGCAGGCGGAGCGCGACGCGCACGGCGCGAACATCCTCACCTTCGGCGACTCCCTGTGGTGGGCCTGCGTCACCCTGGCGACCGTCGGCTACGGCGACTACTACCCGGTGACCCTGCAGGGGCGTCTGCTCGCCGTGGTGCTGATGGCCGGCGGCATCGTCATCGTCGGAACCGCCAGCGCCACGATCGTGAGCTACCTGGCGGATCACACCCAGCACCTCCGTCGCACCGAGGCGCAGCAGGAGGACGCGGAGCACCCGCACGATGGCAGGAACGACCGGGGCTGAGCACCGTCTCCCGGTCGGCCGTCAGCCCTCGGCGACCGCCACGCACGAGCGCAGCAGTGCGAGGGCCTGCCGGGCGTCCCGCACCGTGAACTCCTGGCGCTCGCCCGCCCGGTCGCGCACCGTCCGCTCCAGCAGCTCGGCGTGCTCGGGCCAGCGTTCCGCGGCGAACGCGGCGGCTGCCGTCTTCGAGAGCACGTCGCCGGTCTCGATCGTGGCGACCAGCCGGATGGGGCCGAGCGCCACCCAGCGCACGGTCTCGGACCGCACCGGGCCGTCGTCGGGCCGGTCGGCGATCTCCGCCTCGAGGCCGTCGCCGATGCGCTGCCAGTAGTCGAGGAGGTTGTCGCGCGAGAACGACACGATCCCTTGCGCGGTGCGCGGGTGGCGGTCGGCGACCGGCGACCAGATCACATCGCCGCCGTCGACGATGCCCTGAACGCCCGACTCCAGCTCCCGCCAGGTGATCCAGCTGAGCTGCGCGCCGGCCAGAGCGGAGACGAGGACGCCCTCGACCACCTGCGGAGCGGTCTGGACCACGTCGGGGCCGCGGGCGATCTCGGACTCGGTCAGGTAGACGCCGTCGATGTGCGGCTGGGATGCGGCGTGCAGCTCGGCGAGGGCGGGGAGGTCGTCGACCGGGTCGCGGGTGACGATGAAGACCACGTCGATGTCGCTGACCCCGGGATGCCAGTCCCCGGCGACGGCGGACCCGGTGACGACCGCGCGGCTCACCAGCCCGGGCGCGATGCGCCTCTGCTCCAGCAGGAACGCGGTGAGGGCGTCGGCGACGGCGGGTGGAAGCTGCTGCTCGGTCATGGTCACTCCAGGGCGGGTTCCGGATCCGCGAACGCGAGCCGCGGCACGAAGAAGAGCAGCACAGCGGCGACGAGCGCGCCCAGACCGCAGATGGTCCAGACGAGCATGTAGCCGACGAGGCTGGCGGCCGTGGCCGTCACGGTGGCGGCGCCCGCGAGCAGCACGACGCCGAAGACGGCGGACGCGAACGACCCGCCGATGGTCTTGGTGGTGTTCGTCAGGGCGGTCGCGACGCCGGTCTGCCCCCGGGGCGCCGCCGCGGCGGCCGCGGCGGGGAGCGCGCCGACGAGGGCGCCGGAGCCGATGCCGGCGATCGCCATGTTCGTGAACACCTGCCACGTCTCGAGGTGGAACGGCAGGAACATCAGGTACCCGATCGCCACGAGGAAGGCGGCGCCGATCAGGGTCACCCGCGGCGTCAGCCACGACGACACGAGCGGGAACAGCAGTGCCCCGACGATCATCGAGATGAGGTACGCGCCGATCAGGATGCTGCGCTGGCCGGCCGAGAGCCCCAGACCGTAGCCGTTGGCCGGGTCGGTGCCTGCGTAGGTGCTGAGCGGCGCCTGCGCGCCGAGCAGGCTGATCCCGATCAGGCCGGCCGTGAGCTGCACCGGCCACATGGTGGGGCGGCGGAGCACACGGAGGTCGATGGCGGGATCGGCCTGGCGCAGCTCCCAGCGGCCGAACGGGACGAACGCGAGCACTCCGACCGCGATCAGCACCCACACCCACCACGTGCCGACCCCGTTGAGCCGGAGGAACGTCAGCCCCGAGGTGATGAGCAGCAGCCCGAGTGCCAGCAGCGTGAACCCGACGCCGTCGAGGCTGCGGCCGGGAACCGGTTCCGACTCGGGCACGCCGAACAGGATCGCGAAGAACACGAGCGTGACCGCGACGGCCGGCACCATCAGCGTGAGCGTGACACTCCCGCCGAGCGCCTCGAAGAGCAGTCCGGCGCCGATCGCGCCGACGATCGCCCCGGCCTCCAGGGCGACGACGAGCAGACCGGCGGCGCGCCGGGTGCCCGATGCGGCCGTCCCCGTGCGGCGTCCGCGATCGAAGATGAGCGCGACCTCCAGGGGAAGCCACACCACATAGAACCCCTGCAGTGCGAAGGCCAGCAGGTAGGTCGTGAAGTCGCCGGCGAAGGCGAGCCACCAGGTCGACAGCGCGGTGAGGGCGGTGGCGATGAGCAGGATGCGCTTGTGGCCGAACATGTCGCCGAGCTTCGCCAGCACGGGGACGACCAGGGCGGAGACGAGCAGCTGGGCGGCCTCGAACCAGTTGTAGTCGGCGTCGTGGATGCCGAGGTGCTTCACGATGTCGGAGATCAGCGGGACGTAGTAGCCCTGCAGGATGCCGCTGGTCAGCTCCACCAGGGCGAGCCAGCCGATCAGGGCCGCCGTGGTGCCGATGACGACCGCCGCCCGGCGCTGGGCGGACGTCTTCTCCGAAGTCATGCGCGGATGCTAACACCCGGGCGGCCCCGGTACGGTAGAGCAATGGCCAGCGAACTCGACGATTCCGGTGCAGACGTCCTCCAGGAGGCGGAACGGGAGGTTCTCGGCTGGTTGGAGTTCGGGGAGGCCTCGCGTCATCTGGCCGGCGAGGTCGTCGAGTCCGGGTTCGAGCCGGACATGGTGGTCGCGATCGCGCGAGGCGGACTGCTGCTCGCCGGGGCCATCTCCTACGCGCTCGGCATCAAGGCGTGCGGCGCGCTGAACGTCGAGTTCTACACGGGTGTCGACACGCGGCTCCCGGAGCCCGTCGTCCTCCCGCCGATGCTCGACTCGGCCGCGCTCCAGTCCAAGCGCGTCCTGCTCGTCGACGACGTGTCCGACTCGGGCCGGACCCTGGCGATGGTCGTCGACCTGATCGCCGCCTCCGGCGCCGACGTCCGCACGGTGTGCCTCTACTCCAAGCCGCGGACCGTGCTGGAGCCCGACTTCGTCTGGCGCCGCACCGATCGCTGGATCACGTTCCCGTGGTCGGCCCTTCCGCCCGTGACGGCCGCGACCCACTGAGCGGCACCGTGCCGAAGACGCTGACGGAGCTGGCCGCCGACGGTTCGATGGATCCGGGGTGGGCGACCGCCCTCGAGCCCGTCGCCGACCGGATCGCCGCGATGGGGGAGTTCCTGCGCGCCGAGGTCGCCGCGGGGCGGCACTATCTGCCCGCCGGCGACGCCGTCCTCCGGGCGTTCCGGGCTCCACTCGCCGATGTCCGCGTGCTGATCGTCGGCCAGGACCCGTACCCGACGCCCGGGCATCCGATCGGGCTCTCCTTCGCCGTCGAGCGGCACGTGCGGCCCCTCCCGCGCAGCCTGCAGAACATCTACCGGGAGCTGCGCGACGATCTGGGCATCACGCCGCCCCCGCACGGCGACCTGAGCGCGTGGTCCGATCACGGTGTCATGCTGCTCAACCGGGTTCTCACGGTCCGCCCGGGGGAGCCGGCGTCGCACCGCGGACAGGGCTGGGAGGCCGTCACCGAGCACGCCATCCGCTCGCTCGTCGCGCGCGGCCGCCCGTTCGTGTCCATCCTGTGGGGGAGGGATGCTGCGACCCTCCGGCCGCTCCTCGACGGCAACCCCGCGATCGAGTCGGCGCACCCGAGCCCGCTGTCGGCGTCACGCGGCTTCTTCGGGTCGAAGCCGTTCTCGCGAGCCAACGCGCTGCTCGCCGAGCGCGGCGGGAAACCGGTCGACTGGTCGCTCGAACCGTAACGCGCCCGCAATGCGGGCGACGTAGGCTGGACGGGTGCTGGAAGAGGAATACCAGGAGCGTCGGGTGCTGCCGCGGCACCTGCGCAAGCCGCCGCCCGCCGAGGCGCCGTTCGAGTACGCGATCCGCGAGGCGCGACCGGAGGACCTCCCGCACATCCGGGAGATCTACAACCACTACGTCGCCAACAGCACCGTCACCTTCGACGAGGATGCGATGACGCTGCGAGAGTGGAAGAGCAAATACGCGTACCTGACGAAGCTCGGGATGCCGTTCATCGTCGCGGAGTCGCCGACGGGGCAGATCCTCGGGTACGCGCTCGTGCAGCCGTGGAAGCAGAAGCGCGCGTACCGGTTCACAGTCGAGAATTCGATCTACCTGGGTGCCGCGTCCACCGGCAAGGGGCTTGGGCCGGTGCTGATGCAGGAGCTGATCGACCGGTCGAAGGCGGCCGGACTCAAGGAGATCATCGCCGTCATCGCCGACAAGGGCGCGGAGGCGTCGATCCGGATGCACGAGAACTTCGGCTTCACCGAGATCGGCCGCATGGGCCGCGTCGGCTACAAGTTCGACCGCTGGCTCGGCACCGTGCTGATGCAGAAGTCGCTGAAGTAACGCTTCGGCAACGCCCGGTATCGCGGGCCTGAGCATCCACTAGCGTTCACTTGAGCGCCCCTTCCGGGCGCATGCCGAGGGGGGAATATGAAAAGGCGGCTCGCTCTCAGTCTTGCGGTG
Source organism: Leifsonia sp. 21MFCrub1.1 (assembly GCF_900107895.1). NCBI lineage: Bacteria > Bacillati > Actinomycetota > Actinomycetes > Micrococcales > Microbacteriaceae > Leifsonia > Leifsonia sp. 21MFCrub1.1. The sequence goes on along the minus strand of NZ_LT629867.1, from coordinate 2,588,681 downwards.
TCACTCGGTGCCGCGCTCGTGCTGGCCGGATGCGCTCAGGGCGCTCCGGCCGGTCAGTCGACCTCGCACACCGCGATGCCGTCGCCGACGCCCACCCCGACGCCGGTCATAACGACCCAGCCGGTCCGCGTCCCCACCACGTGCGACCAGCTGATGCCGCCGGCAGCCTTGGCGCAGATCGGCACTGGTCTCGTTCCGGAGGAGGAGAAGCACAGGGCGAATCTCTCCTCGTGGATGAACGATCGGGTCGGCGCACTCACCTGCTCATGGTCGAACGGCGCCGCCGACGCGGACCTCCTGCAGTTCATCGTGAAGGTCGGCCCCGAGGTCACCCGCGAGGGTTTCGAGGGGTTCCTCAACGGCGAGCAGGGCGGAGGGATCCACTATCCGGGTGCCGAGCCGGACTCCTACACGCTGCGGGTGCAGGACAAGCCCATCGGCTTCCTCTTCCTGACCCCGCACTACGGAGTGGCCGGGTACCTGGTTGCCGGCCTGAACGCGCACTTCCCGGCCGACGCCGACGCCACTTCGCTCCGTCAGATCTACGGGGTGGTGTCGGCTCTCGGAGCACCGGGCCCGTTGTGGACGCCGTCTCCGACGCTGACCGGCGCGACAGGATGCGACGGACTGGCGACGGCGGACCAGCTCGGCTCGCTCGGCGGGCTGCCCTCCGCACGGGAGGTCAAGAGCGACGCCGGGGAGTACTCGCTGTCGGTGTTCGACATCGACCGCCAGGTCGGCGGGTACTGGTGCTGGTGGTTGTCGGAGGATTCTTCTGTCACCGCCTCGATCGCGGTCGGCGTCCTGCCCGGGGGTGGTGAGTATGCGAAGAAGGTGCGCCCCGCGGGATCGGTCGATGTGCCGGGGTTCGGGACATCCGCATACAGGAGCCCGGACGGCGTGCTGAATGTGATCGCGGCCGGCGGCTGGGTGCAGATGGGCGGCTACGACGGCGTCACGCCGGAGCAGCAGACGGCGTTCACGAAACAGGTGCTCCGCAACGTCGGCTACACCGGCTGACGGGCGCTAGGCTCGCCGCGTGAGCACCGTGACCCCTGGAACCGCGACGAGCGGAGTCGCCACCGCATCGGCGACGCCCGTGAATCTGCCCCTGCGCAAGCGGCCCTTCGACATCTTCTTCATCGTGATGTTCTCGCTGTTCATCGTGACGTGCATCATCAGCGATGCGATCCCCACGCTGGGGATCCCGCAGACGGCGACGACGACGAACATCCTGGCGCAGTGGAACTACACGTACTCGTCGCAGTACGACCCGCTCTACATGCAGGAGCCGCTGTGGCTGCGGTTCATCACCGGCACCAGCGCCTTCGTCTACCTGCCGTTCTACGTGCTGCTCGTGATCTGCCTGGTGAAGGGGTTCAACTGGATCCAGCTGTTCGCCGTGATCTACGCGACGATGATCATCAGCCTCACGGCGATCCCGATCTTCGGCGTCGAGTTCTTCGGTCCGGTGGGGCAGCGCACGCCCAACCCGGTCGTCTTCCTGCTCTACAACGGGCCGTACGTGCTGGTGCCGTTGCTGCTGCTCATCCGGATGCGCAAGCCGCTGCCGTTCACGAGGAGGTTCTGATGCCCCTGCTGGAAGACCTGACCGTCTACGAGGACGGCGACCGGTACGACGTCTACGACCACTCGTTCCCGGATGAGGACGCCGAGCTCGGCCGCGGCCGGCTGCTCGGCGCGGTGACCGTCACGCCGGAGGGGGAGTACGTGCCGACCGGCGAAGGCGCGCGCTACGAGTACATCGCCCCGGCCCGGACCCTGGACGAGGCGCTCGGGGCGTTCGTCGGCTCCGCCTGACGCGCCGTCAGGCCGGGTGCTTCGCGCCCAGCTCCAGCAGGCCGACGCCGCCGATCACGAGCACGAGCCCGGCGATCTGCACCCAGGTGAGCGACTCCTTGAAGAACACCCAGGAGATGATCGCGATCGCCGCGACGCCGACGGCCGACCAGATCGCGTAGGCGATCCCCAGCGGCACGCCGCGGCCGAGCGCCAGCGAGAGCGCGAAGAACGACGCGACGTACCCGACGACCACGATGACGAACGCCCACCACTTGGGGTTGTCGCCGGAGGTGAACTTCAGGAAGGTCGTCGCGACGACCTCGGTCGCGATGGCGACGGCGAGAAACAGGTAGCCCAGCACGGAACACACGCTAGCGAACGACAAAGCGCTCTCTGGCATCCCGCTATGAGTTCACCGCACGTTCTGTCGCGCGTCGCCGCGGCGGCTTAGCCTGACGGCGACGACATCGTCGGACGGCGTGGAGACCGCGCCGGCCGAGTGAGGCCGATGGCATGAAACCGTGGCCGGGAGCGCGAGACTCCCGGCCACGTCCATGTCCGGCGCCGGGCCCCTCAGCTGCGCCGGAACCCTCAGCTGCGCCGGACCCCTCAGCTGCGCCGGACCCCTCAGCTGCGCGGGGTCGCCCGGCCCAGCACCGCGTACCCGGCGACGGCGGCGAGGGCGGTCGGCAGCAGCAGCCACGCCGTCACGCCGATCGGCCCGTTCGCGGCGAACCAGTCGCCGACCGCCGGCCAGCTCTGCGTGAATGTGATCAGCGCGATCGCGCCGACGACCAGGAGGGCGAACGCCGCTCCGGCCGCGAGGATGCCGTTCATCCGCCACCGCATGAAGAGCGCGGCGGAGAACGCGCCGACGGCGAAGAAGAACAGCATGGCGGCGAACACGGTGAACAGGCGTCCGCCCAGACTCTCCCCGGAGAAGTACACCGACGTGAACAGATGGCCGCCGAGGCCCCAGCCGTTCGTCCACTCCTCGATGGCCGAGAGCAGCGTGAAGCCGACGGCGTACCCGGCAGCGAGGAGCAGGAAGGTCAGCCCGGAGCCGAGCGCGAAGTCGCGTCGGGTGCTGCTGTAACCGAGCGCGAAGGGGAACGTCGCCGAGATCACCTGGATGCCCACCACCAGCATGTAGACGAAGATGTAGAACGCGCCGCCGCTCCACTGCGTGCCGTCCATGGCGTCGGCGCGGTCGGCGGGGGCGGTGGCGGCCCAGATGATCCACCAGATCAGCCAGTTCACCACCCCGATGAAGAACATGATCATGGCCGGGATCCAGATCACCGTCCACGTGTTGACGAGGTTGAGGCGGACGACGCGCCAGATGCGGCGCCCCGCCGGGGGCGCGGCGATCAGCGCGGGGGCCGGGGTCGCGGTGGTCATGCGGTCTGCTCGATTCCTGTGTCACGGACGTCCGTCCTGCGGACGATCAACTGCTGGAGCGACACCGGCGCGAGCTCGAGGCCCGCCGCCGCTGCCTGGGAACGCTCGGAGGCGCTGAGGCCGGCGACCGTCACGGAGGCGAGGCCTCCGATGCCGTCGCGGTGCAGCACGTCCCGTGCGCGGACGAACTCGTCGACGGCGGGACGCGGGCCGACGACCGTGGTGGCGGAGGTGCGCAGGGTCTCGGCGTCCTCGTCCATCAGGATGCGGCCCTGGTCGATGACGATGACGTGCTCGAGGAGGTTCGCCACCTCGTCGATCAGGTGCGTCGACAGCACGACCGTGCGCGGGTGCTCGGAGAAGTCTTCGAGCAGCCGGTCGTAGAACAGCTGGCGGGCCACCGCATCGAGGCCGAGGTACGGCTCGTCGAAGAAGGTCAGCGGAGCGCGCGACGCGAGCCCCACGATGACCCCGATGGAGGAGAGCTGGCCGCGGGAGAGCTTCTTGATGCGCCGGGTGAGTGGCAGCCGGAACTCGTCGACGAGCTGCTCCGCGTACTCGGCGTCCCAGTTCTCGAAGAACCAGGGCGCGCTGCGCAGCACGTGCTTCGGCTGGAAGTCCTCCGGGTAGCGCTGGCTCTCCTTGATGAAGCAGAGGTTCTGCAGCACCCGCGCGTTCTCGGTGGGCTTCTCGCCGAACACGTGGATGTCGCCCTGCGTGGCGAAGTCCTGCCCGGTGATGAGCTGCATCAGGGTGGTCTTCCCTGCGCCGTTGCGGCCGAGGAGGCCGTGGATGCGGCCGGGCGTGATGGTGAGGGACACGTCGTCGATCGCGGTGAACGATCCGAACCGTTTGGTCAGGCCCGACACCTGCACCGCCGGGGCGATGGAGGTCGGGGCGGGGGCGGCGCTCATGCGCGCACTCCTTTCGACGGGGACGCCGCCGACGGCGTCGTCCGGGGTTCCGGGGTGGCCGGCCGCTGGTCCGCGGCCGCCTGGATCATGTGGGTGAGCTGCTCCGCGCCGATGCCGAGCTTCGCGGCCTCCGCGAGGAGCGGGCGGAGGTACTCGACGCTGAACGCGTCGCGTCGCTTGGTGACGAGCCGCTCACGTGCGCCGTCGGAGACGAACATGCCGATGCCTCGTTTCTTGTAGAGGATTCCGTCGTCGACCAGGAGGTTCACGCCTTTGCCCGCGGTCGCCGGGTTGATCCGGTAGAAGGCGGCGAACTCGTTCGTGGACGGCACCTGCGTCTCGGCGGGGTAGACCCCGTCGATGATGTCGTCTTCGATCTGCTCGGCGATCTGGACGAAGATTGGCTTGCCTTCGTCGATCACGCGAGCTTCACCGGTTCATTACTCATGTAACTAACCAACCAGGCGACCTCGCGTTTGTCAAGAGCCGACTTCCGCGTCACGAAGCGGGTCCTCGGTGCGTCCCCCGGGTATGGGCTGGATTCTCGTGACTCTCGCAGCGCTCGGCCTCGCGTGGGCCGGTGTGCTGTGGGGCGTGCGCAGTGCCGGACTGCGTCTGGCGCGCGCGGTGGTCCGGCCGCGCGAGCGGCGGGCGACCCGCATCCACCGGATCTCCGACACCAGCGTGACGCTCGACGCCGACCGCCGGACCCTGCACCGCGGCCAGTTCGGGCTGTGGTTCGGAGACGGCGGTCACGCGGTGATCGGCCACCTGCGATCGCACGACGTCCGCGCGCGGACGGTGACGCGTGAGGTGCTGACGGTGACCGGCGACCTGGCGTCGGCCGCCGCCGGCTACTGGACGGGGCACCTGCATGCGGGCCCGGCCGCCCTCGGGCGCGACTTCCAGGAGGTGCTGCTGGCGGTGCCCGCCGGCACGGCGCCGGCGTGGCTGATCGAGCCGGCGCGGCCGGCGCTTCCGGCGACCTGGGCAGTGCACATCCACGGACGCGGGACCAGCCGGGTCACCAGCCTGCGCTCCGTTCCGGCGATCGACGCGCTGGGCATGGTCTCGCTCGTCGTCAGCTACCGCGGAGACGGAGAGGCGTCCCCGTCGCCAGGAGGAGCCTCCACGCTCGGACTGCGGGAGTGGGAGGACGTGGATGTCGCGATCGGCTACGCCGTCGCCCACGGAGCCCGGCGCGTGGTGCTCGTCGGGTGGTCGCTCGGCGGCGCGATCGCCCTGCAGCTCGTCGAGCGCAGCGCCTTCCGCGCGCTCATCCACCGACTGGTGCTCGTCGGGCCCGTGACGGACTGGCGGGCCGCGATCCACTCCGGCGCGGCCGAGCGCGGGCTGCCACGATGGGCCGGGACCGCGGCCATCAGAGCACTCTCGGACCCGCGCAGGAGCACACGGCTCGGCCTCCCCGAGCCGATCGACTTCGAGCGGCTGGACTGGTCGCGTCCTGGCCGGCTCCCGGTCCCGACGCTGGTGATCCACTCCGAAGGCGATCGACAGGTCCCCCTCGCCTCGTCCGTCCTGCTGGCCATGGCGAACCCGCGGACGGTCCGGCTGGTCGAGCTCTCGCCGGCCGACCACTGCTGGGAGTACAACGTCGACCCTGCGGCGTTCAACCGGGCGGTGATCGACTTCCTCCGGGCCGACCACGACCTCGGCTAGCCTGGCCCCATGGCCGACCTCCACGAGCTGACCGCGCTCGCACTCTGGCAGGAACTCCAGTCCGGGCGCGTGTCGCCCCGTGAGCTGGCCTCGCACTACCTGGACCGCATCGAACGACTGAACCCCGAGCTGGGAGCGTTCGTCACGGTCACCCGGGAGCGCGCGCTCGAACGGGCCGACGAGGTGGCCGAGCGGGTGCCGAAGACCGCGCCGCTGTGGGGGCTGCCGTCGGGCGACAAGGACCTGTGGATGCGCGCCGGCGTGCCCACCGGGTTCGGCTCCCGTGCGATGGCCGGCTTCGTGCCGGACACCAGCGACGAGATCGTCGAGACGCTCGACGCGGCGGGGGCGGTGAGCCTCGGCAAGACCAATGCGCCGGAGTTCGGACTCCCCGCGTACACGGAGTCGCTGGCCGCGCCGCCCGCGCGCAACCCGTGGAATCCGCAGCTCGGCGCGGGCGGATCGAGCGGGGGAGCGGCGGTCGCGGTGGCGGCGGGGATGCTGCCGTTCGCCCCGGGGTCCGACGGCGGCGGCAGCATCCGCATCCCCGCCGCCGCCTGCGGGCTGGTCGGACTCAAGCCGTCGCGCGGGCTGGTGCCCGCCGGCAGCGGGATCGATTCGCTGGCGGGGCTCGTCGTGGATGGCCCGATTGCCCGGACGACAGCGGATGCGGCCCTGCTGCTGGACGGGATCATCGCGAAGCGCAACGGTCGCATCGATCACCACTACACGCTGCGCGCGCCGTACGACGACGACGGCCCCTTCCTCGGAACGGCCGTGCGTGGCGAGGGCCGGTTCCAGCTCGGGGTGATGACCACCTCCGCCTGGGACGGCGCGTACGACATCCGGATCGCTCCGGAGGCGCAGGAGGCGCTCGCCGTGGCCGTCGACGCCGTCAGCTCCTTGGGCCACGGGGTCGAGGAGACCGCGCTCGAACCCGACGACACCTACGCTCCGGCGTTCCGCACGATCTGGCAGGCCGGTGCGGCGCGCATCCCGGCCGAGGGGGACGCGCTCGCGCTGCTCGAGCCGTTGACCGCGTGGCTGGTGGAGCGCGGTCGCTCCCTCAGCGCACGGGAGCTGAGCGAGGCGCTCTCGGCCCTCACCGCGTACGAGCGGAGCTTCATCCGCCAGTTGTCGTCGTTCGACGCCGTCCTGACGCCCGCGATGGCCCTCACCCCGCGTCCGGTCGGCTGGTACGACCAGGAGGACGGGGAGCGGAACTTCGAGCAGCAGGTGCAGTACACGCCCTTCACCTCCATGCTGAACGTCACCGGCCTGCCGGCGATCGTCCTCCCGGTGTCGCAGACCGCCGACGGCCTGCCGATGGGGGTGCAGCTGATCGGCCGCCCCGGCGGCGAGCGGACGCTGCTCTCGCTGGCCGCCCAGCTGGAGCGCCGCCTCCGCTGGGCGGACCGACGCCCGCCCGTCTGGTGACGAGATGCTCGCAGGTGCTGCCTTCCGCCCCGAAAAGGCAGCAACAACGAGCACCTCGGCGGCCACTAGCATGCGCGTGTGAGTGATCCGGAGGGATTTCGGGAGCCGCTCGACGAGGCGGTGCGGTCGGCGGAGCGGTGGCTTGAGGGCGTCCGTGGCGGACGCATCCCGCCCGAGGCGGACGTGGAGCAGGTAAAGGATGCGCTGGGCCGCGCGCTGCCCGACCGCGGGCCGGCCCCGGTCGAGGTGATCCGCAGGATGTCCGCGGCGATCGAGCCGGGCCTGATGCGCATCCACTCGCCGCGCTTCCACGGCTGGGTGATGGGAGGGGCTCAGCCGGTCGCGCTCGCGGCCGACTGGCTGACCTCGGCCTGGGACCAGAACAACGGCCTCCGCTCCGTCACGCCCGGGGTCGCCGGCGCAGAGGAGCTCGCGGCGGAGTGGCTTCTCGACCTGCTCGGGCTGCCCGAGACGGCGGAAGTGGGGTTCGTCACGGGCGCCACCGTCGCGAACGTTGTCGGGCTGACCTGCGGCCGCGACGAACTGCTGCGACGGGGCGGATGGGACCCTGGCGACGGGTTGGCGGGGTCGCCGCGCATCCGCGTGCTGGTCGGCGCCGAGCGACATGGCTCGGTGGACAGCGCCGCGCATCTCGCCGGGCTCGGACACGCGCGAGTGATCGCGGCCGACGCCCAGGGGCGGATGCTGCCCGACGCCCTGCGCGAGGCGCTGGCGGACGGCGATGGGCCGGCCCTCGTCGTGCTGCAGGCGGGCAACATCCACTCGGGAGCGTTCGACCGGTTCCCCGAGCTGATCCGGATCGCGCACGGCGCCGGCACCTGGGTGCACGTGGACGGCGCGTTCGGGCTCTGGGCGGCCGCCGCCCCCGGGCTGCGCGCGCTGACCGACGGGATCGACGGCGCGGACTCCTGGGCGACGGATGCGCACAAGACGCTCAGCGTCCCCTACGACTGCGGTATCGCCGTCGTCGCCGATCCGGCCGCACTGCACGGCGCGATGGCGCAGCACGCCGCCTACCTCGCCTCCTCCGCCGACGTGGCCGACCCGAGCGACCGCGTCCCGGAGCTGTCCCGGCGCGCCCGCGGGCTGACCACGTACGCGACGCTCGCTCAGCTCGGACGCCTCGGGGTCGCCGACCTGGTCCAGCAGCTGGCGGACGCGGCGGCGGTGATCGCCGAGGGCATCCGCGGCATCCCCGGTGCGGAGGTGCTCAACCAGGTCGTCTACACGCAGGTGTGCGCGTCCTTCGGCAGCGACGACCGCACCCGTGCGGTCGGGGCGGCGCTCCTGGCCGACGGGGCGGCGCTGGCATCCCCGTCGACGTGGCAGGGCAGGGCGGTGCTGCGCTTCTCGGTCAGCAACTGGCTCACCGACACGGAGGAGGCCGGCCGCACCGTGGCCGCCGTCCGCCGCGCGGTGGACGCGGTGGGCTGACCGGCGGGTGGGCTGACCGGCGGGTGGGCTGACCGGCAGGCGGGCTGCGGCGCGCGGGTCGACCGGGGTTCTCAGCGTCCCGCGGCGTACCCCTGCTGGCCGCGGGGGTTGGCTGCGGCCGTGAGCACGTCGGTCTGCGGGTCGCGGCCGACCGACGACAGACGGCCGAGCGTCCAGTCGCCCGCGCGAGTGACGCGGTGGCCGCGCGCCCCCAGGCCCGCGATGACGTCGTCGCCGAGGCGATCCTCGACGACCGCGCCGGCCGGCTCCCAGGTGCGCGGCCAGAACGACTCCGCGATGGCGGTCGTGTGCAGCGCCGGCGCATCGATCGCCTGCTGCGGGGAGTAGCCGCCCACGATCGTGCGCAGCAGGTACAGCAGCTGCCACTGATCCTGCTGGTCGCCGCCGGGGGAGCCCAGCGCGGTCACGGGGACGCCGTCGCGCAGCACCAGCGTCGGCGTGAGCGTGGTCCGCGGTCGACGGCCGGGCGTGAGCGTCGACGCCGATCCCTCCTCCAGCCAGGTCATCTGCAGGCGGGTGCCGAGGCAGAATCCCAGCTCCGGGATGGTCGGCGACGACTGCAGCCAGCCGCCGGACGGCGTCGCCGAGACGATGTTGCCCCAGCGGTCGACCACATCGATGTGGCAGGTGTCGCCGCGGGTCTCGCCGGTCCGCGAGACGGTCGGCTCTCCGACGCCTGCCGTCGTGACGCCGGACGGCGGGGTATACGTGGTGCGCAGCGGCGGCGCGAAGGGCTCGCGGCCGGGCAGCGCGCCCGGACGGAACCGGGTCGAGGCGCGATCGCCGATCAGGGCGCGGCGCTCGGCGGCGTAGGCGGGCGACAGCAGCGTGTCGAGCGGCACGTCGTCGTCGCCGAAGTACGCGTCCCGGTCGGCGTAGGCGAGCTTCTGCGCCTCCAGAATCGTGTGGGCGCCGAGCTCGGTGGACGGGTCGAGTCGGTCGTCGTCGAAGCCGTCCAGGATGGCGAGGGTCGCGAGCAGAGCGGGGCCCTGGCCCCAGGCGGCCGTCTTCGCGATCGTATGCCCGCGGAACTCCGAGGTGACCGCCGGTTCGTAGGACGCCCGGTACGCCGCGAAGTCGGACGCGGCGATGACACCCGCGTGGTCGCCGCCGTCGGAGTGGCGGTGCGGCGTTCGCACGAACGCATCGACGGCCTGCGCGACGATTCCCGTCGCCCACTCCGTGCGCGCCGCCTCGATGCGCTCCTCCCGCCGCGCCGCGCCGTCGCCCGCGGCGATGAGGCGGCGCAGCACCCGCGCGTACGCCGGGTCGGTGATCAGCTCGCCGGGCTGCGGGATGCGGCCGCCCGGCATCCACCGCTCCGCCGACGTCGGCCAGTGCTCGGCGAACAGCGGTGCGACGCGCTCGATCGTCGCGCACACGCGTTCCAGCACGGGATGGCCGCCCTCCGCATAGCCGATCGCGAACGCGAGCACGTCCGCGAGCTCCCAGGTGCCGTGATCCTTCAGCAGCAGGAGCCACGCGTCCACGGCGCCCGGGACCGCCGCGGCCAGCGCGCCGGAACCCGGGACCAGCTCCAGCCCCTCGGCGAGGTAGTGCTCGCGGGTCGCCCCCGCGGGCGCCGGCCCCTGGCCCGAGAGCACGACCGGGGCCGGGTCGTCCGCCGTCGCGACGAGGGCGACGAGGTCGCCGCCCGGTCCGTTCAGGTGCGGCTCGACGACGTGCAGCACGAAGGCGCCGGCCGCCGCGGCGTCGAAGGCGTTGCCGCCGCGCTCCAGCACGGCCTGCGCGGCGGCCGTGGCGAGCCAGTGCGTCGACGCGCTCATTCCGAACGTGCCCTGGAGGGTGGGGCGCGTGGTGAACGCGGGAGGCGGCGTGAACGCCATGGTCAGCTGACCGGGCCGGTGTACTTCTCGCCCGGCCCCTTGCCGATCTCGTCCGGGATCGCCGATGCCTCGCGGAAGGCCAGCTGCAGGGAGCGGAGGCCGTCGCGGAGGCTCCTGGCGTGCTGGTCGCCGACGTGCGGCGCGCTCGCCGTGACCAGGCCGGCGAGGGCGTCGATGAGCTTGCGGGCCTCATCCAGATCGGTCTGGTGCTCCGGGTCGTCCGCCAGCCCGCACTTGACGGCGGCGGCGCTCATCAGGTGCACCGCGGTGGTGGTGATCACCTCGACGGCGGGCACCTCGGCGATGTCGCGGGTGGCCTCGGCCACGCCGTCCTCGCCGTGGCCGGAGTCGTCGAAAGTGAAGGATGTGTCGCTCACTGCATTCCTCTGTTAGAATCGTTCGGGCTCCGGGACTTCTGTCCCGGTACGAAAGTGGAGATTCCTCCCACCCGCGCTTGACCGTTTTCTAGGTTACCGGGTCGTTGCACTCCGCCACCGCGTGCGAACGCGGGGGTAGTCAGGGTGCTGTACCAGGCCTGTGATCCTCGGATCGCAGGCCGCGCTGGTGCGTGGAACCTCCTCTTTCGCCGGAACGTCACCGACGATCCGTGGCTCGCGAAGAATCGCTTGATCAGAGGAGACAGACATCAGCGAACCCCGTACGAATGACCGTATCCGCGTCCCCGAAGTACGACTCGTCGGCCCCAGCGGAGAGCAGGTCGGTGTCGTCAAGATCGAGGTCGCACTGCGACTCGCGCAGGAGGCCGACCTCGACCTGGTCGAAGTCGCGCCCAACTCCAAGCCGCCGGTCGCCAAGATCATGGACTACGGCAAGTTCAAGTACGAGGCTGCGCAGAAGGCCAAGGAGGCCCGGCGCAACCAGGCGAACACCATCCTCAAAGAGGTGCGGTTCCGCCTCAAGATCGACAAGCACGACTACGAGACCAAGCGCAAGCGCGCAGAAGGCTTCCTGAAGGCCGGCGACAAGGTGAAGGCCATGATCCTCTTCCGAGGCCGTGAGCAGTCGCGTCCGGAGCAGGGCGTCCGTCTGCTGCAGCGCTTCGCGGAGGACGTCGCCGAGCTCGGCACGGTGGAGTCCAACCCCACGATCGACGGGCGCAACATGGTGATGATCATCAGCCCCGTGAAGAACAAGTCCGAGGCCAAGGCCGAGGCCAACGCAGTACGTGCCGCATCCAAGGCGCGCGCCCAGGGGCGCGACCAGGACGCGGTTGCTGAGACAGCCGACGCTGCTCAGTCCGATGAGAGTTCGCCCGCCCAGGCGACGAACGAGGAGAAGTAATGCCCAAGCAGAAGACCCACTCCGGCGCCAAGAAGCGCTTCAAGATCACCGGCAGCGGCAAGGTCATGAAGCAGCAGTCCGGTATGCGCCACAACCTGGAGCTCAAGTCCAGCCGTCGCACGCGCCGGCTGAACCAGGAGCAGGTCGTCCCCGAGGTGGACGCCAAGGTCATCCGCCGGATGCTCGGCAAGTAACTCGCCCGCTCAGATCTTTTATCAGCACTAAGGAAATCGACTAATGGCAAGAGTGAAGAGGGCGGTCAACGCCCACAAGAAGCGTCGGGTCATCCTCGAGCGCGCCGAGGGCTACCGCGGTCAGCGGTCGCGCCTCTACCGCAAGGCCAAGGAGCAGGTCACCCACTCCCTCGTCTACGCGTACCGCGACCGTCGTCAGAAGAAGGGCGACTTCCGCCGTCTCTGGATCCAGCGGATCAACGCGGCGAGCCGCGCCAACGGCCTCACCTACAACCGCTTCATCCAGGGCCTGGGCCTGGCGGGCGTCGAGGTCGACCGTCGCATCCTCGCCGACCTGGCCGTGAACGAGCCCGCGACCTTCGCGGCTCTCGTCGAGACCGCCAAGAAGGCGCTGCCGGCCGACACGTCGGCCCCGAAGGCGGACGCCGCCGCGTAACACGCGCATCCACGAACGGCCCGGTCGACTCACGTCGGCCGGGCCGTTCTGCGTCTGTGCAGCGGTCAGTCGCCCGCGATCGCGTCGAGCCGCTCGACCTGGTCGTCGGTGAGGCGCACGGAGCCGGCGGCCACGTTCTCCTCCAGGTGCACGACGCTCCCGGTGCCGGGGATGAGCAGGATGTCCGGTGCGTGCGCGAGCAGCCAGGCGAGGCCCACCTGCGCCGGCGTCGCGCCGGCCTCGGCGGCGACACTCCGCACCACCGCGTGGTCGGCGACCTTCGGCAGCCCGGGGAAGCCGCTGCCGAGCGGGAAGTACGGCACCCAGGCGATTCCTTCCGCGCGGCACAGGGCCAGCATGTCCTCGAAGTCGCGGGTGAGCACGGAGTAGCCGTTCTGCACGCACGCGATGCCGGCGGGAAGCGCCCGGCGGACGGTGTCCACCCGGACGGCGCTCAGGCCGATCCCGCCGATGACGCCGGCGTCGCGAAGCGCCATGAGCTCGGCCAGCTGGTCGTCCAGATCGACGAGCGCGTCGTCGAGCACGGTGAGGCCCGGTCCGACCTCCGGGCGGCGCAGATTGACGACGTCGAGATGGTCGCGACCGAGCGTGCGCAGGTTGGCGTGCACCTGATCCCGCAGCTCGTCGGGCCGCTGGGCGAGGGCGAGCGGAACCGGCGCATCCACCCGCACGGCGCCGACCTTCGTGGCGACCGCGATCGCCGGGTCGTCGCCGAATGCCCGCCGGATGATGTCGTTCGAGACGCTGCGACCGTAGAAGTCGGCCGTGTCGAGGTGGTCGACGCCGAGCTCCGCCGCGCGACGGAGGAGCGCCGCTCCCGCCTCCGGCTCGTGCTCGAATCTCTCGAGGGCCATCGCGCCGTACCCGATGCGGGCGACCTCCCGGCCGCCCAACCGGTACACGCCGCCGGGTCGGATGCTGCTCGCGGTCATGGAACCTCCTACACTGGGATGAAAGCGGAGGAGCCTCCGCTATTCCGACCGTAACACTTAACCGGAGGGACCTCCACTTTGACGGAGACGCCGGCGCATCCCCGACGCCCGCGAGCGGATGCGGCGCGCAACCGCGCGGCCATCCTCGACGCGGCACGCGACGCACTGACGTCGTCGGGGGAGGACCCCGCGCTCGAAGCCATCGCACGCGCCGCGGGCGTGGGGATCGGGACGCTGTACCGAAACTTCCCGACCAGGGAAGAACTGGTGGCCGCGGTCTACGCGAGCGAGCTGGACGCCGTGCTCGGTACGGTGGGACCGCTGCTGGAGACGATGCCGGCGGACGCGGCGCTGCGGGAGTTCATGCGCCGGTACGCCGGGTTCATCGCCACGAAGCGCGGAATGGCCGAGTCGGTCCGTGCCGGAGCCCTCCGCTCGGCCGCGGCGTCGGCCGACACGCGGCGCCGGGTCAACGAGGCGATCGGGCTCTTCCTCGCCGAGGGAGCTCAGCAGGGCGTACTCCGTTCGGACGCCGTCGCCGACGACGTGACCGCCGCCATGATCGGGGTGTTCCTCTCGACGGCGCAGAGCTCCGACCCCGGTCAGGTGGACCGGCTGCTCGACCTGGTGGTGCGCGGCCTGCGGGTGGACGGGTGATCCGCCCGTAGCCGCGCGGGGTCAGTCGTCGGCGCCGTGGCCGCCCGAGCCGTGGTCGTCGCCCGCGTCGTGACCGGCGGGATCATCCGCGCCGTGGCCGCCGGACCCGTGGTCGTCGCCGACGTCATGGGTGGCCGGATCGTCGGCGCCGTGGTCGTCGCCGAGGTCATGGGCGGCCGGATCGTCGGCGCCGTGGTCGTCGGGTGCCGGAACCGATACCGCCGTGGGCGGATCGCTCGGCGTCGGGCGTTGAATACGGTCATCGAGCACCGGCGACGGTGTCCCGCTCTGGTGGACACTGTGGAGACGATCGTCTCCGCCGGTACCACCGGTCGCGGCCACCGCCGCGGCCGTCCCGAGACCCAGGGCGACGACCGCCGCGCCGCCGATCCACGCCATCCTGATGCTGTTCCTCATCGTTCAGCCTCCATCCGTCCTCCCTTAACACGAGACGCGAGGCCGTTCGGATCACCGGCACCCTAAGCTGGTGCCATGCTGGACAACCCGCGCTCGCCGCGCGTCAGGGCCGTCGCCAAGCTCGCCAAACGTCCCGCCCGTGCCGAGACGGGGCTGTTCCTCCTCGAAGGGCCGCAGGCCGTGGAAGAGGCGCTCGCGTTCCGGCCGGAGCTCGTCGTCGACCTGTTCGCCACTCCGACGGCGCTCGAGCGGTATCCGGACATCGCCCGCGCGGCGTCCGACGCCGGCATCGAGGTGGAGTTCGTCTCAGAGCACGTGCTGGATGCGATGGCCGACACCGTGACGCCCCAAGGCTTCGTCGCCGTCGCGCGCCAGTTCCCGACCTCGATCCGCGACATCTTCGCCGGGTCCCCGCGGCTCGTCGCCGTGCTGGAGGAGGTGCGCGACCCGGGCAACGCCGGGACGATCATCCGCGCCGCCGACTCGGCCGGAGCGGATGCCGTGGTGCTGAGCGGCCGGACGGTCGACCTGTACAACCCCAAGGTGGTGCGGTCGACCACCGGCTCTCTGTTCCATCTGCCGGTCGCGGTGGGCGCCGACCTTGCCGACGTCGTCGGACGCGCGCACACCGCGGGCCTGCAGGTGCTCGCCGCCGACATCAAGGGGGAGGACCTCCTCTCCGCGCGGCGCGACGGCGAGCTCGCCCGGCCGACCGCGTGGGTGTTCGGGAACGAGGCGCACGGGCTCGACGACGAGCTGCTCGGGCTGGTGGACCGCGTGGTCACCGTCCCGATCTACGGGAAGGCCGAGTCGATGAACCTGGCGACGGCCGCCTCGGTGTGCCTCTACGAGTCGGCGTTCGCGCAGCGCTCCTGAGCGGTACTTCTCCACAGGCGGGCACCATCCACAGCCCGGCCTCCGCGCTGAGTCGACGCCGTCGCGCCGACTAGACTGGGTGACCGTGTCAGATTCCACGGAGATCACCGAATCCGCGGTCGAGTCGGCGGTCGGCGCGGCGCTCGCCGCGATCGACGCCGCGCACGACTCGACGGCGCTGAAGGCGGTGCGCCACGACCACACGGCCGAGGGTTCGCCGCTCGCCCGGCTGAACGCGAGCATCCGGTCGCTCCCCGGCGACCAGAAGGCGGCGGCCGGCAAGCTCGTCGGCGGCGCACGCGCACGCGTGAACCAGGCGTTCACCGCCAAGGAGGCCGAGATCGCCGCGGCGGAGGAGGCCGCGCAGCTCGCCGCCGAGACCGTCGACGTCACGGCGCTGCCCTCGCGCTGGACGCCGGGCGCCCGCCACCCGCTGAGCCTCCTCCAGGAGCGCATCGCCGACGTCTTCGTCGGGATGGGCTGGGAGGTCGCGGAGGGGCCGGAGCTCGAGAGCGAGTGGTACAACTTCGACGCCCTCAACTTCGACGCCGACCACCCGGCGCGCGCGATGCAGGACACCTTCTTCGTCGAGCCGACGGACGCGCACCTCGTGATGCGCACGCACACCTCGCCGGTCCAGCTGCGTGCGCTGCTCGGCGACGACCTGCCCGTCTACCGGATCGCTCCCGGCCGCGTCTTCCGCACCGACGAGTTCGACGCGACGCACCTCCCGGTGTTCCACCAGACGGAGGGCATCGCGGTCGACAAGGGCCTCACCATGGCGCACCTGCGCGGAACGCTCGACCACTTCGTGAAGACGCTGTTCGGCGACGAGGCGCGCGTGCGGCTGCGCCCCAACTACTTCCCGTTCACCGAGCCGAGCGCCGAGCTCGACCTGTGGCACCCCACCTTCACGGGCGGCGCCCGCTGGATCGAGTGGGGCGGCTGCGGCATGGTCAACCCCAACGTCCTTCGCTCCGCCGGGATCGACCCGGACGTCTACTCGGGCTTCGCGTTCGGGATGGGCGTCGAGCGCGCCCTGATGTTCCGCAACGACGTCAAGGACATGCGCGACATGGCCGAAGGCGATGTCCGGTTCTCCCAGCAGTTCGGAATGGTGGTCTGATGCGTGTCCCCCTGAGTTGGCTCGGCGAGTTCGTCGACCTGGAGCCCGGCACGACGCCGGAGGAGGTGCACGCCGCCCTCGTGTCCGTCGGGCTCGAGGAGGAGGACATCCACACCTTCGAGCTGAGCGGTCCGATCGTCGTCGGCCAGGTGCTCGAGTTCGTCGAGGAGCCGCAGAGCAACGGCAAGACCATCCGCTGGTGCCAGGTGCGCGTCGCCCCCGATGGTGAGAAGGCGGCCGACGGCGGCGCCGACGTGCGCGGCATCGTCTGCGGCGCCCGCAACTTCTTCGAGGGCGACAAGGTCGTCGTGACGCTGCCCGGCGCCGTGCTTCCCGGACCCTTCCCCATCGCGGCACGCAAGACGTACGGGCACGTGTCCGACGGCATGATCGCCTCGGCCCGCGAGCTCGGCCTCGGTGAGGACCACGACGGCATCCTCCGCCTGTCGACGCTCGGCCTCGACCCGGAGGTCGGCACGGACGCGGTGAGCCTGCTCGGGCTCGACGACGCGGCCGTCGAGGTCAACGTCACGCCCGACCGCGGCTACGCGTTCTCGATCCGCGGCATCGCGCGGGAGTACTCGCACGCGACGGGTGCGGCCTTCCGCGACCCCGCCGACGCGGTCCCGCTCGGCTCCGTCGCCGACCACCCGAGCGGCTTCAGCGTCACGGTGGACGACACCGCTCCCATCCGCGGTCGTGTCGGTGCGAGCGTCTTCGTCACCCGCGTCGTCCGCGACGTCGACGGTTCACGCCCCACCCCGCCGTGGATGATCGCGCGGCTCACGCTCGCCGGCATCCGGTCGATCTCGCTCATCGTCGACATCACGAACTACGTGATGCTCGAGCTGGGGCAGCCCATCCACGGCTACGACCTCGACAAGCTGTCCGGCGGCATCGTGGTCCGCCGCGCGACGCCGGGGGAGACGCTGGTCACCCTCGACGGCCAGACCAGGAAGCTCGATCCGGAAGACCTCGTGATCGCGGACGCCTCCGGGGCGATCGGCCTGGCCGGCGTCATGGGCGGAGCATCCACCGAGATCGGCGACGGCACCCGCACCGTGCTCGTCGAGGCGGCGAACTTCGACCCGGTGTCGATCGCGCGGACGGCCCGCCGCCACAAGCTGCCCAGCGAGGCGTCCAAGCGCTTCGAGCGCGGCGTCGACCCGCAGGTGGCCGTGGCCGCGGCCGCGCGCGTCGTGCAGCTGCTCGAGCAGCTCGCCGGCGGTCGTGCGGACGAGCTCGGCTCGCTGCTGGACGACTCCGAGGCCGCCGAGCCCATCCGCCTGCCGAAGGGGTACATCGCCTCGCTCGTCGGCGTCGACTTCTCCGACGACGAGGTGCGCGGAGCGCTCGCCGAGATCGGCGGCACGGTGACCGAGACGGCCGACGGCCTGCTGGTCGCCCCGCCGACCTGGCGCCCCGACCTCCGCGACAAGTCGGACCTGGCGGAGGAGGTCGCCCGCATCGTCGGCTACGACCGCATCCCGTCGGTGCTGCCGGTCGCGCCTCCCGGACGCGGGCTGACGCGCGAGCAGCGCCTCCGTCGCGCGGTCGCCCAGACGCTCGCCGACAACGGCGCCACCGAGGTGCTGTCGTTCCCGTTCGTGAGCGAGGCGCAGAACGACCTCTTCGGCTCGGCCGAGCCCGGCGGGGTCCTCGCGGTCCGCCTGGCCAACGCTCTCGACGCGACCGCGCCGTACCTGCGCACGTCGCTGCTCCCCGGCCTCGTGGACGCGGCGAAGCGGAATCTCGCGCGCGGGCTCGTCGACCTCCGCGTCTACGAGCTCGGCACCGTCTTCCGGCCGTCGGAGGGGTCGATCGGCAGCGAGACGCTCCCGCCCGGCGCCGCGCTGCCCGGCGCCGACATCCTCGCCGGACTGAATGCGGGCATCCCGGCGCAGCCGCGGCACCTCGCCGGCCTCGTCGTCGGCAACGCCGTCGAGAAGCAGCCGGGGCTGGCCGCCGTGCCGGCCGGCCTGGTCGACGCGCTCGACATGGTGCGCCAGACCGCTGCCGCCGTCGGCGTGACCGTCGACCTCGTGCAGTCGTCGCACCAGGCGCTGCACCCGGGTCGCACCGCACGGCTCGTCGCCCGCGGCGCCGACGGGTCCGAGACCCCGGTGGGATACGCGGGCGAGCTGCTCCCGGCGCTCGCCGACGACCTCGACCTGCCGCGCATCGTCGCGGTCTTCGAGCTCGACCTCGACGCCCTGATCGCCGTCGCCCCCGCCGACATCGTCGCGGGGGTCATCGCGGGCTTCCCGGCCGCGACGCAGGACCTGTCGCTCGTGGTGCGGGAAGACGCTCCGGCCGGCGAGGTGCTGCGCGCCTTGCGCGAGGGTGCAGGGGAGCTGCTGGAGGACATCCGGCTGGTCGACGACTACCGCGGACCCGGCCTGCCGGATGCGCACAAGAGCCTGACCTTCGCCCTGCGCTTCCGCGCGGCGGACCGCACCCTCACCGCCGCAGAGGCGAGCGAGGCGAAGCTGGCCGGCGCGGCCCGGGCGGGCGAGCTGTTCGGCGCGGCGATCCGCGAGTAACCGCCACGAGCCCGGTTACCGCCAACAGCCCGGTTGCCGCCACCAGCGCCCACGGCCGGTCCCTGACCGCAGCGATGCACCCGCATCCGCTGCGCGACGGGGCCGGCCGCGTGCGTCCCCGCCCGGATTTGGTGGCCGCCGGGGAAGGGGCGCTAGGGTTGTCCCATGCTTTCCGTCCGGCGCACCGCTTCGACGCGTGCGGCTCTCGCCGCTCGCGCGATGCGCCGACGCCTGCGCGACCGCCGAAGCTAGGCGGCGTTCCGGGCGGTCCTGACCAGTGGATCGACGTGGGCGCCGCCGTCGCCGAGACAACCGTCGTCCACTCGAACAAGGAACAAGCATGACTTTCTCGGTCGCCGTCGCAGGCGCTTCCGGATACGCGGGCGGTGAGCTGCTGCGCATCCTCGCCGGGCACCCGGAACTCGAGGTCCGCACCGTCACCGCGCACCAGAACGCGGGCCATCCGCTGATCGCGCACCAGCCGCACCTGCGCTCGCTCGCACACCTCACCCTGCAGGACACGAGCGCGGAGACCCTGAGCGGGCACGACGTCGTCTTCCTGGCGCTGCCGCACGGCACCTCGGGCGAGATCGCCTCTCAGCTCCCGGCCGACACGATCGTCGTCGACTGCGGCGCCGATCACCGGCTGGAGGACCCGGCCGACTGGGCGGCGTTCTACGGCGGCGAGCACTTCGGCGCCTGGGCCTACGGCGTTCCGGAGCTCCCCATCGCCGGGACCACCGGAGGGAAGCAGCGCGACCACCTCGTCGGGGCCCGGCGGATCGCCGCCCCCGGCTGCAACGCGAGCGCGGTGTCGCTCGCTCTCGCCCCGGGCATCCAGGCCGGGCTGATCGACGACGAGGACATCGTCGCGGTGCTCGCAGTCGGCCCGTCGGGTGCGGGCAAGTCCCTGAAGACGATGTACCTGGCGAGCGAGATCCTCGGGTCCGCGAACCCGTACGCGGTCGGCGGGACGCACCGGCACATCCCCGAGATCCAGCAGAACCTGCGGAAGGCGGGCGCGGGATCGCCGACCGTGTCGTTCACGCCGGTGCTCGTCCCGATGTCGCGCGGGATCCTCGCCACCTCGACCGCGCGGGTGAAGCCCGGCGTCACCGCCGAGCAGGTCCAGGCCGCCTGGGAGGACGCATACGCGGGGGAGCCGTTCGTGCACGTGCTGCCCGCCGGAGTCCTGCCGCGCACGTCCGATGTGCTCGGGGCCAACACCGTCCTGATCGGCGTCGCCCTCGACGCCGCCGCCGGCCGGGTCGTGACCGTGCTCGCGATCGACAATCTCTACAAGGGGACGGCCGGAGCGGCCATCCAGTCCGTCAACATCGCCCTCGGACTCGACGAGACCGCGGGCCTGACCGTGAACGGAGTCGCACCGTGACGCGTACGCCAGCCATCGCACCGACGGCGACGGGAGCACGGTCGTGAGCGTCACCGCCGCATCCGGGTTCGCCGCAGCGGGCGTCGTCGCCGGCCTCAAGGCGAGCGGCCGGCGCGATCTCGCCCTCGTCAGGAACCTCGGCCCGCTGAACGCCGCTGCCGCCGTCTTCACCACCAACCGCTGCAAGGCGAACCCGGTGCTGTGGAGCCAGCAGGTCATGCAGGACGGCGTGGTGTCCGCGATCGTCCTCAACTCCGGCGGCGCCAACTGCTACACCGGGTCGCAGGGCTTCCAGGTCACGCACGCCACCGCCGAGGCCGTCGCGACCGAGCTGGGCGTCTCCGCGGGTGACGTCCTCGTCTGCTCCACCGGCCTGATCGGCGAGCAGCTGCCGCTGGACAAGCTGGTCGCCGGAGTCACGACGGCCGCCAACGCGCTCGCCCGCGACGCGGGGCTCGGAGCGGCGGAGGCCATCATGACCACCGACACCCGCGCGAAGGAGGCGCAGTTCCGGTCGCCGAACGGCTGGACGGTCGGCGGCATGGCGAAGGGCGCCGGGATGCTCGCACCCGGGCTCGCCACGATGCTGGTCGTCGTCACGACCGACGCCGTGCTCACCTCCGAACGGCTGGATGCGGCCCTGCGCCGGGCGACGCGGGTCACCTTCGACCGCCTCGACTCGGACGGCTGCATGTCCACCAACGACACCGTCGCCCTCCTGGCCTCCGGCGCCAGCGGCGTGGAGCCGGGCGACGAGGAGTTCGCGCTGGCGCTCACGGCCGTCTGCCGCGACCTCGCCGAGCAGCTGCAGGCGGACGCCGAGGGCGCGTCGCACGACATCGCGATCGAGGTCGTGAACGCCGCGAGCGAGGACGACGCGGTCGTCATCGGCCGGGCCGTGTCGCGCAGCAACCTGTTCAAAGCCGCGATCTTCGGCAACGACCCCAACTGGGGCCGCGTGCTCGCCGCCGTCGGCACGACCGACGCGGAGTTCGACCCGTACGGCATCGACGTCGCCATCAACGGCGTCCAGGTGTGCACGGCGGGCGAGCCCGACCAGCCGCGCGACCTGGTCGATCTCACGCCGCGCGCCGTCCACGTCCTGATCGACCTGCACGCGGGCGACGAGACGGCGACCATCCTGACCAACGACCTCACGCACGACTACGTGCACGAGAACAGCGCGTACGCCAGCTGATGACGACGACGGACGACATGGACACGCCGGCGACACGCATCGACGAGGCAGCAGAAGCCGCCGAACGCGACCACGCGGATGCGGCGGCGAAGGCGGAGACGCTGATCGAGTCGCTGCCCTGGCTGAAGACCTTCCACGACCGCATCATCGTGGTGAAGTTCGGCGGCAACGCGATGGTGAACGAGGAGCTGCAGCGCACCTTCGCGGAGGACATGGTCTACCTGCGCTACGCCGGTCTCCGGCCGGTCGTGGTGCACGGAGGCGGCCCGCAGATCTCGGCCATGCTCGACCGGCTCGGGATCGACTCCGAGTTCCGCGGCGGCTACCGCGTCACGACCCCCGAGGCGATGGAGGTCGTCCGGATGGTGCTGACCGGGCAGATCAACCGCGACATCGTCGGCAACATCAACAAGCACGGTCCGCTCGCTGCCGGTCTCTCCGGCGAGGATGCGGGGCTCTTCCAGGGCAGACGGCGCGCAGCGGTTATCGACGGGGAAGAGGTCGACCTGGGGCTCGTCGGCGATGTCGTCGCGGTGGACCCGGAAGGCGTGCTCGCGCAGCTGGCGGCGGGGCGCATCCCCGTCGTGTCGTCGATCGCGCCGGACATCGACGACGCGGGCCAGGCACTGAACGTCAACGCGGATGCGGCCGCAGCAGCGCTCGCGGTCGCGCTCGGCGCGGCCAAGCTGGTCATCCTGACCGACGTGGCCGGGCTCTACAGCGACTGGCCGAACCGCGACTCGCTGCTGTCGAAGATCGGGGCGGACGAGCTGCGCGAGCTGCTGCCGTCGCTGGAGTCGGGCATGATCCCGAAGATGGCGGCCTGCCTGGACGCGGTCGACGGTGGAGTGGAGAAGGCGGCGATCATCGACGGGCGGGTGCCGCACTCGATCCTGCTCGAGGTGTTCACGCAGTCCGGCATCGGGACGGAGGTGGTGCCCGCGTGAGCGAGGACCAGGAACGGAACAGGACCATGACGGAAGAGCCCGAGAACCGGATGCCCGGTGCGCAGTGGCGTGACGGGGCCTGGCGCGCGCCGTTCGGCGACGCGATCATGCGCACGCTGGCGACGCCCAAGGTGATGCTCTCGCGCGGTGAGGGCTGCCGGGTGTGGGACGTCGACGGCAACGAGTACCTCGACTTCCTCGCCGGGATCGCCGTGAACTCGCTCGGACACGCGCATCCCGCCCTGGTGGATGCGGTGAGCCGGCAGGTCGCGACGCTCGCGCACGTCTCGAACTACTTCTCGACCGCTCCGCAGCTCGAGCTCGCCGGGCGCCTCCGGGCCATCACGGGTGCGGGCGACCGCGGCCGGGTGCTGTTCGGAAACTCCGGCGCAGAGGCCAACGAGGCGGCGTTCAAGCTGGCGCGGCTGAACCGCGGACCGCACGGGCGGAAGACCCGCGTCCTCGCCCTCCACAACGCGTTCCACGGCCGCACGATGGGGTCGCTCGCGCTCACCGGCAAGCCGCCGATGCGGGAGGCCTTCGAGCCCCTCCCCGGCGGCGTCGAGCACATCGACTCCACCATCGCCGCTCTCGAGGCGGCCATCGACGACCATGTCGCCGCGCTCTTCGTCGAGCCGATCAAGGGCGAAGCCGGCGTCCTCGACCTGCCCGCCGGCTTCCTGAAGCGGGCGCGGGAGCTCACAGAGCAGCACGGCGCCCTGCTGATCATCGACGAGATCCAGACCGGCGTCGGCCGCACCGGCGCGTGGTTCGCGTACCAGCACGACGGCATCCTGCCGGATGCGGTCACCGTCGCGAAGGGCATGGCCGGCGGCGTCCCCATCGGCGCCCTCGTGACCTTCGGCTGGGCCTCCGACCTGTTCACCCAGGGCCAGCACGGGTCGACGTTCGGCGGCAACCCGCTCGCGACCGCAGCCGGCAACGCCGTGCTCGCCGAGATCGAGCGCTCCGACCTCGTCGGCAACGCGGCGCGTCGTGGGGAGGAGCTGAAGGCGATCATCCGGTCGCTCGAGTCGCCTCTGATCGACGATGTCCGCGGCCACGGCCTGCTCATCGGCATCGGCCTGACGGACGGCGAGGCGCACCGCCTCTCGGACGCCGCGCTCGCCAACGGGCTGATCATCAACGCGCCCAACGAGTCGAGCATCCGGCTGGCGCCGCCGCTCATCGTCGGCGATGCCGAGCTGGCGGAGTTCCGCGACCGGTTCGCGCGGGCTCTCGCCGCCCTCTGACCCCGGGCCGACCAGCGGCCGACCACCCCATATCCACGAAAGGGCCAGCATGACCCGGCACTTCCTCCGTGACGACGACATCACGCCCGCCGAGCAGGCGGAGATCCTGGACCTCGCGGCCGAGCTGAAGCGCGACCGGTTCTCGGCGAAGCCGCTCGCCGGCCCGCAGACCGTCGCCGTGATCTTCGACAAGACCTCCACGCGCACCCGCGTCTCGTTCTCCGTCGGCATCGCAGACCTCGGCGGCAGCCCGCTGATCATCCAGAGCGGAGAGAGCCAGCTCGGCGGCAAGGAGTCGCTCGCCGACACCGCCCGGGTGCTGGAGCGCATGGTCGCGGCGATCGTCTGGCGCACCTACGCGCAGGCGGGGCTGGAGGAGATGGCCGAAGGGACGCGGGTTCCCGTGGTCAACGCGCTGTCGGACGACTTCCACCCGTGCCAGATCCTCGCCGACCTGCTGACCGTGCGCGAGCACAAGGGCCGCACGGAAGGCCTCGTCATGAGCTACTTCGGCGACGGCGCGAACAACATGGCGCACTCGTACCTGCTGGGCGGGGCGACGGCGGGCATGCACGTCCGCATCGCGGCTCCGGCCGGCTACGCGCCCGCCGCGGCCATCGTCGCCGACGCGCGTGCGATCGCCGAGCGCACCGGCGGCTCGGTCACGATGCTGACCGACCCGGCCGAAGCGGCGGCCGGCGCGGATGTCATGGTCACCGACACCTGGGTGTCGATGGGAAAGGAGGACGAGAAGGCCGAGCGCGTCGCCGTGTTCGGCGACTACACGGTCGACGCGCGCCTCATGGGGCTCGCCGCCCCGGACGCCGTGTTCCTGCACTGCCTGCCCGCCTACCGCGGCTACGAGGTGACCGCCGACGTGCTCGACGGTCCGCAGTCCGTGATCTGGGACGAGGCCGAGAACCGCCTGCACGCGCAGAAGGCGCTGCTCGCCTGGCTGCTCGCCAAGAACGAGGAGGCCGCGGCATGAGCGACACGGAGCAGACCGGCGGAGTCGGCCGGACCGGGGAGGGCTCGCTCTGGGGCGCGCGCTTCGCCGGCGGGCCGTCGCCAGAACTCGCCGCGCTGAGCAAGTCGACGCACTTCGACTGGGAGCTCGCGGCGTACGACATCGCCGGATCCCGCGCGCACGCCCGCGCGCTCGCCGCGGCGGGATACCTCACGCCGGAGGAGCTCGACGGCATGCTGGCCGCCCTCGACAAGCTCGACCGGGATGTCGCCTCCGGCGCGTTCGTGGCGGCCGAGACCGACGAGGACGTTCACGGCGCCCTCGAGCGCGGCCTGATCGAGCGGGCGGGGGCGGAGATCGGCGGAAAGCTGCGTGCCGGCCGCAGCCGCAACGACCAGATCGCCACGCTGGTGCGGATGTACCTCCGTGACCACGCGGGTGTCATCGCCGAGCAGCTCATCGCCCTGATCGACGCGATCGCCTCCCAGGCGGACGCGCATCCCGCCGCCGTGCTCCCGGGGCGCACGCACCTCCAGCACGCCCAGCCCGTCCTGCTCGCCCACCACCTGCTCGCGCACTGCTGGCCCCTGGTGCGCGACCTGGACCGCCTGGCCGACTGGGACCGCCGGGCGGACGTCTCGCCGTACGGATCGGGGGCGCTCGCCGGCTCGACGCTCGGGCTCGACCCGCTTCTCGTCGCCCGGGAGCTCGGGTTCGCCCGCAGCTCCGAGAACTCGATCGACGGCACCGCCGCCCGGGATGTGGTGGCCGAGTTCGCGTTCGTCGCCGCCCAGATCGGCGTCGACCTCTCGCGGTTCGCCGAGGAGATCATCCTCTGGAACACCCGGGAGTTCGGGTTCGTCACCCTCGACGACGCCTACTCGACGGGCTCGTCGATCATGCCCCAGAAGAAGAACCCGGACATCGCGGAGCTCGCGCGCGGCAAGGCCGGCCGGCTCATCGGCAACGCCACGGGCCTGCTGACCACGCTGAAGGGCCTGCCGCTCGCGTACAACCGCGACCTGCAGGAGGACAAGGAGCCGGTGTTCGACTCGGTGCGGACGCTCGAGACGGTGCTGCCCGCGTTCACCGGCATGGTCGCGACCCTGCGCTTCCACACCGACCGGATGGCGGAGCTCGCTCCCCAGGGCTTCTCGCTCGCGACCGACGTCGCGGAGTGGCTCGTGAAGCAGCACGTCCCGTTCCGGACCGCGCACGAGCTGAGCGGCAGCCTGGTGCGCTTCGCCGAGGAGAACGGACTGGAGCTGCACGAGGTCGACGACGAGCAGCTGGCGGCGATCTCGCCGCTGCTCACTCCCGAGGTGCGCACGGTGCTCTCGGTGGAGGGGTCCGTCGCCAGCCGCGACGGCGTCGGCGGGACGGCCCCTGACCGGGTCGCCGAGCAGCTCGCGGCGCTCACCGATCACGTGAGGAAGGCCGCGCTGGCCCTCCGCGCATCCAGAAGGGACCTGGTCTGATGGCGCGTTTCGAACCGGAGCGGAAGCGGCCGTGGATCATCCCGGCCGTCGTGGTGCTGGCCGTCGCGGTCATCGTGATCGGCCTGGTCGTCGCCGTCGCCGCGGGCGGCCGGATCTTCTGACGTGACGCTGTACCGCCCGGGGCGCGACGTCTTCCTGGCGTCGTCGCTCGAGGTCGCGCCCCGGCTCCTCGGCGCCGTGCTCCGGCACGAGACGCCCGAGGGCACGGTGGGGCTGCGGATCACGGAGGTCGAGGCGTACATCGGCGACGGCCTCGACCCCGGGTCGCACGCCTTCCGCGGCCGCACCCGGCGGAACGCGGTCATGTACGGGCCGCCCGGTCATCTCTACGCGTACTTCACCTACGGGATGCACGTGTGCGCGAACATCGTCTGTTCACCGGAGGGGGAGGCGTCCGCTGTGCTGCTGCGAGCGGCCGAGGTCGTCGAGGGGGAGGATCTCGCCGAACTGCGGCGCATCGGGACGAGCGGCCGCACCATCCCGCATCGCGACCTCGCGCGCGGGCCGGCGAGGCTGGTCGTCGCCGCGGGCATGAGCCTCGCCGACGACGGCGCGGATCTCTTCCTCCCGCCGTTCGAGCTGCTGCTGCCGACGGAGCAGGCGGAGTACTCCACCGGGCCGCGGACCGGGGTGTCGGGCGCGGGCGGCGGGGCGGCCTATCCCTGGCGCTACTGGCTGACCGGCGATCCGACCGTGTCGCCGTACAAGCGGCATCCCCGGTCGGACGACTGAGCGGATGGCGTCCGGGCCGGCGTCAGCCCGCGACGATCCGGAAGACGGCCGCGCAGGCGCACGCCCAGATGATGCTCGTCAGGGTGCCGATGATGAACCGCTCACGCGCCTCGGCCTCCTCGAGCTCCGTGAACCGGCCGACGCCCTTGATGGCGACCAGGACGGCCAGCCCCTCCGGGAAGCCGGCCATGATCGTGCCGGCGGCGGCCAGCCGCTCCAGCAGGCCGATGGTGGTCCCGCCGCGGAGCACCTCGCGGGTGGTCTCGCCTTCGGGCGTCATCGCCCGGACCAGGATGCCGCCGTGCGCGCTCGGCTCGGTCGTGCTCCGCGTCGCCAGGGCCAGAACGAGCTGGGAGACCGGCCAGCCGCCGAGGACGGCGAGGGCGAGGGCGGCGGCGCCGATCAGCAGGCGCAGCGCGAAGGGGGCGTGCTGCGCCGGGATGAGGACGACCACGAGAGAAGCGGCCAGCAATCCGGTCGCGCAATAGACCAGGGGGCGGCGCGGCGTCCGCAGGGTGGCGACGATGCAGCCGAGGGCGGCGAGCAGCAGGAGGAGCGCGAGCACCCAGAGCGCGTGCGGCGCCACCTGGTTCAGCAGCACGGGAACCGGCGGCCACGTCGTCATGCGTCCTCCTCGGGTGTCCGCCGATCGGCCTGGGCCGCGTCGGCACGTGCCAACAGCCTAGTCAGCGCGGGGATCGCCGCCAGCTCGGCGCGGATCGCCCCGGCCCGCGCGCGATCGCTGGCCGACTGCGGGGTGATGCCGAGGCGCGCGCCGGCCTCGGCCTGGGTCAGGCCGGACGAGACGAGGTCGTAGAGCTCCCAGCCGGCGGCCGTCCGGCCCTCGCGGATGGTCAGCAGCAGGACGAGCAGCGCCTCCGCGTCCGCCGCCGGCTCCTCGGCGGCGACGGCCTCGACGGCGAACCGCGCCGGGGAGCGCTTGGCACGCGTGACGGCGGTGCGCGCCGCGATGAAGGCGTCGCCGGTGGCCTCTCGGGTGCTCTCCGGGAGCGGCAGGCGAACGTCGCCGAGGCCGAGCCCCACGCTCCACGCGCCCTCGCGGGTGAGGTGGAGGACGAGGTCGAGGGCGGTGGCGGGATCGGCCGTCAGCGCCTGCAGTTCGTCCCCGGCGTTGCGGTCGGGCGGCAGGGCGAGGCGCTCGCCGTAGCGGTCGCGGATCGCCTCGAGTGCCGGGGCGACGATGTCGGCGCGGCGCCGGCTGTCGACCTGGTCGGCGGTGATCACGAACATGCGAGCTCCTCCATCAGGGCTGTGGGCCTGATGCCAACCGTATCAGGTCTCTGAGCCTGATGTCTAGGTGATCAGGCCTGTGGCCCTGATCCTGCTCCGGTTCCGCTCCGGCCCCGCGCCCCACCGGGCCGGAGACCCGCTGATAGCCTGAACGGGTGTCAGAAACCGCCCTCTCCCGCGACCCGAGCACCAGCGCACGCGACCTCCGTGCGCACGGCCTCGCCGCGCAGACCAACGACGCGTCCTTCGACGACGTCTGGGACGAGCTGAAGTGGCGCGGACTCATCCACGTGTCGACGGATGAGGCCGCCCTCAAGGAGCTCCTGGCCGGCGACCCGATCACCTACTACTGCGGCTTCGACCCGACCGCTCCGAGCCTTCACCTCGGCAACCTGGTGCAGCTGCTCACCATGCGCCGCCTCCAGCTCGCCGGCCACCGGCCGCTCGGACTGGTCGGCGGCTCCACCGGGCTGATCGGCGACCCCCGCCCGACCGCCGAGCGCACGCTCAACACCAAGGAGACCGTCGCCGAGTGGGTCGGCTACCTGCAGGCGCAGGTCACCCGCTTCCTCTCGGACGACGGCGAGAACGCCGTCCGGCTCGTGAACAACCTCGACTGGACCGCGCCGATGTCGGCGATCGACTTCCTGCGCGAGATCGGAAAGCACTTCCGGGTCGGCACCATGCTCAAGAAGGATGCGGTGGCCGCGCGCCTCAACTCCGACGAGGGCATCTCGTACACCGAGTTCAGCTACCAGATCCTGCAGGGGATGGACTTCCTCGAGCTCTACCGCCAGTACGGCTGCATCCTCCAGACCGGCGGCAGCGACCAGTGGGGCAACCTGACCAGCGGGACCGAGCTCATCCGCAAGGTCGAGGGCGCCCACGTCCACGCCATCGGGACGCCGCTGATCACCAACAGCGACGGCACGAAGTTCGGCAAGAGCGAGGGCAACGCGGTCTGGCTTGACCCGGCGCTGACGACGCCGTACGCCATGTACCAGTTCTGGCTGAACACCGACGACGACGACGTGATCGACCGGCTGAAGATCTTCACCTTCCTCACGCGGGCCGAGATCGAGGAGCTGGCTCAGAAGGTCGCCGACGAGCCGTTCAAGCGCGAGGCGCAGCGCCGGCTGGCCTTCGAGGTGACGGCGCTCGTCCACGGCGTCGCGGCGACCGAGGCGGC
Source organism: Leifsonia sp. 21MFCrub1.1 (assembly GCF_900107895.1). NCBI lineage: Bacteria > Bacillati > Actinomycetota > Actinomycetes > Micrococcales > Microbacteriaceae > Leifsonia > Leifsonia sp. 21MFCrub1.1. The sequence continues at coordinate 2,559,190 of NZ_LT629867.1, read as the reverse complement.
GATCGCGGCCTCCCAGGCCCTCTTCGGCCAGGGCGACCTCGCCGACCTCGACCCGGCGACGCTGGAGGCTGCGCTGCGCGAGCTCCCCAACACGACCACCACCGAGCCGTCGACGACGGTCGCGCAGGCGCTCGTCGACACCGGCTTGACGTCGAGCCTCGGCGAAGCCCGGCGTGCGGTCGCCCAGGGCGGCGTCTACGTCAACAACGGGAAGGTCGAGGATGCGGAGCAGCCGATTGGCTCCTCGGTGCTGCCCGGCGACATGGTCGTGCTGCGACGCGGGAAGAAGACGCTCGCCGGTGTCTTCGTCGCGTGAGCCTCTGACGTACGGTTGAGCCATGTCCGATGAACCGCAGGGATCGGCCGACCAGGACGGCCTCGTCGACCGGCTGGATGTGATCGAGGAGCAGCCGCTGGCCGTGCGGGCCGACGCCTACGCACAGCTCCACGAGCAGCTCCGACGCACCCTGGAGGGCGACGACGACCATGGCCGGGGCTGACCGCAGACTCGACGTCGCTCTGGCCGAACGCGGCCTCGCCCGCTCGCGATCGCACGCGGCCGCGCTGATCGCGGAGGGGCTGGTCACGGTCGACGGGCAGCCGGTGGTCCGTGCGGCCGCGAAGGTCGGCGACGGGCAGGAGCTCGTGGTCGCCGGCGCCGACCAGTACGTCAGCCGCGGCGCGCACAAGCTGATCGCCGCCCTGGACGGGTTCGGGGTGGACCCGTCCGGTCGGGTCGTGCTCGACGCCGGTGCGTCCACCGGCGGTTTCAGTCAGGTGCTCCTGGAGCGCGGGGCCGCCCGCGTGATCGCCGTCGATGTCGGACACGGCCAGCTCTCGCCCGCCCTGGCGCGGGAGGAACGGCTGGAGTCGTACGAGGGGGTCAACGTCCGGTCGCTCACCCCCGAGGTGCTCGCCGGCCTGACCGGGGACGATGCGCGCCCCGAGCTGGTCGTCGCCGACCTGTCCTTCATCTCGCTCACGCAGGTCCTTCCCGCGCTCGTGGCCACCGCCGTCCGCGGTGCGGACTTCGTGCTGCTCATCAAGCCGCAGTTCGAGGTCGGGCGTCAGGGTGTCCGCGAGGGCGTCGTCCGGGATGCCGGCTTGCGGGCCGACGCGGTGTCCGATGTGCTGTGGGCTGCGCACGACCTCGGCCTCGGGACGGCGGGCCTCATCCCGTCGCCGATCGCCGGAGGACACGGCAACCGCGAGTTCCTGGTCTGGTTCCGCGTGGGTGCTCCGGACCCCTCCGGCCTCCGCGACGAGGTCGTCCGGCTTTCGCGCTAGGTGAACGTTCTCCACAAACCTGGCCGCGTGGCCTCGCCCTCCGCGTGAAAACAGACAGAATGGGAGGACGGCTTTCGACAGGAGGGAACGTGACACTGATGGGTGCAGCGACGCGGTACATCCTCGTCGTCGCGCACACCGGTCGTCAGGACTCCCTCGAGGCGGGTGTCCGGGTGTCCCGGCAGCTGCTCGACGCGGGCGTCGTCCCGGTGCTGAGCGCCGATGAGCGACGAGATCTGCTGGAGGCCGATCCGTCGCTCGATGCGGTCGCCGTGCTCGGCGACGATGTCGCGCCGAGCGACCTCGAGCTCGTCATCGTCCTCGGAGGCGACGGCACGATCCTCCGTGCTGCCGAGCTGGTGCGCGGGTGCTCGGCCCCGCTGCTCGGCGTGAACCTGGGGCACGTCGGCTTCCTCGCCGAGAGCGAGCGCGACGACCTCGAGACCGCGGTCGCCCGCGGGCTCGAGAAGGACTACGAGGTCGAGGAGCGCATGACGCTGTCGGCGCGCGTCAAGGTCGGCCGCGAGGTCGTCTACGAGAGCTGGGCCCTCAACGAGGCCACGGTCGAGAAGGCCAGTCGCGAGCGGATGCTCGAGGTCGTGATCGAGGTCGACGGCCGTCCGATGTCGAGCTTCGGCTGCGACGGGGTCGTGATGTCGACGCCCACCGGTTCGACGGCGTACTCGTTCTCGGCGGGCGGGCCGGTCGTCTGGCCCGGGGTCGCCGCTCTGCTCCTCGTGCCGCTGAGCGCGCACGCCCTGTTCTCCCGGCCTCTCGTGGTGGATGCGGACTCCTCCCTCGCGGTCGAGCTGCTCGATCGCGCGGGCGGCGCCGGCATCCTGTGGTGCGACGGCCGTCGTCCCTTCGACCTCCCGCCGGGCGCGCGCGTCGTCGTCCGGCGCTCGCCCATCCCGGTGCGGCTGGCGCGCCTCCACCCGGGGCCGTTCACCGACCGCCTCGTGCACAAGTTCGACCTCCCCGTGACGGGTTGGAGGGGGCCGGTCGGTCGTGACTGACGCGCGCGGCGGCATCGAGGAGATCTCGATCAAAGACCTGGGCGTCATCGCGGACGCCTCCCTCCCGCTCGGTGCCGGCTTCACGGCGATCACCGGGGAGACCGGCGCGGGCAAGACCATGGTGGTGTCGGCGCTCGGCCTGCTGCTCGGCGAGCGCGCAGACACCGGGGCGGTCCGCCTCGGCAGTTCGCAGGCGTGGGTCGAGGGCCGCTGGCGCGTGCCATCGGCCGGCGACGTCGTCTCGCGCGTGCGCGACGCCGGCGGCGACGTCGACCCGATCGATGCGGAGGAGGCGGAGCTGGTGCTGAGCCGCTCCGTGTCCGCCGAGGGTCGTTCGCGCGCCGTGGTCGGCGGGCGGAGTGCGCCCGTCTCGGTGCTGACCGAGCTCGGCGAGCAGCTCGTCGTCGTCCACGGCCAGTCCGACCAGATCCGGCTGCGATCGGCGATCGCGCAGCGCGCCGCCCTCGACCGCTTCGCCGGCCCGCAATTCGCCGAGCAGCTCGGCACGTACGAGCAGGTCTTCCACCGGTGGCGCGACAACCGCGCCGAGCTCGACGAGCTGATCGCCGATCAGGACCGCCGCGCGCGCGAAGCGGAGGATCTGCGGGTCGCGATGGCCGAGATCGAGTCGGTCGCGCCGCAGCCGGGCGAGGACGACGAACTGGCCGAGCGCGCAGAGCGGCTCACCAACCTCGAAGACCTCCGGCTCGCCGCGGCCGCAGCGCGAGAACTCCTGAGCGCCGAGGAGTCGGAGGGCACGGACGCCCTGGGCCTGCTGGACAACGCCCGCCGTCAGCTCGAGCGGGTCGCGCCGCACGACAGCGCGCTCCAGCCCCTGTCCGAGTCGGTCGCAGAGGCCACGTACCTGATCTCCGACATCGCCGCCCAGCTGTCGACCTATCTCGCGACGCTCGACGCCGACGGCGCCCACGAGCTGGAGGTGGTGCAGGAGCGCCGCTCGGAGCTGGCGATCCTCATCCGCAAGTACGGTCCGACGCTCGACGACGTCATCCGCACGCTCGAGACGGGCAGCCTCCGCCTGCTGGAGCTCGACGGCGACGCCGACCGCATCGGCGAGCTGACGCAGGAGGTCGAGGCGGACGAGGCCCTGGTGGCCGAACTCGCCGCTGCACTGAGCGCCGAGCGGACCGAGGCCGCCGCCCGCCTGTCGGCGGCGGTCACCGACGAGCTCTCCGCGCTGGCGATGCCGGACGCCCGCATCGTCGTCGAGGTGACGCAGCGCGACGACGCCGACCCGCAGACCTACACCGCGAGCGGCCGCGACCAGGTCGCCATCCTGCTTCAGCCGCATCCCGGCGCCGAGCCCCGCCCGCTCGGAAAGGGCGCGTCCGGCGGCGAGCTGTCGCGCGTGATGCTGGCCATCGAGGTCGTCATCGCGGGCAGCGACCCCGTTCCCACCTTCATCTTCGACGAGGTCGACGCCGGCGTCGGGGGTGCTTCGGCCATCGAGATCGGGCGCCGGCTGGCGCGGCTGGCCGAGACAGCGCAGGTCATCGTCGTCACGCACCTGGCCCAGGTCGCCGCGTTCGCCGGCAACCACCTCACCGTGGTCAAAGGCAGCGATGGCGCCGTGACCGCGTCCTCCGTCCGCCGTCTCGACGGCGACGAGCGCATCGCAGAGATGGCGCGCCTGCTCTCCGGCCTCCCGGACTCCGAGAGCGGTCTCGCCCACGCCCGCGAGCTGGTCGACATGGCGTCGGCCGCGCGCCGCTGAGGTCAGCCGGGCCCCCAGCGGGTGATAGGCTATAAGCCCGTGGTGGATTATTCAGACGCGGGCACTCAGAACGGCACTACCAAGCACATCTTCGTGACAGGTGGTGTCGTTTCTTCGTTGGGCAAGGGCCTCACGGCCGCCTCTCTCGGCAACCTCCTGACGGCCCGCGGACTGCGCGTCGTCATGCAGAAGCTCGACCCCTACCTCAACGTCGACCCTGGCACGATGAACCCGTTCCAGCACGGCGAGGTGTTCGTGACCGACGACGGCGCAGAGACCGACCTCGACATCGGGCACTACGAGCGCTTCCTCGACATCAACCTCGGCCAGTCGGCCAACGTCACCACCGGGCAGATCTACTCCAACGTCATCGCGAAGGAGCGGCGAGGCGAGTACCTCGGCGACACCGTCCAGGTCATCCCGCACATCACCGACGAGATCAAGCGCCGGATGCGGCTGCAGGCGCAGCCCGGACCGGACGGCGAGCCCGCCCCCGACGTCATCATCACCGAGATCGGCGGCACCGTCGGCGACATCGAGTCGCAGCCGTTCATCGAGTCGGCCCGCCAGGTGCGCCACGAGCTCGGGCGCAAGAACTGCTTCTTCGTGCACGTCTCGCTGGTCCCGTTCATGAACGCGTCCGGCGAGCAGAAGACCAAGCCGACGCAGCACTCGGTCGCCGCGCTCCGCTCCATCGGCATCCAGCCGGACGCGCTCGTGCTCCGCAGCGACCGCCCGGTCTCCGACGGCAACAAGCGCAAGATCGCGCTGATGTGCGACGTGGACGAGCAGGCCGTCGTGAACGCCGTCGACGTCCCGAGCATCTACGACATCCCGACCATGCTCCACGAGCAGGGGCTCGACGCGTACATCATCGACCAGCTCGGCCTCGACAAGGCCGGCGACGTCGACTGGGACGGCTGGGCGCGCCTGCTGGAGTCGGTGCACGACCCGAAGCACGAGGTCACCATCGGCCTGGTCGGCAAGTACATCGATCTGCCGGACGCCTACCTCTCCGTCACCGAGGCCCTCCGCGCCGGCGGCTTCGCCCACCGCACCAAGGTGAAGCTGAAGTGGATCGCCTCCGACGAGTGCCAGACGCCGGAGGGCGCAGCAGCGCAGCTGTCGGATGTGGATGCGATCTGCGTGCCCGGCGGCTTCGGCGTGCGCGGCATCGAGGGCAAGGTCGGCGCGCTCCGCTTCGCCCGCGAGAACGGCATCCCCGCGCTCGGCCTCTGCCTCGGCCTGCAGTGCATGGTCATCGAGTACGCGCGGCACGAGGCCGGCCTCGGCGGCGCGTCCTCGTCCGAGTTCGACCCGGACACCGAGTTCCCGGTGATCGCGACGATGGCGGAGCAGGTCGACATCATCGCCGGGGGCGACCTCGGTGGCACGATGCGCCTCGGCCTCTACCCGGCGACGCTCGCCGATGGCTCCCTGGTCTCCGAGCTGTACGGCTCGAACGAGGCGTCGGAGCGTCACCGGCACCGCTACGAGGTGAACAACAACTACCGCGAGCAGATCGCCGACGCCGGCCTCTGGTTCTCCGGAACCTCGCCGGACGGCCACCTGGTGGAGTACGTCGAGCTGCCGCGCGACGTTCACCCGTTCTATGTCGGCACGCAGGCGCACCCCGAGCTCCGCTCGCGCCCGAACCGCGCGCACCCGCTCTTCGCCGGGCTCGTCGGAGCCGCCCTCGACCGCCAGAAGGCCAGCCTCCTGTTCGAGGTCGCTGAGGCGGACGCCGAGATGGTCGCCGAAGCCTGATGGCGGAGGACACCGGGACCGCGGAGATCACGGCCGCCGACCTGAACGACCAGCCGTTCCGTCCGGAGATCGTGTCGTCGGAGACGGTGTTCGACGGCGCGATCTGGAACGTCCGCCGCGACGTCTTCCTGTACAACGGCGACGAGATCACCCGGGAGTACGTGGACCACACCGGAGCCGTCGCCGTCCTCGCTCTGGACGACGACGGCCGCGTGCTGCTGATCCGGCAGTACCGGCACCCGGTGCGCCATCGCGACTGGGAGATCCCGGCCGGGCTGCTGGACATGACGGGGGAGAGCCCGCTGTCGGCCGCGCAGCGCGAGCTGGGCGAGGAGGCGGACCTCCGGGCGGACGAGTGGAACGTGCTCGCCGACGTGTTCACGAGCCCCGGCGGCAACGACGAGGCCATCCGCATCTACCTGGCGCGCGGCATCCACTCGACCGGGACCGCGTTCGCACGCGAGGCCGAGGAGGCCGACATCGAGGTGCGCTGGGTGCCCCTCGACGAGGCCGTCGATGCGGTGCTGCAGCGCCGGGTGCACAACGCCCCGCTGATCATCGCGCTGCTCACCGCCCGCACGGCGCGCGACGGCGGATGGACGACGCTCGGCTCGGCGGACGAACCCTGGCCGAGCCACCCCAAGCTGTCGAGATGACCGTCGCGGCCGATGTCGACGCCTTCCTGAGGCATGTCGCCATCGAGCGCGGCCTCTCGGCGAACACGGTCGCCGCCTACCGGCGCGACCTGGCCGTGTACGCGTCCTGGCTGGAGGAGCAGGGGATCGGGGATGTCGCGGTCGTCACCCCGGCCACCCTGTCGGCCTTCGCCGTGCACCTCGGCACGCGGGAGGAGTCGCCGCTGACGGCGTCATCCCTCGCCCGGATGCTGTCCACGGTCCGCGGATTCCACCGGTTCCTGCTCGAGGAGGGGCGCGTGCCGGCCGACGCCGCGCGCGACCTGCGGCCGCCCAAGCTCCCGAGCCGGCTCCCGAAGGCGATCACCGTCGACCAGGTGGCGGCGCTGCTCGCCGCCACGGACGGCGACGACGTCGCCGCGCTGCGAGACAAAGCGCTCCTCGAGCTGATGTACGCGACGGGCGCCCGGGTCAGCGAGGCCGTCGGACTCAACGTCGACGACGTCATCGACACCGACGTCGTGCGCCTGACCGGCAAGGGCAGCAAGCAGCGCATCGTGCCGCTGGGCGGCTACGCGCAAGCCGCCCTCTCCTCGTACCTGGTGCGCGCCCGGCCGGTGCTCTCGTCGAAGGGACGGGCGACGCCGGCGCTCTTCCTCGGCATGCGCGGCGCGCGGCTGTCGCGCCAGAACGTCTGGCTCATCATCCGGGCGGCCGCCGAGCGCGCGAAGCTCGACCAGGAGATCTCGCCGCACACCCTGCGGCACTCGTTCGCCACCCACCTGCTCGCCGGGGGAGCGGATGTGCGTGTCGTGCAGGAGCTGCTGGGCCACTCGTCCGTCGCGACGACGCAGATCTACACGCTGGTCACCGCGGACACCCTGCGCGACGTCTACACCGCCTCCCACCCGCGCGCCCGCTGACCCGCGACTGTGCGCACGCGGGCCCGCGATTCGCGCCGAACCGCATCCATTCGTGCCGAATCGCCGCGATTCGTCACGAATCGCCGGCCCCCCCTGATTCAGGAAAGGCCCGATTCGTCACGAATGGATGCGATTCGTGACGAATGGTCGCGATTCGTGACGAATGGTCGCGATTCGTGACGAATGGCGGCGCGCGGCCGAACGTCAGGCGGGCGAAACGCGGTGGCGGCGGCGGGGGGCGCGGCGGTGCAGCCAGACGTAGACGTTGCCGCCGTCGAGACCGGCGCGGCGCGTCCCGCCGAAGCCGAGCTTCGCGAGCACACCGAACGAGGGCGCGTTCCACGTCGCCACCGTCGCCCACAGGGCCGGGAACGCCGCGTCGAACGCCGCGTCCGCGACGGCAGCCGCGGCCTCGGTCGCGTAGCCGTGCCCGACATGGCCGCGCAGCAGCTCGTAGGCGATCTCCGGCTGGGATGCGCTGGCCCGTCCGACCACGAGCCCGCAGTACCCGACCGCTTCACCCGTCGAAGCGAGCTCGATCGCATACAGCCCGAACCCGAGTTCGTCGAACATCGCGCGCTGTGCGTCCAGCCGCTCCCGCTCGTCCTCCAGCGACCCCGCCGCCCGGCCGAGGGGATGCTCGGCGAGCAGCGCCAGGTTCCACTCGGCGTCGCGCCCGTCGCGCGGGCGCAGACGCAGGCGCGGAGTCTCGAGAGCGGACGGCATCGGCTGCACGCCGCCAGCGTACCGAACCGCCGGGCGCGCGCCCCGCAAGCGGGGCACGGCGCGGATAGACTGTCCCCTTGAAAGACCGGCAACGAGAGGGACGAGGAACACCCAGGTGACGCGCAACGACGAGGTCGAGACCGAGCTGCCGGGCATGGATGCCGCATCCATCGCCCCGAAGCCCGGACCCACCGGTCGGCCGCTCCGTGCGTTCCCGGTGCCCGCTCCGCTCAAGCAGCACGGCCCCGCGAAGATCATCGCCCTGTGCAATCAGAAGGGCGGGGTCGGCAAGACGACGACCAGCATCAACCTGGGCGCATCGCTCGCCGAGTACGGCCGCCGCGTCCTCGCGGTCGACTTCGACCCGCAGGGCGCGCTGTCCGCGGGTCTCGGAGCGCACACCCACGACGCGACGACCATCTACGACCTGCTGCTGAACCGCAACGCGGACGTGCACGGCGCGATCCAGACCACGTCGACGCCCGGGCTCGACATCATCCCGGCCAACATCGACCTGTCCGCGGCCGAGGTGCACCTCGTCAACGAGGTCGCCCGTGAGCAGATCCTCGCCGGCGTGCTGCGCAAGGTCGCGAACGACTACGACGTGATCCTGGTCGACTGCCAGCCGTCGCTCGGCATCCTCACCGTCAACGCCCTCACCGCCAGCCACGGCGTCCTCATCCCGCTCGAATGCGAGTACTTCGCCCTGCGCGGCGTCGCGCTGCTCATCGAGACCATCGACAAGGTGCGCGAGCGGCTGAACCCCGCGATCGAGCTGGACGGCATCCTCGCCACCATGTACGACTCTCGCACGCTGCACTCGCGCGAGGTGCTGGAGCGCGTCGTCGACGCGTTCGGCGACCGCGTCCTCGAGACGGTCATCTCGCGCACCGTGAAGTTCCCGGACGCCTCGGTCGCGGCCACCCCGATCACGCAGTTCGCGCCCGAGCACCAGGCGGCGGAGGCGTACCGCCAGCTGGCGCGGGAACTGGTGTTCCGTGGCGCCGTCGCCTGAGATCACCGAGCCCGAGAACGAGGCGCAGGCCGAGTCCGCAGGATTCCGCGTCTCCCTCGGCGACTTCGAGGGCCCGTTCGACCTGCTGCTCTCGCTCATCACCAAGCACGAGCTCGACATCACCGAGATCTCGCTCAGCCGGGTGACCGACGAGTTCATCGCGTACCTCCGCCAGCTCGACACCGACGAGAGCCTCGACGAGGCCAGCGAGTTCCTCCTCGTCGCCGCGACCCTGCTCGACCTGAAGGTGGCCGGGCTGCTGCCGCAGGGGGAGCTGGTGGATGCGGAGGACGTCGCCCTGCTCGAGGCGAGGGATCTCCTGTTCGCCCGGCTGCTGCAGTACCGCGCCTTCAAAGAGGCGTCCGCCTGGTTCGCCCAGCAGCTCGAGGCCGAGGGCGCCCGTCATGCCCGGCTGGTGCGCCTGGAGGACAAGTTCCGCCAGCGCACTCCGGAACTGGTGTGGACGCTGAGCCTCGACGACTTCGCTGCTCTCGCCACCCTCGCGATGACGCCGCGCGAGGTCCCCGTCGTCGGGCTCGACCACCTGCACGCTCCGCTCGTCAGCATCCGCGAGCAGGCCGCCGTCGTCGTCGGGATGCTGCGCCGCGGCGAGCCGATGAGCTTCCGGCAGCTGGTGGCCGGCGCCGAACAGAAGGGGGTCGTCGTCGCGCGGTTCCTGGCGGTGCTGGAGCTGTACCGGCGGGCGGCGATCGCCTTCGAGCAGCTGGAGCCGCTGGGCGAGCTGACACTGAGATGGACGGCCGAGCACTGGTCGGAAGAGAACCTGTCGAATCTGGGAGCCGACTATGACGGTTGAGAACACGGCCGAGGCCACGGAGGTCGGAGAGGCCACCGAGGTGACCGACACGACGGAGGTCCCCGCGCCGGTCGAGGACGCGCAGATCGAGCGGGCGCTCGAGGCGATCCTGATGGTGGCCGACGAGCCGATGAGCGTCGTCACGCTCGCGACGGCCGTCGGAGCACCGGTGAAGCGCGTCCGCGCTGCCCTGGCCGCCATCGTGGCCGACTTCGACGGAGAGGGCGGCGGCGTCCGCCGCGGCTTCGAGCTGCGCGAGGTGGGCGGGGGATGGCGCATCTACGTCCGCGAGGAGTTCGACCACGTCGTCGCCGACTACGTGCTGCAGCAGAACCCGACCAAGCTCTCCCAGGCGGCGCTCGAGACCCTGGCGGTGATCGCGTACAAGCAGCCGATCAGCCGCGGCGCCATCGCCTCCATCCGGGCCGTGAACGTGGACTCGGTGGTGCGCACGCTGCTCGGCCGCGGCCTCATCACCGAGCTGTTCACCGACAGCGAGACCGGCGCCATCAACTACGGCACCACCGACCTGCTGCTCAGCCAGCTGGGCATCAACTCCATCGACGAGCTGCCGAAGATCTCGCCGCTGCTCGCCGACGGTGCGGACGGGTTCGAGGGCGATGTCCGCTGATTCCGCGCAGGGCGAGCGCCTGCAGAAAGTGATGGCGGCCGCCGGCGTCGCGTCGCGCCGGGTATCGGAGGACATGATCGTGGCGGGCCGCGTGACGGTCAACGGGACGGTCGTCCGCGAGCTCGGGACGCGCGTCGACCCGCTGGTGGACCAGGTGGCGGTCGACGGCACGGCGGTCCAGCTGGACACCTCCCGCCGCTACGTGATGCTCAACAAGCCGGTCGGCGTCGTCAGCTCGATGCGCGACGAGCAGGGCAGGCCCGACCTGTCGCGTTTCACCGCGGACTATCCGGAGCGGCTGTTCAACGTCGGGCGGCTGGATGCGGAGACCTCCGGCCTGCTCATCCTCACCAACGACGGCGAGCTGGCGCACGTGCTCGCACATCCGTCGTTCGGTGTCACCAAGACGTACATCGCGCGCGTGCGCGGCGTCGTCACGCCCCAGACCATCGGCCGGCTGACGAAGGGGGTCGAGCTGGAGGACGGGCCGATCGCCGCGGACAAGGCCAAGCTGCTCCAGTCGAACCCCCGCGGCGACGACTCGCTGGTGGAGATCACCCTGCACTCCGGCCGCAACCGCATCGTGCGGCGGATGCTCGCCGAGGTCGGGCATCCCGTCATCGAACTGGTGCGCCGCCAGTTCGGCCCGCTGCACCTCGGGACGCTGAAGTCCGGACAGCTGCGCGACCTGACCGCGGCGGAGCTCGGCCGGTTGCTGACGATCTCGCGCGAGAACCGGCCGTCCGGCTCGTAGCGGACGGCCGCCGCGGAATCGGAGGACGTTCGGCGGGTGCGCGCTGCAGCGACCTCCGTTACTTGCACGTCGTTGGCGTGTCGCCGTGGGACTCCTCCTTTCGCGCGCATCCGTCTCGGCTGCGGCGAAGGGAGGAATCCTCCTGCGGCGCGCCGGGGGCACGCCGGAAACGGAGGGTATCCGCGACGGATATCGCCGGAGCCTCCTCCCAGACCGATCGAGTGCGAAAACGGGCGGCACGCGCTGGCTAAGGTGGACGGGTGACTGACATCTCCGCCCGCCTCTCCGGCCCCGTCCGCGTCGTCGGCGCGGGGCTGCTCGGCGCCTCCGTCGGACTCGGGCTGCGCGCCCGGGGCGTCGACGTGCTGCTCGCCGATGCGTCGCCCGCGCACCTGCGGCTGGCGGCGGACTATGGGGCGGGCCGGCTCGACGACGGGGGAGCGGAGCCGTCGCTCATCGTGGTCGCGGTGCCGCCGGACCTCACCGGGACCGTCGTCGCGGACGAGCTGGCCGCGCATCCCGACGCCATCGTCACCGACGTCGCGAGCGTGAAGGTCGCTCCACTCTCCGAGCTGCAGGCCGCCGGGGTGGACCTGGCGCGCTACGTCGGAGGCCACCCGCTGGCCGGGCGCGAGCGCGGCGGCCCATCGTCGGCGCGCGCCGACCTGTTCATCGGGCGGCCCTGGGTCGTGGCCGCTCGGCCCGAGAATCCGCGGGCGGCCGTCAGCCTCGTCGAAGCGCTCATCCTCGACCTCGGCGCCACGCCCGTCGAGATGGATGCGGCCGAGCACGACGCCGCCGTCGCACTCGTCTCGCACGCTCCGCAGCTCGTCTCGTCCCTCATGGCGAAGCGCCTGGCGGACTCGCCGGACACGGCGCTCGCCCTCGCGGGTCAGGGCGTCCGCGACGTCACCCGCATCGCCGCCAGCGAGCCGGAACTGTGGGTGCAGATCCTCGGCGCGAACGCGCCCGCCATCGTCGAGATCCTGCGCGCCTACCGCGACGACCTCGACCGCGTGCTGGTCGCCCTCGGCGACGTCGACGCCGCCGGAGCCCGCCGCACCATCGCGGAGGAGATCGCCGGCGGCAACATCGGGGTGTCCCGGCTCCCGGGCAAGCACGGCCAGGACCGGAAATATTCGCGCTTCGTGGTGATGGTGGAGGACCGCCCGGGCGAGCTCGCCCGCCTGCTGCACGAGCTCGGCGACCTCGGCGTCAACATGGAGGACCTGCGCCTGGAGCACTCGCCCGGCGCCGCCTTCGGCCTCGCCGACATCGCCGTGCTGCCCGAGGTGCTGCACCGCACCGTGGAAGACCTGACCGAACGTGGATGGAGGATCACCGGATGACCGAGACGATCGTGGTCGCGGTCGACGGACCGGCCGGCAGCGGCAAGTCGAGCGTGAGCAAGGCGGCCGCCCGGCGGCTCGGCTGGGCCTACCTCGACACCGGCGCCGCGTACCGTGCCCTCAGCTGGTACATCGTGGAGCGGCAGGTCGACCCGACCGATGCCGCGGCGGTGATCGACGCGCTCCCCGACTTCGACTACCGGATCGGCACCGACCCCGCCACCTCCCACGTGTACGTGGGCGACACCGACGTGACCGAGGCGATCCGGACCCCGGAGGTGACCGCCGTCGTCAGCGCGATCGCCCGCGTCCCGGAGGTGCGGGCGTTCCTCACCGGGCTGTTCCGCGACATCATCCGGAGGACCGACCGCGACGGCATCGTCGTCGAGGGGCGCGACATCACGACGGTGGTCTGCCCGGATGCGCCGGTGCGCATCCTGCTGACCGCCGACGAAGCCGTTAGAATGGCCAGGCGTTCCGCCGAGCTGGCCGGCCATTCCGCCGCCCACGTCGGCGAGGCACTCCGGAGACGCGACGAGGCCGACGCCCGTGTCGTCGACTTCATGAACGCCGCGGACGGTGTGACCACCGTCGACTCCACCGACCTCGACTTCGACCAGACCGTCGACGCGGTCATCCAGGTCGTACAGAAAGCAGCCCATGTCTGACATCGAAAACGAGCCGACCGGCGACGACGACCTCGTCACCCGGCTTTCCGCGCTCGACGAGGAACTCGCCGTCCAGCGCGCCAACGCGCTGCGCAGCGGTCTCGAGGAGTACGAGCTCGACGAGAGCGACCTCGACATCCTCGAGGTCGCCGGCGAGGACGTCGACGGCATCACCTACCTCCCGGCCCTTCCGGTGCTCGCGATCGTCGGGCGGCCGAACGTCGGCAAGTCCGCGCTCGTGAACCGCATCCTCGGCCGCCGCGAGGCCGTCGTCGAGGACACCCCCGGCGTGACCCGCGACCGTGTGTCGTACCAGGCCGAGTGGAACGGACGCCGGTTCACCCTGGTGGACACCGGTGGATGGGAGCCCGACGCCCGCGGGATCGACGCGTCCGTCGCCGCGCAGGCCGAGGTCGCCATCGACCTCGCCGACGCCGTTCTCTTCGTCGTGGATGCGACGGTCGGCGCCACCTCGACCGACGAGCACGTCGTGCGCCTGCTCCGCAAGACCAAGAAGCCCGTGTTCCTCGCTGCGAACAAGGTCGACGACGCGCGCCAGGAGCCGTACGCGACCGAGCTGTGGTCGCTGGGGCTCGGCGAGCCGCATCCCGTCTCCGCACTGCACGGCCGCGGTGTCGCCGACCTGCTGGACGAGCTCCTGAAGGCGCTGCCCGAGGTGTCTGCGGTCGCGAAGCAGGAGGTCGGCGGCCCGCGCCGAGTGGCCATCCTGGGCCGCCCGAACGTCGGCAAGTCGTCGCTGCTCAACAAGGCGGCCGGAGAAGAGCGCGTGGTCGTCAACGAGCTCGCGGGCACCACCCGCGACCCGGTGGACGAGCAGGTCGAGCTCGGCGGCCGCATCTGGCGGTTCGTCGACACGGCCGGCATCCGCCGCCGCGTCCACCTGCAGCAGGGCGCCGACTTCTACGCGTCGCTCCGCACCTCCACCGCGCTGGAGAAGGCGGAGGTCGCCGTGGTCGTCCTCGACGTCAGCGAGCCGATCAGTGAGCAGGACGTCCGGATCATCGACCTCGTGCTCGAGTCGGGCCGCGCGCTCGTGCTCGCGTTCAACAAGTGGGACCTCTTGGACGACGACCGGCGCCGCTACCTGGAGCGCGAGATCGAGCAGGACCTCGCGCACGTCTCCTGGGCGCCGCGCGTCAACATCTCCGCGCGCACCGGGCGTCACCTCGAGAAGCTCGTCCCCGCCCTGGAGCTCGCGCTCGACTCGTGGGACACGCGCATCCCGACCGGCAAGTTCAACGCGTTCCTCGCCGAGCTCACCGCCGCGCATCCGCACCCGGTCCGCGGCGGGAAGCAGCCGCGCATCCTGTTCGGCACGCAGGCGTCGAGCCGCCCGCCGACATTCGTGGTGTTCACGACCGGGTTCCTCGACCCGGGCTACCGGAGGTACATCATCCGTCGCCTCCGCGAGGTCTACGGCTTCGAGGGCACTCCGATCGTCCTCAACATGCGCGTCCGCGAGAAGCGCAAGCGCTAGCCCCGCCCCCGTCGAGTACGCAAAAACTGCACACAGAACTGCCCCGCAGCGTGCAATTTGTGCGGACTCGACGGTTGGACGGGAGCGGGGTCGACGTCAGCGCTGGCGGGCGACGTCGAGGATGGGGTCGAAGGCGTCGGGGTCGTGGACGACCGTGACCGGCGCGGTCCCGGCCGGGAACAGCCGGCGCACCGTGTCCGGGTCCGCGCGGTCGTCGAGTGTGATGTCGATGGACTCGCGCCAGCGGCCGTCCGAGAGCCGCTGCACCGTCGCCTCCCACGTGATCCCGGGCGTCGACCGCGCCTGCAGCCGCAGGTGGATGCCGACCGCCCTCCGCCGCGCCAGGAGCGACAGCAGCCCGCGATACACCGCGGTCCGTCCCGCGGCGACCAGCCACGGGTCGAGCTCCCTTGCCAGGATGTCCGCGTTCCACAGGATCGTCGTCGCGAACCCGCTGCGCGACTGGTAGACGTCGACCGCGATCACGCCAGGTAGCCGCCTGACCGTCTGCCGCAGCGTCCCGCGCGTGATCCCCTCGTCGACCGTGCTGTGCAGGTACAGCGGAACGGACGGACGCGGAGGCAGCCCGCCGGCCCGCACCGCCGCGCGGTCGTGGATGCGCTGACCCGGCGCGAAGAACGGCGCCAGCCCGGCGAGCAGGGCGGCGACCGAGGAATCCGGCGGGTCCGCCTCGATCATCGCCGCCGTGTCCGCGTAGGCGGTCGACTGATGCAGCGCTCCGATGCGGAACCCGAGCGAGAGCGGCGGCCGCGCCTTCACCGTCAGGAACGGGGCGCCGGATTCCGTGCGGAGCGGGTTCTCGCGCCCCTCGATCCGCGGGACCGGGTCGAGCACGTGCTCCAGCGCGAGCACGCTGACCGTCGGCGGCACGGCGATGCGTCCGAGCGGCGAGCCTGCGACCAGCAGGTGCGTGACATCGAGTCCCTCGGCGACGGCCGACGCGGCGACCTGGGCGGCCACCATCCCGCCCAGGCTGAACCCGGCGAGCAGCATCGGCTCACCCGGGCGGATGCCCGCCTCCCGCATCGCCGTCAGCGACGCCCGGGTGATCGTCGGCTCGTCCCCGGCTCCGATGAGCAGATCGGCGGTGAGGTCGTTGGGCGCTGCCCCGGCGCGCGGATGCCAGGACTTGGTGCTCGCGAACTGCACGATCCAGCGCCGGCCGGTGGATGCGGAGGGCGGCACCTCGACGATCCGCACCGTGGCGACGTCGGCGCGGTCGTCGAGGTCCGGGTCGCACAGGTCGTCGATCTCGCGCTGGCTGAGCAGCACATCCCGCAGCGAGCGGATGGACCGCCGGCGCATGGCGCCCGCCGCGATGCCGGGCTGCCCGAGCGGATCGGGGGAGGGGCCGAGCGGGAGGCCGAGCAGCCCGGCCGGCACGTCGGGAAGGCCCGGCGTCGGCACATAGTCGTCACCGGCGAGCGGGTCGTTCCACCAGTCCAGCACGTCACGGATGAGCGGGAAGGCCCGCCCGAGGAAGTCGTCGTAGCCGGTCAGGACGGCGTCGTGCCCGTCCCGCAGCAGCCCGCGCCTGCGGCCGAGGTTCACCACCTTGCGCAGCAGCGACGGCAGCGTGAACACCGCGAGGTAGGGCTTGGCCCGCCAGCGGGGCAGCGCCAGCCCGGCGAGCGAGACGAGCAGGGCGAGCGGCGAGAGCAGCCACCCCGCGACCCGCGCGATGCCACCGACGGTGCGGGGCACGAGCGACAGGTACAGTCCGCTGAGGGCCATCCGCCTGGCGCGGCGGGTCGTCGGCGGCGGAGCGCCGAACGGATACGGGATGCGCCGCCCGCGCTGCACCGCGTACCAGGCCCAGGCCGCCGCGACGGACAGCAGCCAGCCGATCGCGACGAGGACGCCGCCGACCAGGCCGAGCGCCGCCAGCAGGATCCCGAGCAGCAGGGCCACCGGGACGCCGGCCACCAGGCCCGCCAGGAGAAGGGCGGCGGCCGCCGGACTGCGCCCCCGCCACAGCTGCGGTGACGGCTGCGACGGCATGCGGCCAGCCTAGACCGCACCCTCCGACACCCCTGCGACACCCCGCCGAGGGTCGATGCATATGCATGGGAACGATGCCGCGCAAGCGCGACACGCCCTCCCGTTCTGAGAAAGACGACAGACGGGCCACCCCAAAGGAGGGGCGACCCTAAGGGGGGTATTTGTACCCCGGCTTGTCCTCACTAGTGTGGACAACCGGGAGCCACCCGACCGTGCCCACCCGAGGGCCGGGCTCCCGTCTTCTGAAGGACGCATACCCGATCATGAGTTCTGCTACCGCATACACCCCTGCCCGAAAGCGCCAGCTCGGCTCCGAGAAGCGCACAGAACCGCTCCCCACGGTCCACCCGAAACCGTCGGACCGGAAGATCACCTGGAGCCGCGTCGCCATCGTGCTGACCGTCCTCTTCTGGGCGATCTACGTGGTCACCACGATCATCCGCCAGTTCATCGACAGCGGCAGCCAGAACTTCCGCTTCACGATGGAGGCCATCGGCTACACGGTCGTCGTCACCTTCCTCACCTTCTCGGCGCTGATGTACCTGGTGGCCCGGCAGGGAGCGCTTCAGCGCTTCCAGAAGCACGTCCGCGTCCCGCGGGCCGAGCTCGACCGGCACTTCGCCGACAACCAGCCGTCGATCACCGTGCTCGTCCCGTCGTACGCGGAGGAGCCCGAGGTGGTGAGGATGACGCTGCTCTCCGCCGCGCTGCAGGAGTTCCCGTCCAAGCGCGTCGTGCTGCTGCTCGACGACAACCCCGATCCGAGCGACCCGGCCGTCCGGGAGCGCCTCGAGGCCACCCGCGACCTCGCGCACGACATCAGCGCGACGCTGGCGGAGCCGCGCTTCCGCTTCTCGGACGCGCTCATGCGGTACGAGCTCGGCGACACCGGCGTGTACGCGACCGACGAGGCCGCGCTGGAGCTCGCCGACCACTACCGGTGGGCCGCTCACTGGCTGTACGCCCAGGCCGACGCCCACACGATCGAGGACCACGTCGACGTCTTCTTCGCCGACCAGGTGCTCCGCGCCCTGGGCGACGACCTGGCCCTGACCGGCGAGGCCGTCTCCGCGGCGATCGCCGAGGGCGCATCCCTCACCAGCAAGCGCGTCGCCCAGCTCTACCGCCGTCTGTCGTGGACGTTCGACGCCGACCTCGCCGTGTTCGAGCGCAAGAAGTGGGCCTCCCTGTCGCACGAGGCCAACAAGGCCATGAACCTCAACGCGTACATCGGCCTGATGGGCGGCACCTACCGCGTCGAGGAGACGCCGGAGGGGCAGATCCTCACGCCGGTCGCCGCAGGCCAGCGCCGCGCCGGGGACATCGACATCCCGGACAGCGACTTCCTGCTGACCCTGGATGCCGACTCCATCCTGCTGCGCGAGTACTGCCTCCGGCTCACCTACTTCCTTCAGCAGCCCGACAACGCCCGCGTCGCCGTCACGCAGACGCCGTACTCGTCGTTCCGCGGCGCCGGCACCCGCATCGAGCGTCTCGCGGGCGCGACCACCGACATCCAGCACATCCTGCACCAGGGCAAGTCGTACTACGGCGCCACGTTCTGGGTCGGCGCGAACGCGGTGATCCGCAAGAGCGCCCTCGACGACATCGTCGAGACCGAGTTCGTCGGCGGATTCGAGGTGCGCCGGTACATCCAGGACCGCACCGTCATCGAGGACACCGAGTCGAGTATCGACCTCGGCACCCACGGCTGGACGCTGTCCAACTATCCCGAGCGCCTCAGCTACTCGGCGACCCCGCCGGACTTCGGTTCGCTGATCGTGCAGCGTCGCCGCTGGGCGAACGGCGGTCTGCTCATCCTCCCCAAGCTGTGGCGTCAGGTGAAGGAGCGGAAGCGCCGCGGCGAGACCGTCTCCCGCATCGAGCTCCTGCTGCGCGTCAACTACATGGCGTCGATCAGCTGGGCCAGCTTCGGCCTGATCTTCCTGCTGGCCTACCCGTACGACGGCCGGCTGCTCAGCCCGATGGTGCTGCTCGCCGCGCTGCCGTACTTCATCAGCCAGGCGGCCGACCTCCGCTACAGCGGGTACAAGGCCACCGACATCTTCCGGATCTACGGGTTCAACCTCATCCTGCTCCCGGTCAACCTGGCCGGAGTGCTGAAGTCGATCCAGCAGTCGCTGACCGGCAAGAAGATCCCGTTCGCCCGCACGCCGAAGGTCAAGAACCGCACGGCCTCGCCGCTGCTGTACGTGATCGCGCCGCTCGCGATCGTCGCCTTCTCGCTGTTCACGCTGTGGCGTGACGTCAACGCGCAGAACTGGGGCAACGCCGCGTTCGCCGCGTTCAACGCCACCCTCGCGATCTGGGCGATCGTCGCATACATCGGCATCTGGAACACGATCATGGACATCTGGATCGGGATGACGAAGCCGCTGTACGTGGACAAGTCGCGCCGCCGCTCGACCGAGCAGGCCGCGCCGCAGACCGCATCCATCGACTGGCGTTCCGTGCTCTACCACGGCCACGCGGGCGGCGAGGTTCCGCACCTCGCCCGCGTCGGCGCGGTCGTCGAGGTCCCGGCAGACGACACCGCGGTGTCCGTGCCCGGTTCTGAGGGTGCGGTCGCCGAGGGTACGGTCGCCGCCACCGCCTCCGCAGGATCCGCGCACGACGGCACGCTCGGGGCCGAGGGCTCCGAGGCTGCGGCCGCCGTGACCGCATCCGCTCCGGCCGAGTCCGTCTCGGGCGAGAGGCAGGCCGCCTGATGGCCCGCGCATCCAAGAAGGCCTCGGCGGACGCCGTCGAGCGCGCACAGGCTCCCGAGGCCGCGAGCGGCCGCCGCCTGTCGCCGTGGCGCGTGATCGGCGCCGCCCTGGTCGCCATCGTCGTGGTCTCCGCCGGCGCTGTCGGCCTGCAGTGGTGGAGCGCCCGCGCGGCGGTCGACGCGAAGCCGTGGTTCGCCTCGTATGTGGACGTGACGGCGACGCCCCGGTTCGCGTTCGAGAACCTGGGAGGGACGACGACGAAGGACGCCGTCCTCTCGTTCGTCGTCTCGTCCCCGTCCGACCCGTGCGCCCCGAGCTGGGGCGGTGCCTACTCGCTCGACCAGGCGCGCGGCTCGCTCGACCTCGACCGCCGCATCGCCCGCCTGCAGCAGCAGGGCGGCACGGTCGCCGTGTCGTTCGGCGGCCAGCGGAACGACGAGCTGGCCGTGCACTGCGTCGACCCCTCCGCGCTCAAGAACGCGTACGCGTCGGTCGTCGACCGCTACAAGATCGGCACGATCGACCTCGACCTCGAGGGCACCGGGCTCACCGACACGGACGCCGCCACTCGCCGGGCCGAGGCCATCGCGGCGCTGCAGCAGGAGCGCCGCGCTGCGGGCAAGAGCCTCGCCGTCTGGCTGACCCTGCCGGTGGCGCCGACGGGCATGACCTCGGACGGCACGGATGCGATCGCCGCCATGCTGAAGGCGAAGGTCGACATCGCCGGCGTCAACGTGATGACCATGGACTTCGGCGACGCCAAGGATGCGAAGACCTCGATGGCGAAGGCCGCCGAGTCGGCCGTCTCCGCCGCCCAGCGCCAGCTCGGCATTCTCTACGACCGCGCGAAGCTGCACCAGAGCGACCCGAGCCTGTGGGCGAAGCTCGGCGCCACCCCGATGATCGGCCAGAACGACACCGAGGGTGAGGTGTTCACCCTCGCCGATGCGGCATCCTTCAACGGCTGGGCGGTGTCCAACCGCCTGGGCCGCATGTCGATGTGGTCGGCGAACCGTGACAAGACCTGCGGATCGAACTACGTGGACGTGACCGTCGTGTCCGACGCCTGCAGTGGTGTGAACCAGGGCAAGAAGTCGTTCGCCGGCGTCCTCTCGAAGGGCTTCGACGGGCACATCGCGCTGGGGGAGGGCGCCGTCACGACGGCCGAGCCGACCTCCACGGCGACCGCCGACGACCCCGCCCACTCGCCGTACCCGGTGTGGGCGTCGAAGAACTCGTACCTCAAGGGCACCAAGGTGGTCTGGCACCACAACGTGTACCAGGCGAAGTGGTGGACCAAGGGCGATGTGCCGGACAACCCCGTGCTGAACGCGTGGGAGACGCCGTGGGAGCTCGTCGGCCCGGTGCTGCCGGGCGAGACGCCCATCCCGCAGCCGACCCTCCCGGCCGGGACGTACCCGACGTGGACGGGGACCGGCGCCTACGACAAGGGCCAGCGCGTCCTCTTCGACGGCGTGCCCTACGAGGCGAAGTGGTGGACGCAGGGCGACAGCCCGGAGGCCGCCAGCGCCAACCCCGACTCGTCGCCCTGGACTCCGCTGAGCCAGGACGAGGTCGACCAGATCATCGGCGGCTCCGGCCACTGACACCAGCTCGGCGGCGGGACGCTGACTCCCCCCACTCGCGTCCCGTCGCCGACTCAGACCTGGACACCCGCTGCGGGGCGGGGCGGTCCGGGCGCCCGTCCGCGCCGGCATTCGGCCGGCGCGACGGCGCAGTGCCGGCGGGGATGCGCGTGCCTTCGGGTGGCGTGCAGCATCCCTGCCGGCACGAAAGAACACCCGTGATCGGATCGTGACACCGAGGCGGGCGCACGATCCCTAGGCTTGCGTTGCTGCGCGTTGGAGCACGACAGACTCTGGGGGAACGATGAACCGATGGAAAGCGGTGACGCTGGCGGCCGGGGCTGCTGCGTCCCTTCTCGCGTTGGCCGGGTGTGCGGCGGGTGCGGGAGACGCGCCGACGCCGACAGTGACCGTCACGTCGACGGTGACGGCGACTCCCGCCCCTGCTACCGCGTCGCCGGACGATCCGCTCGACGCCCTGACCGCATGGACGGCGTGCGCGGTGCTTGCCCAGGAGGTGTACGGCACGCAGGCGCCGGACGCGGTGATGCGCCCGTACGATCCAGCGCATCCGCCGACGAAACGGGACGACGGCACCTGGGACGCGGTCGTGGCCTATCCGATCCAGCCACCGGTCGAGGGGGCGGGGAGCGTCATCGTGGACTGTCAGATCGGCGGGACTCTCGGCTCTCCGAAACTCATCCACTGGGTGGCCAAGGACATCTGACCGGGCCGTGCGCGAGCCGCCTCACAGACACGGTAGGATGGTCGAGTTGCCTCGCGAGGAGCCTCGGTTCAGCGCGATGACAGCGGGCTGTGGCGCAGCTTGGTAGCGCACTTGACTGGGGGTCAAGGGGTCGCAGGTTCAAATCCTGTCAGCCCGACGTAACGAAAGAGCCGGTGGGCATGAGGTCGCAAAGCGACCGTCATGCCCACCGGCTCTTTCGTTACTCGCTGCTGTCTATGGGGGTCCCCGCGCGCGAGGGGCCCGGGCGCCGTCCCGATCGCAGCGAGGGCCGGTGTTCGGGGGAGCGCGTGGGGCGCAGCCCGACGCGACAGGGGTCCTTCTGATGCTTACTGCAACCAGAGGGACACACTCGCCTTTTCTAGTGCGTCCGCTTTCACCCTCAGAAGACTCTACGTGACGAGGTTCTCCCCGAAGCGGCTACGACCTCGCCGAGGCGCGGAGCGCGACCGCGTCTTCGCTGGGCGAGGCCCCGAACTCACGTCGGTACTCCCGGCTGAACTGCGACGGGCTCTCGTATCCGACCGCGTAGGCCGTCGCGCCGATGTCGCCGGGTCTGGCGATGAGGCGTAGCCGCGCCTCCTGCAGCCGGATGCTCTTCTGGTACTGGATCGGACTCATCGAGGTGACCGCGTGGAACGCTCGGTGGAACGCTGAGGGGCTCATCCTCGCCCGTTCGGCGAGCTCGTCGACGCGGAGCGGCTCGGCGAAGTGCTCCCGTATCCATCGAACGACGTGGCGGACGCGGCTGAGGCTGCTGTCGGCGAGCCCCAGCTGTCGCACGGTCGCGCCCTGGTCGCCCGACATGATCAGCCAGAGGATCTCCCGCTCGATCATCGGGGCGAGCACCGGGATGTCCCGGGGGTGGTCGAGCAGTCGCAGCATGCGGAGGGTCGCATCCAGCAGCCGCGGCGAGGTCTCTCCCACGGCGATCGCCGGAGGGGATGACTCCCCCCGCGACGGCCGCGGGAACTCTGCCGCGGAGGCGGTCAGCATCAGTTCGGCGATCACCTCCGAGCGCAGCTCCAGACCGAACCCCAGCGCGGGATGCTCGGGGGCGGCGTCGGTGAAATGCCCGGAGACCGGAAGGTCCACGGAGGCGACCAGGTACTGGCCGGCCCCATAGTCGTGGACTGTTCCTCCCACCGAGAGTCGTTTGGTGCCCTGCGCGACGATGGCGAGCATCGTGCCCGTCGTGGATTCGTCCTGCGGACCCCCGTGGTCCATCCGCGACACGAGCACGCCGGGGATCGCCGTCGGGCTGACGCCTCCCGGGGCATGGTGCGCCACGAGGGCGCGAAACTCATCGAAGGACATGGGAAGAGTGAAACACCGATCCTCGGGGAAGGCATCCATTCCTGTCGAAGACGACAGTTTTGTGCAAGGAGTCGATGGGATTCCCCTAACTCGCCGCAGGGGTCTGACGGTTGTGTTGAAGCATGAGCGAACAGACATCCGACCAGAAGATCGTCGTCGTCACCGGAGCGAGCTCCGGGATCGGACGCGGCGCCGCCATCGAGATGGCGGCCCGCGGAATGGGCGTCGTCATCACCTACAACGCGCGCCCCGAGGGCGCCGAGAGGACCGTCGAGGAGATCCAGGAGAACGGAGGCGCGGCGGTCGCGCTGCCGCTCGACATCGGGCGCGCGGACACCTTCCCCGACTTCGCGGACGCGCTCACCCGCGTGGTGCGGTCGGAGTGGGGAGTGGATGGCATTCATGCGCTGGTGAACAACGCCGGTTTCGGTGGCGGCATGAGCTTCGAGGAGATGACGGAGGACGCGTTCGACGCCTACTACCGGGTGCTCCTGCGCGGCCCGTACTTCCTCACGCAAGCGCTCCTGCCTCTGATCGAGGACGGCGGCGCGATCGTGAACACCGCCAGCAGTTCCGTGTGGCCCGGAGACACCGAGCCCGGCTACTCCGGGTATGCGGCGATGAAGGGCGGCCTGGTCGTCGCCACCCGCTTCCTCGCGAAGGAGCTGGCCGGCCGATCGATCCGCGTGAACTCCATCAGCCCCGGCCCGACCCGGACGCGTCTCGGCGACAACGCCTTCGAGCGGTTCCCGGAGGTGATCGATGGGCTGGCAGCGAAGACCGCCTTCGGCCGCATCGGTGAGCCGGCCGATGTCGGGAAGGTCATCGCGTTCCTCGTCTCCGATGACTCGGCGTGGATCACCGGCCAGGACATCCAGGCGTCAGGAGGGTACGCGCTGTGAGCGCCGGGTTCGGGACCGTCGTCCTCACGGGGGCGACGAGCGGTATCGGCGAGGCGACCGCCCTCCGACTCGCCGGCCTGGCGACCACACTGATCGCGCTCGGCATCGAATCGGAGCGGGATGCGGCTCCAGCCCTCGAACGGATCCGCCGGGCGGGTAGCGCCGAGGTCCGCTACGTCCCGGCGGATTTCACCCGCCTGACCGACGTCGTCTCGGCAGCGGAGCGGGTCGGCGCGTTGGCACCATCGATCGATCTGCTCATCAACGATGCAGGTGTTCCCGGAGCTCCTGAGCGGATCGTCACCCCGGACGGATTCGAGCGCACGGTGCAGGTCAACGCACTCGCACCGGCGCTGTTCACCCGCCTCCTCATCCCTCGACTCGCCGAGGGCGCGCGGATCGTCAACGTCTGCTCCTCGGCCCACCGCGTCGAGCACTTCGACTTCGACGACTTCGACCTGGAACACGACTACACCCCGATCGCCGCCTACGCGCGGGCGAAACTGGCGATGGTGACGTGGTCGTCGCTCCTCGCCGAGGAGGAGGCCGCCTCGTCCCACGATGTCGTCGCGCTGTGCCCGGGGCTCAACGACACCCCGCTCAGCGCCGCGATGATGGGTCGGATCGGGGGGCCGGCATCGCGCGGTGCGGAGCTGGTGCTTGCGGCGAGCCGCGCAGCGGTTCCGTCGGGCGGCTACGTCGAGAACGGCCACGTCGTCTCTCCCAGCGCTGACAGCCTCGATCCCGGCAACCGTGCCCGGCTCGCCGCAGTGTTCCGGGAGCGGCTGTCGCATTTCGTCGTTCCCGGCGTTGTCCGGGTCACGCCATGAAAGGGCGCCAACGGGGTTCCGGTGACCCGCTGATCAGAGCCGTCGCCAGTCGCGAGGGCGACCGTGTCACCACGCTCGAACTCTTCTTCGACCTCGCGTTCGTGTTCGCCTTCACTCAGCTCAGCCGCCTGATGGCGCAGCAGCACGATGCCCTCGGTATCCTCCAGGCGCTGCTCATCCTCGCGCTGCTGTGGTGGGCCTGGACCGCCTACGGGTGGCTCTCGAACATCGCCCACGCCGACCAAGGCGTGGTCCGCGTGGCGATGATCATCGGCATGACGGCGATGTTCGTCGCGGGCATCGTCGTCCTGGAGGCCTATGACGACCTGCCCGACGGCTTGTTCGGCCCCCTCGTGTTCGTCGGCGCCTATCTCGTCGCTCGTATCACCCACGCGATCGTCTTCGTCTGGCTCGCCGCCCCCGAGCTCCGCCGACGCACGCTGATCACCGTCGTTCTCTCCGTCGTTCCGTCCGGAGCCCTGCTCACCGCCGGCGCCGTGCTCGGGGCCCCGTGGCAGATCTGGTGCACCATCGCCGCAGTCGTGATCGAGCCGATCGTCTCCTACCGCACCAGCGTCGGCATCGCCTGGCCGGTGCGCTCCATCGCGCACTTCACGGAGCGGCACGGACTGATCGTGATCCTCGCCCTCGGCGAGTCCGTTCTCGGCATCGGCACAGGAGCGTCGACCGAGCCGATCAGCGTCGCCATCCTCCTCGGTGTGGTCTTGTCGATGCTGATCTGCATCGCCCTGTGGTGGGCCTACTTCACCCGGCTCGCTGGCGACGCCGAGCGGGCTCTCACGGCCGTCTCCGCCGCCGACCGTGGGCGCGCTGCCACCGACGCGTACACCTATCTTCACCTGGCCCTGGTCGGTGGCATCGTTCTCGCGGCGCTCGGCCTCGAGGTCGCTATGGCACACGCCGAGTCGAACGAGGGCCTGGGACTGTTCGGCGCCGCCGCGCTCAGTGGGGGAGTCGCCTGTTATCTCGCGGGAACCGCAGCGTTCGCTCGCCGCCTTTTCGGCCGCTGGAATGTCGTCCGCCTGGTGATCGCCGCGGCCTTCGTCGCGCTGGCGCCTGTGCTCGGCATTCTCTCCCCTCTGATGGCGCTCGCGAGCGTGGTGGGCCTCCTCATCGTGCTCCTCATTGCAGAGCGGATCTGGACCTCCGCGGGGAGCGAGCCGTACACGTCCGCCCATTCGGTTTCGTAGCCCACCATGTCGACAAGTCCGTGCCTGCGGCGTGCCTCCCGGTCGCCTCCCGGTGTCAGTGCGCGACCACCGGCTCCGGCACGTCGGCCGAGTCGCTGCTGCCCGCGCCGCCCGCGGCCGGGGTCGCCGTAGCCGACCGCCGGCGGTACAGGAAGGCGGTCAGCACCGCGCCGAAGGCGAAGAACCCGGCGCCCCACCAGTACGCCGTCGCGTAACTGTGCACGGCGGCCTCCGCCATCACCTGCGGGGTCGGCGGCAGGTGCGAGGCAACGTAGTCGGTCGCTGCCGTCGCGGCGAGCGTGTTCAGCAGAGCTGTTCCGATGGAGCCGCCGACCTGCTGGCTGGTGTTCACCATCGCGGAGGCGACACCCGCGTAGTGGCGGTCGACGCCGAGCGTGGCGGTCTGGATCGCAGCCGGCATCGTCGAGCCCATTCCGAAGCCGAGGATCATCAGGGGCGGGAGAAGGTCGGCCGCGTAGTTCGCGGTGACGCCGAGGTGCGTGAGGTACACCATCCCGCTCGCGGCGATGGTCATGCCGATCGGCACCATGACCTTCGGGCCGAACCGCGGCACGAAGATGTTCGTCGACAGCTGGGCGGCGAGCACCAGCATCACGATCATGGGCAGGAAGCCGAGGCCGGTCTGGATGGGCGTGAACTTCAGGGTCGCCTGCAGGTAGTACGTGACGAACAGGAAGATGCCGAACATCCCGGCGCCGGCGATCAGGATGGCGCTGTACGAGGCGGCGCGGTTGCGGTGCAGCACGATGGGGAGCGGCAGGAGCGGGTGGGTCGCCCGGCGCTGCCAGAGGACGAACGCCACGAGCAGCACGGCCGCCGCGGCGAGGAAGCCCCACGACAGCGGCGAGTCCCAGCCGTCGGACTCGGCGTTGGAGAAGCCGTAGACGAGGGAGAACAGGGCGGCCGAGACGAGGATGGTGCCCGGCACGTCGAGCTTCGGACGCGGGCCGGTGCGCGGCGCCGTCGTGACGAAGACGACGGCTCCCGCAACGGCGACGAGCGCGATGACGACGTTGATGTAGAGGTTCCAGCGCCAGTCCAGCTGCTCGGTCAGCACGCCGCCGAGGAGCAGGCCGACGGCGCCGCCCGCTCCCGCGATCGCGCCGAAGATGCCGAACGCGCGGGCACGCTCCTTCGGCACGGTGAACGTGGTGGTGAGCACCGCCAGGGCGGTGGGGGCGAGCAGTGCTCCGAACGCTCCCTGCAGGGCTCTGGCGCCCACGAGCAGCCCGAAGGTGCCGGCCGCGCCTCCGAGCGCCGAGGCGCCCGCGAAGCCGATCAGGCCGATGATGAACGCGCGTTTGCGGCCGATGAGGTCGGAGATGCGCCCGCCGAACAGCAGGAGGCTGCCGAAGGCGAGCGAGTACGCGGTGACGACCCACTGGCGGTCCGCATTGGAGAACCCGAGGTCCGCCTGTGCGGAGGGGAGCGCGATGTTCACGACCGTCGAGTCGAGGACCACCATGAGCTGGGCGAGAGCGACCGTGACCAGCGTCCACCAGCGGCGGGTGGAGGGGGCCGGCGCCGCCGGAGAGGACGGCGAGAGGGAGGGGGAGGTCTGTGGCATGGAGGACAGCATATACGAAACCAACTAGTTCCGGATCTCTTTTGTTCAGAAATTCATCTACACTGTCATCGATGGAAACTTCAGCCCCCGCGACGAAGCTCGGGCGCAAGCGGGACCACTCGCGCGACCCGGAGATCCTCGACGCCGCCCTCGACGTGCTCGCCGAGGTCGGCTACGACCGGATGACGATGGACATGGTCGCCGCCCGCGCGAAGGCGGGTAAGGCCACCATGTACCGCCGCTGGTCGTCGAAGGCCGACCTGGTGATCGAGGCGGTCGCGTGCATGAAGAAGGTGGATGTCGACGCGGCGTCCCTGCCCGACACCGGCACGCTCCGCGGCGACCTGGTCGCCATGATGAAGCCGCACACGATCGTCGACGCGGAGAAGAAGCTCCAGGTGATGGCCGGCCTGGTGTCGATGCTCGCGCAGAGCCCGGAGTTCGCCGACGCCGTGAACGCGGCCATCGTCGAGCCGCGCGCCTCGATCAACCGCATCTTCCTGCAGCGCGCCGTCGACCGCGGCGAGATCCCCGCCGACGTGGACATCGAGCAGCTGGCCATCCTTGCCCCCTCGATGGCGGCCTATCGCGTGCTGGTGCTCCGCAAGCCCGTGGATCGGGCGTTCCTGCTCCGCGTGCTCGACGACATCCTGCTTCCGGCGGTCGGCATCCGGGCGGCGGCGGAGGCTGGCGGGCGCTGACGCTCCCGCGCTGACCCCCGCTCGGCGACAGGGCATGGCTCCCGAGGGCGCTGCCGCAATAGGCTGCGCACAAGGCGGGGCCCGGCCGGAGTCCGCCCGTCAGTCGTCGTGACGATCGAGAGGAAGACAGCATGTCCCTGGAACAGACCCTCAACGAGCTCGCCGAGTACGTCCGCACGGAGCTGCACATCGTGCGCAAGCGGGCGGACGAGAAGACGGCGCCCCGCGAGCACGGGAACGATTTCCACGAGATGCAGCAGGCCGCCGACAAGGTCGACCACCTGGCCCACACGCTCCGCAGACTTCACGACGAGGAGTTCAGCGGCAGCTGGCGCCGGGAGAGCGCCCAGGACTGAGGTCGTCGCTCCGCCAGCGCCGGCTACGACGCCTGCTGCCGCATCACCTGCCGAAGCGCCCGGCGCAACTCCGCCTCGATGACGCGCGCCTGCTGCGCGGTCACGCCCTCGTTCTGCGCGCGTCGCTCGGAGCCCGCGCAGCGGTCGCCCGACCCCGTGAAGTGGATCGCCGTCCGGCCGTCCGCGAGCACGGGATGCTGCTCGCCGCAGTGTGCGCATTCCCTGAACGTGAACGAGGTCATGAGACCAGGCTACGAAGGCGGTATTTCGACAGCGTTGCGCGTTGAAGAAGAGACGATGACACCGTGAAGGATCTAGCCTCCCTTCTCCATCTCATTCACAGCTCAACGATATATCGTTGAGTATCGCTACCCGATCAAGGAGGCTCTCATGTCTACCTCATTCCCCACCGGCGGGTTCGGCGCCCGCATGGACCCGGATGCCATGTGGCAGGCGTTCGAACAGCTGCGGTCGACGTTCGAGAAGAAGGTCGGCACCCGCATGGGCCGCGGCGACGTCCGCGCCGCCGTCCTCTCGCTGCTGAGCGAGAAGCCGATGCACGGCTACCAGATCATCCGCGAGATCGAGGAACGCAGCGGCGGCAGCTGGAAGCCGAGCGCCGGGTCCGTCTACCCGACCCTGCAGCTGCTCGCCGACGAAGGGCTCATCTCGGCCGAGGAGTCGAACGGGCGCAAGACCTATGCGCTGACCGAGGCCGGGCGCGAAGTCGCCGCGGCCGAAGCGTCCACCCCGTGGCAGACCGGCTCGAGCGACTCCGGAGCAACGACCGGAGAACGTCGCGGAGCCAACCTCCCGAAGGCCGGCGTCGAACTCGCGCAGGCGGCAGCGCAGGTGCACCGCAGTGGAACGCCCGAGCAGGTCCAGGAGGCCGCCGCCGTGCTCGACGAGGCACGGCGGAAGCTGTACGCGATCCTCGCCCAGGGCTGACGGGAGTGACGTCGGACGAGGCGCCCGCCGCGCCGTCGAAGGCTCCGGCGGGCACGCCGGCCACCCGCGCGCGCTATCGCCGCATCCTGCGGTTCGCCGGATGGAACCTCACCGTCACCTGGTGGTACGAACTGGTCCTCCCGCGCATCGGTCTCGCCGGCGTCGCCGCGCGCACCCGATCGAAGCGGATGCGGCGGTTCGCGCAGCGCTTCCACGGCCTCGCCGTCGAGCTGGGCGGCCTGATGATCAAGGTCGGCCAGTTCATGTCGTCCCGGCTGGACGTGCTGCCGCCCGAGATCACCAGCGAGCTGGAGGGGCTGCAGGACGAGGTGCCCGCCGTGCCGTTCCCGGCCATCCGGGCGCTGGCCGAGGCCGAGCTCGGGGTCACGCTGGAGAGCGCGTTCGCCGACATCGACGAGACACCGGTGGCGGCCGCATCCCTCGGGCAGGCGCACCGCGGCCGGCTCACCGCCGAGGTGGCGGCGGAGACGGGGCAGGACGCGGTCGTCCTCAAGGTGCAGCGTCCCGGCATCGACACGATCGTGGATGTCGACCTCGCCGCCCTGCGCCGGGTCGGCCGCTGGCTCAGCCACGTCCGGCTCGTCTCCGACCGTGTCGACGCCCCGGCTCTGGTGGAGGAGTTCGCGCGCACCAGCCTGCAGGAGATCGACTACCTGCACGAGGCGGCGAACTCCGAGCGCTTCGCGCACGAGTTCGACGGCGATGACCGCGTCGCCGTCCCCGCGGTGGTCTGGGAGCGGACCACCCGCCGCGTCCTCACCCTCCAGGACGTGACGGCGATCAAGATCACCGACGCCGATGCGCTGCGCGCCGCCGGCATCGATCCCGCCGACGTCGCCCCGGTGTTCGCCGAGGTCATGTTCGACCAGCTCTTCAGCAACGGCTTCTTCCACGCCGACCCGCACCCGGGCAACATCTTCGTGACACCGCGTCCCGCGGCCGCGGGGGAGCGCCCGTGGGTGCTCACGTTCGTCGACTTCGGCATGATGGGCGAGGTCCCCTCCGGTACGCGCAGCGGGCTCCGCAAGCTGCTCATCGCCGCGGCCTCCCGCGACGGCAAGGGCCTGGTGGATGCGATCCGCGACATCGGTGTCCTGCTCCCCACTGCCGACACGGCCGAGCTGGAACGCGCGATGACCCACCTGTTCGCCCGGTTCGGCGGCATGGGCTTCGCGGAGCTGCGCGAGGTCGATCCGCGCGAGTTCCGCGAGTTCGCGGTCGAGTTCGGCGACGTGGTCCGCTCGCTTCCGTTCCAGCTGCCCGAGAACTTCCTCCTCATCATCCGGGCCATGTCGTTGACGTCAGGGGTGTGCAGCGCCCTCGACCCGTCGTTCAACCTGTGGGACTCGGTCGAGCCGTACGCGGCCCAGCTGCTGCGCGACGAGCGCGGCAACCTGCTGCAGGACCTCGGCCAGCAGGCCATCGAGATCGCCGGGATCGCCTGGGGGCTGCCGAAGCGAGTGGATGCGCTGATCACCCGGGTGGAGGACGGCACGGTGGCGGTCACCTCGCCGCGGCTGGAACAGCGGGTCGGCCGCCTCGAACGCGCCGCCCGGCGCCTGGTCGCGGCGGTCGTGTTCGGCGGCGCGATCATCGCAGGCGCGATCGTGCACGCGACGGACGCGACGCTGGGGTCGGTGCTGATGATCGCGTCGGTCGTACCGCTCGCATTCACCGTCTTCACAGGTCGGCGGGGGAGCTGAGCCGGAATACTGCCTGGTGAGCTTGCGTTTCACCCTGCATGGCAACCACAGAGATCACGTCGACCAACCACGACCAGGCCGTCGCCGACGGCATCGTGCTGCTCGACTTCTGGGCCGACTGGTGCGGCCCATGTCACATGTTCGCCCCCATCTTCGAGAAGGCGTCCGAGCAGCACTCCGACATCACGTTCGGCAAGATCGACACCGAGGCCCAGCAGGCGCTCGCCGCGTCCTACGGCATCCAGTCCATCCCGACCCTCGTCGCGTACCGCGACGGCATCCCGCTGTTCTCCCAGGCCGGTGCCCTCCCGGGCGAGGCCGTCGAGAACCTCATCGAGCAGATCCGCGCCCTCGACATGACCGAGGTGCGCAAGCAGTACGACGAGCTGAAGGCGGCGCAGCAGCAGAGCTGAGCGCAGCGGTAGCACCAGGGCGCGGCCCCGTCCCCCGACGGGCGCCGCGCCTTCGTCGTATCGGCACCGTCCCTCGCCCGCCGGGGCGGAAACGGAGGCGATTCGCGCCGAACGGGACGGGATCGCCTCCGTCTCCGGCTCGGCGGCGGCGTGTCGGGCGGGAGGTCCTCCGTTTCGCACCCGGGCGGAACCGGAGGAGATACGGCATGACGCGCCGCGTGTCGACGGGAGACGGAGGCTCGAGCGACGTGGGATGGCCGGGTGCCCTCCGTCACGGGAGTCACCCCGCGGCGGACTCCCGCTCCCACTCCTCGATCTCACGCGACAGGAGGGCGAGCACACGCCAGCCGTCCGTGCGAACGTCGGCGGACGCCGATCTGGGGTGGGGTGTGGTCGCTCACCGCTGCGCCGTGTCGGCCGACGGCTCGTCCGTGGACGCGCCCCGCGCATCCCGGATGCCGTCCGCGACCGCGCGGCGGACCACCCAGTACAGAGCGTACAGAGCGGCGCCGGAGAGAACCACGGTCAGGGCGAGGGCGCTGACTGGATCCACGTCAGCTCTCCGGGACGCCGGTTTCGTCGGCTTCCACATCCGCGCGCATCCCGAGCAGGCCGGCGATGTACGCCATCACCACCGAGGCGGCGATCAGGGCGATCCCGAGCGGCAGCAGCGTCTGTCGGATGAGGTCGAGCACCACACTCAAGGCCGTGAGCATCCCCTGGTCGACACGGGTCGATGCATTCACCTGCACGGTGAGCGCGTAGCCGACCTGCGGCAGCAGCAGGTTCAACAGCAGGCCGGCCGCAGCGAGGCCGATGCCCCACCACAGCACCACCTTCGGTCGCAGCTTGGATTCGGTCACGAGCGTCCCCCTTCGTCGCGGTGTCCACGTCGAGACTAGCGGGCCACGCCGATCCGGGGAGAGCGCACGGACGGCCGGGCTAGTCCGTCGCGTCCGCCGAACTGCTCCCGCGGACGACGAGCTCCGGCTGGTACAGCACATGGCGCGGCTCGCGGTCCGGGTCCTGCGCCTCCTCGATGAGGATCTCGACCCCCGTCCGCCCGATCAGCGCGCTGGGCTGCCGGATCGAGGTGAGGGGAACGACGGACGCACTGGCGAACATGATGTCGTCGTAGCCGACGAGCGAGATGTCCTCGGGGATGCGGATCCGGCCGTTGATGAACAGTCCCTGCAGCAGGCCGACGGCGACGAGGTCGTTGGCGGCGAACACCGCGTCCGGGCGGCGGTTCGCGCTGCGCTGGACCAGCTCTTCGCCGGCCCGGCGTCCTTCGAGCACGGTCAGCGCGTCGACAGGGACGATCTCGAGGGAGACACCGGGGTGCTTCTCCACCTCCCGGCGCGCCCCGGCGAGACGATCGGCCACCTGCCGGATCTGCAGCGGGCCGCCGACGAAGGCGAGCCGTGTGCGTCCCGATCGGATCAGGTGGGCCGCCGCGAGAGCGCCACCGGCCACGTCGTCGACCGAGACCGAGCTGAACGAGTCGTCGCTGCTCACGCGGTCGACCAGGACGGCGGCGATGCCGCGATCCCGCAGTTGTCGCAGCCGGCGGGCCGGGTCTCCGACGGGGGAGAGCATCACGCCGCGTACCCGGAGCTCCTCGAACAGGTTCAGGTACCCGGTCTCGCGGTCCGTGCTCTCGTTGCTGTTGCCGACGATGACGCTGTAGCCGGCGTCGGCTGCCGCGTCCTCCGCCGCCGTGGCGAGGTCGGTGAAGAACGGGTTGCCGCCACTCAGCGTGACGAGCCCGAGCGCCTGGCTGTGGCCCAGCCGCAACTGCCGCGCGGCCTCGTTGCGCACGTACGAGAGCTTCTGCATGGCAGACATCACGCGCTCCACGGTTTCGGGCGCGACGATCTCGGGCCGGTTGAGCACGTTCGAGACGGTGCCGACCGAGACCTGAGCCAGTGCGGCCACGTCCTTCACGCTTGCGGAAGCCATGTGATTCCTCCCTGGGTGAGATCGTAGCGGATGGAGGCATTGAATCGATCAATCCTGCAGGATTCCATGGCGTGTCTTGAATCGTTATATTCGTTGCTTGACGGGACGCGACGGTTGCCTTTATGGTCAGTGAAGCGTTTCAAGCCGACCCGATAGTCCCCCGGTCGTCGACGCTCACTGAATACAAGGAGGTATTTGATGTTCTCTCGGAGAACGGCGACACGGGTCGCCGCCACGCTCGGCGGCGTCGCGCTCATCGGCGCTGCTCTGGCCGGCTGCAGCTCATCCGGCGGATCGGGCAGCACCACCATCTCCCTGCTCGCCGCGGGCAACGACCCGGCGAGCACCAGCTTCGCGAAAGACCTGTCCAAGGCCTTCCACAAGGCCAACCCATCCATCACCGTCAAGGTCGAGACCCGCCCCGGCGGCACCGACGGAGACAACCTCGTCAAGACGCGGCTCTCGACGGGAGACATGAACGACGTCTTCCTCTACAACTCCGGCTCGCTCTTCCAGGCGCTTCGTCCCGACAGCCAGCTCCAGCCACTCACCGACGAGCCCTGGGCGAAGAAGCTCACGACCGACTTCAAGAACTCCGTCAGCACCGACAAGGGCGTCTACGGCGCCCCGACGGGGACCACCTTCAACGGCGGCATCATGTACAACAAGAAGGTCTATGAGAAGCTCGGCCTGACGGTGCCCAAGACGTGGAGCGACTTCATCGCGAACAGCGAGAAGATCAAGGCCGCGGGAATCGCCCCCATCATCCAGTCCTACGGAGACACCTGGACCAGCCAGCTCTTCGTGCTCGCCGACTTCGCGAACGTGAGCGCGCAGGACCCGAACTGGGCGAAGGACTACACGGCCAACAAGGCCGACGCCAAGTACTCGAAGGAGCCGGCGTTCGCCGGTTTCGAGCACACGCAGGAGGTCTTCGACAAGGGCCTCCTCAACAAGGACTACGCCTCGCTCACCAATGTGAACGCCCTCAAGATGCTCGCCACGGGTGAAGGTGCGCAGTATCCGATGATCACCGCGGTCATCAGCAACGTGCTGCAGAGCAACCCGGACCAGATCAACGACATCGGCTACTTCGCGATTCCGAGCGACTCGGGCGAGCCGCACGCGACCGTCTGGGAGCCGACGTCGGCGTACATCCCGAAGTCGACGACCGGCGACAAGCTGACGGCCGCGAAGAAGCTGGTGGCCTTCATCAACTCCGACAAGGGATGCGACGTCCAGAACAGCGCGGGTACCCCCGCCGGGCCGTTCGCGATCAGCACCTGCACGATCCCGGACGACGCGCCCGCGCTCGTCAAGGACGAGCTGGCCTACCAGGACGCGAAGAAGACCGGGCTAGCGCTCGAGTTCCTCTCGCCGATCAAGGGCCCGAACCTGGAGAAGATCCTGATCCAGGTCGGCTCGGGCATCTCGACGGCCAAGGAGGGCGCGGCCCTCTACGACCAGGATGTCAAGGCTCAGGCCCAGCAGCTGGGTATCAAGGGCTGGTGACCCGCCCGGCCGGGCCGGCGGAGCGCGCCGGCCCGGCCGCAGGCGCATCCTTCACGCCACACACGACACTCGATGAGGAGCGGACATGTCGACGGCTACCCCTTCGACCGCGGCACAGGCGGCCGAGATCCTGACGGACGTGAGGAGTCCGGGAGGACGACGGAGCGGACGAAAGCTCGGGCGTAAGGCCATGCGGTCGCACTACCCGACCTGGTTCTTCATCCCAGCGCTCGTCCTCTATGCGGTCTTCTTCGCCATCCCGTCGCTGTCGTCGTTCTACTTCTCGCTCACGCGGTGGTCGCTGTTCGACGCCCAGTTCATCGGGTTCGCGAACTACGTCCAGTTCTTCCAGGACCCGCAGCTGTACACGAGCTTCATCCACACGCTGGTGTACGCGGTCCTCACCTCGGGCGCGAAGGTCATCATCGGCTTCTTCCTCGCCCTCCTGCTCACCTCCGCGGTCGTCGGACGCGGGTACCTCCGGGCGGTCGTGTTCTTCCCCGTCCTGCTCTCGACCATCGGGGTCGGCATCCTCTGGAAGGCACTGCTCGACCCGTTCCACGGCTTGGTCAACGGCGTTCTCGGATTCTTCGGCCTCCCGCAGCCCGGGTGGTTCACCGACCCCAACCTCGCCCTGTACACGATCGCGGGCGTCGACATCTGGAAGGGCGTCGGCATCGCGACGCTGATCTTCATGGCCGGCATCGTCGCCATCCCGGGCGAGTTCTTCGAGGCGGCCAGGATGGACGGCGCGAGCGGCTGGCGCATCCTCCGCGAGATCACCATCCCG
Source organism: Leifsonia sp. 21MFCrub1.1 (assembly GCF_900107895.1). Taxonomy (NCBI): domain Bacteria; kingdom Bacillati; phylum Actinomycetota; class Actinomycetes; order Micrococcales; family Microbacteriaceae; genus Leifsonia; species Leifsonia sp. 21MFCrub1.1. The sequence goes on along the minus strand of NZ_LT629867.1, from coordinate 2,523,033 downwards.
CTGAGCCGCGGTGCGACCGCGACCGTCGTCATCCTCTCGCTCATCGGCGGTCTGCGATCGTTCGACATCATCTGGGCGACCACAGGAGGCGGCCCGGGCTTCACCAGCGACGTGCTCGCCTCGGTGATCTACAAGCAGTACCAGGCCGGCTTCTACGGTCTCTCGACCGCGGGCAACGTCGTGCTGTTCCTGGTCGTGACGATCATCATGGTGCCGCTGTCGTACTTCCTGAACAGAAAGCAGGTGGAGCTGTGAAGCGGCAGCGCATCCGGTCCTGGACGGTCGGGGTCATCGCGATCGCGGTCTCCGTCATCGTCTTCCTCGTCCCGCTCGCGTTCGTGCTCCTGCAGGCCTCGAAGACGCCGGACGACGCCTCCAGCCTGGCCTTCACGTGGCCGAAGGAGTGGAGCTTCTTCCCGAACCTCGTCGCGGTCCTGGAGAGCGGCGACGGGCTGATCTGGCGCGCGTTCTTCAACTCGGCCATCCTCACGGTCTTCTCGGTCACGCTCATGGTCATCATCGCCGCCATGGCCGGGTACGTGCTCGCCCGCAAGCGCAGCAAGTGGGGGCCGGTCGTCAACTTCTTCGTCCTGGCCGGGCTGATCGTGCCGCCGGCGGTCGTCCCCACGATCTGGGTGCTGCAGGGGCTCGGGCTGTTCAAGACGATGCCGGGCATGATCCTCATCGAGACCACGTTCGGGCTGTCGTTCTCGATCCTGATGTTCCGCGCCTTCTTCGGCACGGTGCCGCGCGAGGTCGACGAGGCCGCGGTGCTCGACGGCGCCGGACGCGTTCGGATGTTCTTCCAAGTGATCCTGCCGCTGCTCCGCCCGGTGATCGTCACGGTGATCGTGGTGCAGTCGGTCTTCGTCTTCAACGACTTCCAGAACCCGCTGTACTTCCTGCCCGGAGCCGACAACGCGACGGTCCAGACCACGCTGTACAGCTTCGCCGGGCAGAACCTCAGCTTCTACAACCTGCTCTTCATGGACTTCCTGCTCATCACCATCCCGCCCCTGGTCGCCTACATCTTCTTCAACCGGCAGATCATCGCCGGCATGACGAGCGGCGCGGTCAAAGGCTGACCGTCATGCTCACCGACAACGCGAACGACACGACACAGAACCGGAGAGACAACGCAATGAACTGGCACGCCCGCATGATCGCCGCTGGAGAGACCTTCGACAGGGCACCGCTGCTGCGTCGGGAGTTCGCTCTCGAGACCGGACACGGGACGGTGACGCGTGCGACGCTGCACCTCACCGCGCACGGCATCGTCGAGGCCTGGCTCAACGGCCGCCCGGTGTCGGAGGACCTCCTGACACCCGGGTGGAGCGCCTACGAGTGGCGACTCCGCTACGCGGACTACGACGTGACAGCACTGCTGGAGGACACGACCGTCCTCGGCCTGGCCCTCGGCAACGGCTGGTTCGGGGGCCGTCTCGGCTGGGCGGGCGGCGGCTCCTACTACGGCGACACCCTCGGCGCGTTCGCCCAGCTCGAGGTCGAGTTCGAAGACGGCGCCACCCAGCTCGTCGTGACCGATCGGGACTGGACCTCCGGCCCGAGCGCCGTGCTCGCCAACGACCTCTACGACGGCGAGACGATCGACGCGCGCCTGCGGGACGAGTCGTGGAAGCGCCCAGGGTTCTCCGGCGACGGCTGGACGGGGGTGCGTGAACTCGAGTTCGACACGGCGGAGCTGACGCCGTACATCGGGCCGCGGGTGACCCGCTGGGCCGCGCTGCCCGTGCAGGAGATCACCACATCCCCGTCCGGCAAGACCCTCGTCGACTTCGGCCAGAACCTCGTCGGCTGGATCACAGTCCGGGTGCAGGGCGAGGCCGGAACGGAGATCGTCGTCCGGCACGCCGAGGTGCTCGAGCACGGAGAGCTGGGCACGCGTCCGCTCCGGAGCGCGAAGGCGACAGACCGCTACATCCTGAGCGGAGACGTCGACGAGTTCGAGCCGACCTTCACCTTCCACGGGTTCCGCTACGCCGAGGTCGAGGGATGGCCGGGCGAGCTGAAGGCCGAGGATCTGACCGCGATCGCGATCGGCTCCGAGCTGACGCGCATCGGCGAGTTCCGCACCTCCGACCCGCTGCTCAACCAGTTCCACGAGAACGTGGTGTGGGGGATGCGCGGCAACTTCGTCGACGTGCCCACCGACTGCCCGCAGCGCGACGAGCGTCTCGGCTGGACGGGCGACATCGCCGCGTTCGCGCCGACGGCGGCGTTCCTCTACGACGTCGACGGGTTTCTCTCGGACTGGCTGGTCGACCTCGATCTGGAGCAGCAGCACCACGACGGCATCGTCGGCTTCGTCATCCCCGACATCCTGAAGATGATCGATCAGCCGACCGATTTCGGGGAGGTCGACTCGACCGCGATCTGGAGCGACGCGGCGGTCTGGGTGCCGTGGACGCTGTACCAGGCATACGGCGACGAGTCGGTGCTGCGGAGGCAGTTCGGCTCGATGGCCGCGCACGTCCGCCGGGTGGAGTCGCTGCTCTCGCCGGCCGGCGTCTGGGACGGCAGCTTCCAGTTCGGCGACTGGCTGGACCCGGACGCCCCGCCGGAGGACCCGGCGAAGGCGAAGGCCGACACCGGCGTCGTCGCGACGGCCTGCGCCTTCCGCTCCGCGACGATCGTCGCGGAGACGGCGGCGCTGCTCGGCCGGACGGAGGAGCAGGCCGAGTTCGAGGCGCTGGCCGCACGTCTGCGCCAGTCCTTCAACGCCGAGTACGTGCGCGACGGCGTCGTGAAGAGCGACTGCACGACCGTCTACGCACTCGCGATCGTGTTCGGTCTGCTCGACCCCGCGGACGAGGAGTTCGCCGGAACCCGCCTGTCGGAGCTGGTCGCCGAGGCGAGCTATCGCATCTCCACCGGGTTCGCCGGCACTCCGTTCATCACGGATGCGCTCACGCAGACCGGTCACCTCGACGACGCCTACCGGCTGCTGCTCGAGCGCGAGTGCCCGTCCTGGCTCTACCCGGTGACGATGGGCGCGACCACCGTCTGGGAGCGCTGGGACTCGATGCTGCCCGACGGCACCATCAACCCGGGCGAGATGACGAGCTTCAACCACTACGCCCTCGGGGCCGTCGCCGACTGGATGCACCGCGTGGTCGGGGGGCTCTCCGCCCTGGAGCCCGGGTACTCCCGCGTCCTCGTCGCTCCGCAGCCGGGCGGCGGCCTGACCGAGGCGGAGACGTCGCTGGTCACCCCGCACGGACCGGTGAGCGTGCGGTGGACGCTCGACGGCGACGAGCTCACCGTCGAGGCCGAACTCCCGGACGGCGTGGCCGGGGTGCTCCGGCTCCCCGGCCGCGACGACCAGCCCATCGGTGGCGGGCGAACGACCGCGACGACCGCACTGGCGACCGCAGCCGACGTGATCCGCTGACCGGCGAACGCCCCGACAACAACCCCGGCCGCGCATCCCACTGCGGCAGAGAGAAAGCGAAACTCCCATGACCCTCCCCGTCGAGATCCGGGATCAGCTGGCGCTGCAGGCGATCGAGCTGCCGAGCTGGGCGTTCGGCAACTCGGGCACGCGGTTCCGCGTGTTCGGGACGCCGGGCACCGCCCGCGACCCGTTCGAGAAGATCTCGGACGCCGCGCAGGTGCACAAGCACACCGGGCTCGCGCCGACGGTCGCCCTGCATATCCCGTGGGACCGGGTCGACTCGTACGCCGATCTGCGCAAACACGCCGAGGACAACGGGGTGGAGCTGGGGACGGTGAACTCGAACACGTTCCAGGACGACGACTTCAAGTTCGGTTCGGTCACCCACGCGGATGACCGGATCCGGCAGAAGGCGATCGACCACCACTTCGAGTGCATCGACGTGATGAACGAGACCGGGTCGCGCGACCTGAAGATCTGGCTGGCGGACGGCACGAACTATCCGGGTCAGGATTCGATGCGCGCCCGGCAGGACCGGCTGGCGGACAGTCTGCAGAAGATCTATGAGCGGATCGGCGATGGCCAGCGGCTGGTGCTGGAGTACAAGTTCTTCGAGCCGGCGTTCTATCACACGGATGTTCCGGACTGGGGGACGAGCTACGTCCAGACCGCGGCGCTGGGCGACCGGGCGGTAGTGTGCCTGGACACCGGGCATCACGCGCCCGGCACCAACATCGAGTTCATCGTGATGCAGTTGCTGCGGCTCGGGAAGCTGGGCTCGTTCGACTTCAACAGCCGCTTCTATGCCGACGACGACCTGATCGTGGGCGCTGCCGACCCGTTCCAGCTGTTCCGGATCATCCACGAGGTGATCCGGGGTGGCGGGTACGCGAATCCCGACGTCGCGTTCATGCTCGACCAGTGCCACAACCTGGAGGCGAAGATCCCCGGGCAGATCCGGTCGGTGCTGAACGTGCAGGAGGCCACGGCGAAGGCCCTCCTGGTGGACACGGATGCGCTGGCCGCGGCACAGGCCGCGAACGACGTGCTGGCCGCGAACACGGTGTTCATGGATGCGTTCAACACCGACGTGCGCGCCGATCTCGCCGACTGGCGGGAGTCGCGTGGGCTGCCGGCCGACCCGATGGCCTCCTACAAGGCGAGCGGGTACCAGGAGAGGATCGAGGCCGAGCGTGTCGGCGGGACCCAGGCCGGATGGGGGGCGTGAGCATGACCGACGAGACTGTCGCATCGTTGATCGCCCGCTCCAACCGTCTCGGTTCGGACCCGGCGAACACGAACTATGCGGGCGGGAACACGTCCGCGAAGGGGATCGAGACCGACCCGGTCACCGGTGAGCCGGTGGAGTTGCTGTGGGTGAAGGGCTCGGGAGGTGACCTGGGCACGCTGACCGAGTCGGGCCTCGCTGTGTTGCGCCTCGATCGCCTTCGGGCGCTGCAGAAGGTGTACCCGGGTGTCGAGCGCGAAGACGAGATGGTCGCCGCATTCGACTACACGCTCCACGGGAAGGGCGGCGCCGCGCCGTCGATCGACACGGCCATGCACGGACTGGTGGATGCGGCGCACGTCGACCACCTGCATCCGGACTCCGGGATCGCGATCGCGACGGCGGCCGACGGCGAGGAGCTGACGAAGGAGATCTTCGGCGGCCGAGTCGTCTGGGTGCCGTGGCGGCGTCCCGGATTCCAGCTCGGACTCGACATCGCCGACATCAAGCGGGCGAACCCGCAGGCGATCGGCACCATCCTGGGCGGCCACGGCATCACCGCGTGGGGCGAGACGAGCGAGGAGGCGGAGGCAAACTCGCTGTGGATCATCCGGACGGCGGCGGAGTACATCGCCGCACACGGTCGCCCGGAGCCCTTCGGGCCGGTGCTGCCCGGATACGAGCCGCTTCCGGAGCGGGAGCGGCGCGCCAAGGCGGCGGCGCTCGCTCCGCACCTGCGCGCCCTCGTGTCCACCGACCGCGTGCAGGTCGGGCACTTCACCGATGCAGAGGTGGTGCTGGACTTCCTGGCCTCGGCCGAGCACCCGCGGTTGGCCGCGCTCGGCACCTCGTGCCCCGACCACTTCCTGCGCACGAAGGTGAAGCCCCTGGTGCTCGATCTGCCCGCCGACGCCTCGATCGAGGACTCCGTGGCACGGCTCGAGGAGCTGCACGAGCTGTACCGGGCCGACTACCGCGCGTACTACGACCGGCACGCGACCGCGGACTCGCCGGCGATCCGCGGCGCCGACCCGGCGATCGTCCTGATCCCCGGCGTCGGCATGTTCTCGTACGGTGCGAACAAGCAGACGGCGCGGGTGGCGGGCGAGTTCTACGTCAACGCCATCAACGTGATGCGCGGGGCGGAGGCGCTGTCCTCGTACGCACCGATCGACGAGGCCGAGAAGTTCCGCATCGAGTACTGGGCGCTGGAGGAGGCGAAGCTGAAGCGGATGCCGAAGCCCAAGCCGCTCGCCGGACGGATCGCCCTGGTCACCGGCGCCGCATCCGGCATCGGCAAGGCCATCGCGACCCGGCTCGCCGCCGAGGGTGCATGCGTGGTCATCGCCGATCTCGACCTCGAGAAGGCGCAGGCCGCCGCAGCGGAGATCGGCACGACGGATCTCGCGATCGGGGTGGCCGCGGACGTGACCGACGAGAAGGCGGTCGACGCGTCCATCCGGGATGCGCTGCTCGCGTTCGGAGGGCTCGACCTGGTGGTCAACAACGCCGGACTGTCCATTTCGAAGCCGCTGCTGGAGACCACGAACGCCGACTGGGACCTCCAGCACAATGTGATGGCCAAGGGGTCGTTCCTGGTCTCGCGTGCCGCCGCTCGCGTGATGATCGACCAGAAGCTCGGGGGCGACATCGTCTACATCTCCTCCAAGAACTCGATCTTCGCGGGGCCGAACAACATCGCGTACTCGGCGACGAAGGCCGATCAGGCGCACCAGGTGCGCCTGCTGGCGGCGGAGCTCGGTGAGCACGGCATCCGGGTCAACGGCATCAACCCCGACGGGGTCGTACGCGGATCCGGCATCTTCGCCGGCGGCTGGGGCGCCAAGCGCGCGGCCGTCTACGGGGTGCCGGAGCAGGAGCTGGGCCAGTACTACGCGCAGCGCACGCTGCTCAAGCGCGAGGTGCTGCCGGAGCACGTCGCCAACGCTGTGTTCGTGCTGTGCACCAGCGACCTCGACCATACGACCGGCTTGCACATCCCGGTGGATGCGGGAGTCGCAGCCGCCTTCTTGCGATGAGTGCGGCTGCGATGAGCGCGGGGTTCGGCACGGTCGCCGCCGTCGACCTCGGTGCCACGAGCGGGCGGGTCATGCACGCCCGGGTGGGTGCGAACACGCTCGAGCTGACCGAGGCCGCCCGGTTCCCGAACACGCCCGTCCGGGTGTGGGAGGGCGACCGCGCGGCACTGCACTGGAACCTCACCGGCCTCTACGCGAACGTGCTCGACGGGCTCGGCTCGGTGGCGCGGACCGACCCGGCGCTGGCGAGCATCGGCGTCGACGCGTGGGCGGTCGACTACGGTCTGCTGCGCGACGGCCGGCTGCTGGGGGAGCCGTACCACTATCGCGACGAGCGGACCGCGGCGGGCGTCTCGGCCGTGCACGCCGTCGTCGAGCCGGCCGAGCTGTACCGCGCGGGCGGCCTGCAGTTCCTCCCGTTCAACTCGCTGTACCAGCTGGCGGTGGATGCGGCCGACGGCTCCCTGGGCGACGCGGACCGGTTCCTGCTCGTCCCCGATCTGCTCGCGTTCTGGCTCACCGGTATCGCGCAGGCGGAACGGACCAACGCGTCGACCACCGGGTTGCTCACCGCCGACGGCGTCTGGAACGACGCGTTCATCGGGCGGCTCGGTCTCCCGCGGTCGGTGTTCCCTCCGCTGGTGGACGCCGGGACTGCGGTCGGGCGCCTCCTGCCGCCCCTGGCCGCCGACCTGCCGTTCGCGGGGAGGGGCCCGGTCGTCACCGCGGTCGGCTCGCACGACACCGCGTCGGCGGTCGTCGCGGTGCCGATGGACGCATCCCGCGCTGCGTACATCTCGTGCGGAACCTGGGGCCTGGTCGGCGTCGAGCTGGAGCAGCGCGTGGTCTCGGAGGAGGGACGATCCGCCAACTTCACGAACGAGGGCGGTGTGGACGGCCGGGTCCGGTATCTCCACAACGTCATGGGGCTCTGGCTGCTCAGCGAGTCGGTGCGCGAGTGGCAGCGCCGTGGGCTGAGGGTGACGCTGGAGTCGCTGCTCGCGGAGGCCGCCGAGCTGCCCCGCCCGTCGGACCTCTTCGACCCCGACGACCCGCGCTTCCTCGCGCCGGGCGACCTCCCCTCTCGGATCGCGGGCTGGTTCGCCGAGCGCGGGCTGACCGCGCCGGCGTCGCCGGCCGGGATGGTCCGCGTCATCGTGGAGAGCCTCGCCGCCGCGTTCGCCGACTCCGTCCGCCGCGTCGTCTCGCTCACCGGCGTCGGCGTCGAGACCATCCACCTCGTCGGAGGCGGAGCCCGCAACGCCCTGCTCTGCCAGGCCACCGCCGACCGCAGCGGGCTGCCCGTGCTCGCCGGGCCGGTCGAGGCCACCGCCATCGGCAACGTCCTCGTGCAGGCCCGGGCCGCCGGGTTCCTGGGCGGCGACCTGGAGACGTTGCGTGCTCTCGTCGCCCGGACCTCCCCCCTCGTTCGTTACGACCCCAGATAGGCAGTCATATGGTTTCCCGTCAGTTCCCTCGTCCGGCCGAGTTGCTGGAGTTGATGCGGTTCAAGAAGCCGGAGTTGGATCTGAGGAAGCGCCGGTTGGAGTCGGCGTTGACGATCGAGGATCTGGCGCGGATCGCGCGCCGGCGCACGCCTCGTGCGGCGTTCGATTACACGGAGGGCGCGGCGGAGGGCGAGTTGTCGTTGGCCAGGGCGCGGCAGGCGTTCCAGGATGTGGAGTTCCATCCCGCGATCCTGCGGGATGTGTCCAGTGTGGACACGTCGTGTCAGATCTGGGGTGGGTCGTCGGCTCTGCCGTTCGGGATCGCACCGACCGGGTTCACCCGCCTGATGCAGACCGAGGGGGAGAGTGCCGGGGCGTCGGCGGCGGGGGCGGCGGGGATCCCGTTCACCCTCTCCACCCTGGGCACCACCTCGATCGAGGATGTGCAGGCGGCGAACCCGGGTGGGCGGAACTGGTTCCAGTTATATGTGATGCGGCAACGCGAGATCAGCTACGGGCTGGTGGAACGGGCCGCCGCGGCCGGGTTCGACACCCTGTTCTTCACCGTGGACACGCCGATTGCGGGGGCGCGGTTGCGGGATAAGCGGAACGGGTTCTCCATCCCGCCGCAGCTGACCCTGGGCACGATCCTGAACGCGATCCCGCGGCCGTGGTGGTGGTATGACTTCCTGACCACCCCGAAGCTGGAGTTCGCGTCCCTGTCCACCACCGGCGGCACGGTCGGAGACCTGCTGAACGCGGCCATGGACCCCTCGATCAACTACGAGGACCTGGCCATCATCCGCTCGATGTGGCCGGGGAAACTCGTCATCAAAGGCGTGCAGACCCTGGAGGATGCTCGCACTCTTGTCGATCATGGGGTGGATGGGATCGTGCTCTCCAACCACGGCGGCCGGCAACTGGACCGCGCCCCCATCCCCTTCCACCTGCTCCCGTCCGTCGCGCGCGAGGTCGGCCACCACACCGAGATCGGCATCGACACCGGCATCATGAACGGCGCCGACATCATCGCCGCCTACGCATTGGGGGCCAAGTTCACGTTGATCGGACGCGCGTACCTGTACGGGCTCATGGCCGGCGGACGGGCCGGGGTCGACCGCACCATCCACATCCTCACCGACCAGCTCATCCGCACCATGAAACTCCTCCAAGTCCGCTCCCTCGCCGAACTCGGCCCCCACCACGTCACCCAACTCACCCGCCTCCACCCCACCCACACCGACACCGACGCCTGACCACCCCGCACGCCACCACCCCGCGTGAGATTTGCGCCAAATCTCGCTTGGGCCGGGACGGCTCAGTCGTCCGGGGTGAAGATCGCCTCGATCGGGCGGTCGAAGAGGCGAGCGATGCGGAAGGCGAGGGGGAGGGACGGGTCGTACCTCCCAGTTTCGAGGGCGTTCACCGTCTGGCGCGAGACGCCGAGCCTCTCCGCGAGCGCGCCCTGCGAGAGGGCGTGCTCCTCGCGCAGGCTGCGCAGGGTGTTCTTCATCGCAGCTTGAGGACGATGGTCGCGATCAGCCAGGTCAGCATCCCTGCGCCGTAGAGCCACCATCCGGCTCCGGGGATGCTCAGCCCGGCGATGTCGAGGAACCCGGCGACCACCGCCAGCAGCATCGTCACGACGAAGCCGACAGCGAGTCCCTTGAGCGTCTGCACCGTCTCGTACTCGTCGGAGCGCACGACGTAGCGGATGAGCACCCCGGCCACCAGGACCACCGGAACAACGGGCGCCAGCGCCCAGGCGAACCGGATCGGGTCGTCGCCGTCGAGGCCGCCCCAGAGCAGGGAGGCGCAGAGGACGAGAACGTACGCGAGCATGCCGGCGCCGAACTGCACGGCGAAACGCTGCGTCCGCCGTCGTTCGCTCGGGCCGGTCCGGGTGTCAAGTTCACTTGTCATACCCACAGCCTGCCCGACGGCCGCCCCGGCTGTCAAGTGTGCTTTACAGTCAGCGCGGGGTGTACTCGTACACGACGGCGGACCAGTGGTCGCCGAGCTCGTCCCACGACTCGGGTCCGTGGAACGCCAATCGGTACTGCAGGTTGAGGAGCGGGCCGAGCACGTCGAGCACGTCCGGCTGGAACGGGGTGCCGGCCGGGAAACCGAGGCCGAAGCTGTGGATGATGCTGTCGTCCGCCGCGCGCAGCCACACGCCCCAGCCCTGCGCGACCGGCGTCGCGACCACACGGAAGACGTGTGCGGGGTCGTAGTCGTGGGGGAGGGCGTCGGGCAGCTCGCTCATGGTGCAACGGTACAAGGCGCGCGCGAGGTCGGGAACAAATCCGCCCGGGGTGCGGTTGATTGACATGTCAGCTATCCGGCTGGCGCGATCGAGAACGAGGACCGCATGAGCCCCACACAGACCCCGGAGCGACTCACCGACCGTGAACTCGCGGTGTGGCGGTCGCTGCTCGACACCACCGGCGAGCTGCGCCGGCTGCTGTCCTCCGAGCTGAACCGGGTGGAGCTCTCGACCGGCGACTACGCCGTCCTGCTGGCCCTCACCGAGGCGCCCGACCGCACACTGCGTTCGTCCGAGCTGGCCGACGCGATCGACTGGGAGCGCAGCCGGGTCTCGCACCACCTCGGGCGCATGGAGAAGCGCGGCCTCATCCGCCGCACCGAATGTCCCGGCGACAACCGTGGCGCGCTGGTCGTCCTGACCGAGGACGGCTACGAGGCGATCCGGCGGGCCTCCGGACCGCACCTGCGGGCCGTGAAGCGACTGTTCGCCGACGCGCTCCGCCCCGACCAGCTCGACGCCCTCGCCGGGGCGCTCGAGAGCATCCAGAACCATCTCGACCGCACAGCGGCCGACCCCGACTCGACGGAAGGACACCGCCCATGAGCACCGCCACCGCGCGACCCCGCGTCGCGATCCTCGGCGTCGGGCACGTCGGCTCGGCGCTCGCGCGCATCCTGCTCGACGCCGGCTACGAGGTGGATGTCGCGGCCTCCGGCGACCCGCAGCGCATCCAGCTCATCGCCTCGGTCGTCATGCCCGGCGCCCGCCCCGTGTGGGCGGCGGAGGCCGTCGCCGCCGCGGATGTCGTCATCCTCGCCATCCCGCTGCACCGGTTCGCCGGACTCGACCGCGGGATGCTCGACGGCAAGCTCGTCATCGACTCGATGAACTACTGGGCGCCCACGGACGGCGTCCAGCCGCTGTTCGAGGACACCGCCCTGACCAGCAGCGAGATCGTCCAGCGCGAACTCCCGCTCTCCACCGTGGTCAAGACGTTCAACCACATCGGCTACCACGAGATGGAGGAGGACCGCCGCCTTCCCGGCGACCCGGACCGCCGCGCACTCGGTGTCGCCTCCGACGAGCCCGAGGCCGCCGCGCTCGTCGCCTCGCTCATCGAGGACGTCGGCTACGACACCGTCCTCGTGGAGAGCCTGCGCGACGGTGTCGCGTTCGAGCCGGGCGGACCCGTCTTCGGTGCGCGCCTCGGCGCGGCCGACTTCCGCGCCGCCGTCTCTGGCGAGTCCGTCGAGACGGTGCTCGCCTCCGCCGAGGTCGCCGCCTGACCGGCAGCGACCCGCATCCCACACCCCCACCCCACCCCACCCCACCAGCACTCTCGCACCGAAAGCACACCCATGAGCACCGCACCCCAGAGCTTCCCGCTGACCTTCGGGCTGAACACCTTCGGCGACGTCACGAGCGACGCCGACGGCCGGCCCATCTCGCACGCCCAGACCATCCGCGACCTGGTCGGCCACGGTATCGCCGCCGAGCAGGCCGGTCTCGACTTCTTCGGCATTGGAGAGCACCACGTCGACGACATGCCGCTCTCCGCCGCCGACATCGTGCTGAGCGCGATCGCCGCACGCACCGAGCGCATCCACGTCGGGTCGGCCGTCACTGTGCTGAGCTCGGACGACCCCGTCCGCGTCTTCCAGCGCTACTCCACCCTCAACGCCGTCTCGGACGGCCGCGCCGAGATCATCCTCGGCCGCGGTTCGAGCATCGACTCGTTCCCGCTCTTCGGCTTCGACCTCTCCGACTACGAGCAGCTGTTCGAGGAGAAGACCAACCTGTTCGCCCACCTCCGCGAGGGCGGGCCGGTCACCTGGGAGGGGAGCACCCGCAGCGGGCTCCGCGACCAGGATGTGGTGCCGCATCTCGAATCGCCGCTGCCCACCTGGATCGGCGTCGGCGGCAGTCCCGAGTCCGTCATCCGCACGGCCCACTACGGCTTCTCGCTCATGCTCGCCGTGATCGGCGGACCGGCATCGCGGTTCGCCCCGTACAGCGAGCTGTTCCACAAGGCGCTCGAGCAGTTCGGCCGGGAACGCCAGCAGATCGGCCTGCACTCGCCCGGGCACGTCGCCGCAACCGACGAGCAGGCGCGGGAGGAGTTCTGGCCGCACTACCGCGACATGATCACCAAGGTCAGCGCGACGCGCGGGTTCGCCATCCCGACGGAGGCGTCGTTCCGGCGAGAGCTCGGACCGGACGGCAGCCTCTACGTCGGGTCGCCGGAGACCGTCGCCGCGAAGATCGCCGCCAACCTGCGGGTGGTCGGCGCCAACCGGTTCGACCTCAAGTACGGCATCCCCGGGATGACGGACGAGTCCCTCCTCACCGCCATCCGCCTGTACGGCGAGGAGGTCGTCCCCCGCGTCCGCGAACTCCTCGCCTGGCCGCCTCCCTGACGTATCCGCCCACCGTCGAGTCCGCACTTTTTGCACACTGCGACGGCGCGTCGCGTGCAAAGTTCGCGGACTCGACGGCTGGTAGCGTGCACCCAACCGACGCACCGACCTCAGGAGGACGCATGACGACGCACGCCGACAAGACCTACGCCCGCATCACCGGCTCCCCGGCTCCGCGCGACCTGGAGTGGACCGAGTTCATCAGCTTCTGGCAGGACCGCGCCGACCAGGTGGAGCAGGAGACCGGCGATCGCCTCGCGGTGAAGCTGAACGGACACCGCGAGGTCTTCCGCCGCCAGCACGACGGCCGCGTCTCGATCGAGGACATCGAGCGGGCCCGCCACCTGCTGGCGGCGACTCCGGAGCCGAAGGGCCACGGCGTGCTGCTCGCCGTCGCGATCGACGCCGAGCACGCCCGCATCTTCGACTTCGATCTGGATGCGCGCACAGTCAGCGACACGGAGCGCACGGTGACCGACGAGGACCGCCGCGCCCACCACCTCCGCACGGTCGAGCGGCACACCGGCCATGACGACGAGCGCGACCTGGACCACTTCTTCGACGCCGTCGCCGAGGCGCTGCGGTCGACCGCTCCCGACCGCTCGTTCGTCGTGATCGGGCACGGGTCCGGCAAGGCGGGTGTCGCCGCCGAGTTCGTCGAGCGCCTGCGCGCCGCGCACGCGGACGTCGCTGCGCGCGTGACCGCGCTCACCGAGCTCGACCTCAGTGCGGCGACCGACGCCGACATCGAGTCCGCCGCGCAGGCCGCCGTCCGCCTCTAGCCGCCGCTCGCGCCCTCCCGCCTCACACTCCCACCGTCGAGTCCGCAAACTTTGCACGAGACGCGCCGTCAGAGCGTGCAAAGTTTGCGGACTCGACGGTGGGGGGAGGGGGCTACTGCTCGAGGGGGGCGCGCTTCAGGATGAGGAAGCGGGCTCCGTAGGCGGGGACGCTGACCGGGAAGCTGGCCAGGTCGTCCACGGTCCCGACCTCGCTGCCGTCGGCGGCATCCGTCACCGTCGCGCGGTGGGGGAGCGCCTCCGAGCGCACGGTGCCGTCGACGGCGGTGTCGGTCATGTTCAGCACCGTCAGCTGCACCACGGGCAGCTCCTGCTCGTCCAGCGTCTCCAGCTCGTGCACCAGGACGAGCATGCCCGGGTGCGCGACGTCCGGGACGTCGACCTGGCGGGCGCTCGCGATGCCCCAGCGGTCGCGGATGCGGAGGAGCTCCCGCAGGCGGTTCGCGAACGAGTCGCGCTTCCGCAGCTGCTCGGGGAGCGGCCCGTACAGCGAGCGGGCCCGCGGCATCCCGTAGGCGGAGCGGTCCGCGTCCGGTGCGGATCCGAGCAGGTCGTGCGCTCCCCGCTCGACCCAGCGGGTGTCGCCCTCCGCGATGAGGTCGGCCACCTCGGCGCGGGGAACCGTGAGGGCGCCGAGCAGGTCCCATCCCGACAGGGCGAAGACGCCCGGCTGCCAGGCGTTGAACGCGGCGAGCAGCAGGTGGGCGTCGCGGATCGCCGGGATGTCGTCCTCGGTGATCGAGTCGAGCGTCGCGTGCCCCTGGGTCGCAGCGATGAGGGAGGCCGACGTGCAGGCGATGCCGTTCGTCGTGAACACGAGGTTGTAGTCGGCCGTCGGCTCGGTGATCGCCTCGACGAGGTCGGCGCGGATGCGCTGGGCCAGCTCGCCTCCGCTGATCTCCTCCCCGCGGAACGTGTAGACGTCGTTCTGGTGCAGCGTGGCCCAGTGCACGAGCTCGTAGGTGAGCTCGTCGTGGTTCTGCATCCCGTGCACCAGGCTCACGGGCTCGACCCCGAGTTCCAGCGAGGTGCGCAGGGTGAGGCGCAGGAACTCGGTGTCGCCGGTGGCGAGGGCGTGGTGGTATGCCGGACGGTTGATGAAGTCGTACGAGAGGTCGGCGCCGACAGCCCCGGTGTCGCGGATGTCCTCGACGGTCAGATTGAGCTCCTGGAAGGTGAAGCCGCCGACCTTGCGCACCATGCCGGCGATGATGTGGTTCGCCGCGTGCGACAGCGGGTGGCCCTCCGACCAGGCCGGCATCCCCTCCGCGCTCTTCTCGACGCCGAGGAAGCCGTTCGCATCCAGCCGCAGCGCGCTCGTGCCGAGGTCGCCGAGCGAGTGCAGGGCGTCGCCGATCACCAGGCGCATGCCCGAGAACGTCGGGTCGAGCCAGTTGACCGACGGCTGGCCCTCCTTGAAGTAGTGGAGGTAGACCCAGCGGCGGGTGACGCCGTCGACGCCGATCACCGGAGCCGTGGCGCTCCAGTTCGTCTCCTTGACTCCGGGCGCGTAGAAGATCACGCGCTGCAGCTCGCCGATGATGTAGCCGCGCTCGGCGAGCGCCGCCTCCGTCGACGGGTCGAGGTTGACGGAGTCGCGGCCTTCCGGCACCTCGGGCAGCAGGTGCCACTCGTCCGGCGGGATCTCGACCATGTGGTAGATCCCGGGGTAGTCCTTGTACGCCATCTCGGCGAGCCGGAAGTCGGCTCCCTTGCCGGTGTGACCCGGCACGATGTCGTCGATGACGCTGCCGCCGTGCTCCTCGGCGACGTCGGTCAGCCGGCGGAAGGTGTCCTCGTCGCCGAACGCCGGATCGATCTGGGTGCCGATGCGGTCGAAGTGGCCGTCGACGCTCGGGGTCTCCTGCCAGCCGCGGATGCCGCCGGCCCGTTTCACCGGACCGGTGTGGATGCCGTTGATACCGATCCGCTGGAACGCGCGCCACAGCTCCGGGTCGGCGAGCGCCGTGAGGAACGACTCGCCCGGTCGCGTGATCAGCGAGATCGGGTACGCGGTGAACCACACGTCGGACGTGGAGACCGCACGGCGGGCGTCCGGCCGGGCGTACGGGTTGCGCCACATGCTGGGCGAGCCGGACAGCTGCCGGCTGAGCACGTCCGCATCCTTCAGCATGGACTGCCGCACCAGCCATTCGACGTACGCGGGGTTCTGACCGTTGGCCGCCCGGGGGTCGGAGAACGTGCGGCGGATGCTGCCTCCGCGGAGGTTCGCACGCGGGCGCAGCCGGCGCGGTCTCGCGGGGTAGAGCTGTTCGTCGTAGGTGATCTCCTCCGGCGCCGCCTGCTCCTCCGCAGGGGTCTCGCCGGGTGCCGTCGCCGTGTCCTGCTCCGTCGCCTCGAGTGCCTCGTCGTCCACGTGGTCTCCTTCCGTGACTGCCAACGTAACCCCCGAAACGGCCGGCGTGTTCCGACGATCGTTCGCCACGCCCCGGGAGGCGCGCGACTCGCTAGAGTTTTTCCCGTGACCACTCCGCTCACGCTCATCCAACGTTCGCCCGATCCCGAGTCGGTCGGGCAGTCGCGCGACCGCCGGCCGAGCATCGCCGAGCGCTTCCGCTCGATGGGCCGCAGCCGCATCGGCGCGCTCCTGCTCGTCGCGGCGACGCTCATCGCGATCGTGTGGGCCAACATCTCGTTCACGGGCTACGAGCAGTTCTGGGACACCCACCTGATCGTGGGGGTCGGCGATCTGCACCTCGACTTCACCCTCCACGCACTCGTCAACGACGCCCTCATGGCGATCTTCTTCTTCACCGTCGGACTGGAGGTGCGGCGCGAGTTCGCGATCGGCGAGCTCACCAGCTGGTCGCGCGCCGTCGTCCCGGTCGTCGCCGCGGTCTTCGGGCTGGCGGTTCCCGCGCTCATCTTCGTGCTGTTCACCCTGGGGACGGGGATGGAGCACGCCTGGGGTGTCGTGATCTCCACCGACACGGCGTTCCTCGTCGGCGCGCTCGCCCTCGTCGGCCCGCACGCGACCGGGCGCCTCCGGGTGTTCCTCCTGGCGCTCGCCGTGGTGGACGACATCGGCGCCCTGAGCATCATCGCCCTGGTCTACACCGAGAACTTCAACCCGTATCCGCTGATCATCGCCGCGGTCGGACTGGTCGGCGTCTACTTCACGCGCTATCTGCGCGGAGGCCGGGGGCCGGTGTACGCGACGCTCGCGATCATCGTGTGGCTCGCGTTCCTCGCGTCGGGCGTGCACCCCACGCTGGCCGGCGTGGCGATCGCCCTGCTCGTGCCGGTGTACCGGCCCAACCGGCGGGATGTGGAGCACGCCCTCGATCTCGCCCGCACCTTCCGGCAGTCGCCGAACACGGAGTACGCACGAGCCGCGGCGAACAGCCTGCGCGAGTCCATCTCGATCAACGAACGCCTGCAGTCGGCGTGGGGCCCGTATGTGGCGTACGTCGTGCTGCCGCTGTTCGCCCTCGCCAACGCGGGCGTTCGGCTGGACGGCGACATCCTCGCCGGCGCGCTCGTCTCGCCGATCGCCTGGGGTGTGCTCGCCGGTCTCGTCGTCGGTAAATTCGTCGGCGTGTTCGGTTCCACCGCCGTGCTGCGCCTGCTCAAGATCGGCGACTTCGGGCCGGGCCTCACCCTCGACCGCCTGGCCGGCGGAGCGGCGCTGTGCGGGATCGGCTTCACCATCTCGCTGTTCATCGTCGACCTGGGAGTGCGTGACGAGGCGGCGCAGAACGCCGCCCGCGTCGGCGTGCTCGCGGCGACGATCGTGGCCTTCGTCGTCGCGACCATCGTGTTCCGCATCTCGGACGCCCGCCGTCCGAAGGACGAGGCCGGCCTGACCCTGGTCCGTCCGGTCGACCCGGCGCGCGACCACATCTTCGGGTCGCTGGATGCGCCGTACGAGATCGTCGAGTACGGCGACTTCCAGTGCGGCTTCTGCCTCAAGGCGACCGGGTCGGTGTTCGAGGTGCAGCGCGAGCTGGGCGACCGCCTCCGGTACGTCTGGCGGCACGCACCCCTCACGCGGTACCACCCCAACGCGCTCGCGGCGGCGGAGGCGTCGGAGGCCGCGGCGCGTCAGGGCAAATTCTTCGAGTTCGAGCGCGCTTTGTTCGCCGACCAGGAGCACCAGCTCCCGTCGGACATCCTGCGCCGTGCGGAGGAGCTCGACCTCGACCTCGAGCGCTTCGAGGCCGACCTCAGCTCCCCAGAGGTGGCCGCCCGTGTCCGCGACGACATGCTGGATGCGGAGGCGATGGACATCGCGGCCGTACCGACGTTCTTCATCAACGGCCGCCGCCACGTCGGCCCGTACGACGCCCAGTCGCTGATCCGCGCGATGCAGGCGTCCGAGGGGACGGACACCGCCGCGACCGCGCAACCGTAGCGCGCTCGCGCTCGGCGGTCGTCCTGCGGCCGACCGCCGGCCGGCAGCCGACTAACGGCCACGCCGCCGAACGACGTCGGTGGCCGGCCCTACGATCGGGTCATGGCCGACGACCCCCAGCGACCCGCGCCCGACCTCCTCGTGGTCGCCGACCAGGCCGCGTGGCGCGCCTGGCTGGACGAGAACGAGCGGAGCTCCGACGGCGTCTGGCTGGTGCTCGCCAAGAAGGGCGTCACCGACCCGACGTGCCTCACCTACCAGGAGGCCCTGATCGAGTCGCTCTGCAGCGGCTGGATCGACGGGCAGCGCCGGTCCCGCGATGCGACGACCTTCGTGCAGCGCTACACCCCGCGGCGCAGGACGTCGCTGTGGTCGGAGCGCAACATCCGGCTCGTCGAGGGCCTCATCGCCGAGGGCAGGATGCGAGCGGCCGGCCATGCGGAGATCGAGCGGGCGAAGGCCGACGGCCGCTGGGAGCGCGCATACGCGGGGCCCGCATCGATCCAGGTGCCGGACGACCTGGCGACCGCCCTCGCGGCCTCACCGACGGCTGCCGACACGTTCGCCGGACTGAACGGGCAGAACCGCTACTCCGTCCTGCACCGCATCATCACGGCGCCCAGCGAGACGAGTCGAGCGAACCGGCTGGCCAAGCTGGTGGGGATGCTGGAGCGCGGCGAGACGCCGTATCCGCAGTGACCCGATCCCACCATCCTCGATCCCACCATCCTCTCGGACCGGCCCAGCCGGAACAAGCGTTGATCGGCGGCTCCGCGGCCCCATAGGTTGGGGGTGACGCCCCGACGAAAGGACCCGCATGCCGTCCAGCCCCTCGCCCCATGTCGCCTCGCTCACCGATGCCGCGGACACCTACGAGAACGACTTCGGCCGCATCTCGCAGCTCACCGCCGCCGACTTCCCCATCCTGAAGCGGATGTCGCTGAAGCGCATCGTCCTCGAGCCGGGCGGTATCCGCGAGCCGCAGTGGAACGTGAACGCGAACCAGATCGCCTACGTGGTCCGCGGGACCGTGCTGGTGTCGATGCTGGCCAACGCGGACGAGTTCGCGTCCTTCGTCGTGCAGCCGGGTCAGATGTACCACGTCGCCTCCGGCGCGATCTACCACATCGAGAACGTCGGCGAGGAGACGGCGGAGATCATCGCGTCCCTCCGCACCGCGCGGCCCGCGCACTTCTCGCTGCAGAACAGCTTCAACGCGATGACGGACGCCGTGCTCGGCAACACCTACGACCTCCCGTCGTCCGCGTTCGCCGCGTTCGACCGGCACGACGCACAGCAGATCGTCCGCCGCGAGGGCCCCGCGCGCATCCCGGACACCGCAGGCCTTCCCAACGCGCACCTCTTCGACATCGCCGGGCAGAACCCGCCGCTGTCGTACGACTACGGCAGCGCGCGGCTGGGCCGCAAGCAGTTCTGGGCCGCCCTCGACGACCTCTCGATGTACTCGCTCGAGATCGGCCGCACCGGGATGCGCGAACCGCACTGGCACCCGGTGACGGCCGAGCTCGGCTACGTGCAGAGCGGGCACGCGCGGATGACGGTGCTCGACCCGGACGGCTCCCTCGACACGTACGAGCTGGAGCCGGGGAACGCCTACTTCATCCCGCGCGCCTACCCGCACCACATCGAGGCGCTGGGCGACGAGGGCATCCACTTCCTGATCTTCTTCGACCAGCCGACGCCCGGCGACATCGGCTACCGCGCCACCGCGTCCGCCTTCTCGCGCGAGGTGCTGTCGTCGGCGTTCGGCGTTCCCGAGGCGCAGCTCCCGCAGTTCCCGTTCACGCCGATCGACCCGCTGATCGTCGGGCGGACGAATCCGGTGGATCCGGTGGAGTAGGCCCGACGGCTTCGGCCACGTCGACACCGTACAGCCGGGGTCAGGCCGCGAGCGCGCCCGTCAGATACGTGCGCAGGATGCGGCGGAGCCGCGGCTCCAGGTCGATCAGCGCGTGGCCGAGCCGCGGATCGGAACGGTACAGTTCCGCGATCTCCGGGGGCGGGGTGGAGATCTGCCAGAAGGTGCCGGCCAGGGAGGTCGCGGCGGCGACCAGATCGCGTGCCGCCGGATCCGAGAGGCCGGGCAGCGCCTCCCGGACGGCGTCGGCGATCTCGGCGAGGCTCTCGCCGCTCGTCAGCTTGTAGCTGCGCACCGCCTCGATGGAGACGTTGCGCTCGAGGTTGAGCGGGGCCTGCGCGAGCAGGTCGCAGAACGCCCCGCGCGCGGCGAGCGTGGAGGCGAACGCGGCGGCGACCCCGTCGGCGGTGGATGCGTGGCGGACGCGCTCGCACAGCACGGGCGTCCACTCCCTCCAGGCCTCGGCGGTGAGGCGGAGGAAGATCTCCTCGCGGGTCTCGAAGTAGCGCAGCATGGCCGACTTGTGCATCCCGACCGCGTCGGCGATGTCGGTCAGGGTGACCGTGCGGATGCCGCGCTCCCGGCCGAGCGCGCGGGCGGCGTCGAGGATGGCGTGCTCGCGCGCCGCCTTGGCTTCGGGGGAGCGGGCTCGGCGGGGACCGCTCACCGACGTCTCCTGCTGGGTCATGTGTCCAGCTTAGCGCAACGGAGTTGCATTAGTTAAAGAAACGGTGTTTCATTAACGCCATGGAACAGACATGGTTCATCACAGGCTCCTCCCGCGGCTTCGGCCGCTCCCTCGTCGTCGCCGCGCTCCGGGCGGGTCATCGCGTCGCCGCCACCGCGCGCCGCCCCGACCAGCTCGACGACCTCGTCGCCGAGTACGGCGACCGCATCCTGCCCCTTCGACTCGACGTCACCGACGCCGCCCGCGCCGCCGAAGCGCTGCGCGAGGCGTACGAGCGCTTCGGCCGGCTCGACGTGATCGTGAACAACGCCGGCTACGCCAACGTCTCGCCGATCGAGACGACGGACGACGACGACTTCCGCACCCAGTTCGAGACGAACTTCTGGGGCGTTTACACCATCAGCAAGGCGGCCATCCCGCTGCTGCGCCGACAGGGCGGAGGGCTCGTCATCCAGTTCTCCTCCGTCGGCGGGCGGGTCGGAGGCTCTCCCGGCATCGCGTCGTACCAGGCGGCGAAGTTCGCGATCGACGGCTTCAGCCGGGTCCTGCGGGCCGAGACGGCTCCGTTCGGGGTGAAGGTCCTCGTCGTCGAGCCGAGCGGCTTCCGCACCGACTGGGCCGGTTCGTCGATGGAGGTGCGCGCGATCCCCGACGGGTACGAGAGCACCGTCGGCGCGATGAATCGCCGGGTGCGGCAGTCCGGCGACGGCCCGGCCGGCGACCCGGACCGCGCGGCCGAGATCCTGGTGCGCCTCGCGCAGACCGACGACATCCCGCAGAACCTCCCGCTGGGGGTGAATGCGACCGAGATGAGCGTCGCGCAGGATCGCCGCCTCCTGGCCTCCGACCTCGCCTGGGCGCCTGTCTCCCGCTCGGCCGACGCCGCCGAGCCCTACCCCGCCCCCTTCCCGTCCGCCTGACCCCTGCGCCGCTCCCGCCCCTCCCCACCGTCGAGTCCGCGATCTTTGCACGCGCGCACGGCGTGTCGCGTGCAATTCGTGCGTACTCGACGGTGGGGGGAGGGGCCGGTAGGGTTCGCGTATGACGACGGGGTCGAACGAGCAGGGGATGCGCACGTTCGCGCAGGTGCTCGTCAACACGGCCGTCGCCAACGTCACGACCAGCTACCTCTGGTTCGCCCTCACCTTCTGGGTCTACCTCGAGACCCGGTCGGTGCTGGCCACCGGGATCGTCGGAGGAGCGTACATGCTCCTCGTCGCCGTGTTCTCGATCCTGTTCGGCACGGTCGTCGACCGCCATCGCAAGCAGCACGTGATGCTGCTCGCCTCCCTGCTGACGCTGGCCGCCTTCTCGATCGCCGGCGTGCTCTACCTCGTCTTCCCGGAGGAGGCGCTGCTCGATCTGGGCGGTCCGATGTTCTGGATCTTCGCCGGCATCATCCTCTTCGGTGCGGTGGTCGAGAACCTCCGCAACATCGCGCTGTCGACCACGGTCACTCTGCTCGTACCGGTCGAGCGGCACGCCAATGCCAACGGCCTCGTCGGCACCGTCCAGGGGCTCGCGTTCATCGTCACCAGCGTCTTCAGCGGACTGTCCATCGGCCTGCTCGGGATGGGATGGACACTGGTCATCGCGATCGTGCTGACCGGGCTGGCCGCTTTCCACCTGCTCATGCTGCGCATCCCCGAGGAGCTCCCGGAGCGCGACGCGTCGGCCTCGGCCGTCGATCTGCGGGGGAGCATCGCGGCGATCCGCCAGGCGCCCGGACTGTTCGCCCTCATCGTCTTCTCGACCTTCAACAACCTCATCGGCGGGGTCTACCTTGCCCTGATGGACCCGTACGGACTGGAGCTCTTCGAGGTGGAGATGTGGGGCATCGTGCTCGGCGTCGCCTCCACCGGCTTCATCATCGGAGGCCTGGTGGTCGCGAGGTTCGGACTGGGCGCGAACCCCATCCGGACGATGCTGATCCTGGTCGCCGTCATGGGGCTGCTCGGCGCGACCTTCACCCTCCGGGAGTGGTGGCCGCTGTATGCCGCAGGCATCTGGGCGTACATGGCGCTCGTGCCCGCCGTCGAGGCCTCCGAGCAGACGGTGATCCAGAAGATCGTGCCGTTCGCACGGCAGGGCCGCGTCTTCGGGTTCGCACAGGCGCTGGAGTCGGCCGCCGCCCCGATCACGGCGTTCTTGATCGCCCCGGTGACGCAGTTCCTGATCATCCCGTACCTGGCGTCGGACGCGGGCGCAGCCACCTGGGGATGGCTCCTGGGCGACGGAAGCGCGCGGGGGATCGCGTTGGTGTTCGTCGTCTCGGGGCTCGTCATGGTGGGGCTCTCGCTCGGCGCCTTCCTCACCCGCTCCTACCGACGGCTGTCGGCCGAGTACCAGGGCAGCGCGAACGACACGGTGGTGACGGCTCGGTGAACAGGCCGAATGGGGGTCTGCCCCGTAAGCTGTGCACTGGCTATGCTTCGGATCGTTCGGGGGAAGGCCATTCGGAGGGGGAAAGGCCATGTACGGTCTGTCATCGGCGGGAGCATTCGCCGCGGCGGTCGCTGTCGCAGCGATCGTGTTGCTGCTCGCGCCCATCGGCGAGGTGGTGACGCCGGCGGTCCAGGCGGTGGATCTGGTGGTCGCCGGGGTCGCGGGGGCGGCTGCTGCGACGTTCTTGAGCATCGCGGGAGGCCAGCGGCACCGCCGACGGCGGGCGCGCTAGCGCCACACCCCCGTTTTCCGCAAGGGGGCCCTCAAAAGTTGACAACCTCTCCTCCGGTGGGAATCATCACGAAGGTGACGTTGGTGGACGGGACCCTCGAGGACTTCGCCCGCGATTTCGAGATCGCGCTGGCGCAGCGCCAGGTCACGGCCGCCTACCAGCCGCAGATCGACGTGGCGGACGGCGCTGTCGTCGGCGTCGAGGCGCTCGCGCGCTGGACCCATCCGGAGCACGGTGAAGTGGCGCCCGACGTCTTCGTCGACATCGCGCAGAAGACGGGTCTGCTCCCGCTGCTGACGGCGAGGATCATCTCCGATGTCACCTCCCAGTACATTCCGGGATGCACCATCGATGTCGCCGTCAACGTCTCGGCGACCCAGCTGGAGGATCCGTCCCTCTACGACATGTTCGAGGGCGCGTTCGCGACCGGCCGCTGCGACCCGGAGACGCTCACCGTCGAGGTGACGGAGAGCTACAGCATCGCGCACCCGGAACGGGTCGCCGCGCCGCTGGAGGCGCTCGCCGCGGCGGGAGTCACGATCTCGGTGGACGACTTCGGCACCGGGCATTCGTCGTTCGCGCGGGTCGAGTCCCTGCACGCCAGCGAGCTGAAGCTCGACAAGAGCCTGGTGCAGGCGGACGACCGTGTGCGCGAAGTCGCCGAGATCATCACCGAGGCGCACCGCCGGGGCATCCGCGTGGTCGGCGAGGGCGTCGAGAGCCGTGCGCAGCTGGATCGGCTGGCGTCCGCCGGCTGCGATCGCGCCCAGGGCTACTTGATCGCCCGGCCGCAGCCCGCTCCGGCGCTGCTGTCGTGGTACCGGATGCGCACGCGCGAGTCCTGACGCAGAACGCGCCCGGCCTGCGATGAGGCCGAGCGCGTGCGGGATGTCCGATCAGCGGATCAGAGGGCGTCGAACGAGTCGATGTCGACGCGCGACTCCTCCTGACGGGGAGCGGGCGGATCGACCTCGATCTGCGCCCAGGTCACGGGCATGCCCGGGGAGAACAGCACATCGACGCCGGGCCCGCCCCGGAGCGGCGGGATCGTGACGTAACCGCCGCCGGCGCGCACGGCCTCCAGGATCTTCCCGCGCAGGTCGTCCACCGGATCGGGGAGGAAGTAGTCCTTTCCGTCGACCGTGAGGCGGTGAACGATCATGCGGCGATCCTTTCCGAGGGGATGATGTAGAACACTATCGCGGCGTCACGATACACCCGTATTCCGGACGAGTATGCTCGCAGCAGCCTCTGACGGCGACACGAACGACCACACGAAAGGCATCCGTGGGCACACTCCGCTACGACGGCGAAAGCTACGAGCTCGACGACCGCCTCCTGTTCCACATGCAGATCGCGATCAGCACCAAGCTCCGCCGCGGGGAGAACTTCTTCCTCACCTGGCCGGTGCCGGCCGAGCTCGGCAGCGGGCGTCACACCGTCTGGGTCGACAACGGCGTCCCCCTGCACATCTTCTTCTCCGGCTCCAAGGTCCCGACGCTCAACAAGGACTGGATCGAGGCCATGATCCAGACCGCCAGCCGGGCCTCCGGGATGATCGTGATGGAGGAGTCCGAGATCCGCCCGAACCCCGGGCGTTGAGCGTGGCCCAGCGCTTATAGCGGAAGCGTTTCGCGAAAACAAGGCCCCCCGGATTTCTTGCTTCACCGAGCGGGTAGTTCGATCATCTAACTAGATCTTCGAATCGCCCCCGACGGATGAGGAAGTAAGGAAGAAGCCATGGCCGAGTCACTCGCAGACATCATCGACCTGCCCACCGAGTACGTCTCGTGGCACTCGCCCGCGGCCGCGCTGTGGGTCGCGTCGACGCCGACCGCGTACGTGGGCATGGTCGACCGCAACCACGACGGTTTCGTGGCCACCGACTGCACCGGCCGTGAGCTGGGCGTGTACGGGACGCTGGAGTCCGCACGCGTCGCCGTGTACGGAGCCTGGGTCGCACCGGCCACCGCCGAGGAGCAGGCGCTCATCGCCTGACCTCGCCAGACCATCCCGGCCGGCGTTTCGGGTGCGCCACCCGGGATTCGACGGAACCCCGGCACCTTTCCCGGTGCCGGGGTTCCCATCGTTTCGGGACCCGTCCGCTCAGTTCAGGCTCGGCTCCGAGAGCGCCTCGGCGACCGCCTGCTCGACGCTGAGCTCGCGGCCCTCCGCGACGGCCGCAGCCAGCCGGCCCGCCGGCGCGACGGCGGCGAGACGGTCCAGGTACCGCTGGTGGAAGGTGAACGTGGGGCCGTTGTGCGTGCCCGACCGCTCCCGCAGGGCGTGCGCGGCACCGGCGAGGCGCCCGGCTCGCTCGACATCCCCGGCGAGGGCCGCCACCGCGGCCAGGCCCTCCAGTCCGTACGCGATCCCCTCGATGTGGCCGAGTGAGGTGGAGAGCGTCACGCTGAGCGCGAAGTCCTTCCTGGCGTCCTCCGGCGACCCGAGCAGGAGGTGCGCCCAGCCCAGGTGGTAGGCGGCGATGCGGCCCCCCACGGCGTCCCCGGCCCGTCGGGTGAGCGCGAGGGACTCGTCGAACCGCTCGAACGCGGCGTGCAGCTTCTGCTCCAGCAGCGCCACCCGGCCGAGCAGGACGAGCGCCATCGCTTCGCCCCACACATCGCCGGTCTCCCGGAACAGCCGCAGGCTCCGCTCCATCACGTCGGTGGCCCGCGCTGTGTCCGGTCTCTCACCGGCGAGGAGGGCCAGTGCGAGGGAGATCTGCGCCATCGCCTCTCCGGAGCGGTCGGCGCAGCGGCGGAAGAGGTCGGCGCTCTCCGCGAGGTCGGCGGCGACGCGTCCGTCCGGGTCCTTCCAGAACCGGATGGTCCGCGTGAAGTACAGCGCGACGGCCCGCGTGCGGTCGTGGAGCGCCTCGCCGGATTCGAGCGGCTCGTCCATCCAGGTGCGCACCTCGCCGAGCAGGCCGATCACCCAGAAGTAGAGGAAGAGGTTGAAGGCGAGCTCGGCGGCGCGATCCCAGTCGCGGGCGTCCAGGAGGTAGCGCTCGGCGGCACGGAGGTTGTCGCGCTCGTCGCCGAGGCGCTGCATCCACTCGCGCTGCCCTCCGCCCTTCAGCGGAAGGCGCGCCCGAGCCCCGAGGTCGATGAAGTACCGGGCGTGGGCGTCGCGCGCGCGCTCGATCTCGCCGTCGCCCTGCAGCTGCTCCCTGGCGTATTCGCGGACGATCGCCTGCATGGTGAAGCGCGGCCGGTCGTCGCTGTCGTGCTGCGCGACGAGGCTCGAGTCGACCAGCACGGCGAGGTCCGACAGCACGTCGGCGGCGTCGTCGCCGTCCGCGCCGACGAACTCGGCCGCCTCCAGGGTGAAGCCGCCCTCGAAGACGCCGAGCCTGGCGAGAAGGCGGCGCTGTTCCGGCGCCAGCAGCTGCGTGCTCCACTCGATGGTGCGGCGGATCGTCTGCTGGCGCTCCGGGAGGTCGCGCGAACCGCCGACGAGCACCGACAGCCGGCGGTCGAGGCGGTCCAGCAGCTCGGCGGGGGAGAGCACGCGGATGCGCGCGGCCGCGAGCTCGATCGCGAGCGGGACGCCGTCGAGGGCCGTGCAGACCCGGGCGACGGCGTCGGCGTTCTCCGCGGTGATCTCGAAGTCGGGCTTCACGGCGTGCGCCCGCTCGACGAAGAGGTTGACGGAGGAGTCCTCGGCGAGGGGCCCGACGTCGTAGCTCTGCTCGGCGCTCACGCGCAGCAGCGTCCGGCTCGTCACCAGCAGCGACACCCCGGGTGCGGCCGCGAGCAGCCCGGTCAGGAGCGGAGCCGCATCCAGCACCTGCTCGAAGTTGTCGAGCACCAGCAGGATGCTGCGGTCGCGCAACGCGGTGGCCAGATTGTCGAGGATGGGCGCGTCTCCTGTGTCGCGCACACCCAGGGCTTGTGCGATGCGGTTGGGCACCCGTTGCGGATCGTGGACCGCCGAGAGATCGACGAAGACCGCGCCGTCCTCGAAGTGCTGGGCGGCGGCACGCGCCGCCGCGATGGCGAGCCGGCTCTTGCCGATCCCGCCGGGACCGACCAGTGTCACCAGGCGCGTGCCGTGCGCGAGCCGGTCGCCGATGGACGCGATGTCCGCATCCCGTCCGACCAGCCCGGTCAGCGGGACCGGCAGACGGACCGGCTCGACCACCCGGTCGGCGTCGCTCGCCACATCGGCGGTGATCGCTGCCCGGCTCTGGTCGAACCGCTCGGCCAGAAGCGTTGCGAGGTCGTTCTCGATCAGCTGCGCCAGCTCCTTGGGCGTCTCGAAGTACTTGTACGCGGCGCGGTCGTCGTCGCGGATGCGCGCGAGCAGCGTGGCGAGTCGCGGCTCGCGGTTGTCGGCGGGGCTCTTGACGTAGAGCAGGCGCGGCAGCTCGGGCGGGCACAGGTTGTACTCGTCTTCGAGCCCCGAGACATCCTCCTCCGGGGCGACCCAGCCGTAGCGCTCCCAGTACAGCCCGAGGAACACGTCGCTCTGCTCCAGGTAGGCGCGGTACAGCTCGCGGGGTGGATGCGGACGGGCGCCCAGTTCGAACATCACGGGGGCGAGGTGCAACCGCTCGATGGCGGTGCGCGCGGCGCGGCGCTCGGCGGCGAGCTCCTGCAGCGTCGAGGAGACGAAGATCCGCAGCCGCTGGTCCGGCGTGCGGATTACATGAGGGTGGCTCATGTCACGTCATTGTGTTGCGTTCCTGTGCAAATGTACAGAGGGCGTGCCGGGGGACGCCCGCTAGCACTCCTCGACGGGTCTGCGCAAGGCGGTTCAGACAGTTCGTGATCGGAGGTTAGCTAGGAAGGTGAAGGAATTGGCGTGGTACGTACTGGGCTTCGCGTCGGCGGTCACCGCCATCGCGGTGGGGCTGCTCCTGGCCCCCGACGCCGCTGACGCCACCGAGGATCCGGGTGGTCTGTTGCAGCATCTGAACTCGGCGGAGTGGGCGGACCTGGTGGTCGCGCTGGTGTTCGCGGCGATCGCGTTCGTCAGCGGGAGCTACCTGTCGTCGCGTGCCGCCGCTGCGGCCGACGACGCAGCGCCGGCCGTCGATCTGGTCACGGCGGAGAGCGCGGGCTAGAGCCGGCCGCGCCGGAGGAGCGCGCCAGGTCGACGCGCTCCGAGGCGGCGGATCGGCCGTCCCGCTACCGCTTCGCGGCGGCCAGCGCCTCGCGCAGACCGGCGACGTCGAAGCGGGGGCCGTAGGCGGGCATGTCGCGCTGCGCGCGCCATCCCTCGGCGAGCTCGCCGATGTCGACGGCGTCGAAGCCGAACTCGTCGATCAGCGCGGCGACCCGCTCGCGCGCGGCGGCGTCGTTCCCGGCCACGATCAGGGCGCGGCGGTCGGGGGTACCGGCGGGGAGGCTCTGGCCGGTCAGGTCGGCCGCGCCGATGTGGTTGAACGCCTTCACGACGTGCGAGGTCGGCAGCACCTTCTGCAGGCGCTCGGCCACCGTCGTGGACTCGTCGTCCAGCTCCGCGATGTGGCCGTCGCGCTGCGGGTAGTAGTTGTTCGTGTCGATGACGATCTTGCCGGCGAGCTCCTCGACGGGCAGCGTCGCCTCGGCGGCGAGCGGCGTCGTCACGACGACGATGCCACCGGCGGCGGCCGCCTCCGCCGGGGTGGCGGCGCTGGCGTGCTCGCCGAGCTCCTCCACCAGGCTGCGCAGCGTCTCCGGGCCGCGCGAATTGCTGAGCACCACGTCGTAGCCGCGGGCGACCGCGAGCCGGGCGAGCTGCGAGCCGATGTGTCCTGAACCGATGAATCCGATTGTCGTCATACTCGCGAGAACCGGGCCGGGCCCCGGATGATTCCCGCGTGCGGCATCCGCTCAGCCGCAGAGGCCGACTCCCGCCGAGGTGAGGATGACGGTGCGGTTCTGCTCGGCCACGGCGTCCGAGTATGCACCCGACGCGTCGGTCTCCTTCTTCCAGCCGCACCACTCGAACCCGACACCGGCCGTCTGGAGCAGGGAGGCCGGGACGCCGAGTCCGACGAGCGCGGCCTTCACCGCCTCCGCCCGTTTCAGGGAGAGGGCCGTGTCTGCGGTGTTGTCGGTGGCCTGATCCTTGGACGCGGTGCCGGTGATGGTCACCGGCTTGCCGTTCTGCTCGATGGCGGGCACCAGGGTGGCGAGCACCGTCTGGGCGGCGGCCGGATCGGAGAAGGACGCCGTGTCCTTGGTGAACAGCAGCTCGCTGTTGCGGATCACGACGGGCTTCGACCAGTCCGTCTTCGTCGCAACGGGCTCGACGGTCACCGCCGTCACGGCCGGGAGCCCGGCGGCGGCGCTCCCGGAGGCGGGTTCCGGCAGCAGCGACAGGGTGCCGCCTGCTGCGGTGATCACGGCCGACCAGATCGCCTCCAGATTGCTGCGCGCCGGGACGGTCAGCGGCTGCTGTGCGCCCGCGGTGTCGCCCATCCCCGACCAGTACACGGTCACGCCCTTCAGGTCGGCGGGAAGCAGCTTGCGGGCGGTCAGGTCGGCGACCACCTGCGCCGGGTCGGCGTAGAGCAGCCCCGTTCCCGCGAAGTTCAGCGGGTCGGTGGTCTGCAGCCCGCTCCCGACGACGATGACGCCCATCGGGTCACTGCCGAGGTTGCGCGCCGCCTGGTCGATGGCGCCCAGGAAGTCGACTTCTGGGGCGGACGCCTTCAGTCCGTCGATGTAGGACGTGATCTGCGTGAGCTTGGTGCGCTGGTCGTTCTGGCAGACGATCGCATCCTGGGCCGACGACCCGAGGGCGGTCGTTCCCATCACCTGCGGGGTGCCGGACGGCACGACGACCGTCACGCTGCCGTTGGTCTTGCCCGCCGCCTGCACCTGGGCGGATGCGGACGCGGGGAGGGCGACGGCCGGGGCGTTCGCCGTGCTCCCGGCGACGACGCCCAGATTGCGCTTGTGGGACTGATCGCACGCCTGCCCCGACGCGGTCGCCGGCGCGCACGCCGTGAGCCCCGCCGCGACCACAAGCACCACGCCCACCGCCGCGCCCACCCGCGTCCCCCACCGTCGAGTCCGCGAAGACTGACCGCTCTCGCGGCGCGTCGTGTGCAATTTGTGCGGACTCGACGGGGGGAGGGGCATGCTGAGCGCTTTCATGAGGGGGAGGAGGTGTCGGGAGCCTCGACGCTCCGGCGGGCGCGGAGCTCGCGGATGATCTGGCTGGTGCTCTCCGGGTTGCGCTCGCGCTGCGCCAGGCGCGTGGCGAGCTGGGCGCGCACCACATCCATCCGGGAGTGGAACGTCACCCGGGCGCCCGTGTAGCGGACCGCGTCGTGCGCGTCGAGCTGCAGGGCCAGCCGGGTGCGCTCCTCGGCGGCGACCGCCTCGCCGTGCAGGCGATCGCGGAGCAGCCGCAGGCGGGCGGCCTGGGCGTGCGCCTTCTCGGCCGCGGTGAGGAGCGGCTTCGTGGTGAGCCACGCCGTGATGAAGCTGAGCGCGCCCGACGTGGCCAGCACGCCGAGCATGAGGAACGCCATGATCGTGTCAGGAGCGGTCCACGAGAACCCGGCGGGCGCGGCGGTCTGGGCGCCGCCGACGAGGCCGGTGAGTCCGCCCGCGTTCTGCGCGTCGATGCCCGCTTTGATCCGGGCGATCGTGATCGCGGCGAGGATGGCCGCCCAGACGAGCCCCAGCACGACGGCGGTGGCGATCCACCTCCGCGACATGACGCCCGCCTGCACGCGGCGCAGCACGATGGCCACGACGTGCGGGAGCGTGACGACCGCCAGCGAGATCCCGAGCGTGATCACGTACATCTGCAGCCCGATGGAGCCGTACTGGCTGTCGTTCCGCAGCAGCAGCGTGAGCGCCTGGGCGAGCAGGATGTAGTCGACCGCGATCATGGCGACGAGCAGCACGTAGACCAGGACGTGGGCGAGCGGGGAGACGTGGCCGACGCGGGGGCGCAGGCGCGGAGGGCGGGTGACGATGTCGCGTGCCATGGGCGGCCTCTCAGGCGTAGGAGTGGAAGTCGGGATCGTGGCCGGCGAGCTTCGCGTCGAGCCGTGCGACGTCCTGGTCGGCCCGGCGGATGTCGTCCTCGGCGCGCTCGAGCGCCCGGCGGATCAGCTCCTGCCGCGCCTGGGCTTCCGCGACGAGGGCGGAAGCCGCAGCGACGTTGCGGGTGCGCTGCCGCTCGAGCTCCGCGACGCCCGCGCGCTCGAAGGCGGCGAGCTCGTGCTCGAACACCTCGAGGGTCTCGACGTCGACCGCGTGGCGCATGCGCCGCAGCCGCCGGAGCAGCCGACGGCGGAGGCCGCCGGTCGCGGGGACGCGGTAGTCGGTCAGTCGCTCACGCCGGGGCATCGGTCCTCCTGTGGGGGTCGTCGTGGCCGGCGGGGACGCCGGCCGTCTCCTCGCCCGCCGTGCGGGCGGCCGCGATGGGATGCAGCGCGTCGACGGCGGTGCCGCGCGAGGTCAGCCAGTCGGAACGGTGCAGCGCGGGTGGATGCGCGGAGACCCGTCCGGAGGTCGCCTGGCGCAGGGCGCCCCAGTACACGGCGGCCTTCTCGTCGGAGCGGTCGAACATCCGCGCCGCGCGCAGCTGAGCGACGGTGAACCGCGCGTTGATCGAGGCGCTGAGCTCGTTGCTCCGCCGATGGGCGGTCCGGATGCGCCGCTCCAGCCTGCGGAGTTCTTCGAACGCCGTTCCCCGGCCCTCCGCGATGCGGAGCCGGTCGCTCTCGGGCAGCCGGTCGATCCGCTCGTCGTAGGCGTCGAGGTCGGCGCGCAGGGAGCCGGTGAGGACGCGGTGCTCGGTCAGCTCGCGGCGCATGCTGCGGAAGAAGCGCTGCTCCTCGCGGCGCGCGAACGCGTCGGCCCTGGCCTGCAGGGCCGCGACGGTCGGCGACGACCGGTCGCCGGAGTCCACCCCGGAGTCGGGGACGGTGGCCGCGTCGCGGCGCGCCAGGAGCATCAGCCGGCGTCGCGCGAACGGCCCGAGTCTCAGCGGCTGCGTCGTCATAACGGGCGAGCGTAAGGACCTGGCCTGTGCGTCCCCTAGGTGAACGTCGAAGGAACCCCGAACGTGACCGAACCGTGACCGCGCTCGCGGTCGGCCGCCAGCGCCTCCAGGTAGCCCGCGTATCCCTCGGGCGCGCGTCCCCGCAGCCGGGCCGAGGTCACAACCGGCTCGTGCTCCGAGGAGAGCATGAGGACCCCGGCGTCCCGCAGCCGTGCCGCCAGGCGAACGTCCTCGGCGGTGGCGAGCGGAGGGAATCCGCCGGCCCGGAGGTAGGCGGACGCCCGCATCCCGAGGTTCGCCCCGTGCACGTGCCCGAGCGTCGCACCGGGTGGATGCCGGTCCTCCCAGACGCGTCGGCGCTCGGCGTCCAAGTCGTCGAGCACCGGGATGACCGCCCCGGTGTACGCGTCGGCGTGGCGGGCCGCACGCAGATGCTCGGCGAGCCAGCCGCGCGGGACGGTCCCGTCCCCGTCGGTGAACGCCAGCCAGACGCTCTGCGCGTCGTGCGGGCTGCCGGCGAGCGCGGTCTCGACACCGTGGGCGCGGCTGCGCCCGACGTTGCCGAACGCGACCGCGACCGTGCGGACGGCGGGATGCCGGGCAGCGATCGCGGCGGAGTCGTCCGTGCAGGCGTCGAGCACCAGCACGATGTCCGTCGGCACGTCGACGATCGCTCCGGCCGCCTCGACCGACGCGAGGCACGCGTCGAGGGTGGCCGCCTCGTCGCGTGCAGGGATCACCACGACCGCCCGCCGGATCGCCGGCCTCATCGCAGCACCTCCAGCACGAACTCCTCGTCGCGGTGCACGACCGCGGCGCGCAGCTCCGAGCGTTCGCGGAACCGGGCGTGCGCCGCCTCGCCCGGCTGGGCGAAGTCGTCGGAGTCGCCCGTCCAGTGGCAGAGCAGCACCTCGCCGCCCGGGTTCAGCGAACCGAGGATGCGGTCGATGACCGCATCCCAGTCGTCCTCGGCGAGGTAGTACGCGAGCTCGGACACGACGACGAGGTCGGCGCCGCCGGGGACCGCGGGCCACTCGTGCGGGATGCGCATCCGCTCCACGACGACGTTCGCGTGGTCCCGCAGCCGCGCGGCCGCGGCCTCGACGGCCGACGCAGAGCCGTCGACCGCCACGAGCTCGTCGCACCGATCGGCGAGAACGGCGGTCGTCTCGCCGATCGAGCAGCCCAGCTCGATGGCGCGGCCGTAGCGCTCCCGGGGGAGGGACGCGGCGAGCACCGCCCGTCTGCGGCGCTCGTACCAGCGGCTGCGGACGCTCCACGGATCGCCCAGCTCCCGGTGCATCCGCTCGAAGTGCTGCTCGGCGGGTTCGGGCGGATCGATCACCACCTCGCGACCGTCGGCCGCCCTCGCGACGAAGCCCGCCTCCAGCACGCCGTCCGGGGTGGCCGGGGTCCGCAGCTGCGAGGAGAACCGGGCGAGCGCCGCGCGCTTGCGGCTGCGTTCCTCCGGCGTGAGGACCACCTCGCGCACCCGTCGCCACGGCACGTCGGCGGGCGTGCCCCACTGCCAGAGCCAGACCGGGTACAGCAGGACGCGGAGCCCGCGTTCGCGCGCGGCCGCGACGACCTCGCGGCCCAGGGTGCGGTGGTCCCCGTGGCGGTCGCCGGTCCACGGTGCGAGCACGAGGCGGTCCCGCGCGCCGGATGGCGCGTCGAGGGCGTCGGCGATGGCGGCGCGGAGTTCGCTCGCATGGTGTTTCAGGGCGCCGTCCGGCAGCCCGAGCGCAACGACGGACGGCGCAGTGTCGGCACAGCTCGATGCCGGGTCCGGTAGGGGGAGCCCGAGGGCCGAGCGCGCTGCGTCCAGCTCGTCCAGCCGCTCGGGATCGCACGCGGCCGCCACCACCAGACGCACCGGGGTTCCGGCGGCGCCCGCACGCGCGAGCAGGCCGCCCACGCCGAGCGTCTCGTCGTCGGGGTGTGCGGAGAACACGATCAGCTCGTCCGGGAGGTCGTCGACGGCGGGGACGTCCGTCCATTCGTCCAGCGCCTCCCAGGCCGCCGGGTCGGTCACCGCCGTGCGCGGGTCGAAGCTCACCACCAGACCGACCGCGCATCCAGTCGGCCGAGGCGCTTCGCGAGCGATTCATCGTCGCGGCCGCGGTGGTACTGCGCGGCATACAGTTCGAGGTCGGCCACGCGGCGGGCGTGCCCCTCGTCGAAGGCGAGGGCGGCAGGGCCGAGCAGGTCGCGCACCGCCGCGAGCGTCTGCGCGACGGCATCCGCGACCGCTCCGCGGACGGTGTGGGAGAGCACGGCGGCGTCGTCGCCGTCCACTCCGGCATCGATCAGGCCGGCCGCGCGGTCCAGCTGGATGCGGGCGGACTCGAGCGCGCGGTACAGCTCTCCGACCCGGGCGGCCAGGAGCGGATTCCCCGGGGCGGCGGCTCGATCGGCCAGGGCGCGGAACAGGGGGACGCAGCCTCCCCACCAGCACGCGGCGACGCCGATGCCGCCCCAGCGGAAGCCGGGTCGTTCGAGATACCAGCCGGCCTCGCCGACGGGCTCGGCTGTCGCCCCCTCGAAGCGGAGCGGCCCGCTCTCCACCTCGGCGAGGCCCCGAGCGGCCCAGGCGGTGGGCTCGGCCGTCACGGCGTCCTGCCGCAGGTCGACCGCGAACATCCTGCGCTCCTCCCCGACGCGGGCGGTGACGAGAGCATGGGTCAGGCGACCGCCGAGCGAGCACCACGGTTTGACGCCATCGAGCGTCCATCCGTCATCCCGCTGGACCGCCTCCAGCGCCGTGCCCGGCGCCTCCGCGGCGAACACGCCCCAGGTCGTGCCGGCCTCGGGATGCGGGAGGCCGGCCTCGGCGAGGATCGCCAGCGCGTCCAGGTGCGGTTCGAGGACCCGGGCGGCCGTCAGGTCGATCGCGGCGATGTGCGAGAGCGTGCGGAATCGCTCCTCCGTCCGTCCGGCGCCGGGCAGCGGGACGGCGTCCGGTTCCGACCGGGACAGCGCGTCCAGAAGCGGCCCGACCCGGCCCGGTGACTCCGCCGCGGCCCGCTCGAACGCGGTGAGGGCGGTGGGCGTGGGGGTCGTCATGCTCACACCGTCGCACGATGCGGTCATTCGGACGAGTCCCTTGACGGAGGCGGTATGGGTGCGCAAGCTCCGGTTCCCGGCCCGGATAGGGTGAATCGGTGACCCCCATCGCCCCCGCCGAGACCGTCCTCGAACTCCGCGACGTGACGTTCCGCCGCGACGGCACGCAGATCCTCGATGGGATCGACCTCACGGTCCGGGCGGGCGAGCACTGGGCGCTGCTCGGCCCGAACGGCGCGGGCAAGTCGACCGTGCTCGGGTTCTGCGGCGCACTCACCTTCCCGACCTCCGGGACCGTGGATGTGCTGGGCCGCCGGCTGGGCCGCGTGGAGCTCCAGGAGCTGCGACGACACATCGGGCACGTCAACCCGCGCCATCCCGTGAGGTCGCCGCTGACCGTCACCGAGGTCGTGCTCACTGGCATCACCGGGACGCTGGAGCTGCCGATGCGGTGGGAGCCGACGGGGGAGGAGGTCCGTCGCGCTCACGACCTCATCCACGCGGTCGGCCTCGACGAGCGCAGGGAGGCCCGGTGGCCGACGCTGTCGCAGGGGGAGCGCGGCCGCTCGCTGATCGCGCGCGCCCTCATCGCGGAGCCGCGGCTGCTGCTCCTCGACGAACCGACCACCGGCCTCGACGTGGCGGCGCGGGAGCAGCTGCTGGAGACCATCGACGGGCTCTCGCACTCGGCGCCCGAGCTCGCCAGCGTCCTCGTCACGCATCACCTGGAGGAGCTCCCGGAGACCACGACGCACGCCCTCCTGATCGCGCACGGGCGCATCGTGGCCCGCGGCAGCATCGACGATGCGGTCACGACGGAGACGGTCACGCGGGCGTTCGAGCACCGCATCCGTGTCGAGAAGGCCGATGGCCGGTGGAGTGCGCGGGCAGTGCGCGAGCGCGCCGGCGCAGCACGCTCCTAGGAGCGCTTGCTCTCATCGTCTTCCTGTCGCTCCAGCCATCGGGCGAACATCCCGAGGGGAACCAGGAGGAGCAACGTGCACAGGTAGAGTCCGATCGCCAGGACGTTCGCCGGGTTCGTCACTCCACCGGGCAGGACGCCGATGAGCAGCCCGAGGATGAACGTCCACATCGGCGCGACCACGTTGATCCACCGAACCATCCCTCCTCTCCGATCGCCGGGAACGACGGGCCTCGGCCGAGCGCCCGTCCTCACCCCTAATAGACGTGAGAGAAGTGCGAACATGACGCGGCCACGACACCGCGCAGCCCCGGACGCCCGTCAGGTGACGGCGAAGCCTCCCGCCCTCGCCACCTCGACGAACTCGCGGTAGTCGGCCTCCGCCTGGTCGGCGTAGCGCTCCGCCCAGGCCGTCGCAGCACGCGAGAAGGCCGGCCCCGAGCCGAGGTAGCCCGAGATGAACGCCGCCTTCGGCGAGCGCGCGTGCGCCCGCGCCAGGGCGACGGCGCACACGCGGACGTAGTCCGAGAACTGCGCGGCGTTCATCGAGGGGATGTCGAACGACGCGTTGCGGTTGCGGAACAGGCGCAGGTAGAAGGCGAATCCCTCCACCCGCAGGAACCCGAGGAACGGATCGGACACCGCCTGCAGGATGCGCTGGCAGGCGACGACGCGGTACCCCTGGTCGTCCGGAAGCAGCGAGAGGTCGAGGTAGCCGGGAAGCGGCGCCACCCCGCCGAAGCGCTCGACCACCGACGCGCGCGCCTCCTTCAGCTGCAGGATCACCGGCTCGCCGACCGGCCCGCGCAGCGCGATCACGAAGCAGCGCGTGCCGACGCTTCCCACGCCGACGACGCGGCGGGCCACGTCGTCGAGGCGCAGCTGCGAGGCGAGCAGCGCCGTGTTCGGCGGAAGGGTGCGGCGGTACCGGTCGTACGCGTCCTGCGCGAGCGCCTGGACCTCCGGCTCCGCGCGCCGCAGGATCGGGGGCCGCTCGATGAAGCGCAGCACACCGTTCTCATCGGCCTGGAGGGTGCGTCGAGCGGTATGCTCGGCGGTCCGCTTCTTCGACTCCTTGGTGACCTGGCGGATGAGCCGCTCCATGTCCGGGCTGAGCCGCCCGCGGGCGGAGGTGACGGCCATCGGCGTGAAGAACCGGGCGGTCAACGGCTCGGTGAGAGCCTCCTCCAACCAGCGCCGGTAGGCCTCACCCGCCGCCCACGTCGCCTCCCGCACGAACTCCGGCGACATCCCGAGCGCCCGCCCGGCGAGGACGACGCTGGTCAGCAGCCGCTTGACGTCCCACTCCCAGGGCCCGACGGTGGACTCGTCGAAGTCGTTGATGTCGAAGACCAT
Organism: Leifsonia sp. 21MFCrub1.1; assembly: GCF_900107895.1. NCBI lineage: Bacteria > Bacillati > Actinomycetota > Actinomycetes > Micrococcales > Microbacteriaceae > Leifsonia > Leifsonia sp. 21MFCrub1.1. The sequence goes on along the minus strand of NZ_LT629867.1, from coordinate 2,485,493 downwards.
CGCGTTCTCCGGCGAGCGGTACACGCCGAAGTTCGAGATGTGCGCGTCGCCGCAGACGACGACCTCGGCGCCCGTCGTCGGCGCCCCCGCCAGATCGGCGGCCTGGATCGCAGCCGTGCCCCGGTAGAAGGCGAAGGCGTCAGCGCTCATCCGCTCCACCCGCAGGTCGACGAGGTTCTGCAGCCGGTCGCGGTGCTGGGAGCGGAGGATGCCCATCGGATCGCGCCCGGGCGGCGGTGCGTACTCCGCGTGGGCGGAACGCGGCAGCGCGGCGCGGGCGGCCCGCCCGGCCGCGGCCAACTCCTCGGGGGCGAGCGGTGTCGCCGCGCGCTCACCCGCTTCTGCGACATCCAGGGTCATGCCGCACCTCCTTCGGGAGCGACGTGCCCGCCCTCGCCGTCGGCTCATCCGGCGAGCACGCGCTCATCATAGGTCGCGGTCTGCCGCTACGGTAAGCAGAATGCGGGAACAGATCGAGCAGGAGTGGATCGAGCACCGCCGGGAGGACGGCGAGCGCGTCGGCTGGCTGCGCCCGGACGGCGACGGCTTCGTCCCGATCGACCTCCTCGGCCGGGAGCTCGGCGGTCCGACCGACTGGCTCACCGGCGAGGAGATGCTGGAGGCGGCCGGGATCGGCTACCTCGCCGACCGCTACGAGCTGCGGCTGGACGACGGCCGCTGGATGCGCGTGCGCATCACCGAGGTCTCCACCGAGCGCATCGTGGTCAAGAAGGACGACTTCGGCGCCATCGACGCACCCCAGCTGATCTACACGCTGCCGTTCCCCCTGCCGGACGACCTGCGGCCCGCGTGAGCGCCGCCTGCCGGGTTCCGGTCTGTCCGCGACGGGGGTCCGCGCGCTAGCATCGGCGCCACGCGGACGGCACGCGACCGCAGAACGGGGGACGAGCCGGATGATCCCGCTCACCGTCGGCACCACGGTGGAGACACCGGAACGGCCGGCTGTCATCGACGGCTCGCGCTTCAACCGGCACACCTTCTGGTGCGGCCAGAGCGGCTCGGGCAAGACCTACGCCCTCGGCGTCGTGCTCGAGCAGCTCCTGCTGAACACCGAGCTGCCCGTCGCCATCCTCGACCCGAACGCCGACTTCGTGGAGCTCGCGCACACGAGCGCGGGAGCCGACGGTGCGGCGGCCGAACGGTGGGAGGCCTTCGACATCCGTGTGCTGCACTCCAGCACGGAGCGCGAGCCGCAGGTCCGCATCCGCTTCGTCGACCTCAGCGTGCCCGCGAAGGGCGCCGTCGGCCGGCTCGACCCGATCGTGGACGCGGAGGAGTTCAACGCGCTCCTGCACCTGGAGGCGCAGCCGGAGCACTTCGAGCGCGGGACCTTCCTCAACGCGCTGCTGGAGTCCGACGACCCCGCGCGGCGGCGGCTCGGCCTGCGCATCGACAACCTGCAGATCCTCGACTGGCCGCTGTGGGCGCTGGGCGGAGGATCCGCCGCGACGGTGGTCGACGAGCGCCCGCACGCCACCGTGCTCGATCTCGGCGGGTTCTCCCACCCCGGCGAGCCGCAGGCCGCGGCCCTCGGCATCCTCGAACAGCTCTGGGAGCGCCGGATGGAGCGGCGGCCGCTCCTCATCGTCATCGACGAGGCGCACAACTTCTGCCCGCCCGTCGCCCGCACCACGGTGGAGGCGCAGCTCACCGAGCAGCTCATCCAGATCGCCGCGGAGGGCCGCAAGTTCGGCCTCTGGCTGTTCCTGTCCACGCAGCGCCCGACCAAGATCCACCCGAACGTGCTCTCGCAGTGCGACAACCTCGGACTGATGCGGATGAACTCGCCGCGCGACCTCGCCGAGCTGGCCGAGGTCTTCGGGTTCGTCCCGCACCACCTGCTCGAGCAGTCGCCGACCTTCCGGAAGGGCGAGGCGCTGTTCGCCGGCGCGTTCACCGAGGAGCCGCAGCTCGTCCGCATCGGCCGGCGCCTGACGGCCGAGGGCGGGGGAGATCTGGCCGTCCAGAGCAGCAGCGCCTAGCTCGTCGAGAGGGCGACCTGCCTACTCCTGACCGGGCGTCTGCGGCTGCGCCTGCTGCTGCCGACGCTGCGTCTTGCGCTCGTCGGCCTGGGCCTTCATCAGCTCGCGGGTGTGCGCCAGGTCTCCGATGATCGGCCGCCACAACCGCGACCGGGGGTCGGAGTCCACAAGCACGGCCCGGACCAGGAGCGTCAGCGGGATCGCCAGGATCGCCCCGATCGGGCCGAGGACGACCGCCCAGAACAGCACGGAGAAGAACGTCAGGGTCTGGCTGAGCGCGACGGCGTTCCCCACCACCTTGGGCTGCACGACCGACTGGACGACCGCGTTGATCAGCCCGTACACCACGATGATCGCCACGACCGTGCCCCACCCGCCGGTCAGGAAGCCGAACACGAGCGGCGGCACGAGGGCGATGAAGTAGCCGACGTTCGGGATGAAGCTGCACAGGAACGACAGAATGGCCCACAGCAGCGCAGCGGGTACGCCGAGCAGCCACAGGGCGACGCCGTTGATCACGCCCTGTACGACGCCGAGCAGCGTGGTGACCACCATGTAGCGGCGCACCGAGTGCGCGAAGCCGCCGAACGCGTAGACCAGGTTCGGCCGCGTGGGCTGCAGCTGACGCAGCAGGGTCGGCGTGTACGCGGCATCCGCCGGCATGAGGATGAGCATCGTCAGCACGATCACGAGGAAGGCGATCAGCCCGAACGCATTGCCCAGGAGGCCGGAGAAGAACGACAGGAAGGTGCCGGGATCGAAGCCCGCCTTGATCTGCTGGACCTGCTGCGGCCCGACCCCGATGCTCTGCAGCCAGGTCGTGAACTGGGACCCGAGCTGCTGGAGCTGCGGTTTGTACTGGGGCAGCATCCCGATGAACTGCGCGGTTGCCACCCACAGCACCGCGATGAACCCGGCGAGGAGGGCGAACACGGTCAGGCCGACCGCACCCGTGGCGAGCCCCTGCGGGGTGCCATGGCGCTCCAGCCAGACCCGCACCGGCTGGGCGCAGATCGTCAGGACGAGTGCGAGCAGGGTCGGGGCGAGAATGCCGCCGATCGCGGCCATCCCGAACGAGATCACCACCCCGGCGGCCAGGCCGAGCAGGATGCGCACGCCGCGTCCGACACCCCCGGCCGCGCCGAGCTCGGTGTCCGGGTCGACCGGCTCCGCGGGTTCGACGGGATGCTTCCGGGTGCGCGAGAATGGCCAGCGGCGGCCGCTCCGCCGGCCGGGCTCGGGAGCGGATGCTGCCGCGCCGGGATCGCCCTGGGTCATGAGCCGCTCCCTTTCTGCGTCAAGGGCCGCGAAACGGCCCGTGTGTGCGCCGGCTCATCCCACGCGAGGGCGAGGCCGGACCGGGCGCGACGCGGCAGCCGCCTGGCGACTGCTGCGCCGCGTCCGTTCGTCACGACGAGCGCCCGACCGCGAGGTCAGACCGTTGGTGCTGCCGGCGGCGGCGTCGTCGGTGCGGCCGGGGCCGCCGGTGCTGCGGGCGCCGCGGTGGAGGCGGCGGTGCCGCCCGTCGTCCCGCGGCCGGCGAGTGCGTGCGCCTTGAGGTGTGCGAACTCGTCGGGAGTGATCGCGCCGCTGTCGAGCAGCGCTTTCGCTTTGGCGATCTCGTCGGCGGGGCTCGATCCGGCGACCTGCCGGATGTAGTCGTCCGTGGCCGACTGGTACTGCCGCGCCTCCTTCTGGCTGCGTTCCGCCATGCCGGGGCCGCGTGCGATGAGGTACACCAGCGCCGTCAGGAAGGGCACGAAGATCAGGAAGATGATCCACAGGGCCTTCCACCACCCGTTCAGCTTGTGATCACGGAACAGATCGCTGATGATCGCGAACAGCGCGAACAGATAGGCCACGAAGGCGAAGCTCCAGAAGAAGAGCCAGATGACGCTCCAGAAGTTGCTCCAGTCCATGTTCGGTTTCCCCTCTCCACTCCAGCTCGGCGAGCCTGGATGTGGGCTGAGAGTATCGCTGCGCACGTTCGCGCGGCTAGACATGTTCCGCACGAACACGCGGCGGATCGGCCTCCCGCGTCAGGAGAGGGCGTCGAGCTCCACGGTGAGGCGGTCGACGATCTCCGAGGCCAGGTAGCCGAGCCGGCCGATGCTCGCGGCCAGTGCGTCGCCCGAGACGGCGTGCAGATACGTGCCCCACACCGCCGCCTGCAGCGGGTCCGCGCCGCGAGCGGCGAGCCCGGTGATCGCGCCGGCCAGCGCATCCCCGCTGCCCGAGGTGCCGAGGCCGGGGTCCCCGTCGCCGACGGTCAGCAGCCGGCCGTCGGGTGAGGCGACCCGCCCGAAGCAGCTCACGGTCGCGCGGTAGCGGCGGGCGAGCTCGACGGTGTCGGCATCCAGGTCGTCGGCGTCCCGGCCGAGCAGCCGGGAGGCCTCCTCGGTGTTCGGCGTGAGGATGCGCGGCACGTCGCCCACCAGGCGCGGATGCCCGGCGAGGGCGCCGAGGGCGAACGCGTCCAGGACGAGCACGGTGTCGCGGCCGACCGCGCGGGCGACCCGGGGGATCATCCGGGCGGTCTCCGTCGCGTCGTCCAGGCCGGGCCCGAGGAGCACGGCATCGGCGGCGCCGAGGTCGCCGGCCGCCGCGCGGACGCCGGTGCCGCGCACACTCCCGGATGACGTCTCGGGGAGGGGCACGACCCCGCTCTCCGGCAGCGCGACGGCCATCGGTCCCGCGACGGACGCACCGACCGCGAGGGTGAGCCGGCCGGCGCCGACCCGCAGGGCCGCCCGCCCGGCGAGAAGCGCGGCACCGGGGGAGCGCAGGGCGCCCCCGACGACGACCACCTGGCCGCGGGACCGCTTCGACCCGGTCGGCTCGGGCAGCGGCCAGGCGCGCAGCAGCTCGGGGGTGACGCGCTCGGCCGCCGCGGCCGTCCTCCGCTCACGCATCGGTGCGCGCCTGGCCGGGATGCTGCGTGGCCGGGAGCCCGGCGACCGCGAGGTGGGCGTCGTCGGCGAAGGTGCGAAGCGTCCACTCGGAGCCGTCGCCGCTCAGCTCGGTGACCGACGCGTTCGCGACGGGATGCGTCAGCAGGTGCTCGGCGAGCTGCGCCTCGGTCAGGCGCAGCAGCACGGAGAGGAAGAGGCTGACGACGGCGTCATGGGCGAACACCACCACCGTGTCGGCGTCGGGCAGATCGCGCAGGAACGAGCGGATGCGCAGCGCCACATCCGTCCACGCCTCGCCTCCCGGCGGCCGGTAGTAGAACTTGCCCGCCCAGCGCCTCCGCTCCGCCTCCAGCGGCAGACGCCGCTCCACGCCGAGGGCGGTGAGGCGGTCGAGGATGCCGAGCTCGCGATCGCGCAGGCGCTCGTCGAGCCGGAGCGCCATCTCTTCGCCCAGGGCCAGGCGCGCCGTCTGGACGGCACGGCGGTAGGGCGAGCTGAACAGGACGGCGTCCGAGGGCAGGGCGTCGCGGAGCCGGGTGCCGAGCGCGGCGGCCTGCAGCTCGCCGAGGGGCGAGAGCGTGATGTCGGGGTCGCGCGCGTCGACGGCGATGACGTCGGCGCCCGCGGCCTCCGCTGCGGCCGCTGCGACGTTCGCCGTGCTCTCGCCGTGCCGGATCAGGAGCAGGGTGCGAGCGGTCATGCCCCGGACTGTACGCCCGCCCAGTCGAGCACGCGCAGGGCTCGCAGGGTGTTCCAGCGGCTGGGCTCTCCGATCTCTTCGAGCGGGAGGGCCGGGCGGCCCGGGAGCACCCGGTCGAGCGGCCAGCGGCCGTCCGGCGCCCGCCGGGAGAGCACCACCTCCACGGCCTCGGCGATGCGCTCCGCGACCCGGCCCTCGGCGCGGAGGCCGGAGGCGCGCAGGTGATCGAGGCCGCGCAGCACGTCGTAATGCCAGTAGTACGGGAAGGTGAATCGCAGCCACTGATCGTCGATCAGCTCGCCGGTCGACCGGCGGCGCATCATCCCGCGCACCAGCAGGTAGTCCTGTCCGCGCTTCAGGGGCTCGTCCAGGTCGGTGCGCCCGGTCGCGGCGCGATACGCCGCGAGACCCTCGATGACGCAGATCGTGCTGTGGAACGAGCCGGGTGCATCCGTGGTCTCGGCATAGCAGTTCCAGCCTCCGTCGGTCTGCTGGCCGTCGAGGAGCTTGCGGACGAGCACGTCGGCCGGCCGGTCGAGGGCTGCGGCGGCCGTGAGCACCCGGCCGTTGATGCACGGTTCGACCTCCCCGTCGAAGAACGGGCTGTCGCCCCACTCCTCGCCCCAGTCGACGTTGGCGGCGACGCGATCGATCGCCTCCCTGGTGCGCTCGCCCTGTGCGCCGAACAGCCCGAGCAGCAGCACGATGTCGTCCGTCGCGTCGCGATCCTCCGGCTTCCACACCGTGCCGCCCCAGGTCCCGCGGTCGTCCTGGCGGCTCAGCAGCTCGGCGCCCCAGCCCTCGCGTTCCACCCGGGAGCGCTCCTCGGCGACCTCGTCCGGCGGCGCGCCCAGCACATCCTGCATGGTCTGCCAGCGGATGGCCGGGTCGCCCTCCAGCAGCCAGCGGATGACGGCGTCGTCTCGGCTCCCTCGCCCTTCGCTCACGCGGCCAGGCTACTCCCGCGGTGTGGCGGCGGCGAACGACTGGGTGCCGAGCACGCCGAGGAGCGCCAGCTTCTCGGCGGCCTCCGTGCGCGGCGCGGCCGTCAGCACGAGCAGGCACTGCGACTGGTCCTCGGTGAACAGGGCCTGGCAGTCGAGCTCGATGGGACCCAGCTCCGGGTGGAGCAGGGTCTTGTGGTCCTCGAAGCGGCGGGCGACCTCGTGGCGCTCCCACAGCTCCGCGAACTCCGGGCTCTCCGCCAGCAGCGCACGCACCAGCTCACCGGCCCGGGAGCGCGGGCCGAGGGCGCCGTACGCATCCCGCAGGGAGGCGACCTGCGCTCGGCTCTGCCGGGCGCGGTCCTCGGGCGGATACTGCGTGCGGGCGTTCTCGGGATCGGTGAACCAGCGGTAGTACTCGCTGCGTGCGAGGCCGGTGTACCCGGAGCGGTCGCCGAGCAGCGCGACGGCCATGCGGTTCTGCACGAGCGTCTCGCCGAGATTCGAGAGGACCAGCGCCGGGGTGTCCTCCAGCCGGTCGAGCACGCGCTGCAGGGCGGGGGAGACGTGGCCGCCCCCGGAGAACCGGTCGGGGGTGTTGTGCCCGGCGACCCGGTACAGGTAGTCGCGCTCGTCGTCGGTGAGGCGCAGGGCCCTCGCGAGCGACGACAGCATCTGCTCGCTCGGCTGTGGTCCTCGTCGCTGCTCGAGGCGGGTGTAGTAGTCGGTGGACATGGCCGCGAGCAGCGCGACCTCCTCGCGCCGGAGCCCGGGAGCGCGACGGCGCAGTCCGTTCGGGAGTCCGACGTCCTCCGGGCGCAGCGTCTCGCGGTGGCGGCGCAGGAAGTCGGCGAGTGCGGCACGGTCCATCCCTCCATGATGGCGGTCGCGGCCGGCGCGAACCAGGGACGCCCGATCCCTGGATGACCGCTCCACTTCCTCGCCCTGTCCGGCCCCCGCACAGTGGAGCCATGAACATCACAGGGAACACCGTCTTCATCCCCGGCGCCACCAGCGGCATCGGGCTCGCCCTCGCCGTCGCCCTGCACGAGCGCGGCAATTCCGTCATCGTCGGAGGGCGGCGCACCGAGCTGCTCGAGCAGATCGCCGCCGAGCATCCGGGCATCGACACCGTACGGATCGACACGGCGGATGCCGAGAGCATCCGCGCCGCGGCCGCCGAGGTGCTGGCCGCCCACCCCGATCTCGACGTCCTCGTCGCCATGGCGGGCATCATGCGGGTCGAGGACTGGCACACGCCGGCCGGCTTCCTCGACTCGGCCGAGTCGATCGTGACCACCAACGTGCTCGGCCCGATCCGCCTGATCGCCGCGTTCGTCGAGCACCTGCAGACCCGTCCGGATGCGACGATCGTCACCGTGTCGTCGGGCCTGGCCTTCAGCCCGCTCAAGGCGACGCCCAGCTACAACGCGAGCAAGGCGGCCATCCACATGCTCAGCGAGAGCATCCGGCTGCAGCTGGCCGACACGACCGTGAAGATCGTGGAGCTGGAGCCGCCGGCTGTGCGCACCGGACTGCTGCCCGGGCAGGAGGAGAGCGAGTTCGCCATGCCGCTCGACGAGTTCGTCGCCGAGGTGATGACCCTCATCGAGACGCAGCCGGACGCGAAGGAGCTCCAGGTGGAGCGCGTCAAGTTCCTGCGCTACGGGGAGGCCCGCGGCGACTACGACCGGGTGGTCGAGGTGCTCAACGCCTCCGACCCGCACGGCAAGGACGCGGCCTGACCACGCTCACGAGCGGGCGACCGTCAGCCCCAGCCACGCGGCGAGTTCGTCGATCGCCGCGTCGACGGCGTCGCGTGTGCCCGGGCTGAACGGCTCGTCCTCGTGGACGGCGGCGACCCGCAGCACTCCGGCCTTCCTGTCGGCGGTGGCGTCGAGCTTCCCGACCAGGCGGTCCTCGTGCAGGATCGGCAGCGCGAAGTAGCCCCAGCGGCGCTTCGCCGCCGGCTTGTACATCTCCAGCAGGTACTCGAAGCCGAACAGCTCCTGCGACCTGACCCGGTCGTGGATGAGCCGATCGAACGGCGACAGCAGTGCCGTGCGGCCTGCGAACGGCCTGCCGACCGCGGCGGGGTCGACCCGCCACTCGCGGTCGCTGCCGTCGACCCGCACGGGGACGCCCGCCTCGCCGACGAGCTGCGGGCGCGCGATCCCGAGCGCCCGCAGCCGGCGCTCGTCCCGCAGGCGGGTGGCCTCCGGCTCGGGGACGACCTCGATGTCCGCCGGGTACACCCGCTCGGCGAGGTCCCAGGTGCGCTGGCGGCCGATCCGCCCGGCGACGGCGACCTCCCCGAGCCCCTGCAGCAGCTCGAGCATATGGGTGACGTTCTTCTCGTGCGTCCAGCCGCTCGACTGCCACGGCACCTCCGCCGTGTCCGGGATGTCCTTCGACAGCAGCGGCCCCGCCTCGCGCAGCCGATCCAGGACGTCGCGCCGGAACCTCGGATTCGCCGCAAGCCAGTCGCGCCATCCGCGGTGGATCGGACCCGCCGCCATCCGCGCCAGGTTCAGCCCGAGGTCGGCGACCGGGCGGACCATGGCGAACGGAGGCTGCACGGGGTCGTCCTGCGCCTTCAGCTCGTAGAGCGTCCTGTCGCGCTCGACCGCCTGCAGCAGCTGCTCCGGGTCGTACGACGCACCGAGGCGTGTGAACGCGATCAGATCGGCGCTCGGCGCGACGGCGGCGGTCGGGTCGAGCTGCAGGAACGTCAGGAGCTCGACGAGCGGCACGAGGCCGGCCGGCCGCTCGGCGTCGAGCCGCTGCGCGCGTACGGCGATGCGCCGCGCCTCGTCGCGATCCAGCACCTCCGCCATGGGCTCAGCGGTCGGCGAGCTCGGCGAGCAGGGCGCCGAGCTCGGACGGCCGGGTGAACATCGGCCAGTGGCCGGTCGGCAGCTCCACCACGTCCCACCGCTCCAGCCGCCCGACCTCCGCGACGGCCGGCTCGCCGCCGTCGAGCCACGACCGCAGGTCGGCCGGCGTGAACTCGCAGGCCACGATGGTCGCGGGCACGGCACGGCGGTGCGCGTCATCGGTCAGCTCGATCGGGCCGGCGACCACGTCGGCCGGCTCCGGCACCGCGATGCGGCGGAACTCGTCGCGCTGCTCGTCGGTGAGGTCGACGAGGTCGGCGTCCTCGAAGTCCTCCCAATCCGGAAGCTCGACCTGGCCGTCCGCCGCAGGCAGATCGGGTGCGACCGAGCCCCCGGGGCCGAGCGGCCAGGAGTCGACGTACACCGTCCGCGCGATGCGGTCGGGGCGAAGGCCGGTCGCCGCGTAGGCCAGAGGGCCGCCGCCGGAGTGCCCGACGAGCACCACATCCCGCTCGTCGCCGCCGGTCTCGTCGATCGCTCGGACGATCGCGTCCACGTGGTCGCGCACGCGGATGCGGCTGCGATCGGCGTCGCGCGACTCGAGGCCGGGCAGTGTCAGCGGGTGCGCCGTATGGCCCGCCTCCTCGATCGCGGGGATCACCTCCCGCCACGCGTCGGCGCCGAGCCAGAATCCGGGGACCAGAACCATCTGCATGGGGCGACGCTACCGCGGGGCGCCGACATCGGGCAGGGGCGTCCGTCGGGCAGGGGTGCCCGGCGGGCTCAAAGCAAGGCGAGCCTCCCGACGATCCGGTCGACGCGGTTCCGCGGTCCGACCACGCTCACCGCGTAATAGGGGAGCGCGTCGGATGCTGTTCCTGCGACCGCGTCGAGGTATTCGTCGTAGACCCGCGTCAGCTGCGCGGCGGCGGGCATGTCGGCCACGAACACGTCGTCCGCCGCGGCCGCCTTCGCGCGGATCGCCGTGAGCTGTTCTGCGCTCGCCCGGAGCACCGAGACCCCCGCCCAGGGGAGACCGGGATGCGCACGGCCGTCCGCATCCACCGCGTCCGGACCGAGCAGGCCGGTCACACCCGACGCCGTCGCCGCCGCTGTGCAGATCGCCGCGTTGGCCGCGATCCCCGCGGGGAGGGACTCGTCGACGACCACCACCCACTTCAGCCGCGCCGCACGCGTCGGCGCCGCTGTGTCCACGTCGTCGGGCAGGAAACCGATTAGATCCGCCACCTGTCTTCCTTTCATTCGGTTAGGTGCGCTCGAAGCTACAGAAACCGGGAGCTGCGCGCTGGAACTCCGAACGAAATTCGATGGCGACGCTATTCTGGGCGTCGTGGACGAACTTGATCGGGCGATCCTGCGGGAACTGCAGTCGGATGCGCGGAAGAGCAACCGCGATGTCGCCGCCGCCGTCGGCGTCTCGCCGAGCACAGCCCTGGAACGGACCAGGGCGCTTCGGCGCAGGGGCATCATCCGCGGGGCGCTGCTCGACGTCGACCTCGCCTCCATCGGCCGGCCGGTGCAGGCGCTCATCGCCGTGCGCATCCGGCCGCCGTCGCGGCCCGTCATCGAAGGCTTCCGCGACTGGGTCGCCTCACTGCCGGAGACGCTCGGCGTGTTCGTCACGAGCGGCAACGAGGACTTCATCGTGCACGTCGCCGTCCCCGACAACGACAGCCTGTACGCGTTCGTCATCGACCGCTTGACGCAGCGGCGCGAGATCGCCGACGTGCGCACCAGCGTCGTCTACGAGCACCTGCGCAACGGGAGCCCGGAGCCGGTGGACTGAGTCCGCCCGCGGGCTACCATGTGCGGCACCGCATCCTTTCCGAGAGGGGAACAGCCCATGCCCGCACTGACCGACACCTTCACCCTGTCGAACGGCGTCACCATCCCGAAGATCGGCTTCGGCACCTGGCAGATCCCCGACGGCTCCGAGACCTACGACTCCGTCCGCACCGCTCTCGACGCCGGGTACCGGCACATCGACACCGCGCGCGCCTACGGCAACGAGGCGAGCGTCGGCCGGGCGGTGCGCGACAGCGGCGTGCCGCGCGAGGAGATCTTCATCACGACCAAGTGCCCGGCGGAGGTGAAGGATGCGGAGGGCGCCCGGCACGCCTTCGACCGCTCCACCGCCCTGCTCGACCTCGGCGCGATCGACCTCTACCTCATCCACGCTCCGTGGCCGTGGAACGCGATCGGCAGCGACCACCGCGCTGGCAACATCGAGGTCTGGAAGGTCTTCGAGGAGCTCTACGAGCAGGGCCGCACCCGCGCGATCGGCGTCAGCAACTTCGAGGTCGCCGACCTCGAATCCCTGATCGACGCGACCGACGTCGTCCCGCACGCGAACCAGATCCGCTGGTTCGTCGGCAACACCCAGCCCGAGACCACCGCGTACAGCAAGGAGCACGACATCCTCGTCGAGGGCTACTCGCCGCTCGCGACCGGGCGACTGCTCGACAACGCCGACATCAAGGAGATCGCCGACACGTACGGAAAGTCGGTGGCGCAGGTGAGCATCCGCTACCTCCTGCAGAAGGACATCCTGCCGCTGCCGAAATCGACCACCCCCGAGCGCATCCGCGAGAACGCCGACGTCGACTTCGAGCTCTCGGCGGAGGACGTCGCCGCTCTCGACGCCCTCGACGCGGGTGAGTGACGGGTCGCGGCCGCATCCGGGCATGACGGAATTCGGGCTCACGGGAATACGGGTGTCCCTCCTGCGTTGGACTTGAGTGCACAAGGCTCAACTTTCAGAAACAGGAGAACACGTGCCTGAGAACTTCACTCCCGACGGTGACGGCGCCAACTCGTTCGACGAGTTCCTCGCCCGGTACCTCGCGGGTGAGCGTGCGCGTAACGCACGCTCCATCGACATCAGCCGCTTCCTCAGCCGGCGCACCCAGGAGATCCTGGCGGAGGCCGGACGGTTCGCGCTGCAGCACGGCCACAGCGAGCTCGACGCGCTGCACGTGCTGCGCGTGATGGCCGAGCAGGAGCCGGCCGCCGACGCCATGCGCCGCATCGGCGTCGACCCCTCCCGGGTGGCCGAGGCCGCCGAGTCGCGCCTGCCCGCCCCGGGCGACGTGATCGAGGCGGACGGCGCATCCATCACCGGGCCGCTTCAGCGCGCCCTCTTCCACGCGTACCAGGTGGCTCAGGCCTCCGGATCGACCTACATCGACCCCGAGCACGTGTTCTTCGCGCTCGTGATCGGGCGGGACGCCCCGGCCGGCCGTGTGCTGCAGGCCGCGGGTGTGACGCCGGAGGCGCTCACCGAGGCGATGCGCCAGAGCACCACCGTCGGCGCCGGTCAGCCCGGCGACCCCGATGCGCAGGGCGACTCGCAGACCCCGATGCTCGACCAGTTCGGCACCGACCTGACCGCGCTCGCGCGGGACGGCCGCCTGGACCCGGTGATCGGACGTCTGGACGAGATCGAGCAGACCGTCGAGATCCTCTCCCGCCGCACCAAGAACAACCCGGTGCTGGTCGGTGAGGCCGGCGTCGGCAAGACCGCGATCGTCGAGGGCCTGGCCCGCGCGATCGTCGCGGGCGACGTGCCCGAGCAGCTGCAGGACAAGAAGGTCGTCTCGCTCGACCTCGCCGGGATGGTCGCAGGAACCCGGTACCGCGGCGACTTCGAGGAGCGGCTCACCAAGCTCATGGACGAGATCAGCGACGGCAAGGACGAGCTGATCGTGTTCATCGACGAGCTGCACACCGTGGTCGGCGCCGGAGGGTCCGGCGAGTCCGGCGGGATGGACGCGGGCAACATCCTGAAGCCCCGTCTCGCCCGCGGCGACCTGCACCTGGTCGGCGCGACCACGCTCAAGGAGTACCGCCGCATCGAGAAGGACCCTGCGCTGGAGCGCCGCTTCCAGCCGGTGACCGTCGGCGAGCCGTCGGTGGAGGACGCCGTCCTCATCCTCGACGGGCTCCGCGGCGCGTACGAGGAGCACCACGGCGTGACCTACACGGCCGACGCGATCCGCGCCGCCGTCGAGCTCTCCGACCGGTACATCTCGGACCGCTTCCTCCCGGACAAGGCGATCGACCTGATCGACCAGGCCGGTGCGCGCCTGCGCCTGTCGCTGGGCAAGCGCGTCGACTCGTCCGCCCTGATGGAGCGCCTGGCCACGTTGGAGTCCGAGAAGAACTCCGCCGTCGCGGCCGAGCACTACGAGGAGGCCTCCCGCCTGCGCGACGAGATCGAGGCCGTGCAGCGTTCGCTGGACGAGCTCGGTTCCGCTCCGCGGGTGGACGCGGTCGTCGGCGAGCCCGAGATCGCGGCCATCGTGTCCCGGTCGACCGGCATCCCCGTCTCGCGCATCGGCGAGGCCGACCGTGAGCGCCTGGCGCGGCTCGAGTCCGAGCTGCACCACCGCGTGATCGGCCAGGACGACGCGGTCGTCGCGGTCGCGAAGGCCGTCCGCCGCAACCGCACCGGGCTCGGCGACGAGCGTCGCCCGGTCGGCAGCTTCCTCTTCCTCGGCCCGACCGGCGTGGGGAAGACCGAGCTGGCGAAGTCGCTCGCGTCGTCGCTGTTCGGCGACGAGAAGGCGATGCTGCGGTTCGACATGAGCGAGTTCGGCGAGCGTCACACCGTTGCCCGACTGGTCGGCGCCCCTCCCGGGTACGTCGGCTACGACGAGGCCGGTCAGCTGACCGAGCGCGTCCGGCGCAACCCGTACTCGGTCGTCCTGTTCGACGAGATCGAGAAGGCGCACCCCGACGTGTTCAACCTGCTGCTGCAGGTGCTCGACGACGGCCGCCTCACCGACGGCCAGGGCCGCACGGTCGACTTCCGCAACACGGTCGTCATCATGACCTCCAACCTGGGCTCGGAGTTCCTGGCGTCCAGGAGCGGCGCGCTCGGCTTCGTCCCGATGGGCTCGGACGGCTTCTCCTCGGAGAAGGACATCCGCGACCGGGTCATGGGCAAGCTGCGCGAGGCCATGCGCCCCGAGTTCCTGAACCGCATCGACGAGATCGTGCTGTTCCGGAAGCTGGACGCCGAGCAGCTGCGCGACATCGTCCGCCTGCTGCTCACCGCGACGGCCTCCCGGCTGTCCGCCCGCGACATCGCCTTCGAGGCGACGGATGCGGCGGTCGCCTGGATCGCGGACGCGGGCTACGAGCCGGAGTACGGCGCCCGTCCGCTCCGCCGGGTCATCCAGCGCGAGGTCGACGACCGCATCGCCGAGCTCATGGTGTCGGGCGAGCTGGAGGAGGGCGGCCGCGTGATCGTGGACGCCGAGGCCGGCGGCCTGCGGGTCGCCGCCGCTCCCGCGGCCTTCCCCGTGGCGGCGTAACCCGCCCCGTTTCATACAGAAGGCACCGACCCGCAGGGGTCGGTGCCTTCTGTATGCGGAGGGAGCCCTAGGCGTAGCGCCGAACCGCCGCCCGAATATCCTCGGCGAAGCCGTAGATCTCGTCCAGCGAGGCCAGCTCGTGACGGGTCTCGTTCTTGTCTTCGTCGAAGAGGCCGAGGTACTTCTTCGATTTCCCATTGAAATGAAGCCGTGCCAGCGGCTTCCGGTTGTTGTCGTCAAGGATGACCGCGAAGTACGACTTGGAATCCCGCTGCGCGACCCGCTGTGGCTTCACTTCGCTGCAGGCGATCGCCTTGATGATCTGATAGCCCTCGAGCTCTTCGAGCGTGGTCTCGATCTCGGTGTCGCGGTTCAGATCGTCCTCGGCGGCAGGCTGGCTGCTCACGGTCTCGCCGGGGGCGGGCTCGACCGAGGCGTAGCTCGCGCCTCCGAGCGCCGTCTTGAGCCGTTCGTTGGCTTGGTCGTTGAGGAACTGCTTTGTTGCCTTCGTGACCAAGGGCGTGAACTGATCGCGCACGCGCTGCGTGATGACGCCGTCATAGACCCGGCTGATGAAGAATCGGGTCCACTCGTCTTCCGGCTCCCGGAACTGCGTGGCAAGGACCCGCTTGATCTGACCGATGTACTTGAGTTCCCCCGCCGCGTTGATGACGGATTCCAGATCGAATGAGTCCTTCGTGAGCTTGCGAAGCTCGGCGATCAAGGTCTCGTCGATGTCCAGTAGATCGAGCACCAGGAAGGGCTTGTCGTCCATCCGGTTCGGAGCGTCGAGGTCTGTATAGAACTGATAGACCTGACCGTTCGTCAGCACCGCGACGCGGGCGTTGGTCACCGCGAAGTACCGGAAGAGTTGCGAAGCATTCTCGATCGTCAGAGCCTCCGTCGACTTCTTCGTCTCGATCAGCATCTGAACCTCGCCATCGCGAACGATGGCGTAGTCGATCTTCTCACCCTTCTTGATTCCGACGTCCGCAGTGAATTCCGGGACGACCTCGAGCGGGTCGAAGACGTCGTACCCCAGCACGTTCGAGATGAACGGCATGACAAAAGCGTTCTTCGTTGCTTCCTCGGTGTGAATGGCCTCCCGCTGGTTGGCGACCTTCTGCGCCATAGCGGCCAAGACTTCTGCAAACTCCATGTGGAACTCCCCGATTGAATCTCACAGAGACACTAGCGATGGTCGGCCCATGGGCGGACTTACGCGGCCCTATTGGCACCCCAACTGGGGGCGGCTCGCGCGCAGCATGCGGGATCCGTCCGATCAGGCTGGCGTCTGCCCTCGCCGTCATGAGATCGGGTTGACGTAACACGCCGTCCGTCTCGAACGCGCGACGGCGTGTTGCGTCAACTATGCGGGCGGACGGAGCGTTCGCATCCTGAACGTCTCCAAAGGCATGCACATGCAAACCCCTGGACTCGTCCAGGGTCGGCTGGTTTGTTGGAAGGCGTGCCCGCATCCGATCGACCCCGCAATCCCCGCCTGGCCGCCATCGACGAGCGGCTGGAGCCCGTCAAGCGCTTCGAGCTGAAGCCCGCCCGTACCCGCGGCGGGCTCGTCGCGCAGTTCCTCGGCCTCGCGCTGGTCGCCGCGGTGCTCAGCTCGCTCTTCCTGCTGCCCGGCTTCCTGGGAGTCGGCGTGACGGCGGCGGCCGGGGTCAGCGACTTCAACGCGCTGCCCGCGAACCTCCACATCCAGCAGTTCGCGCAGAACTCGACCGTCTACGCCAAGCAGGGCGGCCAGGATGTGCCCATCGCCACGTTCTACGCCCAGAACCGGCAGGACGTCACCTGGGACCAGATCGCGCAGACGGTGAAGGACGCGACCGTCTCCGCCGAGGACCCCCGCTTCTACACCGAGGGGGCCGTCGACATCTGGGGCACCCTCCGCGGCGCCGTCTCCACGGTCGCGGGAGGCGACGTGCAGGGCGGATCGTCGATCACGCAGCAGTACGTGAAGAACGTCGAAGTGGAGAAGTGCGAGGCGCTCACCAGCCAGAAGAAGGTGGAGGCGTGCTACGCGGACGCCGCGGGCGTGACCCTCCAGCGCAAGGTGCAGGAGATGCGCTACGCCGTCGAGGTGGAGAAGACCTACAGCAAGAAGGACATCCTCACCGGATACCTCAACGTCGTCGGCTTCGGAGGCCAGGTGTACGGGGTGCAGGCGGCCGCGCAGTACTACTTCAACACCACCGCGGCGAAGCTCGACCTCGCCCAGGCGGCCACCCTCGCGGCCATCCTGAACAACCCCGCGAACCTGCGCATCGACCAGCCGTCGAACGCGGACAACGGTGCCGCCAACGGCTACAAGCTCACCAAGGAGCGCCGCGACTACGTGCTCGACCGCATGTACGTCACGCACACCATCACGAAGCAGCAGCGCGACGCGGCGAAGGCGACCCCCATCCAGCCGACGATCACCCCGACGACGCAGGGATGCGCGGCGGCGCAGCAGTTCAACGCCGCGTTCTTCTGCGATTACGTCCGCGACGTGATCCTCAACGACCCGGCGTACGGCGCCACCGGGGACGACCGCTGGCAGACGCTCAACCGCGGCGGCCTGAAGATCTACACCACCCTCAACCTCGACCTGCAGCAGGTGGCGCAGGCCTCCCTCAACGCGTACATCCCCGCCTCCCGCCCCGGCATCGACCTGGGCGCCAGCAACGTGGCGCTGGAGCTGGGCACCGGGCGCATCGTGACCATGGTGCAGAACCGCACCTTCAACAACACGGACACCCCGATCGACGGGACGACCGCCGTCAACTACAACACCGACGAGGACTACGGCGGCTCGCAGGGATTCCAGACAGGCTCGACGTTCAAGGCGTTCGACCTGGCGGCGTGGCTGGAGGCGGGGCACGGGCTCTACGAGACGGTGAACGCCTCGCAGCACGTCTTCCCGACGTCCGACTTCACCAACACCTGCGCGAACATCGACGGTCCCGACTGGCCCGTCACGAACGACGAGGGCTCGGCGAGCCGGCTGTCCGTGATGGCCGCCACCGCCCAGTCGGTCAACACCGCCTTCGCCGAGATGGGCACCAAGGTCGACCTCTGCTCGATCGTGAACGCCGCGAAGGCGCTCGACGTGCATCCCGCCTCGAAGAGCAACGCCTGGGTGCAGACGCCGTCGCTGATCCTCGGGACGAACTACATCTCCCCGCTGACGATGGCGACCGCGTACGCGGGCATCGCCAACAATGGCACGGTGTGCACGCCGGTCGCGATCGACCGCGTCGTCAACGCCGACGGCACCGACCACAAGGTCAGCAAGACCACGTGCACGCAGGGGCTGAAGCCGGACATCGCCGCGGGTGTGACCTACGCCCTGCAGGGCGTCATCAAGGGCGGGGGAACCGCCGCGAGCGCCAACCCGTACGACGGCACCCCGATCATGGCGAAGACGGGAACCACCGACAACTCGCTGGAGAACTGGCTGATCACCTCCACCACCAAGGTCGCCACCGCCACCTGGGTCGGGAACGTGTCCGGCTCCACTCCGCTGCGATCGCTGTCCTTCAAGGGGGTCGGTGGCGGCAACGTGAAGTTCTCGATCGCCAAGCCGATCCTCAAGGCGGTGAACGCGCTGTACGGCGGAGACGCCTTCACAAAGCCGACGAGCGCGGTGCTCTACGGGCAGCAGATCACGATGCCGGATGTGACGGGCAAGGCGCCGGACGTCGCGCAGAAGCTGCTCGAGGGGCTCGGCCTCGACGTCGCCGTCGACCCGACACCCGTGGCCAGCGACCAGCCCGCGGGCACGATCGCGGCCAGCGACCCGACGGCGGGGACCGAGCTCGAGGACGGGGACACGGTGACGCTGACGGTGAGCAACGGGCAGGGGGGTCAGGCCACGGACAACCCGGCTCCCGGTGGCAGCAGCACACCGACTCCGACGCCGCCGGGCAAGAAGAAGGGCGGCTGACCCGCGCGCCCGCCCGGTTCGATCAGGCGGCCCCGACCGTGTCGCCCTGCCAGGCGGCGAGGATGAGCGCCCGCAGCGCGTTCGACCGCTCGGCGAAGGCGCGCTGGCGCCGGACATACTCGGCCTTGCCCTCCGGCGTCTCGATGGCGACGGGCTCGGCGCCCCAGGGGCGCATGTCGTAAGGCGAGGCCTGCATGTCGAGAAGCCGGATGTCGCGAGCCAGCTCGAAGGCGTCCAGCAGCAGCTCGCCGGGCACGAGCGGGCCGAGCTTCATCGCCCACTTGTAGACGTCCATGCCCGCGTGCAGGCATCCCGGCTGCTCCAGCTCGGGCTGCGTCTCGCGCGTCGGCGCGAAGCGGTTCAGCGGGACCGCCTCGGGGGTGAAGAAGCGGAACGCGTCGATGTGGGTGCACCGCAGTTCGTGCGACTCGACCACCGCATCCGTCGCCTCCCGGCCGAGCCGCAGCGGAACGGGATGCCGGTGCTCGTCCTGCCGGTAGACCATGGCCCACTCGTGCAGACCGAAGCAGCCGAACCGGCCGGGTCGCGCAGCGGTCGAGCGGAGGATGCGCTCCACCCCGCGCAAGAGCGGCGCCTTCTCCCGCTCCAGGGCGGCGCGGTCGACGATCAGCGATCCGGGCGTCGACCCTGCCGTGTACCAGCGCCAGGCGGAGCGCGCATCCTGGTCCGCCCCCTCCAGCTCGGCGCCCGGTCCGGGGTGCCAGCGCCGCAGCTGTGCGGGGGAGTAGGAGTAGTAGGTGAACAGGAAGTCCCAGACCGGGTGCTTCTCGCCGCGGGACGCCCGCTCACGGTGGGCGGCCGTCAGAGCGTCGGCCCGCTCGGCGTGCGCCCGCTCGCGCGAACGCCAGTCCGGCTCTGCCAGCCGGGTGGGCGGCAGCGTCGGGCGCTCGAGGGAGGTCAGGGTCACCCTTCGAGGATACGTTCCAGCGGGTTGTCGCGGAGCTTCCGCTGCACCCCGCCGTCGACGAGCCGGCGGGCCGACGTGTCCGGCTTCCGCTCGGCCTGGTCGGCGACGCACGAACCGAACTCGGCCGCCAGCTCCAGCCGCGGGAACGCTGTCACGACCTCGCGCAGGAACTCCGCGGGGAGCTCGCCGTCGCGCGCACCCGAGATGTCGAGCGCGGTCGCGATCTCGAGCAGGTGACCCTCGACATCCATCGCCGGGTCGACCTCCGGCCAGTTGTGCCGCACGATGACCTCGTGGGCGCGCACGCGTCGGTCGGCAGGCCAGCCCGCGCCCGCGGTGAGGGCGATGGCGACGTGACCGGCGGCATCCTCGTAGGCGAGGGTGTTGTTGTCGAACTCCGGAACGATGCCCAGGTCGTGGAGAATCGCCGACACATAGAGCAGCTCGTGGTCGGGGGTGAGGCCGCGCACCGTGGCGAACGCCTCGGCCCACAGCCACGACCGCTGCACGTGGTTCAGCAAGGACGGCGAGTGGTACGCGGTCGCGATCTCGAGGGCGGCACGGGAGGCGGCGGTGTCGGGGCGGGGGACGTCGGCGATGCGCATGTGCTCATCCTGCCGGATGCGGGCGAGGAGCGGGCCGGGCGTGCGGGGAACGCGGGGCCGGAGGTCGCCCGGGGCGGACGAGGAAACGGAGGCGATTCGGGAGGCGATGAGCCCGAGCGCCTCCGTTTCCCGTCGTATCCGCCCGGGGCGGGCCGGATCGCCTCCCTTTGCGCCCGGCCGCGACCTGCGAGGCGGCGCCCCGAGCGCCGCGACCGGTCGGTGAGAAACGGAGGACATCCTGCCGGACACGCCGAGTGGATGCGGGAAACGGAGGAGGGACCGGGCCGCAGGGCCGTCAGCACCTCTGTTTCGGTGGGGCGGGCGGGCGGCCGGCCGGCCGGCGCCTCAGCCCGCGGGGTGCAGCACCGCGATGCCGGTCGGCGGCGCGGTGTCCGCCGTCTCGAGCAGATGCGCGGCCTCGGCGAAGCCGACGGCCCCGCCGACCAGCTGCTGCGGGTTCAGCCGACCGGAGGCCACGAGGTCGAGCATCTCGGGGTAGGCGGCCGCGGCCATGCCGTGGCTGCCCAGGATCTCGAGCTCCCATCCGATGACGCGGTCCAGCGGCAGCTCGGGGACGGCGGTCGCGAGCAGCCCGACCTGCACGTGGCGACCGAGCCGGCGGAGCGACCGGACGGCCGTCGTCGCCGTGTCGGGCGAGCCGACGGCGTCGATCGTCGCGTCGGCGCCTCCGCCGGTCAGCTCCTGCACCCGGTCGGCCGTGTCCGGTGCGGCGACGACCGTGTGCTCCGCTCCGAGACGCGCGGCCAGCTCCAGCGCCGCGGGGGAGCGGTCGACGGCGACGACGCGCGCGCCGAGCGCGGAGGCGACCATCACGGCGCTCAGCCCGACGCCGCCGGCGCCGTACACGGCGAGCCAGTCGCCGGGCCGGATGCGCGCACGGGCCGTCACCGCCCGGTACGCCGTGGCGAACCGGCAGCCCAGGCTCGCGGCCGCATCGGCGGAGAGGCCGTCCGGCACCCGCACCAGGTTGGTGTCCGCCGCGCGGACGGCGACGAGCTCGGCGTGCGATCCCCAGTGCGTGAAGCCGGGCTGGGTCTGCTGCGGGCAGACCTGCGCCTGCCCGGCGCGGCACCACTCGCACGCGCCGCATCCGTTGACGAACGGCGCGGTGACGCGGTCGCCCGGCCGCCAGCGGGTGACGCCGGCGCCGACCGCCTCGACGACCCCGGCGAACTCGTGGCCGGGCACGTGCGGAAGGGCCACGGAGTCGTCGTGGCCCGCCCAGGCATGCCAGTCGCTGCGGCAGAGGCCGGACGCCTCGACCCGGATGACCGCGCCGCCGTCCGGGACGGCCGGGTCCGGAACCTCCGCGACCTCCACCGGTCCGCCGAAGCGCTCGTAGTACAGGGCTCTCACGTGTCCTCCCGGGTCAGTGCGGCGACGGCGGCGAGGTCGGCCTCCGCCCAGTCCAGCTCGTGGAGACGCCGGACCGGCATCCAGAGCAGCTCGTCGTGGTCGGTGCTCTCGACGGGTGCGTCGCCGTCGAGCCGGCAGTTGTAGCAGGCGAGGTCGATCGCCCGGCCGCCGTTTCTCTCGGTCACGGTGCGGTCGAGCAGCGCACCGACGTGGATGCGCACCCCGAGCTCCTCCGCGATCTCGCGGGCGAGCGCGGCTTCCGGGGACTCGCCGGCCTCGACCTTGCCGCCCGGGAACTCCCACCGGCCTGCGGCATCCCTCCCGGGAGCACGGCGGCAGGCAAGCACGCGGTCGCCGTCGCGGACGACGGCCGCGACGACGACGAGGGGCTGCACCACTCCATCCTGCCCTGCGCGGGGAGGGGGCAGGACACCGCTAGCATCCAGGTATGTCGCAGAGTGCGCCCGTGCGGCGGCCGACGGCCGTTCTCGGCCTGGCCGCGAGCCTCCTGGCCCAGCTGGCCATGATCGTCGTGGGCGTGTGGCTCTACGTCGATGAGGGTGACGATGGCACGACGCTCGGGCTCCTCGCCATCTGGTGCGGGATCGGCACTCTCTACCTGATCGTGGTTTTGATCGTGCTGGGTCGTGTCGCTCGCCGCCCGGCGCCTCCGGGCGGCCGGCTGTCCCGCTGGGAAACGGGACGCCTCGCCCGCATCGTGTCATGGTCGGCCACGGTGTTCTCGAGCCTGATCGGGCTGGCGGCCGCAATCCAGGTGCTCGGATTGCACAACGACCCCGAGGTCGGGACCGCTACCGACGTCGTCGGCGTGTGGTCGATGCTCCTCGCGTGGGGCTTCCTGCACTGGGGCTTCTCGCAGATCTACTACCAGCGCTACTTCGCCGCGGCCGAGCCGATGCTGCGCTTCCCGCATCCCGACGGTGCACCCGCGCCGGTTCCGCGGTTCGTCGACTTCGTGTACTTCGCCTTCACCATCGGAACGACGTTCGCGTCGTCGGACGTGGAGGTTCTCAGCACCCGCATGCGGTGGACCATCGTCTGGCACTCGGTGCTGAGCTACTTCTTCAACGGGCTGATCATCGTGCTCGCGCTGAACACGATCATGTCGGGCGCGCGGTAGCCGTCAGAGCAGGGTCTCGACGCCGATCCGCACCCGGTCACCGAGCTCGACGCCCTCCGCCCGGCGCACGGCGCCCTTGATCGGAACCACGTACGTGCCGTCCGCCTGCGGGAAGATCGACGTCGACCAGCGCGAGCCGCCCAGCGTCACCGACACCTTGACGGAGTCGAAACCGGCGGGTGGATGCGGCTGCAGCCGGATCTCCTCGGACACCTCCGGCGGCAGCTGCGCGAAGACCCACAGCTCCCGGCGGGAGGCCCAGCGGAACAGCTCCGCCTCGAACTCGTAGCGATAACCGGCCATATCCGCCAAGCTACCGGTGAAGCGCCCGGGCGAGAAGAGCGCCGCGGCGGAGCGGAGGAGTCGGCATGGCGGCACGTCCAGGATCGGTCACGTTCGTGGCCGTCCTCACCTACATCAACGGCATCCTGAACGTCGTCGGCGGCGTCATTCTGCTGATCGCGCGCGATCAGGTGGCCGCGCCGACGGGCGGCGGGGTCGCCGGCGTCACGACGGCGGCGATCGTCTCGATCCTGCTCGGCGTGATCGTCATCATCGTGGCGCGCGGTCTGCTCCGCGGAAGCTCCGGCGCGCGCGTGGTGGTCACGGTCGTCATGATCGTCGACATCCTCAACGGCGTCCTGCTGCTCTTCACCAACCAGGTGGCGAGCGGCGTTGTGCAGATCCTGTGGTCGCTGCTCATCGTGGTCCTGCTGTTCACGCGCCGGGCGAACGGGTTCTTCGCGGGCCGCTGAATCCCGGGGACCGATCGGCAAGAATGGGAGGACGGCGTCGTACGGCGCCGGATTCGAGGAGTCCCATGCGCTGGCCGAAGTGGTTCCGCAGGCGCGTCGAGAAGACGACGCGCACGCGTCCGTTCGACGAGCACGCCCTGCCCGAGCCGGTCGCGCCCACGCTCGAGCAGTCCGTCGAGGAGGGCATGCTGCTCGCGGAATACGCCACGCGCATGGCGGTCAAGAACCACATCGTCGTGGACACCATCCAGTACGGCACCGCGTACGACCCGGCGATGCACGCCATGGAGGCGGCGGCGATGCTGCGCGAGCTGGCCTCCGAGCAGGGCGTCGCGGCCGGGCGCATCGAGGAGGAGCTGGAGGCGGCCGAGAAGCTGAGCGGCGACGCCGAGCACCCCCACGACTACCGCCGGGTGGATGCGGACAACCTGCGGCTGCGGCGGGATGCGGCCATCCGGCTGGCGGCGGCGCTGCGGGCGAAGGCGGACTCGGAGGAGGAGCTGCTCGCCCTCGTCGAGCGCGGGCGTCAGGACGCCTGGGACGAGGTCGGCCGTGCCATCGAGGCGGGTCTCGACGCGTTCT
Source organism: Leifsonia sp. 21MFCrub1.1 (assembly GCF_900107895.1). Lineage (NCBI taxonomy): Bacteria > Bacillati > Actinomycetota > Actinomycetes > Micrococcales > Microbacteriaceae > Leifsonia > Leifsonia sp. 21MFCrub1.1. Next base: position 2,461,424 of record NZ_LT629867.1, on the reverse strand, counting down.
CGGGGGCGGAGGCGCTGAAGGCGGACTACGAGCGGGAGAAGCCGGCCCGGCTGAAGCTGCTCATCTGGCGCGACCTCGCCCGCCTGGAGGAGGAGCGCACCGGCTACTGACCGCCGCGCAGGCTCACCGGCGGCACCAGATCGCCGACCTCCGACCGCACCCAGATGTCGCCCGTCCGCCGTTTCTCGGCGCGCGTGCTGAAGCGGTAGAGGAACATGCGGGCGCGGATGGCGCGCGGCGGCTCCCCGTCGAAAGGATCGCGCCGCAGCAGCTTCAGGGTCGGCTCGTCCGCCTCCAGCAGGCGCAGCAGGAGCACTTCGAACCAGGGTGAGTCGCGCGAGCCGAGCGCGAGGAACCACATCAGCCAGTCGAGCCGCAGGTGGTACGGCGCGAACTGCCTGGGCAGCCGGCGCACCTCGCCGGGTTTGCCCTTGAAGCTGTACTCGAGCCAGTGCGCGCCCGGGTCGGACGGGTCGTCCGCCGTCCCCTCCACGACCACCTCGTACCGTTCCTTCGTCACGCTCCCGAAGGCTCCGTACGCGTTCACCAGGTGCCAGCGGTTGAAGCTCGCGTTCATCAGCTGGCGGCGTGCGAACAGGTTCTTCAGCGGCGGCCAGCTGAGCACCACCAGGAAGACGGTCACCGCGACCGCGACGAGGGCGTACCAGAGCGGCACGTCGGAGGCGCCGATCCCGCCGACGTCCGCCCCGCCGAAGAGCCACGAGAACACCGGGTCGCTGATGCCGGCGAACGCCAGCACGATCGTGATCCAGTTCAGCCACGCGAAGTTGCCCGTCAGCACCAGCCACAGCTGCGTGAGGATCATCACGGCGGCCGCGACGCTCGCGACCGGTTGCGGGAAGAACAGGAACCACGGAACGACCAGCTGCGCGACATGGTTGCCGAGCACCTCCAGCCGATGGAACCACTTCGGCAGCAGGTGCACCGTGCGGCTGAGCGGATTCGGCATCGGCTGGGTCTCGTGATGGTAGAACAGCGCCGTGAGGTCGCGCCACGACCGGTCGCCGCGCATCTTGATCATCCCGGCGCCGAACTCCAGCCGGAACACCAGCCAGCGGACGAACAAGACGATGGTGATCGGGGGAGCGGTGTCCCACGCGCCCAGGAAAGTGACGACGAAACCGGCCTCGCAGAGCAGGCTCTCCCAGCCGAAACCGTAGAAGGTCTGCCCGACGTTCACGATCGAGAGGTACAGGAACCACACGATCAGGAACACCGGGACGAAGACGCACGTCGGGGTCAGCTGGAGCACCCCGGCGACGATGAGCGCGGAGAGCACCGCGCCCGTCCAGGCCACCGTGCGCAGCAGCCGGTCCGAGTAGCGCCGGCGGAAGAGCGTCGGCTGCTTCCTGGCGTAGGGATGCCGCAGGAAGCGCCGTACGGGCAGGAGCCCGTTGTCGCCGAGCAGCGCAGGGAACTGGTTCACCGCGGACACGAACGCGACCAGGTACAGCGCGGCCACACCGCGCTCGAGGATCTCACGCGCGATCGTGTAGTCGTCGCCGGCCAGCCAGGCGGTCAGCCACGCCGGGAATTCCACCGGCACCACCCCCGTCGTCGAACGCCATCACCGTACGCCGCCCGCGGCCGCGCGACGAGTCCCCGGTGACCTCAGAGCGGGACGGATGCGGACTCGGCGACGCCGAACAGCTGGCCCGGGTAGCGGAGCCCGTCGAAGTACCGGTTGGTGTGCGCGACGATCTGCTCGCCGGTGATCTCGACGCCGTCCCACTCGGTGTCCGTGGTCGTGTGGGCGTCGGAGACCAGCACGACGTCGTAGCCGCGCACGGCCGCGCTCTGCGCCGTCGTGCGCACGCAGTAGTCGCTCTGTGCGCCCGTGACGACCAGACGGCCGACGTCGAGGCGCTCCAGCACCTCGTCCAGGTCGGTGTCGGCGAAGGCGTCGCGGTAGTGCTTCAGGATGCGCGGCTCGCCCTCGGACGGAACGAGTCCGTCGGCCAGCTGCCACGGTTCGGAGCCCTCCTCCATCCCGTCCTCCTCGTGCTGCACCCAGACCACCGGCGTCCCTGCCGCGCGGGCGCGGTCGACGAGCTGCCGGACGCGCGCGAGAACACCGTCGGCGTCGAAGCACCCGGGCAGGACGCCCTTCTGGAGGTCGATGACGAGCAGGGCGGAGGGCACGGTGTCGGTCACGTCACCATCCTGCCAGCGCCAGCGCGTCAGGCCGCGAGCTCGGCGTCCAGCCGGATCGGCCGGTGGTCCGACGCCCCCGCGGGAAGCACATCCACCCGCTCGATCTCGAAGCCGGTCGACGTGACGAAGTCGAAGTAGCCGGAGAAGAACTTGTAGCGCAGATACGTCGGCTGCGTCGTGCGCTTGAGCGTGTACCCGGAGGTCGTGAGGTGCCGCTCCAGGCCGCGGATGAACCACGGATAGTTGAAGTCGCCGACCATCACCGCCGGGGTACCGGGGGCGAGGGAGCGCATCCCGTCATGGGCCGCGGCGATCTGCTTGCGCCGCAGCGAGTTCAGGGCGGTGAGCGGTGCGGCGTGGAACGACCCGACCAGGATCTCCTCGCCGTTGTCGCGGTCGCGCAGGTGCACGGCGAGCAGCCGCTCGTTCGCCGGAGCAAGCACCCGGTCGTGCAGCGACTTCTGCACGGCGAAGACCTGGCTGTGCAGGATCTCGTAGCGGTCGTCCCGCACGTAGATCGCGAGTCCGAGGCGGTTGGCCCTGGTCGTGTCGGCGAGCACCAGGTGGTGCAGGCGCTCGGGAAGGGCGTCGCTGTCGCATTCCTGCAGGCACAGGACGTCGACGTCGTACGCCTCTGCGATGCCCGTCAGCTCCCCGCTCGCGGCGTGCTTGCGGAGGTTGTAGCTCACGATCCTCAGGGTCATGCACCTCTTCTCGAAGGACCTCGATCGCGGGCGGCACGGATGCGCGCCCGCTCTGCCATTCTGGCCCACTTGTGAGACCGCTCAAGCGACGACGTGTGATCCCACAAGGAATTCACATCGCGGACACCGGCGGTTCGGGCGGTACGGTGGTCGCATGGCAGGCGGCGCTGTAGTCCTCACGGTCCCCGGTCCCGATGGCGACCGGGAGGTGCGGATCTCGAGCCCCGAGCGGGTGATCTTCCCCGAGGCCGGCATCACGAAGCTCGATCTGGCCACCTACCTCGTGGAGGTCGGGGAGGCGTTCGTGCGCGCCAACGGCGACCGCCCGGTGTCGCTGCAGCGCTTCCCGGACGGGATCGACGGCGAGCAGTTCTTCTCCAAGAACCCGCCGCGCGGTGTGCCGGACTACGTGCGCTCCGTCACCGTCACGTATCCGAGCGGACGCTCGCATCCCCAGCTCGTGATCGACGAGCCGGCGGCGGCCGTCTGGGCCGCGCAGATGAACACTGTGGTGTTCCACCCCTGGCCGTCGCGGGCGGAGGACTCCGACAACCCCGACCAGCTGCGCATCGACCTCGACCCGCAGCCGGGCACCGGGTTCGCCGACGCCGTCCCCGCCGCGATCGAGCTCAGGAACGTGCTCCGGGAGGCCGGGCTCACCGCGTTCATCAAGACCTCCGGCAACCGGGGGCTCCACGTCTTCGCGCCCATCGTCGCCGAGCGGGAGTTCCTCGACGTGCGGCACGCCGTGATCGCGGCGTCCCGCGAGCTCGAACGGCGGATGCCCGACCACGTCACGACGGCCTGGTGGAAGGAGGAGCGCGGGGAGCGGATCTTCGTCGACTTCAACCAGGCGAACCGCGACCGCACGATGGCGGGCGCGTACAGCCCGCGCGCGCTGCCGCACGCCTCCGTCTCCGCCCCGATCACCTGGGACGAACTGGAGCACGTCGACCCGCGCGACTTCACCGTGCTGACCATGCCGGAGCGCCTGCGCACCGTCGGCGACCCGTGGGAGGACTTCGGCGCGGATCCCGGGACGATCGACGTGCTGCTCGGCTGGTGGGAGCGCGACCTGTCGGACGGCCTCGGGGAGCTGCCGTTCCCGCCCGACTACCCGAAGATGCCGGGGGAGCCGCCGCGCGTGCAGCCGAGCCGCGCGAAGAAGGCGTAGCGGGTCCCGTTCCGCCTCCGCTCCCGTCGGAGAAGTGAGCGCTTTCCTCCGACGCACGCGGTCGGCGGCCTCAGGTCAGGACGTCGCCCAGGTCGTACGCGATCGGCCGATCGAGCTGCTCGAAGGTGCACGATCGCGCCTCGCGGTCGAGACGCCAGCGCTCGAACTGCGCGGTGTGCCGGAAGCGCATCCCCTCCATCTGGTCGTACCGCACCTCGAGCACGCGCTCGGGCCGCAGCCGGACGAACGACACGTCCTTGCTTCCCGAGAAGCGGCTCCGGTCGGTCTCGCCGGTGACGGCCGCGCCGCTCTCGTCGCGCTCCACCAGCGGCTCCAGCTCGTCGATGAGGGAGAGCCGCTTCGCGTCCGTGAACGCCGAGACGCCGCCCACGTTGCGCAGCCGGCCGTCGTCGCCGTAGAGCCCGACGAGCAGGGAGCCGACGCCCCGCCCGCTGGTGTGGATGCGGTACCCGAGCGCGACGACGTCGGCGGTGCGGTGGTGCTTGATCTTGAGCATCGTCCGCTTGTTCGGCGCGTACGGACCGGCGAGCGGCTTCGCCACCACCCCGTCCAGCCCGGCGCCCTCGAACTCGACGAGCCAGCGGCGGGCGAGGTCGACGTCCGTCGTGGTGCGGGTCAGCTGGAGCGGCGCGGGCAGGTCGCCCGCGAACTCCTCGAGCGCCGCGCGGCGGTCGGCGAACGGCCGGTCGACGTACGACTCGTCGCCGATCGCGAGCAGGTCGAACGCGACGAACGTCGCCGGTGTCTGCTCCGACAGCAGGGTCACGCGGCTCGCGGCCGGGTGGATGCGCTGCGACAGCGCCTCCCAGTCCAGCCGCTGCGCCCCGGTCGGCCCGGTGGGCACCACGATCTCGCCGTCGAGCACGCACGGGCCCGGCAGGAGACGGCGGAACGCCTCCACGAGCTCGGGGAAGTAGCGCGTCAGCATCTTCGAGCCGCGGCTGCCGATCTCCACCGACTCCACGGCGCCGTCGCCCTCGGCGTAGACGATGGCCCGGAACCCGTCCCACTTCGGCTCGTAGCTGAGACCGCCCGCCACGCTGTCGGGCTCGGGGACGGCGGGAACCGCCTTCGCGAGCATCGGGGCGATCGGGGAGGAGGCGGAGGGGCGCATGCTCCGATCATGCCGCGAACGACCGACCTCGGGAAGGGATGCGGTGCCCCGTGCACATGCTGAGGATGCCGTCGGAGTCGTTGGTTCTGAGGTTAGGCTCACCTATACTCGATCGCGAGATGTACCGTCCCGATCACGCCACCCACACCGCCACGACCGCGCACCACGACGACCGCGTGCAGTTCCTGGTCGTCGGCGACGAGTCCTCGCTCACCGAGCTGGAGGCAGAGCTCGCGCTCCTTCCGCTGTGCGCGCGGGGCCGGGTGTTCGTCGAGGTCGGAGACGAGTCGCAGATCGCCCCGCTCGCGACGCCGATGCGCATGACCGTCACCTGGCTGGTCCGCTCGCGCCGGAGCGGACGCCCCGGCACCGGTGAGCTGTGCGCCCGCGGCGAGGCCGGCGCGCGCGCCGTGCGCGCCTGGTGCGACGAGATGCTGTGCGACGGTCCGGGTGAGACCCGCGCGATCGTCACCGGCGGTTTCGCGCTCGCCACCGAGGTGCGCGACCACCTCGTCCACGCGGTCGGCATGTCCGCAGACGCGGTGGCGTCGCCCTCCTTCCGCTGACATCGGTCAGCTGGTTGACGCGACACGCCGCAATGCGCCCGCCTGGCACGGCGTGTTGCGTCAACTCGGCGCTCAGGCCGGGACGTCCAGCTCCACCAGCGCCTCGCTCGCGGCCCACAGGTCGCGCCCGAGCTGCGCGTTCCGCGCCTGCGGATTGACGCGGCCGTTCGCCGTCAGGCGGTCGAAGTACGTCCCGCTCGGCGCGCCGACGCGCGCGGGGCCGGCCAGGAAGAGCAGGGGAGCGGCCCCCGCGGCGACGGGGATGCCGAAGCTGCTCCGCGTCACCAGGTGGCCGAAGCGGATGAGCGGCGACGAATTGCCGAAGTTGGTCGCGATGGTTCCCGGATGGAACGAGTAGGCGGTCACGCCCGTCCCGGTCAGGCGCTCGGCCAGCTCGGCGGCGAACAGGATGGTCGCCAGCTTCGCCGTGCCGTACGCGCGCCAGCCGCCCTGCCAGGAGCGGCGTTCCCAGTCCAGGTCGTCCACGCGGAGATTCCCGAAGCGGTTCGCGAGGCTCGCCGTGGAGACGACCCGCACATCCCGTCCGGTCGCCGCGGTCTCGACGAGCCGGGGGCGCAGCAGCGCGGTCAGCAGGAAGGGCGCCAGGTGGTTGGCCTGGATGGTGCGCTCGTGCCCGTCCACCGTCAGCTCGCGGTCGTGGTAGAGCCCGCCGGCGTTGTTGGCGAGCACGTCGATCGTCTCGTACCGGTCGAGCAAGGCGGCCGCGAGCGACCGGACGTCGTCCAGGCGCTCGAAGTCGGCGAGGAACGGCGTCGCACCGATCCGCTCGGCGACCGCGCGCGTGCGCTCCGGGTTGCGGCCGACCACGGCGACCTCGTCCCCGCCGGCCTTCAGCTGTTCGGCGGCGACGGCGCCGATGCCGGAGCTCGCCCCCGTGATCACGATGGTGCGCGTCATCGGTACCCGCCCTTCTCGAGGCCCGCCTCGATCTCGAATCGGTTGCGGAGCGGATCGCGCCCCGCGAGGAAGTAGAGCAGCGGGAACAGCATCCCGTACCGCTGCCATTGCCGTTTGTGGACCGCCTCGTGCTCGAGCACGTCGTCGGTGACGTTCTGGTCGGTCAGGTAGACGCCGCCGACGCACGAGCCGCCGCGCCCGAAGGTCGCCTTCGGCATGCCACGGAACACGGTCAGCCCGGCGCGGCGCTCGATGCGCCCGGTGCTCCAGAGGAAGCCCCAGGTCAGGCCGACCGCGGTCGCGTACAGGTATCCGGCGCGGCTCAGGGGCGAATCGAGCAGGATGCGCCCGAGCGGCCCGCGGTCGAAGCCGCTCACTTCTCTGGTCTTCCGTAGGTCTCCAGCAGCCGCAGCCAGACCTCGCTGACCGTCGGGTACGAGGGGACGGCGTGCCAGAGGCGGTCGAGCGGCACCTCCCCGACGACGGCGACGGTCGCCGAGTGCAGCAGCTCGCCGACATCCTGACCGACGAAGGTCACGCCGAGCACGACCCCGCGGTCCTCGTCGACGACCATGCGGGCCTTGCCCTCGTAGCCGTCGGCCACGACGTGCGCCCCGGCCACGCTGCCGATGTCGTAGTCGACGACACGGATGCGGTAGCCGGCCTTCTCCGCGCGTGCGGCGGTGAGCCCGACCGACGCGACCTCCGGGTCGGTGAAGGTGACCTGGGGGACCGCCTGGTGGTCGGCCGTCGCGACGAAGGCGCCCCACGGCTCCAGCGAGACGTCGTGTCCGTGCGCGCGGGCGGCGATGGCGTCGCCCGCCGCACGCGCCTGGTACTTGCCCTGGTGGGTGAGCAGCGCGCGGTGGTTCACGTCGCCGACGCCGTAGAGCCAGCCGCCGTCGACCGGCCGGCCGTCGGCTCCGAGCACGCGCATGCTGTCGTCGACGTCGAGCCAGGCGCCGTCCTCGAGCCCGAACGCATCGAGCCCGATGCCGAACGTCCGGGGGAGGCGGCCGGTGGCGACGAGGAACTCGTCGGTCTCGAGCACACTGCCGTCGTCGAGGCGGATGCGGAAGCCCTCGTCCTCCGTGCGCTCCACCTGCTCCGCGCCGGAGTCGAGGTGCAGGGTGACGCCGAGCTTCTTCAGCGACTCGACGACCATCTCGCCGGCGAACGGCTCGTCGCCGGTCAGCAGTCCGCTGCGCGCGATGAGGTGCACCTGGGTGCCGAAGCCGGCGTAGGCGGTGGCCATCTCGGTGGCGACGACGCCTCCGCCCAGGATGGCCAGGGATACCGGGACGCGCTGAGCGCTCGTGGCCTCACGGCTCGACCACGGCTCGCTCTCTCGCAGCCCCGGGATGTCGGGCATCAGGGCGGCGGACCCGGTGGAGACCGCGACCGCGTGCTTCGCGCGCAGCACGGTGACCGTTCCGTCCTCCGCCGTGACGGTGACCTCGCGCGGGGCGGTGATGACGCCCCAGCCGCGCTCCAGGTCGATCCCGGCGCCGGTCAGCCACTCGACCTGGCCGCTGTCGTTCCAGTTGCTGGTCATATCGTCGCGCCGCTTGAGCACGGCCGCGACGTCGAGCGGACCGGTGACCGCTTCCCGCGTCCCTCCGACCTTCTGGGCGGCGCGCAGCAGCGCTCCGCTCCGCAGGAGTGTCTTGGAGGGCATGCACGCCCAGTAGGAGCACTCGCCGCCGACGAGCTCGGACTCGACGATCACCGTCCGCAGACCGCCCTGGACCGCTCGGTCGGCGACGTTCTCGCCGACGGCGCCCGCTCCCAGCACGATGACGTCGTAGTCCTTGATCTCGCTCATGTCTTCTCCCTGCCGCCTGCCGGCCGCCTTCGATCGTGTGTCGGATGTGAGTCGTGTGATGCGTGGTCGTCGTCCGTGGAGTTCGTCGCGCGCTCTGGATCGGATGGCTACCGCCCGACGAACCGCGCCTCCGTGCGGGTCAGGAACGCCTCCATGCCGATCCGGGCGTCCTCGCTGCCGACCAGCCGCACGAGGGCCGGCTGCAGCTCGGCCTCCGCCGCGGCGTCGCCGTCGCGCACGGCGCGCTTCGCGTTGGCGAGCGCGGCCTGGACCGCCAGGGGCGCCTGCGCGGCGATCCGCTCCGCGAGCTCGAGGGCCCGGTCGAACTGCTCGCCGTCCTCGACGACCTCCTGCACCAGGCCGATGCGGTGCGCCTCGGCGGCGTCGAACAGGTCGCCGGTGAGGATGTACCGCATCGCGTTGCCCCAGCCCACCGCGCGGGGGAAGCGAAGCGTGGCGCCGCCGAACGGCAGGATGCCGCGGGTGACCTCGATCTGCCCGAACCGGGTCCCGCGGGCAGCGACCGCGATGTCGGAGGCGAGGATGAGCTCGATGCCGAGCGTGAGGCACGTGCCCTGCACGGCGATGACGACGGGCTTGCTGAGCGGTGTGCCCGAGACCTGCCAGGGGTCGATGCCGTCCTCGTCCACGAAGGAGAGGCCGTCTCGGCCGATCCGCGGGCCGAGGTCGGCGAGGTCGAGCCCGGCGGTGAAGTGCTCGCCGACGGCGTGCACCAGGCCGACGCGCAGGTCGGGGTCGCGTTCCAGCTCTCCGTACGCCAGCGCGAGCCGGCTCAGCAGCTCGAAGTCGGCGGCGTTGCGCTTCTCGGGCCGGTTCAGGCCGATCAGCAGCACGTGTCCGCGCCGCTCGGTCAGGATCTTGGGCTCGCTCATGGCTCCCAAGCTACCGCGCCCCGTCCGAGCCGGCCGGGGCCTGCGACGCGGTCGGGCCGGTCAGTGCCCCGAGGATGCGGAGGATGACCGGGAGGTCGTGCGCTGCGGCGTCGGGGCTGTCCGGTGCGAACTCCATGAGGCCCGCCCCGGCGAGCTCGAACCGGCGGCGGAGCGCACGGATCGCCTCGGTGAGGCGCTCCGGGAGCACGCCGAACGGCTCGGGGTAGCCGATCCCGTCGATGGCGGACGGGTCGAGCACATCGAGGTCGATGTGCACGTACACCGCCGTCGCCCCGGTGGCCGCCACGGCGTTCACGATCGCCTCCGGGTCGTCCAGCTCGCCGGGGGAGACGACACGGATGCCGTTCTCCACCACGAAGGCGGACTCCCCGTCGTCCAGTGCTCTGACGCCGGCGAGGACCAGCTGGGCGGGTGCGAGCCGCGACTCCCCGGCGGATGCGAGCCCATCGGGCCCGTCGCCGAGGAGCGCCCGTAGCACCATGCCGTGGAAGGCGCCGGACGGCGACGAGTCGACGTCGTTGAGGTCGCCGTGGGCGTCGAACCACACCACCGCCACCGACCCGGGTGGATGCGCGGCGAGCGCGTGCTGGACGGGCGCGAGCTCCGCCCCGCAGTCGCCGCCGATCGTGACGACCGGCGCCTCCAGCAGGGCGAGCTCGGCCTCGGTCGCCTCGCGGACCGCCGCGAGGGACGAGAACCGGTTCACCCCGCTGCCCAGCGACTCGCCCGCGGCGGCCGGCACCGGCACCTGGTGGGTGCGGGCGCCGGGGAGGTCGCCGCGGATGGCGTCGGCGCCGTCGATCAGGCGCATGGCCCGCGACGACCCCGACCCCTGCCACTGCGGGACGACGAGGAAGGACGCGCCGCTCACCCCTGGGCGCCCGAGGTCACGGCCCCCTGCGACCCTCCGCCGGACTTGAGCGCGGCGAGCCTGGCCTCCACCTCGGTCAGCTCGCCGAGGTCGTCGAGCTGCTCGAACTGCGCATCGAGGCTCGAGGCGGCGAGCTCCTGCGCACCCCGGACCTTGGCCTCCTCGCGGCGGATCTTCTCCTCGAAGCGTGCGACCTCGCTCGTCGGATCCATGATGTCGACGCTCTTCACGGCATCCATCACCTGGGCCTGCGCCTGGGCGCTCTTCGCGCGGGCGATCAGCTCGGAGCGCTTGCTCTTCAGCTGCTCCAGCTTCTCCTTCATCGCGTTGAGGCCGGTCTTGAGCTTCTCGACCACCTCGGTCTGCGCGGCGATCTGCGGCTCCGCGGCCTTCGCCTCGTTCTCGGAGGAGATCTGCCGCTGCAGGGCGACCTTGGCGAGGTTGTCGAACTTGTCGGCGTTCGCGGCGTCGCCGGAGGCGCGGTACTGGTCCGCTTGCCGGCTGGCGGCGAGCGCCTTGTCGCCCCACTCGGCGGCGGCCTCCACATCTTCGCGGTGGTCGTCCTCGAGCAGCCGCAGGTTGCCGATCGTCTCGGCGATCGCGCTCTCGGCGTCGGCGATGCTGTTGGTGAAGTCGCGGACCATCTGGTCCAGCATCTTCTCCGGGTCCTCCGCCTGATCGAGGAGCGCGTTGATGTTCGCTCGCAACAGTTGCGAGATCCGTCCGAAGATGGACTGCTTCGCCATGTGCTCTTCCTTTCGCTCCCGCCCCCGTTGGGCGCTTGTGAGGTGTGTCCGGCGGTTCAGAACCGTCCGCCGCCACGTCGGCTGCGGGTTCCCCCGCCGCCGAAGCTTCCTGCGCTGAAGCCGCCGCCGCCGCTCCTGGTGCGGCTGCCGCCCCCGCCGAATCCGCCGCCGCCCCAGCTCCCGCCGCCGAATCCACCGCCGCCCATGCCGCCGCGCAGCACGGAGTCGATGAGGATGCCGCCGAGGATAGCGCCCATCGCCCCGCCGCCGCCGCGGCCGGAGGTGCCGCCGCCGAAGATGTCGCCGAGGCCCCCGCCCATCCCGCCGAGGTCGGGCTGGAAGCCGCCGACGTCCTGCTGGGCGAGCTGCGTCGCCTGGTCGGCGAGTTCGGCCGCGCGTTGCGCGAGGGCCAGGGCGGACACCGCATCCGTCGCCGCCGTCTGCTCGGCCTGGACGACGAGCCGGGCGGCCTCCGCCAGCCGTGTGCGGGCCTCGGCCCCGACGGCTCCGCGTCGTGCGGTGATGAAGTCCTTGCACGCGGACACGCGCGCCTTCGCGGTCATCAGGGTCTGCTGCAGCGCCGACTGGGCGCGCTGCGCCTGTGCCCTGGCGTCGCGGACACCCTGGAGGACGCCGTCGATCGAGCGGTTGGCGGCGTCGAGCCGCTGGGCGAGTTCGAGCGGGTTGACCCGCCCGGCGGAGAGGGCCGCCTGCACATCGGTCACGGTCTGCTCCGTGCCGGCGACCGCGGCCGCGATGGCGCCGCCGGGGTCGCTGGTGCCGGCCAGGGCCCGCGCCTCCGCCAGATCGCTGCGGAGCTCGGCGAGCGTGCCGTCGAGCGATTGCTGCGCAGCGGTCAGGTCGGCGCCGAGCCGGTCCACCGCGTCGAGGAGGAGACCCGCCTGGTCCGCCGACTCCTCCGCCGCGCGGACGCCGACGGCCGCGGCTCCGGCGTCGCCCGACGCCGCTTTCTGCGCCGCGCCCGCCAGTGCGGTGTCGGTGAAGTCGAGGCGCTGCGTCGCCTGGTCGATGTTGTCCCGGACGGTGCCGAGAGCGGCGTCGGTGTAGCGCTCGGCGAGCCCGTCGAGCGTGGCGCGCGTCGCCGCCAGCCGCTGCCGCAGCGTGGCGGCCTGCCCGGCGATCTCCGCACTCGCCTCGGGGATGCGCTTCTCGATCGACCGCAGCTCGTCGAAGGCATCGGCCTGCGCATCCAGCGCCTGGTTGGCGGTGGCGCAGAGCTGCACGATCCGGATGTTCCACTCGCGCCGCTGCTCGTCCGTGTCCGGCTCCGCGTCGTCGAGCCGCTGCTTCAGCGTGAACGCCTCGCGCAGCTGCCCCTTCGCCGTGTCGAGGGCGGACTGGAACGGCACCACCGCCTCCGCACCGTACTGCGCTGTGGCGAAGCCGAGCTCCTCCTCGCTGGTGCGGATCGCGTCGTCGGTCTGCACCAGTGCGGAGCCCGCGCGTCGTTCGAGGTCGGCGAGGGAGATGGTCTGCAGCTCGCTCTGCGGAGTGGTGGGCCCCGCCGCCGCCTTCCTCTTCCGGGAGCCGCGCGAGCGCACCACCAGGAACACGACGAGGCCGATGACGAGGACGCCGATGACGAACACCCAGAAGAACGCCGCGCCGCCGCCTCCTCCGGCCGCGTCGCCGAGCCCGTTGGCGGCAGCGACCGCCGCCCCGGTCCAGTCGCCGGCGTGGAGCTTGGGCTCGACGTCGTTCCGCTCGATGGCGTCGAGCTGGTCGGCGCTCACCGGGCCGTTGTCGTCTCCGGACAGGTAGTACGTGCGACCGTCGGTCGAGACGGCGAGCAGGTAGTCGCGCTGCCCGAGGCCGTTGCGCGCCGCCGTCTCGTTGGCCCAGTCCGCCGCCTCGGTCGGGTCGGTGAACCGGTCGACATAGACGACGTAGAGGTCGATGCGGTGGTCGTCGTACAGCTTCTTGGCGGCCGCCGCGATCGTGGCCTCCTGCGTCCCGCTGAGCACCTGCGCCTGGTCGACGACGTGACTCGGACCCAGATCGACCGGGTCCTGGGCGGAGGCCGGAGGCGCGGCGAGCAGCGCCGGCCCCACTACGAGCCCGAGCGCCAGCAGGGCTCCGGTCAGCAGACGTCGCAAGCGCATCCACCCACTCTCTCGGGTCCGGCTGATACCCAGCCGAGTCTATTGGTGCTCTCCGACAGTGTCACTGTTTCCGCCTGTTACGGCCACCCGTGCGCACGGCCGGGAGTGCTGCTGGGATGGTGTCAGCCGGTCGAGAGGAGGAGCGCATGCCAGAACAGCCGACCCTCGCCGTCGTCGAGGCCACGCGCTTCCGCAATCACGATCCGGCCTATCACGACTACGTCCAGCTGCTCGTCGGCAATGTCATCGCCGCGGCGGAGGAACAGGGCTGGAGCGTCGACCGGCTTGCGGCCGACCGCGGGGCCGACGCGCTCCTGGCCGAGACGGAGACCGCCGACGCGGTCGTCATCGTCGGCGGCGAGGACATCCACCCCGACTTCTACGGCGGCCGGACCGGCTACGCCAACGAGTCGCGTCACCTCCCGGCGGCCGACGCGGCGCAGATCGCGCTGGTGCACGCCGCCCTGGTGCGCGGGACGCCGCTCCTCGGCATCTGCCGCGGGCTGCAGATCGTGAACGTCGCACTGGGCGGAACGCTGGTCCAGGACCTCGGCGAGGAGTGCGCCCACGTGAACCGCGGCGTCCCCATCCCGCAGGTGCTCACCACGCACACCGTGCGGGTCGATGCGGGCAGCCGGGCAGCAGACCTGCTCGGCGCCGGATCGCTCGAGGTGCGCAGCGCCCACCACCAGGCCGTGGATGCGCTCGGCGCCGACCTGCTCGTGACCGCCCGGTCGCACGACGGGCACGTCGAGGCGATCGAGCACGCCGACGCGCCGCTGCTCGCGGTGCAGTGGCACCCGGAGGACATCGCGGCGCCGGCCGGACAGCTCGCCGCGCTGCTCGGAGCGCTGCGGGTCGCCGCCCCGGCGCGCGAGGTCGTCGCTGCCTGACCCGCCCGCGCACTCCGGACGCGCCGCCCGTGCTCAGCCCCGGAGAGGACGCTCCGGCCAGCCCTGCTCGCCCAGCAGCGGAACGAACGCGACACCGCCGAGGTCCGTCTCGCGCACCGACCCGTCGTCGGTGCGCGTGAACAGCGCGAGATGCTGCGCGCCTCCCGGCCGGCCGACCGGCATCACCACCCGGCCGCCCGGCGCCAGCTGCGCCCACCAGGCATCGGGGACGTCCGGGCCGGTCGCCGCGGCGAGGATGACGTCGTACGGAGCCCCGGACGGCCAGCCCAGCGTCCCGTCGCCGGTCACGACCTCCACCCGGTAGCCGAGCGCGTCCAGCGTCGCCGCGGCGCCCACCGCGAGGCCGGGATGCCGTTCGATGCTCACGACACGATGCCCGAGCAGCGACGCGACGGCGGCCGCGTATCCCGACCCCGTGCCGACGTCCAGCACCACGTCCTCCGGGCCGATCCGCGCGGCCTGCAGCATCAGCGCCACGATGTACGGCTGCGAGATGGTCTGGCCGTCGCCGATGGGCATCGGGTGGTCCTCGTAGGCGTACGGCGCCGCCGACGGCTCCACGAACAGGTGCCGGGGCACACGTCGCATCGCGTCGAGGACGCGCTGGTCCTCGATCCCGCGCGGGACGAGCTGCTGCTCGACCATCCGCGCCCTCTCGACGTCGCGATCGTTGTCCGTGAGGCTATTGAACCACCGCGGCCGGTCGCTCCTCCAGAGTGCGTCGCGCGGCAGCGAGGGCCGAACGGTCCGCGCCGGCGGACTCCAGCGCCAGGAGGGCGGCACCGAGGATGGGCGCTGCCGTGACGAGCTCCATGCGTGCCGCGGGCGCACGCTCGGCGAGCAGCCGTTCGATGGTCCCGAGCAGCCGTTCGTCGCGGCCGCCGATCACGCCGCCGCCGAGCACGACCGGCACCGGCCGGTCGAGCAGGTCGAGCCGGCGCAGCGTCGTCACGGCCAGCGTCGCGATCTCCTCCGCCTGCTCGTCGATCAGTGCGGCGGCGACCGCGTCGCCCCCGCGGGCGACGGCGAACACGGTCGGGGCGAGCCGTGCGAGGTCGCGGTTGGGAAGGCGGCCGAAGTGCAGGGCCTCGATGACCCCCTGGACGCTGTCCAGCCCGAACGCCGCGGGGACCGCCGGCGCGAGTTCCGTCGCCGGTCCGCGCCCGTCGACCGCCCTCGCCGCATGCCAGAGGGCGCGCTCGCCGAGGTGCCAGCCGCCTCCCCAGTCGCCCGAGATGGTGCCGAGCGACGGGTAGCGGACCACGGCGCCGTCCGCGCGGACGCCGACGCAGTTGATGCCCGTTCCGCAGACCACGGCGACGGCGTCCGGCTCGTCGGTTCCCGCCCGCAGCAGGGCGAACAGATCGTTGTCGACCGTCGCGGCCGCCCACGGCGTGCCGGCGATGCTCGCCCGGAAGTCGTCGATCTCGGTCGGGAGGTCGAGGCCGGAGAGGTAGAGATTGGTCGCGGCGATCGGCCGGGGCCCGGTCTGTTCGAGCAGGCGGCCGATGAGGGCGGAGACGAGATCGGCCGAGCCGTGCATCCCGATGAGGTGCGGGCTGGACGTCGTGCCTCTCGCCTCGGCCACCACCGTTCCGTCGAGCTCGAGCGCCACCGCGTCCGTCTTCGATCCGCCGCCGTCGACGGCGATCACGAGAGGCGCGTCGAGGGGCGCGTCGTCGTCGGTCACTTGGCCCACTCCAGGTGGTCGCGGTTATGGGAGATCAGCAGGTCGGTCAGCCGCTCGGCCCGATCGTACTGACCGACCAGGGGATGCGCGAGCATCGCGCGCAGCACCCGGTCGCGTCCACCGTTGACCGCGGCGTCGAGGGCGAGCCGCTCGTACCCAGCGACGTGTGCGATCAGCCCGGCGTGGTCGGCGGGCAGCGGCTCGATCGGCAGGGCGGTGACGCCGCCCGCATCCACCGTCGCCGAGACCTCGATCACGTGGTCTTCGGGCAGGAACGGCAGCGCGCCGTCGTTGCGGAGGTTCACCACCTGCACATCGCCGCGGTCGCCGGTCAGCGACGCGATCAGGTCGACGGCGGCCTCCGAGTAGAAGGCGCCTCCGCGCTGGGAGAGCTGCTCGGGCTTGGTGTCGACCGCGGGGTCGCCGTACAGCTCCAGCAGCTCGCGCTCGACGCGCTGCACGGCCTCGGCGCGGGTGGGGGAGTCGAGCTGCTCGCGCAGGACCTCATCGTGCGCGTAGTAGTAGCGCAGGTAGTAGCTGGGCACATCGCCGAGCAGCCGGATGAGCGAAGCTGGCAGCTCGACCTCCTCCGCGAGCTGTTCCAGCCGCGTGCCGAGCAGCTCGGGCAGGGCGTCGCGGGTGCCGGAGTCGTCGGTGACGAGGGCCGACCGCTCCCACGTCAGGTGGTTGAGGCCGACGTGACCGAGCTGCACCTGTGCGGGCGCGACACCGAGCATCCCGGCGAAGCGCCGCTGGAATCCGATGGCGACGTTGCAGAGGCCGACCGCGCGGTGGCCCTCCTGCAGGAGGGCGCGGGTGACGATGCCGACGGGGTTGGTGAAGTCGACGATCCAGGCGCCGGGCTTCGCATGCCGGCGGACGGCGTCGGCGACGCGCAGCACCACGGGAACGGTCCTGAGTGCCTTGGCGAAGCCGCCGGGGCCGGTCGTCTCCTGTCCGATGCAGCCGCACTCGTGCGGCCAGGTCTCGTCGCCGTGACGCGCCGCCTGGCCGCCGACCCGGAGCTGGATGAGCACCACGTCGGCATCCGAGACGCCCGCCACGAGGTCCGAGGTGGGCACGACGCGGCCCGGGTGGCCGGCCGCGCGGAACATGCGCTGGCTCATCCCGCCGACCAGGCGCAGGCGCTCCGGATCGGGGTCGACCAGCCAGAGCTCCTCGATCGGGAGCAGGTCGCGCAGCCGCGCGAACCCGTCGATGAGCTCGGGGGTGTAGGTGGAGCCGCCTCCGACGACCGTCAGTTTCACGTGTTATCCCTTCACGCCGGTGAGTGTGATGCCCTCCACGAAGACGCGTTGGGCGAAGAAGAAGATGAGGACGACCGGGACGGTGACGAGCATGGTCATCGCCATGGTCAGCCCCCAGTCGGTGCCGTGGACGCCGCGGAACGACGCGAGGCCGTAGGCCACCGGCCAGGCGGCCGGGTTCTCCGAGGTGTAGAGCAGCGGCCCGTAGTAGTCGTTCCAGGAGGCGAAGAACAGGAAGATCGCTGTCGCCGCGATGCCCGGCTTCGCCATCGGCAGCACCACCCGCCACAGCACCCCGAACTCCCCGTTGCCGTCGATGCGGGCCGCGTCGGCGTACTCGCTCGGAATGGTGAGGAAGAACTGCCGGAGCAGGAAGATCGAGAAGGCGTCGCCGAGCAGGTTCGGCAGGATGAGCGGCCACAGCGTGCCGGTCAGCCCCAGCTGCGACCACATCACGTAGATCGGGATCGCCGTCACCTGCGGCGGGAGCAGCATGGCGATGATGATCACGGTGAACAGCACGCCGGAGCCGCGGAAGCGGATCTTGGCGAGCGCATACGCCGCGGGAACGCTCGAGATCAGCATGAAGGCCGTGGCGAGCACCGCATACATCGCGGAGTTGGCGAACCACTGCGCCAGCGGCACCGTCGTGAACACCTTCACGTAGTTGTCCCAGTGGAACGGCTGCGGCCAGAGCGAGGCGGTCAGGGTCTGCTCGCTCGACATCAGCGAGGTGAGGAAGACGAAGACCACGGGCGCGATGAACAGCACCGCGAGCACGACGAGCACGGCGTGCTCGGCGATCCAGGCGAGGATGCGGCGGGCCCGGGCCGAGCGCGGTGTCGGGATGCGGCGGGGCGGCGGCGCCGGGCGGTCCGTCGTCGCGCTGCCGGGGGTGAGGGTGGCCGAGGTCATTGCGCGCCTTCCGGGGTGAACGCCTTGAAGCGGCGGAGCAGCAGGATGAGGACGACGGCCGCCACCACGAACAGAAGCACCGCGAGGGCGGACGCGTAGCCGAGCTGGTACGTGCCGAAGCCGCGGACGTAGAGCCACTGCGTGTAGGTGAGGAGCGAGCCGTCCGGGTAGCCGAGGTTGGAGCTGATGCCCTGCCCCACGACGGCTTTGCCCGACGCGACGGAGGAGGCGACAGCCGCCTCCGTGAAGTACTGGATCGCCGCGATGACGCCCGTCACCGCCGCGAAGAGCAGCACGGGAGCGATGGACGGCAGCGTGACGTACCGCACCTTCTGCGCACCGCTCGCGCCGTCCAGCGAGGCCGCCTCGTACTGCTCGCGGGGCACATCCAGGAGGGCCGCCAGGAAGATGATCATGACGTCGCCCATCACCCAGATGCCCAGCAGCACCAGGGAGGGCTTCGACCACGCCGGGTCGTTGAACCACAGCGGCCCCTGGATGCCGAAGAAGCCGAGGATGTGGTTCACGGGCCCGGTGCCCGGGTTGAACAGGAAGACGAACGCGACGACGCTCGCCACCGGCGGCACCAGGGCGGGCAGGTAGAACACCGTCCGCCAGAAGCCGGATGCGCGCCGCGCCCGGGCGAGGAGCCCGGCGACGATCAGCGCGAACGCCGTCTTCACGGGAACCCAGATCACGACGAACCACAGCGTGTTGAGGGTCGCCAGCCACACGTTCGGGTCCTGCGTGAACAGGTACTGGTAGTTGCGGAGGCCGATCCACTGCGGCGGCGAGACGAGGTCGAACCGGGTGAACGAGTAGTAGACGGAGGCGATCAGCGGGTAGACGAAGAAGATCAGCAGCCCGAGCAGGGCGGGCGCGAGCAGCGCGAGCGTCACCAGGGAGCGCCGGCGGCGGGCGGGGGAGCGGCGCGTGGGGCGGGCGGTGGCCCGCCCCACGCGTTCTGCGGTCGCGGTCATGGCGTCCAGCTCACGGCCCGGTGCTCAGTGCGAGGGCGTCGTCGATCTGCTTGTCGACCGACTTCAGCCCCGCATCCAGGTCACCGCCCTGGCTCTGGTACTTGTTCCACCAGTCCTGGAGCGACTGCTGGTAGCCGGGGCCGAGCGGGCTCGGCGGCGTGGTCTGGACGTTCTTGTCCGACGCGATGTCGAGGAACGTCTTGTACTGCTCCGAGACCTCCAGCTTCGGCGAGGCGAGCGCATCCTTCGTCGTCGGCACGTTCTTGAGGCCGTTCGCGAGCTTCACGATCGCGTCCGTGTCGGTGGTCAGGTACCGCAGCAGCGCCCAGGCGAGCTCCGGCTGCTTCGAGCCCTTCGAGATGCCGATGATGTTGCCGGTGATGTAGCCGCCGCCGTACAGCTGCGACTGGTCGTCGGCGGTCGGGAACGGCGCCGTGCCGTAGTGCAGGTCCTTGGCCTGGTCGTCGATGAACGCCGTGCGGTATTCGCCGTCGAGGTTCATGGCGACCTGCCCGGTCTGGAAGGCGTTGTCGGCGGAGAACTCCTGGCCGAGCCCGGAGGTGAAGGCGTTGAGCTTGTCCCAGCCGATGGTGTCGACGAACTTCTTCTGCCAGTCGATCAGCTCCTTCCAGCCGGCGCTGGAGCCGACCGCGCTGGTGCCGTCCGACTTCAGCCACTTCGCGTCGGCGGCGGGGCCCACGTGGGCGGCCGAGTTCTCGTACCAGCCCATGGTCGGGTTGAAGCCGAGGGTCTTGATCGAGCCGTCCGGGTTGAACGTCGTCAGCTTCACGGCCATCGACTCCAGCTCGCTCAGCGTCTTCGGCGGAGCGGTGTAGCCGGCGGCCTTGAGCAGGTCGGTGTTGTAGTAGAGGCCGTAGACGTCGGCGAGCATCGGCATCGCGCAGCGGGTGCCCTTGAACTCGGTGTACGACTTCACGGTGTCCGAGAACTGGCTCATGTCGACGCCGTCGCGCTCGATCACCTTGTTGAGGCTGCGGAAGGCGCCGTTCGAGCAGAAGTTGCCGACGATGTCGGTCGAGTACGAGAGTCCGACGTCGACCTTGCTGCCGGTGGCGATCGCCTTCTGCAGCTTCTCGTCGTCCTGCCCGGAGTGGACGTCGACCTTGATCTTCGGGTACTTCTTCTCGAAGTCGTCGACGACGGACTGGATGACCTTCGCCTCGCGGTCGGAGAAGAAGTGCCAGAACGACACGGTGCCGCTGAGGTCCTTCGGGGTGCTCGCGGCGAAGTCGGTGCCGCCTCCGCCGCCGGAGCAGCCGGAGAGGGCGAGCGCGGCGGCGGCGGTGACCGCTGCCGCGGCGATGAGATGGCGGTGTTTCACGGGTGGCTCCCTCACTGTCGGTGGGTGCAGGTGTGGTGGTGCGGGATGCGGTGGTGCGGGTGGATGCGGTGGTGCGGGTGGATGCGGTGGTGCGGTCGCGGGGCGCTACGGTGCGATCCGCGACACTTCGGCGAAGAGCGCGTCGCGCACTTCGCCGATGAGGTGCTCCCGGGCTCCGCGGAGCACCGGGTGGGCGTCGACGCCGGTCGCGACGACGCTGCGCTCGCCCCAGGCGGGGCGGAGTTCTGCGGTGACGAGCTCGGCGAGGCGGTCGCCGCCCGCCGAGCCGGTGGGGCCGCCCAGCACGACCAGTTCCGGGTCGAGCAGGGCGAGGACGGGGACGACGCCGACGGCGACGCGCCGGGCGAGCTCGCCGAGGAACGCCTCCCGCGCGCCGGGGTCGCCGTCGACGTGGCCGTCGGACGTCGGCGAGACTCCGTGACGAGCGGCGAGCCGGGCGACCGCGGGGCCTCCGATGAGGTCCTGCAGGTCGTCGGCGTCCGGGTCGAGCTCGGCGGCCGAGCGGGGGATCGGCAGGTAGCCGATCTCGCCGGCGCCGCCGGACGCGCCGCGGTGGACGCTGCCGCCCTGGTCGACCGACAGGCCGAGGCCGTCGCCCATCCAGAGCAGGGCGAAGCCGCCGGTTCCGTGTCCTGCGCCGTCCGTCCGCTCGGCGAGCGCCGCCAGGTTCACGTCGTTGTCGATGCGCACGTCGATGCCGAGCGCGTCGCGCAGCCGCCGGCCGATGCCCTGCTTGGGCCAGCCGGGGAGCGTCTCGATGTAGGTCAGCTCGTCCGTGCGGGGGTCGAGCGCGCCCTGCACGCCGATGCAGACGGCGCGGACCTGGTGGGGGTCGGCGTCGGCCGCGGCGCACGCTGCGTCGACGGCCGTGCGCACATCCTCTTCCGGGGAGCGGCCGGCGAGCGGGGTGACGGCGATGGGCTGTTCCGCGCCGGAGGCGTCGACGACGGTCGATCGCAGGACCTCCGCGTCGATGTCGACCGCAACGCCGAGCATCCGATCCGTCCGGACGGCATAGCTGGCGGCGTTGGGGCCGCGTCCACCGGAGACCTCGCCGACGACGTGGATGAGCCCGGCCGTCTCGAGCCGTGCGACCATCTGCGCGGCGGTCGGCTTGGAGAGCCCGGAGAGCTCGCCGATGCGGCTGCGGGTGAGGACGCCGTGCTGCAGCAGCAACGACAGCGCCGTGCGGTCGTTGGTCTCGCGCAGCCACCCGGGGGTGCCCCGAACCGGTCCGGTCATCCTCATCCCTTCGTTGGAACGATGCTCTCGCGGAAATGTATCAGGAAAGTTTCTTTATAGTAAAGCTCCTGTTTCCGAATTCCTGTCTGATGGTCCTCTCAGAAAGCCCCGCAGGGTGAACCATCCGCCCCTCGGGCGGCGTGCCCCAGGTGGAAGGGAGCATCCGCTCATGAGAAACACCACCTCACCCACGCGCTTCGCGACGCTGGCGGCCGGAGCCGCCGCCGTCCTCCTGGCGCTCGCCGCCTGCTCGACCACCGGAGGCGGGGGATACTCGGCGCCCGGTTCCGGCGCGTCGACGCCGTCGAGCCCGTCCGGTTCGTCCGGCATCTCCGCCGTCGCCCTGAAGACCGGCTCGACCACGCTCGGCACCGTCGTGGTCGACGGAAAGGGTCTCACCGCCTACGTCTTCGACAAGGACACCGCCGGCTCCGGCATGAGCGTCTGCTCCGGGCAGTGCGCCACCCAGTGGCCGGCGATCGAGACCGGCAGCGCGCATCCGACCGTCCAGGGCGTCACCGGGACCGTCGGCACGATCACCGGGGTCGACGGCAAGAAGCAGGTCACCCTCGACGGCCACCCGCTGTACACCTACGCGGGCGACTCCTCCGCCGGAGACGTCACCGGCCAGGGGTTCGGCGGCATCTGGTGGGTCGTCGGCCCCGACGGCGCGAAGATCACGTCGTCCTCCTCGACGCCGAGCTCCGGAGGCGGCTACACCAAGTGACGCACCGCGCCCGCGCGCTCAGCCGAACGCGCGGGCGTGCTCGACGAGACGGTCGAACGCCGCATCCAGATCGGGGTCGACGCGCTGCCGCTCCTGATCGGCGAGGTACCACTCCACGATCTCCCCGGCGCCGCGCGCGAACGGGACCCGCGCGCTGAACCCGGGCACCATCGCCTTGATCTTGCTGTTGTCGAAGTGCATCGAGTGCGCCTTGTCGCCGACGAGACCGGGGCCGGCCTCCGGGATCACGGCGGCGATCGACTCGCTCGCCACGTGGACGAGCTCCGCCTCCACCCCCAGCGCCTCCGCCAGATAGCAGTAGATCTGATCCCACGTCGGAGCCTCGTCTCCGGTGATGTGGAACGCGTCGCCGACGGCCTCCGGGCGGCCGAGCAGTCCCACGAAGGCCACCGCGAAGTCGGTGTTGTGCGTGATCGTCCAGCGGCTCGTCCCGTCGCCGTGCACCACGACGGGGGCGCCGCGCCGCATCCGCTCGAGGTCCGTCCAGTGCCCGGTCGTCGGGATCATCGTGCGGTCGTAGGTGTGCGACGGCCGCACGATCGTGACGGGGAAGCCGCGCTCGCGGTACGCCTCCATCAGCGCATCCTCACAGGCGATCTTGTCGCGCGAGTACTGCCAGAACGGGTTGCGCAGCGCGGTGGACTCGGTCACCGGCACGCGCGACGGCGGCTTCTGGTAGGCGGAGGCGGAACTGATGAAGACGTACTGCCCGACCCGGCCCTCGAAGAGGTCGAAGTCGGTCGAGATGTGATCGGGCGTGAACGCGAGGAACTCGGCGGCGACGTCGAAGCTGCGCTCGCCCAGCGCGCTGTGCACGCTCTCCGGGTCGCGGATGTCGGCGTGCAGCACCTCGACGCCGTCCGGGAGGGGACGCGTCGAGCTGTTCCCCCGGTTCACGACGGTGACCTCGTGGCCCTGCTCGAGCGCCTCCGCCACGCACGCCGAGCTGATGACGCCCGTCCCGCCGATGAAGAGTGTCCGTGTCGCTGCCATTCCCGCTCCTTTACGCGTCCTGCGTCCCCGATCGGCGGACGTCCGCCCGAATGGCCAGGCTAGTCCGCTGGCCCCGCGCCCGCGAGGCCGGGTCGACCGTCCGCCGGTCCGCGCGTACACTCCTTCGCGAATTCGACCAGAGGAGTCCTCCCACCCGTGTTCCCCCTCCACAGCTGGCCCGGCCTCGCCGTCGCCTGCCTTCTGGCCGTCGTCGTCGCGGTCGCCGTCACGGCCGTTCTGGCGCTGATCCTGCGCCTGATCGGGCGGAGGCGGCAGTGGCCCGAGCTGCTGATCCGTCACGTCCGCGTGCCGTTCCGGCTGTTCCTGGTCGTGATCGTGCTGTGGATCGCGGTGACGGTCAGCATGCCTCCGGAGGTCTCGACGGCCTGGCGGAACGGCATCCACCACACCTTCCTGATCCTCACGATCGCCACGGGCGTGTGGTTCGCCGCCGCCTTCGTCGTATTCGTGGCCGACCTCGGGCTGGCGCGCTATCGGCTCGATGTGCCCGACAACCGGTACGCCCGCCGGGTGCGCACACAGGTGCTCGTCCTCCGGCGGCTCACCATCGTCGCGGCCGTCGTCATCGGCCTGGGCGCGGTGCTGCTGACCTTCCCCGCGCTGCAGGCGGCGGGCGCGAGCCTGCTGGCCTCCGCCGGCGTCATCGGCATCATCGCCGGTGTCGCCGCCCAGTCGAGCCTCGCCAACCTCTTCGCGGGCATCCAGCTCGCCTTCTCCGACGCCATCCGCATCGATGACGTCGTGGTGGTCGAGCAGCAGTGGGGGACCATCGAGGAGATCACGCTCACCTACGTGGTGGTCCACGTCTGGGACGACCGCCGGCTCGTCCTCCCGTCGACCTACTTCACGACCAAGCCGTTCGAGAACTGGACGCGCCAGCACAGCGAGCTGCTCGGCTCCATCGAATTCGACCTGGACTGGCGGGTGTCCACCGGCGGGATGCGCGCCGAGCTGAACCGCATCCTCGCCACCACCGACCTCTGGGACCACCGCACCGCCGTGCTCCAGGTCACCGACGCCGTCGGCGGCTGGGTGCGGGTGCGCGTGCTCGTCACGGCCAAGGACGCACCGACCCTGTTCGACCTGCGCTGCCTGGTGCGCGAGCGGCTCATCGACTGGATGCAGCGATATTCGCCCGCCTCCCTTCCGCGGCAGCGCGTCGAGCTCGCCGAGCCTGCCGAGCCACGTGAGCGGCCGGCCCGCGCCCGCAGCGAGGAGGAGGGACGCCTGTTCAGCGGCACACCGGAGAACGAGCAGCGGGCCCAGCAGTTCACGGATGCCATCCCGATCGTGCGCGACGGGGCGGACGACGGCGAGCCGGGATCCGATCCCGGTGACGGGCCGAGCACGAGCGACGAGGAGAACCGATGACCGACGGACCGGACGAACAGCACAGACGACCGGACGGCGTCGACGACGCGACGGTGGATGCGCTCGGCAGCCTGAGTGAGGCTCTCGAGGTGGTCGAGCACGCGCGCGGACTGCTCTACGGCTTCCACCGGCTCACCGGGAAGGCCGACTTCACCCTCGGCGAGGCCGTCGGCAAGCTGCGCGACGCCGGCCACGCCGACCTCGCCGACCGCATCGAGCGCGAGCTGGTCGGGCGCAATGTCATCGAGGGGCGGTGGACGTTCCAGATCGTCGAGGATTTCGACGACGGGTACTACGCCCTGTTCCGCGAGCTGGAGCGCGAGGCGCGCGACCGGCTCGCCGGCGGCCGGCGCCACCTCTACGAGGCGGAGCTGAAGGAGCAGCGGCGGACGCACGGCGAACCGGGCCACGAGGCCCGGCCGTGACTCAGGAGAGGGATTCGGCCGCCGCGACGATCGTGCCGGTCACGACATCCGGGGCGGCCAGCATCGACACGTGCCCTGCGGCCGTCTCGACGATCGTCGCCTGCGCACGCTCGGACATCCGCCGCTGGAGTGCTGGCGGGATGATGCGGTCCTCGGTGCCGACGACGGACCAGACCGGGAGGCTCTGCCAGGCGGGCGGGCCGGCCGCGATGACGTTGGCGGCGAGCGCGATCGGCCGCTGACCGGCGGCGATCAGATCCTGGTCGGTCTCGGAGAGGTCCTGGGCGAAGAAGTCGCGGACCGTCGATGCCTTCAAGTAGGCGTCCGCGTCGCCCTCCGGCGCCCCGGGGTAGCCGACGATGTCGAGCACCGTCGTCGGGTCCGGGACGTCGAGGGCGGAGCCGGAGCCGCCGAGCAGGCCGACGACGTTCTCGCCCTCGTCGGGGATGAACGCATCCACGTAGACGAGGGCCCGCACATCACCGCCGCCGAGCCCGGCGCCGCTGATGACGGCGCCGCCGTACGAGTGCCCGGCGAGGACGACCGGCCCCTCGGTGTGCTGCGCGAGGAAGGCGGCGACATACGCGGCATCCCCTGTCACTCCGCGGAGCAGGTTCGGCGGGGCGTACACGGTGAATCCCCGCGCGCGGAGGTCCGAGATGACGGGGTTCCAGCTGGAGGCGTCCGCCCAGGCGCCGTGGACGAGGACGATGGTGGGGTTCGGCATGGATGTTCCTTCGCTCTGTGCTGTGAACGGATGGGTGACGCTCTCGGAACGCCGCCAGGCTAGGGGGAGGCCGCGGCGCGCGTCTACCCCTCTGCCGCTCATCGTCGGAGCGCACTCGGCGAACTCACAGGATCAGCGGGACCAACCGCGAGTGCCCGCGTGTTCCATCTACTGACGGCGTCGCAGCCAGCGCGCCGCACGAGGAGGAAACGTGACACAGGACTACCGCAAGGACCCGGAGGCCCTCGCCCAGCTGACACCGCGCCAGTACGCGGTGACGCAGGAGGCCGCCACCGAGCCCGCCTTCCGCAACGAGTTCTGGAACAACCACGAGGAGGGGCTGTACGTCGACGTCGTGTCGGGGGAGCCGCTGTTCGCGTCCGTGAACAAGTACGACAGCCGCTCCGGGTGGCCGAGCTTCACCGTTCCGGTCGAGCCGGGGAACATCGTCGAGAAGGTCGACCGGACCTACGGGATGGTGCGCACCGAGGTCCGCTCCGCCCACGGTGACAGCCACCTGGGTCACCTGTTCGACGACGGGCCCGCCGAGGCGGGCGGCCTGCGCTACTGCATCAACTCCGCCGCTCTCCGCTTCGTCCCGCTCTCCGAGCTCGACGCCGCGGGCTACGGCGACTACACCACGCTCTTCGAGAAGTAAGGACACAGAAAATGACTGAGAAGGCCATCCTCGCCGGTGGGTGTTTCTGGGGCATGCAGGACTTGATCCGCAAGCTCCCCGGTGTGACCAGCACCCGCGTCGGCTACACCGGAGGCGACGTCCCCGACGCCACCTACCGCAACCACGGCACCCACGCCGAGGCGATCGAGATCGAGTACGACCCCGAGCGGACGACCTACCGCGACCTGCTCGAGTTCTTCTTCCAGATCCACGACCCGTCGACCAAGAACCGTCAGGGCAACGACGTCGGCACCAGCTACCGCTCCGCGATCTTCTACGAGAACGACGAGCAGCGCCGCGTCGCCGAGGACACCATCGCCGACGTGGACGCGTCGGGGCTGTGGCCAGGGAAGGTCGTCACCGAGGTGAGCGCCGCGGGTCCGTTCTGGGAGGCCGAGCCGGAGCACCAGGACTACCTGGAGCGCATCCCGTGGGGCTACACCTGCCACTTCGTGCGCCCGGGCTGGAAGCTGCCGAAGCGCGAGACCGCCGCGAGCTGATCCGATACGGGTGCGCGACCGGCCGGGGGACCAGCGTCCACCGGCCGGTCCGCGCCATACTGGGGCCGTGAGCAGCGACAGCGCGGTGACGGTCCGAGGGCTTCGGAAGTCCTACGGGTCGTTCGACGCCGTCCGGGGCATCGACTTCGACATCCACCGCGGAGAGACCTTCGCCCTG
The DNA here is from genome assembly GCF_900107895.1 of Leifsonia sp. 21MFCrub1.1. Taxonomy (NCBI): domain Bacteria; kingdom Bacillati; phylum Actinomycetota; class Actinomycetes; order Micrococcales; family Microbacteriaceae; genus Leifsonia; species Leifsonia sp. 21MFCrub1.1. The sequence continues at coordinate 2,434,259 of NZ_LT629867.1, read as the reverse complement.
CTGGGCCCGAACGGCGCGGGCAAGAGCACGACCATCGAGATCCTCGAGGGATACCGGGACCGGTCGGCCGGCGAGGTCTCCGTGCTCGGGGTCGACCCGGCCGCGGGCGGGACGACGTGGAAGGCGCGGCTCGGGATCGTCCTCCAGACCGGCGCGGAGGCGACGAACGTCACCGTCCGCGAGCAGCTCGCGCACTTCGCGCGCTTCTACCCGTCGCCACGCGACGTCGACGAGGTCATGGCGGCGGTCGGGCTCACCGAGAAGGCGAAGGCCCGGCTCCGCAGCCTCTCCGGCGGCCAGCGGAGGCGGCTCGACGTCGCCCTCGGGGTCATCGGACGGCCCGAGCTGCTGTTCCTCGACGAGCCCACCACGGGGTTCGACCCGGAGGCACGTCACCGGTTCTGGGAGCTGATCCGCTCGCTGAAGCGCGAGGGCACCACCATCCTGCTCACCACGCACTACCTCGACGAGGCTGCCCAGCTCAGCGACCGCGCAGCCGTGATCGCCGAGGGCCGCCTGGTCGACATGGGCGCCATCGACCAGCTCGGGGGAGTGGAGGCCCGCGTCCCGATCGTGCGCTGGCGGGAGGCCGACGGCACCCCGCGCTCCGAGCGCACCGACACGCCCGCCGCCCTCGTGGCGCGGCTGACCGCCGCGGCCGGCGGCGAGCCGTCCGACCTCGAGGTCATCCGGCCGAGCCTGGAGGACGTCTACCTCGACCTGGTCCAGCGGGTGGGAGCAGAGTCGTGAGCGCCGTCGGCCTGGGTCTCGAACGCGCCAGGTACGAGACGATCGTGTACTTCCGCCAGCCGGACACGATCTTCTTCACCTTCCTCTTCCCGGTCGTGATGCTCGGCATCTTCTCCGTGGCGTTCCAGGGAATGGGGAACGTCGGCGCGGCGCCGGACGGCACGGGCGGGATCACCCAGGCCGCGTACTACCTCCCCGCCATGATCGCCGCGGGCATCCTGCTCTCCGGCGTCCAGAACCTCGCCGTCGACATCGCGGGGGAGAAGAGCGACGGCACCCTCAAACGGCTCGGCGGCACCCCGCTGCCGGTGATCTCCTACTTCATCGGGAAGATGGGCCAGGTGCTCGCCACCAGCGTGCTGCAGATCGGCCTGCTGCTCGTCGTCGCCCGGCTCGCCTTCGGCGTCGCCCTCCCGGCCTCCGCCGACCTCTGGCTGCGCTTCACGTGGATCTACCTGCTCAGCATCGTGACGTCCGCCGTGCTCGGGATCGCGCTCTCCGCCATCCCGCGCACCGGCCGCAGCGCGACCGCCGTCATCATCCCGATCGTCCTCATCGTGCAGTTCATCTCCGGCGTCTACATCCCCTTCGGCGTGCTGCCGACCTGGCTGCAGAACGTCGCGAGCGTCTTCCCGCTCAAGTGGATCGCCGAGGGGATGCGCAGTGTCTTCCTGCCGCAGAGCTTCGAGTCCCGGGAGCCCAGCGGCAGCTGGCAGCTCGGCGGGATCGCGATCGTGCTCTCGGTGTGGCTGGTCGCCGGTCTGCTGGCGAGCAGGATCACGTTCCGCTGGATCCGCAAGGACGCGTGAGCCGGGAGCGGATGGACGCGCGAGCGCTCAGCCGCGCTCGAGCAGCACCGCGACCTCCATGTGCCCGGTCTGCGGGAACATGTCGAGCACCCGCCCGGACCGCACCCGGTAGGAGGGCATCCGTGCGAGGTCGTGGGCGAGGCTCTTCGGGTTGCAGCTGGAGTACACGACGCTTCCGACGCCGGATCCCTCGAGCCACCCGGCGAGCTCCGCGCCGATCCCTCGGCGCGGGGGATTGACGATCACGAGCTCCGGAGGCACCGGGGCGGAGAGGGCGAACGCCGTCGCGTCGCCGGCCCGGAACGCCACCTGCGGCAGGCCGGCGGCGGCCGCCGTCGCCCGCGCACTCCGCACGGCCTCCCGGCTGGTCTCCACGCCGACCACCCGTCGTCCCGGCGCGGCGACATGGAGGGCGAACCCGCCGACGCCGCAGTACAGGTCCCACACCGAGGCCGGGCCGATCTCGTCCACCCAGGCCGCCACCTGGCCGTACAGGGCGGTGGCGACGTCGGTGTTGGTCTGGAAGAAGCTCTGCGGGCGCAGTCGGAGCGGCACCGCCCCGACCCGCATCGTGAGCGTCGACTCCCGGGTGAGCACGACCTCCGTGTCGCCCTCGACGACCGCCTTGTGCTCCGGCTGCACGTTGACGGTGACGACGCGGGCGCTCGGCAGGTCGGCGAGCAGCCGGCCGAAACCCGCGCGGACCCGCGCGACGGTCTGATCGGACCGCGCGACGAACCGCACCATGAGCTCGCCGTCCGGCGACTCGGTGACGAGCACGTACTTCAGCTCGCCCCGGCGCTCTGCCACGCGGTACGGCTCCAGCCGCTGCCGGGTGATGAAGCCCGCCAGCACGGGAAGGGCGGCGCGGATCCCGGGCGAGCAGATGCCGCACTCGCGGAGGTCGACTCCGCGTCCTGCCTCGTCGAGGATGCCGATCGTCGGCTGGTCGACCGTGCCGCCGACGACCATCTTGGCCTTGTTGCGATAGCCCGCCTCCGCACTGGCGACCGGCGCGAGCCAGGCGGCGTCGCCGTAGGGGGCGAGCAGCTCCCGGGCCAGGCGGTCCTTGCCGTCGAGCTGCTCCGCGTACGGGACGCCCATGAGCGTGCATGACCGGCACACGCCGGCGTCGAAGTACGAGCAATCCATCGGAGTGCCGATTCTACGGGCCGGTACTGTGACGCGGCTCGGGCGGAGGCGCCGATCACAAAAAAAACCACATCTGTATGTTGTTTTCTCTGTGAACGTGTTGTAACGTGTGGGAAACCAACGGAGGGACACCGCGTGTACGCAATGGAGCGCCAGGGGCTGATCGAGCGGATGCTGCTCGACGACGGCCGCGTCGCCGTCGTCGACCTCGCCCAGCGCTTCGGGGTCACCACCGAGACGGTCCGCCGCGATCTCGACGCTCTCGAGCAGTCCGGGGCCCTCCGCCGGGTGCACGGCGGAGCCGTCGCGGTCGACCGGGTCAGCACCTCCGAGGTCTCCGTCTCCGAGCGCACGGCGCTGCGGGCGGACACCAAGCGGCGCATCGCCGCGCGGGCGCTCGACATCCTCGGAGACGGCTTCCGCGGCTCCCTCTACCTCGACGCGGGAACGACCACCGCCGCCGTCGCAGAGCTCCTGCCCGACCGACTGAGCGGGACGCGCGGCGAAGCCGAGGTCGTCACCCACTCTCTGGCGGTCGCACCGGAACTCGCGGGCGCCGATCGCGTGGCACTGACCGTGATCGGCGGACGGATCCGCGGCGTCACCGCGGCCGCCGTCGGGGCGGGAACGGTTCGGTCCATCCACACGCTGCGACCGGACATCGTCTTCGTCGGAGCCAACGGCGTCTCGGCGGGTTTCGGCCTGAGCACGCCCGACCCGGAGGAGGCGGCGGTCAAGGAGGCCATCGTCCGCGCTGCACGCCGGGTCGTCGTCGTGGCCGACTCCAGCAAGTTCCAGCAGGAGTCCCTCGTCGCCTTCGCGCCGCTCGAAGCCATCGACCTGCTGGTGACGGACGCCGCGCCGGAGGGCGAGCTGGCCGAGGCTCTCGCCGCGGCGGATGTCGAGGTGTGGTCCGCATGATCGTCACGCTCACCGCAAACCCGTCGCTGGACCGCTCCGTCACGCTCGACGCGCCGCTGCTGCCCGGCGCGGTCCAGAGCGCCCTCGGCGCGCGCGAGGACGCCGGGGGCAAGGGCATCAACGTCGCCCGCGTGATCGCTGCGGCCGGCGTGCCGGCGCTCGCGGTGCTGCCCCTCGCCGACGACGACCCGTTCGGCGTCGCCCTGCACTCCGCGGGCGTGGCGACGCGGCCCGTCCCGATCCACGGGCACGCCCGTGCGAATCTCACCATCACCGACCCGGCGGGCGTGACCACGAAGCTGAATCTGCCCGGCACGGTCCTCGAACCGGCCGAGAGCGCGGCGCTGGTGGCGGCCGTCGTCGACGCCTGCGAGGGCGCAGAGTGGCTCGTCCTGGCCGGATCGCTCCCGCCCGGGGCGGCCGATGACCTCTATGTGACCGTGATCCGCGCGGTTCGCGACCGCTGGCTCGGCGACGCTCCGAAGATCGCGGTCGACACCTCGGGCGACGCCCTGCGTGCCGCCGTCTTCGACGGACACCCCGACCTCATCAAGCCGAACGAGCTGGAGCTCGCGGAGCTCACCGGCACGGAACAGCCGGCCGCCGACGACCTGGTCGACGCGGTCCTGGCCGTCGCCCGCCCGCTCGTCCCGGACACCGTCGGCGCCGCTCTGATCACGCTCGGCGCGCACGGCTCCGTCCTGGTCACGGCCGACGGCGCGTTCGTCGCCGAGGTGCCGCGCATCACCGTGCGGAGCACCGTCGGCGCCGGCGACAGCGCGCTGGCGGGCTACCTGCTCGCCGATCGTGCCGGAGCCGACCCCGCGGATCGGCTCGTCGACGCTGTCCGCTACGGTTCGGCCGCCGCATCCCTGCCGGGCACCCAGGCCCCGCGCCCCCTCGATCTGCCGCCGGGCGACATCCGCGTCGCCGCGCTGCATCCCTGAACCCCGACCCCCCCCGAACACCCTGGAGGACACCGTGTCATCGAAGACCATCATCCCCGAACTCGTCGAACTGGACGTCGGCCGCACCGACAAGAGCGAGGTCATCCGCGAGCTCGCCGCGCGCGTCGTCGCACAGGGTCGCGCGACGGATGCCGCCGCCCTGTTCGAGGACGCCTGGGCCCGCGAGCAGAAGGACGAGACCGGACTGCCGGGCGGCATCGCCATCCCGCACGCCAAGAGCGCGGCCGTGACCGTGCCGTCGCTGGCGTTCGCGCGCCTGACGCCCGGCGTCGACTTCGGCGCCTCCGACGGCCCCGCCGACCTCGTGTTCCTCATCGCCGCACCGGCCGACGCGGCCGAGACCCACCTCGCCGTGCTGTCGAAGCTCGCCCGCAGCCTGATGCTCGACGAGTTCACGGCCGGTCTCCGAGCGGCGAAGACGCCGGAGGACGTGGTCGCCCTCGTCGACCAGGCGATCGGCGAGGGAGAGGCCGAGCCCGTGGTCCCCGAAGCCGTCGCGACGCCGGCCGTGCAGACCCGCCCCGACGTCGAGGACGCCCTGCTCATCGACGGCCGGCCGGCGCGCATCGTCGCCGTCACCTCGTGCGCGACCGGCATCGCGCACACCTTCATGGCCGCCGACGCCCTCACCGCCGCCGGGAAGACGTCCGGGGTGGACCTGGTGGTCGAGCCGCAGGGCTCGAGCGGCTACCAGGCGCTGCCGCAGAGCGTGATCGACGCCGCGGACGCCGTGATCTTCGCCAACGACGTGGATGTGCGCGAGGAGGCCAGGTTCGCCGGCAAGCCGGTCGTCCGCTCCGGGGTGAAGCGCGGCATCGAGCAGCCCGCGGCGCTCGTCGCGGAGGCCGTCGCGGCCGCGAAGGACCCGGCGGGCGCCCGGGTGCAGGCGGGCGCCGGCTCGGCGACCGGCACCGCGGCAGCGGCGTCGCAGAACGTCTCGTGGGGCCGCAACATCCAGCGCATCCTGCTCACCGGCGTCAGCTACATGATCCCGTTCGTCGCGGGTGGCGGCCTGCTCGTCGCGATCAGCTTCCTGCCCTTCCTCGGCGGATACGGCATCGCGCTGGCCCACGGCGATGCCGGTGTGAACAACGCCGTGTACACGCTGCAGCACTTCGCGATCTGGAACCTCCCTCCCGAGGGGCTGGGCTACTACCTCGGCGCGATCGCGTTCGAGATCGGCAGCGTGAGCCTCGGCTTCCTGGTGCCCGCCCTCGCCGGCTACATCGCCTTCGCCATCGCCGACCGGCCGGGCATCGCCCCCGGGTTCGTCGCCGGTGCCATCGCCGTCTTCATGAACGCCGGCTTCCTCGGCGGCCTCGTCGGCGGTCTGCTCGCCGGTTTCGCAGCGTGGCTCATCGGGCGGCCGACCGTCCCGCGGTGGCTGCGCGGCCTGATGCCGGTGGTGATCATCCCGCTCGGCGCCTCGATCATCGCCTCCGGGCTGATGCTGCTCATCCTCGGCGCTCCCATCGCCTGGCTGATGACCCAGCTGAACGGGTTCCTCAACGGGCTGAGCGGCGGCGGGGCCATCGTGCTCGGCATCATCCTCGGCCTGATGATGTGCTTCGACCTCGGGGGACCGGTCAACAAGGTCGCCTACGCGTTCGCCGTCGCCGGGCTGGCGCAGCAGACGGACGCCAGCTTCCAGGTGATGGCCGCCGTCATGATCGCGGGCATGGTGCCTCCGCTCGGCATGGCTCTCGCGTCCACCGTGCTGTACCGACGCGGCTTCACGGAGGTCGAGCGCGAGAACGGCGCGGCCGCCTGGCTGCTCGGCGCCTCCTTCATCTCCGAGGGCGCGATCCCGTTCGCGGCGGCGGACCCGCTGCGCGTCATCCCCGCCAACCTGGTCGGGGGAGCCGTGGCAGGCGGACTCGCGATGGCTTTCGCCGTCGAGTCGCGCGCTCCGCACGGCGGCGTGTTCGTCTTCTTCGCCATCGACCCGCTGTGGGGCTTCGCCCTGGCGCTCGCCGCCGGAACGGTCACCACCGCTCTGATCGTCACGGCCCTGAAGCGGTTCACCGCCGCCGGGCGGAAGGCGGACGCGACGTCGGCCGAGGCCGCCGAGTCGCCCATCCCGGAGACCGTGGCCGCCTGACCGCGGCTCCCGGCCACCGCGCGCGCACACACACACACACACAGAACAAGGACACTCCATGACCGAACGTCACGCCACCATCGCCAGCGCCTCCGGCCTCCACGCCCGCCCCGCCAAGCTGTTCGTCCAGGCGGTGCAGGAGAAGGCCATCCCGGTCACGATCGCCGTCGGCGACGGACCCGAACTGGATGCGCGCAGCATCCTGTCGCTCATGGGCCTCGCCGCCGGAAAGGGCACGGTCGTCACCCTGCGCTCGGATGCGCCGGGTGCGGAGGGAGCGCTGGACGACCTCGTCGAGCTGCTCGAGACGGACCTCGACGCCGCCTAGCGGCGAACAGGCGAGAGACCGCCGTGGTGGATGGTGCCCCCAGTAGGATTTGAACCTACGGCCTTCTGCTCCGGAGGCAGACGCTCTATCCCCTGAGCTATGGGGGCCAGGGTGTTCTCCAGGCTAGCATCCCGCCGGCCGCCACCGTGAAATCGGCGGCGGCCGTCGGGCGCGTTCAGGAGGCCGGGAGGTTGCCCAGCACGCTCCCCATGAGCGGGGCCGCGTCACCCGGTTCGAAGAACGCGACGGACTCGGCGACGATCCAGTACGGCCCGCGGAAGATCTGCACCTGGCCCGCGTCGCCTGCTTTGAAGTAGCCCTCCACCTGCGGGGGGACGCCGTAGGTCGGCACCGGCTTCGCGGCGGTGATCGCCGCGTTCTTGAGCGACTCGAGGGCGTCCGACGGCGGCTTGGCGATCGCGATCTGCACGACGTCGCCGCTGGTCTGGTTCTTCCAGGCGCAGGCGACGCCCTCCCAGCCGGCGATCTTCTTCTCCAGAGAGCCGTCCTGCGGCGTGTAACCGGGGTCCGCGCCGAAGTTGGGGTTGTACGCGTACAGCTGGTCCAGCGTCAGAACCTGGTCGCAGGTGATCCCGACCGGAGTGGGAGGCGCGGTCGGCGTCACGGCGGGCAGCGGCGTCGCCGACGTCGTCGGCGTCTTCGTCGCGTGCGCGGAGGCGGCCGGCGTCTTCGACGGCGTCGGCGCCGGAGTGCAGCCGGCCAGCGCGACGGAGGCGACGAGGCCTGCCGCGACGGTCGCGGTCAGAAGGCCGGAGCGGCGGGTGAGTGAAGGCATTTCGGCTTGTCGTCTTCCTGTTCGGGAGCGCGCGTCGCGATGACCCTATCAACTCGCGCACCCGCGAATCCGCCTGGAGCGCCGGAGGGGACGGGCCGCGACGTCGCGGGTCCGTGGCCGCCCGGTAGAATCGATCCTCATGACTCCCGCTGACCTCTCCGCCGCCCTCCTCGACATCGTGACGACGGTGGTCGAGCAGCGACGAGCGGCCGACGCGGAGCTCCCCGAACTCGCTCTCACCGTCGACGACGTGCCCCTGGAGCGGCCGAAGAACCGCGACCACGGCGACTGGGCGTCCAACGTCGCGATGCGGCTCGCGAAGAAGGTCGGCGCGAACCCGCGCGAGCTCGCCGAGCAGATCGCGGCGGCGGCCGCCGGCATCGACGGCGTCGCGTCGGCCGAGGTCGCCGGTCCCGGCTTCATCAACTTCCGCTTGGAGGCCGCAGCCGCCGGCCAGCTGGCCAAGACCATCGTCGAGGCCGGCGACGCGTACGGCCGCGGCGACATCTACGACGGCCTCTCCGTGAATCTGGAGTTCGTCTCGGCCAACCCGACCGGGCCCGTCCACATGGGCGGCGCGCGCTGGGCGGCCGTCGGGGACAGCCTGGCCCGCATCCTGCAGGCCGAGGGCGCCGACGTGACCCGCGAGTACTACTTCAACGACCACGGGTCGCAGATCGACCGGTTCGCGCGCAGCCTGCTTGCGGCCTACCTCGGAGAGCCGACTCCGGAGGACGGCTACGGCGGCGGCTACATCGGCGAGATCGCCGACCGGGTCGTCGAGCGTTACGACGGCGACCTGGCGAGCCTCCCGCGCGAGCAGCAGCAGGAGGTGTTCCGCTCGATCGGCACCGAGCTGATGTTCCAGGAGATCAAGGAGCGCCTGCACGCGTTCGGCGTCGACTTCGACGTGTACTTCCACGAGGACTCGCTGCACGCCTCCGGCGCGGTCGAGCGCGCCATCCAGCGTCTCGACGAGCAGGGGCACATCTTCGAGGCGGACGGCGCCATCTGGCTGCGCACCACCGCCTTCGGCGACGACCGCGACCGCGTCATCATCCGCTCGAACGGCGAGCCCGCCTACATCTCCGGCGACCTCGGCTACTACCTCGACAAGCGCGAGCGCGGCTTCGAGCAGAACATCATCATGCTGGGTGCCGACCACCACGGCTACATCGGCCGCATGATGGCGATGGTCGAGGCCTTCGGCGACGTCCCGAACGTCAACCTGCAGATCCTCATCGGCCAGATGGTGAACCTGGTGAAGGACGGCGAGCCGGTGCGCATGTCCAAGCGGGCGGGCACCATCGTCACGCTCGACGACCTGGTGGATGCGGTGGGCGTCGACGCCGCCCGCTACGCCCTGGTGCGCTCCTCGACCGACTCGCAGCTCGACATCGACCTCGACCTGCTGACCAAGCGCAGCAACGAGAACCCGGTCTACTACGTGCAGTACGCCCACGCGCGCACCCGCTCGGTCGCCGCGAACGCCGAGAAGGCAGGCGTCGACCACAGCGTCTTCGCGCCGGAACTGCTCACCCACGAGACCGAGTCGGCACTGCTGGGCGGCCTCCAGGAGTTCCCGCGCGTCGTCGCGCAGGCGGCCGAGCTGCGCGAGCCGCACCGGGTCGCGCGCTACATCGAGGAGCTCGCGGGGCTCTACCACGCGTGGTACGCGGTCCGCGACGGCTCCACGCGTGTGCTCCCGCACGGCGACGAGCCCGTCACCGACCTGCACCGCACCCGCCTCTGGCTGAACGACGCGACCGGCCAGGTCATCCGCAACGGCCTCGGCCTGCTGGGTGTCTCCGCGCCGGACCGGATGTGACGACCGGATGAGCGACGACACCACCCAGGTGATCCCCGAGCCGCAGGCGCCGGGGCCGCAGGCGACAGCGCCGAGCCGCCGGCGACCGCGGTGGCTGCGCCTCCTGCTCGCCATCGGCATCCCGGTGGCCGTGGTGGTCATCCTGCTCGTGGTGGCCGACACCGCCGTCCGCGCCTACGCCGAGCAGCGGGTGTCCGACGAGATCGAGAAGAACCTCCCCGCCGACATCCGCGGTGAGGTGACGACGCACATCGGCGGCTTCTCCGTGCTGCAGCAGTACCTCTCCGGCTCGTTCCAGCGGGTCGAGCTGGACGCGCCGAAGCTCGTCGTGCAGGGGGCCCCGCTGAGTGCGAAGGTCGTCGCCACGGGCGTCCCCGCCGACTTCTCGAAGCCGATCGCCGACGCGACCGGCACCTTGCGCATCGACCAGACGTCGCTGAACACCCTGGTGAAGATCCCCGGTGCGACCGGCGACATCACTCTCGGCGACGGGACGATCGGCTACGACGGGAAGATCGACCTGCTCGGGCTCCCCGTGGGCTACACGGTGACCGCGACGCCGGAGGCGGCGGGCTCGCAGGTTCTGCTGAAGCCGGACAAGGCCAACCTCACGACGGGCGCGGGAGACGTGAACCTCAGCCGTCTGCTCCAGGCCCTCACGTCGCAGGGGCCGTTCCCCGTGTGCGCCGCGCAGTACTTGCCGGCGGGCGTCCAGGTGTCCGACATCCGGGTGACGCCGGGCCATGCGACCGTCGAGCTGACCGCGAGCGACTTCGTCCTCGACCAGAAGTTCCTCAACAGCAAGGGGAGCTGTTCGTAACACGCACCGAGCGTGCCGTGCAGCCTGGATAGACTTCTGCTGTCATCTCCACCGGCTTCAGGGGCCAACCCGGGTCCGCTCGCCTAGGAGACCCCCACTCGTCGCCACCCGTGAGGTTCCCTATGGCTGATTCCGTCGCTGCGTCCAACCCGCTCGCCCCGCCGTGGCTGCACGTGCCGGCGGATGCGAACGCCCTCGCCGCGGGCCTCTGGTCGCGCACGGCCGATCGCGCCGGCGGAGAGCTCGTCGTCGGCGGTGTGACCGCGACCGCACTCGCCGCCCGCTTCGGCACGCCGCTGTACGTCGTCGACGAGGAGGACGCCCGGGCACGCGCCGTCGAGGTGCGCGAGGCGTTCGACCGCGCCTTCGCCGAGATCGGGACGGCCGCGAAGGTCTACTACGCCGGCAAGGCGTTCCTCAGCGTCGAGGTGGCGCGGTGGATGTCGGAGGCGGGTCTCAACATCGACGTCTGCAGCGGAGGCGAGCTGGCGGTCGCCCTGGCCGCCGGCGTCGACCCGGAGCGGATCGGCTTCCACGGCAACAACAAGTCGCTCGCCGAGATCGACCAGGCCGTCGCGGCCGGCATCGGCGCCATCATCATCGACAGCGTGCAGGAGATCGGCCGGGTCGCCGCCGCCGCGGACCGCCACGGCGTGCGCCAGAGCGTCCGGCTGCGGGTGAACAGCGGCGTGCACGCCCACACCCACGCGTTCCTCGCCACCGCCCACGAGGACCAGAAGTTCGGGATCGCCCTGGAGCACGCCGCCGAGGCGGTCGCGCTGATCCGCTCCCACGCCTCCCTCGCCTTCCGCGGCCTGCACTGCCACATCGGCTCGCAGATCTTCGGCGCCGACGGGTTCGCGGAGTCCGCCGCCCGCCTCCTCACCCTTCACAAGGAGCTGCTGGCCGGCGGCGACGTGCCCGAGCTGAACCTCGGCGGCGGATTCGGCATCGCGTACACGTCCGCCGACGATCCCGCGCCGATCGGCGAGCTCGCCCGCCGCATCGCCGAGACCGTCGCCGCGGGATGCGAGGAGCTCGACATCCCGACTCCGGTCGTGGCGTTCGAGCCGGGCCGGTCGATCATCGGGACCGCCGGGCTCACCCTCTACACGGTGGGCACGACGAAGGACGTCCCCGTCGCCTTCCAGGACGACGGCGAGACCGCGGTCCGCCGCTACGTCAGCGTCGACGGCGGGATGAGCGACAACGCCCGTCCCGCGCTCTACGGCGCCGACTACTCGGCCAGGATCGCGAACCGCGTCTCGCCGGCCGCGCCCGGCCTCGTCCGGGTCGCCGGGAAGCACTGCGAGAGCGGCGACATCGTCGTCGACGCCGAGTACCTCCCGGCCGACGTCGAGCCGGGCGACCTGCTCGCGGTCCCGGCGACGGGCGCATACTGCTGGGCGCTGTCCAGCAACTACAACCACACCGGGCGGCCGGCGGTCGTCGCGGTGCGCGACGGGGAGGCCAGGGTGATCGTCCGCGGCGAGACCATCGACGACCTCCTCGCGCGGGACGCCGGCTACACGGCGCCCGCATCCACCCTCTCCGCGTCGAAGGAGCGCAGCCAGGCATGATCGAGTACCGCAACCTCCGCGTCGCCCTGCTCGGGGCCGGCTCCGTCGGATCGCAGGTGGCCCGCCTGCTGCTCTCGCAGGGCGACGAGTTCGCCTCCCGCATCGGCGCCCGCCTCGAGCTGGTGGGCATCGCCGTCCGCGACGTGGATGCGCCGCGCGACACCGAGCTGCCGCGCGAGCTCTTCACCACCGACGCCTCCTCGCTGATCCTCGGCGCCGACATCGTCGTGGAGCTGATGGGCGGCATCGAGCCGGCCCGCGGCTACGTGCTGGAGGCGCTGAACTCCGGTGCCGACGTCATCACGGCCAACAAGGCCCTGCTGGCCACGCACGGGCCGGAGCTGTTCGACGCCGCAGAGCAGGTCGGCGCGCAGCTCTACTACGAGGCGGCCGTCGCCGGAGCGATCCCGATCATCCGCCCGCTGCGCGACAGCCTCGCCGGCGACCGCATCAACCGCATCCTCGGCATCGTCAACGGCACGACGAACTTCGTGCTCGACCGCATGGACGTCAACGGAGAGACGCTCCAGGACGCGCTGGCGACGGCCACCGACCGCGGCTACGCCGAGGCCGACCCGACCGCCGACATCGGCGGGTACGACGCCGCGCAGAAGGCGGCGATCCTGGCGAGCCTGGCGTTCCACACCGTCGTGCCTCTCGACCGCGTCTACCGCGAGGGCATCACCGGCGTCACCAAGGCGCAGGTGGATGCGGCGCGCGAGGCCGGAGCTGTCATCAAGCTGCTGGCGATCTGCGAGCGCATGACCGATCCCGAGACGGGGGAGGAGGGCGTCTCCGCCCGCGTCTACCCCGCCCTCATCAGCCGGGACCATCCTCTCGCCGCCGTGCACGGTGCCCACAACGCAGTCTTCGTGCAGGCCGCCGCCGCCGGTGACCTCATGTTCTACGGCGCAGGGGCCGGGGGAGTCGAGACGGCGTCCGCCGTGCTCGGCGACGTCGTGTCCGCCGCCCGGCGGCACGTGGTCGGCGGGCCGGGCGTCGCCGAGTCCACGCACGCAGACCTGCCGGTGCTCGACATCGGACGCGTCGTGACGCGCTACCAGATCACGCTCGACGTCGAGGACCAGCCCGGCGTGCTCGCCGCGGTGGCCCGCATCCTCAGTGACGGCGGGGTCAGCGTCGAGACCGTGCAGCAGTCCGTGCCGAGCACGACGGGGCCCGTCGTGCTCGCCGGAGCGGCGCCCGCGGCGGCCGGGCCGATTCACGGCGGCGGGACGGCCACCGCTACCCTGGTGATCGGCACCCACGAAGCCGAGGAGGCCGCGCTCGCGGCCACCGTCGAGGCTCTCGCGGCGAGCGACGTCGTGATCGCCATCTCTTCCGTTCTCCGAGTCGAAGGATCGTAATGCCCCAGCCCAAGGCCTACAGTCGTCAGTGGCGCGGCGTCCTCCGCGAGTACGCGGACCGCCTGAACATCTCCGACGCCACTCCGATCGTCACGCTGGGCGAGGGCGGAACCCCGCTCATCCCCGCCCCGGCGCTCTCCGCGCGGACGGGCGCGGACGTGTACGTGAAGTTCGAGGGCATGAACCCGACCGGGTCCTTCAAAGACCGCGGCATGACCATGGCGATCTCGAAGGCCGTCGAGCACGGTGCGAAGGCGGTCATCTGCGCCTCCACCGGCAACACCTCGGCATCGGCCGCCGCCTACGCGACGCACGCGGGCATCCAGGCCGTCGTGCTCGTGCCCGAGGGCAAGATCGCGATGGGCAAGCTCAGCCAGGCGATCGCGCACAACGCTCAGCTGCTGCAGGTGCAGGGCAACTTCGACGACTGTCTCGACATCGCGCGCGAGCTGGCCACGAACTACCCGGTGCACCTGGTGAACTCGGTGAACCCGGACCGCATCGACGGGCAGAAGACCGCCGCCTTCGAGGTCGTGGAGGCGCTGGGCGACGCCCCGGACTTCCACCTGGTCCCGGTCGGCAACGCAGGCAACTACACCGCATACCACCGCGGGTACAGCGAGGAGCTGCAGCGCGGCGAGGCGACCAAGCTGCCGCGGATGTTCGGCTTCCAGGCGTCGGGGAGCGCTCCGATCGTCCTCGGCCACGCCGTGAAGGACCCCGACACGATCGCCACCGCGATCCGCATCGGCAACCCGGCGTCGTGGGAGCTCGCTCTGAACGCCCGCGACGACAGCGACGGCTGGTTCGGCGCGATCGACGACGCCAAGATCCTCGAGGCGCACCGCATCCTGTCCGCTGAGGTCGGCATCTTCGTCGAGCCCGCGTCCGCCATCAGCGTCGCCGGGCTCCTGGAGCGCTCGGAGGCCGGCGTGATCCCGGCCGGAGCGACCGTCGTCCTCACCGTCACGGGCCACGGCCTGAAGGACCCGCAGTGGGCCCTCCGCACGGCCGACGGGTCCGATGTCCAGCCCACCGTCGTCCCGGTCGACACGACCGCCATCGCCGACGTGCTCGGCCTGGCGCCCGCCGGGCAGACCTCCGCCGCCGAGGCGACCGCGTGACCACGCCCGACCTCCGCGGCCGGACCGTCGCGGTCAAGGTTCCGGCGACGAGCGCCAACCTCGGCCCGGGATTCGACACGCTCGGCCTCGCTCTCGCGCTGTACGACGAGCTCGAGGTCTCCGTCCGCGACGAGCCCGGCGCGACCGTCGAGGTCACCGGTGTCGGCGAGGGCGAGGTGGCGACCGACGAGAGCAACCTCGTCGTCCGCGCCATCGCGCACACCTTCGAGGCGGTCGGCGTCCCGCTGCCCGGCCTGAACCTGCGGGCGCGCAACAGCATCCCGCACGGCCGGGGGCTCGGCTCCTCCGGCGCGGCCATCGTCTCCGGCATCATGGCCGCGAAGGGCCTGCTCGACGGCGTCGTCGACCTGGATGCGCAGACCCTGCTGGCCCTCGCGAACGACATGGAGGGGCACCCGGACAACGTGGCTCCGGCCCTGTTCGGCGGCCTCACCATCGCCTGGGTCACCCCGGAGGGCCCGCGCTTCAAGAAGCTGATCGTGCACCGCGGCGTCTCTCCGCTCGTGCTCGTCCCCGAGACGGTGATGTCCACCGCGCTCGCCCGCAGCCTCCAGCCGCAGTCGGTGCCCCACGAGGACGCCGTCTTCAACGTCTCCCGCTCCGCCCTGCTCGTCGCGGCCCTCATCCAGAGCCCCGAGCTGCTGCACGCGGCGACCGAGGACAAGCTCCACCAGAGCTACCGCGCCTCGGCCATGCCGGAGACCGACCGGCTGATCACGCTGCTGCGCGAGAACGGCTTCGCCGCCGTCGTCTCGGGCGCGGGGCCGTCCATCCTGGTGCTCGGGAGCGACCCGAGCCAGCGTCTGGCCGCTGCGCGCCTCGTCGAGGAGTCCGCGGAGACCCGCTGGCAGCCGCTCATGCTCGCGGTCGACTTCAAGGGCGCGACGGTCTCCCGGGTCGCCGACGAGTCCGGCGCGACCCGGACGGACACGCCAGCGGCCTAGGTCCGATGGCCCCACCGCGAGGTGGTAAACTGCAGTCGCACCCGTGAAGAACCCGCGTCACGAGCGAATTCCGCTTCCGGGTGATCTCCTAGCAATCATGCCGTCACTCCTGCCTGCCTTCCCGGTTCCCCCTTCACGGAGAATTCGGGCGGCGACGTAGCGCGGATCCGAACGCAGCACGTTCCCGGCAGTTCATGTGACGAAGCTTCAGACGGCGCGTAAGGCGCGCCGGGGGAAAGGATCCTCTTCCGTGACTGATGTCGAACTCCACGCCGGGGGCGTGGACACCAGCGACCTGACCGCGCTCAAGGTGGCAGAGCTGCAAGCTCTCGCCGCCGGGCTCGGGCTCCAGGGCGCAACCCGGCTCCGCAAGGGCGAGCTGGTCGAGGCGATCGCCGCCGCGCGCGCGGCCTCCGCTCCGGCCGACGCCCTCGAGCTTCCCGAGACCGAGGAGGTCGTGGCCGAGCCGGCCGCCGCCTCCCAGGTGCTCACCGAGCCGCTCATCGCTGAGCCGCTCGTCGCAGAGACCGCCGGCGCGCAGCGCGTCGAGCCGACTGTCGGCGACCCCGTGCTTCCGCAGGCGGACGCCGGCGAGCAGACCAGCGGCTCGCGCCGCCGCGGCTCGCGCCGCGTGAGCAGCCCGGATGGCACCGGAATCGCTGCGGGCACCGGCGTCGCCGCCGGATCGCACGTCAACTCCGGCGCGACGGGCGTCGAGTCGCTCATCCCCGATGTGGATGCGCTGCTCGACTCCGCTCTCGCCTCCCGCGAGCAGGCGCGCGGCCAGGACGAGCAGGCCAACGGCCAGAACCAGGGCGGCGGACGCCGCCGCCGCGGTCGCGGCCAGGGTGGCCAGAACGGCGACCAGGGCGCCGACCAGAACCGCGATGGCCAGCAGCGCGACGGCCAGA
Organism: Leifsonia sp. 21MFCrub1.1; assembly: GCF_900107895.1. Classification (NCBI taxonomy): domain Bacteria; kingdom Bacillati; phylum Actinomycetota; class Actinomycetes; order Micrococcales; family Microbacteriaceae; genus Leifsonia; species Leifsonia sp. 21MFCrub1.1. Next base: position 2,417,839 of record NZ_LT629867.1, on the reverse strand, counting down.
ACCGCGACGGCCAGCAGCCGCAGGCCGAGCAGGACCAGCTGGGCGACGCCCAGCAGGTCGACGGCCAGCAGGGCGAGCAGGGCGACAGCGCCGGTGAGCAGCAGGGCCAGGGCCGCAACCGCCGCAACCGCAACCGCAACAAGAACAGCGGCCAGCAGAACGAGCAGGGCCAGGCGCAGGGCCAGAACCAGCCGAAGGACCTGCAGCAGGGCGGCCAGCAGGGCGACGGCCAGCAGAACCGCGGCCAGAACGCCCAGCAGCAGGCCGAGGGCGAGCGTGCGGGCCGCTACCGCGACCGTAATCGCAAGCGCCGCGGCGGCGCCCCGGGCGACGAGTTCGAGCCGGAGCTGGCCGACGACGATGTGCTCATCCCCGTCGCCGGAATCCTCGACGTGCTCGACAACTACGCGTTCGTCCGGACGACCGGGTACCTCCCGGGCGCCAGCGACGTGTACGTCTCGCTCGGTCAGGTCAAGAAGTACAACCTCCGCAAGGGCGACGCCGTCGTCGGCGCGATCCGCCAGCCGCGCGAGGGCGAGAACAACAGCCGCCAGAAGTACAACGCGCTGGTGAAGGTCGACTCGATCAACGGGCAGACCCCGGACGAGGCCGCCACCCGCGTCGAGTTCGGCAAGCTGACTCCGCTCTACCCGCAGGAGCGCCTGCGCCTGGAGACCGAGCCCAGCAAGGTCACCCAGCGGATCATCGACCTGGTCGCCCCGATCGGCAAGGGCCAGCGCGGTCTCATCGTCGCGCCGCCGAAGGCCGGCAAGACCATCGTGATGCAGCAGATCGCCAACGCGATCACCGCCAACAACCCTGAGGTCCACCTCATGGTCGTCCTGGTGGACGAGCGTCCGGAAGAGGTCACCGACATGCAGCGCACGGTGAAGGGCGAGGTCATCGCCTCCACCTTCGACCGTCCGGCGGAGGACCACACCACGGTCGCCGAGCTGGCGATCGAGCGCGCGAAGCGTCTCGTCGAGCTGGGCCACGACGTCGTCGTGCTGCTCGACTCGATCACCCGCCTCGGCCGCGCGTACAACCTGACGGCTCCGGCCTCCGGCCGCATCCTCTCCGGTGGTGTCGACGCCTCGGCGCTGTACCCGCCGAAGCGGTTCTTCGGCGCAGCGCGCAACATCGAGCACGGCGGCTCGCTCACCATCCTCGCCTCGGCCCTGGTCGAGACGGGCTCCAAGATGGACGAGGTCATCTTCGAGGAGTTCAAGGGAACGGGCAACATGGAGCTCCGCCTGTCGCGCCAGCTGGCCGACAAGCGCATCTTCCCGGCCGTGGACGTGAACGCCTCCGGCACCCGCCGCGAAGAGATGCTCATGGGCCAGGACGAGGTCAAGATCACCTGGAAGCTGCGCCGCGCCCTCGCCGGGCTCGACCAGCAGCAGGCGCTCGAGATCGTGCTCGGTCGCCTCAAGGAGACCTCGAGCAACGTCGAGTTCCTGATGCAGGTGCAGAAGTCGATGCCCGCGCCGGCCAACGGCCACGGCAACGCGCACTCGCACGGCCACGAGAACGACCACCGCTAGCTGCGATCAGCGCCCGCCCGCCGTGCCACCGTGCATGGAGGGCGGGCGCTTCGTCGTTCCCCGGCCGCATCCCTCGAGAAAGAAGACCCCATGTTCGAATCGGTGAACAGCCTCATCGCCGAGCACGACGACCTCCAGCGTCAGCTCTCCGACCCGGAGCTCCACAGCGACCCGGTCCGCTCCAAGCGCGTCAACCGCCGCTACGCCGAGCTGAGCCGCATCGTCGCCGCGTACAACGAGTGGAAGCAGCTCACCGACGACCTGGAGGCCGCCCGAGAGCTGGCGACCGAGGACGCGGCGTTCGCCGAGGAGGTCCCCGGGCTCGAACAGAGCGTGGCGGAGTCCGAGGAGAAGCTGCGCCGCCTCCTCATCCCGCGCGACCCCAACGACAGCCGCGATGTGATCATGGAGATCAAGATGGGCGAGGGCGGCGCCGAGTCGGCCCTCTTCGCCGGCGACCTGCTGCGCATGTACCTGCACTACGCGGACTCGAAGCGGTGGAAGGCCGAGATCATCGAGCAGACCTCCAGCGACCTCGGCGGCATCAAAGACGTCCAGGTCGCCTTCAAGGGCAGCTCGAGCGATCCAGCGGAGGGGGTCTGGGCGCACCTGAAGTACGAGGGCGGCGTGCACCGCGTGCAGCGCGTGCCGGCGACCGAGTCGCAGGGCCGCATCCACACGTCCGCCGCCGGCGTGCTCGTCTTCCCGGAGGTGGACGAGCCGGAGGAGGTCGAGATCAACCCGAACGACCTCAAGATCGACGTGTTCCGGTCGTCCGGTCCGGGCGGCCAGTCGGTCAACACGACCGACTCGGCGGTGCGGATCACGCACGTCCCGACCGGGATCGTCGTCTCGATGCAGAATGAGAAGAGCCAGCTGCAGAACCGCGAGGCCGCGATGCGCGTGCTGCGCGCCCGGCTGCTCGCCCGGCAGCAGGAGGAGGCGGACGCGGAGGCGGCCGTGTTCCGCAAGGGCCAGATCCGCACGATGGACCGCTCCGAGCGCATCCGCACGTACAACTTCCCGGAGAACCGGATCGCGGACCACCGCACCGGCTACAAGGCCTACAACCTCGACGCCGTGATGAACGGAGCCCTCGACCCGGTCATCGAGTCGAACATCCAGCTCGACGAAGAAACCCGCCTCGCCGACCTGGCCCAGGACTGACCGCCCCCCGCCCCCACCCCCACCCCCACCGTCGAGTCCACAAACTTTGCACGCCATCGGCACGTTCAGCGTGCAAAGATCGCGTACTCGACGGCGTCGGCGCTAGCGGAGGGCGGTCGTGGCGCGGTCGCGCGTCGTGAGGTCGCGGTGCGTGGCGGCCGCGCGCCAGCCGTCGGCGGTGAGGAGGTCGCGGATCGCCGCGCCCTGCAGCTCGCCGTGCTCCAGCACGAGCGTGCCGCCGGGGTGGAGCAGGCGCCGGGCCACCCGGGAGATCGTGCGCACCACATCCAGCCCGTCTGGTCCGCCGTAGAGCGCGGCGTGCGGGTCGTGGAGACGGACCTCGGGGTCGCGCGGGATGGCATCGTCCGGCACATACGGCGGGTTCGAGATGACGACGTCCACCGTCCCGTCGAGCTGTGGAAGCGCGTCGGCGAGGTCGATGAAGACCGGCGTCAGGTTCGTCGCGCCCACCTCGTCGATGTTCCTGCGCGCCCAGATGAACGCCTCGGGCGAGTTCTCGACGGCGTAGACGCGTGCGTGCGGCACCTCCGTGGCGAGAGCCAGGGCGATGGCGCCGCTGCCGGTGCCCAGGTCGACGGCGACGGGCTCGGGCGAGGCGACCGCGCGAAGCGCGTCGATCGCGAACTGCGCCACCTGCTCCGTCTCCGGACGGGGCACGAAGACGCCCGGCCCGACGGTGAGCTCGAGCGACCGGAACGGGGCGCGCCCCGTGATGTGCTGCAGGGGCTCGCGGGCGGCTCGGCGCTCCACGAGCGACCGCAGGACGCCGGCATCCTCGGCGGAGAGCTTCTCGTCCATCACCACGAGCGCCTGCACCCGACCGCGGCCCACGCCGAGCACGTGGCCGATCAGGAGCTCGGCGTCCACCTCCGGGTCGGGGACGCCCGCCCGCGCCAGCACGGCGACGGCGTCCTCGCGCACGGAGCGGACGGAGGCAGCGCCGGGGGATGCGCCGGAAGCGGGGGTGGTGGGGGTCATCGCCAGAAGAGCCTAGCGGCTGACGCACGCCGTCTAGAGTGGAGACGCGATCACGCATCCCCCTGTCGTCATCCACCGTACGAGAGCACGAGGAAGAGACCATGTCAGGTCACATCTACGAGAATGTCACCCAGGCGGTCGGACGCACGCCGCTCGTCCGCCTCAACCGGCTGACCGAGGGCGTCGACGCGACGGTGCTGGCGAAGCTGGAGTTCTACAACCCGGCCGGCAGCGTCAAAGACCGCATCGGCGTCGCGATCGTCGACGCCGCCGAGAAGGCCGGCGCTCTCGCCCCGGGCGGCACCATCGTCGAGGCCACCAGCGGCAACACCGGCATCGCGCTCGCCATGGTCGGCGCGGCGCGCGGCTACAAGGTCATCCTCGCCATGCCGGAGACCGCGAGCAAGGAGCGCCGCGTGCTCCTGCGCGCGTTCGGCGCCGAGGTCGTGCTGACCCCTGGCCCCGACGGGATGCGCGGAGCGGTCGAGACCGCCCAGGAGATCGTCGCCACGACCGACAACGCCATCTGGGCGCGGCAGTTCGCCAACGAGGCCAACCCGGCCATCCACCGCGCCACGACGGCGGAGGAGATCTGGGAGGACACCGACGGCGGCGTCGACATCTTCGTCGCGGGCGTCGGGACCGGCGGCACCATCACGGGCGTCGGCCAGGTGCTGAAGGAGCGCAAGCCCGGTGTGACGGTGGTGGCCGTCGAGCCGCTCGACTCGCCCATCCTGAACGGCGGAAAGCCCGGTCCGCACAAGATCCAGGGGATCGGCGCGAACTTCGTGCCGGAGATCCTCGACACCACGGTCTACGACGAGGTGGTCGACGTCTCTTTCGACGACGCCATCGACGTGGCCAAGCGCCTCGCCGGCGAGGAGGGCATCCTCGCCGGCATCTCGTCCGGGGCCATCGTCTGGGCGGCGCTGCAGCTCGCCAAGCGGCCCGAGAACGCCGGCAAGACCATCGTCGCGATCGTCTGCGACACCGGGGAGCGGTACATCTCGACGCCGCTCTGGGCCGACCTGCTGGACTGAGCGGGGTGCCGATCTTCCGAGCGCGCGAGGACATCCGCAACGCGCGCAGGCACGACCCGGCGGCCCGCACCGCCTTCGAAGTCGCCACCGCGTACTCCGGGCTGCACGCCATCTGGTCGTACCGGGTGGCGCACCGCATGTGGCGGTCGGGGCTGCGAACGCCCGCCCGCCTGCTGTCGCAGTTCACCCGCTTCCTGACCGGCATCGAGATCCACCCGGGCGCGCGCATCGGCCGCCGCTTCTTCATCGATCACGGGATGGGCGTGGTGATCGGCGAGACCACATGGGTCGGCGACGACGTCATGCTCTACCACGGCGTCACGCTGGGCGGCCGGGGGAGCGGGCACGGCAAGCGGCACCCCACCGTCGAGGACGGCGTGATCGTCGGAGCGGGAGCCAAGGTGCTCGGCGCGATCACCATCGGAGCGCATTCGGTCATCGGCGCGAACGCGGTCGTGACGCGGGATGCTCCGGCCGACTCCCTGCTCGTCGGCGTGCCCGCGCATCCTCGCCCGCGCTCCGGTCACGAGCAGATCGCCGGCGACGACTGGATCGACCCCGCCATCTACATCTGACCCGCCCCACCCGCCCCACCGTCGAGTCCGCGATTCTTGCACGCTCCGACGGCGTGTCGTGTGCAAAGTTTGCGGACTCGACGGTGGGGGACCGGGGAGAAGGGGGGTCAGCGGGCGGCGAAGGCGTGGAGGGCGTCGAGCATGCCCTCGGTGTCGAAGGTGCCGTCGTCGCGCTTCACGAAGTGGAAGGCGTGCATCCCGCAGGCGCGGGCACCCTCGACGTTGGCGATCGAGTCGTCGAAGAGGATGGCGTCCTCCGGCCGCACGCCGAATCGCCCGAGCGCCCTGGTGTAGATCCGGCGCTCTGGTTTCCGCGCGCCGAGCACGGCGGACACCAGGTCGTTGTCCTGCAGCACGTCGACGATCTCGGGCGTCAGAACCGGGAGCGAGTCCTTGAACGGGATGGGGTTGTTCGACAGCAACGACACCGTCCCCAGCGCCGCGGCCTCGTGCAGCGCCGCGATCGCCCCGGGGATGGGCGTCATCGCCGCCTTGCGCGCCTCCTGCCACTGCGCGAGCGTCAGCCGGGCTCCGGTGACCTCGGCGAACGCCTCCAGGTACTCCTCGCTTGTGGAGTACTCGCCGATCTCGGCGGCCCGCTCGTGGCCGCCCGCCCACCAGCTCGACGCGAGCCGGTACTGGCTCACACCGCCCAGCTCCGCGAGCTTGGGCAGCCGCTTGTGGAAGTCGTAGTCGTAGAGCGTCTTGTCGCAGTCGAAGAAGTAGACGTCCATCCCCTCCAGTATCGTCCTCCCAGTCTGTGTGTCCGCGCCCCGGCTATCATTGAGCCGTCATGGCTCCCATCTACGACTGCTCCGTCGACTCCGAGCTGCTCACCGGTATGCGCCTCGCACGGGCTGCGATCGGGCGCGGCGAACTCGTCGTCATCCCCACCGACACGGTGTACGGGGTGGCCGCCGACGCCTTCAGCCCCGCCGCCGTCCAGCGGCTGCTCGATGCGAAGGGACGCGGGCGGCAGTCGCCGCCTCCCGTGCTGGTCCCCGGCATCCCGACGCTCGCCGCCCTCGCCGAGCGGGTGCCGGACGAGGTGGATGCGCTGGTCCAGGCGTTCTGGCCGGGCGGCCTCACGATCGTCCTGCCCGCGTCGCCATCCCTCGTCTGGGACCTCGGCGAGACGAAGGGCACGGTCGCCCTCCGCATGCCGAAGGACACGATCGCGCTCGAGCTGCTGTCCGAGACCGGCCCGCTCGCCGTGTCGTCCGCGAATCTGACCGGCCGCCCGGCCGCGCGCACCGCCGCCGAGGCCGAAGCCATGCTGGGCGACGCGATCTCCGTCTACCTCGACGGGGGAGAGGCCGGCTCCGCCTACGAGCGCGTCGAGGGCAAGGACTCCTCGTCGACGATCGTGGACGCGACGGCCCTGGCTGCCGGCGTCGGGGGTCTGCGCATCCTGCGTCACGGCGTCATCTCGGCCGAGCAGCTGCGCGAGGTCGTCGGCGACGTGCTGGACGAGCCGGCGGCCGCTGCGGACGCCGCCCCGTGACCCTCCTCCTCGCCCTCGCTCTGATCTCGGCCGTCATCACGTTCGGGATGTCGTTCGTCGTCTACAAACTGGCGATGCGGTACCGCCTGTACCCGAAGATCCGGGCACGCGACGTGCACACCCGGCCGACGCCCCGCCTCGGCGGTGTGGCGATGTTCCTCGGCATCCTGGTGGCGTTCGGCGTCTCGTGGCTGCTGTCGAGCCAGTTCGGCGTCCTGACGCTGATCTTCTCCGATCAGGGCCCGATCCTCGCGATCCTGGGCGCATCCCTGCTCATCGTCGTGCTCGGCGTCGTCGACGACATCTGGGACCTCGACTGGATGACGAAGCTGGCCGGGCAATTCGTGGCCGCGGGCCTCGTCGCCTGGCTCGGCGTGCAGATCTACTCGCTGCCGATCGGCGGCCTCACGGTGGGCTCGCCGGTGATGTCGATCATCATCACCCTCTTCGCCATCGTGCTGGTGATGAACGCGATCAACTTCATCGACGGCCTGGACGGCCTGGTCGCGGGGGTCGCGCTCATCGCGAACGGCACGTTCCTCGTCTACACGTACCTCCTGCAGCGCGAGATCAGCCCGCAGAACTACTTCAGCCTGGCCGGCGTCATCGCCGCCATCCTGGTGGGAGCGTGCGCCGGGTTCCTGCCGCTCAACTGGCATCCGGCGAAGATGTTCATGGGGGATGCGGGCGCCCTGCTGATCGGCCTGCTGATGGCGACGTCGGCGATTTCGGTGACGGGGACCATCAACCCGCAGGACCTGCAGACGCTCGGCCGCTCGTCGCTCGTCCCGGCGTTCATCCCGATCATCCTGCCGTTCGCGGTGCTCATCATCCCGCTGCTCGACTTCGGGCTCGCCGTCATCCGGCGCCTGCGGGCCGGCAAGTCTCCGTTCAGCGCCGACCGCAAGCACCTGCACCATCGCCTGCTCGACATGGGTCACACCCACCTGCACGCTGTCCTCATCTTCTACGCGTGGACGGCCGTGCTGTCGATCGGCTGCCTGCTGTTCTTCTTCGACCCGTATTGGATGGCGATCGTCTTCGTCGCGATCGGGCTCGTCGTCTGCACGGCCTTCACGCTCGCTCCGTTGAGCCGCAGGAAGGCGAACGAGGCGGTCGCCGAGCTCGCCCCCGCCGGCAGCCGCGAAGCCGCGGAGACGGCCCGCTTCGACCAGCTCGATGCGGCGAGCGAAGGCGCCTCCGCATCCCCGACCCCCCTGACCGAGGAGACCCGATGACCGACCAGCAGGACGGGGCCACCGCCCCGCGGCCGGCCCAGCCGCCCGCCCAGCCGACCTCGACGCCCGTGTTGCGGGACGTGCTCAAGTACGGCCTGATCCTGGCCGCGGTGATCGCGGTCGCCGGGATGCTGCTCGGCGGTCTCTTCGCGGGCTGGGTCGGCGTCACCAGCGCCCTGATCGGAACGGCCATGGCGGCCGTGTTCCTCTCGATCACCGCGCTGAGCATCCTGATCGCCAACCGCTTCATCGGCACCGATCTCTTCGTCGGGCTGTTCTTCGGCATCGTCCTCGGCGGCTGGATCCTCAAGTTCGTGCTGTTCCTCGTGCTCGCGATCCTGCTGCGCGACCAGCCCTGGATCAACCCGGTCGTGCTGTTCCTCAGCCTCATCGCCGGCGTGATCGGATCGCTCGTCGTTGACATGATCGTGGTCTTCCGCTCCCGCGTGCCCTACGTCAGCGACGTGACGCTGCCGGGGGAGAAGCGCTGACCCGTATCCAATTCGTTATGGGCTGAAAACTCTTGTAGAGTTATCAGCGATCCCCACCCCGTTCGCGCCCGAGAAACCCTGAGGTCGCGAGAAGTGCAGGGTGTCCCACCGTTCGTCGTCGCGAGAGCTCCCAGCTCGACGCCCCGAAACAGGAGATAGCGCTGTTAGCTAACGCTGTGAACCTGCTGGTCCAGGCCGCAAGCTCCGATGATGGAAGCTTCCAGGGTCCCTCGATCAACGAGTTCTTCCCCCCGACCCTGTTCACGATCGGTGACCTCGAGTTCAACCGCATCTTCGTCGTCCGCGTCCTCGCGACGCTCGCGCTGATCCTCATCTTCTGGCTCGGCACGCGCCGGATGCGCCTGATCCCCGGCCGCTTCCAGTCGGTCGTCGAGATGGGTCTCGACTTCGTGCGCGTCAACATCGCGGAAGACCTGCTCGGCAAGAAGGACGGCCGCCGGTTCCTCCCGCTGCTGACCACCATCTTCTTCATGGTGCTGTTCTTCAACATCACCGGAATCATCCCGTTCCTCAACATCGCGGGCACCTCGGTCATCGCCGTCCCGCTGCTCCTTGCGATCGTCGCGTACATCGCCTTCATCTACGCGGGCGTCAAGAAGAGCCCGAAGAACTTCTTCAAGAACGCGCTCTTCCCGCCCGGCGTCCCGTGGTTCCTCTACATCATCGTGACGCCGATCGAGTTCGTCTCGACCTTCATCCTGCGTCCGATCACGCTGACGCTGCGACTCCTCATGAACATGGTCGTCGGGCACCTCCTGCTCGTCCTGTTCTTCCTCGCGACGGAGTTCTTCTTCTTCACCGCGGGCGGCTGGTGGTCGCTGTTCGGCGTCGGCACCTTCGCCTTCGGCTTCGCTTTCACCGTCTTCGAGATCCTGGTCGCAGTCCTGCAGGCCTACGTCTTCGCACTGCTCACCGCTGTCTACATCCAGCTGGCAGTCGCCGAGGAACACTAAGAACGATCCGCGCACCCGCACGGATCGCCATCACGGAAGGAAACACAACGTGGACATCGCTGCAATCAACGGCAACATCGCCACCGTCGGTTACGGCCTCGCCGCCATCGGCCCGGCCATCGGCGTGGGCATCGTCGTCGGCAAGACCATCGAGGGCGTCGCCCGTCAGCCCGAGCTGGCCGGCCGTCTCCAGGTCCTGATGTACATCGGTATCGCGTTCACCGAGGCGCTCGCGTTCATCGGTATCGCTACCTACTTCATCTTCCAGTAATCCTCTTTTCCCTCAGTAAGGAGGAACCATGCTCAAGAGTGTGGTGATCGCAGCCTCAGAGGGGTCGCACAACCCGCTGATCCCGGAGTGGCCGGACATCATCGGCGCGCTTCTCTGCTTCCTGATCATCCTGTTCTTCTTCTGGAAGCTCGTGCTTCCGCGCATGAAGAAGCTGCTGGATGAGCGCGCAGAGGCGATCGAGGGCAACATCGAGAAGGCCGACGAGGCGCAGCGCAAGGCCGAGGCCCTGCTGGAGGAGTACACCGCCCAGCTCGCCGAGGCGCGTGCGGAGGCGGGCAAGATCCGCGAGACCGCCCGCGTCGACGGCCAGAAGATCGTCGCGGAGGCCCGCGAGGCCGCCGCGACGGAGGCCGCGCGTGTGACCGCCCAGGCGCAGGCGCAGCTCGAGGCGGAGCGTCAGACGGCGCTCGTCCAGCTGCGCAGCGAGGTCGGTTCGCTGGCGATCGACCTGGCGTCGACCGTCGTGCGCGAGGCCCTCGACGAGGACAAGCGTGCACAGGCGATCGTTGACCGCTTCCTGGCGGACCTCGAGGCCGACGAGAAGGCTCAGGCCGACCAGAAGGCAGGATCGGGCAACTGATGGGAAGCGCCACCAGAGAAGCGTTGGCCCGATCCGTCTCGGCTCTCGCCGACCTCGGGTCCACGGCCGATCTGGCGACGGCCGAGGACCTGTTCAGTGCAGGGCGAGTCGTCGCGGACTCGGCCCAGCTCCGAGCCGTCCTCGGCGACCCCACGGTCTCGGCCGAGGGCAAGACGGCGCTCGTGAAGCGCGTCTTCCGCTCGCTCTCGGCTCCGGCCGTCGGACTGCTCACCGTCATCGCCGCCCAGCGCTGGTCGTCTCACGACGACCTGCTTGGTGCGATCGAGGAGCTCGGGATCCGTGCCATTGCAGGCTCTGCACCGCGGAACGTCGACATCGTCGCCGAGCTGCTGACCTTCGGAGGCGCCGTGACCTCCGACGCGCGCCTCGAGCTCGCGCTGCGCAGCAAGCTCGCATCGCCCGACTCCAAGGTCGCACTCGTCGAGCGGCTGCTCGACGGGAAGGCGTCGAAGGAGACCATCGCCATCGTGCGCCAGCTCGTCGCGCAGCCTCGCGGCCGCAGCGTCCGCGAGTCGCTCCGGGCGGCCGCGCGCATGGTGGCCGCGCAGTCGGGCCAGACGATCGCGACGGTCTACGCCGCGTCCCCGCTCCCCGCGGCCCAGGCCGAGCGCCTGCGCACGGTTCTCAGCGCCTCCTACGGCGACCTCAGGATCAACCAGGTCGTCGACCCCTCGATCATCGGCGGATTGCGCGTGCAGATCGGTGACGACGTCATCGATGGAAGCATCGCGTCGCGTCTGGCCGAACTCCGGCTTCAGCTGGCGGGCTGACCGCCTCAAGATAGGAATCACAATGGCAGACACACAGATCAGCCCCGACGACATCCGCGACGCGCTCAAGGACTTCGTCACCACATACGAGCCGGCGTCCGCACAGGCCACCGAGATCGGCCACGTGATCGACGCCTCCGACGGCATCGCGCACGTCGAGGGCCTCCCGAGCGTGATGGCCAACGAGCTCATCCGCTTCGCCGACGGCACCCTGGGCCTCGCCCAGAACCTCGACGAGAACGAGGTCGGCGTGGTCGTGCTCGGCGAGTTCGACCACATCGTCGAGGGCATGGAGGTGACCCGCACCGGCGAGGTCCTCTCCGTCCCGGTCGGCGACGGCTACCTCGGCCGCGTGGTCGACCCGCTCGGCAACCCGATCGACGGCCTCGGCGAGATCGCCAGCGAGGGCCGCCGCGAGCTCGAGCTCCAGGCGCCCGGCGTCATGCAGCGCAAGTCGGTGCACGAGCCGCTGCAGACCGGCATCAAGGCCATCGACGCGATGATCCCGGTCGGCCGCGGTCAGCGCCAGCTGATCATCGGCGACCGCCAGACCGGCAAGACGGCCATCGCGATCGACACGATCATCAACCAGAAGGCCAACTGGGAGTCCGGCGACGTCAACAAGCAGGTCCGCTGCATCTACGTCGCCATCGGCCAGAAGGGCTCGACCATCGCCTCGGTGAAGGGCGCGCTCGAGGACGCCGGCGCGATGGAGTACACCACCATCGTCGCGGCCCCCGCCTCCGACCCGGCCGGCTTCAAGTACCTCGCCCCCTACACCGGCTCGGCCATCGGCCAGCACTGGATGTACGGCGGCAAGCACGTCCTCATCGTCTTCGACGACCTGTCCAAGCAGGCCGAGGCGTACCGCGCCGTGTCGCTCCTCCTCCGTCGTCCGCCGGGACGCGAGGCCTACCCGGGTGACGTCTTCTACCTGCACTCCCGCCTGCTGGAGCGCTGCGCGAAGCTCTCCGACGAGCTGGGCGCCGGCTCGATGACCGGTCTGCCGATCATCGAGACGAAGGCGAACGACGTCTCCGCGTACATCCCGACCAACGTGATCTCGATCACCGACGGCCAGATCTTCCTGCAGTCCGACCTCTTCAACGCCAACCAGCGCCCGGCGGTCGATGTCGGCATCTCGGTCTCGCGAGTCGGCGGCGACGCGCAGGTGAAGTCCATCAAGAAGGTCTCCGGCACGCTCAAGCTCGAGCTGGCGCAGTACCGCTCGCTCGAGGCGTTCGCGATGTTCGCGTCCGACCTCGACGCGGCGAGCCGCCGTCAGCTGGCGCGCGGCGCCCGCCTCACCGAGCTGCTCAAGCAGCCGCAGTACTCGCCGTTCCCGGTGGAGGAGCAGGTCGTCTCGATCTGGGCCGGCACCAACGGCAAGCTGGACGAGGTCGCCGTCGAGGACGTCCTGCGCTTCGAGGCCGAGCTGCTCGACCACCTGCGCCGGAACACCGACATCCTCGACACGCTGCGCGACACCAACGTCCTCGACGACGACACGGTCGCGAAGCTCGACTCCGAGGTGGACAAGTTCAAGCTCGAGTTCCAGACCGGCGAGGGCAAGCCGCTCGCCTCGGTCGGACGCGAGGAGTTCCAGGCCATCGACGAGGACGAGGTCGACCAGGAGCGCATCGTCAAGGCCCGGCGCTGAGCGCTGAGTCCACGAGAGACTAGATACTAGGAGAGACATGGGAGCACAGCTTCGGGTCTACCGGCAGAAGATCAGATCTGCCCAGACGACCAAGAAGATCACCCGTGCGATGGAGCTGATCTCCGCCTCCCGCATCCAGAAGGCGCAGGCGCGGGTCGCCGCGAGCTCGCCGTACGCCCGCGCCATCACGCGCGCGGTGTCGGCGGTGGCGACGTACTCGAACGTCGACCACGTCCTGACCACCGAGCCGGAGAAGATCGAGCGCGCCGCGATCGTCATCTTCTCCTCCGATCGCGGCCTCGCCGGCGCGTTCAACTCGAACGTGCTCAAGGAGTCCGAGAAGCTCGCGGAGCTGCTGCGCAGCCAGGGCAAGGAGGTCGTGTACTTCCTCGTCGGCCGCAAGGCGCAGGGCTACTTCAGCTTCCGCCGCCGTGCGTTCGAGCGGGTGTGGACAGGCAACACGGATGCCCCGGAGTTCGAGCAGGCCAAGGAGATCGCCGACGCGATCCTGGAGTCCTTCCTGCGCGATGCGTCCGACGGCGGTGTGGACGAGATCCACATCATCTACAACCGCTTCATCAGCATGCTGACCCAGGAGCCGCAGGTCGTCCGCCTGCTTCCCCTGGAGGTCGTCGAGGGCGTGGAGGAGCCGGACCGCACGCAGGTCCTTCCCCTCTACGAGTTCGAGCCGGATGTGGGGACGGTGCTCGACTCGCTGCTCCCCGTCTACATCGAGAGCCGCATCTTCAACGCGATGCTGCAGTCGGCCGCCTCCAAGCACGCCGCGACGCAGAAGGCCATGAAGGCTGCGAGCGACAACGCCGACAAGCTCATCACCGACTACACGCGTCTGGCCAACAACGCCCGTCAGGCGGAGATCACCCAGCAGATCTCCGAGATCGTCGGCGGCGCGGATGCGCTGAGCTCGTCCCACTGATCGTCCAACGAGAGAGATAACAATCATGACTACCGCTACCGCCGAAGCCCAGGCTTCGACCGCGCAGCCGGCCGGTGTGGGACGAATTGCCCGCGTGACCGGTCCGGTCGTCGACATCGAGTTCCCGCACGATGCGATCCCGGGCATCTACAACGCCCTGAAGACCACGATCACGATCGGCGAGCAGTCGACCGAGATCACGCTCGAGGTCGCTCAGCACCTCGGCGACGACCTGGTGCGCGCGATCGCGCTGAAGCCGACCGACGGCCTGGTCCGCGGCGGCGAGGTGCGCGACACCGGTGCCCCGATCAGCGTGCCCGTGGGCGACGTCACCAAGGGCAAGGTGTTCAACGTCACCGGTGACATCCTGAACCTTGAGCCGGGCGAGAAGGTCGAGATCACCGAGCGCTGGCCCATCCACCGCAACCCGCCGGCGTTCGACCAGCTCGAGTCCAAGACCCAGCTGTTCGAGACCGGCATCAAGGTCATCGACCTGCTCACCCCGTACGTGCAGGGTGGAAAGATCGGCCTGTTCGGCGGCGCCGGTGTCGGCAAGACCGTCCTCATCCAGGAGATGATCCAGCGTGTGGCGCAGGATCACGGTGGTGTGTCGGTGTTCGCCGGTGTCGGCGAGCGCACCCGTGAGGGCAACGACCTCATCCACGAGATGGAGGAGGCGGGCGTCTTCGACAAGACCGCGCTCGTCTTCGGCCAGATGGACGAGCCGCCGGGGACGCGTCTGCGCGTCGCCCTGTCCGCCCTGACGATGGCGGAGTACTTCCGCGACGTGCAGAACCAGGACGTGCTGCTCTTCATCGACAACATCTTCCGGTTCACGCAGGCCGGTTCCGAGGTGTCCACCCTGCTCGGCCGCATGCCGTCCGCGGTGGGCTACCAGCCGAACCTCGCCGACGAGATGGGTCAGCTCCAGGAGCGCATCACCTCGACCCGCGGCCACTCGATCACCTCGCTGCAGGCGATCTACGTTCCGGCCGACGACTACACCGACCCGGCGCCTGCGACCACGTTCGCCCACCTCGACGCCACGACCGAGCTCTCCCGTGAGATCGCGTCGAAGGGTCTGTACCCGGCGGTCGACCCGCTGACCTCGACCTCGCGCATCCTCGACCCCCGGTACCTGGGTGAGGACCACTACCGCGTGGCCACGACGGTAAAGCAGATCCTCCAGAAGAACAAGGAGCTGCAGGAGATCATCGCGATCCTCGGTGTCGACGAGCTGTCGGAGGAGGACAAGATCACGGTGTCGCGTGCGCGCCGGATCCAGCAGTTCCTCTCGCAGAACACCTACATGGCGAAGAAGTTCACCGGTGTCGAGGGTTCCACGGTTCCGCTGAAGGACACCATCGAGTCGTTCGACGCGATCGCCAAGGGCGAGTTCGACCACGTGGCCGAGCAGGCCTTCTTCAACGTCGGACCGATCTCCGACGTCGAAGAGAAGTGGGCGCAGATCCAGAAGGAGAACGGCTAACAATGGCTGTCCTCAACGTCAGCGTCGTCGCCGCCGACCACGAAGTGTGGTCGGGTGAGGCGAGCATGGTCGTGGCGCGCACTGTGGAAGGGCAGATCGGTATCCTGCCCGGCCACGAGCCGCTGCTGGCCATCCTCGCGCAGGGCGAGGTGCGTGTGACCCTGAACGGGGGCGAGTCGATCACGGCGAACGCCGATGACGGCTTCCTCTCCGTCGAGAACAACACGGTCACCATCGTGGCCCGTCAGGCTGAGCTGGTCTGACATGTCCGGGCAGCAGGGAGCCCCGCTGGAGCGCCAGTTCGGAGACGTCCGCGTCCCGATGCTGGTGGCGATGGCGGGGCTTCCCGGTTCCGGGAAGTCCACCATCGCGGAGATCCTGGCCGGGCGCATGGGCGCGACGGTGATCTCGGTGGACCCGATCGAGGCGTCGATCATCCGTGCGGGGATCGATTCCGACCAGCCGACCGGGCTCGCGGCCTATCTGGTGGCCGAGACGATGGCCGAGCAGGTGCTGCTCTCCGGCCACTCGGTCGTCGTCGACGCCGTGAACGCCGTGGAGCCGGCGCGCCTGCAGTGGCGCGACCTGGCGGAGCGGTGCGACGTGAAGCTCCGTGTGATCGAGACGGTGTGCTCCGACCCCGACCTCCACGAGGAGCGCCTCGGCAAGCGCAGCGGGCTCGTCGCCGCGTACGCCGTCGAGCAGAGCACCGACGAGTACGACGAGTGGCGCGGTGCCTGCGGCACCCTGCCTCGCGTGACGCTCGACACGGCAGCGCCGCTCGGCGAGAACGTGAACACGGCCCTCGCCTTCGTGGAGGGCTAGCGTGCTCATCCTGCTCCCGCCCTCCGAGACCAAGAGGGACGGGGGAGCGGGGTCTCCGCTCGCCGTGGAGCGCCTGCGCTTCCCCTCGCTGAACGCGGTCCGCCGCGAGGTCGTGGATGCGGTCGTCGAGCTGGCGGCGGATCACGATGCTGCCATCCGCGCGCTCAAGCTCGGGCCGAAGCAGGCCGGCGAGGTGGAGCGCAACCGCGGCATCCCGACGGCCCCGACCATGCGGGCGCTCGAGCGGTACACCGGTGTGCTGTACGACGCCCTGGATGCGGGCTCGCTCTCTTCGGCGGACTGGGAGGTGGCCGCCGAGTCGGTCGCTGTGCAGTCGGCGCTGCTCGGTCTGGTGGGCGCGGGCGACCCGGTGCCCGCGTACCGGCTGTCGTTCGATTCGCGACTCTCGGTGCACCGCGGCGCGGCGTCGCTCAAGAAGCGCTGGGCGCAGGCCGGCGCTGCGGCGCTGGCCGCGAGGGACGACCTGCTGCTCGATCTCCGCTCCGAAGGGTATGCGGCGCTGGCGCCGTTGCCGAAGCGCGACGGCGCACACTACGTGCGCGTCCTGGCCCGCGACGAGTCGGGCCATGTCCGCGCGTTGAATCACTTCAACAAGCAGGCGAAGGGCCTGCTCACCAGGGCGCTCATCGAGGCGGGGGCGGGCTTCCCGACCACCGCGGCACTGCTGGACTGGGCGGAGGCCGAGGGGTACGAGCTCCGGCCGGCGGCGGGAGCATCTCGCGACTTGGAGCTCGTCGTGCCGGAGGTGCGCGGCGCGCCCGGCAACCTCATGGCGACGCTGCGGGTCTGAAGCGACGCTGCGGGTCTGAGGCGCTGCTGCGGGTGTGGCGCGCCGCTCCCGGGCAACTCCCAGTGGTGCAGGAGTGAAAAGTGAGATAAGCTCACCACAAGAGAGAGGATCACTGATCCGAGGCGTGTGCGCGTACTGGTTGCGCGTCATCCGCCTCACCAAGTCGGGCCGTCGTGTGGTGGCCGGCGCATCATCCCCATGCGTCGTTTCCTGCGCCGGAGTGTGAGGCACCAAGATTCCGCCTGCGGTCGGGCACGAGCGGTACGCCCTCACCAGCGAGAATCCGGCGTCGGAGTCCGTATCCGCCGTCGGCCCGACTCTCTCGGTCCTCTCTCGTCCTCCCGCAGCGACCGTCAACCGGCGCGGAAGCAGCCCTCGAAGTGGTCGTCGACCATGCCCGTCGCCTGCATGAGTGCGTACATGGTGGTCGGCCCGACGAAGCGGAATCCTCGGCGGCGCAGTTCTTTGCTGAGCGCCGTCGACTCGGACGTGACCGCGGGGATCTCGCCCCACTCCCGCGGCCGGTGACCGGCGCGCGGCTCCGGGGCGAAGTTCCACATGAGCTCCTCGAGCGGTACATCGAGCTGCAGCACGGCGCGCGCGTTCGAGATGGTCGCCTCGATCTTGCCGCGATGCCGAATGATGCGCTCGTCCTGCAGCAGACGCTGAACGTCGGTCTCGGTCATAGCGGCGACCTTCTCGGGGACGAAGCCGAGGAAGTCCTCCCGGAAGGCCGGACGGCGCCGCAGGATCGTGATCCACGACAGGCCCGCCTGGAACCCTTCGAGGCACATCTTCTCGTAGAGCGCGCGCGGGTCGTGCTGCGGGCGCCCCCACTCGTCGTCGTGGTAGCGGCGGTACTCGGGATCGCTCGCCGACCAGGAGCATCGCGCAACGCCGTCCTCGCCGATGACGAGCGCGGAGCGGAGGGGTGTCGGTGTCGTCGTCGCGTCGCTCATGCGGCCAGCAGGATCCCCTCGTGCTCGAGAAGCCACAGCTTGGTGGGGATGCCGTCGCCCCCGCTGTAGCCGGTGACGCGGCCGCTGGAGGAGAGCACGCGGTGGCAGCCCACGATGATCGGCACCGGGTTGGCCCCGACGGCCCCGCCGATCGCCCGGCCGTAGCCCGCGTGGCCGAGGGAGGCGCCCAGCTCGCCGTACGAGACGAACGTGCCGAACTCCAGTGACGCGAGCCGCTGCCATACCGCCTGGCGGAACGGCGTGCCCGTCAGACGCACGGGCACGTCGAACGCCCGCCGCGAGCCGGAGAAGTACTCCTCCAGCTGGGCGGCCGCGTCGTCGAGCACGGGCGTGCTGCGTTCGGGGTGGTCTTCGAGAGGGAGGTGACCCGATCGCTCGATGGAGAGAGAGGTGACGGCGGTGCCGTCACTGGTCAGTTCGAGCCGCCCGATGGGGCTCGTGGTGCGGAGGAGATAGGCGAAGGAACTGCTCATGTGACGACTCTAGGGCGCGCCACCGACGCGCACTCGCGGGAATCGGACATCGGGGGATAACTGCCGCTGGCCCGGATCTGTGGACGATTCCGTGGTGTCCGACGCGGGCCGGAGCCCTGCCTAGACTCGACGCATGGCGAACATCGAATACCGCACCCTCGGCCGCTCCGGCCTCGTCGTCTCCACCATCGGCCTCGGCTGCAACAACTTCGGCCGGAAGGACACGCTCACCGAGACGCAGGAGGGCACCGATGCGGTGATCGGCGCCGCGATCGACGCCGGCGTGACGCTGTTCGACACCGCCGACATCTACGGCTCCGAGCGCGGCCTCTCCGAGACGCTCATGGGCAAGGCGCTGGAGGGCAAGCGCGACCGCATCGTCCTCGCCACGAAGTTCGGGATGGACATGGCCGGCCTGAACGGACCGGACTGGGATGCGCGCGCCTCCCGCCGCTACATCCGTCTCGCCGTCGAGAGCTCGCTCCGCCGGCTGCGCACCGACTGGATCGACCTCTACCAGCTGCACCGCCCGGACGGCGTGACACCCATCGAGGAGACCCTGGCGACCCTGGACGACCTGATCGCCGAGGGCAAGATCCGCTACATCGGCCACTCCAATCTGGCGGGGTGGCAGATCGCAGAGGCGGAGTTCACCGCGCGTCTGCACGGGCATCCGAAGTTCATCTCCGCCCAGAACGAGTACAGCCTCCTCGCGCGCGACGTCGAGCGCGAGGTGCTGCCGGCCGTGAACCGCTACGGCCTCGGCTTCCTGCCGTTCTTCCCGCTCTACAACGGCCTGTTCACCGGCAAGTTCACCCGGGAGGGCGGCCCGGCCGACAGCCGGATCATGCACCTCCGCCGCCACCTGCTCGACGAGGCCCCGTGGGACAGGATCGAGCGCTACCAGGCGTTCTGCGACGAGCGCGGAGTGACCATGCTCGCCGCGACCTTCGCGTGGCTGCTCGCCCAGCCGGGCCTGTCGAGCGTCATCGCGGGCGCGACGAAGCCGGAGCAGATCGTCGCCAACGCCGAGGCGGCGACCGCCTGGAAGCCCACCGCCGCCGAGGTCGCCGAGATCGGGGAGATCTTCGCGCCCGCCGCCTGAGATGCGTGCTCTCGAACTCTTGTGAGTGAGCACTCACTCCGAGTAGAGTCGCCGCGTGACGAACGACGCTGCGACCGACGACCCGCCGCGCTCCCGCGCGCAGCCGATGGCCGCGGAGGATCGCAAGGCGATGATCATCGAGGCGGTCATCCCTCTGCTGCTCGAGCACGGGCGCGGGATGACCTCGCGCCAGATCGCCGACGCGGCCGGTATCGCCGAGGGCACGATCTTCCGCGCCTTCGGCGACAAGGAGACGCTCATCACGGCGGCGATCGAGAAGTACCTCGACCCGGAGCCGCTGCGTGAGGCGCTCCGCAGGATCGACCCATCGCTCCCGCTGGAGAACAAGATGCGCGCGATCCTGTACCTGCTGCGAGAGCGATTCCAGAGCGTCATGCGGATCATTCCAGTCCTCGGCCAGCAGCGGCCGCCCGTCCCGGAGGAGCGCGGCGAGTTCGCCCAGATCATCGCCCGGATCCTGGAGCCGGAGGCGGCCGAGCTGAACTGGCCGCCGGAGCGCGTCGCGCACCTGCTGCGGCTGATGAGCTTCTCCTCCGCGTTCCCCGCGCTCAACGAGGGCGTCGAGTTCAGCATCGACGACCTCGCCCGGATGACGCTGGTCGGCGTCGCCGGGACCTCGCCCCACGTCCTCATCCCGTCATCCGACACGGAGGCATCATGCTCCTGAGACTGCTCGGCCGGTTCCTCCGGCCGCACTGGCCGCTCCTGATCGGGGTGATCGTCTTCCAGCTGGCGCAGTCGCTGCTCTCGCTCTGGCTGCCGACGCTCAACGCCGCCATCACCGACAACGGCATCGCGAAGGGCGACACCGGGTACATCATGGCCGTCGGCGCCGAGATGCTCGGGGTGACGCTGGTGCAGGTCGCCTGCGCCATCACCGCGGTGTACTTCGGGGCGAAGGTCGCCATGCTCGTCGGCCGCGACCTGCGCGAGGCGATCTTCCGCCGCGTCGGCGAGTTCTCCGAGCGCGAGGTCTCGTCGTTCGGTGCGCCGTCGCTGATCACCCGCAACACCAACGACGTCCAGCAGGTGCAGATGCTGGTGATGATGACGTGCACGCTGCTCGTGTCCGCCCCCATCCTGGCGGTCGGCGGAATCGTGCTAGCGATGCAGCAGGACATCGAGCTGTCCTGGCTGATCGCTGTGAGCGTCCCGGCGCTGCTGGTCGCGGTGAGCATCATCATCGCCCGAATGGTGCCGCTGTTCCGGCGGATGCAGGACAGGATCGACCGGGTCAACCGCGTGCTGCGGGAGCAGCTGACCGGGCTCCGCGTCGTGCGGGCGTTCGTCCGCGAGCGCGTCGAGACCGACCGGTTCCGCACCGCGAACGACGAGGTGACGGAGACGGCGCTCAAGGCCGGCCGGCTGTTCGCGCTGATGTTCCCGATCGTGATGCTCGTGCTGAACGTGTCGAGTGTCGCGGTGATCTGGTTCGGCTCGTTCCGGGTGCAGGACGGCTCCCTCCAGGTGGGGACGCTGACGGCCTTCCTGCAGTACCTCATGCAGATCCTCATGGGCGTGATGATGTCCACGATGATGGCGGTGCTCGTGCCGCGCGCCTCGGTGTGCGCCGACCGCATCGGCGAGGTGCTCGGAACGGAGCCGTCCGTCCGCGCCTCCGAGAACCCGGTCACCGAGGTCGAGGCGCACGGCACGGTGGAGTTCGTCGACGTCGGCTTCTCGTATCCCGGAGCGGAGCATCCCGTGCTCACCGACATCACCTTCCTCGCCGAGGCGGGCCGGACCACGGCCATCATCGGCAGCACCGGTGCGGGCAAGACGACGCTGGTGAACCTCATCCCGCGTCTGTTCGATGCGACGAGCGGGATCGTGCTGGTCGACGGTGTGGATGTCGCGGAGCTCGATCCGGAGGTACTGTGGTCGCGCATCGGGATCGTCCCGCAGCGTCCCTACCTGTTCTCCGGGACGGTCGCGTCGAACCTGCGCTACGGCAACCCGGACGCCACCGACGACGAACTGTGGCACGCTCTCGAGGTGGCGCAGGCCCGCGACTTCGTCGAGGCGATGCCGGAGGGCCTCGACGCGCCCATCGCGCAGGGCGGGACCAACGTGTCCGGCGGCCAGCGGCAGCGGCTCGCGATCGCCCGCGCGCTGGTGCGGAAGCCGGAGATCTTCGTCTTCGACGACTCGTTCTCCGCACTCGACACGGCGACCGACGCCCGGCTGCGGGCGGCCCTCGCCCGGGATGTCACCGACGCGACCATGATCGTGGTCGCGCAGCGGGTGTCCACCATCGTGGACGCCGACCAGATCATCGTCCTCGACGACGGCCGCGTGGTCGGCCGCGGGACGCACGACGAACTCCTCGAGAGCAACGAGACCTACGCCGAGATCGTCTCGTCGCAGCTCGCGGCTCAGGATGCGGCATAGGGAGAACCGGGATGAGCGACAAGACGACGACCCCCGAGCGGCCGGCCGGCCCTCCGATCCGGCGCGGCCCCGGCGGGGGAGGACCGTTCGCCGGGATGGGCATGCCCGTCCAGAAGTCGATGAACTTCGGCCCGAGCGCGAAGCGCCTTCTCGGGCGCCTCCGCCCCGAGTGGCTGCCGCTCGCCGCGGTCACCCTGCTCGCGGTGGTGTCGGTGACGCTCGCGGTGCTGGGGCCGAAGCTCCTCGGCAACGCGATCAACCTGGTGTTCGCCGGCGCGCTCTCGCTGCAGTTCCCGAAAGGGGTGACGCAGGCTCAGGTCATCGCGGGCCTCCGTGCGAACGGGCAGGACCAGTACGCCGACCTGCTCTCCGGCACGACGTTCACGCCGGGAGCGGGCATCGATTTCACCGCGGTCGGCCAGACCCTGCTCTGGGTGCTCGCGCTGTACGTCCTCTCGTCGGTGTTCAGCTACCTCCAGGCGTACGTGCTCAACGGCATCACTCAGCGCACCGTGTACCGCCTGCGCTCGGACGTCGAGGACAAGCTGCACCGCCTTCCGCTGCGGTACTTCGACGGGATGCAGCGCGGCGAGCTGCTCAGCCGGGTCACCAATGACATCGACAACATCTCGCAGTCGCTGCAGCAGACGATGAGCCAGCTGCTCACCTCGCTGCTGACCGTTGTCGGCGTCGTCGTGCTGATGTTCGTGATCTCGCCGCTGCTCGCCCTGATCGCGTTGATCACCATCCCGCTGACGCTGGTGATCACGACGCTCATCGCGAAGCGGTCGCAGAAGCTGTTCGTCGCCCAGTGGCGGCACACCGGCGAGCTGAACGGCCAGATCGAGGAGGCCTTCACCGGTCACTCGCTGGTCAAGGTGTTCGGGCGGCACCGCGAGGTGGAGGCCCGGTTCCGCGAGAAGAACCAGGAGATGTACCGGGCGAGCTTCGGCGCGCAATTCATCTCGGGCATCATCATGCCGGCGATGATGTTCGTCGGGAACCTGATGTACGTCGCCATCGCGGTGGTCGGCGGGCTCCAGGTGGCCATGGGGGCGATGCAGCTGGGCGACGTGACCGCGTTCATCCAGTACTCCCGCCAGTTCACGCAGCCGCTCACCCAGCTCGGGTCGATGGCGAACCTGCTGCAGTCGGGCGTCGCGAGCGCCGAGCGCGTGTTCGAGCTGCTCGACGCCGACGAGCAGTCGCCCGACCCGCGCACGCCGGCGAGCCCGTCCGGCACCCAGGGGCTCCTGGCGTTCGAGGACGTGTCGTTCCGCTACGTGGAGGACACCCCGCTCATCGAGCACCTGTCGCTGGTGGCCCAACCCGGCCAGACCGTGGCGATCGTCGGCCCGACGGGAGCGGGCAAGACGACGCTCGTGAACCTGATGATGCGCTTCTACGAGCTCGACGGCGGGCGGATCACCCTGGACGGCGTCGACATCGCGTCGATGAGCAGGCACGACCTGCGGAGCCGCATGGGCATGGTGCTGCAGGACACCTGGCTGTTCAAGGGCACCATCCGCGACAACATCCTCTACGGCCGCCCCGACGCGTCCGAGGAGGAGGTGCTGGATGCGGCGCGCGCGACGTACGTCGACCGTTTCGTCCACTCGCTGCCCGACGGCTACGACACCATCCTCGACGACGAGGGCTCGAACATCTCGGCGGGGGAGAAGCAGCTGCTCACGATCGCGCGCGCGTTCCTGGCGCGGCCGAGCGTGCTCATCCTCGACGAGGCGACCTCGTCCGTCGACACCCGCACCGAGCTGCTCGTGCAGAAGGCGATGAGTGCGCTGCGCGCGGACCGGACGTCGTTCGTGATCGCGCACCGGCTGTCCACCATCCGCGATGCCGACCTCATCCTGGTGATGGAGGCGGGCCGCATCGTCGAGCAGGGGACGCACGCCGAGCTGCTGGCCCGCGGCGGCGCGTACTACTCCCTCTACAACGCGCAGTTCGCCGGGGCGGCGAGCGATTAAGGGGTCGACGCGCCGCGGATCACGGCTCCGCGAGGCGCGAAGCGTACGCGCGCACGCACCAGAAGGCGCCGTACGCGATCAGGCCCAGGGCGATGAGGATGAGGAGCACGACGCCGAACGGCACCTCGGTGAGTGCCTTCAGGCTGCCGTCGAGTCCTCCGGCCTTCTCCGGATCGGACGTGAGGGCGCCGAAGACGACCAGGCCGCCGACGATCACCAGGGCGACCCCCTTCGACACGTAGCCGACCCGGCCGAGCGTCGTCGTGATGGTCGCCCAGCGGTTGGGCGGGAGGCGCAGGTCGCGCTCGAAGCGATGCGTCAGCCCGTTCACCGCGAAGACGATCCCGACGACCACGATGGCGATGCCGATGCCCGCCAGGAGGAACACGCCCCCGGGCATCGCGAGCAGCTTCGCGCTCATCGACTTCTCGGAGGAGGACGCGTCGTTGCGGCCGCCTGCCGCGATGGAGACGGCGATGCCGGCGAGGGCGGCGTACACGACGCACTTGACGACCTCCGTCACCTTCTGGCCGGGCTTGTGCGCCGTGATCGCCTGCAGGATCTGCCAGACCGCGAGGAACACGAGCCCGACGATGACCGCCCACAGCACGAAGAGCCCGCCGGGGACGGCGACGAGTGCCTGGAGCGCGCCCGACTGGTCCGCGCTGCCACCAGCGCCGAACGCGACGGCGAGGGCGATGACGCCGATCAGGATGTGCAGGATGCCGATGGCCGCCAGGCCCACCCGGGCGAGGGCCCGGACGGCCGGCTGGCGCTCGACGCGGGAGGCGACTCGGCTGGGGGAGGTCATGCGGTGAACGGTACCCGGCGTTCACGCGTTCGGGAATCTCGGGTACCGTAGAGGACTGAGTCCGCCGCGCCGTCACGCGGCGGCGAGATCTGAATAGAGGAGGCCGGCATGGACATCGACCTCAGCGTCTTGCGTCTCATGGAGCGCGAGAAGGAGATCCCGTTCGATGAGCTGGTGCAGATCATCGAACAGGCCATCCTGACCGCTTACCTGAAGCACACGAACCAGGCCGATCACCGCCACGGTCACAGCGACCAGCCACCGGCCGCCCGCGTGCACCTGGACCGCAAGACGGGGCATGTCACGGTTTACGTGCCCGAGCGCGACGAAGAAGGCACCATCATCGGCGAGGCCGAGGACAGCCCGAGCGACTTCGGCCGCATCGCGGCCTTCGCGGCCAAGCAGGTGATCAACCAGCGGCTGCGCGACATCGCGGACGACGCCGTGCTCGGCGAGTTCCGCGGGCGCGAGGGCGACATCGTCGCCGGCGTCATCCAGCAGGGACCGAACCCGCGCATGATCCACGTCGACCTCGGGACGGTGGAGGCCATCCTCCCGCCGGAGGAGCAGGTGCCCGGCGAGGAGTACACGCACGGCTCGCGCATCCGCGTCTACGTCACCAGCGTCACCAAGGGGCCGAAGGGTCCGTCGATCACGGTGTCGCGCACCCACCCGGCGCTCGTCCGGAAGCTGTTCGCCCTGGAGGTCCCGGAGATCGCCAGCGGCGTCGTCGAGATCGTGTCGCTCGCCCGGGAGGCCGGGCACCGCACGAAGATGGCGGTGCGCGCGACGGAGCCGGGGGTGAACGCCAAGGGCGCCTGCATCGGCGAGCTGGGTCAGCGCGTCCGTGCGGTGACCGCGGAGCTGAACAACGAGAAGATCGACATCGTCGACTACTCGCCCGACCTCGCGACCTTCGTGTCGAGCGCGCTCTCTCCCGCGAAGGTGACCAGCGCGTTCGTCATCGACGAGTCGCTGAAGGCCGTCCGGGCGCTCGTTCCCGACTACCAGCTGTCGCTCGCGATCGGCAAGGAGGGTCAGAACGCCCGCCTCGCCGCGAAGCTGACGGGCGCGAAGATCGACATCCAGCCCGATTCGATCCTCGACCGCGATTGAGTTCGTCAGAACCCGTGTGCTTCGTGCGGAATGTCGGCGCATTCCGCGACGTTCTCCACAGTGCGGGTTCCCGTCCGTTCGGCGCGTGCCGCCGGGAGGAGTAGGATGGAACCCGTCAGAACGTGCGTCGGATGCCGTTCTCGCGCTCCCCGGTCCTCTCTTCTGAGGGTCGTCGCCCAGGATTCGGAACTCGTGGTGGACCCGTCCGCCACCCGTCCAGGGCGGGGCGCGTGGCTGCATCCGGTCGAGGAGTGTCTCGAACTCGCGTTGAAACGCCGGGCCTTCGGGCGGGCGCTTCGGGTGGAGGGGACGCTCGACACCGCGACCATCCGGTCGCAATTCATTAGAACAGGCTGAAGAAGTTGACTT
Source organism: Leifsonia sp. 21MFCrub1.1 (assembly GCF_900107895.1). Lineage (NCBI taxonomy): Bacteria > Bacillati > Actinomycetota > Actinomycetes > Micrococcales > Microbacteriaceae > Leifsonia > Leifsonia sp. 21MFCrub1.1. The sequence goes on along the minus strand of NZ_LT629867.1, from coordinate 2,391,671 downwards.
CACATGAGTGACAACCGATGAGTGTCTCGAAATGAGATCCGTCCGCTATTAACGCCTGCCCCTGTCTGGGGTGGGCCCAGACAGGAGAATTGTGGCTGCAAAACCACGCGTACATGAGGTCGCGAGCGAGCTCGGCGTCGACAGCAAGGTCGCGCTCGCGAAGCTCAAGGAGATGGGCGAGTTCGTCAAGGGACCGTCCTCCAGCATCGAGCCCCCGGTAGCACGCAAGCTGCGTGCCGCCCTCGAGGCCGAGGGTGCGAAGCCGACCGCCGAGAAGGCGACCGCTGCCGCACCGAAGGCGCCGTCCCAGGCGCCGCGTCCGGCCGCGCCGCGTCCGGCGCAGGCACCTGCCGCCGCCGAGGCCGAGACGGATGCCGGGCCCAAGCCGCAGGCGCCGATGTCGGTCGCCGAGCGTCAGGCCGCTGCCGAGAAGGCCGCTGCCGAGAAGGCGGCGGAGAAGGCTGCCGCGAGCACCCCGGCCGCCGGAGCCCCGGCGACTCCGGACGCCGTCAAGCCGGCGTCCGCCCCCCGCCCCGCCGGCGGTGGCATCCCGCGCCCGAGCGCCCCGCGCCCGGGCAACAACCCGTACTCGTCGAACCAGGGGATGGGTCAGCGCACGCCGCGTCCCGGCAACAACCCGTTCTCGTCGTCGCAGGGCATGGGACAGCGTCCCTCGCCCGGCAACATCCCTCGTCCGACCCCGCCGCGTCCCGGCTCGCCGCGCATCGGCGCTCCCGGCCAGGGTGGCGGCAACCGTCCCGGCCCGCGTCAGGGCGGCGGCGGTCGTCCCGGCTTCCAGCAGCGCCCCGGCACCGGTGCAGGTGCCGGCGCAGGCGCCGGCGGCGGCTTCCAGCGCCCCGGCGGCGGCTTCGGCGGACCGCGCCCCGGGGGCGGCGGCGGCCGTGGTCGTGGACCGGGCGGCGGCACGGCCGGTGCGTTCGGCCGCGGTGGCGGCAAGAGCAAGGCACGCAAGTCGAAGCGCGCGAAGCGCCAGGAATTCGAGATGCGGGAGGCCCCGTCGCTGGGCGGCGTGTCCGTTCCCCGCGGCGACGGCAACACCGTCGTCCGGCTGCGCCGCGGCGCCTCCATCTCCGACTTCGCCGACAAGATCGACGCGAACCCCGCGTCGCTGGTCACCGTCCTCTTCCACCTGGGCGAGATGGCGACCGCGACCGAGTCGCTCGACGAGGCCACCTTCGAGGTGCTCGGCGAAGAGCTGGGCTACAAGATCCAGGTCGTCTCGCCCGAGGACGAGGACAAGGAGCTCCTGGAGGGCTTCGACATCGACCTCGACGGCGAGCTCGCCGGCGAGTCCGACGAAGACCTCGAGATCCGGCCGCCGGTCGTCACCGTCATGGGTCACGTCGACCACGGTAAGACGCGCCTCCTCGACGCCATCCGCAACGCGAACGTCGTCGCGGGCGAGGCCGGCGGCATCACCCAGCACATCGGTGCGTACCAGGTGTGGACGGAGCACGAGGGCATCGAGCGTGCCATCACCTTCATCGACACCCCGGGTCACGAGGCGTTCACCGCCATGCGTGCCCGTGGTGCGCAGGTCACCGACATCGCGATCCTCGTGGTCGCGGCGGACGACGGCATCATGCCGCAGACCATCGAGGCGCTGAACCACGCCCAGGCGGCGAACGTGCCGATCGTGGTCGCTGTGAACAAGATCGACAAGCCGGAGGCCAACCCGGCCAAGGTGCGCCAGCAGCTCACCGAGTTCGGCCTGGTGGCGGAGGAGTACGGCGGCGACGTCATGTTCGTGGACGTGTCCGCGCGCAACGACATCGGCATCCAGGACCTCCTCGACGCGGTCCTGCTGACCGCCGACGCCGGTCTCGACCTGCGCGCTAACCCGAACAAGGACGCCCGCGGTGTCGCCATCGAGGCGAAGCTCGACAAGGGCCGCGGCGCCGTGGCGACCGTGCTCATCCAGTCCGGAACGCTCCGGGTGGGCGACGCGATCGTGGCGGGCACCGCCTACGGCCGTGTCCGTGCCATGGCCGACGAGAACGGCGAGGCTGTCTTCGAGGCCGCCCCGTCGCGTCCGGTCCAGGTGCAGGGTCTCTCCAGCGTCCCGCGAGCCGGCGACGTGTTCCTCGTCACCGAGGAGGACCGCACCGCCCGTCAGATCGCCGAGAAGCGTGAGGCGGCGGAGCGCAACGCGCAGCTGGCGAAGGCCCGCAAGCGCATCTCGCTCGAGGACTTCACCCGCGCTCTGGAAGAGGGCAAGGTCGAGGCGCTCAACCTCATCATCAAGGGCGACGTGTCCGGTGCCGTGGAGGCGCTGGAGGAGTCGCTCATGAAGATCGAGGTGGACGACTCGGTGAGCCTCCGCATCCTGCACCGCGGCGTCGGCGCGATCACCGAGTCGGACATCGACCTGGCGACCATCGACAACGCGATCGTGATCGGCTTCAACGTCCGCCCGGACGTGAAGGCGCGCGAGCGTGCCGCCCGCGAGGGTGTGGATGTGCGCTTCTACTCGGTCATCTACAACGCCATCGAGGACATCGAGAACTCGCTGAAGGGCATGCTCAAGCCCGAGTTCGAAGAGGTCCAGTCCGGTGTCGCCGAGATCCGCGAGGTGTTCCGCTCCTCGAAGTTCGGCAACATCGCCGGTGTCATCGTCCGCTCCGGGACGATCACGCGAAACGCCAAGGCGCGGGTCATCCGCGACGGCGTGGTGGTGGGGGACAACCTCGCCATCGAGTCGCTGCGCCGGTTCAAGGACGACGTCACCGAGGTCCGTACGGACTTCGAGGCCGGTATCGGTCTCGGGAAGTACAACGACATCCAGATCGGCGACGAGATCGAGACGACCGAGCTTCGCGAGAAGCCTCGCGTCTGAGTCGAGAGGATGGCCGGTGGCATCGCCACCGGCCATCTTGTCTGAGAGGAGTACCCCATGGCTGATCCGGCACGCGCGAGGAAGCTCGCGGACAGGATCAAGGAGATCATCGCCAAGCGTCTCGATCGCGGCCTCCGCGACCCGCGCCTCGGCTTCGTGACCATCACGGACGTCCAGGTGACCGGCGACCTGCAGCACGCCACCGTGTTCTACACGGTGTACGGCACCGAGCAGGAGCGCGAGGACAGCGCCGCCGCGCTGAAGGCGGCCACCGGCATGCTCCGCAGCGAGGTCGGCAAGAACATCACGGCCCGGCTCACGCCGACGCTGGAGTTCCAGCTCGACGCCATCCCCGAGAACGCCGCGCAGATCGAGAGCCTGCTCCGCGAGGCGCGGGAGCGGGACGCCGAGGTCGCCGGCCTCGCGGCCTCCGCGAACTACGCGGGTGACGAGGACCCGTACGTCAAGCCCCGCGAGTTCGAGGACGACGATGAGGACGACTTCGACGACGAGGACGACGACGAGGCAGACGCCGACGAGGCAGACACCGACGAGGCAGACACCGACGAGGCAGACGCCGACGAGCCCGGCGTCGAGAAGCACTGACCGCCGCGCCGGGTCGGCTCTAGGCTGACGGCATGTTCGCCGTCTCGTTCTACGATGCCGACCCCGACGCGGGTCCTGAGCACTTCCAGCGTCTCGTCGAGACGTACCCGCGCCATCGCGCCTACCTCGATGAGTTCGCCACCGGCGGCGATGTGCTGATGATCGGCACCTTCGGCGATCCCGCCGCACAGGGCTCCATGGCGATCTTCCGCAGCAGGGATGCCGCGGAGCGCTTCATCGCGGGCGACCCGTTCGTCACGGAGGGGCTGGTCTACCGGACACGCATCCAGGACTGGGATCCGCTGGTCTTCTCGCAGAGCTGACGGCCGACGGCTGACGGCTGACGGCCGAGCGGGCCGCTCAGGGCAGGGTGTAGCCGCCCTCCGCCGCGACCGCGAGGCCGTCGGCGAGGAGACCCGCGAGCGCGCGGTCGCGCTGAGCGGCATCCGGCCACACCGCCTCGAGCTCGGCCGCGGTCACCGGGATGTGCGAGCCGCGCAGTTCGGCGAGGATGCGCCCGCGCACCTGGCGGTCACTGCCTTCGTAGCGCTTCTGCACAGCCTTCTTCGGTCCGTCGTACGCGGGATACCCGGCCTGACGCCACGCGCAGCGCGCGGCCACCGGGCACGCGTCGCAGCGCGGCGTGCGGGCGACGCACACGATCGCGCCCAGCTCCATCATTCCGGCGTTGAACGCGGCCGACGCCGCGCGGTCCTCCGGCAGCAGCGCCTCCATCGCGGCAAGATCGCGCTTTCCGGGCGGTCCCGGCTCCGCCTGACCGTCGATCGCCCGCGCGATCACGCGTCGGATGTTCGTGTCGACGACCGGGTGACGGTTGCCGTAGGCGAAGACCGCGACGGCCCTCGCCGTGTAGTCGCCGATGCCGGGGAGCGCGAGCAGCGCATCCACATCCTCCGGCACGACGCCGTCGTGCTGCTCCGTGATCGCGACAGCGGCCGCATGCAGCCACAGGGCGCGGCGCGGGTAGCCGAGCGACTGCCAGGCGCGCACCGCCTCTCCCGGCGGCACGGCGGCCAGGGCGGCCGGGGTCGGCCAGCGGGTCAGCCACTCCTCGAGGCGCGGGATGACGCGCGTGACCGGCGTCTGCTGCAGCATGAACTCGCTGACGAGGGTGCCCCAGGGCGTGAAACCGTCGCGCCGCCACGGCAGGTCGCGCCGGTTGGCGTGGTACCAGTCCACCACCGATCGGGCGAAGTCGTGCATGCATCGAGGCTAACCGGTGGCACGGCCTATGCTCGTCGCATGATGCTTCCTCCGACGCCGCGCGTGCTGTTCCTGCGCGCGCTGGTCGGCGACATCCGCGCGGTCTCGCCGGTGGGCCGGGTGATCGTCGGGGTCGACGGAGGCACGCAGGGCGGTCCTTTCGCGGACGACCTCGCCCTGGTCTTCCGAGAGGCAGGAGCGGACACGTTCCGGGCTCGGCTCGCGGACTTCCACACCTCGCGGTCGTACCGGACGCGCCTCGGACCGGAGACCGAGGCGAGCTACTACCGCGACGCCTACGACTATGTGGCCCTGCGGCGCGTGCTGCTCGACCCGTTCCGGCTGGGCGGCAGCGCCGGGTTCCAGACCGCGGCCTTCGACGAGGAGCGGGACCAGCCGGTCGAGGCCCGCTGGCTGTCGGCCGGTCAGGATGCGGTGCTCGTCGTCGACGGGGAGTTCGCGCTGCGGCCGTCGCTGCGCGATGCCTGGAACACCTCCATCCTGCTCGTGAACGCGCTGCAGGAGACGGTGTACCTCGACGATGGCCGGCCGCTCGCGCACGCCGATCATCTGGTCGACGACTCCGAGCCGGAGCTTCCGCTGCGGATCGACCGCGCGCTCTGAGTTCGCGCGCTCTGAGTTCGCGCGCTCTGAGTTCGCACGCTCGGAGGCCCGCTGGTCACGCCAGCAGGGGACGCATCCGCTCGTCGACCTGGTCGGGGGTGAGGAACGTGCCGGTGCGCTCCACCTCGTGGACCAGGGCGGTGATCGCCGCGTTGACCGGTGCCTCGATGCCGGCGGTGCGGGCCTCGTCGACGACGGCGCCGTTCAGGTAGTCGATCTCGGTGAGCTGACCGCGGCGGATGCTCTGCAGCGTCGATCCCGGGTTCGGGGTCGACCCCATCCGCCGCTTCATGAGCAGGGGGACGGCCTGCGCCGCCCAGCGCGGTGCCCGCGCGACCACCCGGAGGATGCGGTCGTCGAGGCCCTGGATGCTGCCGTAGCGCACGCCGCGCGCGTAGCCGACGCGGGTGGCCTCCTGCAGGCTCGCCGTGACGACCGCCCGCAGTCGCCGGTCGCCGAGCACCTGCTGCGCGCTGAGCCCGGTGATCGCGGGGAGGGCGTTGATCTGGTTGACCATCAGCTTGGTCCACTGCGCGCCGGTGAAGTTGTCGATCGCGAACGCGGGCATGGCGGCGTCGAGGATGCGCGCGGCGTCGACGGCTGCCGGCGGTGGCGGGCCGTCTCCGGCGCCGAGGTAGGTGTTGGCCGTCGTGGTGACGGAGACGAGGCCGGGGGAGAGGTAGCTCGCGGCGTACAGCGCGAGGGCGCCGACGCAGTCGGATTCCGGCAGCAGCTGCTCCGCCTCGCGGAGACCGGCGAGGCCGTTCTGCACGACCACGACGGTGATGCCGTCGAGGACGGCGGCGTTGGCGCGGATCGCAGCGGGCGCATCCTGGGCCTTCGTGGTGACGAACGCCAGCTCCGGGCGGGTCTGGAGGGTCTCGGCGGCGGCGATCTGCGCCGTGTGGGAGCCCCATCCTCCGTCGAGCCGCAGGCCGCCGTCGCGGATGGCCGCCAGCTGCTCGCCCCGGGCGGTCACCTCGACGAGGTGTCCGACGCGATCGAGGAGCGCCGCGATCGTCCCGCCGATGGCTCCCGCTCCGATCACGCCGATACGCACGCGCTCCAGCCTAACCGCGGCGCATCCCCCGCCGTCGAGTCCGAAGATTTTGCACGCGACGCGCCGTGGCGGTGTGCAAAGTTCGCGGACTCGACGGCGGGGGTCAGTCGGCGAGGACGGGGATGGGTTCGGCGTCGGCGAGGGCGGATGCGGCCCGCTCGGGGGCAGCGGCGGCGCGGGCCGCTGCCCGGCGGCCGGGCAGCGCCAGCGAGATCAGCGCGGCCGCGCCGAGGACTCCGGCGCCGACCCAGACGGCGGGGATCGCCGCATCCACATAGCCCGTCGGGGTGAGCGTGCCGCCCGCGCCGGTGAACACCGCGGTCAGGACGGCGACGCCGAGAGCGACTCCGACCTCCCGGAGCGTGGAGTTCGTCCCGGATGCCTTGGCGTGGTCGGCTGGCCGCATGTTCGCGAGCACCGCCGTCGAGCTGGGGGCGAAGACGAGGCCCATGCCGATCCCGGCCAGCAGGAACGGCGGCCACATCTCCGAGTAGGGCAGCGTGGCCGACAGGGTGAGGGCGATCCAGCCCATCGCGACGGCGAGCAGGACGAGGCCGGCCACGACCGGGAGGCGCGTGCCGGTGCGCGACGACAGCAGGCCGGTGAGCGGTGCCACGACCATCGGGGCGAGCGTCCACGGCATCGTCATCACGCCCGCCTCGAGCGGCGTGTGGCCCTGCACGACCTGGAGGAACTGGATGAGGATGAAGATCGCCCCGAAGATGCCGAAGCTGAACGTCACGCCGACGAGGTTGGCCACCGTGAAGCTGCGGTCGCGGAACAGCCGGAGGGGCAGCAGCGGCGCCGCCGTGCGCGACTCCCAGAGGACGAAGGCCACCAGCAGCGCGGCGCCCGCGATGAGCGGGATCAGCACCTCGGCGCTTCCCCATCCCGCGTCGTTCCCGCGCACGATCGCCCAGACCACTCCGAGCACGCCGGGGGCGGCGAGCAGCAGGCCGACGACGTCGGCCCTGACTCGGGCGCCGAAGCTGTTCGGCAGGGCGAGAAGCACCAGCGGGACGGCGATCACGCCGAGCGGGACGTTGAGCCAGAAGATGGCCTGCCAGTTCCATCCCTCCACCACGGCCCCGCCGATGAGCGGACCGAGAGCGACGCCGAGTCCCGAGATGCCGCCCCAGATGCCGATGGCGGCGGGGCGCGTGCGCTCGCTCACACTCCCGGCGAGCAGGGTCAGCGACAGGGGGAGGAGGGCTGCGGCGCCGGCGCCCTGCAGCGCGCGGGCGCCGATGAGCTGCCACGGCTCGGTGGAGAGCGCGGCTGCCGCACTGGCGAGGGTGAAGACGGCGATGCCGCCGAGGAAGACGGAGCGCCGGCCGAGCCGGTCGCCCAGGCCGACCGCCATCAGCATCAGCGTCGCGAAGGTGAGGGTGTACGCGTTGACCACCCACTGCAGCTCCTCGATGGAGGCGCTGAGGTCTTTCGCGATCACCGGCAGCGCGCTGGTGACGACCAGGTTGTCGAGGGTCGCCATGAACATGGGCAGCGAGGCGGCGACGATCGCCAGCCAGATGGGGATGCGCCGGGAGCGGGCGGTCGTGCCGCCGGCGTCGCGGGTGAGGGGAGCGGACATGCACGCCTCCAAGAGAGATGGTCGTCGGGAAATGTGGTTATCGGATGATTACAAGAGCTGACACTAGTAATCGGCTGATAACCTGTCAAGCGTGACAGACAAGATCAGCGAGAGGATCCCGTCGGCCGAGCGCCGCGAGCAGATCCTTGAAGCGGCCAGCCGGGTGTTCGGCGAGCGCGGCTACTTCGGCGCGACGACCGACCAGATCGCGAAGGCGGCCGGAATCAGCCAGCCGTACGTGGTCCGCATGTTCGGCGGCAAGGAGAATCTGTTCGTCGGTGTGCTCTCGCGCTCGCTGGAGCGTCTGCTCGTCGCCTTCACCCGCACGCTGGAGGAGTGGAAGGCGGAGGGCTCGCCCGCGGCCCCCGCCGCCGCCGTCGTCAGCGATGGCACGCCGGTCGCCGGCGGGCACGGAGAGATCGGCCGTCGCCTGGGCCTCGCCTACGTGAATCTGATCGAGGACCGCGGACTCCTGCTGTCGCTCATGCAGGCGTTCAGCATGGGGCAGGACCCGACCATCGGCGCGAGGGCGCGCGACGGCTTCCTGGCGATCTACCGCCTGCTGCGCGACGAGGCGGGCTTCACGCCCGAGCAGACGCGCTCCTTCCTCGCCGAGGGGATGCTGCTCAACACGCTCCTGGGACTGCGGCTGCCCGACGAGTACGGCCGGGACGAGGCGGCGACGGAGCTGCTGGAGTGCACGTTCCGCACCAAGCTGGAACTGGTCCTGGGGGTGGCCGCCGAGAACGGCGCCGCCTCCGTTCCGGCGAAGGCGCAGGGCGCATGACCGGCAGCGGTCTCATCCTCGTCGACAAGCCGGCGGGCATGACGAGCCACGACGTCGTCTCGCGCGTGCGACGCGCGGCGGCCACCCGCAAGGTCGGGCACGCCGGCACGCTGGATCCGATGGCGACCGGGCTCCTCATCCTCGGGATCAACTCCTCCACGCGCCTGCTGACCTACATCGTCGGCGCGGACAAGGAGTACCTGGCGACCATCCGTCTCGGGGCGTCGTCGACGACCGACGACGCCGAGGGAGAGCTGGGCGAGCAGGCGCCGCAGGCTGCGCTGGACGCCGTGACCGGCGACGCGATCGCCGCGGGCATCGCCCGGCTGACCGGCGAGATCGAGCAGATCCCGTCCTCCGTCAGCGCGATCAAGGTCGACGGGAAGCGCGCGTACGCCCGCGTCCGCGCGGGGGAGCAGGTGGAGCTGAAGCCGCGTGCGGTCACTGTGTCCGAGTTCGAGCTGATCGGCACGCGCCGCGACGCGGGCGCGATCGACCTCGACGTCCGCGTCGTCTGCTCGTCCGGCACGTACATCCGCTCCCTCGCCCGCGACCTCGGCGCCGGCCTCGGCGTCGGCGGCCACCTGACCGCGCTGCGGCGCACCCGGGTCGGCGCGTACGACGTGCGCGACGCCCACGACCTCGCTACGCTCGACGCGGAGGCCGCGCTGATCCCGGCGGTGGATGCGGCCGTCCGGCTGTTCGAGCGCCTCGACCTCACCGAGCAGCAGGCGATCGACCTGACGCACGGCCGCCGCATCCACATCGCGGACCGCGAGGGAGCAGGCGGCGTGCCGGTCGCGGCCGTCGCCCCGAACGGAGCACTGGTGGGACTCATCGAGTTCCGCGGAAAGGAAGCACGGACCCTGGTGAACTTCCCGACGGACGAAGCGGTCGGACCCGCATGATCGAGTGGTTCGTCACGCTCCAGGTGATCGTCGCCTGCGCAGCGGGCATCCTGTGCATCGTCCTCGGGCTGGTCGGACGCCTGCCGGGCGACGTGTCGATGGGCGCGGTCGCCCTCGTGGAGCTGCTGCTCCTCGTCCAGCTGGTCATCGCGATCATCGCGCCCGCCGCGGGGAACCCGCCCTCCGGCAGCCTCGCCGAGTTCTACATCTATCTGATCACGGCGCTCATCCTGCCGCTGGCCGGCGGCTTCTGGGCCCTGATCGAGCGGAACCGGTGGAGCACGGTCATCCTCGGCGGCGTCTGCCTCGCCATCGCGGTCATGGTGTACCGGATGGGGCAGATCTGGTTCGTCCAGGGCGCCTGACGGCCTCTCCAGGCAAATAGAATCGAAGGCGATGTCCCACCACACCATGTCCGCGCGCACCGACTCCGAGCCGTCCTCCCCGAGGCGGCGGATGACGGGGGTGGGCCGGGTGCTCGTCTTCGTCTACGGCATCCTGGCGCTGGCGGCCACCGGCCGCAGCGTCTTCCAGATCATCGACCGCTACCACGAGGCGCCGGTCGCGTTCACGCTCTCCGGTCTCGCTGCCGTCGTGTACATCGTCGCGACCATCGCGCTGATCGCGCCAGGACGGTTCTGGTACCGGGTCGCCTGGGCCACCATCAGCTTCGAGCTCGCGGGCGTGCTCATCGTCGGGACGCTGAGCCTGTTCGCGCCGGCCGTCCTCGGTCTCCACGACATCGACCCGTTCGGCCGCGACGCCACCGTGTGGTCGGTGTACGGGATGGGCTACCTGTTCATCCCGCTGGCCCTCCCGGTGCTCGGGATGCTGTGGCTGCGCCGCCACCGCCCGGCCGATGCGGCACCGGCCGCCGCCTCCGGGGCCGCATCGTGAAGGTCTTCCACACCGTTTCCGAGGTTCCGGACGGCTGGGGCCCCAGCGCTGTCACCATCGGTAAGTTCGACGGGGTGCACACCGGCCACCGGGCCGTGATCGACCGGCTGCGCACCGTCGCCGCCGAACGCGGGCTGGTCTCGACCATCATCACTTTCGACCGCAACCCGCTCGAAGTGCTCGCGCCCGAGAAGTGCCCGCCGTCGCTCGTCAGCAACGCGCAGAAGCTCGACCTGCTCGCGTCCACCGGTGTCGACGCGACGCTCATGGTCGCCTTCGACCGGGCGCTCGCCGGGCTCGAACCCGAGGAGTTCGTCCACCGCATCCTCGTCGACCGGCTGCATGCCGCGGCCGTGCTGGTCGGCAGCGACTTCCGGTTCGGCGCCCGTGGCGCGGGCGACGTCGCCCTGCTGCGCCGGCTCGGCGAGACGTACGGCTTCGCGGTCGAGCTCATCGACGACGTGCGGCCGGAGCACGGCCGCCGCGTCTCCTCCACCTGGATCCGCGAGCTGCTCGCCGACGGCGACGTCGCGCACGCGACGCAGCTGCTGGGCGCCGCGCCGACCGTGCGCGGACTCGTGGTGCACGGCGCTGCGCGCGGACGCGAGCTCGGGTTCCCGACGGCGAACCTGTCGCCGGAGTCGGAGGGGCTCATCCCCGCCGACGGCGTGTACGCCGGCTGGCTGACGGACGCGGGGGAGCGCTACCCCGCCGCGATCTCGGTCGGCAACAACCCGACCTTCGCGGGCGTGCCCCACAAGCAGGTGGAGGCGTACGTGCTCGACCGCGAGCTCGACCTGTACGACCACACGGTCGAGGTCGCGTTCGTCGAGCGCATCCGCGGGATGGTCGCGTACACGGGCATCGAGCCGCTCATCGCACAGATCGCGGCCGACGTCGAGCAGGCGCGGCGCATCCTCGGCGTCGTCCCGGCGACCGACGCCGACGAGCGCGCCTGATGACGGGTGCGAACCCGGCCGCCGACCGGCGGCCGCTCTGGCACGGGCGCGCGATCGCGCTGCTCGGCATCCTGCTGGTCGCCGCGAACCTCCGCACCGCGGTCGCCGCGCTGTCGCCGATCTTCGCTGAGATCCGCACCGATTTCGCCGTGTCCAGCATCGGGGTCGGACTGCTCGGGATGCTGCCGCCGGTCTGCTTCGCCGTGTTCGGGCTGATCGCGCCATCGTTCACCCGGCGGCTCAGTCTCGAAGCCGTCGTGCTGCTGGCGCTCGGCGTCATGCTGGCCGGCCATCTCATCCGCGCGGCCGCTCCGTCGTTCGCGGTGCTGGCGATCGGGTCCGCCGTGACCTTCGCGGGCATGGGTGTGGGCAACGTGCTGCTCCCTCCGCTGGTGAAGCGGTACTTCCCCGACCGGATCGGGCTCGTCACCTCGCTGTACGCGACGGTGATGTCGGTGTCGACGCTGCTGCCTCCGCTCGTCGCCGTTCCGGTCGCCGACGCGGCCGGGTGGCACGTCTCGGTCGGCATGTGGGCCGTGGTCTGCGCGCTCGCGATCCTGCCGTGGCTGCGCATCCTGATCACGCACAGGCCGGCGCACCCGGACCGCGACGTCGAGGTGGAGAAGGCGCAGCCGGCGATGGCCGGCCGGGTCTGGCACTCGCCGCTGGCGTGGGCGATGGCCGTGCTGTTCGCTGTGTCGAGCCTCAACGCGTACGCGATGTTCGCGTGGCTGCCCGAGATCCTGCACGACGTAGCCGGGCTCCCGCCGCTCGAGGGCGGGGCCCTGCTGTCGGTGTATGCCGGGATGGGCATACCCGCCGGGCTGCTCGTGCCGCTGCTGGCGGCGCGGATGCGGAACGTCGCCTGGCTCATCTACGCCGGTGTCGCGTTCTTCGTGCTGGGGTACCTCGGCCTCATCCTCGCGCCCGGCGTCGCGACGTGGCTCTGGGTCGCGCTGGCCGGGCTCGGGCCGTTGCTGTTCCCGCTCTGCCTCGTGCTGATCAACATGCGCACCCGGACGCATGCCGGATCCGTCGCGCTGAGCGGGTTCACGCAGGGGCTCGGCTACACGCTGGGCGCGCTCGGACCGCTCGCGGTCGGCGTGCTCCACCAGCTCACCGCCTCGTGGACGCTCGCCCTCGTCGTGCTGACCGCGACCGCCCTCGCCGCGGCGGCCGCCGGCGCCGTCGCCGCGCGCCCCCGCTACCTCGAAGACTGACCCCCACTCCACCCACCGTCGAGTCCGCAAAGACTGCACGCTGCTGCCGCGTGTCGCGTGCAATTTGTGCGGACTCGACGGTGGGGCGTCAGGGGAGGAGGGCGGCGCGGTGGATGAGGGCGGCTGCTCCGATGAGCGGGCCCTCGGAGGAGAGGGCGGACGGGACGATCCGCACCTTGCGCACGAACGGGAAGTAGTGGTGCTCGATCACGTCGCGCATGTGATCGAACAGGTCCGGCGTCGAGTGCGAGAACCCGCCGCCGATGGCGACGAGCTCCAGGTCGAGCAGCGCCGTCGCCGACGCGATCGCGCGCCCGACGGCCTCGCCGGTGCGGGCGATCGCCTCGCGCGCGATCAGATCGCCCGCGACGTACGCCGCCGCCAGGTCCTCCCCGGTCGCCCCCTCGAAGCCCTGCTGCCGAGCCCACGCGACGGTGTGCGGCCCGGACGCCATGGCCTCCAGCGCGTACGGGTTGCCGAAGGTGTCCTCGCCCTTGATGTCGCCGACCTCGACGTGCCCGATGTGGCCGGCGTTGCCGGTCGGCCCGGTGATCACGCGGCCGCCGACGATGAGTCCGCCGCCGATGCCGGTGGAGATGACCATCCCCATGACGTTGTCGACGCCCTGCGCGGCGCCCACCCAGTGCTCGGCCATGGTGATCGCCACGCCGTCCATCTCGAGCGTCACGGGCACGGCGAGGCCGAGGTCGGCGGCGACGCCCGCGACGAAGTCGCGCATCGGGTAGTCGCGCCAGTGCGGCACGTTGAGGGGCGAGACCAGCCCGCGCTGCCGGTCGATCGGTCCGGCGCTCCCGATGCCGACGCCGACGATCGAGGCACCGGCAGGGAGGGATGCGGCGGCCGCGCGCACGACGCCGCCCACCGACTCCTCGAGTTCCGGGACGGTGGCGTTCCGCCCGGTCGGACGGCGGTGCCGGGAGCCCTCGACGAGGCGCCCCTCCGCATCCACCAGGGCGGCTTCGACCTTGGTGCCGCCGAAGTCGACGGCCAGGACGTAGGGGGTCGGTGCGGCGGGGGCGGCGAGCGTGGGGTCTGTGGGCACGACCCAACGATAAACGAAACGCGCTCTGCTCATTTGAGCATCCACCACACACATGTTGCTCACGTGCGCGGGGTCTTCCTAAGCTGGAGGCGTGGCCCTGAACGATTCGGACGAGATCCTCGCCGTCAAAGCCGCGGAACTCTATTACGAAGCCGGCAAGACGCAGGACGAGATCGGCGTCGCCCTCAACGTCTCGCGCTGGAAGGTCGGCCGTCTGCTCGTCGCCGCCCGCGAGCACGGATTCGTGCGCATCGAGATCGTCCACCCCAGCGCCCGCCGGTTCTCGCTCGAGCGCGAGCTCTGCGGCTTCTACGGCCTGGTGGATGCGGTCGTCGTGCCGGCCGCGGAGTCCGACGCCGACGTCCAGGCCCGGGTCGCGCAGGCCGCCGCGGACTATCTGACGACGCTGCGTCCCGTGCCGCGAACGCTGGGCGTGAGCTGGGGCCGCACCCTGCACGCCGTCGCCGCACGCCTGCGCCCGGGCTGGGCCATCGGGGTGAACCCGGTGCAGATCAACGGCAGTGTCTCCTCGACCCGCCAGGCCACGGCGGCGGCCGACACGGCCGTCGTCATCGCCAGGAAGGCGCAGGGCACAGCGACCCTGCTGCCCAGCCCGGCGATCTTCGAACACGCCGCCACCCGCCGGGCGATCGAGGCCGACCGCTCGGTGCAGAGCGTCCTCGAGCTCGCGCGGGACGCGAGTGCGTACCTGTTCAGCGCCGGCGTCGTCGACACCAGCTCGGTGCACGTCGACTCCGGGTACCTCTCGGTGGAGGATGTGGCCGCGCTGGCCGAGAAGGGCGCGGTCGGCGACGTGGTCGGCCGCTTCATCACCGACGACGGACAGGTCGCCGACCCGGAGCTCAACGCGCGGACCCTCGGGCTCAGCCTCGACGAGCTCCGCTCGGCGCGGACGTCCATCGCCGTCATCGCCGGGGAGGCCAAGCACCGCGTCGCCCACGCCGTCGTCGCGAGCGGGCTCTGCACGACGCTCATCACCGACGAGTCCACCGCCAACGACCTGCTCGGGCGCACGGCGCCCGGCACGACCGCTCCGTAGCATCCGAGCTGCACCATCTGGAGGAACACGTGACCATCGAGACAACGCCGCCCGTGCGCACCCTCGCACCCGCGGCCCGCGCCGTCGAGGTGCTCGGCGGCGACCTGACGGAGGGATCGCTGCGGCGGTACCTCAACGGCATCCCCGGTGTGGATGCGGTGGGCCTGGAGCAGCGCGCGGCCGGCCTCGGCACGCGCTCCATCAAGACCACCAGCAAGAAGTGGGCGCTCGACACGGTCATCGAACTGATCGACCTCACCACTCTGGAGGGCGCGGACACCCCCGGCAAGGTGCGCTCGCTCGTGGCCAAGGCGCTCACGCCCGACCCGTCCGACCTGACCGCACCGCGTCCCGCGGCCGTCTGCGTGTACGGCGACATGGTGCCGTACGCCGTGGAGGCACTGGGTGCCTCCCACGCGGGCGCCGTGCGCCGCGCGGGCGGCCAGGGCGGCGTCAGCGTGGCGGCCGTCGCGACCGCGTTCCCGAGCGGACGCGCCTCTCTGAAGGTCAAGCTCGCCGACACGGCGGACGCCGTGGCCGCCGGTGCGGACGAGATCGACATGGTGATCGACCGCGGGGCGTTCCTGTCCGGCCGGTACGGCCTCGTCTTCGACGAGATCGTCGCCGTGAAGGAGGCCTGCCGCCGCGAGGACGGCACGTACGCGCACCTCAAGGTGATCCTGGAGACGGGCGAGCTGAACACGTACGACAACGTGCGGCGCGCATCCTGGCTGAGCATCCTGGCGGGCGGCGACTTCATCAAGACGTCAACGGGCAAGGTGTCGCCGGCGGCGACGCTGCCCGTGACCCTGCTGATGCTGGAGGTCGTGCGCGACTGGCACCGGCTCACCGGCGAGGAGATCGGCGTCAAGCCGGCCGGCGGCATCCGCTCGTCGAAGGACGCCATCAAGTACCTCGTGACCGTGGCGGAGACGGTGGGCGAGCGGTGGCTGCAGCCGCACCTGTTCCGGTTCGGCGCATCCAGCCTCCTGAACGACGTGCTCCTGCAGCGCCAGAAGCTGGCGACCGGGCATTACTCCGGCGCCGACTACGTGACGATCGACTGACCCGAAAGCAGAACTGACATGAGCTTCCTCGAATACGCCCCGGCTCCCGAGTCGCGGTCGATCCTCACCCTGCGCGACGAGTACGGGCTGTTCATCGACGGCGAGTTCGTCGCCGGGCACGGAACGCCGTTCCAGACCATCTCTCCCGCGACGGAGGAGCGCCTCGCGACCATCGCCACCGCCGACTCCTCCGACGTGGATGCGGCCGTCGCGTCCGCCCGCCGCGCCTACGACCGCGTCTGGTCGCGGATGAGCGGGAGCGACCGCGGCAAATACCTCTTCCGCATCGCCCGGCTCGTCCAGGAGCGCGCCCGCGAGCTCGCGGTGGCCGAGAGCCTCGACAACGGCAAGCCGATCAAGGAGAGCCGCGATGTGGATGTGCCGCTCGTCGCCGCCTGGTTCTTCTACTACGCAGGATGGGCGGACAAGCTCGAGCACGCCGGGCTCGGCCCCGCGCCCCGGGCGCTGGGCGTGGCCGCGCAGGTGATCCCGTGGAACTTCCCGCTGCTGATGCTGGCGTGGAAGATCGCCCCGGCCCTCGCCGCAGGCAACACGGTCGTGCTGAAGCCCGCCGAGACGACGCCGCTCACGGCGCTGCTGTTCGCCGAGATCGTGCAGCAGGCCGACCTGCCCGCCGGTGTCGTGAACATCGTCACCGGCGCGGGGGAGACCGGGCGCGACCTGGTCGCCCACCCGGATGTGGACAAGGTCGCGTTCACCGGCTCCACGGCCGTCGGGCGCGAGATCGCGCGCACCGTCGCCGGCACCTCCAAGAAGCTGACCCTGGAGCTCGGCGGCAAGGCCGCCAACATCGTCTTCGACGACGCTCCCATCGACCAGGCCGTCGAGGGCATCGTCAACGGCATCTTCTTCAACCAGGGCCACGTCTGCTGTGCCGGAAGCCGCCTGCTGGTGCAGGAGAGCATCCACGACGAGGTCGTCGAGCGGCTGAAGAGCCGCCTGTCGACATTGCGTCTCGGCGACCCGCTCGACAAGAACACCGACATCGGCGCGATCAACAGCGCGGAGCAGCTGCAGCGCATCCGCGAGCTGTCGGACATCGGCGAGGCGGAGGGCGCGGAGCGCTGGACGGCCGAGTGCGAGATCCCGGAGAACGGGTTCTGGTTCGCGCCGACGATCTTCGACAACGTGTCGACCAGCCACCGCATCGCCCGCGAGGAGATCTTCGGCCCTGTGCTGTCGGTGCTGACCTTCCGCACTCCGGCCGAGGCGATCGCGAAGGCCAACAACACCCCGTACGGGCTGTCGGCCGGCATCTGGTCGGAGAAGGGCAGCCGCATCCTGGCCGTCGCCGACAAGCTGCGCGCCGGTGTCGTCTGGGCCAACACCTTCAACCGCTTCGACCCCGCCAGCCCGTTCGGCGGGTACAAGGAGTCCGGCTACGGCCGCGAGGGCGGCCGTCACGGTCTCGGCGCGTACCTCGTGCCCGGCCGTTCGCTGCCCGCCGCCTCCGGCCTCCGCATCCCCGCCGTTCGCCCGACCCGCAAGGGAGCCTCCAAATGAGCCGCCTGGCCGTCCCCAAGACCTACAAGCTCTACATCGGCGGGAAGTTCCCGCGCAGCGAGTCCGGCCGCACCTACGAGGTCGTCTCGTCGAAGGGGGCGTTCCTGGCGAACGCGGCCAAGGCGTCCCGCAAGGACGCCCGCGACGCCGTCGTCGCTGCGCGCGCCGCCGTCTCCGGCTGGTCGGGCGCCACGGCGTACAACCGCGGCCAGGTGCTGTACCGGATCGCGGAGCTGATGGAGGGGCGTCGTGCCCAGTTCGTCGACGAGATCCAGAAGTCCGAGGGCGTCTCGGCGTCCGTCGCGACCGCGCAGGTCGACGAGGCGATCGACCGCTGGGTCTGGTACGCGGGATGGGCGGACAAGTTCGCGCAGGTCGCGGGCAACGCCAACCCGGTCGCCGGCCCGTACTTCAACATCTCCGTGCCGGAGCCGACCGGCGTCGTCGCCATCGTGGCGCCGCAGGACTCCAGCCTACTCGGCTTCACCAGTGCGGTCGCCCCGGCCCTGGTCGCGGGCAACACGGTCGTGGTGATCGCGAGCGAGCGCTTCCCGCTGTCGGCGATCAGCCTCAGCGAGGTGCTCGCGACGAGCGATGTGCCGGGCGGCGTCGTGAACATCCTGACCGGCTCGCCTGCCGAGATCGCGCCGTGGCTGGCCTCGCACGCCGACGTCAACGCGCTCGATCTGGTCGGCGCGGGCGAGCTCGACTGGGTGGACCTGCAGATCGCCGCGGCGGACACCCTCAAGCGCGTGCTGACGCCCGAGAACGGGCCCGATGCCGCCGCGCCGTCGCTCGACCGCATCGCCTTCTTCACCGAGACGAAGACGGTCTGGCACACCAAGTCGCTGCTGTAGGCGCCGCGCGCGGCGGGACCCCGGCCCGCATTCCTTCCCCTTGTCGCGGATGTGAGGGAGGATGGGGGCGAGGAACGGGGACACGGTATGACGGATGAGTGGAGACCCGAACGCGGTGAGCTGGCCCTCGTCGGCGACAGCCTGACGCAGGGCGGCGACTGGGATGCGCTGCTTCCCGGTGAGGCGGTTCGCAACTTCGGGATGGCCGGCGACACCACCGACGACGTCCTCGCGCGGCTCGGGGACGTGATCGACGCGCGGCCCGCGCTGATCGCCCTCCTCGTCGGCACCAACGACCTGGCCTGGCGCCGCTCGGTGGAGCACGTCGTCCGCAACGTCGAGACCATGCTGGTGACGCTCCGCAAGGAGCTGCCGGAGACGCGCATCCTGGCCCAATCGGTGATGCCGCGAGGGCACGAGTTCGCCGACCAGATCCGCGACATCAACCGGCACCTGTGGCAGTTCGCCCCGACCGTGCACGCCGGCTGGCTCGACCTGTGGCCGGCCATGGCGCTGGAGGACGGCGAGCTGAACCCCGCGTACACCGAGGACCGCCTGCACCTCAATGCCGAGGGCTACCGCGTGTGGGCCGGCGAGCTCATCCCCGCACTGGAGCGCCTCCGCGAGCTGCCGCCGTCGAGCCGCGCCATCACCCTCCCCGACCTCGGCGGCGCCGCCTAGCCCCCCACCCTCCTCACCCCGCCGTCGAGTCCGCGATCTTTGCACGCGACGCGCCGTGCGGGCGTGCAAAGTTTGCGGACTCGACGGTGGGGGGCAGGCGGACGGGTCAGCGGCGGAGCGCGCGGCAGGCGAGGTGCACGGCGAGGCGCGTCTCGGGGTCGGCGAGGTCGAGACCGAGCAGCTCCTGAGCGCGCGCGACGCGCGTGGAGACGGTGTTGCGGTGCAGACCGAGCGCCTCGGCGGTCGCCGCGATGCCCGACTCGTGGTCCAGGTACGCGGCGAGGGTCTCCACGAGCTCCGGCCCGCGGGCGAGAAGCGGGGCGAGCAGGGATTCCGCCGCGGGGACGAACGTGTCGCTCTCGGTCCACGACAGCAGCAGCTGCTCCAGTCCGAGTGCGTCGATCCGCACGAAGTAGCCCGTCGCCGACCGTCCGGCAGCGATGCGCGCGGCGTCCGAGGCTCCGTCGATCGTGGCGACGAGTCCCGCAGCGCCGCCCTCCAGCGTCCCGACCCCTGTCGCGACGTTGAACACGCGGCGGGCGGCCGTGTGCATCGCGAGCAGCGCCCGCACGCTCTCCTCGACCCGGCTCGGCGACGGCGGAGTGGCGAAGCTGAGCCAGCCCGTCACCCCGCGACCGCTCGTGGCGGCGTGCGAGTCGACGGGCAGCGCCGTCAGCTCCCGGGCCACCAGGCGCAGCAGCTGGAGGGTGTCGACGCGGGAGCGCCCGACCAGACGGAACCCCAGATGGTATCCGGTCGTCCGCCAGCCGCGCTCGAGCATCCGCTGCTCCAGCTCGGAGTCGCGGCTGTCGCGCAGCTCCAGGAAGTCGCGCAGCAGGCCGGAGGCGACCGCCGCATCGTTCACGTCGGCCACCTCGTCGATGAGGATGCGTGCGGCGACCGCGGGCATGGCCACCTCCGCTGCGACCGCCAGGGCGCTCAGCTGCGCGGCGCCGAGGCCCCGGCCGAAGACCGCCAGCCGGAGGCCGGCGCGGCTCGGGCTGTCCACCCGGACGGAGGCGGCGGACCCCTCCGGGAGTTCGACGGTGCTGATCCAGGGGCCGAAGTCGATCGCGGCGTGGACGGAGGCGGGCAGCGCTTCCCCCGCCTCCAGCAGCACGCCTTCGCCGTCGATCAGGGCGACGCCATGGCCCACGCTGGCGGAGAGGTGCCGAAGCAGATCCGCGAGGTTGTCCGCGTGGTACTCGATCGACTGCGCGACGCGCCGGACGTACCCGAGAGTGAGCGCGTCCCGTCCTTCGCGCAGCTCCCACCCGGCGCGGGCGAGCGCCATCGGGTCGGCCGCGCCGAGGAGCGCCAGCCCGAGGCGCTCCGCGAGGGAGCGGGTGCCCGCACCGAACCCCTCCGCCTCGGGGAGCACCAGCCCGCGGTAGCCGCGGTCGCGGACGCGGCGCACCAGCGCATCCTGCTGCCACGGCGTCGCCGGCGGCGGGACCGTGAGCACGGCGAGTCGTCCGTCTCCCTCGTCCGGCAGCCCGGACTCGTCCGCGGCGACGACGAGTTCACGCCACACGACGGACGGCTGCGCCCCCGCGATGGCGCGCAGTCCGCCGTTCGCGGGATGCGCGAACAGGGCCGCGAGGTCGAGTCCGTCGCTCACGCGTGCACCTCCAGTCCGCGCAGGCCGAAACCGGCGGGCGTGATGTGCCGCTCGCGGTCGGGGGAGGCGGTCCACCAGGCCGGGGCCGCCAGCGCGAGCACGATCACGTTGCGGGCGAGGGTGATCTCGTCGACCTGCAGCACGTCGCCCGAGACGGAGTCGAGCGCGACGATGATCTCCGGGCTCGCGGCGGTGGTCAGGCCGTCGCGCACGACGGCCAGCAGCTCCGATCGCGCCACGAGCCGCAGCAGGGCGCCGTCGTCGCCGTCGAGCTGGATGGCGCTGACGTACGGGTCCTCGACCGAGGCCTGGACGCCGCTCACCCGTCCCGTCGCGAGGAGCCGGGCGTCGATGGCCTCCGCGAGGGCGGAGGGGGCGAGGGTCCGGTCGGCGCTGCCGAGGCCGAGACGGAGGGCGCGCCCGGCCGTGCCGACCACCCCGTGCTCGACGAGATCGCCGACGGTGAAGCCGGCGACGAGCACGGCACCGGCGCCTCCCGCCTGGACGATGGCGGCGCGCACCTGACTCTCGACGTCCGCCGGCCGGGCGGTGTCGATCACGACGACGCCGCCTCCGGTGTCGCAGACCGCGACCACGCCGGGGACGGCGTCCACCAGCAGCGAGATCTGGTCGAGCCGGGGGAGCGCCCGGCCCATCAGGTCGGCGTCGACGAGGTCGAGGCGGTCGGCGAGGAGCAGCGGGCTGAGCCCGTTCATCCCGGCGCCCTCGAGCCCGCACACCGCGCTGGCGCGCACCCCGGTCCAGCGCTCGGCGGCCGCCAGCAGCGGCCCGAACGCGTCCGCCGCCGGGAGGCGCTCGGTCAGCAGGTAGGTCGACCCGGCGAACGCGACGGCGACGCACGGAGTGGCCGGGTCGAACGCGTCCGGCTCCCGCAGCACGATCGGCCAGATGGGGGCGTCCTGCACCATCAGCTCCAGCATCGTCGTGGCGCCGCCGCCCCCGGAGCCGAGCAGCGAGAAGCCCCGGGCGAGAGCCGGCAGGCTCTCCTGGCCGAGAGTTCTCATGTCCTCCAGCGTAGGCGGCGACGGCCGCGACGGCGTCAGACCAGCGCCCGCGCCGACTCGACCGGGACGAAGTCCTCGGTCAGCCCGAAGGCGCGCGGGCCGAACGCGGCGAGCGCTGCCGGCGTCCGCATCATCTCCGGGGTCGAGATGCCGAGCACCCGGACGCGCTGCCCGTACCGCAGCCCCTCCGTGGTGATCGGCTCTCCCGACTCGATGTCGGTGACGCAGATCAGGTCGGGGACGATCGCGACGAGCTCGCCGTCGCGGTGCGCCGTGAGGTTCTCGTTCTGGAAGCGGATCTCGAGCGTGCCGCCGGCGGCGCCCGCGCTGCCCGCGCCGCCCGACCCTGTGCCGTCCAGGGCGGAGATGGTCGCGCGTCCCTTCGCGAACCCCTCGGTGGTGCGGCGTTCCACGTCCGTGACCTTGCCGGCGAACAGCTCCCGGACCTCCGGATAGAGGGTCGTCGAGAGGGTGTGCGCGATCGCCTCGAACGGCGACCGGTGCTCCTCCCGCGCAACGCGGATGGCCCGCCCGAGGGCGAGCGCCATCGAAAGGGTGCGCGGGACGGCGGTGCGCTTCACGTCCGCACCGCTCATCGCGTACTCCGCGATGTGCCCGACACCGCCGAGCCGGATGGTGACGCCGCGCGCCAGCCACTCCATCTGCCGGTCGTCGTCGCCGGTGTCGATGATCACCGTCTCGCCGCGCTCGCCGGCCAGCGCCAGCGGGGAGCCGTGCACGCCGTAGACGGCGAAGGTCTCCATCGAGAGCTCGGGGAAGGCGCGGCCCATGCCGTCCGCATCCACGACGGGAAGACCGGTCTCGGCGGCGACGATGAGCGGGATCATCGAGTTGATCCCGCCGCACTCGATCGGCATGGTCGCGTCGGCGGAGCGCCCGAGGTGGGCCTCGAGCGTCCGCAGGGCGAGCGTCGGCTCGGTGCCGGCCGGGATCTTCTCGATCATCACGGTCGGCGCGCCCATCTGGGCGGTGGGGATGACGAACGTGTCGTCGGCCAGGTCGTCCGGATCCAGGATGGTGATGCCGCGGCCTCCGATGCCCCGCTCGCTCAGCACACGGGCGACGAGCATCTGGCCGATGTAGGGGTCGCCGCCTCCGCCGGTGCCGAGGAGGGTCGCCCCGCGGGCCAGGTCGGGGAGGTCGGCCGCGGTCAGCGTCCAGCTCACGCGGTCACCCCCTCGAGCACGCGCTCGGCCGTCCCGTCGAAGCGGTGCGAGGGCAGGTCGTAGCCGAAGTATCCGGGGCCGACCATGGCCAGCGCCTCGGCGCTGTGCCAGCGCGGGTCGCTCGGTGCGGCGATCACGCGAACGCGCTGCCCGTACCGCAGGCCCTCGGTGGTGATCGGCTCTCCGCTCTCGGCGTCGAGCACGATGATCAGGTCCGGCGTCGTCACGAAGACCTCGTCGCCGGACCGCGCGATCAGGTGCTCGTTCTGGAAGGCGAGGTCGAGCGAGGAGTCCGCGCCATCGATGCGGGCGCGTCCCCGGGCGAACCCGGCCGTGGTGCCGCGCTCCACATCCACCACCTTGCCGGAGAAGAACTCGCGCCCGCCGAGCAGCTCGACGGTCGCCGCGACCGCGTCGGTCTTCGCGGCACGCGCGGCGGTGATCCCGGAGCCGATGGCGAGGCAGTGCGCCAGCGAACCCGGCACCAGTGCCTGCCGGGCCACGGACCCGCTCATCGGGAAGCCGGAGATCATGATCGAGCAGCCCATCTCGACGCACGCCACCCGGGCGATGCGCTCGGTCCAGTGGTTGTCGGCGGTGTTCAGGACGCCGACGTTGCCCTTCTCATCGCCGAAGGCGAGCGGGGACGCCGTGACGCCGTACAGGGTCGGAAGCACCATCTGCAGTTCGGGGAAGGCGCGGCCCATGCCGTCCGCGTCGACCAGCGGCAGACCGAGCGCGGCGGCAGCGGCGACCGGGATGGTGGAGTTGACTCCGCCGATCTCGGCGCACGCCACGTGGGTCACCGGGCGGCCGAGGTAGGTGCCGAGCGCGTGGACGGGCGCGATCACCTCCTCGAGGCTGGGCAGCTTCTCGACCATGACCGTCGGGGCGCCCATCATCGCCACCGTGAGCACCAGGGCGTCGTCGGGCACCTCGTCGAGCGAGACGACCGTCACCGGGCCGTGCTCGGCGAGCGCCTGCGCGGCCAGCAGCGACCCGATGTAGGGGTCGCCGCCTCCTCCGGTCCCGAGCACGGCCGCGCCGCGCGCGAGCTCGCCGATCCGGTCGGCGGTCAGCGTCCAGCTCATACCCGCACCTCCATCGCCAGATCGCCGACGGCCTTGACCCGGATGCGCGTCGCGTTGCCGGGAAGGTAGGGGATGGGCACCTCGTCGAAGTCGACGATCGCGACCGACGTGGGGGAGGCGCCGGCCGCGATCGCCTTATCCACCGCCTCCGCCCGAACGGCGGCAATGGCCTCATCGCGGCGGCCGGGCTCGACGGCGTACACCTTGTCGATCTCGCCCCCGACCTGTGCGATGGATGCGCCGATCGCGTTCGCGACGGCGTAGTTGTCGGGCCGGTGCACGGCGCCGAAGATGGGCAGCTCCTCCGGCAGCAGGATGGACCCGCCGCCCACCGCCACGACGGGGATGGGGTCGGGCGAGGTGCGCATCCGGTCGACGGCCTCCGCGACGCGCTCGGCGATGCGGTCGAGCACGCGCTGCACGAATGCAGGATCGAGGTGGGCGACCTTCGCCGGGTCGCCGATGACGGCGCGGCCCGCCGCGACGGCGACGTCCGTCGCCGTCAGAGTGGACCCGCCGAAGACGAGGGCCTCGGAGGTCAGCCGGTAGCCGACGGACTCCGGACCGACCTCGGCCGTCTCGGTGTCGACGATGGACCCGCCGCCGATGCCGATCGAGAGCACATCCGGCATCCGGAAGTTGGTGCGGACACCGGCGACTTTGACCTCGTTCGCGGTCTCGCGCGGGAAGCCGTTGACCAGCAGGCCAATGTCGGCCGTGGTGCCGCCGATGTCGACGACCGCGCAGGTCGAGAGACCACTGGTCAGGGCGGCTCCGCGCATCGAGTTGGTGGGGCCGGAGGCGAACGTGGCGACCGGGTAGAGGCGCACGTAGTCCTCGTCCATCAGCGTCCCGTCGTTCTGGCTGAGGAAGATGGGCGCGTCGATGCCCTGCGCGCGGACGGCCGAGGTGAGGCCGTCGACGATCTCGGAGGCGAGCTCCCGCAGTGCCGCGTTGATGATGGTGGCGTTCTCGCGTTCGAGGAGCCCGATCCGGCCGATCTCGTGCGACAGCGAGATCGCGACGCCGTCGCCCAGCTCGTCGGCAAGGATCGCCGCGGCCTGCGTCTCCACGTCGTGGTTCACGGGCGAGAAGACGGAGGAGATGGCCACCGACCGCACCCCGTTCGCCGCCATGTCCGCCGCGATGCCCTTGAGCTCCGCGACGTCGATCGGCGAGATCGGACGGCCGTCGAACTCGTAGCCGCCGTGCGCGAGGTAGCTGCGGCCGCCGATGGCGCCGATGAGCGACTCCGGCCAGTCCACCAGCGGAGGCAGGGCACGGGTCGCGGGCAGGCCGAGGCGAAGCGCGGCGGTGGGCGCCAGGCGCTTCGCCTCGACGAGCGCGTTGATGAAGTGCGTCGTGCCGATCATCACCGCCTGGATGTCGTCGCCCCGGAAGTCCCGCGCCGCCCTCAGCGCTTCGATCGCGCTCACGATGCCGCTGGTGACATCCGGGCTCGTCGAGTTCTTCACGCCGGCCAGGGTGGTCCGGCCGTCCATGAGCACTGCGTCGGTGTTGGTGCCGCCGACGTCGATGCCGATATGCATGTTGTGTCGCTTTCTGTGGTGATGGGCGGTGCGGGAGCCGGAGCTCAGTTGGAGGCGATGGCCTCGGGGCCGGACGGGGAGTCGGCCGCGGGGACCGTCGCCGCGTCCTGCGTGCCGGCAGGCGCCTGGATCGTGGTCGCGCGGCCGACGCCGCGCACCCAGCCGAGCTTGCCGGCGACCGTGTAGAGCACGATCGAGAGCAGCAGCGACCAGATGGCCGGGATGCCCCAGGTCACGAAGTACCCGACCAGCGAGGAGACCAGCCACACCAGGAGGGTGACGGGGACGATCCGCGGTGCGTACTGGGGGAGGCGCCCGGTCGCGCGGGTCTCGTCGAGGTCGCCGCGCCAGCGCCGCACGAAGAAGTACTCGGCGACCATGATGCCGGCGATCGGCGGGAAGGCGACGCCGAGGATCGTGAGGAAGCCGGTGAACTGGGCGAGGATGCCCGCGGCCGCGAGCACCGAGCCGACGATGCCGAGCACGATCGTGGTGGTCACACGGTGCAGGTTCTTCGAGAACGCGGTGGAGATGAAGTTCACCAGTCCGAGCGTGGACGAGTAGAGGTTCCAGTCGTTGATCTTGAGCGTTCCGGTGATGACGATGATCAGACCGACGAAGCCGATCGACGACGTCACGATCGCGACGATGTCGCCGCTGGCCGCCGCGTGGGCGAGGAGGACGCCCGCCAGGCCGATCACGAACTCGCCGAGTGTGACGCCCAGCACGGTCTGCTTCACGACGTCTGCCCGGCTGCGGTTGAAGCGCGTCATGTCGGCGGTGATGATCGCGCCGACGATGAGGCCGCCCGCGACGATGCCCGTGCCCTGCCAGACCGACATCGTCGGCCCGGGCGCCGGCGATGTCATCAGCTCGCCGATGGAGTGCTTGCTCAGCTCGCTGATGATCGACCAGCCGACGAGGATGAGGAAGAGCGGGACGGTGATGTTCGCCAGCCACTGCATCCCGACGAAGCCGTACGCGACGATGGCGGTGACGGCCAGGCCGAACAGCAGGCTCCACACCCACACCGGCATGACGCCGGGCATGAGCACGTTCAGGGACTGGGCCGAGATGGCGGACTGGATGCCGAACCAGCCGATCAGGCTGATGCCGATCGCCAGGCCGACGAGGGAGGCGCCGATCTCGCCGAAGCCGGTCCAGCGCGCCAGGAGGGCCGTGTTGAGGCCCTCCTTCTGGCCGATGATGCCGACGATGCACATGATCACCTCGAGGATGATCGAGCCGAGGAGCAGGGCGAGCGCCGCCTCCCCGAAGGTCATCGAGTAGCCCAGGGTCGCCCCGAGCAGGAACTGCGAGAGAGCCGAGACCTGGCCGAAGCGCTGCACCGCGATCCCGAACCACGGCTTGCGCGCGTCGGGGGTCACACGGGAGAGGGCGAAGTCGTCGGCATGAGCTGTGCGTGCCATTGGGAGTCCTTCATACGGGTGGGAGGGGGACGGTTGCCCGAAACCGTAGTAACCGCGTCCCCCTCGACGGAATGTGCAACCCGCACGACTTCGCCGCCCACCTGTGCACCTCGCACACCCCCTCCCTCCATCCGCCCCACCGTCGAGTCCGCGATCTTTGTACGCGAAACGCCGCGGGAGCGTGCAAAGTTTGCGGACTCGACGGTGGGGTGAGGTCAGGAGGCGCGGAGGAGGGCGGTGTAGACGGCGATGCCGCGTTGCCAGGTGGCGACGTGGATCCGCTCGTCGCGCGCGTGCAGCGCGCCCCGCTCCTCGGCGCTCAGCTCGAACGGGGTGAACCGGTAGACCGCGTCGCAGATGCCGGTGAAGTGCCGCCCGTCGCTCGCGCCGAGCATGATGTACGGCGTCACGACGGCCCGCGGATGCACAGCGCCGATGGCGGCGGCGAGACGGTCCCACTCCGGCCCGTCGGCGGGGGAGACGGGCGACGGCTCGCTCGCATCCACGGCCTCCACGCGCACGGCGTCGTCGCGGATGGCCCTCCGGATGTGCTCCAGCGTCTCGGCGACGGAGGATCCGACGGCGATCCGCGTGTTCACGACCGCCTCCGCCGTCTCGGGCAGGGCGTTCGCGGCGAGGCTGCCGCGCAGCTGCGTCACCGCGGTCGTGGTCCGCACGATCGCACGCGTCTCGTCGCTCAGCCGCCCGAACACGACACGCAGCAGCGGCTGCAGGCGTCGGGCGCGCGTGAAGACCGCGCGAAGGGGTCCGGTCGCGTGCGCGCCGAGCGTCTCCACCATCCGCAGATTGGTCTCGGTCAGCCGAGCGGGGAACGGGCGGGCGTCGAGCCGGGTGATGGCACGTGCGAGACGGACCGTCGCGGTCGTCCTCGGGGGAGTGGATGCGTGCCCGCCGTGCTGCTCGACGGTGAGCCGGACGCTGGTGATGCCCTTCTCGCTCACGCCGACCACCGCGATGGGCGCCGTGACGCCGGGGAAGATGCGCTCGACGACCGCTCCACCCTCGTCGAGCACGAGCGCAGGGCGGATGCCGCGCTCGGCGAGCGCCGCGGCGATGGTCCGTGCGCCGGAGCCGACCGTCTCCTCATCGTGGCCGAAGCTGAGGTAGACGTCGTGCTCGGGCCGGAAGCCCTCCCGCACCAGCGCCTCCACCGCCTCCAGGATCGCGACGAGCGACCCCTTGTCGTCGATCGCGCCCCGCGCCCACAGCAGCTGCTGCTCTCCGGAGCCCGTCAGCTCAGCGCCGAACGGGGGATGCGTCCAGCCCTCGTCGGTCGCGGGGACGACGTCGTAGTGCGCCATCAGCACCGTCGGCGCTCCATCCTCCCGCCCGCGCCAGCGGTAGAGCAGGGAATGTCCGTGGCGCTCCTGTTCGAGCGCCGCGTGGAGCGCCGGGTACAGCTCGGGCAGGGCGGCGACGAACCGGTCGAACGCCGGCCAGTCGGTCTCCTCGACGGCGTTGCGCGACATCGTCGGGATGCGCAGCAGGGTGCGGAAGCGCTCCAGTGCCGCGGTGTCGGCCGCCGTCACTCGCCGGCCGCTTCCAGGAAGGCGTCGAACGCCTCGTCCGAGAACAGCACGAATCGGACGTGCTCGACCGATCCGACGCCGGAGGACAGCACGGCGCGGACGGTGCTGACGGCGATGCGCGCCGCGTCGTCCATCGGCCAGCCGTAGACGCCGGCCGAGATCGCGGGGAAGGCGAGAGTGCGGGCTCCGAGTTCGCGGGCGACGCGGAGGGAGGAGCGGTACGCGTTCTGGAGCAGCGGCGTGCGGTCTTCGCTGCCCGACCAGACGGGTCCGACCGCGTGGATGATCCACCTCGCCGCGAGGTCGCCCGCGGTCGTCGCGACGGCCTGACCGGTGGGCAGTCCGTCGGGGAGGGTCGTGGCGCGGAGTTCGCGCGTCGCCTCCAGGATGGCGGGGCCGCCGCGGCGGTGGATGGCGCCGTCGACGCCTCCGCCGCCGAGCAGCGAGCTGTTGGCGGCGTTGACGATCGCATCGACGGTCTCGTCGGTGATGTCGCCGCGCACGATGCGGATGAGCTCTTCGCGGTCCGTCATGGCTGCGTCTCAGCCGCGGTTGTTGGAGAGCTCGTAGACCTTGAGGAGCTCGACGATCGCGTCGTCGCGGGCGCTTCCGCCCTCCTCGAACATCTCCGAGACGTGGGTGCGGAGGTGATTCTCGACCAGGAGCTTGTTGAGCGACCCGAGCGACTTCTGGATGGCGAGGGACTGCGTGATGATGTCGATGCAGTAGTCCTCGTTCTCGATCATCTTCTCGAGGCCCCGGAGCTGGCCTTCGAGGATGCGCGTGCGGTGCAGCGCCCGCTTCTTGATGTCTGCGATCACCCCCTCAGGATAGTGCCGCAGGCGGCATACCCGGCGGGGGTACGAGGGGGTGTTCGCGCAGGGCATTCCGCCCTCACCTGCGCCCGGCGGACCGGCAGGTATCCCCCTAATGGGGGGGTGGGGGTGGACATACCGACGGGTCTATCCTCCACGTAGGGGTTGAGAAATATTCGTTTAACAGGAAAGGCCCGACTTTGCTGAAGAACCTCAGCCCGCTGCTGTCCGGTGCGCTCTTGAGTGCGCTCGACGCGATGCACGATGGCGCGACGCTTACCCTCGTCGGCAGCGGCTACCCGGAAGACCAGATGACCACACCCGTCGTCCACCTCGGTGACGACGTCACGACGGAGGCCGCCGCCGAGGCGATCCTCTCCGTGTTCCCGCTCGACCAGGAGAGTGCCTCGCCGATCGTGTTCCTCGATCTCGCCGACGAACCCTACGACGTGCCCGACGTCGCGTTCGCGGTGAACGGGATCGCGTCCGATGCAGAACTCCGCCGAGTCCCGATGACCCGCCTCGAACTCGAACCGTTCCTCGAGCTCGCCCGAAACTCCAGCGTCATGGTCCGCGTCGGATCCGACGCCCCGCCCTGCGCATTCCTGTTCCGCCGCGGAGTGCTGTAGCCAACAGCATCCCCGCACAGCACACAGCGTCGCCCGCCCGGCCGGAGAGAACGTCTCCGCACCCGGGCGGGCGCACCACGTCCGGCGCGCCGACTGCGTAGAGTGGACTCCCGATGCCCGCACCACACACTCCGCAGCAGCCCGCATACAACCGCGCCGCGCTGGTCCCCGGCCTGCTCGGGGCGATCGTGCTCCTCGCGGGTCTGGCCCTCATCGGCGGGGACTGGTACCTCTACGTGCGGTACGCCGTCAGCATCCTCGCGCTCATCCTGTGCGTGTTCGCCGGACAGGCGCGGATGTGGTGGTGGTTCGCGGGGCTCGTCCCGCTCGCCGTGGTCTGGAATCCGGTCTGGCCGCTGCCGCTCGGCGGTGTCGCGCTCCAGGGGCTCTCGATCGCGGGAGCCGTGGTTTTCGTCGCAGCAGCGGTCACGATCAAGATCCCCGCAGACACGCGTCGCTGAACGGCCGCGCATCCGGTAAAATGGGTTCTGCGCGGCCATCCTGCGTCGCGCTCCCGGCGTCACTCGCGGCGAATACGGTCCACTCGGCACCCGACCTCCCCGCCCCGCCGGCCTCACGCCAACACGGCGTCGCACCCTCCGGCAGCGCGCGACGCCTCTCCTGGAGGACCATGTCTCGTTCCGGTCAGCGCACCAGCCCGACCAGGCCGCAGCAGCGGAAGAACCGGCACGCCAACAACGACGGACTCATCCCCGTCCTCGCCCGCAAGGTGCGCGAGGTCGAGGCGAAGGCCGCCGACGGCAAGAAGCTCGGGCCGACGAACCGCACCAAGTTCCAGGTGATCGCGTTCCTGATGCGCGAGGAGCGCGCCAGGGCGAAGTCCGACCCGGAGCTCAGCGACGCCGCCCGCGCAGAACAGCTGAAGCGCCTCGACGGCATCGCGACCATCCTGGCCAAGACGGCGGCGCGCGACACGTCGCTGATCTCGCTGCTCGAGAGCGAGTCGCCGTCGACCGCCACCGCGCAGAAGATGCGCCGCGACTGGCTGCTCGAGTCCGGCACGGAGCTCTCGCCCGACGACCTGATCATCACGATCGAGCGGCCCGTGACCAAGCAGGACAGCGTCATCCCGCCGGAGCTGGCGGAGAAGCAGGTCGTCCCGCCCTCGGTCAAGGCGCGCCAGCTGTCCAACCCCTTCCTCGCGCCCGACTTCTCCCGGCTCAGCCCGGCCGCGCCGACCCCGCGCCGCCGCCTCGACTCGTGGGAGCTGCTCGGCCCGTTGTTCAAGTCGTTCGAGTACGGCGCGGGCGGTCAGGCGGCCAGCATGGACCTGCCGCCCGCTCCGCCGATCGACCGCTACTCGCCTCAGGGCCTGGAGCTGATGCACCACCAGTCGCGCTTCATCGAGAGCGTGCGCCTGGGGCACCGCAGCTTCCTGCTCGCCGACGAGCCGGGTCTCGGGAAGACGGCGCAGTCCGTCCTCGCCGCCTCCGTCGCCGGGGCGTACCCGCTTCTGGCTGTCGTGCCCAACGTCGTCAAGATGAACTGGGCGCGCGAGGTGGAGCGCTGGACGCCGCATCGCCGTGCCACGGTCATCCACGGCGACGGGGAGGGCCTCGACGCGTTCGCCGACATCGTCATCGTCAACTACGAGGTGCTCGATCGCCACCTCTCGTGGCTGAGCACCCTCGGCTTCAAGGGCATGGTCGTCGACGAGGCGCACTTCATCAAGAACCTGCACTCGCAGCGTTCGCGCCTGGTGCTGGGGCTGGCGGACGCCATCCGCTCGACGACCCCGGACCCGCTGATGATCGCGCTGACCGGAACGCCGCTGATCAACGACATCGACGACTTCAAGGCCATCTGGCAGTTCCTCGGCTGGATCGACGGCAACAAGCCGACCGCGACGCTGATGGAGCACCTGGAGGAGACCGGGCTGACCCCGGCCGACTTCGGCTTCTATGCCGCGGCCCGCGAGGCCGTGATCGACATGGGGATCGTGCGCCGGCGCAAGCTGGACGTGGCCTCCGATCTGCCGAGCCGTCGCGTCGTCGACCTGCCCGTCGAGCTCGACGACGAGCTGGGCCGCTCCATCCGCCAGGCGGAGAAGGAGCTCGCCGCCCGGCTGGTCACGCGCTACCAGCGCGCGGCGGCCGCCGGCCGTCCCGCCGGTTTCGAGGGCGACGACGACGCGCACAGGAAGCACCTCATCCGGCTCGTCGCGCAGTCCGAGCTGGAGGAGTCGAAGTCGGCGAAGTCCGGCGAGAACGTCTTCACCATGGTCCGGCGGATCGGTCAGGCGAAGGCCGGCCTGGCGTCGGACTACACGGCCCAGCTCGCCCGCTCGGTCGGCAAGGTGGTGTTCTTCGCCAAGCACATCGACGTGATGGATGCGGCGGAGGAGGCGTTCGCCGCCCGCGACCTGAAGACGATCTCGATCCGCGGCGACCAGTCCGCGCTGTCCCGGCAGAAGGAGATCGACGCGTTCAACAACGACCCGGAGGTCGCGGTCGCCGTCTGCTCGCTCACCGCGGCGGGCGTCGGCCTGAACCTGCAGGCGGCGTCGAACGTCGTGCTCGCCGAGCTGTCGTGGACCGCCGCCGAGCAGACGCAGGCGATCGACCGCGTGCACCGCATCGGTCAGGAGGAGCCGGTCACGGCGTGGCGGATCATCGCAGCGCAGACGATCGACTCGAAGATCGCCGAGCTCATCGACGCGAAGCAGGGGCTCGCCGCGCGGGCCCTCGACGGCAGCGATGTCGAGGTCGGCTCGGCCGACTCCGTGCAGCTCGACGCCCTCATCCACCTGCTCGAGGACGCCCTCGCCTGACCCGAGTCCCGCCCCTCACACCGACAGCTCCTGAGTTTTTCGCGTTCCGGACGCCGAATCCGCGGAAAAACTCAGGAGCTGTCGGCTAGGCGATCTCGGCGTCGTCGGGGTCGATGGGAACCGGACGGTCGTCGTCGGGGAGCAGCTCGTCGTCCTCGTCGTCGACGACCGGCACATCCTCCGGGTCGTGGATGACGGGCTCCGGCTCGTAGTCGGTCTCCTGCGCCTCGCGGAAGTCGTCGAGGTCCTCGTCGTCTCGGTGCTCACGTCCTCTGGGGTCGCTCATGCCCCAACGGTACCGCCGGGCGGTGCGGGCGTGAAGGGCGGTCTCAGTCGAGCTCGAAGACGAAGAACGCCCCGCGGTCGTCGTGCTCGATCCGCGCCCGTCCGCGGAACCCCGCGAAGTCGTCCGTCCCGGTGCCCGGCACGATGTTCCCGAACGCGGAGCTGTCGTCGGGATGCTGCAGCGCGCCGTGGTGCACGGTGAACGACCCGGACCTCCCGTCGTCGAGCCGGCCGGTGATCCGCTCGGCGGCGAGGTAGCCGCGGCCGCCCTCCTCGGTGCCGGACGAGACGAAGTGCGCGACCGACTCGCCGACCAGTCCCTCGGTGTAGGTCTTCCGCATGACGACGGCGCCCACCCAGTCGCCGTCGATGCCCGCTAGGTCGGCCGGCTCCCATCCGGTCACGTCGAAGCGGGCGGTGATCGTCTCTGAGGTCATGCGTCCACCGTAGGCGACGCAGCGGGCTGTCCTCTTGTAATTTCGCGACAGACGAATTGTGGGCTAGACAGGGGATATGCCCCACCACTCCCAGACAGAGATCGAGCGGAAGTACGACGTCGACGCCGAGGCGCGGCATCCTCTGCTCGTGGGCGTCGGCGCGGTCGCGGTCCAGGGCGAGCCCGAGCGGCACGAGCTGGTGGCCACCTACTTCGACACGGCCGACCTCGCCCTCGCTCAGCACCGGACCGCCGTGCGCGTCCGCCGCGGCGGCCACGACGCCGGCTGGCACGTCAAGCTGCCGGCCGACGAGGGCCGGACCGAGCTGCACTGGGAGCTGACGGACGGCGACGAGCCTCCGGCCGAGCTGCGCGCGTACCTCCGCGAGGTCATCGGCGACGAGCCGCTCATCCCGATCGCCCGGGTCACCAATCAGCGCGACAGCGTCCTGCTGCAGGATGCGGCGGGCTTCGAGGTGGCGGAGCTCACCGACGACCACGTGCACAGCGAGAACCTCCGCACCGGCGGGGCGCAGGAGTGGCGCGAGTGGGAGGTGGAGCTGCTGAGCGGCGCCCCCGACACCCGGCAGCGCCGCACCGCGCTCCTCGACGAGATCGAGGAGCGCCTGCTCGCCGCGGGCGCGCGTCCATCGGCGAGCTCGTCGAAGCTGCAGCGCGCGCTCGGACTCTGAGACGCGACGGTCTACCCCGGGGCCGTTTACCACCCGCCGCAGCCGGCGTCCAGTGCGATTTTGTGCAGCCCGCCGGGTCCGGGCATGATTCAGGGGACGCCTTGAGAAACGGAGCAGCATGAAGATCGGCATCCTCACCAGCGGCGGCGACTGCCCGGGCCTGAACGCGGTCATCCGCGGCGCGGTCCTGAAGGGCGACCGCGTGTACCGCTCCGAGTTCGCCGGCTTCCGCTACGGCTGGCGCGGTGTGGTCGACGGCGACATCATGCCGCTCGACCGGCACAGCGTCCGCGGCCTGTCCCGCCAGGGCGGCACCATCCTCGGCTCCAGCCGCACCAACCCGTTCGAGGGCGACAAGGGCGGCCCGGAGAACATCCAGCGGATGATGGACGAGAACGGCATCGACGCGATCATCGCCATCGGCGGGGAGGGCACCCTGACCGCGGCTCGCCGTCTCACCGACGCGGGTCTCAAGATCGTCGGCGTCCCGAAGACGATCGACAACGACCTCGCCGCCACCGACTACTCCTTCGGCTTCGACACGGCCGTCGAGATCGCCACCGAGGCGATCGACCGCCTGCGCACGACGGCCGAGTCGCACCAGCGCTGCATGGTCGTCGAGGTCATGGGCCGTCACGTCGGCTGGATCGCGCTCCATTCGGGCATGGCGGGCGGCGCCCACGCCATCCTCATCCCCGAGCAGCCGCAGTCCATCGAGCAGATCTGCGAGTGGGTCGAGTCCGTCCGCGACCGCGGCCGCGCGCCCGTCATCGTCGTCTCCGAGGGATTCCACCTCGACACGATGGAGGAGGCGCACTCGCACAAGGGACTGGACGCGTTCAACCGACCACGCCTCGGCGGCATCGGCGAGATGCTCGCACCGCTGATCGAGGAGCGCACCGGCATCGAGTCGCGCGCCACGGTGCTCGGCCACATGCAGCGCGGCGGCGTCCCGAGCGCCTACGACCGCGTGCTCGCCACGCGCCTCGGCATGGCGGCGGTGGATGCGGTGTACGAGGGCCGCTGGGGCTCGATGGTGTCGCTGCGCGGCACCGATGTCGTCAACGTCTCGATCGCCGACGCGACCGGTGGTCTGAAGACCGTTCCGGCGGCCCGCTACGAAGAGGCCGCCATCCTCTTCGGCTGAGTGCTCGCTGCACCCGCACCCCGCTCTCTGCTGTTCCGGGGGAGTCGGGGCTAGGCTCCGTGCTACCAGAGGGAAGGAGCCCGACCGTGCCGCGTTTCGTCCAGTTCGATGAGTTCGGCTCCCGCGACTACCTGCAGGTGGTCGAGCGGGAGAGACCGTGGGCCGGTCCGGGCCAGGTGCTGGTGCGCGTGATGGCCGCCGGGCTCAACCCGATGGACGTGAAGGCGTATCGCGACGAGCGGTCCGCCGCGCGGATGGGCGTCACACTGCCGAGCGGGATCGGCCAGGACTTCGCCGGGTTCGTCGAGGAGGTCGGCGATGGCGTGACGCACTTCGAGCTCGGCCAGGCCGTGCTCGGCACGGCGCCGTTCGCCGCCATCGCCGACTTCGTCGTGGTGGCGGAGGACGGCCAGGTGATCCCCAAGCCGGACCCTCTCACCTTCGAGGTGGCCGGCTCCCTCGGCGTCGTCGGCCGGACGGCCATGGCGAGCGTGCGCTCGCTGGGCATCCGCGAGCGCGACACGGTGCTGGTGAGCGCTGCCGCGGGCGGGGTCGGCGTTCTCGCCGCCCAGCTCGTCGTCCGCGCCGGCGCGACCGTGATCGGCACGGCGAGCGAGGAGAACCACGAGTTCCTCGAGTCTCTCGGCGTCATCCCGGTGACCTACGGCGACGGCCTCGCCCAGCGGGTGCGCGAGGCGCTCGACGACGACCGCGTCACCGCGGTGCTGGACAACCACGGTGCGGACACCATCGAGGCGGCGCTGGAGCTCGGCGTCCCGATCGAGCGCGTCAACTCCATCGCGGCGTTCGGACCGGCCGCGCACGGCGCGCAGAACGTCGGAGGCTCCGCCGGCACCAACGACGACCTCGCCGAACTGGCCGATCTGCTCGCCGAGAACGAGCTGGTGCTGCCGATCGACTCGATCTATCCCATCGAGCGGACCGTCGAGGCGTACGGCAGGCTCGAGGCCGGCCACGTGCGCGGCAAGATCGTCATCGTCACCGACTGAGCGTAAGGAGCATCCATGATCGCAGAGGACATCGCCCGGCAGCTTCGTGCCGCGGGCCTGCGCTGGCAGCCGGTGTCGGGCGACACGTTCGCCATCGACCGTCCCGGCATGGAGGGCGAGCGCTTCACCGTCAGCGAGATGACGATCGAGCCGCACCACTTCGACACGGGGACGATCCTCGGCTTCAACGGCACCACCGAGTGGGCGCTCGACTCGCTCGCGGTGGAGGACGCCCTGTGGATCCCGCGCGAGGACCAGCTGCGCGAGCTGCTCGGCGGCACGTTCCGGCACCTGGCGCGCACACCCGACGGCTACCGGGTTACCGTGGTGATCGAGGGGGAGGAGCGGTACTTCGAGCACGACGACGCCGCCACCGCGTACGCGCAGGCACTGCTGTCGCTGATCGGCGCGTCAGTCTCCTAGCGATGCAGGCTCGGCCGTGCGAGCCCGAGATGGAGCAGCGGATACGGACGCCCCGCCTCATCGGTCGCGCTCCGGCCGACGACCTCGAACCCGCGGGAGAGGTAGAAGCCGGCAGCCGACCCGTTCTGCTCGTTGACGTCGACGCGGACGACGCCCTGGTCGCGGATGGCGTGGTCGAGGAGCGCCTTGCCGATCCCTCCGCCGCGCTCGGCCGCATCGACGAACAGCATCTCCAGGGTGCCGTCGAGCACGCCGGAGAAGCCGACCGGTCGGCCGTCGCGCTCGGCGACCGACAGCGTCACGGCGGGGAAGTAGTCGGACGCCAGCCGTGCCTCGATCTCGTCGCGGTCCGCGGCGGAGAGGAAGTCGTGGGTCGCATCAACGGCTCGGCGCCAGATCGCCACGAGAGCCGGGTACTCGGCTGGCCCGGCGGAGGGCCGGATGCGGGCGGGCACACCGGTGGATGCGGACACCATGCGGGCTCCCTTCGGCGGATATCGGCCTTCCAGCTTACGGAATGACCGGCGCAGCAGCCGGAGCCAGGATTCCCGCATCCAGCTCGGCGACGCTGCGGACGCCGGCGAGGCCGAGCGTGATGTCGAGCTCGGCGATGATGTTGCGCAGCAGCTCCCGGACGCCGGCCTCGCCCGCGACCGCGAGCGCATAGGCGTACGGCCGGCCGATCGCGACCGCCCGCGCGCCGAGGGCCAGAGCGATCACCGCGTCCGCGCCTCCGCGGATGCCGCTGTCGAAGAGCACAGGTGCACGTCCGTCGATCGCCGCGACGACTCCGCGCAGCGCGTCGAGCGCCGCGATCTCCCCGTCGATCTGGCGGCCGCCGTGGTTCGAGACCTGCACCGCGTCCACTCCTGCGTCGAGCGCGCGACGGGCGTCGTCGGGATGGAGCACGCCCTTCAGCACGATCGGCAGCCGGGTGCGCTCGCGCAGGAAGGCCAGGTCGTCCCACGTCAGGGACGGGTCCGCGAACACATCGAGGAACGTCTCGACCGCAGCGAGCGGCTCGCCCGACCGCAGCTTCTCGCGCAGCGGTCCCGGATGGTGGCGCAGGATGCCGGCGAAGGCCGCGAGCGCCGCGGGCGTCGGCGTGGCGCGCGGTCGGACGGCCACCGCCGCCCGCTCCCGCACCAGCTGCCGGAAGACCGGATCGCTGGTGTACTGCGCGATCCCCAGCCCGCGGCTGAACGGCAGGTACCCGAGGGTCAGGTCGCGGGGCCGCCAGCCCAGGACGTGCGTGTCGAGGGTGACGACGATGGCCTCGCAGCCGGAGCGCTCCGCCCGCTCGACCAGGCTCGCCACGAGGTCGCGCGACGAGCTCCAGTACAGCTGGAACCAGCGGGAGGCGCCGCGCGCCGCGTCGTCCATGGCGGCGGCGACCTCCTCCATCGGCTGCGATGCCTGCGTGGAGAGCACGGCAGGGACGCCGAGGGCCGCTGCGGCGCGCGCGGCGGCCGCATCCCCTCCGCGCCGGGCGAGTTCCAGCACGCCGATCGGCGCGAGCAGCAGCGGCGTCGGGCGGCGGACGCCGAACAGCTCGACGGAGAGGTCGCGGGCGGACACGTCGCGCAGCACGCGCGGAACGATGCGTCGCCGCAGGAACGCCTCGGCGTTGGCGTCCGCCGTGCGTTCGAGCCCGGCGGACCCGGCGATGTACGCGAACGCCGCACGGCTCAGCCGGCGCTGCGCCGCCCGTTCCAACTGCGGGTACCCCACCGGGATGCGCGGGCGATGGCCGGCGACGCCGTCGCGGTAGATCTCGGACTGGGCGTCGCGCCCGGCGCTGGAGCTCATGGCTCCTATCCTCCATGAATCCGGTTGACGCAACACGCCCTCGGTAGGCGCGGCCGGACGGCGTGTCGTGCCCACTGGACCGGCGGAGAGGCGCGTCAGCGGCGGCGCGGGCGCTTGCGCGGAGTGGACGAGCGCGGCCCCGAGGGCGCACGGCCGCCGGACGGCGTGCGCGGGCTCCCCGCCTTGCGGCCGTCGGCCGCCTCGCGTGCCGCGATCTCCGGGTTGCGCGAGCTGTGGGCCGTGCGGCCCCGGACGATCCCGATGAAGTCGTCCACCAGTGGATGCTGCCCCTCCCGCGGCCAGGTCAGGCCGATGCGGCTCTGCGAGGCGTCCTCGAGGGGCAGCGCCACCACGTCCTTGCGACGGAGCGCCTTCGCGACCGACGCGGGCAGCAGGGCGATGCCGTCCCCCGCGGCGACGCTGCGCATGAGCGCCTCCGACGGCTCGCCCGTGACCCGCGGCTCGCCGTCGAGGTCGGCGATCCGGAGGTGCTCCTCCAGGGTGAGCAGGTGCTCGTGGTGCGCGACGACCACCACATCCTCGGCGTAGAGCGGGATGAGGTGGCGATCGTCGTCCGCCTCGGCGTCACGGGCGAACACCATGTCCGCGTCCCCGGCCGCGAGCACGGCGAGGGGATCGTCGCTCGGCCGCACCACGAGCTCCACGTCGGGGAGGCGCTGCTCGAACGCGCGCGTCCACTTGCCGACGGTGACACCGAGCGGGAAGGCGATCGCGAAGCGGGAGGGCACCTGACGAGGGTAGCGAACGGTAGCCTGGAGAACATGAAGGCGCAGACGATGAAACCGGCCACAGCGGCCAAGAAGCTCGGCATCTACCTGCCGGCGGCGCCCGACGACTTCCGCGACCGCGAGATCAGCCGGACCGAGCTGGATGCGCTGACCGCCGAGCCGCCGGAGTGGCTGAAGACGCTGCGCGCCGACGGGCCGCATCCCCGCGACGTCGTGGCCCGCAAGCTCGGTGTCTCCAACTCGGGCCTCGCCCGCGGAGGGGTGACCGAGGCGCTCACCACCGCTCAGATCAAGGACCTGCTGGCCGACCCGCCGCAGTGGCTGGTCGACGAGCGGGCGACGCAGGCGGCCGTCCGCGCCGAGAACGCGCGCGTCAAGCAGCGCGATGCCGAGCGCGCGGCGCGCTGGGCGGCCGAAGAGGAGTAGGCGGCCTCACGCCCCGCCGGGCTCCGGGCTGCCGTCCGGTGTGCGGGTCGCCGACCGCGCGGCCCGCGCGATCGTCTGCGGCCCCGTCACCAGAGCCCGCCGCCAGGGCGCGACGCCGTCGATCTCGACCTGCAGCGAGAAGCTCAGGATGGTGCGGATGAGGACGATGATCCCGAGCACCACCGCATCCGTCAGCGACGGCGTCGACGTCACGGTCTTCACCAGGTCGGCCGCGACGAGGATCTCGAGGCCGAGCAGGATGACGCCGCCGAAGCTCTCGCGCAGGGTCCGGAACGCCGCGGCCCCGCTGCGCTGACGCCGCCAGGCGACCAGCGACAGGCCGATCGCGACGAGGAGGCCGATGGCCATCGCGGCGACGCCGGCGAACTCGAACGCCGTACCGGTCGCCTCGAACAACGCGTGCGCATCCATGTGCTCATGGTGCCACGTAGAATTCTCCGGTGCCTCCCGAAACCCCGGCGTCCTCCGGCCTCGACCCCGATGAGCTCGCCGTCACCCTCCGCGTCCTCGGACAGCTGCATGAGCTGGACCAGGAGCACCCCGACTATGTGACCGTGCGCCGCGCGACCGCCCACATGTTCAAGGCGTCGAAGCAGGCCAGGAAGCGGCAGCTCCGCGAGCAGGTGCAGGCGGCCGACCGCGCCGTCATCGCCGCGACCGCCACCGGCGCGCCCGACCGCATCGACGACGAGACCCGTGGCCGCGAGCTGACCTCCGGCACGACGGCGTCGCACACCGCAGGCACGCTCATCACGCCGCGCGCCTGCTACATCTGCAAGCAGGACTACACCCAGGTCGACTGGTTCTACCACCAGCTGTGCCCGTCGTGCGCGGCGTTCAGCCACGCGAAGCGCAACGCGCGCACCGACCTCACCGGCAGGCGCGCGCTGCTCACCGGCGGCCGCGCGAAGATCGGCATGCACATCGCCCTGCGGCTGCTGCGCGACGGCGCGCACCTGACGATCACCACCCGGTTCCCGCGGGATGCGGTGCGCCGGTTCTCGCAGCTGCCGGACGCCGGCCGCTGGATCGACCGACTCCGGGTCGTGGGCATCGACCTGCGCGACCCCGCCCAGGTCATCGCCCTGGCGGACTCCGTCGCCGAGCGCGGGAGCCTCGACATCCTGATCAACAACGCCGCGCAGACCGTGCGGCGCTCGCCCGGAGCGTACTCGCTGCTCGCCGAGGCGGAGACGCAGCCCCTGCCCGACGGTCCGCTGCCCGAGCTCGAGACGTTCGGCCACACCGCCGATCCGCATCCCCTCGCCCTGGAGCGCTCGGTCGCGGCGCACCCGCTGCTGTCGGCGGCGGACGTCCGCGGGACGATCGCGGAGGTCGCCGGCGCCGCGGCGCTCACCGCCGACGACCTCGCGGCCGTCGCGATGGCCGCCGGCTCGTCGTCGCTCGAGAAGCACGCCGACGGCACCGCCATCGACGCGGGCGGACTGGTGCCGGATGTTGCGCACGTGAACAGCTGGACGCAGACGATCGGAGCGATCGACGCGCTTGAGCTGCTCGAGGTCCAGCTGTGCAACCAGACCGCTCCCTTCATCCTGATCGACCGGCTCCGCCCGTCCCTCGCCGCCGCCGGCCGCTCGTACATCGTCAACGTGTCGGCGATGGAGGGCGTCTTCGGCCGCCGCTACAAAGGCCCCGGCCACCCGCACACCAACATGTCGAAGGCGGCGCTCAACATGCTGACGCGCACGAGCGCGGCCGAGCTGTTCGAGACCGACGGCATCCTGATGACGGCCGTGGACACCGGATGGATCACCGACGAGCGTCCGCACCACACGAAGGTGCGGCTCGCGGAGGAGGGCTTCCACGCCCCGCTCGACCTCGTCGACGGCGCGGCCCGCGTCTACGACCCGATCGTGCGGGGAGAGGCGGGCGAGGACGTCTACGGTGTCTTCCTCAAGGACTACCGTGCCTCGGCCTGGTGAGCGCTACGCTGACGACGAAGGCATGAGCGGAAGGACGCCGATGTCGAGCACTCCGGGCCAGCAGACCCCCAGCAGCGGGGCGACCTCGGGCGACGCGACCTCGGGCGACGGCGCCCCGGTGCCGGTCCCGCGGGTCACGCCCCGCAGCGCCGTGCCCGTCCCGGGGCAGGCCCGCCCCGTCCCGGCGCAGGCGAAGGGCGGCAGGCTCCGCCACTGGCTGCTCACCGGCCTGGTGGATGAGCGCGGCACCCAGCAGGGTCCGCACGGCCGCAACCCCGAGCGCACGCACCCGTGGTGGCAGGTCATGTGCCTCACCGGCGTCGACTACTTCTCGACCCTCGGCTACCAGCCGGCCATCGCCGCGCTCGCCGCCGGCCTCATCTCGCCGTTCGCGACCCTGGTGCTCGTCGCCCTCACCCTGCTCGGGGCGCTGCCGGTGTACCGCCGGGTGGCGCGCGAGAGCTTCAAGGGCTCCGGCTCGATCGCCATGCTGGAGCGTCTGCTGCCCTGGTGGGCCGGCAAGCTGCTGGTGCTCGTCCTGCTCGGGTTCGCGGCGACCGACTTCATGATCACGATCACGCTGTCGGCGGCGGACGCCTCCGCGCACGCGATCGAGAACCCGTACACGCCGGAGTGGTTCCACGGCAACAACGTGCTGATCACACTGTTCCTGCTCGCGCTCCTCGGCGCCGTCTTCCTCAAGGGGTTCAAGGAGGCGATCGGCATCGCGGTGGTGCTCGTCGCGGTCTACTTGGCGCTGAACGTGGTCGTGGTGACCACCTCCATCGTGGAGGTGTTCCAGCACCCCACCGCCGTCGACGACTGGTGGAGTGCGCTGTTCCGGCAGAACGGCGACCCGCTCGTCGTGGTCGGCATCGCGCTGATCGTGTTCCCGCGCCTGGCCCTCGGCCTCTCCGGCTTCGAGACCGGCGTCGCCGTCATGCCGCAGATCAAGGGCCGTCCGGACGACGACCCGGCCTACCCGAAGGGCCGCATCCGCGGCGCGGGCCGGCTGCTCACGACGGCGGCGATCATCATGAGCGTCTTCCTCATCACGTCGAGCTTCACGACGACGCTGCTCATCCCGCAGAAGGACTTCCAGCCCGGCGGCCCCGCGAACGGACGTGCGCTGGCGTACCTCGCGCACGAGTACCTCGGCAACGGGTTCGGCACGGTCTACGACATCAGCACGATCCTCATCCTGTGGTTCGCCGGAGCATCGGCCATGGCCGGTCTGCTCAACCTCGTTCCGCGCTACCTGCCCCGCTACGGGATGGCGCCGCAGTGGGCGCGCGCGGTGCGTCCGCTCGTCTTGGTGTTCACGGCCATCGCGTTCCTCATCACCCTGGTGTTCGAGGCGAGCGTGGATGCGCAGGGCGGCGCCTACGCGACGGGCGTCCTGGTGCTGATCACCTCCGCATCCCTCGCGGTGACGCTGTCGGCCCGGCGGAAGCGGCAGCACAAGCGCATGGTCGCGTTCGGCGTGATCACGGCGATCTTCGTCTACACGACGGTGGACAACATCATCGAGCGGCCGGACGGCCTGCGGATCGCGACGCTCTTCATCCTCGCGATCCTGGTCGTGTCCATCGTGTCGCGGATCGGCCGGTCGTTCCAGCTGCGCGCCACGTCCGTCACCTTCGACGTGACGGCGCTCGACTTCATCCTCGAAGACGCCGAGGAGGGCGAGATCCGCATCATCTCGCACGAGCCGGACGTCGACACGGACAAGGAGTACGCGCAGAAGAACAAGGACGAGCGGAAGTTCAGCCACATCCCGCAGCGGTCGCGCACCATCTTCCTGGAAGTGCTGCCGTCGGACTCCTCCGACTTCGAGGAGGACCTGGAGGTGCAGGGTGTCGTCAAGCACGGCTACCGGGTGCTGCAGGTGCGCAGCGGCAACGTGCCGAACACGATCGCTGCCGTGCTGCTCGAGATGCGCGACATCACCGGGGTGGTGCCGGCGATCTACTTCGAGTGGACGGAGGGCAACCCGATCTCGAACATGTTCCGCTACCTGATCACCGGCGTCGGCGAGGTCGCCCCGGTGACCCGCGAGGTGCTGCGGGAGGCCGAGAAGGACGTCAAGCGCCGGCCGCTCGTCCACGTGTCCTGAGCCCGCGATTCGTCACGAACGGCGACCATTCGTCACGAATGGTCGCCGTTCGTGACGAATCGCGGGCTCAGGACACGTGCGCCCGAGCTAGCGACTCGTCACGAACGGCGGTCATTCGTCACGAATGGTCGCCATTCGTGGAGAATGGCGGCGGGTGGGGGCGAGAGAGGGAGAGCGGGAGCGCGGCTACTCGACCGCGAACTCCAGCCAGGCCAGGCCCCGCAGGTCGAGGCAGAGCCGTCCGGCGCGCTCCGCGGCGACCGCGAGCACGTCGCCGCAGACAGAACAGCGGACGACCAGCCCGTGCTCGTCCAGGTAGACGCGGCCACGGGCGACGACCGACTCGTCGCCGCAGTTGCCGCAGCAGCCGACCGCGGTGGTGACGTCGGCCGCGAAGACCTCCGACAACATCCCGGCCGCGGCGTTCCCGTCGAGGAAGTCCTGTTCCGTCATGGCGTGCCTCCGATGCCGCCGTAGCGCTCGGTGCGGATGCGCGCCGCCTCGTGACCCGCGTCGA
This sequence comes from Leifsonia sp. 21MFCrub1.1, assembly GCF_900107895.1. Lineage (NCBI taxonomy): Bacteria > Bacillati > Actinomycetota > Actinomycetes > Micrococcales > Microbacteriaceae > Leifsonia > Leifsonia sp. 21MFCrub1.1. Next base: position 2,347,423 of record NZ_LT629867.1, on the reverse strand, counting down.
CGAGCCAGCCCGAGACCGCCTCGACGAACGGCGTGGAGCCGCAGATGAAGAAGGTGGGGGAGTCGGAGGCCGGGAGGGTGCGCTGCATCAGGCCTTCGGCGGTCAAGCGGGCGGGCGCGGGTGCGCCCTCCGGTGCCTGCCGCGTGTAGACGTAGTCGAGCTGGAGGGGCGCCGCGGTGTCGGCGGCCAGCGCTGCGAGCTCGTCCGGGTAGTACCCGGAGGCGGGGGAGCGCAGCGAGTAGAGCATCCGGAACGGGGCAGTGCTTCCGGCGGCCGCGTGCGCCCGCGCCATCGACATGAGCGGGACGACGCCGGAGCCGCCCGCGATCAGCTGCACGGGGGAGGTGTCGCCGTCGCGCCAGACGAACCAGCCGCCGACCGGACCGCGCACCTCCAGCTGGTCGCCGTCGGCGAGCCCGCGCACCAGGTAGGGGGAGACCTCGCCGTCGGCGAGCTCCTCCACGGTCAGCTCCAGCTCGTCGTCCGGAAGCTCACGCGGTTCGAGCGCTCCCCGTCCACCGCCGGAGGCGATCGAGTACGACCGCACCGCCTGGTATCCGTCGGGCGCCGTCAACCGGATGTCGACGTGCTGTCCCGCGAGGTGGCCGTGCAATCCGGGGATGCGCAGCCGGATGGTGCGGGCCGTCGGGGTCTCCATCCGCGTGGCGACGACGTCGGCCACCCGCCATACGCTGCTCACCAGTAGCGCTGTTCCTTCCAGGGGTCGCCGTGCATGTTGTAGCCGTTCTGCTCCCAGAAGCCGGGCTGGTCCTGCGGGAGCATCTGCAGCCCGTTGACCCACTTGGCGCTCTTCCAGAAGTACAGGTGCGGAACGAGCAGCCGGGCCGGACCGCCGTGCTCGGGGTCGAGGTCCTTGCCGTCGAAGCTGTGCGCGACCCACGCCTTGCCGCCGAGCAGGTCGGCCAGCGGCACGTTGGTCGTGTAGCCGCCGTAGCTGTGCGCCATCGTGTACTCGAACGAGGTGTCGACATCGGCGAACAGCGTGTCGAGGGCGACGCCCCGCCAGGAGGTGCCGAGCTTCGACCAGCTGGTCACGCAGTGGATGTCGGTGCTCACGTCCTCCTGCGGGAGCGCGAGGAACTCGTCCCAGCTCCAGCGGTGAACCTGGCCCTTCTCGGTGGTGATGGTGAACGCCCAGTCATCCTTGGCGATGCGGGGCGTCGGCCCGGCCGAGAGCACCGGGAAGCCCTCGGTCAGGTACTGACCGGGTGGCAGGCGGGGGTCGTCGGACCTGCGACGGCCCAGAAAGCCGGAGGAGATGATTCCCATGGGGGCAGCTTATTGCCGTGCGTGCCTCCGGGTCTACGACGGGCTCGGTGTTGCCGGGCGGGCGGTCTAGGGTGAAGTCATGACCGCCGTCAACCTGGGGCTCCCGCTGAGCGCGCAGCGCCAGGCCGCGCCGCCGACGGTCCCCGACACCGCGGGGCGGCCCGAGCATCCCGGCCTCCTCGACCGGTTCGGGCGTGTCGCCCGCGATCTGCGCGTCTCGGTGACCGAGAAGTGCTCGCTGCGCTGCACGTACTGCATGCCGGCGGAAGGTCTGCCCGCGATCCCGCGCGACGACCTGCTCAGCGCGACCGAGATCGCACGGCTGGTCGGCATCGGGGTCCGCGACCTGGGCGTTCGAGAGGTGCGGTTCACCGGCGGGGAGCCGCTGATGCGCGCCGACCTCGCCGAGATCATCGGCCGCTCGGCGGCGGTCGCCCCCGGGGTGGACCTGTCGATCACGACCAACGGCATCGGGCTGGACCACCGCATCCGGTCGCTGGTCGACGCCGGACTCACGCGCGTCAACGTCTCGCTCGACACCGTCGACCGCGAGCACTTCGCCCGCCTCACCCGGCGCGACCGGCTTCCGGCGGTGCTCGCGGGCATCCACGCCGCGCACGCGGCGGGACTCACTCCGCTGAAGCTCAACGCCGTGATGATGCGCGACACGCTCGACGATGCGGCCGACCTCCTCGCCTGGGCGCTGGAGAACGAGTGCCGGCTGCGGTTCATCGAGCAGATGCCGCTCGACGCGGACCGGTCATGGCTTCGCGAGAACATGGTGTCGGCCGAGGAGCTGCTCTCGGTGCTCGGCGAGCGCTTCACCCTCATCGAGGCGGGTCGCGACGACCCGCACGCCCCCGCCGAGGAGTGGCTCGTCGACGGCTGGGCGGTGGATGGGCTCCCCGCCACGGTCGGGATCATCGCGTCGGTGACGCGCTCCTTCTGCTCGGCCTGCGACCGCACCAGGATCACCGCGGAGGGCACCGTCCGCTCGTGCCTGTTCGGAGACGACGAGACCGACCTCCGCGGACTGCTCCGCGGCGGTGCCGACGACGCCGAGATCGCCCGGTGGTGGCGAGCGGCGATGTGGGGCAAGCAGGCCGGTCACGGGATGGACGCGGCCGGGTTCGCCCCGCCGGTGCGGAGCATGGGGGCGATCGGTGGCTGAGGTGCTCGTGCGCTACTTCGCCGCGGCCGAGGAGGCCGCCGGTCGACCGGAGGAGCGCGTCGAGGTCGCGGATGCGACGGTCGGAGGGCTGCAGGCCGAGCTCGTCGCCCGTTACGGCGAGCCGATGGAGCGCGTCGTGCGCTCCGGCTCGTTCCTGGTCGGCGGGGTCGTCTCGCGCGACCCGTCCCGCGAGCTCACGGCCACCGTCGACGTCCTCCCCCCGTTCGCCGGCGGCTGACCCCCTCCCACCGTCGAGTCCGCGATCTTTGCACGGTTTCGGGCGCCCGAGCGTGCAAAGATCGCGGACTCGACGGTGGGGTCAGGCGGGGTAGACGGTCACGGCGGAGGGCGGGACGTCGAGGGTCACGCGGTCGCCGATGCGCAGGCGGAGGTCGGCCACGTCGGCGGGCGGCACCAGCGCGTCGAGGCGGTCGGTGCGGACCCGGACGAGGTCGGCCTGCGGCTCGAGGCCGGTGACGATCGCGGGGATGCGGTCGGGGCGGTCCGCCTCCGTGAGGCGGGTCGACCCTGCGCCGGCCAGCACGCGAACGGCGGACGGGCGCACCGCCGCCAGCGCCGGAGCACTCACCGGAACGGCCGCGACGGCGGTGGCGCGCAGCCGCATCCCGTCGCCCGTCTCGATGCCCTCGGCCGTCCGGGCGCCCGTCAGCAGCGTCAGCCCGGAGAGCTCGGCGGTGAAGGGATGCCGTGGCCGCTCGAGCACCTGCCGCATCGGTCCCTGCTCCACCACGCGGCCCGCGTGCATGACCGCGACGCGGTCGGCGAGGAGGTAGGCGTCCAGCGCGTCGTGGGTGACGAGGACCGTCGTGCGTCCGGCCAGCACGCCGGCCAGCGTTCCCCTGAGTTCGGCGGCGACCCCCACATCCAGCGCCGACAGCGGCTCGTCGAGCAGCAGCAGCCGGGGCTCAGCGGCGAGCGCCCGCGCGACGGCGACCCGCTGCGCCTGGCCCCCGGAGAGCTCGGAAGGGCGCCGGTCGGCGAACTCCGCGGTGGCCGTCCTCCGCATCCACTCGTCCGCCCGGTCCGCCGCCTCGGCGCGGGAGGCGCCCGCCGACCGCGGCCCGAAGGCCACGTTCTCGCGGACGCTGAGGTGCGGGAAGAGCAGCGCGTCCTGCGCGAGCAGCGCGACGCCGCGGAGGTGCGGCGGCCGCCAGTCTCCCGGGAGGTCGAACAGGGTCTCGTCGCCGAGCGTCGCCCGGCCGTCGTCGGCGCGGAGCAGGCCGGCCAGCATGCCGAGCACCGTCGACTTCCCCGCGCCGTTGGGGCCGAGGAGAGCGAGGGTCTCGCCGTCGGCGACGGAGAGCTCGACCGCGACGTCCCGTGCCGCGAGGGATGCGGCCAGCCGGAGGCTCATGCCGTCCGCTGCCGGGCGTCGGCGCCGGTGCCCGCCCGGCGCGGGCGGAGGCCCTCGCCGGCCCCGTGGGCGACGGCCACGACGGCGATCGCGACGGCCAACAGGACGAGCGAGAGCGCGACGGCCGCATCCGGATCGGTCTCGCGCTGCAGGTAGATCTCCAGCGGCAGCGTCCTGGTCACCCCCTGCAGGCTGCCGGCGAAGGTCAGGGTCGCGCCGAACTCGCCGAGCGCCCGCGCGAACGAGAGGATCGACCCGGAGACGATCGCCGGCAGCACCAGCGGCAGCGTCACCCGGAACAGGACGGTGGACGGCCGGGCGCCGAGCGTCGCCGCCACCGCCTCGTAGCGCTCGCCGGCCGAGCGCAGTGCGCCCTCCAGGCTCAGCACGAGGAAGGGGAGCGCGACGAACGTCTGCGCGATCACCACGGCGGGCGTCGAGAAGGCGACAGCGATGGCGCCGCCGAGCAGGCCGCGGCGGCCGTACAGCGCGAGCAGCGCCAGGCCGCCGACGACCGGCGGCAGCACGAGCGGCAGCAGGACGACGGCGCGCACGACGCGGCGCCCGGCGAACGGCACCCGGGCGAGCACGACCGCTATCGGGACGCCGAGCACCAGGCAGCCGGCCGTGGCCAGCAGCGAGGTCCGCAGGCTGAGGAGCAGCGCATCCACCGACGACGGCGACGTGATGAGCGGGAGGAAGTGCGCCCAGTCGACGCGCGCAGCCATCGCGACCAGCGGGAGGACGATGAACAGGCCGCCGAGGGCGGCGACCACCACGATCCACCGCGGAACGCCCAGGCGCGTGCTCATCGCGTCGGCACCGCCGCGGTCACGGTGCGCCGAATCCGGCGGCGGAGAGCACCCGGCGCCCCTCGGGTCCGGTGACGAAGGCGACGAACGCCTTCGCCCCCGGGGCGTTCGGTGCGTGCGCCACCGCGGTGATCGGGTAGACGTTGACCGTCTTCGCCGCCTCCGGGAACGGTACGGACCCCACGGCCGAGCCTGCGCCCTTCACGTCGGTGGCGTAGACGATCCCGGCGTCCGCCTCTCCCGAGGTCACCTTGCCGAGGACGTCCGTCACCGAGGACTCCTGGCTCACCGGCGTCAGGGTCACGCCGGCCGATGCCTCGACCCTCGCGGTGGCGGCGCCGCACGGCACCTGGGGCGCGCAGACCACCGTCTTGACGCCGGGGGAGGCGAGGTCGGCGAAGCCGGTGATGTGAGCCGGATTGCCGCGCGGCACGGCGATGGCGAGCACGTTCGTGGCGAAGTCGGCGGGGGAGCCGCTGACGACCTGCGCATCCACCGCCTTGGCCATGTTCGCCTCGTCGGCCGAGGCGAACACGTCCGCCGGGGCGCCCGCGGCCAGCTGCGAGACCAGGTCGGAGGAGCCGGCGAACGAGAAGGTCACGGTCGTTCCGGGATGCGCCGCCTCGAACCGTCTGCCGAGCTCGGTGAACGTCTTCGTGAGCGAGGCGGCGGCGAAGACCGTCACGGTGCCGGTCACGTCCGCGGACGAAGGCGTGGAGGACGGGAGGGATGCGGCCGGGCCGCTGCAGCCGGAGAGTGTTAGGGCGCCGGTGGCCAGGACGGCGGCGGTCACCGCCGTCACGCGGGCGCGGCAGGCGCGACGCCCGGAGCGGGGCGGGCGCGCCGTCATCGGGCGACCGCCGGAGCCTCGACGATGACGTTCGTCGCCTTGATGACGGCCACCGCGACCGATCCGGGTTCGAGGCCCAGCTCGCGCACCGCTTCGCTGCTGATGAGCGAGACGACCCGGTGCGGGCCGCACTGCAGCTCGACCTGGGCCATCACGCGGTCCATCACGATGTCGGTGACGAGCCCGACGAAGCGGTTGCGCGCCGACCCCGCGACGCCCGACGGGTCGCCCGGCAGCACGGCGTTCTGCTTGGCGAGCTGCGCGAGCTCCAGGCCGTCGACGACCGTGCGGCCCGACTCGTCCTTCGCGCTTCCGAGCACGCCTCCGTCGATCCAGCGGCGCACGGTGTCGTCGCTCACACCGAGGTAGAGCGCGGCGTCTTTGATCCGAATCTGCGGCATGGATCTCATCCTATGACCGCAGATGCGGAAGCGGGCTACAGGCCGACCCACTCCGAATCGCCGTCGGTGAAGTGCTGACGCTTCCAGATGGGCACGCGGGCCTTGATGATCTCGACCAGTTCGGCGCAGGCGGCGAAGGCCTCGGCCCGGTGCGGGGCGGCGACCGCGGCGATCAGCGCGAGGTCGCCGATGGTGAGCGACCCGACGCGATGCTGCGCGGCGACCCGCAGTCCCGTGGTCCGCGCGACCTCCTCGCAGCACTCGCGGAGGAACGTCTCCGCCTCGGGATGCGCGCGGTAATCGAGCGAGACGACGCCCTTCCCGCCGTCGTGGTCGCGCACGATGCCCTGGAACGACACGACGGCACCGGCGTCGGAACGCCACACGAACTCCTCGACGGTCGAGGGGTCGAGGGGGTCGCCCGTGACGGCGGCCAGGATGTCGCTCATCCGTGATCCCCTCCCCGCAGCTGGTCGAGCAGGTGAGGAAGCAGGTCGTCCAGCACCGCGAGCCCGTCGGAGACGCCGCCGCGCGAGCCGGGCAGGTTGACGACGAGCGTTGACCCCGCGACGCCGACGACCCCGCGGCTGAGCGCGGCGAGCGGCGTGGCGGCCGCTCCGCGCGCGCGGAGCGCCTCGGCGACGCCGGGCAGCTGCCGGTCGAGCAGGGCCGCGGTCGCCTCCGGCGTCCGGTCGGTGGGGGAGACCCCGGTTCCGCCCGTCGTGATGACCACGCGCGGGCGCTCGGCGACCGCTTGGCGCAGGGCCGCATCCACGTCGGCGTCCGCGACGACGCGCACGTCGGCGGGCAGCCGGCGCTCGGCCAGCCAGGCGGAGATCGCCGGCCCGGTCGTGTCCTCGGAGACCCCGGCCGCGGCCCGGGTGGAGGCGACGAGCACGATGGCCGGTGCGGTGGCGGCGGGTGCAGCGGCGGCCGGTGCAGTGGCGGCCGGTGCGGTGGATGCGGGAGCGCCCGGTGCGTCCGCCTCCTCGCCGTCGCGCCTCCACTCGCCGCGCTTTCCGCCGCTCTTGGCGACCAGCCGGATGTCGGTGAGGGTGGCGGCCGGATCCACCGCCTTCACCATGTCGTGCAGGGTGAGTCCGGCGACCGCGACGGCCGTGAGCGCCTCCATCTCGACGCCCGTCCGCCCGCGCGTCCGGGTGACGACCTCGATGTCGATCGCTCCTGCCTCCGGGTCGAGCTCGAAGTCGACCCGGACGCTGTTCAGCGGCAGGGGGTGGCAGAGCGGGATGAGCTCGCTCGTGCGCTTCGCGCCGCCGATGCCCGCGATGCGCGCGGTGGCCAGCACATCCGCCTTGGGGAGGTCGTCGGCGGCCACCAGACGGATGACCTCCGGCGTCGTCAGGAACCGGCCGCGGGCCACCGCCTCACGGTCCGTCTCCGGCTTGCCGCCGACATCGACCATGCGGGCGCGGCCGTCGGAATCGAGGTGGGTGAGCTGCGTCATAGTGTCCAGACTGTCACGGCCGCGCCGGCGTCGAGCGCGTCGGCCTCGGCGGGCACATCGATGAGCACGTCGGCGCGGGCCATGCCGGCGACCAGGTGCGAGGACGGCCCGGAGACCGGCGACACCGCCCCCGAGGGGTCGAGACTGCCGCGGAGGAACTGCCGCTTTCCCGGCACCGACCGCAGGCCGTCGGCGAGCGTGGCCTCGACCGGGGGGACCGCGGGCAGTCCCGCCGCCGCGCGCAGCGGGTCGCGCAGGAACACGACGAACGACACCTGGGTGCTGACCGGGTTGCCCGGGAAGGCGAAGACCGGGACACCGCCGACGACGGCCGTCGCCTGCGGGGCGCCGGGCTGCATGGCCACGGTGGTGACGTCGGCGCCGTGGGGGAGCAGCACCTCGCGGACGACCTCGTACGCTCCGCGCGAGATCCCGCCGGAGGTGATGACGAGGTCGCTGCGGTGGATGGCGTCCTCGAGGATGCGCTCGAACGCGGCAGGGTCGTCGTCGCTGCTGGCGCGCACCGACACGACGGCGCCCGCCTCCTCGACCAGGGCGGCGAGGGCGATGCCGTTCGCGTCGAACACCTGGCCGAACTCCGGGGTGCCGGACCCGACGAGCTCTGTGCCGGTCGTGAGCACCGCCACGCGGAGCCGTGCCCGCACGCGGACGTTCGCGATTCCCGCTGCGGCGAGCGCCGCGAGGTGCCGCGGGCCGAGCCGCGTGCCGGCCGGGACGAGCACATCCCCGCGGCGCACATCGCTGCCGCGTTCGCGGACGTACTCGCCGACGGCGCGCGACCGGCGGATCTCGACGATCGCCCCGGCCAGATCGTCGTCGCGGCCGAGCACCAGCTCCGTGTCCTCCACCGGCACGATGGTGTCGGCTCCGGACGGGACGGGCGCTCCCGTCATGATGCGCAGCGCGGTCCCGGCGATCAACGTCATGGGGCTGGTGTGCCCGGCCGGGATGTCGCCGGACACCTCGAGCGCGACGGGGACCGACCGGATGTCGGCCGCGCGCACCGCGTACCCGTCCATCTGGGAGTTGCGGAACAGCGGGAGGTCGACCTCCGATCGCACCTCGTCTGCTGTCACGCGGCCGAGGGCGGCCTCGAGCGGGACGGTCTCGGCGGCCGGCTCTTCGGAGAGCGGCGCGAGCATCCGCGCGATGAGGCCGGCGTGGTCGTCGACGCTGCGCGGGTTCGCGGAGGGGTCGCGTGTCATGCGTTCAGTATCCCCCGTCCGTCCGCCGCGGATTCGTGCCGAATGTGCGGTCAGGGTCGCCCTTTCCGCACATTCGTGCCGAATCGCGGGTCAGTAGCGCGGCATCCCGGGGTCGACGTCGCGCGCCCACGCGTCGATGCCGCCGGCGAGCACCAGCCCCGGCATCCCGGCCTCGGCGAGCAGCCGACGCGCGGTCTCTGCACGGATGCCGTGGTGGCAGACGATGACCAGGGGACCGTCGGGCAGGCGTCCCGCCACGCCGGCCGGGTCGCGCTCGACCACGCCGAGCGGCACCAGCAGCGAGCCGGGCAGCTCGACGATGTCGGCCTCCCATGGCTCCCGTACGTCGAGCAGCGTGTGCGGCTCGCCCGCCCCCAGCCGCGCGTGCAGCTCGGCGGGCGACATCGTGTCGGTCACACCGCAGAACAGGTCGTAGTCGATCAGCTCCGTGATCGGGGCGGCCTGCGGGTCGCGCTCGTAGGCGAGCTCGCGGAACGTCCCGCGCAGGCCGTCGTGGATGACGACCCGGCCGAGCAGCGGCTCACCCGTCCCTGTGGCCAGTTTGATCGCCTCGCTGACCATCAGCCCGCCGATGACACCGCACACCGACGGAAGCGCACCCGCCTCGGCGCAACTGGCGACGCTGCCCGGCGCGGGCGGCACCGGGAAGAGGTCGCGGTAGGTCGGCCCGTGCGCCGCCCAGCTGAGGCCCGCCTGGCCGCCGGTCTGGTGCACGGCGCCCCACACGACGGGGATGCCGGCGAGCGTCGCCGCGTCGTCCACCAGATACCGGGTCGGGAAGTTGTCGCTGCCGTCGAGCACCAGGTCGAAACCGGCGAGGATGCCGGGGGCGTTCTGCGAGGTCAGCCGCTCGGCGTAGAGGCGCAGCTCCACCTCGTCGTCCAGCGCGCGCACGGCGTCGGCTGCGGAGTCCACCTTGGGCCGCCCGACGTCGCCGGGCGTGTGGATGGCCTGCCGCGGCAGGTTGCTCGGCTCCACCCGGTCGTCGTCGACGATCCCGATCGTTCCGAAGCCCGCCGAGGCGAGCAGGGGGAGCACCGCGGAGCCGAGACCCCCCGCGCCGACGACGAGCACGCGCGTGGCTCGGAGCCGGCGCTGGGCGACCGGCCCGAAGCCGGGCAGCTGCGCGGTGCGGGCGTAGCGGGCGGTCCGCTCGGGGGACAGCTCTGGGCCGGGTTCGACCAGGGGCGGGAGGGCCATGACCTCAGCCAATCACATCCCGGGCCGGCGTGGTCTCCGCTGTCACACCACGGTGACGCGCACGGTGTGCAACCCCGTCGCGCCGTCGGGGACGACGTCCCGCACGGCCGCCGTCTGCACCTTCCCGTTCGCGTCCGTCGCCCGCACCCGGAGGGTGTGAGCGCCGGGCGTCGCCTCCCACGCGAAGCGCCACTGCCGCCACGTGTCGGCGGAGATCGCGTCGGCGAGGGTCGCCTGCTGCCAGGGGCCGTCGTCCACCTTCACCTGCACAGCGCTGACGCCGACGTGCTGCGACCACGCCACCCCGGCGACCGCGACGGTCCCGGCCTTCACCTGCCGGCCCGCGGCGGGCACGTCGATCCGCGACGACAGCTTCACCGGCCCGCGCTCCGACCAGCCGCGCTCCGTCCAGTAGGCGGTGTGCCGGTCGAACCGGGTGACCTCGAGCGACACGACCCACTTCGTGGCCGACACGTAGCCGTACAGGCCCGGCACCACCATCCGCACGGGGTAGCCGTGCTCCAGGGGCAGCGGGCGGCCGTTCATCCCGACGGCGAGGATGGCGTTGCGCTCGTCGGTCAGCGCCTCGATCGGGGTGCTCGCGGTCCAGCCGTCCTGGCTGGTCGACAGCACCATGTCGGCGTCGGCCGACGGCTTCGCGCGGGCGAGCAGGTGCCGGATCGGGTAGCCGAGCCAGGTCGCGTTGCCGATCAGGTCGCCGCCGACCTCGTTGGAGACGCAGGTGAGCGTCGTCGTCGACTCCTCCAGCGGCAGTGCGAGGAGCTGGGCGAACGTCAGTTCGACCTCGTCCTCGACCATCCCGGTGATCCGCAGCTTCCAGTCGTCCGGCTGGATGCCGGGGATCTGCAGCGCGGTGTCGATCCGGTAGAAGTCGGCGTTCGGCGTGATGATCGGGGAGAGCCCCGGGATGTCGAACGACGCCCCCGGCGGGACGGGCGGGGCCGTCCGCGCCGGAGCGGGCAGCCGGATCGCGGCCCGCGTGGCGGAGGCCGCCCGGAAACCGCCGGCGATGACCTGGCCGGCGATCAGCGCCACCGCCCCGCCCGCGGCGGTCGCGGCGGTCGAGCCGACGAACCGGCGGCGCGTGACCCGCCCGTCCGGCGCGACGCGGGTCGGCTCGGTGTCGCGCAGCATCCGGATCAGCCATCCGAGAAGCAGGATGGCGACCCCGGCCGCGAGCACCGACGGCAGCGCGTCCACGACGCTGTTTCCGGACCGCGTGACCGCTGCCAGCACGCCGACAGAGCCGCCGACCCCGATCAGGATGCGCCCCAGCGGCGGCCGCACGCGCTCCAGCCAGCCCGCGAAGCCTGCGCCGGCCACGACGACGACCGCCAGCGACACGATGAGGAACGCCTTGTCGCCGGTGCCGAACAGCCCGATGACGCCTTCCTTCAGCCAGGCGGGCGCCAGGTCGATGAGGAGCGCTCCGACCGTGAGGACCGGGCTGCCGTTCTGCACGACGACGGCGCTCACCAGCTCGGCGGCGCCGACGCCCGCGACGACGCTCGCGACACCGGCCCCGGCGGGCCGCCAGAAGTCGGACATGGAGTAAACCTAAGACCGCCGCCTGAGCGCGCGCCACGTGTGCGCGCCACGACGTGGGAGGCTGGGGGCATCATGTCCGATGCCTCGCCGTCCTCCTCCGCACGCCAGAGCCCCCGGCGACTCCGCCTCGAGGACATCCCCGGGTGGGCGGGGCCGGGCTCCGTCACCGAGGACGCCGTGTACGACACGTTCGTCGCCTGGGTGGAGGAGAGCGGCATCCGGCTGTACCCGGCCCAGGACGAGTCGGTGATCGAGGTCGTGGGCGGCGCCAACCTCATCCTGAGCACACCCACAGGCACCGGCAAGTCGCTGGTGGCCGTCGGCGCCCACTTCGCCGCCCTCGCCCGCGGCGAGCGCACCTACTACACCGCGCCGATCAAGGCGCTGGTCTCGGAGAAATTCTTCGCGCTCGCCGACATCTTCGGCGCGGAGAACGTCGGCATGACGACCGGCGACTCCGCGGTGAACCCGGATGCGCCCATCGTCTGCGCGACGGCGGAGATCCTGGCGAACCTCGCGCTCCGCCACGGGGACGAGACGCCGGTGGGGCAGGTCGTCATGGATGAGTTCCACTTCTACTCGGACCCCGACCGCGGCTGGGCCTGGCAGGTTCCGCTGCTGACCCTCCCGCACACGCAGTTCGTGCTGATGTCGGCCACCCTCGGCGACGTCACCGCTTTGGCCGACGACCTCGAGCGTCGCACCGGCCGCGCCACCGCGACCGTGACGGGCGTCGAGCGGCCCGTGCCACTGCACTACTACTACGAGGTCACGCCCGTCCACGAGACGATCGAGGACCTGCTGAGCACCGGTCAGGCTCCTGTCTACGTCGTGCACTTCTCGCAGCTCGCGGCGCTCGAACGCGCGCAGTCGCTCTCCAGCGCGAAGATCGCGACGCGGGAGCAGCGGGATGCGATCGCCGCGCTGATCGGCGAGTTCCGCTTCACGACGAGCTTCGGCAAGACGCTGTCACGCCTGCTGCGGCAGGGGATCGGGGTGCACCACGCGGGAATGCTGCCCAAGTACCGCCGGCTGGTCGAGCAGCTCGCCCAGCGGGGGATGCTGCGGGTCATCTGCGGGACGGACACGCTCGGCGTCGGCATCAACGTGCCCATCCGCACCGTGCTCCTCACGGCGCTCACGAAGTTCGACGGCACGCGGATGCGCCAGCTCAACGCCCGCGAGTTCCACCAGATCGCCGGGCGGGCGGGCCGCGCCGGGTACGACACGGCCGGCACCGTGGTCGCTCAGGCGCCCGAGCACGAGTCCGAGAACCTCAAGGCGCTGGAGAAGGCCGGCGACGACCCGAAGAAGCGCCGCAAGATCGTGCGCAAGAAGGCGCCGGAGGGCTTCGTCTCGTGGGGGGAGCCGTCGTTCCGGCGCCTGATCGAGGCGGAGCCGGAGACGCTGACCTCCTCCATGCAGATCACCAGCGCCATGCTGATCAACGTCATCGGCCGCGGCGGCGACGTCTACGGGCACGTGCGAGCACTGGTCTTCGACAACCACGAGCCGTGGAAGCGACAGCTGGCCCTGGCGCGGCGCGCGATCGAGCTCTACCGCTCGCTGCTGACCGCTGGCGTCGTCGAGGCGGTCAGGACCGCCGACGGCGTGGAGATCCGGCTCACCGTCGACCTGCAGCCCAATTTCGCCCTCAACCAGCCGCTCTCGCCGTTCGCACTCGCCGCGTTCGAGCTGTTCGACCGGGAGTCGCCCTCGTACGCGCTCGACATCGTCTCCGTGGTGGAGGCGACGCTCGACGATCCCCGGCCGGTGCTCTCCGCCCAGCAGTTCCAGGCGCGCGGGGAGGCCGTCGCCGCCATGAAGGCCGACGGCGTGGAGTACGAGGAGCGGATGGAGGCGCTGGAGGAGGTGACGCATCCCAAGCCCCACGACGTGCTGCTGCACGAGGCGTTCGCGACCTACGCGTCGAGCCAGCCCTGGGTCGCCGACTTTGCGCTCAGCCCCAAGTCGGTGGTGCGCGACCTCTACGAACGGGCGATGACGTTCGGCGAGTTCATCGCGTTCTACAAGCTCGCCCGGTCGGAGGGCGTCGTGCTCCGCTACCTCTCCGACGCCTACCGCGCGCTCAACCAGACCGTCCCGCTCGAGGCCCGCACCGAGGACCTGCGCGACATCGTCGAGTGGCTGGGCGAGCTGGTGCGCCAGGTCGACTCCAGCCTCCTGGACGAGTGGGAGGAGCTGGTGCACCCGGATGCCGCGAAGCACGCCGCCGAATCGGCCGAGCTGGCGCCTCCCGCCCCGCGGAACGTCACCACCAACCGCCGCGCGTTCTTCGTGCTGGTGCGCAACGAGCTGTTCCGCCGCATCCAGCTCGCCGCCCTCGATCGCGTGCCCGACCTCGGCGCGCTGGAGGTGGAGGCGGCCGCCCTCGCCGGCGGCGCTCCGCCGTTCACCGAGGCTCAGTGGGATGCGGCGCTCGAGGCCTACTACGCGGAGCACGACGAGATCCTCACCGATGCCTCCGCACGCTCGGCTCAGATGATCCTGGTCGACGAGAAGCCCGAGGGAGCCGACGGGATCTGGCGGGTCCGCCAGATCATCGCCGACCCCGAGGGCGACCACGACTGGGGCATCACCGCGGACGTCCCGCTCGAGGACTCCGCGCGCGAGGGCGTCGCGGTGATCCGGGTCACGGGAGTCGGGCGGTTCTAGCCCCGGGCACGGGGCCGCGGCGGGTTTGACCTGGCCCAGGCGTCATGTGAGTATCGTCACGGTGTCGAAACGCGCCAGGTCCCTTGCATGAACCTCCGATGAACGTTCGCGTCTGATCGTTCGCGTCGGGGGAGGCATCCCACACGAGAAAGAGAACGGTGGACCTCACCCTCATCGTCGTGCTGGTCATCGCGCTGGCGCTCTTCTTCGACTTCACGAACGGCTTCCACGACACGGCCAACGCGATGGCGACCCCCATCGCCACCGGCGCCATGCGGCCGAAGGTCGCCGTGGCCCTCGCCGCCGTGCTGAACCTCATCGGAGCATTCCTCTCGACGGAGGTCGCCAAGACCATCTCCGGCGGCATCATCAAGGAGGGCGACGGCGGTGTGCAGATCACCCCGGTGCTCATCTTCGCCGGGCTCGTCGGGGCGATCGTCTGGAACATGGTGACCTGGCTGTACGGCCTCCCGTCGTCGTCCAGCCACGCGCTGTTCGGCGGCCTGATCGGCGCAGCGATCGTCGGCGCCGGACTGCAATCGGTCGACTTCGTGGTGGTGCTCGACAAGGTCATCCTGCCCGCGATCATCGCCCCGTTCACGGCCGGTGTCGTCGCGTGGAGCGCCACCAGGCTGGCGTACTGGATCACCCGGCGCTACGACGGCCGGCCGGACGGTCGCGGCGGCTTCCGCTACGGGCAGATCTTCTCCTCCTCGCTCGTCGCCCTCTCGCACGGCACGAACGACGCGCAGAAGACCATGGGCGTGATCACCCTGACGCTCATCTCCGCCGGCCTCCAGCCGACCGGTTCCGGCCCGGAGATCTGGGTCGTCATCGCCTGTGCGCTCGCCATCGCGATCGGCACGTACTCGGGCGGATGGCGCATCATCCGCACCCTCGGCCGCGGGCTCACCGAGGTGAAGCCGGCGCAGGGATTCGCTGCGGAGACGAGCACGGCGGCCACCATCCTGGCCTCCAGCCACCTGGGCTTCGCGCTCTCGACCACGCAGGTCGCCTCCGGATCGGTGATCGGGTCCGGCCTCGGCCGCCGGGGATCGTCGGTGCGCTGGGGGACGGCGGGGCGGATCGCCATCGGCTGGCTGCTCACGCTGCCCTCCGCCGCGATCGTCGGCGCCGCGGCCGGGCTGCTCGCCAACCTCGGCCCCGTCGGCGTCGTCATCGACACCGTGGTCGGCACGGCGGTCGTCGTCTACATCTTCTGGCGCGCACGGCGCAACCGGGTGAGCAGCGAGAACGCCGTCAAGCCGCTGCCCGTGCAGGGCAAGAGCGAGGTCGCGGCGTCCGGCAAGGTCGTCAAGATCGAGAAGGTCAAGCCGCTCAAGAGGGATCGGCGCAGGAGGGAATCCGCATGATCGACTGGGCCTCCTTCGTCATCGTCTTCGGCGCCGCCCTCGTCGGCTCGTGCCTCGTCGTGGCGCTGTACGCGCTCGGGACCCGGCTGCTGGCCGCCGCGGGCCGCGCCCTGTTCGTCGAGCCGGTCGAGTTCACCGACGCGATCACGGTCCTCACCCCGGAGCGCGCTGCGAAGCTGCAGCGCAAGGCCGAGAAGGCCCAGAGGAAGAACCCGCTGAGCACCGGGCAGAAGCGGCTGGCGCTCACCGGCGCGTACGCGTGCTTCACCGGCTGCGGGCTGGCCGTCCTCTACGGGCTGTACCTGATCATCCCGTTCTTCCACCAGTAGGAGCGCCCGCCGGCGCCCTCTCTCAGTCCGTCCCGCGCAGCCGCGCGATCGAGGCCATCACGTGGTAGACGACGATCGCGGCGATGGCGCCGAGCGCGATCCCGTTGAAGGTCAGCTGGCCGAGGTTGAGGGTGAAGTCGCCGACGCCGATGATGAGCGCCGTCGCCGCCGTGAACTGGTTGACCGGCTTCGAGAAGTCGACCTTGTTGTCCAGCCAGATCTTGACGCCGATGATGCCGATGAGGCCGTACAGCGCCGTGGTGACGCCGCCGAGCACGCCGGCGGGGATGGTGTTGATCACGGCGCCGACCTTGGGGGAGAGGCCGAGGAGGACCGCCACGATGCCGGCGACCCAGTAGGCGGCGGTCGAGTAGACGCGCGTCGCGGCCATCACGCCGATGTTCTCGCCGTAGGTCGTCGTCCCCGAACCGCCGAAGAAGCCGGCGATCGTCGTGGCGACGCCGTCCGCGAAGAGCGCACGGCCGGTGAGGCGGTTGACCGACGGGTCCGTCAACTGCGCGACGCCCCGGATGTGCCCGACGTTCTCCGCGATCAGCACGAGCACGACCGGGAGGAACGCGGGGAGGATGCCCCAGGTCGCGGCGGGGGACGTGAACGGGTTGGCGGGCAGCGTGAACTGCGGGAAGCCGATCCAGGCCGCCTTCGCCACAGCGTCGAAGTTCACCTCGCCGACGATGACGGCGAATACGTACCCGACGGCGACGCCGAGGAAGATCGAGAGCCGCCCGAGCATCCCGCGGAACAGGACGGTGCACAGGATGACAGCGGCCAGCGTCACGAGGGCCGTGACGGGCGCCTGCATGAAGTTGTTCTTGGCCGCGGGCGCCAGGTTGAAGCCGATGAGGGCGACGATGGCGCCGGCGACCACCGGCGGCATGAGCCCGTCGATCCACCGCGTCCCCGTCGCCACGACGATGAGGCCGACGATCGCGAGCAGTACACCGGTGACGACGATCCCGAACAGCGCCGATGGCATCCCGTCGGCCTTGGTCGCCGCCACGATCGGCACGATGAACGCGAACGACGAGCCCAGGTAGCTGGGCAGGCGGTTGCCCGTGATGACCAGGAAGAGCAGCGTGCCGACGCCCGAGAACAGCAGCGTCGTCGCCGGAGGGAAGCCCGTCAGCAGCGGCACCAGGAACGTCGCGCCGAACATGGCGACGACGTGCTGGGCGCCGAGCCCGATCGTGCGCGGCCAGGTCAGTCGTTCGCCGGGGAGCACGATCTCGTGCGCGCCCACCTTCTTGCCGTCACCGTGCAGCGTCCAGGGCAGTGCCATGCGTGTCCTTCAGAGGTCTCGAGTCGGAATAGGCTTGGTGCTGCGCATTCGCGCACTACTCGACGAACCTGAGTCTTCGCCGGGCCACCGCCCACCGATCCTACGGGAGTCCACCATTTCCGCATCGACCAGCGCGCCCACCTCCACGGGGCGCTTCGACCGCTTCTTCGAGATCAGCGCCCGCGGCACGACGTGGGGCACGGAGGTGCGCGGCGGCGTCCTCACCTTCGTGACCATGGCGTACATCGTCATCCTGAACCCGCTCATCCTGGGCGGGACGAAGGATGTGGTGGGCCACACCCTGGGGACCTCCCAGGTGGCCGCCGTCACGGCGCTCAGTGCCGGCGTGATGACCGTGCTGTTCGGTCTGGTCGCACGTCTGCCGTTCGCCTTCGCGGCCGGCCTGGGCATCAACTCGTTCCTCGCCGTGAACGTGGTCAAGATCCTCACCTGGCAGGAGGCGATGGGCCTCGTCGTCATCAACGGCGTGATCATCGTGCTGCTGTCGGCGACCGGTCTGCGGAAGCTCATCTTCAACGCCGTCCCCGCCCAGCTGAAGACCGCGATCACGGTCGGCATCGGCCTCTTCATCGCCTTCATCGGCTTCGTGGACAGCGGCTTCGTGCGCACCACGACGCTCTCGTCGCCGCCCGTCCAGCTCGGTGAGGCCGGATCCATCGCGACCCTCCCGACCATCACCTTCCTCATCGCGCTGATCATCATGGGCGTGCTGATGGCCCGCAAGGTGAAGGGCGCGCTGCTCATCGGGATCGTCGCGGCCACCGTGGTCGCGATCATCGCGGAGGCCATCTGGCACGTCGGCCCGTCGATGGGCAAGAACCCGGCCGGCTGGAACCTGACCGTCCCGCAGCTGCCGACCTCGCTCGTGTCGCTGCCCGACCTCAGCCTCGTCGGCCAGGTGGACCTGTTCGGCGCGTTCGGCCGCATCGGCGCCCTCGCCGCGATCATGCTCATCTTCACCCTCGTCTTCACGAACTTCTTCGACGCCATGGGCTCGATGACCGGACTGGCGCGCAGCGCGGGTCTCGCGAACGAGGACGGCACCTTCCCGCGCCTGCAGCCCGCGCTCATCGTGGAGGGTGTCGGCGCGATTGTCGGAGGCGGCACCTCGTCGTCGTCCAACACGGTGTTCGTCGAGTCGGCCTCCGGTATCGGCGAGGGAGCGAAGACCGGCTTCGCCAGCGTCATCACCGGTGCGCTGTTCCTGCTCGCGATGTTCTTCACCCCGCTGACCCAGGTGGTCCCGCTGGAGGTGGCCGCTGCGGCCCTGGTGGTCGTCGGCGCCCTGATGGTGGTGCAGATCAAGCACATCGACTTCACCGAGTTCTCGGTGGTCCTGCCGGTGTTCCTGACGATCATCATCATGCCGCTGACCTACTCGATCGCGAACGGGATCGGCGTCGGATTCATCAGCTGGGTGCTCATCCGCTCGCTCGCCGGGAAGGCGCGCGAGATCAGCCCCCTGCTCTGGATCGTCGCCGCCGGCTTCCTGATCTACTTCGCGCGCGGCCCGATCGAGGGACTCCTCGGGCAGGTCTGACCTCCCGAATCCTCAGGAGGGGGAGGGACGCCTCAGGGGGGAATCGGGGGTTACCCCGATACCGTGGCGCGAGACGGATCGCTTGGATGGACTCATGACCACCACCACTCCGTACCAGACCGCTGCTCCCGTCCGCACCCTCAGCATCACGAGCTTCGTCCTCGGGCTCGCCTCGATCGTGTTCGGCTGGACCTTCGTCGCACCCGTCGCCGGCCTCGTCGTCGGGATCCTGGCGCTGGGCCGCGAGCCGCTGGGCAAGACGTTCGCGGTGTGGGGCATCGTGCTCAACGCCGTGATGCTGGCCGGCGTCGCATTCTTCGCCCTCCTGGCCCTCGTCGGGATGGGGATCGGCGCCATCGCCCTGCCGTTCGCCTGGCTCTGAGCCGATCGGGGACAATGGGGGGATGGAACCATCCCCCCTCGTCCGCCCGCGCAGCTTCGTGGTGCGCGGGCGCAAGACCGAAGCCCAGACGCGCGCGATCGAGGAGCTGTGGCCGAGCTTCGGCGTCGACTTCGACGGCTCGCCGCTCGACCTCGACGCGATCTTCGGGCGGACGGCGCCCCGGGTCGTCGAGATCGGCTTCGGCAACGGCGAGAACCTGCTGACCCTGGCGGAGCGCCACCCGGACCGCGACTTCCTCGGCATCGAGGTGCACGGCGCCGGCATCGGCCGTGTGCTCGGCGCGATCCGCGATCGTGGGCTGGCGAACATCCGCATCGTGCGGCACGACGCGGTCGAGGTGTTCGAGCGCGGACTGCCCGGCGGCTCGGTGGATGAGATCCTCGTCTTCTTCCCCGACCCCTGGCCCAAGGCCCGTCACCACCGGCGCAGACTCATCCAGCCGGAGGTCGCCCGGCTCCTCGTCCGGGCGCTCGCGCCGGCGGGCGTGCTGCGGCTGGCGACCGACTGGGAGCCGTACGCCGAGCACATGATCGAGGTGCTCGACGCCGAGCCGGGACTCGTGAACCTGGCTGGCGCTGCGCACTTCGTGCCGCGTCCGGACGACCGTCCCGTCACGAAGTTCGAGCGGCGGGGCGAGCGCCTCGGCCACGCCATCTTCGACCTGGCCTACCGTCCGGCCCGCTGATCGCGGCCCGCTGATGCCGGCTCCGGGAGCACGGGGTTCGTAGGATGGGCGCATGACGCATGCGCGCACGGTCGACGAGCTCCGGTCCGCTTTCGAACGAGGGGTCACCAAGCCGCTCGCGTGGCGTCTCGGCCAGGTGCGGGCCCTGCGGCGCATGCTCACCGAGCGCGCGGCGGAGTTCGAGGACGCGCTGCTCTCCGACCTGGCGAAGAACCCCACGGAGTCGCAGATCGCCGAGCTGGGGTTCGTCGTCGGCGAGATCGACCACACGCTCGCGCACCTGCGGCGCTGGCTGCGGCCGAAGCGGGTGCGGGTTCCCGGCGCCCTCCTTCCGGCGCGCGCATCCACGGTGCTCGAACCGGTGGGCGTGGTGCTCGTCATCGCACCGTGGAACTACCCCGTGCAGCTGCTGCTCGCGCCGCTGGTCGGTGCCCTCGCGGCCGGCAACGCCGTCGTGCTCAAGCCGAGCGAGCTCGCCCCCGCCACCTCCGCGGCGATGGCCCGGCTCATCCCGCAGTACCTGGATGCGCGCGCGGTCGCCGTCGTCGAGGGCGGTGTCGAGGACACCACCGATCTGCTCGCGCAGCGCTGGGACCACATCTTCTACACCGGCAACGGCCGCGTCGGCCGCATCGTCGCCGCGGCGGCGGTCGAGAACCTCACGCCGGTGACGCTGGAGCTCGGCGGCAAGTCGCCCGTCTACGTGGATGACACCGTCGACATCGCCGCCGCCGCGCAGCGCATCGCGTGGGGCAAGTTCATGAACGCGGGCCAGACCTGCGTCGCGCCCGACTACGTGCTCGCCGAACGCTCCATCGTGCCGCGTCTCACCGAGGCCCTGCGCGAGGCGGTCCGTGACCTCTACGGCGACGATCCCGCGCAGAGCCCGGACTACGGCCGCATCGTCAACGATCGCCAGTTCGAGCGGCTGGCCGGGATGCTCGGCTCCGGCACCACCGCGGTGGGCGGCGATCATGACGCCGCGTCGCGCTACCTCGCGCCGACCGTGCTCACCGACGTCGGCCCGGAGTCTCCCGCGATGGCGGAGGAGATCTTCGGACCCATCCTGCCGATCCTGCCCGTCGACGGGCTCGACGACGCCATCCGCGTCATCCGTGCGGGGGACAAGCCCCTCGCCCTGTACGTCTTCACCACCAGCGCGACGACCCGGCGGCGCATCCTGACCGAGACGAGCTCCGGCGCGGTCGGCTTCAACGTCCCGGCCGCGCACCTCGCCGTCGCCGGGCTGCCCTTCGGCGGGGTCGGCGAGAGCGGCGCGGGCGCGTACCACGGCGAGCGGTCGCTGCGGACGTTCAGCCACGAGAAGGCGGTGCTCAGCAAGCCGCTCAGCCCCGACACCCTCCGGCTGATCTACCCGCCGTACACCGAGGCGAAGGACCGCTTCGCCCGGGGTCTGCTGCGCAAACTGGGCTGAACCGGAGGCGATCGGGAGCCATGGACACCGTGTCGAAGGAGGGGGGAGATGGGGGACAGATCGTCCACCGGGCCCGATGTGCCCGGGGGTAGGCTCGGCACTGCCGGAGGCCACGAACGTCCGGCGCCAGAGAGTCATGCCAACGCACAACGAGAGGCAACGGTGCCAACCGTGAACCCGACAGCAACCATGGACGAGTCCAAGACATCCCCCATCCCCGTCGTGACCCCGTCCGGACCCGCGATCGTCGACGCGTCCGAGAACGTCTCCGACGTCCCCACCCCCAGCGCGGACGGACGGCCGACCCGCATCGAGACCGACTCCCTGGGGAGCCGGGAGATCCCGGCCGACGCCTACTGGGGAATCCACACCTCCCGCGCCCTGGAGAACTTCCCGATCGCGAAGCGCCCGATCTCCGTCTACCCGGACCTCATCGTCGCCCTGGCCAGCGTGAAGCAGGCCGCCGCGCGCGCCAACGCCGAGATCGGCGTGCTGGATGCGCACACGGCCGAGCTGATCGACCGCGCCTGCCAGCTCATCATCGACGGCCGTTACCACGACCAGTTCGTCGTCGGCGTCATGCAAGGAGGCGCGGGCACCTCCACGAACATGAACGCCAACGAGGTGATCGCGAACATCGCCCTCGAGCTCGACGGGCACGAGAAGGGCGACTACTCGCACCTGCACCCGATCGACGACGTCAACCGCAGCCAGAGCACGAACGACACCTACCCGACCGCGATCAAGATCGGGCTCACCTTCGCCCTCGGGCACCTGCTCGACGAGCTCGCCCTGCTGCGCGACTCCTTCGCGGCGAAGGCGGCCGAGTTCCGCAACATCCTCAAGGTCGGCCGGACGCAGCTGCAGGACGCCGTTCCGATGACGCTCGGGCAGGAGTTCCACGGCTTCGCCACCACCCTGACCGAGGACCACGCCCGCCTCACCGAGACCAAGTGGCTGCTGGCCGAGATCAACCTCGGCGCGACCGCGATCGGCACCGGCATCACCGCGGATCCGGGGTACGCAGCGGCCGCCGTCCGCCACCTCAACGCCATCACCGGCCTGAATCTCGAGACCGCCCCCGACCTCATCGAGTCGACCAGCGACGCCGGCGCGTTCATGTCGTTCTCCGGCTCCCTCAAGCGCAGCGCGATCAAGCTGTCCAAGATCTGCAACGACCTCCGGCTGCTCTCCTCCGGACCCCAGGCGGGTCTCGGCGAGATCAACCTGCCGCCGCGGCAGGCCGGCTCCAGCATCATGCCGGGCAAGGTCAACCCGGTCATCCCGGAGGTCGTCAACCAGGTGGCCTTCTCGGTCGCAGGCGCGGATGTGACGGTCACGATGGCGGCGGAGGGCGGCCAGCTCCAGCTCAACGCCTTCGAACCCGTCATCGCGCACTCGCTGCTGCAGAGCATCACGTGGATGGCCCAGGCGTTCCGCACGCTCCGCATCAACTGCGTCGACGGCATCACCGCCAACGAGGAGCGCCTCGGCGCCATGGTCGGATCGTCCGTCGGCGTCATCACGGCGCTCACGCCGCACATCGGCTACGCCGCGTCGGCCGCCCTCGCCAAGTCGGCGCTGCTCACCGGCCGCAACGTCGCCGACCTCGTCGTCGAGGCGAAGCTGATGAGCCGCGAGGAGGTCACCCGGCTGCTGTCGCCGGCCCGCCTGAGCGGACTCGAGGTCGTCACGACGGCCATCCCGGTGATCCAGGCGGACGCCATCCGCGAGGCGCGCTCCGATACGGAGTGACCTCGGGTTCGCCTCGCCCGTCATCGTTCTCAGACCCGTTCGTCTACTCCTATGGACGGATGTCCGGCTTCCCCGTGTTACAGCGGGTTCGGGCCGGCTCCGCCGGAGGGAGAGACGGATGCCGCAGGACGAAGGACGGATCGTGGACCGCTTCCTGCGGTCCCTCGAGCGGGCGCCGGGCGTGCGCGTCGTGGATGCCGACGGGCTGGTGCTGCAGGTGACGGCCCCCGACGGCCGCATCGTGGAGGTGCGGGTGGAGGAGGAGGCGCTGCTGGCCAACGCCCGCGAAGTCGCGGCCGACAGCACGCTTCACGGCCTCGCGGGCTCCGACACGCTCGACCGGTCGTTCACGTTGTTGTTCCTGCACCTGCAGACGGCGGTCACCGACAGCTCCCGTCAACCGGCCCGGCTTCGGTGCACGGCTCAGGGTGTGGTCCCGGACGATGGGCGCATCGGCATGCTTCCCGCGTAGCGGTAGCCGGCCCGCGCAGGCCAGCCGGACGCGTCACTGAGCAGGAAGACATCGACGACCCGGCCACCCTGCGCGTCCACCGCTGCGACGCGCACATGGGGCGGCGGCGCCGCGTGGTCGGTGACCGGGAGGCTGACCTCCTTCACGACGCCGTCGTGGAACAGCTCGGCACGGAATTCGGTCACGTCGTCCATCCTCCGCACGGTACGGGGGCCGGATGCGCGCCGAAAGACAGCCGGGAGTAGAGCGAAAGGTGCTGTCTAGGCTCATCGACTGCCGACTGCGAGGGTGATGGCAGTCGTCCACAGAGGTCGTCATGCCTGACATGACGACAAGGGTGCCGGCACCGGGGAATCTCGCTGCGCCGAGTGCCGGCACCCGACCTGATCCGACCGGCGTCAATCGGACGGGGCGGGACCGGCGGGCGGGGAGCCGTCCGCCGGGAGTTCGTCCGTGCTCTGCGGCACGGTGGATTCGTACAGGTACACGGCGTGCTGCGGAGTCCCACGGAACTCGGAGAACACATAGACGTCGACGACCGCCGCGCCACCGATCTCCGAAGGCCGACGGATGCGATTGGGCGGTCTTCTGGCGAGGGCGGGCACCGTCAAGGAGGTCTCGCTGCCGTCACGGGCGATGAGGATGCAGGTGAGCATCCATCCGTCCGCATGGTCGTCGCTCATGCTGCGACCATAGGACGGTCGGCGGGCGCTGGTCGATCCCCATTCGGAGGGGGAGTGCACGCCGGTGCCGTCCGCGGCGTCCCGCTCGTGGCGCGGCGGACGGCACCGGAAGAGAGTCAGTTGAAGGGCGCCCATTCGTCAAGGTCGTACTCGAGCTCGACGCCGTCGTAGAGACGGACCCGCCACACGTGGCTGTTGCCCCCGACGTACTGGCCGCGAGCAGTCTCCATCGACCATTCACCGTCGCCGACGCGTTGCCAGCGGATCATGCCGACGTGTTCGCGGAGCCGCGGAGCGTGCGGCGGGTGAAGGAAGTCGTCTTCAGACATTGATCCATACCATCCCCCTCGCTGCCCTCTCATGGTGGCTCAGCGGGAGAAAGAGTCACTACCCCCAAATGTGGGGCCTAGGCTTTTGGCCGGAGGGCCGGCCGTCACCGCCCCCTGGACTCGGCCTCGCGGAACAGGGCGATCATGTCGCGCCCGAGCTGGTGGGGTGCGGTCTCGCACGGGCTGTGCCCGGTGCGGTACACCGCGAGACGAGCACCCAGTGCTTCCGCGTTCGCGGCGTGCAGGTGGGTGGGCCAGAGGTCGTGGTCGCCCGTGACGACGAGCAGCGGGATGCCGCTGGCCGCGACGCGTGCGCGCACGTCCGGAACGCGCTTCATCAGACCGACGATGTCATCGACGCTGGAGCGGCGGGTGAGCGCGAACCGCGACCGCACGAACGCCAGCCGGCTGTCGGAGACCCTGTTCTTGTTCGTCGTGATGCCCCAGATCATCAGGCTCGCGCCGATGCGGGCCGTCGCGAACCAGCTGAGCACGCCGATGATCCGCACCCCGCGGAAGGACTGGCCCGGCTCGGGCGGCGCTGTCAGGAGGGTGAGGGAGCGGAACAGCTCGGGGTGCTCGACCAGCGCCAGCTGCGCCAGGATCCCCGCGAAGGAGTAGCCGAGCACGTGCGCCGGGCGGCCGTCACGGAGGAAGGCGACGACATCCGCCACGAGCAGGGGGTAGGTGTAGTGGCCGCCCGGCACCGGACCGGCATCCGCCGACTCGTACTGCCCGGCCAGGTCGAAGCTCTGCACGTAGTAGCCGGCCGCCACGAGGATGGGCGCCAACAGGTAGAAGTCCTCTTTCGAGCCGGTCACACCGGGGATGAGGACGACGCGCGGGTCGGCGGGGTCGCCGAGGGCTGCGACCGCCAGCTCGCCGCTGGGGGCGCGGAAGCGGGAGAAGACCGTGCCGACGGGTGCGACCGACCAGTCGATGTCGGGCAGGGCGGCATCGAGGCGCGCGGCCTCGTCGTCCCCACCCGTGACCGGGCGCCTCTCTCCGATCGACACAGGCATTACGCTAACGCACCTGGCGCGGCAGGTGGCTCAGGTGACGCGGCAGTACGTCGTGAGGTACCCGATCCCGCCGATGGAGACCGTCACCGTGGAGCGGTCGCGGAGGAAGACGGGCGGGTTCCGGGAGTAGCCTGCACCACCCGGGCTCCCGGTCGAGATCAGGGTTCCCGGCGGGATCGTGGCCGAGCGGGAGAGGAACTCGATCAGCTCGGGGACGCTGCGGACCATATCGGCCGTCGAGGCATCCTGCAGGATCGCACCATCGACGTTCGTGGTCAGCCAGAGGTCCTGCGGGTCGGGGATCTCGTCCGCCGTGACGACGACGGGGCCGGTGGGCGTGAACCCGTCGAACGACTTGCAGCGCGACCACTGCGCCTCCGAGAACTGCAGGTCGCGCGCGGTGATGTCGTTCACCACGGTGTAGCCCCAGACGTAGTCCAGGGCGTCCTGCACGGAGACGTTGCGCGCCGGACGGCCGATGACGACCCCCAGCTCGGCCTCGTAGTCCACCTGGGTCGAGAGATCGGCCGGCCACGTCGTGGTGCCGCCGTGCCCGGCAAGCGAGTTGGGCCAGAGGTTGAAGACGGTCGCGGCCTTCTCGCTGCGCAGCTTCAGCTCGGAGGCGTGCGCGGCGTAGTTCGCGCCGATCGCGATCACGTGCGGCGGGCGCAGGATCGCGGAGGCGTGGCGCAGCTCGTGGACGGCCGGCAGCTCGCGGCCATCGACCTCCGCGGCTGCGACCACCGAACGCACTTCGGCAAGACCCTCGTCACCGCGCTCGATCAGCTCCTGCAGGTCTCTCGGCGGCCGCGCCATCACCTCGTCGAGGAAGAGTGCTCCGTCTCCGATGACGGCGGCCAGGCGAGGCCTGGGATCTGCGGCGGTGCTGAGGTGCGAGAATCTCACCGATCCAGGCTATCGGTTTCAGGCGACCGCGCCCGGTGCGTCCCTCTCACGCTCGTGCTCCAGGCGGCGCCGCGCGGCGCGACGGCGCCAGGGCGACTGCTCCGGAAGATGCATGCTCAACGTCGTGTACGCCCAGTGCAGGCGGCGTCCGAACCCGCGCCAGGTCGAGAACGGCCGGGCGGAGATGCCGACAGTGAGCCGGTCGTCATAGCGGACAACGGTGTCGAGGCTGAGGTGGATGGCGAGGTCGAGATCGTCGTGGATGTCGCCGCGGTCGCGGTGGACCCGCGCACGCACATCCAGCCAGACCTCGCGGCGCATGGCGAAGTTCGAGCCGAAGATCGGCGGGTTGCCGAGCCAGATCCCCATCGACCAGAAGTAGCCGCCGATGTAGAGCACCTGCCCGATCCCGGCGACGACTGTGTTCCCGTCGTAGAACACACCGCGGCCGGTGAGGACGCCGACCTCCGGCGCATCCACCAGCTCGGCCTCGATGTGGAGCAGCCAATCGGCCGGGGGACGGGAGTCGGCGTCGAGCCGGGCGATGATGTCGCCGGTCGCCGCGTCGTACCCGGTGGATGCGGCGGGCCAGATCCCGCGGTGCGGCTGGTCGATCACGCGCGCGCCTGCCGCCCGTGCGACGTCCGCCGTTCCGTCGCTGCTGCCGTTGTCGACCACGATGATCTCGTCGGCCGGGCGCAGCTGTGCGGCCAGGCCGCTGAGGCAGCGGGTGAGCATCTCGGCGTCGTCGAGGGCCGGGATGACGACGGAGATGGTCGGCACCCGGCAATCCTACGCGTGCCGTGAAGCGGGGAGAGGGAGCCCGCCGGGCTAGGCGCGCCACAGGTGCAGGCCCGCGTAGCTGCGCCAGGGAGCCCACCGGGCACCGTGCTCTGCGAGGCCGCGTGGATCCGCCGGGAGGCCGAGCCGCGCGGCCCCCTGCCGCAGGGCGAGGTCGCCGGTGAGCAGGATGTCCGGGCTCCCCAGCACACGCAGGGCGACGTAGCCGGCCGTCCACGGGCCGATTCCGGGCAGCGCCATCAGTCGCTGTTCGAGGTCGTCGCGCGACTCGCCGACGTCGATGCGGAGCCGCCCGCCGGCCAGCGCCTCGGCGACGCCGATGATCGCGTCCACCCGGCGGGCCGGACCACGGAGCACGTCGCGACCGCGCTCGGCGATCGCGGCGGCGGTCGGGAACAAGCGGGTGAAGGCGCCCCCGCCGGGCACAGGCAGGTCGAGCCGCTCGCCGAGGGCGTCGGTGAGCCGGGTGAGCGCGGTCCGGGCGGCGGCCACCGAGACCTGCTGCCCGATCAGGGCGCGGAAGACGATCTCCTCCGCATCCACGGCCCCCGGAACGCGGAGGCCGGGCGCTGCGGCGACGCTGGGAGCGAGCGCGGGATCGGCGGCCAGCACGGCGTCGATGGCCTCCGCGTCCGCGTCGAGGTCGAGGAGGCGCCGCACCCGTGCCACGAGCGGGGCGAGATCGGCGACATCGGCGAGGGAGGCGTCGCACTGCACGGCGGGGGCCGCGGCCGTGCCGGCGAGGGCCAGCCGGACGACCGCTGGACCGTGCGGGAGCCGCAGCGTCCGGGCGTACCAGGCGCCGTCGGCGCCGGCGGTCTCCATCCCGTCGATCGCGCGGGCCGCCAGGAAGCCGAGCACCGACGCGCCGTCGAACGGTGCGCGGGCGGGCAGCCGCAGACTCAGGCTCACGGTGCCCGGCTCGCGGTGCGCGGCGGCGGGGGAGCGCCGGGCGGCGGTGCGGATGGCGCCGGGTGTCAGCCGGTACACCTCGCTCATCGTCTCGTTGAACTGCCGGACGCTGCGGAAACCGGCGGCGAAGGCGACATCGGTGATCGGCAGATCGCTTCCCGTCAGCAGCAGGCGGGCGGTCTGTGCGCGATGGGCTCTGGCGAGCGCCAACGGCCCTGCGCCGAGCTCCGCGGTGAGCACGCGGTTCAGGTGACGCGGGGTGTAGCCGAGCCGATGGGCGAGACCCGGGACGCCCTCCCGCTCGACCGTCCCGTCCGCGATGAGGCGCATGGCCCGGGCGGCGAGGTCGTCGCGGATGTTCCATTCGGGAGAACCGGGGACGGCGTCCGGGAGGCAGCGCTTGCAGGCGCGGAGCCCGGCTTCGTGCGCCGCCGCTGCTGTGAGGTAGAAGGTGACGTTGCCCGGCTTCGGCGTGACCGCCGGGCAGCTGGGGCGGCAGTAGATGCCGGTGGTGTGCACGCCGGTGATGAACTGCCCGTCGAAGCGCGCGTCCTTCGCGCTCATCGCCCGGTAGCGCTCGGCGAAGACCGGGTCGGCCAGGGGGCCGTCCGGCGTCGCCGTGGCGACGGGCCGGGGGTGCTGCAGCGTGGTCATGTCCTCCAGCGTGACACCCCCCGCCGACATCCGATAGCGGAAATCGGACACGAGCGCGGACGTGGTGCCGCCGCCGATCGCTAGCCTGAGGGGATGGACGTACTCGACTGGCTCGCGGCCGCGCTCGGCGAGGAGGCCGTCGACGCCGGCGCGCTGACGACCGATCCCGCACTCCTGGATGCCGCCCGCACCGATCGCTCGGGCTGGGTGGCCGATGGGCGCCCGCTCGCCATCGTGACGGCGCGGACGGTGGAACAGGTGCAGGCCACCCTGCGGGCGGCGAGCGAGTTCCGCGTCCCCGTCGTCCCGCGGGGCGCGGGCACCGGTCTGGCGGGCGGCGCGAACGGCACCGACGGCTCCATCGTGCTCGAC
The DNA here is from genome assembly GCF_900107895.1 of Leifsonia sp. 21MFCrub1.1. Classification (NCBI taxonomy): domain Bacteria; kingdom Bacillati; phylum Actinomycetota; class Actinomycetes; order Micrococcales; family Microbacteriaceae; genus Leifsonia; species Leifsonia sp. 21MFCrub1.1. The sequence goes on along the minus strand of NZ_LT629867.1, from coordinate 2,318,372 downwards.
GTGTCCGCCCTGAACCGGATCGTCGAGATCTCGGCCGACGATCAGCTCGCCGTCATCGAGCCCGGCGTCGTCAACAGCGACCTCAATGCGGCGCTGGAACCCTACGGCCTCTTCTTCGCGCCCGACCCGGCCAGCAAGGCCGTCTCGACCGTCGGCGGCAACATCGCGACCAACGCAGGCGGGCTGCTCTGCGCGAAGTACGGCGTCACGCGGGAGGCCGTGCTGGGGCTCGACGTGGTGCTCGCGGACGGACGCCTCATCCACACCGGGCACCGCACCGTCAAGGGTGTCACCGGCTACGACCTGACAGCGCTCTTCGTCGGCTCGGAGGGGACCCTCGGCGTCATCGTCGGCGCCACGGTGCGGGCCCAGCCCATCCCGCCGGGCGAGCCGGTGACCCTCGGTGCGCTGTTCTCCGACGTCACGGCGGCGGCGCAGGCCTCCGCGCGGATCACGGCGGCCCGGCTGCGCCCGGCGGTGATGGAGCTTCTCGACGCCCCGGCGCTGGAGCGCATCGCGGCATACCTCGGCCCGGCGACGATCGAGGACGCGTTCGGCGCGACCGGCGGCGCGGCCTACCTCCTCGTCCAGTTCGACGGCGCGACGGCGGCGGCAGACGCGACGGCCGCCGGCGACCTGCTGGCGGAGACGGGCGGGACGGTCCGGGTCGCGGCCGACTCCCAGGAGGGGGAGCGGCTGCTGGCGATCCGCCGCGCGTTCCACCCGGCGCTGGCCTCCTCCGGCGAGGTGCTCATCGAAGACGTCGCGGTCCCGCGGTCGCGGATGCCCGAGATGTTCGCGGCGATCGAGCGCATCTCCGAGCGGTACGGCATCCCCATCCCCACCGTCGCCCACGCCGGCGACGGCAACCTGCACCCGAACTTCGTCTACACGGGCGACACGGTGCCCGACGCGGTCTGGGATGCGGCGAACGACCTGTTCCGGACCGCCATCGCCCTCGGCGGGACGCTGACCGGCGAGCACGGCGTCGGCGTCCTCAAGCGCCGCTGGCTCGCGGACGAGATCGGACCGGACTCGTACGAGCTGCAGGTGAAGCTGAAGTCGGTGTTCGACCCGCTCGGCATCCTCAACCCGGGCAAGGTCTTCGGCGGGGCCTGACGCCCGCACCCGCCCTTAACAGACTCGACCCCCGGTGGTGCGGCGATGCCTGCAGCGCTCCCGGGGGATCGAGTTATGCGTCAAGGATGCCCCCGGTGCGGTCGGAACGCAACCCCCGATCGCGACTGCGCGGTGAGCGAACGCGCTTTGACGCGGCACCCCGGCACCGGTTGGATGGGAGGCATGGCAGAGAACACCAACCAGAAGCCGGACGTCGACGCCCCCGAGGGGCCGGCTCCGGAGACCCTCGAGATCGTCGACATCGTCGAGGGCACCGGCCCCGAGGCCACCCCCGGCGCGAAGGTCGACGTGCACTACCTCGGCGTCGAGTACGAGACCGGCGAGGAGTTCGACTCCTCCTGGAGCCGCGGCCAGTCGATCAACTTCCCGCTGAACAACCTCATCAAGGGCTGGCAGGAGGGGATCCCCGGCATGAAGGTCGGCGGTCGCCGCAAGCTCACCGTCCCGCCGGCGCTCGCGTACGGCCCCGCCGGCGGCGGTCACCCGCTGTCGGGCAAGACCCTGATCTTCGTGATCGACCTGCTCGGCGTCAGCTGACCTCGGCTGACTCCGAACCTCTCGTCGGAAACGGAGGGGATCCCGGCCACGGCCGTGGTGATCCCCTCCGTTTTCTGCGTCTCGGGGTGCTCAGCGGGTGAATCTCCTCCCTTTCGCGCGAGCGGCGGATCAGAGGGCGGGCGGCTGCATCCGGGTCGGGATGGCGATGCGGTTCCAGATGTTGATGGTCGCGATGGCCAGCAGCACGTTCGCCAGGCCCTCCTCGCCGAACTCGTCCAGCGCTCGCTGGTAGAGATCGTCGGGCACGCCGTCCTCGTGGATGAGCGTCACGGCCTCGGTGAGCTCGAGCGCGACGCGCTCGCGGTCGGTGAACCACGGTGACTCGCGCCAGGCCGAGACCGCGAAGACCTTGCGGAGCGGGACGCCGCGTCCCTGCAGATCGACCGAGTGCATGTCGACGCAGTAGGTGCAGCCGTTGATCTGCGAGGCGCGGAGCTTGATGAGGTCGCCGAGGGGCTCCTCGACCTTTCCGCCGACGTAGCCGTCGAGGTTGATGACCTTGCGGTAACCCTCGGGGACGATGGTGGGGAGTTGGATGCGTTCTGTCATGTCCTCCACGGTAGGAACCGGATTGGCTGCGGGTAAGATCCATTCCGATCGATTCCGATGAGGCCATTCGTCGAGCTCCGGAGGGCATCCTGGAACTGCATGTCGCGATCGGCGGGCGGGGTGACCGCGCGGACCGCATCTACCGCCAGCTGCGCGACGCGGTCGTGGACGGCCGGCTGCGCCGCGGAGAGAAACTGCCGGCGACGCGCGAGCTCGCCGAGCGGCTCCAGGTCTCCCGCTCGACCGTCGCGACCGCGTACGAACGGCTGACCGCCGAGGGGTACCTGGCCGCGCGGGTGGGTGCCGGGACGTTCGTCGCCTACACCGGTGCGCCGGGAGGCGCGGGAGCTGCATCCCGCCGCTCTCCGTCCGGGGCCGCCGTGCCCGGCGCCGCCCGGCCGAACGCGACCTGGAGCGACCTCGACGACCCGCTGTGGACCGAGCCGCGCCCGATCGCCTACGACTTCAGCATCGGGGCGCCCGATCCCGCCCTCTTCCCGCTGGAGACCTGGCGCCACTACGTGACGGCCGAGCTCCGCGGCGGCTTCGCCCGCTCGGCCCTCTACGCCGACCCGGCCGGCGTCGAGCGGCTGCGCGAGGGGATCGCGCGCCACCTCGCCCTCGCGCGGTCGGTGGACGCCGGGCCGGGTGACGTGCTGGTGACCAACGGCGCCCAGCAGGCGTTCGACCTGCTCGCCCGGGTGCTGCTGACCCCGGGCGACACCGTGGTCGTCGAGGACCCCGGCTATCCGCCCGTCCGCCAGCTGTTCGAGACGACGGGGGCCCGCGTCGTCCCGGTGCCGGTCGACGAGTTCGGGCTCCGCGTCGACCTGCTGCCGTCGGCGCGGTTGCTGTACGTGACGCCGTCGCACCAGTTCCCGCTCGGCGGTGTGCTCCCGCTCGAGCGTCGGGTCGCCCTGCTGGAGTGGGCGGCCCGCAACGACGCCGTCGTCATCGAGGACGACTACGACAGCGAGTACCGGTTCGGTGCGCGGCCGCTCGACCCGTTGCAGCGACTGGATGCGGACGGCCGCGTCGTCTACGTCGGTACGTTCTCCAAAACGATGGCACCGGCGCTGCGGCTCGGCTTCGTCGTCGCGCCGCCGAGCCTCCTGCCCGCGCTGCGGCACGCGAAACGGCTGAGCGACTGGCACAACGACGTGGTCACGCAACGGGCGATGGCGCGATTCCTCGACTCGGGCGGGTTCGCGCGGCACGTCCGGTCGGCGACCCGCGTCTACGAGCAGCGGCATGCGGAGCTGGTCCGTGCCGCGGGGGAGCTGCTGCCGGGCCTCCGCCTCGTCCCGTCCGTCGCCGGCCTCCATCTCGCGCTGCTCGCGGACGGCGCGGACGGCGACATCGACGGCCGCCGCGTCGCCGACCGGGCCGCGGTCGCCGGCGTCGCGGTGCAGCCGGTGTCGCGGTTCCGCGTCGGCGCTGGACCGGACGGCCTGCTGCTCGGCTTCGGCGGCATCCCGGTCGAGCAGATCCCGGACGGGCTGCGCACGCTCGCGCAGGCCGTCGAGCGCGTGCGGGCCTCGTCGCCGGGCGAAGCGGTGCCATGATCGGAGGATGACCTCGCCTGATGCGCCACCGCCGCGCCGTCGCGGACGCCCGGCCGACGTCGACCCAGAGTCGGTGGCCCTCCTGGCGCTCCGCCACTTCGACGAGCACGGGTACGAGCAGACGACGATGGACGACATCGCGCGGCTCGCCGGTATCGGGCGGAGGACGCTGTTCCGCTACTTCCCGAGCAAGCCCGCCCTGGTCTGGGGCGGTGTCGAACCGGTGGTCGGGCGGATGCGCGCGGTGCTCGACGCCGCCGGGGACGACGAGCCGCTGCGCGAGGTGCTCGCGCGCGCGGCGACCGAGTCGCTGACGCTGACGCCGGAGGCGGAGGAGGCCACGCGGCGCCGCATGGCGCTCATGGGGACGCATCCCGCCCTGGTCGGGTTCGGCCTCACCGCCATCGCGGCGAACCGCGGCATCCTCGTCGACTTCCTCGCCCGCCGCCTCGGCGCCGACCCGGACACACTGCGCGTGCAGGTGCTCGCGGACGCGATCGGCTCGGCCGACTTCTCCGCGCTGCTGTGGTGGGCCCGCCACGACGACGGACCGCCCGGACCGGTCGTGGTCGCCGCGATCGACGAGGTGCTGCGCGGCGTCTGAGCCGCATCCTGCTGTTCGGCCGCACCGCGTCCGATCCGCTCTCGCCGCCCTGGGCGGCGGCGAGTAGCGTGAGGCCCATGCCGATCGAAGACGCATTCCCGCAGGGCACGCCGGTCTGGGTCGACCTCCAGAGCCCGGACCAGCCCGCCGCCGCCACCTACTACCGGTCGCTGTTCGGCTGGGATGTCTCGGCCCCGTCGGCCGAGTCCGGCGGGTTCTCGCTCGCCCGCACCCGCGGCGTCCCTGTCGCCGCGCTGGGACCGCTGCCGTCGGAGGATGTCCCGACGATGTGGACGGTCTACTTCTCCGTCGACGACCTGACTGCAGCGGCGGAGGCGGTCACCACTGCGGGAGGGACGGTGCTGCTGGAGCCGGGGGAGCCGGTCGCCGGCATCCGGCTCGCCATCGTCTCCGACCCGGCTGGCGCTGTGTTCGGTCTCTGGCAGCGGAAGGAGCAGGGCGACCCCTGGCTGCGCGACGAGCCCGGCGCGGTGGACTGGCTGGAGCTGGTGGCCGCCGACCCGGCGTCGACGTTCCCGTTCTACGAGTCGGTGCTCGGCGTCGGCATCAGCGAGACGCGGGTGGGCGACGAGCCATACGGGCTGTTCGACGTCGGCGAGACCAGCGTTGCGGGGGCCTACCGGTCGGACGGCGCCGAGCCCGCGCACTGGCTCGTCTATTACAACGTCGCCGACCTGGATGCGGCGATCGTGCGCGCGACGGAGCTCGGCGGCACGCTGCGCACCGAGCCGCTCTCCGCTCCCGGTGTCGGCCGGTGGGCCGAGATCGTCGATCCGCAGGGAGCCGGATTCGCCCTCCTCGAGCCGGAACCCGAGCCCTCCTGAGGAGCGGCCGCGGGGCGGGGATGCTCCGGATGCTCTGGTAGACTCTTCCAGTTGCCGTCTAACGGCCGCGGATCAAGAGAGCCCAGGCATACGGCCCCGGGCACCGCGCAACGAGCAGAAAGGGGATCCCTCTATGGCGCTGGATGCAGACACCAAGAAGGCGATCATCGAAGAGTACGCGACCCACCCCGGTGACACCGGATCCCCCGAGGTCCAGGTCGCGATCCTGACCAAGCGGATCAAGGATCTCACCGAGCACCTCAAGGAGCACAAGCACGACCACCACTCGCGTCGTGGCCTGCTCCTCCTGGTCGGTCAGCGTCGCCGTCTCCTCGGCTACCTGTCGGACATCGACATCAACCGCTACCGCTCGCTGATCGAGCGTCTCGGTCTTCGTCGATAACCGCAGCCGGAAGCCGGCGTCTTCGACAGACACCGCGAACTTCTTACGGACGGGCCGTCACCTTCGGGTGGCGGCCCGTTCTGCATTGTCCGCGCGGCGTTGCCCCGCCCGGCCGGTGACGGTGCGGGTCAGCGGTGGCCGGGTTCGGCTCCCGGCCGCACCTCGGCGTCGTCGCGCACGTCGATCCGGCGACGGCCCTCTGCACCCTCGCTGACCTCGATGCGCGGGTCGGCGTCGCTCTCGTCGGCCTTCGGTGCGGTCGTCAGCTGATCGGCGCGTTCGTCTCGGTGGCTCATCCCACGACTCTCCCGCGCCGCTCCCTCACCCGCAAGGCCCCCCTCCATGCCGAAGATTTGCGCCAAATGTGCGTTATCGCGCCGCCAGAACCGAGATTTGCGCCAAATCTGCCGATGTTCAGTCGCGCGGTTCGGGAGGTGTGCGCGCGGCGAGCGAACGGTCCAGGAGGGTGACCGCGACGAGCGCGGCGGCGACGAGCGCGATCCCGATCGTCACGCCGACCAGGCCGATCGCCGGCGACGCCAGCGGCAGGAGCAGCACGAGCGCGATCGCGACGAACGTCTTCAGCGGTCGGATGACCACCTCCGGCACCAGGGGAGCGTGCAGCACGTAGAGCATCAGCAGGAACACGGCGACGGGAACAGCGATCGCGTACTCGGCCGCCGTGTTCGACACCTCCGAGTGCGCCGCGCCGGCCTGCACCGCCACCTCCAGCCCGGCGCCGAGGGCCGCCAGCGACGCGAACACGAAGTAGTGGCCGTAGCCCCAGTAGAACGAGCGGTTGCGGTGCGAGCGCAGCCCCTCGCCCGCCGGCTCCAGGAAGTACAGCCACCACAGGGCGAACAGCAGCACGAGGGCCGCCACCGCGATCCACACCAGCGCCGCGGAGAAGCCGGACTGGGCGAGCGCGTTCTGCACCCCGATCGCCGAGGCCGATACCGACTCGCCGAGCACGATGATCGTGAACAGCCCGTACCGCTCGGCGATGTGGTGCGGATGCCAGCTCGTCATCCCGGGGCGCTCCGCCCACAGCGGCACTGCCAGTTCGAGCAGCGCGCCGAGCACGAACGTCGCGACCGCGAGCTGGCTCGGCAGGAAGCCCCAGGCCACCCACAGCACCTGCACCGCCGAGACGCCCACCGCGTAGCGGATCGCGGTCTTCCGGCCTTCCGGAAACTCGACGGCCGCCCGCACCCATTGCGCGACCAGCGCGAAGCGCATGATCAGGTAGCCGACGATGATGGCCGTGAAGTTCTCGTGGTCGAACGCGGCGGGCACGCCGGCGGCGAGCACGAGGACGCCGCCCATCTGCACGAGGGTCATCAGCCGGTAGGGCACGTCGTCGGTGTCGTAGGCCGACGCGAACCAGGTGAAATTCATCCACGCCCACCAGATGGCGAAGAACACCATCAGGTACAGCGGCAGGTGATCGAGGATGGTCCCCGTCTCGCCCGCGTGCGCCAGCTGCCCGGCCACCTGAGCGATGGCGACGACGAAGGTCAGGTCGAACAGCAGCTCGAGCGGGCTGGACACCCGGTGTCGTTCGTCGGTGGAGCGGCCGGTCATCCGGATGCGGAAGGCACTGGTCATGTGCGCCAGCATAGGAGGATGCGCCGCCGTCCCGTGCTCCCCGCCGTGATCGCCGTCTACCTGGCGGCCGTCGCGTGGATCACGCTGAACCCGGCGCCGGGGAACCCCGCCGGCAACCCCCTCCTGCGGTCTCTGCTGCGCGCGGTGTCGGCGGTTCCCGGCCTCGGCTGGGTGGACTACGCGGCGGCGGAGTTCTCGGCCAATGTGCTGATGTTCGTGCCGATGGGTCTGCTGTTCACGCTGCTGCTCGGCCGCTGGCGCTGGTGGCTGGCGGTGACGATCGGCATCGGAGCCACCCTCATCATCGAGTTCGTCCAGCTGTTCCTCCCGGCGCGGTTCAGCGACCCGAGCGACCTGCTCGCGAACACGCTCGGGACGCTCGTGGGCGTCGGGATCGCGTTCCTTATTCCTGCGGCCCGGGACGGACGTAGGGTGGCCGCGTGGAGACGGTGACGAAGGAGCGGGCGGACGCACCCGCCGGATTCTTCGAGGCGGAGGCCGCCGGGCTCCGCTGGCTCGGGGAGCCGGAGACGTCCGGGGGAGCGCGCGTGGTACGCGTCGCGTCGGTTCGCCCCGGGCGGATCGAGCTGGAGCGGATCCGCGAGACGCGGGCGAGCGCGGAGGTCGCCCGCGCCTTCGGTGCGGCGCTCGCCGTGACGCACGCGGCCGGTGCTCCCGCGTTCGGCGCGCCGCCGGACGGCTGGGACGGCCCGCTCTTCATCGGCAAGCGCCCCCTACCGATCGCGCACGAGACGAGCTGGGGCCGGTTCTACGCCCGCGACCGGGTGCGGCCGTACCTCGAGATCGCGGTGGATGCGGGGAGCGTCACCGCCGACCAGCTGCCGGTGATCCGGGAGGCCGTCGATCGCGTGGAGTCGGGGGAGTTCGACGACGACGAGCCGCCCGCGCGCATCCACGGCGACCTGTGGACCGGCAACCTGCTCTGGGACGCCCGCGGCGGCGTGCTGATCGACCCGGCGGCGCACGGCGGTCACCGCGAGACCGACCTCGCGATGCTCGCCCTCTTCGGCGCTCCGCACCTCGACGAGCTCGTCGCCGGCTACGACGCCGCCCGGCCGCTGCGCCCGGGGTGGCGCGACCGCGTCCCACTTCACCAGCTGCACCCGCTGGCCGTGCACGCCGCCGGCTACGGGCCGTCGTACGGCCGGGCGCTCACCGACGCGGCGCTGGCGACGCTCGCGCTCTGAGCGCGCCGGGAGGGCGCACCGCTCTCTCTCGGCTCCCGACTGATAGGATGCTGGTGGTCGGCCGAACGCCGTCCATCCAACTCAATACCGAGAAGGAACCCGGAGCAGGCTGGCAGGAGCTGGTCCTCGGTGGTGGTATCCGGATGCGGTGGCAGCGAGAGCGGCCCGCAACCGTGTATTTCTACTGATGGCCAGACGGGCTCAGCCCACGCGACCCGCATGGGATGCCGCGTACACGCGAAGTGTCGAACTGCCTGTTCCTGCTCCTTGAATGAAGTCGCGTCCACACGGGACAGCGACGTTAAACAAAGGAGACAGACCTCTTGGAAGGTCCTGAGATCAAATTCGCCGAAGCCGTTCTCGACAACGGCCGTTTCGGCACCCGCACCGTCCGGTTCGAGACCGGACGCCTCGCCCAGCAGGCGCAGGGCGCCGTCGCCGCCTACCTCGACGAGGAGACCATGCTGCTGAGCGCGACGAGCGCCAGCAAGCACCCGAAGGACAACTTCGACTTCTTCCCGCTGACCGTCGACGTCGAGGAGCGCTCGTACGCCGCCGGCAAGATCCCCGGCTCGTTCTTCCGGCGCGAGGGCCGCCCCTCCACCGAGGCGATCCTGGTGTGCCGTCTGATCGACCGGCCGCTGCGCCCGTCGTTCGTCGAGGGCCTCCGCAACGAGGTGCAGATCGTCATCACCGTCCTGAGCATCGCTCCGGACGAGTTCTACGACGCGCTCGCCATCAACGCGGCCAGCGCCTCCACGCAGATCTCCGGTCTGCCGTTCTCCGGTCCGATCGCCGGTGTGCGCCTCGCGCTCATCCCCGGCAACGGCACCCACGAGGACCAGTGGATCGCGTTCCCGAAGGCCGAGCAGCTGAAGGAGGCCGTGTTCGACCTCATCGTCGCCGGCCGCGTCCTCACCAACGAGGACGGCTCCGAGGGCGACGTCGCGATCATGATGGTCGAGGCGGAGGCCACCGAGAACAGCTGGAACCTCATCCAGGGTGGAGCGGTCAAGCCGAACGAGGAGATCGTCGCGCAGGGCCTCGAGGCGGCCAAGCCGTTCATCCGCCAGCTCGTCGGCGCTCAGAACGTCATCGCCGAGCAGGCCGCGAAGGCGATCGCCGAGTACCCGGTGTTCCTGCCCTACTCGCAGGAGACCTACGACAACGTCGCCGGCCTCGCCTACGACGAGCTCGTGAACGTCTACCAGATCGCCGACAAGATCGAGCGCCAGAACGCCGACGACGCCCTCAAGGAGCGCGTCAAGGTCGCCCTCACCGAGAAGGTGGAGGCCGGTGTGCTCCCCGCCGAGGTGCTGACGCAGTTCTCGGCCGCCTACAAGTCGGTCTCGAAGGTCGTCATGCGCGGCCGCGTGCTGCGCGAGGGCATCCGCATCGACGGTCGTGGCCTCACCGACATCCGTCCGCTCGACGCCGAGGTGCAGGTCATCCCGCGCGTCCACGGTTCGGCGATCTTCCAGCGCGGCGAGACCCAGATCCTGGGCGTCACCACGCTGAACATGCTCAAGATGGAGCAGCAGATCGACTCGCTCTCGCCGGTGACGCACAAGCGCTACCTGCACCACTACAACTTCCCGCCCTACTCGACCGGTGAGACCGGCCGCGTCGGGTCGCCGAAGCGTCGCGAGATCGGGCACGGCTTCCTGGCCGAGCGCGCCCTCGTGCCGGTCCTGCCGAGCCGCGAGGAGTTCCCGTACGCGATCCGTCAGGTGTCCGAGGCCCTCGGGTCCAACGGCTCCACCTCGATGGGCTCCGTCTGCGCCTCCACCCTGTCGCTGCTGAACGCCGGTGTGCCGCTGCGCGCCCCGGTCGCCGGCATCGCGATGGGCCTGATCTCCGACGTCGTCGACGGCGAGACCCGCTACGCGGCCCTCACCGACATCCTGGGCGCGGAGGACGCGCTCGGCGACATGGACTTCAAGGTCGCGGGCACCAGCGAGTTCGTCACCGCGATCCAGCTCGACACGAAGCTCGACGGCATCCCGTCGTCGGTGCTCGCCGGCGCGCTGAAGCAGGCGAAGGACGCCCGCACCACCATCCTGAGCGTGCTCAACGCCGCCATCGACCGTCCGGACGAGATGGCCCCGACCGCGCCCCGCGTGATCTCGGTCCAGATCCCGGTCGACAAGATCGGCGAGCTGATCGGCCCGAAGGGCAAGACGATCAACGGCATCCAGGACGAGACCGGCGCCGAGATCTCCATCGAGGAGGACGGCACCGTCTACATCGGCGCCACCGACGGCCCCTCGGCCGAGGCGGCCCGTGCCCAGGTCAACGCGATCGCGAACCCCACCAACCCGGAGGTCGGCGAGCAGTTCCTCGGAACCGTCGTCAAGATCGCCGCGTTCGGCGCGTTCGTCTCGCTGCTCCCGGGCAAGGACGGCCTGCTGCACATCTCCGAGGTCCGCAAGCTCGCCGGTGGCAAGCGCGTGGAGAACGTCGAGGACGTGCTCTCGGTCGGACAGAAGGTCCTGGTCGAGATCACCAAGATCGACGACCGCGGAAAGCTGTCGCTCGCCCCGGTGATCGCGGAGGAGGCCGCTGAGGCCCCCGCCGAGGACGCCCCCGTCGAGGCTCCCGCGGAGGCGTAAGCACCCGCACCTCACCGAAGGCCGCGCCGACCCTGTCGGCGCGGCCTTCGTGCGTCCCGGCCCCCTGATCCGCTCCGCCCCGTCCCACACCAACAGCTCCTGAGTTTTTCGCCCCGGTGCGGCGCGTCGACCGGAAAAACTCAGGAGCTGGTGGTGGGGGAGCTGGTGGTGGGGGAGCCCGCGGCGGGGATCAGGCGTCGCGGGTGAGCAGGGGGCGGAGACGGTAGGGGATGAGCTCGCCCATGTCGAGGGAGGTCTCCGCACGGTCCACACCCTCGGTCGACTGGATGATGCCGGTGATGCGGAAGAGGTCCTCCGCGTCGACGCAGACCACCCGCAGCAGTAGGTCGGACGGCCCGGAGAGTCCGTGCGCCTGCACGATCTCGGGGATGGCAGCGAGGCTCTCCACGACCGCCGCCAGCCGCTGCTGCCGGACATGCACGTTCACGAAGGCAGCCAGCGGGTACCCGGCGACCCGGGCGGAGATGCGCCGCTCGAACGACAGGAATGCGCCGCTGCGTTCCAGCTCGGCGACCCGGGCCTGGACCGTGTTGCGGCTGAGTCCCAGCCGGTCGGCGAGCGACACGTTCGTCGATCGCGGGTCGTCCGCGAGGGCCAGGAGGATGCGGCGGTCGGTGTTGTCGAAGCTGCGCATAGTGTGAAACCTAGCAGGGCAGCACTCGGCTGAACAGTGCATCCTGCACGGTCGACACGCCGATGGTTGTGCGCGCTGATCCCGCAGCGTAGCCTTCCCTCTAATTCCGGCGAAGGGGCCGGAAGCCGGTCGTGCGCGCCACAAGCTGCGTCGGCCGGGCGCGAGAGTGAAGGTTGCGTGAACCGTGACGATCGACAATCAGCCCGCCACCCGCCGGGGCGGCTCCCACACGGACCTCGGCGCCATCGACGAGCTCCGGCTCGGCGACGCAGGACTCGGCGACCTCGGACTCGTCCGCCTCCTCGACGCCCACGGCGTCCGTCACGAGGACGACCGGTACGACGCCTGGGTCTCGGACATCGGCACGGACCAGCTGCTCGCGTTGTACGAGGACATGCAGGTCATCCGGCGCATCGACGCAGAGGCGACCGCGCTCCAGCGCCAGGGCGAGCTCGGACTCTGGCCGCCGCTCCTCGGCCAGGAGGCCGCCCAGATCGGGTCGGGACGCGCTCTGCGCGCCGACGACTTCGTCTTCTCCAGCTATCGCGAGCACGGCGTCGCCTACTGCCGGGGCGCCGGTCTCGTCGACCTGCTGCGCGTCTGGCGCGGCACGACGCAGAGCGGCTGGAACCCGTACGACATCAACATGGCCACCCCGCAGGTCATCATCGGCGCGCAGACCCTCCACGCGACGGGATACGCCCTCGGCATCCAGGCGGACGGCACGGACGCCGTGGCGGTCGCCTACTTCGGCGACGGCGCCACCAGTGAGGGGGATGTGAACGAGGCCCTGATCTTCGCGGCGACGTACGCGGCCCCCGTGATCTTCTTTTGCCAGAACAACCAGTACGCGATCTCCGAGCCGGTGTCGCTGCAGGCGCAGCGCCCGATCGCCGACCGCGCGCCCGGCTTCGGCGTGCCGAGCGTCCGCGTCGACGGCAACGACGTGCTCGCGGTGCTGGCGGTCACCCGGGCCGCCCTGGACCGTGCCCGCACGGGAGGCGGCCCGACCTTCATCGAGGCGGTGACCTACCGGATGGGCCCGCACACGACCGCGGACGACCCGACCCGTTACCGCGACGCCACCGAGCTCGACGAGTGGCGCGGCAAGGACCCGCTTGCCCGGGTGGAGGCGTTCCTCGACGCGCAGGGCGCCCTGACCGAGGAGCGCAGGCAGGCGGTCGCCGCGAAGGCGGACGCCGTCGCCGCCGAGATGCGGGCGGGCATCACCACACTCGCCGATCCCGACCCGCTCACGGTCTTCGACAACGTGTACGCCGAGCCGCACACCGGTCTCTCGCGCCAGCGCGACCACTACTCGCGCTACCTGCGCACCTTCGTGGGGAGCGACGGACGATGACCTCCCTGAGCATGGCCAAGGCCATCAACGCGGGCCTCCGGCGCGCGCTGGCCAACGACGACCACGTCGTCCTCATGGGCGAGGACATCGGCACGCTCGGCGGCGTCTTCCGCGTCACGGACGGCCTGCAGACCGAGTTCGGGCCGCGCCGGGTGATGGACTCGCCCCTGGCCGAGTCCGGCATCGTCGGCACGGCGGTCGGAATGGCGTACCGCGGGTACCGTCCGGTGGTCGAGATCCAGTTCGACGGCTTCATCTATCCGGCTTTCGACCAGATCGTCAACCAGGTGGCGCGCATGCACTACCGGACGCAGGGGGCGGTGCGGATGCCGATCGTCATCCGCGTGCCGTTCGCAGGCGGCATCGGGTCGGCCGAGCACCACTCCGACTCGCCGGAGGCGTACTTCGCGCACACCGCCGGACTGCGGGTGGTCAGTCCGTCCGATCCGCAGGACGCCTTCACGCTCATCCAGCAGGCCATCGCATCCGACGACCCCGTGCTGTTCTTCGAGCCGAAGCGCCGCTACCACGCCAAGGGCGAGGTGGACGAGGACGCTCCGCTCGCGGACGCGCGCCCGATGGGAACCGCACGGGTGCTGACGCAGGGGACCGACGTGACACTGGTCACCTACGGCGGTCTGGTGCAGCTGGCGCGGGACGCGGCCGTGGCCGCGGGCGACGACGGCGTCTCGGTGGAGGTCGTCGACCTGCGCTCGCTGTCGCCCCTCGACCTGGACACGGTCGTCGCCTCGGTCAAGCGCACCGGCCGCCTCGTCGTCACGCACGAGGCCGCCCTCTCCGGCGGACTGGCCGCCGAGATCTCGGCGTCGATCACGGAGCGCTGCTTCTACCACCTGGAGCACGCGCCGGTGCGCGTGACCGGCCACGACATCCCGTACCCGCCCGCCCGGCTCGAGTCGGCGCACCTGCCCGACCTCGACCGCATCCTCGACGGGATCGACCGTGCCATGGACCGGCCGAACTCGCTGAGCGGAGTGGAGGACTGATGGCCGTCCGCGAGTTCGCGCTGCCCGACCTCGGCGAGGGTCTGACCGAGTCGGAGCTGGTCGCGTGGAAGGTCGCCGTCGGCGACACCGTGCAGCTCAACCAGATCATCGCTGAGGTGGAGACGGCCAAGGCACTCGTCGAGCTGCCGGCGCCGTACGACGGACGCGTCGCTCGGCTGTTCGTCGAGCCGGGCGTGACGGTCGCCGTCGGCGAGCCGCTCGTCGCCTTCGAGGTGGATGCAGGGGAGGCGGCAGCCGATGCTCCCGTCGCGCCTGCGGCGCCTGACGCGGCTGGTGCTCCCGCTCCGTCCGCGGGCGGCCTGTCGGCGGACGGACGCGAGCCGACGCTGGTGGGCTACGGCGCCCGGCCGGAGTCGGGTGCGCGCCCCGCGCGGCGGGCCCGGCCGGGGCTGGCTGCCACGGCTCCCGCGCCCGTCACTCCCGCGGCCGCCGCGCCCGCGCCCTCGACCACGGCCACTGCGCTCGCGGAGCGCCCGCGCGCGACGCCGCCGGTGCGGAAGTTCGCGCGCGAGCTCGGGGTCGACCTCGCCTCCGTGGCCGGGTCCGGCGACCGCGGGCTGATCACGCGCGGTGACGTCCAGCTGTACGTCGACCAGCACACGACGGATTCTGCGGGGCCGACGGTGGAGGCCGGGTCGCGCGAGAAGCGCATCCCGATCCGCGGCGTGCGCAAGGCGACCGCCGACGCGATGGTCCGCAGCGCGTTCGGCGCACCCCAGGCGACCGTCTTCCTGACGGTGGACGTGACGCCGACGATGGAGCTGATCGCCCGGCTGCGGGAGCGGGCCGAGCAGACCGAGGCGCGCCCCGGGCTGCTCTCCGTCGTCGCCAAGGCGCTGCTGCTCGCGGTGCGACGTACTCCGGAGGTCAACTCCCGCTGGGACGATGCGGCCAACGAGATCGTGGAGGCGGAGTACGTGCACCTCGGCATCGCGGCGGCGACCCCGCGCGGGCTGATGGTCCCGGTCATCCGCGACGCCGACCGTATGACCCTGGGCGATCTGTCCGGCGCGATCCGCAGTCTCGCCGAGACCGCGCGGGCGGGACGGACCGCCCCGGCGGACCTCAGCGGGGGCACGATCACGATCACCAACGTCGGCGTGTTCGGGGTGGATGCGGGAACGCCCATCCTCACGCCCGGCGAGGCGGCGATCCTCGCGGTCGGCGCCGTGCGTCGTCAGCCGTGGGAGCACGACGGCGGTATCGCGCTCCGTCAGGTGCTCACGCTCGCCCTGACGTTCGACCACCGGATCGTGGACGGAGAGCAGGCCTCCCGCTTCCTCGCCGACATCGGCCGCATCCTGGCCGACCCCGCCTCCGTCCTCACCCTCGTCTGACCGCCCACCGTCGAGTCCGCAAACTTTGCACGCCAGGGGCCGTGCAAACGTGCAAAGTTTGCGGACTCGACGGTGGGGAGGCTGGGTCAGGCGTGCAGGGCGGCGTTGAGGGTGACGCCGGTGCCGGCGCGGCGGAGCACCTCGACGGCGCCCGTGAGGGAGTTGCGGCGGAACAGCAGCCCGGGCTGGCCGGACAGCTCGGCGGCCTTGACGGTACGGGGGCGGCCGTCGGCGGTCGGCGCGTCGCCGACGAGCACGACCTTGGTCCCCGCGGTCACGTACAGGCCCGCCTCGACGACCGAGTCGTCGCCGATCGAGATGCCGATGCCCGAGTTGGCGCCGAGCAGCGCCCGCTCGCCGATCGAGACGCGGTGCGTCCCGCCGCCGGACAGCGTCCCCATGATGGATGCGCCGCCGCCGATGTCCGAGCCGTCTCCGACGACGACGCCCTGCGAGATGCGGCCTTCGACCATCGACGAGCCGAGCGTGCCGGCGTTGAAGTTGACGAATCCCTCGTGCATCACGGTGGTGCCGGGGGCGAGGTGCGCACCGAGGCGCACGCGCGACGCGTCGGCGATGCGCACGCGATCCGGTGTCACGTAGTCGAGCAGGCGCGGGAACTTGTCGATGCCCGCCACCTGGATGCCCGCCCGCTGCAGACGCGGACGGAGCCGGTCGAGGTCGGCCGGGTTCACCGGCCCGGCGTTCGTCCAGGCGACGGTGGGCAGGTGCGCGAACACGCCGTCGAGGTTGAGGCCGTTGGGCTGCACGAGCAGGTGCGACAGCAGGTGCAGGCGCAGGTAGGCGTCCGGCGTGGAGGCGGGAGGCGCATCCAGCTCGATCTCGACGGTCACGATGTCGACGCGCACCGCGCGACGCGGATCGTCGCCCGCCAGCTCCTCGAGCTCGGCCGGGGCGATCCAGCGGTCGCGGCCGGCGGGAAGCCTGCCGAGCTGCGGCTCCGGGAACCAGGTGTCGAGCACGGTGCCGTCGGCGGACACCGTCGCGAGTCCGTACCCCCAGGCCGAACGGAGATCGGCCGAACGGACATCGGCGGAACGGCGCACGGAGGCATTTTCAGGCACGGCAGAGGGCATGCCCCTAGGTTAGTAGAGTGCAGATCAGCAGCGTCCCCCTCGACCTGACCGCTTCGTCCATCGACCTCACGCGTCAGCTGTGCGACATCGAGTCCGTCTCCGGAGGTGAGCGGACGCTCGCCGACGCGATCGAGTCCGCTCTCGCCGAGCTGCCGCATCTGGAGGTCATCCGCGACGGCGACGCGATCGTCGCGCGCACGAACCTGGGGCGCGGCCGGCGCGCGCTCATCGCCGGCCACATCGACACCGTCCCGCTCAACGACAACCTGCCGACCCGGTTCGAGGAGCACGACGGCATCCGCTACCTCTGGGGCCGCGGCACCGTGGACATGAAGGCCGGCGTCGCTGTGCAGCTGAAGCTCGCCGCAGAGCTGACCGACCCCTCCGTCGACGTCACGTGGATGTGGTACGACCACGAGGAGGTCAACGCCGAGCTGAACGGCCTCGGCCGCCTGGCCCGCAACCGTCCCGACCTGTTTGTCGGCGACTTCGGCATCCTGGGCGAGCCGAGCAACGGCGTCGTGGAGGGCGGCTGCAACGGCAACCTCCGCGTCGAGGTTCGTACGTACGGCCTGCGCGCCCACTCGGCGCGCGGCTGGGTGGGCGACAACGCCATCCACAAGGCGGCTCCGATCCTCGACATCCTCGCCGGATACCAGGCGCGCGAAGTCGAGGTCGACGGGCTCGTCTACAAGGAGGGGCTCAACGCGGTCGGCATCTCCGGGGGAGTGGCCGGCAACATCATCCCCGACGAGTGCATGGTGCACATCAACTACCGGTTCGCTCCGTCGCGCTCGTCGCAGGAGGCCATCGAGCACATGCACGAGCTGTTCGGCGACTACGAGATCACCGTCGTCGACCGGGCCGACGGCGCCCGCCCCGGCCTGGATGCGCCGCTCGCGCAGGAGTTCGTCGCCGCGGTCGGCGGTGTGGCGAAGCCGAAGTACGGGTGGACGGACGTTGCCCGCTTCAGCGCCATGGGCATCCCCGCGGTCAACTACGGCCCGGGCGATCCGCTGAAGGCCCACGCCGACGACGAGCGCGTCGACGTCGAGCAGATCATCGCGGTCGAGGAGGGGCTGCGTGCCTGGCTCACCGGCAGCGGCGCCCGCTGACTCCACCGCGCTGCGGGATGCTCCGGGCGGCCGGGCGGCCGTCCGCGGGCGCTGGTGGACGCTGTGGTGGGTGCAGGTCCTCCTCGTCTATCTGGGTGCGCGCGCGGTCACGACCGTCATCCTGCTGAGCTTCGCCGCCGCAGAGGGCGCGAACGCCTGGACGAGCGCGTCGCCCGACTACTTCTCGTTCGCCAACCTCTGGGACGGGCGCTGGTACGAGATCGTCGCCGGCTCGGGGTACCCCGCAGCGCTGCCGACGAGCGACGGCGTGCACGTGAGCGAGAACGCGTGGGCGTTCCTGCCCGGCTACCCGGGACTGGTCGACGTCGTCATGTTCCTGACCCGGCTGCCCTGGCCGATCGCGGCGGTGCTGGTGTCGTTCGCGGCGGGCGCCGGGGCCGCGCTGGTCTTCTCCCGGCTGATGCGCCGCGTGGGGCTGGGCGCATCCACGAGTCTGTTCGCCGTCGTCCTGTTCTGTGTCGCGCCGGTCTCTCCGCTGTTCCAGGTCGCGTACGCCGAGTCGCTGTACATCCTGCTGCTCGCGACCGCCCTGCTCCTGCTCGTCGAACGGCGGTACGGCTGGCTGTTCCCCGTCGTGCTCGCGATGGCGTTCACCCGCCCGTCGGGCCTCGCGTTCGCGCTCGCGGTCGCGCTGCACGTCGGCTACCGGTGGCTGCGACGACGAGAGGACCCGTTCCCCGTGCGCGAGCGCGTGCTCAGCGTGGCGCTCGCCGTCTTCAGCGGGCTCGCCGGGCTCGCCTGGCCGGCCATCGCCGCCATCGGGACAGGATCGCTCACCGCGTACACGGACACGGAGCTCGCCTGGCGCTCCGCCTACATCGGGTACACCCATCTGGTGCCGTTCGCGCCCTGGTTCCAGGGGGCCGACTGGTGGGCGAGCGCGATGCTCGGCATCCCCGGCTGGGTGGGCATGGTCGCGCTGGTCGTCATCGTTGCGCTGTTCGGCATCCTGCTGTTCTCCCCGGCGGTGCGGAGACTCGGGGTCGACCTGCGGTTCTGGGTCGCCGCCTACTCGCTCTACCTCCTCGCCGTGTTCTTCCCGCAGTCGAGCACCTTCCGGCTGCTGATGCCGCTCTTCCCGCTGCTGGGCGCGCTCGCCCTGCCGCGCAGCAGGGTCTACCGGGTGGCGATCGTCGCGCTGTTCATCGCCCTCCAGGTCGGCTGGGTCGCCATCTGCTGGTACATCGACGGATACGATTGGTCACCTCCCTGATCCCTCCGATTTCCGCACGTCGGCAACGATGTCGGATAATAGGAGGACATCCACGAAAGGGGAGCTGCATGGCGGCCATGAAGCCGAGGACCGGGGACGGGCCGATGGAGGCTGTGAAGGAGGGACGGCTCATCATCGTGCGTGTGCCGCTCGAGGGTGGGGGACGATTGGTGGTCTCCGTCAACGATGCGGAAGCCAAAGAGCTCCACGATGCGCTTGCGAGCGTGGTGACCTCCGCCTGACCAATGCTGTAACGAGAAGGGCCCCGATCTCATCGATCGGGGCCCTTCTCGCATGTTCGGCCGTCTAGGGCGCGAGCTTGGTGATCTGCAGCAGGCCTTCGCCGGCCGGCGACAGGGCGCTGATGACCGCGCCGGACGCCGAGGTCTCGGTGATGAGCGTGCGGAAGCCGGTGGCGACCTCGTCGCGCGCGGCCGGGTCGGCGACGCGCCCGCGCCAGAGCGCCCGGGCGACGAGCACCGTGCCGCCGGGACGCACGAGACGCAGTCCGTGCTCGACGTACTCGATGACCGACTGGGGGTCGGCGTCGATGAAGACGATGTCGTAGGAGTTCTCGTTCATCCGCGGCAGCACCTCGAGTGCCCGGCCGGGGATGAGACGCACCCGGTTCGACGGCAGCCCGGCCTCGGTGAAGAACGCGCGAGCGTGCTGCTGGTACTCGACCTCGACGTCGATGGAGGTGAGCTGTGCATCCGTTCCGCCCGTGAGCAGCCACAGGCCGGAGACGCCGACGCCGGTTCCGATCTCGACCACGTTCTCGGCGCGCGTCGCCGCGACGACGACGGCCGCCTGGGCGCCGGTCGCGGGCGAGATCGGTTCGATGCCCAGTTCGAGCGACTGCTGCCGTGCCCGGGCGATCACGTCGCTCTCGACGACGATGTCGTCGGCGAATCTCCAGTTCGAGTCCTTGTCTGACACAGCTCTCCCGTCGATCGGCCTCGGGCGCGGGCCTGTTCTCAGGATACGGCGGGCTCATGCGGCATCCGTGCAGGCATCGCCGCGATACCCTGGAAACGTGTTCGGGCTGACCTTCGACAAGCTGCTGATCGTGGCGGTGATCGCGGCGTTCGTCATCGGCCCGGAACGTCTGCCCGCCTACGCCGCGAAGCTCGGTCAGCTGGTGCGGTCGCTTCGGGATTTCGCCAACGGCGCGAAGGACCGGATGCGGGATGAGATGGGCCCCGAGTTCGACGAGGTCGACTGGAAGAAGCTCGACCCCCGCCAGTACGACCCGCGCCGCATCATCCGCGAGGCGCTGCTCGAGGACGGCCCGGAGGCCGCCGGCGCGATCAAGCCCGTGACGCAGTCGGCCTATGCCCAGCGGAAGATGCCGCTGACGGCGGGAGCGATCCCGCCGTACGACACCGAGTCCACCTGACGCGGCGCGGCGGGCTGCGCGGGCGCGCATCCACTACGCTGCGGACATGATCGCAACGGAGCAGTCGCTGAGCAGAGCGACCGTCGCGCGGTACGCCGTCGGTTCGCTCGGCACGGGCGGTTTCGCCACGCTGCCCGGGCTGGTGCTCGTCTACTACCTCACCGACTCGCTGGGCGTCGCCGCGCTCGTCGCGGGCGTCGTCGTGACGGTGGCCAAGGTGTGGGACGTGGTCATCGACCCGGTGATCGGAGCCAGGAGCGACCGGATGCTCGCGGTGCGCGGCTCCCGCCGGCCGATGATGCTGCTCGGCGCGCTGGCCCTGCCGGTGTTCTTCCTCCTCACCTTCGCCGTCCCGCCCGGGACGCCCACCGCGGCGGCTGCCGTATGGGTGCTGCTCGCGTTCGTGCTGACGGCGACGGCATTCAGCCTGTTCCAGGTGCCGTACATCGCGCTCCCGGCGGAGCTCGCGTCCGGTTACGACCAGCGCACGCGCCTGCTGACCTGGCGGGTGGTGGTGCTGACCTTCGCCATCCTGCTGTTCGGCGCGGGCGGCCCCGCGCTGCGGTCGCTCGGCGGAGGGAACACGTTCGCCGGGTACGTCCTCATGGCCCTGGTCGCCGGTGTGGCGATCGGCGCCGGGATGCTCGTGTCCGCGTTCGTCGCACCGCGCGGTCTGCCCGCGGGCGGGTCGCTGCCGCGCGAGAGCATGATCGCGACGGTCCGGGCGAACTACGCGGCAGGGGTGCGCGTGCTGCGCGACAGCCAGCCGTTCCGCGCTCTGCTGCTGACCTTCCTGCTCCAGGGACTGGCCACCGGCCTGATGCTCGCCGGGGCCAACTACGTCGCGACCTGGGTGCTGCACTCGGAGGACGCCGTGACCTTCCTGTTCGTGGCGCTCATCGGCCCCGCGCTCATCGTGACGC
Source organism: Leifsonia sp. 21MFCrub1.1 (assembly GCF_900107895.1). Taxonomy (NCBI): domain Bacteria; kingdom Bacillati; phylum Actinomycetota; class Actinomycetes; order Micrococcales; family Microbacteriaceae; genus Leifsonia; species Leifsonia sp. 21MFCrub1.1. The sequence continues at coordinate 2,297,132 of NZ_LT629867.1, read as the reverse complement.
CGCTCTGGGGCGTCGTCGCGCGCCGCATCGGCAAGGAGCGCGGGTTCGTGATCGCGAGCGTGGTGTTCGGGCTGGCGGCCCTGTCCATGGTCGCGCTGCTGTGGGCGCCCGGCGCCTGGGTCTACGCGCCCGTCGCCCTGGCCGGCGCCGGGTATGCGGGCATGCAGTCCCTGCCGATGGCCATGCTCCCCGACGTGATCTCGCACGACGCTCGCCGCAACGGCGAAGGCCGCGCCGGCACGTTCGGCGGCATGTGGACGGCGGGGGAGACCACCGGGATGGCCCTCGGCGCGACCGCGCTGAGCATCGTGCTCGCCCTGAGCGGGTACGTCTCGCGCAGCGCGGCGGTCGCCGAGGCGGGGGCATCGCAGCCGTCCAGCGCCGTCGCCGGGATCGTCCTGAGCTTCAGCCTCGTTCCCGCGATCATCATCGCGATCAGCCTCGTGCCGCTGGCGCGGTACCGGCTCCGGAAGGGAGACATCGATGGCGTCGTTTGATGCTGCGGCCATCCTCAACCGCCTCGCCGCCCTGCGCGAGGCGGACGCGCCGACGCACGGCGGGCGGGTGCTGAGCTACGTCTACGACTCCGGGATGCCGGAGATCGACGAGCTGGCGGCGGAGGCGATGCGGCTGGTGCAGCCGGTGAACGGGCTGGACCCGACCACGTTCACCTCGGTCGCCGTGATGGAGCGCGAGGTCGTCGGGTTCGCGCGCGAGCTGTTGCACGGCGGCGACGACGTGGTCGGCTCGGTGACCTCGGGAGGGACGGAGTCGTGCCTCCTCGCGGTGAAGACCGCCCGCGACGTCTGGCGGGCTGCGGGAGGCACGGGGACGCCGCGCCTGCTCGCGCCGGTGACCGCGCATGCCGCGTTCCAGAAGGCCGCGGCGCTGTTCGACCTGACGCTGGACCTCGTGCCGGTGGACGCGCGCACCGGGCAGCTGGACGCCTCCCGCCTGATCGAGCGCATCGGCCCGGATGTCGCACTCGTCGTGGTCTCGGCTCCGTCGTACCCGTACGCGACGCTCGACCCGATCGAGGTGGTCGCGGCCGCCTGCGAGGACGCGGGCGTGGCCTGTCACGTGGACGCGTGCATCGGCGGCTGGATCCTGCCGTTCTGGCGGGCGACGGACGGTTCGGCGCTGCCGGCGTGGGACTTCCGGGTGCCCGGCGTGACGAGCGTCTCGGCCGACCTCCACAAGTACGGGTACGCCCCGAAGGGCGCCAGCGTGCTGCTCCAGCGGGGGAGGGACCGGCAGCGGCGCCAGTACTTCGCGACGACGGGCTGGCCGGGCTACCCGGTCGTCAACTCCACGCTGCTCGGGTCGAAGTCGGCCGGGTCGCTCGCGGCGTCGTGGGCCATCATCCAGGCGCTCGGTGCCCGCGGGTTCGCGCGTCTCGCCGAGTCGTGCCGCCGGGCCACCCGCGGGCTGCAGGACATCGTCGGCGACATCGAGGGGCTGCGGGTGCTCGGCGACCCGACCGGTCCGCTGCTCGCCGTCACGACCGACGAGTCGGTGCCGTCCGAGCGTCGCATCGACCCGCACCACTGGGCGGACCGAGTCCGCCGCCGCGGCTGGGTGCTGCAGCTGCAGCCCGGACTGGTGCAGCCGGACGGCACCCGCCTGCCGCACACGACGCATCTCACGATCACCCCGGTGACGGAGGGACGGATCGACGAGCTGGAGGCCGCCCTGCGCGGCGCGGCGGACGAGGCGCGCGGCGTCCCCCCGGTCGACGCGGATGCGGTGCTCGCATCCCTGCCCGGCGACCTGCTCGCGGGGCTCGCGGCCGGCGACGTCGAGCTCGACTCGGCGACGGCCGCGCAGCTCCTCACCTCGATCGGTCTCGCGGGAGGCGCGACCCCCGGCCTGCCCGACGACCAGGCGCCGCTGCTCGCGCTCGTCTCGGCGCTCCCGCGCCCGATCACGGAGCGCCTCCTCACCGAGCTCCTCGCCCGCGCCGTCGAACCTCCCGACGCCTGACCCGCCTCCCCGGCAATCCCCGCCGTCGAGTCCGCAAACTTGCACGCTGTGGGCGCGTTGGGCGTGCAAAGTTTGCGGACTCGACGGTGGGGGGCCGGGGTCAGCGGACGGAGAGGCCGAGCTTGCGGCCGGCGAGGCCGCGGGAGCGGGTGGCCAGGCGGTCCGCGACGGCGCGGATCGCGGCGGCCGCGGGATCGGCCGGATCGGTCACCACGATGGGCGCGCCGGTGTCGCCCCCGGCCCGCAGCGGGATGCTGAGCGGAACGCTCGCGAGCAGCGGCACCTCGTCCTCCTGCCCGGCCGAGAGCCGGCGCGCCACCTCGGCTCCGCCGCCCGAGCCGAACAGATCGAGCACGCTGCCGTCCGGCTGCACGAGCCCGGCCATGTTCTCGATCACCCCGATGACCCGCTGGCCGGTCTGCCGGGCGACGACGCCGCTGCGCTCCGCCACGTCCGCCGCGGCCGGCTGCGGTGTCGTCACCACGAGCACCTCCGCGCCGGGCAGCAGCTGACCGACCGAGATCGCGACGTCGCCCGTACCCGGGGGCAGGTCGAGCAGGAGGACGTCCAGATCGCCGAAGTAGACGTCCGAGAGGAACTGCTGGATGGTCCGGTGCAGCATCGGCCCGCGCCAGGCGACGGCCGCCGAGGCCGAGTCGACGAACATTCCGATCGAGACGACCTTCACGCCGTAGGCGACCGGAGGAAGGATCATGTCGTCGACGCGCGTGGGCCGCGGTGCGACGCCGTTCTCGTCCGTCAGCCCGAGGATGCCGGGGATGGAGAAGCCGTGGACGTCCGCATCCACGATCCCGACTCGCAGCCCGCGCTCCGCCAGCGCGACGGCCAGGTTCGCCGTGACGGTCGACTTGCCGACGCCGCCCTTGCCGCTGGTGACCGCGTAGACGCGGGTCAGCGACTCGGGGCCGAACTGCTGGCCGCGCGCCGGCCGGCCGGCGCGCAGCCGGTCGGTCAGGGCGCGGCGCTCCGCGGGGGTCATCACGGAGACGTCGACGGCGACCTCGGTCACGCCCGGGACCGCGGCGGTCGCCGCGCGCACATCCCGCTCGATCGAGTCGGCCGCCGGGCAGCCGACGATGGTCAGCTTGATGCCGACCTCGGCACGACCCTGCGCATCCACCGCGACGCCGCCCACCATGTCGAGCTCGGTGATCGGCTTGCGGATCTCGGGGTCGAGCACCGCGCCGAGCGCGCTCCGGACGGCTCCCGCGAGGTCGACGACTCCGTCGGGCTCAGGCACGGGCCTGCTCGCCGTCGCCCGCGTCGCCCCTCTCGAGGTCTTCGAGCAGCGAGCGGAGCTCGGCGCGGATGAAGTCCTTCGTCGCCATGTCCTTCACCGCGAGCCGCAGCGCGACGACCTCGCGCGCCAGGTACTCGGTGTCGGCGAGGTTGCGCTCCGCGCGCTGCCGGTCCTGCTCGATCTGCACGCGGTCGCGGTCGTCCTGACGGTTCTGCGCGAGCAGGATGAGGGGAGCGGCGTACGAGGCCTGCAACGACAGCACCAGGGTCAGGGCGATGAAGCCGAGGGCAGCGGAGTCGAAACGCCAGGCGTTCGGCGCGAGGGTGTTCCAGCCCATCCACAGCACGACGAAGACCGTCAGCCCCAGCACGAACCAGGGCGTGCCCATGGCCCGTGCGATCCACTCGGTGAACCGGCCGAACCGGTCGCGCGACTCCACCGGGCTGCGTCGCAGCACCGGCGTCCGGAGTCCCTTCGGGGCGTCGAGCCCCGCGTCCTGCCTACCTCCTGCCACCTCCGCCCCTCCTTCCGTTCACGATGCGGATGCTTCCGGTCTCGTCGGACGGCGCCGTGCGTTTCACGGGCTCGTCCTCGTCTTGACTTCGCCAGTCGTCGGGGAGCAGATAGTCGAGGATGTCGTCGATGGTCACCACCCCGACGAGACGATGCTTGTCGTCGACCACGGGGACCGAGACGAGGTTGTAGGACGCGAGGATGCGCGACACCTCGGCGGCGGAGGTGTCGGCGGTGACCGGCTCGAGGCTCGGGTCGAGCAGGGTGCCGAGACGCACGTGCGGCGGGTAGCGCAGCATGCGCTGGAAGTGCACGACGCCGAGGAACCGGCCCGTCGGCGGCTCGTACGGCGGCAGGGTGACGCACACGGCGGCGCCGAGCGCCGGCGCGAGCTCGTGGCGGCGGATCAGGGCGAGGCCCTCCGCGACGGTGGCGTCCGCCGAGACGATGATGGGCTCGGTCGTCATCAGACCACCCGCGGTATCGGGGTTGTAGCTGAGGAGCATGCGGACGTCCTCCGCCTCCTCCGGCTCCATCAGCTCCAGCAGGTGCTCGCCGCGCTCGTCGGAGAGCTGCGCGATGAGGTCGGCCGCGTCGTCCGGCTCCATCTGGTCGAGCACGTCGGCCGCGCGATCGTCGTTGAGCTGGGCGAGGATCTGCACCTGCTCGCTCTCGGGCATCTCTTCCAGCACGTCGGCGAGGCGGTCGTCCGGCAGCTCCTCCGCGACCTCCAGCATCCGCTGCTGGGGGAGGTCGAGGAGGGTGTTCGCGAGGTCGGCGGGCTTCAGCTCCGAGTAGGTGGCGATGAGCTGCTCGGCGGACTGCGCCTCACCGAGCTTCTGCTTCTCGCGCACCTCGTTCCAGGTCACGAAGGTCGTCGCGCCCTTGGCGAAGGGGGAGCCGCCCGCCTTGGGCTTGCGGACGAACAGCTGGCTGACCGCCCAGTCGCCCGTCTCCGTCTCCTCGATCGCGACATCCTCGATGGTGGCCTCGCCGCCGCCGTCGGCGAAGACCACGCGGCGGCCGAGAAGCTCGGCGATCACGCGCACCTCGCCGCCGCGCTGCTCGAACCGGCGCATGTTGATGATGCCGTTGGTGATGATCTGCCCGCTGCCGATGCTGGTGACCCGCCCGATGGACAGGAACACGCGGCGCTTCCCGGGGATCTCGACGATCAGCCCGACGACGCGGGGCGGGTCGTTCTTGCGGTAGACGACCAGCACGTCTCTGACCTTGCCGACCCGGTCTCCGACGGGGTCGAACACGGTCGTCCCGGCGAGGCGGGCGACGAAGACTCTGGGCGAACTCACTCTATTAACCTAGCCCTCGCAGGTGAACGACGGCTGTTTCCTGTGCCCTCCCGAAGCCTGGATGGAACAATGGGGGAATGAGCACACCGGGGCTGAACAACCAGCGCAACCGCATCCTCTTCCCGACCCTCCCGCGAGGCGAGGTCGTCGCCACCTTCGAGAGCTACCCCGAGGCGCAGCAGGCGGTCGACGTCCTGGCCCGCGCCGACTTCCCCGTGGACAAGGTCTCGATCGTCGGCAGCGACCTCAAGAGCGTCGAGCGCGTCACTGGAAAGCTGACCTGGGGACGCGTCGCGCTGGCGGGCGCTGCGTCCGGCGCGTGGCTCGGCATCTTCTTCGGACTGCTGCTCATCATCTTCTCGCCGTCGGTCAGCCTCGCGTTCGTGCTCGCCGCCCTGCTGCTCGGCGCCGGCTTCGGGATGCTGTGGGGCATCGTCTCGTACGCCATCAACCGGCGGAGGCGCGACTTCACGTCGATCCAGCAGGTGATCGCGACCAGCTACTCGGTGCTCGTCGACTCCGATCTCGGCAACCGCGCGCGCAACCTGCTGGCGAGCGGCGGAGCGGAGGAGCCTGCCGCCGCACCGGGCTGGACGCCGCCCGCGCAGCCGCAGCACCCGTCCGACCCGCCGCCCGCGCCGCCCGCGTCGGCGCCGCCCGCCGCTGCGCCGCCCGCCGCTGCGCCGCCCGCCGCTGCGCCGCCCGCCGAGGGCGAGCGCCCGCCGGCACCCCCCGCGTGAGACGGAACGGCGCCGCCTCGGAGCGGCGCCGTTCTCGCCCTCAGCGCCCTCAGCGCTGCGAGAGCCGCCGCACCCATGCCTCCACATCGTCGGCCGTGCGCGGGATGCCGGCGGAGAGGTTCTCCGCGCCGTCGTCGGTGACCAGGATGTTGTCCTCGATCCGGACGCCGATGCCGCGGAACCGCTCGGGGACCGTCAGGTCGTCGGGCTGGAAGTAGAGCCCCGGCTCGATCGTGAACACCATGCCCGGCTGCAGAACGCCGTCCAGGTAGAGCTCCCGGCGGGCCTGTGCGCAGTCGTGCACGTCGAGCCCGAGGTGATGGCTCGTCCCGTGCACCATGTAGCGGCGGTGCTGCTGGTTCTCGGGCTCCAGGGCCTCCTCGGCGCTGACGGGGAGGAGACCCCACTCGGCGGTGCGCCGCGCGATGACCGCCATCGCCGTCGCGTGGATCTCGCGGAACCGGATGCCGGGGCGCACGATCGCGAACGCCGCGTCCGCCGCCTCCCGCACGGTCTCGTAGATCAGGCGCTGCGTCTCCGTGAACGTGCCGTCGATCGGGAAGGTGCGGGTGATGTCGGCCGTGTAGTAGCTGTCGAGCTCGACCCCCGCATCCAGCAGGATGAGGTCGCCGGGCACCACGGGGCCGTCGTTGCGCGTCCAGTGCAGGATGCACGCGTGCGGTCCGCTCGCCGCGATCGTGTCGTACCCGACCGCGTTGCCGTCGGCGCGGGCGCGGCCGTAGAAGACGCCCTCCACCAGCCGCTCGCCGCGCGGGTGCGCCGTGATGCGCGGGAGGTCGGCGATCACGTCGTCGAAGCCGCGGGCCGTCGCCGCGACCGCCGCGCGGAGCTCGGCGATCTCGTCGTCGTCCTTCACCAGGCGGAGCTCGGAGAGGTCGCGGGCCAGCCGGTCGTCGTCCGCGTGGTCCTCCGGGTCGAGCTCGGCGTCGGTGCCATCGCCCGCGGTGTCGGCGTCCAGGAGCAGGCGGGCCGCATCCACCTCGTCGGTGATGGCGCGGTCGGCCTCGCGCAGCACGAGGGTGTCGCCGTCGACCGCGTCGAGCACGGAGCGCACCTCGGCGATGCCGCGCGTCTCCAGCGCGAGGTCGCCGGCGACCTGCGCGAGCGACGGGCGGGGACCGATCCAGAACTCGCCGATCTCCGGGTTCGCGTAGAACTCGTCGGAGTCGCGGCCGGCTCGCTCGCGGAAGTACAGCGTCGCCTCGTGGCCGGATGCCGTCGGCTCCATGACCAGGACGCTGCCCGGCTCGGAGTCCGACCCCCAGCCGGTCAGGTAGGCGAAGGCCGAGTGCGCGCGGAACGGGTAGTCGGTGTCGTTCGAACGCTGCGCGAGGCGCCCGGCCGGGATGATCAGGCGCTTGCCCGGGAACAGCTCGGACACGCGGGAACGGCGGGCCGCCGCGTACTGCGCCTGACGTCGGGGCGCAGGCACGACCTCCGGACGCTCGGCCCAGCCGGAGCCGATGTACTCCCGGAAGGCGTCGGAGCCGGGAGTGGTGGAGCGGTTCTGCGTCGCCCGGGGAGCCTCGTCGGACTCGGCGGCCGCGGGTTCTGCAACGACGGGTTCTGCAACGACGGGTTCTGCAACGACGGGTTCTGCAACGACGGTCTCTGGCGTGGTCGGCTGGGAGGACATGAGATCCATTCTTCCACCCGCAGGCCGCCATGCGCCCGGCCGGTCAGCGCCCTCCTAGGATGGTCACCATGGCTGATGCGCGGCGGTTCCGAGGTCCCGTCGACCTGCACACGCACTCCAGCGTGTCCGACGGGACGCAGACCCCGGCCGAGCTGATCCGCGCCGCCGCCGACGCGGGGCTGGGCACCGTCGCCCTGACGGATCACGACTCGACGGCCGGCTGGTCCGAGGCGGCGGCCGAGTCCGCCCGCGCCGGCATCACCGTCATCCCCGGGATGGAGCTGTCGACCCGCATCGAGTTCGCGAGCGTCCACATGCTCGGCTACCTCTTCGATCCGTCGGACGAGGCGCTCATGGCCGAGACGCGCCGCATCCGCGACGGCCGCATGCGCCGGGCCGAGGACATGGTGCGCCGCATCTCCGAGGACTACGACATCACCTGGGCCGACGTGCTCGCGCAGGCGACGGAGGGCGCGACGGTCGGGCGGCCCCACATCGCGGACGCCCTCGTCGCCCGCGGGCTGGCCTCGGATCGCAGTGCGGCCTTCGAGGGCATCCTGCACTGGCGGAGCGGATACTTCCAGCCGCACTACGCGCCGGATCCGCTGACCGGCGTCCGTCTCATCCGCGGGGCGGGCGGGCTGCCCGTGCTCGCGCATCCCGCGACGGGAGGCCGCAGCCGGGTCATCCCGGAGGACCGGCTGCGGCGCCTCGTCGACGCCGGACTGTTCGGTCTGGAACTGGACCACCGTGAGAACAAGGCCGACGGGGTCGAACGCCTGCGAGAGCTGGCGGCGCGCTACGGCCTCCGCATCACGGGGTCGAGCGACTATCACGGCGCGGGAAAGCCGAACCGGTTGGGCGAGAACACCACCGATCCGGCCGTGGTCGACGCGATGATCGAAGAAGCGACAGGCGCGGCGCCTTTCTACGCTCCGTGAGCACCACGACGTAGCCTGGTCCCCGGAGACGATCGGGGCGAGAAGGATGCGAGGTGCGCGGGTGAGACGGTTCTGGCGAGGATCGGCGGCCGCCGCCGCCCTGACGGCCGTCCTCGTGGTCGCTGCCGGTGTCGCGCCCGCGAACGCCGACGGTTACCCCTCATGGGACGACGTCCAGGCCGCGAAGAACAACGCGAGTGCGGCCCAGGCGGAGGTCGACCGGATCAACGGGCTGCTCACCACCCTGCAGACAGCGGCGAACGCCGCGGGCGATCTCGCCGTGAAGCGGCTGGGGGAGTACGGAACGGCGGAGACGGCGCTGCAGACGGCGACCGCCAAGGCACAGAGTCTGGCCGAGAAGGCCCAGGAGGCGTCGGCCGAGGCGGATGCGCTCAAGACGCAGAGCGGGAGGCTCGCCGAGCAGCTCACCCGCGCCGGCACGTCATCCGTGTCGTTGCGGCTGTTCCTCAGCCCGAACGCCGCGCGCTCCGACTCGCTGCTGTACCAGCTGGGTGCTGTGTCGAAGCTCGCCGACCAGGCCAGCTCGCTGTACGCCCGGGCGAATGCGCAGAGGAACCTCGCCGCGTCGCTGAGCGAGCAGGCGAGCAGCGCCCAGAAAGTCCGCGATCAGCTCGCGGTGGAGGCGAAGAAGGCGCTCGAGGCGGCGACCGCAGCGAAACAGGCCGCCGACGCCCAGCTCGCGGACCAGAAGCAGCACGCAGACACGCTGTACGCCCAGCTGGCGACCCTGAAGAACACCGAGGCGTCCGTCGAGAAGTCCTACGCCGAAGGTCAGGCCGCCGCTGCGGCTGCCGCGGCCGCCGCGAACCCGGGCGGAGGGTCGGACGGTTTCGCTCCGCCGCCCGGCATGGTGGTCGACCCGGCAGGCGCCCAGGCGTACGCCGCCAGCCGCCTGTCCGCCTTCGGCTGGGGCGGTGACCAGATGGGCTGCCTGATCAAGCTGTGGAACCACGAGTCCGGGTGGCGCGCAGACGCCTACAACACGTCGAGCGGCGCCTACGGCATCCCGCAGGCGTGGCCCGCGAGCAAGATGTCGTCGGCCGGCCCGGACTGGCTGACGAACCAGAACACCCAGGTCAATTGGGGGCTCGACTACATCAACCGCGCTTACGGCTCCCCGTGCGCCGCGTGGACCTTCGAGATGAGCCACGACCCCAACTGGTACTGACCGCGTCCCCGCTTCCGTCCCCGTCCCCGTCCCAAGCGAACAGCTCCTGAGTTTTTCGCTCCGATCCGGCCGGATCGGGCGAAAAACTCAGGAGCTGTCGGTGCCGGAGGCCGGGGTCAGTCGGAGCCGGGGTCAGTTGGCGGGGGTGGTGGCGGAGCCGCCGCGCGAGCGACGACGGCGACGGCGCGGGGCGCTGTTGCCGTCGCGGTGCTGCGATCCGCCGCCGTCGTGCGTGCCGGCGGCGGGGGCCTTCGCCTCGCCGCCTTCCGGCGTGGAGCCTTCCGGGGCCGTCGAGCCCTGGGGCGAGCCCTGGCCGGAGCCGCGCGTGCGCCGGCGACGGTTGCTGCTCGAACGCTCGCCACTGTCCGGGCCGGTGGAGTCGGTGCGGCCCCCGCGCGACTCCGGCGCCTTCACGGCCGGGGTCGGCTTGAGCCGGCCCTTGACGCCCTGGGGGATGTCGAGGTCGGTGTACAGGTGCGGCGACGACGAGTAGGTCTCGGTCGGCTCCGGCTGCCCGAACTCGAGCGCCTTGTTGATGAGGGCCCACTTGTGCAGGTCCTCCCAGTCGACGAAGGTCACGGCGATGCCGGTCTTGCCCGCGCGGCCGGTGCGCCCAGCGCGGTGCAGGTAGGTCTTCTCGTCGTCCGGGATGGTGTGGTTGATGACGTGCGTCACGTCGTCGACGTCGATGCCGCGGGCGGCCACGTCGGTGGCGATCAGGATGTCCTTCTTGCCCGCCTTGAACGCGGCCATGGCACGCTCGCGCTGCTCCTGGTTGAGATCGCCGTGCACGGCGGCGGCGTTGAATCCGCGGTCGTTGAGCTCCTCGACCAGCTTGGCGGCGGCGCGCTTCGTCCGGGTGAAGATCACGGTCTTGCCCCGGCCCTCCGCCTGGAGGATGCGGGCGATGACCTCGTCCTTGTCGAGCGAGTGCGCGCGGTAGATCAGGTGCTTGATGTTCGCCTGGATCTGGCCCTCGTCCGGGTCGGTCGCACGGATGTGGACCGGCCGGGTCATGAACCGGCGCGCGAGCGCGACGATCGGGCCCGGCATGGTCGCCGAGAAGAGCATGGTGTGGCGCGTGGCCGGCGTCTGCGCGAACAGCTTCTCGATGTCCGAGAGGAAGCCGAGGTCGAGCATCTTGTCGGCCTCGTCGAGCACCATCTCCTGCACGTTGCCGAGGTTCAGCAGGCGCTGACCGGCGAGGTCGAGCAGACGGCCCGGGGTGCCGACGACGATCTGGGCGCCGCCCTTCAGCTGGGCGATCTGGCCCTCGTAGGCCTTGCCGCCGTAGATGCTGGCGATGGAGGTCGGGCGTCCGGCGGCGGCCGTCTCGAGGTCTTCGTAGACCTGGATGGCCAGCTCTCGGGTGGGCACGACGACGAGCGCCTTCACGCCGGGCTCGGGGTTCGGGCCGAGCCGCTGGATGAGGGGGAGGCCGAAGCCGAGGGTCTTGCCCGTTCCGGTCTTCGCCTGGCCGATGATGTCCTGACCGGTGAGGGCGAGAGGGATGGTCTGCGCCTGGATGGGGAACGGCTCGATGATGCCCTTGGCGGCGAGCTGATCCACCATGTCCTGGTCGATGTTCAGTTCTGAGAAAGTCACTGGTGAATTGCCTGTCGATTCGATTGGAGTGTCCACGCCCTGTTTCTCTGTCGCAGGCGTAGGGCCGTCGATCCTGCGCCGACGGCGTCCCCAGCCTACTGGACGGTCCCGATACACTGCTGAGCGTGTCGACTTGGTTCACCCGGCGACGGCCTTCCGTCGAGCTCCCGCGCCTGACTCCGCGGGCGCGCTCGCTGCCGACCGTGCGCGTGGACCTGCACGAAGTCATGCCGGACCTGCTGCCGTATCTGGGCCAGGCGGCCTACCTGCAGCTGGAGCAGTTCGAGACGCTGTCGCGCGTCGCGGCCGAGGCCGGCGACCTGCACGACAAGGGCCTCATCTCCGCCGCGGCGGGTCACGCCCTGTCGAAGCACCAGGGGATCGTGGCCGAGATCCGGCGCCGTGGCGACGACCCGGCCGACGCGATGAAGCCGTTCGCCGATGAGATCGAGGGCTTCAGCGCGCTCATCGTCGGGGCGGACTGGCGAGAGACGCTGCTCTCGGCGCTGGTGACGGGCGGGCTGCTCGACGACTTCTTCATCCGGCTCGCTGCGGGCCTGCCCGGCGACGTCGGACCGCGTCTCGCGCACCTGCTCGGCTCCGAGTCGGGCCAGGAGGGCGTGCTGGAGGTGCTGCGCGGGCAGATCGCGGCCGACCCGCTGCTCGCGTCGCGCCTCGCGATGTGGGGCAGGAGGCTCGTCGGCGACACGCTGCTCGTCGCCCGGTCGGCCCTGCACCTCTCGGGCAACCGCGCCACCGACGACGCGCGCATCGAGCCGATCTTCACGGAGTTGATCGCCGCGCACACGCGCCGCATGGACGCGCTCGGCCTGACCGCGTAGCGTTCCCGCGCACCATTCGGCACGAATTCGCGCCATTCGGCCCGAAATCGCGCCATTCGGCACGAATCGCGACGTTCGGCACGAATCGCGACGTTCGGCATTCGGCACGAATTCGCACCGTTCGGCACGAAATCGCGCCATTCGGCACGAAATCGCTAGCGGGTCGGCAGCGTCAGCGGGCGACGGCGCCCTTCGCGAGCGCGTGCAGCATCCGTTCGTCGTTCGCGGCACGGATGCGGCCGATCAGCAGGTCGGCGACCGCGACGATGAGCGCCGTGCCGAGGAGCGTGATCCACCAGATCCAGCCGCCGTCCCACTTCAGGCCGGCCCAGGTGAGCGCCACCCAGAGCACGGCCGACGAGACGAAGCCGACGGCCGGGATCAGGACGGAGCCGTGCGTGTGACGGTTCGGCAGCAGATAGCGTCCGGCCAGGCCGATGATGGCCCCGCCGAGGACGACGAAGAGCAGTTCCACGAGTGGGAGGTTAGCCGACGAAGCCGATGCGGCGCGATTCCTCGGTGCCGAGCTCCACGTAGGCGATGCCGGCGGTCGGGACCAGGTAGAGACGGCCCTTGTCGTCAGTCAGTTGCAGCAGTCCCGTGCCGCTGGCCAGAGCGGTCTGCACCTGCCCGGCCAGCTCCTCGGCCGACTGCGACGACTCGAAGTTGAGCTCGCGGGGGGCGTTGACGATTCCGATGCGGATCTCCACTGAGGTGCCTTTCGAGTCTGACCGGCGGGTGTGAGTTCAGACTACGGCACACGGCTCGCGGCCCCCGCTCGCGTTCTCTGTCGGCGGACGCCGATAGCGTGAAAGCCATGATCGCTCGAGGCTTCCGGATGCGCCCTTCCGGCACCCTCGCCTCCGCGTCGGCCGCGGGCCGCGCACCGCTCGACGGCTCGCAGTCGGAGGTGCTGCTGCTCCCCGACGGTTCCTCCGCCGCCGTGCTCGGCGCCCCCGGCACGGGCAAGACGACGACCCTGGTGGAGGCGCTCGCCGAGCGCGTGCTCGACCGCGGTTACCGGACGGACGAGGTGCTCGCCCTGAGCGCATCGCGCGCAGCGGCGACGGCGCTCCGCGACCGCATCGCCCTGCGCGTCGGCGTGCCGACGCAGGGACCTCTCGCCCGCACGGCGACCTCTCTCGCGTTCCAGCTCGTCGGCGAGCGGGCGCGTCGGATCGGGGCGGAGCCTCCCCGCCTGCTCACGGGCGGCGAGCAGGACCAGATCATCGCCGAGCTGATCAGCGGCCACCTGGAGGACGGAACGGGTCCGGTCTGGCCGGAGCCTCTCGTGGAGGAGGTGCGGACGCTGCGAGGGTTCCGCACCGAGCTGCGCGAGCTCATGGCGCGGTGTGCCGAACGGGGCGTGACCCCCTCCCGCCTGTCCGAACTCGGCGCGATCACCGGCCACGACGAGTGGCGCGCGGCCGCCCGCTTCATCGCCGAGTACCAGCTGGTGGTCGACAGCTACCGCGGCGGGTTCGTGGACTCGGCCGAGCTCATCGCCTCGGCGGTCACGGTCATCGCCGAAGGCAGCTCCCTCGACGGTCTGCGCGCCGTGTTCGTCGACGACCTGCAGGAGGCGACGGTCGCGACCCTGGCCCTGCTGCGGGCGCTGGCGGAGCGCGGCGTCGCCGTGATCGCGTTCGGCGACCCGGACGTCGCCTCCACCACGTTCCGCGGAGCCCAGACCACGGCTCTCGGCCAGTTGGAGGCCCGCATCGGGGTTCCGGTGACGCGCTTCGTGCTCACGACCGCGCACCGCCAGACGCCCGCTCTGCGGGAGCTCACCGCGCGGGTGACGGAGCGGATCGGCACGGCGGCGGCGGGCGTGCAGCGTCTGGCTTCGGCGGGGCGCGAGGAGCCATCCGGCGACCACGACGGGATGGACGCGGCGGACGCGGCTGACGGGACGGACGCGTCGGAGCGCCGCCCCGAAATCGTCCGGATCGTGGCCGTCTCCGCCCCGTCCGAGGCGTCGAGGCTGGCCCGCAAGCTGCGCGAGCGTCATCTGCTCGACGGCGTGCCGTGGAGCTCGATGGCCGTCGTCGTACGCTCCGGGGCCCACGTCCCCGCGCTGTCCCGCGCCCTGGCCGTCGCCGAGGTGCCCACGACGACGAGCATCGCCGGCCGGCCGCTGCGCGACGACTTCGCCGCCCGCCAGCTGATCACGATCGCCGGCGTGCAGCTCGGCGCGATCGAGCTGACGCCGGCCGTCGCCACCGAGCTGCTGATCGGGCCGTTCGGCGGACTCGACAGCGTCAGCCTGCGGCGGCTGCGCCTCGCCCTCCGGCAGGAGGAGCTGGCCGGAGACGGCAATCGGCCGGGAGACGAGCTGCTGGTGGAGGCTCTGCAGCATCCCGCCCACCTGGCGACGATCGACGCGAGCCCGGCCCGCCGCGCGGGGCGGCTGGCGGAGACGCTGCGGTCGGGTCGCGAGAAGGCCGCCGGCGGGGCCTCCATCGAGGAGCTGCTCTGGCACGTGTGGGAGCGCAGCGGTCTCGCCGCCCGGTGGCTGGAGCACTCGGCGCGGACCGGCATCGTGGCGGACGAGGCGAACCGTCACCTCGACGGCGTCGTGGCGCTGTTCACCGCCGCCCGGCGCTTCGTCGAGCGCTCTCCGGAGCGCCCGGCCTCCGACTTCGTCGTCGAGCTGCTCGGCGCCGAGGTCCCGGAGGACACCCTGGCGGCCCGCACTGCTGGCGACGCCGTCCTGGTCTGCACGCCGAGCGCGACCGTCGGGCGCGAGTTCGAGGTCGTCGTGGTCGCCGGCCTGCAGGAGAGCGTCTGGCCGAACCTGCGCCTCCGGGGTTCCCTGCTGCACCCGCAGGACCTCGCCGACGCGGTCGAGGGCCGCGCCACCGAGACGGAGGACGAGCGCGCGGAGGTGCTCGGCGACGAGCTGCGGATGTTCGCGCTGGCGGTCTCGCGCGCCCGCGGCCAGGTGATCCTGACCGCGACGGCGAACGACGACGAGCAGCCGTCGCCGTTCCTCCGGCTCGCGGCCGAGCTGGCCGTCGACGACACCGACGACGGCGCCCATCCGCTCTCCCTCCGCGGGATGGTCGGCCGGCTGCGCCGCCGTCTGGCGACGACGGGCGCGCCGGACGCGGCCGAGGCGCTCGCGCGGCTGGCGGACGCCGACGTGGAGGGCGCCGATCCCGCCTCCTGGTACGGCTTGCTGGAGCCGTCGACCACCGAGCCCCTGGTCGACCTCGACGACCCCGAGGCGGTCGTCCGGGTGTCGCCGTCCCGGCTGGAGACGTTCGAGAAGTCCCCGCTCGCCTGGTTCGTCGACACGATGGCGGCCTCGCCGAGCGGCCTCGCCGCCGGCATCGGAACCGTCGTGCACGCCGTGATGGAGGAGGCGAGCACGAGCGAGGACCGCGATCTCAGCGTCGAGCGGCTCTGGCAGGGCATCGAGCGCCGCTGGGACGAGCTGGCGTTCGAGTCGCCGTGGCTGGAGGAGAAGGAGCGGAGGCGAACCAGGACGCTCACGGCGGGCGTGTCGGAGTACCTCCGCGACTTCGAGCGCGCCGGCGGCGTGCTGCTCGGCTCGGAGGGAGCTTTCGAGCTGCGGCTCGGCCGCGCGCTGGTCCGCGGCACGATCGACCGGGTCGAGCGCACGCCGGACGGCACGGTCGTGATCGTCGACCTCAAGACCGGCAATCGCACGCCCTCCGCGGCCGAAGCCGCGGAGCACGCGCAGCTGGGCGCGTACCAGCTGGCCCTGGAGCACGGAGCGGTCGACGAGGCCGCCGACCTGCCGTCCGGCGGGGCAAAGCTGCTGTTCGTCGCCAAGGGCGTCCGGGGCAAGGGCTATCGCGAGGTCGCGCAGGACCGGGTCGACGACGAGGGCCTCGCCCGGCTGCGCGAGCGCGTCGCGCGGGCGGCGGACGGCATGGCGGGAGCGACCTTCGCCGGTGTCGTCGACCTGGGCGAACGCGACCCGCACGGGTCGTACGAGTACCGCATCCACCTGGTGCCTGCGGTGAGCGCGGGAGGGGGAGCATGACGGACGAAGCGACGCACGTCGACGACGGCCTCCTGGAGTGGGCGACCGAGCAGGCGGAGCTCGACCTGGTCGAGCAGGCGTTCTCACTGGCCGAGACGGAGCAGGAGCGACCGCGTCCCACCCGGGCGCTGAGCGCGGTGGAGATCGCGGACGCCCTCCACCTGCCCACCCCGACCCCGCAGCAGCAGGCGGTCATCGAGGCGCCGCTGCGGCCGGCGATCGTGGTGGCGGGGGCCGGCAGCGGCAAGACCGAGACGATGGCCAACCGCGTGGTCTGGCTGCTGGCCAACGGTCACGTGCGGGTGCCCGAGATCCTCGGCCTGACTTTCACCCGCAAGGCGGCGGGCGAGCTCGCCGGCCGCATCCGCACACGCATCGAGCAGCTGGTCGCCTCCGGCGTGACCGAGGTGGAGTTCGACCCATTCGACGCCCCATCGGTCGCCACCTACAACGCGTTCGCGAACGCGATCTTCCGTGAGAACGCCCTGCTGATCGGGCGGGAGCCCGAGTCTGCTGTGCTCAGCGAGGCGTCGGCCTGGCAGCTCGCGCGCCGTCTCGTCGTGGCCAGCACCGACGACCGCCTGGTCGAGCTCGACCGGGGCGTCGAGGCGGTCACGACCGCCGTCGTGACGCTGAGCCGGGCGCTCAGCGAGAACGTCGCCGATCCCGACGAGGTCGAGCGGATGGTCGGGCAGTTCGGCCGCATCGCCGAGCTACCGACGGGCAACGGCCGGGTGAAGGAGCTGTACGCCTCCGTGCGTTCCGCCGTCGTCGCGGTCGGCTCGCTTCCTCCGCTCCTGGACCTCGCCCGCGCGTTCGCCGAGGAGAAGCGCCGCCGCGGGTTCGTGGAGTACTCCGACCAGGTGGCCCTCGCGCTGGATATCAGCGAGCGCCTCCCTGCCGTCGTGGCCGACTACCGGCGCCGCTACCGGGTGGTGCTGCTCGATGAGTATCAGGACACCTCGGTCGTCCAGACCCGCCTGCTCTCGACGCTGTTCGCCGGGCAGCCGGTGATGGCGGTCGGCGACCCGCACCAGTCCATCTACGGCTGGCGCGGAGCCAGCGCGGCCAACCTCGGCCGGTTCTCCGCCGACTTCACCGGCCGCCGCACCGGGGCGGAGGGCGCAGCGGACGAGTACGCACTGAGCACCAGCTGGCGTAATCCGACCCGGGTGCTCGACGCGGCGAACACCCTCGTCGAGCCGCTGACGGCCGAAGCGCCGGTGCACGTCGAGCGCCTGCAGCCACGCCCGGGCGCCGACGCCGGAGAGCTGACGGCCGTGTTCGAGCAGACGGTCGCCGACGAAGCCGAGACGGTGGCGCGCTGGTTCGGCGACCGGCTCCGCGAACGCGACGCGGACGGCCTCCCGGCCAGCGCGGCGATGCTCTGCCGGTCGCTGAAGAAGATCGACGTGTTCACGTCGGCGCTCGCCCGCCACGGCATCCCGTATCACGTGCTCGGGCTGGGCGGTCTGCTGGAGCAGCCGGTCATCGCCGACCTGGTGAGCGCCCTGCGGGTCATGCACGATCCCACCGCCGGCTCCGAGCTGATCCGCCTGCTGACCGGCGCGAAGTGGCGCGTCGGCCCGAAGGACATCGCCGTGCTGCGCGACGTGGCGTCCTGGCTCGCCGAGCGCGACCACCGCCATCAGCGACTCGACCCCGAGCTGCGCGACCGGTTGCGCCGCTCCGTCGCGGGGGAGGAGTCGGCCTCCCTGGTGGATGCGCTGGACTTCGTGGTCGAGGCGCCGGACGGGCACGGCCGGCTGGAGGGCTTCAGCCCCGCCGGCCTCGCACGGCTGCGCGACGCGGGCCGCCGGCTCGACCATCTGCGGTCCCGCGTCGGGCTCGACCTGCTCGACCTGGTCACGCTGGTGCAGCAGGAGCTGCTGCTCGACATCGAGGTCGCGGCGAACGAGACGGCCCAGCTCGGTCAGGCGAGCCTCGACGCCTTCGCCGAGCAGGTGGCCTCGTACCTCGCCGCGGACGACCAGGCGACCCTCGGGTCGTTCCTGTCGTGGCTCGCCGAGGCGGAACAGCGCGACAACCTGGCCCCGCGCAGCGAGGAGCCGGAGCCCGGCACGGTGCAGATCCTCACCATCCACGGGGCGAAGGGCCTCGAGTGGGATGTCGTGGCGGTGCCGCGCCTGGTCGACGGAGAACTCCCGGGGCCGCCGCAGAGCAGGAAGGGCTGGCTGGCGTTCGGGCAGCTGCCGAACGAGTTCTGCGGCGATTCGGCCGAACTGCCGGTGATCGCCTGGCGCACCGCAGAGACCCAGAAGGACGTCAACGACTCCATCGCAGCGTTCGAAGAGGAGAACCTCGCCCGGCACCTCGACGAGCAGCGCCGCCTGATCTACGTCGCGGTGACCCGCGCGCGGCAGCGCCTGCTGCTGTCCGGCTCCTACTGGTCGACCCAGACCAAGCCCCGTGGCCCCGGATCGTACCTGCTCGAACTCCAGGAGGCCGGACTGCTGCCGGCCGACGCCTTCCCCGACTGCGACGAGCCGGACGAGAACCCGCTCGCGCTCAGCGCATCCACCGTCACCTGGCCGCTGGAGCCCCTCGGCGCCCGCCGCACGCGCGTCGAAGCGGCGGCGGAGGCCGTCCGCCGCGCACGCGAGCGCGGCGCGGGCGACGGTGGGGTCTACGCGCGCGACCTCGACCTGCTGCTCGCCGAGCGCGCCCGGCGCGCGGAAGAGGCCGGCCTGGTGGAGCTGCCCGCGCGCATCCCCGCGTCGCGGTTCAAGGACTACGTGACCGATCCGGCGTCGGTGGCCGCGACCCTGCGCCGGCCGATGCCGGAGCGCCCGTACCGCCAGACCCGCCTGGGCACCCTGTTCCACCGCTGGGTGGAGGAGCGCTTCGGAACGGTGGCCGGCGCGACGGACGTGCTCGACGCCCACGTCGCCGAGCTGGACGACCTCGCGGGCGACGTGCTCGACGCCGAGCGCTTCGAGGAGCTCCGGGCGACGTTCGAGGCCAGCCAGTGGGCCGGGCGCCGCCCGACGGAGGTCGAGCTGGAGATCCACATCACCCTCGCGGGGCAGGTGGTCGTCTGCAAGCTGGACGCGGTCTATCCGGTGGAGGACGGCATCCACGACGTCCAGATCGTCGACTGGAAGACCGGCAAGGCGCCGCGGGACGCCGACGACCTCGAGCGGAAGCAGCTGCAGCTCGCCCTCTACCGGCTGGCGTACGCCCGGTACGCCGGGATCGACCCGGAGCGGATCGACGCCGTCTTCTACTTCGTGGCGGACGACACGGTCGTGCGACCGGAGCGGCTCTACGCGGAGGAGGAGCTGACGTCGCTCTGGTCGTCGGCCACCGGCTTCATCCCGCCGGAGCGTCCGTAGCCTCCCGCGTCCGTCCGGTCGCCCGGGGTGCGGTCGAGCATCGCCTCGACGTCGCCGACCGCCAGGATGGGACCGGTGGCCGTCGAGAGCGGGTTCATCGAGTTGCTGCGCACGCGGTCCACGAGCCCGTCGAGCATCTCCACGGCGTCGTCGACGATCGTCTGGTCGCGGACCTCGCGGCCGTGGAGCAGCCACCTGGCGACCTCGAGCTCGGCGTACAGCATGGCGCGCTGCGTGAACTGGCGGTCGGTGGCGACCTGCCGGGTCGACGCGTAGGCGCCGAGGGCGCCGTCGGTCGCGTCGGGGTTCATCGCCAGCAGCCAGTGCAGGTCGCGGGCCGGGTCGCCGACACGCAGCGCCGACCAGCCGAGCACCGCCGTGACGACGTCGTCCTCGACCAGGAAGGAGTCGGCCGTGAGGGAGCCGTTGATGACGGTCGGCTGGAACTGCCAGATCAAGTGGTCGGCCGCCGCATCCCGCCACCGGTCGCGCAGCGCGACCGGGAGGAGACCGGTGGATGCGGCCGACTCGATCACCGAGCCGGCCGCGGTGAGGCACTCGGCCGACGACATCACGGGAAGCCCGGCCTCACCGACGAAGGCGGTGGGGAGCGCGTGGATGGCCGCGATCGCGTGCCCGATGGACCCGGCCAGGCCGTCGCCCGGCGGGACGTCCTCGACCGCGATGTGCTCGCCGGGGAGGAAGTCGTAGACGACGGCGCGCGTACCGGCCACCGGCGCCTGGCCGAGGTAGCGGGGGACCTCGAACGGCAGACGGCTGCGGATGCCGGTCGTGAGAGCGCGCAGCGCGACGAGGTCGGCGCTCTGCTCGGTCTCCGCGATCTGGTTCGTCGGAACCCGCACGATGACGGTGGAGCCGTCCCGCGTCGTCAGCAGCGCCGAGTCGAACTCGCCTGCACCGCTCCGGGTGTAGCTGCGGGCGCCGGAGACGTCGAGGTCGGGGACGGCCGAGGTGGCCAGCGCGGCTAGAGTGAGATGGGATCTGGCCATGCACCTAGGCTAATTGGACCTCCCTGCGACGGCCGTCCGCCACGCCCCGAAAGGACCTCGATGTCGTCCGCCCCGACTCCCGCCCTTCCCCTCGCCGCCCTGCCCCTCTCGCGGCACGCGACCGACCGCGACCACGCCGCGCGCTCGCGTCCGGCGCTGTTCGACGAGCTCTGGGAGGAGCCGACGACGCGGGTGCTGGCGCTGTGGAAGGGGCGGGCGCTGCTCACCGCGGAGAGCGTGGCGGCCGCGACCCCCGCAGCCGACGGCTGGTCGGCTCCGGACGCCGGTCCGGCCGAGCTGGAGCTGCTGCCGGTGGACCGGGTCACTTCCGCGCTCATCCGGGTGTACCTCGGCCGCACGACGGTCGCCTCGGCGGCGGAGCCGGCAGGCACGGCCGTCGTGCTGCAGGTGCTGACCGACGCCGCGGCCCAGGAACTGGAGCCGGACGAGGCGCGCTGGGGCAACCTCCGGACGGTCGCGACGGCGCTGAGCGACCGCGACGCGGGCCTCTTCACCGAGGCGCTCGCGATGGCGAACTGGCACGCGACCCACACGCACTGCCCGCGCTGCGGTTCGCCGACGGTGGTGGAGCAGGCCGGCTGGGTGCGGCGCTGCCTGGAGGATGGCTCCGAGGTTTTCCCGCGCACCGACCCGGCGGTCATCGTGACGGTGCTGGATGCGGACGACCGCCTGCTGCTCGGCTCCAACGCGATGTGGGAGAACTCCCGTTACTCGCTGCTCGCCGGCTTCGTCGAGCCGGGCGAGTCGTTCGAGGCGGCGGTGGAGCGCGAGATGTTCGAGGAGGCGGGGGTCCGGGTCGTCGACGCCCGCTACAAGGGGTCGCAGCCCTGGCCGTTCCCGGCGTCGGTCATGGTCGGTATGACGGCGCGGCTGGCGGACGACCAGGCGGCGGGAGCCCTCGACCCGGACGGCGAGGAGATCCTCGACCTCCGCTGGTTCACCCGGGAGGAGCTGTGGGCGGCGCGCGAGCAGATCATCCTGCCGGGGCGGTCGTCCATCGCGCGCGCCCTGATCGAGGACTGGTACGGCGGCCCGCTCGACGAGCCGCCGGCGCCGTGAGCACCGCGCTCTCCGGCCCGGACGCCCTGCTGGCCGGGCTGGATGCGCAGCAGCGGGTGGCGGCGGAGGCCCTGTTCGGCCCGGTGTGCATCCTCGCCGGAGCCGGCACGGGGAAGACCCGGGCGATCACGCACCGCATCGCCTACGGTGTCGCCTCCGGGGCGTATGCGCCCGGGCGCGTGATGGCGTTGACGTTCACCGCGCGCGCTGCCGCCGAGCTCCGGGGCCGGCTGCGGCAGCTCGGCGCCGGGGGAGTGGCCGCGCGCACCTTCCATTCGGCGGCGCTCGCGCAGCTGAACTACTTCTGGCCCCAGGTCGTCGGCGGCCAGCTGCCCTCCGTGCTCGACGGCAAGGGGCGCATCCTCGGTCATGCCGCCGAGCGGCTGCGGCTGAGGGTCGACACGGCCACGCTGCGCGACGTCGCCGCGGAGATCGAGTGGCGCAAGGTCTCCGGCCTGAGCATCGAGCAGTACACGTCCGCCGGACGGCCGACGCCGGGGTCGTTGACGGCCGACCAGGTCGCCGCTCTGCTGCAGTCGTACGAGGACCTCAAGGACGAGCGCAAGCAGATCGACTTCGAGGATGTGCTGCTCGCCTGCGCCGGGATGATCGAGTCGGAGCCGGCGGTGGCTCTCCAGGTGCGCGAGCAGTACCGCTTCTTCGTGGTCGACGAGTTCCAGGACGTCTCCCCGCTGCAGCATCAGCTGCTCAGCCTGTGGCTGGGCACCCGGCGGGATCTGTGCGTAGTCGGCGACGCGAGCCAGACGATCTACTCGTTCGCGGGCGCGCGCAGCGAGTATCTGCTCGGCTTCGAGAGGGAGCATCCGGGCGCCACCGTCGTCCGGCTGGAGCAGAACTACCGATCCACCCCCGCCGTCATCGACACGGCGAACCGGCTGATGCGCGGCCGGTCGGGCGCACTCACCCTGCGCCCGGCCGAGGTCGCGGGGGGCACGCCGGCCGGCGAACCCATCAGCGAGCCCGCCGCCTTCGAGGACGACCGGGCCGAGGCCCGCGCCGTCGCCGGACGCATCGCCGCGGAGCTGGCCGCCGGCGCCCGGCCGGAGCACATCGCCGTGCTGTACCGCGTCAACGTGCAGGCGGCCGTGCTCGAGCAGGCGCTCGGCGATCTGGGCATCAGCTACCAGATCCGCGGATCGAAGCGGTTCTTCGACCTTCCGGAGGTGCGCCAGGCCGTCATGTCGCTGCGCGCCGCCAGCCTCGCGGCCACCGATGACCCGCTGTTCAAGTCGGTCAGCGACGTGCTGCGCTCGCTCGGCTGGTCGGTACAGCCGCCCGAGGCGCGCGGTGCGGTCCGCGAGCGCTGGGAGTCGCTGAACGCCATCATGGGCCTGGTGGACGAGCAGCCTCCCGAGCAGACCCTGCGCGGGTTCACCGACGAGCTGCTCGCCCGGCAGGCCGGTCAGCACGAGCCGACGATGTCGGCGGTGACCCTGGCCACCCTGCATGCGGCGAAGGGCCTGGAATGGCCGTCGGTCTACCTGATCGGACTCAGCGAGGGACTCGTCCCGATCAGCTACGCGAGCACGTTCGAGCAGATCGACGAGGAGCGCCGCCTGCTCTACGTCGGCATCACCCGGGCGCGGCGCTCCCTGCACCTCAGCTGGGCGGCGCGCGGAAACCAGCCGGGCCGCCCGTCGCTTCGGCAGCCCTCGCGCTTCCTGGCGGAGCTGCGCCCCGCCGCCGTCACGGCGGAAGGCCGAGACACCCGCAGGCGGGGTGCGGATCCCACGCGCCGCTGACCCAGTCTCCGCTGCCTGAGGGCAGCCGCCAGCTCGCCCCGGCAGGCGGCGACGGCGCGGTCCGTCCGCGCGCGGAGGCGATTCCCGCCAGCACCAGCGTGGCGGCCCGGGCGGCGACGAGGGCCGACACGATCGCGTCCTCGCCGCGTGGCGGCAGCGTGTGCAGCTGGGTGGCCATCGCCGGCCAGGCCGGGTCGGCGTCGGTGCGGTGCAGGTCGACGCAGCGCAGGCACGGGCCGGCGCCGGGACGCACGAACGGTCCGACCGTGATCCCGGCATCGCCGAACACGACCGGCAGGTGAGGGATGTCGCGGCGGAGCCAGCGCGCAGAGCGCTGCGGTTCGATCGCGTACGAGCCGAGGACGACCGCGGCTTCCGCGCGATCGACGACCGCGTCGTCCCAGGCGAGGCCGCCGCGCACCTCGGCGCCCGCATCGGTCAGCATGCGGGCGAGGGCCGTCGCCGTCGGTCCGGCCGCGTCGAGCACGACGAGGGGCGGCGCGTCCCGATCACGTTCCTCCGCTGCCTGCGACCCGCGCGGCCGGCCGAGCACCGGTGCGACGCGCTCCAGCAGCCTCGCCACCGCTCCGGGCGGCGCGCCGGCCCGCTCCGCGAGCAGCTGCAGGCCCTCCCGGGTGATCCCGCAGACCAGCGCGGCGATCATGCGCTCCTCTGCCGCGCTGATCCCGTCGAGCACGAGCACGGGGCGCTCCACACCGAACTGGAGGCTGTCCGGAGTGCGCCAGACGCGTTGGATGCGGGGGTCGAGTGCGAGGGTCATCCCCGCATCCTGCCGGACGCCGAGGTCGTGTCAGCGGTTGTCCACAGCCGCCGACGACGAGCCCCGGTCATCCACAGGTCAGCCCTCGGTCGGCCGCTCCCGGTCGTCGCGGAGGAGGTCCTCGATGGCCTGGTCGAGCGCGTCCTGCTCGGGCTGCTGACCGGTCGCGGTCGCGGTGAGGCGCGCGACCAGCGCGGACGGGTCGTCGAGGTCCGACGACTGCGGAAGGAGGTCGGGATGCGACCACAGGTCGTCGCGGGCGTCCATGCCGACCGCATCGGTCACGGCCTGCCACATCGCGGCGGCGTCGCGCAGCCGGCGCGGGCGCAGCTCCAGGCCGACGAGTGTCGAGAAGGCCGACTCCGCCGGTCCGCCCGACGCGCGGCGACGGCGGACCGTCTCGGCGATCGCGTCCGCGCGGGGGAGCAGGCGCGTTGCATTGGCGGTGACGACGTCCACCCAGCCCTCGACCAGCGCGAGCACGGTCTCGAGGCGCGCGAGCGCCTCCTGCTGCTCCTCCGTGCGCGGCGGGATCAGCCGGCCGCTGACCATCGCCTCGCGCAGCTCGTCGGGGTTCGACGGGTCGAAGTTCTCGGCCAGCGACTCCAGAGCGTCGGTGTCGATGGTGATGCCCTTGGCGAACGCGGTGATCTGCGTGATCAGCTGCAGGCGCAGCCACTTGGCGTGCCGGAACAGCCGGGCGTGCGCGAGCTCGCGCACCGCCAGGTACAGCTGGATCTGGTCGTCGGGGATGTCGAGGCCGTCGCCGAACTCCGCCACGTTCTGGGGGAGCAGCGCGGCCGTGCCGTCGGGCAGCAGCGGGATGCCGATGTCGCCTCCGGAGACGACCTCCTTGGAGAGCTGGCCGACCACCTGACCGAGCTGCATGGCGAACAGCGCGCCGCCGATGGAGCGCATGACCTGTCCGGCGTTCGCCAGCATGGCCTGCATCTCCTCCGGCGCCTGCTCGGCGAGCACGCGGGTGAGTGCGTCCGAGATGCTGAGCGCGACCGGCTCGGCCAGCTGGGTCCAGAGCGGCATGGTCTGCCGCGCCCACTCCGCGCGCCCGATCAGCTCGGGCGTCGCGCTGAGTCCGGCGACCCCGGTCGCCTGGTCGAGCCAGAGGGCGGCGACGTGGAAGGCCTGGTCGAGGGAGGCGCGCTCGGCGGGAGTGACCGCGTGAGCGCCCTCGGCGGCGAGCTGGCGCGCCTGCTGCTCGGCGATGTCCCAGTTGATGCCGCCGCCCGGATTCATCAGCGCGTTCTGCAGCTGTCCGAGCAGGGCCTGGATGCTGGCGGGGTCGTTCGGGAGGCCCGCAGCGCCGGCGAGGCGGCTCGGGTCGATCGATGCGCCGTTCCCCGACAGGAACTGGTTCAGCATGTCGCGGAACTCGTCGTCGTCCCGCTCCTCGTTCTGGTCGTCGGCCATCGTCGTTCCCTACTCCTCGAAGTGTGCCGGCCGTCCGGTGAGCAGCCGTCGGGCTCGGCTTCAGGCTTGTCATCTACGCTAGCCGCTGGCGCCGGGGTGCCGGGTGGGAATTGCCCTATGCTCGCATCCGGACCGTGCGCCTGTGGCGAACACGACCGGAAGGGCGTTCGCCGCCGCCGGACCACCTGACGAGAGGACGCCCCCGTGACGCTGTTCAGCGACGAGGACCCGACGCTGCCCGCCGAGGAGCGCGCCCGCGTCGCACCGCCCCGCCGCGTCATCGTCGGATGGGTCGCCATCGCCATCGCCGCCGTCCTCGCGCTGGTGCTCGCGCTCGTTCCTGCGCCGTTCGTCATCGAGCAGCCCGGACCCGTCTACAACACGCTCGGAACCGACGAGCAGGTGGGCGCGAAGGGCAGCGGCGACGCCAAGGAGCTCATCAGCATCCCGGACAAGAAGACGTACCCCACCTCCGGGTCGCTCGATCTGCTCACCGTCTCGGTCGTCGGCAACCCGGAGCAGCGCCCGTCGTGGCTCGAGATCGCCGGCGCCTGGTTCCAGCCGAGCAAGGCCGTGCTGCCCTTGGAGTCCGTGTTCCCGCCCGGCACGACCACCGAGCAGTCGAACGCCGAGAACGCCGCGCTCATGGTCGACTCGCAGCAGGATGCTATTGCAGCGGCGCTCAACGAGCTCGGCTACACCTTCCCCGAGAGCGTTGCCGTGAAGCAGCTGATCAAGGACACTCCCGCCGCCGGGGTCCTGAAGGTGGGGGACGAGATCGTCTCCGTCAACGGGGAGAAGATCTCCAGCGTCGACGAGCTCCGCGCCGCGGTGAAGAAGAACGGGACGTCCAAGCCCGCCGAACTCGGGATCGTGCGCGACGGCGCGGCGATGACGGTCTCGATCACCCCGACCGAGTCGCAGGGTCAGGTGGTCCTCGGCATCGGCGCCGGGATGGACTATACCTTCCCGTTCGACGTGAAGATCCAGCTCAACGATGTGGGCGGCCCGAGCGCCGGCCAGATGTTCGCGCTCGGGATCATCGACAAGCTGACGCCCGGCCCTCTCAACGGCGGCAAGCGCATCGCCGGGACGGGAACGATCGACAACACGGGCGAGATCGGTCCGATCGGCGGGATCCGGCAGAAGATGTACGCCGCGCGCGACGACGGGAAGGCCGACTACTTCCTCGCGCCCGCCGCGAACTGCGACGAGGTCAGCGGCCACATTCCGGCCGGACTGCGCGTGTTCGCCGTGAAGACGCTGGACGACTCGCTCAAAGTGCTGAAGGCCGTGCGCGAGGGATCGAGCATGTCCGGCCTCGCCACTTGCCCCGCCCGGTGAGTGCATGGTCGCGTAGCAGCGTTCTCCAAGCGTCTCTTGCCTAGGATGGGTCACATCCCCGCCACGCGAGACCAAGAAGGCCATACGTGAGTTCAACAGCAGCAGCTCGACCCGCAGGCCGCCGGCGCGCGGCCATCTGGATCACTCTCGGGGTGATCGTCGCGGTGGTCATCCTGTTCTTCGTCTTCGCAGGGCTGTACGCCGACATCCTCTGGTACGACCAGGTCGGCTACCTCCAGGTGCTCACCACCCAGTGGTTCGCGGGCATCGCCATGTTCTTCATCGGCTTCTTCGGGATGGCGCTTCCGCTCTGGCTGTCCATCCAGCTCGCCTACCGGCTGCGGCCGGTCTACGCCAAGCTCAACTCGCAGCTCGACCGCTACCAGCAGGTCATCGAGCCGCTGCGTCGTCTCGCGATGTACGGCATCCCGATCGTCTTCGGCATCTTCGCCGGGGTCTCGACGGCGAGCCGCTGGCAGACGGCGGCGCTCTGGCTGAACGGCACCGCCTACGGCAAGACCGATCCGCTGTTCCACCTCGACATCGGCTTCTACCTCTTCGCGCTGCCGTTCTACCGCAGCGCGGTCGGCTTCGCCTCCGCGGTCGTCCTGATCTCCCTGCTGGCGACCCTCGCCACCACCTACCTGTACGGCTCGATCCGGGTCAGCGGCCGCGAGGTGCGCATCTCGCGTGCGGCGCGCGTCCAGATCTCGGTGATCGCCGCGCTGTACCTCCTGCTGCAGGGCGTCAGCATCTGGCTCGACCGCTACGCCACGGTGACCGACTCCAACGTCAACGACATGATCAACGGCGCGGCGTACACCGACGTGAACGCCACGATCCCCGGGCGCGCGATCCTCGCAGGAGCGGCGGTCTTCGTCGCCATCCTGTTCGTGCTGACCGCCTTCATCGGCCGCTGGCGGTTCCCGATGGTCGGTACCGCGCTTCTCATCGTCGCCGCCCTGGTGGTCGGTGCGATCGTGCCGTGGGTTGTCCAGCGGTTCCAGGTCGACCCCAGCCAGAAGACGCTGGAGTCGCCGTACGTTCAGAAGGGGATCGACTACACCCGCGAGGCCTACGGGCTCAGCGACATCGAGACCATCCCCTACAACGCGAAGACCACCGCCGAGCAGGGCGCGCTCCGTCAGGACGCCCAGACCACCGCGCAGATCCGCATCCTCGACCCTGCCGTCGTCAGCCCGTCGTTCCGCCAGCTGCAGCAGTTCCGGCAGTACTACGCCTTCCCCGAGAAGCTGAACGTGGACCGCTACGAGGTCGGTGGCACCCAGCAGGATGCGGTGGTCGCCGTCCGCGAGCTGCAGCAGTCCGGTCTCGGCGGCACGCGCAACTGGTTCAACGACACCATCGTCTACACGCACGGCTACGGACTGGTCGCCGCCTACGGCAACCAGCGCTCTCCCGACGGCCAGCCGGTCTTCATGGAGTCCGGCATCCCGACCACCGGGACGCTGGGCACGTACCAGCCCCGCATCTACTTCGGCGAGCAGTCGCCGACCTACTCGATCGTCGGCGGCCCGAAGGGCGGGAAGGCGGTCGAGCTCGACTACCCCGGCGGCTCGGACGGCGCGCAGCAGACCTACACGACGTTCAGCGGCAACGGCGGCCCGAAGCTCGACAACATCTTCAAGCGGCTGGTGTACGCGCTGAAGTTCCAGGACGAGCAGATCGTGCTTTCGGACGCGGTCAACAGCAACTCGCAGATCCTCTACGACCGCGACCCGATCAAGCGCGTGCAGAAGGTCGCCCCGTACCTCACCCTCGACACGCAGGCCTACCCGGCGGTCGTGGACGGGCGCGTCAAGTGGATCGTCGACGGCTACACGACGAGCGACCAGTTCCCGTACTCGCACGTCGGCAGCCTCAGCGACGCGACGGCGGACAAGGACACCCCGAAGCCCGCATACGCGTTCGACGACATCAACTACATCCGCAACTCGGTGAAGGCCACGGTCGACGCCTACGACGGCTCGGTCACGCTGTACGCCTGGGACACCACGGACCCTGTGCTCAAGACGTGGGAGAAGGTCTTCCCGACCACCGTCAAGCCGGTGAGCGACATGAGCGCGCAGCTGATGAGCCACGTGCGCTACCCGTCCGACCTGTTCAAGGTGCAGCGGTCGGTGCTCGGCCAGTACCACGTCGACGACGCCGGCTCGTTCTACTCCCGCGAGGACGCCTGGACGACGCCGAACGACCCGACCTCGCCGTCGAGCAACCCGGCCTTGCAGCCGCCGTACTACCTGACGATGAAGATGCCCGGTCAGGACGCCCCGGCGTTCTCGCTGTACTCGACCTTCATCCCGGCGGGCACGAGCGAGTCGAGCAGGTCGGTGCTCAAGGGCTATCTGGCGGTGGATGCGGATGCCGGCGACACGAAGGGGAAGGTCTCGTCCGGCTACGGCAAGCTGAGACTCCTCCAGCTGCCGTCGAGCGACACCATCCCGGGTCCCGGACAGATGCAGAACCAGTTCGACTCCGATCCGACCGTCTCGCAGCAGCTGAACCTGCTGCGCCAGGGGAAATCGGAGGTCATCAACGGCAACCTGCTGACCCTGCCGGTCGGTGGCGGCCTGCTCTACGTGCAGCCGGTCTACGTCCGGTCGTCGGGGGAGACCAGCTACCCGCTGCTGCAGAAGGTGCTCGTCGCTTTCGGCGACAAGATCGAGTTCGAGGACACCCTGGATCAGGCGCTGGATGCGCTCTTCGGCGGCGACTCGGGTGCGACGGCCGGTGACAACAACGTGCCGACCGAGGGTGGTGGAACCGGCGGTCAGACCGGCGGCGGGACCACCGGCGGCGGCGAGCAGACCGGGGGAGGGACCGGCGGCTCCGCGGCAGGCAACACGGCCCTGCAGGAGGCGCTGCAGCGCGCGAACCAGGCGCTCAGCGACAGCCAGGCCGCTCTCAAGTCCGGCGACTGGACCGCATACGGCGAAGCCCAGAAGCGTCTGCAGCAGGCGATCTCCGACGCCGTCGCGGCGGAGGGGCAGCCCGCCGCCAAGTAGTCCGCCGCAGCGAACGGCTGAGACGGCCCGTGCGTTCTCGCGCGGGCCGTCTCGCGTTCCGTGACCGACCCGTGTGGATACCGAACGTCGGAGCTCCGCGCCCCGCTGTCGGCGATCCGAGCCGCCGTATGCTCGGCCGCCGTGCGAAGTACGGAATCCGACAAGACGAATGCCGCAGACTCTTGCGCCGACTTTGATTGTCAGCTTTACTAACAAACATGTCGATCGACCTGGCCAAGCGCACCGCCGCCGCCGATCGGGGTGCGCCGTCCGACCACGGACTCGTCCCCGGCCGGGCCCTCCGCCCGCGGACGAAGGTGCTGCCGGAGCACGCGCGCGGCCACAACCGCTCGCTCGTGCTGCAGTCGCTGTACCGCTCCGGCCGGGTCAGCCGGGCCGATCTCGCCCGGACGACCGGCCTCACCCGCGTCACGATCTCAGACCTCGTGGGGGAGCTGATCGCCGAGGGGCTCGTGGTGGAGCTCGGCCAGCGCGACGACGCCCGGCCGGGAAAGCCCGCCGTCCTCCTCGACGTGAACCGCGGCGCGACCCAGATCATCGGCGTCGACCTCAGCGAGCACGCCGTCTTCCGTGGCGCCGTCCTCGACATGGACGGCCGCATCCTGCAGACCGCGGAGGTCGAGCTCGCCGGGAGCCGCGGGGAGGAAGCGACCGCCAAGGTGCTCGCCCTCGTCGACCGTCTCGTCGCGGCGACCACGGCGCCCGTGCTCGGCATCGGCATCGGGTCGCCCGGCATCGTCGAGGCCGACGGGGTCGTGGCGACCGCCCCGAACCTCGGCTGGGTCGACGAGCCGCTGCAGCACCGGATCGCCGAGCGCACCGGACTCCCGGTCTTCGTCGCGAACGACGCGAACGTCGCCGTCCTGGCCGAGCACGGCTTCGCCGACGCGCAGGGCGACATGATGCTCGTCAAGGTCGGCCACGGTGTCGGCTCCGGCCTGCTGGTCGCCGGCGCGCTGGTCTTCGGCAGCCGCTTCGCCGCCGGCGAGATCGGCCAGGTCATGGTCGGCACGGATGCCGGGCCGGAAGCGCCGTACGACCGCGAGCGCTGCCTGGAGGCGTGGCTGGCCGTTCCGCGGCTGGAGTCGCGCGTGGCCGCCGCCGAAGCGGTCGGGGCGCCGACGGAGCCGGTGCTGCGAGAGGCCGGCCAGCGCCTCGGCGTCGCCCTCGCGCCCATCGTCGGAGCGCTGAACCTGTCGGAGGTCGTCCTCGCCGGTCCGGAGGAGCTGCTCGACGGGGTGCTCCTGGACGCGGTGCGCGAGACCCTCCGCAATCGCACGATGGCGGGCTTCCACTCCGGCGTCACGGTCCGGATGACGAGTCAGGGTCGCGACATCGTGCTGCGCGGGTGCGTCGTCATGGTGCTGTCCGCGCAGCTGGGGGTGTCGTGATGACGCTGCTCGCCGACGCGGACCTCGACGTCGATGCCGCACTGTCGTTCCGGTTCGCCCCCGGAGTGCAGGACAGGCTCGCCGCGTTCCGGGGGCGGTGCACCGTCGTTCGGCTGGCGACGCTCGACAACGAGGTGCTGGGCGTTCCACGGTGGTACACGCTGCAGGAGGCGTGGGCCGAGCCGGGGAGCGCCACCGCGGCATCCTGGTCGGGCAACCCGGTCGTCGCGGTCGGGCCGTCGGACGACCCCGAGCTGGTTCTCGCCACGGGGACGCCCGTCGTGGTGGTCGGCGCGGACAACGCGGCCGCCCGGTGGACCCGGCAGGTCGTGGATGCGGTGCGGGCGACGTGCCGTTCAGTGCTCGTGGTGGACATGGGCGGGCGTCCCGATCCCTCGTACGCCGACATCGCGACGTACGGATTCGACCGCCGTCACGGGGCCGCGCTGCTCGGACTGCTGACCGGCCGCTGACCTGCCGGTGATCCCGTCAGCGCGCCCAGCTGACCCCGAGCGCCGACTTCAGCGCGTACTGCGCCGCCCCGCGGTAGGGGTGCTCCTGCGGAACGCGGGCGTACCGGAAGCTGAGCGGCATGGCCGCCTTGACGGGATGCCGGGCCGCCTCGGCGCGCAGGTGGCCGATGAACTCCGGCCCGAGGCGAGGCGCAGCACCGCCGAGCACGATGTTCGGGACGTCGAGCGCCGCGGCGACGAGCAGGAGGGCGCGGGCGAGCACGCGCGCGCCGTCCGCGATCCGTTCCCGGGAGTCCGGAGCGGCGGCGAGGGCGGCGAGGTCGAGGGCCTCGAGGTCGGTGCCGTGGGGGAGTCCGAGCAGACTGGTCACCGAGACGACCTCCTCGAGGCAGCCGCGGTTGCCGCAGGCGCAGAGCGGCGCTTCCGGCCCGAACAGCACGGGCACGTGGCCGATCTCGCCGGCGCGGTGGGCGGCGCCGCTGACGACCTCGCCGTCGATGATGACGGCCGCACCCACTCCGGTGCTCAGTGAGACGAACAACTGGTTCGCCCCGAAATCGTCCGACGTGATCGCGTCGGCGATCGCCTCCGCGTCGGCGTCGTTGATGAGGTGGATGGGCGCATCGACGATCCCGGAGAGCTCGCGTGCGAGGTCGACATCCGTCCATCCCAGCTGCACCGACTCGCGGATCAGCGTGCCGTCGGCGATGCCGGGGACCTGGACGCCGACCGCCACGATCCGCGCCGAGGTGGAGGCGACCAGCCGTCGCGCGACGGAGCGCACGTCCTCGAGGGACCCGGGGGTCGCCGCACGGTGCGTGACCGTGGCGAGCTCGTCGCCCAGCAGGTCGACGACTGCGCCGCGGACGAGTCCCGGCTGCACGAGCAGGGCGAGCAGGACGTGATTCTCGGCGGCGATGCGGAGGGTGGTCGCGCGCTTCCCCCCGGTGCTCTCGGCGAGCTGCCCTTCGATCACGAGTCCGTCGGCGATGAGCCCGGCGAGCAGGGAGGAGACGGTCGCACTGGTCAGCCCGGTGCGTCGAGCGATGGCCGCCCGGGTCGCCGTGCCGTTCCCCGACAGCACGAGCTGCAGGGCGGTCGTGAGATTCCGCTCGCGGACGGCGGCCTGCGTCGCCTTGCCGTGCTCCTCTGCCACTGTTCTCCCCGCCGTGTCGTTGCGTCATGACACTAGCGAATCCACGATTCCCCCGTTCACCCGGCGGGGCTATCCTGGCGGCGCCCGCGTCCGGCGACGACCGCGTGGGCGAGGGGATGGGGGACGAGATGGACATCCTGGGCGCCGACAGCAGCTTCGCGAGCCTGTCGACAGCGGATCTGCTCGAGGCGCGCGACCTCTACCACTGGCATCTCCTCAACAAGAAGAACGTGGTGGGCACCGCCGTCGGACTCTCCCTGATCCGGAAGAGCGATCCGTGGCCGGTCGGCGAGCGGCCGGATGCCGGAGGAGGCGTCCGCGCAGCGACGCGGGCGCCGGTGCGCGGCGAGCGCACCTTCGACAACTCCGAGGTGCGGGACTACTCGCGCCCGTGCATCCTGGTGCTGGTCGACGCGTGGATCCCCGCGGACCGCTTCGGCTCCGGTGCGGAGCAGGAGTCGCCGGAAGAGCTGGTGCCGAGCACGCTGTACCTCCCCGACGGGCGCACGGTCCCGGTCTGCGTGGTCAAGGTGACGCCCTCCGCCCCCGACGCCTCCGTTCTTCCGCCGCGCACCTGGCCGGCGTCGCGCATCGGGGGCGGCTTCCCGCTCGTCAGCGAGAGCCAGGGCGTGCAGAACCTGGGCAGTGTCGGCACCCTCGTGACGGACGGGCACACCGTGTTCGCGCTGACGAGCCGTCACGTGACCGGGCCGGGGGGGAGCCCTGTCTCGAGCTTCCTCGGCGGATCGCTCTCCGTGGTTGGCCGGGCGAGTGCGCGCCACCTCACCCGACGGCCGTTCGCCGAGGTGTACCCGCAGTTCTCCGGCCGCCGCACCTTCGCGACGCTCGACGTCGGCCTGGTCGAGGTGGACGACGTCACGGCCTGGACGTCGCAAGGCTACGGACTCCCGGCGGCGGGCGCGCTCGCCGACCTCAACGAGCTGAACATCGGCGTCCGGCTCATCGGTGCGCGCGTTCGGGCCTTCGGAGCCGCCTCGGGCGAGCTGCACGGCCGTATCGCGGCGCTCTTCTACCGCTATCGCAGCCGCGGGGGCTTCGACGACGTGACCGACTTCCTGATCGCGCCGGACCCCGAGGCGGCCGGGGATGCGGATCCGGGCGCGGGGGAATCGCGCCCGGGCGATTCCGGCACGGTGTGGTACCTGGTTCCGGCGGGCGACGCTCCGCTCCGCCCGATCGCGGTGCAGTGGGGCGGGCAGGGCTTTTTGGGCGCGTCGGGGGCGGGCTTCGACTTCTCGCTCGCCACCAGCCTCAGCGCCATCCTGCGCCTGCTGGATGTGGAACTGGTCGTCGACTACAACACCGGCCCCCAGCCCTACTGGGGGAAGACCGGCCACTACACGATCGCGACCTTCGCCTGCGAGCGGGCGACGGATGCGAAGCTCCGGACACTGCTGACCGTCAACACGGACAGGATCAGCTTCAGCCTCGCGGGCCTCGGCCACGGCGCCATCGACACGACGACCGTCCAGGCCAAGAGGAACGGCGGCTTCGTCCCGCTCGCCGACGTGCCGGACCTGGTCTGGAAGAACCTGCCGGGCGCGGTGAAGGGCGGCCGCGACACCGCGTTCCGCACCGGGCCGGAGCATCCGAACCACTTCGCCGACATCGATCAGCTCCTCGACGGGACGACGCTCCGGGCGCGCTGCGTCGAGGATCCGGCGAACGTCTCCGTTCCGGTGTGGCAGGACTACTACACACGGCTCGGGCACACCGAGCCCGACAAGCGCGGGCTGCTGCCGTTCCGCGTCCAGCAGTTCTTCGACGAGCTGGTCGCGGCGGTGCGGGCGAAGGACGTCGTCCGGTACGTCGCCGCCGCGGGTCTCGTCGCGCACTACGTCGGCGACGCCTGTCAGCCGCTCCACGGCTCGTTCCTCGCCGACGGCCTCGAGGATGGCACGGGGAAGGGCGTCCACTCCGCCTACGAGTCCACGATGATCGACCGCCACGACGTCGAGATCGTGTCGGGGATCGCCCGCGCGCTCGACGGAGCCGCCCTGCCGCCGCTGGTGACCAGCGGCGCGGAGGCAGCGGTCGCCGTCGTCCGCCTGATGGACCGGTCGGCGACAGCCATCGACCCGCGTGCCCTCGTCAGCGCGTACGCCGCCGTCGCGACGAAGCCCGGCGACTCCACGGTCCGGGTCACGGACGCGCTGTGGACGGCGTTCGGCCCGCTCACGATCGGTGTGCTCGCCGACGGCGCGCTCACTCTGGCGATGCTCTGGCAGAGCGCCTGGAAGGCGGCGGGAGGGGATGCCGCGTTCTCCTCCGGTGCCCTGACCGCGGTCGACACGGCGGCGCTCCAGGCGCTGTACGAGGATCCGGCGTTCGTCCCGTCGCTCACCCTCGACGAGATCGGCCCGGTGCTGCAATCCGCGCCGTCGAGCGGACGCTCCCGCACCTCGGGCGCGCGGCGGAAGACCGCGCAAAAAAAGACCCCCTGATCAGAGAATCCCTGATCAGGGGGTCTTACCGGTTGCGGGGGCAGGATTTGAACCTACGACCTCTGGGTTATGAGCCCAGCGAGCTACCGAGCTGCTCCACCCCGCGGCACAAGAAGAAACTCTAGCACGGGATCGGAGGGGTGGGAAATCGCGAACACCCGCCCGGGCGCGTCCTGTCCTGTGGACCGGCCGTCCTACTAGAGTCGATCCGAGATAGGGGATGCGATGGCGAGTGTCGTGACGAAGTACCGGGTGGTCGTGGTCGAGGACGACCCGGACGTGGCCTTCTTCATGAAGACCGTGCTGGAGAAGCGAGCCGATGCGGTCGCGATCGCGGTCACGGACCCGTCCGTCGCCCTGGCCCGGATCGCCGAGTTCGAACCGGACCTCGTCATCACCGACATCGAGATGCCCGGCATCACCGGCCTCGACCTGCTCAAGGAGCTCCGCGCCGAGTATCCGGGGATGCCGGTCGTCGTGATGACCGCGCACGTCTCGGTCGACTACGCGGTCTCCGCACTCCGGGCGCAGGCCGACGAGTTCCTGAGCAAGCCCGTCGCGTCGGCGGAGCTGGTCGCGATCGTGAACCGGCTCGCCGCCGAGGGGCGGATCAAGCGCGCTGCCGCCCGCCGCCAGGTGGTGCTCGCCGTCGGCGCGCACCCGGACGACGTCGAGATCGGCGTCGGCGGCATCCTCGCCGCCCACCGCGACGCGGGGAACGAGGTCGTCATCCTGACCCTGTCGCGGGGCGCCCGCGGCGGAGACGCCAACGACCGCCAGCACGAGTCCCTCGCGTCCGCCGAGCTGCTGGGCGCCCGGCTGTTCCTCGAAGACCTCGAGGACACCCACATCTCGGCGGCCGACCCGACGGTCGGGATCATCGAGCGCGTCGTCGCCGAGATCCAGCCGGACATCGTCTACACGCACTCGTCCCACGACCGGCACCAGGACCACCGGGCGGTGCACGCCGCGACCAACGTCGCCACCCGTTCCGTGCGCACCGTGTGCTGCTACCAGAGCCCGTCCGCCACCATCGACTTCCGGCCCACCCGCTTCGTCCCGATCGACGGGTTCACCGACACCAAGCTCCAGCTCCTCGACTGCTTCCGCTCGCAGACCGAGTTGCGCGGCTACCTCGAGCCCGACTTCGTGCTCGCGACGGCCCGCTACTGGTCGCGCTTCGGCGGCGGCAAGAACTGCGAGCCCCTCGAGGTGATGCGCGACACCGCCGACATCTCGGTGCCCGCCTCCGCCATCCACTCCGACGCCCGCATCGCCGGGAACCGACTGAACAGGACCGCTGAATGACCGATTCCCCCCGTACCCGCGTCCTGGTGACGGGAGCAGGCGGCCCCGCCGGCGTCGCGGTGATCCGCTCGCTGCTCGCCCGGGACGACGTCGACGTGTACGCCGCCGACATGGACGGATGGGCCAGCGGTCTGTACCTGGTGGAGGAGGGGCGCAGGCGGATCGTGCCGCCGGGGCGGTCGGACGGCTTCGTCGACGCGCTCATCGCGATGAGCCGGGCCGACGGCATCGACGTGCTGTTCTCGACGGTCGACGTCGAGCTCCCCGGGCTCGCCGCTCGCCGCGACGAGCTGGAGGCGGTCGGGACGAAGCTGGCCGCGCCGTCGCACGACACACTGGTCACCTGCCTCGACAAGTTCGCCCTCGTCCAGCGGGTCGGCGACCAGGCGCCCGTCCCGGTCACGCGGCTGCTGAACGCGGAGGGAATCGGCGCCGACTGGACCTTCCCGGTCATCATCAAGCCGCGCAGCGGCGCCGGATCCCGCGGTGTCCGTCTCATCGCGGACCGCGGCACCCTGGAGGCGCTCGGCACCGACGAGAGCATCATCATCCAGGAGAACCTGCCGGGCGAGGAGTTCTCCGTCGACGTGCTCGCCGGGCTCGACGGTGGCGTCATCGCGGCGGTCCCGCGGTCGCGGGAGCGGGTCGACTCCGGCGTCTCGATCGCCGGGCGCACGGTACGGCGGCCGGAGCTCTCGGACACCGCGGCCGCGGTGGCCCGCGCGATCGGTCTGACCGGCGTCGCGAACGTGCAGCTGCGCTACAGCTCCGAGGGAACCCCGGCGCTCCTCGAGGTGAATCCGCGCTTCCCCGGTGCCATGCCGCTGACGATCGCGGCGGGCGTCGACATGCCGTCCCTCCTGCTCGACCTGGTGCTCGGCCGGCCCGTGCCGTCCGCGGTCGACTTCGAGGAGCTCGCGAACGTGCGCTTCCTGGAGGACGTCTTCCTGGCCCCCGCCGACGTGCTCGTCTCCGAGAACGCGGCGCACGCGGAGGGCCTGGAGGAGTGAGCGTGACGGAGGCGGGCCGGCTGCCCGCTCTGCTCCAGGGCGACTTCCACGTCCATTCGACGTTCTCGGACGACGCCCGCAGCACGCTCGCGGAGAACATCGCCGCCGCGTCCTCTGCCGGGCTCCGGACCATCCGCCTCACCGACCACGTGCGCGCCTCGACCACCTGGGTGCCGGAATTCCTCTCCGCCGTCGCGTCGGAGCCGGTGCCCGACGGACTGACCGTCCTGACCGGGGTGGAGGCCAAGCTGCTGGATGCGTCCGGCGCCGTCGACACTCCTTCCGGGCTGGTCGTCGGGCCCGGGGGCGTCGATGCGGTCGTGATCGGCGACCACCAGTTCCCGGGGACCGACGGCCCGTGGTCGCCCACCGCGACGCGCGAGCGGCTCGATGCCGGCCTGGCGGTCGACGATGCGCTCGACCTGCTCATCGAGGGCAGCATCCGCGCCATGGAACGCACGCCGCACGCGCAGCTGGCGCACTGGTTCTCGATCCTGCCGAAGGTCGGCCTCGACGAGGCTCAGCTCGGCGATGAGCGCCTCCTGGCCTGGGCCCAGGCCGCCGCGGCGACCGGGACCATCGTCGAAGTCAACGAGAAGTGGAACTGCCCGGGCCCGGACGCCATCGCGGCGCTGCTGGACGCCGGCGCCCGCATCGTCGCCTCCACCGACAGCCATGTCGCCACGGACGTGGGACGCTACGAGCGCGTCCCCGCCCTGCTCGCCGAAGCCGCGGATCGAGCGGCCGCAGAACGGCCGGCCGCAGAACGTGAGGACGCACGGTGAACGCTGCCCGACACTCCGCAGAACCGCCCGCCGAACTCCCCGCGGGGCTTCGCGAGCGCATCCAGGACGAACTGGAGCGCGACCGCCGTTGGGAGTACCGCCTCCCCGTCTATGGCGGCATCGCCCTCCTGGTCCTCGCCGCGATCGTGGTCGTCCGGACGGTGTTCCTCCATGTCTGAACGCCAGAAGCGCGTCGTGATCGCGGACGACGACGACGACATCCGCGGCCTGATGACCATCGCCGCCAACCGCGCAGGGGTGCAGATCGTCGCGGCCGTCGACAACGGCTCCGCCGCCCTCGCGGCCGTCCAGGCGGGCGGGATCGACCTCGCCGTCCTCGACATCTCGATGCCCGGACTCAACGGGGTGGAGGTGGCCGAGGCGATCCGCGCGGACGACCTCACCCGCTCGACGCTCATCCTGATGGTGTCCGCGTCCGTCCAGCTGCTCACCGACCGCGGGGTCGTCGCCGACCGGTCGGACAGCTTCATCGTGAAGCCGTTCAGCCCGCGCGTGCTGTCGACCCGCATCCGGGAGATGCTCGATCTGGGGGAGCCGGCATGACCCTCGACCGCTGGCTCAGCCGGCTGCCGCTCGACTCGCCGTCCGCCTTCATGAAGCAGGTGCCGACGATCGTCGGCTTCGGCATCGCCGTCGTCATCGCCGTGCTGCCGAACGGCGTGCCGGTCACCAACACCTCCGAGTTCGTGGCCGGTGTCGTGCTCGTGGCCGTCGCGTCGGTCCTCTCGCTCGTGGTGCCCTGGCGGCGGCTCGCGCCGGAGTGGGCCGTCGTCGTGCCGACGTTGTCGCTGCTCGCGGTCGGGCTGCTCCGTCTCGGGACGGGGTCGTCGGCGTCGCCGTTCGTCGTTCTGACCCTGCTTCCGTTCGTCTGGATCGCCTCCGAGGCGGGGCGGATCAACATCCTGATCGCGTCGCTCACGACCTTCGTCGTCCTCCTGGCGCCCCTGGTGGTGGACGGGGCCACCCGGTCCCCGGGCGACGTCGTCCGGGCGTTCTTCTCCCCGGTCATCTACCTGATCGTCGCCATCGTGATCAACGAGATCGCCCACCGGATGCGGGTCCAGCTCGCTGCGGCGCGGGAGGCGGGCGAGCGGCAGGAGACGCTGCTTGCTCAGGCGGTCACCGCGCAGGACGAGCTGGTGCTCAACGAGGCGCGGCTGAAGACGGCGAACCGCCTCATCCAGAGCATCTGGAACGCGGTGACCGAGCAGTCCGTCATCGGCACCGACCTGGACGGCCTCATCGACGTGTGGAACCCCGGCGCCGAGAAGATGCTCGGCCTGACCGAGAAGCAGGTGCTCGACGGCAGGCACCACATCACCGACTTCCACCTCCCGTCGGAGCTGGCGGAGCGGCTGCAGGACATGGATGCGCGGTTCACGACGGTCGCGACCACCGACGAGTTCTCCGCGCTGGTGGACACGGTCCGTGCCGGCTCCGCCGACGTCCGCGACTGGACGTACGTGCGCCCGGACGGCAAGCGCGTCGTCGTGCAGGTGGCGGCGACCCCGCGCCTCGACGAGAACGGCCACCGGGTCGGTTTCATCTTCGTGGCGACGGACATGACGGAGGCGCGCGAGTTCGCCCGCCTCAAGGACGAGTTCGTCGGCCTCATCTCGCACGAGCTGCGGACGCCACTCAGCTCGATCCTCGGGTATCTGGAGCTGCTGCGCGACGACGACGAGGATCCGCTGTCGGAGGAGCAGCTGCAGTACCTGGCGGTCGCCGAACGCAACGCGCACCGGCTGCTCCGCCTCGTCGGCGACCTGCTGTTCACCGCGCAGGTGGAGTCCGGGCGCTTCCCGCTCGACATCAAGGACGTCGAGCTCAGCAGCGTCGTGTCCGCGTCGGTGGAGTCGGCCCGCCCGGCCGCCGCCAACGCCGGGGTGACGCTCGTCGCCGAGGTGCCCGATCACACGGTGGCCGTGCGCGGGGACACCCTGCGGCTCGGTCAGGCGGTCGACAACCTGGTCTCGAACGCGCTCAAGTTCACGCCCTCCGGCGGCACCGTCACGGTGGCTCTGCGCTCGGACGGCGCCCAGGCCGTGATCGCCGTGACCGACACCGGTATCGGCATCCCGGCCGTCGAGCTCAGCCAGCTCTCGCAGCGCTTCTTCCGCGCATCCACCGCGACCCGCAACGCGGTGCCGGGCGTCGGGCTCGGCCTCACCATCACGAAGGCGATCGTGACCGCCCACGGCGGCCGCCTCGACATCGCCAGCGAGGAGGGGGTGGGCACCTCGATCAGCATCGTCCTCCCCGTCGAGACGCCGGCGGCCGTGACCGGCGCCATCCCGCGTGTGGAGGTGACGCCGTGACCGACCGGCCGGCAGAGCTCACGATCGACGACAGCACGAT
Source organism: Leifsonia sp. 21MFCrub1.1 (assembly GCF_900107895.1). Lineage (NCBI taxonomy): Bacteria > Bacillati > Actinomycetota > Actinomycetes > Micrococcales > Microbacteriaceae > Leifsonia > Leifsonia sp. 21MFCrub1.1. Next base: position 2,256,300 of record NZ_LT629867.1, on the reverse strand, counting down.
CGCCGTCGCCGTCGCCCAGTTCGCACCAGGAGACGACCGGGTGCGCAACCGGGACACGGCGGCCGGGCTGATCGCCGTCGCCGCGTCCCGCGGCGCCCGCCTCGTCATCCTGCCCGAGTACGCCTCCTACTTCACCGATCCGCTCGGGCCGTCGTTCGCCCGCAACGCCGAGCCGCTCGACGGCGAGTTCGTCGGGGCGCTGACCGCAGCGGCACGCGAGCACGGGCTGTTCGTGGTGGCGGGGCTCGTCGAGCGCACGGACCAGTCGCATCGGTTCTCGAACACCCTCGTCGCGGTGGGGCCGTCCGGCGACGTGCTGGCGACCTACCGCAAGCAGCACCTCTACGACGCGTTCGGTGCGAAGGAGTCGGACTGGGTCGTGCCCGGCGAGCTGGACGAGCCGCAGACGTTCGCGGTGGACGGCGTAACCGTCGGCCTGCAGACGTGCTACGACCTGCGCTTCCCGGAGGTGACGCGGCGCCTGGCCGACGCGGGCGCCCAGCTGGTGGCGGTGCCCGCCGAGTGGGTGCGCGGTCCGCTGAAGGAGTTCCACTGGTCGACGCTGCTCGCGGCCCGCGCCATCGAGAACACCCTGTACGTCGCGGCGGCGGACCATCCGCCGTCGATCGGCGTCGGCTCGAGTGCGATCCTCGATCCGATGGGCGTCACCCTGGCCGGTCTCGGCGACACCACCGGCGTCGCTGTCGCGGAGGTGTCGACCGCACGGGTGCGCGAGGTGCGGGAGCGCAACCCCGCCCTCGCTCTCCGCCGTTACCGGGTGACCCCGCTCTGATGGCGACGACGCACGACTTCTTCCTCGCCGGGGACCCGGAGCAGGGCCGCGGCATCGTCGTCGACGCCCTGCGCGCACAGGGCTTCTCGGTGACGCCCGCGCCCGACGGTGCGTTCGCCGTGCAGCGGGGGAGCACCGCCATGACCGTGCTCTTCGGCGGTCTGTCCGGGTCGCAGCTGCGGATCACCTTTATGCTGCGCTTCCTGACCGATCAGCAGGGAGGCCTGGTCGCCCGGCTGTCGCGCGACCAGGTGGGCGCGGCGGTGAGCGGAGGGGCGATCGGAGCCTCGAAGGCCACGGCCGTGTTCGAGCAGTGCGTCGCCGACATCGGCGGCCGGCTGCGGGCCGCGCACCTGTTCGCGGGCGAGCGCCGCCGGTGACGGCGCGCTGAAGCGGGCGAACGGCTCAGCGGTTCATGGGGCCGGAGCCGCGGTTCACGGGGCCAGCGCCGCGAGCCGCCGTGCCGCCTCCTCGAGCACCTCGATCCGCTTGCAGAACGCGAACCGGACCAGGGATGCGGTGCGCGCCGCGTACTCGCCGCGGCTGAACGCGCCGAGCGGCACGGCGACGACACCGGCGAGCTCCGGCAGCCGCCGGCACAGCTCGACGCCCTCGGGGAAGCCGAGCGGCGCTGCGTCGGCGACCACGAAGTAGGTCCCGTCCGAGGGGAACACGCCGAAGCCGGCCGCCGAGAGCCCGGCGGAGAGCACGTCGCGCTTGTGGGCGAGAGCGTCGGCGATGCCGGTGAAGTAGGCGTCCGGCAGCCGGAGTCCCGCCGCGATCGCCGGCTGGAACGGCGCCCCGTTCACGTAGGTGAGGAACTGCTTCACGGCGAGGACGGCGGTGACGAGCTCGGGAGGCGCCGTCAGCCAGCCGACCTTCCATCCGGTCGTGTTGAAGGTCTTCCCGCCGGACGAGATCGCGATGGTGCGCTCGCGTGCGCCCGGCAGGGACTCGAGGGGGATGTGCTCCGGCCCGAACGTGAGGTGCTCGTAGACGGAGTCGGTGATGATCAGGGCGTCGTGCCGTTCGGCCAGCTCGACGACGGTCGTGAGCGTCTCGCGGTCGAGCACCGTTCCCGTTGGATTGTGCGGCGTGTTCACGAGGATGGCGCGCGTGCGGTCGGTCACCGTCTCGCGCAGGCGGTCGAGGTCCGGCCGGAATGCCGGGGGCTCCAGCGGCACGGTGCGGTGGACGCCGCCCGCCAGGGCGATCACGGCGCCGTACTCGTCGTAGTAGGGCTCGAAGGTGACCACCTCGTCGCCCGGTTCGAGCAGGGCGAGCAGCGTCGCTGCGATGGCCTCCGTCGCCCCCGCGGTGATGAGCACCTCGCGGTCCGGGTCGAGGTCGAGACCGTAGAAGCGCTTCTGGTGCTCGGCGACGGCCAGACGCAGGTCGGCGATGCCCATCCCGGGCGGATACTGGTTCTCGCCGGAGCGGATGGCGGCCACCGCGGCTTCCAGCACGGCGGCGGGGCCGTCCTCGTCCGGGAACCCCTGACCGAGGTTGATCGCCCCCGTGCGCGCCGCCAGCGCACTCATCTCGGCGAAGATCGTCGGCCGCACGGAGCCGTCCGCCCCGAGCAGCCCTGCACCAGCGGCGGCGCGCCGCCAGCCTCCCGTGATCGTCATAGGACAACGCTACGGCCTTACTCGCATCCAACCCATTGGGTACGTTGGGGAGAGTCATCGACATGCAGAAGGTCGCCCACAGCAACGGCAAATAGAACGCCCAGGTTCGCATCCCAAGCTGTCTGTGCTTGGAAGGAGCAACACACCATGACCGACACCCCGAACACCCCGGAGCCCGCGAAGCCCCAGCACGACGCCGACACCGACGCGGTCGTGGATGCTGCCGGCACTGAGCACACCGAGCACACCGAGGCAGCGGCCCCCGCGGCCCAGACCGAGACCCCCGCGGCGGCCCCCGCGGCCCCGACGGCTCCCGCGGAGCAGGCACCCGCGACGCAGGAGCCTGCGTCCGGCGCAGGCTGGACCGCTCCGGCGGCGCACACTGCGGGCGACCCCGGCGCGCAGCCGACGGTGCCGCAGCCGACCGCCGCGCAGCCGACCGCCGCGCAGCCGACCGTTCCGCAGCCGACCGCCGCCCCGCAGCACCAGACCCAGCCCACGCAGCCCCAGCCCTACGGTCAGCCGTACGGCCAGCAGCAGCCGCACTACGGCAACGGCGCCTTCGGCCAGCCCGCAGGATACGGCCAGCAGCCGCAGCAGCCGCCCTACGCTCCCAACGCCCACCAGCAGGGCTACGCGGGCGCACCGGGCGCCGGGACCGCCACGGCCCCGGCGAAGCCCGCCAAGCGCGGCAGCACCGGCCTGATCATCGCGACCCTCGCCATCGGCGCACTCGTCGGCGGCATCGCCGGCGCCGGAGCGGGCGTCGGCATCTACGCCGCCACCAACGGAGGCAACGCGACCATCAAGACCGTCTCCGGCCCGCAGAACATCACCGTGAACGACGCCAACGACGCCAGCACCATCACCGCGGTCGCCGCCAAGGCGTCCCCGAGCGTCGTCACCATCTCGGTGAGCGCGTCCAGCTCCGGCGGAACCGGCTCCGGCATCGTCCTGACCTCCGACGGCTACGTGCTCACCAACACGCACGTCGTGACGCTCGACGGCCAGGCCGCCAACGTGAACGTGACGGTCACCGACAACGACGGCAAGATCTACACGGCCAAGGTCGTCGGCACCGACCCGACCACCGACCTCGCCGTCATCAAGCTGGACAAGGCGTCCGGCCTCACCCCGATCAGCTGGGGCGACTCGAGCAAGCTCAACGTCGGCAACACGACGGTCGCCATCGGCGCGCCGCTCGGCCTCTCCGGCACGGTCACCGACGGCATCGTCAGCGCGCTCAACCGCAGCATCAGCATCGCCTCGTCGGCCGCTCCGAAGGACGACTCCAACAACGGTGGCGGCAGCCAGAACCCGTTCAACTTCGACTTCCCCGGCCAGGGTGGTCAGCAGCAGCAACAGCAGAGCTCCGGAACGATCTCGCTCCCGGTCATCCAGACCGACGCGTCCATCAACCCGGGCAACTCCGGCGGTGCGCTGCTCAACAGCAAGGGTGAACTGATCGGCGTCAACGTCGCCATCGCCAGCGCGGGTGGGTCGAGCTCCGACGGCTCGCAGTCCGGCAGCATCGGCGTCGGCTTCGCCATCCCGTCCAACCTCGCCAAGCGCATCTCCGACGAGATCATCAAGAACGGCTCCGCCTCGCACGGCCTCCTGGGCGCGTCGGTCGCCGACGCGAGCACGGACAGCAAGGCGACGACCGTCGGCGCCCTGATCAAGAGCGTCACCGGCGGCGGCGCCGCAGCGGGAGCGGGCCTCCAGGCCGGCGACATCGTGGTGAACCTCGACGGCACCCCGATCACCGACGCTACCGACCTGACCGCTCAGGTCCGGGCGCACGCGGCCGGCTCGAAGGTCGACGTCACCTACATCCGCGACGGCCAGACGAAGACCGCGACCGTCACGCTGGGGTCCCTCCCGGCGGAGTGATCGAGCACGCGCAGAAGGGCCGTCCCGCGACCGCGGGGCGGCCCTTCTGCGCCCATCCGCCTCCCGGCTCCGCTGCAGGCCCGGCTGATAGGCTCGACGCCGACCCGCTACAGCGAAGGACCAGATGCCGGACGACATCGTGAACACCCTCCCCGGTGTCTCGTACGTGATGCCCGTGCTCAACGAGGTGACCCACGTGCGGGCCGCCGTCGACAGCCTCCTGGCGCAGGACTACGCCGGCCCGTTCGAGGTCACCATCGCCCTCGGGCCGAGCATGGACGGCACCACCCAGCTGGTCGAGGAGCTCGCTGCGGTCGACGACCGCATCCGGGTCGTCGACAACGTGGTGGGCTCGACGCCCGCGGGGCTGAACCTCGCCATCCGCGAGTCGCAGTACCCGATCGTGATCCGGGTCGACGCCCACAGCGTCCTGCCGCCCGACTACGCCAGGGTCGCCGTCGAGACGATCCTGGAGACGGGCGCCGACAACGTCGGCGGCCTGATGGATGCGCAGGGCACCACCGACTTCGAGCGCGCCGTCGCCCGCGCGTACGGCAGCCGCGTCGGCCTCGGCGGGACGAAGCTGCACGTCGGCGGCGAGGCCGGCCCGGCCGAGACCGTGTACCTCGGCGTCTTCCGCCGCGATCGGCTGATCGAGGTCGGCCTCTTCGACGAGGAGATCAAGCGCGGTCAGGACTGGGAGCTCAACCGGCGTCTCCGCACCACCGGCGGGACGGTGTGGTTCACGCCGCGGCTGAAGGTCACCTACCGACCGCGCCCGAACCTCTACCGGCTGGCTCGCCAGTTCTTCTCCACCGGCATCTGGCGCGGCGAGCTCGCCCGCCGCTTCCCGGCCTCGAACGGGCTGCGCTACTTCGCTCCGCCGGTGATGGTGCTGGGTGTCGGCATCGGCACGCTGCTCGGCCTCGCCGGCATCGTCCAGGCGGCGCTGGGCGCGGCTCCGTGGCTGCTCTGGGGCTTCGCCGTCCCGGCGCTGTACGTCGTGATCGTCGTGGTCTCCGCGCTGCTCTGGGGTCGGCGTGACGGTTTTCGCCCGTTCCTGTGGTTTCTCGTAGTCTTGCCCTGCATCCACTTCAGCTGGGGGATCGGCTTCATCCTCGGATACCTGTCGCTCACCCGCAACATCACGTCCCACACGGGAAGGTAGGCATGACCGCACCCGGACCTGCGGCGCACGGCGCCCGTCCGTCCTCGATCGCCGAGCTGAAGGCTGTCGCGCAGCCTCCGGAGGTGCGCGGACGCCGCAACGCCGAGCACTGGACGGCCTCGCTGTACCTCCGCAACCTGTCGCCCTACCTCACCTGGGTGCTGCTCAAGACGTCGATCTCGGCGAACGGCGTGACGGGTCTGATGATCCTGACGGGATGGGCAACCGCGGCGGCGCTGCTCATCCCCGGGATCGCCGGAGCGGCGCTCGCCCTCGTGCTCGGCCAGCTGCAGATGCTGGTGGACTGCTGCGACGGCGAAGTGGCGCGCTGGCGGCGCACGTCGTCGCCCGCGGGCATCTTCCTCGACAACGTCGGCCACTATTCGACCGAGACCCTGATCGCGATCGCGCTCGGCATCCGTGCTGCGGGCTACCCGCTGGAGACGCCGGAGGACTTCCTCTGGACGAACCTCGGAACGCTGCTCGCCCTGGTGATCGTGCTCAACAAGGCGCTCAACGACATGGTGCGGGTGGCGCGGGCCAACGCCGGCCTGCCGAAGCTGGCCGACACGCAGTCGGAGTACGCGCCGACCCACGGCCTCATCGCGACCCTGCGGCGCGCAGCGAAGTTCCTCCCGTTCCACCGCCTGTACCACTCGGTGGAGCTCACCATCCTGATCTTCGTGTTCTCGATCGTCGGCCTGTTCATCGGCGCGACCTTCGCCGACCGCATCCTGCTGTGCGCGCTCGTCCCGCTCTCGATCCTCGCGCTTGTCGGCCACTTCGTGACCATCATGGCGTCCCGGCGGGTCCGTGGCTGAGCTGCCCGCGGTCGCGGTCGTGGTGCTCACGCAGGGCGCCCGGCCGGTGGAGCTGCGGCGCGGTGTGGAGTCGGTGCTCGCCCAGGAGGGCGTCAGCACCGACATCGTCGTGGTGGGCAACGGCTGGGATCCGGCGACGGCCGATCCGGCGCTGCCGGACGGCGTGCACGTGCTCGCTCTGCCCGAGAACGTCGGCATCCCGGCCGGACGCAACGCGGGGGTTCCGCTGGTGCACGGGGAGTGGCTGTTCTTCCTCGACGACGACGCCGACATCCCGTCGCGCACGTTCCTGGCGGACGCTATCGCCAAACTCCGCGCCGATCCCGGCATCGGGATGCTGCAGCCCCGGCTCCGGGTGCCCGACGGCACGCAGCCGCCCCGGCGCTGGATCCCGCGCATCCGCAAGGGCGATCCGGAGCGGTCCAGCAACGTGTTCGCCGTGCTGGAGGCGGCCGTCGTCCTTCCGCGCGCCGTCTTCGAGCAGGCCGGCGGGTGGGCCGACCCGTTCTTCTACGCGCACGAGGGCATCGACCTGGCCTGGAAGGTGTGGGATCAGGGGAAGCGGGTCTGGTACGCCGGCGACCTCGTGGCCGAGCATCCGTCCGTCTCGCCGACCCGGCACTCGTACTACTACCGGCTCAATGCGCGGAACCGGGTGTGGCTGGCGCGCCGCAACCTGCCCGCGGTGCTCATTCCGCTCTACGTGGGGTCGTGGACGGGGATCCAGCTGCTGCGCTGGTTCCGCAAGCCCGCCGTCCTGCGCGCGTGGTTCGGCGGCTGGGCGGAAGGGTGGCGCACCGACCCGGGGGAGCGACGCCCGTTGCGCTGGCGAACGGTCGCACGGATGACCGCCGCCGGGCGTCCGCCGATCGTCTAGGGCCGCTCCTCAGGCGAGCCCCGCGGTCAGCCCGCTCGGCGCCGGTCTCCGTCGGCCGCGTCCGCAGCCTCGCCCGTGCGATCCGCATCCGGGAGTCCGCGAGGCTCCGGCTCCGATGCGCCGGCCTCGATGACGAACGGGCCGCGCGGCAGATCGGACCGGGACGGGTCGCCGTGTTCATGCTTCCGCCGGCCGCCGCGGGGCAGAGCTCCGCGCAGCGCCGTCCCGACCCGCACGACCCGGGTGCCGGTCGCCGTGCCGAGGCGGCGGACCGCACCCGGGCCCTCCACCGGCGTGAGGACCTCGGGGATGATCAGCGGGACAGGACCGAAGGCGAGACGTGCGTTCTGCACTACGCGGCGCCCGAGGATGTGGTTCCCGGTGCCGCCGATGACGGCGCCGACCCCGAACGGGATGGCGCGGGCCAGGATGCTGGCACCGCCGCGTACGGCGAACTGGCGGATGAAGACATTCTTCAGGCGGTCGACCAGGGGGCCGACGACCATGCTCGGCAGCGTGGACGTGACCAGTTCGCCCCAGTAGGCGGTGCGGGTCACGCCGCCTCCGCCGAACTGGCCGGCGAGCTGACGCACGAGATCGGAGCCCTCCTTGCCGAGCATCATGGTGAGCACCAGAGCTCTGGCGCGCTCGGGGTCGTCGACGGCGATGCCGTGCAGCTCGCTCATCGACTGCGCGTAGAGCGCGGTCGCCTCGAGGAAGCCCGCCGTCTCCAGCCCCGAGAGGGCGAGGGTGATGCCGGTGCCGATCGCGGGGATGACGGCCGTGGCTCCGACCGCGGCCCCGCCACTCGTGACCGCGGCGAGGTACCGCCGTTCGAGGATGCGGGCAAGCTCCTCCGCGGAGGCGTCCGGGTGGCGGCGGCGGATGCTGCGCAGGTGCGCCACCACGACGGGCCGCTGGATGCCGAGGAAGCGGTCGAGTGTCGTATTGACCGCGCGCGGAGTGTCCCCGCCCTGCGACGGTCCTCCGGTGACGGAGATGATCGGTTGCTGCTTCTTAGCCATCTCCTCAGAGTGTAGGCCGGTTCCAGATCAAGACGACCCGGGGTTCCCCTCGCGTGCGATCAGATAATCCTGGGCCGACAGGACGCGAACGTCGCTCGGCAGGTGTTCGGCCGAGATGTCCTGGGTCAGTGTGGACACGTCCGTCCCGAGCACGGCGGCGATGCGCATCATCGTCAGGAGGCTCGGGTTCGCGCCGCCGCGTTCGATCTTGCCGAAGTTGGTCACATGCATGGCGGCGAGACTCGCGATCGCCTCCTGGCTGAGGCCCAGACGGACCCGGGCCTGACGGATGCGGTCGCCGAGCAGGAGGGCGGCGGTCCCTGCGGGGTTCTTCATAGTCATCAGTGAAGAGCCGGACGGCTCTGTGCTCCAGAGCACGAGCACCCCGAACCACGGACCTCTCGCGTTGGTCACAGAAAATGCAGGTGATGCCTGCGTTCGCCGGGAGCTCTCCGGGCCGCTCGTGCGACCCGGAGAGCCCGGGTCACAGGCTGATCTGCCAGAGGTACTCGCGGCCGTCGGGCGGGAACCAGCGGACGACGAGCACGGTGTCGCGTGCGGGCTCACGGCCGGACACGCTCGCCCGGACGGCCTCCCCGGGCGATACGGAGGTGGGCGGGCTGACCCGCAGGCTCGCGCTCCCCGCGACGCTCACGGTGACGCCGCTGAGCGTCTCGCGCCCGGCATTGATCAAGCGGTAGTGGGGTGCCGTGGAGCGGTCGACCCGCCACGGGACGCGGTACGCCAGGCGGCGCGGACGAGGGGCGGGAGAGGGGCTGCGAAGAAACCGGAGACGATTCATGCGACGACGCTAACCAGCCCCTCCGACGCTCGACGCCCCGAAATCGGGCACGAACACCACTTCCGGGGACAACCCGCCCAAATCTTTTCTGGGGACGGTTCCGCCCCTGTGGAGAAGGCCGCAGCGTCAGGTGCCGTAGTCGGAGTTGTAGAGCTCCAGGACATCCCCGATCGGGCCGTCGAGCACGAGCGCGCCCTTGTCCAGGTACAGGCCGCGTTCGCAGAAGCGCCGCAGGTCCTTCTCGTTGTGCGAGACGAAGAACAGGGTCCGGCCGCCCGCGAGCAGCTCCTCGATCCGCCGGTAGCACTTCTCCCGGAAGCCGCGGTCGCCCACGGCCAGCACCTCGTCGACGAGGAGCACCGGCTCCTCCAGCTGCGAGATGACGGAGAACGCGATGCGCACCTTCATGCCGCTCGACAGGTGCTTGTACGGGGTGTCGACGAAGTCGCCGATCTCGGCGAAGTCGATGATCTCGCCGAACCGCTCGTCGATCTGGGAGCGCGTCATGCCGTGGAGGCCGGCGGTCAGATAGACGTTGTCGCGCACCGTGAGGTCGTCCACGAACCCGCCGGTGATCTCGATCAGCGGGGCGACGCCGTCGCGAACGGTGACCGTCCCCTCGTCCGGCAGCATCACCCCGGCGACGAGCTTGAGAAGCGTCGACTTGCCCTGTCCGTTGCGGCCGACGACGCCGATCGCCTCGCCCGGCTGCACGTCGAAGCTGACGTTGCGCAGCGCCCAGAAGTCGTCGGGGCGCACCCGGCGCTGACGGGTGGAGAAGAGGTCCTTGAACGAGCGGCGGGCGCCGCGATTGCGGCGGAAACGGACGCCGAGACCCTCGACGGCGATGACGGGGGGCACTCAGATCTCCTTCAGGATGTCGCGCTCGAAGTGCTTGAAGACGAGCCAGCCGATCCCCAGCAGCACGAGAGACATCGCAGCGCTCACCCCGACCAGGAACCAGTCCAGCTCCTCGGCGAAGAACGCCGAGCGATAGAGACTGAAGATGCCGGTGAGCGGGTTGAACGCCGACCAGAAGTGCAGCGAGAACAGCACATCCGTCTGCGCGCCAGGATGCTCGGTCAGGTAGGCGGCACAGCGGCGCGCGGCGACACCGGCGCCGCATCCACCCGGGAGGTCTCGCGCGCTGTAGATGATGGGGGAGGCGTAGAAGAGGAAGCGCAGCGCCAGCTTCACCGCGCGCTCCAAGTCGCGGAAGAACACCACGAGCGGCGCCACGATCAGCCCGACGCCGATCGTCAGCACCGTCTGGATGAGGATCGCCACCGGGAAGAGCAGGACATCGACGTTGAGCCGGGCACCCGTCAGGACGGCGAAGAAGGCCAGAACCGGGAGCGAGAGCAGGAACTCGATGCCCTTGGATGCGACGATCCGGTTGACCCAGATGGTCCGCGGGATCATCGTCGAACGGATGAGCTTCGCCTCGCGGATGAACGCCCGCGTGCTGTCCGAGACAGCGCCGTTGAACCACATCCACGGCAGGAGGGCGGCCAGGAGGAAGACGATGTACGGGTTCTCGCCGACGTCGCGCTTGAAGATGACCGTGAAGACGAACCAATAGATCGCGCTCATGACGAGCGGATCGAGGATCGACCACAGATAGCCGAGCACGCTCGTCGAATAGCGCACGCGGAGATCGCGCTTGGTCAGCAGCCAGAGCGAGTGCCGGTAGCGCGAGAAGGGCGAGCGCTGCGCAGGGCGCACTTCAGTCGGGATACTGGTCACGAGAACCCATCGTATTGATCGAAGCCGCGTGAAAGCTCACGCCGACATCCGACTATACGAAAAGATTCGCGCGCTCCAGGTCCTCCTGGAAGTCGACCTCGACGGCGTACAGGTCGGAGATGTCCACCGGCTCGACCAGCATGCGGTCCTGCTCGATGGCCAGCTCGATGCCGCGCTCGAAGTAGTCCTGGTCGCCGACGCGCTGCAGCTGGCGGAGCAGGGCGGCCTTGTCGCCGGAGGAGACGTAGTTGATGCCGACCGCCTCGCCGAGACCACCCTTGACCGTCTTCGACAGCTCCTGGATGTAGCCCTCTGGCCCGGTCGTGTACTTGACCTCCTCGTCGGCGACGGACGAGGTGTTGACGGTGACGAAGGTCTGGTCGCGGGCCACCATGGCCGCGCCGCGCACGAGAACGGCCGGGTCGAAGACCACGTCGCCGTTCATCCAGAGCACACCGCCGGGACCCGACGCCTGGAGGGCGCGCATGAGGCTCTTCGACGTGTTGGTCTGGTCGTACTGCTCGTTGTAGACGAACTGGGCGTCGGGGAACGCCTCGATGATGTGCTCCAGCTTGTAGCCGACCACGATCGTCACCTGGGCGTCCTTGCCGAAGGCCGCGTGGATGTTGTCGAACTGCTGCTGCATGATGGTGCGGCCATCGTTCAGCTCGGTCAGCGGCTTCGGAAGGCTTCGTCCGAGTCGGCTTCCCATTCCGGCCGCGAGAATCACTACCTGGGTCGTCACAATCATCTCCTTGGTCCTACGCGAACCCGGCCGTCTGCTGCGCCCTCATCGGTCGCCGCCGGCCTCGCCCGGGAGAAGGTCACCCAGGATTCATCCGCGCTTACGCGTTTAGACACCCCGTTATGCCTCCCACAGGCTACCGGGGGACAGGCACGGGCGGCAGGGGTTGACGGATGTCGTTGTTGGGTCGTTATGTTCCTCACAGGACTTTCGGAGCAGACCGATCGCCTCACGCTCGTGCGGGGGGTACGCAGGCGCGCGGGTGTTGGTACGTTAGCGGGGTGAGTTCCGAGCACGCGCGTCCCCAGAGCACCGAGCCCGAGGAGGACCGGGCGGCGGAAGCGGCGGAGACGGCTGAACGGAACACGCAGAGGGGGGACACCATGGCGGAGGCCGCAGAGCCGACGACCGCGGAGGGCGGGGCCCAGACCGGCTCCGTTCCACGGGCGAAGCGCGCCCCGGCGAAGACGGCTGCGGCCGCCGCCGGGACGAGCACGCGCGCACCGCGGACACGAACGACCGCGGCGAAGCCGCGACAGACCACACGCACGAAGACCGAGACGGCCGCCGCGAGCGCCGCCCCGACCGTCGCGCTCGACGCGCCGGAGCCGGTGGACACCCGGCCGACGGTGCTCACGATCACCGGCGTGCAGAAGCGCTACGGCGACACGGTCGCCGTCGACGGAGTGAGCCTCGACATCCGGGAAGGCTCCTTCTACGGGATCGTCGGGCCGAACGGCGCGGGGAAGACGACCACTCTCTCCATCGTCACCGGACTGCTCCGGCCGGACGCCGGCCGCGTTGTCGTGCACGGCGTCGACGTCTGGGCCGAGCCGGTCAGGGCCAAGCACATCATCGGTGTGCTTCCGGACAAGCTCCGGCTGTTCGACCGCCTCACCGGCGCCCAGTTCCTGCGCTACGCGGGCACGCTGCGCGGTCTGAGCGCCAAGACCGTCCGGGCGCGCACCGGCGACCTCGCCGCCGCCTTCGGCATCGAGGACGCCCTCGACCGTCTGGTCGCCGACTACTCCGCGGGCATGACCAAGAAGATCGCCCTCGCCGCCGCGATGATCCACTCGCCGCGACTCCTGGTGCTGGACGAGCCGTTCGAGTCGGTCGACCCGGTGTCGGCCGCGAACATCATCGATATCCTGCAGCGCTACACCGCAGCGGGCGGCACAGTCGTCGTCTCCAGCCATGGCATGGACATGATCCAGCGCGTGTGCGACAGCGTCGCGATCATCGTCCGCGGGCAGGTGCTCGCTTCCGGGACCATCGACGAGGTGCGCGGCGAGCAGACGCTCGAGGAGCGCTTCGTCGACCTGGCCGGCGGTCGCAAGGCAGCGGAAGGCATGGAGTGGTTGCACAGTTTCTCGGACTGAAGCTGCGGATCATGGGCAACGCCTTCCGGCGGACCCCGTGGCAGGTCTTCGGCCTGGTGATCGGGCTGCTCTACGGAGGGTTCATCACCGTCATCGTCGTCGGCTCGCTGGTCGCCGCACGCCTCGTCTCCGATGTGGCGGCGACGCACAGCGTGCTGGTCGTCATCGGCGCGGTCGTGCTCGCCGGCTTCGCCCTGCTCCCGCTGCTGTTCGGCGTCGACGACACGCTCGACCCGCGCGAGTTCGCCCTGTTCGGCATCCCGAACCGGTCGCTCGCCACCGGGCTGCTGCTCGCCGGGCTGCTCGGCATCCCGTCGCTCGTGCTCGTCATCTGCGCGGGGGCGACCGTCGTCACCTGGTCGCAGAACGCCGGGACGGTGCTGGTCGCGCTGATCTCGGCGGTCATCGTCGTGCTCACCTGCATCCTCGCCTCCCGTGTCACCACGGCGATCGCGCACTCGATGCTGTCGACGCGTCGTTCCCGGGAGGCGGGAGGCGTGATCGGCATCCTGCTCCTCGTGCTGATCGGCCCCGTGCTGCTGCTGCTCGTGACCGTCGACTGGGGCCGCGACGGCCTCGGAGCGCTCGGGGGCGCGGCGGGGTGGCTGGCCTGGACGCCGCTCGGCGCCATGTGGTCGGCGCCCGGTGCCGCTGCGGAGGGCGACTGGGGCGTTGCCGTGCTGCAGCTCATCATCGCGCTCGCGACCCTCGGCCTGCTCTGGCTGGCCTGGACCGCGCTCGTCGCCCACGTCGTCGCGTCGCCCGAGCGCGAGCAGCGCTCCAAGGCGTATCACGGCCTCGGCTGGTTCGACCGGCTGCCCGGCGGCCCGACCGCCGCGATCGCCGCGCGCTCGATGACGTACTGGGGGAGGGACGCGCGCTACTGGGTGTCGATCGTCCTCCTCCCGGTCATCCCGGTCGCGGTCGTGGTCGCCCTGGCGCTCGCCGGACTCCCGTGGCATTTCATCGCCCTGGTGCCGCTGCCGCTGGTGTGCCTCTTCCTCGGCTGGAGCATCCACAACGACCTCGCCTACGACAGCACCGCGATCTGGCTCCACCTCGTCTCGGGCACGCGCGGCATGGCCGACCGTGCCGGCCGGATGTTCCCGCCGGTCGTGGTGGGCATCCCGGTCCTGGTGGTCGGATCCATCGCGACGACCGTCGTCTTCGGCGACTGGGCGGTGCTTCCGTCGGTGGCGGCGCTCAGCGGCGCGATCCTGGTGATCGGCCTCGGCCTGTCCAGCATCTCGTCGGCGCTCTTCCCGTACCCCGCGACGAAGCCGGGCGACAGCGCGTTCACCCAGCCGCAGACCTCGGGTGCGTCGGCGGCGCTCGTCCAGTCGCTCAGCTTCTTCGCGATCCTGATCCTGGCCTCGCCCGTGCTGGTGTTCCTCGTCCTCGGCCTCACGGTCAACGCGTTCTGGCTGGCGATCGCCCCGGTCGCCGCCGTACTGATCGGCTTCGCCACCCTGTTCTTCGGGATCTGGCTGGGCGGTCGCGTGTTCGACCGCCGCGGGCCGGAGATCATGGCCTTCGCGAACCGCAACGACTGAGGTGCGCGCTCGCGCGCTCCCGGCCGCATCCACTCACGCGGCGTCTAAACTGGTGCCATGAACGAAGCGAGCATCTCCGAGCCGGGCGGCCAGCCGAGCGGTGGCGGGGCGACGACGCTCGACCGCGAACTCGAGGAGCTCCTGCAGAACCAGGAGCCGGGGGACCACGAGCGCTTCTCGCACTACGTCAAGAAGGAGCAGATCCTCGAGTCGGCGCTCACGGGCAAGCCGGTGAAGGCGCTGTGCGGCAAGATGTGGACGCCGAACCGCGACCCCGAGAAGTTCCCGGTGTGCCCGACCTGCCGCGAGATCTACGAAGGCCTCCAGGGCGAGTAGCCGCCCCGCCCGCGATCGTCCGGCTCAGCCGAAGATGGTCGGCAGCACGGGGTCGCCGCGGCCCAGGCGGAACGCCTCGTCCGGCAGCTCCGCCATGGCGAGCGCACGGTGGTCGCGCGCGCGGCGCGTCCCCTCGACGCCCAGATGCTCGCGGTGCACCTCGCCGTCGGTGATCAGCGGCACCAGGAGGTCGCGGCCGCTGTCGTCCGGCGTGTCGCCCTTCTCGACGATGTGCACCACCTCGGCCACGGCCGTCCCGCGTGCGTCGAGCCGGCGGATCGGGTGCTTGCGGCCACCGATGCTGGCCTTGCCGTCCGACTTCTTCGCGACGGAGATCCACTCGCCGCCGTCTCCGCTGCGGTGCGCGACGAGCTTGTAGACCATGCCGGACGCGGGATGCCCCGATCCGGTCACGACCGAGGTCCCGACCCCGTACGAGTCGACCGGCGAGGCGGCAAGCGCCGCGATCGTGAACTCGTCGAGGTCGTTGGTGACCGTGATGCGGGTCTTCGTGGCGCCGAGGGAGTCGAGCTGCTCGCGCACCTGCTTCACCAGCTTCGGCAGGTCGCCGGAGTCGAGTCGCACAGCGCCGAGCTCCGGACCGGCCACCTTCACGGCGGTCTCGATCGCCTTCCCGACATCGAAGGTGTCCACGAGGAGCGTCGTCCCGGGGCCGAGCGCATTCACCTGCGCCCGGAAGGCGTCCTCTTCGGAGTCGTGCAGGAGCGTGAAGGCGTGCGCCGCGGTCCCCATCGTCGGAACGCCCCAGGTGCGGCCGGCTTCGAGGTTCGAGGTGGCGGAGAACCCGGCGATGAAGGCGGCGCGGGCGGCGGCCACGGCCGACCGCTCGTTCGCGCGGCGGGATCCCATCTCGGCGAGCGGCCGTCCGCCCGCGGCGGCGACCATCCGGGCGGCGGCCGAGGCGACGGCCGAGTCGTAGTTGAACACGCTCAGCAGCAGGGTCTCCAGGATGACGCCCTCGGCGAAAGGGGCGTCCACGATGAAGAACGGCGAACCCGGGAAGAACAGCTCGCCCTCGCGGTAGCCGCGGATGGTGCCGGAGAAGCGGTAGTCGGCGAGCCAGTCGATGGTCTCATCGCGCACCACGTGGTTGTCGCGCAGGAACTGCAGCTCGGCGTCCTGGAACCGGAACTGCTCGATGAGCTCCAGCAGCCGCCCGGTGCCGGCGAGCACCCCGTAGCGGCGGCCGGCGGGGAGGCGCCGGGTGAACGCCTCGAACACGCATTCGCGGTCGTGCGTCCCGGCGAGGAGCGCGGCGTCGAGCATCGTGAGCTCGTAGCGGTCGGTCAGCAGGGCGGAGGACGCGGCTCTCTCGGTCACGCCGCCCAGCCTACCCACGCCGGGGCATGCCCACGCCGGGCAGCGCGGAGGGACGGGTAGGCTGGAGTGCTGTGACGGATGCGCCGATTGGGATCTTCGACTCGGGTGTCGGCGGGCTGACCGTCGCCCGGGCGATCCGCGATCAGCTGCCCAACGAGTCCCTGCTGTATGTCGGGGACACCGCGCACTCCCCGTACGGCCCGAAGTCGATCGCCGACGTGCGCCGCTATTCGCTCGAGGTGCTCGACTTCCTGGTCGACCAGGGCGTGAAGATGCTCGTCATCGCCTGCAACACCGCATCGTCCGCCATGCTGCGGGATGCGCGCGAGCGCTACGACGTGCCCGTGATCGAGGTGATCCAGCCGGCCGTCCGCCGTGCCGTCTCCGCGACGCGCACCGGCCGGGTCGGGGTCATCGGGACCGTCGGCACCATCGCCTCCCGTGCGTACGAGGATGCGTTCGCCGCCGCGCCGACGCTCCAGCTGTTCACGCAGGCGTGCCCGCGTTTCGTGGAGTTCGTGGAGGCGGGCGTCACGAGCGGCGAGGAGGTGCTGCGGGTCACCGCCGAGTACCTCCAGCCGCTCCGCGAGGCGGACGTCGACACCCTGGTGCTCGGCTGCACGCACTACCCGTTCCTGAAGGGCGCGATCTCGTACGTGATGGGCGAGTCCGTGTCGCTCGTGTCGAGCGACACGGAGACCGCAAAAGACGTCTACCGCACGCTCGTCGGCCAGGGGCTCGAGCGGCGCTCGCCGCTCCCGCCGACCATCCACTACGAGGCCACCGGGTCGGACGCCGACACCTTCTTGCGCCTCGCCCACCGGTTCATCGGCCCCGAGGTCTCGCGTGTCGATCTGGTGCACACCGGCGTCATCGACCTCCCGCTCTGACCATCCACCCACCCACCGAGGAGACCTCGTGACCGACATCACCCGCGCCGACGGGCGCACCCCCGACCAGCTGCGGCCCGTGACCATCGAGCGCGGCTGGAGCCGCCAGGCCGAGGGCTCCGCGCTCATCTCCTTCGGCAACACGCGCGTGCTGTGCACCGCCTCGTTCACCAACGGCGTCCCGCGCTGGATGTCGGGCAAGGGCCGCGGATGGGTCACCGCCGAGTACGCCATGCTCCCGCGCTCCACCAACGAGCGCATGGACCGGGAGTCCGTCAAGGGACGCGTCGGCGGGCGCACGCACGAGATCAGCCGCCTGGTCGGCCGCAGCCTCCGGGCCGTCGTCGACATGAAGGCGCTCGGCGAGAACACGATCGTCCTCGACTGCGACGTGCTGCAGGCCGACGGCGGGACGCGCACGGCCGCGATCACCGGCGCCTACGTCGCCCTCGCGGAGGCGCTGGAGTGGGGTCGCGAGCACCGCTTCATCGGCCAGAAGGCGACGCCGCTGATCGACTCCGTCTCCGCCGTCTCCGTCGGCATCATCGACGGCAGCCCGATGCTCGACCTGGCCTACGTCGAGGACGTGCGCGCCGAGACCGACATGAACGTCGTCGTGACCGGACGCGGCCTCTTCGTGGAGGTGCAGGGAACGGCCGAGGGCGCCCCGTTCGACCGCGGAGAGCTCAACGCGCTCCTCGACCTCGCGCTGGCCGGCACGACCGAGCTCGCGGGCATCCAGGCGGCGGCGCTCACCCCGGCCGCGGTGGGGGCGGAGGGCTGAGCGTGGTCCGCGTCGTCCTCGCAACGCACAACCAGCACAAGGCCGCCGAATTCCAGCAGATCCTCGGCCGCGAGGTGCCCGGTCTCGAGATCGTCGCCTACGACGGCCCCGAGCCGGTGGAGGACGGCGTCAGCTTCGAGGAGAACGCTCTGATCAAGGCACGGGCCGCCGTCGCGCACACCGGGCTGCCCGCCCTCGCCGACGACTCGGGCATCTGCGTGGATGTGATGGGCGGCGCCCCCGGGATCTTCTCCGCCCGCTGGGCGGGCTCGCACGGCGATGCCGCCGCGAACCTGCAGCTGCTGCTCGACCAGCTCGCCGACATCCCGGACGCCGATCGCTCCGCGCACTTCACCGCGACGCTGGCGCTGGTCACCCCGGACGGCGAGCCGACCGTCGTCCAGGGCATCTGGCCGGGCAGCATCGCGCGGGCGCCGCGCGGGCGGAACGGGCACGGCTACGACCCGATCTTCGTGCCGGACGGCCACGACGTGACGGCTGCGGAGCTGGAGCCGGCGGCGAAGAACGCGGAGAGCCACCGGGCGCGCGCGCTCTCGGCCATCGTCCCCGCGCTGCAGGCGCTCGGCGAGAGCTGAGAACGGCACTCATTCCCATCTAGCCCCACCCCCTGGCGACGCGGGCGACTTCTATCTACCGTAGAAGGCGAGATGAGTCACGACCACGGCCACACCGCCAACCGCAACCGCCTGCTGATCGCCATCGGCATCGTGGCGGTCGTACTCGTCGTCGAGGTCGTCGGCGCGTGGGTGAGCGGCTCCCTCTCGCTGCTGGCCGACGCCGGCCACATGCTCAGCGATCTCGCCGGGCTGATCATCGCGCTGATGGCGACCATCGTCGCCGCGCGCCCGGCGACGGACCGACAGACTTTCGGCTTCCGCCGTGCGGAGGTGTTCGGCGCGCTCATCAACGGCCTCATCCTCGTCGTCGTCGCGGTCACGGTCACCGTCGGAGCGATCGGCCGCCTGGTGGGCGGCGCGACCGAGGTGCACAGCGTCCCGATGCTCGTCGTCGCGGTGATCGGCCTCGTCGCGAACTTCGGGGCGCTGCTGCTGCTCCGGCCCGCCGCCGGACACTCGATCAATATGCGCGGGGCGTATCTGGAGGTGTTCGGCGACCTGGTGGGGTCCGCCACCGTCATCGTCGCGGCCGTGGTCATCCTGCTCACCGGCTTCACCCCGGCCGACGCGATCGCGTCGCTGCTGATCGCCGCGCTGATCGTCCCTCGTGCGTTCGTGCTGCTGCGCGACGTGGTGCGGGTGCTGAGCGAGGCGGCGCCGGCGGACACGGATGTCGCCGAGATCCGGGACCACATCCTCGGGACGGCGGGGGTCGTCGCGGTCCACGACGTGCACGTCTGGGCGATCACCTCGGGGGCGCCGGTGTTCAGCGCGCACGTGGTGTGCGAGCCGGCGGTGTTCCGCGAGGGCCGGACGGGCACCCTGCTCGACGAACTGTCCGGCTGTCTGTCGAAGCACTTCGACGTGGAGCACTCCACCTTCCAGCTGGAGCCGGCGGAGCACGCCGCCCACGAGGACGAGTTCCACCGCTGACCCGCTGACCCGCTGACACGGGCCGGATGGGCGCGCCCGGCGGGTCAGGCCTCGGGGTGCGTGGGAGCGGGGGCAGGCTCCTCGACCGCCGCGGGAGCGGCCGAATCCTCCGCGGCCTTGCGCTTCGACTTCCGCAGCGACTGGAAGTAGTGGAACAGCGTCGGCACCAGGGTGATGACGACCGCGCCGATCAGGATGACATCGATGTAGCTGGAGACGAAGTTCGCCACCGGCGGGATGTAGCCGATCAGATAGCCGAAGAACGTCAGCCCGGCGCCCCACAGCAGCGCGCCGAGGGCGTTGTACAGCGAGTACTTCTTGTAGGACATGTGGCCGACGCCCGCGGCGACCGGCGCGAAGGTGCGCACGATCGGCACGAACCGGGCAACGATGACCGCGAGTGCACCGAAGCGCTCGAAGAACTGGTTGGTGCGCCGCACGTTCTCCATCGAGAACAGTCCGGTCTCCTTGCGTTCGAAGATCCGAGGGCCGGCCTTGTGGCCGATCAGATACCCGGCCTCTCCGCCGAGGAACGCCGCGAACGCGATGGCGAGGCAGACCCACCAGATGTCGACGCCGAACACCAGGGAGGTGTGCGTCAGCAGCCCCGAGATGATCAGCAGCGTGTCGCCCGGAAGCAGGAAGCCGACCAGCAGACCGGTCTCGGCGAAGACGATCCCGCAGACCACGAGGAGCGCCCAGGGACCCGCCGAATGGATGATGGTGTTCGGGTCGAGCCACGGGATGAGGCCGGCGTGATGGATCACGGTACTCCAGGAGGGATCGGTGGGAAAGCTGAGCCCGAGTTTAGCGTCGGCCATGCGCTGGAAGCTGCACGAAGCGTGCGAATTCGGGCCTGCCCGGAAAGATCATCCTGGGGTCGTACGGGTGCGGGAGAAGGGACTCGAACCCTCACGCCGTGAAGCACAGGAACCTAAATCCTGCGTGTCTGCCAGTTTCACCACTCCCGCAGTGCGCTGGGCGCGGCTACGACATTAGCTCATGGACGCGCGGGGCGACCTCCGTGCCGTACAGCTCGATGGATCGCATCAGGTCGTCGTGGGGGAGCGTCCCGTTGCTCATCTTGATGTCGAAGCGGGAGGCGCCGAGCCCCTTCGCCGCGTAGGCGATCTTCTGCGCGACGGTCTCGGGCGAGCCGACGACGAGCGCACCGTCCGGCCCGGCCTCGTGCTCGAATCGGGCGCGCGAGGCCGGCGGCCAGCCGCGCTCACGGCCGATGCGATTCGTCATCACCTCGTAGTGCGGCCACAGGATGTCCTTGGCCTCCTGGTCGGTCTCTGCGATGAAACCGGGGGAGTGCACGCCGATCGGGAGGCTCGTGTCCTGCCCGAACTGCTCGAGGGCCTTGCGGTACAGTTCGGCGAGCGGCTGGAACCGCATCGGGCCGCCGCCGATGATGGCGAGCACGAGCGGGAAGCCGTAGTGCGCCGCACGCACAACCGACTCCGGGCTCCCACCCACGCCGATCCACGTCTTCAGCAGGCCGCGCTCGACGTGCGGGTACACCGACTGCCCATCCAGGGAGGGGCGCAGTTCGCCCGTCCAGGTGACCGGCTCCTGCTTGCGCACCTCGGCGAACAGGCTCAGCTTCTCCTCGAACAGCTCCTCGTACTTCGCGAGGTCGTAGCCGAACAGCGGGAACGACTCGATGAACGAGCCGCGGCCGAGGATGACCTCTGCGCGACCGCCGGAGATGCCGTCGAGGGTCGCGAACCGCTGGAACACGCGCACCGGGTCGTCCGAGCTCAGCACCGTCACGGCCGATCCGAGGTGGATGCGCTCCGTCTGCCCGGCGATCGCCGCGAGCACGACCTCGGGCGCCGAAACGGCGAAGTCCTCGCGGTGGTGCTCGCCGACGCCGAAGAAGTCGAGGCCGACGCGGTCGGCCTGCACCCCCTCCGCCACGACGTTGCGGAGCGTCTGCGCCTGCGACAGCGGCGTACCGTCCGCATCCAGCGTCACGTCGCCGAACGTGTCGATCCCGAGTTCCAGCTTCCCGGCCATGTCATCCCTCGATTCATGCGTTTGCATGGATGCAAACGCCTCACCGGCCAGGGTATTCCGCGTCAGGCGGGCCGGGGGCGACGTGGGACGTAGCGCGGGATGTAGCGGGCCAGCATGCCCGCGCCGACCAGCCCCAGGACGCCCATGACTCCGCTGGCGAACGAAATCGAGACGAGCGCCGTCAGCAGCGAGACGACCAGGGGAGCGGCGGCCTGGCCGGCGTCGGCCGAGAACCGCCAGGCACCGAGGAAGGGCGCGGGCCGGTCCTTCGGCGCGAGGTCCGCCCCGAGCGTCATCACGATGCCGGAGCCGATGCCGTTCGCCACCGAGAGGAACAACGAGACGCCGATGTACCAGGCGACCGCGGAGCTCAGGTCGTGCGAGAAGGCGAGCACCAGGAAGCCGAGGCCGAGGCCGAGCATGGACGGGATGGCGCTCCACATCCGCCCGAACCGGTCCATGATCTGCCCGCTGGCGTAGAAGAGGGCGAAGTCGACGGCGCCGGCGAGACCGATGATGAGCGCGGTGTTCGACTCGCTCAGTCCGATGGACACGGCCCACAGCGGCATCAGAACGGTGCGGGCGGAGCGGATCGCCGCCACGAGCGAGACGCCCGCGCCCATCCGGATGAGCACCTCGCGGAACGACCAGATCGTACGGAACAGCCCGTGGGTGCGCTCCTCCGCCTCCTCCTCGCCGGTCGTCACCTGGGCGCCGGATTCGTCGGTGACCCGCGCGGACGGCCCGAACATCTTCTCGGGGTCCGGGAGTGCCAGCAGCACGACGACCGAGCCGAGGCAGCTGACGATGAAGATCCAGAACACGGACTGCGTGGACGCCGTCGCCGCGATGACGGCGGACGCGATGAGCGGGCCGATGAACCATCCGCCGCGGAAGATGCCGCCGAGGGTGGACAGTGCCCTGGCGCGATAGCGAGCGGGAACGTACGAGGTCATGAACGCGTGGCGGGCGAGGGCGAACACGGCGGTCGCGATGCCGACCAGGAAGATTCCGGCCATCAGCACCCAGTAGTTGGGCGCCAGCAGGCAGATCGCGACGCCGACGATCGCGACGACGGCTGCGCCGATCATCGAGGTGCGCTCGCCGACGCGCGACACCACCCATCCGCTCGGGATGTCTCCGATCAGTTCGCCGAGCATCACCATCGAGGCGATGAAGCCGGCCATCGCCAGGGTCGCACCGAGGTTGCCTGCGGCGACGGGGATGATCGGGATGATCGCGCCCTCCCCGATCGAGAAGAGGAGCGTCGGCAGGAAGGCGGCGAGGGCGACGGAGCGGAAGGAGAAGGGGCGCTCGTCGGAAGTCATTTCGTTAACACCGTACAACTTCCCGCTCGGGTGACTCACCTGACCGCCCGGTAGGCTGGAGGGCGACATGATCGAACTCGACCTCTCCTCCCAGATCGCCGACCTGCGATCCACCTTCGCCGACATCACCGCGGTGGTCGACGTCGACCGGCTGCGCGCCGACATCGCCGACCTGAGCGAGAAGGCGGGAGCCCCCGACCTCTGGGACGACACCACGAACGCCCAGAAGGTGACGAGCGCGCTCAGTCACCGCCAGTCGGAGCTCGCGCGCATCACGGCGATCGAGCGCCGTCTGGACGACCTGGAGGTGCTGGTCGAGCTCGCGAACGAGGCGGAGGACGAGGAGTCGGCCGCCGAGGCGCGGGCCGAGCTGCAGTCGCTGCAGACCGCGCTCGGCGACCTGGAGGTGCAGACGCTGCTGAGCGGCGAGTACGACAACCGCGCGGCCATCGTGACCATCCGCTCCGGCGCAGGCGGCGACGACGCCACCGACTTCGCCGAGATGCTCATGCGCATGTACCTGCGCTGGGCGGAGCAGCACAAGTACCCGGTGAAGGTCATGGACACGTCGTATGCGGAGGGCGCTGGCATCAAATCCGCGACCTTCGAGGTGGATGCGCCCTACGCGTTCGGCACGCTGTCGGTCGAGGCCGGCACCCACCGCCTCGCGCGCATCAGCCCGTTCGGCTCGGCCGACAAGCGGCAGACGTCCTTCGCCGCAGTGGAGGTCATCCCGCTGATGGAGGAGGCGACGGAGGTCGAGGTCCCGGAGGGCGACATCCGCGTGGATGTGTTCCGCTCGTCCGGCCCCGGCGGCCAGTCGGTCAACACCACCGACTCCGCGGTGCGCATCACCCACCTCCCGACCGGCCTCGTCGTCTCGATGCAGAACGAGAAGTCGCAGATCCAGAACCGTGCCGCCGCCATGCGCGTGCTGCAGACCCGACTCCTGCTGCTGCAGAAGGAGGAGGAGGCCGCGAAGAAGAAGGAGCTCGCCGGCACGATCACGGCGAGCTGGGGCGACCAGATGCGCTCCTACTTTCTCTACGGCCAGCAGCTGGTGAAGGACCTCCGCACCGGCTACGAGTCGGGCAACCCGAGCGCCGTCTTCGACGGCGACCTCGACGGCTTCATCGCGGCGGGCATCCGCTGGCGCGCGGGCAACAAGTCCGGGGAGTAGAGCCGGAGGTCGTCTTGCTGGGGCGCGGAACG
This sequence comes from Leifsonia sp. 21MFCrub1.1, assembly GCF_900107895.1. Taxonomy (NCBI): domain Bacteria; kingdom Bacillati; phylum Actinomycetota; class Actinomycetes; order Micrococcales; family Microbacteriaceae; genus Leifsonia; species Leifsonia sp. 21MFCrub1.1. Next base: position 2,232,377 of record NZ_LT629867.1, on the reverse strand, counting down.
GCGGGGTTGTGCCGCACGGGCATGTCGCTACTGCGGATCGGGGCGGGACTGCTTAGTCTCAAGGGGTCATGATCCGGTTCGAACACGTATCCAAGCAGTACCCGGGCACAGCGCGCCCGGCACTCAACGGCATCAACCTCGAAGTGCTGCGCGGAGAGTTCGTCTTCCTCGTCGGCGCCTCGGGTTCCGGCAAGTCCAGCTGCCTGCGCCTCATCCTCAAAGAGGAGAAGCCGACCAAGGGCAAGATCCACGTGCTGGGGCAGGACCTCGGCACGATCTCGTCGCGCAAGGTGCCGTACTTCCGCCGCAACATCGGTGTCGTCTTCCAGGACTTCCGGCTGCTGCCGAACAAGAACGTCTTCCAGAACGTCGCCTTCACCCTGCAGGTGATCGGCAAGTCGCGGGGCTTCATCCAGGAGGCCGTGCCCGACGTCCTGAAGATGGTCGGCCTCGACGGCAAGGCGCAGCGCCTGCCGCACGAGCTCTCGGGTGGTGAGCAGCAGCGCGTCGCGATCGCCCGGGCGGTGGTCAACAAGCCGCAGGTGCTCCTCGCCGACGAGCCCACCGGAAACCTCGACCCCGCGACGAGCGCCGGCATCATGGCCGTGCTCGAACGCATCAACGCCGGCGGCACCACCGTCGTCATGGCCACGCACGAGGCCGCGATCGTCGACCAGATGAAGCGACGCGTCATCGAGCTCGTCGGCGGCCAGATCGTCCGCGACGAGCGCCACGGCGGATACGGCTTCACCGCCGCGATCCCGGTGGCGCAGCCGCTGGAGCGCGACGAGCCGGTCTCCGACGCGACACCCGTGTTCGCGGGAGCGGCCGCCGCGGCGCCCGCAGCGCCTGCCGCGCCGATGACCCGGCCGAACGCACCGACCTCGACCCCAACGGCCCCGGTGGCGGTGCCGCAGCCGCAGCAGGCGCCGCAGACGCCGGCTCACCAGCCGCAGCACGCGCAGCCCGCCGAGCAGCCGCGGCCGGCCGCCTATCCGGCCCCGGTGCAGTTCGCGACCGCCCCGGTCCCGCCGGCGCCCGCGTCGGAGGAGCTGCCCGAACACCTGAACTTCACGGCGAACCTCGACCTCAGCGGACTCCGCGAGGACGCCGACCGTGACGGCGACCAGAATGTGGGGCCGACGAAATGAGATTCGGACTCATCTGGTCGGAGGTCGGCAACGGCCTCCGCCGCAACCTGTCGATGGTCGTGTCGGTCATCCTCGTCACGTTCATCTCGCTGACCTTCGTCGGCACCGCCGTCCTGCTGCAGATGCAGATCGGCCAGATGAAGACCTACTGGTACGACCGCGCGCAGGTCGCCGTGTACATGTGCACGACGACGGACAACTGCGCGAGCGGGCCGGCCACCGACCAGTCCATCGAGGCGGTCAAGAAGCAGCTCGAGTCGCCCGAGCTCGCCCCGTACATCCAGAAGTTCTACTTCCAGGACCAGAAGCAGGGCTACGAGCAGTTCAAAGAGCAGTTCAAGGGCAACCAGATCGCCGACTTCGTGACGCCGGACATGATCCCGCAGACGTTCTGGGTGAACCTGAAGGATCCGAACCAGTCGGCCGTGCTCACCGAGACGCTCTCCGGGTCGGCGGGCGTGCAGAGCGTTGTCGACCAGCGGAGCTACCTGGACCAGATCTTCAGCATCCTCAACGCCGCCAGCTACACCGCGATCGGCATCGCGGCGCTCATGCTCGTGGCCGCTGTGCTGCTGATCGCCACGACCATCCGGCTCTCCGCATTCTCGCGAAGGCGGGAGATCGGGATCATGCGGCTCGTCGGCGCCTCCAACCGCTTCATCCAGACGCCGTTCATCATCGAGGGCGTGATCGCCGCGCTCGTCGGGTCGATCCTCGCGTCGGTCGTAATCGCGCTCGGCGTGCAGTTCTTCGTCCGCGGGTACCTCAGCCAGCGCATCCAGTCGATCAACTTCGTCGGGATGGAGCAGGCTTGGCTGGTGATCCCCATCCTCGTCGTGATCGGCGTGGTGCTGGCCGCGGCGTCCGCCAACTTCGCCATCAAGCGGTATCTGAAGGTCTGAGCCGCGCCCGGGAGACCGGCGAGGCGATAGACTGGTCCGCTGCCCGGCACCGCGCCGGGCGATGACCGTCGCCGATGTGAGGAGCGAGCTGTGCCGAAGGAACGGGGCCAGAAGGTCGTGGCCACCAATCGCCGGGCGCGCCACGACTACACGATCGAGGACACCTTCGAGGCGGGCCTCGTGCTCACCGGGACCGAGGTGAAGTCGCTGCGGATGGGACGGGCGTCCCTCGTCGACGGCTACGCGTTCGTCGACGGCGGAGAGGCCTGGCTCGACGCCGTGCACATCCCCGAGTACGCCGACGGCACCTGGAACAACCACGCACCGCGCCGCAAGCGGAAGCTGCTGCTGCACAAGGCCCAGATCCTCAAGATCGAGAACAAGGTCAAGCAGGGCGGCTACACCATCGTGCCGCTGTCGATCTACTTCAACGACGGCCGCGCGAAGGTCGAGATCGCAGTCGCCAAGGGCAAGCGCGAGTACGACAAGCGGCAGGCTCTGCGGGAGCGTCAGGACCAGCGCGAGGCGCAGCGGGCGATGTCCACGCGCAACCACCTGGGCGAGTGACCGTTCCGGCGGAGTGACAGACTGAGGTCATGGACTCCACCGCTCAGCGCATCCCGATCGCAGGAACGTACAACTTCCGGGATGTCGGCGGCTACCCGGCGGCGGGCGGCACCACGCGCCGCGGAAAGCTGTACCGCGCCGACGCGCTCGGCCGGATCGGACGACCCGGGCGGGAGGCGCTGCGCGAGCTGGGCATCCGCATCGTGATCGACCTGCGCGACGACTTCGAGGTGGAGGCGCTGCCCGACGACCTGGACGGACTGGATGTCGAGGTGCTGCGGCTGCCGGTGTTCGAGGGCTCCGGCGCCTCGGCGGCCACCGTCGGTGCGACCATCGTGCACCTGTACGACAAGATCGTCTTCCAGCACACCGACGTGATCGTCCGTGCCTTGCGCGAGATCGCGGACACGGGGGAGGAGGCGGTGGTCGTGCACTGCACGGCGGGCAAGGACCGCACCGGCATCGTCGTGGCGCTCGCCCTGCTCGCCGTCGGTGTCGACCGCGAGACCGTCGTGGCCGACTACGCGCTCACCGAGGACAACCTGCGCGGGCCGTGGCTCGAGGGGATGTTGGAGCTGGTCCGCGGCTACGGGGTCGAGGTGACGCCCGATCTGCGGATCATCCTCGGCGGCAGTCCGCGGGAGGCGCTGGAGACCACGATCGACCGGATCGAGGAGCGCGCGGGCAGCGTTCGGCAGTACCTGCTCGACGCCGGGCTCGACGAGGTCGAGCTGGCGATGCTCCGCTCCGTGCTCGTCGAGCCGGCCTGACGCGCAGCACCCGCCGGGATTCTCATCGGACCCATAACCGCTTCCCAGCGCGAACAGGGCTCACGGCTGCTTTCATATGAACATGAGCAACACACCGCCCACCGATCCCACCGAGCCGCTGCCGGCTTCCCCGGGCTCCACGCCGCCGCCTGGTCCGCCTGCGTCGGCTCCGGGTCCCGCGGCTCCGGGCACGGCGGTACCGGGCACGGCAGCGCCGGTTGTCACCGAGCCGTTCTACAAGCGGCACGGACTGGCGTTCGCGATTTCGACGCTCGTGCTCTCGATCGTCGTACTGCTCGGGCTGGTGACGGCCGGCTCCTTCGCGGTCGCCAGCGTGGTGTCGCACATGGGCGAGCGGGCCATCTCGCGCGTCATCCCGGGGCAGGGTCATGGGCAGCCGGGAATGCCCGGGATGCCGGGGATGCCGGGCGACGGCGATGACAACGGCAGCGGCGGCGGCCAGCAGGGCGGCGACCAGAAGGGCCGCGTGCTCGTGCGCGGCACCATCGTCTCCATCTCGGGGGACACCTGGACCATCGACCGCGACAGCGGCTCGTCGGTCGAGGTGCGGGTGACGTCGTCGACGGTGTTCGGCACGCCGATGAAGTCGGCGTCGAAGTCGGACTTCGCGAAGGGGGACGAGGTGATCGTCATCGCGAAGCGCGCCGACGACACCGTGACCGCGACACGCGTGCTCAAGCTGGACGCGTTCCCCACCCGTCCGCCGTCGACGCCGGGCACGCCGCAGACGCCCGGATCCTGATCCCCGCAGCCCGGCAGCAGGCGGCACCGGTCAGCTGGCGGAGAACCGCGCGTGCACCTGCACCGCGATGGTCAGCTCCTCCGGCTTGAGCGACAGGGTCGCCCCTCCGGAGTCGGCGGACACCGCGCGGGCGAACAGCGGCTGCGGCGGCTGCCCGGGCGCCGACCCGTCGCCGAGCATGCCCGGGTCGCTGAGCGCGAGCGGCTTCACCGTGGTGAGCCCGAGACTCGTCGCGTACACCGTCGCCTTCGCGACCGCGTTCTCCACCGCCCGGCGCCGCGCCTCCTGCGTCAGAGTCTGCCGGCGCGCCTCCGTCAGCGACCAGGTGACGCCGTCGACCGCGACGCCGTCGAGCAGCGACACCACCCCGACCCAGTCGGACAGGGCGGCCAGGTCGCTGAACCGCGCGTCGATCCCGACCTCCGCATGATGCACGACGTCGAGCCGGCGACCGTCGTTGCTCCACGGGCGATCGCCCCAGACCCGGAGCTGGTCGGAGGACCACTGCGTGACGGGACCGCTCTGCGGGTTGTGGAGCTCCCGCAGCTCGCTGCTGAGCTGGAGCTGTCGCTGCGTCGTGAGCGCGAGCACGTCCTCGCGCGACGGCCCCTCGTAGGTGACCCGCAGCCGCGCGGCACCGCGCTCGGCCGGGTGACGCAGCTCGTATTCCCCTTGGACGGTGATGATCGTGTCGGCCATTCCCCGATGGTGGCATAAACAGCGAAGGGGCGATGTTGTACTATGAGTAGCTGCCCGCCTGGTCGGGCAAACTGGTATCTGGACAACTCAACAGCGCGTGACAGCGACCCGGCCGACAGGCCGCGCATGGGGATGATCGGTTTCGACATTGTCTGCGTGACTGTGAGAAGCGGGTCGAGGATGCATGGTTATCTCGTTAACGATCCATGCGAAAAAATAAGTGCCAATAACAAGAGCACTGTCTCGGCCAAGGCCGACTTCGCCCTCGCGGCGTAAGTTCACCTCCGCCATTTGAGAGACCGTCAGTCCGGGAATCGTTCCCTACCCGGATCCTGGCGTCAGCTAGGGGACTTGCTTCTGCGTTGAGCATCAGGGCGCAGAGGGACTTCCACTGATACTGGGTCCGTCGGAGCAGGTGCCAATGACAAGCTCCGGGACCGAGAAAGCGACTTCATTGGCTACGCCCGTAGAAGGCACATGACCACAGCAGTGGACGGGGGTTCGATTCCCCCCATCTCCACCATCAGGTCGCTGTCACGCGTTGCTTGAGATCCGCGTCATTCCGCGGAAGTCGGGGCCTTTTCCGCTTGCGGAAGAGGCCCCGTTTTTCCGCTGGACCATCGGCTTACGGGCGCCCCGCCTGCCGACCGGCTGCCGACCGGCTTGCGGACGGAGGCCCATCTCGGTTTGACCGTTTGCTTCTTTGTCGTCGCGTTCGTAGCTCGCGGATGGTTGGGAACCGTTTCGCGTCGTCGGACATTATCTAAGTGTGACGACAGAAGACACCGGCGAGGGGGCATTGCTGGCGCGCGTACGTGCAGGCGATCCCGACGCCTTCGGGGAGTTGTTCGATCTGCACCGCGATCGCGTGTTTCGGCAGGCGCGGAGAATGACTAACTCGGCACACGACGCGGAGGATGTAACCGGCATGGTCTTCCTCGAGGCCTGGCGGCGGCGCGACTCGTTGCGGGACGTCGATGGTTCGGTGATTGGGTGGCTGCTGGTCACGGCGAACAACGTCAGCCGGAACCTCGCTCGCGCGAGCCGCCGCTACCGGCACGTACTTGCCGGTCTCCCAACGCCTGAGCAAATGCCCGACCACAGCCACCTTGTTGACGCTCGGCTCGACTCTGACCGTCGGCGGGTCGCCCTGCACGGTGCTCTTTCTCGTTTGCCGCGCCGGGACCAGGACATTCTCTCGCTGTGCGTCATCGAGGAGCTCAGCACGGCGGACGCTGCCGCGGCGTTGGACGTAGCGCCGGGGACGGTGAAGTCTCGTCTCTCTCGGGCGAAGGTACGTCTAGCAGCTTTGCTCGCTGAATCCACCGACTTCGCATCGACCGAGGGAGGTCTCCGATGAACGACGACGAACGTTTCGACGAGGGACGTAGCGCCGCATGGCGTCGGGCTGTCGTCGAGACAGCACGCAGAGACCAGACTCGGGCTGGTGGTCGCAATCGGGTGGGCATGGTGGTCGGCTTGGTGGTCGCCGCCCTCGTTGTGTCGGGTGGAGGAGTCGCATACGCGCTCAACTCCAATCTGCTTGAGTCGGCGCCCTTAGCGACAGCCAGCCCAACGCCGATCCAGCGGGAGACCCCAAGCGTGACCTCCGCGCCGACCCCTCCACCAACCTCGGTTCCCACCGCTGACGTTGGGCGCCAAAACGCAATTGAGGCGTGCACCGCCCTGCAAGAAATGTTCACAGTGAGCGGGACGTCCGAAGCAGAGACGAAGTCCACCGCTGCGAGGCTAGGCGCACAGGTTGTAGAAGCGGCCGAAAGGGCGCAGGCGGCTGACGTTCAGTGGAGTGGTACCTCCCAGACGCTGATCGCTGCCCAAGGGGCACTCATCGCCTACCTCGATAACAACACCCCCGAGGGAGTCCATCTTCTCGAATCCACAGCAGCGCAAGCAGGCACTACCTGTTCCGAGCTCGGCGTCACAGTCAAGTTGGAGGAATAGCCGCCGCCCGGTGAATGATCCGCTTACGTGCGTGCGGACGGAGGTAGCCCGTGCCTACACTTTGCCCACACTTTTCTGACGGGGGTTCGATTCCCCCCATCTCCACCATCAGGTCGCTGTCACGCGTTGTTCCGGATCCCACCTGCTCTCGCCGCGACGTGCACCTCGGCGCGCGACGCAGGCGGTCGGTCTGCTCGTCAGTCCCGGGCGAATGCCATCGCCGCCTCTTGCGCGAGGTCGACGAACGGCTCGCCGCTGACGTCGACGGCGACGCGCTGGATGGTGCCGCCCGTGAAGGGCCACGGAGACTCTCCCGCGTAGTCGGAGGTGACCGGCTCTGCCGAATCCTTCCCGACGTTGAGACCTTCCCCCGCGATGGAGAACTTCCCGGGCTGCGTCCTGATCGTCGCCGAGCCGACATCGTCCGTTCCGATGTGGAGCGTCAGCGTGCCCTCCGCGGGCATGGTTCCCGGTGTCATGTCGAAGCTGGCCGACAGGACCACCCGGCCGCTCGGCACGGGACGATCCGATTCGACGATCTGCTCCTCCATCCCCACCCAGTTGTAGACGTACTTCAGCCGGCCGTCCTTGATGTACAACGCGTGCCCGCCGAAGCGGGCGCCGTGCGAGAACAGCACACCGGTCGCGTCGGGGCCGTCGATGTCGACCTGCGCGGCGATCGTGTACGACCGGTTCCGGATGTTCGGCGCCACCGCCTCCGGAACCTCCGAGCTGCCGGGATAGAAGATGTACCGGTTGCGCGGTTTCGCTATCTGCGGCCGCTCGGTGCCGAGGATCTCCACCGCGTTCCGGTTCTCCAGAGGCAGTGCGTTGTACATGCCGGCCTGCACCCACCACAGCGAGATGAGCTCGCGGAGAAGGTCGGGATGCTCGGCCGCGACATCGTGCACCTCGCTCGGGTCCGAGGCGGTGTCGTACAGCTCCCACTCCTGCGCCTCGTAGTCGGCCCACGCGTCGGGTGCGGCAGGGGACACGGCGACCGCCTTCCAGCCGTCCCTCCACAGCGCCCGGGTGCCGCCCATCGAGTAGAACTGCGAATGCTTGCCGGTGTCCGCCTCGGCGTCCGCGAAGGAGGCCTCGAACGCGACACCTTCGATCGGGTACTGCGTGTACCCCTTGAGCGTCTCGGGCGGTTCGATGCCGAGTGAGTTGTAGATCGTGGGCACGATGTCGATCGCGTGCGTGTACTGGTGTCGGCTTCCGCGGTCGGTGATCTTCGCGGGCCAGGACACGATCATGGGGTCCGCCGTTCCCCCTTCGAAGTTGGAGTACCGCTTCCACAGCTTGAACGGGGTGTTGAAGGCCCACGCCCATCCGGTGGGGTAGTGGTTGTACGTCAGCGGGCTGCCGAGCACGTCGAGGTACTTCAGATTGTCCTCGATGCGGTCCGGGATCCCGTTGAAGAGCTTGTTCTCGTTGACGGAACCGTTCGGACCGCCCTCGCCCGAGGAGCCGTTGTCCGAGACCAGGACGATCAGCGTGTTGTCTGCCTGCCCGCTCTCGTCCAGGTAGTCGAGCAGACGCCCGATCTGGTGGTCGATGTGGCTCAGAAAGCCGGCGTAGACCTCTGCCATCCGGGCGAAGAGGCGCTTCTCGTCGTCGTTCAGCGAGTCCCACGGCCGCACGGTGTCGAGCTCGGGCCACGGTGTGCCGTTCGAGCTGGTGCGGTCCGCGTACGGGTTGATCGGCGACAGTTCCGCGTTCTCCGAAACGACGCCGAGCGCCTTCTGCCGCTGGAAGACCTCTTCGCGGTACGCCTCGTATCCCATGTCGAACCTGCCGGCGTAGCGGTCAGCCCACTCCTTCGGTGCGTGATGCGGAGCGTGCGTGGCACCCGGGCAGAAATAGAGCAGGAACGGCTTGTCGGGCGCGACCGCTTTCGCGTCGCGGATGAACGAGAGCGCCTTGTCGGTGATGTCGACGCTGAAGTGGTAGCCCTCTTCGGGAGTGGCCGGCTGCTCGACCGGGTGGTTGTCGTGCACCAGGTCGGGGTACCACTGGTTCGTCTCGGCGCCGAGGAAGCCGTAGAACCGCTCGAAGCCGCGGCCCAGCGGCCACTGACGGCGCACAGACGCGAGATTCATCTCGTCCTCGGGTGTGAGGTGCCACTTGCCGACGGCGTACGTGTTCCATCCCCGCTCGCCGAGGACTTCGGCGATGTTGCCGCACTCGAACGGGATGTGCCCGCTCGAGTTCGGGAAGCCCGCGGCCGCTTCCGTGATGCTGCCCATGCTGTTGGTGGTGTGGTTCCGGCCGGTCAGAAGGCAGGAGCGGGTCGGCGAGCACAGGGCCGTCGTGTGGAAGTTCGTGTAGATCAGGCCGTTTCCGGCGATCCGGTTGATGTTCGGGGTCTCGATGAGGCCGCCGAACGGCTCCATCGCGGAGAAACCGACGTCGTCGAGCACGATGTAGAGCACGTTGGGTGCGCCCTCCGGTGCCGTCGGCTGTGCGTACGGACCCCAGTCCGGGGTGGACTTGGTGATGTCGAGATTGATGACGCCCCTGAACGGAGTACCCATTGTTCTAACCCCCAGTCGGTTGACGCGCTCATTCTTGTCCGCGGCGGCCCGTGTGCACCAGGGGCGATCCTGGTGAAGGTCATTCGGGGAAGACGCTGGCCCAGTCGTCCTTGACGCTCACGACCGTGAAGCTGTCGGTGTGGGCGCTGGCGAGCGCATCCTCGGCCCCCGTGTCGTAGGGGAGATCGCCGCGGCCTGTGTCGTCGTCGTGGTGGATCAGCAGACTGAGGCTGCGGGGATGCTTCTGCACGTACTTCAGCATCGGCATGTCTCCGTTGGAGTTCCCGACGGCGAGGAGAGGTCGTTTGCCGATCCGGCTCCAGATCCGCACCGGCTTCTCCGGTCCGTCGTCCAGGAAGCCGAACGTCGAGCCGTATCGCACCTCGCCCTCCTCGTAGACGAGGCCTACGGCCGAGCCGACGACGCGTTCGGGCGGGATTCCGTAGTTCGCGACGGTCATCGGCCGCATGAAGTCGCGGTCGCCGCCGGAGACGATGTAGCACGCGAATCCGTTGGCCTCCAGATACCGCAGGAGCTCCACCATCGGCTGGTAGACGACCCTGTTGTACGGGCGGCCCAGCGTCGGGTGGCGTGCGGTCCGGTAGAACTCGTGGACGGCGTCCTCGTACGCCTCGACGCTCATGCCCTCCGTCACTTTCAGAAGAGCGCCGACGATCTGATGAAGGTCGGCGTCGTCGCCGGCGTAGTGCTTGTCGATGGCGGTGCCGAGCCACGAGAAGTCCCCGGCAAGCACCGACCGGTACGGTTCGTCCTCGGCCAGCGACGGATCGGCTCTGGCCGCTGCCGCCCATTGCTGAACGATGAAATGCAGCTGCGTCGGCATCGGCTTCTCGGTCCACAGCGTCCCGTCGTTGTCGAACACGGCGACGCGCTCCTCGACGGGGACGTGATCGGGGCCGTCTCCCGCGGTGGAGCTGACGAAGGAGACGATCTCCCGCTTGGTCGGCGAGTTCACCCAGGACGGCAGGTCGTCCGACTTCGTTTCCATATGGCTCGGCATACGCCCTCCCTGATCGTGTACGTCGCCCCCGGTTCAGCGCCGCTGAAGGGCCTTCACTGTGAGAACCGGCCGTCGGCCACCGCCTGGCCGACAGTCAGATAGTCCGCGTACGCCTGGTCCGCGTAGGCGAAGGCCCAGGCGACGACCGCGGCGTCGAATGCCGTGCCGCCGCCGAGGTAGCCCGAGATGAACGGGGCGTCGGGCGACTGGGCGTGGGCGCGCGCGAGGACGGTGCCGCAGGCGTCGACGTAGTCGGCGAAAGGCCGGAATCCGAGCGTCTCCGTGTCGATGGACACGTTCTGGTCGCGGAACTGCCGGATGTAGTACGCATGCCCGTCCTGCGTGACATAACCGAGGAACGGGTCGCTCACGGCCTGCAGCACGCGCTGGTTGGCGACGACACGGTGACCGTGCTCAGCGGAGTGGGCGTGATCGTCGAAAGCGGGAGCGCATCCCGCGGGAGCGCCGCCGAACTCCACCACGACGGACTCGGTCGCTTCCTTCACCTGAAGCACCAAGGACTCGCCGGCCGGCCCCGAGAGCACGATGATGTAGCACCGCGTCCCCACGCTGCCGACGCCGACGACCCGGCGCACGGCATCCGTCGCGGTGTACTGGGACAGGAGCAGCGCGATGTCGGCGGAGACGGTGGTGACGTACTCGCGCGCGATCGCGAGCACCCTGCGTTCGGTCGCCTCGGGGATGTGGGTGAGTCGTGGCGGACTCTCGATGATCGCCGTCGTGCCGTCGGGGGCGCGTTCGGTGATCTTGCGCACCACCCGCTCCGACGTGCGGCGGGAGGCCTCCGCGATCGCGCGGTCGAGCACCTTCTGCGAGCTCGCTGCCCGCCGGCCTCCGCGGACGTCCGCGCGCAGGTAGTAGCGTTCCAGCGCGCCCAGCGCGGTGAACTGCCTCATCGCCGTGCGGTAGGCGGCGGCCGCCTCGGATGCCGCCCTCTCGGCCTTCGCCTCCGAGAATCCTCGCTGGCGCGCAGCGATCACCACGCTCGTGACGAAGCGCTTCACATCCCACTCCCACGGCCCGTAGGCGGCCTCGTCGAAATCGTTGAGGTCGAAGACGAGCCTGCGCTCCGGTGAGGCGAAGATGCCGAAGTTGGCGACGTGCGCGTCGCCGCAGATGGTCGCGTCGATGCCCGTGCGGGGTTCGTCGCGCAGGTCGGCCGCCTGGATGGCGGCAGAACCGCGGTAGAAGGCGAAGGGGTTCTCGGTCATCCGCTCGAGCCGGAGCGGGATCAGCTCCGCGACGCGGTGCTCGTGCTGCCGGCGGAGGACGCCGACGGGATCGCGATCCTTCGCCGGCGCATACGTCGCATGGATGCTGCGCGGCACCCGCTCGCGAGCCCGCCTTCCCGCGTCGTACAGGCCGGCTGCGGACCGGACTGCGTCGTGATCGAAGCGGAGGCGACCGGTGTCCACAGAACTCATCCCCGGCTCAGCGCCGCTGGAGGGTCCCGATCTTGGTATCGCCGGATCGGTAGACGGTGAGGGTGTTGCCGTCGACCTTCGCCGTTGCGGCGAGGTTGAGCCACGGGGTGACCCCTTCGCACGCCTTCAGCGTCGAGGCGAAGGGCCCGAACGTGAACGTGTCGCCGGAGATGCTGCCCTGACCCTTGAGCGGGTTGCAGCCGTCGGTACCCGAGAAGGAACCATCGGACTTGATGGTCAAGGAGGGCTTCCCGGGTGCGACCTGACCCCAGTCGCCGGTGAACGAGGAACCGGACGAGGAGCACCCGGCGAGGACGATCATGGTTGCAACGGCAGCGATGGCGAATCCCGCTCGCGCGAATCGAGTGCTCATGCCCAGACCCTAGTGGAGCGGGTTCCCGCGCGACCAGATCCGAGTCCCACCGCCCACGTCGGCTCATCGCCGTTCCACCGCGTCGTCCGCGTGCCGAAGCGGGATCTCGGCGCGCATCGCGCCTCGGCGGACACGCGTCACCAGAAGGAGGGAGGCCACGGCGACAGCCAGTATCACGCCCGTGACGATGACGACGAGGCCCCACGAGACGACCTGCCAGCCGGGGAATGCGGCGAGGGAGGCCCACTCGATGCCGTAGGCGCCGGCGGCCGCGATCGGGAACGTGAACGACCAGAAGCCGAGCGTGAAGGTGAGCCTGCGATAGCGGGGGAGGAGCGCGAGTTGTTGCAGCGCCATGAGCACCAGCAGCCCCAGAAGCACGGTGGAGACGAGGTCGGCCTGCTCGCCATTGATCGTGAACCAGGCGGTTCCGGCCACGGCGGGTGGTGCGAGCAGGATCGCGCAGGTGGGCGTGAGCGCGTCGGGAAGAGGGGCGAAGAACGCCAGTCTCGCCAGGAGCACGGTCGAGATGACGATCCAGAAGAAGACGCCGACGCCGAAGGCTCCGATCGCCATCCCGGGCAGACCGATCCTGGACGACGTGGTCGCCGCGATCAGGCCCGCCGCCACGGTCGGCAGCAGATAGCCGCCGTGGAACGCCTCAGGGGGCAGGCTGCCGCTGTGCCAGAACGCCAGCACCCAGCCGGCGAACGCCGCGGCGACGATGATCGCAACGATGACGACGACGCTGCCGGCGATCGGCACGAAGCGGTACAGATCGGCGCCGAGCAGCATCCCGACGACAGGGACGAGCGCGGCGATGGGGCCCTGCGCGGGATGCCTCAACTGCTGTCGCAGGGTCTCGGCGCTCCTGGCGCCGCGGCGCAGGTGCGCGACGATGAGCCAGATCCAGGAGACGGCGACGACCACCCAGAGTGCCTGCCCGATGGGTTCCGGGACGCCCAGGAGGCGGGCAGCCACGGTCCAGATGGTGGCGAGCCCGGCGAGGCCGAAGGCGATCGCGAGGGTGTTGAGCGGGATGCGCTGCGCGGCGCTCATCACTGCGCCGCCGACGACAGTTCTTCATCGATGCGGAGTACGGCGAATTCGCGATGCCCGCCGATCGGAGCCCTGGCCATTCGTTGGTCCCTTCGACGATCGCCGGTTGCGGCGATGGAGTACGGAATGTGCCCGCGGTGGCCTCTGTGCGATGGTCGCGGTCACGAGGGGACGGTATCGCCTCCGCCCGGTCGTGCGCGACATCGGGCGGCTTCCCGCAGCCCTCGAGTACTGCCTGTCCACGGTGGGACCTTCCCTGCGACACTGACCCCGGAAATGACCGGACCAGTGAGAGGGACACCCATGACCGACGACAGTGACTCCGTCGCACCGATCGATTTCGTGATCATCGAGTTCCCGCCGGGGCAGCAGAATTTCTCCGGCGAGGTGATCGACGAGCTCCTGGCGCTCGTCGACGCCGGCACCATCCGCCTCGTCGACGCCATCGTGCTCGTCAAGGACGAGGACGGCTCCGTCGAGGCCGTCGAGCTGTCCGAGCTGGAGGGCCCGTCGGCCCTCGCGACGCTCGCGGAGCAGCTCGCCGACTTCCTCGCGGAGGCGGACATCGCCACCCTGGCCGAGGCGATGGAGCCGGGCAGCGTCGCCGGCGCCATCGTCTACGAGAACGTGTGGGCGGCTCCGTTCGCGGCGGCCGCACGCAGGGCCGGCGGGCGGCTCATCGCGGATGGGCGCATCCACAGCCAGGACATCGCCGACGCCCTGGAGGCGGAGGCCGAGCTGGAGGCCGCAGAGGACTTGGAACAGCAGGAACAGCGGAAAACGCAGGAAGAGCAGGGAGTCTGAGATGTTGAGACCAGCACGAGTGGGGCGCGTCGGCGTCGTCCGCGCCCCCGTCGCCAAGGCCGCCGTCGTCACGCGCGCCGTCACACCGGGCCCCGCGCCCGTCGCAAAGGCCGCCGTCGTCGGCGCCGCCCTGACCCCGCGCCGCCGGCGCATCTGAGAGGAGCCGTCATGACCGTCGACCGCGCAGCGCGCAGCGTCCTCCCCATCCCGGACCGCCCTGCGCCCGGGCTCACCACCTACGACGCGAAGGATCCGGAGACGTCGTACCCGCCGATCACCCCGCTGCGGCCGCCCGAGGGTGCGCCCAACGTGCTGGTGATCCTGCTCGACGACGTCGGGTTCGGGGCATCCAGCGCCTTCGGCGGCCCGTGCGCCACGCCGAACGCCGAACGGCTCGCCGCCAACGGCCTGAAATACAACCGGTTCCACACGACCGCGTTGTGCGCGCCGACGCGGGCAGCCCTGCTCTCCGGGCGCAACCACCATTCGGTGGGCATGGGCAGCATCACGGAGACCGCGACCTCCGCGCCAGGCAACAGCTCGCTGCGGCCGAACACCAAGGCGCCGCTCGCGATGACCCTGAAGCTGAACGGGTACTCCACGGCGCAGTTCGGCAAGTGCCACGAGGTGCCGGTGTGGCAGTCGTCGCCGATGGGACCGTTCGACGCCTGGCCGTCCGCCGGAGGCGGTTTCGAGACCTTCTACGGCTTCATCGGCGGAGAGGACAACCAGTGGGACCCGGCCCTCTACGACGGGACGACCCCCGTCGAGCCGCCGGCCACTCCCGAGGAGGGGTACCACCTCACGGAGGACCTCGCCGATCACGCCTCCACGTGGATCCGGACGCAGAAGGCGCTCATGCCGGACAAGCCGTTCTTCGTGTACTTCGCGCCGGGAGCGACGCACGCGCCGCACCACGTGCCGAAGGAGTGGGCGGACAAGTACGCCGGGAAGTTCGCCGGCGGCTGGGACGCGCTGCGCGAGCAGACCTTCGCCCGGCAGAAGGAGCTCGGGGTGATCCCGGCCGACGCCGAGCTGACGCCGCGCAACGCGGAGATCCCGGCGTGGGACGACATGCCGGACGAGCTGAAGCCCGTGCTGGAGCGCGAGATGGAGGTCTACGCCGGGTTCCTCGAGCACACGGACCACCAGGTCGGACGGGTGCTCGACACCGTCGAGGACCTCGGCATCCTCGACAACACGCTGATCTTCTACATCATCGGCGACAACGGCGCATCGGCCGAGGGCACGCTGAACGGCGCTTTCAACGAGATGGCGAACTTCAACGGGATGGCGGCCCTCGAGACGCCGGAGTTCCTGCTCTCCAAGATGGACGAGTTCGGCAGCCCGAGCTCGTACAACCACTACGCCGTCGGCTGGGCCTGGGCGATGGACACGCCGTTCCAGTGGACGAAGCAGGTCGCATCGCACTGGGGTGGCACCCGTAACGGGACGATCGTGCACTGGCCGGAGCGCATCACCGACAAGGGTGGTCTGCGTTCGCAGTTCACGCACTGCATCGATGTCGCGCCGACGGTGCTGGAGGCCGCCGGGCTCCCGGAGCCCACGTTCGTGAACGGGGTGCAGCAGTCGCCGATCGAGGGCACCAGCATGATCTACAGCTTCGACGCCGCGGACGAGCCGGAGCGGCACGAGCTCCAGTACTTCGAGATGTTCGGCAACCGCGGCATCTACTTCAAAGGCTGGAGCGCCGTGACGAAGCACCGGACGCCCTGGAACCTGCTGGGCGGCACCGTCCCGGCCTTCGACGACGACGTGTGGGAGCTGTACGACGGCAGCACCGACTACAGCCAGGCGCGCGACCTGTCCGCTGAACAGCCGGATCGGCTCCACGCGCTGCAACGGCTCTGGCTGATCGAAGCGGTGAAGTACAACGTGGTCCCGCTCGACGACCGCACCGCCGAACGGATCAGCCCGCAGCTGGCCGGGCGGCCGGTCCTCGTGCAGGGGAACAGCCAGCTGCTGTACCCGGGCATGGGGCGGCTCTCCGAGAACAGCGTCATCAACCTCAAGAACCGGTCCTTCTCGGTGACGGCCGAACTGGAGATCCCGGACGGCGGGGCCTCCGGGGTCGTCGTGGCCCAGGGCGGCCGGTTCGGCGGATGGGCGCTGTACCTGGTCGACGGGGTCGCACGGTTCACGTACAACGTCCTCGGCATCCAGCTCTTCACGACAGAGGCCGGGGAGCCCGTACCGGCGGGGACGCGGCAGGTCCGGGCCGAGTTCGCCTACGACGGCGGCGGTCTCGCGAAGGGTGGGAACCTCACGCTCTACTACGACGGCCGCGAGGTCGGGTCCGGCCGGATCGCGGTGACCCAGCCCATGGTCTTCTCTGCCGACGAGACGACCGACGTCGGCTACGAGGCGGGGACCCCGGTGTCGCCGGACTACACGACCGCCACGAGCAAGTTCACTGGACGCATCCGCTGGGTGCAGCTCGATGCCGGCCTGGACGACAACGACCACTTCATCGACGACGACGAGCGCCTGCGGGTGGCGATGGCTCGTCAGTGACGCGGGGGAGTGGAGGCTCCGCGCCGGCGGACGACGGTCGGGTCGTCCGCCGGCGCGAAGCGGTCAGACCGTTCCGTCCGCTCCCGGGTCGCCGCGGTGCCTCCGGCCCGTGAGCACGACCACGAGCACCCCGATCAGGGCGAGCACCACGATCCCGACACCGATGCCGATCACCAGCCCGATGCTCCCGGAATCGGAGGCGGCGCTCGCCGCGGGGGCGGGCGTCGAGGTCGCGGCACTGGTGCTCCGTCCACTCGCTGCTGCGGCCCCGGCCGCGCACGCGGGCGGCCCAGCGCTGCCCGGCGCAGCGGTCGTCCCCGCCGGCGGCTGATAGGTGAACGGGATCGTCCCGGAGACGGTGTGCCCGTCGGCCGAGACGATCTGCCACCTCAGTGTGTACGGCCCCGGCGCACCGAGAGCCACCGGAGCGGTGACGGTGCGGTCGGCGATGGCGGGGCATCCCGTCTCGTAGTGGCGGTTCGCCGCGTCGGTGACCTGCACCAGCGACGACGAGCCGTCGCCGGCGAGGTCGAGAACCCGGTCGTTGAAGGTGAGGGATGCGCTTTCGAGCGGCGTCGACTGGGTCGAGCCGGCCGACGGCGTGCTCTGCACGAGGTAGTCGTGGGCATCGGCCGCCGTGGCCGGGATCACGGCGAGCAGGGCCGCCAGCGCGACTCCGGTCAGGGCGGAGAGCGCCGCCGGCCGCGGCCGACGACGTGGTGCCGAGGTCACGGCCTCAGCCCCGCGGAACCGTCGCGGTGCCGCGACGGGTGAGCGCGAACACCGCCACGATGAGCGCCACCGCTCCCAGCGCCAGCCCGCCGATCCCGAGACCGATCGCGACGGCGTCGCCCGCCGCGGAGGTCGCCGTCGGGGCCGGTGCCGTCGGTGCGCTCGTCACCAGCGGCCCGGCGGCGCCGTCCTCCGCGGGCGGCGCGTCGTCGATGTACAGGGTCGGGGCGGGGTGCTCCGGCTCCTTCCCGTCGGCGGGCGTCTTCTCGTCCCAGTCCACGACGGTGCCGTCCGAGTACGTCTGGTGGGTGGGCAGCAGCACGCTGCCGGTGTCGGGCACCGCTCCGGCCGAGATCACGAACTGCTGGAACTCGCCGGGCGCGACCTGCACGCCCGGGTCGGCGGTCCAGGTCACCTTCACGGGCGCCTCGGTGATGGTTCCGTCATCCGTCTTCACCGGCTTCGGCAGCTTCTCGGTGACGACCTGGGTCGTCCAGCCGGTCAGGGGCTGGTAGGAGACCGAGGTGAACGGGGTGTCGGTGGGGAGGTCCACTTCGAGCTTCACCGTGCCGGCGGTGGCCGACTCGGTGGGCACCTTGAAGGTGAGGGTGGCGTAGCTGCCAGGCTGCGCCTGGTCCGGGTTCACCCGGACGTGGGCGCTGGCGGCCAGGGGGAAGGAGAGGGCGACGGCGGTCGCGGCCACGGTGGCGGCGGCGCCCAGGAGGAAACGCGTGTTCATGGGATGGGTCCGATTCTCGACCGCGGACAGCGGTCGGGTAGGCAGTTGGATGGGAAGGACCGCGAAAGCGGCAGACCTCTGCCCGGCGAAGAGCGGAACGCTCAGGCCGGGCCCATCAGTGCCGGGGGACCCCGGTGGCGGAGACGGCCGAGCACGACCGTACGGGCTGGAAGGACGACCGGGACGGTCTCGACCCGCATCGGCGGCACCGGCACATCCACCACGGCCGCGACGACCAGGAGCCGTCGCAGCGAGAACGCGGTGAACTCGGAGACGGCGGTGAAGACCCGCTCGCCGTACCGGAGCGCGAGCACGGTCAGGGCGGCCGCACCGGCGTGGGCCAGCCACATCCACGGTGCGCCCAGCGACATGGCGGCCATGGGAGCGGACGGCATCGGCACGGCGCCGTCGGTGACCATCGTGAGGTGCGATCCGGGATGGAGGTGGCCGGTGGCGCCGGCGAAGTGCGCGGACGGGCTCAGCGAGAACAGCGCGTGGAACAGGAACTGGCTGAGCGCGACGGAGGAGGCCGATCGCCACAGGGCGGACCGCTTCCCGGCGAGGACGATGCAGCCGAGCCCGGAGAACACCAGGCTCAGCGTCAGCGCGACCGCGCTCGGGGGGAGACCGCCGCCCGCGACGTGGAACAGCGCGGCGACGAAGGTCGCGAAGCCGGCGGCGATGAGGCCGCGAGCCACACGTGCGCTGCGCGTAGACATGTCACTCCGTCGAAGGTGGGGGCGGTTCGAGTCTACCCACAGGGGATGCGGCGGCCGGCCCGTCCGAGGGCGGGCTCGCCGCTAGGCCGGCGTCTGGGCCAGCGCCCAGTCGAGCGTCACGCCGAGGGCCGTCAGGACCGAGACGTGGCCGTCGCGCGGGCGGATCCAGAGCTCGGCGTCGGGGAGGCGTTCGAGGAGGGATGCGGCGTGCTGGGGAGGGACGACGCGGTCGGAACCGCCCTGCACCAGGAGGACGGGAGGCCGGACGGCGCGGAGGTCGAACCCCCACGGCGACACGTAGGCGAGATCGTCGTCGACCTCGCCCGCGGGCCCTTCGGCGGCCCCAGCGCCCGCGTCGGCGCCGAGCGGGCCCCAGTCCGCGTTCAGCGTGTCGTAGTCGCGTGAAGTGAACGACTCCGGGTCGAACTCCGCGGTCTCTGCGAAGGCGAGCCGGGTCTCGCGGCCGGAGAGGGCGGCGCGCAGGGCGCCGGGGGATGCCATCCCGGAGAACCAGTCCGGGGAGCGGTCGAAGGGAGAGAGGCCCGCGAGCGTGACGATCGCGGTCACCCGGGCGGGGTCGAGGGCCCCCAGCGCCAGAGCGTGCGGGCCGCCGCCGGATGCGCCGACCGTCACGAACCGCTCGACGCCGAGCAGGTCGGCCACGGCGAGGACGTCGAGTGCCGCGTCGGCGATCGATCGCACCCGACGGAC
Source organism: Leifsonia sp. 21MFCrub1.1 (assembly GCF_900107895.1). Taxonomy (NCBI): domain Bacteria; kingdom Bacillati; phylum Actinomycetota; class Actinomycetes; order Micrococcales; family Microbacteriaceae; genus Leifsonia; species Leifsonia sp. 21MFCrub1.1. The sequence continues at coordinate 2,212,885 of NZ_LT629867.1, read as the reverse complement.
GTCCGAGCCGGGGTAGCCGGGACGGGTGACGGAGACGACGCGCATCCCGCGGGCCTCGGCCGCGGCGGCGACCGGCGCGATCACCGCGCCTGTCTGCGGAGTGCCGTGATGCCAGACGAGCACGGGGGCGCCGGGCGCGCCGCCGGTGTCGAAGAAGCGGAGCGCACGGCCGTCCGCCGTTCGGACATCCCGCCGGGTCATGCGCCCCAGCCGTCCAGTTCGGCGAGGAGCTCGGCCTTCCGCTCGTCCGACGCGAACGACGCCTCGATCGACGTGCGGGCGAACCGGCGGGCCTGGTCCGCGGTGAGGCCCAGGGCATCCCGCACCGCGGCGAAGTTCTGCCCGGCGTAGCCGCCGAAGTAGGCGGGATCGTCCGAGTTGACCGTGACGCGGACGCCCGCCGCATCCAGCCGGTGCAGGGGGTGGTCTCTCAGGTCGGGGGTCGCGCGCAGCCGCACGTTCGAGAGCGGGCACACCGTGAGCGGGATGCGCTCCTCGGCCAGGCGGGCCACCAGCTCCGGGTCTTCGATCGATCGGATGCCGTGGTCGATCCGCTCGGCGTGCAGCAGGTCGAGCGCCTCCCGCACATACGCAGGCGGGCCCTCCTCGCCGGCGTGCGCGACGGCATGCAGGCCCGCTGCGCGGGCACGGGCGTACACGTCCTCGAACAGCGATGGCGGATACCCCACCTCGGCGGAGTCCAGCCCGACGCCGACGATCCGGTCCGTACGGCGGAGCCCAGCGGTCAGGGCCTCCTCGGCCGAGGCGACCGGCTGATCGCGCAGGAAGCACAGGATGAGACCGCCGGACATCCCGAACTCGCGCCCGGCCTCGTCCAGGGCGTCGCCGATGCCGTCCACCACGTCGTCGAACGCGACGCCGCGCGCGGTGTGCGCCTGCGGGTCGAAGAACAGCTCGGCGTGCCGGACGCCCTGCGCGTGCGCGCGGCGGAGGTACCGTCTCGTCAACTCTGCGAAGTCCTCCCGCGTGCGCAGCACGGCCATCGTCGCGTAGTACAGGTCGAGGAACGACTGCAGGTCGTCGAAATCGTACTGCGCCGACAGTTCCTCGACCGTCGCATAGGGCAGGTCGACGCCGTTGCGGGCCGCGAGCTCGAATGCGAGCTCCGGCTCCAGCGTCCCCTCGATGTGGAGGTGCAGTTCGGCTTTCGGGAGGGCGTACAGGGCGTCGTCGGTGAGGGCGTCGTCGGTCATGCTCCGATCCTCCCACCGACGGACCGGGTTGCGTCGCGGGGATGACGCGGCACCTCCGAGCGGCCCGTTAGCCTCGCACAATGGGAACAGGTCGGCGTCGCATCCTCCTCGCAGCGGTGGGCGTCGCACTCGTCGTCGTCGGGCTCGCGGTGGCACGCGGGATGGACGGAGCGGTCGCCGCCTTCCTCGGCGATGCGCTGTACGCGGCCCTGATCGTCGTGGCGACCGCGTTCCTGGCTCCGCGGGCGCCCGCGCGGCTCGTGACCCTGGTCGCCTTCGCCGTCTGCGCCGCCGTCGAGCTCTTCCAGCTGACGGGCGTTCCCGCGGCACTGGCGGATGCGGTGCCCGCCGTCGCGCTCGTCCTCGGAACCACCTTCCAGTGGAGCGACCTGCTCGCCTACGCGATCGGCGCGATCGCGGCCGGAGCGGTGGATGCGGTCAGCCGACGCGTAACAGGATCTTCCCGCGGTGCGCCGACGACTCCATCCGCCGGTGGGCGGCCGCCGCATCCTCCAGGGGGAACACCGAGTCGATGACCGGGCGCACGCGCCCGTCGGCGAGCAGCGGCCAGACGTTCGCGCGCACCGCGGCGATGATCGTCACGCGCTCGGCGAGCGGCCGGGCGCGCAGCGTCGTGCCGTGGATGCTCGCCCGCTTCCGCATCAGCAGACCCATGTCGACAGCGGCCGGCGTGCGGTCGCGCACGGCGATCGAGAGGATGCGGCCGCCGGTCGCGAGGGCGTTCAGGTCGCGGGCGATGTAGTCGCCGCCGACGATGTCGAGCACCACATCCACCCCGCGACCGTCGCTGAAGGCGCGCGCCGCCTCCACGAAGTCCTGCCGCCGGTAGTCCACGGCCGCCTGCGCGCCCACCTCCCGGCAGAACGCCGCCTTCTCCTCGCTGCCCGCGGTCGCGATGACCTCCGCGCCGAATGCCCGGCCGAGCTGGATGGCCATGGTGCCGATGCCGCTCGACCCGCCGTGGACGAGCAGGGTCTCACCCGCCGCGAGCCGGCCGAGTTCGAACACGTTCGACCACACCGTCGCCGCGACCTCGGGAAGCCCGGCCGCCTCGACCAGGTCCACCTGGTCCGGCACGGGGAGCACGAGCCCCGCGTCGACCGTCACCAGCTCGGCGTATCCGCCACCGGGCAGGAGGGCGCAGACCCGGTCGCCGACGTTCCAGGCATCGACGCCGTCGCCGACCGCGTCCACGATGCCCGAGACCTCGAGTCCCGGCCAGTCGGGCGCGCCGGGCGGCGAGGGGTAGTAGCCGCGGCGCTGGCTCAGATCGGCGCCGTTGAGGCCTGCGGCGGCGACGCGGATGCGCACCTCTCCGGCGGCGGGCACCGGATCGGGGCGTTCGGCGATGGTCAGCACCTCCGCATCGCCGGGCTCGGTCACCACCACAGCGCGCATCAGGCGCCTCCCGCCGACCGCGTCGGCTCTGCGCGCTCCGTGCGGCGGCCCAGCACATCCCGGATCCGCACCTTGCTGGAGTACTCGATCGACCCGTAGCGGAAGAGCCTGACTGCGATGCGCAGCACGACCACCGAGAGCACGAACAGCTCGACGATGATGATGATCGCCTGCCACAGCGGGAGCGACCCGAAGGCGTTCAGGATCAGCGCCGTGATCGGCGCGGTGTACGGGAAGTACGCGAGCAGCTGCACGATCGGCGAGTTGGGGGAGCTGATGGCGAAGCCGGAGGCGTACAGGGGGATGACGACGGCGAAGATCACGACGGAGAACACCGGCGCCGCATCCTTCGCCGTCGGCATCACCGCGCCGACCGCGACCAGCGTCCCGGTGAACAGGGCGAAACCGCCGATCAGGATCAGCGCCCCGACGATCATCTTCTGCGGATCGAACACCAGCCCGCTCAGGTCGAAGTTCGGCAGCTGCAGCTGGTCGCGGAAGAACAGGTAGCCGATCAGCATCGGCAGCGCGAAGACCGCCAGCTGGATGAGGCCGATCGCGAAGAGGGAGATGACCTTGCCGAGCAGCAGGTTCGTCGGGTTGATCGTCGTCAGGATCATCTCCGTGACGCGGTTCTCCTTCTCCTCGAGCGTCGAGTTCAGCATCTGGTTGCCGAGGAACACGATGACGATGAAGAAGGCGGCGAGGAAGACGAGCGCCGGGAGGATCGCCTCGAAGCCGGGCGCGCGCTTGCCGTCGGCGAACGTCGTGGTCGAGGTCTTCACATCCCCGCGGAGCACGGCGACGTCGGTCGGGCTGTCCAGCTTCTGCTCGACGCTCGCCGACAGGAGCGACTCCGCGACGGCCGAGTACTTGCTGTTCTGGAACACGCCGGAGTCCTCGCCGTACACGCGGACGGTCTGCTTCGCGGGATCGGCCGGGTACGCGAAGTAGGCCGGCGTCCCGCCGATCTGGACCTCCTCGACGCCCTCCGCTTCCGACGTGATCCGCGTGCCGCCGTACTCCTTGGCGATGGTCGCGTCGATCAGACCGGAGTCGTCGGTGTAGAGGAACTCGAAGCGGGAGTTCTTCTGCTGGTCGGCGGTGTTCGCGGTCGACACGTTCGACGCGATGATCAGGCCGCCGAGGCCGAACACCAGGATCGGGATGATGAGGGTGATCGCCCAGAACCGCCGCTTCGTGATGGTGCGGCGGAACTCGAACGAGATGACGGTGCTCAGGTTGTGGCGGGCCATGGCTCAGTCCTCCTCCCGGCTCTCGGCGCCGTAGACCTCGACGAAGATGTCGTCGAGCGACTTCCGGGTGGGCGAGAAGCGGGAGACCCTGACGCCCGCATCCACCAGTCCGCGCAGGATGGCGGACGGGTCGGCGCCCTCCGCGGCCTCCAGCTCGGCGTGCCCGGCCTCGTCCGACAGGATGCGGTAGGTGGCGGAGTCGGGGAGGCGACCGCCGTCGTGGTCGACCTGGACGATCGTTCCGCCGAACTGCTCCTGCACCTCCTCGACCGTGCCGTACGCGCGGGCGACGCCGTCCTTCAGGAGAATGACGCGGTCGCACAGGCGCTCGACCTCCTCCATCTGGTGGGTCACCATCATGACGGTGGAGCCTGCGCGCTTCTGGTCGTCGATGATGTCCATCAGCAGTCGCCGGTTGACCGGGTCGAAACCCTTCGTCGGCTCGTCGAGGATGAGCAGCTCCGGCTCGTTCATGATCGTCACGCCCAGCTGCACCTTCTGCTGCTGGCCGCCGGAGAGCTTGTCGAGCCGCACCTTCTCCTTCTCGCCGATGCCGACGCGTTCGAGATACTCGCGCGACCACCGCCTGGCCTGTTCGGCGCCGAGGCCCTTGAGGCGCCCGAAATACACCATCACGTCGATGACAGACTCCTTCTTGTAGAGTCCGCGCTCCTCCGGCAGGTAGCCGAGGCGTTCGCCCGCCTCCGGGCTGAACGGCCGGCCGTCGATGTGCAGGACGCCCGCCGTCGGCTGGTAGATGCCGAGCAGTGCCCGGATCGTGGTGGTCTTGCCCGAGCCGTTGCTGCCGAGGAACCCGAAGGTCTCGCCGCGGCGGATGTCGAAGGACAGATCGCGGATCACCGTCGTGCGCCCGAAGTCCATCCGGAAGTTCGCGATGTGGACCAACGGCTCCGTCGTCGTGGGGGTCTGTTCGCTCATCGAAGCCAGCCTAGGCGAGCGGCCCGGCGTCGGCGAGGGCCTCCAGCAGGGCGGGGTGGAGCAGTCCGTTGGAGGCGAGCGACGACCCGTTGCCCGGGCCGGGCGTGCCGTCCACCGAGGTGAACGAGCCGCCGGCCTCCTCCACGATCGGGATGAGGGCGGCGAGATCGTAGGTCTTCACGCCGAACTCGGCCACCGCATCCACCAGCCCCTCGGCGAGCAGCATGTATGACCACATGTCGCCGTACGCCCGGTCGCGCCAGATGCGGCGGGTGAGCGCGATCAGCCGGTCGAGGTAGCCCGCTTCGTCCCACTGCGCGATGCTCTGGAAGCTGAGGGAGGCGTGCTCCAGGTCGGCGACACCGGAGACCCGGATGCGACGCGGCTCGGCGCCGGGCGCATCCGTCGTCCACGCTCCGCCGCCGGCCACGGCCCACCAGCGGCGGCCGAGGGCGGGGGAGCTGACCACGCCGACGCGGGGGACGCCGTCGACCGCGAGGGCGATGAGCGTGCCCCAGACCGGCACGCCGCGCAGGTAGTTCGCGGTGCCGTCGATGGGGTCGACGATCCACTGGCGGGCACCGTCGCCCTCCGTGCCGTACTCCTCGCCGAGGATGCCGTCGGCCGGGCGCTCGGCGGCGATGGTCTCGCGGATGGCGCGCTCCACCGCCAGATCCGCCTCGGTGACCGGCGACCGGTCGGGCTTCGTCTCGACGTGCAGGTCGCGGTCGCGGAAGTGCGTCAGTGAGATGCGATCCGCCTCCTCTGCGAGCCGGAGGGCGAGGTCGAGATCGGCGGCGAGGGCGGGGGATGCGGTGTCAGGCACGATCCGAGCCTAGCGTCGCGCCCTTGGCAGGTGACCTGCCCGCGGGTAGGAGTGGACGCATGAGAAAGATCGTGTACGCGGGCTCGACGTTCTATACCGGAGATGCGCTCGCGGAAGCGCTGCTGGACTATGCGCGGGCGCTGGCCCGGCACGGCATCGCCGACACGATCTTCGTGCCGGGGCGCACGATGCAGGGGGAGACCGACGAGGTCGAGCTCCTCCTCGGGCCGGCCAGCCAGATCGTGAGCGAGCCGGTCGAGCTGGTCGGGGAGGAGATCGACGACGACGAGCTCCTGTCGCGGCTGCGCACCCTGACCGCGCAGCTGGCGCCGCACAAGCCGGCGGCCGAGCCGGCCGACGGCTCCGGCGGCTCCGACGACGAGGGGGAGCGCCGGACCTTCGACGACATGCTCTGAAGCGCGCTGCCGGACGTTCTGCGCTCGGCGGAGCTTGTTGGCCGGTGCCCGCTCCCAATACGCTCGCGGTAGCCCTGCGGGGCGGAGCGGAGGCACCATGCGTTTCATCCGGAGACCCGTGAGCGCGCGAGAGCGCGTCGCCGCCCCGGAGCCGCTGCTGCGGCGCAGCCCTTTCCTGTTCGGCTACCTCATCGCCCTCGGCGCGATCGGCGCGGTCGCGACGGGCTACATGCTGTACGGGCTGCGCTCCATCATCTTCTCCGTCTTCCTCGCGATGTTCGCGACGGTCGGCCTCGACCCGCTGATCCGCTGGTTCCAGCGGAGAGGGATGCCGCGTGTCTGGGCGATCGTGACCGTCATCCTGATCATCGTCGCCGTGCTGGTCGCGATCATCTGGGTCGTGGTCCCGCTCATCGTGCAGCAGATCTCGTTCCTCGCGACGGCCGTTCCGCAGGAGATCACCAAGCTGCGGGCGGAGGGCTGGTTCGACACCGTCAACCAGGCCAGCAACGGCGTGGTCGGCCAGATCGTCGGCTGGATCTCGGAGCAGGTGCAGAACCCGCAGACCTGGGCCACCATCGGCAACGGGCTCGTCGGGTTCGGCCTGTCGGTGCTGAACGCGGTGACGACCGGGTTCTTCATCGCCATCCTCACCATCTACTTCATCGCCTCGTACGACTCCACCAAGCAGGCCGCCTACCGCCTGGTGAGCCGTTCCCACCGCGACCGGTTCGAGAGCTACGCCGAGCGCATCCTGCAGAACTTCGGCAAGTACCTGAGCGGGATGGTGGTGCTGGCGTTCTGCAACTCGGTCTTCAGCCTCATCCTGCTTCTCGTCACCGGGGTGCCCGGCGCCTTCCTCATCGCGCTCGCCGCGTTCTTCATCACGCTCATCCCGCTCATCGGGACAGTGCTGACGACGGCGGTCATGTCGGTGCTGGCGTTCATCCACTCGCCGGTCAGCGGCGTCGTCGTGCTCCTGCTGATGCTGGTCTACATGCAGGTGGAGGCGTACATCCTCACGCCGCGGGTGATGGGGAAGGCGGTGCAGGTGCCCGGATCGGTCGTCCTGATCTCCGCGCTCGCCGGCTCCACGCTGTTCGGCCTGCCCGGGGCGCTCGTCGCGATCCCGATCTCGGCGGGCATCATCCTCATCATCAAAGAGGTCGTGATGCCCCGGAAAGAGCTCCGCTGAGCCGAGCGATCCTCGATTGGCGGGAACCGCGAAACGGATGCTAATGTTGAGCCTCGGTTCGGGAAACCGGATCGGATGCGCCTCTAGCTCAATCGGCAGAGCAATTGACTCTTAATCAATGGGTTCAGGGTTCAAGTCCCTGGGGGCGCACCAGCGAAAAGCCCGGTCGCACAGCGTGCGACCGGGCTTTCCTGCGTCCGCGCTCCACTCGCGCTACCGAGTCGTGAGCCATTGCCGGAATCCGCGTCGAATGGTGACGTGATGCCGCAACTCGGTCACTCGGTGGTCGACGCGACCTGGCGGAGTTCGAAGAGTGACAGGCCAACGGGTCCTTGCTCGGCCGCGCGTGCCCTCTCGCCGGCTACTCCACCATGCCACGGGCGTGAGTGACCACCACCGATAAGATGCCTCATCAGTCGCCGCCCCTCCGGTGCGGAGCAGGTGGCGCGTAGGCGCCCGTCCCGCGCCTTCGATCCCGCAGTGCGATGAACAGGTAGCACCCGGCGACCGCCCAGGCCCAAAGCGTAGCCAGAAACCATGGCCACCAGTTCGGGATACCGCGAATCGCGTAACTCACTCCGAGTGCTCCGCACGCTGCGCCGAGAATTCCCCACAGTACCGCGTGGATGATTCGAGGACGCCCGAAAGCCCATCGAACCCAGCGGGGAAAGCTACCCATGCTCATGCTTCCATTCCTGGCGGGTTGTAGTCGGGCGCGAAAATTAGCGAGTTCGTCGCGACCTTACAGAGGTCCCGTCACCTGTTGGGACGAGGGGATCGACGGATCGTGACGAGGCCCCTCAGATGATGTCGAGAAGAGCACAGAGCCGGACACGCCCCGCACGCCCGCGCCACCGAGTCGTGAGCCGTTGGCGGAATCCGCGTCGAATGGTGACCAGATGTCGCGACTCGGTCACTCGGTGGTCGACGCGACCTCGCGCAGCTCCAGGAGGGGGCAGGCGAACGGGTCCTTGTCGCCGAGGCCGACCTGGTTGATGTGGCGGGTGACGATGGCGTAGGAGTGCAGGAGGGTCGTCTCGGTGTAGCGGGTGCCGTTCGCGTCGCAGAAGGCGCGGATCATCGGCGCCGCCCGGCGGAGGTGCGGCCGGGGCATCGAGGGGAACAGGTGGTGCTCGATCTGGTAGTTGAGCCCGCCCATCAGGAAGTCGATGGTGCGTCCTCCGCGGATGTTCCTGCTCATCAGCACCTGCCGGCGGAGGAAGTCGAGCTTCATGTCGTGGGGCACCAGCGGCATCCCCTTGTGGTTCGGCGCGAACGACATCCCCATGTAGAACCCGAACAGCCCGAGCTGCACGCCGAGGAAGGCGGCCGCCTTGCCCGGCGGGAGGACGATGAGCACCAGCGTCAGGTAGCCGATGATCCGGATGGCGAGGAAGGAGATCTCCACGGCCCGCCGTCGCAGGACTCCGTGGGCGAAGACGCGGCGCACGCTGGACGCGTGCAGCGAGAGACCTTCGAGAAGCAGGATGGGGAAGAAGAACCAGCCCTGGTGGCCGATCAGCCAGCGCAGCGGCCGCGAACGCTTCGCCTCCACCTGCGCCGCGGTGAACGAGATCACCGGGAGTTCGATGTCGGGGTCGGCGCCCACCTGGTTCGGGTTGGCGTGGTGCCGGGTGTGCTTGTGCTGCCACCAGCCATAGCTCATCCCGACGAACAGGTCGCCGACGATGAGGGAGATCCAGTCGTTCCAGCGGCCGGAGCGGAAGATCTGCCGGTGGGCGGCGTCATGGCCGAGGAAGGCGATCTGGGTGAACACGAACGCGAACACCACGGCGGTGACGAGCTGCCACCAGCTGTTCCCGATGAGCACGAACGCGATGATCATGGCGGCCGTCACGACCGGGACCAGGATGATCTTGGTCCAGTAGTAGCCGTAGCGCCGGCGCAGGAGGCCGGCCTCGCGCACCTGCGTCGCGAGCTCCGAGTAGCCTCCGTCTCGCCCGGCCGAGCGCGCGGCAGTCGGGCGTACGGCAGTCAGGCGTGCTGCCGTCGAGGGGATGGACGGTTGCGTCATGGCGGACCCCGAATCGTTGCGAGTCGCGCCGGGGTCTCGGACGCTGGTGAGAAAATTCTACGCCGCGCACCGCCGATGTGGACGGGTGCGGGCAACCTCTCAGGTGCGGTTGCGCTTCGACAGTGCGGAGCGCCGGACGAACCCGATCACCAGCGTGGCGATCACCAGGACGATGCCGATGATCCCGAGCCACAGCAGCCCCTTGATGGCGAAGCCGACGATCGCGAGGATCACCCAGAGCACGACGAGAACGATCACCAAGATGAGCATGCCCCGACCGTACTCCGCGGACGCGAGGAAGGAACCCGTCCGGCCGGGAGAAAAGGCTCAGCGGTCGCGCGCGATCACGGAGAAGTCCGTGTCGCCGAGGCCCGCATCCACTGCCCGCTGGAGCTCGGCGGCCACCAGGGCGGCGGCCGGGAGAGGAGCATCGGCGGTCGCGATCATGAGGCGGAGGTCTTTCGCGAGGAGGGCAGCGGAGAACTGCGTGTCGTCGAAGTCGCCGGACGCGACCACGGGTCCCTTCATGCCGGCGATGGGTGCGATGGTCGTGAGGGGCAGCATCGAGAGCACCTCGTCCGTAGAGAGCCCGCCCGCGCGGCCCAGCCGGAGCGATTCGGTCAGCGCCTCCATCGAGATGGCCAGGGCGAGGTTGGCGACGAGTTTGGCCGCGGCCGCCTTCTCGGGGCTGTCGAATGTCCGGATCTTGTCCGGGTCCGCCCACAGGGCGACGACACCGCGGGCGTCGCGCACCGCGTCGTGCTCGCCGCCGATCAGCACCGCGAGGCTGCCGGCACGCGCCGGGGCGAGCGACCCGACGACCGGCGAGTGGATGTAGCGCACGCCCGCGTCTGCCGCCCACGCGGCGAAGTCGGCCGCGTCGGAGGGAGCGACGGTCGTGATGTCGACCCACAGGGCCCCGACCGGGATCGGGAGCGACGACTCCATCACCGTCTCCCGGACCGCCTCCGGCCCGAACAGGACGGTGATCACGACGTCCGCACCTTCGACCGCTGCGGCGGCTGAGGGAGCGATGCGGGCGCCGCGGCGCCCGACGGCTTCGGCCGGTTCGGGGGAGCGGTTCCACGCGGTGACGCGGTGACCGTTGTCGATGAGGTGGGTGACCAGCTCGCGGCCCATGCGGCCGAGCCCGAGGAAGGCGATGTCCATGGCCCCACTGTGCGCCTGCGGCCGCGCAGACGGAAGGGGGCCGAGCGAAGGGGCCGGGTCAGTCGCGCCGGGTGAGCGCATCCCTCTGGCCGAGGAGGAACGCGCGCTCCGCGTCGCCCCCGCACAGCGAGGCGGCGACGGCGTACTCCTCCGCCGCCTCACGGGTGCGGCCAGCACGTCGCAGCAGCCCCGCCCGCACGCCGTGCAGCAGGTAGAAGCCGGCGAGCGTCTCGCGCAGCGGGTCGAGCGCGGCCAGGCCCGCGTCGTTCCCCTCCACTTCGGCCACGGCGACGGCGCGGTTCAGGGCGACGACGGGAGTGGGGGAGGTGCGCAGCAGCTGGTCGTACAGGGCGACGATCTGCGGCCAGTCGGTGTCCGCGGCGGTCGGGGCGTCGTCGTGCACCGCCTGGATGGCCGCCTGCAGCTGGTACGGACCCGGTCGTCCCCGGGCCAGGCACCTGCGCACCAGGTCGTGACCCTCGGCGATCTGCGCCGCGTTCCAGCGGGTGCGGTCCTGCTCGGGGAGCGGCACGAGCGCGCCATCGGCGTCCACCCGGGCGTCGCGGCGCGCATCCACCAGGAGCAGCAGCGCGAGGAGACCGAGCACCTCCTCCTCGTCCGGCAGCAGGGAGCGCAGCTCACGCGCCAGGCGGATCGCCTCCGTGCACAGGTCCTCCCGAACGAGCCGGTCGCCTGCGCTCGCCGCGTAGCCCTCGCTGAAGACGAGGTAGACCACCGCCAGCACCGACCGCAGCCGGGTCGGGAGGTCGACCGCGGAGGGGATGCGGTACGGGATGCGCGCGTCGCGGATCTTCGCCTTCGCCCGCGAGATGCGCTGCGCCATCGTGGCCTCCGGCACGAGGAACGCCCGGGCGATCTCGGCGGTCGTGAGGCCGCCGAGCAGCCGCAGCGTCAACGCGACGCGGGCCTCCGGCGACAGGGCGGGGTGGCAGCAGGTGAAGACGAGCCGGAGGCGGTCGTCCGCGATCGCATCGGCGTCTCCGTCGGTGTTTCCACCCGAGTCGGCGCCGGAGTGGGCGTCGGCCGTGTCATCGCGGGTCAGCCGCCCGAGCAGGACGGCCTCCGCCTCCTTCTCGCGCCCCACCGCGTCCCGCCGCAGCCGGTCGATCGCGCGGCGGCGGGCCGTCGTGATGATCCAGCCGGCGGGCGCCGGCGGGATCCCGTCGCGCGGCCAGCGCTCGAGAGCGACGGCGAAGGCGTCCTGCACCGCGTCCTCGGCGCGATCGAGATCGCCGAAGACGCGGTACAGCACCGAGACGGCGCGGCCGTACTGCTCCCGGAAGACGAGTCCGACCGCGGCGGCGTCCGGCCCGGGGGTGGTCGCTTCGTCCTCCATCCGACGGGCTCCGGTCAGCCCGCGAAGGGCCGCACCTCCACCGGCAGAGTGGAGGCGATGGCGAGGCGCCTGCCCCACTCGAGGGCGGCATCCAGGTCGGGCGCCTCGACGATCGTGAAGCCGCCGAGATGCTCCTTGCCCTCGGCGAACGGGCCGTCGGTGACGAGCACCTCGCCGTCCTGCGGGCGGAGCACGGTGGCCGACGAGACCGGGAGGAGGCCGTTGGAGAACACCCAAGCGCCGGCCGCACGGATGTCCGCGTTGAGCGCGTCGAGGTCGCGGCCGATGGCGGCAAGGGCCTCGGGCGAGGGGATGGGGCCGTCCGGCTGGTAGACGCTGAGCAGGTACTGGGTCATGATCGTGATCCTCTCCGGAGCACCGCCGATGGGTGCTCTCACCGTCTACACGAACACCCTGCCGCATTCTCGACAGCGGCGGCGGAATCCGTTTCGCGGGATCACCCCGGCGCGCGGCGGTGGCGGTCCTCCGGCAGGAAGATCGCAGCGATCAGGCCGCCGACGCCGAGGATCGCCAGAGCGCCCATCGCCGTGCCGTAGGCCGCGCCGCCCGCGTCGATGTTGGCCACGAGGATGGTGCCGGCGATCGCCGTTCCGAGTGTCGATCCGAGGTTGGACACGCTCCGCGACAGCCCGGAGATCTCGCCCTGCGCCTTCTCGGGGAACGCAGACTGGACGACGTTCACCGACGGCGTCAGCATCAGGCCGAGCCCCGCGCCGATCAGGAACAGCCCGGGCACGAACGACCACTCGGTCGTGCTCACCGCCACGAGCCAGATGAGGAGCACCACCCCGGCGAGGCAGAGCACGAACCCGGTCAGGATGAGGTCGCGCTGCGAGAAGAGCTTCGCCAGCCGTCCCGCCACCAGCGAGGTGAGGAGGAGTCCGACCGTCGCCGCGGTGAAGATGACGCCGGTCTCGATCGCGTTGTGGCCGCGCACCACCTGCAAGTAGGCGGACACGGTGAACGACGTGCCCATCAGCAGCACCCACTGCACGTTCTGGGTGATCAGCGCGATGTTCGACACCCGGTTCGCGAACAGCGCGGTCGACAGCAGCGCCTCTTTGCCTGCGCGCTCCCGCCTCCGCACCCACCAGAAGAACAGGAAGAGGATGACGAGCCCGGCGACGACGAGCGCGATCATCAGAGGGACGCTGGAGTCCGCCGCGAGGATGCCGAGCACCAGCACGAACAGGCCGAGGGCGGAGAGCACGGCCCCCACGACGTCGAAAGGCCGGCCGGGGTCGGCGGGCACCGGGTCGGTCAGCCGCCGGCTGAGAAGCAGGATGACCACGATGATCAGCGTCTGGAACAGGAAGGCCGCCCGCCAGCTGATCGCGCTGGTGATCAGGCCGCCGATCAGCGGGCCGGCCGCGGCGCCGATGCCGCCCAGCGCGCTGATGATGCCGAAGGCCCACGCGCGCGTCGCGATGTCGGGCAGGTAGAGCGTGGTCAGGATGTACACCGGCGGGATCAGCAGAGCCGTCCCGACCCCCTCCAGGAGGCTGTTGCCGAGGATGAGGGCCCATAGCCCGGGCGCGAACGCGCTGATGATCGCCCCGGCGCCGTAGACGATCAGCCCCAGCGTGAAGCAGCGCTTCCGGCCGATCTTGTCGGTGAGCTTGCCCGCCGGGATCATCAGCGCCGCCATCGTCAGCAGGAAGAGCGTGATGCTGACCTGGATGCCCTGGACCGTCGTGTCGAGGTCGCGGGACATGTCGTTGATCATCACGTTCATGTTCGAGCCGGCGAAGCTGCAGATGAACTGCGCGAGTGCGAGCGGCGCGATCAGGCGCCGGACCGATGCGTGCGAGACGCCGACGGCTGCTGCGGTCATGGTGACCTCCGATCGGGAGGGCGGACTCCGCCCGGATGGTAGCTCCGCAGGTGGGGCTCCGGGCAGACGGCAATCGGCCGGATTCCCGTCTCGCCGGTCGCGTGCCCGCGGGGTTACCATCCCGCCATCGACTCGAGGGGGCATCACGATCATGGCCGCAGACGAGCACGCGTACCCCGATATCGCCGATCACGGTCTGATCGGCGACCTGCAGTCGGTCGCCCTGGTGTCCACCACGGGCTCGATCGACTGGTTCTGCGCTCCCCGCTTCGATTCGCCCGCGGTCTTCTCGTCGCTCCTCGACCGGGAGAAGGGCGGGTTCTTCCGGCTCGGGGCGGAGGACGAGGGGATGCGCGTCCGGCAGATGTACTTCCCGCAGACGGCCGTGCTGATCACCCGCTTCCTGTGCCCGTCGGGGGTCGGGGAGGTGATCGACTTCATGCCGGTCGCCGACGAGCCGACGATCGCGACCGACAACCGGGTCGTGCTGCGCGGCATCCGCGTCGTCCGCGGCGAGCTGGACTTCCGGATCGAGTGCCGGCCGCGGTTCGAGTTCGGCCGCCGTCACCACACGGCGAGCGTCGCCGACGGCGGCGTGGTGTTCGAGGGCGACGGCGTGCGGGCATCCCTCAGCGGACTGACCGCCGACGAGCTCGCCGGAGTGGACCTCTCCGCCGGCGACGTCGACGCGACGATCACGGTGGCCGCGGGTGATCTGCGGCTCTTCGTCTTCCAGACCGCACCAGAACCGGGAGCGGAGCCCCTCTCGACGGACACCGGGCAGGCGGTGTTTCGCGAGACGGTCGCGTTCTGGCGCGACTGGCTGCAGCGCAGCACGTACTCGGGCCGGTGGCGGGAGGCGGTCGAGCGTTCGGCCATGGTGCTGAAGCTGCTGCAGTACGCCCCGAGCGGCGGCCTCGTCGCCGCGCCGACGGCCGCCCTGCCCGAGCAGCTCGGGGGAGTGCGCAACTGGGACTACCGCTATACCTGGATCCGCGACGGCTCGTTCTCGGTGTTCTCGCTGCTCGCGCTGGGATACACGGAGGAGGCGATCTCCTTCGCGCTCTGGGTCGCCGACCGCGTGGCGGAGCAGGCCGGTGAGGGCTCCGGGCCGCTGAAGATCATGTACCGGATCGACGGCTCGTCCGACCTGCAGGAGCGCGAGCTCGAGGAGTTCGAGGGATACGCGGGGTCGCGTCCCGTCAACATCGGCAACGGCGCGGCCGACCAGCTGCAGCTCGACATCTACGGGGAGGCGTTCGACGCGCTCTACGCCACCGAGCATTATCGGCCGATCGGGCATCCCGGCTGGAGCACGCTGTGCGGCATCCTCGACTGGCTCGGCGCGAACTGGGACCAGCCGGACGAAGGCGTATGGGAGACCCGCGGCGGCCGCAAGGACTTCACCTACGGGCGCATCATGTGCTGGGTCGCGTTCGACCGGGCTATCGCGATCGCCCGGGAACGCGGTCTCCCCGCGCCCCTCGAGGCGTGGTTGCAGGCGCGCGACGCGATCTACGAGCAGGTGTTCACGCGCTGCTGGAACCCGGACCGGCAGGCGTTCGTGCAGTATCCCGGGACGGACGTGGTGGATGCGATCACCCTGCTGATGCCGCTCGTCGGCATGATCTCGCCCCAGGACCCGATGTGGCTGTCGACGCTCGACGCGATCACCGAGGAGCTCGTGACGGACAGCCTCGTCTACCGCTACAACCCGGCCGCGTCGCCGGACGGGCTGCCCGGGGCCGAGGGCACGTTCTCGCTGTGCTCGTTCTTCTACGTCAACGCCCTCACGGATGCGGGCAGGATCGACGACGCGCAGTACGCCTTCGAGAAGATGCTCACCTACGGCAACCACCTGGGTCTGTTCGCCGAGGAGATCGACCCGACAGGGTTGCAGCTGGGCAACTTCCCGCAGGCGTTCACCCACCTCGCGCTCATCCGGGCGGCGATCACCCTGGATGCTGCGCTCGACCGGCCGCGGATGCGGGAGACGCCTGCACGTCCGGCCTCGGGCCCGCGGCGCCGCTGACGCGCAGATAAACGATCAGCCAGGCGAAGACGACGATTCCGGCGACGAGCTCCGTCGCCGTGAGCACGTAGTAGCCGACGACGAAGAACACCAGGACGGCCACCACGGTCGCGAAGAAGACGTAGCCGAGCACGAAGAACGCCAGCGGAGCCTCCGGGAGCGCCGCCCGCACCCAGAAGACGACGAGTGAGAACACCAGCACCATGCCGACCGCGGAGGCGTTGTGCAGGATCTGCGAGACGTTCAGGGGGAACAGCCCGACCCCGGCGAGCAGCACCCCGATGAGGATCAGGCCGACCCGGACCCGGATGAGCGCCGCGCGACGCCGGTCGGCGACCGGATCGCCCTCCGACGCTGGAGGGAGGAACCGCGTGTCCGTGGCGTAGCGGGCCATGGCGGTGACGATGATCCCGGCGATGATGAGGGTCAGGTTGAACGACAGCGAGGAGATCGACTGCGTCATCCCCAGGGCGCTCAGGTGCAGCATCCACCAGTGCGGGTCGGGCGCGCTGAGCATGGCGGTCAGGATGCCGACGATGACGAAGGCGCCGAGCACGGTGGACAGCCGCAGCAGGCTCATATTCACCGCGGACAGGAACACGGCGTACCCGGTGACGGCCGCGGCAGTGGCCGCGAGCGCGGAGGCGGACAGGAAGTACACGGTCGCGTCCTGGAAGCCGTCGGCGAGCACCGTGCCGAGCACCAGCCAGCCGAGGAGCGCGATCACCCCGTGCGCGACGGCGATGGCGATGGTGTCGAAGACGTCGACCGGGGAGACCCCGGCGCGCGTCCGGTCGCCCGGGGTCGCGAACGGGGTGAACCCGTCGCGCATCCACAGCCTCCCGACGATGTAGCCGAGCACGGCGACGATCCCGCCGGCGTATGCGACGAACTGGCCGACCGAGTCCGGTCCGGCGATCGGCAGATCGCGCCCCCAGAACAGCGGCAGCGCGACGACCGCGGCGAGGACGAAGGCCGCGCCGCCGGCCACGATGGCGGCGCCCTCCGCTTTGAGCAGCGGAGTGCGCCGCGTCTGCCCATCGGTGTCGCCCATGTCACCACCTCGCCGGCCGGAACGCGCTCACTGTACCGCCGGCCCGAGCGCAGGCACCAGGCACGATCTCCGCTCCCGCTGGTCGGGCGATGCGCCGTCATGGTCCGGCGACGCGTTCGTCATCACTGATGAGAAGAACTTTTCTCCGAGTCGATGACGACGACCTCTCCGGACAGCCGGGATGAGGACATCAGTCGTCGCCGTTCAGCGAGGAACGGGCGTCTGGGCCACCGCCGCCTCCATCTGGGGCCTCACGGCCTGTCTTGCCGAGGAAGGGCGATTTCGTGTCTCTTGCAATTCGTACACGTCGGGGATCCCGGCTCTCCTTCGCTATGGTCTGCGTGCTGTCGATCGTCATCATCAGCATTGCCGCTCAGATCGTGCTCACGATCGTGAGCGAGAGTAAGGCGGCGGGCGTGATCAACGTCGTCACGTTCGGAGCTCTCTCGACGTTCTTCCTTCTCTTCGGGATACACAACAGAAGGAAGCGCCGCGCCCTGCACAGCACGGGCGGCTTCGTCTGTGCCGCGATATGGGCCGTCTACACGGTCTTCCTGATCGTCGGCGGCATGTAGGAATCGCTTCGCGACCGACAAGACGCTGGGCCGCTGGCGGGCGCCAGGCCGAGCGTCTTGTCGGCGCGTGGGGCGGATATCGCCTCTGTCGCGTGCTTCGGATCTGAACCGACGGTCAGCCGGCGGCGGGGTCCCGCTCCAGCAGTGCGACGCCGATCTTCGAGTCGGCCATTCCGTAGAAGACCCAGTCGCGGCCGTCCACCGTCTCGATCGCGGTCGGGAAGACCACGTTCGGAACGATGCCGCTGCGCTCGTCGTCCGTCTCGGCCGAGAGGATCGGCTCGGCGGTGCGGTCGAGCACCCGCCACGGCTCGTCGGCGTCGAGGATCATCGCGCCGGCGGCGTAGTTGACGTTCTTCTGCTGCGCTACCCCCGACTCCAGCCGGCCGGTGACGCCGTGGTGGATCAGCAGCCAGCCCTCGGGGACGCGCTTCGGGGCCGGGCCGGCACCGATCTTGAGCTCCTCGAACGGGAACTCGGGACCGGCGAGAAAACGGTTCTGGCGCCACCGGGCGAGCTCGCGCAGGTCGCGCTCCACGGCATCCACGGGGATGAACGCGATCCAGATGCTGGGCCGGCTCTCGCCCGCCGGAGGGTGCTCGCCCTCGCCCGGGCGGATCTCGCCCAGATCCCACACCGGGCGGTGCAGCACGGCGAAACTCGGCGTGCCGTCAGGGGCGGTGACCGGCTCGGGGAAGAACACCGTGTCCTTGTTGTGGAACAGCGAGAGGTCGATGCCGAGCTCGTCGTCGTACTCGAACGACACTGGTCCGAGCCGCCTCCAGGCGCGCAGGTCGTCGGAGACGGCGACGGCGGTGTGCGGCCCGAGAGGACCGTACGCGACGTAGGTCATGACGTGCAGCCCGAGCGACGGGATGAACGTGATCCGCGGATCCTCGACGCCGGCGTTGGACCGGCCGCGCTCGAAGGGGCGGTCCGGTTCGAGCACGACGCCCTGGCGTTCGACAGCGACGGGGACGCCGTCCTCCATGACCACGCGGGCGAGACCGACGCGCGAGACGTTGCCCTCCGCGACCAGGCGGGGGAGCAGGTACAGCTCGCCGTCGGGGCCACGGCCGGACGCGGGGTTCAGCACCCCCTCGGCCTCGAGCGGGTCGCCGGCGACGGGCGTCATCACGACACCCGCGCGCGAGAGTCGGTACGGGAACGCGCTCATGCGTCCACCTCCTTGTAGAAGTACAGTTCGCGGACCCCGGGAGGAGCATCCCACCCCTGGGCGAACGACCAGCGACCGTCGAGCTTCTGGAGTCCGCCCCAGGCGAGCGAGCCGCCGCGGTTGAGCTCCAGCTGCGTGAACGGGTCGTCCGGCCGGTAGAGCGCCTGCGCGGCGGCGAAGTCGCCGTCCGCGTCGGCGTAGAAGAAGTCGAGCACCAGGCGGTCGCCGTCGACGACGGCGCACGCCACCTCGAACAGGGAGCCCGAGAGCGGCGACAGATCGAGGTAGGGCTGCACCTCGAACCGCCACTCGAGGCCGTCCGCCGAGTGCCCGACCGTGGGCCGGCCCCCGCATCCCTCCGACAGGAACATGAGGTACTCGCCGCCGATGCGCACGGCCCGCCCGTGCTCGTCCCGCGGGATGACCGCTCCCTTCGCCCAGTACTCCGACACCTCGTAGGGCACCACGAGGCCGCGCTTCGTCCAGTGCTCCAGGTCGTCGGAGACCGCGCTCATGATGTCGACCGCGACCGAGCCGTCGTCCCGACGCCAGATCGCGTTGTAGAACAGCACGTATCCGGTGTCGAGCGCGTAGACCTTCGGGTCCTCGACGCCGAGCGTCTCGTTCGCGAGCGTCGGATAGACGATCGGGTTGGCCGGGGAGTCGTGCCAGACGCCGTCACGCCGGACCGCGTGTCCGATCCGGCTGGCCGTCGACTCCTTGCGCGGCGACGCCCGGTAGAACAGGTGCAGCTCGTCGTCCCGCTCGATCACGGTCGGGTTGAAGACCGAGTCGCTCGTCCATCCCACCCCGGTCGGGTCGTCCCACTGGCCCTCCGGGCGGAAGGTCAGTGCGTCGTCACGGACGAACGGGCCGATCGCCCAGTCCGGGCGCTCCGGATAGTGCGCCGAGAACTGGTCGGTTGAGATGCGGTCGGTGAGGGCGTTGGTGTGCGCGAGCGCCTCGCGGTAGCTCGCCAGCAGGGCGTCGTGCTCCGCCGGTGCGATGTGGACGGTGTCCATGGTCTCCCGTGTGGTTCGTTTCTGTGGATGGACGTGGTGGGTCAGCCCTTGACGGACGAGCCCAGATCGGTGGAGGTGAAGTAGCGCTGGAACACGATGAACAGCACGACGACGGGCGCTGCGAGCACCACGGCTCCGGAGAGAATGGCGCCGTACGGGTTCGCGGTGGATCCGGCGACCGTCGAGATGTAGTTCGCGAGCGAGACGGCCAGCGGCTGCAGGCTCGCCTCCTTGGTGATCAGGAAGGGCCAGAGGAACTCGTTCCACGGGCCGATGAACGTCAGCAGCAGCACCGTGACGAGCGCGGGGCGCACCAGGGGCAGCGCGATCCGCCAGAGCAGCCGGAACTCGCCGGCGCCGTCGACCCGGGCGGCGTCGAACAGCTCCTTGGGGAGCTGCAGGAAGTACTGCCGGAAGATGAGCACCGCCGCCGAGTTGATGGCGAAGGGCAGGATCATCCCGAGGTAGTTGTCGGCGAGCCCATAGTTGCGGGCGATGAGCACGTACAGCGGGATCATCAGCAGCTGGAACGGGATGGTCTGCACCAGCAGGGCGAGGGCGAAGGTGACCCCGCGTCCGCGCCACTGCAGCACGGCGAGCGAGTAGCCCGCGAGGACGCCGAACACGACGGTGCCCAGCAGCACCCCGCCCGTGAAGATCCCCGAGTTCACCAGACCTGTCAGCAGGTTGATGCGCGAGTTGATCTCGGCATAGTTCTGCAGCGTCAGGTTGGCCGGATTCGGGAAGGCACCGGCGATGGACGTGTCTGGCGCCGTCTGCAGCGACCCGACCAGCATGTAATAGAACGGGAACAGGAACGCGATGGCGCCGAGCGTGAGCACGATGCCCTGCAGGATCGTCTGCCCGCGGCTCAGTCGCCGCGGAGTCCCCAGGTCCTTCCGTCGCCTGGTGCGCGCCGGCCTGGCCGGCCGCGGTGCGGGCCGTGGTGTGGTCTCTGTGGTCATGACTCGTTCCTCCCTCCGACGAACCGGTTCTGCAGCCAGCCGATGATGAGCACCCCGATCACGAGGATGACCCCGATCGCGGAGGCGTAGCCCGGGTGACCCTGCTGGATGCCCTGCTGGTAGATCAGCAGGACGGGCGAGGCCGATCGGCCCTCCGGCCCGCCGCCACCGGTCAGCAGGTAGGGCTCGGTGAACAGGTTCGCACCGGTGATGGTCGCCAGCAGCAGGACGAGGACGGTCGCCGGGCGCACGCCCGGCACGGTCACCGACATGAACTGGCGGATCTTGCCGGCCCCGTCGGTCGCCGCCGACTCGTACAGCTCCGTCGGCACGTTCTGCAGGGCGGCGAGGTACAGCAGGATGTAGAAGCCGAGACCCTTCCAGGTCACGTAGATGGCGATGGAGGGCATGGCGAGAGCCGGATTGGACAGCCAGCTCGGGCTCGGCGCCAGCGGCCCCAGGATCTGGTTGACGAGCCCGTTCTGCCCGAACAGGAACAGCCAGACGGCGATCGTCGCGACGCTCGCCGTCACGTAGGGCACGTAATAGCTCACCCGCAGGAAGGTGCGGAACCGGACGATGCTGTTGAGCCCGGAGGCGAGCAGCAGCGACAGGATGACCGTGAGCGGCACGTTGATGATCAGGAAGATGCCGACGTTGACGAACGACTGCAGCACCTGGGGGTCGGTGAACGCCTGGATGTAGTTGTCGAACCCGACGAACGGGCGGTCCACGTTCGCACCGGGCGCCGCGAAGAAGTAGTCGAAGAACGACATGTACACGGCGAAGCACAGCGGGAACGCGAAGATCGCGATGACGAAGACCAGATAAGGCGCGCTGAACAGCCAGCCCAGCGGGTTGGTGCCCAGGATGCGCTGGATGAGCGGGGGCCGGTGCGTGCGCCCCGACCCGGCGGCGGGCGTGGTGCCCGCCGCCGGAGGTGCGCCCGCGGTGCCGCGAACGGAGGTGCTCATGGCTACTTCTGCGCCTGCAGCTTGTCGATCTTCTCGGCGGCGGTCTTGAAGACGTCCTCGACCGATCCGCTGCCGTTCACGACGGCCTTCGTGTAGGCGTCACGCAGGGCCTGCATCTGCGCGATGGTGTTCGTGCCGGTCGGGTCGTCCACCGTGTGGGCGCTCTGCGCACCGAACTCCTTGTACGCGGGGTGCGATGCGAAGTACGACGCGTAGGTCGTGGCGAGGTCCTTGCGGATGGGCATCTGGCCGCTCACGTCGAGCAGCTTGCCGTCCTGCTCCTGGCTGGTCGCGAACTTGATCACATCCCACGCGGTGCCCTGGTTCTTGCACGAGGTGTACATGCCGATGTTCTTCGCGTCCGGGAACGTGTAGGTCTCGTCCGCCGACGTGCCGTCCTTGGTCGGGACCGGGACGGAGCCCCACTGCACCTTGTCGCCGTAGTACGCGATCGCCCAGGGGCCGACGATGGCCATCGCGGCCTTGCCGTCCTGGAACGCGTCGCCCTGGTACTGCTCCTTGCCGGCGAGCCCGTCACTGTAGATGGTCTTCCAGAAGTTCGCGACATCCAGCGAGTCCTGGCTCGTGATCGTGGCCTTGCCGTCCTCGATGAAGGTCTTGCCGCCGGTCTGCGCGGCGAGGAGCGGCAGGTAGTCGAAGTTCACCTGGAAGAACTCGCTGGTCGGCGCGGGGTAGATCGCGTACGGGGCAGCGCCAGAGGACTTGATCTTCTGGGCGGCGGCCAGGAACTTGTCGTAGGTCGACAGGTCGGGGTTCTCGGCGTCGAGCCCGGCCTTCTGGAAGATGGCCTTGTTGTAGAAGATCATGACGGGGTTCTGCTTCCACGGCATCTGGTAGTAGTCGCCGTCAGCCGACTTGTACTGCGCCGCCGCGTCGCCGCTGCGCGCCTCGATGTACTTCGCGCCGTCAGGGAACTTCGACAGGTCGACGAGGCCGCCCTGCTTCTGCCACTGGCCGGTCGCGGCCGGGAGGTTGTTGAACACGAGGCACGGCGTGGTGCCCGCGGTGATGGCCGCGCCGATGACCTCTTCCGTGCTCTTGCCGGCCGGCACCTCCTGCGCCTTGATCTTCTCGTCCGGGTGCGCGGAGTTCCAGGCGGAGACCATCGCCTTGCCCCACTGCACCTCCTGGGTGTTGTTCGAGTACCAGATGGTGATCGGGCCGTGCGCCTTCATGGCGTCACCGCCGCCGCCTCCGCTCGAGCCGCACGCGGCCAGGGTGCCGGCGACGATGCCGGCGGTGAGGAGGGAGATGGCGATTCTACGCTTTCGCATGTCTTTGCCTTTCGGTGGATAGGGGGGTGGGGGTGGGTCAGCCGGCCGACGGCGGGGCGGTGGAGGCGCGCACCACCAGCCGCGCGGGCGGCAGTGCCACGTCGCCGGGCTCGCCGTCCTCCACCAGCCGCAGCAGCGCGGTGGCGGCGGCGGTTCCCCAGCCGGCCGGGTCGTTGTCGAGGGTGGTGAGGGAGGGGTAGACGAACGACCCGATGTGCGAGCCGTCCAGTCCGGTGATGGAGAGCTCGGCCGGGAGGTCGAGCCCTCGCTCGTGGGCGACGCCCATTCCCGCGATCGCCATGGGGTCGTTCCCGTAGACGATCGCGGTCGGGCGGTCCTCTGTCTCGAGCAGGGCCTTCGTGGCCTCTGCGCCCTGCTCGGGAGAGAAGTCTGTGGTGACGACGACGGGCGTGATCCCGGCCGCGGCCGCGGCGAGCTCGAAGCGCTCCCGCCTGCGGAGCCCGTGCAGCATCCGCTCGTCGCCCGAGACGTGGGCGATGCGCCGGTGGCCGAGCTGCACGAGGTGCTGGACGAGGTCGTCGATGCCGGCGTCGTAGTCGCGGGTGATGACCGGGAACGGGCTGCCGCCGGGCGGTTCGCCGAGTGAGACGGCGTACGAGCCGAGCCGCGAGATCAGTGGGATGCGATCGTCCGCGGCCAGCAGGTCGGTGAGCAGGAACCCGTCCACGCGCTTGTCGGCGACCAGCCGCTCGTAGGCGCGCTCCTCTGCGGCGCGATCGGGAACGACGGTCAGCACGAGGACGTTCCCGCGCTCGGCGAGCACGGTCTCGACGCCGGCGATGAACGACGCGAAGAACGGGTCGACCTCGATCGTCCGCGGTTCGCGCCGCAGCACCAGCCCGAGGGCGTACGCGCGCCGCGTGCTGAGCCCCCGGGCGCCGGGATGCGGTGTCCAGCCGAGCTCGCGGGCGGTCCGCAGGATGCGCTCCCGCGTCTCGCTCGCGACCCCGGGCCGCGCGTTCAGGGTCAGCGACACGAGCGACTTGCTGACGCCCGCTGCGCGGGCGACGTCGTTGATCGTGACGTTGGCGGGACTCATGCCGGGCTCACTTCGGGCTCACCGTGGTGAAGCCGCCGGGGAGGACCACGACGATGCCGTGGGCTCCGACGGTCTGCGTGCGGCCGACCTGGCGGCCGGAGGCGTCGTAGCTGGTCGCGGTGACCGGTCCGGTCGCGGCCAGCTTCTGCGGCACCGGCAGCTTCGTCGCATTGACGTAGACGTCGAGGCTGCTGCTGCCCGTGAGCCCGAGGTGGGAGACGATCGGCTGGACGAGCACCGCATCCAGCCGGGCGGTCCCGGAGACGCGCGCGGTCAGCGCGGTGGCCTGCGCGGGCACAGGGACCGCGAGGGTCTGCGGCAGCAGGAAGACGGGGCTGGGCGCGATGCCCTGCTCCCCGGCGCGGACGTTTTCCGTCCGGCCGAGCGGCAGCGTCAGGCGGCCGACGGATGCGGTCCAGGAGGTCGTCCCGGCTCCGCCCGGGCCGAGGTCGGCGATCGGCAGGATGCGGGCGGCCGGGTGCCCGGCCGGGAGGGTCAGGGTGACCGACGAGCGGTCGGACGCCTGCAGGTAGGCGCCGCCCGACCAGTTCGCGGATCCCGTCCAGGCGGAGGGAGGCGTGACGGTGGTCACGGTGCCGGTCGTTGTGCCGGATTCCGCCTCGACCACCGTCAGGCCCTGCGTCGCGGTAGTGCGGGTGAGCGCGGTCGCCGCGCGGGCGATGGCCGGGTGCGCATCCAGCGCGAGCATCGTCAGCTGGGTGTGGATGGCCGACTCCGCGCCGCAGTTGCGGTTGACAGTGCCGTCGGCGGCGATGCCGTCGACGCAGACCCCGGTGGCGGGGTCGTAGGCCGCGACGCCGGCGCGGTTCGCCCCGAAGAACCAGGCGGCCTGGGCACCGGCCAGCGCGGCGAGGCCGCCGGCCTTTGTGGCGTCGGCCGCGGCGACGAGACCCTCGACCCGCGAGTCGACGCCGTACGCGATCTGCGTGCGGTCGGCCGGCGTCGGGGTCCACCCGTTGTCCGGTCCGCCGGAGGCGAGCAGCTGCGCGGTGAACTGCGCGAGGTCGGCTGTCGCACTGCGCTGCAGCGAGGCATCGCCGAGTGTGGTGGACGCTGCGGTGAGCGCCGCCGGCTGCATCCCGGCCCACGCGTGCCAGAAGGTGGGGGAGTTCGCCTCGGGCAGGAGGGCTCCGAACGGCCACTGGCCGATGCCGCCGCTTTGCAGCTTCGCGATGCCCTCGGAGTAGTGCGCGAGCGCGGTGCGCGCCGCCGTGTCCGCCGGACGGGCGGCGACGTAGGCGCTCAGTCCGAGCACCGCCTCGGCCGTCGCCCCGGCGCTACCGACGATGAGCCAGCCGGGAACGGTGACGCCGTTGGCGACCTGCGTGTGCGGGTACTGGGCGAGCGACTGGCGGCCGAGCGCACCCAGCGCCAGCTGCATCCGGTCGCCGAGGAACGACGCGAAGGCCGGGTCGGCGTCGCGGAAGCCGGCGTAGCCTTCGCCGAGCGCCCACACGGTCCGCGCGAGCCAGAACGACTCGGCCGAGTCGGACGGGTCCGGCAGCTCCTTCGGGATGGCGGACGGGTTGAGCGTGCCGTCGTGCTGCTGCCAGAGCACCACGTTGCCGGCGTTCGGGCCGTCCGCGGTCTGCAGGTAGGTCAGCGAGCGCAGCAGCTCGTAGGCGGCCGTCCGGCTGGATGCCGTTCCGTTCTGCTTCCAGTCGCGCAGGTAGACGACCGCGGCGCGCGAGATGTCGTCGGCGTCGTAGGCGCCCTGGGCGTACCAGCCGCGGGCGGCGTCCGTGATCGGCCCGCCGCCGACCCGGTGGAAGGTGCCGTCGGCCTGGCGGTCGGCGTACACCCAGGGGGCGCGGGCGACCGGCTCCTCGGCGGCACGGTAGGTGGTGTGGCCCGCGACGCCCGCGAGGAGCGGGACGTCGTCGAGCAGGAAGTCGAGGTGAGCCAGGTTGGTGAGCTTCGGCGCGGCGGCGTCGGCGCCCGCGGACGTGCTGCCGGCGGCCGCCGGAGCGGTCGTCGCCGCCTGCGCGGGCAGGCCGACGGCGGTCACCGCCATGGCTGCACCCAGCGCGAGAGCGAGCGCGGCTCGCGGCATCTTCAGTTCTCGGTTACGCATCGTCGCGGACCCCTCATGGTGAAGCAGCCTCGAGCCGAGGCCGTCGTCTAAACCGGTTTAAAAGACGGTAGGCCTGGAGTCCGCGAAAGTCAATGTGAGTCTTGTGAACGCTCCGTCGCACGACGAGACTGGCGGCACCTACCGCGATCGATCCACGCCACGACGGCGGGGCAGGAGGACTCCCGTGGAGTACAAGGACATCCCGACCCAGGCCGACGTCGAACGGATAGCCGGCTTCCGGCAGCCCGGATGCGTCAGCATCTACCTGCCCACCGGGACGACGCCGGCGGAGGCGGACCGTGCCCGCATCGAACTCAAGAACCACCTGGCGTCCGCCCAGCGCGCGCTCGAGAAGCTCGAGGTGCCGCGGCAGCGCGTCCAGACCATCCAGGCGGAAGGGGAGCGGATCCTGGAGGACCGCGACTTCTGGCGGTACCAGTCCCGATCCCTCGCGGTGTTCCTCGACGGGGAGCTGGCCGAGACGTTCCGGCTCCCGAACCGGTTGACGACCGCGTGCGAGATCGCGGACCGCTTCTACGTGAAGCCGCTGCTGCGCGCGCTGACCTTCCCGCAGACGGCGCTGATCCTCGCCCTCGCCGGGAACTCGGTGCGGCTGCTGCGCATCACCCCCGACCGGCCGCCCGAGCGGATCGACGTGCCGGGGATGCCGAAGGATGCGGCGGACGCCGTCGGCCTGGCCTCCATCAGCGGCCGGCAAGCGGACGGACGCATCCAGGGCTCGGAGGGTCACAAGGTGCGGATGCTGGAGTACGTGCAGGCGATCGAGCGCGCCCTCCACCCGCTGCTGGCCAACTCGACGGAGCCGCTCATCCTGGCCGCCGCTGAGCCGTTGATCGGCATCTTCCGGGGAGCGGGAGAGCATCCCCACCTCGTCCCCGAGGTGATCGCGGGCAACCCTGAGGACAAGACCGACGAAGAGCTCGCGGCGGCTGCGCGTGCCGTGCTCGACCGGCTGTACGCGAGCAAGGTGGCCGCCCTCCGCGAGACCTACGAAGCCCGGGTCGCGGCCGGGACGGCGCTGGTCGACCTCAGCGACATCGCCCGCGCTGCGACGTTCGGCGCGGTCGAGTCGCTGATCATCGACATCGACCGGCGCGTGCCGGGAACGGTGGACGAGGAGACGGGCGTGATCACGTTCGCGGACGACGACGCGCCGGGGGAGTACGGCGTCGTCGACGAGATCCTCCGTCGCGCGCTCGGCTCCAAGGCGAAGGTCTACGCACTGCGTGCGGAGGACGTTCCTGGAGGAGGCGCGGCTGCGGCCGCGATCCGCTTCCCGGTCTGACCACGCTCCCGTTCGTCCTCCCTCTCCAACGCCCTCGGAAACGGAGGTCATCGGGTCGGGTTCCGCTCGCATCCCCTCCGTTCCCGGCGAAACGGCCGATCGCCCGGGCGTTTCTCCTCCGTTCCGCGCATCGGAGGAAACGGAGGAGAAACGGCACGACACGCCGACGGATCGCGAGATCGGGAGGCTGTGAGACCCGCGTCGGCCGCATCCACCTCCGTTTGCGGCGGCGCGGGTCAGCGGCGCGGGCGGACGGCCAGCACCAGGAACTCCTGCACCGCGGCGAGCCAGTCGTACACGGCACGCTGCATCGCCGACTCCTCATCGTGGATGTCGCCGTCGTCGCCGTCCTCATGGATGCCGAGACGCGCCGCGAGCACCAGCCGGAGGTCGGTGATCGTCCGCAGCCACGCGCTCGCCTCTGCGTCGTCGAGGGCGACCTCCGTGCGCCGCCCGGCCGGCTCCCCGATGGTCCGCGCCATCAGCCGCGCGTTGTGCTCCTTGCGGTCGGCGAGACCCTCCGCGGTGAACCGGCGGAACTCCGCCGACGCCTCCGGATCGTCCGGGTACGCGTCCGGCAGCAGGCGTCCGAGCGCCGGATCCGCCTGCGGGCCCTCGGGGGACGCCGCGGCCCGCGCGAGCTGGGCGGCCTCGTCGGCCAGCGACAGCAGCAGCCGCGCCTCATCCGCCGTGAAGGATGCCACCACCCGGCCGTCGCGCCGCCTCCGGTGGAACGGGATCACGCGTCCGCCTTCTGCAGTGTCGCCCACAGGCCGTACTCGTGCATGGCCTCCACGTGCCGTTCCATCTCCTCGCGGGTGCCGGTCGCCACGACCGCTCGGCCCTCGGTGTGGACGAGCATCATCCGGCGCTCCGCCTCCGCTCGCGGGAAGCCGAAGTAGGTCTGGAAGACGTAGGTCACGTAGCTCATCAGGTTGACGGGGTCGTTCCAGACGATCGTCACCCACGGCGAGCCCAGTTCGAGGAGTTCGTCGGTTCCGACCTCCTCGAGGGTGCCTGCGTCGGTCATCCGCTCGCCCCCACGATCGCGTCCGCCGCCCGCACCAGCGCCAGGTGGGTCAGCGCCTGCGGTGTGTTGCCCGCGTGAGAGCGCCCGTCGACGTCATATTCCTCGGAGAGCATACCGACGTCGTTCGCCAGGCCGACCAGCCGGTCCATCAACCGCGTGGCGTCGTCGAGCCGCCCGGATCGGGCGTACTGCTCGACCAGCCAGAACGAGCAGGCCAGGAAGGGATGCTCGCCCGGCGGGAGCCCGTCCACCCCGGACTCGGTTCGGTAGCGGAGCAGCAGGCCGTCGCGCAGCAGGTCCTCCTCGAGCGCGCGAACCGTCCCCAGCATCCGCGGGTCGTCCGCATCCACATAGCCGACCTGAGCCAGCTGGAGCAGGGAGGCGTCGACCGCCGTGGTGCCGTAGTGCTGCACGTACGTGCCGCGGTGCTGGTCCCATCCGTTCGCCTCGATGTCGGCGCGGATGGCGTCGCGCTCCCGCTTCCACCGCTCGACCGGCCCATCCAGCCCGAACTCCTCGACGCCGCGGATCGCGCAGTCGAACGCCGCCCAGACGAGCGCGCGCGAGTGCGTGAACTGCTGGGGCTTGTCGCGGATCTCCCAGATGCCGTGGTCCGGGTCGCGCCAGTGCTGCTCCAGGTACCCCATGAGCGCGCGCTGCAGGGCCCACGAGAACCGGGTCTCCGGGTTGCCCGCTCGGCGGCCGTGGTCGAGGCCGAGCATCACCTCGCCGATCACGTCCGCCTGGAACTGGGTGGATGCGCCGTTGC
This sequence comes from Leifsonia sp. 21MFCrub1.1, assembly GCF_900107895.1. Taxonomy (NCBI): domain Bacteria; kingdom Bacillati; phylum Actinomycetota; class Actinomycetes; order Micrococcales; family Microbacteriaceae; genus Leifsonia; species Leifsonia sp. 21MFCrub1.1. The sequence continues at coordinate 2,183,849 of NZ_LT629867.1, read as the reverse complement.
CGATGCGCACGGGATGCGCACCCTGGTATCCGGGCAGGCTGTCGATGATCCGCTCGGCGAGGTCGCGCTCCCCGGCGAGGCCGTACATGATCTGCACGTCGCCCGGATCGCCCGCGATGGCCCGGAGCAGCCAGTCGCGCCAGTGGTCGACGTAGTCGTTGTAGCCGTGGGTGAGCAGCACGCCGATGGTGAGCGACGCGTCCCGCAGCCACACGTAGCGGTAGTCCCAGTTGCGCTGACCGCCGAACGACTCGGGGAGGGACGTGGTCGCGGCCGCGACGATGCCGCCGGTCTCCAGGTGCGAGAGGGCCCGGAGCAGGAGCAGCGACCGCACCACCTCGTCGCGGTAGGGCCCGTCGTGGGCGCAGCCGCTCGCCCACTCTGTCCACCACTCGCGGGTGTGCTGCAGCGCGGCCTCGACGTCGAGCGCGGGCGGCGGCTCGCGGTGCGAGGGGAACCAGGTGAGGACGAGGTCGACGGTCTGCCCGGCGCGCACGGTGAACGTCGACTGGTGGGAGTGGTCGGCCGCGTGCAGCTCCGCACCGCGGACGACGATCGCGTCGGGTCCGGCGACGGCGATGAGGGCGTGCGGGCGCTCCTCCTTCTCCTGGCGCACCCACGGGATCGCGGTCGCGTAGCCGAAGCGGATGCGCAGGTCCTGGTGCATGCGGACGGTGCCGCTGACGCCGCGGACGCGCCGGATGATGTCGGCCCGGTGATCGCCCATGGGCATGGCATCCACGACCTCCACCTCGCCGTCCGCGGTGCGCCACCGCGTGACGAGGATCATCGTGTCCTTCTCGTAGTGGCGCGTGCTGATGGCCGAGGCGTCCTCCGGTGCGACCAGCCAGCGGCCGTGGTCCTCCGTGCCGAGCAGGGCTCCGAACATGGACTGGGAGTCGTAGCGCGGGAGGCACAGCCAGTCGATGCTTCCGTCCTTCCCGACGAGCGCCCCGGTGAAGCAGTCACTGATCAGGGCGTAATCCTCAATGGGGAGCGACATATTCCCAGTATGGACGTACTGTGAACGGCATGACGCAGTCCGTGGACACTCTTGTGATTCTCGGAGCATCCGGCGACCTCACGTCACGGCTCCTCCTCCCCGCCATCGGACAGCTGCTCACCGATCAACCGGACCGCGCGTTCGCCCTGGTCGGTTCGAGCAGCGACGACCTCGACGACGACGCCTGGCGGAAGATCGTCACGGCGTCGTTCGCGACGGTCGACGCGAAGGGGGATGCGGTGGAGCGCCTGCTCGCCGGCACCCGCTACGTGAAGGGCGACGCCACGAGCGCTGACGACCTGAAGTCGCTGCTCGCGAGCGTCGATGGCGTCCCCGCCCTCTACTTCGCGCTGCCGCCTGCCGTGACCGCGAAGGCCTGCGACGCGCTCGGCACCTTCGACCTGCCGAAGGGGCTGACGCTCGCGCTGGAGAAGCCGTTCGGAACGGACCGCGAGAGCGCCATCCGTCTGAACGCCCAGCTGGCGCGGCTCGTCCCCGAGGACCAGATCCACCGCGTCGACCACTTCCTCGGTCGTTCCAGCGTGCTGAACATCCTCGGCGTGCGGTTCGCCAACAGCATTCTCGAGCCGCTCTGGGACGGCCTGCACATCCAGCGCGTCGACGTGATCTACGACGAGACCCTTGCCTTGGAGGGACGCGCTCGCTATTACGACGGCGCTGGGGCGCTGATCGATATGATCCAGAGCCACCTGCTCCAGGTCATGGCGGTGCTGGCGATGGAGCCGCCGTCGACGCTGGGCGAGGCCGACCTGCGCGACGCGAAGCAGCTCGTGCTGCGGGCGACGAAGGTGTGGAACGGCGACCCGGTGACCGCCAGCAGGCGAGCCCGCTATGCGGCGGGCGAGATCGACGGCACGGCGCTGCCCGCATACGCGGACGAGAGCGGCGTCGACCCGGCGCGCGAGACGGAGACCCTCGCCGAGGTCACGCTGCAGGTCGACACCTGGCGGTGGAAGGGCGTGCCGTTCACGCTGCGTTCCGGCAAGGCGCTCGGCGGTCGCCGCCGCGAGATGGTGATCACGTTCGTGCCGGCCCAGCATGTTCCGACCGGGATGACGGGGGCCAGGGAGCCTGCCCAGCTCCGGCTGATGTTCGCGCCGGACTCGATGGCGTTCGACATCAACATCAACGGGACAGACAACCCCTACGAGCTGGAGCGCGCGAGCCTGACCGCGGACTTCGGCCCGGGGGCGCTGCTGGCCTACGGCGAGGTGCTGGAGGGCATCCTCGACGGGGATCCCACGCTCTCGGTCCGGGCGGACACGGCCGTCGAGTGCTGGCGCATCGTCGAGCCGGTGCTTGCCGCCTGGCACGACGGGCGCGTCCCGCTGGAGGAGTATCCGGCCGGTTCAGAGGGTCCGGAGGACTGGGCGCCGCTCGGCTGACGCTGCGGTGCGGCGTCGGCTCGGCCGATGCCCGGTGTCAGGCCGCGGAGCGGTGCGAGACGACCGGGAATTCGCCGGTGACCGGCTTGCGGAGGTCCGTCCACTGCGTGATCGGGGCGGGCTCCCAGCCGAACGCGGCGGGCTCCGCCGCCGGTGCAGCCGCCACGGCGACGTCCGCCTCGGCGGCGGGCGCAGGCGCGGTATCAATGCGCTCGGCCGTGACGACGACCGTCTCGTTGGTGACCGGGCCGTCCGCGACGGCGGCGGCGAGGTGCTGCGGCTCCGTGAGGCTCTCGCCGGCCTCAAGCCGACGGCGGGCCTCGGCGATCGCGGCCGCGATGCCGACGGAGACCGACTGGGCGAGGATCGAGTGGAAGATGGTGTCGGTGTCGTCGTGAGCGCGGCGGACCACGGTCCACTCGCCCTTCTCGCCGATGAGCTCGGCCACCTTGGTGTGCACGAGCTCGAGGACCTGAGCGTCCGTCAGCTGAGGTACCGGGGCCGCCGGGACTGCCGCAGCGTGTCGCCTCCGACCAAACATCGCGCACCCCTTCCAGGTTCACCGTCGTCTACAAGTGTCCTGGACATCCCGGGTGCGACCCGGCGCAACACGCCGGGGATTTCGGCGGAAATCAGCGGGTCAACGCCCTTTTCGCGACGCGAGGGGGGTGGATTCGCGCTCGGAGGCCTCCTTGGACTCCTGCAGCACCGCTCCGATCGCCAGCGTGAGCGAGATCGCGGCGTTGATCCACATCAGCGGGATGCGCCAGTCGCGCGGTCCGTTCTTGGACGACTGGATGGTGGTCCACAGGCCGATCGCCGCACTGATCACGGCTCCGTTGAAGAGGTACTTGCGCATGCCGTTCCTTTCAGGGTCGCCCCGTAGCGTACGCTTCCAAAGTCGGGACCGGGAGGAGGAGGATGCGCACCGCAATCGTGGGCGCCGTGCTCCTCGTGCTCGGCGGTATCGCCGTGGCCACCGGGCTTCTGCCCGTCCCCGAAGCCGTCGAGCTGTGGGACCGCGTGTGGCCCATCCTGCTGTTCGTCGTGGCCATCACCGTCGTGACCGAGCTGGCCGCCGAGGCCGGTGTCTTCACCGTCCTGGCGCAGCAGACGGCACGCTGGGGACGCGGTCGCGCCTGGGTGCTGTGGCTGCTGGTCGTGGTGGTGGCCGCGCTCAGCACGATCTTCCTGTCGCTCGACACCACCGCCGTCCTGCTCACGCCGGTTGTCATCGTGATGGCGCGGCACGCCGGGCTGAACCCGCTGCCGTTCGCGCTGACGACCGTGTGGATGGCGAACGCCGGCTCCCTGCTGCTCCCGGTGTCCAACCTCACCAACCTGCTGGCCCAGCACGCGATGGGCGACCCCACACCCGCGGCCTTCGCCGCGCTGATGCTGGCGCCCGCTCTGGTCGCGATGATCGTGCCAATGGTCGTCGTCTTCGTGATCGCCCGGAAGTCGCTGCTCGTGCGCTACGAGACCGGCGAGGAGGACGGCATCGAGGATCGCGTGCTGTTCTGGATCTCGGGCGCCGTCGTCGTCGCGCTGGTCCCGCTCCTCGTCTCCGGCCTGCCGGTGTGGCTTCCCACGAGCATCGCCGCCGTCGTTCTCGGCGTCGTCTTCCTGGTGCGCCGCCGCTCCGTGCTGCGCTTCGGCTTGGTGCCGTGGCAGCTGGTGCTGCTGGCATCCGGCCTGTTCCTGTTCATCGAGGCGCTGCACGCCGCCGGCCTCGCCACTCTCATGGCGACGGTCTCGGGAACGGGGGAGTCGCCCCTCGCGCTGCTGCGGCTATCGCTGACGGGCCTGGTCGGCGCGAACGCGATCGACAACCTGCCCGCCTACCTCGCCCTGGAGCCGGTGGCGGACAGCCCGGCGCGCTTGGCTGCGCTGCTGATCGGCGTCAACGCCGGCCCGCTGATCACGCCGTGGGCGTCGCTCGCCACGCTGCTGTGGCACCAGCGGCTGACGTCGTTCGATGTGGAGATCCGCTGGAGCCGGTACATGCTCCTCGGGCTGATCGTTGCGCCGGTGACCGTCGTGCTCGCGACGCTTGCGCTCTCCGCGACCGTCTAGCCATCCGACCGTCTAGCCATCTGTGGGGCGCGACACGCCGTCATCCGTCGCCCGGAACGGCATGTCGCGACCCCCGGATGCCGCTACTCGGCCGGGAGCAGCTGCGCGGCCCGCACGACCCGGCGGCGCGCCACCGCGATCAGCGCGAGGGCGAACCCGAAGGCAGCCCAGAGCAGCAGTCCGCCGAGACCGCGCCAGGCGTCCGCCGAGCCGTCGATCGCTCCCTGGAGCGCAGTGATGACCGGTGCCGTCGGCAGCCAGGGCAGCGTGGCGTCGAAGAAGCCGGGGGCGGTCGACACGATCCCGGAGGCCAGAGTCACCACCACGACCAGCATCGAGAGGAACCGCCCGACACCGCCGAGGAGGGCGACCAGGCCGTGGTTCACCGCGGCGAAGGCGATGCCCGCCGCCGCGGCGAGCCCGGTGAATCCGAACCAGTGGCCCGCATCGAGCGCGAGCGCCGGAGCGAGGACCGCGGAGACGAGCACCCCCTGTACGACTCCCAGCGCCGCGGCCGGAAGGAACCCGTCGAGGGCGATCAGCCCGGCTGCGCGTGAGGTGAGGAGGGCGCGGCGCGAGAGGGCCTGCAGCACCAGGAAGGTGGCGAGCGCGCCGAGCCACAGGGCGACGGACGCGAACAGCGGGATGCTCGCGGTGCCGAACGCGGTCTGGCCGGAGGCCTTCTGGGTGACCGGCTCGGCGGCGACCTTCGCGAGGCTGGTGCGTTCTCCGCTGTCGTAGCTCGGGAGCTGCGCGACCGCGCTGTGCAGGCCGGACGCGAGCGAGGCGGCGCCGGAGGCCGACTGGTCGGCGCCGGAGGCGAGCGCGGGGATGCCGTCGCTCAGCTGCGTCACCGCGGTCGCGAACTGCTGTGCGCCGTCCGCCGACTGGGAGGCGCCCGATGCGAGCTTCTGCGCGCCGGCGGCCGACTGGGCGACGCCGCCGGTGTACTGCCCGAGCTGGCCTGCGAAGGTCTGCGTACCAGTCGCGAGGCCGGCTCCATAGGCCTGTGCTGTATTGAGGTCTTTCAGCTGAGCCGACAGCTGGGCGCACAGGGCGCCCACGGCCGGGTCCGCCGGCGGCGCGCAGTTCTGCGCGACCGCCGCATTGATCCCGTTCGTGGCCGTGGTGAGGCTGGAGGACATGGTGGCGGCCGTCCCGGCGAGCTGTTGTGCCCCTCCGTCGACCGCGGCGCCGTTGGACGCGAGCGTGTTCAGTCCGTCGGCGAGCCCTGACGTGCCGTCCGACAGCTGCGAGATCCCGTCGGCGAGGGAGGTCCCCCCGGTCGACAGCTGCGCCGCCCCGTCGGCGAGCTGGTGCGTCCCGCTCGCCAGCTGCGTGAGACCGCTGGTGAGCTGGTCGGCACCGGTCGCCGCCTTCCCGAGCTGCTCGCCGAGCGTGTTGAAGCCGACGTAGACGTTCTCGATGTAGGTGGAGGTCAGCTGCTTGTTGAGCACGGAGGTCGCCGTCGTCGTCACCGCCTGGCTGATCGCCGGGTCGACCAGCTTCGAGTCGGGGCTGGTGCGGACGTCGATGGTGGCCTGCGTGGCGTCGGAGGCCGCGCCGGCGGTCGAGGTCGCCGCCTTCGAGAAGTTCTCCGGGATGGTGACCACCGACACGTACTCGCCGGTGCTGATGCCCTTGTCGGCATCCTTCTTGTCCGTCAGCACCCAGGTGAAGTTGTCGTTCTTCGAGTCGAGCAGCCCGGCCGAGAGCTGCCGTCCGAGCGGCACGGTCTGCCCGTTGATCTTCACCGGCTGGTCGAGGTTCACGACGGCGGCCTTCACATCGTGCAGCCGCTCGGTCGGGTTCCACAGCGCCCAGACCAGCAGGCCGCCGATGGTGATCGGCACGAGCAGGAGGCCGACGACGGTCAGCCAGGTGACGCGCTTGTCGGAGCGCATGCGCTCGAGCGAGAACAGTGAGCGCGGCCGACGGAGGCGGGAGGAGGGGGTGGTCATCGGGCGTTCGCCTTCTCGAGGTGGGCGCCGTGCTCGGCGCGGTCGGGGTCGGTGAGGTCGGGGGTCGCGACGCCCGGGGCGGCGTCGGCGGAGAGATCGACGGAGGTCGGCTCAGCGCTCTCCGGAAGCAGGTCGTCGAGGCCGGCGGGCTCGACGCAGCTCACGACGAGCGCGAACGGGCGCTCCTCCACCCGGGCGCGGCTCAGGGCGGCGGTCAGCTCGGCGCGGATGCGGCGGCGCTCGACCGGGTCGGTCACCGCGTCGACGGCGTCGAGGGCGAGCAGCTGCGGACGGCCGGCGAGCGCGTGCCGGATGTCCTCCACCGGCGTCTCGGCCGCATCCAGCCGGACGATGGCGGTGCGCGAGCGGACCGCGGCGCCCCGCACCGGGAGCACCAGGCCGGCGACCTTGACGGTTCCGCCGTCGACGGGCGTCCGTCCGGTGACCGCCATCAGGAGCGCGACGGCCGCCGTGCGGTCGCCGCCGTGCACGACGAGCACCTCGCCGTCGGCGAGACGGAACGACACGTCGCCGACCAGCCGCCTCTTGCGGGTGCTGACGGAGAGCCCGTCGGCCGCGGCGACCAGGTTCTCGCCGCCCTCCGGCCAGTTCGCGAGCTCCAGCTCCTTCTGCAGGCCGTCGCCCTCCACGTCGAAGGAGGGCAGGATGCGGTCGAGCCAGCGCGGCATCCACCAGGCCTTGTCGCCGAGCAGCTGGAGCACTGCCGGGACGAGCGTCATGCGGACGATGAACGCGTCGACGAAGACGCCGACGGCGAGTCCGAGCGCGATGGGCTTGATGGAGGTGTCGCCCTCGGGGACGAAGGCGGCGAAGACCGAGATCATGATGATCGCGGCCGCCGTGACGACCTTGGCCGAGCTCACGAACCCGCTCTGGATGGCGCGCCGGGCGTCCCCGCCGTGCACGTAGTCCTCGCGGATGCGGCTGACCAGGAACACCTCGTAGTCCATCGCGAGGCCGAACAGCACGCCCATCAGGATGATCGGCATGAACGAGATGATCGGCCCGGTCTTGTCGACGTGCAGGGCGTCGGCCAGCCAGCCCCACTCGAACACGACGGTGACCGCGCCGAACGCGGCGCCCACCGAGAGCAGGTAGCCGAGGGCGGCCTTGATCGGCACGGCGATCGAGCGGAACACCATCGTGAGAAGGATGAGCGAGAGCCCGACGACGAGGATGCCGAAGGGGAGCAGCGCGCCGGCCAGGCGCGACGAGACGTCGATCTGGGCCGCCGTGTTGCCGGTGACCTTCAGGTCCACCCCGTACTCGTCGAGGAAGTGCTGGTGCTTCGCCCGGATCTCGGCCACCAGGTCGGCCGTCTTCTGGTCGTCGGGACCGGTGGTCGGGACGACCTGGACGATGCCGGTGTCGGCGGTCGCGTTAGGGGTGGCGAGCGGCACGGAGGCGACCCCGGGGAGGTCGGCGATCTCGTTCCCGATCTTCGTCATGAGACCGACAGGATCGGTGCTGGAGATGATCGATCCCGTCACGATGAGGGGACCGTTGTACCCGGGGCCGAAGTGCTCGGAGACGAGGTCGTAGGCCACCCGCGCCGGGGCGCCCTGGGGCTGCGAGCCGGCGTCCGGCAGGGCGAGCCGCAGCTGCAGGGCGGGCAGCGCGGCGATCCCGAGCGCCACGATGACGGCGACGACGGTCACGATCGGGAAGCGGATGACGGCGCGCACCCAGCCGCGGAAGAACCCGGGCGGGATGTCGGCCTTCGCGGCGTGTGCGAACGACGGGGCGGATGCATCCGCCGGCTGGGGGGAGTCGGCCGTGGCAGGCACGTCGTCGGCGCCCGTGAAGTCGGCGCCCGCGGACTCGGCGGTGCTCGCCTTCGCCCGCCGCTTCGCCGCACGGGCCGCCGCGCGGCGACCAGGGGTCAGCCGTGCCCCGGCGAAGCCGAGCAGGGCGGGCGTCATGGTGAGGGCCACCAGCACCGCGACCGCGACGCCGACGGAGGCGGCGATGCCCATCGTGGTCAGGAAGGGGATGTTCGCGACGGCGAGTCCGGCCAGCGCGATGATGACGGTAATGCCGGCGAACAGCACCGCCGACCCGGCCGTCGCGACCGAGCGCGCGGCGGACTCCTCCGGAGGAACCCCCGACTTCAGCTGTGCCTGGTGCCGGGAGATGATGAACAGCGAGTAGTCGATGCCGACAGCGAGCCCGAGCATCAGGGCGAGCATCGGCGTCGTCGACGAGATGGAGCCGAACAGCGTCGCGATGAAGATCAGGCACATCGAGATGGCGACGCCCAGGATCGCGGTGAGCAGAGGCATCCCGGCCGCCAGGAACGACCCGAACGTCAGGATGAGCACGACGAGCGCGATGAGCACGCCGATGAGCTCGATGACGGAGAGGGTGGGCAGGTTCTGCGAGAACAGCTGACCGCCGACCGCCGATTTCGCGCCGTCGGGCAGTTCTTTCTTCAGTTCGGCGCCGGCGTCGGTGATCGCCGTCTTGGTCTCGGCGGTGACCGTGGTCATCTGTCCCTTGAGCTGGACCGTGATGATCGCGGCGGACCGGTCGTCCGAGATCAGGTTCTTGACCTGGGTGGAATAGGGGGAGCTGACGCCGGAGACGCCGTTCACATCCTTCAGGTGGTCGACCGTGTCCTCGATCGGCTGCCGGATGTCGCTGTCGTCGACGGTCTGCCCGTCAGGGGCCACGACGACGATCTGCGCGGTCGTCCCGCTCACCTGCGGGAAGGTGCGGCTCAGCGTGTCGAGCGCCTCCTGGGACTCGGTGCCCGGGATGCTGAAGCTGTTGTCCGTGCCCTGGTTGAACAGCAGAGCGCCGCCGCCGAGGAGGGCCAGCAGGCCGATCCAGACGATGACGACGAGGGTACGGGCGCGGTAGGCCCAGCGGCCGACCGAATACAGGAGCGAGGACACGCGTTCTCCAGTGGATGAGTACCGAAAAGGGTGAGGGGGTTCGATACACCTTTGTATCCGTACACGACCGTATCGGATACACTCCTGTATCGACAGCTCCCTTCAGGAAGGTTTCAGCTTGGACAGCACGACTCTCAGTGATGGCGCAGCCAGCGGGGTCGCCGAGGACATCCCGGCCGAGTCCGCGCGGCGGCAGCGCACCCGCGCCCGCCTGCTCGACGCGGCGTTCGATGTGTTCGCGGAGCAGGGCGTCCGCGCCGCCAGCGTCGAGACGATCGCGGAGGCCGCCGGTTTCACGCGCGGCGCGTTCTACTCCAACTTCTCCAGCAAGGAGGAGCTGTTCTTCGCTCTCATGGAGCGCGAGAAGACGATGCGGCTGGAACAGCTCAACACCGGCGTCGCGCAGTTCCTCGCCCCGCTCGTCGGCCCGGACGGGGCGGGTCTCGACGACGACGATGTGCTGCAGACCATCACGCACATCCTCGAGCTGCAGTCCGACGACCGGCGCTGGTGGCTCGTGCAGGCCGAGTTCCAGCTCATGGCGCTGCGGGACCACACGATCGCGGCCGACTACCTCCGCTACCACGACGAGTTCTTCTCCGACCTCACCGAGATCGTCGTCGCCGCGCTCGACAGCGCCAGGAGACGCTTCACCATCGACCCGGAGGAGGCCGTGCGCGTGATCGCCGAGCTGTGCGCGAGCGGCGAGGCCCGCGCCGTGCTCGCGGGCGACGAGCGGACGTTCACCGAGCGGCTGTCGGAGTCGGTGCCGGCGATCCTGCTTGCACTGACGGAGCGCGTCTGAGCGTTCGCCAAGCGTCGGCGACTACCCTCGATGGGATGCGACCCGAAGCACCCCGGACCTCCAGCGCGCCCCGCCGCGCGCCGCGCTCCTCGCGTGCGCTCCGCGCCGTCGCCCTGGTCGCCGCGGCAGGCGTCCTGACCGTGCTGACGGCGTGCTCCTCGGCGCCGACGAGTGCCGAGCCGCCGCGGGCGGTGTCCTCGGCGGTGCCGACGCCCACCGCGACGCCCGACCCCTTCCCGAAGGAGCCGCTCACCCCGTCCACCCGGTACGTCGCCCTCGGCGACTCGTTCGCCGCGGGCATGGGCGGCGGCGACGAGAAGGGCAAGTGCCGAGTGAGCCCCTCGAATTACCCCGCGGTGTTCGCCCGCGAGTCCGGCGTGGACCTCGTCGTGAACGCCGCCTGCGCCGGAGCCACCACCTCCGACCTCCTCAAGCACCAGCTCAGCGCGCTGGACGACCGCACCGACCTCGTCACCGTGAGCATCGGCGGCAACGACCTCGGCGTCGCCGCGATCGCGGGGGACTGCGCAGCGGGGAAGGCCGCCGCCTGCCGCAACGAGGTCACGGCAGCGCTCTCCCTGCTGAACGTCCTGCCCGACCGCCTCGACACGGTCTACAGCGCCATCGCGCAGTCCGCCCCCAACGCGCGCATCGTCGTCACCGGCTACACCCTCCTCTACGACGCGTCCGACCCGAACGCCCCCGACTTCGGCACCGCCGCCGCGATCAACGCAGCCACCCTCGGCCTCAACGAGGTGATCCGCCAGGCGGTCGACCAGCAGCGGGCCGACGGCAAGGCGATGACATATCTGCCGGTCGACTTCGCCGGGCACGCGATCGGCGACAGGAAGCCGTGGCTCAACACGACCGGTCCCGACGTGTTCCACCCGACCGCCGCGGGCTACGCGGAGTACGCGAGCCGGCTCATCCAGCTGCTGGGCCAGGCGCACTAGGCGGACCGCCCCTGAGCGGGCTCGGAGGACGCTGGTACCCTGGCAGGTGCCACATCCCGACCCCTCGAGGGAGTTGACCCACCATCACCGCGACGCCTGAATCGACGACGACCACCGCGAGCACCACCACGAACGACGACACGTACGACCTGGTCATCGTGTCCAACCGACTGCCCGTCGACCGCGTGGTCGACGAGAGCGGGAACGCCGACTGGCGGCCATCGCCCGGCGGCCTGGTCGCGGCGCTCGAGCCGGTGATGCGCTCGCAGGACGGCGTCTGGATCGGCTGGGCCGGCGTCGCGGGCGAGGAGATCGAGCCCTTCGAGGCCGGCGGCATCAACATCCTGCCCGTCCCGCTCTCCGACCAGGAGCTGCAGGAGTACTACGAGGGCTTCTCCAACGACACCCTGTGGCCGCTGTACCACGACGTCATCGCCCAGCCGAGCTACCACCGCGAGTGGTGGGAGAGCTACGTGAAGGTCAACCGCCGGTTCGCGCAGGCGGCCGCCTCGGTCTCCGCCCCCGGCGCCGTCGTCTGGGTGCACGACTACCAGCTGCAGCTGGTCCCCGCGATGCTGCGGGAGCTACGGCCGGACCTGGTGATCGGGTTCTTCAACCACATCCCGTTCCCGCCGTACGGCATCTACTCTCAGCTGCCGTGGCGCCGCCAGATCATCGACGGCCTGCTCGGCGCGGACGTGATCGGCTTCCAGCGCGTCGCCGACGCCGGCAACTTCTCGCGTGCGGTCCGGCGGCTGAAGGGCTTCGAGACCCGCGGCCCCATCATCGAGGTGCCGATCGACGCCGACGACCCCGAGGCCGGATCGCACCGCCACGTCACCACCGACCGCCGAGGTGGACTGGTGCGCACGGTGCTGGCCCGCGCGTTCCCGATCTCGATCGACGCCGACCAGTACCAGGAGCTCGCCAGGCGGCCGGAGATCCAGGCCAGGGCACGCGAGATCCGCGAGGAGCTCGGCAACCCCGAGAAGATCATGCTCGGCGTCGACCGTCTCGACTACACCAAGGGGATCGGTCACCGGCTGAAGGCGTTCGGCGAGCTGCTCGAAGAGGGCAGGCTGAACGCGGAGGACGTCACGCTGGTCCAGGTCGCCAGCCCCAGCCGTGAGCGCGTCGAGACCTACCGTCAGCTGCGCGACGAGATCGAGCTGACCGTCGGCCGCATCAACGGCGACTACTCGACGCTGGGCCACACGGCCATCGCGTACCTCCACCACGGGTACCCGCGCGAGGAGATGGTGGCGCTGTACCTCGCCGCCGACGTGATGCTCGTCACCGCACTGCGCGACGGCATGAACCTGGTGGCCAAGGAGTACGTCGCAACGCGCGTGGACGAGGACGGCGTTCTCGTGCTCAGCGAGTTCGCGGGCGCCTCCGACGAGCTGCGGCAGGCCCTCCTGATCAACCCGCACGACATCGAGGGGCTCAAGGAGACCGTCCTGCAGGCGCTCGCCATGCCGCGCCGCGACCGCACACGGCGGATGCGCGCGCTGCGCAAGAAGGTGCTCACGAACGACGTCGCCCGCTGGTCGGCGTCCTTCCTCGACGCGCTGACCCGCAGCGCGCACGGGGACCACCCGCTGCAGAACCCGCCGGTCAACCGGCGCTGAGCCGCATCCACCCCACCCTCCCGCAGAAAGACCCATGACCGACACCGCCTCGCACCGCCCGCCCGCCTCCGCCATCGCCCTCGCTTCTGCGCTCCAGGAGCTGGCGCGGACGGATCGGCTGCTGCTCGCCCTCGACTTCGACGGCACGCTCGCGCCGTTCGTCGACGTGCCGCGCGGCGCCCGCGCGCTGCCCGAGTCGAAAGCAGCGCTCGACCGGCTCGAGCACCTGCCGGACACGTGGGTCGCCTACGTCTCCGGACGGCCGCTGTCGAGCCTCGAGACCGTGACGGAGGCCGACGAGGACGCCCTGCTGGTCGGCTCGCACGGCGTCGAGATCCGTTTCGGCCGCGACGGCGTCAGCCTCGATCTCGACGCCCGGGAGCAGGACACCCTGGCTCGGCTCGGCGCGGCGCTGCAGGCGCTGGTCGACGACATCCCGGACACCAAGCTGGAGACGAAGCCGGTCGGGTTCGGGGTGCACTATCGCCGGGTGTCGGCCGGACGCGGACCGGAGGTCGTCGCCCGCGCCCGCGAGGCCGCCGCGGCGGTGAGCGACGAGCTGACCATCCGTGACGGCAAGGACATCATCGAGTTCTCCATCCGCGGCGCGGACAAGGGCGACGGCGTCGAGCGCCTCCGCGAGTACACGCACGCGACCGCCGTGCTCTTCGCCGGCGACGACGTCACCGACGAGGACGGCTTCGCTGTGCTGCACCCCGAGCGCGGCGACGTCGGGATCAAGGTGGGCGCGGGGGAGACGGCCGCGCAGTACCGCGTCGCCGACGAGCGCGCGATCGCCACCCTGCTCGGCCTGCTGGCGCAGGCGCGTGAGGCGCACCTGAAGTCGTCAACAGACTGACGCCAGATCGGGTTGTCCACCGGTCGCCGACGCATGGTCGGAGCGGCATTCGAGACGTCCTAGAGTTGTTCCATGCCAGAAGTCGATTGGAAGCCGCGTTCGCGCGTCGTCACGGACGGGATCGAAGCCACCACTAGCCGCGGGATGCTCCGCGCCGTCGGCATGGGAGACGAAGACTGGGAGAAGCCGCAGATCGGCATCGCCAGCTCGTGGAACGAGATCACGCCATGCAACCTCTCGCTCGACCGCCTCGCGCAGGGCGCCAAGGAAGGCGTGCACGCGGGCGGCGGGTACCCGCTCCAGTTCGGCACCATCTCCGTCTCCGACGGCATCTCGATGGGCCATGAGGGCATGCACTTCTCGCTCGTGTCGCGCGAGGTCATCGCCGACTCGGTCGAGACCGTCATGATGGCCGAGCGCCTCGACGGCACCGTCCTGCTGGCGGGATGCGACAAGTCGCTCCCCGGCATGCTGATGGCGGCGGCCCGCCTCGACCTCTCCGCTGTCTTCCTCTACGCGGGCTCCATCGCCCCCGGCTGGGTGAAGCTCTCCGACGGCACGGAGAAGGACGTCACGATCATCGACTCCTTCGAGGCGGTCGGCGCGTGCAAGGCCGGCAAGATGAGCGAAGAAGACCTCAAGCGCATCGAGTGCGCCATCGCCCCGGGCGAGGGCGCCTGCGGCGGCATGTACACGGCCAACACCATGGCCTCCGTCGCCGAGGCGCTCGGAATGAGCCTTCCGGGCTCCGCCGCGCCGCCGTCGGCCGACCGTCGCCGCGACTACTACGCGCACCGCTCCGGCGAGGCCGTCGTGAACCTGCTCAAGAAGGGCATCACCGCGCGCGACATCCTGACGAAGGAGGCGTTCGAGAACGCCATCGCCGTCGCCATGGCGTTCGGCGGCTCGACCAACGTCGTGCTCCACCTCCTCGCGATCGCGCACGAGGCCGAGGTCGACCTCACCATCGACGACTTCAACCGCATCGGCGACAAGGTCCCGCATATCGGCGACCTGAAGCCCTTCGGCAAGTACGTGATGAACGACGTCGACCGCCACGGCGGCGTCCCCGTCGTCATGAAGGCCCTGCTCGATGCGGGTCTCCTGCACGGCGACTGCCTCACGGTGACGGGCAAGACCGTCGCCGAGAACCTCGCCGAGATCAACCCGCCCGCCCCGGACGGCGAGGTCATGCGCTCGCTCGACAACCCCATCCACCCGACGGGCGGCATCACGATCCTCAAGGGCTCGCTCGCGCCCGAGGGCGCTGTCGTCAAGACGGCCGGCTTCGACGCCGAGGTGTTCGAGGGCCCCGCGCGGGTCTTCGAGCGCGAGCGCGCCGCGATGGACGCGCTCACCGAGGGCACCATCAAGGCAGGCGACGTCGTGATCATCCGCTACGAGGGCCCGAAGGGCGGACCGGGCATGCGCGAGATGCTCGCCATCACCGCCGCCATCAAGGGCGCAGGCCTCGGCAAGGATGTACTACTATTGACGGACGGACGATTCTCAGGCGGCACAACCGGCCTGTGCATCGGCCACATAGCACCCGAAGCGGTGGACGCAGGTCCCATCGCCTTCGTGCGCGATGGTGATCTGATACGGGTCGATATCGCGGCTCGCTCCCTCGACCTACTTGTCGACGAGTCTGAGCTGACCGCCCGCCGTGAAGGCTGGGCGCCTCTTCCCCCGCGCTATACCCGTGGCGTTCTCGCGAAGTTCTCCAAGCTCGTGCGCTCCGCAGCTGAAGGAGCCGTCACCGGGTAGGGGCCGTTCGCACCACCACCGACCACCGCAGTATGTAAGGACTGATGACAGGCATGTCCACGGATGCAACCCCCAGCAGTGTGTTGCCGTCCGCGACGCCGGGCAAGGCGTCGCCCGAGATCCTGACCGGCTCCCAGTCGGTCGTCCGCACCCTCGAGCTCCTCGGCGTCACCGACGCCTTCGGGCTCCCCGGGGGTGCCATCCTCCCCATCTACGACGCGATTATGGACTCCACCCGGATCCGTCACGTCCTCGTCCGTCACGAGCAGGGCGGCGGTCACGCCGCCGAGGGCTACGCGGTGGCGTCCAACAAGGTCGGGGTCGCCATGGCGACCTCCGGCCCCGGCGCCACCAATCTCGTCACGGCGATCATGGACGCGCACATGGACTCCGTCCCCGTGGTGTTCATCACCGGCCAGGTGTTCTCCACCCTGATGGGCACGGACGCGTTCCAGGAGGCCGACATCGTGGGCATCACGATGCCGATCACCAAGCACTCCTTCCTGGTGAAGGACGTCGAGGACATCCCCTCGACGATCGCGGCGGCGTACCACATCGCCGGCACTGGTCGTCCCGGTCCCGTCCTCGTCGACATCACCAAGGACGCGCAGCAGAACACCGCTCCGTTCGTGTGGCCCCCGAAGGTCGATCTGCCGGGCTACCGGCCGATCACCAAGGCCCACGGCAAGCAGGTCCTGGCAGCGGCCCAGCTGCTCGCCGAGGCCAAGAAGCCCGTGCTCTACGTGGGCGGCGGAGTGATCCGCGCCCGCGCGTCGCAGGAGCTGTTCGAGCTCGCCGAGGCGACCGGCGCGCCGGTCGTCACCACGCTGACCGCGCGCGGCGCCTTCCCGGACACGCACAAGCAGCACCTCGGCATGCCCGGCATGCACGGCACGGTGCCCGCGGTGCTCGCGCTGCAGGAGTCGGACCTCATCATCTCGCTCGGTGCGCGGTTCGACGACCGGGTCACCGGCAACACCTCGCTGTTCGCGCCAAACGCGAAGATCGTGCACGTCGACGTCGACCCTGCCGAGATCTCCAAGATCCGTGTCGCCGACGTCCCCATCGTCGGCGATGCCAAGGACGTCATCGTCGATCTGACCGCCGCGTTCCAGGACGCGACCCGCTCGGCGGCGCCCGACCTCATCGAGTGGTGGACCTACCTGAACGGGCTCCGCGAGGAGTTCCCGCTCGGGTACACGCCGACGACCGACGGGCTGCTCGCTCCGCAGTACGTCATCCAGCGGATCGGTGAGCTCACCGGCCCGGAGGGCGTCTACACGGCGGGCGTCGGCCAGCACCAGATGTGGGCCGCGCAGTTCATCAAGTACGAGCGGCCCAACTCGTGGCTCAACTCCGGCGGCGCCGGGACCATGGGCTACTCGGTGCCGGCGGCGATGGGCGCGAAGGTCGCCCAGCCCGACCGCGTGGTGTGGGCGATCGACGGCGACGGCTGCTTCCAGATGACCAATCAGGAGCTCGCCACCTGCACGATCAACGACATCCCGATCAAGGTCGCGATCATCAACAACTCGTCGCTCGGGATGGTGCGGCAGTGGCAGACGCTCTTCTACGACGGCCGCTACTCCAACACCGACCTCAACACGGGCCACGACACCGTGCGCGTCCCCGACTTCGTGAAGCTGGCGGAGGCGTACGGCGCCCTCGGCATCCGCGTCACGAAGGAGGAGGAGGTCGACGCCGCCATCAAGCTGGCGCTGGAGACCAACGACCGCCCGGTGGTGATCGACTTCGTCGTCAGCGCCGACGCCATGGTGTGGCCGATGGTCCCGCAGGGCGTCAGCAACAGCTACGTCCAGTACGCCCGCGACCACAGCCCGTCGTTCGGAGGGGAGTGACCATGAGCACGCACGTTCTGAGCCTCCTCGTGGAGGACAAGCCGGGTCTGCTGACCCGCGTGGCGGGGCTGTTCGCCCGTCGCGGGTTCAACATCCACTCGCTCGCGGTGGGGACCAGCGAGGTCGACGGGCTGTCGCGCATCACGGTCGTCGTCGACGTCGAAGACCTCCCGCTCGAGCAGGTGACCAAGCAGCTCAACAAGCTGATCAACGTCATCAAGATCGTCGAGCTCGACCCCGCGCAGTCCGTTCAGCGCGAGCACCTGCTCATCAAGGTGCGGGTGGACAACTCCACGCGTTCCCAGGTGCTCGAGGCCGTCAACCTCTTCCGCGCCCGCGTGGTCGATGTCGCGACGGATGCGCTGGTGATCGAGGTCACCGGCGACAGCGGGAAGACCCAGGCGCTGCTCAAGGTGCTCGAGCCGTACGGCATCAAGGAGATGGCCCAGTCGGGCCTGCTCGCGATCGGCCGCGGCGGCAAGTCCATCACCGAGCGCGTCTTCCGGAACTGAGCCCGCCGCTCGGCGGACCGACCAATTCACACACGACTTCACACACGACCCAACCAGCAAGGAGAAGCAGCAGTGGCTGAGATCTACTACGACAACGACGCGGACCTCTCGATCATCCAGGGCAAGAAGGTCGCCGTCATCGGTTACGGCTCGCAGGGCCACGCGCACGCGCAGAACCTCCGCGACTCGGGCGTCGAGGTCGTCATCGGCCTCAAGGAGGGCTCGAAGTCGAAGCCGAAGGCCGAGGAGGCGGGCTTCCGCGTCCTCAGCGCCTCCGACGCGGCGGCCTGGGCCGACGTCATCGTCATCCTCGCGCCGGATCAGGTGCAGCGTCACCTGTACGCCGACGACATCAAGGACAACCTGCAGGAGGGCAACGCCCTCGTCTTCGGCCACGGATTCAACATCCGCTTCGGCTACATCGAGGCGCCGGAGGGCGTCGACGTGATCATGGTCGCACCGAAGGGCCCCGGCCACACGGTGCGCCGCGAGTACGAGGCCGGCCGTGGCGTCCCCGTCATCGTCGCCGTCGAGAAGGACGCGTCGGGCAACGCCTGGCCGCTCGTGCTCTCGTACGCGAAGGCGATCGGCGGCCTCCGCGCCGGCGGCATCAAGACGACCTTCACCGAGGAGACCGAGACCGACCTCTTCGGCGAGCAGGCCGTGCTCTGCGGCGGCGTCTCGCAGCTCGTCCAGTACGGCTTCGAGACCCTGACCGAGGCCGGCTACCAGCCGCAGGTCGCCTACTTCGAGGTGCTGCACGAGCTCAAGCTCATCGTCGACCTGATGTGGGAGGGCGGCATCGCCAAGCAGCGCTGGAGCGTCTCCGACACGGCCGAGTACGGCGACTACGTCTCCGGACCGCGCGTCATCGACCCGCACGTGAAGGAGAACATGAAGGCGGTGCTCTCCGACATCCAGGACGGCACCTTCGCCAAGCGCTTCATCGCCGACCAGGACGCCGGCGCCCCGGAGTTCCTGGCCCTCCGCAAGAAGGGCGAGCAGCACCCCATCGAGGCCACCGGCCGCGAGCTGCGCAAGCTCTTCGCCTGGAACGCGTCGAACGACGACGACTACGTCGACGGCGAGGTCGCGCGCTGATCGCGGCCCGCGCCTCGTAACCGCACCGCAGTAGTCTCAGGGTGCCGCACGCGACGCGTGCGGCACCCTTCTGCGTCAGGAGCCACATGGGCATCGCCGTCGAGATCGCCGTCCAGGACATCGCCGGCGTGCGCGTGGCCCTGGCGGAGGGCGCCGACCGCGTCGAACTGTGCAGCGCGCTCGGGATGGGCGGTCTCACCCCGTCCGCCGCGCTCATCACCGGCGCGGTCGCCGAAGCGCGCGCGGGCGGCCGCGACGGGTTCGTCCACGTCCTCATCCGCCCGCGCGGCGGCGGGTTCGTCTACGACGCCGACGAGCTGGCGCTGACCATCGCCGACGTGCGCTTCGCCCGCGACGCGGGCGCGGCGGGGGTCGTCGTCGGCGCCCTCGACGACAGTGGCGCCGTGGACGCGGAAGCCGTCGCCGCGATCCGCACCGCCGCCGGTCCGCTCGCCGTGACGTTCCACCGGGCGATCGACGTGTCGCCCGACCCGCTCGCGGCGGCCGAGCAGCTGGCCGGACTCGGCGTGACGCGCATCCTCACCTCCGGAGGCGCAGAGCGGAGCATCGACGGCGTCCCTGTGCTGCGTCAGCTGGCGGATCGCGTCGGCGGCCGGGTGCAGGTCATGGCGGGAGGGGGAGTGCGCGTCGACGACATCCCCGCGATCGCGGCGACCGGGGTGGATGCGGTGCACCTCTCCGCGCGCGACGGCGTGCAGGGTTCGCCGAGCGGCCCGGGCGGGGGCGCGGCGACCTATGACATCACGGACGCCCGGATCGTCCGCGCGGCCGTGGAGGCCGCGGCGCGGGGGTAGCCCCCCCCGGCCGCTACAGCGCGCAGAACACGCAGAGGGCGATCAGCACGATCTGCAGGACCAGCCGCGGGACGAGCGGCGTCGCGAAGACGCCGAACCGCTCCGTCTTGCCCGCGGCGTAGGCGTTGGCCGGGAACACGGCGATGAGGAAGACGGCCAGGCAGATCGCGGCGGGCACCCGGGTGGCCGGGATCAGGAGGCCGATCCCGCCCAGGATCTCGCAGACACCGGTGATCGCGACCAGGATGCCCGGCCGGACCACGCGCAGGGCCGGCGGCACCATCGCCGCCATGCCGCGCGCCGGGCCCGGAACGAAGTGCAGCGTCCCCATCGCGACGAACACCACCGCGAGAAGGATGCGGACGATGAGCTGTGCGATCTCGAGAAGTGTCACCGTGCCATCCTCTCCTGTGGTTGTCCACAGGTGGCGTAACGCGGCGAAAGGGGGCGGTGGCCGCCCGCTAGAGTTAAGCCGTTCCGCGCCCCACCGACCGTGGCGCCGTCCTCCCAAGCCAGCCCTCGCCCTCTGTAAGGAACTGCCACGTGACAAAGCCGGTCGTCCTGATCGCCGAAGAACTCTCGCCCGCCACCGTCGACGCCCTGGGGCCCGACTTCGAGATCCGCTCGGTGGACGGGACCGATCGGCCGGCGCTGCTCGCGGCGGTCGCCGACGCCGACGCCATCCTGGTGCGCTCCGCGACCAAGGTGGACGCCGAGGTCATCGCCGCCGCACCGGTCCTCAAGGTCATCGCCCGCGCCGGCGTCGGGCTCGACAACGTCGACATCAAGACGGCGACCAACGCCGGCGTCATGGTCGTCAACGCGCCGACGTCGAACATCATCTCGGCCGCCGAGCTCACGGTCGGCCACATCCTGAGCCTCGCCCGCCACATCCCCGCCGCGCACAACGCGCTCGCGCAGGGACAGTGGAAGCGGTCGAAGTACACCGGCGTCGAGCTGTACGAGAAGACCATCGGCATCATCGGCCTCGGCCGCATCGGTGCTCTGATCACCGCGCGCCTGCAGTCGTTCGGGACCAACGTCATCGCGTACGACCCGTACGTCACGAGCGCGCGGGCCCAGCAGCTGGGCGTCCAGCTGGTGACGCTCGACGAGCTGCTGGCGCAGTCCGACTTCATCACCATCCACATGCCGAAGACGCCGGAGACCACCGGCATGATCTCCGACGACCAGCTGGCCCTGATGAAGAAGACGGCGTTCATCGTCAACGTGGCCCGCGGCGGCCTGATCGACGAGGATGCGCTTTACCGCGCCCTGACCACCGGCACGATCGCGGGCGCCGGGCTCGACGTCTTCGTCTCGGAGCCGCCGCAGGACTCCCCGCTGCTCGCGCTCGAGAACGTCGTGGTGACGCCGCACCTGGGCGCATCCACCGACGAGGCGCAGGAGAAGGCGGGCGTCTCGGTCGCGCGCTCGGTGCGGCTTGCGCTGTCGGGCGAGCTGGTGCCCGACGCGGTGAACGTCGCCGGCGGCGTCATCGACCCGTACGTGCGCCCCGGCATCCCGCTCGTCGAGAAGCTGGGCCAGGTGTTCTCCGGGCTCGCGAGCAGCCCCGTGACGAGCGTCGACGTCGAGGTGCGCGGCGAGCTCGCCGACTACGACGTCAGCGTGCTGAAGCTCGCGGCGCTGAAGGGCATCTTCACCAACATCGTCAGCGAGACCGTGTCGTACGTGAACGCGCCCCTGCTCGCCGACCAGCGCGGCATCGAGGTCCGCCTCATCACCGACTCGGTGAGCGAGGAGTACCGCAATCTGATCACCCTGCGCGGCGCCCTGAGCGACGGTTCGCAGATCGCCGTGTCCGGCACGCTGACTGGCCCGAAGCAGATCGAGAAGATCGTCGGGATCAACGGCTACGACGTGGAGGTGCCGGTCGCCGAGCACCTCGTCGTCATGGTCTACGACGACCGTCCCGGCATCGTCGCGGTCTACGGCCGCGAGTTCGGCGAGGCGGAGATCAACATCGCGGGCATGCAGGTCGCCCGGACCTCGGCCGGAGGCAAGGCGCTCAGCGTGCTCACCGTCGACTCGCGCGTGCCGGACGGCCTGCTCGAGAAGGTGCGGCTCGCGATCGACGCCGACCTCATGCAGGAGATCGACATCACCGAGTCCTGACGGCCGCCGGGCGGGTCTCCGGCGGCCACCGCC
Organism: Leifsonia sp. 21MFCrub1.1; assembly: GCF_900107895.1. Classification (NCBI taxonomy): domain Bacteria; kingdom Bacillati; phylum Actinomycetota; class Actinomycetes; order Micrococcales; family Microbacteriaceae; genus Leifsonia; species Leifsonia sp. 21MFCrub1.1. Next base: position 2,162,014 of record NZ_LT629867.1, on the reverse strand, counting down.
GGAGATCGGCCTCCCACGGTCGGAGATCGGCCTCCCACGGTCGGAGATCGGCGCCCGATCGCGCCGGAACTCCATCCGGACCGCGTTCCGTCGGAGATCTGCGGCGCTTTCTCCGACGCTAGGTCCGGTGTGCGCGTGTGCGGTTTACGCGCGCGTCCGGTTTACGCGCGCGTCCGGTTTACGCGCGCGTCCGGTTTACGCGCGCGTCCGGTTTACGCGCGCGTCCGGTTTACGCGCACGTCCGGTTTACGCGCGCGTCCGGTTTACGCGCGCGTCCGGTTTACGCGTCCCCGGCGAACCGGCGGATCAGAGCGACCAGATCGTCGATGTCCGTCTCGTCCCTGAGCACGTTGTTGGCCGCGGGAAGCAGGGCGGTGTTGTAGTACATCCCGTCGCCGATCAGCATGATCGTGCGCGCCACCAGCGGGTCGCCTACCGCCTCCTGCAGCACCTCCAGCCAGCGCCGCTGCGCGCTCGCGAGGGCGTCGCGCGCCCGCGGGTCGGCCGCCTGCGCCAGCCGGGCGATCGCGACGATCGCGCGCTCGAAGCGGGAGTCGGTGGGGATCGACGTCCGGAGGAAGTAGTCCACCGGGCCGTCGGGGGCCGCCCGCATGGCGGCGAGGTCGTCGTCGATGAGGGCCGCGAAGCGGTCGAGCACGCCGGCGGCCAGCGCCTCCTTCGACGCGAAGTGATAGAGCAGCCCGCCCTTCGAGACGCCGGCGCGGGCGGCGACGGCGTCGAGGGTCGCGGCGCGCTCGCTCTGCTCGGCGAGCAGCTCCTCGAAGGCGTCGAGCACGCGGTCGCGCGCGGAGACCGGAGCCGCCGGCGCCCCCGTCGACGCGACGCCTCCGCCGGACGCTCCAGGCGCGGGCGACGCGGCGCCGGGCGATGCGGGGGAGGGGGACGCTGGCGCGGACGGCATGCCTCCATGGTAGCGGGACCGCTTTGCGACTGTACCGTCCAGACGGTACAGTTACAGCATGACCACGACACCGACCCTCCCGACCCCGTCGATCACGCGTGCCGGCGTGCGCGGTTGGGCGGCGCTCGGCGTCCTCATGCTGCCGACGCTGCTCGTCTCCGTCGACAACACCGTGCTCAGCTTCGCCCTGCCCGCCATCTCCGAGGCGCTGCGCCCGTCGGCGACCGGGATGCTGTGGATCGTCGACATCTACCCGCTCGTTCTCGCGGGCCTCCTCGTCGCCATGGGCAGCCTCGGCGACCGCATCGGCCGTCGCCGGCTGCTGCTCATCGGCGCCACGGGCTTCGCCGTCGTGTCGGCGGTGGCCGCCTTCGCGCCGACCGCCGAGCTGCTCATCGCCGCACGCGCGGCTCTCGGCGTCTTCGGCGCCATGCTCATGCCGTCCACCCTGTCGCTGCTGCGCAGCGTCTTCCTCGACCGGGAGCAGCGCCGGCTGGCGATCGCGATCTGGGCCTCCGGCTTCGCGGCAGGCTCCGCCCTCGGCCCGATCGTCGGAGGAGTGCTCCTGGAGCACTTCTGGTGGGGGTCCGTGTTCCTGCTCGCGGTGCCCGTCCTCATCCCGCTGCTCGTGCTCGCGCCCCTGCTGGTGCGCGAGTCGCGTGACCCCGCGCCCGGGCCGGTGGATGTGCCCGGCATCGTCCTCTCGCTCCTGACCATGGCGCCGATCGTCTACGGCATCAAGGCGCTGGCGGTCGACGGCTTCTCGCCCGTCGCCGTCCTCGCGATCGGGGTGGGCGCCGCGAGCGGCGCGTTGTTCGTCCGGCGGCAGCTCCGCCGCCCGGTGCCGATGCTCGACATGCGGCTGTTCACCCGTCCCGCGTTCAGCGGAGCCGTCGTCGTCAACCTGCTCAGCGTCGTGTCTCTCGTCGGCTTCCTGTTCTTCGTATCCCAGCACCTGCAGCTCGTGATCGGGCTGACGCCGCTGCAGTCCGGGCTCGTGCTGCTCCCCGGGCTGCTCACGATGATCGTGGCCGGGCTCGTCGTCGTCCCGATCGCCCGCCGCATCCGGCCGGGCGTCGTGATCGCGGGAGGGCTGACCTTCTCCGCTGCGGGCTACCTCCTGGTCGCCCTGACCGGAGGCGGAGCGCCGTGGGGCGTCCTGCTGGCCGCGTTCGTGCTCCTGGGCGCGGGCATCGGCGGGGCCGAGACCGTCTCGAACGAGCTGGTGATCTCGACCGCTCCCGCCGCGAAGGCGGGCGCCGCGTCGGCGGTGTCGGAAACGGCGTACGAGCTGGGAGCCGTGCTCGGCACAGCCACTCTCGGCACCCTGATCACGGCCTCCTACCGGGCGACCCTCGTCGTTCCCGACGGGCTGACGGCCGCGCAGGCGGACGCAGCGGGGGAGACGCTGGGCGGCGCGGTCGCCGTCGCGGCGGGTCTGCCGGACGCGCTCGGCGAGCAGCTGCTGGCGTCGGCCAGAGCGGCGTTCGACAGCGGGGTCGGGCTCACCGCGGTGATCGGCATCGGCCTGGTGGCGACCGCCGCCGTCGTCGCCCTGATCACCCTGCGTCACGTGCGCTCCTGAGCGCCCGTCGATGTCGTGCCGCGGCGATAGGGTGGCACTACCGGTTCCCACCATCGACCAGCGCAGGAGTGCCATGTCCCGTACCGTCAAGCTCGCCGTCATCCCCGGGGACGGGATCGGTCCGGAGGTCATCGCCGAGGCCGTCGCGGTGCTCGACGCGGTGACGGAGGGGAGCGGGCTCTCGTTCGAGAAGACGCACTTCTCGCTCGGCGCCGACCGCTACCTGGCGACGGGTGATGTCCTGACCGACGACGACCTGGAGGCGATCAAGAGCCACGACGCCATCCTGCTCGGCGCGGTCGGCGGCGTCCCGGGCGACCCGCGGCTGGCCGGGGCGAACATCGAGCGCGGGCTCCTGCTGAAGCTGCGGTTCTCGCTCGACCACTACGTGAACCTGCGTCCGACGACGCTCTTCCCCGGCATCGCCAGCCCGCTGGCGAACCCGGGCGATGTCGACTTCGTCGTCGTGCGCGAGGGGACGGAGGGCCCGTACGTCGGCAACGGCGGCGTCATCCGGCAGGGCACGCCCCACGAGATCGCCAACGAGGTGTCGGTGAACACCGCGTACGGGGTCGAGCGGGTGGTGCGCTACGCGTTCGAGCAGGCCGGGCAGCGGAGGCGGAAGCTCACCCTGGTCCACAAGACCAACGTGCTCACCTTCGCCGGCTCCCTCTGGAAGCGGATCGTGGATGCGGTGGCCGCCGAACACCCCGACGTCACGGTCGACTACCTCCACGTCGACGCGGCCACGATCTTCCTGGTCACGGATCCTGCTAGATTCGATGTGATCGTCACGGACAACCTCTTCGGCGACATCCTCACCGACCTCGCGGCCGCGATCAGCGGCGGCATCGGGCTGGCGGCCTCGGGCAACATCAACCCGGCCGGGGCCTTTCCGAGCATGTTCGAGCCGGTTCACGGATCGGCCCCCGACATCGCCGGCCAGCAGAAGGCCGACCCCACCGCCGCCATCCTCTCCACGGCACTCCTGCTCCGCCACCTCGGCGAGAAGGAGCTCGCCGGACGCGTGGAGCAGGCGGTGACCGCCGACCTCGCCGCCCGCACGGGCGCTGCGCGAACGACCTCCGAGATCGGCGCAGCGATCGCCGCACGAGTGGCGCAGAATTGAATCACCGTCGCATAAAGGACCTGTCATGACTTCGACCAGCATCTCCCTCACCAGCGGACCCACCGAGACCTCGGGCCTGCTCTGGAACGTCACCCGCAACGAGGCCGCGCGCGATGCGGCCACCCGGGCCGAGATCCTCGCGGATCCCGGCTTCGGCAACCACTTCACGGACCACATGGTCGACATCTGCTGGTCCGCGAAGGGCGGCTGGCACCGTCCGCGCGTCTCTCCCTACGGACCCATCCAGCTGGAGCCGTCGGCCGCGGTGTTCCACTACGCGCAGGAGATCTTCGAGGGGCTCAAGGCCTACCGCCACGAGGACGGCTCGATCTGGGGCTTCCGCCCGGAGGCGAACGCGGCCCGCATGCAGCGCTCGGCGTACCGCCTGGCTCTTCCCGAGCTGCCGGTCGAGCACTTCCTCGACTCGCTCAAGCAGCTCATCGCCGTCGACGGCGACTGGGTGCCGGACGCACCGGAGACCAGCCTGTACCTCCGTCCCTTCATGTTCGCCAAGGAGGCGTTCCTCGGCGTCCGCCCGGCCAACAAGGTCGCGTACTACCTGATCGCGAGCCCGGCCGGCGCGTACTTCCCGAGCGGCGTCGCCCCGGTGTCCATCTGGCTGTCCGACCGCTGGTCGCGTGCGGGCAAGGGCGGAACGGGTGCGGCGAAGACCGGCGGCAACTACGCCTCCAGCCTGCTGCCGCAGTCGGAGGCGTACGAGCACGGCTGCGCCCAGGTGCTCTTCCTCGACTCGGTCGAGGGAAAGTACCTCGAAGAGCTCGGCGGGATGAACGTGGTGCTGGTGCGCAAGGACGGCACGCTGATCACTCCGGAGTCGGACAGCATCCTCGAGGGCATCACCCTCGACTCCGTGCTGCAGCTGGCCCGCGACCGCGGTCACGCCGTGGAGCGCCGCAAGGTGACGCTCGACGAGTGGCGCGACGGCGTGGAGTCGGGCGACATCGTCGAGGTGTTCGCGTGCGGCACCGCCGCGGTGATCACGCCGATCGGTGAGCTCAAGTCGGACACCTTCACGGTGGGCGACATCACGGCGCCTCCCGGCGAGCTGACGATGTCGCTGCGCCAGGAGCTGACGGACATCCAGTACGGCCGCGAGCGCGACCGCCACAACTGGATGTACCGCCTCGACGCGTAATTCCTCCCGCGAGGTGCTCGTCGTTGCCGTCGACACGCCGTGAGGCGCCGCAACGTCGAGCACCTCGCGCGGGCTGACGAGGGGAGTCTGCGGTGACGGAGGGTGACGGGACGGTCTTCGCGGTCGTCGGACCGGGCGCGGTCGGCGGCCTGCTGGCCTGGCTGCTTCACCGGGCCGGACACGAGGTCGTCGCAGTCGGCCGACCGGCGACGGTCGAGGCGATCCGTCGCGACGGAATCGAGGTGCGCAGCGAGCTGTTCGGCGACGGCGTCGAGCGCGTCCACGCGGCGACCGAGGTGCCTCCCGGCGCCAGCGTCCTGCTCGCGACCAAGGCCTTCGGTCTGGATGACGTGCTCGCGGGCATCACGGCCGCCGGGCCCACCGAGGTGATCTCGTTCCTCAACGGCGTCGAGCACATGGAGCCGCTGCGTGCGGCCCTGCCCGGCGTGCCGGTCGCTGGCGCATCCATCGCGGTGTCGGCACTGCGCGCATCCACCACCGTGATCGACCACCGGAGCCCGTTCGTCCGGATCGAGGCGCCGGACGCGGCCGCCGGCTTCGCCTCGGTGCGCGCGCTCACCGACGCGGGCCCCAGCGTGCGCGTCGGCGGCTCCGAGGCCGAGGTGCTGTGGGCGAAGTTCCGGCTGCTCGCCTCGCTCGCCCTGCTGACCTCGTACTGGCGGCAGCCCGCCGGCTCGGCGTTGAGCGAGGATCCCGAGCTGACCGAGGGCGTCGTGCGGGAGGTGGTCGCCTGCTCCGCGGCCGAGGGCGTACCCGCGTCCGAGCTCGAGCTCGTGCGGGCCCTGCGCAGCGTCCCCGGCGGGATGCGGACCTCCCTCCAGGAAGACCTCGCCACCGGCGCGCCCAGCGAGCTCGACGCCCTGGGCGGGGCGCTGCTCCGCATCGGGGAGCGGCACGGCATCCCCACCCCCTCCCTTGCCCGCATCCTGTCGGCGCTAGGCTCGGACGCGTGAAGATCGCACGTTTCAGCCACACCCGCGAAGGCTCGTCGACCCCGGCCATCGACTACGGCATCGTCGACGACGACGCCCTGGTCGTGCTCGCGGGCGACCCGATGTTCGTCGGATTCGAGACCACCGGGGAACGCGTGCCGCTGGCGAAGGTCGGCTCACTGCTCGCGCCGGTCATCCCGCGCTCGAAGGTCGTCGCCGTCGGCAAGAACTACCGCGAGCACGCCGCCGAGATGGGCGGAGAGGCGCCGGGCGAGCCGCTGCTGTTCCTGAAGCCGAACACGGCCGTGATCGGCCTCGGCGATGCGATCGTGGTGCCGCCGCAGTCGGAGCGCGTCGACTACGAGGGCGAGCTGGCCGTGGTGATCGGGAAGATCGCCCGCAACGTCCGCGCCGAGAACGCCGCTGAGCACATCTTCGGGTACACCGTGGCGAACGACGTGACCGCGCGCGACCTGCAGGAGAAGGACGGCCAGTGGACGCGCGCGAAGGGCTTCGACACGTTCTGCCCGCTCGGCCCGGTCATCGAGACCGAGCTGGCTCCGGACGCCGTGCTGCGGACCCGCCTCAACGGCGAGCTGAAGCAGGAGGCGCCGATCTCGGACATGGTGCACGACATCCCGTCGATCGTGGCGTACGCGTCGAGCGTCTTCACGCTGCTCCCCGGCGACGTCATCCTGACCGGCACTCCCTCCGGCATCGGCCCCATGAAGGCCGGCGACACGGTCGAGGTGGAGGTCGAGGGCGTCGGATCGCTGGTGAATCCGGTGCGCGCCCCGAAGTAGCCTCCCCGGTAGGATCGAAGACGTATGTCTGACTCGATCGCACACCCGTTCTCCGAGGCCACCGGCGCCGATGTGCGCGTGCGCTTCTGCCCGTCGCCGACCGGAACCCCGCACGTCGGCCTGATCCGCACCGCCCTGTTCAACTGGGCGTACGCGCGCCACACGGGCGGCAAGCTGGTGTTCCGCATCGAGGACACCGACGCCGCCCGCGACAGCGAGGAGAGCTACCATCAGATCCTCGAGGCGCTGCGCTGGCTGCGGCTCGACTGGGATGAGGGCATCGACGTCGGAGGCCCGCACGGCCCGTACCGGCAGTCGCAGCGGTACGGCATCTACAGCGACCTCATCCAGAAGCTGCGCGATTCCGGCCACATCTACGAGAGCTTCGCCACGGCGGAGGAGATCGAGGCGCGCAACGTGTCGCTCGGCCGCGACCCGAAGCTCGGCTACGACAACTTCGAGCGCGACCTCACCGACGCGCAGAAGGCCGCCTACCGCGCCGAGGGCCGCGAGCCGGCGCTGCGCCTGCGCGTGCCGGACGACGACCTCAGCTTCGACGACCTGGTGCGCGGCGAGATCACCTTCAAGGCCGGATCCTTCAGCGACTTCGTCGTCGTGCGCCCGAACGGCCACCCGTTGTACACGTTCGTGAACCCGGTGGACGACGCCCTGATGGGCATCACCCACGTGCTCCGCGGCGAGGACCTGCTGTCGTCGACCCCGCGCCAGATCGCGCTCTACCACGCGCTGATCGACGCCGGCGTGACCACCTTCGTCCCGCGGTTCGGCCACCTGCCGTACGTGATGGGCGATGGCAACAAGAAGCTCTCCAAGCGCGACCCCGAGTCGAACCTGTTCCACCACCGCGACCGCGGCTTCATCCCCGAGGGCCTGGTCAACTACCTGGCGCTGCTCGGCTGGTCGCTGACCCACGACCGCGATGTCTTCTCGCTGGCGGAGATGGTGGCGGCGTTCGACGTGGAGGACGTCAACCCGAACCCGGCCCGCTTCGACCTGAAGAAGGCGGAGTCGATCAACGGCGACCACATCCGGCTGCTGGATGTCGCCGACTTCGCCGAGCGCACCATCCCGTATCTGGCCTCGGCCGGTGTGGTCCAGGAGCCGCTGACGCCCGCCCAGCACGAGGTGCTGACGAAGGCGGCGCCGCTCGTGCAGGAGCGCGTGCAGCTGCTGGGCGAGACGCCCGGCATGCTCGGCTTCCTGTTCACCGACGCCGCATCCCTGGCGGTGGAGCCCGACGCGCGCGCCTCGCTCCCGGCCAATGCGGGCGAGGTGCTGGCCGCCTCCCTCGGCGCTCTTGAGCTGGTGCCCGAGTCCGAGTGGAACCACGAGGCGATCGAGTCCGCGCTGCGCGACGCCCTGGTCGAGGGGATGGCGCTGAAGCCGCGGGTGGCGTTCGGCCCGCTGCGCGTCGCGCTGTCCGGTCGCCGGGTGTCGCCGCCGCTGTTCGAGTCCATGGAGATTCTGGGCAAGGCGGAGACCATCGCGCGGCTCGACCGGCTGTCGGCGGACCTGGGGTAGCGCGATGACCGGTGTGCCCGCGGCGTCGGCTCTCGAGCCGTCCTACGAGGTCGTCGTCATCGGAGGGGGCCCTGCGGGGTTGTCCGCGGCCCTGAACCTGGCCCGCGCCCGGCGGCGCGTGCTCGTGGTGGACGGCAACCGTCCCCGCCACGCGGCCACGCTGCTCGCCCACGGCTTCCTCACGCGCGACGGCGTCAGCCCGCTGGAGCTGCGCCGGATGGGCCGCGAGGAGGTGGACGCGTACGACAACGCGACCGTGGTCTTCGCCCAGGTCGGCGCGGTCTCGGTGGAGGGTGACGGATTCCGGGTCACCGGCCGCGGCGTGCGGGGCGGCGCGGATGTGGATGTGCGCGCCGACACCGTGGTCGTCGCGACCGGCGTGACCGAGACGATGCCGGCCATCCCGAGCATCCGCGCCTTCTACGGCACGCAGCTGCACAGCTGCATCGAGTGCGACGGTTTCGAGTCGGCCGGCCGGCCGCTCGCCCTGATCGGCGAGACCGACGACCTGGCCGAGCGCGCGCTCCTGCTCACCCAGTGGACGGACGACCTGATCGTGTTCACGAACGGCGTCGCACCGATCGGCGAGGCCGAGGAGGGCACGCTCGCCCGCTTCGGCGTGCGGGTCGAACGCCGCCCGATCGAGGACGTGGTGGGGGAGAAGGGCATCATGACCGGCGTCCGGCTCCAGGACGGCACGGTCATCGAGCGGGCCGGCGGGTTCCTCCGCCCGGTGTGGTCGCCCTCCCTGTCGTTCGTGGATGCGCTGGACCTCGACAGCGACGCCGACGGCTACCTGTTGACCGACGCGGACGGGCGCACGTCGCTGCCCGGGGTGTACGCGGCGGGCGAGACGACGGCGCCCGGCCCGCAGCAGCTGATCGTCGCTGCGGGCTCCGGTGCGGTGGTCGCGGCGGCCGTCAACCGCGACCTCATCGGGCTCTCGATGGAGGACGCACCCGTTTTGTAGTCCGGCCTGCCGGTAGGCTAGAGTTGTTTCTCGTGCCCGGACTACGGTTCAGGCCGGTGGGGTATGGTGTAATTGGCAACACGGCTGATTCTGGTTCAGTTGTTCTTGGTTCGAGTCCAGGTACCCCAGCAAGCGAAGCCCCGGTTCTCCCGGGGCTTTTTTGCTGCCCGCGTCAGCCCTGCGGTGCGTCCTCCGCTGCCTCTTCGGCCTCCTCGCCGTGCTTCACGATGTCGCCGTCCTGGAACAGGATGCCCTTCGCGGTCTCGCGCCACTGGGGCTTCGCCCGCAGCAGGAATTCGAGTTCCATGCTGAAGTGCTTGTACTCCTCCGCGAGCGAGTCCAGCATGATCGCCCGCGCGGCCTCGTCCTTCTCGACGGCGATGCGCTGCTCGTACCAGCCGATCGCCTCCGCCTCCTCGGACAGGCTCGCGCACATCCGTGCGAACGTCCGCGTCTCCTCGCTGAGCTCGCTCGGCGGCTCGTGGTACTGATCGGTCGACATCGTCGGTGTCCTTCCGTCGTGGTGACCCCATCCAAGTCCGAATCCCGCGTGCCTCAAGGGGCGCCGGCTGCGAAAGGGCAGAGGCACGGCGGAGCTCGTGGTCGGCCGCTCGATAGGGTGGCGGCATGGCAACGAGTGTGATCGTCATCGGCGCCGGGGTCGTCGGCGCGGCGACGGCCTGGTCGCTGGCGCGCGAGGGCGCCTCCGTACTGCTGCTGGAGGCGTTCGAACGCGGCCACGATCGCGGATCCTCGCACGGGGCGACGCGGATCTTCCGCCACGGCTACGCAGAGCAGGACTACGTGGAGCTGTCGGTCCGCGCGCTCCAGGGCTGGAAAGAGCTGGAGCGCGCGACCGGCCGCACGCTGCTGGACGCGACGGGCGCGCTCGACCACGGCGACCCGGCGGCGCTGAAGGCGATCGCCGCGGCGCAGGATGCGGCCGGGCTGCCGTATGAGCGCCTCACGGCGGCGGAGGCCGAGGTCCGCTGGCCGGGCCTCCGGTTCGAGGAGCACGTGCTGTTCAGCCCCGGCGGAGGCCGGTTGCGGGCGGCGGACGCGGTGGAGTCCTTGCTCGACGCGGCCGAGCGGGCCGGGGCGCAGCTCCGCTTCGGCGCCCGCGTGACGGCGGTGGACGAGTCCGGCGACGGCGTGACGGTCACGGCCGGCGACGACGCGCACACGGCCGACGCGGTGGTCGTCGCGGCAGGGTCGTGGACGCCGCTCCTCCTGCGCCCGTGGCTGGCCGCGAACGGCGTGGAGCTGCCGACCGTCCGGGTGACCGAGGAGCAGCCGGCGCACTTCCCGCTGCTGCCCGGCCCGGCGGACACGGAGAGCGCATGGCCCAGCTTCGTGCACCATCCGACCCGGGATGGGGTGGCCGGCGCCTACGGGCTGCTGACACCCGGAGAGGGCGTCAAGGTCGGCTTCCACGGCGTCGGACCGGAGATCGACCCGGACGCCCGCGACCGGAGCATCGATCCCGATCGGCTGGAACAGCTGCAGCGCTACGTGGCGGAGTGGGTGCCGGGCGTGGACGCGACGCGTCCGGAGGGCATCAGCTGCCTGTACGACAGCACCGAGCAGGAGGACTTCGTGCTCGACCGCGTCGGCCGGGTCGTGATCGCGACCGGGTTCTCCGGCCACGGTTTCAAGTTCGGCCCGGCGCTGAGCGACGTGCTCGCCCGCCTGGCGCTGCACGGCGAGAAGGCCGCCCCGCGTTTCCGCGTCGCGGTCGCGCCGCCCGGTCCGTAGCCTGGAGCATGTAGGCGCATCCAATCGTCTCGCCACCCCTCGCCGCCACCCCTCGCCGCTACCCCTCGCCGCCGCCCCTCGCCACACCGCGTCGGATGCGGCAGGATGTCGCGCATGACGGACACGGACGGCGCTGGCATCGTCGGCGTCAGCACCATCGGCATCCCGGTCTCGGACCAGGATCGGGCTCTCGCGTTCTACCGCGATGTGCTCGGACTGGAGGTCCGCGTCGACGCGCCGCTTCCGCAGATCGGCGGGCGGTGGATCATGCTCGCGCCGCCGGGTGCCGCGGTGTCCGTGTCCCTGGTGCCCGCGAAACCGGATGCTCCGGCGGGGGTGGAGACGGGCATCCGGTTCGAGGCGGTCGACGCGGAACGGGCGCACGAGACGCTCGCCGGCTCCGGTACGGAGGTCGGCGAGCTGCTCCGCTGGCCGGGCGTCCCGGCCATGTTCGCGGCGCACGACCCCGACGGCAACCGGTTCGAGGTGGTCGAGCGCGCCTAGATCGCGCTCACTCCCCGTTGCGGAGGTCCGCGAGCCGTTCGTGCCGGAGGACGATCCGGTCGAAGGTCGCCGTGCAGGTGTCGCCCATCGGCGCCTGCGACAGGAAGCCGACCCTCCAGGCGCCCGCGCCCGGCGCGAGCCGGAACAGGCGGACGAAGTCCCACCGGATGCCGTCCGCCGACGCGTGGAAGGCCCAGGCCTCCCCGACGCGGGCGACGCGCAGGAACACCTCGCCGCTGCTCACGAGCGTGCTGTTGCCGTCGTCGGAGTACCGGTCGGTGACGACGCTCACCACCATCGGCCGGCCCTGAGGCGAGTACTCGAAGCACAGCTTCGCCCAGTGGTCGTCGTCGCTCCACAGCACGAGCGCGCCCGCATCGAAGGTCGTGCGCGGGGATGCGACGCGGACGCGCGCGGACAGCGTGAAGTCGCCCGCCGGAGCGTCGAACACGAGAGCGGTCGCTGCGTGCTGCGCATGCTCCCCGAGCGGGTCGTTGGACCAGTCGACACCCGCGGCAGCCGTCAGGGCGAGCGCCTCCGTGGAGGCGTCGTAGTCGGCGTCGCCGGGCGTGTGGGTCCAGGAGAGCTCGGGCAGGGCGGGGATGCTGATCGGCATACGAGAACGCTACGGCACGCGCCCGTCATAGGGTGGCGGGATGGGCGACATCGAGGTGAGGCCGGCGCGACCGACGGAGTGGGCGGCGGTCGGCGGGCTGCGCTGGGACTCGGTGTTCGAGTTCGGCGGTGAGGCCCTCGATCCACGCGAGGTGTTCGCGGAGGAGTTCGCTCGGTGGGCGCGCGACCACCAGGACACGCACGAGTGCGTCGTCGCCGTCACGGACGGCGAGGTGATCGGGATGACGTGGCTGGCCGTTGTCCCCCGGGTCCCGAGCGCACGCGCGTTCGACCGCGCATCCGGCGACCTGCAGTGCGCGTACGTCGCCCCCGGGCATCGCAACCGAGGGGTCGGCGGACGGCTGATCGACGCAATCGTGGACCGCGCTCGCGAACGACGGCTCGAACGCGTGACCGTGCACTCCAGCCCGCGGGCGGTGCCCGTCTACGAGCGGCACGGGTTCAGCTCCGAGGGGCGACTGCTGCACGTCTACGTCGTGCACCGGGATGCGCCCGGCGGCTCCCGCTGAGTTCAGACCTGCGCGCCGAGCTTGAAGCCCTGCGCCTCCTCGCCCTTGCGGGTGTACGAGAAGCCGTCGGCGCCGATCGTGACGTCCATCTCGGAGTCGTCGGTGCGGGTCGTCAGCGGCTGGGGGTTGCCGTCGAGGTCGAGGACGGTCGAGGCCTCCGTGTACCAGGAGGGCACGACGGGGTTGCCCCACCAGTCGCGGCGCTGGTTGTCGTGCACGTCCCAGGTCACGACCGGGTTGTCCGGGTCGCCGGTGTAGTAGTCCTGCGTGTAGATCTCGACCCGGTGCCCGTCGGGGTCGCGCAGGTACAGGTAGAACGCGTTCGAGACGCCGTGGCGGCCGGGGCCGCGCTCGATGCAGTCGCTGCGTCGCAGCGCGCCCAGCTTGTCGCAGATCGCGATGATGTTGTGCTTCTCGTGGGTGGCGAAGGCGACGTGGTGCATGCGCGGACCGTCGCCGCCGGTCATCGCGGTGTCGTGCACGGTCGGCTTGCGGCGCATCCACGCGGCGTAGGTGGTGCCCGCCTCGTCCTGGATGTCCTCGGTGACGCGGAACCCGAGGTCCTCCATGTACTTCACGGCGCGCGGCACGTCGGGCGTGACCTGGTTGAAGTGGTCGATCCGGACGAGCGCGCCGGGCGTGTAGAAGTCGTAGCGCCAGGCCAGACGCTCCACGTGCTCCACCTCGTAGAAGAACTCGTATGGGAAGCCCAGCGGGTCCTCGACGCGCACGGAGTCGCCGACGCCCTTCGTGAACCCCTCGGCACGGCGCTCGACCCGGCAGCCGAGCTCGGTGTAGAACGCCACCGCGCGGTCCAGATCCTCCGGCGTGCGCACGCGGTACGCGAAGGCGGCGACGGCGGCGACCGGACCCTTCCGCAGCACGAGGTTGTGGTGGATGAACTCCTCGAACGACCGCAGGTACACGGCGTTCTCGTCCTCCTCCGTGACGACGAGATCGAGCACGTCCACGTAGAACTCGCGGCTGGCCGCCAGGTCGGTGACGACGAGCTCCATGTAGGCGCAGCGCACGACGTCCGGCGGGGTGGCCTTCGGGGTGGGGATGCGGTCGGTCGGGGCGGGGATGGGGTCGGTGCTGGTCACGACGGGCTCCGGGGAGCCGGGGGTGATGGTCATGGTGGTGCGTCCTCTGCGTTGAGTCTGTGCGGGTGGGTCTGTGCGGGTGGGTCTGCGGTGCTGGGCGGTCAGGCGTCGCCGGCGTCCTCGGCCGCCTCCGCGGCTTCCTCCGGCTGATGTGCGCTCGCGCCGAACCGCGCGGTGTGGACGGGGCCCAGCGTGATGTGCACGGCCTGCTGGTCGGTGTAGAAGTCGATCGAGCGGTAGCCGCCCTCGTGCCCGAGACCCGAGGCCTTCACGCCGCCGAACGGTGTGCGCAGGTCGCGGACGTTGTGCGAGTTGAGCCACACCATCCCGGCCTCGACGTTCTGGGCGAAGGTGTGCGCGCGCTCGAGATCCGTGGTCCAGATGTAGGCCGCGAGACCGTAGCGGACGCCGTTCGCGAGCTCCAGCGCCTCCTCGTCCGAGTCGAACGGCGTGATCGCGACGACCGGGCCGAAGATCTCCTCCTGGAAGATGCGCGCATCGGGCGCGACGTCGGCGAACACGGTCGGGGCGACGTAGTTGCCGTGCTCCAGGCCCTCCGGGCGCCCGCCGCCGGCGAGGAGACGGCCCTCCTGCTTGCCGAGCTCGACGTACGACATGACCTTCTCGAAGTGCTCCGGATGCACGAGCGCCCCGACCTCGGTCTTCGGGTCGTGCGGGTCTCCGACGACGATGTGCTTCGCCCGCTCGGCGTACCGCTCGAGGAACTCGTCGTAGACCGGACGCTCGACCAGGATGCGGGAGCCCGCCGTGCAGCGCTCGCCGTTGAGCGAGAACACGCCGAACAGGGTGGAGTCGATCGCCGCATCCAGGTCGGCGTCGGCGAAGACCACGGCGGGGGACTTGCCGCCCAGCTCCATCGACAGTCCCTTGAGGAACGGCGCCGCGTTGGCGAAGATGATCTGCCCGGTCCGGCTCTCGCCGGTGAACGAGATGAGGGGGACGTCGGGATGCTTCACCAGCGCGTCCCCCGCCTCCTCGCCGAGACCGTTCACCAGGTTGAAGACGCCGTCCGGAACTCCGGCCGCGCGGAAGATCTCGGCCCACAGGCTGGCCGACAGCGGGGTGAACTCGGCGGGCTTCAGCACGACGGTGTTGCCCGTCGCGAGGGCCGGAGCCAGCTTCCAGCTCTCCAGCATGAACGGCGTGTTCCAGGGGGTGATGAGCCCGGCGACGCCGATCGGCTTGCGATTGACGTAGTTGAGCTGGCTGCCGGGGACCTTGTAGGCGTCGTCGGCCTGGGCGACGATCAGGTCGGCGAAGAAGCGGAAGTTCTCCGCGGCCCGCTGCGCCTGACCGAGCGCCTGGGTGATGGGGAGGCCGGTGTCGAAGGTCTCGAGCTCGGCGAGGCGCGCATCCTGCTCTTCGACCGCGTCGGCGATCCGGTTCAGCACCCGGGCGCGTTCGCGGGGCTTCATGCGGGGCCACGGGCCATCGCGGAACGCGCGGCGCGCGGCGGCGACGGCGAGGTCGATGTCCTCCTTCTGCCCGGCGGCGGCCCGGGCGTAGGTCTCGTTCGACACCGGGTCGAGCACATCGAAGGTGGCGCCCGAGACGCTGTCGACGAACCGGCCGTCGATGAAGTGCCGGATCGTGTCCGGGAGGTTCTCGGGGATGTGGTGCTGCGCCATGCGCGGCCTCCTGTCGGTCGGGACGGTCAGTGCTGCTGGTGCTCGCTCGCGGCCGCCTGCTCCTGGCGGCGGTGGAGGGCGTCCAGGGTGGCGAGCCGGTGGCGTCGCGCGGCGAGCTCGATCTCGAGCGGCTCCGCGCCGGACTCGATGAGTTCGACGATGTGCTCGTGCTCGTCCACCGACTCCCGGGCGCGGCCGGGCACGAAGCTGAACGTCGAGTCGCGGAGCACGGTCAGCCGGTTCCAGCCGCGGTGCACCAGGTCGAGGATGTGCGGGTTGGGGCACTCCTCGAAGAGCACGGCGTGGAACTCCTGGTTCAGCTCGGTGAACCGGTGCGGGATGAAGTCGTCCAGGCACGCGATCATCTCACGGTTGATCTCTCGGGCGCGCTCCAGGTGCTCGGCGGTCAGCAGCGGTGCGGAGAGCTGGGTGGCGGCGCCCTCGACGAGAGCAAGCGTCTCCATCGTGTACGTGTACTCGGCCTCGTGAAGCAGGGCGACCTGAGCGCCGACGTTCTTCTCGAACGTCACCAGCCCCTCCGCCTCCAGCCGCCGGATGGCCTCCCGCACCGGGACGACGCTGATGTCGAGCTCACCGGCGATCTGCCCGAGCACGAGCCGGAAGCCGGAGACGTACCGGCCGTCGTCGATGCGGGCCCGGATGAACTCGTACGCGAGCTGCGACTTGCTCGGGGCCGCGGCCTTCAGTGCTGCGTCAGCCATGCGCGGTACCTCTCTCTCCATTCGGCGTCCATCGGGAAGAGCCCGTCGACCGGGTGCCCGGCCGCGACCTGCTCCGCGATGAACTGCTCCTCGCGCTCCTGCTCGATCGCGTCGTCGACGACCTCCTCGACCAGGGCGGGCGGGATGACCAGCAGGCCGTCGGCGTCTCCCACGATCACGTCGCCCGGCTGCACGGCGGCGCCGCCGCACGCGATGGTCACGTCGGTGTCCCAGGGCACGTGCCTGCGCCCGAGCACCGCGGGATGCGGCCCGTTGTGGTAGGTCGGGATGTCGAGGGCGGCGACCACCGCGAGATCGCGGACGCCGCCGTCCGTGACGATGCCGGCAGCGCCGTTGACCTGCGCACGCAGGGCCAGCACGTCGCCGACGGTGCCGCTGCCGCGCTCGCCGCGGGCCTCGATGACGAGCACCTCGCCGGCGCCGACGGAGTCGAACGCGCGCTTCTGGGCGTTGTACCCGCCGCCGTGCGCGGCGAAGAGGTCCTCCCGGTTGGGGAGGTAGCGGAGGGTTCGCGCCGCGCCGACGACGCGGGTGCCCGGCCTCGTCGAGGTGAGGCCGTCGATCGAGACGTTGTCGAGGCCGCGCTTGCGGAGCTGCGAGCTGAGGGTGGCGGTGGAGACGCTCGCGAGCTTCGCGCGGAGCTCGTCGGTCAGCCGCCAGGGCGCTGCCCCTGGCGCCACCGTGCCCCAGGCCTCGGCGCGCTGCACATCGTCGACGCTCGGCTTCGTCCCGAAGTCGCCGAACGGGATGCGGCCTTCGGTGATGCGCGTGACCAGGCGCCCGGTGGCCGGCTCGCCGGGCGCCGTCGGCGCATCCACTTCGACTTCGACCGTGTCGCCGGGTCGCGTGACCGACGACCCCGCCGGGGTGCCGGTCAGGATCACGTCGCCGGGCTCCAGGGTCATCAACTGCGAGAGGTCGGCCACCAGGCGGCCGAACGGGAACAGCAGGTCGTCGGTGGTGCCCTCCTGCACCAGCTCGCCGTTGAGCCAGGTGCGGACGCGGAGGGCGTCGGGGTCGAGGTCGGCCGCCGCGAGCACCGCGGGGCCGAGCGGGGTGAAGCCGTCGCCGCCCTTCGACCGGACGTTGGAGCCCTTGTCCGCGGAGCGGAGGTCGTAGAGCCCGAAGTCGTTGGCGGCGGTCACGCCGGAGACGGCCGCCCAGCCGTCTTCCGGCGAGACGCGGCGGGTGGGGCGGCCGATGATCAGGGCGATCTCGCCTTCGAACGCGAGGAGCTCGGTGCCCGCGGGCCGTTCCAGTTCGGAGCCGGAGGCGGCCACGGAGGAGGAGGGTTTGAAGAAATAGGACGGCTGTGCCGGGGTGCGCCCGCGCTGCGCAGCGCGCGACCGGTAGTTCAGGTGCACCGCGATGATCTTGCCGGGCCGGGCGATGTCCGTCACGGGTGGTGCCTCCTCATCGTCGGGGATCAGTTCGAGCGGGAACGTATTCGAGATCATATACAATCTGTCGAGGCTGCGCCACCTCAGTAGCTCGCCGGAGGAGCGGAGTCGGCCGACGCGCCGATGAAGCGGTCGGCGAGCGCCTCCGATGCCCGCGCCAGCAGCGTGACGTCGGCCCCGACCAGCACGTAGGCGGCGCCCGCCGCCACATAGCGGTCGGCCGTGGCGGGGTCGAACGCGTTCACGCCAACGGGTGTGCCGGCCGCGCGTCCGGCGGCGATCACACCCTCCACGGCCGCGACGACATCCGGGTGATTCTGCTGGCCGAGGAGCCCCAGGGAGGCCGCGAGGTCGGCCGGGCCGACGAGCAGCGCATCCACCCCGTCGACCGCGGCGATCGCCGCGGCCTCTCCGACCGCGTCGGCCGTCTCGATCTGCACGGTCAGCGAGACCAGGTCGTCCGCGCGGGCCAGGTAGTCGGGGATGCGGCTCCATCGCGACGAGCGGGCGAGCGCGCTTCCGACGCCGCGGACGCCGTGCGGCGGGTACCGCACCGCCCGCACCATGGCCTCGGCGTGCGAGACGCTGTCGACCATCGGGACGAGGATGTTCTGGGCGCCGAGGTCGAGGAGCTGCTTCAGCACCACCGGCTCCCCGAACGGCGCGCGCACCACCGGAACCGCCGGGTACGGGGCGACCGCCTGCAGCTGCGCGAGGATCGACTCCAGATTCACGGGGGAGTGCTCCCCGTCGATCAGGACGATGTCGAGCCCGCTGCCCGCGCAGATCTCCGCGACCAGCGGGCTGCCGGCGCAGGACCACATCCCGACCAGGGCGCGGTCGGCAGAGCGGAGTCGGTCGGCGAACGTCGGCGCGGGGTCTAGACGAATCGGCATGTGACGGCTCCCAGGGTTCCGTAGTCGGCGTGGACGGTGTCGCCGCGCTCCACCCACACCGGGCGGGTGAACGAGCCGGCGAGGACGATGTCGCCGGCCTCGAGCCGGCTTCCGTGCTGGGCGAGCTTGTTCGCGAGCCAGGCGACCCCGGTGGCGGGATGGTCGAGCACGGCCGCCGCGACGCCGGACTCCTCGATGGTCTCGTTGCGGTACAGCAGCGCCGAGACCCAGCGGAGGTCCACGGCATCCACGGCGACGGGCCGGCCGCCGACGACCATCCCGCCCATCGCCGCGTTGTCCGAGATGGTGTCGACGATCGTGCGCCCCTGCAGTTCGATCCGCGAGGACAGGATCTCGAGCGCCGGCACGACGTACCGGGTGGCGCCGAGGACGTCGAACAGGGTGACGTCGGGGCCTTCGAGCGGGTCGTCGAGGGCGAAGGCGAGCTCCACCTCGATGCGCACGTTCGAGAACCGGTCGAAGGGGATGACGGACCCGGTCTCGTAGACCATGTCCGAGAAGATCGCGCCGTAGTCGGGCTCCGTGATGCCGGTCGCCTGCTGCATGACCTTCGACGTGAGGCCGATCTTGCGGCCGATGAGGCGTCGGCCCTCGGCGAGGCCGCGTTCGACCCACACGCGCTGGACGGCGTAGGAGTCCTCGACCGTCATGTCCGGATGCCGTGCGGTCAGCAGGGGGACCGTCGACCGGTCGCGCTCGGCGGTCGCGAGTTCGTCGGCGATGGCCTGGATGGTCGGGCGATCGAGCACTCGGGGGTCCCTTCGACGTCGGAGGAGGGGACGATGTCCCCGAGTGGATCGTATATCTTCCTGTACACCGCGGCCACCCGGACGTGCGGGGCGCCGAGTCGTGACTCGATGTCGGTATCCGGGACGAGTGGCGACAGGATGTCGCAACTCGGGGGAGGGCCGGGTTCGCTCAGGAGGCGGGACGGCGGGCGGACGTGGGGGTGGAGTCGGCGGAGGCAGGGGAGGAGAGCGCCGGCTCGTCGGCGCGCTGCTCCCGACCGAGCTCCCGCAGGGCGGCGGCGGACGCCGATCCCGGCGCGGCGTGATAGATCACCAGCAGCTGGCCGCCCGAGTCGCCGATCGGCAGCTTCTCGCGGCTCAGCTCCAGCATCCCGACCCGCGGATGATCGAGCCGGGCGGCGCCTCCGCCCAGCCCGCGCACGTCGTGTCGCGCCCACAGCTTGCGGAAGTGCTCGCTGCCCAACGACAGCTCACCCACCAGCCGGGCTATGCGCGGGTCGTCGACGTCGCTGCCGATGGACGCGCGGAACGACGCGATCAGGCCGGCCGTCGCCTGCTCCCAGTCCGGGTACAGCGCCCGTTCGTCCGCGTCGAGGAAGAGCGAGCGGAGCCGGTTGGCGCCCGGGCGGATGCTGGGGGAGAGCGCCGTCGCGAGCGGGTTCGCGGCGAGCACGTCGAACATCCTGTCCTCCACGAACGCAGGCAGGTCCAGCACCTCCAGCAACTGGAGGACGCCCCTCGGCACCGCACGGCGGGCGGGGCGCCTGGCGCGTGATGGCTGCGGCTCGGCGAGGCTCAGCAGGTACTCGGTGGCGGCCGCGTCGAGATCGAACACGCGGGCCAGCGCGTTCAGCACCTGGGCGGACGGGTGACGGTCTCTGCCCTGCTCGAGGCGCAGGTAGTAGTCCGCGCTGATGCCCGCGAGTGTCGCGACCTCCTCGCGACGGAGCCCCGGCGTCCGGCGGACACCGGTGACGCGCAGGCCGACGGAGGCGGGATCGACGAGCTCGCGCCGGGCGCGGAGGTACTCGCCGAGGGAGTTCGGTTCGGCGCGGGAGGAGGGCACAGCGCGAGTCTAGGAGCCCGCCGGGAGCGCATCCAGGTCCTCCCGCCCCCAGGATCGCGGCGGCACTGCCTGGCGCGCGGACGGCGCAGCAGAGTGGATGCCATGACAGATATCGTCACCACCCGCGCCGCCCTCCCCGGCGGCAGCTACCGCACCGGCGACCTCGACCTCACCCGCTTCGGCTACGGCGCGATGCAGCTCGCCGGCCCGGGCGTCTTCGGTCCGCCGGCCGACCGGGACGGAGCGATCGCGGTCCTCCGCGCGGCCGTCGAGGCCGGCATCACGCACATCGACACCGCCGAGTTCTACGGTCCGCACGTCACGAACGAGCTCATCCACGAGGCGCTCGCGCCCTATCCCGACACCCTTCACATCGTCACCAAGGTGGGCGCGGAGCGCGACGCCGAGGGCAACTGGCCGCATGCGCGGTCGCCGCAGCAGCTTCGCGACCAGGTGCACCAGAACCTGCGATCGCTCGGAGTCGAGGCGCTGGATGTCGTCAACCTGCGCGTCGGCGGGTTCGACCGCCCCGAGCCGGGGTCGCTCGCCGAGCAGTTCGGTGCCCTGGCCGACCTCCAGCGGGAGGGGCTCGTCCGGCACCTCGGGCTCAGCACGGTGAGCGCGGAGCAGCTGGCGGAGGCGCAGGCGATCGCGCCGGTCGTCACCGTGCAGAACTTCTACAACATCGCCAACCGGCAGGACGACGCGCTGGTCGACCAGACCGCGCGCGAGGGGATCGCGTACGTGCCGTACTTCCCGCTCGGCGGGTTCACGCCGCTCCAGTCCGGTGAGCTCGCTTCCGTCGCCGAGCGGCTCGGCGCGACGCCGCTGGCCGTCGCGCTGGCCTGGCTGCTCCACCGCTCGCCGAACATCCTGCTGATCCCGGGCACGTCGTCGGTGGCGCATCTGCGTGACAACATCGCGGGGGCAGCGCTGCGGCTTCCCGAGGACGCGATCGCGGAACTCGACGCCGTCGGCTGAGCCGCGAAGGGGGGTGCGAACATCGCCCGTTGCGTCGGATGCGAAATCGTATATCATTGCCGGATCGGAGCGCCGCTCCGGGACAACGATGTCGCAGCACTGGGAGTACACAACGATGAGCACATCCCCCTTCACGCCCACCGGCAGCATCCGCTCGCAGACGGATCGCCGCCGCGTCGTCTTCGCCACCGTCATCGGAACGACGGTCGAGTGGTACGACTTCTTCATCTACGCCTCCGCCGCCGGCCTGGTCTTCGGCCAGCTCTTCTTCGCGCCGGCCGGCCCGCAGTTCGCGACCGTCCTGTCGTTCCTGACGGTCGGCGTGAGCTTCCTGTTCCGTCCGCTCGGGGCGTTCCTGGCGGGGCACTTCGGCGACCGCTACGGCCGGCGGCAGGTGCTCGTCGTGACGTTGATCCTGATGGGACTCGCCACCGCGCTCGTCGGCCTCCTGCCGACGTACGAGGCGATCGGGATCGCGGCGCCCATCTTCCTGATCCTGCTGCGAGTGCTCCAGGGCATCTCGGCCGGCGGCGAGTGGGGCGGCGCCGTGCTCATGGCGGTCGAGCACGCTCCGACCGCCCGCCGCGGCCTGTTCGGCGCATCGCCTCAGATCGGTGTCCCGCTCGGCCTGCTGCTCGCCTCCGGCGCCATGGCCCTCATGACGGTGATCGCCCCCGGGGATGCATTCCTCGCCTGGGGCTGGCGCGTGCCGTTCCTGTTCTCCGTCGTGCTCATCGCGATCGGCTACTGGGTGCGCCGTCGCGTCGAGGAGAGCCCGGTCTTCACCGAGATCGCGGAGCGCCGTGAGCGCACCCGGATGCCGATCGTGAAGGTGTTCCGCAAGCACGCCCTGCTCGTGGTCGTCGCCGCGCTGGTCTTCGCCGGCAACAACGCCGTCGGCTACATGACGACCGGCGGCTACATCCAGAACTACGCGACCAACCCCGAGGGGCCGCTGAAACTGGAGCGGGGCCCGGTGCTGTGGGCCGTCGCGGCGTCCGCCGTGACCTGGCTGGCCGCGACCTGGTTCGCCGGGTGGCTGAGCGACCGGATCGGCCGCCGCACCACCTACATCATCGGGTGGATCCTGCAGCTGGTGGGCGTCTTCGCCCTGTTCCCGCTGGTCAACACCGGGAACGTCGGCCTGCTGTTCCTCGGCCTGGCGATCCTCACGATCGGTCTCGGCTTCACGTACGGCCCGCAGGCGGCGCTCTATTCGGAGCTGTTCCCGGCGTCCATCCGCTTCTCCGGCGTCTCGATCTCGTACGCGATCGGGGCGATCCTGGGCGGCGCGTTCGCCCCGACCATCGCGACGGCGCTGGTGCAGGCCACCGGGAGCACGCTCTCGGTCACGTGGTACCTCGCCGGGATGACGCTGCTCGGTCTCGTCGCGACCCTGCTGCTGCGCGACCGCACCGGCATCCCGCTCGGACCCGACCACGAGGCGGAGCAGGCGGCCAGCCCGATCCGCGGCTCCCGCCGCGCCGCCGCCGCGGAGCCCGTGCGCGGCTGACGCCCCGCCCCTCGCCCCTTGCCCCCCGCCCCTCAGATCCGAGATTTGCGCCAAATCGCGGTTCTGAGGGGCGGCGGAACCGAGATTTGCGCCAATCTCGGCCGAGGGACGAATGGAGGTCAGGCTGTGAGGTAGGGGATGAGGTGTGGCGATAGGGCCTCGCCGGACACGTCGTGCGTCTGGCCGGCCACCACCGCGAACGCGCCGTCCTGGGCGGAAGCGGCGACGCCCTCCGCGCCGAACCGCAGGAAGCCCGGGCTCTGCTCGCCCGCGAGCGCAAGGACCGGGACGCTGATCGCCTGCAGCAGGACGTCCGGGATGCGGCTGTCGCCCATCGCGACGTCGTCGTAGGCGAGGGTGGGCGCGAGCGCCAGCGTGCCCTCCCAGCCGGGCGAGCGGCGCATCCCCTCGATCCCGGCGTCCGGGACGCCGACCCGGCGGAGGAACAGCTCGACGGCCCCGGCACGGTCGCCCGCCGCCAGCGCGGCGCTCAGCTCGCCCGTGTACGCGGCGGCGGAGGACAGCATCGGGTCGGGCAGGTAGGGCGGCTCGTAGACGGCGGCACGTGGCACGCGGTCGGGGCCGAGGGCGGCGGCAGCGGCGAGTGCCAGCGCCCCGCCCGACGACATCCCGAACAGCGCGGCCGAGCCGCCCGCGGCATCCACCAGGGCGGCGATGTCCTCGATCTCGCGCACGACCGAATCCGCGCGCGCCGCGGGGTCGGCCAGCCGGTCGTCGCTCTCGCCGCGGCCCCTCCGGTCGTAGAGGACGACGGTGAGCCGCTCGCGGAGGGCGGCGGCGATCGGCCGCATCGGCCCCGCAGCGCGGAAGCACAGGGCGCCGTCGACCAGGATCACGGCCGGGCCGGTCCCGTCGATCTCGTATGCGATCGTGGTGCCGTCGGCGGAGGCGAGGGTGTTCATGGTGTGCAGCGTAGCCCCTGCCTCTGGCGCTCAGGGGATGCGGTCAGCGCCCCTGCCGCCGGCGCACGCCGAAGCCGATCAGCACCGCTCCGCCGATCGCGACGAGGACGCCCGCGCCGCGCACGAGCCACTGCGTCTCGCCGGTCAGCGCATCCACCAGCAGCGGACCGGCCAGCCCGACGGCGACGAGCGCGACTCCCAGGATGAAGAACCAGGGGGAACCGTTCGTGCGCTCGACCACGCCTGGAGCCTACGGCAGGTAGTACGTCGGGTTCGGCAGCTTCACGGTGCGGTCGGCGTAGCCGCCGATCAGGTCGCTGTACTGATCCCCGAAGTTCGCCACGATGTCGTACCGGCCACCGGACGGCGACTCGATGTACGCCCGGGTCTGCGCCTTGTACTCGATCGTCGTGCACTTCGCCGTGGCGCACGCGATGTACGACGGCTGCTGGGAGGCGCCGACGCCAGTCCACTTGGTGTAGAAGTTCTGAGCAGTGAAGCCGGTGTAGCCGACCTTCGCGAGGTTGCCGAGCGTCGCGGCCTTCTGATCGTCGTTGCGTCCGGTCAGCCCGATGACGGTGCAGCCGGCCTTCTGCGCCACGGCCGCCAGCGTCGTCATGTGCGGTGTCGCCGGGAACCGCTGCTGCTGCACCCACACGTTCTGCTCGACCGGATCGAACTGGAAGTGCATGTCCGCGACCTCCATGTCGTAGGTCCAGAGCGTGGTGTCGTCGGTGTCGAGCACGATCGCTGGGTTCTTGTGCAGCTTCTTCTCCACGAAGCAGGTCGCTGCGAGCACGGGAGCCTGGCGCAGCACGATGGAGCGCAGCTCGCGGATGTACGGCGAGTCGTCCTTGTTCGCGATACCGGTACCGGGGTCTCCGTAGTAGGTGGCGATCGTCTTCTTGACGGAGTCGATGTTCGGGATCCCCTCACCTCCCTCGGTCGCACCGCTCGAGCCGTCGGGCGCCATGGTGAAGTGCGTGCGGGGTGCGAGCTGCGGCTCGGAGACGCCGGGCAGGTCCGGCGAGGGCAGGTAGTAGGTCGGGTTGGGCAGCTTCAGCGCCTCCTCGGCGTAGCCGCCCTGCAGGTCCGACCACTGGTCGCCGACATTGAGGGTGATCGTGTAGCCGAGGTCCTGGATGTGCTTCCTGGTCTCCGCCTTGTACTCGACGGTCGTGCAGCTGGCCGCCGCACAGGTGATGTAGGAAGGCTGCTGGGACGCGCCGGTCCCCGTCCACTTCGTGTAGAAGTCATCCGCCGCGAAGGCCGTGTAGCCGACCTTCGCGAGGTTGCCGAGCGTCGCCGCCTTCTGGTTGTCGTTGCGACCGGTGAGCCCGAACACCGTGTAGCCGAGCGCTGCGGCCTGGTTCACGAAGTCGACCATGCCAGGAACGGCGGGGAAGCGCTGGCCCTGGACCCAGACATCCTGCTCGGCCGGGTTGAACTGGAAGTGCATGTCCGCGACCTCCATGTCGTACGTCCACAGCGTCGTGTCGTCGGCGTCGAAGACGATGGCCGGCTTCTGTCCCTGCTGCACCGCACGGTCGTACTCCGGCTTGAGCTCGGCCTTCTCGCGGGCGAGGATGCCGCCGAGCTCGCGGATGTAGGGCGAGTCGGTCTTGTTCGCGATCCCGGTGCCCAAGTCGCCGTAGTAGGTGGCGATCGTCTTCTTGACCGAGTCGATGTTGGGGATGCCCTCGCCGCCCTGCGTGGCTCCGCTCGTCCCGTCCGGCGCCATCGTGAACGACGTGCGCGGTGCGAGGGCGGTGTCGCCGTGTCCGTGCCCGTTGCCCGGTCCCGGATCCCAGGCCAGTGCCGCCGGGGCGTCCGCGAGGCCGACGCCGAGCGCGAGCACGAGGGCGCCGGCGGCGCCGACGAGCGCCCGGCGGAATCGGGAGGGGGTGTGGAGGGAATCGGACATGATCGCACCTTCGCCGTCGGGGCCGGCCACGGTCCGGGCCGGATGTCTGCCCCCGTTCGGGGGCCGGGAGCAGCCTAGCGAAGCCTCGGCGCGAGCGGAAGCGGACGGCCGCCGACACACTCAGCGGGAGTGAAGTGGACCCCGCTAACGTTGAAGACGGTATGCGCACCGAAACTCTCGACCCCGCCGCCCTCCGTGCGGACTTCCCGATCCTCTCCCGAGAGGTGAACGGGCACCCCTTCGTCTACCTCGACTCCGGGGCCACGTCGCAGAAACCGCGACAGGTGCTCGATGCCGAGCGGGAGTTCGTCGAGCGGTACACCTCGGCCGTGCACCGCGGTGCGCACACCGTGGCGGGCGAGGCGACCGAGCTGTTCGAGGAGGCCAGGGCGCGCGTCGCCGGCTTCGTCGGTGCGCAGCCCGAGGAGCTCGTGTGGACTTCGAACGCGACCGAGGGCATCAACCTTCTCGCCTACGGGATGTCGAACGCGTCGCTCGGGCGCGGCGGCGCGGCCGCGGAGCGCTTCCGCCTCGGCCCCGGCGACGAGCTCGTCGTGACGGAGGCGGAGCACCACGCCAACCTCATCCCGTGGCAGGAGCTCGCGGCGCGCACCGGCGCGACCCTGCGCGTGATCGGCCTCACCGACGACGGCATGCTGCGCCTCGACCAGGCCGCCGAGATCATCGGACCGCGCACCAGGGTGGTCGCCTTCGCACACGTCTCCAACGTGCTCGGCGGCATCAACCCGGTGGCCGAGCTGGTCGCGCTGGCCCACGAGCACGGCGCGCTCGTCGTGCTCGACGCCTGTCAGTCCGTCCCGCATCTCGCCGTCGACCTGCCCGCTCTCGATGTCGACTTCGCCGTGTTCTCCGGCCACAAGATGCTCGGACCGACCGGCGTCGGTGCGCTGTACGGCCGCAGCGAGCTCCTGAACGCCCTCCCGCCCTTCCTCACCGGCGGCTCGATGATCACGCAGGTGACGCTGGAGGGCGCCGAGTACCTCCCGGCGCCGCAGCGCTTCGAGGCGGGGACCCAGCGCGTGTCGCAGGCCGTGGCCCTCGGGGCCGCGGTCGACTACCTCGATGCGGTCGGGATGCCCGCGATCGAGGCGCACGAGGAGGCACTGGGGGAGCGGCTGCTCGCCCGCCTCGGCGAGCTCGACGGTGTGCGCATCCTCGGGCCAGGGGCCGGCGTCCCGCGGGTCGGTCTCGCGAGCGTCGTGGTGGACGGCATCCATGCGCACGACGTCGGCCAGTTCCTCGACGACCGCGGCATCGCGGTGCGGGTCGGCCACCACTGCGCGCAGCCGGTGCACCGCCGGTTCGGCGCGACGGCCAGCACGCGCATCAGCACCTATCTCTACAACACCGCGGACGAGGTGGATGCGGCCGTCGAGGCGATCGCCTCCGCCCGCGTCTTCTTCGGCGTCACGAGCGGAGGCGTCCGATGAGCGACCTGCAGAACCTGTACCAGCAGGTCATCCTCGACCACGCGCGCGAGAAGCACGGCTACGGCATCGCGGGCGACGAGGCGGCCACCTCGCACCAGTTCAATCCGACCTGCGGCGACGAGGTGACGGTCGGCGTCCGGACGGCAGCCGACGGGCGCATCCTCTCGATCGGCTGGGAGGGGCACGGCTGCTCGATCTCGACGGCCTCCGCCTCGCTGCTCAGCGACCTGGTCGAGGAGACGGATCGGGAGCGGCTGGCCGCATCCATCGCCGCCTTCCGCGAGCTGATGCACTCGAAGGGTGCGCTGGAGGGCGACGAGGAGCTGCTCGGCGACGCGGTCGCGCTGGCCGGTGTCTCGAAGTACGTGACGCGCGTGAAGTGCGCGATGCTGCCGTGGGTGGCCCTCGAGGACGCGCTTCTCAAGTCCGCCTGAGCCGCGCGTCCGGCGGCCGGCGCCCCCGCGCCGGTGCCCCCGGCGCTTGCGTCGGAGATCCAGCGGCTTCCGAAGGAGATTCGTGCCGCAGCCGGCCGAATCTCCTTCAGCACTGCCTTCCGTCGGAGATTTCGGCCCGATTCTCCTTCGCTAGGGCACGGGTGCCAGATCGACCTCGTCCGCGATCGCCACGAGCGCGGAGGGCAGCGACGGGAAGGTCGTCCCGTAGACGAGGCCCGACGGTCCGGCCGCCGTCCACGACTCGGTGCGCTTCTCGACGCGCCCCACCAGGTACCGCTTGTGGCCGCCGAGTACCTGGCGCTGCGCGATCGGCAGGGTCAGCGGGAAGGCGTAGACGTCTCCCTCCGGGCTGACCACCAGCTCCCAGCGGGCCCGCCCCGGGTTGAACTTGCTCGTGAAGATGCGCGACATGATCGACCGTTTGTACCGCGTCGGCGCGCGCCGTCGCCACGAAGATGACGACCTGTTGCGAACGACTGCGCCGCGTTACGCCGTGCGCTCGGCGAAGCGCGCGAGGAACGCGCGGGTGCGGTCCTCACGGGGAGCGCCGAACAGCTGGGACGGCGGCCCCTGCTCCGCGATGACGCCCTGATCGAGGAACACCACGCGGTCGGCCACATCGCGCGCGAATGCCATCTCGTGCGTCGCCATGACGATCGTCGTCCCGGACGCCTTGAGCGAGCGGATGAGTTCGAGCACCTCGCCGACGAGCTCCGGATCGAGCGCGCTGGTGACCTCGTCGAGGAGCAGCAGCTCCGGGTCCGTGGCGATCGCCCGGACGATCGCCGCGCGCTGCTGCTGCCCGCCGGAGAGCCGGTCGGGGAACTCCTTCGCCTTGTCGCCCAGCCCGATGCCGTCGAGCAGGGCCAGCGCCTTCTGCTCGGCCTCGGCCCGGGGGATGCGATGGACCCGACGGGAGGCGAGGGTCACGTTGTCGAGCACGGAGAGGTGCGGGAAGAGGTTGTAGTGCTGGAACACCACGCCGATCCGCCCGCGCACCGCATCGGCCGGAACGCGCGGGTCGCTGATGTCCCGCTCCCCGAGGAAGATCTGCCCGTCGTCGATCCGCTCCAGGAGGTTGACGGTGCGCAGGAGTGTCGACTTGCCCGACCCGCTCGATCCGATCAGGGCGACCACCTCGTGTTCGTGCACGTCGAGGTCGATGCCGCGCAGCACCTCGGTGTCGCCGAAGCGCTTGCGCACCCCGGCCAGCCGCAGCACCGGCGCGGTCATACGATGCTCCCGACCTGCTCGCGACGGCGGATACGCGCCGAGTACCAGTCGGTGAGCCGGATCATCGGCAGCGCCAGGAGCACGAACAGCAGGCCGGCGAGGACGTACGGGGTGAAGTTGTACGTGAGGGCGGTCTCGATCTGGGCGGCCCGCACCGCATCCACCGCTCCGAGCACCGAGATCAGGCCGACATCCTTCTGCATCGCGACGAAGTCGTTCATCAGCGCTGGCGTCACCTTGCGCACCGCCTGCGGCAGGATGACGAGCCGCAAGGTCTGGTAGTGCGACAGCCCGAGTCCGCGGGCGGCGAGCCGCTGCGAGGGATGCACGGCCTCGATGCCCGCGCGGAACACCTCGGACACGTAGGCCGAATAGACCAGGATCAGCGCGATCGTCCCCCAGAACTCCGGTGGCATGCGCGGGAAGACCCCGAGCCCCGGCAGGCCGAAGCCGACCAGGTACAGGACGATGATCAGCGGCATCCCCCGGAACAGGTCCGTGTAGCCGGCTGCGAGCGCGCGCAGGGGGAAGAAGATCGCGCCCCGCAGGGTGCGTGCGGCGGCCAGCAGGATGCTGACGATCAGCACGCCGATCGCCGCGACGATCAGGACACGGATGTTGAGCAACAGCCCCTCGAAGACGCGCGGCCAGGCCTCCACCGCGACGGCCGGATCGAAGAACGTCTGCTGTACGCGGGCCCAGCCGGGCGTATTGATGACGAATGCCCAGGCGATCACCGCGACCGCCGCGGTGCTGACCAGGCTGATCAGCACCGACCGGGTGGTCTGCCGTTTGCGGTACAGCCGGCGGTCGAGCTCCACCGCACTGGGCGGAGGCGCGGCGGCGCGGGCGGTCGAAGTGGAGGTGGTGCTCACCGTCGAAGGCTACTTCAGCACGGGCGCGTTGCCGTCGGCGGCGAGCCACTGAGCGGCCAGCTTGTCGAGGGTGCCGTCCGAGCGGAGCGCGTCGACCGCCTTGCTGACCTTGGTGGTGAGTGGGCTGTCCTTGGCGAGCACGAGGCCGAACTGGTCGCCCTGTTGGCCGGCCGCCTTCGGGAGCTGGCCGACGATCTTGCCGTCGGTGAGTTCCGCATCCCGCAGGTAGAAGGCCGTCGGCAGGTCGACGACGATCGCATCCACCTGCTTGTTCTCGAGCGCGAGCTTGGCGTCGTCGTTGGAGTTGAAGGCCTGCACACCGCCGCTCGGCGCGATCTGCTTCTCGGCAGCGTCGAAACTCGTCGTCGCGGTCTGCGCACCGATGGAGAGCTTCTTGAGGTCGGCGATCGAGGTCGCCTTCGCCGCGGGGGAGGCGGCGGTGGTCACGACGACCTGGCTGGTCTCGTAGTAGGGCGAGGAGAAGTCCACGGCCTTCTTGCGCTCGTCGGTGATCGAGAACTGCTGCAGGTTGAAGTCGAAGGTCTTCGGGCCCGGTGCGATCGCCTGGTCGAACGTGCTGCGTACCCAGGTGACGTCGCTCTTCGTGAAGCCCAGCTTGTCCGCGACGGCGTACGCGACGGCAGCCTCGAAGCCCTTGCCGGACTGCGGCTTGTCGTCGAGCACCCACGGGGAGTAGGCGGGCTCGGCTGTCCCGATCGTCAGCTTTCCCGGGGTGACGTAGCCGGAGTCGGCGGACGGCGACGATCCCCCGCTCGTGCCGGCGGAGCAGCCCGCGAGGGCGAGTGATGCAGCGGCGATGCCGGCGGCGACGACGAGGATACGGCGGGAGCGGGACATGGATCCTCCGGGTGGACTCACGGTGCGAGCAGGGTGACATCCAGGCTCTCGCACGCGCGCGCGAGGGACAACTTCCTTGCGTTGTGTTACGGGGACGCGTGGCATCCGTCGTCAGTCGCCGAGGGACTCCAGGAAGCCGCGGGTCGACGCGAAGAAGGTCGAGCCGGTCGCGGCGGTCGAGAAGTCGAGGATGCGGTCGGCGCCCCGAGCGTCGGTCTCGTCCGTCACATCGAGAATTCGCGTCACGCTCCGCACTCCCGTGCGTCCTAACAGATGACGGGGGAGCCCCGTCTTGTCGTGGACGAAGCGCCCTTCGGTCGGCGGGTGGGGTACCGGGTCCACGCGTTCGATGAAGAACGAAAGGGAGATCACTGTGTGCTGCGGAACGGAAGCAGCTACTTCCTGCAGCCGGGGGAGAGATTGTCCAACTGCAAAGGTTCACGCCTGCAGAAGTACATCAACGGAAGGAACGTTCAGACGATTGCCCTCAACGGCTACGGGTACCCAGGAAATCCGGCTGCCTTCGGGACGCTTGACTGCGTTGTGGCCATCCTCGGCGCAGGGGTGTCCATCTACGGAATCGGCGGCGCCGTGGTGGTGACTGCAAAGGGTGTCATTGCATGGTTGGGCCTGGGAACGTCGGTTTACGGTCTGAAGTCCTGCACCGGATAACGCATGGGACCGACGAAGGAAGTCAGCACTGGGAGAAGTCTGCGAGTCGCGGAGACGATTGTGGCCGGGGCCATGGGTACCTTCCTGGCGATTCGCATCGTCCTGTCGCTGACAGACGCTCTCCCAGGGTTTCTCAATAGCCCGTTGGATGTTGCGGTCTACTCATTGTTCTCCCTCCTGTGCATTCTGATGGGCGTGGAGCAGGCAAAGCGGCGCCGGCCGAAGCACGCGACAGCATGCTTCGTGGGTGCCGCAGCCTGGCTGGCGTTCGCCGTCCTGATTCTGAAGTGAGGTCGGAGAACGAAGGACGCTGCGTATGGGAGAGGCCGATCGCGTCGCGTCAGCCGCCGAGGGACTCCAGGAAGCCCCGGGTCGGCGCGAAGAACGTCGTGCCGGTCGCGGCGGTCGAGAAGTCGAGGATGCGGTCGTAGCTGCCCTCCGGGTCGCCCACGAACATCCGCTCCAGCATCCGCTCGATCACCCAGAGGGCGCGGGAGTAGCCGATGAAGTAGGTGCCGAACTCGCCGTGGCCCGGGCGTCCGAACGGCATGTTGTCGCGGAGGATGTCGTGCTCGACGCCGGCCTCGTCGACGATCGTCGCGAGGGTCTTGTGCGACTTCTGGCCGTGCTCGGCGTCATCCAGCTCGATGTTCTCGACCTTGGTGCGACCGATCACGCCCTCCTGCGACGGCACGGGGAGCCTCTTCCAGGAGCCGAGGTCGTGCAGGTACTTCTGGACGACGACGTAGCTGCCGCCCGCGTGGTCCGGATCCTCGTCGCCGACGATGGCCGCCTGCGACATGTCTCCGCCGGCCGGATTGGCCGTGCCGTCGACGAAGCCGAGCAGGTCGCGCGCGTCGAAGTAGCGGAACCCGACCACCTCGTCCACGACCTCGACGGCGTCGCCGAGCGCGTCGAGCAGCTGGCGCTCCAGCTCGAACGTGAAGTCGCTGCGCTCCGCGCGGATGTGGAACAGCAGGTCGCCCGGCGTCGAGACCGCGGTGTGCACGGACCCGGCGATCTCACGGAACGGGTGCAGCTCGCGCGGCAGCGGCGTGTCGGTGAGGCGCGGCCACAGGGTGGCGCCGATCCCGACGTTGCACGACAGCCGGGCGTCGAGGTCGCGGAACCCGACCGTCTTCACCTGGTCGGTGATGCCGCCGAGCACGTCCTTCACCGTGGCGAGCGCCTCGGGTGTCTCGCCGACCGTCACCACCAGGAAGACGGCGGCACGCGACAGCGGTGCGTCGACGCTCTGCGGATCGATGGGGACGCGCTGCCAGGACTGTTCGCCGGTGTTCGCCATGCGGCCATGCTGCCGTACCGGAGCATCCCGTCGCCACCCGTGCGTGCGCGCGGGCGTGCCCGCCGCGCCCGACCTAGGCTGGAGGGATGAGCCTGCCCAGCACCGACACCGCCGTCACCTACCCGGACGGCGACCTGACCTCCACCGGCGCCGTCGTCTTCGTCCAGTCGCTGGACGACGGCCGCACCGCCGTCGTCCTCGACCGGACCGCCTTCCATCCCGTCGACCCCGTGTGGCCCGACCAGCCCGCGGACGCCGGGACGATCACCGTCGACGGCCGAGCGTACGAGGTCGTGGATGCGGTGGTCGGCGCGACGGACGGCACGACCCTGCACGTCGGTGACGCGCCGGTCCGCACCGGCACGGAGGGCTGGGCGTTCGTGGTGTGCCACCTCGTTCAGGACGCGACGGGCATCGAGCCGGGGGCCGCTGCCGCCGTGAGCGTCGACCCGGCCCGGCGTCGCGCGCTGTCCGCCGGGCACACCGCCTGCCACCTGGCGTCGCTCGCACTGAACGACGCCCTCTCCGGCCTCTGGACCAAGGAGGTCGCCGTCGACGGACGGGGCCGCCCGAACTTCGACCAGCTGGCGATCACCAGCTCGCGCATCCTGGAGGGCGGTTCGGTCGACGAGTACCGGATCGGCAAGAGCCTCCGGAAGAAGGGCTTCGCGGCCGCCGACCTGCCCGCGCGGCTCGACGAGGTGACCTCCGCCGCGAATCGGACGCTCGCCGACTGGATCGCGAGCGGCGCCGCCATTTCGATCGTCCGCGAGGACGGACGTCAGGGCCTCGGCGACCGACGCCGCTGGCATGCCGAGCTACCGGACGGCGTCGTCGAGATCCCCTGCGGCGGGACGCACCTGCGGTCGCTCACCGAGCTCGCCGGCGCCGACATCCACCTGGACCTCGCCGAGACCGAGGGCGCCGTCGTCCTGACCATGCGCACGACCGCCCACCTCGCCTGACCGCTCCCGCCTCCCACGCCGACAGCTCCGGAGTTTTTCGCCTCTGCGGGGCGGAAAGAGCGGAAAAACTCAGGAGCTGCGGGTGGGGGAGCCGGTCAGTGGGGCAGCCCGTCAGTGGGGGAGGAAGGGGAGCGCGGCGGCGAGGAGGGCGAGCCCGGCCGCGAGGCCCCAGCCGGCGCGAACCAGCTGCGCGCTCCGCACCTCGCGCTCGATCGCGCTGAAGCGCTCCGCGGTGTCGTGCGGCGATGCGACGGCTCGCCAGCTGGCGGGGTCGTCGAACAGGCGAGTCGCCTGCGCCAGGGTCTCGTCGTCCAGAACGGCCGGCCGGCGCGTGAGCCAGCGCACGAGCGACTCCGAGCGCAGGACAGCGGTGCGGACCGGCTTTCGGTGGATGCGCACCTCCTTCGCGCCGACGACCACGATCGCCGCGTGGACCGGCGCTTCGATCCCGGCACGGACCAGGAGCCCGCGGACCCGTGAGGCCTCGAGATCGGCGTTGCGCAGGTACGGCTTCTTGACGCCGTTGACCAGCACCGCGCGGTCGTAGACCGCCAGGCGTGCGCCGCGGTGATGCTTCGTGTTGACGACGAACACACCTCCCGGTCCGACGACGAGATGGTCGACGTCTGCGTCGCCGGAGCCGACGGGCAGGGCGTGGAAGGCGCTCCAGCCGATCGGAAGCCGTCCGAGCGCCGCACCGACCTGTCGCTCACCGAGCGCGCCCGTGAACCAGGGCTGTGCGTCGGCGGGCAGCGGATCGACCCCGAAGGCGCGGGCGAGCGGCGATCGCGGCGGCGTGGCCTCCTGCAGCCGGACCACCTGCTCCATCACGGCTGTTCCCGGGGCGCGATCGCGCATCCGCTGTCCACTCATCCGGCCACGGTATCGACCGGTCCGGCGGCGCCCCAGTCCCCGGTCGGGGACGGATCGTCGCGGCTACCCCTGGCCGGGGGTCCCGTTGGTCTCGGGATCCTCGTGGGTCCGGGGGAGGTCGCTGCCGTCCGGGAGACGCTCCTCCAGGGACGCGTTGTGCTCCTCGACCGCTTCGAGGCGGTCGGTGTCGGTCGCGCCGAGCTCGCTCACGGCGTCCGTGAGCTCGTCGGCGTCGCGCGGTGCTGGGGTGTCGTCCGGTCGATCGGTCATGCGGCGCACTGTACCCGCGATCGTTCGGCGCGTCCGGTTCAGGCCGTCCGGTTCGGGGCGTCGGCCTGCGGCGCGCCGCCGGGACGGGCTAGCATGCGGCACATGAGCCGCATTGAAACCGGGATCGTCTCCTACACGCTGTCCGGCGACTACTACGCCCGCGTCGGCGCCGACTTCGACACGGAGGCGGTGGACGACGCCATCCTGGCCGAGCTCAACCGGATGCTGCCGCGCGGCGTCGTCGTCGAGCGCAGCGGCCGGGTGCTCGCCGACGAGGAGGTCGCCGACGAGGCGCGCTCGATCGACTGGGAGTCGCTGCTGCGCAGCATCGACGTCGACCAGATCCTCGCCGAGCACGGCCGCTGAGCCCGGCCCCGCGGCGCGCTCCGATCAGCGTGAGCGCTTGACGACGTCGTAGGCGGCGAGGGCGGCCTGGCGCGTCTCCGCGAGGTCGACGATGGGCTCGGGGTAGTCGGGGGTGTCCCACTCCGGCACCCAGCGGCGCACGTAGTCGCCCTGCGGGTCGAACTTCTTCCGCTGCAGCTCCGGGTTGAAGATGCGGAAGTACGGCGCGGCGTCCGCGCCGCTTCCGGCGACCCACTGCCAGTTGAAGGCGTTGTTCGCGGGGTCGGCGTCGACCAGGGTGTCCCAGAACCACTGCTCGCCGCGGCGCCAGTCGATGAGCAGGTTCTTGATCAGGAAGGACGCGGTCACCATGCGCACCCGGTTGTGCATGACGCCGGTTCTCCACAGTTCCCGCATCCCGGCGTCCACGAGGGGGACGCCGGTGCGACCCTGTTCCCAGGCCCGCAGCGCAGACGGATGCAGCCGCGGCCACGGAAAGGAGTCGTACTCGCGATGGATGTTCACGGTCGCCAGGTCGGGGTGCTCGAACAGGGTGTGGTAGGCGAACTCGCGCCAGCCGACCTCCGAGAGGAAGGTCGACGCGCTCTCCGCCGTCGCGCCTCGCCGCTTCTCGATCGTCGCGTGCCACACCTGGTGGGGGCTGAGCTCGCCCCAGCGCAGACGCGGCGAGAGGCGCGAGGTCGCATCCACTCCTGGCACGTCGCGCTGCTCGCGGTAGTCGCCCAGATCGTCGGCGAGGAAGCGCTGCAGCTGCTCGTGCGCGGCCTTCTCGCCCGGCTCCCACGTCTCGCGCAGGCCGCCGGCCCAATCGGGACGGGTCGGCAGCAGCCCCAGATCGTCGAGCGACACGGTGTCGAGCGACTGCGGGACGGATGCCCCCAGCACCTCGCGCGGCGCCGGTCCCGGCTTGCGTGGCGCGGCAGCCGCCAGACAGGCCCGCCAGAACGGCGTGTACACCGAGAACGGGGTGCCCTGGCCGGTGCGGATCGTCCACGGTTCGAAGAGCAGGTTAGCGGCGAAGCTGGCGGCTTCGACGCCGGACGCGCGCGCTGCGGTCTTCACCGACTCATCGATGCGCCGCTCGACGCCGCCGTACCGCCGGTTCCAGAAGATCGCCGCCGCATCGGTCTCGCGCAGCAGCGTCGCGATCACGCTCTCACTCGGCCCGCTGAGCAGCACGAGCCGGGAGCCCAGACGCTCCAGCGACTCCGCGAGCGACGCCAGGCTGTGGTGCAGCCACCACCGGCCGGCGCCGCCGGGCGCCCGGAGCTCGGGCGTCTCGTCGTCCCAGACGAAGACGCAGAGCACCGGGCGGCCCGACTGCGCGGCCGCGTGGAGGGCCGGGTTGTCGGCGACCCGGAGGTCGTCGCGGAACCAGACGATGGCCGGGCGATCGCTCACAGGTCGAGGGAGTCGCCGGGCTCCAGTGCGGAGAACGCGCCGCCGTTCTGCTCGGTCGCCCACGCGAGGCGCCCGTTCGCCATGTCCTTGCCGGCGCGCGAGAGCACCATCTCGTGGATGGGGAAGGCACGTTTCGGCTTCACCGCGAGCACGTAGTCCATCGTCTCGGCGATCTTCATCCACGGGGCGCCGGCCGGGGCGGCCAGCACATCCACCTCGATGCCCTCCGGCACCGAGAACGAGTCGCCGGCGTAGTACAGAGTGTCATTGATGAGAACGCCCACGTTGTCGACAACGGGGATGCTCTCGTGGATGACGGCGTGGCGGCCGCCGAAGAAGCGGAGCGCGAACGGGCCGGCTTCGACGGTGTCGCCCGGGTGGACGACCGTGATGTCGAAGTCCGCGGCGGCCGCGGCGACACCTTCCGGCCCGAAGATCTTCGCGTCGGGGGAGAGTTCGAGCACGCGATTCAGCTGCTCGGGGGTCCAGTGATCCGGATGCTCGTGCGTGATGACGACGGCGACGGCGTTCGCGGTGTCGGTGAGGGGAGAGGTGAAGCTGCCCGGGTCGACGTAGAGCTTCTGTCCGTCCTTCTCGAGGAGGAGTCCGGCGTGCTCGAACTTGGTGAGTCTCATGCTTCCCAGGAAATACCGGATGAGATGCTCACGCAAGCGCGGCAGGCTTGAGGAATATACCCCTAGGGGGTACTGTTGCGAGAGATATGGACGAGAAGAACGAGCACACAGCGGTCCACGACCACGGGAGCCACGGGCATAACGACCACGCGGCGCACGATCACGCCGAGCACGACCACGCGGCGCACGACCATTCGGAGCACGCGGGTCACGACCATGACCACTCGGGTCCCGAGGGGCACGAGGGCCACGACCACTCGGGTCACGCCGGCCATGACCACTCGGGTCACGCGGGCCATGACCACTCCGGTCACGCCGGCCACGACCCGGCGATCTTCCGCCGCAAGTTCTGGCTGACGCTCGTCCTCACCATCCCGACGCTGGTGTTCTCGACGGGGCTGCAGGAGATCCTCGGGCTCGACGGGCCCCGATTCCCCGGCAGCCAGTACATCCCCGCGGTGTTCGGCGTCGCGATCTTCTTCTACGGCGGCCTGGTCTTCTTGCGCGGGGCCGTGGACGAGCTGAAGGCCAAGCAGCCAGGGATGATGACCCTCATCTCGCTGGCCATCGTCGTCGCCTTCGGCTACAGCGTCGCCGTGACCCTGGGCCTGCCCGGCATGGACTTCTGGTGGGAGCTGGCCACCCTCATCCTGATCATGCTGCTCGGTCACTGGATCGAGATGTCCGCCGTCATGGGGGCGCAGGATGCCCTCGGCGAGCTGGCCAAGCTGCTGCCCGACACCGCCGAGCGGGTCTCCGACATCCACGCGGAGCCCGTCGCCGTCCCGGTCTCCGACCTGCGGGTGGGCGAACTGGTGCGCGTCCGCCCCGGTGCCGCCGTGCCCGCCGACGGCGAGATCGTCGACGGCCGGAGCGACCTGGACGAGTCCCTCCTCACCGGGGAGTCGAAGCCCGTGACGCGCGGGCCGGGGGAGCAGGTCGTCGCCGGCAGCATCTCCGGCAGCGGCTCGCTCGTCGTCCGCGTCGGGCGCACCGGTGGGGACACCGCGCTCGCCGGCATCATGAAGCTCGTCGCCGACGCACAGGCGAGCAAGTCGGGCACCCAGGTGCTCGCCGACCGTGCGGCCGCCTGGCTGTTCTACGTCGCGCTCGCCGTCGCCACGGTCACGCTGATCGCCTGGACCCTGCTGCGTCCAGGCGACCCGGCGTTCGTCCTGGAGCGGGTCGTGACCGTGCTCATCATCGCCTGCCCCCACGCGCTCGGCCTCGCCATCCCCCTTGTCGCGCAGATCTCGACCGCCATCGGCGCCCGGAACGGCCTGCTGATCCGCGACCGCCACGCGATGGAGGACGCCCGCCGCGTCGACGTCGTCCTGTTCGACAAGACCGGGACCCTGACCGAGGGCCGCCAGGGCGTGGCCGCGGCAGTCGCCGAGGACGGCGATGCCGACGCGCTGCTGGCGCTCGCCGCTGCGGTGGAGGCGCCGGCGGAGCACCCGATCGGCGCGGCCATCGTCCGCGAGGCCCGCCAGCGCGGGCTGACGATCGCGCCGGTGTCGGGCTTCGAAGCCCTCGGCGGTCGCGGCGCGTCCGCGGTGGTCGACGGCGAGCGTGTCGCC
The DNA here is from genome assembly GCF_900107895.1 of Leifsonia sp. 21MFCrub1.1. Lineage (NCBI taxonomy): Bacteria > Bacillati > Actinomycetota > Actinomycetes > Micrococcales > Microbacteriaceae > Leifsonia > Leifsonia sp. 21MFCrub1.1. The sequence goes on along the minus strand of NZ_LT629867.1, from coordinate 2,123,642 downwards.
GTCGGAGCGCCCCGCCTGCTCACCGAGGGTGGGCTGGCGGCCGGCGACGCCGTCCGCGCGGCCGCCGACGAAGCCTCCGGCGCGGGTCAGACGGTCGTCTACGTGCTCCGCGGGGAGCGCGTGGCCGGCATGATCGCGCTGGCCGACGTGGTCCGCCCGGAGTCGCGGGAGGCCGTGCGGTCGCTGCGCGACCGCGGCGTGCGCGTCGCGATGCTCACAGGCGACGCGCAGGCCGTCGCCGATGCGGTTGCCGCGCAGCTCGGCATCGACGAGGTGTTCGCCGAAGTGCTGCCGGGCGACAAGTCCGGCACCGTCGCCCGCCTGCAGGCCGACGGTTCCCGCGTCGCGATGGTGGGCGACGGCGTCAACGACGCCCCGGCCCTCGCTCAGGCGGACGTCGGGATCGCGATCGGCGCCGGGACGGACGTGGCGATCGAGTCGGCCGGGGTGGTCCTCGCCTCGAGCGACCCCCGCGGCGTCGCGAAGGTGATCACGCTCTCCGCCGCGACCTACCGCAAGATGCTGCAGAACCTCGCCTGGGCCACCGGGTACAACGTGATCGCCCTGCCGCTCGCGGCCGGGGTCGCGATCGGCCTGGGCATCGTGGTGTCGCCGGCGTTCGGCGCCGTGCTCATGTCGCTCTCGACGATCGTCGTCGCGATCAACGCCCAGCTCCTCCGCCGCATCCGGCTCTGACCCGCCGGAGTCCGACGCTCCGGCACACCGGCGCCCCGTCTTTCGCAGGCGGGGCGCCGGTGTGTCATCATCGGGACCGTGACCGCACTCCCGCGGGCCGTCGTCGTCGCGGTCAACCCCATGGCGTCCTTCGGCCGACGGCGCGAGGTCGGTCCGCGCGTGATCGAGCGCCTGAGCGATGCCGGCCACCAGGTCGTCGCCATGGGCGAGGCGAACATCGAGCTTCTCCGCCGGGAGACGGCACGCGCGCTGAAGGACGGCGCCGACGCGCTCGTCGTCGTCGGCGGCGACGGGATGGCCAATCTCGGCATCGACCTCGTGGCGAACACGGGCATCCCGCTCGGGATCGTGCCGAGCGGCACAGGCAACGATCTGGCCGACGGCCTGGGCATCCCGATCGACGACACCGAAGCGGCCATCGACCGGCTGCTGGACGCGCTGCAGCGCGAGCCGCGCACCATCGACGCCGGGACCATCCGCCGCGGCGAGCTGACCACGTGGTTCGGCTGCGTCGTGTCGGCCGGGTTCGACGCCACGGTCAATGAGCGCGCCAACCTCATGTCGCGCCCGCGGGGCCGCAGCCGGTACGTCATCGCCCTGCTCCGCGAGCTCGCGACGCTCAAGCCTCGGCCGTACCGCATCCACGCCGACGGCCGAAGCATGGAGGTGGACGCCATGCTGGTCTCGGTCGCGAACAACCGGTCGCTGGGCGGCGGGATGCGGATCGTTCCGGACGCCGATCTCTCCGACGGCCTGCTCGATCTGTTCGTCGTCGGGCCGATGTCCCGGCTGCGTTTCCTCCGCCTGTTCCCGAAGGTGTTCCGCGGCGAGCACACCGGCCTTCCGGAGGTGAGCATCCTGCGCGTCTCATCCGTCCGGATCGAGGCGGACGGGGTCGTCGCCTACGCCGACGGTGAGCGGATCGGGCCGCTCCCGGTCGAGGTCTCGGTCGCGGCCGGAGCACTCCGCGTCCTCGCCTGAGCGACGCGCCCGGGAGGGAGCCGCCGTTTTGGCAGTGCAGGCCCATCTGTGGCATGATCTTCTAGTTGCCAGACGGCCCCATCGTCTAGCGGCCTAGGACGTCGCCCTCTCACGGCGGTAACGCGGGTTCAAATCCCGCTGGGGTCACAAACAGCCCGCTTCCCTTGTGAACACAGGAATGTGAACACCGGGAAGCGGGCTTTTTCGTTGCCGGCGAAGTGCCCTCGAATGCGGTTGCGTGCCCGTTCTATCGCAAGTCGACCGCAGGAGGCCTCCGAACGTCGGGCACGCCGACCCGCAGAATGTCTTCGAGCATGTCGTACCGCGCGGAGTCGGAAGCTCGCCCGGATACTGGGACTCGAAGACGGCCTCTGCCTCGTCCACCGAATCGATGTCGAGTAGGCGAGGAGGACGGCTACGTCATCGTCGTCACGTCCGCGCCGTGCCGCCTTCAATGGTCATGCAGCTCTCGGACCAGCTGGCGCAAGCCGGCGATGACGTCAGCGCGACGGAGGGATACCACGTCACACGCTCCGCAGCGTGTCGCGGGGAATCAGTACGCGTTTACGGAGGAATGCGTCGGGCACGTCCTTCGAGTCCACGGTTGTGACGTACCGGGAGCCGGTGAAGACAGTCGGATCGTCGAGCGGCGCTGTCGCCGAGACCCAAAGAGGGATCGGTGAGCTGGTCTCGCGCAGATGGTGCTCGGTCATCGCCGCGAGGGCGGCGTCGAACAGTCGACTGCCGGTCGGTTCCGGGGGGAAGGCGGCGAGCACGACGCGGTTGACAGCGTCCTCCGCGGCCAGCGCGTCGTTGTAGGCGAGCCAGATGCGGAACGCCTCGGCGTCGTCGGATCCCCTCAGGGCGCGTCGGATTCCTGCGCTCACCTCGAGCGCACCAGGCCGTGTCGTGGGGATGGCCGCCAACCGCGCATCCGATGCGCGGAGGATGCGGTCGAGCTTGTCGGCACGCGGTGAACGACGGCCGCTCTCGATGACCGACAGGTTGGAGGCGGCCTCACCTGTCCTCGCGGCAATGATCGTCTGCGGGATGCGCCGCGAGCGGCGCACGGATCCGGCGATCTCTGCAATCGACATGGCCCCTCCGGCTTACCGGAGCGGCACACCAGGTCGTCGCCGCCGACGGGATCGCGCCGGCTCACCGGGTTGCGGCCCCTGGCATCCACTCCTCGGGGTAGTGGTCGCGCACCTCGGCGTTGAAGTAGGAGCCCGCCGACCCGGCGGCGCGCAGCTCGCGCCAGACCCGCGCGGGCACCAGGAAGTAGCGGTACACCTCGCCCGACACGAACTCGATCTCGAGCGCCCGCACCGACGGGTCGTAGCCGGCTGCGGCGATCACCGAGCTGTCGAAGGCCTCGCGTTCCACGTCGGCACCCTACGCCCGGCCTCCGACGGCACTAGGATGTCGGAAGCGAAGGGGAGTATCCCGAACGGCTCGACAACAGGTGCGAACCTGCGCGACGCCGGCGCTGTGCACGTCATCACGGTCCGCGACGAAGGGGGCCCGGGCACAGCGGCACCATCAGGTGCGGGAGAGACTTTCGGTGGATGTCCCGCGCCCTTCGAAAGGTCCCCAGTGCACACCGCTCTTCCCCTCTGGTTCGAGATCGGCTCCTTCGTCGTCCTCCTGCTGATCCTCGCCTTCGACCTCCTGATCATCTTCAAGAGGCCGCACATCCCGAGCCCGCGCGAGTCGGCGCTCTGGGTCGGGTTCTATGTGGCGCTCGCGCTGATCTTCGCGCTGCTGATGCTGCTGGTCGGGGATGCGGAGCACGCGGGGCAGTTCCTCGCCGGGTGGCTGACGGAGTACAGCCTCAGCATCGACAACCTGTTCGTGTTCGTGATCATCATGGGCAGGTTCGCCGTGCCGAGGAAGTACCAGCAGGAAGTGCTCATGGTGGGCATCATCCTGGCGCTGATCTTCCGCGGCGTCTTCATCCTGCTCGGAGCCGGCCTGATCGCCAGCTTCAGCGCGATCTTCTACCTGTTCGGCGCTTTCCTGCTGTGGACGGCGTTCAACCAGGCCTTCGGCAAGCACGACGACGAGGGCGCGGAGGACTCCTGGTTCATCAGGTTCGCCCGCAAGCACCTGAAGGTGTCGACCCAGTACAACGGCAACAAACTCCGCACGGTGGTGGACGGTCGCCGGATGTTCACACCGCTCATCATCGTGTTCATCGCCCTGGGCACCACCGACCTGCTGTTCGCCCTCGACTCCATCCCCGCCATCTTCGGCATCACCCAGAGCCCGTTCATCGTGTTCACGGCCAACGTGTTCGCCCTGATGGGTCTCCGGCAGCTCTACTTCCTGCTCGGGCACCTGCTCGACAAGCTGGTGTACCTCAAGTACGGGATCGCGTTCATCCTCGCCTTCATCGGCGTCAAGCTGGTGTTCCACGCCATGCACGAGAACGAGCTCCCGTTCATCAACGGCGGCGAGCACATCGAGTGGGCGCCCGACATCAGCACCTGGACCTCGCTGCTGGTGATCGTCGGAGCCATGGTTGTCGCTACGATTGCAAGTCTGGTGAAGCTGCGGATGAGCGGCACCAGCGTCGCCGAGGCCATTCACGGCGACGAATCCGACGAGGACGAGGCCGAGGAAACGGTCGTCGACGGCACGCAGGAGGACCCCCGCACATGAGCTCTGTCGTCGGCGTGACCCTCCGGAGCGACACGGGTGCGGTCCGGCACGTCAACGAGGACAGCGCTCTGGCGCAGGATCCGGTTTTCGTCGTCGCCGACGGCATGGGCGGTCACGCCCGCGGCGACCTGGCCAGCCGGACGGCGGTGGAGAGCCTCGCACGCACGCTGCAGCCGGGCTCCCGCCCGACGCCCGACGAGGTGATCCGCGCCATCGACGAGGCGAACGCCGCCGTGCGGTCGCTCTCCGGCGCCGACGAATCGGGAGCCGCGGTGGCGGGCACGACCCTCGCGGGCATCGTCCGCGTCCGCGTGCCGGAGCTGGCGACGGAGCAGTGGATGGTGGTCAACGTCGGCGACTCGCGCGTCTACGCGTGGGACGGCCGCGCGCTGCGCCAGCTGACCGTCGACCACTCCGCTGTGCAGGAGCTGGTGGATGCCGGACTCATCACCGAGGCGCAGGCCGCGGTGCACCCGGAGCGCAACGTCATCACGCGCGCCCTCGGCGCGGAGGATTTCGTGGACACCGACAGCGAGCTGGTCGCCGAGGACGGACGGCAGATCTTCCTGATCTGCTCCGACGGCCTGACCCGCGAACTGAGCGATGGGAGGATCGCGGAGATCCTCGCCCAGGGTCCGTCCGATCCGGCCTCCGCTCTGGTGGACGCGGCGAACGAGGCCGGTGGCCACGACAACATCACCGTGATCGTGGTTGAATCGGTGACCGGGGAGGACGCAGCGGCCCCCGTCGACACGCGTGAACGCGCCGACGGAAGCGGCCGGGAGTTCGAAGACACGCAGCCGAGGGAGTAGGTCGTCCGTGTTCGAAGTGCAGCAGGCGGCAGCCGGGGAGTGGGCGGTCGTCGCGGGCGGCGCGCGGGCGCTGCTGGTGGCCGAGACCGATCCGGCACGGCTGCGGGCGCTCTTCGAGGCGGTCCGCGCCGGCTTCGCCGAGACTCTGGATGCGCTGGTCGCCGGCGGTCTGAGCCGCACGCCGTCGTTCGCTCTGCTGGACGCATCCACCGGGCCGGTGCTCCTGGCCGTCCGCGGGACGGCGAGTGCGGCCGTCGCCGAAGGCGGCGTGGAGCGTGCCGTCCGCGCGTCCGGGGTGTCGTCGTGGGTCGAGACGCAGCTGACCGATGCGGCGGCCGTGACGCTCGGCGCCGGCGCGGGGGAGACGCTGCCTCTGGCCGAGGGAGTCGTGCGGTCGGCGGGCGTCGTGTGGTCCGCGGCCGAGCGGGCGGAGGATGTCGGCGCGACGGTCGCTGCGCCGCCGCGGCGTGAGCGCGAGACCGGGCCGGTGGAGGCGCTGGCCATCGAGGAGTCCGCGGCTCCGGCCGTGGAAGAGCCGGAACCCGTCGTGGCCGGGCCTGCCGTAGAGGCGTTCGAGCCTGCCGCCGAGCCCGAGCCCGAGCCCGAGCCCGAGCCCGAGCCCGAGCCCGAGCCCGAGCCCGAACCCGCCGCCGAACCCGACCCGCACACGCGCGTCCCCGAGGCGACGTTCGCCGACGTGCCGTCCGTCACTCCGTCCCCCGCGCCGCAGCCGGAGGCCTCCGGCTACGACCACCTGTTCGGGGCGACGATGGTGCGGAGCGTCGAGGATGCCGCCGTCCGGCCGGAGGATGAGGACGCCGCCCCGCCGAAGATCGACCTCCCCGGCTTCATCACCGACTCCTTCCCGCCGGCCGCCGGACGCCTGGAAGGCGACCACGACGGGCTCACCGTGATGAGCGGCGACCTCCCGTCGCGTCCGCACCCGTCGGACTCCGACCAGGAGCCGGCACGGGAGCCGGCACCGCAGACATTCGCCGTGCTGCTCTCCGACGGCCGCCGTGAACCTCTGTCGGCGCCGGTCGTCGTCGGCCGGGCGCCCAGTGTCTCCGCCGTGCCCTCCCTGCGCGGAGCGCGTCCGGTCACGCTGACCACCGCGGAGGACGACATCTCGCGCTCCCACGTCGCCGTCGCGGTGGAGGGCGACAGCGTCGTGGTCACCGACCTGCACTCGCGGAACGGCACCATGATCGTCCTTCCCGGAAAGACCCCGCAGAAGCTCCGCAGCGGCGAGCCCACCACGGTGGTGCTCGGGACTGTGATCGATCTCGGCAGCGGCGCGACCTTGACCGTGGAGTCCGCCGGATGAGGCGCATGGCCTCGCAGCCGCCCGCGCTCGACGGCTTCCACTTCATCCGGCTTCTCGGATCGGGTGGGTTCTCGGACGTCTTCCTCTACGAGCAGCAGCTGCCCAAGCGCAGCGTCGCCGTGAAGGTGCTGCTGACGGACGGCGTCGACGAGTCGGCGCGCGCGCGGTTCGTGGCCGAGGCCAACGTCATGGCCCGGCTCTCCGCGCATCCGTACATCGTCACGATCTTCCACGCGGGTGTCGCGGGCGACGACCGCCCCTTCCTCGTCATGGAGTACTGCTCCGGTCCGTCCCTGGCCGACCGGCTGAAGCGCGAGCGGATCGGCGTCGAGGACGCCCTGCGCACCGGCGTGCGGCTGTCGAGCGCGGTCGCGACCGCGCACGCGGCGGGCATCCTCCACCGCGATATCAAGCCGGCGAACGTGCTCACCAACGCGCTCGGCTGGCCGGCGCTGACCGACTTCGGCATCGCCTCCGCGCTCGAGGAGCTCCCGGTGCACACGACGACGCTCTCGGAGCTGCGGAGCTCGCCCTCCGACACCGCGACCTCCGGCAGCCGCAGCGTGGGCCTCAGCGTGCCGTGGTCTCCTCCGGAGATGTTCTCGGACGACCCGGACCCGGATGTGCGCAGCGACATCTTCTCGCTCGCCGCGACCGTGCACACCCTGCTCGCCGGGCGCACGCCGTTCGAGGTGCCCGGGCGCTCCAACGGCACCCTCGACCTCATGGGACGCATCGAGCGCGGGATGATCACGCCGCTCGACCGGCCGGACGTCCCTGCGTCGCTGACCGCGGTCCTGCGCCGGGGCATGGCGACCCGCCGGGAGGACCGCTACCAGACCGCCGTCGACTTCGCCCGTGCGCTGCAGCGTGTCGAGCTGGAGCTGGGCCTCGCGCCGACGAGCATCGACGTCCCGAACCTCAGCCTGGGCGATGCGCGACCCGGACCGTCCGCCGACGGCGGTGAGCAGGAGACGCGGGCGCGCTCGGTGGCCACGATCCGGGCTCAGCCCGCCGCGCCGAAGCCGGCCGATCCGCCTCCTGCCGCAGAGCCCGCCGCCTCTGCACCAGCGCCTGCCGAGCCGGAGGCGACGCGCGTCCGCGGCGTCGTGCCGATCACGCCGCAGCCGTCCGCCCGCACCGAGCCGCGAGACGAGAAGCCCGCGGCGGAATCCGTGGAGGAGCACACCGTCCTCCGCTCCCGCCCGACCGCCGACGCGGCCGAGGGGACCGGGGAGGCCGCGGAGGACGCCGCCACCGCCCCGCACGACCCGCGGCGCCGCCTGCTCGCCTGGATCGGCGCAGGCGCCGCGGCCGTCGTCGTCCTCGCGGTCGTGGCAGCCGTCGTGGTGAACCTAGTCGGGCCGCCCGCCGCATCCACCGGACCGGGCGCGCGACCCGGCGACGGCGGCAGCATCGCCGTCACCGTCGTACCGCCTCCCGTCCTGGTCTCGGCCGTCCGCGCGCCGGACGGCGCCAGCGCCACCTTCACGTGGAAGACGGCGGACGCGCTGAAGGACGACCAGTTCACCTGGCAGCAGGAGGGCACGACCAACGGGCCGTCCGTGACGGCCGACCGGACGGTCACCCTCACGAACCTGACGCCGGGCGTCCCCGTCTGCATCGACGTCGCGACCGTCCGGGCCGGACGCACCTCCGAACAGCTGAAGGCGTGCGCCCCGTGACCGCCGCGAAACCCCTCACGGTCGAGTTCTGCGGCGAGCTCTACCGGGTCGACCCGGGAAGCGAGTTCGGGATCGGCCGAGAGGCTGAGCTGACCATCGACGACAACCCGTACCTCCACCGCCGCTTCCTCACCGTCGGGCACGACTTCGGGATGTGGTGGCTGAGCAACGTCGGAACCCTGCTGACCGCGACGGTGACCGACGCGACGGGAACCATGCAGGCGTGGCTCGCGCCCGGCGCGAAGCTGCCGATCGTGTTCCAGACCATGCACGTCATGTTCAGCGCGGGCGCGACGACGTACGACTTCACCATCTCGAGCGACGAGGACTACTTCAACACCGCGGTCCAGGTGGATGCGGCGGGCGGCTCCACCACGGTCCTCCCTGTCACGCTGACCACCAGCCAGCGCCAGCTGATCGTCGCCCTCGCCGAGGGCGTCCTCACCCAGACCGTCCCGGGACGCGGCACCATCCCGACCTCCGCCGAGGCGGCCGAGCGCCTGGGCTGGAGCATGACGACGTTCAACCGCAAGCTCGACAACGTCTGCGACAAGCTCGACAAGCTCGGCGTCGCCGGACTCCGCGGCGGGCGCGGCAAGCTCGCGACCAACCGCAGGGCCCGGCTCGTCGAATACGCCGTGACCACCCGGCTGGTCGGCGTCGAGGACCTCCCTCTGCTCGACCGGAACGGCGACGCGGATGTCGAGGCGGCACTTGACCCGACGGCTCCGACGGAGGACCGTAGCAGCGACGACTGAGGCGCTTCCCGCGTGGCCCGGCGGGATCGGCCGGCCGCCCATGGGGAGTGCTCCCCATTCCGGACGCGTCGGGGGGTCGTGTTAGCGTAGACGCGTTTCCGGCCCGGGGGATTTCAGAGTCTTGGTTTCATTGAGTACGTGGTTCCGACAGCGGAAGACGCTCGCCGTGATCACCGCACTCGCCGTGGTCGCCGGCGTCCCGCTGACGATCGCCGTCCTCCACAAGGGCTTCCCGGTCAACGCGGTCGAGCTCGACACCCGCGATGTCTGGGTCACCAACGGCGAGAAGCTGCTCGGCGGCCGTCTCAACCATCAGATCGACGAGCTGGATGCCGCGGTGACGGGAGCCAGCGCCGACCTCGACGTGCTGCAGGACGGCTCCGCCTACTTCCTCACCGACCTCCCGCACGGGACGGTCGACAGGATCGACCCGGCCTTCGTGTCCCTCGGGGGACGCATCCAGGTGCCGGAGGACTCGCAGGTCGGCTACGGCGGCACCACGCTCTCGGTGCTGGCGCCCAACGGCTCCCTGTGGGTGCTGGACGCCTCGGGCCGGCTCGACTTCGACAAGTCCAAGACCAAGCCGGTCGTGAAGGCCGGAGCCGGTGCGAAGCTCGCGGTCGCGAAGTCGGGCACCACGTTCGTGGTCGCTCCGAAGGGCAAGCGGCTGATCACGGTCGATCGTCCCGGCGCGAAGCCCGAGAGCCGGGACTTCCCGGTGCCCGGCGCCTTCCAGGTGAGCGCGGTCGGCGACCAGGCGGTCGTTCTCGACACGCAGCGCAACCGGATGATCACGGGCGGCGGTACCACGGTCGACCTCCCCGCGAAGGGGCTCAGGCTCCAGCAGCCGGGCCCGGACGACCGCGCCGCGGTCGTGGCGACCTCGAACAGCCTGCTCAGCGTCCCGCTCGGGGGCGGGGCGGTCACCGCGAGCCCCGCGGGTGCGACCTCGAAGGGCGGCGCCGACGCGGTCTCGGCCCCCGTCCGCCTGGGGACGTGCTCGTACGGCGCCTGGTCGGGCTCCGGACGGTACCTGTACGCGTGCGACGGCAAGAAGCCCGTCGGCGTCGACATCGACCAGCCGGTGGCGGGCGACGACCTCGAGTTCCGGGTCAACCACGGCGTCATCGCGCTGAACAACCTGCGCGACGGCAGTGCCTGGGTCGTCTCCTCCAACATGCGGCTCGTGCAGAACTGGGCGCAGCTGAAGCCCAACGACACCACGGTGCAGGGCGAGACCGGCGAGGAGAAGCCGGTCGTGCAGTCCTTCGCCGACACGCTCGCGCAGCGGACCGATCAGAACAGGCCGCCGATCGCCGTGAACGACACGTACGGCGTGCGCCCCGGCCGGTCGACGGTGCTCCACGTGCTGACGAACGACACCGATCCGGACGGCGACGTCCTGACCATCTCCGACGTGTCGGCGATCCCTGCCGCGCAGGGCGTCCTGCAGCTCGTCGAGGGAGGCCGCGCCATCCAGTTCACGCCGAAGGACGGCCTGAGCGGCACGATCTCGTTCCGCTACTCGGTCGACGACGGCCGCGGCGGCACGGCCTCCGCGCAGGTGGATGCGACGCTCAAGCAGCCGGCGGTGAACGAGGCCCCGGCATCCGCCCGATCGAGCACCGCGCAGACCGAGGTCGGCCAGTCGGTCACGTACAACGTCCTGAACGACTGGACCGATCCGGACGGCGACGACCTCAGTCTCGTCGCGGCGTCCGCGACGACCGAGGACGACGTGCGGTTCAAGCCGAACGGCGACGTCACCTTCACCAGCAAGACCGGTCAGGCGGGCTCCAAGGAGGTGCGGGTCACCATCTCCGACGGCCGCGCCTCCGCCACGGGCAGTCTCATCGTGACCGTGAAGCCGGCGGGCACGCTCGACCCCGTCGCCGTGACCGACTTCGCCGACGGCTTCACTGGGCGTCCCGTCGTGCTGCATCCGCTCGACAACGACCAGTCGCCGTCCGGGGAGCCGCTGACACTGGTCGGCGCGGGGCTCGACGGCGGGAGCGGAGCGCAGGTCACCGCGGACAGCGCGCGCGGCACGATCACCGTCCGCAGCAACGCGCCGGGGGAGTACTACCTCGTCTACACGCTCGGCGCCGGCCCGAAGACGACGACCGGGCTCGTACGCGTCGACATCGCGCCGCAGGGCGCGAGCGAGGCTCCGCCGATCGCCGTGACCGACAAGGCGTACGTCCGCCCCGGCGAGCCGACCTCCGTCGCCGTGCTCGACAACGATGTGTCGCCGTCGGGGCGTGTCCTCGCCGTGCGTTCCGTGTCGGTCGGCAAGGGCGCTGAGGATCTCAACGTCGAGGTGCTCGACAACGCCGTGGTGAAGATCACGGCGCCGACCGTCCTCACCCAGCAGGTGCAGCTCTCCTACGTCGTGTCCGACGGGATCAACGAGGCCACCGCCGGGATCACGGTGGTCCCCGTCCCGCCGCTCGTGCAGCATCAGCCTCCGGTCGCCGTGGACGATCAGGTGCCCGTCCGGGCCGGCGACGTGGCGACCGTGGCGGTGATGCAGAACGACTACTCGCCCGACAACGCCCCCTTCACCCTCGACACGCAGCTGCGCGACGCGAGCGGTGCCGGGCAGGGCGCGACCGCCTTCGTGAGCGGCGAGAACGTGCGCTACCAGGCGCCGACCGCGCCCGGTCAGTACAACGTGGTCTACGGCATCACGGACAAGTACGGCCAGAAGGCGCAGGCGACCGTCACTTTCGTCGTCGGCGCCCCCGACAAGGGCTCCGACCGCGCGCCGCAGCCGCAGCCGCTGACGGTGCGCGCCTTCGCCGGCTCGTCGGTGCCGGTGGAGGTGCCGCTCGACGGCATCGACCCCGACGGCGACTCCGTCTCGCTCTCCGGACTGGCCACGCAGCCGACCCTCGGCCGCATCTCCGACTCGACCAGCCGCTCGTTCACGTACGAGGCGTACCCGGACTCGGCGGGCAGCGACACCTTCACCTACGAGGTGAAGGACACGTACGGGAAGACGGCCACCGGCACGGTGTCGATCGCCGTGATCCCGCGCCCGAGCCAGGTGCGTCCGCCGATCGCGGTGAACGACCCGGTGCAGGTGAAGCCGGGCCGCACGATCGCCGTGCCCGTCCTCGACAACGACTCCGACCCGAACGGCTATGCGATCGCCCTGCAGAAGAAGCTGCTGCAGGTGGACGACGGCCTGAAGGCGTCGGTGCACGGCAAGATCGTGCTCGTCACCGCGCCGAAGGACGAAGGGTCGTTCGTCGTCCGCTACCAGATCACCAACGGGCAGGGCGGCGTCGCCAGCGCGTTCATCCAGGTGACGGTGACGCCCGACGCCAAGGACGTTCCCCCGACCGCCGTCGATCACGTGCTCGAGCCGGACGAGGTCGCGAACAAGCAGAGCGTCAAGGTGAACGCGCTTCAGGGCGCGACCAATCCGTCCGGTCTCGTCGACGACCTGAAGGTCGAGGTGACCGGACCGAACGCGTCGGCCGCCGACGTCGGGCAGGACGGCTCCATCACGGTGAAGCCGGGCGAGCGGCGCACCGCCATCGCGTACACGCTGACCGACACCGTCACCGGGCTGAAGGGGACCGCGTTCATCGTGGTCCCGCCCAAGGGCGACGCGACGGCCCCTCCGCGCATCAAGGACGGCCTGCCGCAGCAGATCGTCCAGGTCGACGGGTCGAAGACCTGGAAGCTCTCCGACATCCTCACCGTGCCGTCGGGCCGCGGGTACAAACTCACCGGAGCATCCGGAGTCAGCGCGACCAACAGCTCGGGCGCATCCTCCTACGGCGACGAGCAGACGCTGACCTTCACGGCGGCGAAGGGCTACCGCGGTCCTGCTGCGATCACCTTCAAAGTGAACGACGGGCGCGAGGCCGGACAGAGCGCCGACCGGGAGACCACTCTGGTCCTGCCGATCACGGTGGGGGAGCCGGACCAGTCCGACGTGCCTCCGACGTTCACGTCGCCCAGCGAGAAGATCGAGCCGGGCGAGGCCCCGCTCTCCGTCGATCTGCGGGCGTCGAGCTTCCATCCCAACCCCGAGATCCTCAACAAGCTGACGTACTCCGGCGGCACGTCGTCCAACCCGAAGATCCAGTCGAACCTGAGCGGCTCGACGCTCACCCTCTCCGCGCCGCTGGGCGTGCAGGCGGGCGAGACAGCGACGGTCGCGGTGACGATCAGCTCCGGCACGCACACGATCACCGGCACGGTGAACGTGCAGGTGGTGAGCTCGAGCCGTCCGGTCGCGACGCAGAAGAACCCGCCGCAGACGTCGGAGGTCAAGCGCGGTGAGACGGCGACGGTCACCGGCGCATCGAGCGATGCTCAGTGGGTGAACCCGTTCCCGGGGCAGCCGCTGACGATCACCGACGCGACGGCCCAGAGCGCGCCGGCGGGCGTCACCGTGACCCACACCGGCTCGTCGATCAGCGTCAGCGCATCCTCCGGCGCCGCCATCGGGGCCGTGAACGTGGTCTATCACGTCGAGGATGCGACGAAGGACCCGAAGCGCACGGCGTCGGCCATCGGCCAGCTGCGCGTCACCATCCACGACGTCCCGTCGAAGCCGAGCGCCCCGTCGAACCCGCAGGCGAGCGACGGGAAGGTCACCGTCTCGATCAAGGCCCCGGCCGACAACGGAAAGCCCATCACGCAGTACGAGGTGACGGACGGCGCCGGGCACACCGAGACGACGTCATCCGTCGGCACCGTGACGATCGGCGGCCTGACGAACGGCAAGTCCTACTCGTTCACCGTGCGCGCGCAGAACGCCGACGGGTGGAGCGAGCGCTCCGCCGGAAGCACGCCGGTCACGCCGTACGGCAAGCCGACGCAGGTGAGCGGCGTCTCCCTCCGGAGCAGCGGGAACGCGCCGAGCGATCTGACCATGAGCTGGAACGCGCTCTCGGACCCGAACGGGACGGGAGGCGGTCAGGCGACCTACCATTACCGGCTCAACGGCGGGACGTGGCAGACGACGACCGGCACCAGTGCGCAGGCGAACAACAAGGGGGCAGGGACCTACTCCTTCGAGGTCTACGCGTCGAACGCCGGCGGCAACAAGGGACCGACGGCGACCTCCAACAGTGTCGAGGTCAAAGACCCGCCGCCGCCGTCGCCGTCGATCGACCTGGCGAAGGGCGGGCTGAAGCCCGGGTACGCCCACAGCTACACCTACGACGTGACGCTGCACGACTTCCCCGCGAACCGGACGTTCACCATGCAGGTCCACTGCAACGGCGGCCAGCTGGGCAGCAAGTCGATCTCGACCGACGGCAACGGCTACGGCCACTACGTCGGCAACCCGAACAGCGATCTCGACCCGTGGTGCGGGTACCACGGCGTGTACGTCGTCGTGAACGGTGTGCAGAGCCCGGTCCAGGACTGGGCGCCGTGACCCGCGGGCAAAGCACGAACGAAGAAACCGAGGAGATGCAGCAGTGGCAGTGACACAGGAGCAGGCGGACTGGTTCGCCGGGGCGTTCTCGCAATTGGTGGCGAACGTCGACAAGGCGATCCTCGGCAAGGAGCACAGCATCCGCCTGGTGATCACCGCGATGCTCTCCGGCGGCCACGTGCTGCTCGAGGACGTGCCCGGCACCGGGAAGACGGTGCTCGCCAAGGCGCTCGCCAACACGGTCGAGGGCACGCAGTCGCGCATCCAGTTCACCCCCGACCTGCTGCCGTCGGACGTCACCGGCGTCACGATCTACGACCAGTCCAGCGGCCGGTTCGAGTTCCATCCCGGGCCGATCTTCGCGTCCGTGGTGCTCGCCGACGAGATCAACCGGGCGAGCCCCAAGACCCAGTCCGCGCTGCTCGAGGTGATGGAGGAGGGCGTCGTGACGGTCGACGGCGTCGGCCACCCCGTCGGAGCGCCGTTCATCGTGATCGCGACGCAGAACCCGGTGGAGCAGGCGGGAACGTACTCGCTGCCCGAGGCGCAGCTCGACCGCTTCCTGATCAAGACATCGCTCGGCTACCCCGACCACGCGACGACCGTCGACCTGCTGCTCGACTCGTCCAACCGATCGCGTGCGGCGGCCGTCCGGCCGATCATCGCCTCCGACTCGGTCACCACGCTCGCGCAGCTGGCCTCCGAGGTGCACACGGACGCCAGCGTCATGGGGTACCTCAGCGAGATCGTCACCGCCACGCGCGACGACAAGGATGCGGCGCTCGGCGTGAGCATCCGCGGCGCCCTCGCGCTCGCGCGTGCGGCGAAGACGTGGGCGATCTCGGCCGGGCGCACCTTCGTGACGCCGGACGACATCCGCGACCTCGCCCAGCCGGTGCTCGCGCACCGCGTCATCGTCGACCCCGAGTCGGAGTTCGCGGGTGTGACCGCGGCCGACGTCGTCGAGCGGGCGGTCGCGTCGGCGACACCGCCCGCCTACCGCGCCGCCTGAGCCGCTCCGCACCACCCCGACCCCCGCCCGCGCCCGACCCCGACCCCGACCCCGACAGGATCCCGCAGCCATGACCACCGACAGCCCCGCTCGCG
Source organism: Leifsonia sp. 21MFCrub1.1 (assembly GCF_900107895.1). Taxonomy (NCBI): domain Bacteria; kingdom Bacillati; phylum Actinomycetota; class Actinomycetes; order Micrococcales; family Microbacteriaceae; genus Leifsonia; species Leifsonia sp. 21MFCrub1.1. Next base: position 2,108,208 of record NZ_LT629867.1, on the reverse strand, counting down.
GACGCCGTCGTCGCGCGCCCGGCGCCGACCAGGCGCGCATCGCTGCGGAGCTCGTCGCCGGCGCGGTGGCGCGCGCGACCGGTGCGGTGACGTCCCGGATCGCGCCTCTCGGGCGCGCGGTCGGGCGTCGTCTCGCGCCGGTCGTCGGCGTGGTGAGCACCCTCGGCTGGATCGTGCTGGCGACCGCCGCCGTGTCGGTCGTGCTGGCGGTCTGGCTCGGCTGGGCCGAGTTCGTCTACGTCGCGGCAACGCTGCTTGCGGCCTTCGTCATCGCGGCCGCCTTCGTGTTCGGCCGCTCCACATACCGCGTCGGCATCGAGCTCAACCCCCGGCGCGTCGTCGCCGGCGGGCGGGCCCTCGGGCGGCTCATCGTGGCCAACAGCGGATCACGGCCGGTGCTTCCGACGCGGATGGAGCTGCCCGTCGGCGAAGGACAGGCCGACTTCACCATCCCGCGGCTCGCCCCGGGCGCCGAGACGGAGGAGTTGTTCGCCGTGCCGACCGAGCGGCGCGCTCTGATCCTGGCCGGCCCCGCCCTGTCGGTGCGCGGCGACCAGCTGGGACTGCTGCGCCGCACCAACCAATGGACCGAGCAGATCGAGCTGTTCGTGCACCCGAAGACGGTCCGCCTGGCCGCGACGGCACGCGGCCTGGTACGCGACCTCGAGGGGCAGACGACCAAGGTCATCACGGACAGCGACCTCGCCTTCCACGCGCTGCGCACCTACGAGCCCGGCGACGACATCCGCAACGTTCACTGGCGCACGTCCGCCCGGACGGGCCAGCTGATGGTGCGCCAGTATCAAGAGACCCGCCGGTCGCAGCTGCTGCTGGCCTTCGACGCGGAGCGCTCGCACTTCGCGTCCGACGACGAGTTCGAGCTGGGCGTCTCCGTGCTCGCGTCGGTCGGCTGCCAGGTCATCCGCGAGGAGACCGAGATCCGAGCGCTCTGGCAGCGCGGTCCCATGCGCGTGGAGACGCCGACGGCCCTGCTCGACGATTCCTGCCGCATCCACTCGGTGGACGGGGCGCATCCGACCCTCCGCGAGTTCCTGCGGCAGGCGACCCTGCGGCTGCCCGCGCCGAGTCTTGCGGTGACCGTGGTGGGCTCGCAGGTGGACGCGGCCGAGCTGCGCGGAGCATCGGCCCTGTGGTCGACGGACACGGAGACCATCGTGATCCGTGTCGACGAGGGGGCGGAGCCGCGGCTCACCCGACTCGGGCGCTCGATGCTGATCACCGTCTCCGCGCTGCCCGAGCTGCCGTCTCTGCTGAAGCGGGCGGGCCGATGAGCGCGGCGACGGGCACCGGAGCCGGCCGCCGCCGCGATGCGCGGCCCACGGCCGCCTCCCCGCTGTTCGACACCCTGTCGGCGACGACGTGGATCGACATCGCCGTCCTGACCGCTCTCAGCCTGCTCGCCGTTGCGGGCTTCGAGCCGGCGTTCGGGCACTACGCCTTCGCGCAGGCCGCCATCGGCGGCATCGTCGTCGGCGGGGGAGTCGCGCTGCTCGGCCGGCTTCTCCGGATATCGTGGCCGCTCACCACCGTGATCGCGCTGGCCGCCTACTTCCTGTTCGGGACGGCGCTCGCGCTGCCCGGGCAGGCGCTGTACGGGGTGCTCCCGTCGCTCGACAGCCTGTCCGGCCTGGTCGTCGGAGCCGTCTTCGGCTGGTCCGACGCAGTGACACTGCAGGCCCCGCTCGAGGCACCGCCCTATGTCGCGGTGGTCCCGTACGTCGCAGGATGGCTCGTCTCGCTCGTGTCGGTGACCCTGGCCGTGCGATGGCTGCCCCGGGTGCGGCGTCCGTCCGCCGGTCGCGCGGCGGTGGTGCTGGCCGGCCCCGTCCTGCTGCTGCTCTCGGCCATCCTGCTCGGCACCCGCGACCCGTTCTTCGCGGGGGTGCGCGGCGTCCTGTTCGCCGGGATCGCCCTGGTGTGGCTGGCGTGGCGTCGCGCGCGGTTCGCCCGCGATCGGGTCGAGACGGACTCCGGAGTCCGGCGCAGCCGGCTGCTCGGCGGCGCGGCGGTCGTGCTCGGTGCCGTGCTCGTCGGCGCGCTGGCCGGGTCCGTGCTGGCGCCGCCCGCCTCGTCGCGTTTCGTCGTCCGCGACGAGATCACGCCGCCGTTCGACCCGCTCGACTATCCGAGCCCGCTCGCGGGTTTCCGGAAGTACACGAAGGAGCTGCAGAAGACCAAGCTCTTCACCGTCACCGGGCTCAAGCAGGGCCAGGTGATCCGGCTCGCGACGATGGACAGCTACGACGGCGTCGTCTGGTCCGTCGCGTCCCCGGGAAGCGACAGCGACGCCTCCGGCGCGTTCGAACTGCTCGGCAGCACCATCCCGCGGCCGCCGCTGTTCACTGCGGGGGCATCGGCGACCGCGACCATCGACGTGCTCGGCTACTCGGATGTCTGGCTGCCGACCCTCGGCTATACCAACACGCTGACCTTCGATTCGCACACCGGACAGGACCCGGCCTCGACCGTGCGCGTCAACACGGCGACCGGCACCGCGGCGGTCACCAGCGGCGTGCGCAACGGCCTCGACTACACCGTCGGCGCGACGGCGCAGAAGATCCCGAACGATCGGGCCCTCGCCAAAGTCCCCCCGGCGAAACTGACGCTCCCGTCGGTCACCAACGTCCCGGATGTGGTGTCGGCGAAGGCCGAGGAGTACGCGGGCTCGGCCGACACGGCCATCCAGAAGCTGCGCAACATCGAGCGGTCGCTGAAGTCGCTCGGTTACCTCAGCCATGGTCGGGCGTCCGATCCGGTGCCGTCGCGTGCTGGGCAGGGCGCCGACCGCATGACCGACCTGCTGTCCAAGTCGCCGATGGTCGGCGACCAGGAGCAGTACGCCAGCGCCTTCGCCCTCATGGCCCGGCGGCTCGGCTACCCGACCCGGGTCGTCATGGGGTTCGCCCCGAAGGTCTCCGGAGGCACCACCACCGTCACCGGCGACGACGTGACGGCGTGGGACGAGGTCGCCTTCGAGGGCGTCGGCTGGGTGCCGTTCTTCCCGACGCCGACCAAGACGGACGCGCCGAAGAACCAGACGACGAAGCCGAAGCTCGAACCCCAGCCGCAGGTACGCCAGCCGCCGCCCGCCGACCCGCGCGCCGACGACCTGCTGACGCCGGTCAAGACCAAGGACAACGACCCGAAGGACAAGGCGTCCACGTTCCGACTGCCGGTCTGGGCGTGGGTGGTGCTCGGCGTCGTCGGCATCCCGCTGCTTGCGTACTTCGTCCCGCTGCTGCTCATCGCCGCGCTCAAACGGCGACGACGGCGGAGGCGCGAGACCGCCGGACCGCCGGACCGGCGCGCCGCCGGAGCCTGGGACGAGCTGACCGACGGCTACGCCGAACTCGGCCTCGACGTCCCCGACCGCGCGACGCGTCTGCAGGCCGCCGCTGCGCTGGAGGAGCAGTCCGCCGCGCAGGATCTCCCGGTCCCCGACGGTGGGCTCCGCGACCTGGCCCGGCACGTCGACGCCGCGGTGTTCGACGGCAGTGTCGTCGACGAGGAGCGCGTGCAGCACGCCTGGACGTCGGCGGACGAAGCCCTCGGCCGCGCGACCAAGGCGGCCGGGCCACTGCGCTCCCGGCTCGCGGCGTTCCGCTACCGGCGGGCACGCCGCGCCTGACGCCGCCATATCGGAGCCCTGGACCGGTCGGCCGGTTTCCGTATAGTGGGCGGCATGGACGACCGCGGATTCATCGTTCCGCCACCCGGCCTCATCCCGTCGCGACCGCCGGAGCCGACGCCGACGCCCGCGGCCGAGCGCATTGAGGCGGTCGCGCCCGGCCGGGCGCTGCCGGCCTTCACCCCGCCCGCCGGACCGAACGGCCCCGCCGCGCCCGCTCGTCCGGTCTGGCGACTCGTCCTGCCCGGCGGGCGTGTGGTCCCGCTGACCCGGGCGGTCCTCCTCGGCCGCAATCCGACCCGCGGCGCCCATGCCGGCGATGCCGAGCCGATCGCCCTCGACGACCCGACCTCCACCGTCTCGAAGACCCATGCGCTCCTCGTGGTGGAGGGCGACACGCTGACGGTCACCGACCTCCACTCGACCAACGGCGTCGTCGTCGCGGGCGCACGAGCGGAGCCGGGAGAACCGGCCGTCGTACCGGACGGGGCGGAACTGCTGCTCGGCGACCTGAGCATCCGCGCGCAGTTCGCCTGACGGCGGGCCCGCCGGGATCGGGTGATACCCTGTCACTCGTGTACGCGGGTCTTCTCCTCCTTAGCCGCCGCGGCGAGTCCTAGTCTCAGGCCACTCTCGCCGCGGAGTCCGTCGACGGCTGATCCGTTCACACGCTAAGGAGTTCGTACGAGCATGAGCAACCCCACCGGTCCCGTCGCTGCGGGGCCATTGACACTGGCAGAGAAGGTCTGGAACGACCACCTGGTCGCCAAGGGCGAGGAGGGCTCGCCCGACCTCATCTACATCGACCTGCACCTGGTGCACGAGGTCACGAGCCCGCAGGCCTTCGACGGCCTCCGGATGGCCGGCCGTCCCGTCCGCCGGCCCGATCTCACGATCGCCACCGAGGACCACAACACCCCCACGATCGGCATCGACAAGCCCATCGCCGACCTGACCAGCCGCACCCAGATCGAGACCCTGCGGCGCAACGCCGAGGAGTTCGGCATCCGCCTGCACTCGCTGGGCGACGTCGAGCAGGGCATCGTCCACGTGGTCGGCCCGCAGCTCGGCCTGACCATGCCGGGAATCACCGTCGTCTGCGGCGACTCGCACACCTCGACGCACGGCGCGTTCGGTGCCATGGCCTTCGGCATCGGCACCAGCGAGGTCGAGCACGTCCTCGCCACCCAGACCCTCCCGCTGAAGCCGTTCAAGACCATGGCGATCACGGTCGAGGGCGAGTTGCGCCCCGGCGTGACCGCGAAGGACATCATCCTCGCCGTCATCGCCAAGATCGGCACAGGCGGCGGCCAGGGCTACGTGCTCGAATACCGCGGCAGCGCCATCCGCTCGCTCTCGATGGAGGGCCGGATGACGATCTGCAACATGTCCATCGAGGCGGGAGCGCGTGCCGGCATGGTCGCCCCCGATGAGACGACGTTCGCCTACCTCAAGGGCCGACCGCACGCGCCGGAGGGCGCCGACTGGGACGAGGCCGTCGCCTACTGGAAGACGTTGCAGACCGACGACGACGCCGTCTTCGACGCCGAGGTGTACCTGGACGCTGCCGAGATCGAGCCGTTCGTCACCTGGGGCACGAACCCCGGCCAGGGCGTCTCGCTCAGCCAGCCCGTGCCGGACCCGGCGGCGATCGCCGACCCCAACGCCCGGGCCGCGGCCGAGCGCGCGCTGGAGTACATGGACCTGCAGCCGGGCACGCCGATGAAGAGCATCCCGGTCGACGCCGTGTTCATGGGCTCCTGCACGAACAGCAGGATCGAGGACCTGCGGGCCTTCGCGTCCGTCATCAAAGGCAGGAAGAAGGCCGACGGCGTCCGTGTCATGGTCGTCCCCGGCTCGGCGCGCGTGCGCATCGAGGCCGAGGCAGAGGGCATCGACAAGATCGTCGAGGAGTTCGGAGGGGAGTGGCGCTTCGCCGGCTGCTCCATGTGCCTCGGCATGAACCCGGACCAGCTGGCGCCGGGGGAGCGCTGCGCATCCACCTCCAACCGCAACTTCGAGGGCCGGCAGGGCAAGGGCGGCAGGACGCACCTGGTCTCGCCGCTCGTCGCGGCGGCCACCGCGATCCGCGGAACGCTCTCGAGCCCGTGGGATCTCGAGGCCGAAGGCGACGACACGCCGCGCGGTGGCGGCAGCAGCACGCGAATCGGAGAGAAGGTGGGCGCCTGATGGAGAAGTTCGAGACCGTCACCGGAACCGCCGTCCCGTTCCGGCGCTCCGACGTGGACACCGACCAGATCATCCCGGCGGTGTTCCTCAAGCGCGTCACCAAGACGGGCTTCGAGGACGCCCTGTTCCACGCGTGGCGCCAGGACCCGGACTTCATCCTCAACCGGCCGGAGTACCAGGGCGCGACCGTGCTCGTCGCCGGACCGGACTTCGGCACGGGTTCGTCACGCGAACATGCGGTGTGGGCGCTCCGCGACTTCGGTTTCCGGGTCGTCCTGAGCCCGCGGTTCGCCGACATCTTCCGCGGGAACGCGGGCAAGCAGGGCCTTCTCACCGGCATCGTCTCCGAGGAGGACGCCGAGCGGCTCTGGGAGGCGATCGAAGCGCAGCCGGGAATAGCGGCGACGGTGGATCTGGTTGCCAAGACTGCGACCGTCGGTGAAGTCCAGGTGTCTTTCGACATCGACGACTACACTCGCTGGCGTTTGCTCGAAGGGCTGGACGACATCGCCCTCACACTGCGCGACGAGGCGCGAATCTCCGAATACGAATCGGGCCGCGCGAGCTGGCGGCCCACGACCCTCCCGGTGAAACTTTGAACTCACTTCTTCAGGACGCACAGGCAGCAGGAGCACGCGTGGGCCTCAAGGGCGATCGCATCACGATCAACGGCGGCCGCCCTCTGCAAGGCCGCATCGAGGTGCGCGGCGCCAAGAACTTCGTCACGAAGGCCATGGTCGCGGCGATCCTCGGCGAGAGCCCGAGCGTTCTCCGCAACGTGCCGGACATCTCCGATGTCCGCGTCGTGCGCGGACTGCTCGAGGTGCACGGCGTCAAGGTGACCGATGGAGCGGAAGAGGGGGAGCTGCTGCTCGACCCGAGCGCGGTCGAGTCTGCGCACATGGCCGACATCGACGCGCACGCCGGCTCCAGCCGCATCCCCATCCTGTTCTGCGGACCGCTCCTGCACCGCCTGGGCGAGGCGTTCATCCCCGACCTCGGCGGCTGCCGCATCGGCGACCGGCCGATCGACTACCACCTGGAGGTGCTGCGCAAGTTCGGCGCGGTCGTCGAGAAGCTGCCCAGCGGCATCCGTATGACGGCCCCGAACGGCCTCCACGGCGCGAAGCTCGAGCTCCCGTACCCGAGCGTCGGCGCGACCGAGCAGGTGCTCCTCACGGCCGTCCGGGCCGACGGCATCACCGAGCTCAAGGGCGCGGCCATCGAGCCGGAGATCATGGATCTCATCAACGTGCTCCAGAAGATGGGCGCCGTGATCTCGGTCGACACCGACCGCGTGATCCGCATCGAGGGCGTCGACTCGCTCTCCGGCTACACCCACACCTCGCTGTTCGACCGCAATGAGGCCGCGAGCTGGGCTGCGGCGGCGCTCGCGACCGGCGGCGACGTCTTCGTCGGCGGCGCACGCCAGCCCGAGATGCTCACGTTCCTCAACGTCTTCCGCAAGGTCGGCGGCGCCTTCGAGATCCACGACGACGGCATCCGCTTCTACCACCCGGGCGGCGAGCTCAAGCCGGTCGTCATCGAGACGGACGTGCACCCCGGCTTCATGACGGACTGGCAGCAGCCGCTCGTCGTGGCGCTGACCAAGGCGTCCGGCGTGTCGATCGTCCACGAGACCGTGTACGAGCAGCGTTTCGGCTTCGTCGACGCGCTCATCGACATGGGCGCCAAGATCCAGGTCCACAAGGAGTGCCTGGGCGGCCACCCGTGCCGCTTCGGTCAGCGCAACTTCAACCACTCGGCCGTCATCATGGGCCCGGTGGAGCTCAAGGGCGCCGACATCGAGGTCCCGGACCTGCGCGGCGGTTTCAGCCACCTGATCGCGGCTCTGACCGCCGAGGGCCGCTCGACCGTGAGCAATGTCGGCATCATCAGCCGTGGCTACGAGAACTTCATCACGAAGCTCCAGCTGCTGGGGGCCGACTTCGTCCTCGAAGGCTGATCCCGCGGGTTATCCACAGATACCCCCCTGTATCACCCGTGATACAGTCCCCTCATGGAGACTGTCAGCGTGAGAGATCTACGAAACCACGGCGGGGACATCCTCGACCGAGTCGGCCGCGGCGAGCACGTGACCATTACGCGAGACGGTGCGCCCGTCGCCGAGCTGTCGCCCCTGGCCGTGCCCCGCAGGGCGCTGTCGGTGCTCGTCGAGAGCCGTCGCAGCCTTCCTGCCGTCGACCCGGCCGTACTCCGGGCCGACATCGACGAGATCGTCGACCAGCGATGGTGATGCGGCCGGGGCTCCTCGACACGTCCACGTTGATCCTGCTGGCGCGGGCAGATCCTGATGCGTTGCCCGACATCCCCTCGATCAGCGCGGTCACCCTGGCCGAGCTGTCTGTGGGGCCGCTCATCGCGCGCTCGGAGGAAGAACGGGCGGCTCGGCAGGCGCACCTGCAGCTGGCGGAGTCCGATTTCGACCCGATCCCCTTCGACGCGGCGGCGGCTCGGGCATTCGCGCGGGTGGCGCAGTCGTTCCGGGATGCAGGGCGCAAGCCGTCGGCCCGTGCATTCGACGCGCTCATCGCAGCCACGGCGATCTCGCGCGAACTTCCGCTCCACACCTGTAATCCGGCTGACTTCGCCGGGATCCCGGCGCTCGACGTCCGCCCGGTCCCCGTGTCGGCATGACGGGGCGCCGTGCGGCATGCTCCGAGCGGGATGCCGGGTCACCGATAATGGGACGGTGCCAGAAACCGCAATGCCCGTGAAGAAGCAGCGCTCCGAGAAGAGCAGACCGTCGGTGTTCTGGGTGCTCGCCGGTCTCGTCGTTCCGATCGGGAGCCTTCTCGCCCGCTTCCGGATCGTCGACGGCGACAAGTTCCCGCGGACGGGCGCGTTCATCCTGACCCCCAACCACTACAGCGAGATCGACCCGGTCATGATCGGCATGGTCGCCTGGAAGCTGGGGCGGCTCCCGCGATTCCTCGCGAAGGAGAGCCTGTTCCGCGTGCCGGTGGTCGGCTGGTTCCTGCGGCGGTCGGGGCAGGTGCCCGTGTCGCGCGGGGGCAGCGCGCGCGGTTCGGCGCCGCTCGAGGCGGCGCAGAAGATCGCCGACGAGGGCCGGATCGTCGTCATCTACCCGGAGGGGTCGCTGAGCCGTGACCCCGACATGTGGCCCATGCGGGGCAAGACCGGCGCGGCGCGCATGGCCCTCGAGCACGACCTCCCGGTGATCCCGATCGCGCACTGGGGCACCCAGCAGGTGATGGCGCGCTACGCCAAGAAGATCAGCTGGTTCCCGCGCAAGACCATCGACGTCAAGGTGGGCGACCCGGTCGACCTCTCGGCCTTCCGGGGCAAGCCGCTCGACAACTCCACCCTCACCGACGCGACCGCGGTCATCATGGATGCGATCACCGCCCTGCTCGAAGACCTCCGCGGCGAGAAGGCACCCGCCGAGCGCTGGGATCCGTCGCAGCACAACCAGAAGGAGACCGGCCGCTTCGATGGCTAAGGCAGTGAAGGCTCCCATCGTCCGCCCCCGCCGCATCGCCGTACTCGGCGCCGGCAGCTGGGGCACCACGTTCGCGAAGATCCTCGCCGACGGCGGCTCCGACGTCGTGCTCTGGGCGCGACGGCCCGAGCTCGCCCGCGAGATCAACGAGGTCAAACGCAACAGCGACTACCTCGAGGGCATCAACCTCCCGCGCAACCTCCGTGCGACCAGCAGGCTCGGCGAAGCGATGAGCGGTGCGGAGCAGGTGTTCGTCTCCATCCCCAGCCAGACGCTCCGCTCCAACCTGGAGGCGATGATCCCGTTCCTCGGGCCCGAGACCGTCGTCGTCAGCCTCATGAAGGGCGTCGAGAAGGGCACCGGCCTGCGGATGAGCGAGGTCATCGCGCAGGGCCTCCCGATCGAGCTGGAGCGGATCGCGGTGGCATCCGGCCCGAACCTGGCGCTGGAGATCGCGCGCGAGCAGCCGACGGCGGCCGTCGTGTCGTCGGCGAGCCTGGAGACGGCGCAGGCGGTCGCTGTCGCGGCGACCAACCGCTACTTCCGCAGCTTCGTCAACACCGATGTCATCGGGACCGAGTTCGGCGGTGTGCTGAAGAATCTGATCGCCGTGGCGATCGGCATCGTGGACGGCGTTGGCTACGGCGAGAACACGAAGGCGTCGATCATCACGCGCGGCCTGGTCGAGATGACCGACTTCGCCGTGGCGTACGGCGCGCAGCCCGAGACGCTGTCGGGTCTCGCCGGTCTCGGCGACCTCATCGCGACGTGCGAGTCGCCGCTGAGCAGGAACAACACGGCCGGCCGGCTGCTCGGTCAGGGCTACGGCTTCCACGACGTCGTGAAGCAGATGAATCAGACGGCCGAGGGTCTCGCCTCGGTCGCGCCCATCCTGCACCTCGCCGAGGCGCGTGGCGTGGACATGCCGATCGTGCGTCAGGTGAGCCAAGTGCTCGCCGGTACGCTCGATCCGAAAGACATCGCACCGCATCTCACGACGGATTCGGACGAGCCGCAAGGCGAAAGGACTACGGATGACGGACAAGGTCGCGGTCGCACTTCTGTTTGGGGGTCGCTCAAGCGAGCATTCGATCAGCTGCGCGACGGCGGCAGGCGTCCTTGAGGCGATCGACCGCGACAGGTACGAGGTCATCCCGGTCGGGATCACGCGGGACGGCGCATTCACGCTGCAGCCGGACGACGCATCCCGCTTCGCGCTGAACCGGGAGAAGCTGCCGGAGGTCGAGGACAACGGCTCGCGCATCCTGTGGCCGGACAGCGTCGCGACCCGCGAGCTGTCGGTCGTCGACCGTGACGGCGTGCGCTCGTCGCTCGGCGAGGTGGACATCGTCTTCCCGATCCTGCACGGTCCGTGGGGCGAGGACGGCACGCTCCAGGGGATGCTGGAGCTCGTCGGGCTTCCGTACGTCGGCAGCGGTGTGCTCGCGAGCGCGCTGGGCATGGACAAGCACTTCACCAAGACCGTGCTGCAGCAGGCGGGCATCCCGGTGGCTCCGTGGGTCACGGTGAGCGCCTACGAGTGGAGCACGGGCGCGGATGCGGTGCGCGACGCGGCACGCGAGCTGGGCCTTCCCGCGTTCGTGAAGCCGGCCCGGGCAGGGTCCAGCGTCGGCGTGACGAAGGTCAAGGACTGGTCGGAGCTCGACGGGGCGATGGAGATCGCGCTGGCCGAGGACGACCGGGTGCTCATCGAGTCGATGGTCACGGGCCGCGAGGTCGAGATCGCCGTGCTCGGCGGACGGCCCGGCGAGCCGGCCCGGGCCTCGGTCGCGGGCGAGATCGTGGTCAGCGGCCGCGACTTCTACGACTTCGCGGCGAAGTACCTGGATGCGCCGGGCATCGATCTGGTATGCCCGGCCGACCTCACGGACGCGCAGCTGGCGGAGATGCGCGAGCTCGCCATCCGCGGCTTCGACGCCATCGGCGGGGAGGGCCTCGCGCGCGTCGACTTCTTCCTGACGGCGGACGGCTTCGTCATCAACGAGATCAACACGATGCCGGGGTTCACCCCGATCTCGATGTTCCCGCGCTGCTGGCAGGAGTCCGGCGTGAGCTATCCCGCTCTGATCGACGAGCTCATCCAGGTCGCCATCGCACGCGCCGCCTGACCCGGACTTTCGCTCACCGAGTCGTGACTCGGTGCCGGAATCCGGGTCGAGTGGCGACCAGATGTCGCACCGGGGCGGAGGTCAGGGACTCGGGGTCGGGCTCGCCGTCGGGTCCGTGTCAAGGGTCGACAGGCACTTCTGCGTCTGCTTCACCGACGAGACGGCGCTGGCGAACTCGGGCAGCACCGACGAGTCCGAGACGCCGGAGACGTGGTCGATGATGACCTCGGTCGCGGGGATGCGGCCGAAGGTCTGGTAGACGATCGTCTTCGCGGCCGGGTCCGTCATGAGCACCCAGTCGACGCCGTTGACGGTGATGCACGGCTTGGTCGTCGGTCCGATCGGCGGGACGCCGCAGCGCAGGATCACGGCCGCCGGGTCGCCCCACGCGCCGGTCGCCTGCGCATCCGTCTCCCGCTTCGCCTTGTCGGCGACGGAGTCGGGGAGGCGCACGCTGATCTCAGCGCAGCCGGGGGCGTTGCTGTTCGCGGCGGGGTCGAGGGAGACGGTGGGCGCACAGCCGGCGAGAAGCAGGGCGGCGCCCGCGAGCAGGACGGCCGGAAGGGCGCGGCGACGGGACATCATCGGATTCAGGCTACCGTTTCAGATCATGGGAATCTCTGGGAGCGACGCGGCCGGCACCACCATCGGGGAGGCGTCGGAGCGGGAGGCGCTCAGGCGCATCTTCCCGCGGCTCCCGGAGTCCGACGCCACGCTCGTGGGTCCGGGCGACGATGCGGCGGTGCTCGCCGCCCCGGACGGACGCTTCGTGGTGACCACCGACATGATGGTGCACGGTCCGGACTTCCGGCTGGCATGGTCGGGACCGGAGGACCTCGGCTGGAAGGCCGCCGCGACGAACCTGTCGGACATCGCCGCGATGGGCGCCGTCCCGACCGCCCTCGTCGTCGCCATCGCCGCGCCGCCGGAGACGCCGGTCGCCTGGCTGGAAGGCGTGGCCGATGGCTTTCGGCTGGCTTGCACGGAGCTGGCTCCGGGATGCGGCGTCGTCGGCGGCGACCTGTCGGTGTCGGCCACCCTGACGATCGCGGTGACGGCGTTCGGCGACCTGGGCGGCCGTCGTCCGGTGCTGCGCAGCGGGGCGCGCCCCGGCGACGTCGTGGCGGTGTCCGGCGCCCTGGGGAGGGCCGCCGCCGGGCTGCACGCGCTGTTCACGGAGGCGGTGGATGCGGCGGGAGAGCCGGACGCGTCCCGTCTCGCAGCCGTCGTGGCCGCGCATCCCGACAGCGTCTCGGCCCAGCTGCGTCCGCGTCCGCCGATCGGCGACGGCCCGCTCGCGGCAGACGCCGGCGCCACCGCGATGCTCGATCTGAGCGACGGGCTCGCGCTCGACGCGCGCCGGGTCGCGGAGGCGAGCGGCGTCGCGATCGACCTGGATCCGGCCGCTCTCGGCCCGGACCTCCGCACAGCGCTCACCGGGGGAGAGGACCACGGCCTGCTGGCCGCCTTCCCGCCCGGGACGCGCCTCCCCGGCGGGTTCCGCACCATCGGCGCCGTCCACGAGGGCCGGGGCCTCCGCGTCGGCGGCCGCCCCTTCGACGAGCGCGGCGGCTGGGACCCCTACCTCGAATGGGACGGCCGCCGCGGCTGACCCCCCTCCGCCCCCGCCCCTCCGCCCCGCGCCCCTCCGCCCCCACCGTCGAGTCCGCACAAATTGCACACGAACACCCCCGTGAGCGTGCAATTTGTGCGGACTCGACGGCGGGGATCAGGGGCGGTCGGGGGTGAGCCAGTGGATGGCGGTCTCGCCATAGGACTTGCGGCGCACGAGTGCGAGGCCGGCGGGGAGGCTGGGGTCCGGCGTGCGGGTGCTCCGCTCGACGCAGACCTCGGCGTCGTCGGCGAGGAGCGGCTCCAGCGCGGTCAGCACCGCGAGCAGCTCCGCGTCGGGCACTTCGTACGGCGGGTCGATGAACACGACGTCGAACGGTCCGCGGGCGGCAGCGAGGTACGCCTGCACGGCCGACGTCCGCACGTCGATCGCGGGAACAGGCACCCGCGCCGCGCGCGCCGCCGAGACGACCGCTGCCGCATTGCGCTTGCCGACCTGCGCGGCCGCCGCCGCCCTCTCGACGAGCACGACGGAGGCGGCGCCGCGGCTGGCGGCCTCGAGCCCGAGGGCGCCCGATCCCGCGTAGAGGTCGAGGACGCGGGCTCCGTGCAGCGCATCGCGCGCGTCCAGCGCCGAGAAGATCGCCTCGCGCACCCGGTCGCTGGTGGGGCGGGTGCCGCTCTTCGGCACCTGGAGGCTGAGCGAGCCGGCGAATCCGGAGACGATGCGGGTCATGGCCCCCCGAGCCTAGCGTCGGCACCCGGAGTGCCGCCAAGATATGGGCATGGAGGAACGCCTGGAGCAGGCAGAGCTCGACGCGCTGTGGCTTCCCGGCGACCCGATCGCCTCCGCAGAACGGCTGGCCGCTGCTGCCGCCGAACGGGACCGGTCGGAGGTCGTCCGGGCCGAGCTCGAGACACAGCGTGCCCGCGCGCTCGGGCTGCAGGGCCGCTTCGGCGAGGCGGAGGCGCTCCTCGAGTCGCTGGAGCCGGCGGGAGGGGTGCTGGAAGTGCGGGTGCTGCTCGAGCGCGGCCGGCTCCGGACCGCCTCCGGCCGATCGGATGAGGCGGTCCCCGTTCTGGAGGCCGCGCTCCGTGCCGCCCGCCGCGACGGCGATCTCTCGCTCGGGGTCGAGTCGGCGCTCGTGCTCGCCGACGCCGACCGCCCGCGGGCGCTGCAGTGGATCGAGGAGGGTCTCTCCGACCTCGCGGCGACCGGTGACCCGCGCACCCTGCGCTGGGGTGCTGTGCTGTACGACCTGCGCGGCTGGGTGCTGCTGCGCGACGGCGACGCGGATGCCGCGCTCGCCTCGTTCGAAGACGCGGTGGAGTACGCGGAGGCGTACGGCACCCTCGATCAGCAGTTCGCCGCGCACTGGGCCGTCGGACGCTGCCTCCGCGAGCTCGGCCGGACGGCCGAGGCGCGCGAGATCCAGCGGCGCCTGGCGTCGGAGCGTCCGGACGAGCCGGCGGTACAGGCCGAGCTGGAGGCGCTGTCGAGCGCACCGGACGAGACGTGACCGCACGACCGGTGATCCCGGCGGTGGAATGCCGGAGGGGAAGAATACGATCGAGTCATGACCTCCGCCCCCGCCCCGGCCGGCTCCGGGCCTGCTGACGCCGGCACCGTCGGTCTCGACACCCGGCTGAGCGGCGTGCTCGGGGGCCGCACCGCGTCCGCGTTCGAGAAGGCGTTCGGGATGCGCACGGTGGCCGACCTGCTGAGCCACTTCCCGCGGCGGTACGCCAAGCGGGGCGAGCTGACGGCACTGGCGAACCTGCCGCTCGACGAGAACGTGACGATCATCGCCGAGGTGCTGCGGGTGCAGGAGCGCCCGATGCGGGCCAGGCGCGGCAGCATCCTCGAGGTGAAGATCTCCGACGGCGAGGGCATCCTGACCCTCACCTTCTTCAATCAGGCATGGCGCTCGCGCGAGCTCCTTCCCGGCGTCCGCGGTATCTTCGCGGGCAAGGTGTCGGCGTACCGCGGCGCCCTGCAGCTCGCGCATCCCGACTACGAGCTGTTCGAGCCGGATGCGGAGAACGCGGTGATCCCGGGCAGCGCTGCCGCGAAGGAGTGGGCGCAGACGCCCATCCCGATCTACCCGGCGACGGGCACGGTGGCCAGCTGGCAGGTGCAGAAGGCCGTCGGGCTCGCCCTGGACGCGCTCGGGCCTGTGGACGATCCGGTGCCCGACCGCGTCGTCGTGGAGCGCGGGCTGGTGCCGTACCGCGATGCGCTTGAGGGCATCCACCGGCCGCAGAAGGATGCGCAGTGGCAGCGGGCGCGCGACACGCTGCGATTCCAGGAGGCGTTCGTCCTCCAGGCGGCGCTGCTGCAGCAGCGTGCCGCGTCCCGGCAGGTCGCGGCCACGCCGCGCGCGGCCGTGCCCGGAGGGCTGCTCGAACGTTTCGATGCGGCCCTGCCCTTCTCGCTCACCGGGGACCAGGATGTGGTGGGCGGCGAGATCGCGCGCGACCTGGCCGGAACCGCGGCGATGCACCGTCTGGTGCAGGGCGAGGTCGGCTCCGGCAAGACGCTCGTGGCGCTGCGCGCCATGCTAGCCGTCGCCGATTCCGGCGGCCAGTCGGCCCTGCTCGCGCCGACGGAGGTGCTCGCCGCGCAGCACCTGCGGTCCATCGCAGCGATGCTCGGCCCCGATCTCTCGGCGCAGCTCATGCCGACCCTCCTCACCGGCCAGCTCTCGGCCGCAGAGCGGAAGCGCGCACTCCTGCGGACCGTGTCCGGGCAGGCCCGCATCGTCGTCGGGACGCACGCCCTGCTCGGCGACGCGGTCACCTTCTTCGATCTGGGGCTGGTGGTGGTCGACGAGCAGCACCGCTTCGGCGTCGAGCAGCGGGAGGCGCTGCGCGCGAAGGGCGGCACTCCGCCGCACGTGCTGGTGCTGACCGCGACGCCCATCCCGCGCACGGTCGCGATGACCGTGTTCGGCGACCTGGACGTGTCGACGATCGCGCAGCTGCCCGCGGGGCGGCAGGGCATCGAGAGCTTCGTCGTGCCGCTCGCCGACCGCCCCGGATGGGAGCGCCGGATCTGGGAGCGCGCATCGGAGGAGATCGCGAAGGGTCGCCAGGTGTTCGTGGTGTGTCCGGCGATCTCGGGCAAGGATGCGGAGGACGACGGCGAGGAGCCGGAGCCCGACGAGCCGGATGCCGACGGGGCTCCGCCGCGGCCGATCGCGAATGTGGAGGCGGTCGCCGCGCAGGTGCGCGCCGACCCGCTGTTCGCGGGCTCGTGGATCGGCGTGCTGCACGGCCGCCTGCCGTCGGACGAGAAGGACGAGGTCATGCGCGCGTTCGCGGCGGGCGCCATCGACCTGCTGATCGCGACGACGGTGATCGAGGTCGGGGTGAACGTGCCGAACGCCTCGGCGATGGTGGTGCTGGATGCGGACCGGTTCGGCGTGTCGCAGCTGCACCAGCTGCGCGGCCGTGTCGGGCGCGGCGAGATCCCCGGCCTCTGCCTCCTCGTCACGGCGGCGGAGCAGGGCACCCTCGCCCGGGAGCGGGTCGACGCGGTCGCGGCGACGCTGGACGGTTTCGAGCTGGCCACCATCGACCTCGAGCTGCGCCGCGAAGGCGATGTGCTCGGGAGCCGTCAGTCGGGCGGTCGATCGTCTCTCCGGCTGCTGCGCGTCGCGACCGACGGCGAGCTGATCGCCGAGGCGAGGGTCGCCGCGGAGGAGACCCTCGAGGAGGATCCGCCGCTCGCCGAGCATCCCGCGCTGGCCGCGGCGCTGGCCCGCAGGCTCGACGAGAGCGAGCGGGCGTTCCTCGGCAAGTCCTGAGCCGCCCGGACGAAACCCGTTGGTAACGGATTCACAACGAAATGCCGGGAACCGCGGGATAGTCTGGGGGTCTATGAACAGGATCGCCGTTGTCCCTGGATCGTTCGACCCGGTCACCCTCGGGCACCTCGATGTGATCGAGCGTGCCGCTGGTCTGTGGGACGAGGTCCACGTCGTGGTGGTCCACAACCCGGACAAGTCGGCCCTGCTGCCCATCGCGCAGCGCGTGGCCCTGCTGGAGCGATCGATCGAGGATGCCGGCATCGTCGGGAACATCGTCATCGCCTCCTGGTCGGTCGGGCTGCTCGTCGACTACTGCACCGACGTCGGCGCCCACGTGCTGGTGAAGGGCATCCGGTCGTCGGTCGACGTCGCCTACGAGACGCCCATGGCGATCGTGAACCGCCACCTGGCCGAGGTCGAGACCGTCTTCCTGCTGCCGAACCCGGCCAACGCCCACGTCTCCAGCTCTCTGGTGCGTCAGGTGTCGGCT
Organism: Leifsonia sp. 21MFCrub1.1; assembly: GCF_900107895.1. Taxonomy (NCBI): domain Bacteria; kingdom Bacillati; phylum Actinomycetota; class Actinomycetes; order Micrococcales; family Microbacteriaceae; genus Leifsonia; species Leifsonia sp. 21MFCrub1.1. The sequence goes on along the minus strand of NZ_LT629867.1, from coordinate 2,090,882 downwards.
CTGGGCGGTGACGTGAGCCCGTACGTGCCGCCGGCCGTGCACGAGTACCTCCAAGAGACCTAGCCGGGGGAGTCATGAACAGTTACGCGACGCGCCAGCCCACCGAGTCCTCCGTCGCACCCGAGGAGGACGCGGGCACAGCTCCCCTCATGGACCTCGACGAGCTGCGGCGCGCCGCGGAGCAGATCACCGCCAACGTGGAGTCGGTGATCGACGGGAAGCACGAGGCGGTGCAGACCGCTCTGGTGGTCCTGCTGGCCGAGGGGCACCTGCTCATCGAGGATGTGCCCGGCGTCGGCAAGACCATGCTGGCGAAGTCGCTGGCCAAGTCGGTCGACTGCACCGTCAGCCGCATCCAGTTCACCCCGGATCTGCTGCCGAGCGATGTGACCGGTGTGTCGGTCTACAACCAGGCCGAGCGCCGGTTCGAGTTCAAGCCGGGTGCGATCTTCGCGAACATCGTGATCGGCGACGAGATCAACCGCGCGAGCCCGAAGACGCAGTCCGCGCTGCTGGAGTGCATGGAGGAGCGCCAGGTCACCGTCGACGGCTCCACCTATCCGCTCGCGGCGCCCTTCATCGTGGTCGCGACGCAGAATCCTGTCGAGATGGAGGGCACCTACGCGCTGCCGGAGGCGCAGCGCGACCGGTTCATGGCGCGCATCGCGATGGGCTACCCGGACGAGGACTCCGAACTCGCCATGCTGACGACGCGCGACACCTCCAGCCCGCTGTCGCGCATCCGGCCGGTGGTCACGTCGGACGAGCTGCGCGCGATGATGGTGACCGCCCGCGCCGTGTTCGCCTCGACGCCGGTCAAGCAGTACGCCGTCGACCTGGTGCGAGCGACGCGCGAGGACCGAGACCTGCGGCTCGGCGCGAGCCCGCGGGCCACCCTCCAGCTCATCCGCGCGGCGAAGGCGATGGCGGCGCTCGCCGGCCGTGACTTCGTCCTCCCCGATGACGTGGACGCGCTGGCCGTTCCGGTGCTCGGCCACCGGCTGCTGCCGACCAGCCGGGCGCTCGGGCACCACCACGAGAGCGCGCCCGTGATCGCGGACATCGTCCGCCGGATCGTGGCGTCGACACCGGTGCCCGTCGGCTCCGGCGGGGCCGCGGCGCCGGGCGCAACGGGTCGCTGACATGCCGCAGGGCGGCCGTTCCTCCTCTCCGCTGAAGCGGCCGCGTCCGACCGCCCGCGGCTGGACCCTCGGCGCCGTCGGAGTGGTGGCGCTCGTCGCCTCCGCCCTCTTCGGGCGGACGGACGTGCTGTTCGTCGGCGTCTTCCTGACCGTGCTCCCGCTGGCCGCGATGATCTCCGTCACCGTCGACCGGCCCCGGCTGACCGTCACCCGCAGCTTCCACCCGGATGTGGTGGCGGTGGGGGAGAAGGCCACCATCGTCACGACGGCGCGCAACCAGGCGCCGCGGCCGAGCCCCGCCGCGCACTGGCGGGAGTCCGCTCCGGCCGCGGTGGGCGTGCAGGGCTCGGCGCCCTTCCCGCGGCTCGAAGGCCATCAGGCCGACAGCCGCCTCGGGCGGGACACCGTCGTGCTCCGGCAGGACGTCGTCCCGGAGCGCCGGGGCGCGCATCCCGTCGGGCCGCTGGTGGTGAGCCGCGCCGACCCGTTCGGGATCGCCTACGCCGAGTACGCGATCGGACAGCCTCGTCAGCTGCTGGTCACCCCGCGCGTCGTCCCGCTCTCCCGCGGCGAGCTGGATGTCGCCCACAGCGAGGGAACGGAGCACGAGCTGCTGCGCCACAGCATCCCGAGCGCCGACGAGCTCATCGCCCGGGAGTACCGGCCGGGCGACCCGCTGCGTCGCGTGCACTGGAGGGCCACCGCGCGGCACGACCAGCTGATGGTGCGCCAGGAGGAGCAGCGGAGCAACCCGGAGGCGTGGATGCTGATGGACACCCGCCCCCTGCCGGCACACGCCCCGGAGGCGGCCGACGAGTTCGAGACCCTCGTCGACCTGGTCGCCTCGATCGGCGTGCACCTGCTGGACGAAGGATTCGCGGTGAGCGTCGTCGAGACCGGCGAGCGTCAGCTGTCCGGTCGCAGCGGCGCGGGCCGCACCGGGACGATGGGGGCGACGACGGCGACGTACGACGTCGGCAGCGCCGACCGCATGCTCCTGGCCGACCTCGCGGCGGTCGAGACCAGTGTCGCGTCCCGCGACGACGCGGTCGCCGAGCTCGGTGCCGGCCTGCGCCGCGCCGGACGGCCCGTCCCGGTGTTCGCCGTGCTGGCCGGGTCGCCGCCGGCGGAGCTGGGTGCGCTCGCGGCCCTGCGGTCCATGGGCGATCCGGCGGTGGCGCTCGTCGGTGCGACCCTGCCGCAGGAGACGGCGGAGGTGCTCACCGACGCCGGCTGGCTCTGCGTGACCTTCGCCGCGGGGGACGACCCTGCCGAGTGCTGGCAGCGCGCCCTCCGGCGGCAGCGTGCGGGGGTGGTGGCGCGTGGCGACTGAGTCCGTGGCGTTCCCCGTCTCTCGTGTCGGCGTGCGGCGCCGGGTCGGCTACTGGCGCATCACCGGCGCACTCGTGCTGCAGGTGGTGGCGCTGAGCTACGCGCTCTCCGGGCTCATCCAGGGCGTCGGCTGGTGGTTTGCCCTGGTGGCGACCGCCTCCGCCGTGCTCGTCACCGGTGCCGGACTCCGCAGCCTCGGCATCCCGAAGGGCGTCGTGCCCGTGCTGCTGCTCGTCGAGTCGGCGGCGATCATGACCGTGGCGTTCGGCCGGGGGAGCGGGCTGCTCGGGGTCATCCCCACCCCGACGACGGTCACGAACTGGATGCAGTACCTCCAGCAGGCGATGCTCTCGATCTACCAGCAGGGAACACCGGCGGAGGCACTGCCCGAGTTCCTGTTCCTCGTCGTCGGCGGCGGGTGCCTGCTCGCGCTCATCCTCGACACCCTCGCCGTGGCGATCCGCACTCCCGCGTTCACGGCGATCGGCATCGCGGCGGTGCTCGTCGTGCCGGGCGCGCTGCTCGGCGACGGTCTCGACCCGATCGCGCTGGCCGTGTCGGCGGCCGCCTACCTGTGGCTGCTGCGCTGCGACGTGCGCAGCCGGCGCCCGGGCACACCGCGCCCGGGTGCAGCGCTCTCGGTCGGCGCGTCCGCGGTGACGATCGCGGTCGTGCTCGCCGGGACAGCCCCCGGCTTCGACCAGGGCGGCGCGACCTCCTTCACCGCAGGGGGAATCTCGATCGGCGGCACCGTCACGCCGCTGGTCGACCTCGGCAAGGACCTCCGCCGGCCCGCCGCGGTGCGGGCCCTCACGTACACGACCAGCGCGGCCACCGGCCAGTACCTGAAGCTCGCCTCGCTCGACCAGTTCACCGGCTCGGTGTGGAAGCACCGAGAGCGCGACACCAACCGCCTCAGCGAGGGCGCCAAGATCGGCCCGGTCGCCGGGCTCTCGGACACCGTCAAGACGACGAAGATCACCACGACGGTCGCCATCGACAACATGACGAGCCGCTGGCTTCCCGCCCCGACGCCCGTCCAGTCGGTGAAGGGCCTGAGCGGCACCTGGTCGTGGGACCCGGACGACCTGACGATCGGCGGCATCAACTCCACGACGCAAGGGCAGAAGTACACAGCGACCTCCCTGGTGCTGCAGCCGACGGTCGACCAGCTGAAGGCCGCGGGCGGGTTCGTTCCGGTCGAGGTTCAGCGCGACCTCTTCCTGCCGCCCAATCTGCCGTCGATCATCGAGGACACGGCGCTCACCGCGACGAAGGATGCCATCTCCGAGTACGACAAGGCGGTCGCCCTGCAGGACTACTTCCGAGACAACGGCTTCGTCTACTCCACGCAGACCCCGCTCAAGCAGGGATACGACGGGGACGGCGCACGGGTGATCGCGAAGTTCCTCGAGGTGAAGAGCGGGTACTGCGTGCACTTCGCGTCCGCGATGGCGCTGATGGCCCGGACCCTCGGCATCCCGTCGCGGGTGGCGGAGGGTTATCTGCCGGGAGCGACCAGCGGGGGGACGGCGACCAACCCCGGCGAGTACACGGTGACGAGCGACGACCTGCACGCGTGGCCCGAGCTCTACTTCGCCGGTGTGGGCTGGGTGTCGTTCGAGCCGACCGTCGGCCGCGGCACGGTCCCCGACTACACCCGCCCGCAGACCGACCCGGCCGCGGCGCCGCCGAGCTCGGCCGCCACCTCCAGCTCCGCACCGCGTGCACTCGTGCCGACCGACCCCGCCAACCCGGCCGGGTCGGCCACGTTCACGCCGTCGTCGGGCGCGCAGCCGCTCGCGACCGGCATCGGAGTGGCTCTCCTCGTCATCGGCGTGCTGCTCGTTCCGGCGGTCTGGCGCAGGATGCGGCGGCGCAGACGGCTGCGTGAGCTGACCGACGAGTGGGGAGGAGCATCCATCGTCTGGGACGAGCTGCGCGACACCGTGCGCGACCTCGGCTGGACCGCCCCGCCGACCGAGACCCCGCGCGTCTTCGCCGGGCGGGTCGCCGCGGCGGTGGCCGGGACGCCGGCGGAGGACGCGGTGCTCCGGCTGCTCGGCGAACTCGAACGCGACGCCTACGGTCCGCCGACCCGCCGCTGGGCGGGCGGCCTCTCGGACGATCTCGAGACCGTCCTGTCGGCCCTGGAGGCGCAGGCCGGCCCCGTGCTGCGGACGAAAGCGCTGCTCATTCCTGTGTCCTTGCTGCCAGCGGGCTGGCCTTCCGCCGTCCGTCCCCGTGGAGCGGCGTAAAATAGTCGCTCGTGACCACCAAGAACTCGCCGTACACCGTCAATGTGTACGACCTCATCCGCCGCCCGGGCACGATGCGCGAACAGCGCATCTCCATTCCTGTGTCGGAGAAACTCGGCGAGGGCCTGATCGGCGTCCCGGAGGGCGAGACCATCGATCTCGACCTCCGTCTGGAGTCGATGCACGAGGGAATCCTCGCGACCGGAGACGCCCAGACGACCGCCGTCGGCGTGTGCGGCCGCTGCCTGATCGACATCGAGCAGACCGTCCAAGTCGATTTCCAAGAACTTTTCGCGTATTCTTCTGACGAAGCTTTCGATCATGAGGTTCACGACGACCACGTGGATCTTGAACCTCTGATCAGGGATGCGGTAGTGCTGGCACTGCCGTTCCAGCCGGTGTGCCGGCCGGACTGCCCAGGTCTCGACCCCGAGACCGGGGAGAGGCTGGCGGATGTACCGGACCGCGAGCCGTCGCAGATCGTCGATCCGCGCTGGTCTGCGCTTGCGGCCTTCCAGGCTTCCGACACCGATGAACCCCGACCGAACACAGAGAAGAGATAGTCATGGCCGTCCCGAAGCGGAAGCAGTCGCGCGCCAACACCCACGCCCGTCGTTCGCAGTGGAAGGCTGAGGTCCCCACGCTCGTCAAGACGATCGAGAACGGCAAGGTCACCTACAGCCTGCCGCACCGCGCGAAGGTCGTCGAGGACTCTGCGGGCACCGCCCTCTTCCTCGAGTACAAGGGCCGCAAGGTCGCCGACGTCTGATCGTCGCTGACGATCGGTGAACACGGTGGTCGGAGAGAACACTGACCGCACTGCACTTCTCGAGAAGCTCGGGGTCGTCATCGACCCCGAGCTTCTCGAGCTTGCGCTGACCCACCGCTCGTACGCGTACGAGCACGGGGGCATCCCCAACAACGAGCGCCTCGAGTTCCTCGGCGACTCGATCCTCGGGCAGGCCGTCACGGTCAAGCTGTTCCGAGAGAACCCGGACCTCGACGAGGGCGAGCTCGCCAAGCGTCGCGCCAGTCTCGTGAGCTCGGTCGCGCTGGCCGAGGTCGCACGCGGCATCGGACTGGGGGAGTACCTCCGGCTGGGCCGCGGCGAGAACCAGAGCGGCGGCCGCGAGAAGGCGTCCATCCTCGCGGACACGGTCGAGGCGCTCATCGGAGCGACGTACCTGGACGCGGGAGGCGATGCCGCGACCGCACTCGTCCTGCGGTTGGTCGAGCCGCTGCTCGACGACCCGGACCGTTTCGGCGCGGCCATGGATCCGAAGACCAGCCTGCAGGAGGTCGCAGCCCACCGCGGCGCGGGCCTTCCCGTCTACACGGTGACGAACACCGGCCCGGACCACTCCAAGATCTTCCACGCCACGGTCGAGGTGGGCGGGCTCGTCACCGCCACGGGCGAAGGGACGAGCAAGAAACAGGCCGAGATGGCCGCGGCGCTGAGCGCCTGGACGGAACTGACGAGACGACGTGCCCGAGCTTCCCGAGGTTGAGGTCGTCCGCGCGGGCCTGGCGCCCGCGGTCACCGGCGCGACCATCCTCGGTGTCGAGGTCTTCGAGCCGCGATCGCTGAAGCGGCACGACCCCGTCGCCGGCGCGTTCGAGGCGCTCCTGACCGGCCGGGTCATGGAGCAGCCGGTGCGCCGGGGCAAGTTCCTGTGGATCCCGCTGGCCGGCGATCCGCGACGCGCCATCGTGGCCCATCTGGGGATGAGCGGCCAGATCCTCCTGCGCGAGCCCGGAACCGAGGAGGCGGGGCTGCTGCGCATCCGCCTGCACATCGAGCATCCCGTGCACGGCGAGCTCTTGGTCGATTTCGTCGACCAGCGGATCTTCGGCTCCATGGCGGTGGACATGCTCGTCCCCACCGCGGACGGCGCGCCGGGCGGCCGGGGCACCGACGAGCCGCTCGTGCCGACCCAGGTGACCCACATCGCCCGCGACCCGCTCGATCCCGCCTTCGACGACGCCGGCTTCGCCGCGGCGCTCTCCCGCAAGAACACGGGCATCAAGCGCGCCCTGCTCGATCAGACGCTGGTCAGCGGCATCGGCAACATCTACGCCGACGAGGCCCTCTGGGCCGCGCGCATCCACTACGCCCAGCCGGCGAACTCGCTCAGCCGGGCCAAGGTGCGCAGCCTGCTCGCGGAGGTGCGCCACGTGCTCGACAAGGCCCTCGCCGAGGGCGGGACCAGTTTCGACGCGCAGTACGTCAACGTGAACGGCGCCTCGGGGTACTTCTCGCACAGCCTCAACGCCTACGGACGCCAGGGCCGGCCGTGCCCGCGCTGCGGCACGCTGATCGTGCGCGAGCAGTTCATGAACCGCGGGTCGCACTTCTGCCCGCATTGCCAGAGGCTGCGACGGGCCCGCTCCCTGCCTGCCGCGAGCTGACCGCCGGAACCTCCGCTCCGATCCCTTCGTCGTTGCGGAAACGGAGGAGTCGCGTCGCTCGTTCGACCACGATCGCCTCCGTTCACCGCCGACACGCCGGTGCGCAGCCACGAACTCCTCCCTTTCGCCGTCGCCGCCTCCGCTCGCGGCGGGATGCCGATCAGCCGAGTGTCTTCTGCCAGTGGCCGGTGAGCGCGTGCGGCCGGAAGCCGAAGGCGCGGTTGATCGCGAGCATCGGGTCGTTCTCGTCGGCGTTCCAGGTGAGGATGCGCCGGATGTGCGGTGCGAGGCGGCCCAGCTCCTGGATGTTCCGGAGCTTCACCGCGGTGCCCAGCCGGTGGCCGCGGTGCGCGCGCGCCACGAGGGTGTCGTACTGCTCGGCCTTCGTCCCGTCGGCGGGGACGGCCAGCTCGGTGTACGCCGCGATCTCGCCGGTCGCCTCGTGCACCGCCGCCGTGACGAGCAGCGGCTCGCCCCGGGCGACGAGCGTCCGCTCCTGCGAGCGCACCCGCTCTCCATCCCAGTCCTCCGGGTCGACGGCGATGCCGCCCTGCGGGATGTCGGTCGACATCCGCGCCTTCATCGCGGCGAACCGCTCCAGCAGATCGTCCGGGGCGGCGCCCCACCACGACACCAGACGGAAGCCGCTGGGCGTCATGGTCAGGCCGGCCTCGCGCTCGGGCGGGAGCGGCAGGTGCAGCTCGCTCGACCGCTCGATCTGACCCAGCCGGTAGCCGTGCCGCAGCGCGAAGCGCACATCCCGGGATGACGCGGGCAGCCCCGCGGTGCCCGCTGAGGCCCGCACCAGCCGGTCGGCGCCCTCCAGCGTCCGGACGGGATGCTCGGTGTACGCCGAGACGACGCGCCGTCCGCCGTCGGCCGCGAGTTCCTCGCCTTTCGCGAGCAGCGCCGCTCCGATGCCGCGCCCGCGGAGCGCCGGCACGACATCCACCAGCAGCGACACCGTCTCGGAGTCCTCGTCGAGCGGGAAGATCGCCTCCACCCGGCCGACGATCGCGCCCTCCTCGATCGCGACGAAGACGATCCGCTCGACGTAGTCCTGCTCGCGATGCGCCGCGAGTGCTTGATCGGCCGTCTCGACGAAGTCGTCGTCGCCCCACAGATCGACGACGATGCCGTTGAGGACGCCGACCATCTCCTCGAAGGCGGCGGAGCCCGGGGTGCCGAGCGCGTCGGGGATGTCCAGCCGGGTCACACGCATGCGGTCGGGCACCTCCTCGAGCCGTTCGACGGCGAAGGATCAGCCTACCCAGGCGCGCGGCACGGTGTGAAGTGTCGCGCTCGGTTTGGTTTCGATCGTGTAAATCTGCGTTCCGATCGTGGTTGCAAAACGTTGCGATCCATGTATTCTCAGCACACATATTCGTGGCACGAACCGGCGAAAACGGCGAGTTCGTGACGGATTAACGTCGAGAGGCAGAAGATGCTACGGAAGAAAGTCACCATCGGTGCGGCTGTTGCAGCGTCAGTCGCACTGTTCCTCGCGGGATGTGCGAACCAGCCGTCCACGGGGGGATCCAGCAACGGGAACTCGTCGAAGGTCGACATCCCGGCGATCACGTCGGTCGATGTCCCCAAGGACGCAGTGCTCCCCGCGGGCGACGGAAAGGCCACCTGTCCTGCTGGCCTGACCATCGGCTACGTGGGTGCGGAGACGGGCCCGAACGCCCAGCTCGGTATCAACATCTACAACGGCATCCAGCTGGCCATCGACCAGCACAACGAAGCCAACAAGGGATGCCAGGTCGGCTTCAAGAAGTTCGACACGGAGGGCGACCCGAACAAGGCAACCGGCCCGGTCACGCAGGCCGTGAACGAGACCGACATCGTCGGCGTCGTCGGCCTCCCGTTCTCGGGTGAGTCGAAGGCCACCGGCAACATCTTCGAGCAGCAGGGCCTCGTCCACATCACGCCGTCGGCCACCAACCCGGGTCTGACGCAGAACGGATGGAAGACCTTCTTCCGCGGCCTCGGCAACGACGCCGTGCAGGGTCCGGCCGCCGCCAAGTTCCTGACGGACAAGCTGGAGGCCAAGAAGGTCTACCTGGTCCAGGACGACTCCGACTACGGCATCGGCCTCGGCACCCAGACCTCGAAGGCTCTCGGCGACGCGCTCGTCGGAACCGACAAGGTGACCACCGGCCAGAAGGACTTCTCCGCGGTGATCTCCAAGATCATCAACGCGAAGCCCGACGCGGTCTACTACGCGGGTTACTACGCCGAGGGCGCCCCGTTCGACCAGCAGCTGGTCAACAAGGGCTACAAGGGCACCTTCGTCGGCCCGGACGGCGTGAAGGACGACCAGTTCATCAAGCTGGCCGGCGACGCGTCCGGCAACGCGTACTTCACCTGCCCCTGCATCCCGGGTGAGCTGATCCCCGACTTCGAGTCCGCCTACAAGAAGCTCGCCAGCGCCGAGCCGGGCACGTACTCGATCGAGGGCTACGACGCCGCCACCGTCCTCCTCTCCGGTATCGACAAGGGCAAGACGACCCGCGCCGACCTGCTGGCCTGGGTCAAGGACTACGACGCCGACGGTCTGAGCAAGCACTACAAGTGGGACTCCACCGGTGAGCTCCAGGCCCCGGCCGTCTACGGCTACAAGGTCGAGAACGGCAAGATCGTGCCGATCGGCACCATCGGCTGAGGCGACACCTGAAGGGTGCCGCGGGACACGACGGCCCGCGGCACCCTCGTTTTTCGACTACGCTCGCTTTGCTTGTCGGATCGACGGAGATCCGGCACTGAACCCTGGATGCTCGAATGCTCGAAACCCTCCTCCTTCATCCCGCCCTCGACAGCTCCTGGATCAATTTCGACGTCAACGCGCTGGTCCAGAACTTCTGGAGTGCGACGTTCGACGGCCTCACCTTCGGCGCGGTCTACGGCCTCATCGCCGTCGGGTACACGCTGGTCTACGGTGTGCTGAACCTGATCAACTTCGCCCACTCCGAGGTCTTCATCGTCGGCGCGTACGGCGTCGTGATCACCCTCACCTCGCTGGGCTTCGGGCCCAGCGCCCCCAATCTCAGTCCCGGCGCCATCATCGGCGATCTGATACTGGCGCTCCTCGTCGGTGTCGTCGCATCGGCGATCACCGCCTGGGTCCTGGAACGCGTCGCGTACCGGCCGCTGCGAAGGCGGAACGCGCCACGCCTCGTGTTCCTCATCACGGCGATCGGCGCCTCGTTCACCATCCAGTACCTGATCTTCCTGATCCGGGGCGCGAACGCGGAGCCGGCGGTGACGATGTTCATCCCGCAGCCGATCTTCGACGTGTTCGGCACCATCGTGAACAGCCAGCAGCTCATCATCGTGATCGCCTCGGTCATCCTGATGGTGGCGACGGACTGGTTCATCCGCAAGACCCGCACCGGCCGTGGCATCCGCGCTGTCGCACAGGACCCGGACACCGCGACCCTGATGGGTGTGAACAAGGAGCGGATCATCCAGATCACGTTCATCACCGGCGGCATCCTCGCCGGTGCTGCTGCCCTGTTCTACGTGATGCTCGTGCCCTCCGGCGTCATCTACAACGGCGGATTCGTGCTCGGCGTCAAGGCGTTCGCAGCGGCCGTCCTCGGCGGCATCGGCAACGTCCGCGGCGCTCTGCTCGGCGGTCTGCTGCTCGGCGTCATCGGCAACTACGGCCAGATCCTCCTCGGTGACTCGCAGTGGACGGACGTCGTGGCCTTCGTGGTCCTCGTCCTCGTGCTGCTGGTCAAGCCGAGCGGCATCCTCGGCACTTCGCTCGGAAGGAGCCGCGCATGAGCATGACAGAAGGACCCAGGGTCCTCCCCGACGGCCGCGAGGAGCAAGCGGTCGACGCCCTCGAAGCGGCCCGCGGCAAGCGCAGCACCGGACCGTTCGCGAAGCTCCGCGACCGCTGGAACAACCTGCCCCGTCCCGTGCAGTGGGCGTGGCTGCTGATCGTGGTCGTCATCGCGTATGCGCTGCCGTACCTGAACTTCTTCCCGCTCACCACGGCGCCGGGCAACGACTGGGCCCTGGCCTGCTTCTCGATGGCGGTCTACGCCCTCATCGCGATCGGCCTGAACGTCGTGGTCGGCTACGCAGGCCTGCTCGACCTCGGCTACGTGGCGTTCTTCGCCGTCGGGTCGTACACGGCGGCCATGCTGACCAGCCCCGATTCGCCGTTCGTCAAGATCCCGTACCTGTGGACGATCCCGGTCGCCATCGCGGTGACGATGACGTTCGGCATCATCCTGGGCGTCCCGACGCTCCGCCTCCGCGGCGACTACCTGGCGATCGTGACGCTCGGCTTCGGTGAGATCGTGCGCATCCTCGCCACGATCATCCCGGCCATGAAGGGACAGGTCGGCTTCCAGAACGTCGGCCACCCGCCGGGGGAGAACGCCGACGGCATCCCGATCTTCTCCAACTCCAACGGCGTCCCGTGGTACTGGCTGACGATCACCGTCATCATCGTCATCCTGCTGCTGGTCGGCAACCTGGAGCGCAGCCGCGTCGGCCGCGCCTGGGTCGCGATCCGCGAGGACGAGGACGCGGCGGAGATCATGGGCGTCCCGACCTTCAAGTACAAGGTGTGGGCGTTCGCGATCGGCGCCGGCGTCGGCGGGCTCTCTGGTGCGCTGTTCGCCGGGCAGGTCGGCTTCGTGAACAACCAGAAGTTCGACGTGCAGACGTCGATCCTGTTCCTCGCGGCCGTCGTCCTCGGCGGCGCGGGCAACAAGGTCGGCGCCATGCTCGGTGGTGCGATCGTGGCGTACATCCCGCTGCGGTTCACCGTCATCGCCGACTACAAGTACCTGATCTTCGGCATCGCGCTCGTGCTGATCATGATCTTCCGCTCGCAGGGCCTGTTCCCGGCTCGGCAGAAGCTGCTGGCGTACGGCAGGCATGCCTACCGCCGGGTGGTGGACGCCACGACGGGCCGCCCCGGCCCGCGGACCGGGGCGACGCCGGCGGTCGATCCCGGCTCACTCGACGGCGACGGCGCGAAGGGAGGCGCACGATGACGGACGCACAGAACACGGTTCCCGAAGAGGAGCCGGCCCTCGGCGCGAACGAGGACGAACTGGAGGCCGCCGGCATCGACCTGGAGGTCGCCGAGGCCGCCGCACCCGACCGCGAGATCGCGGTCGAGGTCGGCGAGAACATCGTCGAGGTGCGCAACCTGACGGTGAAGTTCGGCGGCCTGACGGCCCTCGACGACGTCACCTTCGACATCCGCCGCGGTGAGATCCTCGGGCTGATCGGCCCGAACGGCGCGGGCAAGACGACGTGCTTCAACGCCATGACCGGCGTCTACAAGCCGACCAGCGGCGACGTGCTGCTGGAGGGTCAGACGATCAAGGGGCGCAAGCAGCACCAGATCACCCGCCTCGGCCTCTCCCGGACGTTCCAGAACATCCGGCTGTTCGGCGAGATGACGGCGCTCGAGAATGTGGTGGTCGGGCTGGATGCGCGGCACCGCACCTCGGTCCCCGGCGCGCTGCTCCGCCTCCCGCGGCACACGCGCGAGGAGAAGTCGTCGATCGAGCGCGGCATGGCTCTGCTCGAGTTCGTCGGCATCGCCGACCAGGCGGGGTCGCTGTCCCGCTCGCTCCCGTACGGCTACCAGCGCCGCCTGGAGATCGCGCGGGCGCTCGCGACCGATCCGAAGGTGCTGTGCCTCGACGAGCCGGCAGCCGGCTTCAACCCGGCGGAGAAGGAGGAGCTCATGGAGCTCATCCGCACCATCCGGGCCGACGGGTACACCGTTCTGCTGATCGAACACGACATGAAGCTGGTCATGGGAGTGACCGACCGGATCGTCGTGCTGGAATTCGGACGCAAGATCGCCGACGACACTCCGGAGGCCATCCGGAACGACCCGCGCGTGATCGCCGCCTACCTCGGGGAGCCCGAAGATGACGTTGCTTGAGCTGAAGAACATCAGCGTTTCGTACGGCCGGATCGAGGCCATCCACGACATGTCCTTCTCAGTGGAGGAGGGCGAGATCGTCAGCCTGATCGGGGCGAACGGCGCCGGCAAGTCGACGACCATGAAGACGATCTCGGGCATCCTGAACCCGTCGAAGGGGTCCATCCTGTTCGACGGCGAGGACATCACGAAGATGAAGGCGCACATCCGCGTCGTCCGGGGCATCTCGCAGGCGCCGGAGGGCCGGGGGATCTTCCCGGGCATGACGGTCATGGAGAACCTCGACATGGGCGCGTTCGGCCGGAAGGACCGCTCCAAGATGGGCGAGGACTTCGACCGCGTGTTCGCGCTGTTCCCGCGGCTCGCCGAGCGCAAGACGCAGGTCGGCGGCACGATGTCGGGCGGCGAGCAGCAGATGCTCGCCATCGGGCGCGCGCTGATGTCGAATCCGCGGCTGCTGCTGCTGGACGAGCCGTCGATGGGCCTCGCGCCGCAGTTCATCCGGCAGATCTTCTCGATCGTGACGGAGATCAACAAGCAGGGCACGACGGTGCTGCTGGTGGAGCAGAACGCCAACCAGGCGCTGGCCCGCGCGAATCGCGGCTTCGTCCTGGAGACCGGCGTGATCACCCGCGCCGGAACCGGCAAGGAGCTCCTCGCCGACCCCGCCATCAAGGAGGCCTACCTGGGCGTCGCCTGACGCCCCTCCCACCCCCTCCGCACCCCCGTCGAGTACGCGAAAACTGCACGCCATCCACCCGGATGACGTGCAGTTTTCGCGTACTCGACGGTGGGGGGACGGGGGCGCGGCGTGAACGTCCGGTAAATTCGCCTGCGTGTACTTGAAGAGTCTGACGCTCAAGGGCTTCAAGTCGTTCGCGCAGCCGACGACGTTCGCCTTCGAGCCGGGCGTCACCTGCGTCGTCGGCCCCAACGGGTCCGGTAAGTCGAACGTGGTCGACGCGCTCGCCTGGGTGATGGGCGAGCAGGGCGCCAAGACGCTCCGCGGCGGCAAGATGGAGGACGTCATCTTCGCCGGGACGGCCACGCGCGGTCCGCTCGGCCGGGCCGAGGTGCAGCTGACCATCGACAACGCCGACGGAGCGCTGCCGATCGAGTACTCCGAGGTGACCATCTCGCGCACCCTGTTCCGCAACGGCGGCAGCGAGTACGCGATCAACGGGCAGTCCTGCCGCCTGCTGGATGTGCAGGAGCTGCTGAGCGACTCCGGTCTCGGCCGCGAGATGCACGTCATCGTCGGCCAGGGTCAGCTCGACGCCGTGCTGCACGCCAGCCCGGAGGACCGACGGGGTTTCATCGAGGAGGCGGCCGGCATCCTGAAGCACCGCCGCCGCAAGGAGAAGACCCTCCGCAAGCTGGAGGCCATGCAGACCAACCTGACCCGGCTCAGCGACCTGGCGGGGGAGGTGCGCCGTCAGCTCAAGCCCCTCGGGCACCAGGCGGAGATCGCGCGCGAGGCGCAGTCGATCGCCGCCGTCGTGCGGGATGCGCGGGCGCGGCTGCTCGCCGACGAGGTCGTCAACCTGCGCCGCACGCTCGACGATCACGGCCGCACGGAGTCCGAGCGGCACAGCGAGCAGATCGTGCTGCAGGAGCAGCTGGAGCAGAAGCAGCTGCGCCGCACCCGGCTGGAGCAGGCGCTCGTGGGCGACGCGGTGGACACGGCGCGCAGCACCGCGTTCGCGCTGGAGTCGGTGCAGGAACGGCTGCGCGGGCTGTTCACCCTCGCCAACCAGCGGGTGGCGTTGCTGGGCAGCCAGGGCGACGCGCCCGATGCGAGCCCGAGCGTGACCCCGCAGAACGTGCAGGACGCCCGTGACGAGGTCGAGCGCCTCCGCGGCGTCGTCGTCGAGGCGGAGGCCGCGTGGACGGCGGCGCAGGCGGCGACGCGGAGCGCCCGGTCCCGCCTGGATGCGGTGGACGAGGAGATCGCGGCGCAGAGCGCGCTGGTCTCCCGTCACGACCTGGAGATCTCGAAGCTGAACGGCCAGGCCGACGCAGCGGCGCAGCGGCTGGCGGCGGTCCGCGGCGAGGTGCTGCGGCAGCAGAACGCGCTGGACGCCGCGACCGAGCGCCGGGAACGCGCCCGCGCCGAGTTCGCCGCCCGAGAGGCGGAGGCCGCGACCGCGGATGTCGGCGAGGGCGACCTCGACGAGGCGTACGAGCTGGCGCAGGCGACCGTGTTCGAGGCGGAGGGCGAGATCGAGCGGCTCCGGGAGGAGCTGCACACGCTGGAGCGCGAACGCGACGCCCTCGCGGCGCGGGTCAGCGCCCTCTCGCTCGCGCTGGACCAGAAGGACGGATCCTCGGCCCTCGTCGCCGCGCGCCTCCCGGGCGTGCGCGGGCTCGTGGCCGAGCACATCCGCGTCCATCCCGGGTACGAAGCGGCCATCGCCGCCGCCCTCGGCACGCTCGCCGACGCCGTGCTCGCCGACGACCGGGATGCGGCCGTCGCCGCGGTGACGCACGCGGCGGCCGACGACCTCGGGAGGGTCGAGGTCGTCATCGCGGACGCACCGGCCGCCACCGTCGATCTCGGCGGCATCGCCGGCGTCGTTCCGGCGACGAGTGTGGTGGATGCGCCGGACGGCGTACGCGGCATCCTCGCCTTCACCGCCATCGCCGACGACCTGGATTCCGCCCGCCGGGCGTTCGCAGCCTTCGGCGGCCGGTCCGCCGGCGGGCCGATCACGATCATCACGACCTCCGGCGACGTGCTCACCGAGCATGTGCTGCGCGGCGGGTCCGGCGCGAAGCAGAGCCGCATCGAGCTCATCGCCGACCGCGACGCCGCGCAGGAGCGTCTCACCGAGGTCACCTCGCTGATCGACCGCGCGAAGTTCGCCCTCGCCGAGCAGCGCGGCGTTCTTCAGGTCGCCAAGGAGCAGTCGCAGGCCGCGCTCGCCACCTTGCGCGAGTTCGACGCCAAGCTGGCGGCGCAGACCGAGCAGGTGAATCGGCTCAAGGTGCAGCTGGAGGCCTCGCAGGCCGAGTTCGACCGGCTCAGCCGGGCGCTCGAGCAGGCGGGCGAGCGCGTCTCCGAGGCCGAGCAGGCGGCGGAGAAGGCGAAGGCGGAGCTGGAGGCGGCTCGTTCGCGTCCGCGTCCCATCCTCGACGTCAGCGCGCGCGACGCCCTGTCGACCGAGCTGGACGCCGCCCGCGAGGCCGAGGTCGAGGCACGCCTGGCGGTCGAGACGGCGAAGGAGCGCGTCCGCGCGGAGGAGGCCCGCGGGGTGGCGCTCGCCCGGCGGCTGGAGGCCGAGCGCGCCGCAGCCGAGGAGGCGGCCCGGCGCGCCGTCATCCGGCGTCGCCAGCTGGATGCCGCCGAGAGCGTCATCGCGGCCCTCCCGGCCGTCCTCGCATCGATCGACCGCTCCGTCGCCCAGGCACGGCTGGAGCTCGCGACGGCGGAGGCCGAGCGCGCCAGCCGCAACGACGAGCTGTCGACCCTGCGGCGCGATGAGGACGCGGTGCGCCAGAGGCTGCAGGCGATCACCGAGTCGGTGCACGGCCTGGAGCTACAGATCTACGAGAAGAAGCTGCACCTCTCGAGCCTGCTGGAGCGGGCGGGCAGCGAGCTGGGCCTGGTCGAGGATGTGCTGGTGGCCGAGTACGGGCCGGAGGTGCCCGTTCCCGTGGACCCGGCGCGCGACGAGGTGCGCGAGCCGGACGCCGAGGTCGAGACCGTCCCGTTCTCACGCGAGCAGCAGCAGAAGCGCCTGGCTGCGGCGGAGCGCAAGCTGTCGCAGCTCGGCCGGGTGAATCCGCTCGCCCTCGAGGAGTTCGCCGCGCTGGAGCAGCGCCACAAGTTCCTCACAGAGCAGCTCACCGACCTCACCAACACCCGCAAAGACCTGCTGACGATCATCGAGGACATCGACGAGCGGATGCAGACCATCTTCGAGTCGGCGTTCGCCGACACCGAGGAGGCATTCAAGCGGGTCTTCCCGATCCTGTTCCCGGGCGGGCAGGGCAGCATCAGCCTGACCAACCCGGACGACCTGCTGACGACCGGCATCGAGGTGTCGGTGAAGCCGGCGGGCAAGAAGATCGAGCGGCTCTCGCTGCTCTCCGGCGGAGAGCGGTCCCTGGCGGCCGTTGCGCTCCTGATCGCGATCTTCAAGGCGCGGCCCAGCCCGTTCTACATCATGGACGAGGTGGAGGCGGCGCTGGACGACGCCAACCTGGGCCGCCTGCTCACGATCTTCGAGGACCTCCGCGAGAGCAGCCAGCTGATCGTCATCACCCACCAGAAGCGCACGATGGAGATCGCGGACGCCCTGTACGGCGTCTCGATGCGCCAGGACGGCGTCTCCGCGGTCGTCGGCCAGCGCGTCGCGCAGGAGAAGGCGAGCTAGGGCCGGTCAGGAGCCGTCACTCCCCGGCCACGGCTTCGATCGCGGCGACCTTCTCGTCCAGCCCGGCGAGGAGCTCCTCGGCCCGCTGGTCGCACTCGGCGGCCAGCACGGCGATCCCGGCGGCGGCCGAGGCGCTGAGACGCCTGGCGTCGGCCCGGTCGCGCAGGTGACGGGCCAGGAGGACGAGGTCGCGATGATCGCCGAGCGCATCCTGCACCGCCTTCGCCGCCGCGGCGATCCGCACGGCCTCCCGTCCCAGGTCGTCGACGACGGCCTCCGCCGCGTACCGCAGCCGGCGCGCCGCCTTCCGTGTCTCGTGCCGCTGCTCGAGGCTCTCGCCGGAGTTCCTCCGCACCCGTCGGGCGGCTTTCGCCAGCCCCTTCCTGGCGACCCGTCGCGGGTGCCTCCGTCCGGGCTTCGCCAGCGGGGGAGCGGCGGCGAACCGCTGCAGATCCGCGAGGAGCGTGCGGTGCGCCCGGCTGCGCAGGTGCCGCAGCAGGGCCGCGTGCTCGCGCTCGTGCTCGGCGCGGGCCTCTGCGGCGATGGCCTCGACCGCATCCACCAGCTCCGGCGCCGATTCCGGGCCGAGCAGACCCTCGAGGTCGCGAGCGCGCACCTCGGCGTCGCGCACCCGGCCGAGCCGCTCGCCGAGCCCGGTCAACCGCCCGCGCATCGCGCGCTGCGCCTCCCGGTCGAACGCCGGCCGGTACACGCTCAGGATGCTGCGCAGCCGCCGGACGCCCGTGCGCGCCTGGTGGACGGCATCCTCCCCGCCGGTCTCGATCGCGACCAGCTGCTCCGCCAGCTCCGCCGAGACCCCCACGAGCGCGTACATGAGCACACCGTACAACCGCGGCTAGTCTGAGTGTCATGGCTGACCGCACCCCCTGGTCTCTGTCGAACGCCCTGCGCGGGCTGTTCGCCAAGAAGACCATCGACGACGACACCTGGGACGACCTCGAGACGGCGCTCATCACGGCCGACTTCGGTCCGGACGTGACCGAGGCCGTGGTCGACGACCTGCGCGCGAAGGTGGAGCGGTACCACACCACCGACCCCGCGGATCTGCAGCGGATGCTGCGCGAGACGCTCGAGGAGCGCCTGTCGAAGCTCGACACCACGCTGAAGCTGAGCGAGCGGCCGGCGATCGTCCTGGTCGTCGGGGTCAACGGCGTCGGCAAGACGACCACGATCGGCAAGTTCGCGAAGTTCCTGCGGACCTACGACCGCTCGGTCGTCGTCGGCGCGGCCGACACCTTCCGTGCCGCCGCCGTCGAGCAGCTGGCGACCTGGGCCGAGCGCGCGGGAGCCGAGATCGTCCGGCCGCAGCAGCAGGGGCAGGACCCGGCGTCCGTGGCCTTCCAGACCGTCGAGAAGGCCAAGCGCGACGGCACCGAGATCGTCATCATCGACACGGCGGGCCGGCTGCAGACCAAGGGCGGCCTGATGGACGAGCTCTCCAAGATCAAGCGCGTCGTCGAGAAGCAGGCCCCGATCGCCGAAGTGCTGCTCGTCCTCGACGCCACGACCGGGCAGAACGGACTGGCACAGGCGGAGGCCTTCCTCGAGCACGCGGGCGTGACCGGGCTGGTGCTGACGAAGCTGGACGGCTCCGCGAAGGGCGGGTTCGTGCTCGCGGTGCAGGAGCGCACCGGCATCCCGATCAAGCTCGTCGGCCAGGGCGAGGGCATCAACGACCTCACCGGCTTCACGCCGCACGTCTTCGCACAGCAGCTGGTGGGATAGGGAGGCGCGGCATGGCGATCGAGCACGACTTCTTCGGCCTCATCGACGAGACGGCGAGCGGCGGACTCGCATGGGACGACACCGTCGAGCTGGGCGACCAGACCGTCGAGGTCGAGCTCCTGGCCGACGACGAGAGCAGCGTCCCGGAGTTCGCCCTGGACTCGGCGGCAGCACTCATCCAGGCGCTGGAAGGCTTCGACGCCCGCGCCCGCGACGCGCTCATCGCCGAACTGAGCTCCCGGCAGTCCGCCACCTCCAGCTACATCGACGACCACGTCGAGAAGCTGGGCGACAGCCTCGTCGATCTGCTGGTCTACAACTCGGGCGACATCGCGATCGATGTGCTGCGGTCCCTCCAGCTGATGAGCGTCGTCATCCAGGCCGACCACTCCGACGAGGACGAGGTGTTCGCGACGTTCGACTACTCGATCGCCCCGGACGAGACGGATGCGCTGCTCACGGTCGCCTTCGACATCCGCGGCGATGTCGTCTCGGTCGAGACGTCGGGCGACTGACGGGCGCTCACGACGCTCAGCCATCGTCGCCCGGTAGAATGACGGGATCATGGCTACTTTCGGCACGCTCTCCGACCGTCTTGCGGACACCTTCAAGAATCTGCGCACCAAGGGCAAGCTGTCGCCGGCGGACGTCGACGGCACCGTGCGCGAGATCCGCCGCGCCCTGCTCGACGCCGACGTGGCGCTCCCGGTGGTCAAGGACTTCACCGCCAAGGTGCGCGAGCGCGCGCTGAGCGACGAGGTCAACAAGGCTCTCAACCCGGCTCAGCAGGTCGTGCAGATCGTCAACGAGGAGCTCGTCGGCATCCTGGGCGGCCAGCAGCGCCGCCTGCAGTTCGCGAAGCGGCCCCCGACGGTCATCATGCTCGCCGGCCTCCAGGGCGCCGGAAAGACGACGCTCGCCGGCAAGCTCGGCAAGTGGCTGGTGAAGGACGGGCACACCCCGCTGCTGGTCGCCGCCGACCTCCAGCGCCCCAACGCCGTGACCCAGCTGCAGATCGTCGGAGAACAGGCCGGCGTCCCCGTCTTCGCGCCGGAGCCGGGCAACGGCGTCGGCAACCCGGTGAAGGTGGCGAAGGACGCCCTGAAGTTCGCCGAGACCAAGCAGTACGACACCGTCGTCATCGACACGGCCGGCCGTCTCGGCGTCGACGCCGAGCTGATGAAGCAGGCGGCCGACATCCGCAAGGCGACCGACCCCGACGAGGTGCTGTTCGTCATCGACGCCATGATCGGTCAGGACGCGGTGGCGACCGCCAAGGCGTTCCAGGACGGCGTCGACTTCACCGGCGTCGTGCTCTCGAAGCTCGACGGCGACGCCCGTGGCGGTGCGGCGCTGTCGGTGGCCTCCGTCACCGGCCGTCCGATCATCTTCGCCTCCACCGGTGAGAACCTCGACGACTTCGAGCCGTTCCACCCGGACCGCATGGCGTCGCGCATCCTCGATTTAGGTGACATCCTCACGCTGATCGAGCAGGCCCAGCAGGCCTTCGACGAGGATGAGGCGCGCAAGGTCGCCGAGAAGTTCGCGACCGACTCCTTCACCCTCGACGACTTCCTCAAGCAGATGCAGCAGCTGCGCAACATGGGGTCGATCAAGAAGATGATGGGCATGCTGCCCGGCGCCGGCCAGATGAAGCAGCAGCTCGACCAGTTCGACGAGCGCGAGATCGTGCGGACGGAGGCCATCATCCAGTCGATGACGAAGGCCGAGCGCACCAACCCGAAGCTGCTCAATGGCTCCCGCCGGCTCCGCATCGCGAAGGGCTCCGGCTCGACGGTCACCGAGGTGAACCAACTCGTCAACCGCTTCGAGCAGGCCGCGAAGATGATGAAGACGGTTGCGAAGGGCGGTGTGCCGAACGTCCCGGGCATGGGGCCCATCCCCGGAGCCTCGTACGCCGGCCGCAAGCAGCAGAAGAACAAGAAGAAGGGCTCGCGCTCCGGCAACCCGGCCAAGCGGGCGGCGGAGAACGCCGCCCTTGCGGCCGGCGTCACGACCGGCGGCGCGTCGCCGAGCGGCAGCGGGTTCGGCCTCGGCGGCGGTGCTGCTGCTGCTGCGCCGCAGGGAGCGCCGGCGGGCGGGCCGTCCGAAGAGGAGCTGGCCGCGCTGCAGAAGTTCCTCGGCCGCTGATCCGCGGCGGACCGGAGGAGTTCCGCCCGGTCGCGTGCCCCGGCCGGCCGGCGGTTACAGCGCCAGGTTGAGCGGTTGGAGCTTCGACTCGATGGTCCGGGCGACGACCTTCTGGCCGGCCGCGTTCGGGTGGATGCCGTCCGCCTGCAGCAGCTCCGGGTGCCCGACGAGCGGGAAGCCGATGTCGAGCCAGGTGCCGTCGACCCCGCGCACCGCGTCACCGACGATCTCGTCGACGCGGGTCATGGTCGCGGGGGGCTGGTCCGAGCCCCAGACCCCGGTGATGCCGACGATCGTGGCCTCCGGGAAGCGCTCGCGGAGTTCGCGCAGCATCCGCTCGGCGTTCGTGGTCACGGCGGCCGGGTCCTGCTCGCGGTCGTTGCGCGTCGCGGCGAGCAGGATCACCTGCGGATGGAGGCGGAGCGCCGCATCGACCTGCTGACGGTAGGTCGTGCCGTTCCACCCCGGCTTGACGAAGCCGGAGCCCGACACCGCGAGGTCGGTGAGCTGCCAGCCATGTGCCTCCGAGACGAGGGCGGGCCACGCCTGATCGGCCGTGACGCCCTTTCCGAACGCGATCGAGTCGCCGATCGCGACCGCGTCGACGACGCCGGAGGCGTCGCGCGCCGCACTGCCCGCTGCGGGTGCGGCGACTGCGGTCGCCTGGGCGGCGGCGGGCTGGGCAGACGGTGCGGAGCTGCAACCGGCGAGGGCGATCAGTGCCACCGTGAGTGCCGCGGGCGCGAGCAGGGGGAGCCGGGTCCTGAGCGGGCGCGAGCGGCGTCGGGTGAGGGTGCGCACGGGTGCGAGGGTAAACGGTCCAGCCTGCGAGAATGCTGTGCGTCGCTTCCTGGCGTGTCGCACCGGTGGTAGGCAGCCCGCGTCAGTGGTCGGAACGCTCAGCGTCGATGGCTCGAACGACGGCGCCCGCGATCAGCCGTTGACCTTCGACCGTGGGGTGCACCTGATCGCTGATCAGCAGTCCGGGATGGCCCTCGAACGGCTGGCCCAGTTCCACCCACGAGCCACCGACGTCGAGGACCGCCTCCCGCACGGTCCGCGAGATCACGGGGACCTGCGCGGGTGCCGGGTCGGAGCCCCACAGCGCGCTGACGCCGATGATGCGCGCGTGGGGGAGCGCGTCCCGCAGCCGGTGCAGCGCGGCGCGGGCCGCGCGATCCAACGCGGGCGTCGCGGCGGACACATCGTTGCGCGTCGCCCCGACGATGACGACATCGGGATGCAGCCTGATCACCGCGCTCACCTGGTCGTCGAAGGTGTGCGTGTTGAGGCCGGGCACAGTGAACCCGGCCCCGCTCTCCGCGAAGTCGTTCAAGGTCCAGCCGAGCCGATCGGCCGCGAGAAGGGGCCAGGCGTCGCTCGCCGGCACGCCGTAGCCGATCGCGATCGAATCACCGATCGCGGCAGCGGTCACGGTGCGCGGAGAGGCCGTGGCCGATGGCGAGGGCGCGGTCGTCGAGTGAGACCCCACGGTCGGCGAGGAGGCGCCGCCGAACGCCGTGCACGCGCTGAGCACGGTGCCGATGGCAAGGGCGAGAAAGGCGGCGAGCAGGGGGGAACGGGGACGTCGTGACCTCACGCGTTCCACCATAAGCGGCCCGCCCGAACGGCTCTCACAGGTTCAGCTTGTCCGCGACCACCGCCGCGATCGCCTGCTGACCCGGCAGGGTGGGGTGCTCGTCGTCGTCCTGCACGAGCCCCGCCTTGCCCCGGTAGGGCTGCCCTAGATCGAGCCAGGTGCCGCCCGCGGCGATGACCGCCTGTCGCAGTGCGTCGTCTCCGCCGGCGAGCTCGTCGTCCCCGGCCTGGCCGCTGAGTGCGTTGAACCCCGCGATGCGGGCATCGGGCAGGGCCGATGCGAGACGGTCGACCGTCGAATGGATGGCGGCGCTCAGCTCGGCGGGGTCGGTGCCGAGATCGTTGTCCGATGCGCCGATCAGCACGAGGTCCGGTCGTGCGGCGATCGCGGCATCCACCTGGGCGGAGAAGTCGTGACCGTCGGACCCCTGTGCGACGAAGCCGGCGCCGGGAACGCTGAGGTTGTCGAGCCGCCAGCCGTGGTCGGCGGCCACGAGGGCCGGCCACGCCTCGGACGGATCGAGCCCCAGTCCGGACTCGATGGAGTCCCCGATCACGGCGACGTGCTCTTCGTGTGCGGCGGACGACTTCGCGACGCCGGCGATGGACGCGGCGGTCGCCGACGAGCACCCCGAGAGGGCGGTCAGAGCCAGGAGCGCGGCCGTCATCGCTGTGGCCGCTGCGGCGAGGGGGCGTCGAGCGAGCATGGCAACACCGTACGCCTGGACCCTATGGATCGGCTTTGGCCGGCCGGTGGATCGGCTCGCCGCCGAGGGGCTCAGCGGGCCAGGCCCGAGCGCAGCTCGTGCGTCAGCGAGCTGACCACCGCCTGGAGGCTGCCGCCGTTCTGCTCCGCCACCGCGAGCTGCCGCTGGTAGCTGGCGCCGGTGTCCAGGATGGTGAGGACCGTCGACAGCTCGTCGACGCATCCCAGCCGCTCGGCCTCCGGCTGCAGGTCGTCCACCAGCTCGCGCAGGGAGTCGGAGACCAGACGCTCGCTGCCGTCCGGCGCCTGGATGATCTCGGCGTCGAGGCCGTACCGGGCCGCGCGCCACTTGTTCTCGCGCACGAACCAGGGCTGCAGGGTGACCGGTTCGACTCCCGCGTCCAGCTGCCCCGACATCCGGTCGGTCAGGCAGTGGATCAGCGCGGAGACGGCGCCGACTTCGTCGGCCGTGGAGAGCCCGTCGCACGCGCGCATCTCGACCGTTCCCCACTTCGGCGACGGGCGGATGTCCCAGCGCACCTCGGAGTGGTCCTCGACGACGCCCGTGGCGACCAGGTCGTCGACGTACGCCTCGTAGTTGGCCCATGTGCCGAACTGCCACGGCAGACCGGCCGTCGGCAGCTGCTGGAACATGAGCGCGCGGTTGGAGGCGTAGCCGGTGCGCGCTCCGGCCCAGAACGGGCTGGACGCGCTGAGCGCCTGGAGATGCGGGTAGTAGGTCAGGAGGCCGTTGACGATCGGCAGCGCCTTGTCGACCGAGTCGATGCCGACGTGCACGTGCACGCCCCAGATCATCATCTGCCGCCCCCACCACTGGGTGCGGTCGAGCAGACGGTCGTACCGCTCGTTCGGCGTCACCTTCTGGTCGAACCACTGCGCGAACGGATGCGTCCCCGCGCACATCAGCTCGACGCCGAGGGGATCCGTCACCTCGCGCACCAGGCCGATGAGCTCCTGGAGATCGGTGATCGCCGCCGGCACCGTGCGGTGGACGCGGCTGACCAGCTCCACCGTGTTCATCAGCAGCTCGTGGGTGATCTGGGGGTGCTCGCGCCCGTCGGGCGTTCCCAGCTCGCGCAGCACCTCGTCGGCGATCTGGACGAGGTCGCCCGTCGCGCCGTCGACGAGGGCGATCTCCCACTCGATGCCCACGGTGGAGCGCTCGGACTCCGAGAAATCGATCTGCATGCGGTCGTTCCATCCGTCCGATTGTTCAAAGCAGCGCAGTATCTGACAGAATAGCTAGTTGAGTTCGACGTACCCGACCCTCTATCCGGTGCGGCGGACGAACAAAGACCTCCTGCCGCGTGTGCCCCCACGCCCACGGCAGTCAGTTCGATACAACTCATCCATTCACACAGGAGAATCGTGGCTGTCAAAATCCGTCTGAAGCGCCTGGGCAAGATCCGCGCTCCCTACTACCGCATCGTCGTCGCCGACTCGCGCACCAAGCGCGATGGTCGCGTGATCGAGGAGATCGGTCTGTACCACCCGACCGAGGAGCCTTCGCGCATCGAGGTCGACTCCGAGCGCGCGCAGTACTGGCTCGGCGTCGGCGCCCAGCCGACCGAGCAGGTCACCGCGCTGCTCAAGCTCACCGGCGACTGGGGTCGCTTCAAGGGCGACAAGAACGCCGTGAGCACCGTCAAGGTCGCCGAGGGCAAGGCCGAGTTCGTCGCGGACGAGAAGAAGAAGCCGGTCCTCAAGCCCAAGTCCGAGAAGCCCGCCGACGTCACCGCCGAGGCGGAGGCCGTCGTCGAGGCCGAGGTCGAGCGCGAGGAGGCCGCCGAGGCCAACGTCGTCGCCGAGGCCGAGGCCATCGCGGACGACGCATCCGACGAGAAGGCCTGACGTCTTGCTCGCACCCGCGCTCACGCATCTGGTCAAGGGGATCGTCGATCACCCTGACGACGTCCACGTCGTGGCCAAGAGCTCTCCGCGTGGCGAGGTCCTCGAGGTTCGTGTGAACCCCGAGGACCTCGGCCGGGTGATCGGCCGGTCCGGCCGCACGGCGAAGGCTCTCCGCACCCTGGTCGCTGCGCTGGCCGACGGCCGGCGCGTCCGTGTCGACGTCGTCGACGACTGAGGTGGCGGACCACAAACTGCCTCGCAAGGAGGTCGCCCCCCGGCCCGGTCAGACCGAGCTGCGCGTCGGGCGCCTCACGAAGGCGCACGGCCTCAAGGGCGCGCTCAAACTGGAGCTCTTCACCGACGAACCGGAGAAGCGGTTCGTGCCGGGCGCCGTGTTCACCCTGCAGGTGCCCACCGCATCCAAGTGGCACGGCAAGACGCTCGAGCTCCGCGAGTTGCGCTGGTACAACGGCCACCCGGTCGGATTCTTCGCCGGTGTCGACGACCGCACCGAAGCCGAGACGCTGGCCAAGGCGATCCTCTGGGTCAGCCAGGACGCCGCGCAGCTCCCCGATGAGGACGACGCCTGGTACGACCACCAGCTGGTCGGCCTCGACGCGGTGCGCGACGGGGTGACCGTCGGGCGCGTCGCCCGCGTCGATCACCTCCCGGCGCAGGATCTGCTCGCCATCGCGACGGCCGGCGGCGAAGTGCTCGTCCCGTTCGTGAAGGCGATCGTGCCGGAGGTCGACATCGCCGCAGGGACAGTGACGCTCACGCCGCCTGCCGGGCTCTTCGAGGAGCTGCCGGACGACGATCCGGAGCCGGAAGGCGAGCCCGCCGGCGCGGAGGACGAGCCGGAACAGGCGCCGTCCGAGGACTGAACGACATCGAAAGAGGGCGACCCGCGCGGGTCGCCCTCTTTCGTCTGCGCCGGGACCGTGCCCGTGGCTCAGGAGACGATCGCGAGTCCGCGTCCGCGCAGCGAGCGCGCGTCGGCGCCCAGTGCGGCCACCAGCCGGTCGTGGGTGCCGACGACATGCTCGTGGATGCGCGCAGCGGCCTCGTCCGCCCGGCGCGCCGCGACGAGGGCGAGGATCTCGCGGTGCTCGTCGGCGGCATGCTCGTCGCGGGCGACCAGCCAGCGCGCGCGGGCCAGCCGGGTCATCGCGTCGTCGACGGCGTCCGCGAAGAAGGCGTTGCCCGAGAGGGCGGCGAGCCGGACATGGAAGTCCGTCCCTGCTCGGACGGCGCCGTCGGGGGAGCGGTCGCCGGCCGATCGGCCCAGGTGCTCGGCCAGTTCCGCGATCTCCGCGTCGGAGGCGCGCGCGCAGCTGAGCCGCACCGCCGCGGATTCGACCGCGTCCCGGAACTCGCTCAGGCGCGCGATCTCGGCCAGATCGATCGGCGTGACCTGCCAGCCGCGTCCGTCCCTGCCGACGAGCCCCTCGGACTCCAGCCGCATGAGGGCGGAGCGCAGGGGAGTGCGGGAGGCTCCGAGCTCGGCCTCCAGGCCGCGCTCGGTGAGCCGGGAGCCTGGCACCCGGTCGAGGTCGAGGATCTGGGAGCGGAGGCGGTCGTAGACGCGGGACGTCTCGGCGACGGGCAGATGCTCGGACATGACGCTCCTTTGGGATACCGGCTTGGTATACCGCTAGGGTATACCCATGTTCAGCGGAACCGTGCGCCGTCCCCGCCCGTGGCTCATGCTGGCCTTCGGCGTCACCGCCCAGGCGAGCTCGACCGTCTTCGTCTCGACGCCGGCGTTCCTCATCCCGCTGCTGCACACCGAGCGCGGCCTGAGCCTCGCCCAGGCCGGTCTGCTGGCGTCCGCGCCGACCCTCGGCCTCGTTCTGACCCTGATCGCGTGGGGTGCTCTCAGCGACCGGATCGGCGAGCGGTGGGTCATCGCGTCGGGTCTGGCCGTCACCGCTCTCGCGGCCGTCGCCGCCATGTTCGTCGACTCCTACCTGGCGCTCGGTGCCCTGTTCCTGGTGGGAGGGATGGCGTCGGCCAGCCCGAACGCGGCGAGCGGGCGCGTGGTGATCGGCTGGTTCCCGAAGGAACGCCGCGGTCTCGCCATGGGCATCCGCCAGATGTGCCAGCCGCTCGGGGTCGCGATCGCCGCGGTCAGCGTCCCTCTGCTCGCCGCGTCCGGCGGAATCGCGGCAGCGCTCGTCGTGCCTGCCGCGCTCTGCGGGGTGTCCGCTGTGCTGTGCGCGATCGGTATCGTCGACCCGCCCCGGCCGCCGCGGAAGGCGCCCGCGGGGGAGGACGCGCATCCCCAGGCCGTCTGGCGGCCGTACCGCGAGACGTCGCTGCTGTGGCGCATCCATGCCGTCTCCATGCTGCTCGTCGTCCCGCAGTTCACGGTCTCGACGTTCGGGCTGGTCTGGCTGGTGTCGCAGCTGCATTTCTCGTCGCTCGCCGCGGGCATCGTGATCGGTGTCAGCCAGTTCGCCGGGGCGATCGGCCGGATCGGCGTCGGAGTGCTCAGCGACCGGGTCGGCAGCCACCTCCGACCGCTCCGGTGGGTCAGCGTGTGCGCGGTCGGCGTGATGCTGCTGATGGCGGCGGCCTCCGCCCTCGGCTCGGTGCCTGCGGCCGTCATCCTCATCGTCGCGGCGATCGTCACGGTCGCCGACAACGGTCTGGCGTACACGTCGGTCGCCGAGATCGCCGGGCCGTTCTGGTCGGGGCGGGCGCTCGGAGCGCAGAACACCGGCCAGTTCCTCGCCGCATCGGTCGTCGGGCCGGCCGTCGGTGCGCTGATCGGGTGGGTCGGCTATCCGATCGCCTTCGCGGTCGTCGCGCTGTGCCCGGCGGTGGCGACACCGCTGGTGCCGCGCGACCGCGAGCTGGCGGTCGTCCCGGCCTAGCGGGGCCCTCCTAGACTCTCCGTATGCGCATCGACATCGTCACGATCTTCCCGACCTTCTTCGATGTGCTCGACATCTCGCTGCTCGGCAAGGCCCGGCAGTCGGGTCTCATCGAGCTCGGCGTCCACGATCTGCGCGACCACACGCACGACCGTCACCGGACGGTCGACGACACCCCGTACGGCGGGGGAGCCGGGATGGTCATGAAGCCGGAGCCGTGGGGCGAGGCGCTCGACGGCATCCTCGACGGCGCGGCCGATCCTGTCGTCATCTTCCCGTCGCCCGCCGGCGAGGTCTTCACGCAGTCGATCGCGCGCGAGCTGGCGCAGGAGCAGCACCTGGTGTTCGGGTGCGGGCGCTACGAGGGGATCGATCAGCGCGTCTTCGACGACACCGCGGCGCGTGCGCGGGTGCGGCTGATGAGCATCGGCGACTACGTGCTCAACGGCGGGGAGGTCGCGACGATGGCGATGATCGAAGCGGTCGGCCGGCTCATCCCCGGCGTCGTCGGCAACCCGGAGAGTCTGGTCGAGGAGTCGCACGAGGACGGCCTGCTCGAGTACCCCAGCTACACCAAGCCCGCGGTGTGGCGCGGACGGGAGGTGCCCCCCGTGCTGCTCTCCGGCAACCACGGCGCCGTCGACGCGTGGCGTCGCGAGCAGCAGCTGGAGCGCACGCGCGCCGTCCGCCCCGACCTCCTGCCCTGACCTGCCTCCACTCCCGTCCCCACCGTCGAGTCCGCAGAAATTGCACGCTCTCGGGGTGGTCGGCGTGCAATTTATGCGGACTCGACGGTGGGTCGGCGTGAGTCAGGGGGCCGTGAGGACGAGGGGGCCGTCGTCGGTGATCGCGACGGTGTGCTCGGAGTGGGCGCCGCGCGATCCGTCCGCGCTGCGGAGCGTCCAGCCGTCGCGGTCGGTGTAGATCTCGTCGGTGGTCTCGAGGAACCACGGCTCGATCGCGACGACGAGTCCCGGGCGCAGCGGGTAGCCGCGGCCGGCGCGTCCGTCGTTCGAGATGTGCGGGTCGCCGTGCATCGTCCGGCCGACGCCGTGGCCGCCGAACTGCGTGTTGATCGAGTAGCCCTCCGCGTGCGCGACCGCGGCGATCGCCGCCGAGATGTCGCCGATGCGCCCCCCGGGCTGCGCCGCCTGGATGCCGGCCGTGAGCGCCCGTCTGGTCGTGTCGATGAGCCGGAGGTCCTCGTCGCGCGGCGTCCCGACCACCAGGCTCACGGCCGAGTCGGCCACCCAGCCGTCGACGCTCGCGGCGAAGTCGAGGGTCAGCAGATCGCCGTCCTGCAGCCGGTAGTCGTGCGGGAGGCCGTGCAGCACCGCGTCGTTGACGGACGTGCAGATCACCTTTCCGAACGGGCTCGCGCCGAAGGACGGGTGGTAGTCGATGTAGCAGGACTCGGCGCCGCGCCGGCGGATGAGGTCGTGCGCGAGCGCGTCCAGCTCCAGAAGGTTGACGCCGACGTGGGCCGCCGCGGCCGTCTGCGCGAGCACGTCGGCGACGAAGCGGCCGGCCGGTCGCATCTGCTCGATCTCGGCGGGGGTCCTCAGCTCGATCACGGGGGCTCCTCTCGGTGTCGGACCCCTCCAGTCTCGCAGGTGGGCGTCCGGGAAATGCGCAGCCGCAGCACAGCCGGCCCCGGCTACGCTGGGCGCGTGATCATCCGCAAGGCGTTCTACTGGTGGCTCTTCCCGTCCGCCGTGGTGCTCCCGGCGTGGCTGCTGGTCGGCTGGGCCGCCTTCAGCCAGGGGAGCGGATGGTCGTTCCTCGGCCTCCTGCTGCTGTGCCCCATCCTCTTCGTCGCCATGCTCGTCGTCGGCGGGATGGTGATGGCACGGCGCAGCGTGCGTGAGAGCCGGGCGGTCTCCTGGTACGACGTCGGCCTGTTCGGCGCCTGGCACCTGGCCATCATCGCGTTCGGTTTCTTCCCGGCCGGCGTGACCGGGTGGCTCGCCGTGCTCGGCATCCTGCTGTTCATCGCCATCTTCTGGGTCGTGCTGTGGGAGCTCCTCACCGAGACCCGGGCACGGGTCGCGATGACGTTCGAGGCCTATCAGCGGGCGGCGCAGCCCCGCCAGGTGCCGCAACCGCCGGGCGAGTCCGTCGACGGAGGCGAGTACATCGTGATCGAGGAGCGCCGCGAGCGCGAGTGAATTCCGGCTCGATCGTCCGGCCGTCTCCTCCATCGATTCGGGACGCTTTGGCAAACCCGTGCTGCGCATGGCAGAATTGACCCTTGTGCCGCGGCCAGGCCCTGCCATAGGGGAGCCAGCATTTCTCGCGGACACCCACTGACCGAACCCAGACGGCCGGAACTCCTGATCGGAGCCGGCCCCGAGTCCGTCCCCGACCTGTGGCGGGTACAGAGAGCGAACACCCCATGCACATCCTCGACCAGCTCGACGCCGCGTCCCTCAAGCAGGACATCCCCGAGTTCCGCGCCGGCGACACCGTCAAGGTGCACGTGAACATCATCGAGGGCACCCGCTCTCGCGTCCAGGTCTTCCAGGGCGTCGTCATCGGCCGCTCCGGCGAGGGCGTCCGCGAGACCTTCACGGTCCGCAAGATCAGCTTCCAGGTGGGCGTCGAGCGCACCTTCCCCGTGCACTCCCCGGTCATCGACAAGATCGAGGTCGTCACCCGCGGTGACGTGCGTCGCGCGAAGCTCTACTACCTGCGCGAGCTCCGCGGCAAGAAGGCGAAGATCAAGGAGAAGCGCGAGAACTGATCTCCGCCTCCCAGCGCTTCCGAAGCCCCCGACCCCTCGTGGATCGGGGGCTTCGTCGTGTCCGGAGCGGCTGACCGCGTCGTGTTCGATCGTCCGCCGGCGATGAGTGACAATGGAACGAGCTTCCCGCAGATCGAGAGGGCGGAGGACGAGGAACGCATGATGACCCCGGTGTCGCCGTCACTGCGGTTCGAGAAGGCCCTCTACCGCGAGGGCGTCACGTCCATCGTCGCCGTCGACGAGGTCGGCCGTGGAGCGCTCGCGGGGCCGGTCGCTGTCGGGATGGTCGTCATCGACACGGCCGTCAAGCGGATCCCGCCGGGACTGCGCGACTCCAAGCTGCTCCCCGAGCCGGTGCGGGAGTCGCTCGAGCCGTTATGCCGTCGATGGGCCATGCATCACGCGGTCGGTCTTGCGACGGCGGCCGAGGTCGACGCTCTCGGGATCATGCGCTGCCTGGGTCTGGCCGGAGCCCGCGCCCTCGCCCAGCTGGAGCAGCAGGGCGCCGTCGTGCACGACAGCACCCTCATCCTCGACGGCAACTACGACTACCTGAACCCGGCATTGATGCGGCCGGCGAGGGTGGTCACCCGGATCAAGGCCGACCGGGATTGCGCCTCCGTCGCCGCCGCCTCGGTCATCGCCAAGGTGCACCGCGACCGGATGATGATCGCGCACGACTCGGAGTATCCGGGCTACGGCTGGGCCAGCAACAAGGGGTACTCGACCCCGGAGCACTTCGCCGCTATCGCGGAGCTCGGTCCGAGCGCACTGCACCGGATGACGTGGCTCAAACAGCCGGCTCTGATCGACATCCCGGAGTGACCTGGTCCGTCGGTTCGTCCACAGCGTGACCGCGACCGACGCGCGAGTCGCCTCAGCGGCATAGACTTGACGGACGATGGATGATGACGAGTTCGACGACTACGACCGCGAGGTCGAGTTGGCTTTGTATCGCGAGTACCGGGACGTCGTCTCGCAGTTCAAGTATGTGATCGAGACGGAACGCCGTTTCTATCTGGCGAACGAGGTGGAGTTCGTGCGCCGCGATACGGAGCACGACTTCTACTTCGAGCTGACCATGAACGACGTCTGGGTGTGGGACGTGTACCGGGCCGACCGCTTCGTGAAGTCGGTGCGGGTCCTGACGTTCAAGGACGTCAACATCGAGGAGCTGTCCTCGAAGGAGTTCGAGCTGCCCAAGGAGCTCGCGCTCGACGAGTGATCGTCGCGGGGTCGTGAGCGCCTGATCGCTCGCCCCCGACCTGTTCACAGGCGCCCCCCCACCGCCGTCTTTCCACAGATCCGTCCTCTCCGCTCCGCCGACCGGCCCCACCGCCGAGGCTGGAGGCGGAGGTTGACATGGCTGAGAAAGACGAATTGGGGCGTCGCGGCGAGCAGGTCGCGGCCGAGTGGCTGCACGAGAACGGGTACACGCTCATCGACCGCAACTGGCGGTGCCCATCGGGGGAGCTCGACCTCGTGCTCCGACACGGCACCACCCTGGTGTTCGTGGAGGTGAAGACCCGGTCGTCGCTGACGTTCGGGCACCCGTTCGAGGCGATCACGTCGCGCAAAGCCGCACGGCTGCGGCGGCTCGCGGCCGCCTGGTGCCGCGAACGGGAGCCCGGGGCCGTGGCCGTCCGCATCGATGCGATCGCTGTGACCGACGCGTGGAGCGATCGGCCGGTTGTCGAGCACCTCACCGGGATCGCCTGATGGCTCTCGCACGCACGTTCGCGATCGCGCTCGACGGACTGCGCGGGCACGTCGTCGAAGTGGAGGCCGACATCTCGGCCGGTCTGCCCGCCTTCGTGCTGATCGGCCTGCCGGACACGGCGTTGGGGGAGTCGCGCAAGCGGGTCGGCGCCGCCGCCGTGAACGCCGGCTGCTCGCTGTCGCAGAAGAAGCTGACGGTCAACCTGTCGCCGGCCGCACTGCCGAAGCAGGGTTCCGGTTTCGATCTCGCCATCGCGGTCGCGGCGCTGTCGGCGGCGGGGGTCGTGCCTCCGGCACCGGCGGCGCGCGCGGTGCATCTGGGCGAGCTCGGCCTCGACGGACGGCTGCGTCCTGTGGCGGGGGTGCTCCCCGCCGTGCTGGCCGCGCGGGAAGCCGGGTTCGACCGGGTGCTCGTGCCGGCGGGCAACCTCGACGAGGCGTCCCTGGTGGACGGGATCGAGGTCGTGGGTGTGACGGGGTTGCGCGCAGCGGCCATCGTGCACGGCGCCGAGCTCGATCCGGTGGAGGAGGATCCGGTCCTCCCTGCGGTGGCGGAGCAGCGCGCCGCACGGGAGCCGGACATGGCGGACGTGTCCGGCAATGGCGAGGCCGTCGAGGCTCTGGTCGCCGCGGCGGCCGGCGGCCACCATCTGGCGATGGTCGGACCGCCGGGGGCGGGCAAGACGATGCTCGCCCGCCGCCTGCCGTCGCTGCTGCCCGACCTGGCCGGAGCCGAGGCTCTGGAGGCGACGTGCATCCGTTCGCTCACCGGGCTGGGTGTCGGTGCCGAGCTCGTCCGCCGGCCGCCATTCGAAGCTCCGCACCATACGGCGTCGGCGGTTTCGCTGGTGGGCGGCGGAAGCGGACGGATCACACCCGGCGCGATCGTCCGCGCCACGCACGGCGTGCTCTTCCTCGACGAGGCTGCGGAGTTCCCGCCGTCCGTGCTCGATGCGCTCCGTCAACCTCTCGAGAACGGGAGCATCACCATCCATCGCGCGAGCGGGGCCGCCTCGTTTCCTGCTCGGTTCCAGCTGGTGC
Source organism: Leifsonia sp. 21MFCrub1.1 (assembly GCF_900107895.1). Classification (NCBI taxonomy): domain Bacteria; kingdom Bacillati; phylum Actinomycetota; class Actinomycetes; order Micrococcales; family Microbacteriaceae; genus Leifsonia; species Leifsonia sp. 21MFCrub1.1. Next base: position 2,056,977 of record NZ_LT629867.1, on the reverse strand, counting down.
TCGCGTCGAACCCCTGTCCGTGTGGTCACTACGGTTCGGCGGACGCGGAGTGCACCTGCTCGCCGATGGCCAGACGGCGCTACCTGGCGCGGATGTCCGGGCCGTTGATGGACCGCGTCGACATCCGTCTGACCGTGCGGCGCCTGGGGCTGGCCGCCCTGCACGCTGCGTCGGACCTGCACGCGCCGGGCTCGACCAGCAGTGAGCTGCGGGCACGTGTCGAGTCGGCGCGAGCCCGCGCGGCCGAGCGCCTCCGGGGAACGGGGTGGGTGCGCAACGCCGACGCCGCCGGGAGCTGGCTGCGGTCCGGGGAGCGTCGGCTCGGCGCCACAGCGATCGCACCCCTCGACCGTGCGCTGGAGCGCGGCGGCATCACCATGCGCGGCTACGATCGCACGCTGCGCCTTGCATGGACCCTTGCCGATCTCGACGGCGCCTCGTCACCGGACGTCGATCATGTCGGTCGCGCGCTCTTCCTGCGAAGGGGGATCAGCGCATGAGTGGGGCGTGCGACGGGTGTGCTGTCGCGGGGCTCGCCCGTGCCGGCGCGCAGCGAGGCGAGCCGGTCGTGGAGGGTGTGGTTGCGGAGGGTGTGGTCGCGGAGAGTCCCGACCCCGAGACCGGTCCGGCGCGTTGCGAGGAGACGGCAGCCGCGACGGGGCGCGAGTCGGATGGCGGCGATCCGTCCCGGAGTGTGCCGCCGTCGCCCAGTGAGGGACGCCGTGCCCGGACGGTGCTCCCGGGATTATCCGACACCGAGGTCGTGCGACTCGTCACGGCGGTGTCGGGCGGCTCGCCCGGCGGCGGTGCGTGCTCATCCGACGCGGCGGTCGAGCGCTTCGCGCGAGCGGCGTTGACGACCGCGGTCGAACCCGGAGATCTGGAGGCCGGACGCCTGGTCGCCGCGCTGGGTCCGGAGGGGGTCCTCCGGGCCGTCGTCGAGGGCCACGACGCCGAGCGGGTGTTGCGTGCCGCCCGCGACGCGGAAGTCGTGCCGCTCCGACGGGGCGCGCCGCGAGCAGCGTTCGAGGACGCCTCGCCCGAACGTGCGGCAGAGGACGCGCGCGCCGTGCGCCGGATCGCGGAGTGCCTCGAACGGTGGAGGCCCCGACTATCGCTCGACGAGTCGTGCCGCGCCGTGGAACGGGCGTCGCGTCTCGGCGTGCAGCTCCTGACGCCCGACGCGGACGTCTGGCCCGAGGGCTTCGCGTCGCTCGAGGGTGGCGAGCCGCTCGCCCTGTGGATCCGAGGCGACCCGAACCGGCTGACACGGCTGGAGCATTCTGTCGCGCTGGTCGGTGCGCGCGCCTCGACCGATTACGGCGAGCACGTCGCGATGGAGGCGGCGGCCGGACTCGTCGGGCGCGGGTTCGCCGTCGTCTCGGGAGGCGCATACGGGATCGATGCTGCAGCCCATCGAGCGACGCTGGCGAGTGGTGGGCTCACCGTCGCCTTCCTCGCCGGAGGCGTCGACCGCCTGTACCCCGCTGGTAACAGTGACCTGTTGCGCCGCATCGCGGGGGAGGGCGTGCTGGCGGCGGAGCTCCCTCCCGGCAATGCGCCGACGCGATGGCGCTTCCTGATGCGCAACCGGCTCATCGCCGCGGCAGCCAGCGCGACCGTCGTCGTCGAAGCGGGTCGCCGGTCGGGCTCACTCAACACGGCAGGCCATGCCGCTCAGCTGGGGCGACCGCTCGGCGCCGTGCCCGGCAGCATCCTGTCGCCGGCATCGGCGGGATGTCACCGTCTCATCCGCGAGTACGCGGCGATCTGCGTCACGTCGGCCGAGGAGATGGCGGAGCTCGCCGACCCGTTGGGGACAGGGCCGACGGGATCTCCCGCCGCGGCGGCGGTCCGTCCCGTGGAGGGGGAGCCGCGTGGCGGGGATGCGGAGGGGGTCGTCCTGTCGGTTCTGTCGTCGGCACGCAGGGCCGACGCGGACGAGATCGCGGCTCGGGCGGCTCTGCCGTTCACGACGGTCGCCGCGATTCTCGGTCGGCTCGATCTCGCAGGCCGTGCCCGCGAGAGCGGGGGAGGCTGGACCTTGAGCGAACGGAGGCACGCATGACGGTGCGTGGCCGGCCGCCGAACGGTGATCAACGACGCCAGCCGCCCGCTCATCGCCCACCGCGGAATGCTGCTCCGCGAGCGCACCCTGCGGTTTGGCGGCAGACATGGGTGCGGCGCCATCTTTGGTGACTGTCTGCGGCGTTGCCGACTCGTAGCGGTTGGAGTCTCTCAAAACGGTGAAACGGTTCGGCCATTGTCGGAGGGTTCGGCTTTCAGTCCTCGATCCTCTGAGAACGGTCCTGACCGTGCTCTCTCATTCCGTGTTGTCGGCTGCATCCGATGCCCGTGACGTGGTAGTCGAGTCGGACTGTGAAAAATGAGACTTTCACAAATATGCTCCGATCATGAGTTGGGTCCAGCAGAGTAACGGCTGGGCGGTGACGATAGTGCTAGGCGTCGTTGGAGCGGTTGTTATCGCTCTCTGTGCACGGGTATGGAAGAACGGTCCGGACGCCATCCCTGCGCACAAGCGACTTTGGCTGGGCGCACGCAAAGTTCCAGGCACGGCTTGGTCAGTCGGTGCCATTCTCGTCGTCAGCGTGGTTGTCGCGGTCGCCACGTCCGTTGTGCTGGCAACAGCCCCGACGGGTGCCGCGAGTACCGCATCAGCGGCTCCACGCCCCACTTCGACACCCGCAGCGACCGCGCAACCGTCAGACATCGTTCGCGGAGGCTGGGGGCCAAGTCGGACTCTCGCGAAAGACAGCAACCGCCCGGAGACGGCGATGCTCAATTCCGTGGTGGATGATCCGCTCGCTGGCGACGAGCGCGGCCTCATGGCAATCCGGCTGGCCGACGATCCAAGAGCCAAGTGGGGCAACACCTCTGTGGCTATCCCGGGCAACGTCTACGAGGTCGGAATCAACATCAACAATGACGCCAGAGAAGGCGCGCAGGCCGCCAAGGGCGTTCATGTGCGCGTCGAGATGCCAGGAGTGGTCCGTGCGGCGACTGCGATTTCGCAGACGTTCGTCACGTCGTCCAACGTCTCGCCGCGCACGATCTGGGACGGCATCACCCTCGTCAGCGCCGATGACGGTGAGTATGCGTTGAGGTACGTGACAGGATCTGCAGTGCTCCACAACGGCGGCAGAGCGAACGGGCTCACCCTGTCCGACGAACTCTTCACCAGCGGCACGGTCGTCGGATGCGATGCACTCGACGGTGACCTGGCTGCCGGTAGTCGCTGTAGAAGCTGGATCACCTTCAGAGTGAAGATCGATCAGCCGAACTTCGAGGTGAATGCGTCTGCGGGGGAACCGGGCACAGACGTCTGGTCAGGCACCCACGTCGCCGCGGGTGGTGAGCAGGCCACCGTCAGAGTGCAATACAAAAACACTGGGACGACCCTGCAGAAAGACGTGGTGTTCAAGGTCGATCTGCCCTCGAACATGCACTATCTCAACGGGAGCGGAGTCCTGAAGAACCCTTGGAACGATTCCCTCCGCCTGGCCAACGACCAGAACATCGCAACCGGCATCGGAATAAATGTGGGCGACTACGCGCCGGGCCAAAGTGTGATCGTGACGTTCGATGTGGTGCTGGACGGCCCGCCGGGGGATACCGGCCAGAAGCAGACAATCGAGAAGTTCCGCGCCGTGGAGACCAACAACGGCACCAAGAATGCCGCTCTCACGTTCGTGTGGCTCTGAGGCAGACCGAGCGAGGATGTGCGCTGTCACCACGAGGACGCGGGGCACCCATCCCCCCAGACGAAGGCCGCCGCGCGAGTTGGGAAGGCGGGGCTCTCGGTGGACGAGGTGCGCGTGAGGGCACCGGTCGGCGCCCGAGCCGCGACCTAGGTCGTCTGCCCACCCTCTGACGCGGAGAGCGCGCGTCGCTGCTGCTGAGGGCCGTAATCCGGGGCCAAGCTGAGGGGGTGGGTCTGGATGCGGCGATCGGGCAATACGAGCGGCACCTGCGGGTGGAGCGCGGGTACTCGCCGCAGACGATCCGCGCCTACCGATCGGACCTTGAGGCGCTCGCCGCCTTCGCGGCGGAGCGGGGCGTGGCGTCCACGGATGCGCTCACCCTCGACCTCTTCCGGGACTGGCTGTGGGAAGGATCGAAGCGAGGCCTCGCGAAATCGACGCTCGCCAGGCGCGCGGCCTCGGTCCGTGGATTCAGTGCATGGGTCACACGCCAGGCCGAAGGGGAGGACAGGCTCGGCTCTCCCGCGCGTGCGGTGGGGTCGCTCACGGCGGGCGGCATGAGCGAGGAAGACGCGGACTCCGGGACACCGAGCGCGGAAGCGGCGGAGGTGGCGCAGGTGGTCGCCGATCCGGCGGTGCGCCTGCGCTCGCCGAAAGCCGACAAGACGCTTCCCCGGGTGATCACGCGCGAGCAGATCGACGGGATCCTCGTGGGACTCGCCGCCCGGGCGGAGGACGGCGACCCCGGGTCGCTCCGCGACGTCGCCGTCATAGAGCTGCTCTACGCGGCGGGGATCCGGGTGTCCGAGCTCACCGGCCTGGATGTCGACGATGTGGACCTCGACCGGCTGACCGTCCGCGTGATCGGCAAGGGGTCGAAAGAGCGCGTCGTGCCCTTCGGAGTGCCGGCGCTGCGGGCGATCCGTGCGTGGCTGACGGCCGGGCGGCCGCGGCTGGCCTCGGGCGCGTCCGGGCCGGCACTCTTCCTCGGCGCCCGCGGTGCGCGGCTGGGAAGCCGAGCCGTCTACCAGCTGGTGGCCGGGCTCCTCGCCGACGTGCCGGGGCGGGGGCCGTCCGGACCGCACGCCCTCCGGCACACCGCCGCCACGCACCTGCTGGACGGCGGAGCGGACCTTCGCGCGGTCCAGGAGCTGCTGGGCCACGCGAGCCTCGGGACCACCCAGATCTACACGCACGTCTCCACCGAACGGCTCAAAGAGGCGTACCGCATCGCCCACCCGCGCGCCTAGGCCGCGCTCCGATCGCCGTCCCGATCCCGCGCCGCCCCGCCGCAGTCGGGACAGACCGACCCTCGTCGTCGCTCTCACGTCGCCTCCCGTTCACCCGCTCCCGACCGGCAGGAGGACAGCCGGCGGCACGCGAGCGAAGAACAGCATCGGCGACACGTACTCGCCGTGCATGCGCACACCGACGTGCAGACATCCGCCGCCGCAATGACCTCCCGACCCGACCAGGCCGATGACCTCGCCACGCGCGACGGCGGAGCCCACCGGAAGATCGGACGACAGCGGCTCGAAGCTCGACAGCACCCCGCCGCCGTGATCCAGAGTCAGAACAGGACGGTCGACGACGGTCCCGGCGAAGCGCACCACGGCGCCATCCGGTGCGGCGACGGGCGTGCCCGCCGCCGCTGTCAGGTCGATGCCGCGGTGACCGGCGGCATACCTCGTCGGTGGGGCGGCGTACGGAGCGGCGACCGTGGGAGAGACGACCGGCCAGCTCCAGCGGCCCTCCGGCGCGGAAGGATCCACTCTCGATGTCGAGACACGATCGCGCCCGGCCTCGCTCGCGGCCGCTCCCCATCGACCTTCCGTGCCCGGATCCGAGACAGCACCGGCGGCTCCCGGCCGGGCGACCAGCACGCACACGACCAGCGCCCACGAGACGAGACACCACCGGCCCGCCATACGTCGGCGACGTGTCGCACCGCCCCGCCGCGCACAGCCCCGCCGCGCGCCGCCCCGCCGCGCGCCGCCCCGCCGCCGCGTCCGGCATCGTCCGTCGCCCTCCCGCATCCGTCCCACCTTCCGTTCGTCCCTGCGATCACGACCACCCTCTGCTCCAGCGCCGTCGTGCGCGGGCGGCCTCCTGGATCGGTGGAGAACCCGCGTCCCGTCGCTCCTGTGGACACACCCGCGACCGATGGTTCTCCCCGGCGCGATCCCGGCGTACCGTGAGATTCGCCTTCGCGGCCCCCGACCGGTGCCGCCGACAGCGGGCCGCACAACCGAAAAAGGGATGAGATGACTGAAGAGAGCAGGAACGCAGCCGCCACGAGCGAGGAGAACGTGCCTCGGCCGACGGCGGCGATGCGGCGCAGGGTCACCGGACTGGCGATCGCCGCGGCGGTCGGCGGATTCCTGTTCGGTTTCGACTCGTCGGTCATCAACGGCGCCGTCGACTCCGTCCAGAAGAGCTTCGCGCTGAATGCGTTCGTCACGGGGTTCATCGTCGCCATCGCCCTGCTCGGCTGCGCCGTCGGCGCGTTCATCGCCGGTCGTCTCGCCGATCGCTGGGGCCGGCTCAAGGTGATGCTGCTCGGCGCCGTGCTCTTCCTCGCCAGCTCCATCGGAGCCGGCCTGGCGTTCTCGGCCTGGGACCTCGGGTTCTGGCGCGTCATCGGCGGTCTCGGGATCGGCATCGCCTCGGTCGTCGCCCCGGCCTACATCGCCGAGATCTCGCCGCGGCAGTCGCGCGGGCGCCTGGCCTCGCTGCAGCAGCTGGCCATCACCATCGGTATCTTCGTCGCCCTGCTGTCCGACGCCCTGCTCGCCGGAGTGGCCGGATCCGCATCCCAGCAGCTCTGGTTCGGCCTCGAGGCGTGGCGGTGGATGTTCCTGGTCGGCGTCATCCCGTCTGTCGTCTACGGCATCCTCGCGCTGACGCTGCCCGAGTCGCCGCGCTTCCTCCTCGCGAACGGGCGCCACGACGAGGCGCGCCAGATCTTCACGACGCTCGTCCCCGAGGAGGACATCGACCGTCAGATCGGCGACATCGAGCGGGCGATCCAGGAGGACAAGGAGGGCGCGAAGGCGACCCTCGTCGGCAACCGGCTGGGGCTGAAGCCGATCGTCTGGATCGGCATCATCCTGTCGGTCTTCCAGCAGTTCGTCGGCATCAACGTGATCTTCTACTACTCGACGACCCTCTGGAAGGCGGTCGGCTTCACGGAGAGCAACTCGCTGCTCATCACGGTCATCACCTCGGTGACGAACGTGGTCGTCACGATCGTCGCCATCCTGCTCGTCGACCGCGTCGGCCGACGCCCCATCCTGCTCACCGGCTCGGTCGGCATGGCGCTGTCGCTCGGGGTGATGGCCCTGTCCTTCGCGTTCGCGGTCAAGGTGGACGGCGCCGTGTCGCTGCCCAACCCGTGGGGTCCCATCGCGCTGGTCGCGGCGAACCTCTTCGTCATCTGCTTCGGCGCATCGTGGGGACCGCTGGTCTGGGTGCTCCTCGGCGAGATCTTCCCGACCAAGATCCGTGGAAAGGCCCTCGGCGTCGCGGCGGCCGCGCAGTGGATCGCCAACTTCCTGGTGACCGTCTCGTTCCCGCCCATGGCCGACTTCTCGCTGCCCTTCACGTACGGTCTCTACGCGATCTTCGCGGCGCTCTCGTTCTTCTTCGTGTTCTTCAAGATCCCGGAGACGAACGGGATGGCGCTGGAGCACGCCGAGACCCTCTTCCGCGAGGCAGGGGGCAAGCGGAGGGGCGTCCAGGTGCGCTCCAGCGGCGACTCCGCCTGACGCCCGCTTCCTGATAGGATGTCTGAAGCACTCCGCTCGTCGGAGTGACTACGCGTGCCCGCAGAACCTCGCAAGAGGCGCCTTTCACCGGGCGGGGCGCGCATCCACCGGTCTCCCACTCCACTCGACGGCTTCGCCGTGCGGGCGGCGGGATGCGGATGCGCGCGGGGCACCAGGAGTGGCGGCCGCCGGCCGCCGCAGACAACCGAAACCAAAGGAGAAACGGCAATGGCCGTCGTCACCATGCGCCAGCTGCTCGACAGCGGCGTCCACTTCGGACACCAGACCCGTCGCTGGAACCCGAAGATGAAGCGCTTCATCCTCACCGAGCGCTCGGGCAGCTACATCATCGACCTGCAGCAGTCGCTCGCGTACATCGACAAGACCTACGACTTCGTCCGCGAGACCGTCGCCCACGGCGGCACCATCCTCTTCGTCGGCACGAAGAAGCAGGCCCAGCAGGCGATCGCCGAGCAGGCGACCCGCGTGGGCCAGCCCTACGTGAACCAGCGCTGGCTGGGCGGTCTGCTGACCAACTTCTCGACCGTGTCCAAGCGCCTCGCCCGCATGAAGGAGCTCGAGGAGCTCGACTTCGAGGGCACCACCAGCGGCTTCACCAAGAAGGAGCTGCTGATCAAGAAGCGCGAGCTGGACAAGCTCCACAAGTCGCTGGGCGGCATCCGCAACCTCAGCAAGACGCCGAGCGCGCTCTGGGTGGTCGACACCAAGAAGGAGCACCTCGCGATCGACGAGGCCAAGAAGCTGGGCATCCCGGTCATCGGCATCCTCGACACGAACTGCGACCCGGACGAGGTCCAGTACCCGATCCCGGGCAACGACGACGCCATCCGCTCCGTCACCCTGCTGACCCGCATCGTCGCCGACGCGGCGGCCGAGGGCCTCATCCAGCGTCACCAGAAGCCGGAAGAGGGCGCAGAGCCGGCCGAGCCGCTCGCCGAGTGGGAGCAGGAGCTCCTGCAGCAGTCGTCCGAGGAGGTCCAGTCGAGCGCTGAGACCGCCAAGGCCGCTGACGCCGACCTGGCCGAGGCCAAGGCCGACTCCGCCGAGGTCATCGCCGAGGGCGAGGCCGACGCCGAGGCTGCCGACGTCGTCGCCGAGGTCGAGGCGGACGCCGCGGCTGCGGACGCCGAGTCCAAGTAATCCGCGTCTCTTAGAAGTCTTCGAGTAGAAGAAGGTTCCAGTCAGAACATGGCAAACATCAGCATCGCCGACATCAAGGCTCTCCGTGAGCAGCTCGGCACGGGCATGGTCGACACCAAGAAGGCCCTCGAGGAGGCCGGTGGCGACATCGAGAAGGCCACCGAGATCCTGCGCCTGAAGGGTGCGAAGGGCAACGCGAAGCGTGCCGACCGCTCCACCAGCGAGGGCCTCGTCGCCGCCAAGGAGAACGGCAACGGCACCGCCACCATGATCGAGCTCGCGTGCGAGACCGACTTCGTGGCGAAGGGCGACAAGTTCATCGCCCTGGCCGACAAGGTGCTCGACGCGGCCGCGGCCGCCGGCGCCACCACCGTGGAGGAGGCCCTCGCGGCCCCCGCCGGCAGCCAGACCGTCGCCGAGCTCATCGGTGACGAGGCCGCCATCCTCGGCGAGAAGGTGGAGCTCCGCCGCATCGCCGTCGTGAACGGCGAGCACTTCGCGATCTACCTGCACAAGACCTCCAAGGACCTGCCGCCGCAGGTCGGTGTCGTCCTCGGTTACACCGGCGACGACGCGGAGACCGCCCGCAGCATCGCGCAGCACATCTCGTTCGCGAACCCGACGTACCTCGACCGCGCGGACGTCCCGGCCGAAGAGGTCGAGAACGAGCGTCGCATCGTCGAGGAGATCTCGCGCAACGAGGGCAAGCCCGAGGCCGCGCTCCCGAAGATCATCGAGGGCCGTCTCGGCGCCTACTTCAAGCAGGTCGCCCTGCTCGAGCAGGAGTACGCACGCGACAACAAGCTGACCATCGCCCAGGTGGTGAAGGACGCAGGCCTGACCATCACCGGTTTCGCCCGCTTCAAGGTCGGCGCGTAACAGATCATGAAGGAGTCCGGATCGTGAACACGATCCGGACTCCTTTTCTGTGCGCGGGAGCCACTAGCTTTAACCAGAACCACACACGGAAGGACGCTATTCACGCATGTCGTCAGCCATCCAGAGACATCCTTCACAGCGACGCAGGGTCCTTCTGAAACTCTCCGGCGAGGCGTTCGGCGGGGGACAGCTCGGCGTCAACCCGGACATCGTCAGCAGCATCGCGCGTGAGATCGCGCAGGCCGCCCAGGACGTGGAGATCGCCATCGTCGTCGGCGGCGGCAACTTCTTCCGCGGCGCCGAGCTCTCGCAGCGCGGCATGGACCGCGGCCGCGCGGACTACATGGGCATGCTCGGCACGGTCATGAACTCGCTCGCGCTGCAGGACTTCCTGGAGCAGGCCGGGGCCGAGACGCGCGTGCAGTCGGCGATCTCGATGACCCAGGTCGCCGAGCCGTACATCCCGCGGCGAGCGGAGCGGCACCTCGAGAAGGGCCGCGTGGTCATCTTCGGCGCGGGTGCGGGGCTGCCCTACTTCTCCACCGACACGGTCGCCGCGCAGCGGGCCCTCGAGATCAGCGCCGACGTCGTGCTGGTCGCCAAGAACGGCGTCGACGGCATGTACGACGACGATCCCCGGACCAACCCGGATGCGCGCAAGATTGATCAGATCAGCCACCAGGAGGCCCTGCAGCAGAACCTGAAGGCGGTCGACTCGACCGCGCTCAGCCTCTGCATGGACAACGGGATGCCGATGCGCATCTTCGGCATCGAGCCGGCGGGCAACGTCACGGCGGCCCTTCTCGGGGCCGAGATCGGCACCCTTCTCGGCTGAACGCGCGGGCGGGTCTTCTCTCGCCGCCGCCGGTCCCGCACCGGCGGCGGCGGGACCGCGCAATAGACTAGACACCGACCCACCGATCTGAAGGAGAAACCGTGATCGCGGATGTGATTTCCGATGCCCGTCAGCGCATGAGCAAGACCGTGGACGCGGCGAGGGAGGACTTCGGCACCGTGAGCGCGGGCCGGGCCAACCCGGCACTGTTCCAGAAGGTGCTGGTGGACTACTACGGTTCGCCGACGCCGCTCGCGCAGCTCGCCGGCCTGCAGAACCCGGAGGCCCGCGTCCTCATCGTCACGCCGTACGACAAGGCGGCGCTGAAGGACATCGAGCGCGCCATCGTGAACATGCCCAACCTCTCGGCCAACGTCGGGAACGACGGCGAGATCGTCCGGGTCACCCTTCCGGAGCTCACCGAGGACCGCCGCAAGGAGTTCGTGAAGATCGTGCGCGGCAAGGGCGAGGACGCCAAGGTCGCGCTGCGCAACATCCGCCGCCGCTCCAAGGACGAGCTGGACGCGCTGAAGGGCGAGATCGGCGACGACGAGCTGTCGCGCGCCGAGAAGGAGCTCGAGGCGATCACGCGCACGCACGTCGACGCCGTCGACGAGGCGCTGAAGCGCAAGGAAGCCGAACTCCTCGAGGTCTAGCCGATGACCGACGACAGCAGCCCCGGAACGCCGACGCCGGGGGCGTCGACGCCCGGGGCGCCGCAGCCCGTGGTGCCGCCCGTCGTGCTGCCCCCCGAGGCCTCCGGCGCCCCCGACCTCCACGGACGACGGGGCAAGGCACGGTCGCGCGAGGAGTTCCGGGCGCAGGTGCTGGCCACCCGAGCCGATTTCGAGCGGCAGGTGCAGGCCCGCAAGGCACAGCTCGACGCGACGAACGAGCGGATCGCCGAGCGCACCGGACGCAATCTCATCCTCGCGATCGTCATCGGCCTCGCCGTCGGGGCGCTCGTGCTGGTCAGCCTGATCTTCATCAAAGAGCTGTTCCTGGTGTTCGGGATGGCGATGGCCGGGTTCGCCAGCTTCGAGCTGGCGCAGGCGTTCCGGGGTTCGGGGCGCCGGGTGCCGCGCATCCCCACCGTCGTCGCCGCCGTCGGGATCGTGCCTGCGACGTTCTTCCTGCACGCGGGCGGGATGCTCGTGGCGCTCTCGGCCGGCATCGTGCTCATCGTCGTCTGGCGCCTGGTGGAGGAGCTCTTCGTCCCCGCCTCGCGGCACGGCGCTCGCGCGCTCGGCCGCGACCTGCTGTGGTCGGTGTTCGTCCAGCTGTATGTGAGCCTGCTCGCCAGCTTCGTCATCCTGCTGCTGGCCGAGCCCGGTGGCGAGTGGTGGGTGCTCGCCTTCCTCATCCTGGTCGTCTCGGTGGACACCGGCGCCTACGTGAGCGGTCTCTCCTGGGGCAAGCACCCGATGGCTCCGACGATCAGCCCGAAGAAGACCTGGGAGGGCTTCGCCGGCGCCGCCGCCGCGGCGATCATCGCGGGTGTGCTGCTCTCGGTGTTCATGCTGGGGGAGGTGTGGTGGTTCGGCATCGTGTTCGGCGTCGTGCTGCTGCTGACGGCGACGGCCGGTGACCTCGCCGAGTCGCTGATCAAGCGCGATCTGGGCATCAAGGACATGAGCTCGTGGCTGCCCGGTCACGGCGGGTTCCTCGACCGGCTCGACTCGATCCTGCCGTCGGCAGCGGCCACCTACGTCCTTTTCCTGATCTTCCGATGACACAATGGGGGAGTGAGCACCTTCCCCCACAGCCCGAAGTCCAAGCCGGGTTATGACGTCGAACAGGTGGATGAGTTCCTCAAGCTGGCGCGCCGCGCCTACGACGCCGACGAGGATGCTCCGACGCTGACAGCCGCCGACATCCGTCACGCGGCGTTCTCCATGGCCAAGGGCGGCTACTCGACGACGCACGTGGATGCGGCGCTCGAGCGCCTGGAGGACGCGTTCTCCGCGCGTGAGCGCGAAGCGGCGCGCGCCCGGCAGGGCGACGCCTCGTGGTTCGAGGAGGCGCGCACGACGGCGCAGGTCGTCCTGAACCGCCTCGACCGTCCGCTCGGCCATCGTTTCGAGCGGGTGAGCTTCCTCACGCTCGGCTACAACAGGAACGACGTCGATCGATTCACGAACCGTCTGGTGCGCTATTTCCAGGACGGGCGGCCGATGAGCGTCGAGGAGGTCCGGACGGTGACGTTCCGCGAACAGCGCGGCGGCTACCGCGAGGTCCAGGTCGATCTGCTGCTCGACAGCGTCACCGACGTCATGCTGGCGGTTCGCTGAGTGCGGGCGTCGATTCTTGGATCTGAGGCCGATCTCCGTTATCGTTCTGTGATCGTGGGTAGACGAGAAGCAGCAGACATCGTGCCGCTGACTCCGGCCAACCCGGTCGGCGTCGCGTTCAGGCGATCCCGGCGACCGCACATCCGGTCGCGCGCAGCCCTGTGGGGCTTCGCGTTCACCGCCGCCGTCGGGTTCGCTCTGGTGAACGTGGTCGACCCCTTCTCCGGGACCACCACGACGCCCGCCTACGCGGAATCGTTGCAGCAGATCCCCACCACGGCGCGCTACGGCGACGCCCCGACGCAGAGTCTCACCGCTCCCGAGTCCGCTGCGCTGACCATCACGCGTGATGCTGTGACGGTCAAGGCGAAGCCGACACCGACCCCGACTCCGACGCCGACCCCCACCACCAGCGCTAAGAAGTCCACGTCGAGCGGCGCCCCGGCAGCGGGCACGCCCGACCCGGGCTCGGCGCAGGCCATCGCCTACCAGATGCTCAAGGAGCGCGGGATGGGCGACGACCAGTACAGCTGCCTGGTCTCGCTCTGGAACCGTGAGTCCCACTGGAACGTGTACGCCTACAACGCCGGCAGCGGCGCCTACGGCATCCCGCAGGCGCTCCCGGGGAGCAAGATGGCGAGCGCCGGTCCCGACTGGCAGACCAACGCTGCCACGCAGATCACCTGGGGCCTCGGCTACATCACGGGGCGCTATCAGACCCCGTGCGGCGCCTGGGACCACTCCGAGTCCAGCGGCTGGTACTGACACCGACCGCCGCGGCGTGCTGCGTCCGCAGCCCGCTCTGCCGCCCCGTTTAGACTGGGATCATGCCGCGCAGCAACCGACCCCGTGGTCGCCCGGGCGGCCACCGGGACGACGAGCCGGACGGCCTGGAGCGACTGCTCGCCGGCTGGCGCCGCACCGAGGTGCGGCGCGGGGTCGAGTGGAACGTCCAGCCCGTCTCGGCGGCGCAGGCGCAGAAGGCCTACCGCTGCCCGGGCTGCGGCCGTGACATTCCGCCGGGCGTCGCCCACCTGGTCGCCTGGCGCGCCGACGGGGTGCTCGGGGATGCGGCCGACCTTGCCGCGCGCCGACACTGGCACGAGTCCTGCTGGAGGATCGCATGACGACCGAGAACGTGACCCCGTCGAGCATGAGCGGCGAGCCCATCGAGATCCGTGGCGGTGTCGAGCTTCCCGCACGCCGCGAGGACATCGAGCTGCACACCGCGGACGGTCTCACCCTGGTGGGGGAGCTGGCCAGCCCGGTGGACCGCGATCCGGTCGCCACGCTGGTGACGCTGCACCCGCTGCCGACCGGCGGCGGGTTCATGGACTCGCACATCCTCCGCAAGGCCGCCGGCCGGCTCCCGGCTCTCGCCGACATCGCCGTGCTGCGGTTCAACACGCGCGGCACCGCGTCGCCGCGGGGGCGCAGCCAGGGCGCTTTCGACCACGGGGTCGGTGAGCGGTTCGACGTGGAGGCGGCCATGGCGTTCGTCGCCGAGCGCGGCCTCCCGCATCCGTGGCTGCTCGGCTGGTCCTTCGGCACCGAGCTGGCGCTCATGTACGGGCGCGAATTCCCGGTGGACGGCGTCATCCTGCTCTCTCCTCCGCTGCACCGCGCCAAGCCGGAGCACCTCGCCGCGTGGGCGGGGGATCACCGGCCGATCGTCGCGCTCATCCCGGAGCTCGACGACTACCTGCGTCCCGCAGAGGCCGCAGAGCGGTTCCGTCCGCTCCCGCAGATCGAGCTGGTCGACGTCGAGGGCGGGAAGCACCTGTGGGTGGGGGAGAACCAGACCCGGCGCGTCCTGAACGAGATCGTGGAGCGGATCAATCCCGCCGCGCTGCCGCTGCCGACCGAGTGGCCGCCGCCTGCGTCCTAGTGGAGGATCGGCGCCTCGGTCGCGTCAGAGCTCGTTCTGGCGCGGGATGACGACCTGCTTGACGATCAGGAGGATGGCCGCCGCGAACGGGATAGCGACGAGCGCCCCGAGGATGCCGAGGAGCGTGCCGCCGGCGAGGGCGGCGACGACGACCAGCGCGCCGGGCACGGAGACGGCGCGGTTCATGATGCGCGGGCTGAGCACGTACGCCTCGACCTGCATGTAGATCAGGTAGTAGATCGCCGCGGCGATCGCGGTCGGCGTCCCGGACAGGAAGCAGACCGCGACGATGATCACCGAGCCGGTGATCGTCCCGACGAGCGGGATCAAGGAGAAGAAGAACGCGATCGACGCGAGCAGGATCGGGAACTTGGCCCCGATGACCGTCAGGAAGATGGCGCTCAGAATGCCGTTGACGAGCGCCAGCGCGACCTGGCCCATGACGTACTTGCCGACGGAGTCGGTGATCTGGTCGCCCAGGTCGGCGAACCGCGCCCGGCGGGAGGCCGGGACGAGCTGGTACGCGGAGCGCTTGATGGCCGGAAGCGACGCCGTGAAGTAGATCGTCAGGATCAGGACGATGACGACGCCGAACGCCCCCTGGACGATCCCGACGCCCGTCTGCAGCACCTTCGACGTGATGTCGGGCAGGTTCTGCTGCAGCCACTGGGTGACAGCGTCGATGTTCTGCTGGTTGACGATGCCGGGGAACTGATGCTGCAGGCTGAGGAACCACTTCTCGGCGCTGCCGTTGTTCACCCAGGTGATGGTGTTCTGGACGAGCTGGGTGGCCTGGCTGATCGCGACAGGGACGATCGCCCAGATCAGGCCGATGAACGCACCGATGATGACGACGAGCGCGACGACCAGCGCGAGCCAGCGCGGAAACTTGCGGCGTTCGAGGAACGAGATCAGCGGCTCGATGCCGAGTGCGAGGAACAGAGCGGCGCCGATGTAGGTGATGATCGTCGCGAGGCTGGTGATCGCGCTGAGGATGAGGATCCCGAGCCCGACTCCGAGTGCGCCGATCAGGCCGAGGCGGAACGGGTTCTGGATCTTCATGATTCCCCCAGGGTCAGTCGCGGTCGGCAGTCACGCTCTCGGCCTGCTGCAGGACGCCGCGCAGGTTCTCGAAGTACCCGGCCACAGCCTCGCGCTCAATCCTAATCTGGGCCAGCCGCTCCTCCGCGTCAGCCACGAGGCGTTCTGTGCGCTCCTCCGTCTCCTGGAGCAGCGCTGCGGCGCGCTCCTCGGCGTCGTGGATGACCTGGGCGGCGGTGTCCTCTGCCTTCTTCCTGGCCTCGGTGACCGTCCGGCGGGCCTCCGCCTCGAAGGCCTCGGCCTCGGAGCGCGCCTGC
Source organism: Leifsonia sp. 21MFCrub1.1 (assembly GCF_900107895.1). Lineage (NCBI taxonomy): Bacteria > Bacillati > Actinomycetota > Actinomycetes > Micrococcales > Microbacteriaceae > Leifsonia > Leifsonia sp. 21MFCrub1.1. Next base: position 2,041,076 of record NZ_LT629867.1, on the reverse strand, counting down.
GCGGTGCGCTTGACCGCGTCGGCCAGCTGGACGTTGGCCTCGTCGAGGTACTTCTGCGTCTGGGCGACCGCCTCCTGGTGCCGCGTCAGGTACTCCTTCTCGGCCTCGTCGCGGCGGGCCTTCAGCTCGACGTCGAGGTCGATGCGCGCCTGAGCGATCTCGCGCGTGCGCGCATCCAGCTCCTCGAGGGTGGACGTGCGCAGCTGGGTGAGCTCGTTGTCGAGCGCGGCACGGGCGTTCGCCGCCTCCTGCTCGAACTCGGCTGTGCGCTGCGCGATCTCCGCCTCGAGCGCCGTGCGGGCCTCCGCGACCTCGCGGGCGACCTCGGCGCGGGCCTCGGCGGTCTCCTTCTCGAGGGCGACCCGCGTCTGCTGTGCCTCGTCGGCGAGCGCGACACGCGTACACTCCGCGTCCCGCTCGAGCTCGAGCCGCTGCTGCTCCCGCTGGTCGGCGAGCTCGTTCGCGGTCGCTTCGCGCTGCTCGGCGAGTTCCAGGGTGGTGCGGCGCACATCCTCGGCGAGGCGGCTGCGGGTCTCCTCCGACTCCGCGGCCAGGGCGGCCGTGGTCTGCTCGACCTCGGCGGCGAGCGCCTTCGTGGTCTGCTCGACCTCTGCCGCGAGAGCGGACTTCGTGGTGGTCACCTCGGTCTCGAGGGCGGACTTCGTCTGCTCGACCTCGGCGGCGAGCGCCTTCGTGGTCTGCTCGACCTCGGCGGCCAGCTCGGTGCGGGCGCGCTCCGCCTCGTCCGCGAGGGCGGCGCGAGTGGTGGTCGCCTCGGTCTCCAGGGCGGACTTCGTCTGCTCCACCTCGGCGGCGAGCGCCGCTTTGGTCGTGGTGACCTCGGTCTCGAGCGCGGACTTCGTCTGCTCGACCTCGGCGGCGAGGGCGGACGTGGTCGATTCCACCTCCGCAGCGAGCCGGGCGCGCTCGGCGCTGAGCTCGGCTTCGACCCTGCTCCGCTCGCGGGCGATCTCGTCGGCGAGCGAGGTGCGCGCTGCATCCACCTCGGAGGCGAGGTCGGCGCGGAGCTCGGCGGCCTCGGCCTCCAGCTGGCGGCGCTGGCGCTCCGCCTCGGCGGCCAGACGCGCCCGCGTGCTCTCGACCTCGGCGGCCAGCTCGCTGGCGGTCTGCTCGCGGTCGGCGGCCAGCTGGGCCGCGGTCTCCGCACGGTCCGCCTCCAGCCGCGCCCGCGTCCGGGTCGTCTCGTCCTCCAGGGTGGTACGGGTCTGGAGAGTGTCGTCCGCGAGCTTCCTGGTGGTGCGCTCGACCTCCTCGGCGAGGGTCGAGCGGGTGGTCGTGACCTCGTTCTCGAGGGCGGCACGGGTGGAGGTCACCTCGTTCTCGAGCGCGGAACGGGTGGTCGTGACCTCGGTCTCCAGCTCGGATTTCGTACGCTCGACCTCTTCGGTCAGCGCGGACCGGGTGCGGGTGACCTCGTCGGCGAGTTCCGCCTTGGTGCGCTCGACCTCGTCCGTCAGCGCGCTCCGGGCCGTCGTCGTCTCGGCCTCGAGTGCCGATCGGGTCTGCTCCACCTCGGCGGCCAGGGCGGCCTTGGTCTGCGCGACCTCGGCGGCGAGCGCCTTCTTCGTCTGCTCCACCTCGGTGGCGAGGGCGAGGCGGGTCGTCTTGTCCTCGTTCTCGAGGTCTGCGCGGGTCTGTGCGGCCTCCGCGGCGAGGGAGGAGCGCTGCTCCTCGACCTCGGCAGCGAGGTCGGCGCGGGCCTGAGCGGCCTCGGCCGCCAGGGCGTTGCGGGTCTCGGCCTCCTCGGCGGCGAGCCGGTCGGCGGTCTCGGCGACGCGCTTGTCGAGATCGAGACGGATCTGCGCGGACTCGCGTTCGAACGCGGCGCGATCGTCGGCCAGGGCGTTCTCGAGCTCCGCGCGGCGTGCCGCGATGGTGCGGTCGAGTTCGGCCGCCTCTGCGCGTGCCGCCTCGGCTTCGCGGGAGGCGACCGCCTTGAGTTCCGCCGCCTCGCGATCGGCCTCCGCGCGCACCGCGGCGGCCTCGCGCTTGCTCGTGGCGCGCAGCTCGGCGGCCTCCGTCGCGACCGCGCCGCGGATCGCCGCCGCTTCGCGCATCGCGTCGTTGAGCAGCGTCTCCTTGTCGGAGCGGGTCTTGGCGAGCAGCTCGCCCGACTCGATCTGCGCATCCTCCAGCAGCGTGGTGGCGCGGGCCTGGGCGTCGGCCAGGATGCGCTCCGCCTGGGCGGCCGCCGCCTTCTTGACCTTCTCGATCTCGGCCGCGACGCCGGCCCGCAGCCTCTCGGCGTCGATGTCGGCCTGGGCGATGAGGCGCGTCGACTGCTCCTCCGCGACGCGCAGCGTGTTCTCGAGCTTGGTGCCGAGACCGGAGTAGGTGGGACTGCCGACCTCTTCGATCTCGGCGTTGAGGTCCTCGATGCGCGCCTGGAGCCGCTTGATCTCCTTCGCGGACTCGGCGGACTGGGTGTTGGACTTGATGAGCTCGCGTCGCAGCTCCTGGAGGGCCTGGTCGACCTCGTCCTTGTCGTAGCCGCGGAAGACCTGCGTGAAGTTGGATTCGTCGGTGGCCACTGTGTTACTCCTGAGGGGATTCGGGTGGACTCGCTGCGCGCGCGCCGCGTCGATCCTACAATTCGGGGGTCTACGCCCGCACGGGGGGATGCGCGAGCGTCCAGGCAAGGGTTAGCTGCCTTTCAGGCACGTCCGGTATCGTCGTGTGACTGTGCCCGCCCCCGAACTTCGGCACACGAGGAGTCTTGTTTGCGTTTCGTACTCGCCATCGTCGCGTTCGTCGTCGCCGCGGTCATGATCGTGGCCGGTATCGCGCAGCGCACCGTCTTCGCTCCGCCCACCCACATCGAGGCCGGCACGTCCGTCTCCGGCGACACGCGTTACGTGGTCGTCGACGGGTCCGTCCTGAACGCGCACCCCGGCCAGCAGACGCTGACCGTGACCGGTGCGCCCGACGGCGCGAAGCAGGTTGTGGCTTACGGCCGTACAGCGGACGTCAAGGCCTGGCTCGGCGATCAGAAGTACGTCGAAGTCGGCTACCGCACCGCTACGGGCAAGCTCACGACCAAGAGCGTGACGCCGAAGTCGGGCACCAAGGACGAGGGCGCGGCGGACGAGGGCGCGGCGGTCGGCTCGACCGCGACGCCTTCGCCTGCTGCCACGCCGTCCGCGTCCGAGTCCGCCGGGGCCGCGTCCGGCTCGACGAGCGGCGACGCCGCGAAGACCGCCGGACCGAACCCCGCCGGCTCCGACCTGTGGCTCGAGGAGTTCGACGGCGAGGCGGCCCAGGTCACCCGCATGAACATCCCGGACGACGTCAGCGTCATCGTCGCCTCTGACGGCACCAAGGCCGCGCCGTCGCGCGTCACGGTCACCTGGCCGGTCGACTCCAGCACGCCGTGGGCGTTCCCGCTGATCATCGGCGGTATCGTCCTGCTGCTCATCGGCATCGCCCTCTACCTCTGGGGTCTCTACGCGCACCGCCGCTCGCGCGGCCCCCGCCGGAAGAGCGGACCGAAGATGCCGAAGCTCCCCAAGGCCCCCAAGTACAAGCCCACCGCCATGATCGAGACCACCCCGCGCGGCCGCCGCTCGACCCGCCGCGCCCGCGTGATCATCCCCGCCGCCCTCGCCGGAGTCCTCGCCCTGACGGGGTGCACGGCGGGCACGGGCGCCGCGACCACGCCGACCAAGACCGCGACGCCGCTCGCCACCGAGGCGCCCGACGCCAAGGACCAGCTGCCTCCCGCTGTCACCGTGCCGCAGCTCGAGCGCATCGTGAAGCGCGTCTCGGAATCCGCCGCGCAGGCGGACGCCAAGGCGAGCCCCGACCTCGCCAAGGAGCGTTTCACCGGGCCGGCCCTCCAGCTCCGCGAAGCCAACTACGCCATCCGCGCGAAGAAGTCCGACGAGCCGGCGCTGCCCGCGATCCCGGCGAGCCCGATCGTGCTGTCGCTCCCGCAGGCCACCGACGCGTGGCCGCGCACCGTGGCCGCGGTGATCGAGACGCCGAAGGACGCCAAGGGGACCGCGCAGGCGCCGATCGCGATCACCATGGTGCAGGAGACGCCGCGCGACAATTACCAGGTGGAGTACGCCGTCTCGCTCGAGCCGAAGGCCAAGGTCCCGAACCTGGCGCCGGCGAGCATCGGCTCCGCGGTCGTGCCTCCGGACTCCAAGCTGCTCGCGCTTCCTCCCCAGAAGGTCGCCGCCGCCTACGGAGACATCCTGATGAACGGCGACAAGAGTCAGTACGCGAACCTGTTCAGCGCCGAGGGCGACACCCTGCGCACTCAGGTGGGCGCGGACTGGAAGGCGAAGCAGAAGGCCGCCGTGCCGGCCACCGCATCCCTCGAGTTCACGAGCCAGCCGGGGGCGGGGACGGACGTCGCCATGGCCACCAACGACTCCGGTGCGATCGTGTGGACGGACCTGCAGGAGTCGCAGGTGCTCAAGGTCGTCGAGGCGGGTGCCGAGGTGAGCGCGGGAGCGACGGCTGCGGCGCTGACCGGCGCCGCCTCGTCCAAGACGGGCATCGAGTCCACCTTCGGCTACCAGCTGGCGTTCTACGTGCCGCCCGCGGGCTCCGATGCGAAGATCACGCTGCTCGGCTTCTCCCAGGGCATGATCGCCGCCAAGCAGCTCTGATCGCCCCGTCGAGTACGCAAAAACTGCACGCTTTCCCCCCGGCGAGCGTGCAGTTTTTGCGTACTCGACGGGGGTGCGGAGGGTGCTCGGGCGCGCGAGGGCGGCACGGACGCGAGTATCCTTGATTCTCGTGCTGTTACGCGACGCGCGCACGCATCTGGAGGAACAATGAGCAACGTCCCGCCGCCGCCCACCAACCTGCGCGGAGCAGTCGACCTGAGCTCCCTCGTCAATCGCCCGCCTGCCGGCGAGGCGCCCGCGGGGGAGTCGCCCGCCGGCGCCCTCACCCTTCCGAGCCTGTTCTTCGAGGGCACGGACGCGAACTTCAACGACTTCATCGACCTGTCGATGCGGGTGCCGGTGGTCGTCGACCTCGGCACCGAGCGCTCCGACCAGTGGAAGCAGTTCACCGCCGTGCTCGACCGCGTCGTCGCGGGCTTCGGAGGACGGCTCGTGCTGGTCAAGGTGGATGTGGATGCGAACGCGCAGCTGGCGCAGGCCTTCCAGGCCCAGTCGGTACCCGCGGTGGCCGCGCTCGTGGCCGGACGTCCCGTCCAGCTCTTCGTCGGCGCGCTGCCCGAGTCGCAGATCAGCGATGTCTTCGAGCAGCTCCTGCAGCTCGCCGCGCAGAACGGCGTGACCGACACCGTCACGGTCGAGGGCGGAGCGGCGCCCGACGCCGACGCCGCGGCCGAGCCCGCTCCGGAACCCCCGCTCCCGCCGCTGCACGCCGAGGCCTACGACGCGATCGAACGCGGCGACTACGACGGCGCGATCCGCGCCTACCGCACCGCGATCGCCCAGGACCCCCGCGACACCCTGGCGGTCGCCGGACTCGCGCAGGTGAGCCTCCTGGCGCGCCTGAGCGGCCACACGGCCGACGAGCTCCGGTCGGCCGGGGCGCAGGCTCCCGACGATGTCGACGCCCAGCTGGGCGTCGCCGACCTCGACATCTCGGGCGGCCACATCGACGACGCCTTCGATCGTCTGCTCACCCTCTTCCCGAAGCTCGATGCGAACGGCAAGGAGACCGTGCGCACGCGCATCCTCGACTATTTCGAGATCGTCGGCGTCGACGACCCCCGCGTCGGCAAGGCCAGGGCTAGGCTGGCCTCGCTGCTGTACTGAGCCCGTCCCCACCGGGAAGCGCGGCAGCCCATCGTCGTGCCGGACATCTCCGGCAGTCGAAGCCGAGGGAGAGACCCCCCATGTCCCGTGTGCTCGTCATCGGAGGCACCGGCCTGGCCGGGCGCGCCGTGACCGCAGAAGCGGTCGAACGCGGCCACGAGGTGGTCGTCGCGGCCCGCCGCGCACCGGACGACGACTCCGAGCAGTACGTCCTCGGAGCCGCATACGTCACGGCGGACATCGTCACCGGCGACGGCCTCGAGGAGGCGGTGGACGGCGTCGATGTGCTGATCGACACGAGCAATGCGGTCGGCAAGCAGGCCGCCCATGTCTTCGCCACGGGTGCGCGGAACCTCGTGCACACCGCCGCCCGATTCGGTGTGCACCGCGCCGTGCTGCTCTCGGTCGTCGGCACCGACCGGTCGGCGTACGGCTACTACCGTGCGAAGGCCGCGCAGGAGCGCGTCTACCTCGACTCGCCGCTCGACACGCGGGTGGTGCGCGCCACCCAGTTCCACGACTTCGTCACCGCGATCTTCGACCGGGGGAGACCGCTCGGCGCCATCCTCGCGCCCTCCGGGGTGCGGTTCCAGCCGATCGCCGTCACCGACGTTGCGCGTGTGCTGGTCGACGCCGCCGAGGGGGCGGGGGAGCCGGACAGCGTGATCGCCATCGGCGGCCCGCGCGTGGAGTCGGCACGCGATCTGGCCGAACAGCGCAAGCGGGCGAGCGGGAGCCGTCGCTACATCCTGCCGATCCGCCTCGGCGGAGCGCTCGGAAGCACCTGGCGGGCCGGCCGGAACCTGGCGCCGGAGCACGCCGTGGACGGCGTCGGCTACGGCGCCTGGCTCGAGACCGGGGCCTGAGCCCCGGCCTTCGGAGAGCCGGTCAGCGGCGTGGCTTCAGCCACAGCGCGCCGAGCGGCGGCAGGGTCAGCACCGCCGATGCCCGGCGGCCCATCCACGGTTCGTCGACCGCCGTCACGGACCCGAGGTTGCCGACTCCCGACCCGCCGTACGCTTCCGCGTCCGTGTTGAGCAGTTCCTCCCACTCGCCGGCGAACGGCAGCCCGATGCGGTACCCGTCGTGCGGTGCGCCCGAGAAATTGAAGAGCATCGCGATCGGCTCGCCGTCGCGGTCCTTGCGCAGGAAGGCGATGACGTTGCCCTGCGCATCGGACCCGTCCAGCCATTCGAACCCGGCGGGCTCGTTGTCCAGGGCCCACAGCTGCGGGTTCTGGCGGTAGACGGCGTTCAGCTGCGCGACGAGGTTCCAGAGGCCCTGGTGCGCCGGCTGGTCCAGGATCCACCAGTCGAGACCGCGCTCCTCGCTCCACTCCGACGGCTGGCCGAACTCCTGGCCCATGAAGAGCAGCTGTTTGCCCGGATGCCCCCACATGTACGCGAGGAACGCGCGCACGTTCGCCAGCTGCTGCCAGTGGTCGCCGGGCATCTTGGTGAGCAGGGAGCCCTTGCCGTGCACGACCTCGTCGTGGCTGATCGGGAGCAGGAAGTTCTCGCTCCAGGCATAGACGAACGAGAACGTGATCTCGCTGTGGTGGTAGCTGCGGTACATCGGGTCCTCGTGGATGTACTGCAGCGAGTCGTGCATCCAGCCCATGTTCCACTTCAGGCCGAAGCCGAGGCCGCCGGAGGACGTCGGCGCGGTCACCCCCGGGTAGCTGGTCGACTCCTCGGCGATCATCACAGTGCCGGGGTTGCGCTTGTACGCGGTCGCGGTGACCTCCTGCAGGAAGCCGATCGCCTCCAGGTTCTCGCGCCCGCCGTGGATGTTCGGCTCCCACTCGCCGTCGGCGCGCGAGTAGTCGAGGTAGAGCATGGAGGCGACGGCGTCGACCCGCAGACCGTCGACGTGGAACTCCTCCAGCCAGTACAGGGCGTTCGCGACGAGGAAGTTGCGGACCTGCGAGTTGCCGTAGTCGAAGATGTAGGTGCCCCAGTCCTTGTGCTCGCCGCGGCGCGGGTCGGCGTGCTCGTAGAGCGGCTGGCCGTCGAACCGGGCCAGTGCCCAGTCGTCCTTGGGGAAGTGGCCGGGCACCCAGTCCAGGATGACGCCGATCCCAGCCTGATGGAGCCGATCGATGAGGTACTTGAGGTCGTCAGGGGAGCCGAACCGGCTCGTCGGCGCGTAGTAGCCGGTGACCTGGTACCCCCACGAACCCCCGAAGGGGTGCTCGGCGAGCGGCAGGAACTCGACGTGCGTGTAGCCCAGGGCTCCGACGTAGTCGATGAGCTGGTCGGCGGCGTCGCGGTAGCCGAGTCCCGGCCGCCAGGAGCCGAAGTGCAGCTCGTAGACGCTCATCGGCCCCGCGTGCGGGTCGGTTTCGGAGCGGCGGCGCATCCACTCGTCGTCCGCCCACGCGTGGTCGCTGACGGTGATGCGGGAGGCGGTGGCCGGCGGGATCTCGGCGAACTGCGCCATCGGGTCGACCTTGCGGACCCAGCGGCCGTCCTGCGCGAGCAGGTCGAACTTGTAGATCTCCCCGGCGCCGATGCCGGGAACGAACAGCTCCCAGACGCCGGAGGCGCCCATGTTGCGCATCGAGTGGAGGGTGCCGTCCCAGCCGTTGAAGTCGCCGACCACGCGCACGGCGCGGGCGTGCGGCGCCCAGACCGTGAACGCGGTCCCGACGACGCCGCCGAGGTCGCGCACGTGCGCGCCCAGGGCCGTCCACAGCGTCTCGTGCCGTCCCTCGCCGATCAGGTGGAGGTCGAGCTGGCCGATCGTCGGGAGGAAACGGTAGGGGTCGTCGGCCGTCCACACGATGCCGTCGTCGTAGCGCGCCTCGATGAGATAGGCACCGGGGCCGACGATGTCGACGCCCTGCCAGATGCCGTGCCCGACGTGGGCGAGCTCGATGTGCGCGCCGGTGGGGAGCACCGCGACCACCTCGGCGGCGAGCGGGCGGAGTGCCCGGATGACCGTGATGGGGTCGGCGACGCCCGGCGCGGCGACCTGGTGCTGGCCGAGGATCGCGTGCGGGTCGTGGTGGCTGCCCGTCGCCACGGCCGCGAGCAGCGCGTCGTCCAGGGCGGGCAGGTCGACGGCGGCGGCACCTTCGGGGATCGGGGACATGGCGGTACTCCTCAGGTTGTCTTCTGGTCGGTCACAGCGGTCGGACGGCCAGGATGTGCACGGGTTCGGTGAACGCGTCCAGGCGCACGTAGTCGTCGGCGCCCCAGGTCCAGCGCTGGCCGGTCACCCGGTCCTTCACCTCGAACTGGGAGCCGGCCGGCAGGCCGAGCGCGGTCACATCGAGGTGCACGATCGTCTCGCGCACGGAGTGCGGGTCGACGTTGGCGACGACGATCACCGCATCCGGCTTGCCCGTCCGGGTGAACTTCCCGTCCAGGTACTTCGAGTACACGAGGACGCTGTCGTCCTCGCTGTGGTGGAGGTGCAGGTTGCGCAGCTGCCGCAGCGCGGGGTGCTCGCTGCGCGCCCGGTTGAGCATGGTCAGATAGCCCGCGAGCGAACGGCCCTGCGCCTGCGCCTTGGCGTAGTCGCGCGGGCGGTACTCGTACTTCTCGTTGTCGATGTACTCCTCGGCGCCGGGGCGCGCGACGTTCTCGAACAGCTCGTAGCCGGAGTAGACGCCCCAGGTGGGAGCCGCGGTCGCGGCGATGGCGGCGCGCACCTTGAACGCGGCAGGCCCGCCGAACTGGAGGTACTCCGTCAGGATGTCCGGCGTGTTGACGAACAGGTTCGGCCGCAGGTAGTCGGCCGTCTCGTGAGCGAGCGAGTCGAGGAACTCCTCGAGCTCCTCCTTCGTGTTGCGCCAGGTGAAGTAGGTGTACGACTGCTGGAAGCCGGCCTTCGCCAGGGTGCGGAGGAGGGCAGGACGGGTGAACGCCTCGGCGAGGAACACCACGTCCGGGTCGGTCGCGTTGACCGTGTGGATCAGCCACTCCCAGAAGTGCAGCGGCTTGGTGTGCGGATTGTCGACGCGGAAGATGCGGACGCCGAGCGACATCCAGTGCCGGACGATCCGCAGCACCTCCTGACGCAGCCCCTCGTAGTCGTTGTCGAAGTTGATCGGGTAGATGTCCTGGTACTTCTTCGGCGGGTTCTCGGCGTACGCGATGGTGCCGTCGGGGAGCGTGGTGAACCACTCCGGGTGCTCGGTCACCCACGGATGGTCGGGCGACGCCTGCAGGGCGAGGTCGAGCGCGACCTCCAGGCCGGCCTGCTTCGCCTTCCCGAGGAAGAACGCGAAGTCCTTCTCGGTGCCGAGGTCGGGGTGGATGGCGTCGTGGCCGCCCTCCGCACTTCCGATGGCCCAGGGAGACCCGGGGTCGTTCTCCCCGGCGTCGAGCGTGTTGTTCGGGCCCTTGCGGAAGGTCCGGCCGATGGGATGGATCGGCGGGAGGTACACGACGTCGAAGCCCATCGCGGCGACCTCCGGGAGCCGCTTCGCGGCGGTGCGGAAGGTGCCGGACTTCCACGAGCCGTCTGGCAGCTGCTTCGCGCCCTCGGAGCGCGGGAAGAACTCGTACCAGCTGCCGACGCCGGCGCGCGTCCGCTCCACCTGGACGGCGCGCGTGGCGGAGAGGGTGGGAAGGCTGACGACCGGGCGCTCCGTGAGCACCTGCCGGATGCGGTCGTCGACGGCGGCGGCGAAGCGCTCGTCCACCGTCCGCGTGGTGTCGGCGACGACCTTGGCCGCCTCGGAGAGGTGCCGTCGCTCGGCCGTGCTGCGGCGCTTGTCCTTGGAGGCCGTGACGAGGAGGTCGTGGCCCATCCGCAGCATCAGCTCCACGTCGATCCCGGCCGGGACCTTCACCTCGGCGTTGTGGTGCCAGGTCGCGTACTCGTCCGCGTACGCCTGCACGCGGTAGCGCCAGAGGCCGGTCTGGTCGAGCTGCACCTCCACCTCCCACCGGTCGGTGCCGGGGGTCAGCGGGTGCATGTGGTGCTCGGTCTGCTGCCCCGCGGGGTCGAGCAGGATGAGGTCGACGCCGATCTTGTCGTGCCCCTCCCGGAACGCCGTGGCGCGGAACGGGATGACCTCCCCGCTGAACGCGGCTGCGGCCCAGAGTCCCTCGTCGACCTGGGGGGACAGCTCCAGGATCGGGATGCGGCCGAGCAGGGGCTCGTACGGGCCCGGCTCCGGGGCGCTGGGGGCCGCCTCTGTCGCGGCGGCTACGGACCTGGTCGCTGCGTTCTTCACCACGCACCCGACCGTACACTCATTAACCCGCCCGTCACGCGGCTCGTTTACAGTGGACCGAGTGAAGGCCATCCGAAGATTCACCGTCCGCGCCGTCCTCCCCGAGAACCTCTCAGCACTGGAGGAGATCGCAGGCAACCTCCGCTGGTCCTGGCACGAGCCCACCAAGGAGCTGTTCGCCCGCATCTCGCCCGAGCTGTGGCAGCAGGTGAGGCACGATCCCATCGCCCTGCTCGGCGCCGTCGAGCCGTCGCGGCTCGCCGAGCTCGCCGCCGATCAGGGCTACGTCGAGTGGGCGACCCACATCCGCGACGACCTGCGCGCGTACATCCACGACCCGCGCTGGTATCAGTCGCTCGGCGATGCCGCGCCCCAGACGATCGCCTACTTCTCGCCCGAGTTCGGCATCGCGGCGACACTGCCGCAGTACTCCGGCGGTCTCGGCATCCTCGCCGGCGACCACCTGAAGGCCGCGAGCGACCTCGGCGTGCCGCTCGTCGCCGCCGGCCTGTTCTACCGCTCCGGCTACTTCTCCCAGGCGATCACGCCCGACGGGTGGCAGCTGGAGAGCTATCCGGTCCTCGATCCGGACGGCCTGCCGCTGAGCGTCCTGCGCAACCCGGACGGGACGCCCGTCCAGATCTCCCTCGCGCTGCCGGACGGCGTGCTCCACGCCCGCGTCTGGCGCGCCGCCGTCGGCCGCGTCACGCTGCTCCTGCTCGACACCGACATCCCCGACAACGAGGAGCGCCTCCGCTCGGTGACCGACCGTCTGTACGGCGGCGGCGGCGAGCACCGCCTGCTGCAGGAGCTGCTGCTCGGCATCGGCGGCGTGCGCGCCGTCAAGGCGTGGACCGAGCTGACCGGCGCACCCGAGGCGGAGGTGTTCCACACCAACGAGGGGCACGCCGGCTTCCTCGGGCTCGAGCGCATCTCCGACCTGATCGGCGAGGGGCTCACCTTCGACCAGGCGCTGCAGGTCGTGCGCGCCGGGACCGTGTTCACGACGCACACCCCCGTCCCCGCGGGCATCGACCGGTTCGACAGGGCGCTGGTCCAGCGGTACTTCTCCACTTCGCTCCTCCCCGGCGTGAGCGCGGACGAGGTCCTCCCGCTCGGCGCGGAGGACTACCCGGGCGGCTCGCCCGACGTGTTCAACATGGCGGTCATGGGCCTGCGCCTCGGCCAGCACGCCAACGGCGTCTCGAAGCTGCACGGCGACGTCTCGCGGCACATGTTCAACGGGCTCTACCCGGGATTCGACCCCCAGGAGGTGCCGATCGACTCGGTCACCAACGGCGTCCACGCCCCCACCTGGACCGACCCGATGCTGCGCGCCCTGGCGCTCGAGCGTCTCGGGACGGAGGACACCACGCACGCCGACTGGGGCAACGCGTCGGCCGTCGCCGACGCCGACCTGTGGAGCGTCCGCAACCGGATGCGCGAGCAGCTGGTGCAGGACGCCCGGCGCCGTCTGATGGCGGCGTGGGAGGACCAGAACCCGGGCGGAATCGCGCCGGCCTGGATGAGCGACCTGCTCGACCCGAACGTCCTCACCATCGGCTTCGCCCGTCGCGTGCCGACGTACAAGCGGCTCACGCTGATGCTGCACGACCCGGAACGGCTGCGGCGCATCCTCACCGACCCCGACCGGCCGGTGCAGTTCGTCATCGCGGGCAAGTCGCATCCGGCCGACGACGAGGGCAAGCGCCTCATCCAGAAGCTCGTGCAGTTCGCGTCCGAGGCGGACATCCGCCAGCGCATGGTGTTCCTGCCCGACTACGACATCGGGATGGCGCAGCTGCTCTATCCCGGTACCGACGTCTGGCTGAACAACCCGCTGCGCCCGCTGGAGGCGTGCGGGACGTCCGGGATGAAGGCCGCGCTCAACGGCGCGCTCAACCTGTCGATCCTCGACGGCTGGTGGAACGAGTTCTACGACGGCGAGAACGGCTGGGCGATCCCGTCGGCCGATGCCGCCGGGGACGGCGCAGAGCGCGACGCGCTCGAGGCTGAGGCGATGTACGACCTGATCGAGCACCAGATCGCACCGCGCTTCTACGAGCGCGACGGCGACGACGTCCCGACGGCGTGGGTGTCGCGCATCCGCCACACGCTCTCGACCCTCTCGTCGCCGCTGTCGGCCGAGCGCATGGTGCGCGAGTACGTCGAACGTCTCTACCTGCCCGCGTCGGACTACGAGAACCGCCTGAGCGCGGACGACTTCGCCCGTGCGCGGTCGCTCGCCGCCTGGAAGGAGCGGGTCGAGGCCGCGTGGCCCGGCGTCGCCGTGACGCACGTCGACGCCGGCGGCGTGGATGCGGTGCCGCAGGTGGGCGACGAGCTGCACGTGCGCGCGCTGGTCCAGCTGAACGGGCTGCAGCCGTCGGACGTCGAGGTGCAGGTCGTCTACGGCCGCAGCCGCGACGGTGACGAGCTCACCGACGTCCACCGGCAGGCGCTCGCCGTCGACGGCGGCGTGCCCGGAACCCACGACGCGTCGGTGCCGTTCGAGTTCGTCGGCACCGTCCGCCTGGCCTGGGCGGGCTCGTTCGGCTACACCGTCCGCGTGGTGCCGGTGAACGACCTCCTGCTCACTCCCGCCGAGCTCGGCCTCGTCACCACCGCCTCCTGATCCTCGTCGCCCACCGTCGAGTCCGCGATTCTTGCACGTTCGCACCCCGCGCAGCGTGCAAAGATTGCGGACTCGACGGTGGGGACGGGTCAGCGGGTCATGCGGAGGTAGAAGGCCTCGGCGCGGGGGTTGCCGTCCATCACCCACAGGTAGGCGGGAGCGTCGCCGATCGCCGCGTCGAGCAGTCGCTGGCCCGCGCCGGAACCGTAGGCGCTCGCCAGCAGGTAGATGACCTCCAGCTCGCGATCGCGCGGAGCGTCGTCGTCGCGGCCCGCGCCGGCAGTGGCCCAGCCGATGATCGCGCCGGCCTGCTCGGCGACGAAGGCGTCCGTCTCGCCGCGCTCCAGGATGCGGGTCCAGCCCGCCGCCCGGCGATCGACGTCGAGGGAGGCCAGGAACTCGGCGGGCATCCGACCCGCGTACGCCTCGCGCCACGCCGTGACGTGCACCTCGGCGATGCCGCGCGCATCGCCGACGGTGGCCCGCCGCACCGTCATCTCGTCCATGTCGCGATCGCTCCGAAGGCTCCGCCGGTCGCGCGCAGGAGGTCGGCGGGGGAGAGCTCGACGTCGAAGCCGCGCTTGCCGCCGGAGACGAAGACGGTGTCGAACAGCTGCGCGGTCTCATCCACGACGGTGACGTGGCGGGTCTTCTGGCCGATGGGGCTGATCCCACCGACGACGTAGCCGGTGCGACGCTCGGCGACCGCGGGGTCGGCCATCGTCGCCCGCTTGGCGCCGACCGCTGCGGCGAGCGCCTTGAGGTCGAGCATCCCGGTCACCGGGACGACACCGACGACGAGGCCGAGATCGGTGTCGGCCAGGAGCGTCTTGAACACGCGGTCGGGTTCGACGCCGAGCGCCTCGGCGGCCTCCAGCCCGAACGACGGCGCTGCGGGGTCGTGCACATAGGGATGCGCGCTGAACGGGATGCCGGCCGCCGTCAGCGCGACCGTCGCCGGAGTTCCCGCCGGCGCCTTCTGCCGTGCCATCAGACGCGCGGCCCGTTCGCCCGGTACAGCTGCATGGACGTGCCGCCCACCAGCCGGGTCGCTCCGGGTGGGAACTCGGTCTCGTCCTCCGCGATCGGGACCTCGGTCGCCGAGTCCCAGAGCAGCTGGTACGACGTCACGCCCGGCGCCGCGGGAAGCGAAACCTCCACGTCGTCCTCCACCCCGTGCACGATCAGCAGGATGCGGTTGAACTCCTCCTTGTCGGGGGTCGATGCGGCGAGGTACTGCAGGGTGCGGTTCTCCGGCGAGTTCCAGTCCTCGTCGTCCATCCGCTGGCCGGTCGCGTCGTACCAGTCCATGTGGCTGGCGTTCGGCGTCGTCAGGCCGTCCACGGCGTACCGGCTGGGACGGAGGGCCGGATTCTCCCGGCGCAGCTGCAGCAGCCGCTTCGTCGTGT
Source organism: Leifsonia sp. 21MFCrub1.1 (assembly GCF_900107895.1). Classification (NCBI taxonomy): domain Bacteria; kingdom Bacillati; phylum Actinomycetota; class Actinomycetes; order Micrococcales; family Microbacteriaceae; genus Leifsonia; species Leifsonia sp. 21MFCrub1.1. The sequence continues at coordinate 2,026,073 of NZ_LT629867.1, read as the reverse complement.
CGTACAGCTCCCGCTGCTCGCGCGTGCGCAGCCAGCTCAGCCAGGTCAGCTCGCTGTCCTGGCAGTAGGCGTTGTTGTTGCCGCGCTGGCTGCGCCCGTACTCGTCGCCCGCGGTGATCATCGGAACACCGGCGGAGAGCAAGAGGGTCCCGAGCAGGTTCCTGATCGCCTTCGCGCGCGTCAGCAGGACGGCCTCGTCCGTCGTCGGGCCCTCGACGCCGTGGTTGAACGACCGGTTGTTGTCCGTCCCGTCGCGGTTGTTCTCGCCGTTGCCCAGGTTGTGCTTGACGTCGTAGGCGGTGAGGTCGGCCATCGTGAAGCCGTCGTGCGCTGTGACGAAGTTCACCGAGGCGAGTGGTCCGCGCTCCGGCGAGAAGGTGTTGGACGAGCCGGCGAGCCGGGTGGCGAATCCACCGATGCCAACGGGAGCCTGGCCGTTGCGGCGCGCCTCCGCGATGTCGGCCAGCCAGAAGTTGCGCACCCGGTCGCGGTAGCGGTCGTTCCACTCCGACCAGCCCGCGTGACCGTCGGAGGGGCCGGGGAAGTTGCCGGTCTGCCAGCCGCCGAGGCCCACATCCCACGGCTCGGCGATCAGCTTCACACCCGCGAGCGCCGGATCGGACGCCGCCGCGAGGAGGAGCGGATGGTCGCGGTGGAAGGACGCGTCCTCCCCGCGACCGAGCGTCGCCGCCAGGTCGAACCGGAAGCCGTCGATCTGCATCTCGTTCGCCCAGTAGCGGAGCGAGTCGAGCACCAGCCGCTGCGGGACGGGGTTGCCGAAGTCGACCGTGTTGCCGCATCCCGTCACGTCGATGTACGCGCCGGTCTCGTCGTGGCGGTAGTAGGTGGCGTTGTCGATGCCGCGGAAGCTCGTGCGCGGACCGCCCATGCCCTCCTCGGCGGTGTGGTTGTACACCACGTCGAGGATCACCTCGATGCCGGCCAGGTGCAGCAGCTTCACCATGCCCTTGAACTCGGCGAGCACCGCCTCCGGTCCGGCCGCCTGCGCAGCCCGCGACGCGTACGCGCCGTGCGGTGTGAAGAAGTTGAGAGTGTTGTAGCCCCAGTAGTTGGTGAGGCCTTCCTGCTGCAGCCGCTGCTCCGAGACGAACGCCTGGACGGGCAGGAGCTCGACCGCGGTGACGCCCAGATCCTTCAGGTAGGCGATGGTCGACTCGTGCGCCAGTCCGGCGTAGCTCCCGCGCAACTCCTCCGGCACCGACGGATTCAGCCGGCTGATGCCCTTGACGTGCGCCTCGTAGATCACGGTGTGGTCGAGCGGGGTCGCCGGCTTGCGCGCATCCCCCCAGTCGAAGCCGTCGGCGACGACGACGGAACGCCAGCCGTCGGAGCTCACGTGCAGGAGGCCGCGCGCGTACGGGTCGATCAGCAGCGCCTCCGGGTCGAACAGGTTGCCGGGCGCCTGAGGGCCGGACACACGGACGGCGTAGCGGCTGCCGACGGCGAGGGACCGCGAGCGGCCCACCCACACGCCGTTCGCATCCCGGCTCATCGGCACGGTCTTGACCAGCCAATCCGGGTCGTGCTCGTCGAACAGGCACAGCTCCATGGCGTCCGCGTTGGCCGAGAAGACCCTCAGCTCACCCCCGTGCGGCCCGACACGGACACCCAGGTTGCGCAGGGGATCGGTCGAGGTCATGCGATCTAGAGTAGTGACACACGCCTGGATACTTCGGAGGGCACCGTGCCGGTCTACCTCGACCACGCCGCCACCACGCCGATGCGCCCGGAGGCGATCGCCGCCTACACCGAGGCCATGGGCGTCGTCGGCAACCCGTCGAGCATCCACAGTCAGGGACAGCAGGCCAGGCGGATGCTGGAGGAGGCCCGCGAGACAGTCGCGGCGACCCTCGGCGCGGATCCGATCGAGGTGGTGTTCACCTCCGGCGGCACGGAGGCGATCAACCTCGCGATCAAGGGGCTGTTCTGGGCGAGGAATGACACGGCCCGCCGCCCGCGCATCCTCGTCCCGGGCGGAGAGCACCACGCGACCGTCGACACCGTCGAGTGGCTGGAGCGGGCCGAGGGGGCCGAGATCGGCTGGCTGCCCCTCGACGGAGACGGCCGCATCGCGGTGCCCGACGGGATCGCCGGAGGCGACACGGCGCTGCTGACCTTCCTGGCGGTGAACAACGAGGTGGGGACGATCCAGCCCGTGTCCGCGCTCGCCGCGGTCGCGCGGTCGGCGGGGGTTCCCGTCCACGTGGACGCGGTGGCGGCGTACGGGCACCTGCCCCTCGACTTCGCCGCGCTCGGTGTGGACGCGCTCAGCGTCTCGGCGCACAAGATCGGAGGGCCGGTGGGGATCGGCGCGCTCGTGCTGAGCCGCGCATCCACCGTCGTCCCGCTGATCCACGGCGGCGGCCAGCAGCGGCAAGTGCGCAGCGGGACGCAGGACGTCGCGGCAGCGGTGTCGTTCGCGGCCGCGGCCCGGCTGGCGGAGGCGGAGCGCGAGGCCGAGACGGACCGGCTGTTCGCGCTGCGCCACCGGCTGATCGCTGGGGTGCGGGCCGTCGTTCCGGAGGCGGTGCTCAGCGGACCGGAGCCGGACACGGGGGAGCGGGTGGCATCCAACGCGCACTTCACCTTCCCGGGCGCGCAGGGCGACTCTCTGCTGTTCCTGCTCGACCTCGCGGGGGTGTCGGTGTCCACCGGCTCGGCATGCCAGGCGGGCATCCCGGAGCCGTCGCACGTGCTCCTCGCGATGGGACGCGACGAGGCGGAGGCGCGCAGCGCGCTGCGGTTCACTCTCGGTCGCGGGTCGACCGACGCGGATGTCGACGCGCTGCTCGCGGCGCTGCCCGGCGCGTACGCGCAGGCGTCGCGCGCCGGCCTCGCGGAGCGCGCGCCGCGCCTGGGGCGCTAGCGCCCGCCGTCCTCGTCCGTGGGATCGAGATGTGGCGCACATCTCTCGAGGAGTGGGCGGCGTTGGGCGGCGGGTAGAATCGGCGGGTGAAGGTTCTGGCGGCGATGAGCGGTGGTGTCGACTCCGCAGTGGCGGCGGCACGTGCCGTCGAAGCGGGGCACGACGTGGTCGGAGTGCATCTGGCACTGAGCCGGATGCCCGGGACGCTGCGCACCGGCAGCCGCGGCTGCTGCACGATCGAGGACTCGATGGATGCGCAGCGCGCCGCGAACATCATCGGCATCCCGTACTACGTGTGGGACTTCTCCGAGCGCTTCAAGCTCGACGTCGTCGACGACTTCATCGCCGAGTACTCGGCCGGCCGGACGCCCAACCCTTGCATGCGCTGCAATGAGCGCATCAAGTTCGCCGCCCTGCTGGAGAAGGCGCTCGACCTCGGGTTCGACGCGGTCTGCACCGGGCACTACGCCGCCATCGTCACCGATGAGGACGGCAACCGCGAACTGCACCGCGCGAGCGCCTGGGCGAAGGACCAGTCGTACGTGCTGGGCGTTCTGACCGCCGAGCAGCTGGCGCACGCGATGTTCCCGCTCGGGGCGACCCCATCCAAGGCGGAGGTGCGGGCGGAGGCGGCAGCGCGCGGTCTGAGCGTCGCGAACAAGCCGGATTCGCACGACATCTGCTTTATCCCCGACGGCGACACCCGCGGCTGGCTGGCCGAGCGGGTCGGCACGGCGACGGGGGACATCGTCGACCGCGAGGGCAACCGGCTCGGCACCCACGAGGGCGCCCACGCGTACACGGTCGGCCAGCGGAAGGGCCTGAACGTCGGCTACCCGTCTCCGGACGGCCGGCCGCGGTTCGTGCTCGAGGTGCGGCCGAAGGAGAACACCGTCGTGGTCGGGCCGCGCGAGGCGCTCGACATCGCCGAGATCGCCGGCTCCCGCTACACCTGGGCGGGGATGGCTCCCAGCGACCCCGCGACGCCCTTCGCCTGCGAGGTGCAGATCCGCGCGCACGCCGACCCGGTGCCCGCTGTCGCGTCCGTCACCGGCGGAGAGCTCGTGATCCGTCCGGACGTGCCGCTCAACGGCGTCGCCCCGGGCCAGACGGCCGTCGTCTACGTCGGCACCCGCGTTCTCGGCCAGACAACGATCGACCGCACCGTCTCCGCCGTCCCCGTCTGACCCGCACGCGCTCCGCCCCCCTCCCCGCTCTCCCGCGCTCCGCCCCACCGTCGAGTCCGCGATTTTTGCACGCCCGCGGCGCGTGTCGCGTGCAAAAATCGCGGACTCGACGGCGGGGGCTCGACGGCGGGGGCTCGACGGCGGGGGCTCGACGAGGGAGGCGGGGCCGCGGCGTCGGGGGTCGCGAATAAGCTTGGGGGGTGGCGATCGAGACGACGACCGACGACCAGCCCGCGGAAGCGCGGGCCGAGGCGCAGCAGCTGACGACGCGCATCCTGGAGTTGCGCGACGCGTACTACGAGCGCGACACGGTGCTCGTCAGCGACGAGGAGTACGACCGCATGATGCGGCGGCTGGAGGAGCTCGAGCGGCTCCATCCGGAGCTCCAGTCGCAGGACAGCCCGACGCAGACCGTCGGCGGCCGCGCCCAGACCACCCTGTTCGCGCCTGTGCAGCACGCCGAGCGGATGCTGAGCCTCGACAACGTCTTCTCCCTGGAGGAGTTCGAGGCCTGGGCCGCGAAGGTCGAGCGCGACGCCGGCCGGCGCGTCGACTACCTGTGCGAGCTGAAGATCGACGGCCTGGCGATCAACCTGCGCTACGAGAACGGCGTGCTCGTCTCGGCGGCGACCCGCGGCGACGGCGTCGTCGGCGAGGACGTGACGGAGAACATCCGCTGGATCCCCGCCATCCCCGCCCGGCTCGCGACCGACGAGCCGCCGGCGCTCGTGGAGGTGCGCGGCGAGGTGTTCTTCCCCGTCGCCGAGTTCGAGGAGCTCAACGCGCACCAGCAGGAGGCGGGCGAGCGCGTCTTCGCCAATGCCCGCAACGCGGCGAGCGGGTCGCTCCGGCAGAAGGCCGAGGGCAAGAACCCGGCGCAGTTGGAGCTCATGCGCGACCGCCTGCGCCGGCTCCACATGCTCGTCCACGGCATCGGCGCGTGGCACAACCCGCCGGTCGACGCGCAGTCGAAGGTGTACGACCTGCTCAAGGGCTGGGGCCTCCCGACCTCGACGCACTTCCGGGTCGTCGACGACGCCGCGAAGGTCGACGAGTTCATCGAGTACTACGGCCAGCACCGCGGAGCGGTCGAGCACGAGATCGACGGCATCGTCATCAAGGTGGACGAGCTGGCCCTGCACGACGAGCTGGGCGCCACCAGCCGAGCGCCCCGCTGGGCCATCGCGTACAAGTACCCGCCGGAGCAGGTGAACACCAAGCTGCTCGACATCGTCGTCAGCGTGGGCCGCACCGGCCGGGCGACCCCGTTCGCGGTCATGGAGAAGGTGCGCGTCGCCGGCTCCGAGGTCCGTCAGGCCACCCTCCACAACCAGGAGGTCGTCAAGGCGAAGGGCGTGCTCATCGGCGACACCGTCGTGCTGCGCAAGGCGGGGGACGTCATCCCCGAGGTCCTCGGCCCGGTGGTCGAGCTGCGCGACGGCACCGAGCGCGAGTTCGTCATGCCCGAGAACTGCCCCGAGTGCGGCACCCGGCTGGCGCCCGCGAAGGAGGGAGACATCGACCTCCGCTGCCCCAATGCCGAGTTCTGCCCGGCCCAGGTGCGCGGCCGGGTCGAGCACATCGGCTCGCGCGGAGCCCTCGACATCGAGGCGCTCGGCGAGGTCGCGGCCGCCGCGCTGACGCAGCCGCGCTTCCCCGCGGAGCCGCCGCTCCCGACCGAGGCCGGGCTGTTCGGGCTGACCCTCGCCGACCTGTTCCCGATCGAGGTCGTGGTGCGGGATTCGGAGACCGGACTGCCGAAACTGACCGACGCGGGGGAGGAGAAGGTAGACACTCCGTTCCGCCGTCGCCGCCAGAAGAAGGACGGCCCGTTCGACCCCGCCGCGGAAGAGTTCTCGGGCGACGAGCTGCATGTGCCGTCGAAGAACGCGATCGAGCTGCTCGCCAACCTGGCCGCGGCGCGCGAGAAGCCGCTCTGGCGCATCCTGGTCGCCCTGAACATCCGCCATGTCGGCCCGGTCGCCGCTCGAGCGCTGGCGAACCACTTCGGGTCTCTCGACGCGATCCGCTCGGCATCGCGCGACGAGCTCGCTGCCGTCGACGGCGTCGGCGGCATCATCGCTGACGCCGTGCTGGCGTGGTTCGAGGTGGACTGGCACCGCGAGATCATCGAGAAGTGGGCCGCGGACGGCGTGCAGTTCGCGACCCCGGGGCACCCGGGCCCCGGGCGTGCGGATGAGGCGGGCGGCGTGCTCGCCGGCCTCACCGTCGTCGCCACCGGCTCGCTCGAGGGATTCACGCGCGAGGGTGCGCAGGAGGCGATCATCGCCGCGGGCGGGAAGGCCGCATCCAGCGTCTCGAAGAAGACCGATTTCGTCGCGGCGGGGCCGGGCGCCGGGTCGAAGCTCGCGAAGGCGGAGGAGCTCGGCGTGCGCATCATCGATGCCGCCCAGTTCAAGACGTTGGTGGAAGAGGGCCCCGCAGCGCTCGATTCCTGAGGATTTCGGTCCTCCTTCTCGCGGACAGGCGATGAATTCTCCCCCTGAATCGGGGGTAGAACGGCTCGCCGTCGGCCACCCGTTCACGGGTAGAGTCGAAGCGTGCGCTCCCCCCGGACGCACATGCAAGGGCTTAGCTCGCTCGCTCTCGGAGGGACCCGGACGGAGTGCTGGTCGGCTTTGCAGCTGTTCTCACTGTTACCTCGGCGGTCTCCGGACTGACCGGGGCCTTTGTGCTGCCTGCCGACGCCCCCGCTGCGCCGATCGCGGCGGTGTCCTACGCCTCCGTCCCGGTGCCCGGCGCCTCGGCCTCCGGCCCCGTCTCGGACGTCCCCGCCGGGCCTGCGGCGCGCTCCGCGTCGACGGCACTGCTCGGCGCCATCGCGAGCGTGGACGCATCGGCGCTCCCGTCGTTCCTCGACGCCAACCGCGCCAAGCTCGACGCGCTCCTCCTCGACGCACCGGCCGCCGTGGATGTGAGCCGGCTCTGGAACCTCATCGACCCCGACAAGCAGAAGGCGCTCATCCAGGCCGCCCCGCACGTCATCGGCAACCTGGAGGGTGTGCCCTACGACGTGCGCGGCCGTGCCAACAGCCTCGACCTCAAGCAGACCATCGCCAGCGTCACCCGAACGCTCAAGACCGAGCACGGGCGCGCGGAGCGGGTCGCGCTGCAGCGGCAGCTCAAGACCCTGCACAACGTCTCCACCGCTCTCGCGAAGCACGACGGGGTCGCGAGGACGCTGGTGACCCTCGACCCGTCGGCGGACGCCAAAGCGGCGATCGTCGTCGGCGACATCCGCACGGCGGACTACGTGAGCGTGCTGGTCCCGGGCATGTACATGTCCGTCGGGGAGCAGATCGAGGCGTGGGCGAAGGTCGCGCAGGAGCAGTACGACCTGCAGACCGGTTTCCTCCGCCGCATCCTCGGCCCGCGCGGCCACGGGGGAGCCCCGGGCGTCGCGGTCGTCGCCTGGATCGGCTACCAGACGCCGGTGCTCACCAACATCGGCGGGACGGCCCTGGCGGAGCAGGGGGCGGACAGCCTGGAGCGCACGCTGGAGGGCATCCGGGCGCTGCGCGGCGCCGACCAGCCCTACCTGAGCGTGTTCGCGCACTCCTACGGCTCCACGGCCGCGCTCATGGCGCTCGAGCGGCACACGGTGACGGTGGACGCGCTGGCCCTGATGGGATCGCCGGGGAGCGCGGCGCAGTCGGTCGCCGGACTCGCGGTGAGCGACGGGAACGTGTTCGTCGGAGAGGCGCCGATGGACCCGATCGTCAACAGCGCTTTCTTCGGCAGCGACCCCGGCTCGCCCGGGTACGGCGCGAAGCCGATGGGGGTGGATGGCGCGGTCGACCCGCTGACGCACGCGTCGCTCACCGGCTCGTCGGGCCACAATGCGTACTTCACCGCGGGGACCGAGTGCATGAGGAACCTCGCCATGATCGGCATCGACCGCGGCGACCTGGTCATCTCCGGCACGAGCGCCGCCACCACGTCGTCGCACTGAACGCATCCCGAGCCTCTGCGCGTGTGTCGGCGGGGCAGCACATAATGGATGGGATGCGACCGGACGACGACCCCTCCCGCCCCGAGCCCCGCGGCTCCAGCAGGCGTGCGTTCCTCAAGGGCGCCGGGCTGGTCGCCGCGGGCGCGGTCACCGGAGGTGCGGCAGGCGGCGCGGCGGGCGCGGCGTTCGGCGTCGCCGCCGGGCAGACCTCCCCGACCGCGGACGAGTCGGGCGAGGAGTACCCGCCGCTTCCCCCGCGAGGCGGAGGGCCGGGGTTCGACCACCTGGTCGTGCTCATGTACGAGAACCGCTCGTTCGACAACCTGCTCGGTCACCTCTACGACGAGGAGACCCTGCCGGAGGGCAAGCGGTTCGAGGGGCTGGCATTCGGCGACTACAGCAATCCCGACCCCGCGGGCGGCCCGGACATCCCCGCGCACATCTACCAGGGCACCACCGACTTCGTGATGCGGCAGCCGTCGCCCGACCCGGGTGAGGTCTATCCGCACGTCAACACCCAGCTGTACGAGGTGATCGATCCGCCGTCGAACGCGGATGCGCGCCTGCGCGAGATGCAGCCGCCGTACAACGCGCCGAAGCCGGGGGCCCGGCCGACCATGCACGGTTTCGTCCGCGACTATCAGGGCGTGCTCCGCAAGGACACCGGCCGCGAGCCGGGTGTGGACGACTACCGCCGGGTGATGGGCGGCTTCTCGCCCGACATGCTTCCGGTCTTCTCCACCCTCGCCCGGCAGTTCGCCGTCTACGACGACTGGCACTGCGCCGTGCCGTCGCAGACGTTCTGCAACCGCTCGTTCTTCCATGCCTCCACCTCGCACGGCTACGTCGACAACGGGGGAGCCGAGGGCCTGCGGAAGTGGTTCGACCCGAAGAACGACACCCCGACCATCTTCAACCGGCTGGAGGAGGCGGGCCGCAGCTGGCGGGTCTACTTCGACGACCGGCAGCTGATCTCCCTGACCGGATTCATCCACGCGCCGGCGCTCGAGCCGTACTGGAAGACCCACTTCCGCACGATGTCGCAGTTCTACGCGGATGCGGCCGAGGGCACCCTGCCGGATTACGCGTTCGTCGAGCCCCGGCTGCTCTACGACCACAACGACATGCACCCGCCGGGCGGTCCGATGACGGGGGAGGACGTCGACGGCGAGGTCATCGTGGGCGGCGCGATCTCCGACGTGCGCGCGGGCGACCTGCTGCTGCACCGCGTGTACTCCGCCATCCGCTCGGCACGCAGCGCGAAGGGCTCGAACGCGCTCAACACCATGCTGCTGGTGACGTTCGACGAGCACGGCGGCACCTACGACCACGTTCCGCCGGGCCCTGCGACCCCGCCCGACGACAGCGGCCCCGGCGAGAACGGCTTCGGGTTCGACCGCCTCGGCGTGCGGGTCCCCGCCATCGCGATCTCCGCCTACACCGAGCGCAACACGATCATCCACGAGGAGATGCACCATTCCGCGGTCGTCGCCACGCTCTGCAAGAAGTTCGGGATGAAGCACCTCACGGCGCGCGACCGCGGCGCCCGCACGATCGACAACGCGATCAACCGCACGTCACCGCGGCAGCCGGGGACGTGGCCGGACACGCATCCGCAGTACCTCCCCGCGAACCCCGAGTCGGACGCGCCTGCTCCCCAGGACGAGGACCGCCCGCTGAGCCCGCCCGGCGTCGGTCTCGTCGGTCTGCTGATGGCGCGCTACGGCGCGCCCGGCGCAGCGGTGCCGCGCACCTACAAGGAGGCGTACCACGCGGTGGACGGGCTGGGGCGCGGGCTGTTCGGCTCGCCCTAGAATCGAGAGGGCGGGCCGCGACACCGGCTCCCGTCACCCACCACCGAATCCACGGAGACGCACCCTTGTCTGAAACCAGCGCAAGCGAGATCAGCGCAGAGCAGGTCGCGCACCTGGCCAACCTCGCCAGGATCGACCTCAGCCCGGAAGAGCTCGAGAGCCTCACGAAGGAGCTCGGCCAGATCGTCGAGTCCGTCGCGAAGGTGCAGGAGGTGGCCGGGCCGGATGTGCCGGCGACCAGCCACCCGCTCCCGCTCACCAACGTGTTCCGCCGGGACGAGGTGCGGCCGTCGCTGACCGTCGAGCAGGCGCTGTCCGGTGCTCCGGAGCGCGAGGGCGACCGCTTCAAGGTGCCCACCATCCTGGACGAGGAGTAGGACGACATGACCGATCTGATCAGGCTCTCCGCCTCCGCCCTCGCCGAGAAGCTCTCCGCGGGAGAGGTCTCGTCCGTCGAGGCCGTCCGCGCCCACCTCGACCGCATCGAGTCCGTCGACACCGACGTGCACGCATTCCTCCACGTCTCCGCCGAGAAGGCCATCCGCACGGCCGCCGAGATCGACGGCCGCCGCGCTGCCGGCGACCCGCTCGGACCGCTCGCCGGGGTCCCCATCGCGATCAAGGACGTCCTCGCGACCGAGGACATGCCGTCCACCTCCGGCTCCAAGATCCTCGAGGGCTGGATCCCGCCCTACGACGCGACCGTGGTCCGCCGCCTCCGCGAGGCCGACCTCGTTCCGCTCGGCAAGACGAACATGGACGAGTTCGCCATGGGCTCCTCCACCGAGCACTCGGCGTACGGCCCGACCCGCAACCCGTGGGACCTGGAGCGCATCCCGGGCGGATCGGGCGGAGGCTCGGCCGCGGCCGTCTCGGCCTTCGAGGCGCCGCTCGCACTCGGCTCCGACACCGGCGGCTCGATCCGCCAGCCCGCCGCGGTGACCGGCTCCGTCGGCGTGAAGCCGACCTACGGCGGCGTCAGCCGGTACGGCGCGATCGCCCTGGCGAGCTCGCTCGACCAGGTGGGCCCGGTGTCGCGCAGCGTGCTCGACGCCGGCCTCCTGCACGACGTCATCGCCGGTCACGACCCGCTCGACTCCACCTCGCTCACCGACACCTGGCCGTCGATGGCGGACGCCGCCCTCGCCGGCCGGCGGGAGGGCGCCCTGACGGGCGTGCGCGTCGGTGTCATCCGCGAGATCGCCGGCGACGGATTCCAGGCGGGCGTCAAGCAGCGCTTCGACGAGGCGCTCGCCCTGCTGGAGTCCGCCGGGGCGGAGATCGTCGAGGTCAGCGCCCCGAGCTTCGAGTACGCGGTCGCCGCGTACTACCTGATCCTCCCCGCGGAGGCGTCGAGCAACCTCGCTCGTTTCGACTCGGTGCGCTTCGGTCTGCGCGTCGACCCCGCCGACCCGCCCGTGACCGTCGAGCGCGTCATGGCCGCCACGCGTGATGCGGGCTTCGGCCCGGAGGTCAAGCGCCGCATCATCCTGGGCACCTACGCCCTGAGCGCCGGCTACTACGACGCCTACTATGGCAGCGCGCAGAAGGTGCGCACGCTCATCCAGCGCGACTTCTCGGCCGCGTTCGAGCGGGTGGATGTGCTGGTCAGCCCGAGCGCGCCGACCACCGCGTTCAAGCTGGGCGAGAAGATCGACGACCCGATGGCGATGTACCTGAACGACATCACCACGATCCCGGCGAACCTGGCCGGGGTGCCGGGGATGGGGCTCCCGATCGGCCTCGCGCCGGAGGACGGCCTGCCGGTCGGCCTCCAGCTGATGGCGCCGGCCCGCGCGGACGCCCGGCTCTACACGATCGGAGCGGCGCTCGAGCAGCTCCTCGAAGAGAAGTGGGGCGGCCCGCTGCTCAGCCAGGCGCCGGATCTGACCGCCACCGAGATGTTCGCGAGCGAAGAGGGAGCCGTCTGATGGCGAACGCCACTGCCCACACAGCGGAGCTGATGGACTACGAGAAGGCGCTGGAGCTGTTCGAGCCCGTTCTCGGCTTCGAGGTCCACGTCGAGCTGAACACCAAGACCAAGATGTTCTGCGGCTGCGCCAACGAGTTCGGCTCCGGCGCGAACACGAACACCTGCCCCACCTGCCTCGGGCTCCCGGGCGGAATGCCGCAGGTGAACGAGAAGGCGATCGAGTCGAGCATCCGGCTGGGTCTCGCGCTCGGCTGCGACATCGCCGCGTCGAGCCGCTTCGCCCGGAAGAACTACTTCTACCCGGACCTCGCCAAGAACTTCCAGACCTCGCAGTACGACGAGCCGATCGCGCACGACGGCGCGATCACCATCGAGCTGGAGAACGGCCGCGAGCTCACGATCGAGATCGAGCGCGCGCACATGGAGGAGGACGCGGGCAAGCTCACCCACGTGGGCGGGGCGACCGGCCGCATCCAGGGCGCGGACTACTCCCTCGTCGACTTCAACCGCGGCGGTGTTCCGCTTGTCGAGATCGTCACCAAGATCATCGAGGGCGCCGAGGCGGACGCACCGGAGGTCGGCCGGACGTACGTTCGCGCCATCCGCGACATCGTGAAGGCGCTCGGCGTCTCCAACGCCCGCATGGAGGAGGGGAACGTGCGCTGCGACGCGAACGTCTCCCTGCGCCGCCGCGGGTCGACGGAGCTCGGCACACGCACCGAGACGAAGAACGTCAACTCGCTGCGCTCGATCGAGCGCGCGGTTCGCTACGAGATCCAGCGACAGGCCGCGATCCTCGAGGCGGGCGGCACCATCGTCCAGGAGACGCGCCACTGGCACGAGGACTCCGGCACGACGAGCGCCGGCCGCCCCAAGTCGGACGCGGACGACTACCGCTACTTCCCGGAGCCCGACCTCGTTCCGGTCGCCCCGAGCAGCGAGTGGATCGAGGAGCTCCGCGGAACGCTCCCGGAGCAGCCGTCGCTGCGCCGGAAGCGCCTGACCGCCGAGTGGGGCTTCACCGCGCTCGAGTTCCAGGACGTCGCCAACGCCGACCTCCTCGACGAGGTCGAGGCCACGATCGCCGCCGGCGCCACCCCCTCCGCCGCGCGCAAGTGGTGGACGGGCGAGATCGCACGACTCGCGAACGCGCAGAACGTCCCCGCCGGCACGCTGGTCAGCCCGCAGAACGTCGCCGAGCTGGCCGCGCTGATCGAGGCGGGAACGCTCACCGACCGCCTCGCGCGTCAGGTGCTCGAGGGCGTCATCGCGGGGGAGGGACGGCCCCAGGAGGTCGTCGACGCCCGCGGGCTCGCGGTGGTCTCCGACGACGGCGCGCTGATCGCGGCCATCGACGACGCGCTGGCGGCACAGCCGGACGTTCTGGCGAAGATCCGCGACGGCAAGGTGCAGGCCGCCGGCGCCGTCATCGGCGCCGTCATGAAGGCGATGCGCGGTCAGGCGGACGCGGCGCGCGTGCGCGAGCTGGTGCTCGAACGCGCGAACGCCGCCGAGTAGCCCGCCGCCCGTGGGGAGCATCCTCGTCGAGCGTGTGACGGAGGAGAGCGCGGAGGCCGACGCCGCCGCGCTCTCCTCCGTGCTCGCGGCGACGGTGGCGGCCGGAGCGAGCGTCGGCTGGATCACGGCGCCGTCGGGGGCGGAGGCCACGGACTGGTGGCGGGCGCTGTTCGCCGACCCCGATGCGGCCAGCTGGGTCGCCCGCGGCGAGGACGGCCGTGCGATCGGCACCGTCACCCTGCTGCGCTCCCCGAAGCCGAACGGCTCCCACCGTGGCGAGGTGATCAAGCTGATGGTGCATCCCGCCGCCCGCGGGCGCGGCGTCGCACCTGCGCTGATGGCGGAGCTCGAACGGCACGCGGTGGAGACGGGATTGACCCTGCTCGTGCTCGACACCGAGACCGGCAGCCGGGCCGAGGCGCTGTACCGGCGATGGGGCTGGGACGCGGCCGGCAGCATCCCGGATTTCGCCGTCAGCCCGTCGGGCGTGCTGCACGGCACCACCGTCATGTACAAGCGGCTGGGCCGCGGCGGCGACGGACCCGAGCTGTTTGCGGACTCCCAGGCGGCGCGGGCAGAGTAGGCGCATGGGCGTCTTCACTCTCGGCGGTCTGACCTCCGCACCGGCTTCCTCCCGCACCGACCTGCTCGCGCCGCCGACGCTCGCAGCGCTCGACGCGCTCGGCTGGCTGGACGAGGTGGGCGTCGTCGAGATCGACCCCGACGTGTCCGACACCGCGGCGACGCGCGACGAGTTCGGGCTGGATGCGGGGGATCTGGCCAACTGCGTCGTGGTCGCGGGCAAGCGCGAGGGCGTCGAGCGGATCGCCGCGTGCGTCGTGCTCTCCACCACCCGCGCGGACGTCAACAACACGGTCAAGCGGCTGCTCGACGTGCGCAAAGCATCCTTCCTGCCGATGGAGCGGGCCGTCGAGCTGACCGGCATGGAGTACGGCGGCATCACGCCCATCGGTCTGCCCGTCGGCTGGCCGGTGCTCGTCGACGCCCGCGTGATCGATGACGGTGTCGTGATCATCGGCTCCGGCGTCCGACGCTCGAAGCTCCTCCTCCCCGGCCGGCTGCTCGGCGAGCTGCCCGACGCGCGGGTGATCGACGGCCTCGGGCTCGAGATCCCGGGATGAGCGGGCCCGCATGACCGGAGCCGCCGTCGAACGGGTGCTCGCGCCTGTCCGTTCCCGTCTGGTCGAGACGCTCGCCGGGCGGTCGGACGAGGTGCCCGCGTGGATCCTGCGGCTGGAGGACGGCGAGGACGCGGGCTACTTCGGTCCGGGCAGCGCCGCGTGGGCGGTCGACGGCGGAATGCCGACGCTGGTCGCGGGTGTCCGCGCCCTGCTGCTGCAGGCTCTGCACCCGGGCGCGCTGGCCGGGGTGCGCGACTTCTCCCGCTACCGGGAGGACCCGCTCGGCCGGCTGGCCGGCACCATCCAGTGGATCCACACCGTCACCTTCGGCAGCCGCGGCCAGGCCGTCGCCGGCTCGGAGATGGTCCGCTCCCTGCACCGTCGCGTCACCGGCCGCTACGTCGACGGGCACGGCGTGGAACGGCCGTACTCGGCCAACGACCCGGACCTCGCCCGCTGGGTCCATCTCGCCTTCACCGACGCCTTCCTGACGGCGCACGAGAACTGGGGCGGGCCCATCCCCGGTGGCGCCGACGGCTACGTCGCCGAGTGGGCGACGGCGGCGGAGCTCATGGGGGTACCCGACGCTCCGCGTTCGGCCGCAGCGCTGCGTGCCGAGATCGACGCCGTCACCGATGCGGGGGAGCTGCGCGGCGGCCCGGAGGTCGAGGAGATCGTCCGCTTCATCCGGCGGGCGCCGCTGCGCCGGATGCTGCGGCCGTCGTACCGCATCGTCTTCCGCGCTGCGGTGTCGACGCTGGAGCCGCGGCACCGCGACCTGCTCGGGTTGCCGGCCACGGCGGCCGAAACCGTGCTGCCGCTGCACGGAGCGACTTCCGCCGTGCTCGCCGGAGCGCGCACGCTGCTGGGCCCGCAGACGCAGGCCGAGCTCGCCGCTCGGCGGCGGCTCACCCGGCTCGCGGGCGCCTGAATCGAGAGCGCTGACCGGGGACCATCGCGCGTGCGAGGATGACGGCATGCACGACGCCGGCACGGACCAGACCCGCACCCGCACCGTCCACTGGGAGGACCCGGCACCGGGCGTCGCCCGGATGCCCACGATGACCGGCCTGGAGTACCTCCGGTCGATGCTGCGCGGCGAGCTGCCGCCTCCTCCGATCACCGAGCTGATGCGGATGACGCTGGTCGCCGCCGACCCGGGCACCGCCACGTTCACGTGCGAACCCGACGAGTCGCACTACAACCCGATCGGCACGGTCCACGGCGGGTTCGTGTGCACGGTGCTCGACTCCGCTCTGGGGTGCGCCGTGCAGACGACACTGCCGCAGGGGCAGGGCTACACGTCCATCCAGATCACCGTCAACTACCTGCGCCCGGTGCACGCCGGGACGGGTCCGCTGACCTGCACCGCGACCGTGACGAAGCCCGGCAACCGCGTCGCCTTCGCCGACGGTGTGATCACCGATGCCGCGGGAAAGACGGTCGCGACGGCGACCGGATCTCTGCTGGTCTTCCCGATCGGCGACTGACCCGGCCCGCGCCTGCTACTGAGGCCGTGCGGCGAGCAGCTGGTCGCGCACCTTGCGGCGGATGACCTTGCCGACGATGGAGCGCGGCAGCTCGTCCACCTGCACGACGTGCTTCGGCACCTTGTACGGCGTGAGGCAGTCGCGGCCGAACGCCCGGATGGCCTCCTCGTCGAAGGAGGCGCCCGGCTCCATCACGACGGCGGCGACCACGTCCTCGCCGCCGCGGCGGTGGGGGAGGCCGACCACGGCGACGTCGGCGACGCCCGGGAAGGAGCGCAGAGCGTCCTCCACCTCGGTCGGCGACACATTGAAGCCACCGGTGACGATGAGCTCCTTGATGCGGTCGACGATGCGGACGAAGCCGTCCTCATCCATCGTCACGATGTCTCCGGTGCGGAACCAGCCGTCCTCCGAGAAGACCTTCGCGGTCTCGTCAGGCTTCCGCCAGTAGCCCGAGAACACCTGCGGACCGCGGGCGAGCAGCTCGCCCTCCTCGCCGAACGCCCGGTCGACCGAGGGGTCGTCCGGGTCCGCGACGCGCAGCTCGGTGCTCGGCAGGGGCAGGCCCACCGTGCCCTCGCGCCTGGTCGCTCCGACCGGGTTGGCCATGAGCACGGGCGAGCACTCCGAGAGGCCGTAGCCCTCCACGAGGTAGCCGCCGGTCTCGTGCTCCCAGAGGTCCACGATGCCCTGCGGCAGGCTCATCGCGCCCGAGATGGCGATCTGGATGCCGGAGAGCGACACCTTCCGCTTCTCCGCCGCCTGCACCAGCCGCTCGTAGATCGGAGGGACCGCGGGGAGGAACGTCGCCGGGTGCTTCTTCACCACATCCAGCACCAGGTCCGGGTCGAACTTGGGGAACAGCACCAGGCGTGCTCCCATGCTCATGGCGAAGGTGAGGCAGAGCGTGAGCCCGTAGGCGTGGAACAGCGGGAGCACCGCGTAGACGACCGACGTGCCCCGCTCGATGGTCGGCACCCAGGCGCGCGACTGCGCCGCGTTCACATTCAGGTTGCCGTGGCTGAGCATGGCGCCCTTCGGCAGGCCCGTGGTGCCGGACGTGTACTGGATGAGCGCCAGGTCGTCGCTCTCCGGGCGCGGGGAGGTCTTCGCGATGCGGCGGGAGGCGACCAGCGAGTCCCAGGCGATCGTTCCCGACGCCTTCGCGGTCAGCTGCTCGCGCGCCGCGCGCGCGGCCGGGACGGGCAGCCGCAGGGCGAACCGCTTGGCGGCCGGCATGGCGCGGGTGAGGTCGACCGAGATGATCGTGGTGACCCCGAGGTCGGCCGGGAGGTCCTGCACGGTCGCGGCCACCTTGTCCCAGACGATCGCGACGGTCGCGCCGTGGTCCTCGAACTGGTGGCGGAGCTCGCGCGGCGTGTACAGCGGGTTGTGCTCGACCACCACCGCGCCCAGACGCAGCACGGCGTAGAACGCCGCGACGTGCTGGGGGCAGTTCGGCAGCACCAGGGCGACCCGGTCTCCCTTCGAGACGCCGAGCTTCCTGAGCCCCTCTGCGGCGCGCTCGATCTGGTCGCCCAGCTCGGCGTAGGTCGTCGTCGCGCCGAAGAACTCGAGTGCGACGTGCTTTCCGTACGTCTTGACCGACGCGTCGATGAGGTGCGACAGCGATCCGGCCGGCACCTCCACCTCGGCGGGAACCCCCGGCGCGTAGCCGGCGATCCAGGGCTTCGAGTCGTACGGCGGGTGGTCGGCGCCTGCGGTCGCGGCTCCGTCGCTGGTGGCGCTGTCGGTGGTCACGGCGGCAAGCCTACGCGGAGGCGACCTGCGCCCGCACGGCGTCCACGATCGGGGTGTCGCCCCCGATGACCTCCCACTGGCGCCCGATCGACCCCGGCTCGTCGAGCACGGCGGCGATGAGGGCGGCGACGTCCTCGCGGGCGATGCTGCCGCGCGGCACGCTGTCGCCGAGCGTGATGCGCCCCGTGCCCTCGTCGGTGGTCAGCCCGCCGGGGCGGAGGATGGTCCAGTCGAGCCCGGAGTCGCGGAGTGCGGCGTCGGCGTCGCGCTTGGCCTCGACGTACGCCTTCCACACCGGGTCGGCGTCGTCGACCGGGGCGTCGACGCCCCAGGCCGAGACCTGCACGAACCGGCGGATGCCGGCCGCTGCGGCTGCCTGCTGCGCCTTCACCGACCCGCCGTAGTCGACGGTGCGCTTCCGCTCGATGCCCGAGCCGGCACCGGCGCCCGCGGTGAAGACGACGGCGTCGCAGCCGCTGATCGCCGCAGCGAGCGCGTCGGCGTCCGCCTTCTCGATGTCGACGAGGGCACCGAGGCCGCCGAGCCGGTAGACGTCCTCAGCATGCTCGTCGTTGCGGACGACGCCGACGAAGTCGTCACCGCGGTCGTAGAGCACCCGCATGAGCTGCTGGGCGACTTTTCCGTGGGCTCCGATGATCGCGACTCGAGTCATGACCCCATCCTTCCACCGAGTGTCGACGGGATGCGACACGCGTCCGCCTCGCGCGAACGCTCTCGGCGTTCCGGACGTGCTCTGTTACGGTCGACTCCATGACCGCCCTGCTCGAGCTTCTCGGACGTACTCTCGCGTCCGTGCTCGGCGTGGTCGGCGGCGGCAGCCCCGCCGGAGTCGTGGCGCTGGCCGGTGTCGCGGGCGCTCTCGGTCTCGTGGCCGTCGTCGCCGCGGCGGCGCTGCGGTCGGTGGCGGCTCTCGCCGCCTCCCTGCGGGTGCGCTCCGCGTGGTCCCGGCCGATCCTCCCGGTCGCCGGGTGGCTCGCCGAGAGCCAGTCGGCTCCGGACGCCGACGGCCGGCCGCGCCCCAGAGCGCCCGGCATCGCCCTGCCGGTCGCGTAGCCGCACCCCGGATCCCGCCACCCGGCGGACGGAGGCGCCCGCGCGACCAGACGCGTCCACGTCCGTCCGAATCGCAGGGATCACACCATCATGGACTTCTACTCCTGGCCGCCGATCGCGGCCCTCCTCGACGGGGCGTACGGCCTCGTCACCGCCCTCTCCGACGCCGTCGAACCGATCGCCGGGACGGCCGCCGGTCTCGTCGCCGTCGTCGTCCTGACGCTGCTCGTCCGCGTCGTCCTCATCCCCGTCGGTGTCAGCCAGGTGCGCGCCGAGTACCACCGGCGGCGCATCGCACCCCGGCTCGCCGAGCTGCAGAGGCGCCACGCGGGCGACCGCGAGACCCTCGCGCAGAAGACGATGGAGCTGTACCGGGAGGAGCAGGTGTCGCCGTTCGCCGGGATGCTGCCGCTGCTCGCCCAGATCCCCGTCGTGACGCTGCTGTACGCCGTGTTCACCCATCCCACCATCGCCGGTCACGCCAACGCGCTGCTCGGCGAGCACGCCTTCGGGGCGCCGCTCGGCACCAGCTTCGTCGGCCTGACGGGAGCCGCGGCCGGCGTCTGGCCCGCGATGCTCGTCTACCTGGGCGTCCTCGCCCTGATCGCCATCGTGACCACCGTCTCCCGCCGGGTGCTGACGCTGCCGCAGCCGGAGGGGTCAACGGCGCCGACCGGGATGCTCCGTGCGCTCTCGTTCCTGCCGTACGTGACCGTGGTGTTCGCGGCGTTCGTCCCGCTCGCGGCCGCCGTCTACATCCTCACGTCCACCACCTGGACCGTCGCAGAACGGTGGACGCTGCGCCGCCTCCTCGATCCGGCCCGGCGAGCTGGCGGGTCCGCACGGCCGACGACGTCGCACTGAGCCGATCCAGTGCAGACCCTGGGGCGGCGCTGAGGCCCCCCACAGCCGCGGGGTGGCAGCATGGACCGCATGTGGAGACGCGCATCCGGTGACCGATCGACGGCAGGCAGGGGGCCGGAGACCTCCGGGAGCCGGGGACCCGGCCTCGGCGTGGGCGTCCAGGTGTACGTGCGGGAGCACGAGCCGGCGACGTCGGACGACTGGGTCGGCGAGCCGACCGGCGTGATCGTCGCGCCCGGCGACCGCGGCCTGCGCAACGTCTACGGTCCGCAGGACGGGCTGACGACGTGGACGGTGTCCTTCTTCGAGCCCCAGCACCGCCGCGACGGACGCGGGCCGTACGAGACCGCGGTCATCCCGGCGTCGCTGCTGGTCGCCGAAGAGCCCTACGACCGCTGATCGTGCCATCCCGGCCCGCGGCTGAACCGGTTCGGCACCCCCTACCTCCCGGCGCGCCGCGAACCTACAATGTCGGCATGTTCGTCGAGGGCACCCTTCGATGGCAGGTCACGGAGGACTGCCCGTGGGACCTGCTCGTCGCCCTCGCCGTGCGCGAGCTCGCCGGCCTCGACGGCCGAGTGGAGCCGGCGCTTCCGCGGGTCGAACCGGCGGTGGTCCCTGTGCTCCAGGCGCGGCGCACGGAGACGGCGGACGGGCGGGGGACGTCCGCGCCCGTGCGGCGCGCCCGGCCGGCTCCCGTCATCCACCCCGCTCGCCCTGCCGGACGCCCCGAATCGCCGGCGGCCGACCCCGGGGGACCGGGGGATGACCGCATCGCGGCCCTGGCCCGGCAGTGGGAGGCGTGGTTCGAGGTCGCGGCCGACCGTCACCGCCGCCTGACGGCTCCGCTGCTGCGGCCCCCGCACTTCGCGGCGTTCGACCGGGTCATCGAGCTGCAGGACGCGGTGATCGCGCACTTCGATGCGGCGGCAGGCTGGGCGACGGCGCGGCACGCCGAATACCTGGCGGACAGCGCGGAGCACCACGCCCGGCGCGCCGCCGACATCGTGGATGTCGTGCGGGAGCGCGAGCACGAACTCCGGCGCCAGGCCGGGTACTTCCGGCTCGACATCGACGTGCTGCCGCTCGCCGAGAAGGGGACGTGGATCGTCGGGCCGCACACCGTGGTGGTCAGCGCGTCGCTGCGGAACGACTCCGTCGCGTTCCGCGACTGGCTGCGCCCCCTGGTCGCCGCCCTCGTCTGACGTCCCTCCCCGCCGAGTCGCGACACCATGTCACCACTCGACGGGGATTCCGACAACGACTCAGGACTCGACGGCCTGGCGGGCAGGCGGCCAGAGGGGAGGGGGAGGGGCGGGGCGAGGGCTGGGTCAGGCGGGGCGACGGGCCGGGGAGGCGGTGAGCGCCGGGTCGGTCTGGGCCACGTCCCCGACGGCCTCGTCGATGCGGCCCATGATGTCGCCGGAGAGCCGGATGCCGGCGGCCGCGGCGTTCGACCGCACCTGCTCCGGGCGCGACGCGCCGACGATCGCGCCGGACACGTTCTGGTTCTGCAGCACCCACGCGACGGCGAGCTGCGCCATGGTGATGCCGAGCTCGTCCGCGATCGGCTGGAGCCCCTGGACGGCGGTCAGCACCTCATCGCGCAGGAAGCCGCGGATGGCGTCGGCGCCGCCCTTCGTGTCGGCCGCGCGGCTGCCCTCCGGCGCCTGCTGTCCGGGACGGTACTTGCCGGTGAGCACGCCCTGGGCGACGGGCGACCAGACGATCTGCGAGATCCCCAGCTCGCCCGAGGTCGGGACGACCTGCTTCTCGATGACCCGCCACAGCATCGAGTACTGCGGCTGGTTCGAGATCAGCTGGATGTCGAGCTCCTTCGCGAGCGCGTGTCCCGCCCGCAGCTGGTCGGCCGTCCACTCGCTGACGCCGATGTAGAGGGCCTTGCCGGAGCGGACGACGTCGGCGAAGGCCTGCATCGTCTCCTCCAGCGGGGTCTCGTGGTCGTACCGGTGAGCCTGGTACAGGTCCACGTAGTCGGTTCCGAGGCGCTGCAGCGACCCGTCGATCGACTCGAGGATGTGCTTGCGCGAGAGCCCGACGTCGTTGTGGCCCTTCGGCCCGGTCGGCCAGTACACCTTGGTGAAGATCTCGAGAGAGGCGCGGCGCTGGTTCTTGAGGGCGTCGCCGAGCACCTGCTCCGCCACCGTGTTGGCGTACGCGTCCGCCGTGTCGAACGTGGTGATGCCCGCGTCGAGGGCGGCGTGGACGCACTCGGTCGCCGTGTCGTTCTCCACCTGCGAGCCGTGGGTGAGCCAGTTGCCGTAGATGATCTCGGAGATCTTGAGTCCGCTGTTGCCGAGGTACCTGAATTCCATGAGCCCAACGTATCCCCGTTCGTCGCGGGTGTCGGCGGAGGGTGAGAAGCTGGAGTCGTGGGACGAGCGGATGGCAGCCAGCGCCAGGTGAGCGCGTCCGACGTCGACGACTCCGAGTCCGCCATCCTGCATGTCGACATGGATGCGTTCTTCGCCTCCGTCGAGCTGCTGGAGCGTCCCGACGCGCGCGGCAAGCCGGCGATCGTCGGGCACGCCGGGGGCCGTGGCGTCGTCACGAGCGCGACCTACGAGGCGCGGCGGTACGGCGTCCGCAGCGCGATGCCGATGTCGCAGGCGCTGCGGCTGTGCCCGAACGCGATCATCCTGCCGCCGCACTACGAGCGCTACACCGAGTACTCGGCCAAGGTGATGGAGATCTTCCGCGAGGTCACACCGCTGGTCGAGCCGCTCAGCATCGACGAGGCGTTCCTGGACGTGTCCGGCGCGCGCCGCCTCCTCGGCTCCCCGCGCCGCATCGCGGAGCTGATCCGCTCGCGCGTGTGGGAGGAGACCGGCCTGACGTGCTCGGTCGGGGTGGCCGCGACCAAGTTCATGGCGAAGCTCGCCTCGGGCCGTGCAAAGCCGGACGGCCTCCTGGTCATCCCGCGCGCAGAGACGCTCACGTTCCTCCGGCCGCTCCCGGTCGGCGCGCTCTGGGGTGTCGGCGCCAGCACGCAGGCGTCGCTCGAGCGGATGGGTCTGCTGACGGTGGGCGACCTGGCGGACGCCCCGCTGCACGTGCTGCAGAAGGCGGTCGGCGATGCGGGCGGACGAAAGCTCCACGACCTCGCGAACGGGCGGGATGCGCGCCGCATCGTCACCGAGTCGCGTGAGAAGAGCATCGGCCACGAGAACACCTTCGGGACGGACGTCGGCGACCTCGACACGCTCCGCCGCGAGTTCCTGCGCCTGTCCGGCCGGGTCGGCGAGCGCCTCCGCACGCACGCGATGATCGCCCGGACGATGTCGATCAAGGTGCGGTTCTCCGACTTCCGCACGATCACCCGGTCGCGGACGCTGGCCGAGCCGACCAACGTCGGCAGACGGTTGTTCGAGGAGGCATGGGATGTGTTCGGCGCCCTGAACCTCGACGTCCGGCAGACCCCGCTCCGGCTCATCGGCGTCCGTGCCGAGCAGCTGCTCGACGCGGGCGGCGACGCCGTCGCACTGTGGGATCCGGACGAGGAGTGGCGGGAGACCGAGCGCACCCTCGACGCCGTGAGCGCGCGGTTCGGCCGCGGGATGATCGGCCCGGCCTCGCTGGTGCGCCGCGCGCGCGACGCGGACGAGGAGGAGCGCGACGGCCGGAACCCCCGGTACGTCAGCGACTGAACGGGCCTGGCAACGCCGGAGGGCGGGGGCTACGGTGGCTACCATGACGAACATCTCGCTCCAGCTCGCGGAGACCCTCAGTGCCTCCGGAATCAAATCGGTCTACGGCGAGCCGGTCGTCGTCGACGGGACGACCATCGTCCCGGTCGCGGCCGTGCAGTTCGGGTTCGGCGCAGGCAACGTCGGCGATGGCGGCGACGACGCCCCGGGCGGCGGTGGCGGCGGTGGCTGGGCCGTGCCCTTCGGCGCGTACGTCTCCGACGAGACCGGGGTCCGCTTCCGGCCCAACCTGATCACGCTGCTGGCCGTCGGCATCCCCTTCCTCTGGGTGGCGGGACACGCCTGGTCGCGGGTGATCCGCGCGCTCAAGAAGTAGCGACGAGCGCTGCGCCCCCGGCGGACTAGTATGGGGGCGAACACGGGAGTCCGGTGAGCCGGGCTGAGAGGAGACTTCTCCAAGTCTCGACCGTCGAACCTGATCTGGGTCATGCCAGCGCAGGGAGGCCATCTCACATCCCGTGCCCTGTTTTCGCTGAATGAAAGGGCACGTCCAGTGCATGCAACCATCACGTCCTCGTCCACCGGCGCGCGGTCGCGCGTCCTCCGCTGGCGCGTCGTCGACATCGTCGTCGCCAGCGTCGTCGCCGTCGCGTCCGGCGTCGTCTTCTGGGTCTGGGGTGTCGTCCAGAACCCGATGTCCGGTCCCGTCGGGGCCGCCCTGCCCGGGTACCAGGGCATCCTCAACGGCCCCTGGCTGTTCGCCGGTGTGCTCGTCGCCCTCATCGTCCGGAAGCCGGGGGCAGCTCTGTTCGGCGAGGTCGTCGCCGCGACCGTCTCCGCGCTGATCGGCACGCAGTGGGGCTTCGCTACCCTGCTCTCCGGTCTGGTGCAGGGGCTCGGCGCCGAGATCGTGTTCGCGCTGTTCCTCTACGCGAATTGGCGCCTCGTCCCCGCTCTGCTCGCGGGCGCCGGGGCCGGCATCGCCGAGTCGATCCTCGACCTGCTGTACTGGTACCCGGGCTCGAAGCCGGAGTTCGCGATCACCTACGCGATCACCACGACGATCTCGGGCATCGTGTTCGCCGGTCTCGGATCGTGGCTGCTGGTCCGCGCCCTCGCCGCGACCGGGGCGCTCAGCCGCTTCGCCGCCGGCCGCGAGTCGCGGATGTCCCGGGCCTGACGGCCATGGAGTCAGGACGGACCGGCCCGGCCGCCGTCCGCGTCGACGGCTGGGGCTGGCGCTACGAAGGACGCGACGGCTGGGGCGCCCGCGGCGTGGATCTGCACATCGAGCCGGGGGAGCGCGTGCTGCTGCTCGGAGCCTCCGGTGCGGGCAAGAGCACGCTGCTCGCCGGTCTCGCCGGTGTGCTCGGCGGCGACGACGACGGCGAGGCCGAAGGGTCGCTGACCGTCGCGGGACGCCCTCCCGCGTCTGCGCGGGGGACCGCCGGGCTACTGCTGCAGGACCCGGACGCCCAGGTCATCCTCGCGCGTGTCGGCGACGACGTCGCCTTCGCGTGCGAGAACCTCGGCGTGCCGCGGGAGGAGCTGTGGCGCCGTGTCCGGCGCGCGCTCATCGACGTCGGGCTCGACGTTCCGCTCGACCGGTCCACGAGCCGGCTCTCCGGCGGTCAGAAGCAGCGTCTGGCGCTGGCGGGGCTGCTCGCCATGCAGCCCGGGCTGCTGCTGCTCGACGAGCCGACGGCGAACCTCGATCCGGACGGGGTGCTGGAGGTGCGGGATGCCGTCCGGTCGGCTCTCGACGCCACCGGTGCGACCCTGGTCGTCGTCGAGCACCGCGTCGCGGTGTGGCGCGACCTGGTGTCCCGGGTCATCGTGCTCGGCGCGGACGGCGGCGTGCTGGCCGACGGTGAGCCCGGCCGGGTTCTCGCGGACACCGCGGGCGAGCTGCGGCGCGCCGGCGTCTGGCTGCCCGGCACGCCCGTCCCGCGGTCGCCGGCCGTCGCCGATGGCGCGCCTCTGCTGACGGCCCGGTCGCTGGTGTTCGGCCGCGGACCGGCGGTGACGCGCCGTCGGAAGCGCGGGCGTCCTCCGGTCGGGGTCCCGGTCGGCCGTCCGGTCGACGCCGACGTGCGCGAGGGTTCCGCTCTGGCGCTGACCGGCGCGAACGGCGCGGGCAAGTCGACCCTCGCGCTGACCATCGGCGGCCTCCTCCCGCCGCTCGGCGGGGCGCTCGTCGCCGAGCCGGCGCTGGCGGCCGGGGCTTCGGCCGATCCCTCGGTCTGGCGCTCGCGCGAGCTCCTGACGCGGGTCGGGAGCGTCTTCCAGAATCCCGAGCACCAGTTCATCGCCTCCACCGTCCGGGAGGAGCTCGCCGCCGGACCCCGGGCTCTCCGGCTTCCCGACGGAGACGTCGAGCGTCGCGTCGACGAGCTGCTCGACCGCCTGGCGCTGACGGAACTCGCCGAGGCCAACCCGTTCACGCTGTCCGGCGGCCAGAAGCGACGGCTGTCCGTCGGGACGGCGCTGGCGACCCGCCCGCGCCTGCTGGTGCTGGACGAGCCCACGTTCGGGCAGGACGCCCGCACCTGGGACGGCCTGGTGCGGACGATCGCCGAGCTGCGCGGCGACGGCCATGCCATCGTGGCCGCGACGCACGACGCGGAGTTCATCGAGGCGGTGGGGGCGGCGCGGCTCACCCTTGACGCTGCGGAGGTGCGGGCATGAGCCTCGTCCAGCCGCTCCGCACCGGTCCGCTCGCGACGCTCAACCCGGTCGCGAAGCTCGGCGCCGCCTTCATCGTCACGCTCGCCCTGCTGCTCTCGATCGACCCGGTGTCGGCGGGCGTCGCCCTCGTCCTGGAGCTCGTCCTGCTGACGCTCGCGCGCATCCCGCTGCGGACCATCGTCACCCGCACCGCCCCGGTCTGGATCGCCGCGCCGCTCGCCGGGCTGACCACAGTGCTCTACGGCCAGACCTCCGGGACGGTCTACGTCCAGTGGTGGGCGGTGGAGATCAGCGACGGCTCGATCGCCCTCGGCGTCGCCACCGCTCTGCGCGTGCTCGCCATCGGGCTGCCCGCGGTGCTGCTGTTCATCACGATCGACCCGACCGACCTGGCGGATGGATTGGCGCAGCTGGTACGGCTTCCCGCGCGTTTCGTGATCGGCGGGCTCGCCGCTCTCCGTCTGGTCGGCCTGTTCGCGGAGGACTGGCGCGCGCTGACGCTGGCACGCCGTGCTCGCGGCGTCGCGGAGACGGGCGCGGTGCGGCGCTTCCTCGGCCAGTCGTTCGCCCTGTTCGTTCTCTCCCTCCGGCGCGGCACGAAGCTGGCGACCGCGATGGAGGCGCGCGGTTTCGGCGCCCCCGGCGCACGCACCTGGGCGCGCCCATCCGTGTTCCGCGGTCGCGACTGGGCGGCCCTCGGCGTTGCGGCACTGGTCGCGGCCGCCGCGATCGCGGCGGCCGTCGCAGTGGGGAGCTGGAATGCGCCGCTCAGCTGACGACCCGCTCGGGGCCCTCTGGTCGGCCGTGGGCCGGTCGGTCGCCGACGCCACCGCCGCGGGTCATACCCCGGTCATCCTGATCGACGGGCCGAGCGGTGCGGGCAAGAGCACCCTCGCCGACCTCCTGATCGCGCGCTGGCCGGCGGAGGGCCGGCCGCGGCTGGTGCGGATGGACGACCTCTACCCGGGATGGGACGGCCTCGACGCCGGAAGCGAGGCGCTCGGCCGCGACCTCCTCGAGCCGTTGCGTTCCATCGGCGCGGGCAGCTGGCAGCGCTGGAACTGGGCCGGGCGCCATCCGTCCGGGGTCGAGCTGGTCGCCGGCGGCGAGCCGCTCGTCGTCGAGGGTTGCGGCACGCTCTCCCGCCGGAATGTCGCCAGAGCGGACCTCGCCGTCTGGCTGGAGGCCGACGATGTGCTCCGCAAGGAACGCGCGCTCGCCCGCGACGGCGCGACCTTCGCGGCGGAGTGGGACCGCTGGCAGGCGCAGTTCGACCGGTTCGTGGCCAGGGAGCATCCTCGCGCGTCGGCGGGTCTCGTCCTGGATGTGTCCGGCCTCGACCTGCCCGGTGGCCTCACCGATGTGCCTGCGGGTACTACGGTGGAGTCATGACCGACGCACGCCAGGACCCCGAATACATCGTCGAGTACGCCGACGGCCCCCTCGCCGGCCAGACCGACCGCCGCTTCCTCGTGGACGGCAAGGTGGACGAGCGCATCGGCGTGATCGCCGCCGTGGAGGGGCTGGAGTCGACGTTCTGGTACGTCGCGGGCGACGAGCGCGAGGTCGAGGGCCAGAAGCTGGTGTCGTACCACTTCGACGCTCCGGACTCCGACCCTGTCGAGGCCGACCAGGAGGACGAGTCGATCTTCGGGTACGGGGCCTGACCCTCCGCTGACGCGGGCCGCCGGTTTCGCAGGCTAGGCCCAGCCCAGCTCGTGCAGACGCTCGTCGTCGATGCCGTAGAAGTGGGCGATCTCGTGCACGAGCGTGATGTGGATCTCGTCGCGCAGTTCGTCCTCGTCGGCGCTGATGGCGAGGAGCGGCTCCCGGTAGAGCACGATCCGGTCCGGCATCTCGCCGAAGCCGTACGTGTCGCGCTCGGTGAGCGCGACGCCGTCGTAGAGGCCGAGCAGGTCGAGGGAGCCGTCCTCCGGGCGGTCCTCGACGACGAACACGACGTTGTCGAGGCCGTCGACCATCTCGTCCGGCAGCAGGTCGAGTTCGTCCGTGACGATCGCCTCGAAGGCGTCGTGGTCGAGGTCCAGAGTCACCGGAGGCTCACCACGCCTCGGCGACGACGGCGTGCAGGTCGAGCAGCCCGGCCGTGCGCTCGCTCGGGCCGCGCCCGAACCCGCACTCGGTCGCCACGCCGAACCGGGGCTGTGCGGTCGCGGCCGCCCGAACCCGGCGGCGGGCGCCCTCCACGCCGTCCTCGTGGTGCAGAAGGCCCAGGTACAGTTCCGTCCCGTCGGG
Organism: Leifsonia sp. 21MFCrub1.1; assembly: GCF_900107895.1. NCBI lineage: Bacteria > Bacillati > Actinomycetota > Actinomycetes > Micrococcales > Microbacteriaceae > Leifsonia > Leifsonia sp. 21MFCrub1.1. The sequence continues at coordinate 1,997,818 of NZ_LT629867.1, read as the reverse complement.
GACGACCACGTCCGCGAGCGGGGCGAAGTAGGCGGCGTCGTCCCGCTCGATCGGCACCGGGAGGTGCACCCACGTGACCGGGCGGGGAGCGGCGTCGAGCAGGCCGTCGAGCACCGCGGCGAGCCGTCCGGCGTCGGCCGGCTGCACGAAGTGCTGCTCCTCGACATCGCCGTAGCAGAGGTGGTAGCCCAGCTCGACATCCCCGGGCACGACGGCGGCCTGCCGGGCGGCGCGCTCGACGACGCCCGCGAGCACGTCGTCGCCGAACCACGACGGCATCCGGCCCTCGAGCAGCGCGAACTCGACGGCGGTGTCCCACTGGATCGCGAGATCGTCGTGCGGGATGCCGTCGAGGATGCGCTGCAGCTCGCCGAAGAGGGCCCGCTCGTACGCGGGTTCGACCGCGGCGCGGTCCTCCGGGACGACGAACGGCCCCACCACGCCGGCCGGCGTCGGCAGGGACACCTGGAACCGCACGCCGTTCGGGATGACGCCGTCCGCGCGGAGGCTCCGGAAGACGGCGTACGAGTCGAGCGCCGCCTCCGCGTAGCCGAGGTCGGGGAAGACGAGGTCGTCGGCCGAGACGCCCTCGTCCAGCTGGAACGGGCGCGGGTCGAAGACGCCGCGCAGCAGCGGCGCGTCGCCGGGCACACGGGAGAGGCCGCTCATGGTGTCGAGACGGCCGGTCTGGAACTGCACCCAGTAGAAGCGTTCGCCCACCTCGCCGTCCGGGATGCGGTGCATCCGGTCGCCGAGGTGGGCGCTCACCGTGCGGAGCACCGTCTCGGCATCGGGCAGGTTGACGCTGCCGACGAGATGGGCTCCACGGATGACGGGGGAGGAGGCGGGGGCGTGCTCGGTGCTCACTCGCGGGAGTCTACCGGCGCGCCGCTCCCGCCTCCGCTGCTCTCAGGTCAGTACCAGTTGACGGACTCCGAGTGTCCCCAGGCGGAGCAGGGCGTCCCGTAGCCGCGGGAGATGTAGTCGAGTCCCCACTTGATCTGGGTGGTGGCGTTGGTCGCCCAGTCGGACCCGAAGGTCGCCATCTTGCTTCCGGGAAGCGCCTGCGGGATGCCGGTGGCGCCGCTGCCGGAGTTCGAGGCCTGGTAGTTCCAGCCGGACTCGCGCTGCCAGAGCTTGTCGAGGCACTGGAACTGGTCGGCACCCCAGCCGTACTGGCTGGCGGCGATGCTGGCCGCGGTCGCCTTCGCTCCGGCGGGGGTGTTCGCGTTCGCGAGGGCGGCGGCCGCTGCTGCTGCGGCCTCGGCGGCGCGGCGGTCGGCCTCGGCTCCGGCCGCAGCCAGGGCGTCGGAGGCGGCCTGCGTCTCCACGATGCTGTCGCGGAGGGTGCCCTCGTCGAGCTTCGTGTATCCGCTCAGGCCGGCGATCGCGGTCTTCGCCGCCGACGCGTCGGCCTTGGCCTCGTTGGCGGCGACGGTGGCCTGGGCGCCGCTCAGTGTGGTCTTCGCCTCGCGCTCGAGACGGTCGCGCACGATCGAGTCGTAGACGGACAGCTGCTCGTGGCGCATCCCGGTGGCCTGGGAGAGCTCGCGGGTCTTCTGCTCGCTCTCCTGCTGCTGGGCCATCGCAGGGGCGAGGAGGCTGGCGCTGACCAGCACGGCGGCGGCGCCGGCGACGACGCGGCCGAAGGGGACGGGACTGTTCTTGAGGGTGGTACGGAGAGAACTCAGCATGCTTTTCCTGGATCGGGCTTCCCCGCCTGACGCGTGGCGACGCCGTGGGCGTGCACGCGACCGGACCAGGTGATGTCGGGTGGTCCTGCGGGCTGACGACCGCGAAGCACGCGCGGAAGCGCCCCGTGGACCCGTGGTCCGGAAGGCGCGGCATGCGACGCGGATGTGCCGGGCATGAAGAGCTGCGCGTCCAGGGCGACGCCGTCGGGCGTCTCAGGTGGGGGTTGGGGGCTGGATGCGCGCCTGCGCGGCACGGACGGCTTTCACTGCCGTCGACCATCGACCCTAGGCGCTGTTTCTGGACGGTTCGGGCATAGAGCCTGGCAAAGTCGTGTACGCGTCAACGACCTGACGTGGCGTCCCCGACGGCCTGCTGCTCCTCTTTCTCGGCCGCCGACTCCGCGTCGTCCATGCGCCGATCCGTGATCCAGAGCATCGGGATGAGCTGGAGGACGACCAGGATCCCCATGACCAGGAACACCCAGCGCACGCCGAACAGCTGGCCGATGAGACCTCCGGCAAGCGCCCCCAGCGGCATCGTCCCCCAGGCGAGCAGCCGGTAGGCGCTGTTGAGCCGGCCGAGGAGGCGCGTGGGGGTCACACGCTGACGCAGGGAGACCGTGATCACGTTCCAGACCGAGACGGTGATGCCGCCGATCAGCATCCCGCCCGCGATGAGGAAGGGGTTCGCGGTGAAGAACGGGGTGGCGACGGTGAACAGCGAGCCGATGACGGTCAGCGTGAGGGCACGCGCCCGGCCGAGCAGCCGCTCCGCCGGCTCGGCGAGGAAGGTGCCGAGCACGCTCCCGATCGCCGAGGCCGTGAGCAGCAGGCCGTAGGCGGGATCGGTGAGCTTCATCGCGGACTGCGGGCCGACGGCGTAGAGCACGAAGACGGTGTACACGGCGGAGCTCGCGAAGTTGAAGACGCCGACCATGATCGCGAGGGTGCGCAGCAGCGTGCTCCTGCCCAGGAAACGCAGCCCCTCGGCGATGTCGGCGCGGATGGTCGTGCGCTCGGGGCGGTCGGCCCGGAATCGTCCGCGGAGCAGCAGCAGCATCCCGATCGCCGCCACCCAGAGCAGAACGGGCGTTCCGAAGGCGAGCGCGACCCCGGTCGCCACCAGGAACCCGCCGAGCGGCGGTCCGATGAATTCGTTCGCGGTGAGCTCGGCCGCGTACAGCCTCCCGTTCGCGCGGGAGAGCCGGTCGCGGGGGACGAGCTGCGGGAGGATCGACTGCGCCGACGTGTCGTAGACGGTCTCGGCGACCCCGATGCAGAGCGCCGCGGCGTACAGCATCCAGATGGATCCGATCCCGGTCAGGGTGGCGACCGTCAGGAACGCCAGGAAGAGCGCGCGCGCCGCGTTCGCGATGAGCATGAGCCGACGGCGGTCCAGCCGGTCGGCGAGCGCGCCGGCGGTCAGGGCGAAGAGGAGCCAGGGGAGGGTGAAGGCGAACGTCAGGCCGGCGATGAGGGCGGGGGAGTCGGTGTAGCGCACGGCGACGAGCGGCAGCGCGACCTTCATCACGCCGTCGGCGAGGTTGGAGAGGCTCGCCGATGTCCACAGCTTCGCGTAGCGTGCGCCGAGTCCGTTCGCGGTCATAGGGCAAGGGTCGCACACGGATTGAGAAAACTCAATCGATGATGGGAATCCAAATCCGGGCTAGAGTCGGACCGTGACCGACGAACGCCGCACCGACCCGGAGGCCAAGCGCCGCCCGGCGACTCCGCAGGAGCTCAAGGCGCTGTCGCACCCCCTGCGCGTGCGCATCGTGCGTCTCTGCGGCGACCGCGAGCTCACCAACAAGCAGCTCGCCGACCGGCTGGGCGTCGACCCGGGCACGGCCTACTATCACGTGCGCCAGCTCGTGGACGCCGGGTTCCTGGAGCCTGCGGAGGTGCGCACGGGGGAGACGGGTGCGCTCGAGAAGCCCTACCGGTCCACCGGGCGCACCTGGTGGCTGTCGGTGCCGCTCGAGGATCTCGATCTCAGCGAGGGCTTCGCGCCGGTGGACGCGTTCCAGCAGGAGCTCGCCGAGGCCGGTCCCGACTCCATCGCGACGTATGCGCGCTTCTCGCTGCACCTGTCGCCGGAGGACGTGGCCGAGCTCGACCGGCGGATCGTCGCGGTCATCGACGAGTTCGTCGAGACCGACGCCGAGCGGCGGCATCTTCCGGCGCACGGCGGGCTCTTCCTGCTGCACAGGACGGAGCCGGCTCACGGCGCCACGGGAGGAACCGCGCCCGCCGGCGACTAGAGCGCGGTGGCCGCCGCGGCCAGCACCTGCGCCAGGGTCGGGACGCCCTCCGCGCGGAAGACCTCGGTGCCGTCTGCGGCCTCGACGATCACCGTCGGGGTCGAGCGGATGCCGTCGCGCTCGGCGCGCTCCAGGTGGCGTGCCACATCCAGCTCGGTCACGACGATCCGCGGCGCGAGCCGTGTCGCCTCGGCCAGCACGGCGCGCGTCTGCATGCAGGGCTCGCAGAAGGCGGACGTGTAGAGGGTGAGCTGCGCCTTCCCGGTGACCTCCGGGACAACGGCCGGTGTCGTATCCACACCGTCAGTGTACGTCCGGGGAAATCGCGGCGACGATCCCGCGGAACCGGGCGTCCCGCCCACTCCCGGAAGGCCCGGACCAACAGAATCGTCCCGTGAGCCGAACGACCTTCACGCGCTACGTCGCCCTCGGAGACTCGCTCACCGAGGGTCTCTGCGACCGCGCCCCCGGGCAGCCGGACGCCTTCCTCGGCTGGGCCGACCGCCTGGCCGGCATCCTCGACGGCGACGCACGGCTCGCCGGCGCCTCGCTGGAGTTCGCCAACCTCGCCGTGCGCGGGCGGCGCATCGCGGACGTGGTGGATGCGCAGATCCCGCACGCGATCGACCTCCGGCCCGACCTCGTCTCCGTGATGATCGGGGGCAACGACCTGATGAGCCCCTCCGCGGATCCGGACGCGCTCGCCGGTCGCCTCGAAGCGGGCATCCGCGCCCTCCGGGCCTCCGGGACGACCGTCCTGCTCGCCAACATCTTCGACCCGCAGTTCGCGTTCTTCCTCAAGCCGTTCCGCGGGCGCGCCGCGGTGTTCAACGCGAACATCTGGAGCATCGCCCGGGACCAGCGTGCGATCGTGCTCGATGTGTGGGGCGTGCGGGAGTTCCGCGACCCGGCGATGTGGGCGTCCGACCGGGTGCATCTGAGCACGCGCGGCCACCGGCTGCTCGCGGCGCAGGCCGCCCATGCGCTCGGGGTCCCGTACGCGGAGGTGAGCAGGCCGCAGGCGGCGATCGCTCCGGAGGGCTCCGCGCCGGTCCCGCCCGACGCTGTGCCCTTCCGGACCTGGCTGCGCGTCTACGCCCTCCCGTGGATCGCGCGGCGCGTCCGCCACGTGTCGACGGGCGACGGGATGGGGCCCAAGCTGCCCGTGCCGCAGCGGGTCGAGTTCGGTGGCCTGTCCGGCGGTGTCGGCCTGTCCGGGGGTGTCGGGGGCCCGCATTAGACTCCTGTTATGGCTACTTCCTCGGATCGACTGGTCTGGATCGACTGCGAGATGACCGGCCTCGACCTCGAGGTCGACGAGCTGGTCGAGATCGCGGTGGTCATCACCGACTTCGAGCTGAACGTGCTCGACCCGGGCCTCAGCATCGTCATCAAGCCCGACGACTCGGCGCTCGCGAACATGGGCGAGTTCGTCCGGCAGATGCACACCACATCCGGCCTGATCGACGAGATCCCCGACGGCAAGAGCCTGGCCGAGGCCGAGTACGAGGTGCTCGAGTACGTGCTGAAGTTCGCACCGGCCGCCCGCACCGCCCCGCTCGCCGGCAACACCATCGGCACCGACCGCATGTTCCTGGCCAAGTACATGCCGCGTCTCGACAACCACCTGCACTACCGCAACGTCGACGTGTCGTCGATCAAGGAGCTCGCCCGCCGCTGGTTCCCGCGGATCTACTTCAACGCACCGGAGAAGAACGGCGGCCACCGGGCGCTCGCCGACATCCTGGAGTCGATCCGAGAGCTCGACTACTACCGCTCCGCCGCGTTCGTCGCCCCGCCCGGGCCCACCACCGAGGACACCCAGGCGCTGGCCGCGGGTGTGGTGGAAAAATGGGCTCCCCGGATGTACTAGAATCGATGAGTTGCTTCGGTCGGTCCGCGTGATCGGCGAGGCGCCGTGGTGGGTATAGCTCAGTTGGTAGAGCGCCTGGTTGTGGTCCAGGAGGTCGCGGGTTCAAGCCCCGTTACTCACCCCACACAAAGGGCCGGACTCCGAGAGTCCGGCCCTTTTCGCATCCCCGCCGCCCACCGACGAGTCCGCAAACTTTGCACGCTCAGCGTGCCGACAGCGTGCAAAGTTTGTGTACTCGGCAGTGGGGAGGGGGTGCCCCCGGCAGGAATCGAACCTGCGACCAAGAGATTAGAAGGCTCCTGCTCTATCCGCTGAGCTACGGGGGCGACGACTCCACGATACCGGAGCCGTTCCCGAGCTCCGCGTCAGAGCGTCTGGCCGGTCTTGCCCGCGCGGTTGACGATCGCGATCACCGGGCGGCGACCGCGGAGGCCGAAGCGGAGGCGGAGGCTGGCCTGCCGGGCGATGAGCACGGCGATGACCGCGGCGGCCGCGGCGGGCACGAGCCCGGAGATCGCCATGGCGATGTGCGGACCGACCTGCTCCACGATCCATCCCATCAGCGGGCCGCCGATGGCCTGCCCGCCGAGCAGCACGAGGATGTAGAGCGAGATGACGCGTCCGCGGATCTGCACGTTGGACGACATCTGCACCAGCGAGTTGGCGGCCGTGATGAAGAGGAGGTTCCCGACTCCGACGGCGACCAGCAGGAGGCCGAAGGCGAGCTCGCCCGGAGCGAACCCGGCCAGTGCCTGCACGACGCCGAGGGCCGCAGCCGTGCCGACCACCATCGACAGCCGGACGCTGGTGCGGCGCGTCGACGCGAGCGCACCCGCGAGGGCGCCCGCGGCGACGAGGGCGTTGAACATCCCGTACCCCTGAGCGCCGACGTGATAGACGTTGTTCGCGTACGCGGCGAGGAACACCGGCATGTTGAAGGCGAAGACGGCGACCACGGCGACCATGACGATCGTCCAGAAGATGACCGGCTTGCGGCGCACGTACCGCATCCCCTCGGCCAGCTGCCCCTTGCCGCGCGGCGCCGCCGGGGACGCGTGCAGTTCCGACCGCTTCAGCGTCGCCACCGCGAACACCACCGCCAGGCAGGCCACGGCGTTGATCGCGAACGACCATCCGCCGCCGACCGCGGTGATGAGGATGCCGCCGACGGCCGGCCCGATGAGCCCGCCGAGCTGGAAGATCGAGGAGTTGAGGCTGATCGCGTTGCGCAGGTACCGCGGTCCGACGAGCTCGTTCACGAACACCTGCCGTGCCGGGTTGTCCACGACGGTCACCAGCCCCAGGACGAACGAGATCGCGTAGACGTGCCAGACCTGGACCTCGCCGCTGAGCGTGAGCACGGCGAGCAGAGCTGCGAGCGCGGCCGCGCACGACTGCGTGATGACGAGCAGCCGCTGCTTCGAGTAGCGATCGGTGATGACGCCGCCCCACAGGCCGAACAGCAGCATCGGCGTGAACTGCATGAACACGGTCACGCCGACCGCTGCAACGCTCCCGGAGAGCTGGAGCACCAGCCAGTCCATCGCGATGCGCTGCATCCACACCGCCGTGTTGGCGACCAGGTTGCTCGCCGCGAACCGGCGGTAGTTGGGCACCCGCAGGGAGGCGAAGGTCTCGCGCCATGGCGGCCGGGTGGTGAGGACCGGCATGGGGCCGGTGGGCGGGGCCGCTGCGGGGGAGTGCGCCACGTGCGTGTTACCTCGATGTCATCGCTGGTTCCGTATGAAGTCTCCCTTCGAGGTTACGCACTCCAGGCTATTCTTGGAGCCGATCACGGCTATAAGTCCCATTGGCTTTTCGAATGGATGCGCATGTTCGACCCCGTTCTGCTCCAGACCTTCCTCGCCGTCGCCGACACGCGCAGCTTCACCAAGGCCGCCGGGCGGCTCGGCATCAGCCAGCCCACCGTGAGCCAGCACATCCGCAAGCTGGAGCAGGCGGCGAAGCGGCAGCTGATCGCCCGCGACACGCGTGAGGTGCGACTGACCGACAACGGGGATGCGATGGCCGGCTTCGCCCGCGCCATCCTGGCCGCGCATGCCGAGGCGGACAGCTACTTCAGCGGTTCGGCGATGCGCGGACGCCTGCGGTTCGGCGCTGCCGACGATCTCGCGATCACGACCCTCCCGCGCATCCTGCGCCACTTCCGCCAGCAGAATCCGCAGATCAACCTGGAGCTGACGGTCGACCAGTCCGGTCCGCTGCACCGCAAGCTGAAGGCCGGGCAGCTCGACCTCATCTTCATCAAGCAGACGCCGGGGACGACCGAGGGTGCGGTGGTGGCCACCGACGAGCTGGTGTGGATGGGGCAGGAGAAGACCGTGCTCGACCCGGACGGGCCCGTCCCGCTCATCTCGTACCAGGGCCCGAGCCTCAGCCGTCAGGCCGCCATCGACGCCCTGGAGGCCTCCGGGCGCACCTGGCGGATCACCTGCAACACGCGTGAGGTGAACGGGGTGCTGGCGGCGGTGCGCGCCGGGATCGGTGTCGCCGTCTTCCCGCGATCCCTCATCCCGACCGATCTGATCAAGGTGACGAACCGCTTCGGGCTGCCGGAGCTGGGCCATGTCGACTTCACGCTGCTGTCGAACCCCTCGGCCGCCCGGGAGCCGGTGGATGCGCTGACCACCGCGATCCTGGCGCGCGCGGTCAGCCGCGTCGCCTGAACCGGCTCACCCCTCGATCGGCACCGCGTCCGGATCGGACGGCCGGATGCCGCCGTCCGCCGACGATCTCCGCAGGATGAGGGCGATCAACGGGAAGAGCAGCACCGACAGCATCCCCGCTCCCACCAGGGCCGTCGCGGTGCCGACCGGGAGGTCGTGTTCGCGCACCCCGATCGCCGTCACCGCCACGATGATCGGGAGCCCCGTCGCACTGAACAGCGTGAGGGCGGCGCGGTCGCGGAACGTCGAACCGGGCGGGGCCGAGAACGAGGCGGGCACGCCGCGCAGGAGCAGCAGCAGGACGAGGAAGATCGGCAGCAGGATGAGCGCGCGCGGGTCTCCGAGCAGCGCCTTCAGGTCGAACCCGATGCCGGTGTTGATGAAGAAGACCGGCACGAGCACGCCGAACGCGACCGCCTCCAGCTTGCTCTCGATGTGGTGCGCGTCCTCCGGCTTCGCCCCGGAGAGCAGGATGCGGCAGAGCACCCCCGCCGCGAAAGCGCCGAGCAGCATGTCGAGCCCGAGCGCGATGCTGAGTCCGACGAGGGCCGCGATGACGCACACCACGAAGCGGACGGCGAACTGGCCGCTGGTGTGGAGCGTCGCCCGCACCAGGCGGTGGAAGCGCTCGTGGCCGCCGCGGGAGGCGACCCAGATCGCCGCACCGGAGATCACCGCGAAGCCGATGAGCACCAGGGCGGCCGCGAGCGGCTTGCGGCCGCTGAGGAACAGCGAGATCGCGAGCAGCGGGCCGAACTCGCCGACGGCGCCGATCGCGGTCACGACCCGGCCGAACGGCGTGTGCATCTCGCCGGCGTCGCGCAGCACCGGCATCAGCGTCCCGAGGGCGGTCGAGGTCAGCGCGATGCCGATGTAGACGCCGGGGACGATCGAGCCGGCGATGAGGGTGGCGAGCACGATCGCGACCACGAGTGAGAACAGCCAGCCGAGGGAGGCGCGGCGGATCGGCCGGCCCGCGATCGCCGGGAAGTCGATCTCGTTGCCCGCCATGAAGAACAGGAAGGCGAGGCCGAAGTTGGCGATCGCATCCAGCCCGGCCGTCTCCGGCACCCAGCCGAGGACGCTCGGGCCGATGATCAGGCCGAGGACGATCTCGAAGACGACCAGGGGGATCTTCACGAACCGGCCGATGGCGGTGGTGAGGAGCGCGGCGAGGACGCCGAGGAGGGGGACGAGCACGACGCTCGAGACGGCGGGTTCCATGCGCGCATGCTAGCGACCGCCGCACCGTTCGCGGCAGACCGTGCGCGGGGGAGTGGCGCGTTCACACGGGCGAAATCCGGCGGGGATAATCTGGCGTCATGCGCGAACTTCAGGCACAGATCATCGAAGAGCTGCACGTCCGTCCGGAGATCGACCCGGCCGCCGAGATCGAGCGGCGCGTCGGCTTCCTGGTGGACTACCTCCGGTCGACCGGTGCGGCCGGTTTCGTCCTCGGCGTCAGCGGCGGCCAGGACTCCAGCCTCGCCGGGCGACTCGCCCAGCTGGCGGTCGAGCGGCTCGCCGCAGAGGGCACCGACGCCGACTTCATCGCGGTGCGGCTCCCGTACGCGGTCCAGCGGGACGAAGAGGATGCGCAGCTGGCGCTGTCGTTCATCCAGCCGAAGAACTCGGTGGTCTTCAACATCCAGCGGGGCACGGACGGGGTGGAGGACGAGTACGCGGACGCGCTCGGCGAGCCCATGAGCGACTTCGTGAAGGGCAATGTGAAGGCGCGCATCCGCATGGTCGCGCAGTACGCCATCGCAGGCCAGCGCACGCTGCTCGTCATCGGCACCGACCACGCAGCGGAGGCCGTGACCGGCTTCTTCACCAAGTACGGCGACGGCGGGACGGACATCCTCCCGCTCAGCGGCCTCACCAAGCGGCAGGGCAAGCTGCTGCTCGCGCACCTCGGCGCACCCGCCCGGCTCTACGAGAAGGCGCCGACGGCCGACCTGCTCGACCTGAACCCCGGGCAGACCGACGAGGACAACCTGGGCCTGACGTACGCGGACATCGACGACTTCCTCGAGGGGAAGGACGTGGCGGACGAGGTCGCGGAGGCGCTGGAGGCGCGGTATCGCGCCACCGAGCACAAGCGTCAGCCCCCGGCGAGCATGTTCGACTCGTGGTGGGGCGAGGGAAGCTACAGCCGCTGATCCTCAGCGGGGGACGACGAAGGGCGCCGGCGTGATGCCGGCGCCCTTCGTGTCGGGTGGAGTGCCTGCCGCCGGAGCGGCGGACGTCAGACGGGCTGCCCGAGGCGGGACGTGGGGGACGTGTCCTGCGGCCCGGCGCCGGCGGCCGCAGCCTGGACGAACGAGTTCGTCTCCGCCGTGTCGTCGCGCGTCGTCGCCGCCGAGGCGGGCGCGGCCGGTGCCGCGGGAGCCGCGTACTGCTCGTGGTGCTGCTGGGCGACCCACGCGTCCTGCTGGGCGATCAGCGAACGCTCGGTGTCGGTGTTCTCGAAGCGCCACCGCTCGAGGTCGCTCTGGAAGATGCGCCGAGCGCGACGCGGGTTGTTCTGCCATTCGAGCAGGCGGTCGCGGAACTCCGCGATCGCCGGGTCGAGCTGGTAGCCGAAGGTGGCAGAGGCCCGCTTCATCTCGGCGAGCTGGTGGCCCGCCCACGTGGCGGCCAGACCGGCCGTCTTGATGGGGAGCAGCCGGACCATGATGTCCGCCTGACCGACGGCGCGGTCCGAGAGCACCTGCTCGGCCGGGGTGAGCGAGTTCCAGACGGAGGCCTCGGTCGCAGCGTCGACGAGCGCGGCGATCGCGGAGGCCTTCTGCTGACGGTCGGTGCGGGAGAGGAGTCCCTTGAGGGCGCCCCGGGCGATCCACGCGGAGATCAGGCCGGAGACGATCACGGCGACCGCGAGGACCGCCGCGTAGAAGACCGCCGGGCGCGCGGCCGGCGACGTGAGCCAATCGACGAAGTCATTCCACCAGTGCATGCCGTGATGGTAGCCGGGGTTCCGTGCGCGGCCGGGGACCCTCCGCGTCGTGTCGTCAAACGGGCGCACGGCTCGGTCTGCGAGCGGCAGAATGGAGTCAGAGGATCGAAAGGGGACCCCATGCAGACCTTCGTGCTGGCAGGCGGATGCTTCTGGTGCCTGGATGCCGTGTACCGCGTGCTCCGCGGCGTTCAGGATGTCGTGTCCGGGTACACCGGCGGGACGGCCGTCGACCCGACCTATGAGGAGGTCTGCACCGGCCGCACCGGTCATGCCGAGGCGGTCGCGGTGACGTTCGACCCCGAGGTCATCCCGCCCGGCGTCATCCTCGACGTGTTCTTCACGCTGCACGACCCGCGCCAGCTGAACCGCCAGGGCAACGACATCGGCACCCAGTACCGGTCGGCGATGTTCTACGACAGCGAGCATCAGCGCGAGCTGTTCGAGGGCGCGCGCGACCGCGCGGCGGAGTACTGGGACGGCGGCATCGTGACCACCATCGAGCCGCTCGGGCCGTTCTACCGAGCCGAGGAGTACCACCAGGACTTCTTCGCCAAGAACCCGGGGCAGGGCTACTGCCTCGCTGTCGCCCTCCCGAAGGTGAACAAGATCCGGGCCTCGTACTCGGACTACGTGACGGCCTGAATCCGTCCACCTCTTCGCGGGTCCGCCGGTTCTCCACAGATGTGATCGTCTGCGGTCGGCGACCCAGCCCGAACGGCGAGGCTGGGACTGTGCCCGCCGCCGGGGCGGGCGCAGAGAAGAGGAGACCATGTCCGACACCGTCGCCGTCCGCGGCTTCGTCGCCACCAAGCCCCGTCACGTCGTCACCGAGGGCGGCCTGCCGATCACGAGCTTCCGGCTCGTCACCACGCATCGCCGGTACAACCGCGAGGCATCGTCGTGGGAGGACGGCGAGAGCAACTGGTACACCGTGAGCGCGTTCCGGCGTCTCGCGCTCGGCGCAGCAGCCTCCGTCGCCAAGGGCGACCCCGTGCTGGTCGCCGGCCGGCTGTGCCTGCGCGAATGGACGGGCGGGAAGCAGGGCATGACCGTCGAGATCGAGGCGGAGTCGATCGGTCACGACCTCACCTGGGGCCGATCCCGGTTCACCCGGGCGGCCGGAGCCGATCCCGCCTCGGATGCGGAAGCGCCGGCGCGGGCGGATCCTTCGCCCCCGCCTCCCGAGGGCCCTCCCGAGGGAATCCCAGCGGCGGCACCCTAAGATGCCGGATATGCCGTCTTCCGTGATCCGCCGGGCCGGTGCGTCCGCTCTCGGCCTGGTGGCCGGACTGACCATCGCCCTCGCCCTGGCCGGGTGCACCGGGCCCACGCCGCAGGCGACCGCATCCCGCACCGCGACACCGGCTGCCACGAGCACGGCGACGCCCACCGCGGCGGGGCTCGTGCCCGGCGGGACGGCGCAGGAGAACCTGGCGTACTTCAATACGGTCAACCAGGCGACGCTCGCCGCGAACCCGAACGCGCAGGGCCGCGACTTCATCGACGCGCTCGTCGCGGCCGGCTTCACCAAGGCCGACATGCAGGTGACCGTCGACACCACGACCATCGGCCTGAAGGCGAACTCGATCCAGTTCTCGGTGCGGATGGGCGACAGCTGCCTGATCGGCCAGAACGGCGCCGACGCCGGCGGCTACTCCAGCATGGTGACGCCCGTGCTGTCCACCGGGAGCTGCCTCATCGGGCAGACCCGTCCGATCGACTGGTAGGGCCGGAGCCGCCCGCGAGGCGGCGCAACGCCGGTATCCTCGAATACGGCAGTCAGCCGACGACAGGGAGTTGAAGAAGAAGAGTGGCCGAATACATTTACTCGATGGTGCGCGCCCGCAAGGCGGTCGGCGACAAGGTGATCCTCGACGATGTCACGATGGCGTTCCTTCCGGGAGCGAAGATCGGTGTCGTCGGTCCCAACGGCGCCGGTAAGTCCACCATCCTGAAGATCATGGCCGGTCTGGACACGCCCTCCAACGGCGACGCCAAGCTCAGCCCCGGCTACACCGTCGGCATCCTGATGCAGGAGCCCGAGCTGGACGAGAGCAAGACCGTGCTCGAGAACGTCCAGGAGGGTGTCGGCGAGATCAAGCAGAAGGTCGACCGCTTCAACGAGATCTCCGGTCTGCTGGCCGACCCGGACGCCGACTTCGACACGCTCCTCGCCGAGATGGGCACGCTGCAGGAGCAGATCGACGCCGCCGACGCGTGGGACCTCGACTCCCAGCTCGACCAGGCGATGGACGCGCTCCGCTGCCCGCCGGGCGACTGGCCGGTGCACACGCTGTCCGGAGGTGAGAAGCGCCGCGTGGCGCTCTGCAAGCTGCTGCTGCAGAAGCCCGACCTCCTGCTCCTCGACGAGCCCACCAACCACCTCGACGCCGAGAGCGTGCTCTGGCTCGAGCAGCACCTGGCCAAGTACCACGGCGCCGTCCTCGCCGTGACCCACGACCGATACTTCCTCGACCACGTGGCCGAGTGGATCGCCGAGGTCGACCGCGGGCACCTGTACCCGTACGAGGGCAATTACTCGACCTACCTCGAGAAGAAGCGCGAGCGGCTCGAGATCCAGGGCAAGAAGGACGCGAAGCTGGCCAAGCGCCTCTCCGAGGAGCTCGACTGGGTGCGCAGCAACGCCAAGGGACGCCAGGCGAAGTCGAAGGCGCGTCTGGCGCGCTACGAGGAGATGGCGGCCGAGGCGGAGCGCACGAGGAAGCTCGACTTCGAGGAGATCCAGATCCCGCCGGGGCCGCGCCTCGGCCAGGTCGTGATCGACGCCAAGAACCTCGAGAAGGGCTTCGGCGACCGCAAGCTCATCGACGGCCTCACCTTCACGCTGCCCCGCAACGGCATCGTCGGCGTCATCGGCCCGAACGGCGTCGGAAAGACCACGCTGTTCAAGACGATCGTCGGCCTCGAGCCGCTCGACGGGGGCGACCTGAAGGTCGGCGAGACCGTGCAGATCTCGTACGTCGACCAGACCCGCGGCGGCATCGACCCCAACAAGAACGTCTGGGAGGTCGTGTCCGACGGGCTCGACTACATCCAGGTCGGCAAGACCGAGGTGCCGTCGCGCGCCTACGTCTCGACCTTCGGCTTCAAGGGTCCGGACCAGCAGAAGAAGGCCGGCGTGCTCTCGGGTGGTGAGCGCAACCGCCTCAACCTGGCGCTCACGCTGAAGCAGGGCGGCAACCTGCTGCTCCTCGACGAGCCGACCAACGACCTCGACGTCGAGACGCTCTCCAGTCTCGAGAACGCCCTGCTCGAGTTCCCCGGCTGCGCGGTGGTCATCACCCACGACCGGTGGTTCCTCGACAGGATCGCGACCCACATCCTCGCCTACGAGGGCACCGAGGAGAACCCGGCCGACTGGTACTGGTTCGAGGGCAACTTCGAGGCGTACGAGGAGAACAAGGTCGACCGCCTCGGCCCGGACGCCGCGAAGCCGCACCGGTCCGCGTACCGCAAGCTCACGCGCGACTGAGCGGCCCGGCCATGCGACTGCACGTCCCGATCAAGCTCCGCTGGAGCGACCTCGACGCGTACGGCCACGTCAACAACGCCGAGATGCTGCGCCTCCTGGAGGAGGCGCGCATCGAGGCGTTCTGGGCGACCGACGACACCGCGACCGACGACGGGACGCCCGTCGACGGAACGGTCGGAAGCGGGCAGGCGGTCGGCGGGTCGACGGCGGTGCTCGACGGCCGCCCGGGGGCGGACACGCTCACGCTGATCGCACGGCAGGAGATCGAGTACCTCGCGCCCATCCCGTACCTCCGGCAGCCTCTCGACGTGCAGCTGTGGCTCGGCAGGCTCGGGGGCGCGAGCCTCGAGGTCTGCTACGAGGTGTGGTCGCCGGAGGGCACGGAGCCGAAGACGCTGTTCACGCGTGCCGCCACGACCATCGTCCTCGTCGACGCGACCAGCCAGCGTCCCCGGCGGATCAACGAGCGCGAGCGGGACGCCTGGACACCGTACCTCGACGAACCGGTGGCGTTCGCCAAGCGGACGTAGCCGCGACCGGCCGCGCGGCGTCCCGCTCCGCGCTCACGGCGTCGGCGTCGGGCTGCTCTGGATGGGGTCCGGGCTGAACGAGTTCTGCCAGATCGCCCGCGACCCCGCCTCACCGATCAGGACGACCTCGACGGTGGTCCCGACGGCCAGCACGAGCGCGAGCACAGTGAGCACGACGATCGCGATCCGCCGCACCACCGCGCTGGGCCGGCGCGGCGAGTCCGGCCGATCGAAGAAGAAGAACCAGGCCCACTGCACGACCGTGAAGACGAACAGGGCGATCACCCACGGCAGCAGCATCCGGCCGAGGGCGGCGTGCTCCTGGATCAGCGGCGTGGCGGGCACGCGGGCCATCAGCCACTCGCCGGCGGACATGACCACAGGGACCAGGATCAGATCCGCGAGCGCCAGCAGCGGCACCACGATGCCGAGCCGCCTGCGCGCAGCCGGCCAGATCGGCACCAGCACCGCGGCGATCGCCGTCAGCGGCACCAGCACGACGACGAAATGGACGAGCAGGACGTGCAGCGGCAGCCCGTTGACCTCCATGGCGCGCCTACGCGGAGACGGTGACGGAGTCGCCCGACACGGTCGCCTTCAGCTTCGGCAGCGGGTCGCGCGCCGGGCCGTTGAGCACATCGCCCGTCGTCGCATCGAACTTCGAGCCGTGGCAGGGGCAGTCGAACTCCTTGCCCTGCGGAGCGACCGTGCAGCCCTGGTGCGTGCAGACGGCGCTGAACGCCACCACCTGACCGGCGCTCGGCTGCGAGACGACGATGGGCTTGCCCGCGAGCGTCGCCGACACGGCCCCGCCGACGGGGATGGACGCGAGCGAGACCTCGGCCGTGCTCCCGCCGCCCGAGGACGAACCGCTGGAGTCCCCGGTGCCCGCCCCATCCGCACCCTGCCCGCCTCCGGGCGTGCAGGCGGCGAGCAGGACCGCTCCGGCGGAAGCCCCGCCGATCGTGACGAGGGTGCGGCGGGTGAGCGGTGCGTGGTCGTTCATGCGGATTCCTCCCGTTCGGCGGATGCGTCTTCTACGGTTATCACGAGACGGTCGCGCGGTCGGTTCAACCGTTCCGGATGAACCTTTCCGTCGGCTGCATCGTGTACGAGATGGAGGTGAACATGCCGGAGGAGGACGCCCGCCTGCTGCGCGAGCTGCACGATCAGCACGCGCAGGCCGTCTGGCGGTACGTCGTGCACCTCACCGGCGACCGCGCGATGGCCGACGACGTGGTGCAGGAGACGCTGTTGCGCGCCTGGCGGAAGCCGTCGGTGCTCGATCAGTCGCAGCAGTCCGCGCGCACCTGGCTCTTCACCGTCGCCCGCAACCTCGTCATCGACGGCCGCCGCAGCGCGGCCCACCGGCACGAGTTCGGCACAGACACCCTCCCGGAGCACCCGGCGCCGGACAGCGAAGCGGACGCCGTCCTCGACGCCTGGCTGGTGTCGGACGCCCTGGCGGAACTGTCCGTCGAACACCGCGCGGTCATCGTGCACGCCTACTACGGCGGACGCTCGATCGCCGAGATCGCGCGCGAGCTCGACATCCCGGAGGGCACGGTCAAGTCGCGCCTCCACTACGGCCTGCGGGCCCTGCGGCTCGCACTTCAGGAGAGAGGGGTGACGGAACGATGACCACGCACGACGAGTTCGCCACCTGGGACGCCGCGTACGTGCTCGGCGCGCTCTCACCGACGGAACGCCGCGCCTTCGAGGCCCACCTGCGCGAATGCGACCGGTGCTCGGAGGCCGTGGCGGAACTGGCGGGGATGCCCGGCATCCTGAGCCGCGTCCCGCGTGAGCAGGCCGCTGCACTGCTGGAGGAGCCGCTGTCCGCTCCGAGCACGGCCGACCGGGCCGCCGCCGACGGCCCCGGGCCCGACGTGCTCCCTTCGCTGCTGCACCGGGCGCGCCGTCGCCGCGTCCGCGCCCGCTGGCTGGTCGCCGGACTGTCGGCCGCGGCGGCGGCGATCGTGGTGGGTTTCGCCGCCTTCGCCCTTCCCGCGATCCTGCAGCCCGCCTCCGCGCCCACCGCGTCCGTCGTCATGAAGCAGGTCGAGCCGAGCCCGCTCACCGCCGACCTCCGGCTGACGTCCGAACCCTGGGGCACGCGCATCGACTCCGACTGCCGTTACGCCCGTCTCGCGGGGGACGAGGGCGGCCACGCCTGGACGTACGCGATGGTCGTCACCGACCGCTCGGGCGCGCAGCACGAGATCTCGACCTGGACGGCCGAGGAGGGGACCGTCGCAACCCCGGTCGCGACCACGAGCATCCCGATCGCCGACATCGCCGCGGTCGACATCCGCGCGGCGGGCGGGACGGTCCTGCTGCGCAGCACGTTCGACTGAAGCCGCTGAGCCCGCCATACGGGCGGGCTCAGTCGGCGTGGGGCAGCCGGATGGTCGCCTCCTGTGCAACGCTCGCCACGAGGCGCCCGTCGCGCGAGAAGATGCGTCCGAGCGACAGCCCGCGCCCCCCGCCGGCGGTGGGCGACTCCTGTACGTACAGCAGCCACTCGTCCACCCGCGCCGGCCGGTGCCACCACATCGCGTGGTCGAGGCTCGCCGCTTTGAGCCCCGGGGTCGCCCAGGCGATGCCGTGCCGACGCATGATCGACTCCATGATCGTGTAGTCGCTCGCGTAGGCGAGCGCGGCGCGGTGCAGTGCAGGGTCGTCCGGCATGTCGCCGATCGTGCGGAACCAGACCGCCTGGTGCGCGACCCGGTCGCCCTCGACCGACAGGTAGACCGGCGAGGTGACGTGCCGCATGTCGAACGGGCGCTGGCTGGCCCAGTACTGCGCGACGGGATGCCGCACATCCTCCAGCGAGGTGGCGGTCGACGGCAGGCTCTCCGGCTCCGGCAGGCCCTCGGGCATCGCATCCTGGTGCTCGATGCCCTCGTCCTCGGTCTGGTACGACGCGATCATCGACAGGATGGGGAGGCCGTTCTGGTACGCCTGCGTGCGCCGGGTCGAGAAGGACCGCCCGTCGTGGATGCGGTCGACCGAGAACGTGATCGGGAAGTTCACGTCGCCCGGACGCAGGAAATACCCGTGCATCGAGTGGATGCTGCGGTCGTCATCGACCGTTCGGGTGGCCGCAATGATGGACTGCGCGAGCACCTGGCCGCCGAACACGCGGCCCAGCGGCATCCACTGCGACGGGCCGGTGAAGATGTCCTCACTGGTGCGGGCGCCGGTGTCGGTGAGATCGAGCGCGGTCAGTAGAGAAGCCAGGGGCTCGGTCACGGTGCCTCCAAGTCGGTGGTGTGTTGGTAGTTTAGACATCCGATGAGCCAGTCGTTTTCTCTAGTCGATCTCCTCGCCGTCGCCGATCTGCAGACCTATCTGTCGCGGGCGGCCCGCGTCGAGGAGGGCTCCGTGCGCCTGATCGCCGGATCGGGGGTCCTGGCCGTCTACACGGCGATCCTCTATCCGCGCGGTCTGATGGACGAGACGCCCACCGTGCTGGGCCTGCGCACCTTCGCGACGGGCGAAGAGGTGGAGTTCGACGTCGTCGTCCCCATCCGCTCGCTGCTCGACCGGGTGGCGCGGGTGCGCGAGGGCGCCGAGGCCGCCGAGGCAGCCGAGGGCGAGGGCACGGCCGGTGCGCCGATCGAGATCCGTCTGCCGCTCGAGGTCTCGACGGTCACCTGGGCGGGCATCTCGCCGCCGCGCGGCGGGTGGCAGAAGGTCGGCGAGACGTCCTCGGCGCTGCTGCAGTCGACGGCGAAGGCCGGTGTCGCCGAGGTCGCGGAGGCCGTGCCGACCGGCACGGGGGAGCAGCTGGTGCAGCGCGTGCGTGCCGAGGTGTGGGGGCGTCCGATCGACGACCTGGAGTACATCCCCGCCGGTGCGGCGTTCGCCGCGGACAGCCTCGGCTTCGTCGGCGACGACGACACCGTCACCATCCACGAGACGGGCCGCTGGACGCGCCTCACGACGCGCCGCGGCCACACCCTCGTCCGCCGCCAGGCCTGGACCCTCCGCCGCTAACCAGCTCACAGCTCCTGCAGCCCACCGTCGAGTCCGCGATCTTTGCACGCTCGAAGGCCGTTCAGCGTGCAAAGATCGCGGACTCGACGGCGGGGCTAGGCGCGGGCGGCAGCGCGACCGGCCTGACGGCCCGAGAAGAGGCAGCCGCCGAGGAACGTGCCCTCCAGCGCCCGGTAGCCGTGCATCCCGCCGCCGCCGAAGCCGCTCGCCTCGCCGACCGCGTACAGCCCGGGCACCACGGACCCGTCGGCCGACAGCACCCGTCCGTCGAGGTCGGTCTCGATCCCGCCGAGGCTTTTCCGGGTGAGGATGTGCAGCTTGACCGCGATGAGGGGTCCGGCCGCCGGGTCGAGCAGCTTGTGCGGCGATGCGACGCGGATGAGGCGGTCGCCCCGGTAGCGGCGCGCCGCCCGGATCGCGGCGAGCTGCAGGTCCTTGCCGAACTCGTTGTCCAGCTGCCTGTCGCGTTCGTGCACGTGCCGCGCGACCAGCTCGGTGTCGAGCGGGACGTCGGCGATGCGCTGCATCCCGGCGAGCAGCTCGTCGAGCGTGTCCGCGACCACGAAGTCGGCGCCCTTCTCCTTGAACGCCTCCACCGGCCCCGGCGCGCCCGGGGTGACGCGCTTGGCGAGCAGCCGCACGTCCTTCCCGGTCAGGTCCGGGTTCTGCTCGCTGCCGGACAGCGCGAACTCCTTCTCGATGATCTTCTGCGTCAACACGAACCAGCTGTAGTCGGACCCCGTCCGCCGCAGGTGCTCCAGCGTCCCGAGCGTGTCGAACCCCGGATAGAGCGGCGAGGGCAGCCGCTCGCCGCGCGCGTCGAGCCACAGCGACGACGGGCCGGGAAGGATGCGGATGCCGTGCCGCGCCCAGATCGGGTCCCAGTTCTGGATGCCCTCGGTGTAGTGCCACATCCGGTCGCCGTTGATCAGGTGCGCACCGGCGGTCTCGGCGATCCCGAGCATCCGTCCGTCCACGTGGGCCGGGACGCCCGAGAGCATGGAGGCGGGAGGCTCGCCCAGCCGGGCGGGCCAGGCCGCGCGGACGAGGTCGTGGTTGCCGCCGATCCCGCCGGAGGCGACGATGACGACCGGCGCCCGCAGCTCGAAGTCGCCGACCACGTCCCGGTTGCTCGGCGCCCCGCGCTCGGCGCCGTCCGGCGCGAGGACGGCCCCCCGCACACCGGTGACGCGGCCGTCCTCCACGATCAGCTCGTCGACCCGGTGGCGGTTGCGGATCGCCGCGCGTCCGTTCGCCGCGGCCGACTGCACCCGTCGAGCGAAGGGCTCGACCACTCCCGGTCCGGTGCCCCACGTGATGTGGAAGCGGGGGACCGAGTTGCCGTGACCGCCGGCCGTTCCGTCGCCGCGCTCGGCCCAGCCGACGACGGGGAAGAAGCGGACGCCCTTCTCGTGCAGCCACGCGCGCTTCTCGCCGGCCGCGAACTGCAGGTAGGCCTCCGCCCACTGCCGCGGCCAGTGGTCCTCGTCGCGGTCGAACCCGGCCGTCCCGAACCAGTCGTCGCGGGCGAGCGCGAGGGAGTCGTGCACGCCCATCCTGCGCTGCTCGGGGGAGTCGATGAGGAACAGGCCGCCGAACGACCACCACGCCTGGCCGCCGAACGACGCCGATGGCTCCTGCTCGACGATCGTGACGCGGCGGCCGGCATCCAGCAGTTCGGATGCGGCGACCAGGCCCGCGAGGCCCGCGCCGACGACGATCGCGTCGGGTTCGTAGGTCATCCGTGTCTCCTTCGGCACCGGGATGGCGGGAGGAGGGCTACTCCTCGAATGTGTTGACCATAGCGAACGCGGCACGCTCCAGGTAGTTCCAGAGCGTCTCCTCCTGCAGCGGCGGCAGCCCGAGCTCGTCGACGGCGGTGCGCATGTGCGCCAGCCAGCGGTCGCGGGCGTCCGGGTTGACCTTGAAGGGGTTGTGCCGCATCCGCAGGCGGGGGTGCCCGCGCTGCTCGCTGTACGTCGTCGGGCCGCCCCAGTACTGCTCCAGGAACAGCGTCAGCCGCTCCTTGGCGGGACCCAGGTCCTCTTCCGGGTACATCGGGCGCAGCACCGGGTCGTCCGCGACATCGCGGTAGAACGCGTCCACCAGCCGGACGAACGTCTCGTGCCCGCCGATCTGGTCGTAGAAGCTCGGCTGCGGGCCGACGGGGATGCTCACCGCGACACTCCGTCCGGGTCGGCGCCATCGCCGGGCGCGTGATCGCCATCGGGTTTCGTCGACGCGGGCTTGCGCGCGGCGGGCTTGTCGGTCTTCACCGGCGATGTGGCGGGCTTGTCCGCCGCCGGCTTGTCCGTCGCGGGCTTCGGCGCCTCGGGCTTCGCGGTCGCGGGCTTCTCCGCCGTCGGCTTCGCGGTCGCGGACTTCTCCGCCGCCGTCCGAGCCGACGCGGTGCCCCCGACCGCCGGCGTGATCCGGATCGCGCCAGGGTCGACCGGCCGCCCCGCTGTGGCCGGCCGCCCCGCCGTGGCCTGGCGCTTCGCGGCGGCGCGCGCCTTGCGGCCCTTCAACGGCGGCTCCGGCGTGACGATCGGGCTCGGCCGGGTGCGCGGGGGCTTCGCGCCCATGACGCTCGCGGCGCTGTCGAACCCGCTGAGCACGACGGCCGAGAGCGACGGGAGCTTCACGCCCATCTCGTCCAGGGCGCGCTTGAGCTGCGTCCGCAGCTCCCGCGACACATCGTCCTTCGCGGTGGTGCGGGTCTTCAGCACGATACGGATGACGACGGCGTCGGCCGAGATGGACTCGATGCCCCACAGCTCCGGCTTCTCGAGGATGCGCGAGCGCCACTTGGTGCTGGTCGCCAGCGCCGTCGCGGTCTCCATCATCGTGGCCTCGACCGCCTCGACGTCGACGTCGTAGGGCACGGCCAGGTCGATGATCACGCGCGCCCAGCCCTGCGACATGTTCCCGACGCGCACGATCTCGCCGTTGCGCACGAACCACAGCGTCCCGTTCACGTCGCGCACCTGGGTGACGCGGATGCCGACCGCTTCGACGACGCCGGTGGCGGAGCCGAGGTCGACGACATCGCCGACGCCGAGCTGGTCCTCCATGACCATGAACAGCCCGTTGAGCACATCCTTGACGATGTTCTGCGCGCCGAAACCGAGCCCGGCTCCGATCGCGGCCGTGAGCAGGGCGAACGACCCGAGCGCGTTGGGCACGAACACGTTGAGGATGAGGATGATCGCGATGATGCCGATCGTCACGTTGACGATGTTCGTCAGCACGGAGCCGAGCGTCCTGGTGCGCTGCACGACGCGGACGGCGGCCAGCGGCGATGCCACCAGCGCCTGCGTGTCGCTGACGTTCTGGCCCTTCTTGACGCCGCTGACGATGCGGGCGACCACCTTGCGGATGACGACGCGCAGGATCCAGCTGAGCAGCAGCGCGCCGCCGATGATGCACACCGCGCTGACGAGCTTCCAGCCGGCGTCGACCGACCACGTCCCGAGGTCGGTCCAGAAGTCTGATTTCAGGATTCCCATACCCCGTCGAGCCTACCGAGCCGCGGCTTGGCGGTCGCTGGAACCGCGGGCGCGGCGGGTCATCGCTCCAGCAGCCCGTGCTCGTAGGCGAAGATCACCGCGTGCACGCGGTCGCGCAACTGCAGCTTCGACAGCACGCGGCCGACGTGCGTCTTCACCGTCGACTCCGTCAGGTAGAAGCGCGCGCCGATTTCGCCGTTGCTGAGTCCTTCGCCGATGGCCAGCAGGATCTCGCGCTCCCGCGGGGTCAGCGCCGCCGCAGGGTCGTGTCCGGCCGGGGTGCGCGACGACCCGGCAGGGAGCCGGTCGGCGAACATCTCCAGCATCGCCCGGGTGACCCGGCCCGAGACGGCGGCGTCGCCCGCGGCCACCGCGCGCACCGCGCCGATCAGCTCGTCGGGCCGCGCATCCTTCAGGAGGAAGCCGCTCGCGCCGGCGCGCAGCCCCCCGAAGGCGTACTCGTCGAGGTCGAACGTGGTCAGGATGATGATCCGCGCGCCCGGGTCCGTCTCGACGATGCGCCGGGTCGCCTCGATGCCGTCGAGCACCGGCATCCGCACGTCCATCAGCACGACATCCGGGCGCACCTGAGCGGTCAGCCGGACAGCCTCCGCGCCGTCGGGCGCCTCGCCGACGACGACCAGGTCCGGTTCGGCCTCCAGCACCATCCGGAAGCCCATGCGGACCAGCTGCTGGTCGTCGACGAGCAGGATGCGGATGGGGGCGTCGGTCACGGGTTCTCCTTGGTCGTGGTCGTGGTCGAGGGTGCCGGCGTCGGTGGCGTCTTCGGATCGGATGGGGCCGGCGGGGTCTCAGCGGTCGGCGACGCGGTGGATTCCGGCGCAGCCGCGCGCACCGCGTCGAACACCGCGCGCACCCTCCACCCGCCGCCCGGGCGCGGCCCGGCCTCCAGCGTGCCCCCGTACAGCCCGACGCGCTCGCGCAGGCCGATCAGTCCCCGGCCGGACCCGTGCCCGGCCGAGGGATGCAGCGCGGCGTCGTCGTCGATCGTCACGATGACGGTTCCCGGCCCGAAGACGATGACGACGCGAACGGCGGTCGCCGAGGCGGCGTAGCGGAGCGCGTTGGTGAGTCCCTCCTGCACGACGCGGAAGATGGTGAGCTGCTGTCCGACGTCGTCCGGCGGGAGGCCGGTGATCGTGATCCGGACGGGGAGGCCGGCCGCGCGGAACGTCTCGATCAGCTCGCCGATCTCGCCCACGCCCGGCTGCGGCTCGCGGGCGGCACTGCCGTCCTCGCCGTCGCGCAGCACGCCGAGGAGTCTGCGCATGTCGGCCAGGGCGCCGCGCCCGGTCTCGGCGACGAGGCGCATGGCCTGTGCCGACCGCTCGGCCTGGTCGGGTCTGTCGGCCGCCGCCTCCGCCATCCGTGCAGAGCCGTCGGCGAGGGTGATCATCACCGTGAGACTGTGCGACACGATGTCGTGCATCTCGCGGGCGATCCGGCTGCGCTCGGCCGCAGCGGCGATCTCGGCCTGCTGGTCGCGCTCCCGCGCGAGCTGGCGGGCGCGGTCGATGAGGGCGTTCAGGTACCGGCGCCGGTTTCCGACATTGCTCCCGATCAGCACCGCGACGACGCTGAACGACAGCACGAGGATGCCGGAGGGCACGGCCGCCGTCTCGAGCGGCGTGAACGCCTTCGCCTGAGCGAGCAGCACCTCCACGACGAGTGTGGAGACGGTGACGGCGGAGGTCACGGCGAAGGCCACCCACGCCGAGCGGATGGAGCGGTAGACCGCCAGCGCGTACAGCGCGAACAGGGTGGGCACCACATCCATGTCGCGACCCAGGAAGACGCTGGTGCCGAGCAGCACGGTCGCGATCGCGAAGACCACGGCCGGCTGCTGGCGCCGGGCCAGGAGCGCGGCACCGGCCACTGCCGACAGGACGAGGTGGATGAGCTCCTGCGGCGTCGGGTCGACGGCCGAGGCGACCAGCGCCCCGATGACCGAGGGGATCAGGTAGAACGCCGCGACGAAGATGTCGACGGCGAGCGGATGCGCCCCCAGGAAACGACGGACGACCCCGGGCGGTCTCGGCAGTTCGAGTCCGCCCGGGGTCTGCGTGGTGGTCGCCTCCGCGGTCACGTCGGGGGTCAGGCGTCCCTGCGCTGCAGCAGCAGGGCGCCGCCGACGAAGGCGACGGCGGCCCAGACGAGCACCGTCACGACGTTCGCCCACGGCTCGATGTCGCCGTTGGCGACGCCGGCGAGGCCCTGACCGGCGTTGCTGATGAGGTAGTGCTGCGCGTCGGCCACCCACTGGGTGCGGGTCAGGCCGCTGATCAGGCTGGCGATGATCGGGAGCACGAGCAGAACGCCGAGGGCGCCGGCGATGCCGCCGGCGGTCGACTTCAGGATGGCGCCGACGCCGAGCGCGAAGACCGCGACGAGCCCGAGGTAGGCGCCCGCGCCGAGGATCGCCCACAGGGTGTCGGACGACAGCAGGTCGCCCGCGTATCCCTTGCCGTTGAGGATCGGGATGGCGACCGCCCACGATGCGGCGGAGGAGACGAGGCCGACGAGGAAGGCGACGACGAACAGCACGAGCGTCTTCGCCGCGAACACCGGGAAGCGGCGCGGAACGGCGGTGAACGACGAGCGGATCTGGCCGGTGGAGAACTCGCCGCTGATGACGAGGACGCCGAGGACGGCGATCACGAGCGAGGCGAACGTCAGACCGGCGGTTGCAGCCGAGGTGGCGAAGGCCGAGCTCTGCGCCTCGATGGCGGCACGCTGACCGGCGGGCACCTGACCCACGAGCACCGACTTGTCCGGGATCGCGACGGCGACGAGGGCGGCGATGCCGACCACGAGCACGACGGCGCTGATCAGCGTCCAGAAGGTCGAGCGGAGGGTGCGGAGCTTGATCCACTCGGACCGGATGACGCGCGGGAAGCTGAGCCGCCCGAGCGAGGTGTGCGGGTGGGTGAGCGGGCTGGCGGGGGATGTGGCGGTGCTCATCGGCTGACCTCCGTGCGGTACTCGACGTCGTCCTGGGTGAGCTCGAGGTAGGCCTCCTCGAGGGATGCGCTGATCGGGGTCAGCTCATGGAGCACGATCCCGTCGCGCGCGGCGGTCTCGCCGATCTGCGCTGCGGTGAGCCCGGTGATCTCCAGCAGCTGCGCCTCGACGCCGGTGACGGCGACGTCCGCGCCGGCGACGGCTCGTGCGAGCTGCTCGGGCTGGGGCGTCCGCACCCGGACCGCGTGGCGGGTGGCGGCGGCGAGGATGCTGTCCACGGGGGCGTCCGCGAGCACGCGGCCGCGGCCCAGCACCACGATGTGGTCGGCGGTCTGCGCCATCTCGCTCATCAGGTGCGACGAGAGGAACACCGTGCGGCCCTGCGAGGCCAGGTGGCGCGCGAACTGCCGGACCCAGAGCACACCCTCCGGGTCGAGCCCGTTGACCGGCTCGTCGAGGATGAGCGTCGCCGGGTCGCCGAGCATGGCCGCGGCGATGCCGAGCCGCTGGCCCATCCCGAGCGAGAAGCCGCCGACGCGCTTGCCGGCGACCGACTCGAGGCCGGTCATGCCGATGACTTCGTGGACGCGGGACTTCGGGATGCCGTGGGTGGCCGCAAGCGACAGCAGGTGCGCGTAGGCGGTGCGGCCGGTGTGGATCGCCTTGGCGTCGAGCAGGGCGCCCACCTCGGTGAGCGGCGACCGGAACTCGGCGTAGCGCTTGCCGTTGATGAGGGCTTGTCCGCGGGTCGGGCGGTCGAGTCCCATGATCATGCGCATGGTGGTCGACTTGCCCGCGCCGTTCGGGCCGAGGAAGCCCGTCACTTTGCCGGGCTGGATGGTCACGGAGATGTCGTCGACGGCGGTCTTGGCGCCGAAGCGTTTGGTGAGGTGATCGAGCTGGATCATGACTCCGAGACTAGGGGCGGCGGGCGGCTCCGTCATCGTCCCGCGGTACGACGGCGGGTCGGCCCCGGCATGACACGAGGGGCCCCACCGCGGTGAGGCCCCTCGTGTTCCGCCGTTCGCTACTGCGCATCCCGCTTCTGAGCCGCGAGTGCGCGCTCGACACCCGCGAGGTTCTCCACGACCATGCGGCGGAGGGCGGCGGGCTCCGGGTTGGCGTCGAGCCAGGTCCGGGTGGCGTCGCGCAGGGCCTCGTTCGCCAGCGGCGCCGGATACATGCCCTCGACCAGGTACTCCGCGATCTTGTAGGTGCGCGACGTCCAGATCTGCTGCAGGGCGGCGAAGTACGGCTCGACGAACTGGGCGAGCACGCTCTTGTCCTTCGCGCGCTGGAAGCCGATGCCGGTGTACCGGACGATGGTGTTGGGCAGGCTGTCCGAGCCGAAGACCGAGTCCCAGGCCGCCTGCTTGCCCTCGAGCGTCGGGATGCTGGCCCGGGCCTGCGCGGCGAACTGGCCGCCGTTCGCGGTGTTGTCCGCGGCGAGGGCCGCATCGATCTCGGCCGTGCCGGCCGCTCCACCCGCGACGAGGGAGATCAGCAGCTCCCACGACAGGTCGGTGTCGATGGTGAGACCCTCGAGCGTCACGGAGCCGTCGCGCAGCGCCGCGACCGTGGCGAGCTGCTCGTCGGTGGAGGCGAGCGCGGCGAAGAACTTCACGAACTGGAACTGCGCGTCGCTTCCGGCCTCTGCGCCCTTCGCCAGCTCCCACAGCGCGGAGGCCGCATCCTGAGCCGTCTGCTGCTGACGCTCCGGGGCGACGTACGCGGTAGCGGCGAGCACCAGCTGGTTGAGCGTGGTGCGGATGGTCGTCGACTCGGTCTCGGAGGCGATGTTGCCGAGCACCAGGCGCACGTAGTCGCTCGCGCTCGTCTCGGCGTCGCGGGTCGCATCCCACACCGCGCCCCAGACCAGGGAGCGGGCGAGCGGGCTCTCGATGTCGGAGAGGTGCTCGATCGCGACCGCCAGCGACTCCTCGTCGAGACGGATCTTCGCGTAGGCGAGGTCGTCGTCGTTGATGAGCACGAGGTCGGGGCGGCGGGTGCCGACCAGGTCGGCGACCTCGGTGCGCTCGCCGTCGACGTCGAGCTCGAAGCGCTCGTCGCGGACCAGGCTCTGCTTCCCGTCGCCGGCGTCGCGCAGGTTGTAGAGGCCGATCGCGAGGCGGTGCGGGCGGATGGTGGGGTAGTCCGGGGCCGCCGACTGCAGCACGGCGAACGAGGTGATCGTGCCGTCCGCATCCACCGTCAGCTCGGGGCGCAGCGTGTTGACGCCGGCGGTCTCGAGCCACTTCGTCGACCAGTCGGTGAGGTCGCGCCCGCTGGTGGCCTCGAGCTCGACCAGGAGGTCCTTCAGCTCGGTGTTGCCGTGCGCGTGCTTCTTGAAGTACTGCGCGACGCCGGCGAGGAAGTCGTCCTGCCCGACCCAGGCGACGAGCTGCTTCAGGACGGAGGCGCCCTTCGCGTAGGTGATGCCGTCGAAGTTGACCTGCACGTCCTCCAGGTCGTTGATCGTCGCGACGATCGGGTGGGTCGATGGCAGCTGGTCCTGGCGGTACGCCCAGCTCTTCTCCATGGCCGCGAACGTGGTCCACGCCTCGGTCCACTCCGTCGCCTCGGCCGTTGCGAGGGTGGAGGCGTACTCGGCGAACGACTCGTTCAGCCAGAGGTCGTTCCACCACTTCATGGTGACCAGATCGCCGAACCACATGTGGGCGAGCTCGTGGAGGATGGTGACGACCCGGCGCTCCTTGATGGCGTCGGTGACCTTCGAGCGGAAGACGTACGTCTCGGTGAACGTGACGGCTCCGGCGTTCTCCATCGCCCCGGCGTTGAACTCGGGGACGAACAGCTGGTCGTACTTCTCGAACGGGTACGCGTAGTCGAACCGCTCCTCGTAGAAGGCGAAGCCCTCGCGGGTCTTGTCGAAGATGTAGTCGGCGTCGAGGAACTCGGCCAGGCTCGTGCGCGTGTAGACGCCCAGCGGGATGGTGCGGCCGTCGCGGCTGGTGAGCTCGCTGTGCACCGACTGGTACGGGCCGGCGACGAGCGCGGTGATGTAGGAGGAGATGACCGGGGTCGGCGCGAACGACCAGACCTTCTTATCGTCGCCCGCGTCCTGCGGCTCGGGGGTGGGGGAGTTGCTGACGACGGCCCAGTGGGCGGGAGCGGTGACGGTGAAGGTGAACTGCGCCTTCAGATCCGGCTGCTCGAAGACCGCGAACATGCGGCGCGAGTCCGGCACCTCGAACTGGCTGTAGAGGTACACCTCGCCGTCGACCGGGTCGACGAAGCGGTGCAGGCCCTCACCGGTGTTGGTGTAGATCGCGTCGGCGACGACGGTCAGCTCGTTCTCCTCCTGGAGGCCGTCGAGCTGGATGCGCACCCCGTCGCTCACGGCCGCCGGGTCGAGCTCTGCACCGTTCAGCGTCACGCTGTGCACCGTCCGCGTGATCGCGTCGATGAAGGTCGACGCACCCGCGGCGGCCGAGAACCGCACCGTGGTGGTGCTGAGGAAGGTCTCCGGCCCGGTCGTCAGGTCGAGGCTGACGTCGTAGCTGTGGGTGCGGACGAGCGACGCGCGCTCCTGTGCTTCGATGCGGGTGAGGTTTTCTCCGGGCAACGCTGACTCCTTCGAGGGATCGGACGGGTGGATCGTGTCCACCCGTCCACCTTAGCCACCGGTTCCGACGCCGTCGGTGGCCGTCCCTAGACTGTGGATATGCGCATCCACATCGCCACCGATCACGCCGGACTCGACTTCAGCAGGCACCTGCAGGAGCATCTGACCGCTGCCGGTCACGAGGTGGTCGACCACGGACCGGTCGAGTACGACCCGATCGACGACTACCCGGCGTTCTGCATCAATGCGGCCGCCGCCGTCGTGCGCGACCAGCAGGCCGGTGTGGAGGCGCTCGGCGTGGTGTTCGGCGGCTCCGGGAACGGCGAGCAGATCGCCGCCAACAAGGTCCGCGGGGCGCGCGCCGCCCTGGTCTGGAGCGAGTCCACCGCGCTGCTCGCCCGCCAGCACAACGACGCCAATGTCATCGCGATCGGGGCACGGCAGCACACGGTGGAGGAGGCCACCGCCTTCATCGACACCTTCATCGCCGAGCCGTTCTCGTTCGAGGAGCGCCACGTCCGCCGCATCGCCCAGCTGGCGGAGTACGAGGCCACCGGCGACATCGCGGGCAAGCACGTGGACCGCTGATGCCCGAAGGTCACTCCGTCCATCGCATCGCCCGGCAGTTCGCGGTCAACTTCGTCGGCCACCGCGTCTCCGTCTCGTCGCCGCAGGGGCGGTTCGCCGCGGATGCGACGCGCATCGACGGTCGCGTGATGACCGACGCGCGGGCCGTCGGCAAGCAGATGTTCCTCGAATTCGACAACGGGCTCTGGCTGCGCGTGCACCTCGGCCTCTACGGTGCGTGGGACTTCGCGGGCGACATCAGCATCGACCCGACGATCGCGAGCGCGAACGGCCGGATGGGTCAGACCAACCAGCGGGGCACCGACCTCGACGGTGCTGATCCGATCCTCGACTCCGCCGGCGAGAACTCGCTCCACTCGATCGGTGCGCCCCGGCGCACCCGGCTGCGCATGGCCGAGTCCGAGAAGGTGGAGGCCGAGATCACGTCCTTCCCGCCCGAGCCGATCGGCCAGGTGCGCGTCCGGCTGCTGACCGACACGGCGGTCGCCGACCTCCGCGGGCCGACGGCCTGCGAGGTGCTCGACCCGGCGCAGGTCGATGCGGTGATCGCGAAGCTGGGGCCCGATCCCCAAGTCGACGACAGTCAGGAGGCGGAGGACCGCTTCGTCTCGATCGTGCGCCGCAAGCCGACCGCCATCGCCCTCCTGCTCATGGACCAGAGCGTGGTGAGCGGCATCGGCAACGTGTACCGCGCCGAACTGCTGTTCCGCGCGAGGCAGAACCCGCACACGCCGGGCAAGCAGGTGCCGGAGGAGACCGTCCGCGCTCTCTGGCGCGACTGGGTGCACCTGCTCCGCATCGGCGTCGAGACGGGCCAGATGATGACGATGGACGACCTCGACGAGCAGTCCTACCGTCGGGCGATGGCGAACCGCGACGACCGTCACTGGGTCTACAAGCGCGAGGGGTTGCCGTGCCGGATCTGCGGCACGCACATCCTCATGGAGGAGCTGGGCGGCCGCAAGCTGTACTGGTGCCCGGTGGATCAGGCGTAGGAGGGCCCGTGCGACAGAATCCGAGCTTCACGCTCACCGATCCGGCCGAGCTGAAGCGGCTCGTGCGCGAGAACCCGTGGGCGACGTTCGTGAGCAGCACGTCGAACGGGCTCGTCGCCTCCCACTACCCGGTCATCCTCGACGAGACGCGGGAGGAGCTCACGCTGCTCAGCCACGTCGGCCGGCCGGACGAGCAGCTGCACGAGCTGGGGGAGCACGAACTGCTGGTGATCGTCCAAGGGCCGCACGGGTACATCTCGTCCGGCTGGTACGACGAGAAGCCGGCCGTTCCCACCTGGAACTTCATCGCGGCGCACTTCTCGGGCGTTCCGGAGCTGCTGAGCGACGAGGAGAACCTCGAGGTCCTGGCCCGGCTGGTCGACCACTTCGAAGGCGAGCTGCCCGAGCCGCGCCGCATGCGCGGCACCCCGGCCGACGCGCAATACGCCGAGCGCATCGTCTCGGGCACGGTCGGCCTGCGCCTGACGCCGACCCGCGTCGTCGCCAAGCAGAAGATGAGCCAGAACCGTCCGGACCACATCGTCGACGCGATCCTCGGCGAGCTCGGGGGCGACGGACCGTACGCGAGCGCCGGCCTGCTGCGCGAGATGCAGATCGTGCACGACCGGCGGCGCGCCGCGCGATGACGCTGCTGCTCGCCGGGGCGCGGCTGCCCGGACGCGACGGGCTCGTGGACGTTGTGATCGACGGCGGACGGATCGCGTCGGTCGAGCCGACCGGATCGGCGACGGGCGTGGCGGCGGGGGAGCGCATCCCGCTCGACGGCCGCTGGCTGGTGCCGGGACTGTGGGATCAGCACGTGCACTTCACGCAGTGGGCGCAGACCGCGCGCCGGTTGGATGTGTCCCGCGCCGGGTCTGCCGCCGAGGCCGCCGCGCTGGTGCGGGCCCGCGCCGAGGCGTCACCGGCGGACTCGCCGGACGACGTGCTCGTGGGCTTCGGCTTCCATGATGCGCTGTGGCCGGACCTCCCGACACGCGAACTGCTGGACGCCGCCGCCGGCGACCGTCCGGTCGTCCTGATCGCCGGCGACCTGCACTGCTCCTGGCTGAACACCGCCGCCGCCGCCCGGTTCGCACCCGGCACGCCGGACGCCGTGCTGCGGGAGGACGCCAGCTTCGCCGTGACCAGCCTGCTCACTGCCGCGGACGACGCGACCCTCGACCGCTGGGCGGCCGACGCCGCCCGGGTCGCCGCGACCCGCGGAGTGGTCGGCATCGTCGACCTCGAGTACGGCTGGAATCTCGACGTGTGGCGGCGGCGCATCGCCGACGGCGCTCCCGGGCTGCTGGTCGAGTTCGGCATCTACGGCGACCACCTCGACCGCGCCGCGGGTCTCGGGTTGCGAACGGGGGACGTGGTGGAGGGCACCGGGGGCCTGCTCACCGTCGGCCCGTACAAGGTGATCTCCGACGGCTCCCTGAACACCCGCACCGCGCTGTGCACGCATGCCTACCCGGACGGCGGCCACGGCGTCGCCAACCTCGCACCGAGCGAACTGGTCGAGCGGATGCGGTTCGCCGTCGACCACGGGCTGGTCCCCGCCGTCCACGCGATCGGCGATGAGGCGAACCGTCGCGCGCTCGACGCCTTCGAGGCCGTCGGCGCGGGCGGCAGGATCGAGCACGCCCAGCTGATCGACGCATCCGACATCCCGCGCTTCGCCCGGCTCGGCGTGACCGCGAGCGTGCAACCCGAGCATGCGATGGACGACCGGGATGTCGCCGAGCGGCTCTGGCACGGCCGCACCGACCGCGCCTTCCCGCTCGCGGACCTCCACGCCGCCGGCGCGCGCCTCGCGTTCGGCTCCGATGCGCCCGTCGCGCCCCTCGACCCCTGGGCGGCGATCGCCTCCGCCGTCGGCCGCTCCCGCGACGGGCGTGACCCGTGGCATCCCGAGCAGTCGCTTCCGCCCGAGGCCGCCCTGGCGGCGTCCGTGCGTTCGTCCGTCACGCCGGGTGCCCGGGCCGACCTCGCGGTGCTCGACCGCGACCCCCTGACGTCTGCGCCCGACGACCTCCGCACCATGCCGGTCGCCGCGACCTTCGTCGCCGGCCGCGCCACGCACGACACCCTCCGCTGACCGCGCCGTCCCTCCCCGCCCCTCGACGGCGCCACGATTTGCGCCAAATGTGCGTTCTGGCGCCGCCCCAACGGCGATGTGGCGCAAATCTCGCAGGGATGAACGACGAAGGGGCCGCCCGCATCCGCGGACGGCCCCTCGCACCGGAAGCGGCGCGGTCTACTCGCTGATGTGCGCGAACAGGAACCAGCGGTCCTTGTCGAGTCCGCGGGCGATCTCGATGGCGACGTCCTGGCTGGTCTGGTCGAGCTCGGCCAGCTCGCGCACCGCGGTGTTCACACCGGCGAGGGCCGCGTCGAGCTGTGCGATGACCTCGGCGATGGTCTCGTTCGAGGGGCGGAATCCGGCGGTGAGCTCGCCGGTCGTGGTCTTGGCGGCGACGGTCCCGAGGCGGGCGTCGACCGGGAGGCCGAGGGCGACGATGCGCTCCGCGGCGAGGTCGGCCCACTCCTGGGCGTGGTCCACGATCGTGTCCAGCAGCTCGTGCACGCCGATGAAGTTGGCTCCGCGCACGTGCCAGTGGGCCTGCTTGCCGTTGACCACGATCGCGGTCAGGTCGATGACGACGGGGGTGAGGAACTGGGCGACCCCGGCGGCGACGTCCGGGTTCGAGACACTCTGGGTTGCGGCGATGTCCGTCATGGTTGGCGTCCTTTCTTCTGCCTGCCATAACGCTACTCAGCCCGCCGAATTCCGCAACGAAGCGAAGGCTCGGCTTAGTTAGCCTGCCCTGTCATCCGCCCGTCTCGGGTTAACCCCCGGACGGTTCCGGCGGCGCCCGGGATGGGGCCGCGAGCCGCGGACGACGAGGCTCGAAGAAGGACATCGGAACCGCTCCGCCCGCCGGAAGCGGACCACGAAAGGACGCCAGTCATGACCACAGAGACGGACACCGGGCAGCCCGGCACCGCCCAACCTTCTGCCACGCTGGATGCTGTGACACCATCCCAGCCCCACCTCGCCCGCACGGGCTACGGCTCGCTCTGGCGCGGGGTGCCGCGCGAGCTCGGCTTCCTGCTGCTCACCATGCCGATCGCGATCGTCGGGCTGTCCGTGCTGATGTCGCTGTTCTGGACGGGCGTCGGCACCATCGTGATCTACGTCGGCTTCTTCATCATCGTCGCCGCCTTCTACACGGCCCGCGGCTTCGGCGTGGTCGAGCTGACGCGACTGGACTGGGCGGGCCGGCCGGCCGTCCCGCGCCCGGTCTGGGAGAAGCCGGGCACCCCGCGCACGTTCCTCCGGGCCGTCTTCGGTCCGTTCGCGAACGGCCACTACTGGCTGTACCTGCTGCACGGCATGATCATCAACCCGATCGTCAGCATCTTCTCCTGGACGGTGACCATCGTCTGGGCGTCGGTCGCCCTGGGCGGCCTGACCGGCTGGATCTGGGAGCCGTTCATCCCGCAGGGGGACCGCAGCTTCTTCCTCTCGCAGACCGTGGTGGATGCGGTGTTCCGCACGACGTCGACCTTCGACCCGACCGTCGGCGACCGCATCCTGTACCTGATCGCCGGCGTGCTGTTCGCGGTGACCCTGCCGTTCGTGACGCGCGGCCTGACTCTGATGCACGAGGGCATCGCCCGCGGCGTGCTCGGTCGCTGGCCGTCGGAGGCGCTGCAACGCGAGGTCGCCGACCTGTCCGCCTCGCGCGGTGCGGCCGTCGCGGCAGAGGATCAGGCCCTGCGCCGGCTGGAGCGCGACCTGCACGACGGTCCGCAGCAGCGCCTCATCCGGTTGCAGATGGACATCGCCGCCGCCGAGCGCAAGCTCGCCGACGACCCGGACGCCGCCGCGACGCTGCTCGCCGAGGCGCGCCAGCAGGCGGGCGACACCCTGGAGGAGCTGCGGGCCCTATCGCGCGGCTTCGCCCCGCCCATCCTGCAGGACCGCGGCCTGGTCGCCGCTGCGGAGTCGCTCGCCGCGCGCAGCCCCATCCCGGTCACCGTGGAGTCGTCCCTGCAGCCGGGGGAGCGGTTCAGCCCGGAGATCGAGCGGAACGCCTACTACGTGCTGGCGGAACTGGCCGCGAACCTGGCCAAGCACTCCGGCGCGCAGGCCGGCCGGCTCTTCCTGGAGCGGGTGGTGGATGCGTCGGGCGCCGCCTGGCTGAGCGTCTGGCTGACCGACAACGGCCGCGGGGGAGCCTCCCTCGTCGACGGCCACGGCCTGCGCGGGCTGGAGGAGCGGGTGCGCGGTCTGCGCGGCGAGCTCGTGGTCGACAGCCCGGAGGGCGGTCCGACGCGGATCGGCGCGCGCATCCCGCTCGCCTGACCGCCCGCCCGTCCCCTGCTTGACACGACACGCCGTCCGGCCGCCCGCCGGGACGGCGTGTCGTGTCAACCGGATGCGGCCCTAGGCTGGGGTGGTGCCGAGCGACCCCAGCCCCGTCCCGTTGCGCGTCGTCGTCGCGGACGACTCCGTCCTGCTGCGCGAGGGCCTCATCCGGCTGTTCGACGAGGCCGGCTTCGACACCGTCGGGGCGTTCGGCGACGCGGACACGCTGCTGGAGGCCGTTCCCGACCTAATGCCCGATGTCGCGGTGCTCGATGTGCGGATGCCGCCGACGTTCCGCGACGAGGGCGTTCGGGCCGCGCTGCGCATCCGCCGCGAGCATCCGTCGATCGCGGTCCTGCTGCTGTCGCAGTACGTCGAGGGGACGTACGCGCAGGAGCTGCTGGCCGGCGGCGAGGGCGGAACCGGCTACCTGCTGAAGGACCGCATCGCCTCCCTCGACGAGCTGCGGGATGCGGTGACCCGTGTCGCCGCGGGCGGAACGGTGCTCGATCCGCAGGTGGTCCGCGAGCTGCTGACCCGCCGCACCGACCCGCTGGAGCGCCTGACCCCGCGCGAGCGGGAGGTGCTGGAGCTGATGGCCGAGGGCCGGACGAACGCCGCGATCGCCGCGCGCATGGTCGTCGGCGTCGGCGCCGTAGAGAAGAACGTCACCTCGATCTTCCAGAAGCTGGGCTTGGAGGACTCCGGCGACGACCACCGCCGGGTGCTGGCGGTACTGGCCTTCCTGCAGCGCTGAGGTGTTGGATGGCCGCATGGCTGGATTCGACGACATCACCAAGAAGGCGCAGGAGTTCCTGAACGACCCGAAGGTCAAGGACGCGCTCAGCTCCGAGCAGGCGGAGGACGTCAGCGACAAACTCCTCGACGGCGTCGCCGGCGCCGCGAAGAAGGTCACCGGCGGCAAATTCGACGACAAGATCGACGGTGCGCGCGACGCCGCAGACAAGCACGTCGGCAACGAATAGCGGTCAGGTCAGCGGTACCACTCTCTGACCCCACCGTGGTGGGAACACGTTCCCTGGTGGTGAGCGGAGAAGGACAGGGTTCCGTCGTTGCACAGTGCCGTCGCTCCGCCCGGAGCGGGGGCTGGCGCTTGTGCGGGTGCGGGCGCCGGGGCAGGAGGCGGTGGCGGCGGCGAGATGATGAGCCGGACCGTGGACCCGGCCGGCAGAGTCGATCCCACCAAGGGCTCTTCGCCGACGACCGACCAGCCGATCTCGCTCGGCAGAATGTTCCCCGCGGTGTCCGCGAACGCGACAAGAAGGCCCTGCGCTGTGACTTCTGCGCTTGCCTTCTCGGACGTCTCACCCACGTGATCTGCCTGCGTGACGGGAGGGAGCGAATCGGCGGTCGGGTTCGCTGCAGTCGATGGAGTCTCGGTAGAGTCATCGGCGCTGTATCCCGTGTCGCCACTGTCGTCGATCGACGCCGAGTACGAGTCGTTCTGCTGGCCGGCCTGACTGACCGATTGGACGCAGGAACTGATCCCGCCGACGGTGAGCAGGAGCACGAATGCCGCAGCGACGAAACCGGCCGAACTTTTCTTCTTACTCACGCGGAACCCCCTGACGCGTGCACAGTAGCGCCGCAAAAATGAGATGTCCTCACCCAATTCGAGGGCCATGTCTCGCGGACATCGCGAGCGCGTGAATCAGTCGCTCGGCCGCAGCGGCCGGTAGACGCGGAACGCCTTGTTGTAGGTCCGCATGCCCCAGAGCAGTGAGACCAAGACGACCGCCACGGCGACGATCCCACCGAGCACGGCCGCGACGGCGGGATGCGCGCCGAGCGCCCACGACGTCCCGCCGACGAGCAGGCCGACGACGATCGCCTCCACGATGGTGATGATCATCATGGAGCTGCCGAGCACCGGACTCGGCCCGCGCGGATAGAAGAAGTGGTACGTGACCCGCGCTCCGTCCTCGTCGTCGTGAGCAGAAGCCAGCAGGTACTGCTCCAGCCCGGGGTCGAGCTCCACGTACGCCGCCCGCAGCCGATTCATGGCCACCACGTACATCAGATCCTCACTGGCCGTGTTGAACGCACGCACCTCGGTGACCAGCCCGAGCAGCGCGAGCGCGAGCAGCACCCCGAGCGCCGCCACCCCGAACCACCCGCGGAACCCGCTCGCCTGCCCGATGAACCCGAGCGTCACAAGCCCGGCCGACACGAGCGTCAGGAAGATCGCGATCCGCGTCAGCACCTCGCTCTGCGTTGTACTCCGCGACGCCAGCAGCCCCCAGTGCTCGGTCGCGAGCAACTGCGCCCGCAGGCTGCGCTGCGCATCCGTGAGCCCGTCGCCGGGCGGCGGTGGTGCCGTCATGGGGGCATTGTGGCGCTGAATGCGGGGACGCGGCACCAGTGGATGTGACGGTGAGTGACAGGCTGTGGAGGGGATGACGGGAATCGAACCCGCGTAATCAGTTTGGAAGACCGAAACTGACCCATTCCGCTGCCCCGTGATTTCGGGCCTGACCAGTAAAAACTTCTTTTGAACCGGACGTGCCCAGTGTACATGCGGAAGCGAAAGGGGCACGAAAGGGCGCGGCCTTTCGCAGGAGTAGACCGCACAGTCGCTATCCTCTCGCTATGCAGCACACGCGCCCGGGGAGGGTGTTTACACTTCGTCTCATTCCGCCAGCACAGCAGACGTTATTGGAGACGCCCGAAGAACACATCTTGGAGGCGATCTCGCCCGGGAGACGCGCAACACGATATGGGCGAGAGTGGATTGTGGGCCAAACCTCGCTAGAGCATGCCGAGGCGGGCAGCCGACAGGGAGACCTCACCGGGCGAATCGGTTTCCAGGGCGAGGCGGGAACCGCTGAGATATGGGACGACGACCTGCAAGACTTCGTTCCGACCGCAATCCCGAGCGGACTAACTGCGCCATTCGCAATTGATCTGCAAACCTTGACCGCTGCGATGCAGCCGCGCGGTTCGATTATCAGGATCAATTCTCTAATCGGCGCGTTTGAGGCACTGCTCAGCGCTCCGGGCCAGCGGTGGCAAATCGTGGGCTTGCGAAACCGGATGTCGTTGGAGGAGTGGAAGTCGTCGGTCTCGAAAGTCACAACCGTGAAGTTCTGGATCCGCGAGCCGAATCCCCACTACTTCGACGCGCACAACCTCAAGGACATCATGGAGGACGTTCGCAGCGAAGCAATCCAGCTAGAGGCCCGAAACGACGCGGGCCTAAACGCGGATAGCTCTTTCATTCGGGAGACGGAGGGGCATATCGAGCGAGGGTACGGAGAGGCTGAGTACAAGGGCGTTCGCGGCGAAGGGTCAGAGGCTCGTGAGACCGTATATAGCACCAAGGTGGGCGCGGAAGAGGAGTCAGAAGAGATTCCGGTAGACCCTAAATCGGGCGAAGTCGCTGCCTCCTCGCTAGTGGAAGTCCTGGCCAATACCAAGCAGGGAGAGAACAATGACGCGTATGGACGACGTGTCAAAGGGACGCGCGCGGAAGGGTCAGCGGACGGCCACCGCTCGGAGCGTCGGTCCCGGGAACTCGGGAGCGCTGGAGAAGCCGAAGCCGAATCCGAATGAACGCCCGGCCCGCTCCTGGAAAGAGCGGGTGCAGAGCACCAAGGTTGGTGCGCTGCTGTTTTCGTGGGACTTCATCACAGGGCTGCTTGTCGGAGGCGTATTGGGCTTGGTTGTTGCTCTTGTGCCGTCGCTACAGGCCAACGGGTTCACTTTCATGATCACCCTCAGCGGGATTGGCGCGGCGGTAGCGGCGCTGGTTCTCGCGCCCATGGCGATGCTTTTGGCGTCGATGAGTCCGCAGTTCCATCAGCTCATCGAACTCACCAGGAGTGGTATCGCTGGCGTCTTACTGCCGTTTAAGCAAGTCGCAGTCATCGCAGTTGGTGCTTGCGTTACCGGACTTGTCGTGTCGGTGCTCGCGCCCTTGTACAAAACCACTCAGTGGTGGGCTATCTGGATCGCTGCAAGCGTGCCGATCATTCTTCTGATTTGGGCAGTCGCCGGATGCGTCCAGGTAACGGGCTTTGTGATTCAGATGATCCAAACGGACAGGGAAGCGCAGAAGGATCTTGCCCGACTCGACGACGCCAAGCAAGGGAAAGGTTCCCACGCGGCCTGATTGTGGCGGCAGGCTCCCACCCGCATCAACGCTGGTCAGGCCCTCGCGGCGGCTAGATATCGGTATACGGTCGGCTCGGATACCTTCAGCAACCTTGCGATCTCGCGCACCGACTTTCCTTCGTCTGGAGAGGCGAACCGCAAACGCGGCACTATCGCTCGTCAGCGCCCGTGGGCGACCTCCCACGCGACCCTGAGTGCGCGCTTCAGCCAGTCCGGCGCGGGTGCGGTGCTGAATAAATCGGCTCTCCATGCCCGCGAGGCATCTAGCGCGGGCGCTAGACACTCAGCCGTCGTGCTCAGGCGATAACAAGCGAGCCAAGGTCGGCTCACCCCGCAAGTGCAACCGGTCCCCGGAATAGGGCTGCTGGCTCATCTGGACGGGGATTGACGCGGCCACAGCGTTACAGGCTCAGTCGCCTACGCTTGCCGATCTTGTCGCTCTCAAAGCGTCTGACGGGATGGAGGCCGTTGTCGATGCAATTCGCCTTCGAGTAAGCAACGCTCCTCGCTTATTCCGGGTGTATCACGAGGACGCAGACGTGGACGTCGTGGAGCTGGCGAGGCATGAAGGGGGGCACATCGTCGGCCACTCCTTCAAGAACTGCCTATTACATGGCCCCGCTGTCCTTGCGGTCGCCGCGAGTGACGTGATCATTCATCAACGCTTGGACTATGGACAGATCTGGCCCCTCGAAATCGGGAGACCATACATGGGTCAAATCGACCTGGTCGAAAGTCGAATCGAAGACTGCAAGTTTGACCGAGTAGGTTTCGCCTTCCCGCCCAAGCGGCTAGCCCAACTGCCACTCCCGAGCGAAACCGGCGCGAAGGCCGTCTTCGGATCGATGCCGAACATGTCGGTGT
This sequence comes from Leifsonia sp. 21MFCrub1.1, assembly GCF_900107895.1. NCBI lineage: Bacteria > Bacillati > Actinomycetota > Actinomycetes > Micrococcales > Microbacteriaceae > Leifsonia > Leifsonia sp. 21MFCrub1.1. Next base: position 1,957,274 of record NZ_LT629867.1, on the reverse strand, counting down.
ACCTGGAAGAGGACGACGCGGGCGAAGCATGAGGTTGAAGCGAGTCTGGGCCTAAGAGAGTAACAGCGCAACTCGCCATTTACGCCCGCCGTCCTCCGACACGGAGGCCTCACGGTTGTAGCGGCGACGCGTGGTATCGAGCCGGAAGCTCGTGATCGGCGGCCCCCCGCAGCATTTACCAGAACACATTGTGACTAAGCAGGGTGGGGAGCGCTGTGTGGGTCACCATCAACGTCGGCGGAAAGCTGCTCTAAGACCTTCGGCAATACTGTGGAACGCAGAGACCAAGCCTCTGGCCACATCGCGAAAAGCCAAGGCAGCGCTTGTGCCAATAGCCACCAGCCCCTGACCCAGCGAGCGCACGCCCACCGCCAACACCTCCGACGGTGCTGCCACAACCTGGAAGAGCACGGTCCAGAAATCGCGTGCTACTTCAAAAGAGGCAAGGCCCGCCGTGAGAATTTGCCGAACGTACTCGCTGGACGCTGCTGCTCTAATTGCCGTTGACGTGGCCACCCAGCGCAACAACACCCCGGCAAACAACACAACAAGGATCAGCCACATCCAGCGCGCATCCTGCGATCCATGGGAATGTTGAGCCGTGCCCAGCACTCCGAACTCTAAAACGATTGCCGCCACGGCGATGGACAGGTTTCCTAAGAATCCAAGAAACAGTCCGAGAGCGGAACGCTTTGGACTCCTCAATCGAGCCTCGAAGAGCAGGGACAGCATTAGCACTGGGACCAACTGAGCGATAATCCCCGCGGTTCCGCGATCCATGACGTTCCAGTCGGGCAGCACGTCGATCACTTTAGCGGTGGGGATCAGGCATACCGGGCCGCTCAGGAACCTGCAAGTCGGCGGGCAGCTGCATCTTGATGGTGTCGAAGTCGTCCACGGACCTGTACGGGCGCGGCGTGCTGTCGTCGGCGAAGCAATCTTCGACACGGCACGGCGACTTGCCGATGAGGTCCCGGGAGACGGCCCACGTCATGATGCCAGAGAGCAGCGAATAGGCCTGCTTGCGCGAGACCTTCAGCTTGCCGTGCCAGCGATCCACCTGGGTCGGGGTGATCTCCTTCAGGGGCAGGTGTCCGAAGGTCGGGAGCAGGTGCCGACGGAGGAGGCTGGCATAGCCCTCCACGGTCCGGGGCGTGCGCTTCCCAGCACGCACCTTCTGCTCCTGGAGTCGCATATAGCGGTCCGCCCAGTAGTTGAAGGTCTCCGCTCCCAGGTCCGGGTTACGCCACGTCTCCTTGCGGATCTCGGCGTTGATGTCGTGCAGGAAGGTCTGAGCCTCCTTGCGGGTGTGGAAGGTCTGCGGCCCCGTCTGCTCCTTGCCGCCCGGCCCCATGTATCGGGCCTGGAAGCGTCCACTGTCTAGCTCTCGGATCTTGCCGCCTACGGTGCGCGGTGCCTTTGTCATCGGCCGTCCCATGCGTCCTACGCCGGTCGGGAGGCGTCCGAAGTGCACAAGGGGCACGGGAGGGGCACAACCGGCTTCATTAGGTCCGGCACGATGGAAGGAAATGGCTGATCGGAAGCCGTACTCAAGTGGAGGGGATGACGGGAATCGAACCCGCGTAATCAGTTTGGAAGACTGAGGCTCTACCATTGAGCTACATCCCCGGCGCCGCAGGTGCGGCACGGTGGCCGCCCGATTCTGCGCGGCGGCCGACGACCATCGTAGTACACGCGCGGGGGAGCACGCGTGCAGTAGACTTGCCCACGGTCTTTCGCACCGCTTCAAGCCGGGGCGTAGCTCAGCTTGGCTAGAGCGCCCGCTTTGGGAGCGGGAGGTCGCAGGTTCGAATCCTGTCGCCCCGACGAGGACCTCGTTCCTTGCGAGAAGACCATCGTTCGATCATTCAGGAGAACCCAGACATCGTGAAGACCACGGTCGAGAAGCTCAGCCCCACCCGCACCAAGCTCACCATCTCGGTGACGCCGGAGGAGCTGCAGCCTTCCATCAAGCACGCGTACGAGCACATCGCCGAGCAGGTGACCATCCCCGGTTTCCGCAAGGGCAAGGTGCCGCCGCCCATCATCGACCAGCGGGTCGGCAAGGCCGCCGTCCTGGAGCACGCGGTCAACGAGGGTCTCGACGGCTTCTACCGTCGCGCCGTGGAGGAGAACGACGTTCGTCCCCTCGGCCGCCCGGAGGCCGACATCACAGAGTGGCCGAACGAGAAGGACTTCTCGGGCGACCTGCTCCTCACCATCGAGGTGGACGTGCGCCCCGAGGTGAAGCTGCCCGACTTCGACGACATCACCATCACGGTCGACGCGGCCGAGGTGGGCGTGGATGACGTGGAGGAGGAGCTGGACCGGCTCCGCAGCCGCTTCGGCACCCTCGTCACCGTCGACCGTCCGGCCAAGACCGGTGACTTCGCGCAGATCGACCTGGTCGCCGTCATCGGCGGCGAAGAGGTCGACACCGCCGCGAACATCTCCTACGAGATCGGCTCGGGCGAGCTCATCGACGGCATCGACGAGGCCCTCGACACCCTGACCGCCGGCGAGACCACCACGTTCGAGGCGCCGCTCATGGGCGGCGACCACGAGGGTGAGAACGCGCAGATCACCGTCACGCTGAACGCCGTCAAGGAGCGCGAGCTCCCCGAGGCCGACGACGACTTCGCCCAGATCGCCAGCGAGTTCGACACCATCGGCGAGCTGCGTCAGAGCCTGCGCACGCAGGTCGAGCGCGCCAAGGTGTTCGGCCAGGGCACGGCCGCCCGCGACCAGCTGGTCGACAAGCTCCTCGAGCTGGTCGAGATCCCGGTCCCGGAGCAGCTGGTCGAGGACGAGGTCCACCGTCACCTGGAGCAGGAGAACCGCCTCGAGGACGACGTCCACCGCGCCGAGGTGAAGGAGTCCAGCGAGAAGACCTTCAAGACGCAGATCCTCCTCGACGAGGTCGCGCAGGAGAACGACGTCAAGGTCAGCCAGGACGAGCTCACCCAGTACCTCGTCCAGGGTGCCGCGCAGTACGGCATGGACCCGAACGAGTTCGTCAAGATCCTCAGCGAGAACGGCCAGATCCCGTCGATGGTCGGCGAGGTCGCCCGCAACAAGGCGCTCGCGATCATCCTCGGCAAGGTGAAGGTCGTCGACAGCAACGGCAAGCCGGTCGACCTGGCCGAGTTCACCGCGATCGCCGACGGCAACGACACCGACGCCGAGGCTCCGGCCGACGAGGCCCCCGCGGCTGAGGAGGCTCCCGCCGAGGAGAAGCCCAAGAAGCGCTCCACCAAGAAGAAGGCCGACGACAAGTAGGCCCATCCTCTGGTTGACACGACACGCCGTCTCGTACTGTTGCGAGACGGCGTGTTGTGTCATGTGGATGAAGGAGTGCGGATGGACGACTGGCGACAGCGGGTGGATGCGGTCTGGGCCGACGCGGACGACACGCACGAACAGCAGACGCTCGACGCGATCGACGCCCTCGTCGCCGAGCGCCCCGCCAACGACCCGGAGGCGCTGTTCGAGGCGGCGAGCGCCCGCGACTTCGCCGGCCGCGAGGTCGACGCGGAGCCGTTCTACCGCGCAGCGCTCGCACACGGCCTCGCCGAGCCGTACCGGGGGCAGGCGATCGTGCAGCTGGCGAGCACCCTCCGCAACCTCGATCGTCCGGCTGAGGCGCTCGGCCTGCTGCGCGACTTCCTCGGTGCAGAGCCCGAGCATCCCCTCGCCGACGCCGCCCGCGCGTTCGCCGCGCTCTGCCTCTTCGACGACGGGATGCCCGCCGACGCGCTCCGCGAAGCGCTGTTCGCCCTCGCCCCGCACCTGCCGCGGTACAGCCGCTCGGTGACCGCCTACGCGGCCGCGCTCGACGACGACTGACCACCGCATCCGACCCCGGCCGCCCGGCTCTCTCTGCCGAGGGCGAACAGCGCCGAATTGCGCTCGGCCCTCCGATAGATTCGACACCAAGCGACAAAGGAAACGGAGCGAACATGGCCGATATGGGTATCCAGCCCAGTGTTTTCGACAGACTTCTCAAGGACCGGATCATCTGGCTCGGTTCGGAGGTCCGGGACGAGAACGCGAACGAGATCGCCGCGAAGCTGCTGCTCCTGGCCGCGGAGGACCCCAAGCGGGACATCTACCTCTACATCAACTCCCCGGGTGGCTCGATCACCGCGGGCATGGCCATCTACGACACGATGCAGTTCGTCCCGAACGACATCGTCACGGTCGGCATCGGAATGGCCGCGTCGATGGGGCAGCTGCTCCTCACCGCAGGCACCAAGGGCAAGCGCTACATCACCCCGAACGCACGCGTTCTTCTGCACCAGCCGCACGGCGGGTTCGGCGGAACGGCGAGCGACATCCAGACCCAGGCTCAGCTCATCATCGACATGAAGAACCGCCTCGCTCAGATCACCGCTGAGGCGACCGGCAAGTCGGTCGAGCAGATCAACGCCGACGGCGACCGCGACCGCTGGTTCACCGCCCAGGAGGCGCTGGAGTACGGCTTCGTCGACCACATCCGGGAGTCGGCCCTCGACGTCTCGGGCGGCGGCGGGACCGAGCCGGAGTCCAAGTAGCAGGCCGCTGAATAGGAATAGGACAAATTCGATGAACACCCCCATGCTCGGCGGTCAGGCCTTCAGCGGCGTTCAGGCGCCCGGCGCCCGCTACATCCTCCCCAGCTTCGAGGAGCGCACGGCGTACGGCTACAAGCGCCAGGACCCGTACGCGAAGCTCTTCGAGGACCGCATCATCTTCCTCGGCGTGCAGGTGGACGATGCGTCCGCCGACGACATCATGGCCCAGCTCCTCGTGCTCGAGAGCCAGGACCCGGACCGCGACATCGTCATGTACATCAACTCGCCCGGTGGCTCGTTCACCGCGATGACGGCGATCTACGACACGATGCAGTACATCCGCCCGCAGATCCAGACCGTCGTGCTCGGCCAGGCCGCATCGGCCGCCGCCGTGCTGACGGCCGCCGGCACCCCTGGCAAGCGTCTGGCGCTGCCGAACGCCCGCATCCTCATCCACCAGCCCGCCGTCGGCGAGGCCGGACAGGGGCAGGCGTCCGACATCGAGATCCAGGCCAACGAGATCATGCGGATGCGCACCTGGCTGGAGGAGACGCTCTCGAAGCACTCCAACCGCTCGGTGGAGCAGGTCAACAAGGACATCGACCGCGACAAGATCCTGTCGGCGGCCGAGGCCCTCGAGTACGGCCTGATCGACCAGGTGCTCACCAGCCGCAAGTCGCTTCCGGCGCTGGTCAAGTAAGCCGCGACACCCGCAACGGGGTGGCCGTCCTCACGGGCGGCCACCCCGTTCGTGCGTCCGGCGGGAGTCATCTGCTGTGAGCAGAACCGCCGCGTGAACGAAAACGGCCGGGCTGCGCATCATTGTCGTCCGCACGGGTTAGGCTCGTCTGAACAGACCCGAAGAAGGAGGGGAGAGGGATGGCACGCATCGGGGAAAGCGCCGATCTGCTCAAGTGTTCCTTCTGTGGCAAGAGCCAGAAGCAGGTCCAGCAGCTCATCGCCGGTCCTGGCGTGTACATCTGCGACGAGTGCGTCGAGCTCTGCAACGAGATCATCGAGGAGCGACTCGCCGAGGCGGGTGAGGAGGCGTCGAGCGAGTTCGACCTTCCGAAGCCCAAGGAGATCTTCGGGTTCCTGGAGGAGTACGTCATCGGCCAGGAGCAAGCCAAGCGCGCTCTGGCCGTCGCGGTGTACAACCACTACAAGCGCGTCCGCGCCCGGCAGAGCCTCACGGCCGCCGACACGATGGACGACGTCGAGATCGCGAAGTCGAACATCCTGCTGATCGGCCCGACCGGCTGCGGCAAGACGTACCTCGCGCAGACGCTGGCCCGGCGCCTCAACGTGCCGTTCGCCGTCGCCGACGCGACCGCCCTCACCGAGGCCGGCTACGTCGGAGAAGACGTCGAGAACATCCTCCTCAAGCTCATCCAGGCCGCCGACTACGACGTCAAGCGGGCCGAGACGGGCATCATCTACATCGACGAGGTCGACAAGATCGCCCGCAAGGCGGAGAACCCGTCGATCACGCGCGACGTCTCCGGCGAGGGCGTGCAGCAGGCGCTGCTGAAGATCCTCGAGGGCACGGTCGCCTCGGTTCCGCCGCAGGGCGGTCGCAAGCACCCGCACCAGGAGTTCATCCAGATCGACACGACGAACGTGCTGTTCATCGTGGCCGGCGCGTTCGCCGGGCTGGAGGAGATCATCTCCTCGCGTGCGGGCAAGAAGGGCATCGGCTTCGGCGCCCCGCTGCACTCCAAGGGTGACGACATCAACCTCTTCAGCGAGGTGCTGCCGGAAGACCTGCACAAGTTCGGTCTCATCCCCGAGTTCATCGGCCGGCTCCCGGTCGTGACGACGGTGACGCCGCTCGACCAGGATGCGCTGATGCAGATCCTCACCGAGCCGAAGAACGCGCTGGTGCGGCAGTACCAGCGCATGTTCGAGCTCGATGGTGTTCAGCTGGAGTTCGATCACGCCGCTCTCGAGGCGATCGCCGATCTCGCGGTGCTCCGCAAGACCGGTGCCCGTGGCCTCCGCGCCATCATGGAGGAGGTGCTCGGCCCGATCATGTTCGAGGTGCCGTCCAGCTCCGAAGTGGCCCGTGTGGTCGTGACGAAGGAGGCGGTGCTCGAGAACGCGGCGCCGACTATCGTCCCGCACCGCCCGCGGCGGGAGGAGAAGTCGGCGTAACCGCCGGCTCCCGGATCAGCATCTCCGGCGCCTTCGTCACCATCAGCCAGGTCGGAAGCACGACCAGGCACAGGATCGGCAGGATCAGCAGGTTCTGTGTGACGGCGACGCCGATGAAGATGGCGATCCAGCCGTCGCGCGCGATGGCCAGGGTCAGCCCGAACACGCCGGCCGCGACTGCGATCTGCACGGGCACACCCGGAACCAGCGCGTTCGCGAGCGTGCCGACGGCCGCGCCGATGAACACGGCCGGGAAGATGCGGCCGCCGCGGAATCCGGACCCCGCGGCCACGAGCAGGGCGGCGAGCTTGACCACGAGGATGAGCGCCAGCTGAGCCGCCGTGTAGTCGGCCCGTGAGGTGACCAGCTCGCTCATCTGTGTCAGCCCTTTGAACAGGGTGATCGGTCCGCCGAGAGCGCCGAGGCCGCCCAGCACCGCGCCGCCGAGCACCGTGATCAGCAGGGGATGCCGGAGGGCGTGGAAGCCGCGGTGGACCAGCGGAAACAGGTACACGCCGACCAGGCCGATCGCGGTGGCGAGGACCCCGATGACCAGCGCGGCGAGCACATCCCACCCGGTGACCGTCGTGTAGGCGGGCATCGGGATCGCGAAGTGCGGATGCGCCAGGAACGTCATCGTCAGCGACCCGGCCGCCGCCGAGACGAGCGGCAGGAACAGCTTGTCCCAGAGCGCGCCTCCGCCCTTCACCGCTGCGACCATCCCGGTGAAGACCAGTGCGGCCGCCACAGGCGTACCGAACAGGGCGCCGATGGTGCCGGAGGCGGCCATCATCATGACGATGCGCGTCGGGACGGCCTTCCACACGCGCGCGACGAGCGCGACCATCAGGCTCGTGTTGATCGCGATGATCGGATTCTCGGGCCCCAGGCTGACGCCGCCCGCCAGCCCCAGCACGGCGGCGAGGGCGAGCGAGGGGACGACGGCGGGGCGAAGCGGCGGCGCCACCAGCTCGGTGGTGGCCGAGTCCGGCCCGGCGTGACCCGGGACGAGCCATACCGTCAGTCCGACCGCCGCTCCCGTGACGGTGAGGACGGCGAAGATCCACCAGCCGGAGGACGGGTCGATGCCGAGAGCCTGCGGCAGACCCGTCCACACGCCGTCCTCGATGAGACCGGCCAGTTCCTCGATCGCCCACAGGGCGAGCGCGCTGACCACCCCGACCACCACCGCCGGGATGCTGAGCAGCACCAGCTGCCGCACGGAAGGCGCCGTGAGCTCCGGCTCCGTCGTCGTCATCGTCGCCCCTCCTGAATGCACTCAGGCGCTGAGTGCGCTCAGCGCTCGAGAGCGCTCAGCGCGCGAATGCGCTCAGCGTAGAGGGTGGCCGACGAGGCGGGCTAGGGCTCAGTTGTCGAGGCCGCGGCGCTTCAGCAGCGGCTCGATCTCGGCGTCGCGGCCCCGGAAGTCGCGGTACGCCTCCAGCGGGTCCTTCGATCCGCCGACGCCGAGGAGCCGCGAACGGAACCGGTCGCCGTTGTCCCGCTTCAGCCCGCCGTTCTCGCGGAACCACTCCACGGTGTCGGCGTCCAGGACCTCGCTCCAGATGTAGGAGTAGTACCCGGCGTCGTAGCCGCCCGAGAAGGTGTGCGCGAAGTACGTGCTGGCGTAGCGCGGCGGGACGGCCGGGTTGTCCAATCCGACGTCGGCGAGCGCCCGCGCCTCGAAGGCCGCGACGTCCTCGACCGCGTCGTCCGCGGTGATCCGGTGCCACGCCTGGTCGAGCAGGGCGGCCGCGAGGTACTCGCTGGTGGCGAAACCCTCGTTGAACGACTCGGACGCGTGCAGCTTGTCGACGAGCTCCTGCGGCATGCGCTCGCCCGTCCGGTAGTGGACGGCGTAGTTCTCGAGCACCTCGGGCCACAGCATCCACATCTCGTTGACCTGGCTCGGGAACTCGACGAAGTCGCGGAACACGTTCGTGCCGGCGAACCGGGGATAGGTCACTCGCGCGAACAGGCCGTGCAGCGCATGCCCGAACTCGTGGAAGAGGGTGTTCGTCTCGTCGTACGTGAGGAGGGTCGGCTCGCCCGCGGCGGGCTTCGGCACGTTGAGGTTGTTGACCACGACGGTCGGCGTGTCGAGGAGGGCGGACTGCGAGATGAGCGGGTTCATCCAGGCGCCGCCGCGCTTCGAGTCGCGCGTGTACAGGTCGAGGATGTACAGGCCGAGCTCCGAGCCGTCCTCGTTGCGGGCCTCGAAGACGCGGGCGTCGGGGTGGTAGGCCACGAGATCGGGCCGCTCGGTGAAGGTGATGCCGTAGAGACGGTTCGCCGCGTAGAAGACGCCGTCGCGCAGCACGCGCTCTGCCTCGAAGTACGGGCGCATCGCGGCGAAGTCGACGTCGAACTTCTCCGCGCGCACCTTGCCGGTGAGGTAGGCCCAGTCCCAGGCCTCCACGGTCTCGTCGTCGCCGAGCTGACGCTGCAGGTCCGCCTGCTCGGCGCGGGCGTTGCGCGCCGCTGCCGGGGCGAGGCGGCCGAGCATGTCGGCGACGGCCTCCGGCGTGCGCGCGGTCTGGTCGGCCGTGACGTACGCGGCGTGGGTGTCGAAGCCGAGCAGGCGCGCCCGCTCGGCACGCAGACGGGTGATCTCGAGCACCAGGTCGCGGTTGTCGTTGTCGCCTCCACGGATGCCGCGGGAGCGGGAGGCTGCCATGATCCGCTCACGGCTCTCGCGCCGGGTGAGGTCGGCGAGCCACGGGTGCCCGGTGGGGAGGACCAGCGTGACGACGTATTTGCCGTCGAGTCCGCGTTCGGCGGCGGCCTGGGCGGCAGCGGACAGCTCGCCTTCACCGAGACCGTCGAGCTCCTCGGCGCTGTCGAACACGACCGCGAGTTCGTTGGTGTCGGCGAGGAGGTTCTTCTCGAACCGTGTGGTCAGGGTCGACAGCCGCTGGTTGTACTCGCGCAGCCGCTCCTTGTCGGCGTCGTCGAGACCGGCGCCCGCCAGGGTGAACTCGGTGTAGTAGCGCTCGACGAGGTAGCGCGACTCCGGGTCGAGGCCCAGCTCGTCGAGTCGAGCGTGGAGGGCCGCGATGCGCGCGTACAGCTCCGGGTTCAGGCGGATCGCATCCTGGTGGGCCGCCAGCCGCGGCGCCATCTCCTCCTCCAGGGCGTTCGTGAAGTCGGTGCTGTCGCTGGAGCTCTTGTTGAAGAACACCTCGGCGACACGCTGGAGGGTCTGGCCGGAGCGCTCGAGCGGCAGCATCGTGTTCTCGAAGGTGGCGGGCTCGCCGCCCGCGACGATCGCGTCGATCTCGGCCAGCTGCTCCTCGAAGCCGCGCTCGAAGGCCGGCCGGTAGTGCTCGTCGCGGATGTCGGCGAACGGGGGCAGCTGGTACGGGAGGGTGCTGGGGGAGAAGAAGGGATTCGCGGTGTCGGCCATAGGCCCAGCCTAGACAACCGGTGGTGCCGCTTGCAAAGGAATCATTGCAAAGGGTCAATTGCAAAAAGGCAATTGCAAAGAAGTAGTTGCAAAGAAGTCTTTGCACTCGTATTCTGGTCACATGACGAACCAGGAACAGCCCGAGCAGACCGACCAGGCCGGGCAGAGCGAGCAGCCGGCCGGCGTCGCCGGGGGAGCCTCCCGCTACGAGGAGGCCCTGGGCATGGCGGCGCTGCGGGCCCTGGCGCATCCACTCCGCGTCGAGCTCATGAACGAGCTGTCCGACTTCGGCCCGGCCACGGCGAGCATGCTGGCCGAGCGCCTGGGGGAGTCGAGCGGCGCGACCAGCTACCACCTCCGGCAGCTGGCGAAGCACGACATCATCGTCGAGGACACCGAGCGGGGCTCCGGCCGGGAGCGCTGGTGGCGCATGGCGCCCGGCGGCGTCACGATCGGTTCCGCCGAGACGCTGGCCACGCCGGCCGGCCGGGAGGCCAGCGAGCTGATCTCGCTCGGCTGGCAGCAGAACAACGAGCGTCGCCTGGCGTCCTTCCTCCGTCGTGGTCTCGACACCTTCGGGTTCGACTGGATGGAGTCCAGCACCCTGTCGACCTCGCACCAGGAGCTCACCCGCGAGCAGCTCGCCGAGTTCGGCCGCGAGTACTACGCCCTGCAGGAGCGCCTCAAAGAGAAGTGGAAGGCCGAGACCCCGGAGGGGGAGGCCGCCGACCGCAAGCGCGTCCAGATCCAGTTCAACGCCTTCCCGCTCGTGGAGCAGGAGGACCGCTGATGTCCGCTCCCGTAACGCGCACGCCGCTCGGCGCGGGCTTCGGCCGGCTGTGGACGGCGGCGATCGCCAGCAACCTGGCCGACGGCCTGGGTCGCACGGCCGTCCCGCTGATCGCGACGACGCTGACCCGCGACCCCGCGCTGATCGCCGGAGTGAGCGCCGTGACGTTCCTGCCGTGGCTGCTGTTCGGCATCCCCGCCGGCATGCTCCTGGACCGGGTCGACCGCCGCGTCGCCATGGCGGTGGCCAACTCGCTGCGCTTCGCGGTGGCCGCCGTGCTCGCGATCCTCATCACCACGGACGCCCTGACGATCTGGCTGCTCTACGCCTGCGTTCTGGCGTTCGGGCTCGGCGAGACCGTGTTCGACAACGCGACCTCGACCGTCGTCCCCGCGCTCGTCTCGCGGGATCAGCTGGATCGCGCGAACGGGCGGATGCAGTCGGCCGAGATCACCATCCAGAACTTCATCGCCACGCCGATCGCCGGCTTCCTGTTCGCCGTGGCGATCGTGCTGCCCGTCTGGCTGACCGGCGCCGGGTTCCTCGTCGCGGGGATGCTGGCGCTCAGCATCCCCGCAGCCGCCTCCCACGCCGCGCACCAGGGTGGGTCCGGCGAGCAGGGGACGACCGAGCCGCGCCCGACGCTCTCCGCTGTCGTCGGGTTCCTCTGGCAGCAGCGCTTCCTGCGGTGGATGATCCTGCTCACCTCGACGACGGCGTCCGCGCTGGCGTTCGCGCAGGGCAGTGTCGTGCTCCTGCTGCTGCAGACCTTCTCGGTTCCCGCGGCGCTGATCGGCGTCGTCACCGCGGCCGTCGGCGTCGGGGCGCTCGTCGGAGCCCTCGTCTCGAGCCGTTTCGTCGAGCGGTTCGGCCGCGGCCGTGTCATGTTCTGGGCGATCCTCGTCAGCGGCGTCGGCATCCTCGGCGTCGGGGTCACCGCGAACGTCTTCATCGCCATCGGCGCGTACGCGATCGGCGCCTTCGGCGTCGCGGTCTGGAACGTGCCGTGGGGCGCACTCCGTCAGGCGATCATCCCGAACGCCATGCTCGGTCGCGCGCTCGGAATCGTCCGCACCCTCGGCTGGGGGCTCACACCCATCGCCACCGTCCTGGGCGGCTTCGTCGCCCGTATCGACCTCCGGCTGCCGTTCGTCATCGGCGGCGGGCTGGTGGTCGTCCTGACGCTCGTCGCGTCACGTCTGATCCTGTCGGCGTCCGTGCAGACGCCGGCCCACGAACCCGTCCCGGAAGGACAACCGTCATGACCGCCGTCCTGGTCACCACGTACCGCCCGTTCACCCACCGCGTCGCCCTGCGGGTCGGCCGCGCCCTCACCGCGTGGGGTGCTCGTCCACTGCCGCACGGCCTCGGCCACGCCGACCGGGTGGAGCGCATCGAGCGCACCCGCGACACCGCGGCGCTCACTCTGCCGCAGCTGCCGCGCTGAGTGTCCGGCGCTACGCCTCGTCCGCGTCGTAGTCCGACGTGTCGGCCTCGATCGTCTGCGTGATCGTGGCCGAGTCCTCCTGGGGGTTGTACCGGATCTCGGTGCCGTCGTCGAGCGTGACGACCGGCTTGCCCTCCAGCCAGGTGAGGGTCCAGCTCCAGCCCGTCGTCTCCACATCGGTGGCGACGAGCTCCTCCTCGACGGTCTGCACGGCGTACGCGACGACCTCGGGGAGGGAGGCGGGAGCCTGCTCGCCGACCGCCCAGCGCGTCCCGAGCTGCATCAGGCGTTCCCCGCCTGTGCGCGGGCGGCCGCCAGGTCGATCTCGTACGTCACCCACGACGTGCGGCTCGCGACCTGGTCGTACAGCTTCTGCGCGTCGGTGTTGTCCTGCGCGGTGATCCACTGCACCACACCGAGCCCGCGCTCCTCGGCGAGGGAGCGGGCGGTCTGGATGAGCGCGCCGCCGACACCCTTGCCGCGCTCCTCCTCGACGACGAACAGGTCGTCCAGGAACAGTCCGCGGTCGCCTTCGAGCGGGCGCGCGAACTCGCGCACGTGGGCGAGCCCGACGATGCGGTCGCCGTCGACGGCGACGTAGCCGTCCTCCTCGTGGTCGTCATCGGTGAGCCAGGACCACAGGACCAGGGCCTTCTGGTCCGTCAACTGGGTGTCGTAGAACTCGGCGTACTTCGCGTACACATCGAGCCAGGCGAAGAAATCGCCGTCCTTGACCGGTCGAACCTCGATCGACATGGATTCCTCCGTTCGCGTTTCGCGCCCGGCTGTGAGTCCGGTGCGTGCTCCGACCATATAACGGTCGGGTTCAGGGGACGAGATCGTAGGTGACCCACTTGGTCTTCTCAGCGAACCTGTCGTACAGGCGCCGCGCCGTCTCGTTGTCCTTCGCCGTGACCCACCGGACGACCGAGAGCCCGCGCTCCTTGGCGCTCTCCCGCAGGGCCTCCAGCAGGGCGGAGCCGGCTCCGGCACCGCGCGCGTCGGCGCTCACGAACAGGTCGTCGAGGTACAGGCCCTTGCTGCCGTCGAGGGGACGCACGAACTCGCGCACGTGCGCGAGGCCGATCGGAGTGTCCTCCTCGTCGACGGCGAAGTACGCCTCCAGCTCGTTGTCCGGGTCCGAGATCCAGCTCCACACCAGCAGGGCCTTCTCGTCGGTGACCGGACTCTCGTAGAAGTCGCCGTAGCCCGCGTAGAGGTCGAGCCAGGTGAAGAACTCGTTGTCTCGTACGCGCCGGACGCTCGCCGTCATCGTGCCTCCTCGGTCGGGGTCGCGGCGAGCAGGATATCGGTCACCTGCAGCTCATCGGCGGAGGCGAACCGCAGGTCGGCGATTCTGCCGACGGAGCGGAGGTCTCCGGCTGCGGACTTCACGGCCACGATCTCGACGGCGGGGCCGGCGATGACGGCCGAGTCGACGGGGGTGCGCTGCGACGCCTTGGCGGCCGTCTTCGCCCCGCGGATGCCCGTGAGAGCGCGGCCGACGATGGCGAGGACCTCGCGGTCCGCGCTCCAGTCCAGAGCGACCTCCCTGGCCTCGGGCCAAGGCGCGACATGCACGGAGCCCTCCTCGGACCAGCTCCACGCCTCCTCGGCCGCGAAGGGCAGCACGGGGGCGAAAAGGCGCAGGAACGCGGAGAGTGCGACCCGCAGCGCGACGACGGCGGAGGCCTGCTCGGCACCCGCCTCTCCGTAGGCGCGCTCCTTCACCAGCTCCAGGTAGTCGTCGCAGAACGTCCAGAAGAACGGCTCGACGATCTCCAGCGCGCGGGAGTGCTCGTAGTTCTCCAGCGCCGCCGTCGCGTCCGCGACGACCCCGGCGAGGTTCTGCAGCATGCTGCGGTCGAGCGGGCTCGTCACCTGGTCGAGGTCGAGCGACGCGGGCGCCTCGAACCCCAGGATGAACTTGGCCGCGTTGAGGAGCTTGATCGCCAGGCGGCGGCCGATCTTGATCTGCGTCGGGTTCTGCGGGTCGAAGGCCGCGTCGGTGCCGAGCTTGCTCGAGGCCGCCCAGTACCGCACCGCGTCGGAGCCGTGACGCTCCAGGATGTCGGCGGGCGTCACCACGTTGCCCTTCGACTTCGACATCTTCTTGCGGTCGGGGTCGACGATGAAGCCGGAGAGGGCGGCGTTGCGCCACGGCGCGACGTCCGCCTCCAGCTTCGCGCGGAGCAGGGTCGAGAACAGCCAGGTGCGGATGATGTCCTGCCCCTGCGGGCGGAGGTCGAACGGGAACACGGCGTCGAACAGCTCGTCGTCGCGCATCCACCCGCCGGCCAGTTGCGGGGTGAGCGAGGACGTCATCCAGGTGTCCATCACGTCGTGCTCGCCGACGAACCCGCCGGCCTGCCCGCGCTGCGCCTCGTCGAACCCGGGCGCGGTGTCCGACGACGGGTCGACCGGCAGCATGTCCTCCGACGGGAGGATCGGCTGGTCGAAGAGCGGATTGCCGTCCGCATCGAGCGGGTACCAGACCGGGATCGGCACGCCGAAGAAGCGCTGGCGCGAGATCAGCCAGTCGCCGGTGAGGCCGTTGACCCAGTTCTCGTAGCGGACGCGCATGAAGTCGGGGTGCCAGTCGATCTCACGGCCGAGCTCGATGAGGCGCGCGCGCAGCTCCTCGTCGCGGGCGCCGTTCTTCACGTACCACTGGCGGGTGGAGACGATCTCGAGGGGCTTGTCGCCCTTCTCGAAGAACTTCACCGGGTGCTGGATGGGCTTGGGCTCGCCCTCGAGGTCGCCGGAGGCGCGCAGCAGGTCCACGACGGCCTGCTTGGCCGAGAACACGGTCTTCCCGGCGAGCTGGGCGTAGGCCTCCCTGCCCGCGTCGGACGTGATCACCGCGGGCGGCTCGGGGAGGATGCGGCCGTCGAAGCCGATGATCGCCCGGTTGGGGAGATCGAGCTCGCGCCACCAGGTCACGTCGGTGATGTCGCCGAAGGTGCAGATCATGGCGATGCCCGATCCCTTGTCCGGCTGGGCCAGGTGGTGGGCGACGACCGGCACCTCCACGTCGAACAGCGGGGTGCGGACGGTCGTGCCGAACAGGGGCTGGTAGCGCTCGTCGTCGGGATGCGCCACCAGCGCCACACAGGCCGGCAGCAGCTCCGGGCGGGTGGTCTCGATGGAGACCGGGCCGTCGGCGCCGTGGAAGGCGACGCGGTGGTACGCGCTCGGCTGCTCGCGGTCCTCGAGCTCGGCCTGGGCGACGGCGGTACGGAAGGTGATGTCCCACAGGGTGGGCGCCTGCGCCTGGTACGCCTCACCACGCGCGATGTTGCGCAGGAAGGCCAGCTGGGAGGTGCGGATCGAGTCGCGCCCGATGGTCCGGTAGGTCTGCGACCAGTCGACCGAGAGGCCGAGGGTGCGCCAGAGCGCCTCGAACTGCTTCTCGTCCTCCTCGGTCAGGCGCTCGCACAGCTCGATGAAGTTGCGGCGCGAGATCGGCTTCTGGTCGGCGGCCTTCGTGCTCTTGTTGTCGCCGCCTTCGAACGGCGGCTCGAAGTCGGGCTCGTAGGGGAGCGACGGGTCGCAGCGCACGCCGTAGTAGTTCTGGACGCGGCGCTCGGTGGGAAGGCCGTTGTCGTCCCATCCCATCGGGTAGAACACCTTCCGCCCACGCATGCGCTGGAAGCGCGCGATCACGTCCGTGTGCGTGTAGCTGAAGACGTGGCCGATGTGCAGGGACCCGGAGGCCGTCGGCGGCGGAGTGTCGATCGAGTACACGCCGTCGCGCCCGGCGGCGAGGGCGCCTGCGCGGTCGAACTCGAACGTGCCGTCCTGCTGCCAGCGATCCCCCCACTTCGACTCGAGACCCTCCAGCGCGGGCTTGTCCGGTACGCGAGCGGCGGGCGTGTTCTCGCTCATAGGGGTCCTCCGAGTCGATATGTGCGGCACCGTGTCCACGGGGTGCCTGAGTGTGGGATCCCCTCCAGCGTACCGAACCTCGGGTGCGAACGCGTCGCCGCGCGCGCTCTGCCGGGTCAGACCTCGTCGACGATGGGCGTCCTCCGTGCCGCGAACAGCGCCGCCACGAGGGTGATCGCCGACATGACGACGAGCACGATGCCCGGGTGCCACCACGCGTTGCCGGTGGCCTGTCCGAAGATCAGCGTGAGTGCGGGGACGAACGAGGTCAGCAGCGCCGCGAGGCTGTAGGCGACGGACAGTCCGCTGTAGCGCACCTCGCTCGGGAACAGGTCGGACATCAGTCCGCCGAGCCCCGCCCAGGACAGGGTGGGCAGGATGCCGCCGATGATCATGCTCCCGACCAGGATGCCGAACGACGCGTACTGCAGCAGGAAGTACATGGGGAAGGCGACGATGAGCGTGCCGACCGCGCCGATGGCCACGACCTTCGCCGACCCGATCCGGGTCGCCCACAGGCCGAAGAGCGGGATGGTGACCAGCTGCAGCAGGCCGCCGATCGTCGTGGCGACCAGCAGATCCTGGTACTGGAAGCCGAGCACGGATGTGCCGTAGTCGACCATGTAGGTGTTCATCAGCGAGTAGGAGCCGATGCCGAGCACGGCGGCGCCGATGCCGATGACGAAGCCGGAGGGCGCCTTGCGGAAGACGTCGATCACCGGGAAGCGGTCGCGCGTGCCGGTCTCCAGCAGCTTGCGGAACACGGGCGTCTCGTCGATCGACCACCGCAGGTACAGCGACACGAGCAGCAGCGGGAACGCCGTCAGGAAGGGGATGCGCCATCCCCACGCCGCGAGGTCGGCCGACGACATGGTGAGGGTGAGCACGATGAACACGACGGCGCTGAGGATGGAGCCGACCGGCGACCCGAGCTGGGGGAGCGCCGCGTAGAACCCGCGCTTCTTCGGGTTGGCGTACTCGGTCGCGAGGAGGATCGCTCCACCCCATTCGCCGCCGACCGAGAAGCCCTGCAGCAGGCGCAGCAGCACGATCGCGATGGCGCCGAACCAGCCGGCGGCCGCGTAGGTCGGGAGCAGGCCGACGAGCCCGGTGCTCAGCCCCATCAGGAGGATGGTGATGAGCAGGGTCGGGCGGCGTCCGATCCGGTCGCCCAGGTTGCCGAACACCACCGCGCCGATCGGGCGGATGACGAATCCGGCGGCGATGGCCAGGAACCCGGCGAGCGCGCCGCCGAGCGCGCCGAGCGGCGCGAAGAACAGCGGCCCGACGAAGAATGCCGCGAAATAGGCGTAGAGGTAGAAGTCGTACGACTCGAGCGCCGTTCCGACGAACGAGGCGATGGTGACGCGTCGCGCGGTGCCGGGGGTGATGCCCGGGCGGTCGGTCTCGCTGCGGACGGGGCTGGTGGTGGTTGTCACGGGTGTCCTTCAGAACGGATTAATATGTGGACTGGGTCCAATAATGGCATGGGAGGGGAACGCACGATGACGCTGCCGCATTCCCCGCGCCCGTCGGGCTCCGGCCGGCCCCGTTCGTCCTCACGGGAGATGCTGGCCGAAGCGGCGGCCGAGCTCTTCCTGGAACAGACCTACGCCGGGACGACGGTCGACGACATCGCCCGCCGCGCCGGCGTCAGCCGGGCCACGTTCTTCAACTACTTCGGCTCGAAGAGCGACCTGCTGTGGCTGGAGGTCGATGAGGCGCTCGCCGCATTCGACACGACCCTCGCGGCCGTCCCCGCGGACCTGCCGCCGATGGATGCGGTGCTCGACGCGGTCACCCGGCTCGCGGACGCCTTCGGCCCCGGCCGCCTGCCGCTCGCGGTGACGCAGGTGGAGCTGATGGGAACGGACGCCGAACTGCAGGCCTCCGCCCTCCCGCGGTTCCTGGCGCTCGTCCGCAGCCTCCAGTCGTTCATCGCGGCCCGCGCCGGCTCTGCGCCCGACGCGCTGCTTCCGCGCGCAGCGGCGACGGCGGTCGTCGGCGCGGCCGTCTCCGCTGCGGCGGCCTGGGCCCGCTCCGGTGTCCGCCGCGGCGCCCTCGCCCCGCTCGTCCGCGCGGCGGTCGCTCCGGTCTGCGCCGGCTACGCCTCCGCGCCCTCAGGCGCTCTGAGGTACTCGCAGGGTTAGGGGATCGCGATGTCCGTCAGGAGCACCGACACCGCGAAGGCGATGATCGTGGCGGCGATCCCGAGGGACGGAATCCACCAGGAGGGGAGTGACCACGGTATGCGGACGATGAGGCCGAAGATGGTCGCCAGAACCCCCAGCGCCGCCGTTGCCGGCGTGAGGTAGAAGGCCCAGCCCAGGAGGTCGTCGTTGCAGGCCGCCGGATTCCCGCTGCACGCCGCGACGCTCATTTGATTCAAGAAGGCCAGAAAGGAGAACGACAATCCACCTAGTAGGAGAAACAGAAGCAATACGGTGGTTGCCGCAAGGTCGAGCCCCCCTGGTCGCGACCGTGGAGATCGCCTGGCTGAAATCATGCTTACGTCTCGCTCCTAGTTGTTGTCGGTTAGCCACGCTCTTACGAACGTCCACGAATCGTCGACAACTGACGTCGTTTTATACGATTCATGAATGTCCATGCCCGCAGGTGTGAGATTGGCCTGGCAGAAGGCGTCCCCCGTCAGGCAGTATGACCGGATGACAGACTGCGCCTGCAGCGCATAGCTCGGCGGCACATATGCGAGTCTCTGGTACAGAGACAGATTGACTGACGACGCACTGCCGAGGATGCCGTTCGAGGTACCGGACCCTGGAGCATTCCACGGGTCCCCGGCGTGGTAGGCGGGGGACCCGTACATCACTACAGCAGAGATGTGATTGCGGGCATTCTGAGACAACAGGCCGATTTGCCCGTTGAGGACTCCGTCGATGACGTGGGCGCCTTGGGAATAGCCCGCCAGGACGATGTTGGTCATCGGGCAGACGAGAGCCAGGTTCTCGATCTCGTCGAAGAGCTTGCGCATTCCGGCCTGCCAACTGCTTGTGTACGTTGGCGCGGATGCATTTGCCGGATCGGAGATCACGGCGGGATAGTTGATCCCCTCGACCCAGAAGGGAAGATCGCGATCGATGGTGGCGCTATAGGCGAGAGCGCCGACCACGGAGCCCAGGCCGCCTGACGCATAGGTGCGGCCACCGTTAGCAGATCCGCTACCAGCGGGTTCTGTGCTTCCTCGCACGCCGACCAGCGTTGTGAACGCGCATCGCTGTGACGCTTGGTTCGCCGCGGCGGGAACGGCGGGTGACGCCGTGATCAAAGTCGCGACAACCGTAGCGAAGGCGACGGCGGACAAGCTTATTCGTCGTATGTGGGATAGGCATGGAAATGCATGCGAAAGAGACATATCAACTCACCTTTAAATCGGAAATGTCAAAGTATCGGAATCACCGTGGCGGGTGCTGATTTAGGTCACGGGGCGCATGCGGACCTCGTCTCGCTGGCCGGTCTTCCTGCTGCCGAGGTGCTCGACGATGCGACGCGGGCCGGCGTGTCGGCCGCACCTGCGAGCACCTCGCGAAGCGAGCGACGATCGGGCATACAATGGCTGCACAGGCAGTGATCCGGGTATCGCCGGGGAGTCTTCGGAAGAACGGCGACCGCGAGAGCGGCGCTCACTAGAACCGAACGGGTCCGGCCCGTCACAGCCGAAGAATGAGAGGCTCTGTCCGCCACCGGCGGCGGGCGGGGCAAGCGGGGTGGTACCGCGGCGGGCGTGCGAGCGTCCGGCGTCCTCGTCCAGCACGAGAACCTGCCAGGAGTGAGATGCCGTACCCCAAGTCCGCGCCGGACTCGCCGCACGACGGCGAGCAGCAGCGCGCCGACGTGCAGCCCCGTGACGTCGTTGCGAGCCCCGCCTTCCCGGAGATCGAGACCGACGTCCTCGCGTTCTGGGACCAGGACGGGACGTTCCGCGCCTCCATCGACAACCGCGCCGACGCCGAGGAGTGGGTCTTCTATGACGGCCCGCCGTTCGCGAACGGGCTCCCGCACTACGGTCACCTGCTGACCGGGTACGCGAAGGACGTCTTCCCGCGGTTCCAGACGATGCGCGGCAAGAAGGTGGAGCGCCGCTTCGGCTGGGACACCCACGGCCTGCCCGCCGAGCTCGAGGCCGAGCGGCAGCTGGGCATCACCGACAAGAGCCAGATCGAGGAGATGGGGCTCGCCGCGTTCAACCAGGCGGCGAAGGACTCCGTGCTCCGGTACACCCGCGAGTGGCGCGAGTACGTCACCCGGCAGGCGCGCTGGGTCGACTTCGACAACGACTACAAGACGCTCGACACCACGTACATGGAGTCGGTGATCTGGGCGTTCAAGCAGCTCCACGAGAAGGGCCTCGCCTACGAGGGCTACCGCGTGCTGCCGTACTGCTGGCGCGACCAGACGCCGCTGTCGAACCACGAGCTGCGGATGGACGACGACGTCTACAAGATGCGTCAGGATCAGACCGTCACCGTCACCTTCCCGCTGGTCGGCGAGAAGGCCGAGGTGCTCGGTCTCACCGGAGTGCGCGCCCTGGCCTGGACGACGACGCCCTGGACGCTGCCCACCAACCTGGCGCTCGCGGTCGGCCCCGACATCGAGTACGCCGTGCTGCCCTCCGGCCCGAACGGCGCGGCCGACTCCTCCGGCGACCCCGACCGGGAGGTCTTCAGCGGCCGTTACCTGCTCGCGAAGGATCTGGTCGGCAACTACGCGAAGGACCTGGGCTACGACACGCCCGCCGACGCCGTCGCCGCGATCACCGGCACCGTCCGCGGCGCCGAGCTCGACGGGGTCGAGTACGACCGGCTGTGGGACTACTACGCCGACACCGAGAAGTGGGGCACGCAGAACGCGTGGCGGATCCTCATCGACGACTACGTCACGGTCGAGGACGGCACCGGGATCGTGCACCAGGCTCCGGCCTACGGCGAGGACGACCAGCGGGTCACCGAGAAGGCCGGCATCCCGGTCATCATCTCGGTGGACGACGGCGGGCGCTTCCTGCCGGACGTGCCCGATGTCGCCGGTCTGCAGGTATTCGACGCGAACAAGCCGCTGACCCGGCTGCTCAAGGAGCAGGGCCGGCTGCTGCGCCAGGCGAGCTACGAGCACTCGTACCCGCACTGCTGGCGCTGCCGCAACCCGCTGATCTACAAGGCGGTGTCGAGCTGGTTCGTGCGCGTCACCGACTTCCGCGACCGGATGGGCGAGCTCAACCAGGAGATCACCTGGGTTCCCGAGAACGTCAAGGACGGTCAGTTCGGCAAGTGGCTGGCCGGCGCCCGCGACTGGTCGGTGTCGCGCAACCGCTACTTCGGTTCGCCGATCCCGGTGTGGAAGAGCGACGACCCGGCGTACCCGCGCGTCGACGTCTACGGGTCGCTCGAGGAGCTGGAGCGGGACTTCGGCCGTCTGCCGCTCAACGCGGCGGGGGAGCCGGACCTGCACCGTCCCTTCATCGACGAGCTCACGCGCCCGAACCCGGACGACCCGACCGGGCGGTCGACGATGCGCCGCATCCCGGATGTGCTCGACGTCTGGTTCGACTCCGGCTCGATGCCGTTCGCGCAGGTGCACTACCCGTTCGAGAACCGCGACTGGTTCGACAGCCACAACCCGGCCGACTTCATCGTCGAGTACATCGGGCAGACCCGCGGATGGTTCTACCTGCTGCACACGCTGGCGACGGCGCTGTTCGACCGCCCGGCGTTCAAGAACGTCATCAGCCACGGCATCGTGCTGGGCAGCGACGGGCAGAAGATGTCGAAGTCGCTGCGCAACTATCCCGACGTCAACGAGGTGTTCGACCGCGACGGCTCCGACGCGATGCGCTGGTTCCTCATGTCGAGCCCCGTGCTGCGCGGAGGCAACCTCGTGGTCACCGAGGAGGGCATCCGCGAGGGCGTCCGCCAGGTGCTGCTCCCGCTGTGGAACACGTGGTACTTCTTCTCGCTGTACGCCAACGCGACCGGATACGAGGCCACGCGCTCCACCGCGTCCACCGACGTGCTCGACCGTTACCTTCTCGCCAAGACGCGCGACCTGGTGGAGGCCGTCACCGCCGACCTGGAGGCACTCGACTCGACGCTCGCCGCCGCCAAGCTGCGCGACTTCGCCGACGTGCTCACCAACTGGTACGTGCGACGCTCGCGCGACCGGTTCTGGGAGGGCGTGCGCGAGGATGGCAGCGGAACCGAGGCGTTCGACACCCTGTACACCGTGCTCGAGACGGTGACGCGGGTCGCCGCCCCCCTGCTGCCGCTCGTCAGCGAGCGGATCTGGAAGGACCTCACCGGAGGCCGCAGCGTCCACCTCACCGACTGGCCGGAGGCCGCCGAGTTCCCGGCCGACGACGCCCTGGTGGATGCGATGGACCGCATCCGCGCCATCAGCTCCACGGCGCTGTCGCTGCGCAAGCAGGCCGGCAAGCGCGTGCGGCTGCCGCTGGCGTCGCTCACGGTGGTCGCGCACGACGCCGCGGCGCTCGGACGCTTCGAGGGCATCCTGCGCGACGAGCTGAACGTCAAGGCGGTCCGGCTGGTCGAGCTGGAGGACGACAGCGCCGCCCGGTACGGCATCACGAGCAAGCTGACCGTGAACGCCCGTGCGGCCGGTCCGCGACTCGGCAAGCAGGTGCAGCAGGTCATCCAGGCCGCCCGGGCGGGCGACTGGACGGAGGCGGATGGGGTGGTCACCGTCGGCGGCGTCGAGCTGGTCGAGGGCGAGTACGACCTCGTGCTCGAGACCGCATCGGACGGCGACGGCACCTCGGCGCTGGCGCTGCTCGCCGGCGGCGGGTTCGTGCTGCTCGACACCGCGACGACGCCGGAACTCGAGGCGGAGGGGCTCGCGCGCGACATCATCCGTGCCGTGCAGGACACCAGGAAGGCGGCAGGGCTCGACGTCAGCGACCGCATCCGGCTCGCCCTCTCGTTCGAGCACGAGGACGACGCGCGAGCGCTCGGCCTGGCGGCGGACGTCGACATCGCGACCGAGACGCTGGCCCTAGCCGTGCAGGTGTCGGCCGCGGGAGCATCGACCCGGGAGCGGCCTGCGTACGAACAGCAGTTCGGCGCCGGGCAGTTCGCCAACGCCGGCGCCTTCACCGTCGGCGTCACCAAGCTGAACGAGGAGGAGTCGTGACCGACGAGGACGACGAGCGCGAGCGCGCCGACGCCGTCTACCAGGCGCTTCTTGCGCGGGTCGGCGAGGGGGCTCCGGAGCGGCGTCTCGACGCCACCCGGCGCGCCGTGGAGCTGCTGGGCGACCCGCAGCGGGCGTACCCGATCATCCACGTGACCGGTACCAACGGGAAGACGTCGACCAGCCGCATCGCGGAGAGCCTCCTGCGCGCCTACGGGCTGCGCACCGGGCTGCTGACCAGCCCGCACCTCGTCCGCTTCAACGAGCGCATCGTGATCGACGGCGAGCCCATCGCCGACGAGGCGCTGGTGCGCAACTGGGAGGACATCAGCCCGTACCTCGAGATCGTGGATGCGGAGCTGACGGAGGCGGGCAAGGCGCCGCTGACCTTCTTCGAGGCGCTGACGGCGCTGGCGTTCGCCGCGTTCGCGGACGCGCCCGTCGACGTCGCGGTGATCGAGGTCGGCATGGGCGGCGAGTGGGACTCCACCAACGTCGGAGACGGCCAGGTGGCGGTGTTCACGCCGATCGCCCTCGACCACACGAAGGCGCTCGGTGACACCGTCGAGGAGATCGCCCGCACCAAGTCCGGCATCGTGAAGCCGTCGGCCGATGTCGTCTCGTCCGCGCAGACCCCCGAGGCCGACCGCGTGCTGCGGGATGCCGCCCTGCTCACCGAGTCGACCTTCGCCGAGCAGCCGGGCGACTTCGACGTCGCGTCGACGCGCGTTGCGGTCGGCGGCCAGCTGGTCACGGTGCGCGGGCGGGCCGCGACCTACGAGGACGTCTTCCTCCCGCTCTACGGCGACCACCAGGCTCAGAACGCGGCCGTCGCGGTCGCCGCGGTCGAGACCTTCCTGGGGCGCGGCACTCAGCCGCTCAACCCGGCGCTCGTGGAGGAGGGGTTCGCGACCGCCACGTCGCCCGGGCGCCTCCAGCTGATCGGCATCGAGCCCAGCATCCTCGTCGACGCCGCGCACAACCCCGCGGGCGCCGAGACGCTCGCCGAGGCGCTCCGCACGTACTTCGACTTCGACGAGATCACCTTCGTCATCGGCATCCTGGGCGACAAGGATGCGCGCGGCGTCATCCGCGCGCTCGCCCCGGTCGCCACGCAGTTCTTCGTCACGCGACCCGACTCCGATCGGGCGAGGGAGGCGGAGGACCTGGGCGACCTGGTGCGCGAGGAGGTCGGCGACGAGGCGACGATCGTCTACTCGGACGCCATCGACGCGCTCGAGTCGGCCCGCGACTGGGCCGGCGAGGAGGGCCGCCGCGCGGTCGTCGTGGCCGGCAGCATCGTGCTGGTCGGCCAGGCGATGGCCTACGCCGAGGAGCAGGAGTGGAAGAAGGCGGCCACGTGAGCGAGGCCGGGTCCACCGGCGAGGCGCCCGAGCAGGGGCCGTCCGGCCGCGCTGGCCGGCCGCGCCGTCAGCGTTCGCTGCGCGAGCTGCTCGGCTCGATCGTCCTCGGCTTCGAGCTGCTCGTCGTCTTCCTCGGAGCGCTCGTGCTGTTCGGCCTGGGCTCGCTGCCCGCCGCCGTCGCGCTCGGCGGGGGAGCGGCGCTCATCGTCCTGATGATCGTCGCGATCGGGCTGCTGCGGAACACCGTCGGCGTCGTCCTCGGCTGGATCGTCCAGGTCGTGATCGTCGCCGCCGGACTGCTCGTCCCCGCCTTCTTCATCGTCGGCGCGATCTTCACCGCCATGTGGGCGTATTGCATGATCGCCGCCGCACGCATCGACCGAAACAACCGGGCCGCGAGCGCCGCGGCCGACAATGGAACGGAGAACCCATGACCAGTGCCGTCGAAGAGACCCTCGTCCTCGTCAAGCCGGACGGAGTGGCCCGCGGGCTGACCGGCGAGATCCTGCGCCGGATCGAGGCGAAGGGCTACTCGCTCGTCGACCTGCGGATGCTGCAGGCCGACCGCGATCTGCTCGCGCAGCACTACGCCGAGCACGAAGGCAAGCCGTTCTACGAGCCGCTGGTCGAGTTCATGGAATCCGGCCCCATTGTGGCCATCCGCCTCGCGGGCAACCGCGTGATCGAGGGCTTCCGCTCCCTCGCCGGCGCGACCGACCCGACCACGGCGCTCCCCGGGACGATCCGCGGCGACCTCGCCCGCGACTGGGGCCTCAAGGTGCAGCAGAACCTCGTGCACGGCTCGGACTCGCCCGAGTCCGCCCAGCGCGAGCTCGCCCTCTGGTTCGGCTGAGCCGACACCTACACGAAACGGAGGTGCCCCCGGCCGCTACGGGCCCGGGCGCCTCCCTTTCGCGCATCCACCGGCGTGCCGGGTCGGATGCTCCTCCGTTTCCCGCCGCCTTGCGTTTCGCGCGGAAAGGGAGGGACATCGGTCAGACACGCCGGGAGAGCGCTGCGAACGGAGGGACATCGGTCAGACACGCCGGGGGAGCGCTGCGAACGGAGGGATATTCCGAGAAGGAGTGCCCGGAATGCCTCCGTTTCTCGCGCTGCTTCCCACGGCGCAGACGAGGATTCAGCGCGCCGCCTCCGGTCGGAGAGTAGGCGATCCGGCGGTCGGTGGCGCCGCGAGGCGATCAGACGAACGCGCGGTGGATCCAGTCGAGCTGGATCTGCGCGAGGATCGCGACGATCGCGTAGCAGACGATCGTGATCAGCGGCACCCAGCTGTAGAGGGTGCGGAAGACGCGACGCGCCCGCTCCGGCACGGGGATGTTGCCCTCCTTGAGGTTGTAGAGGGTCACCGCCCAGAAGGTCGGGATCGTCACCGACCAGGTGACCATGCACCAGGGGCACAGCACGTCGAGCACCGTGATGGACTGCGTGATCAGGAAGATGACGAGGATCAGCGCGAGCAGGACGCCGACGTTGAACGCGATCCAGTACCAGCGGGCGAAGCGCGCGCGGGTGGCCAGCAGGCCGGCCCCAACCGCGATCGTCGCCGTCCAGCCGCCGAGACCGAGGATCGGGTTCGGGAAGCCGAGCAGCGATCCCTGCCAGGAGTTCAGGTTCTTGGCGCACCCGATCAGCACGGAGAAGTTGCAGGAGAGCTGCGCGTCCGGGTCGGCGAGCAGGTGGAACTTGTCCACGGTGAGCATGAACGCCGCCCAGACTCCGATGAGTCCGGCGACGATCAAGAAGACGGCGAGAGCGGTCGGGCGGCGGTAGGAAACCTCGGCGGGGCTGTCTGGCACCCTCGGATTATGGCATGACGTCTGCGTGTCGTCCTGGGAGGAGACTTCGGTCGAGCCGCGCGCGTGCGATAATCGTTGCAGCAGTCGTCCCGGCCGAGGCCGGGAGCACCGACAGAAGGCTTGAGGGCGCCCTGAGCGTCCGTGAAGAATGCCGGCCGTGAAGGCCGGCGCAGACCATGAGCCGGATGCAGGCCGCGCCACGAGCCCGGCGGTGTCCGCACAGGATTGAGGGAGGCGCCGCTCGCGCCGCCTCCCGACGGAGAGACCCGGCGAGCGGGCAACCGCCACCGGTCGAGGAGTGCACCAGCGATGGTGGATAACGAAAATATCGACAACACGGACAACAACGACACGGAGACGGGAGGACGGAAGCGCAAGGGGCTCTTCGGCGCACGACGCGTCGTGAGGAAGCCCTCCCAGGCCGCACAGGCCGACGCCTTCCCGACATCCGCCGAGGACGACGCACCGGAGACCGCGCCCGGCGCCCCCGCCGAGGCACCGGAGGCGCCCGCCGCCGACGAGGCCGCGGCGCAGCCGGCCCTCGTCGCCGACGGCGCCCAGCCGACGGCGGCCGCGATCGAGCCGCCCGCCCTCCCGGACAAGCACGGCGAGCCGGAGGCCCCGGTCGTCGGCGCCGCCGCACCCGGCCTGCCGCCGACGACTCTGCTCTTCCAGGCGCCGGACGTGCTGCCGCTCCCGCCGCTCCCCGAGGGCGACGAGGAGCCGGCCGGCGGTGTCCGCCGCCGTTCCCGCCGGCGCGCGGGGGAGTCGCGCGACAACGCGAACGACCCGGCGAACACCGTCGTCAAGGTGCGGACGCCGCGCGAGCCCGAGCTCATCACCGAGCCGCAGAAGGTCAAGGGCTCCACGCGCCTCGAGGCCAAGAAGCAGCGCCGTCGCGACGGGCGCGACGCCGGCCGCCGCCGCCCGGTGATCACCGAGGCCGAGTTCCTCGCCCGCCGTGAGTCGGTCGACCGGCAGATGGTGGTCCGCTCGAAGGGCGGCCGCATCCAGATCGGCGTGCTCGAGGACAAGGTGCTCGTCGAGCACTACGTGGCCCGCTCGCAGGAGGCGTCGCTCATCGGCAACGTCTACCTGGGCCGCGTCCAGAACGTGCTCCCCAGCATGGAGGCCGCGTTCGTCGACATCGGCCGCGGCCGCAACGCCGTCCTCTACTCGGGCGAGGTGGACTGGGATGCGGTCGAGACCGGCAACCAGCCGCGCCGCATCGAGCTCGCCCTGAAGCCGGGTGACCGCGTCCTCGTCCAGGTCACGAAGGACCCGGTCGGGCACAAGGGCGCCCGCCTCACCAGCCAGATCTCGCTGCCGGGCCGCTACCTCGTGTACGTGCCGGGCGGATCGATGAACGGCATCAGCCGCAAGCTGCCGGACACCGAGCGCTCGCGCCTGAAGAAGATCCTCAAGGAGGTTCTGCCCGAGAACGCCGGCGTCATCGTGCGCACCGCCGCAGAGGGCGCCACCGAGGAGCAGCTGACGCTCGACGTCACCCGCCTCACCTCCCAGTGGGCCGACATCAGCACCCGGGTGGAGACCCAGCAGGCGCCCGCGCTGCTGCACAGCGAGCCGGACCTCCTGATCAAGATCATCCGCGACGTCTTCAACGAGGACTTCCAGAAGCTCGTCATCGCCGGCGACGACGCGCGCCAGACGATCGAGAACTACCTGCGCCAGGTCGCCCCCGACCTGCTCGACCGGGTCGAGCCGTACACGGGGGAGCGCGACGCGTTCGACGAGTACCGCATCACCGAGCAGATCGAGAAGGCGCTGGAGCGCAAGGTGTGGCTCCCGTCCGGCGGCTCGCTGGTCATCGACCGCACAGAGGCCATGACCGTGGTCGACGTCAACACCGGCAAGTTCGTCGGCTCCGGCGGCAACCTCGAGGAGACGGTCACCAAGAACAACCTGGAGGCGGCGGAGGAGATCGTCCGCCAGCTCCGGCTGCGCGACATCGGCGGCATCATCGTCGTCGACTTCATCGACATGGTCCTGGAGTCGAACCGCGACCTCGTGCTCCGCCGCCTGGTGGAGTGCCTGAGCCGCGACCGGACGAAGCATCAGGTCGCCGAGGTCACCTCGCTCGGTCTCGTGCAGATGACGCGCAAGAAGCTCGGACTCGGACTGCTGGAGACTTTCAGCGAGGCGTGCGAGGTCTGCGCCGGCCGCGGCGTGATCGTCCACCACGACCCGGTCGTGAAGCACCGTCAGCCGCAGCAGCAGCCGAACGAGCGTCGCCGCGGTCGCGGTGCCAACGCCGGCGGCGGCAACGGCGGATCCAACAGCGGATCCACCGGCAACGGCTCGAACGCTGCTGCCGGCCACAACGGAACGCACGCCATCACGGACGACGCGAAGAACGCGCTCGCCAAGATCGCGGCGTCGACCATCCACCACGAGGAGGCCACGGCCGCCGAGGGTGCTGCGTCGGCGGAGGCCGAGGAGATCAGCGTGA
Source organism: Leifsonia sp. 21MFCrub1.1 (assembly GCF_900107895.1). Lineage (NCBI taxonomy): Bacteria > Bacillati > Actinomycetota > Actinomycetes > Micrococcales > Microbacteriaceae > Leifsonia > Leifsonia sp. 21MFCrub1.1. The sequence continues at coordinate 1,928,227 of NZ_LT629867.1, read as the reverse complement.
CCGAGGTCGTCCTGACCGAGGTCACCGCCACGAAGAAGCGCCGCCGGAAGGGCAAGGGCGGAGCCGACCGGCAGCAGCCCGAGGCCGCCCCGGCCGACGAGGCGCTGAACGGATCGGGTTCGGGCGAGAGCGCCGGCACCGAGCAGCCCGAGAGGGACGCGCAGCCCGAGGGGGACGCGCAGCGGGCTGAGGCGTCCGAGCCGGCCGCCGAGCCGATCCTCCCGCTCCTCGACCTGCCGGAGCCGGCGGAGGTGCGCCCGCCCGCGGTGCGCCCGTCGCCGGAAGAGGCGGAGCTGCTCCTCGGCTCCGTCCTCGAGGCGCTTCCGCAGCCGAAGGAGCCCGGTCAGGGCCGCAACCGCAGCCGCCGTGCGAGCACGACGGTCATCGCCGGGGGCGAGCTCGCGCCGAAGGGCGAGTAGCCCGGAGCGCCGGACGCGGAGCAGCGACCGGGACGCCGTCAGTGCCGACGGCGGACCCGGTCGCGCGCGCGCACGCGCAACCCGCTCGCGATGAGCCGCGACACCAGCTCCTTGCCGGAGACGGGATGCGCCCCCGCGGCCACGAGCTCGTCGTAGCGGCGGTCCGGCACGTCGTAGTGGTCGACGTCGAAGGCCCGGCGCTGGATGTCGTTCGCCTCGGCGAAGGCGTGCAGCTCGTCGAGCGATGCGTCGCTGACCAGATGCGACCACAACATGCCGTGGGCCGGCCATGCCGGGGGATCGATCAGGACCGTCATAGAATGATTCTAGGAACCGGTTCCGCAGTCGGAGCCGGACGGTCCCGGGGCCCGGAACGGTGTCGCCACCGTGATGACGGCCGCTGAATTGACGGCCTGTCGGGCGTCGGGTAAAGTTGACCGTTGGTGTGTGCCGGGTGTGACCCGCGCAGCCATCATGGTTTTCTGAGAGCAGCCGGGAGCATGTCGCTACCGGCGGGACTCGCCAGTGACTTCCAAACAGTTGAAGAAGCAGGACCAGGTCCGCGGCAGCGCCGGGAACTGTTCCCCGACGAAAAGGTACTGACAAGTGGTTTACGCAGTTGTGCGCGCCGGTGGCCGGCAGGAGAAGGTCGAGGTCGGCACCATCGTGACGATGGACCGTATCAAGGCCGACAAGGACGGCAAGGTCGTGCTCGCGCCGGTGCTGCTGGTCGACGGTGACAAGATCACCTCCGACGCCAAGTCGCTCGCGAAGGTCACCGTGACCGCCGAGGTCCTCGGCGACCTCCGCGGCCCGAAGATCGTCATCCAGAAGTTCAAGAACAAGACCGGCTACAAGAAGCGTCAGGGCCACCGCCAGGAGCTCACGCGCGTCAAGATCACCGGCATCAAGTAGCCGACGGCTCTCGAGGAGAAGACACCATGGCACACAAAAAGGGAGCGAGCTCCACTCGCAACGGCCGCGACTCCAACGCGCAGCGCCTCGGCGTGAAGCGCTTCGGCGGCCAGACCGTCAACGCGGGCGAGATCCTGGTCCGCCAGCGCGGCACCCACTTCCACCCCGGCGTGAACGTCGGCCGTGGCGGTGACGACACGCTGTTCGCCCTCGCCGCCGGCGCGGTCGAGTTCGGCACCAAGGGCGGCCGCAAGGTCGTCAACATCGTGGCGGCCGAGGCCTGAGCCTCGACCACGAGCACCACTCTTCCGGATGGGCGGGCTTCGGCCCGCCCATCCGCCGTTTCAGCACCACAAGCAGTAGGAGAGCACCATGGCGACGTTCGTTGATCGCGTGACGTTGCACTTGCGCGCCGGCAACGGCGGCAACGGGTGCGTCTCGGTCCGGCGCGAGAAGTTCAAGCCGCTGGCCGGTCCCGACGGCGGGAACGGCGGCAACGGCGGCGACATCGTCCTCGTCGCCGACCCGCAGGTGACCACCCTGCTCGGCTACCACCGCCACCCGCACCGCTCGAGCGACAACGGCGGCTTCGGCATGGGCGACCACCGCAGCGGCCACACCGGGGAGGACCTCGAGCTGCCCGTCCCCGTCGGCACCGTCGTCAAGGGCGCGGACGGCGAGGAGCTCGCCGACCTGACCGAGCCGGGGATGCGCTTCGTCGCGGCCCCCGGCGGCGTCGGCGGTCTCGGCAACGCCGCGCTGGCGAACCCGAAGCGCAAGGCGCCGGGTTTCGCCCTGCTGGGAACTCCCGGGTGGGAGGGCGACATCCAGCTCGAGCTGAAGACGGTCGCCGACATCGCGCTCGTCGGCTACCCGTCCGCGGGCAAGTCGAGCCTGATCGCCGCGATGTCCGCCGCGAAGCCCAAGATCGCGGACTACCCGTTCACCACGCTCCACCCGAACCTCGGCGTCGTGCAGGCGGGCGACGTCCGCTACACCGTCGCCGACGTGCCCGGCCTGATCGAGGGGGCGAGCGAGGGACGCGGTCTCGGCCTGGAGTTCCTCCGCCACGTCGAGCGCTGCTCCGCCCTCCTGCACGTGCTCGACTGCGCGACGCTGGAGCCCGGGCGCGACCCGCTGAGCGACCTCGACGTCATCCTCGGCGAGCTCGCCGCCTACCCGGTCCCCGAGGGTCAGACCCCGCTCCTGGAGCGCCCGCAGCTCATCGCCCTGAACAAGATCGACGTGCCGGACGCCCGCGAGCTCGCGGACTTCGTCCGCCCGGAGCTCGAACAGCGCGGCTACCGCGTCTTCGAGATCTCGACGGTCAGCCACGAAGGGCTCCGTCCGCTGTCGTTCGCGCTGGCCGAGATCGTCGAGCAGGCGCGTGCGGAGCAGGCCGCGCTGGAGCAGGCGCGTCCCCGCATCGTCATCCGCCCGAAGGCGGTCGACGACTCCGGATTCGTCGTCAAGGTCGAGGGCGGCACCGACGGACCGGTGTACCGCATCCTCGGCGCGAAGCCGGAGCGCTGGGTCGCGCAGACCGACTTCGCCAACGACGAGGCCGTCGGCTTCCTGGCGGACCGCCTCGCGAAGCTCGGCGTCGAGGACCAGCTGGTCCGCGCGGGCGCCGTGGCCGGATCCACCGTCGTCATCGGCCGCGACAACGGCGTGGTCTTCGACTGGGAGCCCACGCTCACGTCGACCGCCGAGCTGATCACGTCGCCGCGCGGAAGCGATGTCCGCCTCGACACGAACGCGCGCCCGACCCGTGCGCAGCGGCGCGAGGACTACTTCGAGCGGATGGACGCCAAGGCCGAGGCCCGCGAGGAGCTCCTGCGCGAGCGCGCGGCCGGCCTCTGGCAGGACGACAGCTACGACGACAACGTGGTGCACAGCGCGGCCGACCGCAGCCGTGGAGACGAGGAGACCGCAGAGGAATGACCATCGACGACCGCAGCCAGATCCCCTCCGCCCGACGGATCGTCGTCAAGGTGGGCTCTTCGTCCATCAGCGGCGAGAACGCGGGTCAGATCGTGCCGCTGGTCGACGCCCTCGCCGAGGCCCACGGCCGCGGCACGCAGGTAATCCTGGTCTCGTCCGGCGCCATCGCGACGGGCACCCCGTTCCTCTCGCTCTCCGAGCGCCCCACCGACCTCGCGACGCAGCAGGCGGCCGCCGCGGTCGGGCAGACGGTGCTCATCTACCGCTACCAGGACAGCTTCGACCGCTACGAGATCGTCGCCGGCCAGGTGCTGCTCACGGCGGGCGACATGGAGAACCCGACGCACCGCAGCAATGCGAAGCGCGCGATGGAGCGGCTGCTCGACCTGCGCATCCTGCCGATCGTGAACGAGAACGACACCGTCGCCACGCACGAGATCCGGTTCGGCGACAACGACCGCCTGGCCGCTCTGGTCGCCCTGCTCGTGGATGCGGACCTCCTGGTTCTGCTGTCCGACGTGGATGCGCTCTACACCCGTCCGCCGCACGAGCCGGGTGCCGAGCGCATCGAGGTCGTCGGCTGGGACGACGAGCTGGAGGGTGTGGAGATCGGGTCGACCGGCCTCTCCGGCGTCGGCAGCGGGGGAGCGGTCACCAAGGTCTCCGCCGCCCGGCAGGCCGCAGAACGCGGCACCGCCGTGGTGCTCACCGCCACCTCGCTGGTGTCGCAGGCGCTGCGCGGGGAGCGGGTCGGCACGTGGTTCGCCCCGGCGCCCGACGCGTCGGCCGCTTCCGTCCCCGGCTCCGGGCTCTCCACCGGTTCGACGGCGGCCGTCACCTCCGACGCCGCGGCGTCCTAGAATCGACGCATGTCCTCGCTGACCGGTGCGCTGCCCACGGCCGCGCTCTCCCTGCACGAACGTCTCGCCGCCGCCAAGACGGCGTCGCGCGACCTGGCGATCGCCGACACGGACCGCAAGAACCGCGCACTGCGCGCCATCGCCGACGGCGTGCTGGCCGCCTCTGCCGACATCCTCTCCGCCAACGAGCTCGACCTGGCGAACGGCCGCGAGAACGGCCTCACCACCGGTCTGCTCGACCGGCTGACCCTCACCCCGGCGCGCCTGCAGGGCCTGGCGGACGCGGTCCTCCAGATCGTCGGGCTGACGGACCCGGTCGGCGAGGCCGTCCGCGGCAGCTCGCTGCCCAACGGCGTCAAGATCACGCAGGTGCGCGTGCCGTTCGGCGTCGTCGGCGCGATCTACGAGGCGCGCCCGAACGTCACCATCGACATCGCCGCGCTCGCGATCAAGAGCGGCAACGCCGCGGTGCTGCGCGGTGGCAGCGCGGCCATCGAGACCAACCGCGTGCTCGTCCGGGTGATCCAGCAGGCGCTGGCGAGCGCCGGCCTCCCGGCCGACGCCGTCCAGACGATCGACGACTTCGGCCGAGAGGGCGCCGCCGAGCTGATGACGGCGCGCGGCTTCGTCGACGTGCTCATCCCGCGGGGGAGCGCCGACCTCATCCAGGCCGTCGTGACGCAGTCGACGGTCCCCGTGATCGAGACCGGAGCCGGGGTCGTCCACGTGGTGCTCGACGAGTCGGCCCGTGAGGACTGGGCCGTCGACATCGTCCGCAACGCCAAGGTGCAGCGGCCGAGCGTGTGCAACGCGGTCGAGACGCTGCTCGTGCACCGCGCGGCCGCCGAACGGCTGCTGCCTCCCGTGCTCTCCGCGCTCCGCGCCGAGGGCGTCACGATCCACGCCGACGAGCGCGCCCTGCCGTTCGCTCCGGACGCGGTGCCGGTGACGGACGAGGACTACGCCACCGAGCACATGAGCCTCGACATCTCGGTGAAGGTGGTCGACGACCTCGACGAGGCGATGGAGCACATCCGCCGCTACTCCACTCAGCACACGGAGTCGATCATCACGAACGACCTGCAGAACGCCGAGCGGTTCCTCGCCGAGGTCGACTCCGCGGTCGTGATGGTGAACGCGTCGACGCGCTTCACCGACGGCGGCGAGTTCGGGTTCGGCGCAGAGGTCGGCATCTCGACGCAGAAGCTGCACGCGCGCGGGCCGATGGGCCTCCCCGAGCTCACCAGCACCAAGTGGATCGTCCGCGGGTCCGGCCAGGTCCGGGCGTGACCGACCGCTAGACTTGACGACGGGCCGACGGCCCCGAGAAAGGATCACGCACGATGACATTCCTGACGACCGTCCTCGCCGAGGCGGAGACCCACGTCGAACTGCCGATGCCCACCTGGGCGTTCGGCGCGATCGCCATCGTCATCTTCATCGCACTCGTCTTCGTCGTGTGGAGCTTCCGGGATGTCGCCAACCGGCACAGCCACCGCTCCGCTCCCGACGCCGCCGCCCACGCGGGCGCTCCGGGCGCCACGCACCACGGCACCGGCCACCCGACGCAGGGGCACTGAGCCGACCCGGGCATGGAGCTGAAGGAGACGGGCCGGCCGCGGATCGGTGTGATGGGCGGCACGTTCGACCCCATCCACCACGGCCACCTGGTCGCCGCCAGCGAAGTCGCCCAGTCGTTCGACCTCGATGAGGTCATCTTTGTCCCGACCGGCCAGCCCTGGCAGAAGGGCGCGGTCACCCCGCCGGAGCACCGCTACCTGATGACGGTGATCGCAACCGCATCCAACCCGCGGTTCACCGTCAGCCGCGTCGACATCGACCGGGTCGGCCCCACCTACACCATCGACACGCTGCGCGATCTGCACCGCGAGCGGCCGGACGCCGAGCTGTTCTTCATCACCGGTGCCGACGCCATCGCGCAGATCCTCAGCTGGCGCGACGTCGCGGAGCTCTGGGAGCTCGCGCACTTCGTCGCTGTGAGTCGCCCGGGACATGACTTGAGTATTTCTGGATTGCCGGAGCAAGACGTAAGCTTGTTGGAAGTTCCGGCCCTGGCGATCTCGTCGACCGATTGCCGGAGCCGGGTGAGCAGGGGATTCCCGGTGTGGTACCTGGTGCCGGACGGGGTTGTTCAATACATCTCCAAACACCATCTGTATCGGAGCGTGGCATGACATCGTGGCCTGAACAGCCGCCGACGGGCCAGCCGCAGACGCGGCGACAGGCGAGGGAGTTCGAGCGCTCCGCTTCCCGACGTGCCGGAACGGCCGAGCCCACTCCCGGCGGCCAGATCCCCGAGATGACCACGACGGCGCCTGCGCGCCCGGCCGACGACGACGCGGCCCAGCGCGCTGACGGCCAGAAGCCGGACAACCAGAAGCCGGTTGACCAGAAGCCCGACGCCCAGAAGCCGGTCGACCAGAAGCCGGTCGAGCAGAAGCCCGAACTCGCGCAGTCCGACGCTCGCGCGTCCCAGCCGGAAACCCCGGCCATCCCGGCCAGCGCGTTCGCCGAGCCCGGGGTGTCGTCGCCGTCGCGCGACGCGTTCGACCTCTTCCGTCAGGGCCCGGACACCACGCAGCCCGAGCCCGTGACCCAGCCGATGGCCATCCTCCAGCCGACGACGCCGCCTCCCGCATCCGCTGCGGCGCCGAGCGCGCCCGCGGGCACGCCGGCCGCCGGTTCGGAGCGCACGCTGACGCGGCGTGAGCTCCGCGCGATGCTGCAGGCTCAGGAGGCGAACGCACAGGCCAACCACGCCCCCGTCCCGGGCGAGCAGGTGTTCCCGGTGTCGTTCACGTCCGGCCCCGAGGAGTCGGGCGCGGCGAAGCCCGGCACGGCGGACTCTTCCGCTGAGCGTCCCGCTCCGGCAGCCGCCGATCCGCTCTCCGCCGACCTCGCGACGCCCGCTCCGACCAGCGAGAAGTCGGCCTGGCCACTCGCTCCGCTCACGCCGTCGTCGGCGCCGGGCGCCTCGCGCTCCGGGCAGTCCGAGACCACGGTCACGCAGAGCTCGACGTCGCCGTTCGCCGCCTTCGGGTCGACCGCCGCGCCGAAGGCCGAGGTTCCCGTGCCGGAGGCTCCCGCGACGCCCGCTGCGGCGAACTCGTCTGCCGCACCGGTGAAGGACGCCGAGGCCTCGGACTCGGCTGCCCAGGAGCGTCGGCCGTTCACGCCGCCGACCGGGCACTGGTCGACGGCCGCCGAGCTCGACGACCAGAACCAGCCGATCATCTCGCGGAACGTCGCGCAGTCGACAGCCGCGACGACGACGAACGCGCTCATCCTGCCCGTCATCCCGCAGCCCGACACCCGGGCTCCGCTGACGAGCACGGGCGAGATCCTCGTCACCGGTTCGATCGACCTGCCCCGCGGGATGGGAGCCACCGGCGCCCACCCGGACCGCATCGACTCCGCCGATCTCGACCGTCTGCTCGACGGCGAGGAGAACGAGTTCAACACGTCGGAGGTGCAGCCGGTCCGTGCGTCGCGCGCGATCAGCACGCACACCTCCACCCGGGGCGTCATCGCCCCGCCCAAGAAGCGCGGCAACCTGTTGCCCGTGATCCTCATGGTGACGGCGGGCGTCCTGGCGGTCAGCGTGACCGCCCTGCTCGTGGCCGCGTATGTGCTGAAGGTGTTCTGATCATCCGCACCTGCACCGCTCTTCTCGCACCGACCGCGTATCCACGACCGGAGGACCTTCCGTGACCGCATCCCAGCACGCCCGGGAGATCCTGCAGGTGGCCGCCGCCGCCGCCGACTCCAAGGGCGGACAGGACCTCGTCGCCCTCGACGTCTCGGGCCCGCTGCCGCTGACCGACGCGTTCCTGCTGGTCAGCGGACGGGTCGAGCGCAACGTCATCGCCATCGCCTCCGAAGTGGAGGACCGCCTCAACGACGCGGGCGTGAAGACTCTGCGCCGTGAGGGCAAGGGTGAGGGGCGGTGGGTGCTCCTCGATTTCGGTGATCTCGTCGTGCACGTCTTCCACGAGGAGGACCGCATGTACTACGCGCTCGAGCGCCTCTGGAAGGACTGCCCGACGCTGCCGATCGAGCTCCCGGTCCACGAGAACGCGGAGTAGTCCTCCTGCCGGGAGCGGACTCCCAGCTTTCTGTCGGGTCCACCTGAGAGCTCTCTCATGGAGGCTCGCTTGGATGGACGCATGAAGTGTCCCACCGACAACGCGACCCTGGTCATGAGCGAACGCAACGGCATCGAGATCGACTACTGCCCGGAGTGCCGCGGCGTCTGGCTCGATCGTGGTGAGCTCGACAAGATCATCGACCGCGCCGGGACCTCGGCTCCGGCCGCGCCCGGTCCCGTGGCCGCCGCGCACCCGCAGGCCGCCCCACAGGCGTACGCGCCGCCGCAGCCGTACGCGGAGCCGCAGTACCGCGAGCCGCGCTACGGCGACGCGGGTTACGGCCAGCGCCCGTACCGGAAGAAGAAGGAGAACTGGCTCAGCGAGCTGTTCGACTGAGGCGAGCCGCGCTCAGTTTTTTCTGGCGGGCGCGATGTAGTAGTCTGAATGAGTTGTTCCGGGAGGTCCGAAAGGCCCGAACGGAGCGCACTCTGGGTCTGTGGCGCAGCTGGTAGCGCACCTGCATGGCATGCAGGGGGTCAGGGGTTCGAGTCCCCTCAGATCCACCAAAAACGTCATCGCGACGTGACAGAAGGCCGGCCTGAAAGGGCCGGCCTTCTGTGTTTCCGAGGCGGCTGATGCTGGGCAGCGCGGCGGCACGCTACAGTCGCCGTCATGGACACACGGATCGCCGGCCCGGCCGACGCGGACGCCATCACGACGACGGTCGCCCTGGCCTTCCGGGACGACCCGGTGTGGGGTCCGGCGCTGGAGGCGCCCGACGGCGGGACCGCGCACCTGGAGCGGTTCTGGCGGTACTTCGTGGAGGGTGCGATCGGTCAGGGAGCCGTGTCGATGCAGGACGGCCCGTCCGGGGAGGCGGCGACGGTCGCCGTGTGGCTCCCGCCCGGAGTGGACGAGCTGACCGACGAGCAGGAGGCGGAGGTGGATGCGCTCCTGGCGAGCACCCTCGCCCCCGAGCGGTTCGACGCCTACCAGCGGTTGTGGCAGCGGTTCGACGAGACGCATCCACATGGCGAGGCGCACATGTACCTGAGCCTGCTGGCGACGCATCCGGCCCATCGCGGACGGGGGATCGGTCAACGCCTGCTCGCCGAGAACCTGGCGCGGTTCGACGCGGAGGGCCTTCCGGCGTATCTCGAGTCGACGAACCCCGCCAACGATCATCGGTACCGGCGTGCGGGGTTCCGGCCGGTCGGCGGGTTCGTGTCCGTCATCGACGGGGCAGCCGTGACCACGATGTGGCGCGATGCGGGAGGCGGCGCCGACGCAGGCGTCGGCGCCGAGCGCTGAGACTCAGCGCAGGCGGCGCTCCTCCTCCTGCTCGAGGCGCTCCTTCTCGGCGTCCTTGGCCTCCTGCTCCTTCTGGATCTCTTCTTCGTGCGGCGTCTTGTTCGTCATGAGGCGAGCGTAGCCGCACCGGGAGGGTGCGCGGAACGGTCGGTGGTCGTTGTGCGGGCGAGCGCGGCTGGGCTATTCTCCCGGTCGGACGGAGTCGACGATGGCAGCGGAGATCCCAGGCGGACCGCACCCGGTCACCTTCGCGGGCGGGGTGCTCGACCGCTACCGACATGTCTGCGCGTTCGTGAACGGCCGGGCGGAGGCCGATGCCGTGCTCGACCCGTTCGTCCGGGACGGGGTGGATGCGGGGGACCGCCTGCTGTACCTGGTCGACTCCGCGGCTCCGGGTGCGCCGCTGCGCCGTCTCCGGCGCTTGGGCTTCGACACCGGCGCACTGCTCGAACAGCGGCGCTGCGAGGTGCGGACGTGGGCCGAGACGTACCTGCGCACCGGCGATTTCGACCAGATGGACATGCTGGAGCAGCTGGATGCCATGCTCGGGACCTCGCCGGCCCCGCGCATCCGGCTGCTCGCCGACATGGGCTGGGCCGCCCGGCGGGACGGCGTCGCCGGCACCCTGATCGAGTTCGAGGCGCGCGCGAACTTCCTGCACGCGCGCCACCAGCACGTGGTCATCTGCGCCTACGACACGTCGCTCTTCGACGGGGCGTTCATCGTCGACATCCTGCGCACGCATCCGATGGTGGTGATCGGCGGGATGCTGCAGGAGAACCCGTTCTTCGTCCCGCCTGACGACTTCCTGCAGGAGCAGGCGGCGCATGGCTGACGCACCCGGGTCCACGACGGTCGGCGCCGACGATCGGAGATGGATGCGCGACCTCGGGGCGATGCTCGCCCTGCCTTCGCTGTGGGTGGATCATGCGCCGTCCGAGATCGCCGACGGGCTGCTGAGCGTGCTGGTCGGTGTGCTGCGGCTGGAGGCGGCGTTCGCGCGGTTCGAGGTCCCCGGCGGCGGCGACCGGCTCGAGGCCTGGCGGCCGACCGGCCGACCCGCGCCGGACTCCCTCGTGGACGTCCTGCGGTCCGGCCGTGCGTTCCCGGAGAGCGGCGGGCCGGAGGCGGGCCCCACCGGCTTCGTCACGGCGGCCGTGCGGACCGCCGAGGTCGGCGCGACCGCGACCGGCAGGATCACCCGTGTCGCCGGGGTGACCCTCGCGCTGCCCTGGGAGTCGGCGCGCGTGCTGGTCGCCGCGGACCGATCCGACTTCCCGACGGAACGCGAAACGCACCTGCTGCGGGTCGCCGTCGGGCAGGCGGCGATCGCCCTGCACACGTCGCGGCGCCTGTCGGCCGAGCAGAGCGCCCGCCGGGCGGCCGAGCGGGCGCTCGACCGGCAGACGCGCTCGCTCCACGCACTGCTCGACGAGCTCGCACCGGCGCTCACGAACGCGACGCGGCGGGTCCGCCAGGCCGCGAAGGATGCGGCAGAGCGGGATGGGGCCGAGCGGGATGCGGCCGAGCGGGATGCGGACGCGCGTCCGCTGGTGGCGATGCGTGAGGGAGGCTCCGCGATCCTGCGCGGGTCGCCGCTCGATCCCGCCCCGCCGGTCGGCGGCGCGGACGACGCACCGCTCGACACGACACTGACGCGTCGGGAGCTCGAGGTGCTCGGCCTCCTGGCGCAGGGTCTCAGCAACAAGGAGATCGCGGGAGTGATGTGGCTGAGCGACCGCACGGTCGAACGCCACATCACGAGCCTCTACCGCAAGATCGGCGTCGTCCGGCGCAGCGAGGCGACGGCCTTCGCGCTCCGCCACGGGGTGGTCTGACGGATCAGCCGAAGGTGAAGCAGTAGGCCTCGAGCCCGGCGCGGTCGAACTCCAGCCGGAGCACCGCGTCCTGCACGCGTCCGGTCTGCCGGATCAGCTGGAAGGTGTCCTGGCGGTCGACGACGCCGCGCCCGTCCGCATCCACATCGGTCCCGTGCGCGTCGCCGGGCGGCCGGCCGTCGAGCAGCACGCGGAACGGGATGCTGCTGCCGGAGGGTGTCGGTCCCATCACGAGGTTGGCGTCGCGCGCGTGGAAGGCGAACGAGACGCTTCCACCCGCCCGATCGAGCACGGCCGCGTGCCGCGCGTGCGTCCAGCGACCGGTCAGATCCCAGCCGTTGAGCGGAAGCGCGCGTGAGTCCGCGTAGTCCTCGCTGCGGTCGTAAAGGTCGGCCGACTCCGAGACGAAGCCGCTGCTCTGGCCGTAGCCGAGGTACGTCTCGGGGGAGCGGAGGTCGCGCCAGTCGGCCGCCACCTCCAGACCGTGCGGCTCCACCATCACGAGGTTCAGGTCGAGGCCGGGCGCTCCTGCGGCGATCAGGAGGCGCTGGATCATCATCTCCGTTCGCTCGTACTCGCCCTCCCCGAAATGGTGGAACCGCAGCCTCCCCTCGGCGTCGGCCAGGTAGGCAGCGGGCCAGTAGTGGTTGGCGAAGTCGTCCCAGACGCCGTACTCGTCGTCCACCGCCACCGGGTACGCGACGTCGAGGGCGGCCGTGCGCGTGATCACGTTTGCGCGGTCGTGCTCGAAGCCGAACTCGGGGGTGTGCACGCCGACCACCGTCAGCCCGGAGGCGGCGTACTTCTCGTGCCAGGCCCGCAGGTAGGGGAGGGTGCGGAGCCAGTTGACGCAGGTGTACGTCCAGAAGCTCACCAGCACGACCCGCCCGCGCAGCGCCTCGGGCGTGAGCGGCTCGGTGTTCAGCCACCCGGTCGCGCGGGCGAAGGAGGGGAGCCGGCCCTCGTCGGGCAGGGGCTCCTCGTCGCCCGCGAGGCGGTGCGCGATGGTGCGGAACAGGCCGCGGTCCCGGTCCCCGTCAGCCGACATGACCGCTCGCCGTTCCCGTCCCCGATGCCCCGGCCGCGGGGACGTCGGCCATCCGCGCCACGTCGATCACGGCGTCGGCGAACGCGCGCGGCGCTTCCTGCGCCAGGTTGTGCCCGACGCCACCCGTGATCGCGCGGTGCTCGTACGGCCCGGTGAAGCGGTCGCGGTAGGCGGCGGGATCGAGGTGGAAGGCGCCGTTCGCGTCGCCCTCCAGGGTGATCGCGGGCACGGCGATCACCGGGCGGGCGGCGATGCGGGACTCCACCTCGTCGAAGCGCGGGACGCCATCGGCCAGTGCGAGCCTCCACCGGTAGTTGTGGATGACGATGTCGACGTGATCCGGGTTGGCGAACGCGGGTCTGCTGCGCTCGAAGGTCGCCGCGGCGAAGTCCCAGCGCGGCGATGCGGTTCGCCAGATCAGCCGCGCGAACTCGTCGCGATAGCGCTCGTAGCCGCGCCGGCCCCGCTCGGTGGCGAAGTAGAACTGGTACCACCAGGTCAGCTCGTCCACAGGAGGGAGCGGGTTCGCGTTCGCCGCCTGACCGGCGACGAGATAGCCGCTCGCCGTCACCTGGCCGGTTATGCGCTGCGGCCAGAGTGCCGCGAGGATGTTGGTCGTCCGCGCGCCCCAGTCGCAGCCTCCCACCAGCGCCCGCTCGATGCCCAGCGCATCCAGCAGGGCGATCGCGTCGGTGGCGAGGGCGGCGGGCTGGCCGCTCCGCACGGCGCCGGGATCGCGGAACGTCGTCGTGCCGTACCCGCGGAGGAACGGCACGACGACGCGGAACCCGGCGCCGGCGAGCACGGGGACGACCTCCTCGAAGCTGTGGATGTCGTACGGCCAGCCGTGCAGCAGCAGCACCGCCGGGCCGTCCGCCGGTCCGGTGTCGACGTATCCGACGTTCAGCTCGCCGGCATCCACCTGGCGGATATCGCCCATTCCGTCCATCGTCCCCGCTCCCGTCGTCTCGTGCGCCTGGTCCGATCCTGCTCCTTCCGCGGCTCAGCGCAGAGACCGGAACGTGGCGCGGACCTCCTGCGAGAACAGCTCCGGCTGCTCCCATGCGGCGAAGTGCCCGCCGCGGTCGAGCCGGTTGAAGTGGATCAGGTTCGGGTAGGCGGCCGTCGCCCAGCTGCGCGGCGCGGCATAGATCTCGTCCGGGAACACGCTGACGCCGGTCGGGAGGGTGACGCCCTTCGGTGCGAAGAACGCCAGCTTGCTCTCCCAGTAGAGCCGGGCGGAGGAGACCGCGGTGTTGGTGAGCCAGTACAGCGTGACGTTGTCGAGGATGTCGTCCCGCGTCAGCCCCTCCGTGCCGCCCGCGAACACCCGGGCGATCAGGTCGTAGCTGCGGGCGTCGTGGTCGAGCATCCACGCGGCGAGCCCGACGGGGGAGTCGGCGACCCCGTACAGGGTCTGCGGCCGGTTGCCCATCTCCTGGGCGTAGGCGAGGCCGTGCGCGTAGAAGAACGCGAGCTGGTCCCAGGCGCCGCGCTCCTCCGCATCGAGGTCCGCGGGCGGCGGCTCGTGGGCGTCGAGCGCCTCCTGGATGGCGGGCGGGATGGTCGCGGGCATGTTCGTGTGGATCCCGACGAGCCCGGGAGGGGCGAGCAGAGCCAGCTGCTCCGTCACGGCGTTGCCCCAGTCGCCGCCCTGGGCGACGTAGCGGTCGTAGCCGAGCCGGCGCATCAGCTCCGCCCAGGCCCGGGCGATGCGGATGGGGTCCCATCCCGTCGTCTCCGGCTTGCCGGAGAACCCGTGGCCGGGAAGCGACGGGATGACCAGGTGGAAGGCGTCGGCGGCGTCCGCTCCGTGGGCGGTCGGATCGGTGAGCGGTCCGACGATCTTCAGCTGCTCGATGACGGAGCCCGGCCAACCGTGCGTGACGATCATCGGAAGCGCGTCATCGTGCCGCGAGCGGATGTGCAGGAAGTGGATGTCGAGGCCGTCGATCTCGGTGACGAACTGGGGGATGTCGGCGAGCCGCGCCTCGACGGCCCGCCAGTCGTGCTGGTCGGCCCAGTAGTCGGCCAGGGCGCGGACGACCTCCAGCTGCACGCCCTGCGAGCTGTCGTCGACGGTCTCGCGCTCCGGCCAGCGGGTGGCTCGGATCCGCCTGCGGAGGTCGTCGAGCTCGCCGTCGGTGGCCGTGTAGTGGAAGGGCCGGATGTCCGCGCTCGCGCTCCCGGCGTCGCTGCGGTGTTCTGCGATGGTCATGGTGGCTCCTCGGAGGGGTTCTCGGCGGTCGAGCGGCCGTCGCGAGACGATGGTGACGCCGGGGGATCACGCCCGGCATCGGGGAGAACACCCAACGCGACGCGGCGGCGCCGCCGAGTGGCGGGAACCCCTCATCGGACGCGGGATGTGAACGTCCTCATCCCGTGTGCGCGCCTCGCAGCGGCCGGAAAGGCGGGGTCGCTAGGATTTCAGCAACGTTCACCGAGACCGAGGGATGCCGATGACCGATCTGCCGCGACGGCATCAGCGCGCCCGGGGGCCGGAGGGCGTCCGCCACGGTCGGCTGCCGCGACGGCGAGCGGGGATCGCCGTCCTCAAGATCCTCGCGGGTGCGCTGGTGGTCGCCGTCGTCAGCATCGGCTCCGTTGCGGCATACGCGGTGTGGGATGTGACGCGCTCGATCAAGACCGGTGTCCACCTCCAGGCGCTCCCCGGGCAGACGCCGATCCCGCAGGACATCCCGAACGTCGGGGCGCTGCCCGGCGGCGTCAACCTGCTGCTCGCGGGCACAGACAGCCGGAGCGATCTGGGCGGGATCTACAACAGCGCGGACGAGCAGGATGCCAGCAGCGGGGCCGGCAACAACGACGTCACGATGCTGTTGCACATCGCGCAGGACCACAAGAGCATGATGGTCGTCAGCTTCCCGCGCGACCTCATGGTGCGCATCCCGGACTGCCCCGGCCCGAACGGCGGGACGATCGACGGCAGCTCGTACGCCCAGTTCAACACAGCGCTGTCCCGCGGCGGCCTGAACTGCGTGGTGGCGACGGTCTCGAAGATGACCGGGCTGAGCATCCCGTTCGCCGCGGTCATCAACTTCAACGGGGTCAGTGCGATGTCCGACGCCGTCGGCGGTGTGACGGTGTGCCTGGCGTCGCCCGTCACGGACAAGTACACGAACCCGCCCCTCGACCTGCCGGCCGGTCAGAACACGATCGTCGGGGATGTGGCGCTCTCCTTCCTCCGCAGCCGTCACGGCGTCGGCGACGGCAGCGACCTGGGCCGCATCTCCAACCAGCAGGTCTTCCTGTCGGCCCTGGCCCGCAAGGTCGTCGACGGCGGAGTGCTCTCGAACCCGGTGCAGCTGTATGCGCTGGCCAAGGCGGCGGTGAGCAACATCACGCCGTCCGACACGCTCACGAACCCGACGACCCTTGTGCAGATCGCGCTGGCGCTGAAGGACACAGGACTGCAGAACATGGTGTTCGTGCAGTACCCGGCCGTGACCGACCCGGACAACCCCAACCGCGTGGTGCCGCAGGTGTCGGCGGCGAACGCGCTCAACCAGGCCCTGGTGAACGACCAGCCGGTGAAGCTGACCGGCTCGACGGGACGCGCCGCCGAGGACCCGACCGCGACGGCCTCGCCGCCGCCGACCACGGGAGGGCAGCCGTCCCCGGCCACGCCGGGAACCCCGGCGGCCCCGGCGACGCCGGGAGCAACGGATCCTGCTGCGGGCGCAGCGGTCGAGCTGCCGTCCACCATCACCGGTCAGACCGCCGCCCAGCAGACCTGCACCAAGGGCAACGACTAGCCGCGCCTTTTGACGCGAACGGAGGACTTCGCGTCCGCGACGGCCCCGGCCTCCTCCGTTCGTGGCGAAACGCCACCCCGGCCGCCGCATCCACCTCCCTTTCCCGCGGGCGAGCGCCGCCGGCCGATCGCGGAAACGGAGGATGTGCGCCCCTCCGTCCGCCGCGCGCGGGGGTCCGCCCGCGGTTGCCACGATCCCGGCGACGCCGTTGAATGAGTCCATGACCAACGTGCGGATCGAGCGGATGTCGTCGCTCCAGCTGAGAGTGCTCGTCATCGCGATCCTCGCGAGTTTCGTCGCCTTCCTCGACGGGGCCGTCATCAACGTCGCGCTCCCGGCGATCTCGCGGGAGCTCGGCGGCGGGCTCCCGCTGCAGCAGTGGGTCGTCGACGGCTATCTGGTGACGCTCGGCTCCCTCATACTCATCGCAGGCTCCCTCTCCGACGTCTTCGGCCGGAAGCGCGTGCTCTACGCGGGCCTGATCGGCTTCGGCGTGACGTCGCTGATGTGCGCGTTCGCGCCGACCGGCGTGTTCCTGGTGATCGCCCGCGCGCTGCAGGGCGTGGCCGGTGCACTGCTCGTGCCCAGCTCCCTCGCGATCATCATCTCCCGCTTCGACGGCGCGGCCCAGGCAAAGGCCATCGGCCGGTGGACGGCGTGGACCGGTGTCGCGATGATCGCCGGCCCAGTGGTCGGCGGCATCTTCGTCGACACGCTGTCGTGGCGGTGGGTGTTCGTCATCAACGTCATCCCGATCGCGATCACCCTGATCCTCATGATGACGCTGAAGGGCGAGGACAAGGGGATGGGCGGCCGGGTCGACTACGCCGGCGCGATCCTCGGGTCGGTCGGCCTCGCGGGAACGGTGTTCGCGCTGATCGAGCAGGGGACGTACGGCTGGGGGAGTCCGCGGGTCTGGATCCCGCTGGTCGTCGGCATCCTCAGCCTGGTGGCGTTCTTCATCGTGGAGACGCGCGTGAAGCAGCCGATGCTCCCGCTCGGGCTGTTCAGCGTCCACAACTTCTGGGTCGGCAATGTCTCGACGTTCTTCGTCTACGGGGCGCTCTCGTTCGGCCCGCTGATCGTCACGCTGTACCTGCAGCAGGTGGCCGGGTTCTCGGCGATCGCCGCCGGATTCGTGTTCATCCCGTCCACGTTGTGCATGCTGCTGCTCTCGGGCCTGTTCGGCGGGCTCGCCGGCCGCTACGGGCCGCGGCTGTTCATGGCGATCGGTCCGATCATCGCGTCCGCCGGCTTCCTCTGGCTGCTGATGATGGGCACGGACGTCGACTACTGGACGACCCTGCTCCCCGCGGTCCTGCTGTTCGGCGTCGGCCTGTCGATCACCGTCGCGCCTCTGACCAGCGCGATCCTGGGCGCCATCCACCCCGAGCAGGCGGGCATCGCATCGGCCGTCAACAACGCGGTGTCCCGCATCGCCGGGCTGCTCGCGGTCGCCGCCGCGGGCATGATCATCGGCGGCACGCTCGATACCGAGGGACTCCACCGGGCGATGATCGCAGCGGCCGCGCTGCTGCTCGTCGGCGGCGTGGTGTCGGCCATCGGCATCCGCAACAAGGCGCCGGTCGCGGACAAGATTCAGACCGTCACGGACTGACCGGACAGCGCCAGCATGGCGACGTCCACGATCGCGCACGTCATGATGAGCTTCATCAGCAGACGCGTTGGACTCCTCCGGAGCAGCAGCACGACGCCGGTGACGGACGCGGCGAGTCCGATGACCAGTCCCACGATCAGGAGCGGTCGCACCGGGAACCCCGGCCCGACGGTGATGAGCACGGTCGCGACGGCGAGGGCGGCGAAGGCGAGCAGTCCGCTGAGCCGTGCACCGAGTCGGTGCGGGAGGCCGCTGATGCCGGTGCGGGCGTCGTCCTCCAGGTCGGGCAGGACGTTGGTCACGTGCGCCGCGACCCCGAGCAAGGCGCCCGCTGCGAACACCCACCACTGCGGAAGCGCCGGCTGCTCCTGGCCCAGCGTGGCGATGGCGGGGAGCACGCCGAACGAGACGGCGAACGGGACGAACGAGGCCACCGTCGACTTGAGGCCCAGGTTGTAGGCCCAGCCGCCGGCGATGGCGACGACGTGGGCGACGAGCGCTCCGGGCCCGAGGGGGATGGTCAGCAGGACGGCAGCGGCCAGGGCGACGAAGGCCGACACCCGGACGGTCGCGATCGACACATCCCCGCGCGCGGCCGGCTTGTCGCTGCGCTCCACCGCGCGGTCGCGGGCCGCGTCGAGCCAGTCGTTGCTCCAGCCGATCGACAGCTGGCCGCAGAGGATGGCGAGGGCGAGGAGCAGGAGACGGCCGGGCGGATACCCCAGCCCGACGCCGAGCAGCGTTGCGATCACGGTGACGACGACGGTCGGCCCCGGATGGCTGGCGAGCAGGAGGGAGAGCACCTTCTTCGCCATGCCGTCATCGTATCCCGCAGCTCCCCTGCAAACTACTTGCGTTGATCTGCAAGCTTTTGCGTACACTGTCGTCATGTCGAAACGACTCGCCGAAGTGGCGCGCAAGGTCGGTGTCAGCGAAGCCACCGTCAGCCGCGTCCTCAACGACAAGCCCGGAGTGTCGGATGCCACCCGCCAGGCGGTGCTGACCGCTCTGGATGTGCTGGGCTACGAGCGGCCGACCAAGCTGCGGGGGGAGCGCGCCCGGCTCGTCGGCCTCGTGCTTCCCGAACTGCAGAACCCGATCTTCCCCGCCTTCGCCGAGATCATCGGAGGGGCGCTGGCGCAGAACGGCTACACGCCGGTGCTCTGCACCCAGACGGCCGGCGGGATCTCGGAGGCGGACTACGTGGAGCTCCTGCTGCAGCAGCAGGTCTCCGGCGTCGTCTTCGTCGGCGGCGCCTATGCCCAGCAGGATGCGGACCACAGCCACTACGGCCGGCTGACCGACCTGCATCTGCCGACCGTGCTCGTCAACGCGCCGGTCGACTCGCTGCGGTTCGCGACGGTGTCGTGCGATGACACGGTGGCGACGACGCAGGCGCTGACGCACCTGCGGTCCTTGGGGCACGAGCGGATCGGGCTGCTGCTCGGCCCGCGCGACCACATCCCCTCGCAGCGCAAGCTCGCGGCGGCCCGCCGGATCGCGGCCGAGCGGGGCGAGGAGCTGGACGGGTCGCTCGTGGTGCACTCGCTGTACTCGCTGGAGGCGGGGCAGGCGGCGGCGACGCGGCTGCTCGCCGCGGGCGTGACGGCGATCGTGTGCGCGAGTGATCCCATGGCCCTCGGCGCGATCCGGGCCGTCCGGCGTGCGGGGCTGTCGGTGCCGAGGGACGTGTCGGTGGTCGGCTACGACGACTCCGCGCTGATGAACTGCACCGAGCCGCCGCTGACCACGATCCGCCAGCCGATCGAGCCGATGGGACGAACCGTGATCGAGCTCCTGCTCCGCCAGATCTCGAGCGATTCGGCCATCCGGGACGAGCTGTTCTTCGAGCCGGAGCTGGTGGTGCGGGGGTCCACGGGGCCTGCTCCGCACTCCCACTGACCCGCAAGCGTACGCAAAAGTGCGCAAACCAATTACGTATTGTTGAGTTCTTGCGTCATTCTGTCGCACTAGCTACATTTCGGTGAACGACGACGGCGCCGCGGTGTCCGTCGCGACGACAGACGACCGAAGGACTCAGCGTGGACCTCACCGTGATGGACGGCGGCACCGCCGCACCCGGCGCCCCGGCCGCCGCCCGCGTCTCCGCCTCTCCCGAGCCGGCGATCTCCGGTGCGACGGCCGCCACCGGAGCGACGCCCCCGTCCGACGACCCGCAGTGGTGGCGCAGCGCGGTCATCTACCAGATCTACCCCCGCAGCTTCGCCGACGGGAACGGCGACGGCGTCGGCGACCTCGCCGGCGTGCGCGAGCACCTGCCGTATCTCGCCGACCTCGGGGTCGACGCGCTGTGGTTCACGCCCTGGTACGACTCGCCGCTGGCGGACGGCGGGTACGACGTGGCGGACTACCGCCGCATCCACCCGGCCTTCGGCGATCTGGCGGAGGCG
Source organism: Leifsonia sp. 21MFCrub1.1 (assembly GCF_900107895.1). Lineage (NCBI taxonomy): Bacteria > Bacillati > Actinomycetota > Actinomycetes > Micrococcales > Microbacteriaceae > Leifsonia > Leifsonia sp. 21MFCrub1.1. Next base: position 1,907,978 of record NZ_LT629867.1, on the reverse strand, counting down.
GAGGCGCTGATCGCGGACGCGCTCGCCCTGGGCATCCGCACCATCGTCGACGTCGTGCCCAACCACGTGTCCGACCGGCATCGCTGGTTCCAGGAGGCCCTGGCGGCAGGGCCCGGATCGCCGGAGCGCGAGCGCTTCTGGTTCCGGCCCGGCCGCGGCGACGACGGCTCGCAGCTCCCGACGTCCTGGCCGTCCAACTTCTCGGGCGACACCTGGACGCGCACGATCAACCCCGACGGGACGCCCGGCGAGTGGTACCTGCACCTGTTCAGCCCGCAGCAGCCGGACCTCAACTGGGACCACCCGGACGTGCGGAGGGAGCACGAGGACATCCTGCGGTTCTGGTTCGACCGTGGCGTCGCCGGCGTGCGCATCGACTCGGCCGCGCTGCTGGTGAAGGACCCGGCCCTGCCCGAACTGCCCGAGCATCCGGGCGCGGGGGAGCACCCCACCCAGGACCGCGATGAGCTCCACGAGATCTACCGCGGCTGGCGCGCCCTCGCGGACGGCTATCCCGGGACGCGCGTGCTGGTGGGCGAGCTCTGGCTGCCCGACATCGACCGGTTCGCGCTCTACCTGCGGCCGGACGAGCTGCACACCGCCTTCAACTTCGACTTCCTGGCGCGACCGTGGGATGCCGCCGAGCTGCGCGCCTCGATCGACGAGACGCTCGCGGCGCACGCCCCCGTCGGCGCCCCGAGCACCTGGGTGCTCTCGAATCACGACGTCACCCGTGCCGTGACGCGATACGGGCGCGAGGACTCGTCGTTCGCCTTCGCCACGAAGCGCAAGGGCACCCCGACCGACCTCGCCCTCGGGACGCGCCGCGCCCGCGCCGCAGCGCTCCTCACCGCGGCGCTGCCCGGCTCGCTGTACATCTACCAGGGCGACGAGCTGGGACTGCCGGAGGTCGAGGACCTCCCCGACGAGCTCCGCGAGGATCCGATGCACGAACGCTCCGGCGGCGTCGACCCGGGCCGGGACGGCTGCCGCGTGCCCCTGCCGTGGCGCGGAACGCGGCCGCCGTTCGGTTTCAGTCCCGACGGCGCCTCGGCCGAGCCGTGGCTTCCGCAGCCGGCCGGCTGGGCGGGCCTCACGGTGCAGGCGCAGCAGAGCGACCCGGCGTCGATGCTCTGGCTCTACCGGCAGGCGCTCCGGATCCGCCGCGCGGAGCCCGGACTCGGCGACGGGCCGCTGACCTGGCTCGACGCGGCCGACGGCGTCCTGGCGTTCGCCCGCGGCTCGGCGTTCGTGAACGTCACCAACCTCTCCGCTGCTCCGGTCGACCTTCCGGAGCACCAGGCGATCCTCCTCAGCAGCCGTCCGCTCGTCGACGGCAAGCTGCCACCCGACTCGACGGCCTGGCTGCGGACGCAGCACCGGCCGGCGGGGCACCTCACCACCTGAACGCACCATCCACGCACTGCACCATCACTCGAAAGGGTCCAGACAATGAAGTCATCACTCAGGATCGCGGCCGTTGCCGCGGTCACCATCGCCGGAGCGGGGCTCCTGGCCGGATGCTCGTCCTCCGGCGGCGACTCCGGCGACGGGAAGGTCCACATCACCGTCGCCAGCCTCATCCCCGGCAGCGACAAGGCCGCCTTCAAGGCCTTCGACGACCGCGTCAAGGAGTTCGAGAAGGCCAACCCGACGATCGACATCACGTCGGAGGAGTACCAGTGGACGGGGCCGACGTTCGCGACGCAGCTCGCCGGCGGCACCCTCCCGGACGTCTTCAACGTGCCGTTCACCGACTCCCAGTCGCTGCTGCAGGCGGGTCAGCTCGCCGACATCACCGCCGAGGTGAAGAAGCTGCCGTACGCCGACAAGTTCAACGAGAACGTGCTCGCCGTGGCGAAGTCCGGCGACAAGATCTTCGGCATCCCGTACGGCCCCTACGCGATGGGTCTGTCGTACAACCGGGAGATCTTCCAGAAGGCCGGGCTCGACCCGGACAAGCCGCCGACGACCTGGGATGAGGTGCGCTCAGCGGCGAAGACCATCTCGGAGAAGGTGCCGGGCGTCGCCGGCTACATGCAGATGACGCAGGGCAACACCGGAGGCTGGGAGCTGACCACGACGGTGTACGCGCGCGGCGGCCGGATGGAGACCACGGACGGCGGCAAGACCACGGTCACGACCGACAACCCGGTTACCAAGGAGGCTCTGCAGTGGCTGCACGACCTCCGCTGGGAGGACAACTCGGTCGGGAGCAACTTCCTGCTCGACTGGAGCGGCATCAACCAGGCGTTCGGCGCCGGGCAGATCGCCATGTACCCGTCCGGCTCGGACGTGCTGACCTCGCTCGTGCAGCAGAACGCGGTCGACCCGAAGAACTACGGGCTGACCATGCTGCCGATCGACGCGTCGAACGCCGACGCCGGGGTGCTCGCGGGCGGCAACGTCGCGGCGGTCAGCCCGAAGTCGTCGCAGGCGCAGAAGGAGGCCGCGGTGAAGTGGATCGACTTCTACTACATGCAGAAGCTGCTCAACCAGGACCAGGCGGTCGCCGACGCGAAGGTGCTGGTGAAGTCCGGCCAGCCGGTCGGGGTCCCGACGCTGCCCGTGTTCGACAAGGCCACCTACGACCAGAACATGGAGTGGATCAAGGACGAGATCAACGTGCCGCAGCAGAATGTGGCTCCGTTCACCGACAAGATCTTCGACGCGAACCTGGTACCGGAGCCCAACAAGCACACACAGGAGCTGTACGGCGCCCTCGACTCGGTCGTCCAGGCCGTGCTGACGGACAAGAACGCGGACATCGACAAGCTGCTCAGCAAGGTGGACAGCGACATCCAGAAGCTCGTCGACGCCGACAAGTGACTACACACGATCGACAGCTGAGCCGTCCCCGCCGCACGCCCGTGACCTGGGTGCGCGGCGGGGGCCTCAGCTCGCTGCTCTTCCTGCTGCCGATGCTCGTGATCTTCGGCATCTTCTCCTGGTGGCCCATCGTGCGGAGCGTCGTGATGAGCTTCCAGCACACGAACCTGGTCAGCGCGCCCACCTGGGTCGGCTGGGACAACTTCGTGCAGGTGGTGAACGATCCGCTGTTCTGGACCGCTGCCGGCAACACCGCGTGGTTCGCCTTCCTCGCGCTGCTGCTCGGCTATCCGATCCCGCTGATCGCGGCGGTGCTGATGAGCGAGGTGAAGCGGGCGAAGGGGCTCTACAGCGCACTCGCCTACCTGCCGGTGGTCGTGCCGCCGGTGGTGGCGGTGCTGCTCTGGAAGTTCTTCTACGACGCGCGCCCGGACGGCGTGTTCAACACCATCCTCGGCTGGGTCGGCATCCCGCCGCAGCCGTGGATCCAGTCGGCAACGCAGGCGATGCCGTCGCTCGTGGTGGAGGCGACCTGGGCGGCCGCGGGAGGGACGATCATCATCTACCTCGCCGCGATCACCGGCGTGGCGCCCGAGCTGTACGACGCGGCCGAGGTCGACGGCGCAGGCATCTGGCGCAAGATCTGGCACGTCACGCTTCCGCAGCTGCGCAGCGTCCTGCTGATCACGCTCATCCTGCAGATCATCGGCACGGCGCAGGTGTTCCTGGAGCCGTTCCTCTTCACCGGGGGAGGCCCGGTCGACTCGACCGTCACCATCCTGCTGCTCATCTACCGGTACGCGTTCCAGAACTCGCTGGGCGGCGACTACGGCGCCGCCACCGCGCTCAGCCTGATGCTCGCGGCGTTCCTCGCCGTGCTGTCGCTCGTGTACTTCCGCCTCACCAAGTCCTGGAGCCAGAATTGACGACCTCGACCGAACTGCCGCGCGAGGCCGCGGCCGACGCGCAGGAACTCCTCGTGCCTGCTCCCCAGGAACGGGCGGGACGCCCGCGGCGGCCGCGGCGCGGACGGGAGGACGCGGGCGACCGCGGCATCCTCTCCCGCTCGGATCGGCGCAAGCCGGGCGTGCGGTGGAGCGCGCGCTTCATCCACGGCGCGCTGCTCGTCGTGCTCGTGGTCGTCGGCCTCGGTCCGCTGCTCTGGCTGGCGAAGTCGGCGATCACCCCGACGGAGGACACCCTCCGGACGCCGATGGCGCTGTTCCCGAACGGCGTGGACTGGGCCAACCTGTCGGCCGCGTGGTCCACCGTCCACATCGACGTGCAGTTCATGAACACGATCTGGGTCGCCGCCGGGTCCTGGGCCGCACAGATCATCGTGGCGACGACCGCCGGGTACGCGCTGAGCGTGCTGCGGCCGAAGTACGGCCGGGTGCTCTACGGCCTGATCCTGACGACGCTGTTCGTCCCGTCGGTGGTGCTGCTCGTTCCGCTGTACCTCACCATCCTGAACCCGCCGCTGCTCGGGCAGTCGCTCATCAACACGTTCTGGGCGGTGTGGCTGCCGGCCGGCGCCAGCGCCTTCAACGTCGTGCTGGTCAAGCGGTTCTTCGACAACCTCCCGCGCGAGATCTTCGAGGCGGCGCGGACGGACGGAGCCGGGCCGTTCCGCCTGTTCTGGTCGATCGTGCTTCCGATGTCGAAGCCCATCCTCGGCGTCGTCTCGGTGTTCGCGATCATCGCCGCATGGAAGGACTATCTGTGGCCGCTGCTCGTGCTGCGCGACCCGGCCATCCAGCCCCTGTCGGTGCGGCTGCCCACGCTGCAGGCGGCGATCCAGCTGGATGTGTACCTCGCCGCGCTGGCGATCTCGACACTCATCCCGATCGCCCTGTTCCTGGTGTTCCAAGGGCTGTTCCTGCGGAGCGCCGGGCTCGGCGGAGCCGTGAAGGGCTGACGTCGCTGGGTTAGCATCGAGGGATGCGCGCAGCCCGACGCCGGATGCCCGCGGCTCTCGCCGGGGTGATCTCGGCGACGCTCCTCGCGGGGGTGCTGAGCGGATGCGTGGGCCCGGCCCCGGCGCGCACGACGGCGGGGGCGACGGCGGGGACGCGCACCGCCGCCGCATCCCCGAGCCCGTCGCCTGCGGCGACCGTCGACCTGGTGGAGGCGTACGCCCGCCAGCGTCTCGCCAACCTCACCCTGCGGCAGAAGGCCGCGAGCCTCTTCATGCTGCACCTGCCGGGAACCGACCCGGCGGCACTCCGCGGATACGTCGACCGGTACGGCGTCGGCGGCATGATCCTGATGGGCGACAACATCCCGTCGACCCCCGCCGAGCTGGCCGCGCAGACGGCCGCGATGACGGCGTCCGACCCCGGCCTGCCTCCGCTCATCGCCGTGGACGAGGAGGGCGGCGACGTCACCCGGCTCGGCTGGGACGACCAGCCCGGCGCCGACACCCTCCGCGACCAGGACCCGGCCGCGACGCGCGCTGCCTTCGCCCGCCGTGCGACCCTCCTGAAGCAGGCCGGGATCTCGGTGAACTTCGGAACCGTGGCCGACGTCACGGCCGACCCCAACTCGTTCATCGCCGACCGGGTGCTCGGCACGGAGCCCGGCGGAGCCTCCGCCCGGGTCGCAGCCTCGGTGGCGGGGGAGCGCGGGACGGTGCTGAGCACCCTCAAGCACTTCCCCGGGCACGGCGAGAGCGAAGCGGACTCGCACCATGCGGTGCCGGCGACCGCGGTCGGCAAGGACGAGTGGTCGGCGCGCGACGCGCCTCCGTTCCGGGCCGGCATCTCCGCCGGCGCCGAGTTGGTCATGTTCGGGCACCTCGCCTACACGCAGGTGGATGCGGCGCCCGCCTCGCTCTCCGCCGCCTGGCACCGCATCCTGACCGACGACCTGGGTTTCCGTGGAGCGAGCATCACCGACGACCTGCGGATGCTGCAGGACACCGGGTTGCCGCAGTACCAGGACGCGGGGGCGAACGCGGTGCAGGCGATCGCGGCGGGCAACACGATGGTGCTCGACGTGCTGCCGGCCGGAAGCGATCCGGATGCGCTGATCGACGCGGTCGTCGCGGCCGTGCAGCAGGGCCGCATCCCGCTCGCCCAGCTCGATGCGGCCGCGCTGAAGCTGCTGGAGCTCCGCCGGTCGGTCGCCACGGAAGAGTGACGCGTCAACTTTTTTCGCGTTTCGCGGAATAGTCCGGAGATCAATGCGCTTGCATGTATTCGACGCGGGGCGGAAGGGCCGCCCGGCGCGCGACTTCTAGGAGACACCGTGACCATCGAGATCCCCGGCTACAAGGCAGGCACCTGGACCATCGACCCCGCGCACAGCGAGGTCGGCTTCAGCATCCGTCACCTGATGATCAGCAAGGTGAAGGGCGTCTTCGAGAACTTCGACGCCACCTTCGTGACCGCCGAGAACCCGCTCGAGTCGAAGGTCACCGCGAAGGCCGACGTCGCGTCCATCAACACCAAGGACAAGAACCGCGACGCCCACCTCCGCACCGGCGACTTCTTCCTCGCCGAGGAGCACCCGACGATCGACTTCGTCTCGACCGGCGTGCGCCACGAGAACGGCGAGTTCCTCGTCGACGGCGACCTGACGATCAAGGGCGTCACCAAGCCGGTCACCTTCGAGTTCGACTTCGGCGGCTTCGGCCAGGACCCGTACGGCAACTACAAGGCCGGCGCGACCGCGAAGACCAAGATCAACCGCGAGGACTTCGGCCTCACCTACAACGCTGCGCTCGAGACCGGCGGCATGCTGCTCGGCGACGAGGTCACCATCACCCTCGAGCTCCAGGCCGTCCTCGCCTCCTGACCCTGAGCTCCCAGCCGCCCACCGTCGAGTACGCATTCTTTGCACACGACACGCCGCGCGTGCGTGCAAAGTTCGCGGACTCGACGGTGGGGCGCAACCCGGGGGTCAGTGGCCGATGAGGGGGCCGAGGGTGCGGGAGACGACGGAGGGGCGACGCGTGACGGACTCCTCCAGGTCGGCGGACTCCATGGCGACGAGGCCGGCGTTCGCGCCCGCGAAGCGGAGCGGTTCCGGCTCCCAGCGCGGCGACCGGTGGCCCACCCACGGGAGCGCCGTCAGGTCCGTTCGCGACTCCGTGAGCAGGTCCGCCAGCGTGCGGCCGGCCAGGTTCGTGGTGCTCAGGCCGTCCCCCACGTACCCGCCCGCCCACGCCTCGCGCGCATCCCGGTCGTAGCCGACGCTCGCGTGCCAGTCCCGCGGCACCCCGAGCGGCCCGCCCCAGTGGTGCGTGATCCGCGCGCCCGCGGAGTCGGGGAAGAGGTCGTGGAGCGTGTGGATGAGGTGGCCGCGCACGCGCGCCGAACGGTCGTACTCCGGCCGGATGGCGCTCCCCAGGTGGTACCGTGCCCCGCGACCGCCGAAGGCGAACCGGTTGTCGGCGGTCCGCTGCCCGTAGACGATCAGGTTGCGGAAGTCGGTGAACGTCTGTCCGTGCTCGATGCCGATCCGCTCCCACGTGGAATCGGGCAGCGGCTCCGTCGCGATCATCAAAGAGTAGAGCGGCAGGATGCGCCTGCCGACCTGCGGCAGCTGCGAGCCGTAGCCTTCCGTCGCGTTGACGACGGTCCCGGCCCGGACCGTGCGCGCTGAGCCGCCCGAGCGCACCTGCACGTTCCCGGCGTCCCAGGAGAGCACCTCGGTGCCCTCCGCGATGGTCGCCCCGCGGCGTTCGACGACCCGGGCGAGGCCGCGCACCAGTTTCGCCGGGTGGATGCGCGCGCACGCGGGCGTGTACGTCGCCGCCAGCGCATCCCGCACGCCGAAGCGCGACCGGACGGTCTCGGTTCCCCAGAGCGCGACGCGGTCGACGCCGTAGCGCTCCGACTCCTCGAACTCGGCCCGAGCTGCGGTCAGCTGCGGCTTCGATCGCGCGAACGTCACCGTCCCGCCCCGGGCGAAGTCGATGTCGATGCCCTCGGCGTCGGCGACCCGGCCGACCTCGTCGACCGTGTCGACCATCGCCTGGCGCATCCCGACCGCGGCATCCCGGCCGTACCGCTTCTCGAGCTTGGAGGCGGACCAGGGGAAGAGCGAGGAGCACCAGCCGCCGTTGCGGCCGGACGCGCCGAAGCCGGCGACCTCCTTCTCCAGCAGCAGGATGCGCAGCGATGGATCGCGTTCTTGCAGGTAGTAGGCGGTCCAGAGACCGGTGAGCCCGGCGCCGACGATCGCCACATCCACGTCGGTGTCGGCGTCGAGACCCGGCCGCGGACGGAAGCCGTCCTCCTCGGCGGCGATGGAGTCGAACCAGAAGCCGACCGTGCGGTAGTCCATTGCGCTCCTCTCGTTAAGGCGCGAATCCGGGACCACGTGCGCGGTCCCGGATTCGTCCTTTGGGGGTCTTACAGGTGGTTCGAGGCCTCCGTGAGCACCGACTCCAGGATCTGGCGGATCTCGACGAACTCGCTCGGGCCGATGGTGAGCGGCGGGGCGAGCTGCACGACGGGGTCGCCGCGGTCGTCGGCGCGGCAGTACAGGCCGGCGTCGAAGAGGGCCTTCGACAGGAACCCGCGGAGCAGGCGCTCCGCCTCGTCGTCGTCGAACGTCTCCTTGGTGTTCTTGTCCTTCACCAGCTCGATGCCGAAGAAGTAGCCGGCGCCGCGGACGTCGCCGACGATCGGCAGGTCGAGCAGCTTCTCGAGCTCGGCGCGGAACAGCGGCGAGTTCTCGCGGACGCGCTCGTTGAGCTTCTCCTCCTCGAAGATGTCGAGGTTCTCCAGCGCCACCGCGGCCGAGACCGGGTGACCGCCGAAGGTGTAGCCGTGGTAGAACGACGTGTTGCCGTGCTTGAAGGGCTCGTAGATGCGGTCGCTGATGATGGTCGCGCCGATGGGGGAGTAACCGCTGGTCATGCCCTTGGCGCAGGTGATCATGTCCGGCACGTAGCCGTACTCGTCGCAGGCGAACATGTGGCCGATGCGTCCGAAGGCGCAGATGACCTCGTCGCTGACCATGAGGACGTCGTACTTGTCGCAGATCTCACGCACGCGCTGGAAGTAGCCGGGAGGCGGCGGGAAGCATCCGCCCGAGTTCTGCACGGGCTCGAGGAAGATCGCGGCGACGGTGTCAGGACCCTCGAACTGGATCATCTCCTCGATGCGGTTCGCCGCCCAGACGCCGAAGGCTTCGAAATCGTCGGTCGGCGCACCCATCTCGCCTGCGCGGTAGTAGTTGGTGTTCGGGACGCGGAACCCGCCGGGGGTGAGCGGCTCGAACATCTCCTTCATGGCCGGGATGCCGGTGATCGCGAGGGCGCCCTGCGGGGTGCCGTGGTAGGCGACGGCGCGCGAGAGCACCTTGTGCTTGGTCGGCTTGCCCTGCAGCTTCCAGTAGTACTTGGCGAGCTTGAACGCGGTCTCGACCGCCTCGCCGCCGCCGGTGGAGAAGAAGACGCGGTTGAGGTCGCCGGGTGCGTACGACGCCAGCCGGTCGGCCAGCTCGATCGCGTTCGGGTGGGCGTACGACCAGATCGGGAAGAACGCCAGCTGCTCGGCCTGCTTCGCCGCCGTCTCGGCGAGACGCTTGCGGCCGTGGCCCGCGTTCACCACGAACAGTCCGGAGAGCCCGTCGATGTACTGCTTGCCGTGCGAGTCCCAGATGTGGTGCCCCTCGCCGCGCGTGATGATGGGGACGCCGTGGCCCTCTTCCATCACCGACTGACGGGCGAAGTGCATCCAGAGGTGGTCGCGCGCCTTCGCCTGCAGCGCCGCCTCATCGGCCGTGATCGGCTCGCCGAACGTTTCTACGGTTGTCGTCATGGTTATCGCGTTCCCCAGTTGTAGAACTGTTTGTGGAGTTTCAGATACACGAACGTCTCGGTGGAGAGCACGCCCTCCAGCGTCCGGATCTCGGAGTTGAGCATCGTGATGAGGTCGAGGTCGTTCTCGCACACCACCTCGGCGAGGATGTCGAAGGTGCCGGCTGTCAGCACCACGTAGTCCACCGCCGGCATGGCCGCCAGCTTGTCGGCCACCGCACGCGTGTCGCCCGTGCAGCGCACGCCGATCATCGCCTGACGGTAGAAGCCGAGCTGCATGGGGTCGGTCACGGCCACGATCTGCATCACGCCCGACTCGGTCAGCTTCTGCACGCGCTGGCGCACGGCCGCCTCGCTGAGACCGACGGCCTTGCCGATCTCCGCGTACGACTTGCGGCCGTCGACCTGCAGTTGCTCGATGATCGCCTTGGAGACATCATCGATCGCCGCAGCCTTCTGGCCGTTCGCTGCCCGAGGGGTACTCATGGAGCGATTCTGTCAGTGGATTGGATGTCTGGCAAGCGATTCCGCACGAATTTGCCCGTTTCGCTGACGAAATCAGTAGGCTGCCGCCATGACAGCTCGTGAACGCTCACCACGTGAACTGAAGAACTTCATCGACGGCCGCTCCGTCGAAGCCCGCGGCACGGACGCCATCCCGCTTATCGATCCCGCGACCGAGGAGGTCTACGCCAGCGCGCCCGTCTCCACGGAGCAGGACGTCGCCGACGCATACACCGCCGCCGAGCGCGCCTTCCGCACCTGGGGCCAGACCACACCGGCCGAACGCCAGCTGGCCCTGTTCCGCATCGCCGATGCGATGGAGGCGCGGGCGGAGGAGTTCGCCGACGCCGAGTCGCAGGACACCGGCAAGCCGCGCGCCACCCTGGTGGAGGACGAGATCCTGCTGTCGGTGGATCAGATCCGCTTCTTCGCCGGGGCGGCGCGCAACCTGGAGGGGCGGTCGGCGGGGGAGTACATGCCGGAGCACACCTCGTTCATCCGCCGGGAGCCGATCGGTGTGGTCGGACAGGTCACGCCCTGGAATTACCCGCTGAACATGGCGGTGTGGAAGTTCGCGCCGGCTCTCGCCGCGGGCAACACGACCGTGCTGAAGCCGTCGGACACGACTCCCCTGTCGACCCTACTGCTGGCGGAGGTCGCCGCGGAGTTCCTGCCCGCCGGCGTGCTGAACGTCGTGCTGGGCGACCGGTCCACCGGCGCTGCGATGACCGCGCATCCCATCCCGCAGCTCATCTCGATCACCGGGTCGGTGCGGGCCGGGATGGAGGTGGCGCGCGCCGCGTCGTTCGACCTCAAGCGGGTGCACCTCGAGCTGGGCGGCAAGGCGCCCGTGATCGTGTTCGACGACGCCGACATCGAGAAGGCGGTCGCGGGGATCGTCGCGGCCGGGTACTTCAACGCCGGTCAGGACTGCACGGCTGCCACGCGCCTGCTGGTTCAGGATGGCATCCACGACGAGTTCGTCGCGGCGCTCGCGCAGTACGCCGGGGAGAACGCGCGCACCGGCGCGCCGCGCGAGGACGGCATCCTCTACGGTCCGCTGAACAACGCGAACCAGCTGGCGCAGGTGTCCGGGTTCGTCGACCGGCTGCCGGACCACGCCACCGTGGAGCTGGGCGGTCACCGCCAGGGCGACCGCGGCTACTTTTGGGAGGCCACGATCGTGTCGGGGCTGCGGCAGGACGACGAGGCCGTGCAGAACGAGATCTTCGGCCCGGTTCAGACCGTCCAGCGGTTCGCGGACGAGACGGAGGCGCTCGCGAACGCCAACGGCGTGAAGTACGGGCTCGCGTCGTCGGTCTGGACGAAGGACCACGGACGGGCGATGCGGTTCGCCAAGGGGCTCGACTTCGGCTGCGTCTGGATCAACACGCACATCCCGATCGTCGCCGAGATGCCGCACGGCGGGTTCAAGCACTCCGGCTACGGGAAGGACCTGTCGGCCTACGGCTTCGAGGACTACACGCGCATCAAGCACGTCATGTCGTACATCGGAAGCTAGGTCAGGTCGGCGGGACCGGAGGCGCCACATCCTGACCTCGCCATCAGCTCCGGACTTTTTCGCCCCTGCCGCGGCGTGTCGGGCGGAAAAAGTCCGGAGCTGTTCGCTGGGGGGTCAGGAGTCTCGACGGGGGATGCCGAGCGGGTTGCCGTCGCGGAGCTCGGGCGGGAGCACGTCCTGCGGGGCGTCCTGGTAGGCGATCGGCGTGAGCCAGCGGCGGATCGCCGTCGCGCCGACGGACGTGTGGATGCTCGCGGTCGTCGACGGCCATCCGCCGCCGTGGTGCTGCGCCCAGCCGATGGCGACGCCGGTCGGCCAGCCGTCGAACAGGAGGCGACCAGCGACGGCGCTGAGGGAGGCAGCGAGAGACGTCACATCCTCGCCGGCGCCGCGGTGGATGGTGGCGGTCAGGGAGGGCTCCAGCGCCCCCAGGAGCGCGGGCAGGTCGGCGTCGGCGAAGCGCACCAGCACGGTCACCGGGCCGAAGCACTCGGCCAGGAACGGTGCGGGGCCGGCCAGGAACGCATCCGCGTCGACGAGCACGACGGCAGGTGCGGATTCCCCGGGCGCGGCCTCCCCACGGAGCACCTCGACCGTGCTCCGGGCGGAGAACGCGGCGACGCCGGCGGAGAAGGCGTCCGTCATTCCCGGGGTGAGCTGGCGGCTCGCCGGCGCGTCGCCGAGAGAGCCGCGGACGGCCTCCTCGACCCCGCCGCCGGCCGGGACGAAGACGAGCCCCGGCTTCGTGCAGTACTGCCCGGCGTCGCGGGTGAACGAGCCGACCAGCCCCGCTCCGATCGCCTCGGCCCGTTCCGCGGCGGCGGCCCGTGTCACGACGACGGGGTTGATGCTGCCGAGCTCGCCGTAGAAGGGGATCGGGTCCGGCCGTGAGGCTGCCAGGTCGAACAGGGCACGGCCGCCGCGCGGCGAACCGGTGAACCCGGCCGCCCGCACCAGCGGGTGGCGCACCAGCGCGGTGCCCGCGTCCATCCCCTCGACGAGTGAGAACCAGCCGGGAGGCAGGATGCGCGCGGCGAGTGCCGCCGTCCGGCGGGAGAGCAGCGGGTGACCCGGATGCGCCTTGACGATCACCGGGCAGCCGGCGGCCAGCGCCGACGCCGTGTCGTTGCCCAGAACGGAGAAGGCGAACGGGAAGTTCGACGCCGCAAACACGGCGACCGGCCCCAGCGGGCGCAGGATGCGGCGGAGGTCCGGCCGCGGCGGGATCAGCGACGGGTCGGGCGACTCGACGACGGCCTCGAGGTACGCGCCCTCGCGGATCACACCCGCGAAGAAGCGCAACTGCGCCGCCGTCCGTGTGATCTCGCCGTCCAGCCGGGCGGGGGAGAGATGCGTCTCCTCGTGGGCGAGGCCCGCCAGTTCGGCGCGGTCGTCGTCCAGGGCGGCAGCCAGAGCGTCCAGCCACCCGGCCCTCTGCTCGCGGGTCGACGGCGTCGCCGCGGCACGGGCCGCGGCGACCGCCGCATCCGCCACGGCGGCGGCGCCGGCGGTGGAGGCATCCGTGCTCATGCGAACGCCGCCAGGCCGGTCAGCGCCCGGCCGAGGACGAGCGTGTGGATCTCGTCCGTGCCCTCGTAGGTGCGCACCGACTCCAGGTTGGCCATGTGCCGCATGACCGGGAATGCGTTCGTGATGCCGTCGCCGCCGAGGATCGTGCGGGCCTCGCGGGCGATGGCCAGCGCCTCGCGCACGCTGTTCAGCTTGCCGACGCTGATCTGCGTCGGGGTGAGCCGCCCGGCCTCCTTCAGGCGACCCAGGTGCAGCGCAAGCAGCATCCCCTTCTCGTACTCCACCAGCATGTTCGCCAGCTTCTCCTGGATCAGCTGGTTCGCACCGATGGGACGCCCGAACACCGCGCGCGTGGTCGCTCGCCGGATGGACACCTCCAGGCAGTCGCGGGCGGCCCCCATCGCTCCCCAGACGATGCCGTAGCGGGCCTCGTTGAGACAGGAGAACGGTCCGGAGAGGCCGCGTGCCCCGGGGAGGAGAGCAGAGGACGACAGGCGGACCTCGTCCAGCACGATGTCGCACTGCACCGAGGCGCGCATAGAGAGCTTGCCGTCGATCGCGGTCGCGGCGAACCCGGGAGTGGAGGTCGGAACGAGGAACCCGCGGACGCCGTCGTCCGTGGCCGCCCAGACCACCGCGACATCCGCGAGCGCGGCCAGACCGATCCACCGCTTTGCGCCGCTGAGCACCCAGTCGTCGCCGTCCCGCCGGGCCGTCGTGCGCATGGCGGCGGGGTCGCTGCCGCCCTCCGGCTCGGTCAGCGCGAAGCACCCGATGCGCTCCCCGCGCGCCATCGGCGGCAGCCACTCGGCCTTCTGCTCGTCGGAGCCGAACTTCGAGATCGCGCTCATCGCCAGGGAGCCCTGCACCGACACGAAGGTGCGCCAGCCGCTGTCGGCGGCCTCCAGCTCGTGGCAGACGAGCCCGTAGCTGACGGCGCCGGCTCCCGCGCATCCCTCGTCCTGCAGGTGCATGCCGAGCACGCCGAGCGCTCCCAGCTCCGCCACCAGTTCACGGCGGAAGTGCTTGTCCTCGAAGTCCTGCTCGATGACCGGCCGGATGCGCTCGGTCGCGAACGCGCGGGCGCGATCGCGCCAGCCGCGCTCCTCGTCGCTGAGCAGGTGGTCGATGCTGAACGCCTCGTCGAGCGTCGTCGTCACGGTGGGTCCTTTCGCCGGTCCATCGGGGTGGTGCGGGTAGTGCGGTGTGGTGTGGTGCGGCGCGGTGTGGTGCGGGGTCAGTCGGCCTCGTCCGCCCAGCGCGCGTCGTGCGCACCGAGGAGCGGGGGCGGGGTGCGGTGCGCGGCCGGCGCGGTGTCGAGCCGGATGGGCGTCGCGGGCTGCCTTGATGTCCGTCCCGTGCCCGGGTCGACGGTCGTCACGATCGGCTGCAGCCCCAGCGATTCGGCGAAGGCGAACGCCTCCCCGATGTCGTTGACGAGCCCGGCCGGAACCCGGGCGAGCGTGAGCGCATCCACCCAGTCGGCGGCGGTACGCGCGGCGAGCAGCGGTTCGAGGAGGCCGCGCAGCGCTTGCCGGTTGCGCACGCGCTGCTCGTTGGTGGCGAAGCGCTCGTCGTCGGCGAGTAGCGGCCGGCCGAGGGCGCCCGCGAATGCGGAGAACTGGCGGTCGTTGCCGACCGCGACGACGAACTCGCGATCCGCCGCGCGGAACAGTTCGTACGGCGCGATGCTCGGGTGCGCATTGCCCAGCCGGGCGGGGGAGCGGCCGGTCGCGAGCGTGCCGGACGCCTGGTTGGTGAGGGCGGCGAGCAGCGATCCGAGCAGGTCGACATCCACCCGGGAGCCGCGGCCCGTCGCGTCGCGCTGCCGCAGGGCGAGCAGGATGCCGGAGAACGCGTTGAGCCCGGTGAGCACATCCACCAGGGCGACGCCGACCTTGCTGGGCTCGCTGTCGGGCGCTCCGGTGATGCTCATCAGGCCGCCGACCGCCTGCACCAGCAGGTCGTAGCCGGGGAGGGCGGCTCCCGCCTCGCGGCCGAAACCGGTGATCGAGCAGAACACCAGGCGCGGGTTGGAGGGTCTGAGGCTCGCTTCGTCGAGGCCGAAGCGCTCCATGACGCCGGGCCGGAAGTTCTCGACCACGAGGTCGGCCGTGCGCGCGAGGCGGCGCGCGGTCGCGAGTCCGTCGGGCGTCGCGAGATCGCAAACGACGGAGCGCTTGTTGCGGTTGACCGCGCCGAAGTAGGTGGACTCGCCCGCGTCGTCCACCGGAGGCCGCCACGCACGCGTGTCGTCGCCGCCGGGGCTCTCGATCTTGATCACGTCGGCGCCGAAGTCGGCCAGCATCATGGTCGCGTACGGACCGGCCAGCACGCGCGAGAAGTCGGCGACGCGGATGCCCTGCAGGACGCCGGCGCCCGGCCGCTCGGGAGTGGGGATGCGGCCCTCGGGCATGCTGGCTTCTTCGCTCGACACGAATTCATCCTATAGCGAATGATTCACTCGCGATATCGTGGAGCCGTGACGATCTCGATGCGCGACGCAGCCCGCACGGGCCGTGCAGCGCCGGGCGCGCGCGACGCGGTGTTCGCGCAGCTGGACGACGCCGGGCGCGCGGAGCAGGTGGCGAGGCGGCTGACGGATGCGATCGTGCTCGGCGTGCTCTCCTCCGGCGAGCGGCTCCCCAGCGAGGCCGAGCTCGCCCGCCGGTTCGGTGTCGCACTCGTGACCGCGCGCGAGGGTCTCGGGATGCTGCGCAGGGCCGGGCTCGTGGAGACGCGCCGCGGGCGTGACGGCGGCAGCTTCGTCATGCGTCCCGGCGACGCGGACGACAGCCACGTGACCGCCCGGTTGCGCGGGGTGTCCCAGGTCGAGCTCGGCGATCTCGCGGTCTACGTGACGGCCATCGCGGCCGGCTGCGCCGATCGCGCGGCCGAGCGCTCGACCCCGTCCGACGACGCCCGGCTTCGCGCCTGGGTGGCGGATGCCGACTTCTCCCAGGCCGGCGAGGCGCGGAGGAACGCCGGCGGGTTCCTGCTCGAACTCGCCGTGCTCAGCCAGTCGGCCCGGCTGGTGCGCGAGCAGCTGCGACTGCAGGCCGAATTCGGTCCTCTGCTCTGGCTCGGGATGCGCGATCCGGCGATCCGGGCTTCCGCCGCTGCGGCCGCGACGGCCGTCGCCGAGGCCGTCGCCGCGCGCGACGGTGCGGCGGCACGGGCGCACATCAGCGACCTGCTCGGCGAGGTCGCCCGCTGGCTGCTCGCCGCGAAAGCCAGGATCGAGCGGGAGGGGACGATCGATGGCTGAGCGGACGACGATGGCCGTCACCGGGACTCCTGCTGCCGCCGGGCGCGTCTCGGAGCTCTTCGGCCGCATCCACGAGACCCTCTCGGGCTGGCGGGAGGCGATTCTCACCGGCGAACAGGACGGAGCGCTCTCGCTCGACGACCGGGTCGCAGCCCTGGTGCTCCCGGCCCTCGCGGAGGACGACCCGCTGCTCATCGGCGCGGGCTTCGTGGCGGCGCCCGAGCCGACCGGCGCAGGCGACGTCCGGTTCTCGTGGTGGCTCGGACCGCTCGACGACAACCCCGTGTTCGGCGCGACGCGCGCGCCATCGAAGTTCGACCTCGGCGCGCGCTCCTACTCCGATTACCTGCGCGACTTCGCGTCCCTGGAGTGGTTCAGCGTCCCGCAGTCGACCCACCGCACGCACATCACCGGCCCGTACGTCGATCACCTGTGCGCGTGCGACTACATCGTCACGGTCACGTCACCGGTCGAACGCGACGGGCGCATGCTCGGCGTCGTCGGCCTCGACCTCTCCGTGAAGCGTCTCGAGCGGGAGCTGCTGCCCGGGATGCTCGCGTGCAGCCGGCCGCTCGCCCTCGTCAACGAGCACGGGAGGGTGACGGTGTCCACGGATCCGGCCGTGCTGGTCGGGACGGTCCTGCCGGCCGCGCCCGATGCCGTCACGTGCCCCGGCACGACCTTCCGTCTCGTGGAGACCGGCGCCTGACCGGCCCCCGACCGCCGGCTGACCTGCCGCTGACGGGCCGCTGACCGGCGGCGTCCGGCCTCGGAGAGGCGGCCGGCGGGCTACACTCGCAACCACGCGCGCTTCGCGCGACCCCCGGCAGACGACGTCCGCCGGGACGACCCCGTGAGCCACCAGGAGGAGCCGACGATGACTGGCGGCTTCATCCGGTACGCGCCGACGGCCGGTCCGTCGCGGTGGCTGCTCATCGCGGGCCGCCGGTTCGTCGCAGCAGTCGAGAGCACGGCCTCCGACGAGATCGTGGATGCGGTGTACTGGCTGGCCGACTCGGAGTTCGCGACGATCGAATCCGTCGTCGGGGCGTTCCCGCTCGCCGGATCGGACAGCGTCCGATCGTTCGCCGTGGCGGAGATCGCCGAGCCGAACGCCGCGGGCGAGGTCACCGTGACAGCGGTGGTCCGGGGCTCGGCGGCTGTCGATGTGTTCTCGGTCGGCGGTGCACGCCGGTTCTCGGCGGGAGGCGTCCAGCCGTGGGTGCTGGCCGAGTTCCGCACGGTGACCGGCCTCGTGCTTCAGGGCGACGACGCGCCGACCGGCCCGGTCGCCCGCCTCTCCATCGGCTCGCTGCCGCTGCGCGTCGGCGTGACCGACGGCGAGCTGCTGACGTGGACGCTGCAGCCGATCGAGCGCGCGGAGCGCAGTCGTGAGGCCCCGGCTCCGGCCGCCGCGGTCTCCGGCCCTGCCGCGGAGGAGACCATCATCCGCGCCCGCAACCAGAGCTCGAGCCTGTTCGGGGGCGCGGACGCCCCGGCGGAGGTCGCTGCGGCGTCCGAGATCGTGCCGCCGCACGCCCATCCCGCCCCGCACGAGCTCCCGGGCGCCGTCGACATCGACGAGTCCGTGACCCCGCCCGCCGCAGCCGTCGCTCCGGCGCCCGAGCGCGACACGCCGATCGCGCCCGCTGGGCCGCTCACCGTCCGCACCGACGAGGTGTTCCCGCCGACCGAGCCCGTCGTGCTTCCCCCGCCGCGCGCGACCTTCGCCGCCCGGATCCCGTCGGGGGACACGATCGCGCTCGACGTCCCCGTCCTGATCGGCCGGCGGCCCGCTCCGCAGCGCGTCGATTCCGGCGCGGAGCCGCGGCTCGTCACGGTGCCGTCGCCCACCCAGGAGGTCTCTTCGACGCATGTCCGCATCGAGCAGTCGGGGGACGCGGTCGTCGTCACCGACCTCCGCTCCACGAACGGGACGCTCGTGACCGGTCCCGGCGGCGCCCGCCGGCTGCGTCCGGGGGAGTCGTCCGTGGTGCTCGCGGGGGCGAGGGTGGAGATCGGCGACGGTAATATCATCGAGATCACCGCCCGCAGAGACGAAGGACGCGAGTGACCCAGATCGGTCGCAGCAGCAGACGCCACACCGTGGCCGTCCCCGGCGATCCCGACGCACGCATCAGCCTCGCCTGGGCCGCTCTGAGCGACACCGGATACCGGCGGAGCGTGAACGAGGACAGCCTCCTCGCGCGTTCCCCGATCTTCGCGGTGGCCGACGGGATGGGCGGCCACACCGCAGGAGACTTCGCCAGCACGGCGGTGGTCACGCGCCTGGCCGAGAAGGTGAAGGCGGACTTCGTCGGAGAGATCGCCCTCACCGAGGCGCTGCGATCGGCGGTCGATGACATGACCCGGGGCGTCGGCCAGACCGACCTCGGGACGGGCACCACGGTCACCGGGATCGCCCTCACCCTGGTCGACGGCAACCCGTACTGGCTCGTGTTCAACATCGGCGACTCGCGGGTGTACAGCTACCGCGACGGGACGCTGGAGCAGCTGACCGTCGACCATTCGATCGTCCAGGAGCTGCTGGACGCCGGAGCCATCACCCCGGCGGAGGCCGAGGTGCACCCGCACAGCAACGTCATCACGCGCGCCGTCGGTTTCAACGAGGATCCGGTGCCCGACTACTTCCTCCTGCCGATCGTCGCAGGCTCCCGGCTGCTGGTGTGCTCGGACGGCCTGACGAAGGAGCTGACCGAGCACGGCATCCGCTACTTCCTCGGAGAGGGCTCCTCCCCGCTCGACGCCGCCCAGCAGCTGATGGATGCGGCGCTCGGCAACGGCGGGCGCGACAACGTGACCGTCGTGGTCGTCGACGTGCTGGCGACCCCGGAGTCCGGAGCACACCGCGAGGGCGTCTCCCGCCGGGCCGCTCGGCGCCACTGATTCTGTCCCCCGACTTGGGGGTGAGCGAGTTGTCCCCAGTGCGGGTCCCGGCCGGTCGGGGGCGGTATCCGGCTGCCTACAATTGTCAGACGCTTCGCACCGGCGAACGCGTCTCATCGACGAACGGGAGGAGCCGATGGCCCGGCGTTTGCCGTCCCAGCCGCCGAACCTCCCGGGTTTCTCCTACGTCCGGGTGCTGGGTTCCGGCGGCTTCGCCGACGTGTTCCTGTACGAGCAGAACATGCCGAGGCGCCAGGTCGCGGTCAAGGTGATGCTCGCCGAGGTGGTCACCAGCCAGGTCAAGCAGATGTTCCAGGCCGAGGCGAACCTCATGGCGCAGCTGAGCACCCATCCGTCGATCCTCACCGTCTATCAGGCGAGCGTCTCCTCCGACGGCCGGCCGTACCTGGTGATGGAGCTCTGCTCCGCCGCGATCGGACAGCGTTACCGCACGGAGCCGCTGTCGGTGCCGGAGGCGCTGAGCGTCGGCGTGCGCATCGCCAGCGCGGTCGAGACGGCCCATCGGGCCGGAGTGCTGCATCGCGACATCAAGCCGTCGAACATCCTGAGCACCGCCTACGGGCATCCGGTGCTGAGCGACTTCGGGATCGCCGCAACGCTGAGCGAGGCCGACGTCACCGAGGCGATCGGCCTGTCCATCCCCTGGTCGGCGCCCGAGGTCCTGCTCGACGAGACCAGCGGCACGATCGCCAGCGAGATCTGGTCGCTCGGGGCCACGCTGTACTCGCTGCTCGCCGGGCGGTCGCCGTTCGAGGTGCCCGGCAAGGAGAACACGTCCGCCGAGCTCATCCAGCGCATCACCAAGAGCCGGCCGCTGCCGATCGGGCGGGCCGATGTCCCGGCGCGGCTGGAGCAGGTGCTCATGCGGGCGATGTCGCGACGGCCCTCCCAGCGGCAGAGGAGCGTGCTGGAGTTCATCCGCGAGCTGCAGGCGGTGGAGACCGAGCTCGGCCTGCCGCAGACGCCGATCGAGGTCGCGATGGACGACTGGGCGCTGGCGACCGCCGGCGATCCGGAGGACAGGACCCGGGTGAAGGGCGTGGTCGCGGTCGACCCGGGTGCCCGCCGTCGCCGGCGCCGCGCGGCTCCCGTGTCCACGACGGTCACCCGCGCACCGACCCGCACCGTCGTGCGCGAGAGCGGGAGTGCGCAGACGCCGCAGCAGGCCGCGCCGGCGAAGACCTCCCGCGCGCTCGTGCTCTCCCTGGTCGCGTGCGCCGTGCTCGTCGTCGTGCTCGCCGTGACCGCATCGATCGTGCTCGTGCGAGCGGGGGCGAGCGACGACATCCCGACGGTCCGCGATCTCAGCGGCCGGGTGGCCGGCAGCACCATCGTGTTCACCTGGAGCGACCCGGGGCTGCAGGAGGGCGACACGTACCAGGTGACGGTCGACGACCAGCCGCCCAGCAGCCAGCACGCGACGGAGTTCCGCGTCGACGCGAAGTCGGGTGAGACCGTCTGCGTCACCGTGACGGTGAACCGCGACGGCAAGACGGGCACGCCGAGCGGCCAGAAGTGCGTCGAAGGGACGGGCGGGACGTGACCCGCCTCGGCGCCATCGGGTCGTGGCTCGCCGCGCACAAGTCCGTCGCGGCGACAGCCGTGAGCGGGACGGCGGTGGCCGCCCTGGTGACGACCCTCGCGGTCGTCTCGGGGGGCTACAGCGCGCAGCACCTCCGGCTCGACGACGCCTCGGTCTGGGTCGCGAGCGACGCCAAGAAGTCCCTCGGCCGGGCGAACACGGAGATCGACAAGCTCAACTCGGTGGTAGCCGGAACCGGCGAGGCCCTGGACGTCGTCCAGGACGGCACGGACGTCCTCCTCCTCGACCGCGAGGCGAACACGATCGCGGTCGTCGATCCGGCGACCGCGGAGGCGGGCAAGTCGGTGGCGCTGCCGCCGCGTTCTCCGCAGGTGTCGCTCGCGGACGGTCACGTCGCTCTGCTGTCGCAGACCACCGGGCAGCTGTGGCTGACCGGTGTCGACCAGCTGAAGGACTTCAACTCCGGCTCCGCGGCGACGATCGACCTCGGCGGCCGCGCCGTGTCCGCCATGGACCCGTCCGGCGTGCTGTTCGCGTACCAGCCGTCGACCAAGTCCCTGGTGCGCATCGGCCTCGACGCCGCCGAGCCCTCGACGACGACCGAGACGCTCCGCACCCGGGGCGACGGCGCCGACGTCTCCCTGACCTCCGTGGGAGGCCACTGGGCCCTGCTCGACCCGTCGCAGCGCACGCTGACGCTCGAGGACCGCACGGTGAACCTCGCCGCCTTCCTCCCCGAGGGGGACGAACCGGTGCTGCAGCAGCCGTCGGAGCACGGGGATGCCGTGTGGATCGCCTCCACCGCCGGGCTGATCCGCGTGCCGCTCGCCGGCGGCCCTGCCACGCGGGCGCTCGCTCGCGACTCCGGCGCCCCGGCCGCGCCCGTGACCGTCGACGGGTGCACCTACGCGGCCTGGAACGACGGAACGGCCTGGCGCACATGCTCGGCGTCGGGCGCGGGGGAGCGGTCGACGCTCGACGGCGTGCCGTCCGGTGCGGTGCTCGGCTTCCGCGTGAACGGGAACCGCGTCGTGCTCAACGACGGCCGCTCCGGTGTCTCCTGGGCGGTGCAGAGCGGCAACGCCCGCATCGACAACTGGGACGAGCTGGTCTCCAAGAAGACGACGCAGGAGCTCGTCGACCAGACCAAGCAGGACGATGCCCCGCAGTTCGAGAAGCAGGAGCAGCCTCCCGTCGCCGTCGACGACTCGTTCGGCGCCCGGCCGGGACGCGTGACGCCGCTGCCCGTCCTGCTCAACGACTACGACCCGAACGGCGACGTGCTGACGATCGACTCGTTCACGGCGGTGCCCGCGAGTCAGGGCTCGATCGAACTCACGAACGCCGACCAGCAGCTCCAGCTGTCGCTTCCGGACACGGCCACCGGCACGATCGCCTTCGACTACACGATCTCGGACGGCCGCGGCGGGACGGCGACGGCGCACGTGACCGTCGCGGTGCGGACCGCGGCCGAGAACAGCCCGCCGGTCTGCGTCCGCAACGCCAAGGCCGTCGTGCAGTCCGGCGGCCGCGTGTCCGCACCGGTGCTCGGCGACTGCTACGACCCGGACGGCGACTCCTTCTATCTCGCCGGCGCGTCCGTTCCCGCTCCCGACGCCGTCACGTTCACCCCGCAGGGTCAGATCGCCTACTCCGACCACGGCGACGGCGAAGGCGTGAAGGATGTGGCCCTCACCCTCTCGGACGGGCGGGCCGAGGCGGCCGGCCTGCTCGCGGTGACCGTGCGCGCGCCAGGACAGGTGCCGATCATCGCCGATCCGTTCGCCGTCGTGGCCTACCAGAGCCAGGAGGTGACGGTGTCGCCGCTCGACCACGTTCGCGGCGGCAACGGCACGGTGCGCCTCAGCACCGTCCCCACCAAGGCGGACGCGACGATCACCCCGGACTATCAAGGAGGCACGTTCCGCTTCGAGTCCGACCAGGCCGGAACGCACAACATCGAGTATTCGGTGACCGACGGCCTCGTGACGGCGACCGGCGTCGTCCGGGTCGAGGTCAAGGCGCCCCCGGGGGCGAAGACCGCGCCGATCGCGGTGCCGCACACCGCGTTCATCCGCGAGCAGTCGACGCAGGACGTCGACGTCCTCTCGACCGACATCGACCCGTCGGGCGGCGTGCTGCTGGTCACGGGCGTGACCGAGCCGGAGGCGGCGACCGGTGTCCGGGTCCAGGTGCTGCAGCAGCGCACCCTCCGCGTCACCCTGAGCCGGCCGCTCGAGGGTCCCGTCGACTTCCACTACCGGCTCAGCAACGGCCTGGCCGAGACGATCGGGACGGTCACCGTCGTCCAGCTCCCGCCGCTCACGGTCCATCAGCCGCCGATCGCCGCCCCCGACAGCGTCTCGGTCCGGGTGGGCGATGTGGTCGACATCCCGGTGCTGGCCAACGACGTGCAGCCCGACGGCGACAAGCTGACCCTCGACCCGACCCTGGCGACACCGCTCCCCAGCGGCGCCGGCCTCCTCTTCGCCAGCGGCGATCACCTCCGCTACCTCGCGCCATCGAAGCCCGGCAACTACACCGCGGCATACAAGGTGTACGGGGCGGACGGCCAGTGGGCGACGGCCGAGGTCACGATCGCCGTGCGCGAGCGCGACGCCGCGACCAACAACCCGCCCGTTCCGAAGACCGTGACCGCGCGCGTCCTCGCGGGAGACACCGTCCGCATCACCATCCCGCTGTCCGGCATCGACCCGGACGGCGACTCCGTGCAGTTCATCGGGCAGGAGACGAACCCGCAGAAGGGCGCCGTGATCGCCTCCGGTCCGGACTGGATGGACTTCCAGGCCGGCGACTACGCCGCAGGCACCGACACCTTCACCTACGCCGTGGTCGACGCGCTCGGCGCCCGCGCGACGGGCACGGTCCGGGTGGGCATCGCCGCCCGGGTCGAGGGCGCACGGAACCCGGTCGCGGTCGAGGACGACGTGACGGCGCGTCCGGGACGGACGCTGTCGGTGCAGGTCCTCGCCAACGACAGCGACCCCGACGGCAGCCCGCTCAGCGTGACCGCGGTCACGTCGCTCGACGGCAAGGCCAAGGCGAAGATCAGCGGCGACGTCGTCACCGTAACGGCGCCCCAGGCCGAGGGAGCCTACGGCTTCCTCTACACGATCCAGAACGAGCGCGGAGGCACCAGCCAGGCGTTCCTGCGGCTCACGGTCGACCCGAAGGCGCCGCCCGCGCGTCCGGTCGTCTCCGACACGACCCTCGGACTCTCCGACATCCTCGGCAAGGACCGTGTCGATGTGAACGTGCTGGCCAACGTGTTCTTCGCCGATGGCCCGGTCTCCAGCCTGAAGCTCTCGCTGGTGCCCGGTTACACGAGCGATGCGCAGGTCACGTCCTCGAAGCGGTTGCGGATCGCGATCGGCGCGAAGAGCCAGGTGGTGCCCTTCCGTGTCGCGAACCCGGAGGACGAGAGCGTCGTCGCCTACGGCTTCGTGCGGGTGCCCGGCTACGACGACGCCCTGCCCCAGCTGAAGCGGGGTGCGCCCAAGCTGACGGTGGTCAGCGAGAAGACCCTGACCATCCACCTCAACGACTACATCGTCGCGGTGGGCGACAGGAAGGTGCGGCTGACCGACGCGGCGACCGTGCGCGCCACCCACGCGAACGGCGACGACCTGGTGGCCGGGAGCGACACGCTCCAGTTCACGTCGTCGCCGCGCTACTTCGGGCCGGCCTCCATCTCGTTCCAGGTCACCGACGGAGCGAGCGCCAGCGACCCGAACGCCAACGTCGCGACCATCGTGCTCCCGATCGAGGTCACGCCTCGCGAGAATCAGCCGCCCGTGTTCACCGGCGCGCTCATCGACTTCGAGCCCGGCCAGACGAAGACGATCGACCTCACCAAGGTGACCAGGTACCCGTACGCCAAAGACGTCGGCGAGCTGGTCTACTCCATCCAGGATCCCCGTCCCGATGGCGTGTCCGCCTCCCTGAGCGGGCAGAAGCTGACGGTGAGCGTCGCCGCCGACGCGGTCAAGGGCACGCGCCCGTCGCTCTCGATCGGGGTGAAAGACGCCGTCAACGCCGGCCAGGCCGGTCGCATCGACATCTCGGTCGTCCCGTCGACGCGTCCGCTGGCCAGCCCCCAGCCGGACCGCGTGATCGCTCCGCGCGGGCAGACCTCGACAGTGGATGTGCTGGCCAACGACGGCGCGACCAACCCGTTCCCGGGCAAGCCTCTGCGGGTGGTCGCGGTCCGCGGTCTGGGGACCGGACTGCCGGACGGCGTCAGCATCACCCCGAGCGCCGACAACTCGGAGCTGCAGATCACGGTCTCCCAGACGGCTGCCGCGGCCGATACGACCCTGCAGTACGAGGTCGCGGACGCCACCGGGGATCCGGACCGCTATGTCTGGGGCACCGTGACGGTGTCGGTGCAGGATCGCCCGGCCCCGGTGTCCAATGTCCAGGTCGGCACGATCGCCGACCGCAGCCTCACGCTGACGTGGATCCCCGGCGCCTTCAACAACTCGCCGATCACCGGTTTCGAGGTGACCATGGCGTCCGCAGCGAGCGGCGCCGTGCTCTCCACCACCCCGTGCGCCACCACGACGTGCGCGATCACGACGCCGGGCAACGGGTCCTCCAACGCCGTCACCCTCAGCGTGCGCGCCAGGAACGCGCTCGGGCTCTCCGACCCGACGGCCTACGCCGAGGCGGTGTGGTCCGATGTGGTGCCGAACGCCCCTTCCGGCCTGTCGTCGACACCGCTCGACCAGGGGCTCCGCGTCACGTGGTCGAAGCCCGCGGACGCCGCGGGCGCGAGCCCGATCAGCTCCTACGTGGTGTCGGTGGGCGGCGTGACCAAGGCTCTGCAGGTCTCGGGGTCGGACCCGGTCGGCACCCGGTACGCGCTCAACGTCACCGATCCCGGCATCGCGAACGGAGCGTCGATCGGATACACGGTCGCCTCCCGCAACGACTTCTACCAGGGCCGGACGACGTGGAATCAGAGCCAGGGGAGCGGCATCCCCGCGGGAGCGCCGACCACGACGGGCATCGCCCCGGTGGCCACTCCGAACACGACCGACGGCACCAGCGTGACGCTCAGCTGGTCCAACGTCTTCGGCGACAACGGTGCGGCCGTCTCCGCCTACTACGTCGCGGTGTTCCAGGGCGGCAACCCCACCTTCTGCCGGGTCGACGGCGTCGAGGACGGGCAACCGGCGCTGAGCACCGGAGGACTCGGCCGCGTTCAGGGCGGTAGCACCACGTTCGACGGGCTCAGCCCGAACCGCAGCTACAACTTCATCGTCTACGCCTACAACGGCCAGGGCTGCACCCCGGCCGCGATCGTGAGCGCGACGCCGCGCCAGGCTCCGGGCGCGGTGAGCCAGATCGCGGTGAACGGGCGGGTGCAGAGCGGTGACACCGTCGACTTCCGGGTCTCCGTGTCCTACCGCGCGGGCGGCGGGTCCAGCCCGGTCTTCGACTACCAGCTGCTGAGCGGGACCGCCGTCGTCGACTCCGGTCAGCTCGCCGGCACCACCGGGATCCTCACCGGCTCCAACGGAAGCCACTACGGCGTACCGCTGACCGTGAAGATCACCCGCGTCTGCGAGAGCTACCCGGACAGCGCTCCGCTCTGCTCCGATCAGTCGGCCACGCAGGACCTGGGCGTCGCGGTGAGCCTCGCCATCGGCGGCGGCCGATACGACCCCGCGAGTCACGTGTTCACCTGGACCAGCTGGCCGACCGGTCAGTACGACGCCGTGACCTACAGCTGCGACGGGACCACTCAGCTGCCGATGCCGGCGGCGGGACAGACCGCATCCTGCACCGCCCCGGCGAACGACCCGTCGCCGACGCTGGTCGTGCGGGTCGTCAGCGGTTCCGACACGTACAGCCAGCCCTACCCGGGATCGAGTCTGCAATGAGTTCGGGACGCCATACTGATGAGATGTGCCGCTCCGTGCGGCCCGCATCCCCTTCCCAGCGGCCCGACCGGCCGCGCCCCGAACCGAAAGAGGCCGGAGCATGACGATGACCCCCGAGCAGGCAAGCTGGTTCTCCGGAGTCTTCGATCGTCTCGTCGGGAACATCGACCGGGTCCTGCTGGGCAAGACCCACGTGATCCGGCTGGCTCTCACCGCGCTGTTCAGCGAGGGCCACCTCCTCCTGGAGGACTTCCCGGGGACGGGCAAGACCTCGCTCGCGCGCGCGATCGCCGAGAGCGTGCGCGGGACGACCAACCGCGTCCAGTTCACTCCCGACCTGCTGCCGGGCGACATCACCGGCGTCAACATCTACGACCAGCGGAGCGGCGCCTTCGAGTTCCACCGCGGCCCGGTCTTCGCCAACATCGTCCTCGCCGACGAGATCAACCGCGCGAGCCCCAAGACCCAGTCCGCTCTGCTCGAGGTCATGGAGGAGCAGCAGGTCACGGTCGACGGCGTGCGCCATTCGGTGGGTGCGCCGTTCATGGTGATCGCGACCCAGAACCCGATCGAGCAGGCGGGCACCTACCGGCTCCCGGAGGCGCAGCTCGACCGCTTCCTGATGAAGGCGTCGATCGGCTACCCCGACCACGAGGCGACCCTGCGCATCCTGGAGGGGTCGGAGCGCCGCGCCCACGAGGTCGTCGTGCCGGAGGTGATCTCGGCCGCGACGGTGGTCGAGATGGCCACCATGGCCCGCGGCGTCCACGTCGACCCCACGATCAACGACTACGTGTCACGCCTGGTCGAGGCCAGCCGGACCGCCGACGAGATCAGGCTCGGCGTGAGCGTTCGCGGGGCGCTCGCCCTGCTGCGCGCCGCCAAGACCATGGCCGCCGCATCCGGTCGCTACTACGTCACCCCGGACGACGTGAAGGCTCTTGCAGAGCCCGTGCTCGCCCACCGCCTCGTGCTCGACCCGGAGGCCGAGTTCGAGGGCGTCAGCGCCTCGAGCCTCATCGGGCAGCTGTTGATCGAGACCCCGCCGCCGAGCGATCGGGCCGCCGTGTGACCACCGTCACCCGTTCGCAGACCGAGCTCACCAACGCGCGCGCCCGCATCGTCGGCGAGCGCGATGGCGTCCTGGCCGACGCGATCGTGTGGGTCGTCCGCACCTCGGCGACGGCAGCGCGCGCGGTCGCGACCGTCGCCCGGCGCATCAGCGCCGTCGTCACCGCGCTCGGCTGGTCGATGCTGCTGCTGGCAGCTCTCGCGCTGACCGTGGGATACGTCTTCGGCTGGGTCGAGGCGGTCGTGGCCGGGTGGACCGCCCTCGTGCTCCTCGTGGTGGCGTCCGGCTATCTCATCGGCCGCACCGCCTACGATGTCGGCCTCTCGCTCCCGGCCAACCGGGTCGTCGTGGGGGATAGGGCCCCCGGCGAGGTGGCGGTGCGCAACACCCTCCGCCGCGGGCTTCCCGGCGTGCGGGTCGAGGTGCCCGTCGGTCAGGGGCTCGCCGAGTTCGCCGCGCCGCCGCTCGCTGCGGGCGAGGAGCACTCGGACGTGTTCGTCGTGCCGACCACCCGGCGCGGCATCGTGCCGATCGGACCGGTCCGGACGGTCCGCGCCGACCCGATCGGGCTGCTCCGCCGCGAGGTCGTCTGGGCGGACTCACTCGACCTGTTCGTGCATCCCCGCACCATCGCCATTCCCAGCATGAGCACCGGGTTCGTCCGCGACCTCGAGGGATCGCCGACCCGCGACCTGACGGCCAGCGACATCGCCTTCCACGCGCTCCGCGAGTACGTCCCCGGCGACGAGCGGCGCTACATCCACTGGAAGTCGACCGCGAAGACCGGCAGCTACATGGTCCGCCAGTTCGAGGAGACCCGGAGGAGCCACCTGCTGGTGGCGCTCAGCCTGTCGGCGGCCGACTACGCCACCGAGGAGGAGTTCGAGCTGGCCGTGAGCGTCGCCGGGTCGCTCGGCGTCCGCGCCATGCAGGACTCCCGCACGGTCTCGGTCGTCGCCAGCGCGGAGACGCCCGACTTCGCCAAGCGTGTCGTGTTCAGCGCCCGACGCCTCAGCACGGTGAACAGAGGGCGGCTCCTCGACGATCTGGCGGGCGTCGAGACCGCGGTCTCGGCCCTGCGGCTTCCGGAGCTCGCGCAGGTGGCGTCCGATGGAGCGGCGGGCATCTCCATCGCGTTCCTGATCTGCGGTTCGACCCCGACGGCCGCGCAGCTGCGCGCCGCGGCCGGGCACTTCCCGCTCGGGGTGGACGTCGTCGCCATCGTCTGCGACGAGGGAGCCGTGCCGTCGATGCGCCGGGTCGCCGACCTCAGCGTGCTCACCATCGGCTACCTGGAGGACCTCCAGCGCAGCCTCGCCAAGAGGCTGGCGCTCTGATGCCCGCCCGCCGCTCCGCCGCCTCGCTGATCGACGTCGCCTTCGCCGTCGTCGCCGTGGCGCTCGGCGCCTGGTCGTTCTGGCCGATCCACCAGTCGCCCGAGTTCGTCCTGATGCTGGTGGTGACCCTGCTGGCCGGCACGGCGGTGGCCGTGGCGGGATGGGCGTTCCGGCTGCCGAGCATCGCGGTCGCCGGGCTGATCGCGCTGGTGTTCCTCGGGCTCGGGGTGCAGCTCGCGGTCCCGTCCGAATCGGCCGCGGGCGGGCTTCTGCCGACGGGGCCGGGTTTCGTCGATCTGGTCCAGGGCACCTGGCTGAGCTGGAAGCAGCTGGTGACCATCAGCATCCCTGTCGGGTCGTACCAGGCGCTCCTGGTGCCGGCGTTCCTGCTGACACTGCTGGCCACCGTCCTGACGGTCACGATCGCGCTCCGGTCGTCGCGGCCGGAGCTGGCCGCCGTCCCGCCGGTGCTGCTGTTCGTCGCGGGCATCGTGCTGGGCTCTTCGACGTCATCGCTGCCGCTCCCGCTGCTGTTCGCCCTCTTCGTCGTGCTCCTCTCGTGGCTGATCCGCTTCCGGCTGCGGCGCAGGGCGGCATCCCTCCGCACTCTGCGGGAGCAGAGCGGCCTGCTCGTCGAGACACGGCGTGAGCGGCGCTCGACAGCCCTGCTGACGACGGCGGGCGCGACCGTGATGCTGCTCACGGCGGCCGCGGCGGGGATCGCAGCGGCCGCGCTGATCCCGCCGGCCGGCGCGCGGCAGGTCGCGCGCACCGCGGTCGAGCAGCCGTTCGACCCGCGGGAGTACCCCAGCCCGCTGAGTGGATTCCGCTCCTACCTCGAGCCGGCGCGTGCCGACCGGGCCATGCTGACCGTCACGGGGCTCCCGGCCGACCGTCGGCTGCGGATCGCGACGCTCGACACCTACGACGGCGTCACCTACGCGGTGGGCAGCGGAGACGAGACCAGCGCATCCGGCTCGTTCACGCGCGTGCCGTACCGCATCGACCAGAGTGCGACCACGGGCAAGCGGACGACGACGAGTGTGGTGGTCCGCGACTACCGCGGCCCGTGGCTTCCCGGGAGCGGACAGCTGGAGCAGGTTCGCTTCAGCGGGGCGGACGCCCAGCGGCTCGCCGGAGCGTTCTTCTACAACGACGTGACCGGCACGGGCGCCGTCACCACGGCCCTCCGCAGCGGCGACATGTACACCGAGGAGACGGTCGTCAAACCGCAGCTGAAGCCCGACCAGCTGGAGAAGGTGCAACCGGGGACGGACTCCGTGCCGCGCCCCCGCGTCATCCCCGACGAGCTGGCGTCCGTGCTGCAGAAGTACACCTCCGGTGTCAGCGGCGCCGGGCCGAAGCTCGCGGCGGCGCTGCGCGGCCTCGCCCAGGACGGCTATATCAGCCACGGCATCGGCGCGGACGAGCCCGCCAGCAGGTCGGGACACGGCGCCGACCGGATCACCGAGCTGCTGACCGACGTCCCCATGCTCGGCGACCAGGAGCAGTACGCGGTCACCGCAGCGCTCATGGCCCGGCAGCTCGGCTTCCCCGCGCGAGTGGTCGTCGGATTCGTGGCGCCGGCGGACACCACCGGTCCGAACCTGACCTTCGTCGGCTCCGACATCTCCGCCTGGATCGAGGTGCAGACCACCTCCGGCTGGGTGACCGTCGACCCGACGCCTCCATTGCGTCCGGTCCCGCCGAAGCAGCCGGACCAGCCCACCCAGATCTCCCGGCCGCAGACCAACATCCAGCCCCCGGTAGACGAGAACCCGCAGCGCAACGACGAGCCACCGCAGGCGCAGGTCGACCCTTCCGACCAGCCGCAGCCGAACCCCGTGCTCGAAACGCTGCTCGCCGTCCTGGCGGTCGTGGGATGGACGCTGCTTGTCCTCGCACTCGTCGCCTCGCCGTTCCTGGCCGTCCTCGCCGCGAAGTGGCGTCGCCGCGCGCTGCGCCGATCGGCGCCGACCGCGCGCGAGCGCATCGTCGGCGGGTGGCGGGAGTTCGCCGATGCGGCCGTCGACCACGGCTACGAGCCGCCGCCCGCCGCGACGCGGGTGGAGTTCGCCGACACCATCGGCGGGTCGCGCGCCGGCGCGCTCGCCAAGGTCGCGGACCGCGCCACGTTCAGCGGCATCGCTCCGACGCCCGCGGAGGCAGAGACGGTCTGGAAGGCGGTCGACGAGCTCCGCTCGCAGCTCGCGAAGCGCGACACGCGCTGGAAGCGGCTGCTCGCTGCCGTCTCGCTGCGGTCGCTCGGCTACCGTGGGAGACGGAACCGGAAGGGGCGGGAACGATGAACTGTCGGGTGTGCGGAGCAGAGCTGGCCGAAGGCACGCTGTTCTGTCCGCTGTGCGGCAGCTCGGTCACCTCGTCACGGCTGCGTGCTCCGGAAGTCGCGGACCCGCGGCCATCGGACACCTCGATCATCTCCGACCGCCTCGCCGAGCCGCGGCCCGCTCCCGCGGTCGCCGGGCGGTTCCCGGAGGACGTCCTCCTCGATGAGGACGGCCTGCCGCCGACCCAGGCGATGACGATCGTGCCGGTCGAGGAGGCGCCGCCCGTCCACCCGCCTGCGCACCGGACGTACACGCTCAGCTTCTCCACCGGCGACGTCGTCGAGGTGTCCGGCTCCGGGCTCATCGGCCGGCGTCCGATCACGCAGCCGGGGGAGCACATCGACCAGCTCGTCGTCGTCTCGGACCCCGGCCGCAGCGTCTCCAAGACGCACCTCGAGTTCGGCCTCGAGGGCGACGAGCTGTGGATATGCGATCGCTACTCCGGAAACGGCACGGTCGCGCATCCGCTCGGCGGTGTGGCGCGCCAGTGCGAGGCCGGCCGGCGCTACCGCGTCACCCGTGGAACCCGCGTCGAGATCGGCGACCACTGGTTCGACGTCTCCTGACCTCGTCCGCCCCGCCCCGCTCCCTCCACCGTTGAGTACGCAAAAACTGCACGTCTCCCCGTGGGAATCCGTGCAGTTTTCGCGTACTCGACGGCGGAGGTCAGGCGAGGGCGTCCGCGATCGAGCTCGCGTCGAGGCCGTGCGCGGAGGCGACGCCCTCGTTCGTGACCTTCCCGTCGTGGACGTTGAGGCCGAGCGCGAGGGACGCATCCGCCCGCAGGGCCTCCTGCCAGCCGCGGTTCGCGATGGCGCGGGCGTAGGGGAGCGTCGCGTTGGTCAGCGCGTACGTGGAGGTGTGGGGGACCGCACCCGGCATGTTCGCAACGCAGTAGAACAGCGACTGGTGCACCGTGAAGGTGGGATCGGCGTGCGTGGTGGGGTGGGAGTCCTCGAAGCAGCCGCCCTGGTCGACGGCGATGTCCACGAGCACGCTGCCCGCCTTCATCCGCGACACCATCTCGTTGGTGACGAGCTTCGGCGCCTTCGCCCCGGGGACCAGCACGGAGCCGATCACGAGATCCGAGGCGACGACCGCCTTGTCGATCTCGAAGCTGTTCGAGGCGATGGTCTTGATCCGGCCGGCGTACAGGGCGTCGAGTTCGCGCAGGCGCTGGATGTTGGTGTCGAGCACCGTGACCTCCGCGCTGAGGCCGACGGCGACCGAGATGGCGTTCGTCCCGGCGACGCCGCCGCCCAGGACGGTCACGACGGCCGGGTGCGTGCCGGGGACGCCGGGGACGAGGAGGCCGGGGCCGCCGTTCGGCTTGAGCATCGTGTTCGCGCCGACGATGGGTGCGAGCCGGCCGGCGACCTCGCTCATCGGGGCGAGCAGGGGGAGCGCGCGGGTCGGCAGCTGCACCGTCTCGTACGCGATGGCGGTCACGCCGCCGTCGATCAGTGCCCGGGTGAGTGCTTCGTCCGCCGCGAGGTGCAGGTAGGTGAAGAGCACGAGGCCCGGCCGGAAGTGGCCGTACTCGCTCTCGATCGGCTCCTTGACCTTGAGGATGAGGTCGCCGGCCGCCCAGGTGGCCGCGGCATCCAGCACGATGGTCGCGCCGGCTCCGGCGTACAGCTCATCCGGGATCGACGACCCGACGCCCGCGCCGGATTCGACGAAGACCTCGTGACCGGCGCCGACCAGGTCGTGCACACCGGCCGGCGTGATCGCCACCCGGAACTCGTTGTTCTTGATCTCGCGGGGGATCGCGACCTTCATGGGGCTCCTTCGACACTTCGACGTGGTGGTTCGCTCTCACCATAGCGGGGTTCACGGAGGATTTCGACTGAATTCTGGATGAAGGAGTGCTGATTTCGCGGACAGGAGCCGTCCTCGCAGACGGTTTCCGCAGCGGGCGCGCAGCGGCGGTGGTCGACGATGCCCGCTCGAGGCGGCAGACCACCCCGTCTGCGGTTTCCCGGGCGATTCGACCGATCCGACACGGATTTCGTAAAGATTGTGTTTCCGAATAGATGATCCGGCCACTTTCTGATGCGGATCGCAACGGTTGTGTGCCAGGATCGGGTCCACCGCGACGGCACATCGGTGTGCCGCCGAAACGCCGTCGCCCGTGGTCCGAGTTCGATCCCCCAAGGAGCACTCCAGTGAAACCGAGCAACCTTCCGCAAGACCCGAAGATCCGCCAGCTCGTGCAATCGGCCCGTGCGTCGCAGCTCACGCGGCGCGGCCTCCTCGCCGGTGCGGGAGCCGGCGCGACGGCCCTCGCCCTCGCCGCCTGCTCCACGGGCGGAGGGAAGAGCAAGCCGACCCCGGCCAAGGACCAGTCGGCGACCGACAAGTCGCTCACCTGGGCGAACTGGCAGGCCTACCTCGACCAGGACGACGCGGGCAAATACCCGACGCTCGAGGCGTTCGAGAAGCAGAGCGGCCTCAAGGTCAAGTACGACGTGGCCGTCGACGACAACAACACCTACTACGCGAAGGTGAAGGACCAGCTCGCCCTCGGCAAGGACATCGGCGCCGACACCGTCTGTCTCACCGACTGGATGATCGCGCGGTGGATCCGCCTCGGCTACGTCCAGACGTTCGACGAGTCCGCGATCCCCAACAAGAAGAACCTGGTGTCGAACCTCCAGAACGTCGATTTCGACCCGGGACGCAAGAAGTCGCTGCCGTGGCAGAGCGGGTTCGCCGGCATCTGCTGGAACAAGGAGAAGCTCCCGGGCGGTCTGAAGTCGGTCGACGACCTCTGGAAGCCCGAGCTCAAGGGCAAGGTCGGCGTGCTCAGCGAGATGCGCGACACGATGGGCCTCATCCTCATGCAGCAGGGCGTCGACATCTCCAAGGACTTCAGCGACGCGGAGTTCGAGAAGGGGATCGAGAAGATCACCAAGGAGGTCAGCGACGGCCAGATCCGCAACATCAAGGGCAACTCGTACCTCAACGACCTCAAGTCGGGCGACACGCTCGCCGCGATCTGCTGGTCGGGCGACATCACCCAGCTGAACGCCGAGGCGGGCGACAACTGGCAGTTCGCCATCCCCGAGGCCGGCGGCACCCTGTGGAGCGACAACTTCGTCATTCCGATCGGCTCGTCGCAGAAGGCCAACGCCGAGAAGCTGATCGACTACTACTACCAGCCCGAGGTCGCCGCCGAGGTCGCCGCCTGGGTGAACTACATCACCCCGGTCGAGGGCGCAAAGGCGGAGGCCGCCAAGATCGACCCGAAGCTCGCGGAGAACCAGCTGATCTTCCCCGACGAGCAGACCCTGTCGAAGGTGAAGATCTTCCGGTCGCTGACCCCGGCCGAGGAGCAGAAGTACCAGGCGGCGTTCCAGAAAGTGATCCTGGGGGCCTGATGCCGAAGGGAGTGTTCGCCGAGTCCGGCGCCGACCTGCGCCTGGAGGGCATCAAGAAGAGGTTCCCCGGCTTCACCGCGATCGAGGAGCTCGACCTGACCATCCCGGCCGGTTCGTTCTTCGCTCTGCTCGGCCCGAGTGGATGCGGCAAGACGACGACCCTGCGCCTGGTCGCCGGCCTGGAGGAGCCGACCGAGGGGCGCATCCTCATCGGCGGTCAGGATGTGACGCGCACCAAGCCGTTCCAGCGGCCGGTGAACACCGTGTTCCAGAGCTACGCGCTGTTCCCGCACATGACCATCCTGGAGAACGTCGCGTTCGGGCTCCGGCGCCGCCGTATCGGCGACCCGGTGGCCAAGGCCCACGAGGCGCTCCGGCTGGTGGAGCTCGACCACCTGGCGGCCCGCCGCCCCGCGCAGCTGTCCGGCGGTCAGCAGCAGCGGGTCGCGCTCGCCCGCGCCGTGGTGAACCGGCCGGCGCTGCTGCTGCTCGACGAACCGCTCGGCGCGCTCGACCTCAAGCTCCGCAGGCAGATGCAGCTGGAGCTGAAGTCCATCCAGACCGAGGTCGGCCTGACCTTCGTCCACGTCACGCACGACCAGGAGGAGGCCATGACGATGGCCGACACCGTCGCCGTGATGAACAAGGGCAGGATCGAGCAGATGGGGTCTCCCGAGATCCTCTACGAGCTGCCCGCGACGGTGTTCGTCGCCAACTTCCTCGGGCAGTCGAACCTGTTCGCCGGCCCCGTGCAGGAGTCGAGCGGCGAGACCATCGGCGTCGACGTCGGCGGGGAGCGCATCCAGGTGCCGACGTCGCGCGCCCAGCGCACCAGCGGCTTCGTCACGGTCGGCGTGCGTCCCGAGAAGCTGACCCTGCACGAGACGCCGGAGACGATCCCGTCCGGAGCCAACCGCCTCGGCCCCGGCCGCGTCACCGACGTCTCGTTCAGCGGCGTGAGCACGCAGTACCTGGTGGACGTGCCCGGCCTCGGGACGATCGTGGTGTTCGCGCAGAACACCACGAGCGGACCCGTCGCCTCCCTCGGCGCCGAGGTCTGGGTTGCGTGGGACGCCGGGCACACCTTCGTGCTCGCCGACGAACCGCCGGCGGACGGCCGGTTCTCCGACGACGCAGACACACAGGCGATCGCCGCGCAGGCGCGCGAGCGGATGCTGACGGAGCTGGAGGAGGCGTAGATGGCCCTCGCCGCGTTCACGGGGGCGCCGCCGACGCAGGATCAGGAGCCTGCGGTCCGCCGCAAGAGCGGCATCGCGCTCGTCCTGCTGCTCCCCGGTGTCCTCTACCTCGTCCTGTTCTTCCTCACGCCGCTCATCTCGCTGATCATCACGTCCTTCCAGGCGCCGGTCGTCGACGGCGACATCGGGCAGTACCAGACCGCGTTCCAGTGGTCCAACTACACCGACTCGCTCGCCGAGTACTGGCCGCAGGTGCTGCGCTCGTTCGTGTACGCGCTGATCGCCACGGCGGCGGCGCTGCTGATCAGCTACCCGCTCGCCTACTTCATCGGCGTGAAGATGCGCGGCCGTCCCGTGCTGCAGAACCTGCTGATGACCCTGGTGATCGCGCCGTTCTTCATCAGCTTCCTGCTGCGGACTCTCGCCTGGAAGGCCATCCTGAGCGACGACGGCTGGATCGCCAGCTCGCTCAAGGCGGTCTCCATCCTCCCGCCGGACGCGCACATCACCGGGACGCCGTTCTCGGTGATCTTCGGTCTGACGTACAACTTCATCCCGTTCATGTGCCTCCCGCTGTACTCGACGCTGGAACGGCTCGACATCCGGCTCCTCGAAGCCGGACAGGACCTGTACGCCAGCCCGTGGACGACGTTCCGCAAGGTCACGGTGCCGCTGTCGATGCCGGGCATCGTCTCGGGGACGCTGCTCACCTTCATCCCCGCGGCCGGCGACTACATCAACGCGTCGCAGGACTTCCTCGGCGCCGCGGACACGTCGATGATCGGAAACGTCATCGAGAGCAACTTCCTAGTGCTGCAGAACTATCCGACGGCGGCGGCGATGTCGGTCGTGCTGATGGCCGTCATCCTGGTGATCGTCGGCGTCTACGTGCGGCGGAGCGGAACGGAGGAGCTGCTGTGACCACGATGGCGACGCCCACCGACACCAGCACGCCGCCGACCGCGGCGAATGGCCGGCGGCGGTACAAGGGGATCGGGCTCGGCGTCTACGCGTTCCTCGCCCTGGCGTTCCTGCTCATCCCGATCGTCTACACGTTCGTGTTCTCGTTCAACGACGCGATCAAGAACAACATCGCCTGGCGCGGGTTCACCCTCCGCAACTGGACGAACGTCTGCGACGCGGCCGGCATCTGCGACGCGTTCATGGCCAGCATCATCATCGGCATCATCTCGACCGTGGTCGCGACGGTGCTCGGCACGATGATCGCGATCGCGCTGATGCGCTACCGGTTCCGCTTCCGGTCGCAGACCAGCCTCCTGCTGTTCCTGCCCATGGCGAGCCCCGAGGTCGTGCTCGGCGCCGGCCTCGCCGCCCAGTTCCTGAGCCTCGGCGTCAACAAGGGCTTCATGACGATCATCATCGCCCACGTGATGTTCTGCATCAGCTTCGTCGTGGTGACGGTGAAGGCGCGCGTCGCGTCGCTCGACCCGGCGCTCGAGGAGGCCGGACGCGATTTGTACGGGTCGCCGAACGCCGTGTTCTGGCGCATCACCTTCCCGTTGCTGCTCCCGGGCATCGCGTCCGCGGCGCTGCTGTCGTTCTCGTTGAGCTTCGACGACTTCATCATCACGAACTTCAACGCGGGGGCGGTGACGACGTTCCCGATGTACATCTACATCGCGGCGTCCCGCGGCATCCCGGCGCAGGCCAACGTGATCGCGAGCGCGGTCTTCATCCTGACGATCCTCGTGGTGCTGATCTCGCAGCTCACGGCCGCCGCCCGAGCGAAGCGTCTCGCCCGCCAATAGCCCGCTCCCCACCGTCGAGTACGCAAAAACTGCACGCTTGTTCCCTCCAAAGCGTGCAGTTTTTGCGTACTCGACGGTGGGTGTCTCAGGCGTAGGAGGCGCGGATTGCGCCCACGGGCTCGCCGCGGCCGAGCACGGCGAGGTCGAGCTTCGGTGCGACCCGGTCGACGTCCTCGTGCGTGAGCGCGCCGGCGTCCGCCAGCAGCCGCAGCGCGACGATGGAGGCGGCGCGCAGGCTGCCGTCGAGCACCTTCAGCGTCACGGTCGTCCCGTCGGGAGCGGCCATGACCATCACGCCCTCCGCTCCGCCCTTGGCGAAGACCCCGAGCTCGTCGATGACGACCGTGTTCGCGCGTCCCGGTCCGTCGATCGCCCAGCCGTCAGCGAGCACCGCGTTCTTGAGCAGCGCGGCGTTGCGGAACAGCGCGAACGGCGATCCCTCCGACGCGGTCGCGATGCGCTGGATGCCGCGGGCCAGGGCGATCAGCGACATCGCGTGCACCGGGGCACCGCATCCGTCGATCCCGGTCGCGACGACCTTCTCGCCCGTGAAGCGCTCGACCGTGTCGCGGATGTGCTGCTGGATGGGATGCTGCGGGTCGAGGTAGCTCTCGGTCGGCCAGCCGTTCACCCGGCAGGCGAGCAGCATCGCGGCGTGCTTGCCCGAGCAGTTCATGTACAGGGGATGCCTGTGCTCGCCCGCGCGGACCAGGTCGTCGCGCGCGGCCGCATCGAGCGGCCAGTCGGCCGGGCAGCGGAGCGCGTCCTCCGTCAGCTGCGCCTGCGCGAGCAGCTTGCGCACCACCGAGAGGTGGGCCGGGGTGCCCGCGTGACTGGCGGTCGCGAGCACAGCGCTCGCTCCCTCCAGCGGCACGCCGGCGCCCATCACGGCCACCGCCTGGAACGGCTTCATGCTCGACCGGGGGAACACCGGTTTGTCCGGCGCTCCGAGGGTGCGGACGACGTCGCCCTCCGGCCCGAGCACGACCGCCGAGCCGGCGTGGCGCGACTCGACGAATCCACTGCGCTCGACGACCGCCAGCTCGACGGCCTCCGCCGTGCTGAACACCGCCGGCGACGCCGTTCCGGGAGTCTGCGGTTCGGCGCTCACAGTGCGGCGATGGCGTCGTCGATCACCGACACGGCGTCGGCGATGAGCTCGTCGGAGACGGCGAGGCTCGGGAGGAAGCGGAGCACGTTGCCCCAGGTGCCCGCGTTCAGGAAGAGGATGCCCTGCTGGGCCGCCGCCTGGATGATCGCATTGACGGCCTCGGGGTTGGGCTCCTTGGTCGTCTGCGCGGTGCCGGGCTTGACGAGCTCGACGGCGATCATCGCGCCGATGCCGCGGACGTCGCCGATGATGTCGTACTTCTGCTGCAGCTTCTCGAGCGCCGGCTTGAGCGCGTTCTCGATGCGCTTGCCCTCGGCGAGGAGGTCGTTGCGCTCGATGGTCTCGAAGACGGCGACGGCGGCCGCCGCGGCGACCGGGTTGCCGCCGAAGGTCCCGCCGAGACCGCCGGGCTGAGCGGAGTCCATGATCTCGGCGCGGCCGGTGACGGCGGCAAGCGGCAGGCCGCCGGCGATGCCCTTTGCGCTGAGGACGAGGTCGGGGACGACCCCGAAGTGCTCGCTGGCGTAGAACGCCCCGGTGCGCGCCATCCCGCTCTGGATCTCATCCGCGATGAAGACGACGCCGTTGGCCGTGCACCATTCCTGCAGGGCGGCGAGGTAGCCGTCGGCGGGGACGATGAAGCCGCCCTCGCCCTGGATCGGCTCGGCGACGAGGCAGGCGAGGTCGGAGGCTCCGACGACCTTCTCGAGGTACGCGATGGTGCGCGCTGCCGCCTCGGCGCCGCTCAGTCCGTCACGGTAGGGGTACGAGTTCGGCGCGTGGTAGACGTCGCCGGCGAACGGGCCGAAGCCGGTCGCGTACGGCATGGCCTTGTAGTTCATGGCCATCGTGAGGTTGGTGCGGCCGTGGTACGCGTGGTCCAGGACGGCGACGGCACGGCGGCCCGTGTGCTTGCGGGCGATCTTGACGCCGTTCTCGACGGCCTCCGCGCCGGAGTTGACCAAAACGGTCTTCTTCGCGTGGTCGCCGGGGGTGTGCTCGGCGAGGAGCTCGGCCACCCGCACGTACTCCTCGTACGGAGTGATCGTGAAGAGCGTGTGGATGACGTCCTGCAGCTGCCCGGCGGCGGCCTCCACGACCGCGGTCTCGGTGTGGCCGACGGTCGTGACCCCGATGCCCGCGCCGAAGTCGACGAACTGATTGCCGTCGACATCCACGAGGATGGCGCCGTTGGCGCGCGCGATGTACACCGGCAGGGCGGAGGAGACGCCGGTCGGCACGACGGCCAGGCGTCGCTGGTGCAGCTCCTGCGACTTGGGGCCGGGTACGGCCGTGACGATGCGGCGTTCTTGTGGAACGGAGTAGACGGGCGCGGGGGTGCTCACGGTGTCAGTCATGGTCTTCCGAGTCTAGCCGCGGTGCGAGAATCGGAGCATGAAGCTCGAGCACGCGTACGCGATCGACCTGCAGTGGACCGGCAACCGCGGGACGGGCACCAGCGGCTACAAGGACTACGGGCGCGACCATGTGGTGAGCGCCGAGGGCAAGCTGCCCATCGAGGGTTCGGCCGACCGCGTTTTCTTCGGCGACCGCGACCGCTGGAACCCGGAGGAGCTGCTGCTCGCCGCGCTCGCCCAGTGCCACATGCTGAGCTACCTCGCGGAGGCGGCGGGCGCCGGGGTGGTGGTCGTCGGATACACCGATGCCGCGACCGGCACCATGGAGCAGACCGGCAACGGGGGCGGCCACTTCACCGAGGTGACCCTGCGCCCGCGCGTGACGATCGAAGATCCTGCGCAGGCCGAGCTCGCCGCATCCCTCCACGCTCCTGCCTCGGAGAAGTGCTTCATCGCCGCGAGCGTGAACTTCCCCGTGCACCACCGCCCCGAGACCCTCACCCTCGCCTGAGCCTCCCGCCCCACCGTCGAGTCCGCGAATTTTGCACGCGGCACGCCGTGGGTGCGTGCAAAGATCGCGGACTCGACGGTGGGGGCGGGGACGAGGGTCAGGCGCAGCCGAGGCGCGGGGCGGGGGCGGCGGGTGCAGCGGGGGTGGCGGCCTGCGGCGGCTCTGCGGCCGCCCAGCGGCGGATCGCCGCGCGCCAGCGGTCGTCGCGCGTGAGCGGGGGCGGCTGGACGACGCCCGAGTCGCGCTGCGCCTGCAGCACAGCCTCCTCGCGCTGGCGCTCTGCGAGATCGGCGACGGAGATGGACCAGAAGAACAACGGATGCATGATAACCACCTATCTGCGTTGACAGGTTACAGGCTACCGTAACCCGCTATTCGGTTACAATGGTTACATGCGTACGAATGCTCCCGAGCTCGGAGCCGAGCTGCTGGTCTCCTTCCTCAACACGCTCGACGTGGAGGACGACGTCGACCAGCTGGCCGACGACGCGGGTCACCGCCGCTGGGCGGCCGAGCACGGCCTGGAGCCGGGCGACCGGACGACCGCCCAGAAAGCCCGGGATGCGCTCCGGGCCGTCGTGGACGGCGATGCCGCCGCCCTCCCGGCCCTCCGGCTCCCGGTCGTCGCCGCACCCGGCTCCGTCGACTTGAGCCCGCGCACCTCCGCGGACGCGGCCGTCGCGAGCGCCCTGGTCCTCAGCGTCCAGGGCAAGCTCGGCCGCGTGAAGCTCTGCGGGGGAGAGGACTGCCGCTGGGCGTTCTACGACGCCTCGCGGAACGGCTCGCGGCAGTGGTGCAGCATGGAGGTGTGCGGCAACCGGCAGAAGGCGCGCACCTACCGCTCGAAGGATCGCGACGGATCCTGACCCGACGCTAGAGGCGCTCGGGCCGCAGCGCGCGCTTGACCCGCTCGACGGTGTTCGCGGGAGGCGCCTCGTTGTACGCGTTGGCGAGCTCTTGCCCGGTGAGCTCGTGGATGGCCGCCATGATCGCATCCGTCGCCTGGCGCCGGGCGCGCCCCGAGTCGGCCGGACCGAAGTGCGACAGGTCGATGGGCGTACCGAATGTGACCGTGATGCGGTGCGGCTTCGGGAAGCGCGCCCCGACCGGCTGCATCTGATTGGTGCCGATCAGCCCGACCGGGACGACGACGGCGCCGGTGGTCAGCGCCAGCCAGCCGATCCCGGTGCGGCCGCGATAGAGCCGGCCGTCGAGCGACCGGGTGCCCTCCGGGTACAGCGCGAACGCGGCACCTGTCTCGATGATCTTGCGGGACTGGTCCAGGGCCTCCTGGGCGGCGGCGCCGGCACCGCGCTTCACACCGACGGCGCCGATCGCGGTGAAGAAGGCGCGGGAGACCCGTCCCTTCAGACCGGTGCCCTCGAAGTAGCTGGACTTCGCGAGGAACTGCACCCGCCGAGGCGCCGTCATCGGGATCACGACCGAGTCGATGAACGACAGATGGTTGCTGGCGAGGATCACCGCTCCGTGCTTGGGCACGTTGCGCTTGCCGATCACCCGCGGCCGGTACACCAGCTTCAGGAGGGGTGCCATCAGGACGCGGCCGAGGAAGTACAGTGCGCCGGGCCTCTTCACCTCGGCGGCACCGTCGTCCGGATCGTCGATGCTCACCTCTCGAGGTTAAGTGCGGCTGTATGCCGACGCAGGCATGTATCGGCCGTCCTCGCCGACGGCGTCCCGGTCACGGCATGATCGGGTTCTTCTCGGGGCAGCCGAAACCCGCGGTGTAGATCAGGCAGCCCTCGACGAACCCCGTGTACCGCACGGCCAGTGGGGTGCCGAACCACGAGGTGTAGATGCGCGAGAAGTTGAGGTTGCCATAGGCCGCGCACGTTCCGCCGTCGCCGCCGAACGAGGTCTTCAGCGTCTGCGCGTTCGGCTGGTACGGCGTGTAGTTGTACAGGTTGGCCGTGGCCTGGTTGAGGATGCTGACGCTGCCGGCGCCGCACGTCGCGTCCGGGTGGTACTGGATGCGGTTTCCGCCCACCTTGTAGCGCCAGTCGCCCGGATGCACGGTGTACTCGCGGAACTGCCAGGCGGCCCGGTAGACCTGGTTGAAGAATCCGAAGTAGCGCGCGTCGCAGTCGGCGGTGTCGGGGCAGCCGTACCCGGTGGCCTTCTGGTAGCCGGACGCGCTGGGCGCGGTGAGCAGGGACTGCTCCTTCTGCAGCAGCACGAGCAGCACCCGCGGGCTGATCGTGCACGCTTTCGCCACCCGCGCGATGATGCTGCTCGCCCGTTCGTTCGCGCGCGCCGGCATGGCCGTGCACCGGTCCTCCGAGGCCTTCTGCGCGGGCGCGTCCATCCGGAAGTCCGACAGGCAGGGCGAGTCGTCCTTCGGGCGGCAGGTGCGGTCTTCGAGGAACGTCTGGATCTGCCCGGCCGTCATCGCATCCGGGTTGTAGAAGCTGTCGTCGCTGATGATGTAGCCCGGATAGAACGGCGTCGGCGGCTCGGCGACCGCGGCAGCGGGCACCAGCGCGAGCGCCACCGCGGCGGCGGAGGCCGCGGCGATCACACGCAGGCGGGGGAGCCGCATGGTCGTCCTAGCGGGTGGTCTTCAGGATGTCGACGACGAACACCATGGTGTCGGTCGCGGTGATCTCGCCGGATCCCTGCGCGCCGTACCCGTCGGCCGGCGGGACGATCGCGATGACCTGCGAGCCGACCTTCTGGCCTTCGAGCGCCTTCTTGAAGCCCGCGACGACGCCGGTCGTCTGGAAGGTAGCGGGTGCGCCGCGGCTCCAGCTGGAGTCGAACATCTTGCCGTTCTTCCACAGCACGCCCTTATACTGCACGGTGACCGTGTCGCCCGGCTGCACCGTCTCGCCGTCGCCCTGCTTGAGCACTGCGACCTTGGTCTCCGTCGGCGGGTCCGCCTTCGGGATGGTGATGTCCGGCTCGCCGGTCTTGGCGTTCAGCTTGACGGTCGGGAAGCCCTCGGTCGGTGCGACGGCTTTGC
Source organism: Leifsonia sp. 21MFCrub1.1 (assembly GCF_900107895.1). Classification (NCBI taxonomy): domain Bacteria; kingdom Bacillati; phylum Actinomycetota; class Actinomycetes; order Micrococcales; family Microbacteriaceae; genus Leifsonia; species Leifsonia sp. 21MFCrub1.1. The sequence continues at coordinate 1,864,099 of NZ_LT629867.1, read as the reverse complement.
CGTTCGCGCGCGTCGGCGGCAGGTCGACGACGTCCGCCACGAACACGACGCTGTCCTTGTCGGTGAGGCTGAGCTTGGAGAGGTCGGTGTTGCCGAAGGCGGCCTTCGCCGGGGAGGTCAGGACGACTCGCGATCCGACATGGAGGCACTCGACCGCGCGAACGAGGCCGGGGACGTATGCCTTGTCGTCGACCTGGATCGTCGCGGGGGCGGTCCCGTCGAAGCCCTGCGCGGCCGTGAGCTCCTTGCCGGTGGTGCCGTTGTAGGCGGCGAGCGCGATGTCGACGCTCGACCCTCCCTTCGCCTCGGCGCCCTTGCCGGTGATCACGACGGTGCGTTCCATGTCGGTCGCCTTGAGCGGCGAGGGGATGGTCACCTTCGGCGTCGCGCGGAAGTCGCCCGTCACCTTCACCGACTTCGACGCGTCGCCGGACTTCAGGTTCTGGCAGGCGTTTGCGGCGGGCGTCGATGTCGGCGCCGGTGAACCGGAGCTGCACGCGGCGAGCCCGGAGACGAGCAGGGCCGCCGTCGCGGTGGCGGTCAGGGCCTTGAGAGAGGTACGCACGGTCGTCCATCCTGCCCTATCCGCCTCCGCCGAAGCTGACAGCCGGTCATGGGAGTGCTGGATGCGCCACCTACGATGGACGACATGACCCGCGAATTCTCCGTGCCCCAGTCCCGTCATCTCGTCACCGAGCTGCCCGGCCCGCGCTCGGTCGAACTGCAGCAGCGCCGGGTCGCCGCGGTCAGCCGTGGCGCCGGAACGCTGGCCAACATCTACATGGAGTCCGGGTCCGGCGCGATCCTGGTGGACGTCGACGGCAACCGGCTCATCGACCTCGGGTGCGGGATCGGCGTGACCACGATCGGCCACGCGCATCCCGCCGTCGCCGCGGCCGCCGCAGAGCAGGCCGCCAAGCTGACCCACACGCTCTTCACGGTCACGCCCTACGAGAACTACGTCGCCGTCGCCGAGAAGCTGGCCGAGATCACGCCGGGCGACTTCGAGAAGCACAGCATCCTCGTCAACTCGGGTGCGGAGGCGGTCGAGAACGCCGTCAAGATCGCGCGCAAGTACACGGGCCGTCGCGCGATCGCGACGCTCGACCACGCCTTCCACGGCCGCACCAACCTGACCATGGCGATGACGTACCGCCCCTGGCCGGAGCGCGCGGGCATGGGGCCGTTCCCCGGCGAGATCTACAGCCTCCCGATCAGCTACCCGTTCCGCGACCCCGAGGGGATCACGGGCGAGGAGGCCGCGGAGCGCACGATCGACTACATCCGCACCCACATCGGTGCGACGGAGCTGGCCGCCCTGTTCGTCGAGCCCATCCAGGGCGACGGCGGCATCATCATCCCGGCGCCCGGCTACTTCGCGCGCCTGGCAGAGTTCTGCGCCGAGAACGGCATCGTGTTCGTCGCCGACGAGATCCAGGCAGGGATCGGCCGCACCGGCACGTGGTACTCGATCGAGCACCACGGCGTCGTGCCGGACCTCGTGACCAGCGCGAAGGGCATCGCCGGCGGTTTCCCGCTGGCAGCGGTGACCGGCCGTGCCGAGATCATGGATGCCGTCCAGCCCGGCGGGATCGGCGGCACCTTCGGCGGCAACCCGGTGTCGACCGCTGCCGCCCTCGCGGTGTTCCAGGCGTTCGAGGACGAGGACCTCCTCGCTGAGGCCCGGCGTGTCGAGAAGGCCCTGTGGTCGCGGATCGGCGACTGGGCCGACCGCTTCCCGGTCGTCGGCGAGGTGCGCGGCAAGGGCGCCATGTTCGGCATCGAGCTGGTGGTGCCGGGGACGAAGAAGCCCAACCCCGAAGCCCTCGCCGCGGTGCTCGGCCACGCGACCCGCAACGGCGTCATCCCGCTCGACGCGGGCAGCTGGGACAGCGTGCTCCGACTGCTCCCGTCGGTCGTCATCAGCGAGGAGCTCATCGACGACGCCGCGACGGTGCTCGAGGAGGCGCTCGGCCGGCTCGGCTGAGTCCCGCGGCGTCCGCCGGACGCTGCGGAACGGGGGGAGGCGTACCCGTTCTCCCCGAGGCTGGAAAGGGAGGCGGATCGAGCCGACACGCCGGTCGCGGGCGGTGAATGGAGGAGCCTCGGGCCGTGCCCGTGGCGTGCGTCCTCCGTTTTCGCACGGAGGCGGCTGACCGGGACGCGCGCAGCCCGCCGGCCGCACCGTGCGTACGATGTCCCTCGTGCGCAGAGTCATCATCCTCGGGTCCACCGGCTCCATCGGAACGCAGGCGCTCGACGTCGTCGCGGCGAACCCGGACCGGTTCCGCGTCGTCGGGCTGAGCGCCGGGCGCAATGCGGACGAGCTGGCCGCGCAGGCGGAGCGCTTCGGCGTGGTCGACACCGCGCTGGGCGCCGACGACTCCGAGCTGCTGGTGCGCTCGGTGGAGGCGGATGTCGTCCTGAACGGCATCACCGGCTCCGTCGGACTGGGACCCACCCTGGCGGCGCTCGAGGCGGGCGCGATGCTGGCCCTGGCGAACAAGGAGTCGCTGATCGTCGGCGGGGGACTGGTCAAGCGCGCGGCCGCGCCCGGCCAGATCGTCCCGGTCGACTCCGAGCACTCCGCGATCGCGCAGGCGCTCCGCTCCGGCACCCGCGAGGAGGTCCGGCGGCTCGTGCTCACGGCGTCCGGCGGCCCGTTCCGCGGTCGCTCGCGGGAGTCCTTGCGCGATGTGACCCCGCAGCAGGCGCTCGCGCATCCCACCTGGGACATGGGGCTCGTCGTGACGACCAACTCATCCACCCTCGTCAACAAGGGCCTGGAGGTCATCGAGGCGCACCTGCTGTTCGACGTGCCCTACGACCGGATCGACGTGACGGTGCACCCGCAATCCGTCATCCACTCGATGGTCGAGTTCGTCGACGGGTCGACGATCGCGCAGGCGTCGCCGCCCGACATGCGGCTTCCGATCTCGCTCGGTCTCGGCTGGCCCGACCGTGTTCCGGACGTTGGAACCCCGCTCGACTGGACCTCGGCGCACACCTGGTCGTTCGAGCCGCTCGACGACGAGGCGTTCCCCGCCGTGTCGCTGGCGAAGCGGGTCGGGCTGCAGGGCGGGACCTATCCCGCCGTCTTCAACGCCGCCAACGAGCAGGCGGTCGCCGCGTTCCACGCCGGCGCGATCGGCTATCTCGACATCGTGGGCACCGTGGAGCGCGTCGTCGATGCGCACGTGCCGTCAGGGGAGCTCACCCGCGAGTCGCTGGTCGAGACGGAGCGCTGGGCGCGGACCAAGGCCGACGCGCTGATCGCCGCGCGGTCATAGCCGTCACCGAGGCGGCTCGCGGCCTGTTCCAAGGCGGCCGCCGTTAGCCTGAGGTCGTGGATTCCGTGCTCCTCTTCGTCCTGGGCGTCGTCATCATTCTGATCGGCGTCGCTCTGTCGATCGCGCTGCACGAGATCGGGCACCTGGTTCCGGCCAAGCTCTTCGGCGTCAAGGTGACGCAGTACATGATCGGATTCGGCAAGACGCTCTTCTCGTTCCGCCGCGGCGAGACGGAGTACGGCGTGAAGGCCATCCCGCTCGGCGGCTACATCTCGATGATCGGGATGTTCCCTCCGGGGAAGGAGGGCGGCCGCGGGCGCAATGCCACCACCGGATTCATGCAGCAGATGGTTCAGGACGCCCGTGTCGCCAGCTCCGAGACGGTCGCCGTGGGCGAGGAGGAGCGCACCTTCTACCGGCTGCCGGTGTGGAAGCGCATCGTCATCATGTTCGGCGGCCCGTTCATGAACCTCCTCATCGGCGTGGTCTTGTTCGGTGTGCTCCTGATGGGCTTCGGCGCGCCGCAGAGCTCGACGACGGTCGCGACGGTGAGCCAGTGCGTGCTGCCGGCGTCGAGCACCGCCAAGACTTGCCCGGACGGCGCGCCGCAGGGTCCGGCGGCGGCTGCGGGTCTGAAGCCCGGCGACACGATCGTCAGCATCGACGGTCAGAAGATCAGCAGTTGGGACCAGTCCACGGCGATCATCCGCACGTCCGCCGGCCGCACCCTCACCGTCGTGCTCAGCCGCGACGGCGAGGAGCGCACGGTGCAGATCACACCGGTCGTGAACACGGTGGCCAAGACGGATGCGAACGGCGCCGTCGTGAAGGATGCAGCGGGCGGCATCGAGACGCTGAAGGTCGGGTTCGTCGGCATCGGACCCGTGGCGAAGCTCGTGCCGCAGCCGATCACGGCCGTGCTCCCGGCGGTCGGAGCCCAGACCGGCGCCGTGTTCAACGTCTTCCTCCACCTCCCGCAGCGCATGGTCGACGTCTGGAACGCCGCCTTCGGCTCCGGCGAGCGCGATCCGAACGGTCCCATCAGCGTGGTGGGCATCGGCCGCGCCGCGGGTGAGATCACCGCGCTGGACGGTGTACCAGTCACGGACAAGGTTTACGCGATGATCTCGATACTCGCGTCCCTCAACATCGCCCTGTTCGTCTTCAACCTCGTTCCGCTGCTTCCGCTCGACGGCGGTCACATCGCCGGAGCCCTCTGGGAGGGTCTGCGGCGCACCGTCGCGAAGGTGTTCCGTCGCCGCGACCCCGGTCCGGTCGACATGGCCAAGCTCATGCCGCTCACCTTCGCGGTCGTCATCGTGCTCGGCGGGATGAGTGTGCTGCTGATGTACGCGGACATCGTCAAGCCCGTCAACCTCTTCGGCTGACGTCCAGCCGGCTCTCACCCTGCCGCGTAGGATTGAGCGCGTGGCAGCAATCAATCTGGGGATGCCCAAGGTCCCCGAAACCCTCGCACCCCGTCGCAAGTCCCGTCAGATCCGTGTCGGCAAAGTGCTGGTCGGCGGCGACGCCCCGATCAGCGTCCAGTCGATGACGACGACGCCGACGACCAACATCAACGCCACCCTGCAGCAGATCGCCGAGCTCACGGCGTCCGGCTGCGACATCGTCCGTGTCGCCGTCCCGAGCCGCGACGACGCCGAGGCGCTGCCGATCATCGCCAAGAAGAGCCAGATCCCGGTCATCGCCGACATCCACTTCCAGCCGAACTACGTCTATGCGGCCATCGACGCCGGGTGCGCGGCCGTCCGCGTGAACCCCGGCAACATCCGCAAGTTCGACGACCAGGTGGGCGAGATCGCCCGCCGCGCGAAGGCCGCGGGCGTCTCGTTGCGCATCGGCGTCAACGCCGGCTCGCTCGACCGCCGCCTGCTCGAGAAGTACGGGAAGGCGACCCCGGAGGCTCTCGTCGAGTCGGCCGTCTGGGAGGCGAGCCTCTTCGAGGAGCACGACTTCCACGACTTCAAGATCTCGGTCAAGCACAACGACCCCATCGTGATGGTGAAGGCGTACCGGATGCTCGCCGAGCGCGGTGACTGGCCGCTCCACCTCGGCGTGACCGAGGCCGGCCCGGCGTTCCAGGGCACCATCAAGTCGGCGACCGCGTTCGGCATCCTGCTCGGCGAGGGCATCGGCGACACGATCCGTGTCTCGCTGTCCGCTCCTCCGGCCGAAGAGGTCAAGGTGGGCCTGCAGATCCTGCAGTCGCTGAACCTGCGCGAGCGCAAGCTCGAGATCGTCTCCTGCCCGAGCTGCGGCCGCGCCCAGGTCGACGTCTACTCGCTCGCGGACAGCGTCACCGAGGGTCTGCAGGGCATGAGCGTTCCGCTCCGCGTTGCCGTCATGGGCTGCGTCGTGAACGGCCCGGGCGAGGCCCGCGAGGCCGACCTCGGCGTCGCCAGCGGCAACGGCAAGGGCCAGATCTTCGTCAAGGGCGAGGTCATCAAGACCGTCCCCGAGTCGGAGATCGTCGCGACGCTCATCGAGGAGGCGAACCGCCTCGCCGAGGAGATGGAGGACCGCCCCTCGGGCGAGCCGACGGTCAGCGTCGGCGCGCACTGAGCGGCGGAGCCGCGGCGGACGGCGTCGCGTCCGCCGGCTCGAAGCCGACCTTCCCGGTGGGGATGTCGGCGGCCGTGACGCGCAGCCGCACACGGTCGCCCGGCGTCACGCCGTCCCAGCGGGGGACGGAAGCGGTGACGGCCGGGTCGTCGAGCTGAACGAGGACGGTTCCGTTGCGCACGGCGAGCACCGTCGCGTCGAGGACGGCGCCGATGCGCGAGCTGAGGAGCGCCGCCTCGACGCGGTCGACGGCCCCGGAGTCCAGCTGTGCGGCGAGCCGGTTCGACGCCCCCATGATCGACGGCAGCTCGCCGAGTGACGACCGCGCCCACTCCGGCACCGGCAGCCCGGCGCACAGCGCATCGCAGATGACGAGCCCCCAGCGGTCGACGAGCCGGCGGAGGGGAGCCGTGACGTGGGCGTACGGGGCGGCGATGGCGGACTGCTGCGGGTCGGCGGGCGGCTCGCCGTCCAGGACGACGTAGCCCGCCCCGCGGAACAGCGTGGTCGCGGCCTGCAGCACGGCGGCCGCGCGCGGCTCGGCACGATCGAGGGAACGGAGGTATTCGCCGTACGGCACGCGCTCCGCCCACGGCAGGCCGAGCGCGACGGTCTGCGTCCGGAACGCGGCGAACGCGTCCGGCGATGGCGCGGGCATCGTGCGCAGGATGCCGACCCCGGCCTCGAGCATCAGGGAGGCCGCCGCCATGCCGGTGAGCAGCGAGAGCTGCGCGTTCCACTCCTCGACCGGCAGCGTGGCACGGCGCTGCAGCGTGTAGGCCCCGTCGCGGAAGACGATCTCCTCGTCCGGGGTGTTGAGGCTCGCGCCTCCGCGCTCCCTCTCGCAGGCGATCCGGAGGGGGCCGAGCTCGCTCAGCAGGGCGAGCTCCTGCGGCGCGGAACCGTCGTCGATCGCGGCCTGCGCCTCCTCGTAGCTCCACTGACGACGCGAGCGGATGCGCGCGCGCGACACCTGCGCCGCGGTCGCGTGTCCGCCTCCATCGAGCGCGATGTCCCAGACGAACGCGCCGCGCACGACGTCGGGGAGCAGCGACCCCGCGTCCTCGCCGATCGCCGCCGGGTGCAGCGGGACGCGGCCGTCCGGCGCGTACAGGGTCTGCCCGCGGTGCCGCGCCTCCGTGTCCACTGCGCCGTCCGGACGGACGAGGGAGGGGACGTCGGCGATCGCGTAGAGCACCCGGAAGCCGCCGGGGGTGCGTGCGAGATGCAGGGCCTGGTCGAGGTCGGTGGACCCGGCGGGATCGATGGTGAGGAACGGCACATCGGTCAGATCCGCGTCCGGCAGGGGATGCGCGGCGGCGGCGGAACGCGCCTCGGCCTCGACCGGCTCGGGGAAGGCGTCCGGCAGGCCGAGCTCGTGCCGGAACGCCGCGAGCGAGGCGGCGAGGGGAGCGGCGGAAGCGGAATCGACGACGCGGGTCCGGCGGTCGGGCATGCCGCCACCCTAGCCTCCGCGCCCGACGGGACGGATCCGTCCACAGCTGCACACCTGCGCGGACTCTCCCCAGGCGCCGGCCACCGGCGTGCGCCCCGTCGCCCGCCCTCTAACATGGAACGGTGCCTACACGCTTGAGCAACTACTTCCTCCGCACCCTCCGTGAAGACCCCTCCGACGCCGAGGTCACCAGCCACCGCCTGCTGGTCCGCGCCGGATACATCCGCCGTCAGGCGCCGGGGATCTTCGCGTGGCTGCCGCTGGGGCTGCGCGTGAAGGAGAAGATCGAGCGCATCATCCGCGAGGAGATGGCGGCCGCCGGGGCGCACGAGGTGCACTTCCCCGCGCTGCTGCCCCGCGAGCCCTACGAGGCGACGGGCCGGTGGGAGGAGTACGGCGACGGCATCTTCCGGCTCAAAGACCGCAAGGACGCCGACTATCTGCTCGCTCCGACGCACGAAGAGGTCTTCACGCTGCTCGTGAAAGACCTGTACTCGTCGTACAAAGACCTCCCGCTGACGATCTTCCAGATCCAGGACAAGTACCGCGACGAGGCACGTCCGCGGGCCGGCCTGCTGCGCGGGCGCGAGTTCACGATGAAGGACGCCTACTCGTTCGACTACACCGACGCGGGCCTCGACACGAGCTACATGGCGCAGCGCGACGCCTACGAGCGCATCTTCACGCGGCTCGGGCTGTCGTATGTGATCGTCCAGGCCGACGCCGGCGCCATGGGCGGCTCGCGGTCGGAGGAGTTCCTGCACCCGACGGTGGTCGGCGAAGACACGTTCGTGCGCTCGCCCGGCGGCTACGCGGCCAACGTCGAGGCGTTCACCACGCTGGCGCCTCCCACCCGCTCCTACGAGAAGCTGACGCCCCAGGAGGTGCTCGACACCCCGGGCACGCCCACCATCCAGTCGCTCGTCGAGCTGGCCAACGAGAAGCACCCCCGGCCGGACGGCCGCTCGTGGACGGCCGCCGACACGCTCAAGAACGTCGTGCTCGCCCTGACGCACCTCGACGGAACGCGCGACCTGGTGGTCGTCGGGCTGCCCGGCGACCGCGAGGTCGACATGAAGCGTGCGGAGGTCGCCTTCGCGCCCGCCGAGGTCGAGGCCGCGACGGACGAGGACTTCGCCAGGCACCCCGGCCTCGTCAAGGGCTACATCGGCCCCTGGTCGCCCGAGGGCGCCGTTCTGGGCGAGGAGTCCGCGACCGGCATCCGCTACGTCGTCGACCCGCGCGTGGTGGACGGCTCCGGTTGGATCACCGGTGCGAACATCGACGGAAAGCACGTCTTCGGGCTCGTCGCGGGCCGCGACTTCGGCTGGGACGGCGTCGTCGAGGCCGCCGAGGTCAAGGCGGGCGATCCCGCGCCGGACGGCTCCGGCCCCGTCGAGCTCGCCCGCGGCATGGAGATCGGCCATGTCTTCCAGCTCGGCCGCAAGTACGCGGAGGCGCTCGGCCTCAAGGTGCTCGACGAGAACGGCAAGCTCGTCACCGTCACCATGGGCTCCTACGGCATCGGCGTGACGCGCATCCTCGCGATCATCGCGGAGGAGAACAACGACGAGCGCGGCCTGGTGTGGCCGGAGTCGGTCTCGCCGTTCGATGTGCACGTGGTCGCCACCGGCCGTGACCAGGTCGCCTACGACCTGGCGGAGGAGGTCATCGCGCAGCTGGAGGACGCCCGTCTCGACGTGCTCTACGACGACCGCCCGAAGGTGTCGCCGGGCGTGAAGTTCGGCGATGCCGAGCTGATCGGCGTCCCGCGGGTGCTGGTCGTCGGCCGCGGAGCAGCCGATGGGGAGGTCGAGCTGTGGAACCGCCGCACCGGCGACCGCCGCACGCTGCCCGTCGCGGAGGCCGTCGCCGAGCTCACGGCGTAGCGCACGCTGCGTCCCGGCTCACGCCGGGTCCCTCGGCTCCCGACGCCGAACCGCGCCGCGTCGCATCGGGTCAGCCGGTCGACGCGTCGTCGCCGGCGATCTCGACGTGGATGCGGCGGAGGTCCTCCACGAGCGAGCCGATCAGCACCCAGTGCCGGGGGTCCGGCGTCGCGACCGTCAGCGGCGCCGTGAGCACGGGGATGCCCGCCGTCTCGGTCCCCGGCTCGACGATCGGCTCGTCCGGGTCGCGCGCCAGCAGCCGGAGGTCGTGGGCGGCCCTGTGCAGCTCGTCGGCGATCGCGTGGATGGTCGGCTCGCCCGCCAGGCTGTCGTCGTAGTGGTCGTGGTAGGCGCGCGTCATCCCGAGCGTGCGGTTGATCAGCGGTCGCAGCCGATCGAAGAGCTCCTGGTCGTGCTGCAGGAACACCCGATGCTTGCGCTGTCGCGGGTTCAGCGACAGGCTCTCGTCGGCCGCGGTCAGCGCCGCCTGCGCCTTGGTCTCCATCGGGCGGAGCAGGCGCGCTTCGATGAGGAGCGCATCCAGCTCGGCGCGCGTCTGCTCCATGGTCAGCGCGGTGGCGAGCCGGTCCAGGGTGGATGCGATCTCACGACCGAGCGCGATGACCGCCTGGCGTGCCGGCGCCGTCAGCACCGGCGGGACGACGGCGACGTTGACGACGACGCCGATCACCGCGCCGATCACCGTCTCCACGATCCGGGCGAGCGCGTACTGCGGGTCGGAAGCGCCGATCGCGAGCACCAGCATCGCGGTGATGGGCACCTGGTTGGCCGTTCCGGGCGTCAGGCGGAGCGCCCAGGCGAGGAGGACGGAGACGACGACCGCGAGCAGCACGATCCAGCTGTTCGTCCCGAACGCCAGACCGATGAGGTAGGCGATCACGACCCCGACGATCACACCGATCGAGCGCTCGATCGCGCGCCCGACGGACTGGTTGACGCTCGGCTGGACGACGAGCAGCGCGGCGATGGTCGCGAAGACCGGCAGCTCGCCGTGCACGAAGATGCTCGCGACCGTCCAGGCCAGGATCATCGCGACAGCCGTCTTCACCACCTGCAGGAAGGGCGCGCGCGTCGAGGTGCGGATGGTGGCGGGGAGGGCGATCCCCGCCGGGAGCCGGCGTCCGGACGATCTGGTGCGTGCCACCCCTCAACGCTACCCGGCGGCGTACGTCGCGTACGCCCGCGCGGACCGCTGCAGCTGCGTCTCGCGGGCGGCGCTCAGCGACGAGAACGGCTGGGGCGTCACCCGGCCGCCCTCGCGTCGCCAGGTTCCGACGACCCGGCCGGCGGCCACGATGATCGGCTGGAAGATGCCGTTGTTACCGGGGACGATCAGCTCCCAGTGCTCGTCGTCGAGGATGGGCGTGCGGTCCTGATAGCCGAGCAGGTATTCGTCGAAGGCGGGCAGGAGGTGCACGGCATCCTTCTCGGAGCGTGTCGGCGGTGCGGAGGCGGCGCGGTCGGCCAGCTCCGCCGTCAGCAGGTACTCCACACCGTCGACCTCGAGTGTGGTCAGCGCGTCCCCGAGCACGGAACGCGCCGTCTTCGCGAGCGCGACCGTCCCCTTCGTCCACCACACGAAGTCCTTGACGGTGGCCGGACCGTGGCCCTCCAGGTACCGGAGGAGGAAGCGCGCAGCCGCCTCGTCCGGTTCGAGGGCGGGAGGCGGGGGAGCCCACTCGTCGAGCAGCACCAGCGCCTGCGTCGGATTGCCGTTGGCGGAGCGGACGACGGGACCCCAGCAGAGCAGGCCGGTCTGGGCGAGGAAGTAGATCAGGTGGTAGCCGCGCTGCCCTGTCGTCGTCAGCCCTGCGCCCTCCCACAATTGCATCAGCTCGGCGCGGCCGATGCTTCCTCCGCCGGTGAGCGCTGCCGTGACGACGTCGGCGGCGCGGGCGAAGTCCGCGGCGGTGAGCTCGAGTTGCTGCTGGCGCCGCGCGAGACCGGCCACGATGCGGTCGGTGGTCACCGAGAGCATCCAGCGCAGGTCCTCCGGCGGGACGAAGTGCAGGGTGCCGCGCATGGGCCAGGAGCGGATCACGAGTCCGGCGTCGAGCGCGGCGAGGACGTCGCTCTGGGTGGCGCCGGTCGTCCGCAGCGCGAGCGCCCAGCAGCCGGCGGCGAAGTCCTGGCCCTGGAGCGCGAGCAGCCGCCGGGCCACGGAAGCGGGGTCGGGTTCGCGCGGCCCGTCGATCGCCTGGGCGAGCCGGCGGAGGCGGAGCAGGTCGGAGCGGCGGGCGGGCATGGCAGCCAGCATGCCAGGGACCGCCGACGCGCGCGAACGGCCGCAGGCGCGCGAGCGCCTAGCGCAGGAGGCCGAGCTCGGTCAGCTGCTCGCTGAGACCGGCGCCGTCGGGCGAGTACACCCACGGCGTGCCGGACAGCTCCGCGTGCTTGTCCGCCTTGGACCGGCCACCGGCGAGCACAGCCTCGCCGCTCGACAGCTGGCGGATGGCAACGGCGGCGACGTTCTCCGGGTGCTCGGTGGTGAATTCGCCGTAGAGATCTTCGTCGTGCTGACCGTCGTCGCCGATGAGCAGCCACCGGAGGCCGGGGAACTCCTCGGCCAGGCGGGCGAGGCTGGTGCGCTTGTGCTCCCGCCCGCTGCGGAACCAGCGGTCGTGGGTGGGGCCCCAGTCCGTCAGAAGCAGCGGGCCGGCGGGGAACAGGTTGCGGTTCAGGAAGCGCGTGAGCGTCGGCGCGACGTTCCAGGCCCCCGTGGAGAGGTAGATAACGGGCGCACCGGGGTGGGAGGACGCCAGCCGCTCCAGCAGGACCGCCATGCCCGGCGTCGGCACGCGCGCGTGCTCGTCCAGCACGAAGGTGTTCCAGGCGGCGAGCAGCGGGCGGGGGAGCGCGGTGACCATCACCGTGTCGTCGACGTCGGAGATGATGCCGAAGGTCGCCTTCGGATCGACGATGAACACCGGCGCCTCGAAGACGCGGGCCGACTCCGCGGTCGACAGCGTGACGGTGTGCCAGCCGGGAGTGAGGTGGACGGGGATGACCGTGTCGATGACGCCGCCGCGGTCGGTGACGACCTCGTGCCGGTCGCCCTCGACCTCGACGGTCACCGTCGTCTGTGCGAGCGGGACGCTGACGAACGAGCGCCAGCCGCGGACCGACTCCTCGCGCTTGCGGTGCAGGCGTTCGGCACGGCTCCCCGGTCGCGGGTCCTTCGCGAGCACGACCCGGCCGAGGATGCGCACCCAGGTCGGCGCGCCGTAGCCGGTGTACGGCACGACGGTCGCCAGGAATCCGCGCTTGCGGGCCCGGCGGGCGCGGAACTCGTGGAAGGCGTCCTCGATGCGGGCGGCGCGGTGCATGATCGGCTCGACCGCTGCGCCGCGACGGACGACGGAGTCGCCGGAGACGTGCTCGGGGCGCGATTCGGGGGAGGGCATCTGAGTCATTTTCTCATGGAGTGAACGTGCACACGAATGCATCCCCCAGATCTGGGGGACTTTTCTGCGGCGCGTCGAAGGGTAATGCCCAGCGGAAGTGAGGTTTCCACGAATATGATCCCGTTAGTGCGACGGTGATAGCGTCGCCGGGCTGGGGACCCGCACCACCACCTTGTTCGAGAGAAAGAAGGAGCCGCCCTCGTGCCCATCAACGATCTGGTCGCCGGCCAGAACACCGTCGGAGCGCCGCTCGTGCGCACGGAGCCGATCCAGGAGCGCAGCGCCGCACGCATCGACGCCCTCCTGGACGCCGCCGCCGAAGTGGTCGACGAGATCGGCTTCGATCGACTCACCACCGCCATGGTGGCCGAACGGGCCGGCGCATCCATCGGGACCGTCTACCGCTATTTCCCCGACCGCATCGTGCTGCTGCAGGCGCTGCGCGACCGGGCTCTTCTCCGCTACCGCCGCTCCGTGGTCGAGGCGATCGACGCTCAGTCGCCGGAACACTGGTGGAACGCCGTCGAGTGCGCCATCGACGCGTTCGTCGAGATGTTCCGCACCGAGCGCGGCTTCCGCATCATCCGCTTCTCGGGCGCCGAGCGTTCCGGTGCCGGCGACGACGACGTCGTGCAGGACACCGGCTTCGCCCACCAGTTCGCCCAGATCCTCGCCGACGAGTACGGCTTGCCGGCCGGCGACGACCTGTCCTTCCGGCTCCAGGTCGTCGTCGAGATCATGGACTCCCTGATCACGCGGGCTTTCGTAGAGGACCCGAACGGCGACGAGCGGTACATCGCCGAGGCCAGGACCGTTGCCCGCGAGTACCTGGAGCGGCGGTTCGGCCCCGAGTCCTGACGCGGGGAACGCCCGCAGACACGGATCCGGTGATCCGCTCCCGCGGGAATGTCGGTGGTCGGTGGCAGGTTGCCATCCACACGGACGAGTGCTCCGAACAAGGAGCGCGCGAGCCGAACGGCCGTGACACCGACAGAAGGGGGGCCGGCAGTGCGACCGACCCTGAATGCCACAATTCGACGCATTCCATTGCGCAAACGGCCGGACGCTGTTTGGCTGGTTGAGATGGCAGCATCAGCCCCCGCATCCCGCGACTCCGACTTCGCAGCGACCCCGGCGACGGGAGCGCGCTCGTGATCGAGTTCCGCGACGTGACGAAGCGCTTCCCGGACGGGACGCTCGCCGTCGACCATTTCTCCCTGGTCATCCCGTCCCGCAAGATCACCGTGCTCGTCGGCTCCTCCGGGAGCGGCAAGACCACGATCCTCCGGATGATCAACCGGATGGTCGACCCGACCTCCGGGCAGGTCGAGATCGACGGCGAGGACGTGCTGTCCCTGAAGCCCGTCGCCCTGCGCCGGTCGATCGGCTACGTGATGCAGAACTCCGGCCTCCTGCCGCACCGCAAGGTCGTCGACAACATCGCCACCGTCCCGCTGCTCAAGGGCGTGAAGAAGAAGGATGCGCGCGAGCGCGCCCTCGAGCTGATGGACACCGTCGGTCTCGAGCGCTCACTCGCCGACCGGTATCCCAGCCAGCTCTCCGGCGGCCAGCAGCAGCGGGTCGGCGTCGCCCGCGGGCTCGCGGTCGACCCGAACATCCTGCTGATGGACGAGCCGTTCGGCGCGGTCGACCCGATCGTGCGCGACGATCTGCAGAACGAGCTGCTCCGCCTGCAGCGCGACCTGGACAAGACCGTGGTGTTCGTGACGCACGACATCGACGAGGCGTTCAAGCTCGGCGACCAGGTCGTGATCTTCCGGAAGGGCGGCATCGTCGCCCAGAAGGGCACCCCGGCCGAGATCTTGGCCGACCCGGCCGACGAGTTCGTCGCGTCGTTCGTCGGGGCCGACCGCGGTCGCCGGGCGCTGCACGTCGAGGAGACGCCGACCGGTTCGGTGCTCGTCGACAGCGACGGCCGCGCAGCGGGCGTCCTCTCCGGTTCGCCGCGTGGCGGTGCCGGTACCTTCGAGGCAAAGGCCGCGACCGTTCCGGTCGCGGGTGCTCCGGCGCAGGGTGAGGACGCGTCGTGAGCTTCTTGTGGTCGAACTTCGGCCAGGTCTGGAATCTCACGGTCTCCCACGTGTGGCTGAGCGCAATCCCGATCGTCGTCGGTCTGGTCGTGTCGCTGCCGATCGGCTGGGTCGCCAACCGCTACCGGCTGAGCCGTGGCGTGCTGCTGACGATCGGCGGCATCCTCTACGCCATCCCGTCGCTTCCGCTGTTCTTCGCCATGCCCGCGCTGATCGGCACGCAGATCCTGTCGCCGCTCAACGTGGTGGTGGCGCTGAGCATCTACGCCCTGGCGCTCATGGTCCGGACGACGGCGGATGCGCTCGGGTCCGTCCCGGGTGACGTCCTGCAGTCCGCGACCGCCGTCGGATTCTCGGGCTGGCGCCGGTTCTGGTCGGTGGAGCTCCCGCTCGCCGGCCCGGTGCTCCTGGCCGGGCTCCGGGTGGTGTCGGTCAGCACGGTCAGTCTGGTGAGCGTCGGCGCCCTGCTCGGCGTGCCGAACCTGGGCTTCCTGTTCACCGACAGCCTCAACCGCTACTACCCCGAGGAGGCGGTCGTCGGCATCGTCGCGATCATGATCCTCGCGCTGGTGTTCGACCTGATCCTGGTCGGTCTCGGCCGGCTGCTGCTGCCCTGGACGCGCGCCGACCGCCGCGCGGCCCGCCTCAGCCGTCGCGCGGCGATGAAGGCGGTGACCGGCGCATGACCGATATCGTCGCCGCCTTCGGGTGGATCTTCGACCCGGCGAACTGGGCCGGTGCCAGCGGCATCCCCGCCCGCCTCGGCGAGCACATCCTGTACTCCCTCCTGACGCTGCTGCTCGCCGCGGCGATCGCCCTGCCCATCGGCTTCGCGATCGGGCACACCGGGCGATTCCGCGGCCTGGCGGTCGGCGTCTCGGGAGCACTGCGCGCCCTCCCGACGCTCGGACTCGTCATCTACCTGGCGCTGATCACCACGAACCTGACGATCGTTCCGCCGCTGATCGCGTTGACCATCCTCGCCATCCCGCCGATCCTGGCGGGGGCGTACTCCGGACTCGAATCGGTCGACCGCGCGCCGATCGACGCCGCCCGCGCCATCGGGATGACCGGCTGGCAGGTGTTCACCAAGGTGGAGCTGCCGCTGGCGCTTCCCCTGGTGATCGGCGGCATCCGATCCGGAGCGCTGCAGGTGATAGCGACGTGGACGGTCGCGGCCATCCTGCCGGTGGGCGGTCTCGGCCGTTTCCTGTTCGACGGCATCGCCGTGCAGAACTATCCCGAGATGCTCGGCGGCTCGATCATCGTCGTGGCGCTCGCCCTGGTGTCCGACGGCCTGTTCGCCCTCACCCAGCGGCTCGTCGTGCCGCGCGGCGTCCTGGCCGGCCGGGTCCGCGACTCGGCGGAGGGCGATACGCGACACACCGCCCGCGTCGCTCCGGAGAGCGCCTCGGCCGCCTGACCAAGACTTTTCATCCCGCACACGAAGAGAAACACACCGAGAGAAGAGAGATCATGTTCGCATCGAAGAAGAGCCGCCTCGCAGCCGGCGTGCTCGCCGCCGGGGCGCTCCTTGCGCTCAGCGCGTGCTCGTCCGGTGGCGGCGCGTTCAGCAGCGACTCCGCCTCGTCCTCCAGCGACACCGTCACGGTCGGTTCGGCCGCGTTCGGCGAGTCCGAGATCCTCATGCAGATCTACGGCCAGGCGCTCGAGGCCAACGGCGTGAAGGTCGCATACAAGCCGAGCATCGGCCAGCGCGACGTCTACCTGAAGGCGCTGCAGGACGGCTCCATCGACCTCATCCCCGAGTACAGCGGCAACCTGCTCCAGTTCTACGACAAGAACAGCACCGCGACCTCGAGCGACGACGTCTACGCCGGGCTCAACGACGCCCTGCCGAAGGGCTTCGAGGTGCTCGACCAGTCCGAGGCGCAGGACGCCGACTCGTACAACGTCACCAAGGAGTTCTCCGAGAAGTGGGGCGTCACCAGCCTCGATGACCTCAAGAAGGTCACCGACCCGCTGACCGTCGGCGCGAACCCGGAGTTCGCGACGCGTCCGTACGGCATCCCCGGCCTGAAGTCGGCGTATGGCGTCACCGCGACGCTCAAGCCGATCAGCGACTCCGGCGGACCGCTGACCGTCGCCGCCCTCAAGAACGGCGATGTCCAGCTGGCCGACATCTACACGACGACCCCGGCCATCAAGGACAACGGCTTCGTCACCCTGAAGGACCCGAAGAGCCTGATCGCCGCGCAGAACATCGTGCCGCTGATCAACAGCTCCAAGGCGTCGGACAAGGTGAAGGAGGTCCTGAACAAGGTGTCGAAGGAACTCACCACCGCCGACCTCATCGACATGAACGGCGAGAACCAGGGGTCGAGCAAGACCCAGCCGGATGCGGTCGCCAAGAAGTGGCTGCAGGACCACCCGATCAAGTAGCGGATCGGTCAGCACCATCAAGCGGCGGCTCGGGTTCCCGGGCCGCCGCTTCCATGTGCCGGCCCTCGCGCCTGCCGAGCACTTTCTTGACGACGAAGACCGCGACGACGAAGAGGGCGATGACAGCGACGAACGCGTATCCGGCCCAGTGGAGCTCCCGCGACAGTTCGCGGTAGCCGCCGGCCGCCGCCGATCCGACGCTCACGTATGCGAAGGCCCAGAGCACGCACGCCGGGGCCGTCCAGGCCATGAAGGTGCGGTACCGCATCGGGCTCATACCCACCGTGAGCGGGATGAGCGAGTGCAGCACTGGCAGGAACCGCGACAGGAAGACGGCGATCCCGCCGCGACGCGCCAGATACGCCTCCGCCCGGTCGAAGTTGCGCGTGCCGATGCGGCGGCCGAGGCCGCTGCTGCGGATGCGGGGGCCGAACCAGCGCCCGAGCGCGAAGCCCAGGGATTCGCCGCACAGCGCCCCGACGACCACCACGACGACCAGGGCGATGTACTCGACCGGATTGGCGACGCCCGTGCTGGCGACGAGCACGATCGTGTCGCCCGGGACGATGAGCCCGATGAGGATCGAGGTCTCGAGCAGGATGCCGAGGCCGGCCAGCAGCGTCCGGAGGACCGGGTCGACGCTCTGCACGAGGTCGAGCACCCAGGTCAGTGCGTCGTTCATGTCGTCCCTCCGGGCTGCGGCATAGCGGAAGCGTAGCGGCGCGGCCTGGCTCCTCCCTGGATCGTCGCTGCACCCTCCCCGCACGAGCACCGAGATTTGGCGCAAATCTCGGCCAGGGTGGGCCGGGCGGGTGGGGCGGGGCGGTCAGGTGGTGAGGATGACGACCGGGGGGACGATCACCAGGAGCACGGTGGTGAGGATGACGGCGGCGCGGAGCGCGGGGCCGACGGTCCGCCGGCCGTCCGTCAGGCGGTTCTCGCGGGCGACCAGAGCCGCCCGTCGCTGCTCCGGCGTGCGGCGATCCTTCGGTGCGCCGAGAACGGCGCCCGCCTGTCCCGTCTCGTCGACGAGGCGGATCGCCCCGGCGAGCACACGGTCTCCCGCCTCGTGGCGAGCGGTGTCGTCGGCGAGCATCTCCAGGAGCAGTGCAACCGCGTCCTGCGCCCGGGTGGCGATCGGGAACCAGGGGAGGGCGCGCTTCCACGAGCGGAACGCATCGAGCAGCAGGTGGTGCTTCTGGCGCAGGTGGGCGCGCTCGTGGGCGACCACCGCATCCAGCTGATCGGGGGAGAGCAGCGCGATCATGCCCTCGGAGAGCACGGTGACGCTGCGCGCGCCCGGCAGGCAGTAGGCGGCGGGGGCCGGGTGGTCGATCACGCGCGTCGTCGGAGCGTCGGGCAGCGGGGAGGACAGCAGGCGCAGCAGCTCCATGTGCCGGTGCCGCTGATTGCGGCTGCGCACGGACGTGAGCGCGAGGTTCAGGAGGAGGTGCGCCGTCAGCAGGACGGCCGCGCTCAGCAGGAACGCGTTCAGGAGACTGGCATCGGCGGGAAGCGGCCCGTGGAAGAGCGACCCGGCGGCTCCCTGGATGCGCGACCAGAGGTCGTCTCCGAACGGCTGCAGGCCCGCGAGGAGCAGCGAGCCGATCATGGAGATGCCGCCCGCGAGCGCGATCGACTGCCAGAGGGCGACGGCGAGCACGGGCGCGGCCGACGGCCATTTGGCTCGCGCGAGCAGCAGCGGGACCGGCCACGCGAGCGCGATGGCCAGAGCGCCCAGGAAGATCGCGCCGGCGAGCCCGGCAGCGGGGTCGCTGCTCACACGCTGCGGGCGTCGAGCAGGCGGCGCAGCACCTCGGCTTCCGACTCGTCGACGGATCCGACGAAGTAGGCGAGCGCCTGGGTGCGGTCGGAGGACGACTCGAGCACTTCGCGCATCAGATCGGCGACGTGACCGGCGCGGGACAGAGCAGCGTGGTACACGTGCGGACGCGCGTCGCGGTCGCGGCTGACGAAGCCCTTGGCCTCGAGCCGGGAGAGCACCGTCAGGATCGTCGTGAGCGCCGGAGCCTTGCCCGTGTCGCGGGTGGCCGCTAGCTTGTCGCGTAGCTCACCCGCCGTGACGGGCGCGTCGCCGTCCCACAGGGCGTCCATGACGGCCCGTTCGAGTTCTCCGAGATTGGCCACGCATCCAGAGTAGCGCGAACAGGCTGAGAATGTTCTACACTTCGTAGAAGTTCAGTTCTACACTGTGTAGAAGAGGCGAAGGGAACTCACGTGAACGAACTGCTGGACCCGCTCCTACTGGCACGCTGGCAGTTCGGGCTCACCACGATCTACCACTTCCTGTTCGTGCCGCTGACGATCGGCCTGGTCACCTGCACCGCGATCTTCCAGACGGCCTGGTACCGCACCGGCAAGCCGCACTACCTGCAGCTCACCCACTTCTTCGGCAAGATCTTCCTCATCAACTTCGCGATGGGCGTGGTGACCGGCATCGTGCAGGAGTTCCAGTTCGGCATGAACTGGTCGGACTACTCCCGGTTCGTCGGCGACATCTTCGGCGCTCCGCTCGCCCTGGAGGGCCTGCTCGCGTTCTTCCTGGAGGCGACGTTCATCGGGCTGTGGATCTTCGGCTGGGACCGCCTCCCGAAGGGGCTGCACCTGGCGACGATCTGGATCGTGTCGGTGGGCAGCATCCTCTCGGCGTACTTCATCCTCGCGGCGAACGCGTTCATGCAGAACCCGGTCGGCTACCACATCAACGCGGCGAAGGGCCGGGCAGAGCTCACCGACCTGTGGGCCGTGCTGACGAACAAGGTGGCCCTGGCCGCCTTCCCGCACACGATCTTCGGCTGCTTCATGGTGTCCGCCGGCCTCATCATCGCCGTCGCTGCGTGGCACCTGTCGCGGAACAACCACCTGGAGACGATGCGGCCGGCGCTGAAGTTCGGCCTGTGGCTGATGATCGGCGCCGGGATCGGGACGGTCCTCAGCGGCGACCAGCTCGGCCTCGCGATGGTCGAGACGCAGCCGATGAAGATGGCGGCCGCGGAGGCGCTGTACAAGACATCGACAGGGGCCGACGCCTCGTTCTCGATCTTCACCCTCGGCACTCCGGACGGCGTGCACGAGCTGTTCTCCATCCGTGTGCCCTACCTGCTGTCGTTCCTGTCGACCCACAGTCTGAACGGCACGGTCGAGGGCATCAACGACCTGCAGGCGCAGTACACGCAGCTCTACGGCCTCGGCGACTACACGCCCACCATCTGGATCACCTACTGGGCCTTCCGCTGGATGATCGGCCTCGGGATGCTGCACGTCGCCATCGCGGTCGTCGGCCTCTGGCTCACCCGCAAGGGACGCATGCCGACCCGCGCCTGGCAGTGGCGGATCGCGATCTGGGCCATGCCGTTGTCGCTGCTGGCGATGATCGTCGGCTGGATCTTCACCGAGATGGGCCGCCAGCCCTGGATCGTGTTCAGCCTCATGAAGACGGCCGACGGCGTCTCGCCCGGGACGACGGGACTCGAGGTGCTGATCTCGCTCGTCGCCTTCACGGCCATCTACGGCACCCTCGCGGTGGTCGAGTTCAAGCTGATCAAGCGCGCCGCCCAGAAGGGTCCTGAGCCGATCGAGAAGCATCTCGACGACGCCGGCGAGCCCATCCCCGTCGCAACGGTCTACTAGGAGGAGCACGACAATGGATCTCGCAGTTCTCTGGTTCGGCATCGTCGCCTTCTTCTTCGTCGGCTACTTCGTGCTCGACGGCTTCGACTTCGGGGTGGGGATGGCGCTGCCGTTCCTCGGCCGCGACGACGTCGACCGCCGCGTGATGATCAACACGATCGGTCCGGTCTGGGACCTCAACGAGACGTGGGTCATCGTGGGCGGCGCCGCGCTCTTCGCCGCGTTCCCCGAGTGGTACGCCACCCTGTTCAGCGGCTTCTACCTGGCGCTGCTCCTCATCCTGCTCGCGCTGATCGTCCGCGGTGTGTCGTTCGAGTACCGGCACCAGCGGGCGGGCGCGCGGTGGAAGAAGTGGTTCGACGGGATGATCATCGTCGGCTCCGCCGTCCCGGCGTTCCTCTGGGGGGTCGCCTTCGCCAACATCGTCCAGGGCGTCGCGCTGAACGCGAACCACGACTACACCGGGACGCTGTTCGACCTCCTGAACGGTTACGCGATCGTCGGCGGCCTGACCACCCTCCTGCTGTTCTTCACCCACGGGGTCGTGTTCATCTCGCTGAAGACGGACGGCGACCTGCGGGCCAGGGCGCGCCGCCTCGCCACACGCTCGGGCGCCGTCGCGATCGTCGTCGCAGCGGTCTTCCTCGGCTGGACGGCGGTCTCGCACTTCTCGCCGGTGTTCCTCGCGCTCGCGATCTTCGCGGCCGTCGCGCTCGTCGCCTCGTGGATCGCCAACCTGCGCGGGGCGGAGGGGTGGTCGTTCGGCTTCATGGCCGCGACCATCGCTCTGGCCGTCGTTTCGCTGTTCGCCGCGCTGTTCCCGGACGTGATGCCCTCGTCGCCCAACCCGGAGAACAGCCTGACGATCGCGAACGCGTCCAGCTCGCAGACCACGCTCACGATCATGACCTGGGTCGCGGCGATCTTCCTCCCGCTGATCCTGGTGTATCAGGGCTGGACCTACTGGATCTTCCGCAAGCGCGTGACGCGCGACCACATCCCGCAGGAGGCCGCGGACGACCAGCGAACCGTGACGGCCTGACGTGCGCCCGCTCGACCCCCGCCTCCTGCGGTACGCGCAGGCGACCCGCGGCACGCTCGTCGCGGGGGCCGGACTCGCCGTGGTGCAGACCGCGTGCGTCATCGCGTTCGCCTGGCTGGTGACCCAGCTGGTGGTGCGGTCGATCGCGGGCGAGTCGCTGGCCGCGCTCGCCCCGACGATCGGCCTGCTCGGCCTCGTCGTGGTCGTGCGCGCGGCCGTGCTGTGGGCGGTCGAGTCGGTGTCGTCCCGTGGGGGCGCCCGCGCGGTGGGTCAACTGCGGGAGCGCCTGGTCGCCGCCGTCGGACGGCTCGGCCCCGGCTGGGTCGCACGCCGCAGCACGGCCGAGGTCACCCTCGTCGCCGGCCACGGCATGGATGCGCTCGACGGGTATTTCGCGAAGTACCTGCCGCAGCTCATCGGCACCGCCATCGCGACGCCGCTGCTCGTGCTCACCATCGGGTGGCGGGATCTCACCAGCGGGATCATCCTCGTGATCACCCTGCCGCTCATCCCCGTGTTCATGGTGCTCGTCGGCTGGGCGACGCAGGCTGCGCAGAAGCGGCAGTGGCGTGCGCTGTCGACGCTTTCCAGCGGATTCCTCGATGTCGTCGCCGGCCTCTCCACGCTGAAGCTGTTCGGGCGCCAGCATCGCCAGGAGGCGCGCATCCGCCAGGTGAGCGAGCAGTACCGCGTGCACACCATGCGGGTGCTGCGGATGTCGTTCCTCTCCGGCTTCGTGCTGGAGCTGGCCGCCAGCCTGTCCGTCGCGGTGATCGCCGTCACCATCGGTCTGCGCCTGCTGGGCGGCTCGATGGACCTCTCGGTCGGGTTGTTCGTGCTGCTGCTCGCTCCCGAGGCGTTCCTGCCCCTGCGCAACGTGGGCGCGAGCTACCACGCGGCGGCGGAGGGGATCGAGGCGGCGTCGAACGCGTTCGCCGTCATCGAGGCGGCGGAGGCCGTGCCCGAGGCCGCTCCGGGCGCGGACCCGGCCGCCGGCACCGGTCTGGTGCTCCAGGATGTGCGGATCGCCTACGACGGACGCACGGTCGTCGACGGCTTCGGTGCCGAGGTTCCCCCTGGCACCTTCGCCGTGCTGCGCGCGCCGAGCGGAGCGGGCAAGTCGAGCCTGATCTCCGGGGTGCTGGGGTTCACGGACGCCGAAGGACGCATCCTCGCGGGAGGAAGGACCGATGCCGCCGGGCGGCGCGAAGCGATCGCCTGGGCCGGACAGCGGCCCGGTCTGCTGGCCGGGAGCATCGCGGCGAACGTCGCGCTGGGCGACGCGCGCGCCGAACAGGCAGCCGCCGAGGACGTGCGCGTGGCGGAGGCGCTGCGGGATGCGGCCGCCGACGAGCTGGACCCGTCGTTCGTGCTCGGCCCGGGCGGCTCCGGTCTCTCCGGCGGGCAGGCGCAGCGGGTCGCGGTGGCGCGGGCGCTCTATCGCCTCCGCGCCCGCGGCTGCCCTGTGCTGATCCTGGACGAGCCGACCTCGGCGCTCGACGCCGAGACGGAGGCGCGCGTGCTGCGGTCGGTGCGGCACGCGGCCGACGACGGGGCGGCCGTCCTGGTCCTCAGCCACCGGCCCGCGGTGGCGGAGGCGGCGGATGTCGTCCTCACACTGCCGGCGAGGGACGCGGACGAGGTCCCAGGGGCCGGCGTCCCGGTCGAGACGAGCGAGGTGTCCCGTGTCCGCTGAGTCGTCGCAGATCCCGATGTCCGGACCGGGCGCCCGGGTCGCCGCGGACCCGGCCGAGGTGCGCCGCATCCTCCGGCTGGCGGTCCCGTCCCCGGGCCGGCTGTGGACGGCTATCGGGTTCGGTGTGCTGAGCGGCGGGAGCGCCGTCGCCCTGCTCGGCGTGTCGGCCTGGCTGATCACGCGCGCGTCGGAGCAGCCGGCGCTGATGTACCTGTCGGCGGCGATCGTCGGCGTCCGGGCGTTCGCGCTCGGGCGCGCCTTCTTCCGGTACCTGGAGCGGCTGGCCGGCCACGATGCGGCGTTCCGGCAGCTCGGGACGGTGCGGTCGCGTCTCTACGCCCGGCTCGAACCGCTGGCGCCCGACGGACTCCGGGGTGTGCGGTCGGGCGACCTGCTCGCCCGGTTGGCGGACGACGTGGACGAGCTCCAGAATCTGGCGCTGCGGGTCATCCAGCCCCTGGTCAGCGCCGGGCTCGTCGCTGTGGGGAGCGTGGTCGCGGCGTTCCTGATCCTGCCGGCGGCGGGCGTCGCGCTGCTGGTCACCCTCGCGGTGGCCCTGGTCGCCGGCCTGCTGGTGAACCGGTGGGTCGCCGGCGCCGCGGAGCGTCGCATCGCGCCCCTTCGGGCCGAGCTCAACGACGCCCTGCACGACCTGGTCGCCAACCTCGACGTGCTGACCGCTTTCGACGCGCTCCCCGCCGCGCAGGAGCGCGTCCGCGTGGCCGGCGAGCGGCTGACGACCGCGTCGCGCACCCGCGCCGTGGGGCTCGGCGCCACCGCGGGCGCGGTGTCCCTGCTCGCGGGCGCGGCGACCCTCTTCGGGCTCGCGGGAGGCATCCCCGCTCTGGCGGGCGGCTCGCTCAGCGCGCCAGGGCTGGCCGTGGTCGCGCTGCTCCCGCTCGCCGTGTTCGAGGTCTTCGGCACCGTCCCTCTGGCGTTCGGCGCCTGGCGGCGCGTGCGGGCGAGCGCCGAGCGGATCGCATCCGCGGCTCCGGTCGCGGTGCCGGACGGCGTACCCGTGGATGCGGCGGGCGCGCTCGACGCGGTCGCGATCGTCGGGGCGGACGCATCCGGCGGCGTCCCCGGCGTCCGGCTCGACGCCGTGTCGGCGCACTGGCCGGACGACGGCCGGGAGGTGCTGCGCGACCTCACGCTGCGGCTGAAGCCGGGGGAGCGCGTGCTGCTGACCGGCCCGACCGGCGCGGGCAAGACGGCGCTCGCCCACGTCCTGACGCGGCTGATCGACCACACCGGCGAGTACTCGATCGACGGCGTCCCGGCGCGCGACCTGCGACAGGACGACGTGCGGCGCATCGTCGGCCTGGTGGAGCAGCGTCCCTACCTGTTCCACTCCGATCTCCGCCAGAACCTCCTGTTCGCCCGCGAGACGGCGACCGATGACGACCTGCTCGCCGTGCTCGCCCGCGTCGGCCTGCGCGATTGGGCGCTCGCCCGGGGCGGGCTCTCGGAACCCGTCGGCGAGCGCGGCGCCCTCGTCTCGGGCGGCCAGGCGCAGCGCATCGCGCTCGCCCGGGCGCTGCTGGCCGACTTCCCGGTGCTGGTGGTCGACGAGCCGACGGCCAACGTCGACAGCGCCGTGGCGGACGCGATCGTGCGGGATGTCCTGCGGACGGCGGCGGAGGACGGCCGCACGGTGCTCCTGATCTCGCACACGGAGGTGCCGACCGACCTCGTGGATCGGGTGGTGCGGCTGGAGGACGGGGCCCTGGTCGGGGCGTGAGGCGGCAGGCCGCCCGCTCAGGGCAGCGGCCGCGCCAGCGCCACGAAGCGGGCGCGCCAGGCTTCGGTCCGTGCGGGATCCTGGGCGAGCGGAGGCCCGCCCACCCACGCGGTGACGGCCCGGATGCCGTGCAGGGCGTTCACGGCCCACAGCACCGCGCCCTCCAGCTCGGACGGCCGCACGGCCACATCCTCGACGGGGACGCCGAGCGCAGCGGCGATACCCCGCACGGTGCGCGCGGCGACGCTGTCGACCCGGGGCAGCGAGAACGGCGGGGCGAACAGCGCGTCCCCGCGCCACCAGAGCAGAGCGGTCGTCGTGCCGTCGGACACCCGGCCGTCGTCGAGGATCACCGCCTCCTGGGCGCCGCGCCGCTGCGCCCGCTGGCGGAGCGCGCTGAGCCGGTCGAGGTCCGGTCCCTTCAGGTGCGGGACGGTACGCGGGTCGGTGTCCGCGGTCACGACGACCAGCTCGGAGGTGAGCGGCGGCGCCGTGCGGAGCCGCAAGCGCAGCCGGAGGGCGTCGCGCGCCGTGACGAGTTCGAACCGGGGGAACCAGGCGCCGTCGCGCGGCAGGGAGCCGATGGCGGCATCCCAGAACGCATCCAGCTCCGCGCGGTCGGCGAATCCCTGCTCTCGTGCCGTCTCGGCGAACCGGGTGCGATGCAGCCCGAGCGCCAGCACCCGGCCGTCGCGCACCAGGAAGGAGTCGGCGGCCAGCAGCCCGGTCTCCGTCAGCTCGCAGTCGTCGCGCGGGCGGAGCTCACCGTCCGCCCAATCGGCGAGGGAGCTGACCGGTCCGGTGCTGCGCGCGTCCACTCGCCTAGGCTAGTCCGGTGCTCACCCCGCTCCGCGTGCAGCCGCTCGACACCTGGGTCGATCCGGCCGATGCCTTCGCGACGCTCTTCGGCGGGCCGGGCGGAGCGGATGCGGTCTGGCTCGACAGCGGACCGGACGCGGTCGCCGGCAGCTCTTTCATGGGCACCGGCCGGGTGCGGATGTCCGCATCCGTCGCCGACGGAACGGTGACCGTCGACGGCGTGACCCGGCCCGGTGAGGTGCTGGATGCGCTCCGCGCCGACCTCGCCGCGCGTCGCGGTGGCGTGCCGGTGTCCACGTCCGTGCCGATCGGCTGGTGGGGGCGGATCGGCTACGAGGCCGGTGCGGCGCAGGCCGGCGCCCCGATCGCCGCCCAGCGGGACGGGTCGCCCGCTGACGCATCCCTGCTGTTCGTCGATCGCGCGCTCGCCTTCGACCACGCCGCTCGCACCGTCACGGTCGTCGCGCCGGACGACGCCGACGGGACGGCCTGGATCGACGCAGCGGTCCGGGCGCTGGCCTGCGCCGGTGGTGCCGCGGATGTCTACGCGGCCGCGCATCCCGTCCCCTCCGCCGCAGCGCACTGGCGTCACGACGACGAGGCGTACCTGGCAGCGATCCGGGCGTGCCAGGACGCGATCCGCGCGGGGGACGCCTACCAGCTGTGCCTCACCAACAGCGCGACCGCGCGCAGTTCCGCCGACCCGCTCGCCGTGCACCTGCGGCTGCGGCGGGCGAGCCCCGCGCCGTTCGGCGGCTTCGTCCGGATCGGCGGTGAGTCGCTGGTGAGCTCGTCGCCGGAGGAGTTCCTGCGCGTCCACCCGGACGGCCGGGTGCGCACCAGGCCGATCAAGGGGACACGGCCGCGCGGCGCCACGGTCGCCGCCGACCTGGAGCTGCGCGGGGAGCTGGAGGCGAGCGAGAAGGAGCGCGCCGAGAACGTGATGATCGTCGACCTGATGCGCAACGACCTCGGGCGGGTGTGCCAGGTCGGTTCCGTGGAGGTCAGCCACCTGCTCGCGGTGGAGAGCTACGCGCAGGTGCACCAGCTGGTCTCGACCGTCGAGGGGCGGCTGCGGCCGGGGCTCGGCGCGGTGGATGCGGTGGCCGCGTGCTTCCCGGCCGGCTCGATGACCGGCGCCCCCAAGCTGAGCGCCATGCGCATCCTCCACCGGCTGGAGGAGGGTCCGCGCGGCGCGTTCGCCGGCTGCTTCGGCTTCTTCGGGGTCGAGGGGGATGCGCACCTGGCGATGGTGATCCGCAGCATCCACCTCGCCGGGGGCGGGGTCACGATCGGCGCGGGAGGCGGCATCACGGCGCTCTCCGTCCCGGAGGAGGAGCTCGCCGAAGTGCAGGTGAAGGCGGCCGCTCTGCTGGCGGCGGCCGGGCTGACCGCGGAGCGCACGCCCTCGGCGAACTGAGGGCGCGCTGGGAACGGACTGGACGCCTCCGACGTTTAGTAGTCTGGAGTACCGGGCGCGCGCCGCCCGTCCTCTTCCGTGCCGCCAGAAATCCCGACGCGGCACGACGGAACCGAGATTGAGAGTCACGTGGCACACGAGCACGACGCAGCCGGCACCACGGCAGCGAGCACACCCCAGCAGACCGGTCGCGCGCACGACGAGCGCGCCGCATACGATTTCGCCGCCATCCAAGACAAATGGCTCCCGGTCTGGGAAGAGCTCCGGCCGTTCGCGACGGACGACCCCGCTGACACCCGCCCGCGCAAGTACATCCTCGACATGTTCCCCTACCCGTCCGGTGACCTGCACATGGGTCACGCCGAGGCGTACGCGCTGGGCGATGTCATCGCGCGGTACTGGCGTCAGCAGGGCTTCAACGTGCTGCACCCGATCGGATGGGACTCCTTCGGCCTGCCCGCCGAGAACGCCGCCATCAAGCGCGGCCTCGACCCCGCGGGCTGGACGAACGACAACATCGCACAGCAGAAGGCGAGCATGCGCCGCTACGCGCCCAGCTTCGACTGGGACCGCGTGCTGCAGACCTCCGACCCGGCCTACTACCGCTGGAACCAGTGGCTGTTCCTGAAGCTGTACGAGAAGGGCCTGGCCTACCGCAAGGCGAGCCAGGTCAACTGGTGTCCGTTCGACCAGACCGTGCTGGCCAACGAGCAGGTCGTCGGCGGCCGCTGCGAGCGCTGCGACAACCTGGTCACCAAGAAGAAGCTGACCCAGTGGTACTTCCGCATCACGGACTACGCGGACCGCCTGCTGGACGACCTGAACCAGCTGGAGGGCGCCTGGCCGTCCAAGGTCATCTCCATGCAGCGCAACTGGATCGGGCGCTCGACGGGCGCCGACGTCACGTTCCGCATCGAGGGCCGTGACGAGCCGGTGACCGTGTACACCACGCGGCCGGACACGCTGTACGGCGTCACGTTCATGGTGGTCGCCCCGGACTCCGACCTGGCCTCCGAGCTGGTGGAGGGCGCACGGCCCGAGGTGCGCAAGCGCTTCGACGACTACCTGGACGTGGTGCGCGGCACCACCGAGATGGACCGTCTGAGCACGGAGCGCGAGAAGACCGGCGTGTTCCTGGAGCGTCACGCGATCAACCCGCTGACGGGGGAGCGCATCCCGATCTGGGCAGCCGACTACGTGCTGAGCGACTACGGGCACGGCGCGATCATGGCCGTCCCCGCGCACGACCAGCGCGACCTCGATTTCGCGCGCGCCTTCGATCTGCCGGTGCGCGTCGTCGTCGACACCACGCAGCCCGTCACCGGCGCGATCCCCGTCATCCACACCGACCCGGAGACCGGCGAGCCGATCTTGCCGGACGAGGCGGCGCTCGAGAACCCGTCCGAGACGGGTGTCGCGCTGACCGGCGAGGGGCGCCTGATCAACTCGGGTCCGTTCGACGGCCTGAGCAAGTCCAACGCCATCCGTCGCGTGACGGAGGCGCTGCAGGCGTCGAACCTGGGTGCGCCGGCGAAGAACTTCCGCCTGCGCGACTGGCTGATCTCGCGGCAGCGCTACTGGGGCACCCCCATCCCGATCATCCACTGCGAGCAGTGCGGCGAGGTTCCGGTGCCCGAGTCCGAGCTGCCCGTGCTGCTGCCGCCGGCCGAGGGTCTCGACCTGCAGCCGAAGGGCACCAGCCCGCTGGGCGCTGCGACCGACTGGGTCAACGTCTCCTGCCCGAACTGTGGCGGCCCCGCCACGCGCGACACGGACACCATGGACACGTTCGTGGACAGCTCGTGGTACTTCCTGCGGTTCCTGTCGGCGAACGACTCCACCCAGGCGTTCGACCCTCGCGAGGCGGAGAAGTGGGCGCCGGTCGACCAGTACGTCGGCGGCGTGACGCACGCCATCCTGCACCTGCTGTACGCACGGTTCATCACGAAGGTGCTGTTCGACCTGGGCTACATCAGCTTCACGGAGCCGTTCACGGCGCTGCTCAACCAGGGCCTGGTGCTGATGGACGGCTCGGCGATGTCGAAGTCCCGCGGCAACCTGGTGAAGCTGTCCGAGCAGCTCGACGAGCACGGTGTCGACGCGGTGCGTCTGACCATGGCGTTCGCCGGCCCGCCGGAGGACGACATCGACTGGGCGGACGTCTCGCCGTCGGGGAGCGCCAAGTTCCTGGCGCGCGCCTGGCGCATCGCGGACGACGTGACGAGTGCGCCGGACGTGGTCTGGAAGACGGGCGACCCGGCGCTGCGCCGTGCGACGCACCGGTTCCTGGCCGATGCCCCCGGCCTGATCGAGTCGTTCAAGTTCAACGTCGTCGTCGCCCGGCTGATGGAGCTGGTCAACGCGACGCGCAAGACGATCGACTCCGGTCCGGGCGCGGGAGACGCGGCCGTGCGCGAGGCCGCGGAGGTCATCGCGATGGCGCTGAACCTGTTCGCCCCGTACACCGCGGAGGACATGTGGTCGAAGCTCGGCTACGAGCCGTCGGTGGCGCTGGCGCAGTGGCGCAAGCCCGACCCGACGCTGCTGATCGAGGAGTCGGTGACCGCCGTGGTCCAGGTGGACGGCAAGGTGCGCGACCGCCTGGAGGTCTCGCCGAAGATCGCGGCGGACGATCTGGAGTCGCTGGCCCGCGATTCGGAGGCCGTGCAGCGATCGGTCGGCGACCGCGAGATCGTCAACGTGATCGTGCGCGCGCCTCGTCTCGTCAACATCGCCACGAAGCCGCGCGCCTGAGAGCTGCGCCCGCCTGAGCGGGCGCGACGACGGAAGCGCCGGGTTGTTCACAGCCCGGCGCTTCCGTCGTCTCTCCACGGAGTCGACGCGGGGCGACCCTCCGGCAGCGCTGCTTCCTAGCGTGGAGGCATGCGACACCGCGCCGACCCTTCCGCCGTCGGTCCTGCCGCGCCCGAGAGTGCCGACGACCGTCGCTCTGTGCGCATTCGCGTCGGGGTGGGGGCGGCGGTCGCGCTGGCGATCGTCGCTGCGGTGGTCGCCGTCCTGGTGTCGGCGACCGCCCAGCAGGGGAGCTCCGTCGATCTCGGAACGCCGGTGCCGTCGTCGGCGGGGGCGACGGATGCGGCGGCGACCGCGACCGCCGGCGGGCGTCTGCTCCTCCACGTCACCGGCGCGGTCCGCGATCCGGGCATCGTCGACCTCCCCGCCGGGTCCCGCGTGCTGGATGCGGTGGCCGCCGCCGGGGGAGCCGCCGACGGCGCCGACATCGCCGCCCTGAACCTCGCTCGGCCTGTCGCGGACGGCGAGCAGCTGGTGGTTCCCCGGGTCGGCGACCCTCCGTCGGCTGGTGGTGCTGGTGCGGGTGGCGTGCCATCGGGGTCGGGGCCGGCCGGTTCCGCATCCGGAGCGCCGCTGAATCTCAACACGGCCACACCGGCCGAGCTGGAGACGCTTCCCCGGATCGGTCCGGCGCTCGCCCAGCGGATCGTCGATTGGCGTGCCGCGAACGGGCGGTTCGGTGCGGTCTCCGACCTCATGAAGGTCTCGGGGATCGGCCAGAAGCTGTTCGACGGCCTCAAGGATCGCGTGGTGGTCTGATGCCCGACCTGCGACTCGCCCTGCCCGCCTGCGCGCTGTGGATCGCCGTGGCCGTGCTGGTCGGCGTGCCGGACGCGGCCGTCGGCGTCGCGCTGGCGTGTGCCGGGGGCGTCGTCGGTGCCGTGGCCGGGAGCGTCGGCGCGTCCGTCGTGCGCCGTCGGTGTGCTGCTGGTCCGCTTCGTCGCTCCCTTCCGCTCGTGGCCCTGGTGCTCGCAGCGGTCGCCGTCGGATCGGTGGCGGTCGCGGCTCAGTCGCCGTCACGGGCATCCGGCGGGCTGGATGCGGCCGTGGACGCATCGGAGACGGTCACACTCCTGGTGCGGATCGACCGGACGCCGCAGCGGGTCGCTGCGGGCTTCGACGGCGGCGCGCGCTGGAGCCTTCGGGGAAGGATGGACGGCGGTACGACGTCGCGGCCTGACGCAGTGCCCGTCACCGTGCTCTTCGGAGGCACCGAACGGGAGGCGCGCGCGTGCGCCTTCGGAGCGGTCGTGCGCGTGACCGGGGCGGTCACGAGCGCCGAGCCCGGTGAGCCGACGACCTATACGGTCAGCGCCCGTGACGATGTGGCCGTCGTCGCGCCGCCACCGCCCTGGCTGGGGTGGGCCGCGGTCGCCCGTGAGACGTTCGCCCTGGCCGCCGCGGCGACTCCCGGTGACGGCGGCGCCCTGCTGCCCGGGCTCGCGATCGGCGTCGAGACCGCCGTGTCCGTCGACCTCGACGATGCGATGAAGGCGGCATCGCTCAGCCATCTCACCGCGGTCTCCGGGGCGAACTGCGCCCTCGTCATCGCCCTGGTGTTCGGGCTGGCCCGGCTCGCCGGCCTGGGCAGGCGATCCCGGGTCGTGGTGGCCGCTGTCGCGCTGGCGGGGTTCATCGTGCTCGTCGGACCCGGAGCGAGCGTCATCCGCGCGGCCGTCATGGCGGCCGTTCTGCTGATCGGCCTGGCGCGCGGCCGGGCGGCGGACGGGGTACCCGCTCTGGCGTTCGCGATGATCGTGCTGCTGGTGCACGATCCCTGGATCGCGCGCGACTACGGCTTCGCGCTCTCGGTGCTCGCGACGGGCGGGTTGCTCGTCCTCGCCGGGCCGCTGAGCCGCGTCCTCGCACGCTGGATGCCACGGGCGGCGGCCGTCGCCGTCGCGGTTCCCACCGCGGCGCAGCTCGCCTGCCAGCCGGTGCTCCTCCTGCTGGCCCCGACGCTGCCGCTCTACGGCGTGCCCGCGAACCTGCTCGCCGAGCCCGCAGCGCCGGTGGCCACGATCCTCGGATGCATCGCGTGCGCCGTGCTCCCGTGGGCGCCCGGGCTCGGCCAGGTGGTCGTCTGGCTGGCATGGCTGCCCTCCGCGTGGATCGCGCAGGTCGCGGTGTTCACGAGCCGTCTCCCCGGCGTCGCAGCACCGTGGGCCCCCGGGCTTGCCGGGGTGCTGTTGAGTGCCGCGGTCGTCGTGGCGGTCGCCATCGTCGTCCTGGGGAGGAGGTCGTCGCGGGCAGCGTCGATCGCCTCGGTCGTCGCGGTCGTGGCCCTGTGCGTCGGTGCGGTGGCCTACGTCGGCGCTCTGGGAGGTGGTCTGGTCGGTCGTGCTCTTGCCCTTCCCTCGGACTGGCAGCTCGCCGCGTGCGATGTCGGGCAGGGGGACGCGCTGCTGATCCGGGACGGCGACGCCGTCGCCATGATCGATGTGGGGCGCGAACCGGAGCCCGCGGCCGCCTGCCTCGACCGCCTCGGAATCGGTCGGCTGGATCTCCTCGTACTGACCCATTTCGACGCCGACCACGTCGGAGGGCTGTCCGGCGTGGCCGACCGGGTCGGGCGGGCGATCGTCCAGCGGCCCGTGCGCGACGCGGACGAGCGCACGCTCGCCACCCTCCGGGCCAGCGGGGTGCCGACCGAGCAGGGTCGCACCGGACTGTCCGGTCGCCTGGGTGAGCTCACCTGGCGCGTGCTGTGGCCGCCCGCTGCCGCGAGCGGCGAAGCCGGCACCGGGAACGCGGGCAGCATCACGGTGGAGACCGACGGCCACGGGCTGCGCGCGCTCTTCCTCGGCGATCTGGGCGAAGAGGCACAGGATGCGCTGGTGGCGAGCGGCGCCGTGCGCGCAGTGGACGTCGTCAAGGTCGCGCATCACGGTTCCGCCGATCAGAGCGCCGACCTCTACCGGCGACTGCAGGCGAGGCTGGGACTGCTCTCGGTAGGCGCCCGAAACGGCTACGGACATCCCACAGCGACCGCGCTCCGCCTGCTGGCCGAGAACGGGTCCGCCGTCGCCCGCACAGACGACCAGGGGATGCTCCTGGTGTCGGCCGGATCATCCTCGGGATCGGGACAGTCGTCCATCCGGCTGTGGAGCGAGCGAACCCCGGACGGCACTGACAGTGGCCGCCCCTATCCTGGATACGGACGAGGAGGAACGTGGCCACACGAAGCAGCAGCAGAACCGGCGCAGGCAAGACCCGCGCCGCCGCGAGCGCGATCCCGCAGCTTCCGTGGAACCAGGTGCGGGCGGCGCCCGTCGTCCTCGTCACGGGGGCCGAGGGGTTCCTCGCCGACCGTGCGGTGCGCACGCTCCGGGATGCGCTCAAGGCCGAAGACCCCAGCCTCGAGGTCAGCGACCTCCATGCGGGCGACTACGCGCCCGGCGAGCTCCTCACGCTCGCGAGCCCCTCCCTGTTCGGCGAGCCGCGCATGATCCGCGTCGAGGCCGTCGAGAAGCTCAACGACGCCTTCCTCTCGGACATGCTGGCCTATCTCGAAGCGCCGGCCGACGGCACGGTCGTGACGTTGCGTCACGGCGGAGGGGTCCGCGGCAAGAAGCTGCTCGACGCGATCCGTTCCGGCACCGGCGGCGGCATCGAGGTGGTGTGCACCGAGCTGAAGAAGGACGCGGAGAAGTACGACTTCGCCCAGGCCGAGTTCGCGGCGGCGGGCCGGAAGGTGACCCCGGGCGCGCTTCGGGCGATCACCTCGGCGTTCTCCGACGACCTCGCCGAGCTCGCCGCCGCCTGCCAGCAGCTGCTCTCCGACTCGTCGGAGCAGATCACCGAGGCCACCGTCGACAAGTACTACGGCGGCCGGGTCGAGACGAACGCGTTCCAGGTCGCCGATGCGGCGATCGCCGGCCGCCATGGCGAGGCGCTCGTCACCATGCGGCACGCTCTCGCGTCGGGCGCGGACCCGGTGCCGATGGTGGCCGCGTTCGCGAGCAAGATCCGCACCATGGCCAAGATCTCCGGCGCCCGGGGCGGATCCGGCCAGCTGGCTCAGCAGTTCGGGCTCGCACCGTGGCAGGTCGACCGCGCCCGCCGCGACCTGCAGGGGTGGACGGAGGACGGGCTCGGGCGCTGCATCGAGCTCCTCGCCGAGACCGATGCCAACGTCAAGGGCGGCGGACGCGACCCGGTGTTCGCCCTCGAGCGGATGATCCGCATCGTGAGCGCGCGCGGGCGCGGCTGACCGCACCGCGCAGACGCAGAGAGCCCCCGCCCGGACCGAAGTCCAGGAGGGGGCTCTCTCGCGGCGCGGGACAGGTCCCGCTGGCGGTCGTCGCTTAGAGCGCGGCGACCTGCTTGGCGATGGCCGACTTGCGGTTCGCCGCCTGGTTCTTGTGGATGACGCCCTTGCTGGCCGCCTTGTCGATCTTCTTCGCAGCGACACGCAGCGCCGCGGTCGCCTTGTCCTTGTCGCCCGCCGTGACGGCCTCACGGGTGGCGCGGATGGCGGTCTTGAGCTCGCTCTTGACGGCCTTGTTGCGCTCCTGCGCCTTCTTGTTGGTGCGGTTGCGCTTGATCTGCGACTTGATGTTTGCCACGAATGGTCACTTTCGTTCTGAATGAGTTAGGGATGTGCCGCTCAGCGGAGAGGGCGCCTTGCGGCGTTTCGTGCGGACACATCCACACGCAAGCCAACAAACAACATTACCAGCGCGGACCGCCCTGCGGCAAAACGGTGCGGATCGCGGTCACACGCGCGCGGGTGCATACGACCCGACGAGCAGCTCCTCGAGCAAGGTCGGTCCGTTCGGCTCCCAGCCCAGGTCGATCCGCGGACGCGTCCCGCGCGCCTGCTGGTCGAGCAGCAGGGCGTCCGCGAGCGCCTCCCCGAGCCGGCCGCGCGACTCCTCGACGGACTCGGCGGCGACCCCTCCTGCGATCCCGGCCGCCTGCGCCGCCGCCTCGCCGAGCTCGCGCACGGTCGGGTTCTGCCCGCCCGCGCCGATGTAGGTCGCTCCCGCGGCGCCCTGCTCGAGCGCGAGGACGTACAGGGCGGCCAGATCGTCGACGTGCACGGTCGCCCAGTGCTGCGAGCCGTCGCCGATGAGCCGCAGAGCGGGCACGGCGCCGGAGCCGCGCGGCGCATCCACGATCACGTTGGCCAGGCCCTTGCCGTGACCGTAGACGATCGACGGGACGACCAGCGTGCCGCGCACGCCATCGGCCTCGCGGACGAGCTGCTCGGCCGTTGCGCGCCACGCCGTGAGAGCCGGCGGCTGCGCGGGGGAGTCCTCGGTGATGTCGTCGTTGTCGCCGTACGTCCAGATGCCGCCGGTGTGGACGAAGGGCTTCCCGGTGCCGGCGAGCCCCGCGAGCACGGCGGGCACGAGCACCGCGTCGACGTCCTTCGAGGAGGCCAGGTGGATGACGCCGTCGCTCTCGCGCGCCGCACGCTCCACGAGGCCGCTGTCGGCGGCGTCGCCGACGAGCGGGGTGGCGCCGGCAGCGCGCACGGTCTCCGCCTTCTCGTCGTCGCGGACGAGAGCGGTGACGCTGTGACCCTCGTCGAGGAGACGGGGGAGGACAGAGGATCCGATGAAGCCGGTCGCGCCGGTGAGCAGGATGTTCATATCGTCCACAACACGACCGTCGCGCGAACATTCCCCAGGCCGGTCGTCCCGGGCGGACCGCCCCGAGCGGCGCGCGTAGGCTCGTCGTATGACCACCTCTCGCATCGCCATCGTCAACGGTTACGTCGTCCCCGTCTCCCAGGAGCCGATCGAGAACGGGGTCGTCCTCGTGACGGACGGCGTGATCGAAGCGGTCGGAGCCGCCCCGGACGTCGCCGTGCCGGAGGGCGCGACCGTGGTCGATGCCGCAGGCAAATGGGTGCTTCCCGGGTTCATCGAATCCCACGGACACGTCGGCATCCACGAAGAGGCCAACGGTCCCGCCGGCGACGACACCAACGAGATGACGACGCCCAACACGGCGGCCGTCCGCGCCATCGACGCCATCAACATCGATGACGAGGGCTTCCGCGACGCTCTCTCGGGAGGGGTGACCTCGGTCGTCGTCAAGCCGGGATCGGGCAACCCCATCGGCGGCCAGACGGTCGCGATCAAGACATGGGGCGGCCGGATCATCGACGAGCAGGTCATCCACGAGGCGGTGAGCGTCAAGTCGGCCCTCGGCGAGAACCCGAAGCGGGTCTACGGCGCGAAGAACGCGACGCCGAGCACACGGCTCGGGGTCGCCATGATCATCCGCGAGGCGTTCATCGCCGCGCAGAACTACCGGGTGCAGCGCGAGAACGCCGACCTCGAGGGCAAGCCGTTCGAGCGCGACCTCGCGAAGGAGACGCTGGTGCGCGTGCTCGACGGCGAACTCGCCTGGGATCAGCACACGCACCGCCACGACGACATCGCGACGGCCCTCCGCCTCGCCGACGAGTTCGGCTACCGGCTGGTGGTCAACCACGGCACGGAGGCGCACAAGATCGCCGACGTGCTGGCCGAGCGCGACATCCCGGTCATCTTCGGTCCGATGTTCACCTCCCGCTCCAAGGTCGAGCTGCGCGACCGCGCCATCGCCAACCTGGCGACGCTGGCGCAGGCCGGCGTCCGGGTGGCGATCACCACCGATCACCCCGTGGTCCCGATCAACTTCCTCGTCTACCAGGCGGCACTCGCGGTGAAGGACGGCC
Organism: Leifsonia sp. 21MFCrub1.1; assembly: GCF_900107895.1. Lineage (NCBI taxonomy): Bacteria > Bacillati > Actinomycetota > Actinomycetes > Micrococcales > Microbacteriaceae > Leifsonia > Leifsonia sp. 21MFCrub1.1. Next base: position 1,827,143 of record NZ_LT629867.1, on the reverse strand, counting down.
TGCCGCGGCAGACCGCCCTGGAGGCGCTCACGGTCAACCCGGCAGCGTTCCTCCGCCTCGACGACCGCGTCGGCTCGCTCACGCCGGGCCTCGACGGCGATGTGGTGGTGTGGTCGGGCGATCCGCTCGACGTGAACTCGCGCGCCGAGCGCGTGTTCATCGGCGGTGCCGAGGTGTACCGGTTCGAAGACGGGCGCGGGCAGGTGGTGGAGCGCTCCGAGCGCTTCGCCTGACCGGACCGCCCACCGGTGCGTCGGTGGGCGGGGGTTCGTGGAAGAATGGCCGGACGATGTCACCACGAGCTCTCCAGGCCCTCGAGCCCGCCGCGACCGACCCGGCCTCCATCCGCAACTTCTGCATCATCGCGCACATCGACCACGGCAAGTCGACCCTGGCCGACCGGATGCTGCAGATCACCGGCGTCGTCGCCGAGCGGGACATGCGCGCCCAGTACCTCGACCGCATGGACATCGAGCGCGAGCGCGGGATCACGATCAAGAGCCAGGCGGTCCGCATGCCGTGGCAGGTCGACGGCGACACCTTCGCGCTCAACATGATCGACACCCCCGGGCACGTCGACTTCACCTATGAGGTCTCGCGCTCCCTCGCCGCCTGCGAGGGCGCCATCCTGCTCGTGGACGCCGCTCAGGGCATCGAGGCGCAGACGCTCGCGAACCTGTACCTGGCGCTGGAGAACGACCTCACCATCGTCCCCGTGCTCAACAAGATCGACCTTCCCGCTGCCGACCCGGACAAGTACGCGCAGGAGCTCGCCAGCCTCATCGGCGGCCGGCCCGAGGATGTCCTCCGTGTGTCCGGCAAGACCGGCATGGGCGTCGAGGCGCTGCTCGACCGCGTCGTCGCCGAGATCCCGGCCCCGGTCGGCAACGCGGATGCTCCGGCGCGCGCCATGATCTTCGACTCCGTCTACGACAGCTACCGCGGCGTCGTGACCTATGTCCGCATGGTCGACGGCAAGCTGCAGCCGCGCGAGCGCATCCAGATGATGTCCACGCGCGCCACCCACGAGATCCTCGAGATCGGCGTCTCCGCCCCGGAGCCGACGCCGTCGAAGGGCCTGGGCGTCGGCGAGGTGGGCTACCTGATCACCGGCGTGAAGGACGTGCGCCAGTCGAAGGTGGGCGACACGATCACCACCGCGTCGAAGCCGGCCACCCAGGCGCTCCCCGGCTACACGGAGCCGAAGCCGATGGTGTTCTCGGGGCTGTACCCGATCGACGGCAGCGACTACCCGGAGCTCCGCGAGGCCCTCGACAAGCTGAAGCTGTCGGACGCCGCGCTCGTCTACGAGCCCGAGACCTCTGTCGCTCTCGGCTTCGGCTTCCGCTGCGGCTTCCTCGGGCTCCTGCACCTGGAGATCATCACCGAGCGGCTGTCGCGCGAGTTCGGCCTCGACCTCATCACGACCGCGCCGAGCGTGATCTACGAGGTGACGACCGAGGACAAGAAGACGGTCACCGTCACCAACCCGAGCGAGTTCCCCGGCGGCAAGATCGAGAAGGTCGAGGAGCCGGTCGTCAAGGCGGCCATCCTCGCCCCCAAGGACTACGTCGGCGTCATCATGGAGCTCTGCCAGAGCCGCCGCGGCTCGTTGCTCGGCATGGAGTACCTGGGCGAGGACCGCGTCGAGATCCGCTACACCATGCCGCTCGGCGAGATCGTCTTCGACTTCTTCGACCAGCTCAAGTCGAAGACCGCCGGCTACGCTTCCCTCGACTACGAGCCGTTCGGCGAGCAGGAATCCGACCTGGTCAAGGTCGACATCCTGCTGCAGGGCGAGACGGTGGATGCGTTCAGCGCCATCGTGCACCGCGACAAGGCGTACGCCTACGGCACGATGATGGCGTCCCGCCTGCGCGAGCTGATCCCGCGCCAGCAGTTCGAGGTCCCGATCCAGGCCGCCATCGGCGCGCGCATCATCGCGCGCGAGAACATCCGCGCGATGCGCAAGGACGTGCTGGCCAAGTGCTACGGCGGTGACATCACCCGCAAGCGCAAGCTCCTCGAGAAGCAGAAGGAGGGCAAGAAGCGCATGAAGATGGTCGGCCGCGTCGAGGTCCCCCAGGAGGCCTTCATCGCCGCGCTCTCCGGCGACACGGAGAAGAAGGACAAGAAGTAGGGCGTCCGCGTCCGCCGGCCTCGCGAACACCCGTTTCGCGAACCCGCTCGGCATAGCGGATGATGAATCTATGCGCCGCTCGACGTTCACCGACCAGCCCGTCACGTACGGGGCGGTCGGCGGCACCCAGGCGGCGGATCTGCTGTACTACCCGCCGAAGGGCTACAAGCCGCTGGAGCGCAGCGTCCGCCTCGGCAGCGGGGACGAGCGGTTCGAGACCGCCGCGACCGCTCTCATGGCGTGGGGCGTCCAGAAGGGCAGCGGCATCCAGGTGACGGATGTGCACGAGGGCACCGGCGTCCAGTACGAGGGCGTCGAGTTCGGCCCGGACGGCACCCCGGTCCGCATGCGTGAGAACCGGACGGAGGAGGACGTGTTCTCCGACGACGGGACCCCCTTCGTGCGCAACGGGATGACCGCCGTTCTCAAGATCCCCTTCGGCCCGTTCCGGGTGTCCGCACCGGTCCGCGTCGTCTACGTCGTCGACGAGCCCCACCGGCGCGGGTTCGCCTACGGGACGCTGCACGGGCATCCCGAGAGCGGCGAGGAGATGTTCCTGGTCGAGCAGCGCGACGACGGGACGGTCTGGTTCGTGCTCCGTGCGCTGTCGCGGCCGTCGAACGCCTTCTACCGCGTCGTCGCGCCGGTGCTGGCCATGGTGCAGCGCCGCTACACGGCGAAGTACCTGCGCGCGCTCCACCCCGTGCGGTCCGCCTGATGCCGAGCATCCTGCCGGTCGGCGACCCCGCGCCCGCCGACGGCCTGCTGTCCGCGAGCGCAGCCGACGGTGCGGGCGAACGCGACTTCGGCGTGTACCTGCACGTGCCCTTCTGCCGGGTGCGCTGCGGGTACTGCGACTTCAACACCTACACGGCGACCGAGCTGCGCGGCGTATCCCAGTCGGACTACGCCGGCCATGCCGTCCGCGAGGTCGGCTTCGCAGCGGAGGCCCTGCGGGCGAGCGGAGTGCCGGAGCGCCGGGTGTCGACCGTGTTCTTCGGCGGCGGCACGCCCACGCTGCTCCCGCCCGGCGATCTGGCGGCGATGCTCGGTGCGGTGCGCGACGCCTGGGGACTCGCCGACGGCGCCGAGGTCACGACGGAGGCGAATCCCGACTCGGTCGACGCGGACGATCTGCAGCGCCTCGCCGACGCCGGATTCACCCGGGTGTCGTTCGGGATGCAGTCCGCCGTGCCGCACGTGCTCGAGACGCTCGAGCGCACGCACGACCCCGCGCGCATCCCGCTCGTGGTCGGCTGGGCGCGCGAGGCGGGCCTGCAGGTGAGCCTCGACCTGATCTACGGGACGCCAGGGGAGTCGCTCGACGACTGGTCGCGCAGCCTCGACACCGCGCTGGCCTGCGAGCCGGACCACCTCTCGGCGTACGCCCTGATTGTCGAGCCGGGCACGAAGCTGGCGCGACAGATCCGGTCGGGCCAGGTGCCGGAGCCCGACGACGATCTCGAAGCGGACATGTACGAGCTGGCCGACCAGCGCCTGTCCGACGCCGGCTACGACTGGTACGAGGTCAGCAACTGGGCGACCGACGCCTCCCATCGGTCGCGGCACAACCTCGCGTACTGGCTCGGCCACGACTGGTGGGGTGTCGGACCGGGCGCGCACAGCCACGTCGGCGGCGTCCGCTGGTGGAACGTGAAGCACCCCGCCGCGTACGCGCAGCGCGTGCTCGCGGGGGAGTCGCCGGCCGCCGGGCGGGAGACCCTCGACGCAGAGACCAGGCGGGTCGAGCGGGTGCTGCTGCTCTCGCGCATCCGCGACGGACTGCGCACGGCCGAACTGGGCGACGCCGGGCGGCACGAGGTCCCCGGCTTGATCGCCGACGGCCTCGTCGACGGAAGAGCCGCCCTCCGCGGGTCGATCGTGCTGACCCTGCGGGGGCGGCTCCTGGCCGACGCCGTGGTGCGCCGGCTGCTGGCGGACGAGGCCGCCTGACGGTCGCGTACCGCCGATGGTCCGCTCTAGCTGACGAACCGGATGGCGAGCGGGTACGTGTAGTACTCGCCCTGGTTGGCCTTCACGGCGGCGATGATGCTGAACACGATGTTGAGCACCCAGGCCGCGATGATCACGAAGATGCCGATGACCACGATCGTCAGGAGGCCGCCGACGACGTAGGCGATGAAGATGGTGATCTGGAAGTTGAGTGCTGTGGCGGTGTGGGCGCGGACGAACGGTCCGCGGTCCTTCAGCACCAGGTAGCCGATGAGCGCGGGGATCCAGTTGAACAGGATCCCGCCGATCTGGACCAGTGTCGCCCACAGCTTCTCGTCGGCGGGGCTCAGCTGCTGCGCGCCGCCTCCGTAGGGCTGCTGGGGCGGCGGCGGCGGCGGGGGTGTCGCGGACATGGCGCGGTTCTCCTCAGAAACGGGGGATGGACGTGTTCGGCCCCCAGCCTAGGGCGCGCGGCGCGGGGCTGAAAAGGGCCTGAACGCGCCGATGCCCCGGCTGGGGGCCGTCCGTCACTTGATGAAGCGGAAGTTCACCGGGTAGCGGTAGGTCCCGCCGCTGTTCACGCGGACGAAACCGAGGATCGAGAACACCAGGTTGATGATGTACAGCGCCCACGGGATGAGCAGCCCGAAGAGCAGGTAGCCGATGCCGTAGGTGAAGCTGCCGATGATGATCCCGATGATCTGCGAGGCGACCCAGGCGATGATCCAGGTGATCTGCCAGTTGAGGGCCTCCTTGGCCTCCTGGTTGGTGAGCCGTCCGCGATCCTTGAACACGAGCCAGATGATCAGGGACGGGAGGATCCAGAGGATGCCGCCGAGGTGGGCGAACGCTGCCCACTGCTTGTCCTGCGCGGCGTCGAGCGGGGCGGCGGGGGCAGCGGCGTACGGCTGCTGCGCTCCGGCGGGCTGAGCGTACGGCTGCTGGGGCGGGATGTTGGAGGAGGGCTGCTGGGGCGGAACGCCGCCGGGCTGCTGCGGGGGCACGCCACCCGCGGGGTCGGTGGGCTGGTTCGGGTCGGTCATTCGGCGGAACCCTTTCGTGATCGGCTGCGACGGTGCGTCGAACCGGTGTGCATACGGTACTGCTGCCGTGTCACAGGCAGCAATCATCCTCGCCGCGTTTCGACGCGGTAGGATTGGCACTCAAGAACAGCGAGTGCTAATCGGTCGACGGGAGGCGGAGATGGTCTCGGAACGCAGCCTCGAAGTGTTGCGCGTCATCGTCCAGGACTACGTGGCGTCGCGCGAGCCGGTCGGCTCGAAGAGCATCGTCGAGCGCCACTCCTTCGGGGTGTCCGCCGCGACCATCCGCAACGACATGGCGCTGCTCGAGGAGGAGGAGCTCATCGCGGCTCCGCACACGTCCTCTGGACGCGTCCCCACCGACAAGGGCTACCGCCTCTTCGTCGACCATCTGGCGGAGATGCGGCCGCTCACGTCGGCGCAGCGCACGGCCATCGAGACGTTCCTCGGCCAGTCGGTCGACCTCGACGACGTGCTCTCCCGCACGGTCCGGCTGCTCTCGCAGCTGACCAACCAGGTCGCTCTCGTGCAGTACCCGTCGGTGGCGCGCTCGCGCATCCGTCACATCGAACTGGTGGCGCTCGCGCCCCACCGCCTGCTCAGCGTGCTCATCACCGACTCCGGCGCCGTCGAGCAGCGCGTGATCGAGCTCCCGGCCGACCTGAGCGACGAGGATGTGGCCGAGATCCGCGGGGCGATCAACGGCGCTGCGGCCGGCCTGACGCTGTCGGAGGCGGCCAACCGGCTGCGCGACCTGCCCGACGCGCTCACCGAGCGCACGCGCGCTCTCGTCGAGCCCGTCGCCGGCGCCCTGCTCGACCAGATCGCGGCCAATCGGCAGGAGAAGCTGGTGATGGCGGGCGCCGCGAACCTGGTGCGCACCGAGCTCGACTTCCCCGGCACCATCACCCCAGTGCTCGAGGCGATCGAGGAGCAGGTCGTCCTGCTCCGGCTGTTCGACGAGATGGCCACCGACCAGCACGGCGTCGCGGTCAGCATCGGCCGCGAGAACGCCGGTTTCGGGCTGACGGAAGCATCCGTGCTCTCCAGCGGTTACAGTGCGGCGGGATCGGATGTGGCCCGCGTCGGCCTCCTCGGTCCGCTCCGCATGGACTACTCGGGCAACATGGCCGCGGTCCGCGCGGTCGCCCGCTACCTCTCCCGGCTGCTCGGCGACCAGTAGGCCGCCGCCGCATCCGGCGATCACCACACGCGACGAAAGAAGAAGGAACAGCCCCACGTGGCCGACCACTACGAAGTCCTCGGCGTCGAGCGCGACGCCAGCCCCGACGAGATCAAGAAGGCGTACCGCCGGCTGGCGCGCGAGCTCCACCCGGACGTGAACCCCAGCGCCGAGGCGCAGGAGCGCTTCAAGCTCGTGACGCACGCCTACGACGTGCTCAGCGACCCGCAGCAGCGGCAGCAGTACGACCTGGGCGGCTCCGGCGGCTTCGGCGGCGGCGCCGGCGCGGGCGATTTCGCCGGGTTCAGCGACATCTTCGAGACGTTCTTCGGCGGGGGAGGCGGCGCCACGCGCGGTCCGCGTTCGCGCCGGGAGCGCGGACAGGACGCCCTGCTGCGCGTCGAGGTGGACCTCGACGAGGTCATCTTCGGCACGCACCGCGACCTGGAGGTCGACACGGCCGTCGTCTGCGAGACCTGCAACGGCTCCTGCTGCCAGCCGGGCACGCAGCCGGTGACGTGCGACATCTGCCACGGCACGGGCAGCATCCAGCGCTCGGTCCGATCGCTGCTCGGCAACGTGATGACCTCGAGCCCGTGCGGCACCTGCCGCGGGTACGGCACCGTCATCGCGACGCCCTGCGTCACCTGCCAGGGCCAGGGCCGCGTTCGCGCCCGTCGCACCGTTCCCGTCGACATCCCCGCGGGCGTCGACACCGGCCTCCGTCTCCAGATGCCCGGCAGCGGAGAGGCCGGCCCCGCCGGCGGCCCGAACGGCGACCTCTACCTCGAGATCAAGGTCAAGCACCACGACGTGTTCAGCCGCGACGGCGACGACCTGCTCTGCACGCTGGAGCTGTCGATGACGGATGCGATCCTCGGCACGACGGCGACCGTGAAGGCCCTGGACGGCGACATCCGCCTCGAGCTCAAGCCCGGCACGCAGTCCGCCGACATCGTCACGGTCAAGGACCGCGGGATCACGCACCTGCGCGGCACGGGCCGTGGCGACCTGCGCGTCGGCATCCAGGTCGTGACCCCGACGAAACTCGACCACAAGGAGAAGGACCTGATCAAGAAGTTCGCGGCCGTCCACAAGGGACCGGAGCCGTCGCTGGCCCGCTTCCAGCAGGGGCTGTTCGCGAAGCTGCGCGACCGGTTCCTGAACCTCTAGCCGGCGATGGCCTCCCTGTACCTGCGCGAGGATCTCGACGATGTCGAGGTCGGCGCCCGGCTGTCGCTCAGCGGTGCCGAGGCGAAGCACGCGGCGACGGTCAACCGCACGCGCCCGGGCGAGTCGGTGCTGATCGGCAACGGGCGGGGGCTCGTGGCCTCGGGCGAAGTGCTGGTGTCGACGAACACCGAGCTGACCATCGACGTCGACTCGGTGTCACGAGTCGAGCGCGCGACGCCGACGATCACGCTGGTGCAGGCGCTCGCCAAGGGCGACAGGGACGAGCTCGCGATCCAGGCCGCGACGGAGCTCGGTGTGGATGCGGTGGTGCCGTGGGCCGCATCCCGTTCGGTCTCGCGCTGGGAGGGCGCCAAGGTCGCGAAGGGCCGCGAGCGCTGGGCCGCGATCGTGCGGGAGGCGTCGAAGCAGTCCATCCGCGCCTGGACGCCCGAGGTGCGCGAGCTCGCGACCACGAAGCAGGTGGCCGCCCTGGCCGCGGACGCGCGCGTGCTCGTCCTGGAGCCGGACGCCGACGCTCCCTTGACGGGGGTCGAACCGGACGGGCGCGACCTCGTCCTCGTCGTCGGTCCCGAGGGCGGGATCGCGCCGCACGAGCTGGCCGCGTTCCGCGACGCGGGCGCCGAGCTCGTCCGCCTCGGCTCCACGGTGCTCCGCACCTCCACCGCGGGCCCCGCCGCCCTCGCGGTGCTCAACGCATCCCTCCGCCGCTGGTGACCCCCACCGTCGAGTCCGCGATCTTTGCACGCTCAGACCGCAGTTCGCGTGCAAAGTTTGCGGACTCGACGGTGGGCGGAGAGTCGACGGTGGGCGGACAGAGCTCGGTGGGGCGTCGGAGGGGGCGAATAGGATAGGGGTATGGCAGAGACGGAGCGTTCGATCTTCTCCCGCATCATCGCGGGCGAGATCCCGGCCGACGTGGTGTACGACTCGGAGCGCCTGATCGCGTTCCGCGACATCGCGCCGAAAGCCCCCGTGCACCTCCTCGTCGTGCCCAAGACGGAGCAGTACCGCGATGTCGTCGAGCTCGCGGCCGGCGACCCCGAGCTGCTGGCCGAACTGGTCGCGACGGCGAAGCGCCTCGCCGACGAGCACGGAGACGGCGACTTCCGCCTGATCTTCAACACGGGCGAGCGCGCGGGTCAGACCGTGTTCCACGTCCACGCACACGTACTGAGCGCCCCGGCCGGCAGCCCGGGCCTCGAGGAAGGAAGCCTTGCCCTCTAGCGAATCCACCGCCTCCGGAGCGACTCCGGGCGACGGCGCCGAGGTGCGCCTGAGCGTCGACGGCGTGCAGATGGTCCGCCTTCTCGGACCGCAGGATCGCCTGCTCACCACGCTGGAACGGCAGTACCCGCTCGTCAGCGTCCACGTGCGCGGCAACGAGATCGCACTGAGCGGCGACGCCGGGCAGGTGGCCGAGGCGCGCCGCCTCGTGGAGGAGCTGCTCCAGATGGTGCGCAACGGCCAGGACCTCTCCCCGGCCGAGGTGACGAGCTCGGCGCGGATGATCGGAACCGACCTCAACCTCAGCCCGTCCGACGTGCTCGGCCAGGCCATCCTGACCGCCCGCGGCAAGAGCATCCGGCCGAAGACGCTGGGTCAGAGCCAGTACGTCGACGCGATCGACCGCAACACGATCGTCTTCGGCATCGGCCCCGCCGGCACCGGGAAGACGTACCTGGCCATGGCGAAGGCCGTTCAGGCGCTGCAGCGCAAGGAGGTCAACCGGATCATCCTGACGCGCCCGGCCGTGGAGGCGGGGGAGCGCCTCGGCTACCTGCCGGGCACGCTGACCGACAAGATCGACCCGTACCTGCGCCCGCTCTACGACGCGCTCAACGAGATGATGGACCCGGAGCTCGTCCCGAAGCTGCTCGCGGCGGGGACGATCGAGGTCGCACCGCTCGCGTACATGCGCGGCCGCACCCTCAACGACTCGTTCATCGTTCTCGACGAGGCCCAGAACACCACGCCGGAGCAGATGAAGATGTTCCTGACCCGTCTGGGCTTCAACTCCAAGATGGTGGTCACGGGCGACATCACCCAGATCGACCTGCCGAACTCGGCGAGCGGCCTGCGCCTGGTGACGCGTGTGCTCAACGACATCGACGACATCCACTTCGCCCGCCTGACGAGCGAGGACGTCGTCCGGCACAGCCTGGTCGGGCGGATCGTCGACGCGTACACCGAGTACGACGCGCGCCAGCAGGCGCGCCACTACGAGCGCGAGCAGGCGGCCGAGTTCGCCAACCGCGCCGAACGCCGCTCCGGCGGACCCCGCGACCACCTCCCGAAGCGACGATAGGCCCGCAGTGAGCATCGAGATCAACAACGAGTCGACCATCGAGGTGGACGAGGCCGCCCTGCAGCGCCTCGCCGGCTACGCGTTCGACATCCTCCACGTCCACCCCGACGCAGAGCTCGCGATCGTGCTGGTCGACGAGGCCGCCATGGAGCAGCTGCACGTGCAGTGGATGGACGAGCCGGGCCCCACCGACGTGCTCAGCTTCCCGATGGACGAGCTGCGACCGGGAACCGAGGAGGAGCCGTCGCCGGCCGGCCTCCTCGGCGACGTCGTGCTGTGCCCGCAGGTCGCCCAGGTGCAGGCGGAGACCGCCGGGCACTCGCTGATGGACGAGCTGCTGCTGCTCACGACGCACGGCATCCTGCACCTGCTCGGCTTCGACCACGCGGAGCCGGCCGAGGAGCGCGAGATGTTCGCCATCCAGCGCGACATCCTCGTCGGCTTCGCGCGCTACGACCGACAGCGGTAGGGGGCGGGATGCTGCAGGCGCTGTTCTTCATCGTCGCGTTCCTGCTGGTGGCCTTCGGCGGCCTGATGGCCGCTGTCGACTCGGCTCTCGCGGTGCAGTCGCGCGCCGACATCGCCGACCTGGCCGAGACGTCGCGGGCGAAGAAGTCGCTGCGGGCGATCGCGGAGGACCCCGGCGCGTACTTCAACGCGATCAGCTTCACGCGCATCATCGCCGAGACGACCGCCGCGGTGCTGGTCACCCTCGCCTTCGAGCAGATCTTCGAGCAGTGGTGGATCTCCCTGATCCTCGCAGCCCTGATCATGACGGCGGTGTCGTTCGTGCTCGTCGGCGTCAGCCCGCGCAGCGTCGGCCGGGCGAACTCCACGCTGCTGCTGCGCCTGACCGCGCCGATCGTCCGTTTCGTGCGCGTCGTGCTCGGCCCCATCCCGGGCGGCCTGGTGGCGCTCGGCAACCGCGTCACGCCGTCCCGCGCGCGCTCCGCGCCGGTGACGAGCGAGGAGCAGCTGCTCTCGATCGTCGACGAGGCGACCGAGTTCGACGTGCTCGAAGAGGATGACCGCGAGCTCATCCACTCGATCTTCGAGTTCAACGCGACGGTGGTGCGCGAGGTGATGATCCCGCGCACGGACATGGTCACGGTGGACTCGACCGCCGGACTCGGCACCGCGATGGGGCTGTTCTTCAGCACCGGCGTCTCCCGGATGCCGGTGATCGACGGCGGCGACCCGGACGAGGTGGTCGGCATCCTCTACCTGCGGGACGCCGCAAAGCTGAGCTTCGAGCGCCCCCTCGGCGCCGACGAGCTCACCGTGCGCGACCTGGCGCGCCCGGCGCTGTTCGTGCCGGAGTCGCAGAAGGCCGACGCCCTGCTCGCCCAGATGCAGCGCGAGTCGAACCACCTGGCGATGGTCGTGGACGAGTACGGCGGCATCGCCGGACTGGTCACCCTCGAAGACCTCATCGAAGAGCTGGTCGGCGACATCTCCGACGAGTACGACCACGAGGTCGCACTGATCCAGGCGATCGGCGAGGGGCGCTACCGCATCGCGACGCGCCTGCCCATCGACGACCTCGCCGAGCTGTTCGACACCGAGATCGAGGAGGAGGACGTCGACAGCGTCGGCGGCCTCGTCACCAAGGCGCTCGGCCGGCTGCCCGAGGTCGGCTCGGCGGTCACGGTCCACGGGCTGCGCTTCACCGTCGACCGCATCGAGGGCAGGCACAAGCACGTCGCCACCGTGATCGTCGAGCGGGATGCCGCGCTCCTTCCCGCGGCGGACGACGAGACCGCAGGCTCCCGCGACGACGACCGCCGCGGTGGGCGCCACGACCGGCACGGCGACACGCGACACGGCGAGAACCGCCACGGCGACGCCGGCGATTCCCGCCGCAGCGACACACGACACACCCAGGAGAGCAGATCGTGACCGAGTACCACGCCGGATTCGTCTCGTTCGTCGGCCGCCCCAACGTGGGCAAGTCGACGCTGACCAACGCGCTCGTCGGCGAGAAGGTCGCCATCACGAGCTCGAAGCCGCAGACCACGCGACGCGCGATCCGCGGCATCGTCCACCAGAAGGACGGCCAGCTCATCCTGGTCGACACCCCGGGCATCCACCGGCCGCGGACGCTCCTGGGCGAGCGGCTGAACACGCTCGTGCAGTCGACCCTGGGCGACGTCGACGTGATCGGCTTCTGCGTCCCCGCCGACGAGAAGATCGGCCCGGGCGACCGGTTCATCAACGAGCAGCTGGATGCGTTCCCGCGCGCCAAGAAGGTCGCGATCGTGACCAAGGTGGATGCGGCGGGCAAGGCCCAGGTCGCCGAGCAGCTGCTCGCGGTGTCGGCGCTGCGCGAGTGGGAGGCGATCGTCCCCGTCTCCGCCGTCAGCCACATCCAGCTGGAGACGCTGACCTCCGAGCTGATGAAGCTGCTGCCGGAGTCGCCGGCGCCGCTGTATCCGGACGAGGCCATCACGGACGAGGGTCTCGAGGACCGCATCTCCGAGTACATCCGCGAGGCCGTGCTGGAGGGCGTCGAGGACGAGCTGCCGCACTCGCTCGCTGTCACCATCGACGACATCGTGGAGCGCGACGACAAAGACCTGGTCGAGGTCTACGCCAACCTCTTCGTGGAGCGCGACAGCCAGAAGGCGATCGTCATCGGCAAGGGCGGCAGCCGCATCCGCGACGTCGGGGCCGCCGCGCGGGTGCCCATCGAGAAGCTGCTCGGACGCCACGTGTTCCTGTCGATCCGGGTGAAGGTCGCGAAGGACTGGCAGCGCGACCCGAAGCAGCTGGGGCGGCTCGGGTTCTAGAGGCGGCTCGCCCGGGCCGCCGTACATCCCGAGGATGATTCCGGTGCACGGATGCGCGACCGCGCGGGCGCTGACCGTACGGTAGAAGCATGCCCGACCGCCGCCGACTGCTGAGCGCGCTCGCCCCGCACCGCTGGGTGCTGGAGCCCGCGCTGGCCGTCGTGCTGTTCGCGGCGTGGCTGCTGACCGGCCTGCCGTACGACCTCTCGGCGGGGCTCGCCCTCGTGTTCTACTGCGGCGCCGTTGCGCTGTCGCGCATCCTGCCCGGTGTCGCGCTCGGGCTGCTGTGGGTCGCCGTGCTGCTGGAGCTGACCGAGCAGGAGTCGCTGGATGGCGCCTTCCGCGTGATCTCGGCGGTCGCCGTGGTCGCCGCGCTGGTCGGTGCCGCTGCGCACGGCGGGCGGGTGCTCCGCTGGCTGGACTTCTCGTCCGCCATCCTGCTCGCCCCGGCGGTCGCGTACCTGTTCACGGTCCGCGGCGACCTGAAGTTCCCGCGGTTCGGACCGGTCATCGGCGGCTACTACACCAGCCAGGGCGTCGGGTTCCTGCTGATGAGCCTGCTGCTGGCGGTCATCTTCGTCGCCGCGTGGCTGCTCGGATTCCTGGTCGCACGACAGCGGGCGGCGAACGTGGTCGCCTCGGGCGCGCGCGGGCCCTCCGTCCTGGTCTGGCTGGCCTCCAACGGCGGCATCGAGTCCGCCGAGGACGATCCGACGCGGCCGGAGCTCGTGCGGCGCCTCACGCGCGCGCAGCTGACGACCGACGTCGCCGGTGCCATCGTCTTCGCCGTGTTCGCCCTGGTCGTCGCCGGCGGCGACCGTGCGGCCTTCCTGGTGACGATCGCCTTCGCCGTGGCGGTGGCGCTCCGGCGGATGTCGCCGGCCGTCGCGCTCTCCATCGCCTGGCTGGCCGCTGTCCTGCAGATGACCACCGGCCACAGCATCCTGGTCAGCAACCTCGGCGTGCTGATCGTGCTGTACGCCACCGCCGCGTACGGCGACCGGATCGTCCGCGCGGCGGGCCTCATCTCGGCCGGTATCGGAGCGCTGGTCGCCGCCCTGTACCTGACCGTGACGGCCGCCGTCGCCCAGGGGTACTACGACCTGCTCTCCAGCGCGATCGCCAGCGTCGCGCTGCAGTTCGCGTTCCTATTCGTGGTCAGCATCACCGTGCTCGGGCTGTCGTGGGTGCTCGGTCTGCTCATGCGCACGTGGCGCAACGCCCGCGTCGCGCGCCGCGCCAGGGCCGAGGCCGAGCTCGACCGCAACCGCGCGGTCGAGGACGTGGTGGTCGAGCAGGAGCGCACGCGCATCGCCCGCGACATGCACGACGTGGTCGCCCACTCGCTCGCGGTCGTCATCGCGCAGGCGGACGGAGCGCGCTACGCCCGGCGCACCGACCCGGAGGCAGTGGACGAGGCGCTGGCGACCATCGCATCCACCGCCCGGTCCGCGCTCGGGGACGTGCGGGTGCTGCTCGCGGAGCTGCGCCAGTCGCATCCCGCCGCTCGTGAACCGGGCGCGCACGACGGACCGCAGCCCACGTTGGCCGACCTCGACCAGACGGTCGAGCACATCCGCTCGGCGGGGCTCGACGTCGAACTGGAACGGCGGGGGAGCGTCGCGACCCTCGGCTCGGCGCAGCAGCTCGCCGCGTTCCGCATCGTGCAGGAGGCGCTGACGAACGCCCTCCGCCACGGCGACACCAGCCGGCCGGCGAGTGTGCTGCTCGCCGAGTCGTCCGCCGACCGCAACCCCGGAATCGTCATCACCGTGAGGAACACCATGAGAGACACCGCCCTCGAACCGACCGCGACGGGCTCGCTGCCCCGGATCGGGCACGGACTGCCCGGGATGCGCGAGCGCGCCTCCCTCGCCGGAGGATCGCTCACCGCGGGGCCGATCGACGGGGAGTTCGTCGTCACCGCCTTCCTCCCAGGGGCGGCCGCGTGAGCGGCGCGACGCTCGAGGCGGCGCCCATCCGGGTGCTGCTGGTCGACGATCAGCCGCTCTTCCGCGCGGGCGTGCGGATGCTGCTCAGCTCGCAGGACGATCTGGAGTTCGCCGGCGAGGCGGGCAACGGGCAGGAGGGGGTGCGCCTGGCCGCGGAGACCCGTCCCGATGTGGTGCTGATGGACATCCGGATGCCGGTGATGGACGGCATCGCCGCGACCAGCGCGATCATCGCGGATGCGGAGCGCGCCGGCCGGTCGGCGCCCCGCATCGTGGTGCTGACGACGTTCGACCTCGACGAGGCGGCGGCGCGGGCGATCCGCGGAGGCGCGAGCGGGTTCGTGCTGAAGGATGCGGAGCCCGAGTTCCTGCTCGCCGCGATCCGGACCGTCCACGCGGGCAGCGCCGTGATCGCCGCGGGGGCGACGCGGGAGCTGTTCGAGTACTTCTCGTCCGCGCAGCCGGTGCGTCCCGAACCGCCGGAGTTCGCCTCCCTGACGTCACGGGAACGCGAGATCTTCGTTCTCGCCGCGCGCGGCCTGAGCAACGCCGAGATCGCCGGGTCGGAGTTCCTGAGCGAGGCGACGGTCAAGACGCACATCTCGCGCATCCTCGCGAAGCTCGGGCTGCGCGACCGCGTGCAGATGGTCGTCTACGCCTTCGAGCACGGGCTGACCGCGGCCGAATAGCCGGCTCCCGGCCGGGACGCCGCAGCGCGCGGGCGCGCCCGGGTGCCATCCCGCGTCATCCTCAGGGAGGACACAGGATCGCTCCACCGCCCGATCCGGGCGCGGAGACGCGTCCCTAGCGTTGAGGGCATGGAGCTGACTCTCACAGAAACGGTGGCGCGCGTCGAAGCGGCCACGAAGACCTACGGCACGGGCGCTGGCCGGGTGAACGCGCTCGACGGCGTCACCTTAGGGATCCCGGCAGGCCGGTTCACGGCCGTCATGGGGCCGAGCGGCTCCGGCAAGTCGACCCTCATGCACGTCATGGCCGGACTCGACTCCGTGACCGGCGGCCGCGTGTTCCTCGGCGACACCGAGATCACGCACATGGGGGATGCGGAGCTCACCCTGCTGCGCCGCCGTCGGATCGGCTTCGTCTTCCAGTCCTTCAACCTCGTGCCGACCCTCGACGTGCGGGGCAACATCCTGCTGCCGTTCGAGCTCGACGGCCGCCGGCCGACCCGCGAGCAGAGCGAGTGGATCGACCACCTGGTCGACACCCTCGGCCTCGGCGGCCGCCTGACCCACCGACCGCACGAGCTGTCCGGCGGTCAGCAGCAGCGCGCGGCGATCGTCCGCGCCCTCGCGACGCGGCCCGACCTCGTCTTCGCGGACGAGCCGACCGGCAACCTCGACTCCCGGACGGGCCGCGAGGTGCTCGGGGTGCTCCAGGAGGCCGCGCGGACGTTCGGGCAGAGCATCGCCATGGTGACCCACGACCCGGTGGCGGCGAGCTACGCCGACCACATCGTCTTCCTGGCCGACGGCCGGGTCGCGGCCGAACGCGCGCAGTCGCCGGCCGAGGAGATCTCGTCGTTCATGCTCGGGATGGAGGCTCACGCGTGAGCCGGCCCTTCTCGGCCTTCCGGGCGAATGCGCGCGACCACCGCGCGGGCATCCTGGTCGCAGCGCTCAGCTCGGCTTTCGGCGTCGCCCTCGTCGGCGGGGTGGATGTGCTGGCGGCGTTCATCGGCGGATCGTCGATGGGGGAGCGAGCCAGCGTCCAGCTCGCCCTCGCGATCGTCGCGGGCATCTTCTTCGTGGTCGCGGTCTACGTCGGCGCCATCGTCACGACGAACACCTTCGCCACTGTGATCGCCGGCCGCACCCGCACCATCGCCCTGCTGCGGCTGATCGGCTCCAGCGCCCGGGCCCAGCGTCGCTCGGTCGCCGGCGAGGGTCTCGCGGTCGGCCTGATCGGCGCCGCCGTCGGCGGGGCGGCCGCCGCCGTGCTCTCGCTGCTCGCGGTGCGCCTGCTCGTCATGACCGGCGTGCTGCCCGAGGCGCAGTACCCCGTGCTCAGCCTCCTGATGGTGCCTCCCGCGGTGGTGGTCGTGCTCACCACCTGGCTCGCCTCGTGGGTGGGCAGCCGCCGGGTGCTCGCGGTGACGCCGGTGCAGGCGCTGGGCGCCGCCCAGGAGCGTCCCGCCGCCGCTGTGCGCAGCCGCGGACGGCTCGCGGTGTCGCTCGTCCTCATCCTGTCCGGAACGGCCCTGCTGGTCCTCGGGTTGCTCCTCGGCACGGGCACCTTCGTGCGCGTCAGCGCGGCGCTCGCCCAGCTGTCGTCCTACGGTGTGCTCGTCGCGCTGCCCGGCGGCATCCTCTCCTTCACGGGGATCGTGCTGGCCGCGCCGTTCTTCCTGCCGGCGGTGCTGCGCGCGATCGGACTGCTCCTCGGCCGCGGCGCCGCCGGACGTCTGGCCGCGGCCAATGCCGTGCGCAACCCCGAGCGGAGCTCCCGCACCGCGATCGGTCTCGTCATCGGGGTGACGCTGATCACGATGTTCGTCGTCGCGGCATCCACCTGGCAGCAGTTGATCCGCGATGCCCAGGCGAACGAGCCGGGGATGTACCAGGGGGCCGACGAGATCATCGGCGGCACGATGACGGTGTTCACCGTCCTCGTCGGATTCTCCGCGATGATCGCGGCGTGCGGCGTCGTCAACACGCTCTCGCTGAGCGTCCTGCAGAGGGGCCGGGAGCTCGGGCTCCTGCGGGCACTCGGCTTCACTGCCGCCCAGGTGCGTCGGATGGTGCTCGCCGAAAGCGCGCAGCTGACCGTCGCCTCTGTGCTGACTGGGCTCGCGCTGGGAACCGTCTACGGCTGGATCGGCGCGCAGTCCCTGCTCGGGATGATCCCCGGCGGAGGCGTCCTCGCGCCCGTCCTTCCCTGGCCGTTCCTGGCCGCGATCGTCCTCGGGGCGGCTGTCCTCGCCGTGGTCGCCGCGCTCGCGCCGACCCGCCGGGCCACCCGCGTGTCGCCCGTCGCGGCCCTCGCCGTGGAGTGACACACCCTGGTGGTTGCCTGAACTCTCACAGAGCTTCAGCTATCGATGAACTGATACCGGAATAATGAGGCGTCCGCCCCGTCCCGCTCCCCGGGCCGCCCCCGAGAGGATCCCTCCCTGAACTGGCTGAACACGCTGAGGATCGACAAGCCGCCGTTCCTCATCACGCTGGATGTCGTGGCGGCACTCCTCGCGCTCTACCTTCTCGCACGGCCCACCTGGCGCCGGACCCTGGCCGGGCTGATCGCCGCGCTGGCCGGGGGCCTGGCCGGATGGTTCCTGGTGTGGCTGGTCACCGACGTCTTCGACGTGTTCGGCGTCGCCCTGACGCCGGTGACGACGCTGTGGACCGCGCTCGGCTTCGGCGGCGTCAGCCTCGCGGTGGCGAACCTGTTCCGCTCCCGCTGGTGGCGCAAGGTGGTCGCGATCGTGAGCATCCCGGTGTTCCTCGCGGCGGCCTTCTGCGGCATCAACGCGGACTTCGGCGCGTACCGCGATCTCAACGACGTGCTCGGGGTGGTGCCGTACGGCGCTCTCCAGCTGCACGCGGAGAAGGGGGAGGTCGTTGCCGGGACCGACTGGAAGGCGACCACGACTCCGGCCGCCGCGGGCGAGCTCCCGGCGAAGGGCGAGGTCGGCACCGTCCGCATCCCGGCGACCGAGTCGCGGTTCCCCGCCCGAAAGGCCGTCGTCTACCTCCCGCCCGTCGCGTTGACGGCGAACCCGCCGGCGCTGCCGGTGATGTACGCGCTCTCGGGCCAGCCGGGCGCCCCGGCCGACATGTTCACCGCCGGGGGACTGGCGCGGGCGATGGATGCATTCGCCGCCCAGCACGACGGTTACGCCCCGATCGTGGTCGCCGCCGACCAGCTGGGGGGACCCGGTCGCAATCCGATGTGCGTCGACTCCGCGGATTACGGGAACTCGGCGACGTATCTGCTGACGGATGTGCGGAATTGGGTGCGTTCTCACCTGCGAGTGAGCAGTGACCCGGCAGGATGGAGCGTGTTCGGCTACTCGCAGGGGGCGACCTGCGCGGTGCAGTTCGCGAGCGGGCGGCCGGACCTGTTCGGATCGGCGCTCGCGTCGTCGAGCGAGCTGGGACCGACACTGGGGAATGAGGCACTGACCATCAGCACGGGATTCGGTGGTTCGAAGCAGGCGTACGAGAAGGCGCAGCCGGCCGCGATGATGAAGGCGAACACGCCGTATCGCGACTCGGTGATGGTCTTCGGCGCAGGAGCCGACGACGCGAAGTACTCCGGGTTCGCCCGCACGCTGTACGAGGACGCACAGCGGGCGGGGATCCGCGCCGAGCTGCTCAGTTCGCCGGGCACGGCGCACGACTGGAAGACGGTGCGCTACGTGCTGGCGCACGGCTTCCCGGCGATCGCGCGGCAGCTGGGGCTGGGGTCGTGAAACCGGCCGCTCTCGCCCAGCGCGCCGGCCGCCTCATCGCGAGCCACCCGTTCACGACCGGGGTGACGCTGCTCATCCTCGTGCTCGCGCTCATCACCGGGCCCGTGCGCGGGCCGCACCGCCCGCTCCGCGGCTGGCTGGGTGCCGGAGCCGTTCAGCTGCTCGACGGCCACTGGTGGTCGCCGTTCACGGCCGTGCTCTTCACCGACGACCTGCTGGAGCTGATCGTCGTCCTGGTGCTGACCGTCCTGCTGGTCGGCGTGTCCGAACGGCTGATGGGCACCTGGCGCACGGCCCTCGCGTTCTTCGGCACCGCCGCCGTCGGCATCGTCGTCGGCGCGCTGGTGCAGGTGGCCGCGAACGACATCGGCGAGCTGTGGGCGCGGAACGTCCACGGACTGCTCGTGCTCGACGCGTTCACGGCGATCGGCGGGACGATCATGACCGCGAGCGCGTTCGCCGGGACGCTCTGGCGGCGCCGCATCCGCGTGATCACGCTGCTCGTCGCGATCATGTACCTCCTGTACTCCGGGATGCCGTCGGACCTCTACCGTCTGCTCGCCGTGCTCACCGGACTCGCGCTCGGTCCGCTGCTGCGGCAGACGAAGGTCACGGGCGGATGGCTGCGCAGCTCGCACCACGAGGTCCGGGTGCTGCTCGCCTCCGCTCTGACCATCACCGCCGTCGGACCGGTGATCGGACTCCTCGGCTCGACGCGGTACGGGCTGCTGTCACCGGTCGGCCTGCTGTTCAGCAACGAGGCCCCGAGCGCGACATCGGTGGTCGAGCGCTGCCAGGCGTTCGCCGTGACCCGGGAGTGCTTCCGCGAGCTGACCCTGGAGCGGATCAACGGTCTCGGCCCGGTGCTGCTCTCGGTGCTCCCGCTGCTCGTCCTGCTCGTTGCGGCGTACGGGCTCCTCCGCGGACGCCGGTTCGCGGTGTGGCTCGCGGTCGCCGTGAACGGACTGCTCGCGCTGCTCTCCGCCCTGTACTACGGCATCCTGCCCATCGCGTCCGCCCGGCCGTCGGTGTCGCCGCGGTACTGGGAGGTCACGTTCATCCTCGCGCTGTCGACGCTCGTGCCGCTCGCGATGGCGGTGCTGCTCGTGGTCTTCCGCCGTCACTTCACCGTGATGCCGTCGGCGAAGGCGGTGCGGAGATACCTGCTCCTGCTGCTCGGCACCGGTGTCGGCCTGGTCGCGATCTACGTCTTCGTGGGGTGGCTGCAGCGCGACACCGGCTTCACGCGTCCCATCGACGTCAGCGACCTCCTGGCGGATGTGCTCGAGCGCTTCGTGCCGGTGAGCTTCCTGCGGCGCGAGCCGGTCCAGTACCTGCCGACGACCCCCCTCGCCACCATCGTCTACCACAACATCGGAACGGTGTTCTGGCTCGTCGCCATCATCGGTGCCATCCCCGCCATGCTCGGGCGCGGGCTCCGGCGGCGCGGCACGACGGAGGATGCGCACGTGCGCGAGCTGCTGCACCGCGGCGGAGGCGACGCGATCTCCTTCATGGCGACGTGGCCGGGCAACTCGTACTGGTTCGACCCGATCGGCGGCGGCGCGATCGCCTACCGGGTGGAGGGGCGCGTCGCGCTGACCACGGGCGGGCCCTTCGGAGCGCTCGGCCCGCACGACGGCGCCATCCAGGGCTTCGCGCGCTTCTGCGACGACAACGGCTGGATCCCGGTGTTCTACAGCGTGGAGGCGCGCTACACGTCCCTGTTCGAACGCCTCGGCTGGTCCACGATGACCGTCGCGGAGGAGACCGTCATCCGTCCGCAGCTGTGGGCGACGACGGGCAAGAAGTGGCAGGACGTCCGGTCGTCGATCAACCGTGCCCAGCGTGCGGGCATCCGGGCGGAGTGGACGACGTTCGCCGCCCTCCCGCTCACGTCGGCCGTCCAGCTGTCCGACATCTCCGAGCAGTGGGTGGCCGAGAAGGACCTCCCGGAGATGGGGTTCACCCTCGGCGGGCTCGACGAGCTCCGCGACCCGGAGGTGCGGCTGATGCTGGCGGTGGACGAGAACGGCCGGATCGAGGCCGTCACCAGCTGGCTGCCGAGCTACCGCGCCGGTGTGGTCGTCGGCTGGACGCTCGACTTCATGCGGAGGCGCCCCGACAGCATCAACGGCGTGATGGAGTTCCTCATCGCCGAGGCCGCGACACGGATGAAGGACGACGGCATCGAGTTCATGTCGCTCTCCGCCGCGCCGCTCGCCCACACCGCGGCCACCCCGGACGGCGGCAAGGACACGATGGACCGGGTGCTCGGCTACCTCAGCTCCTCCCTCGAGCCGGTGTACGGTTTCCGGTCGCTGCTCAAGTTCAAGCAGAAGTTCCAGCCGGAGCTTCACCCGCTGATCATGGCCTATCCGGATCCGGTCGCGCTGCCCGCGATCGGCATCGCGCTGGTGCGCGCGTACCTGCCGGAGCTGTCCGTCCGGCAGGCCGCGACGTTCGTTCGGGGGCGCGGCTGAGCCGCGCGTGGTACCCTCGACCCTGTGTACGGTCTGCTCCTCCTTAGCTGCCGCGACGAGTCCTAGATCCGGGCCTCACTCGTCGCGGAGTTCGTCGTCGGCTCTCCACACCACACGAGCAGAGGATTCCTGAAGACCATGAAGAACACACAGGCGCCGAGCGCCATGCCGATCCACCGATACCGGCCGTTCCACGAGCAGATCCGCGTCGACCTGCCGGACCGCACCTGGCCGTCGAAGCGCATCACCCAGGCGCCCCGCTGGTGCGCCGTCGACCTGCGGGACGGCAACCAGGCGCTCATCGACCCGATGAGCCCCGAGCGCAAGCGCATCATGTTCGACCTGCTGGTGCGGCTGGGCTACAAGGAGATCGAGGTCGGCTTCCCGTCCGCGAGCCAGACCGACTTCGACTTCGTGCGCAGCCTGATCGAAGAGGGCGCCATCCCGGACGACGTGACGATCCAGGTGCTGACGCAGTCGCGCGAGCACCTGATCAAGCGCACGTACGAGTCGCTGGTCGGGGCGAAGCAGGCCATCGTCCACCTCTACAACTCCACGAGCATCCTGCAGCGGGACGTGGTGTTCCGCACCGACCAGCAGGGCATCATCGACATCGCGCTGAACGGCGCGCGGCTCTGCCGCCAGTTCGAAGAGCTGGTGCCCGGAACGACCATCTACTACGAATACTCGCCCGAGAGCTACACCGGCACCGAGCTGGAGTTCGCGGCCGACATCTGCAACCAGGTGCTGGAGGTGTTCGAGCCGACGCCGGAGCGGAAGGTCATCATCAACCTGCCGGCGACGGTCGAGATGGCGACGCCCAACGTCTACGCCGACTCGATCGAGTGGATGTCGCGGCACCTGAACCACCGCGAGAACGTCATCCTGTCGCTCCACCCGCACAACGACCGCGGCACGGCCGTGGCCGCCGCCGAGCTCGGGTACATGGCCGGAGCGGACCGCATCGAGGGGTGCCTGTTCGGCAACGGCGAGCGCACCGGCAACGTCGACCTGGTCACCCTGGGCGTCAACCTGTTCACGCAGGGCATCGACCCGCAGATCGACTTCAGCGACATCGACCAGATCAAGCGCACCGTCGAGCACTGCAACCAGCTGCCCGTCGGCGAGCGCAGCCCGTGGGGCGGCGACCTGGTCTTCACCGCGTTCAGCGGATCGCACCAGGACGCCATCAAGAAGGGCTTCGAGGCCATGGAGGCCGAAGCTGAGCGCACCGGCACGCCGGTCGACGACCTGGTCTGGGCCGTGCCGTACCTGCCGGTGGACCCGAAGGACCTGGGCCGCAGCTACGAGGCCGTCATCCGCGTCAACTCGCAGTCCGGCAAGGGCGGCGTCGCCTACCTGCTGAAGACGGACCACTCGCTCGACCTGCCGCGCAAGCTGCAGATCGAGTTCTCCGGAGTCGTTCAGGCGAAGACGGACGCCGAAGGCGGCGAGGTCACGAGCGACCAGATCTGGGCCGTGTTCCAGGACGAGTACCTGCCCGCGCCGGCCTCCGACCCGGACGCCAAGTGGGGCCGCTTCGAGCTGGGCAGCACGACGACCTCGAACGAGACGGGCGAGCATGTGGTGCTCACGGTGACCCTGCGCGACGGGGACACCGTCTCGAAGGCCACCGGTGAGGGCAACGGTCCGATCGCGGCCTTCTTCGACATCCTGCACCAGCACGGCGTCGACGCCCACCTGTACGACTACTCGCAGCACACGCTGTCGGCGAGCGAGTCCGCCCTCGCGGCGGCCTACGTCGAGGTGGATGTGGACGGCCAGCGCCGCTGGGGCGTCGGCATCGACGCGGACACCACGACGGCGTCGTTCAAGGCGGTCGTGTCCGCGGTGAACCGCGCGGTGCGTTCGACCGCTGGTCACGAGGCTCAGGAGCTCGTCTCCGCCTGACGCGCGTCCTCACGGAACCCGACATCCGCACCGGATGTCGGGTTCCGTCGCATCCGGGTCCGTGAGATTTGCGCCACATCGCGCGAAAGACGCCCCGATTCCCGAGATTTGCGCCAAATCGCGGGAGGAGGAGGGGCGTTCAGTCGCCCTTGTCGATGCGGTAGCGCGGGATCGCGCCGGTCTCGGTGCGCTCGTCCGTCTGTGCCGCGGTCTGACGGCGGGTGAACCGTGGCCACCGCATCCGGGGGATCCGGCCCAGCTCGCGCTGCTCCGGCAGACTCCAGCCGAAACGGACGGCCAGCAGCCGGATCACGAGCGTCACCACGACGCAGACGACCGCCGACGGGATCAGCGGGACGCCGACGTCGACCATCACCACCAGGACGATCGTCCCGGCTCCCGCCGCGACCGCGTACAGCGAGCCGACGTGCATCAGCGCGATCGGGAGGTTCAGCAGCATGTCGCGGAGGATCGAGCCGCCCACTGCCGAGACGACCCCGACGAAGACCGCAGGCACCTCGGGCAGACCGAGCGACAGCGCCTTGCTGGCGCCGATCGCGCCGAACAGCCCGATCGTCAACGCGTCGAGGAAGGTGATCAGGGGATCGAGCCGGCGGAAGAGCCGCACCAGCAGCATCCCGAGCAGCGCCGCGACCACGGTGATCGGCAGGTACCAGTTCGACTGCAGGGCGACCGGGGTGACGTTGAGCAGGATGTCGCGGAGGAGTCCGCCGCCGACGCCCGTGGCGACGCCGATGATGGCGACGCCGAGCAGATCGAGCCGGCGGTCGCGGAAGCCGGAGGCGAACATCGCGCCCTGCAGACTGCCAACGCCGACGGCGATGAGGTCGCCCCACAGCGGGATCGACAGGGCGCCGATGTCGACGGGGGTCGTGGTCACCCCCCATGTGTATCACGCGCGCGCGGTGGAGCTCAGGGGCAGCGCGGAGCGATGCCGCGACCCCAGCGCCGAGGGAGCCTGCGACCGAGGTAACCGTAAGTGCCGCGCCCGCCGCATCCGCCGCACTGTCAGCCGGGCGCGCGATA
Source organism: Leifsonia sp. 21MFCrub1.1 (assembly GCF_900107895.1). Taxonomy (NCBI): domain Bacteria; kingdom Bacillati; phylum Actinomycetota; class Actinomycetes; order Micrococcales; family Microbacteriaceae; genus Leifsonia; species Leifsonia sp. 21MFCrub1.1. The sequence goes on along the minus strand of NZ_LT629867.1, from coordinate 1,802,708 downwards.
CTGGAGTGTGCCTGTCTACCGTGATGAAGCCGTCGTGCTCCGAACCCACAAGCTGGGCGAAGCCGACCGCATCGTCACCATGCTCAGCAGGCAGCACGGCAAGATCCGTGCGGTCGCGAAAGGCGTGCGGCGCACGGCCTCCCGGTTCGGATCCCGGCTGGAGCCGTTCATGGTGGCCGACGTCCAGCTCTACGAGGGGCGCAGCCTCGACGTGATCACGCAGGCCGAGACTCTGGGCGCGTACGGAGCGCTCATCGCCGACGACTACGCCAGCTACACCGCGGCGAATGCCATGGTCGAGACGGCAGACCGGCTGACGGACGCCGAGCCGTCCATCCAGCAGTACCTCCTGCTCGTCGGCGCGTTGCGGTCGCTCTCCCGGCGGGAGCACGGCGCAGGCCTGACCCTCGACTCCTACCTGCTCCGCGCGCTGTCCCTCGCCGGATGGGCGCCCAGTTTCCAGGACTGCTCGCGCTGCGGCGCGCCCGGCCCGCACACGTCCGTCGTCGTCCAGCTCGGCGGGGTGGTCTGCGCGGACTGCGCTCCGCAGGGAGCCCCCAAGGTCGACGCCGACACGATCGCCCTGCTCGGCGCACTGCTGTCGGGCGACTGGGAGGCGGCGGAGGCGGCGCCCGACATCACGCGGAACCGGGCGAACGGCGTCGTCGCCGCGTACACCCAGTGGCATCTCGAACGCGGGCTGCGCTCGCTCCAGCACGTTCAGCACGACCAGAAGGCGAGTGGATGAGCCCCAAGCCGTACACGCACAAGGACGCGGTCGAGTACCGCCCGCTCGACTGGACCGGCGTGTATCCGCCCGCGTTCCCGGCCGGGAGCGTGCCGTCGCACGTCGCGATCGTCATGGACGGCAACGGCCGCTGGGCGAACCGCCGGGGCCTCACGCGCATCGAAGGGCACCGGGCGGGGGAGGCCGCGCTGCTGGATGTGGTGGCCGGCGCCATCCAGGCGGGCATCAAGCATTTGAGCGTCTACGCGTTCTCGACCGAGAACTGGAAGCGGTCGCCCGACGAGGTGCGCTTCCTGATGGGATTCAACCGGGACGTCCTGCACCGCCGCCGCGACCAGCTCAACGAGTGGGGCGTGCGGGTGCGCTGGGCGGGGCGGAAGCCGCGGCTGTGGTCGTCGGTCATCAAGGAGCTGCAGTTCGCCGAGCAGCTGACTGCGGGCAACGACGTGCTGACGCTGACGATGTGCGTCAACTACGGCGGCCGGACGGAGATCGCCGACGCCGTGCGCTCGATCGCCGACGAGGTGGCGGCCGGGCGGATGCGGCCGTCCGCGGTGAGCGAGAAGACCATCCAGCGTCACCTCTACCTGCCGGACATGCCGGACGTCGACCTCTTCGTGCGGAGCTCGGGGGAGCAGCGCACCAGCAATTTCCTGCTGTGGCAGAGCGCGTACGCCGAGATGGTGTTCCTCGACACGCTCTGGCCGGACTTCAGCCGCACCGATCTGTGGGATGCGGTGGAGCTGTACCTGCGCCGCAACCGCCGGTTCGGCGGGGCGGTGGACGCCCCGACGGCCGAATCCGCATCCACCGCGGAATAGACCGCAGCGGCGTGCGCGTTGCCTCTGAGGTGAGCGAACCCATCAAGATCGACATCTGGTCCGACATCGCGTGCCCCTGGTGCTACATCGGGAAGCGGAAGTTCGAGGCAGGGAGCGGCCTGTTCGCCGGCGCGGGCGACGGACGCGACGTCGAAGTCGAGTACCACTCCTTCGAACTGTCCCCGGACACGCCCGTCGACTTCGACGGAAGCGAGATCGACTTCCTCTCCGGCCACAAGGGTCTCCCCGCCGAGCAGGTGGAGCAGATGCTGGAGCGCGTGACGGGCATCGCCTCGTCGGTCGGGCTCGACTACGACTTCGACCACCTCAAGCACACCAACACCGTCAAGGCCCATGAGCTGCTGCACTTCGCCAAGGCGAACGGCAAGCAGCTGGAGCTGGCCGAGCGCCTGTTCCGCGCGTACTTCGTCGAGGGGCGTCACGTCGGTCGCATCGCCGACCTCGCCGATCTGGCGGCCGAGGTTGGCCTGGACCGGGAGGCGGCCCTCCAGGCTCTCGAATCGGAGCAGTACTTGGAGGACGTGCGCGCCGACCAGGCGACGGCCGGCGAGTACGGCATCAACGGCGTCCCGTTCTTCGTCATCGACGGGAAGTACGGCGTGTCGGGTGCGCAGGACGCGCAGACCTTCGCGCAGGTGCTCGAGCAGGTCTGGTCGGAGCGCGCGGCGGTGACCGCGTGACCGGCGCGGAGCCGGCCGCCGCCCCGGCCGCGGCGGCCGCGACCCCTGCGCGCCCCACGCTCATCCCGCTGGGCGGCGACGCCGCCCTCTGCGAGGGCGACACCTGCGTCCTCCCGTGATCTTGTTGACGCAACACGCCGTCGGAGCGTGATCCGCGACGGCGAGTCGTGTCATGTGGATGCCAGGGCGAGCCGGATACGGCGGATTGCCTCCACGGCGTTGCTGGACATGTGGGATTTGTTGATCCGCACGACCTCCCATCCGAGCGAGCGGATGCGCCACAGACGATCCACGTCGATGTAGTACTGCCGCGCATCCGTCCGGTGGTGGTCGCCGTCGTACTCCACGACGACGCGAGCGCTCGGAAATACCAGGTCGCCGTGCGCGGCGGCCTCCCCGTTCGCCCCGAGGATCCGGTAATCGACCGCGGGCTCGGGAAGCCCGGCGTCGACGATGGCGAGGCGAAGGATCGTCTCCATCGGAGACTCGGTGCGCGGCCGCACCCGCGACGTCGCCGAGCGGAGCCGGCGTATCCCCGGCCGACAGGGGCTCGCATCCACGGCGAGGACGAGATCGTCCACCGTCGCGAGCGGGTTCCGCTTCGCCAGCAGCGCATCGCCGAGCACGACCAGGTCGCGCTCCTGCAGCACGGACGCCATCTGACACCAGGTCTCGACCGGAGAGGAGACGGGGAGTCCGTGCAATGACACGATCGCGTCATCCGGCTGGCGAGTCTGGTGACCTCGTACTCCGACGTGGCGAGGAGCGCGCATCGGCGCTCGCGCCGACACATGCAGGGGGTCGGCATCCGTCATCGCGGCCGGCAGAGGGAGCCCGTGCAACAGTGCTGCCGTCACATGGCTGAAGAGCATCCGGGGGCCCATGGCGGGCAGGAAAGCGCGACACCGATCGATCAGATCCGTGGCCGGAGTCATGGCCCTGACGCCATGGTGCGGCTTCAGCAGGTCCGATCGGCGCAGGCGCGATCGCGAGACGCCCGCGACGCGAGCGTCCCAGGTCGAGAAGTTGTCGCCGAGTTGGAGGTCGTGCATGACGTCATGCTGTCAGCGGCCGGTCCCCGGCGTCCGGAACTCTCCACAGCCCACCCACCTGGTTGACGCAACACGCCGTCTCAGCCCTGGCCGCAACGGCGTGTTGCGTCAACCAGGGTTACTCGGGGTCGGTGATGTCGGCGACGGTCGCGTCGAAGCCGGCGATGAGGGCGTCCGCGTCGACGAAGAGGGAGTAGCCGTGCTCGCCTGCGCCCATGGAGACCCGGCGGCCGGGGATGGTGGCGTCGGCGATGACGGGCCAGGCGGTCGTGCTGCCGAACGGGGTGATGGTGCCGCGCTCGTAACCGGTGGCCGCGAACGCGACCGAGGCGTCCGGGAGCTGGAGCTTGTTGACCTGCAGCACGGAGCGCAGCTTTGGCCACGCGATCTTGCGCCCGCCGGGCACGAGTGCGAACACGAAGGTGTCGTCGCTGCGCTTCACCACGAGGGTCTTGACGATGTCGCCCGGCTGGATGCCGAGCAGCTCTGCGGCCTCCTCGAGGCTCCGTGCGGCGGGACGCTCCACGATGTCGACGTCGATGCCGCGGGCCCGCGCGTCGACGGAGACGCGCTCCCGTCCGGTGCTCACAGTTTCGCCAACGGGGGAGTTGTCCACGGATTCGGGGCTCTCGGCCATAGCTCAGCACGCTTTCTGGGAGAATCGAGTGAGATGTCTACCACTGCCACCCTAAGCCACGCGCCTCAGCTGACCATCGGTCCGCTGGGGCTCGACGTGCCGGTCGTCCTCGCGCCGATGGCCGGGATCACCAACACGGCGTTCCGCCGTCTCTGCCGCGAGTTCGGCGCCGGTCTCTACGTCAGCGAGATGATCACGTCGCGCGCGCTCGTCGAACGCACCCCGGAGTCGCTGCGCCTCATCACGCACCACGAGTCGGAGACTCCGCGCTCCATCCAGCTCTACGGGGTCGACCCGGTGACTGTGCGCGAAGCGGTGACGATGCTCGTCGCCGAAGACCGCGCCGACCACATCGACCTCAACTTCGGCTGCCCGGTGCCCAAGGTCACCCGCAAAGGCGGCGGCGCCGCGCTTCCCTGGAAGCTCGGGCTGTTCCGCGAGATCGTCGAGGGCGCCGTGCAGGCTGCCGGCGACATCCCGCTCACGATCAAGATGCGCAAGGGCATCGACAGCGACCATCTGACCTACCTGGAGGCAGGGCGCATCGCCGAAGGGGCGGGCGTCGCCTCGATGGCGCTGCACGCCCGCACGGCGGCGGAGTTCTACTCCGGCCACGCCGACTGGTCGGCGATCGCGAAGCTCAAGGAGACGGTGACCTCGACGCCGGTGCTCGGCAACGGCGACATCTGGTCGGCCGCCGACGCGATCCGGATGGTGGAGGAGACGGGCTGCGACGGCGTCGTGGTCGGCCGCGGCTGCCTCGGGCGGCCCTGGCTGTTCGGCGATCTCGCCGCCGCCTTCCGCGCGCGCGCAGGCGAGATCTCCGAGGCGGAGGCGCAGGCGGCGCAGGCCCACCCGACGCTCGGCCAGGTGGCCCAGACCTTCCGGCGCCACGCGGAGCTGCTCGTCGAGTTCTTCGACAGCGAGGAGCGCGGCTGCCGCGACATCCGCAAGCACGTCGCCTGGTACTTCAAGGGCTACCCGGTCGGCGGCGACCTGCGCGCGAGCCTCGCGACCGTCGACACGCTGGAGCACCTCGACGAACTGCTCGCCACGCTCGATGCCGACCAGGAGTACCCGGGCGAAGCGGCCGAGGGTCAGCGCGGCCGGGCCGGCTCGCCGAAGCGGCCCGCTCTGCCGGACGGCTGGCTGCAGAGCCGCGAGCTCGACGGTGCGCAGCGCGCCGAGGTCGCCGACGCGGAGGTGCACAACAGTGGTGGATGACGTGGCAGCGAGCACGGGCGCACCCGCCGTGCCGACCGCGGAGGCCTCCGCAGAAGACGGGTATTCCGAGCACGACCGGGAGCGCTGGCTGCCCGAGCAGCACTCGAACCGGCGCAGCGACTTCGCCCGCGACCGGGCCCGTCTGCTGCACTCCAGCGCGCTCCGCCGTCTCGCGGCGAAGACCCAGGTGCTCAGCCCGACGGCCGGGCTCGACTTCGCGCGCAACCGGCTGACCCACTCGCTCGAGGTCGCGCAGGTCGGCCGCGAGCTCGCCAACAGCCTCGGCCTCGACCCCGACATCGTCGACACCGCCTGCCTCGCCCACGACATCGGGCATCCGCCCTTCGGCCACAACGGCGAACGCGCGCTCAACTCCTGGGCCGACGACATCGGCGGCTTCGAGGGCAACGCGCAGACGCTGCGGCTGCTCAGCCGGCTCGAGCCGAAGGTGTTCGGGCGGGACGGCCGGCCGTACGGGCTCAACCTGACACGCGCCAGCCTCGACGCGAGCTGCAAGTATCCGTGGCCTGCGGCGTCCTCCGTCGCCGATCCGAGCGGGCGGGCCAAGTTCGGCTTCTACGCCGACGACCGCGCCGTCTTCGAGTGGATGCGCCAGGGCGCTCCCGAGCGCCAGCGCTGCATCGAGGCCCAGGTCATGGACCTCTCCGACGACATCGCCTATTCGGTGCACGACTTCGAGGACGCCGTGGTCAACGGCTACATCGACGTCGCAGCGCTCGGCAGCCGGGTCGATCACGAAGACCTCGTCCAGTCCATGCACGAGTGGATCGGCGGCGAGGTGAGCCACCAGGAGCTCATCGAGGCGTTCGACCGCCTCGACAGCATGGACATCTGGCTCGACGGCTGGGACGGTTCGCGCCGGTCGCAGGCCCGGCTGAAGAACCTCACCAGCCAGCTGATCGGCCGCTTCGCCCACGCCGCCGTCCACGCGACCAAGGAGGCCGCGGGCCGCGTCGACCTCATCCGGTTCGGCGCCGACGTCGTCGTCCCGACGGGAATCCAGGCCGAGATCGCGGTGCTGAAGGGCATCGTCGCGACCTTCGTGATGTCGCGCAACACGCGGCAGCCGATCTATGCACAGCAGCGTCAGATCCTGACAACGCTCGCCGACCTGCTCTACCAGCGCGGTCCGGCGGAGCTTGATCCGGGATTCGCCGAGGACTGGCGCGCGGCCGGCACGGACGAGGAGCGCAGACGCGTCGTCGTCGACCAGGTGGCCAGCCTCACGGACCAGTCCGCTCTCAGCTGGTACGAGCGTCTCGTGCAGCACTGACGCCGCATGAGCGGGCAGCGGCGCGGAACCGCTGTGAAGGGCACCATGCGCCGCGCGCCGGGCTTGTATACGGAGGCGCAGTGCAGAATGCTGGGAGTCAGGCTTCGGGAGGAGACGAATGAGCACCGCACTACCACCGTCCGACGGCGACCGCCCCGCAGAGGGGGAGTCTCCGGAGACGGCCGGCACCCCTCCGGAAGGGGCCGGGACCGCAACGCCCAGGGCGCGCGGGGGTGCGACTGCGGGTGCGGCCAGGACGCCGCGGGCGAACGGATCCTCCACCGCCCGGGCGGCGAAGACCTCGGCCAAGACGACCCCGAGGGCCTCGGCGACCCCGAGGGCCTCGACGGCGGCGAAGGCCTCGACGCCGGCGAAGTCTCCTGCGGGTAAGGCGGCCCCGGCGAAGACGACACCCGCCGAAGACGCTCCGGCGAAGACGACATCGGCCGGTGCGCGCAACGCGGGCAGCGCCAGTCCGGCCGCTGAGCCGAGTGAATCGACCGCCGCGGCGACCGGGCGCTCCGCGGGTTCGACCGCACGAACGCCCGCTGCCAAGAAGCCCACCACTTCGCGGACCCGCCGGACGACGGCGAAGTCCGCGCCGATCGCGCCAGAGGGCGAGGCTCCCGACATCATGGACGCGACCCTCGGCGCCCGCGAGCCGCTGGCGCGCACCACGGGCGCGGGCAGGAGCCGGAGCACATCGGCGCGCGACACCTCCACCTCGCCGGCCGAACCGCTGATCGAGGAGACTGCCGAGGGTACGCCGAGCACCGACAGCACCGACACATCCGGAGCCGCGGAGACCAAGCGTCTCCCGACCGCCGAGGAGCTCTACGCGCGTCCCGCGACCGCCGACACGGTGGCGGAGGCGCCCGCCGGCGCCGCGGTCGCATCCGCTGATGCCCCGACCGAGCGGATCGCCGCCGACACGACCGACACGAATCAGGAGGCCGCTGTGGACACGACAAAGGCAGCTGCGACGGACGTCCAGGCCACCGGCGCTGCTGGATCGCCGGCTGCGCCGTCCGAGGCACCCGCGCCGCCCGCCGCCGACGCATCCGCTCCTGTCGACGAAACGGCACCGACCGCACCCGACGCCGCACCCGGCGACCCCGCTGCCGGCCCCACCGCCGCCCAGCAGGCGGGCCGAGGCCGCACGGTCGGCTCCCTCGCCGACCGGCTCGACGACTCCCGGTTCTTCTCGTCGCTGTTCGATTTCACGTTCACCAACTACGTCACGCGCAAGCTCGCCGGTCCGGTGTACGTCGTCGGCCTGGTGCTCATCGCGCTCGGCATCATCGTCGGCTTCGCCAACTCGCTCACGTCCGCGATCGCGACGCACGCGCCGATCGGCGCATTCGTGTTCCTGTTCGGGGTGCTCATCACCCTGGTCGGGGCCATGCTGAGCGTGCTGCTGCTGCGCGTGGGCATCGAAGTGTTCTGCGCCATCATCGAGATCGCCCAGAACACGCGGCGTCGCCGTCCGCCGGGGGAGTGATCCCGTCCTCGGGCGAATCGCCCGCTCGATCGTCGTCGGATGATCGCCGCCGGATGATGGTCGGCGTCGGGTTTCGCCGTTCGGGCCGGAGCGTCGGTCCGGCTCACTAGAATCGAGAGCATGGCCGGCCGGATTCGACAGAGTGACATCGAAGAGGTCAAAGCCCGCACCAACATCGGCGACATCGTCGGCGACTACGTCAGCTTGAAGACCGGCGGCGTCGGCGCGCTCAAGGGGCTCTGCCCGTTCCACGACGAGAAGAGCCCCAGCTTCTACGTGCGGCCGGGGGTCGGCCGCTACCACTGCTTCGGCTGCGGCGAGGGCGGCGACGTCTACGAGTTCCTGCTCAAGATGGACCACGTCTCGTTCACCGACGCGGTCGAGCGGCTCGCGGCCCGCATCGGCTACCAGCTCCACTACGAGGAGGGCGGCGGCGGTCCGTCCGAGAACTCCGGCAACCGGGCCCGCCTGCTCGCGGCGAACGCCGCGGCGGAGGAGTTCTTCCGCGACCGGCTGTCCGCTCCGGACGCCGACCCCGGCCGCCGCTTCCTCGGCGAGCGCGGCTTCGACGCTGCGGCCGCCGCGCACTTCGGTGTCGGATTCGCCCCGAAGAGCTGGGACGAGCTGACCAAGCACCTGCGCGGGAAGGGCTTCAGCCAGGAGGAGCTGCTGACGGCCGGTCTGGTCACCCAGGGCGACCGCGGCGTCTACGACCGGTTCCGCGGCCGGCTGATCTGGCCCATCCGCGACGTCACCGGGCAGACGATCGGATTCGGAGCCCGCCGCCTGCTCGACGACGACAAGGGCCCCAAGTACCTGAACACCCCCGAGACGCCCGTGTACAAGAAGGCGCAGGTGCTCTACGGCCTGGATCTCGCCAAGCGCGACATCTCGCGACAGGACCAGGTCGTGGTGGTCGAGGGCTACACCGACGTCATGGCCTGCCATCTGGCCGGCATCACGACGGCCGTCGCCACCTGCGGCACCTCCTTCGGCGTCGACCACATCAAGGTCATCCGCCGGGTGATGGGCGACGACAACAGCCAGGGTTCCGTCATCTTCACCTTCGACCCGGATGCCGCAGGGCAGAAGGCCGCATCGCGGGCGTTCGGCGAGGAGCAGCGGTTCTCCGCGCAGACCTACGTCGCCGTCGGGCCGGACGGCCTCGACCCCTGCGACCTGCGACTGGCCCAGGGGGATGTGGCGGTGCGCCGGATGATCGACGCGCGCAAGCCGATGTTCGAGTTCATGATCCGCCGCACGGTCGAGCGGTTCGACCTCGACTCGGTCGAGGGCCGCGCCGCGGCGCTGCGCGCGGGGGCTCCGATCGTCGCGACGATCCGCGACCCCGCCTCCCAGAACGGCTACACGCGCGAGCTCGCACGGCTCTCCGGCGCTGACCTGCAGGATGCGATCCGCGCCGTCCGCGCCGCCCAGCGGGGGTCAGGGTCGCGCGACGGCTCCCGCGACGACAGCCGCGGCCGCTCGTATGCCGGCGACGGCGGGTCCGGCGCCGCGGAGCAGCCGCGCCCTCTGGCGCAGGCCGATCTCACCGACCCGACGCAGCGGACCGAGCGGGAGAGCCTCATGGTGCTGCTGCAGCTCCCGGGCGAGGTGGGCCGCGATCGCGCAGCCCGCGCCGTCCAGGTCCCGTTCGTGAATCCCACCCACGCCGTCGTGCGCGACGCGATCGCCAGCCAGCTCGCGACCCTCGAACAGCCGGGATGGGTGGACCGCGTGCTCGCCGAGGTCCCGCAGGCGTACGCGCCGACGGTGAACGCCCTGGCGGTGGCCGAGCTCCCGCAGGGCGGCGACCCCGGCCCGTATGCGCGGTCCATCGTCGACGGCCTGATCGACCGCGATCTGCTGCGGGAGAAGGCGGAGCTGACGTCGCGCCTGGGCCGTACGGAGGACCCGGAGCTGCGGCGCCAGATCTCGCTCGCCATGGTCGCGATCGAGACCGAGCGGCGCCGCCTGCGCGGCGAATAGCCGCGCGGAACGGCCGTCTGCGGAATCCGCTGATGAATGCCGGCATAAGCGCTCTTTTGTTGCGTCCGTGTAAAGATCGCGCCCGGATCCGCATCCGAATGCAGGAACAACGAGCATTCCGTGCTAGGAAAGTTCTCACGCGAACGGCGATCCCGCACGCCTGCGACGACGCCGCTCCGCATCCCACACCAGGAAGAGGTATTCGGATATGACATCCGCACACAACGGCGGTCGGCGCCTGCTCGCCGTATCCGCCGCGTTCGCGGCCGCGGCACTGGTGCTCGCCGGCTGCGACGGGAGCAACAACGGCTCGGGCGGCGGCGGTGGCGCCATCACCATCGGCACCACCGACAAGATCACGTCGATCGACCCCGCCGGTTCCTACGACAACGGCTCCTTCGCCGTGATGAACCAGGTGTACCCGTTCCTCCTGAACACCCCGTACGGCAGCCCCGACGTCAAGCCGGACATCGCCGAGAGCGCGGACTTCACCTCGCCGACCGAGTACACGGTCAAGCTCAAGCCGGGCCTGAAGTTCGCGAACGGCCACGACCTGACCTCGTCGGACGTGAAGTTCACCTTCGACCGCCAGATCAAGATCAACGACCCCAACGGCCCGGCATCGCTGCTGGCCAACCTGGACAGCGTCTCGGCTCCGGACAAGACGACCGTCGTGTTCAAGCTCAAGGTGCCGAACGACCAGACCTTCCCGCAGGTGCTCTCCAGCCCCGCCGGTCCGATCGTCGACGAGCAGGTCTTCTCGGCCGACAAGGTCACGCCCGACAACACCATCGTCAAGGGCCACCCGTTCGCCGGCCAGTACGACATCACGAGCTACGACTTCAACAACCTGATCGCCTACAAGGCCTACTCGGGCTACAAGGGCCTCCTCGGCAAGCCGGCGACCGACAAGGTCAACGTCAAGTACTACGCGGAGTCGTCGAACCTCAAGCTCGACATCCAGAAGACCGCCATCGACGTCGCCTACCGCAGCCTCTCGGCCACGGACATCGCGAGCCTCGAGGGCAACAACAAGGTGAAGGTCGTCAAGGGCCCGGGTGGCGAGATCCGCTACATCGTGTTCAACTTCAACACCCAGCCGTTCGGCGCGACCACCCCGGAGGCCGACGCGAAGAAGGCCCTCGCGGTGCGCCAGGCGGCCGCCGACCTGGTCGACCGCGCGGCGATCGCGGACCAGGTCTACAAGGGCACCTACACCCCGCTGTACTCGTTCGTCCCGGACGGCCTGACCGGCGCCACCACGGTGCTCAAGGACCTCTACGGCGACGGCAACGGCGGACCGAGCCTCGACAAGGCCAAGCAGGCCCTGCAGGCGGCCGGTGTCACCACCCCGGTGTCGCTGAACCTCCAGTACAACCCCGACCACTACGGCCCGTCCTCCGGTGACGAGTACGCGCTGGTCAAGGAGCAGCTGGAGAACGGCGGCCTGTTCAAGGTGAACCTGCAGTCCACCGAGTGGGTGCAGTACTCGAAGGACCGCACCGCCGACGTCTACCCCGCGTACCAGCTCGGCTGGTTCCCGGACTACTCGGACGCCGACAACTACCTGTCCCCGTTCTTCATCAAGGACAACTTCCTGGCGAACCACTACGACAACCCGGAAGTCCAGGACCTCATCGCCCAGCAGGCGGGCACGACCGACAAGGCCGAGCGCACCAAGCTGATCGAGGAGATCCAGGCCAAGGTCGGGGCGGACCTCAGCACGCTGCCGCTGCTGCAGGGCTCGCAGGTCGCGATCGTCGCGAAGGGCGTCTCCGGCGCCGACAAGACGCTCGACCCGTCCTTCAAGTTCCGCTACGCGGCGCTCTCGAAGTAACGCGGCCCTGAGCCACCAGCTCTGAGCCGAACCGGGGGGTGGCTCGCTCACGGAGCGAGCCGCCCCCTTTCCACGAACCACCACGATTGGCTTCCATGACAGCGACTGTCAGCGCTCCGGCGGCCGGGACCGCCCCGGGTCCCGACCGGACGAAGGCGAAGCGGCGATCGGGAGGCGGCCTCGGCCGCTACATCCTGGTGCGCGCCGTCCTCATCATTCCCACCATCTTCATCCTCGTCACCACCGTCTTCTTCCTGATGCGGTCGACGGGCGACCCGATCACCGCGGCCCTCGGCGGCAAGCTGCCTCCGGCGCAGCTGGCGCAGCGGGTCCACGAGGCCGGCTACGACCGGCCGATCCTCGTCCAGTACTTCGAGTACCTCGGGCAGATCCTCCGCGGCGACTTCGGCACCACCTTCACCGACAACCAGCCCGTCACGCAGGTCCTGCTGACGTACGGCGCCGCCACGCTGGAGCTCGCGTTCTACGCGCTCGTCGTCGCGTTCATCGTCGGCATCCCGTTCGGGCTCATGGCCGCGTACTTCCGTGACAAGGCCCAGGATGCGACCCTCCGCGTGCTCGCGATCCTCTGCTACGCGACGCCGGTGTTCTTCGTCGGCCTCGTGCTGAAGCTGGTGTTCTCGATCTGGCTGGGCTGGCTCCCGGTCTCCGGCCGTGCGTCCACCAGCTCCGAGCTCGAGATGCAGACGCTCGACAACAAGACGGGCATCTACCTCATCGACGCGTTCCAGACCGGCGACCCGGCCGTCATCGGCGACGTCCTGCTGCACGCCATCCTCCCGGCCATCGCGCTCGGCCTGCTCACCGCCGGGGTCTTCCTCCGGCTGGTGCGCACCAACGTGATCGGGACGCTCTCCACCGACTATGTCGACGCCGCCCGCTCGCGCGGTGTGCGCGAGTCCCGGCTGCTGCGCAAGCACGCCTACCGGCCGGCGCTCATCCCGATCATCACCGTCATCGGCCTGCAGATCGCGCTGCTCCTGGGCGGCGCGGTGCTGACCGAGACCACGTTCGAGTGGAAGGGCCTCGGCTTCCAGCTGGTGCACTACCTGCAGGCGCGCGACTTCGTCGCCGTGCAGGGCATGGTCGTGCTGCTGGCGATCGTGGTCACCCTCACCAACTTCATCGTCGACGTCATCGCGGCGCTCATCGACCCGAGAGTGAGGTACTGAGATGTCGACAGCGGCTCTCACCACCCGCAAGCGCTCGCTCTGGGAGCGCCTCCCCGTCGTCCACCAGCTGCGCCAGAGCGTCGGCCTGCAGCGCGGGATGCTCGTCGTCGGCCTCGTCATCACGGCGCTGTTCATCCTGCTCTCGGTCTTCGCCCCGCTGATCGCGCCGTACGGGTTCGCCCAGCTCCGCGCGGACGGCATGCCGTTCGGCGCGCAGCAGCCGCCGAGCGCCGCGCACATCTGGGGAACGACCTCCGGCGGCTACGACGTGTTCTCGCGCGTGATCTGGGGAACGCAGACGGCGATCCTCGTCATCATCGTCGCGGTCATCCTGTCGATCTTCGCCGGCGTCCTGCTCGGGCTCGTCTCGGGATACTTCGGCGGCTGGCTCGACCGCGTGCTCGTCGTCATCTGCGATGCGATCTACGCGTTCCCGTCGCTGCTGCTCGCGATCGTGATGGCCATCGCGATCAGTGGCGGCCAGTCCAGCCTGTGGGGCGGCATCCTCGCGGCGGCGATCTCGATCACGGTCGTGTACATCCCGCAGTACTTCCGGGTGATCCGCTCGGAGGTCGTCCGGATCAAGGCCGAGGCGTACGTGGAGTCGGCGCGCGTCGTCGGCGCGAGCAACAGCCGGATCATGTTCCGTCACGTGCTGCGCAACTCGACCAGGACGCTACCGCTGATCTTCACCTTGAACTCGTCGGAGGCCATCCTCACCCTGGCGGGCCTCGGCTTCCTGGGCTTCGGCATCGAGCCGACCGCCGCGGCCGAGTGGGGCTACGACCTGAACAAGGCCGTGGACGACGTGACGAGCGGGATCTGGTGGACCTCCATCTATCCCGGCCTCGCGATCGTGCTGGTCGTGCTGGGCATCACCCTGGTGGGCGAGAGCCTCAACGACCTGGCCGACCCGCGCCTGCGCGGGCGGCGTCGGGCGGCGGCCGCGTCGGGCGAGGTCGCCGAGACCTCGGTCGTGCCCGGCGGAACCCTCACGGCGGGACCCGGCGGGGTCGACGGCCTCGAGGGCGGGGAATCGTTCGACGAGCACGGAATCGAGGTGCGTCCATGAGCGACGTGGTACAGATCAAGGACCTCTCGGTCTCCTTCTCCACCGACGCGGGCGCCGTGAAAGCGGTCGACGGGGTGAGCCTCAGCGTCGCTCCCGGCGAGGTGCTGGCGATCGTCGGGGAGTCCGGGTCGGGCAAGACCGTCACCGCGAAGACCATCCTCGGGCTGCTGCCCGAGACAGCGACGGCGTCCGGCGCCGTCATCCTCCGCAGCCGCGACGGCCAGACCGAGGCGGACATCATCTCGATCGGCAAGAACAAGCTGCGGGAGGTGCGTGGGACCGATGTCGCCATGGTGTTCCAGGAGCCGTCGACGGCCCTGAACCCGGTGTATCCCGTCGGCTGGCAGATCGCCGAGGGCCTGCGGGCCCACGGGAAGCTGTCGAAGAAGGAGGCCCGCGAGCGTGCGGTCGAGATCCTCGGCCGCGTCGGCATCCCCGAGCCGGAGAAGCGGGTCAAGTACTACCCGCACCAGTTCTCGGGCGGCCAGAAGCAGCGCATCGTCATCGCCATGGCACTCGTGCTCAACCCCGGCCTCATCGTCGCGGACGAGCCGACCACGGCCCTGGATGTGACGGTGCAGGCCGAGATCCTCGACCTGCTGCGCCGGTGCCGCGACGAGTTCGGCGCCGCCATCGTGCTGATCACGCACAACATGGGCGTCGTCGCCGACCTCGCCGACCGCGTCGCGGTCATGTACCAGGGCAAGCTGGTCGAGCAGGCGGATGTGCGGACGCTGTTCTCGTCGCCGCAGGCCGAGTACACGCGCGCTCTGCTCGCCGCCGTGCCCAAGATCGGCCAGGGCCTGGTGGCAACGCAGGATCGTGCCATCGCGCGGGCCGAACGGCCGATCGAGGCGCCCGTTGTGCGGGCGCGCGACCTGCGCATCCAGTATCCGGGCCGGCTCGGCCGCCCTGGCTTCGTGGCCGTCGACGGCGTCTCGTTCGAGATCCGCCCGGGCGAAGTGCTCGGTCTGGTCGGCGAGTCTGGGTCGGGCAAGACGACCATCGGGCGGGCGATCGCGGGGCTCAACCGGGTCACGGGCGGGTCGCTCGAGGTGCTCGGCCTGGAGATGAACGGCGTCCGCGAGCGGCGCTTCCGCAAGGTGCGCAGCGAGATCGGCTTCGTCTTCCAGGACCCGGCATCGAGCTTCAACCCGCTGCTCACCATCGCCGAGTGCGTGGCAGAGCCGCTGGTCGTGCACGGCCGGGCGAGCTCCGCCGGAGAGGCCCGGCGTCGCGTCGACGAGCTGCTGGAGGCGGTGCAGCTGCCCCGTGCCTACGGCGATCGCTACCCGCACGAGCTGTCCGGCGGCCAGCGTCAGCGTGCCAGCCTGGCGCGGGCGCTCGCGCTCGAGCCCAGCCTCCTCATCGCCGACGAGCCGACCTCCGCGCTGGACGTGTCGGTGCAGGCGCGCGTGCTGGAGCTGTTCGCCGATCTTCAACGGGAATTCGGATTCGCGTCGCTGTTCATCAGTCACGACCTGGCGGTCGTCGACCTGCTCGCCGACCGGATCGCGGTGCTGCACCGCGGGAAGCTCGTCGAGGAGGGGACCGGCGTCGAGGTGCTCGGCAGCCCGCGCGAGGCGTACACCCAGCGGCTGCTCGCCTCCTTGCCTGTTCCCGATCCGATCGAACAGGCCGACCGGCGCGAGGCGCTGCGACAGTTGCAGGGGGAGAGCGCCTAGGGTCGAAGACGTGAGTCCCGTCCCCGCCATCGTCGTCAGCGACCTGTCCGTCGAATATCCAGCGCGGGGGCCCAGTGCGTCGTGCGTGGCCCTGCGCGGGGTGAGCTTCCATCTCGAGCAGGGCCAGGTGCTCGGTGTGCTGGGCGAGACCGGTTCCGGGAAGAGCACGCTCGCGCAGGTGCTCGCCGGCCGGGTGCTCCCCGCACGCGCGTCCGACCCAGGGCCGCGGATCAGCGGGGGTGAGGCGTCCGTCCTCGGCCACCCGTTGCGGAAGGCGCGCAAGCGCGACCTGGCCGAGGTGACCTTCCACGTCGGGTACCTGCCGCAGGAGGCCGCGGCGACGTTGGAGCCGTCGCTGAGCGTGCAGGACAACGTCACCCTCCCGATCTTCGAGCGCGACGAGCGCTACCCGCGGCGCACGGCGGGAGCCCGAGCGGCGACCATGCTCGACACCGTTCACCTGCCGCTCAGCGTGCTCAACAAGTACCCGTACGAGCTGAGCTCCGGGCAGCGGCAGCGCGTCGCCCTGGCGCGTGCGCTCGTGCTCGGCCCCAGCATCCTGGTCGCCGACGAGCCGACGGCCGGGATCGACGCGACGGTGCGCGACGCGGTGATCGACCTGCTCGGCCAGCTGCGCGGGCATCCCGACTTCTCGGCGGTCGTGGTGAGTCACGACCTCGCGGTGCTGCGCCGTGCCACCGACGTCTCGCTCGTGCTGCAGGGCGGTCGTCCCGTCGGCTACGGGCCGATCGAGGAGGTGCTCGCCGACCCGACGCATCCGTTCGTCGCCGGTCTGGCGCGGGCGTTGAAGCCCCCGGCTCGGCGCACCGAGCGGCGTCTGCAGCGCGGAGCGGCCCGCCGGGCTGCGGTGGCGTCGGAGAGCGCGGGAGCGACGGAGCAGACCGGAACGGTCGACGAGCGCGGAGGGGTGGAGACGCGATGAGCGCGGACGGAATGGACGAGACGGAGCTGGGCGAGTCCCGCTCGCATCACACCGCGGTGCTGGCGGTGGAGGCGACCGCGCTCCCGGAGGATCAGCGGCCGGAACCCGGGCCGATCGCGGTGCTGCCGCAGCCGTCGCAGCGGTTCGTGGATGCCGTGGAGTCGGCCGGCGGGACGGTCGAGCCGCTCTCCGCCCGAACGCGCGGCGTGGTCTGGTTGTCCAACACGCAGGCGGCGGACTTCCCGGCGGTGCTGCACGCGCATCCCGGCATCGGCTGGGTGCAACTGCCCTGGGCGGGTGTCGACGCGTTCGCCGACGTGCTGGCGACGGAGGATCGCCCCGGCCTGATCTGGACCAGCGCGAAGGGGGCGTACGCCCAGCCGGTCGCCGAGCACGCCCTGGTGCTGAGCCTCGCGCTGCTGCGGGTGATCCCGAAGCGGGTGCGCGCGCGGTCGTGGGCGACGGAGCAGGAGGGCCGGTCGCTCTACGGCCTCGACGTCGCGATCGTCGGCGCCGGGGGCATCGCCATCGAGCTGATGCGGCTGCTGGAGCCGTTCGGCGTGCGCGTGACGATCGTGCGGCGCAGCGCGTCCCCGGTCGAGGGCGCCGTCCGCACGGTCACGGCCGACCGGTTGACCGAGGTGCTGCCGTCGGCGGATCTCGTGGTGGTCGCCGCCGCCCTCACCGGCGGAACGCGTCACCTGTTCGGCGCGGAGCAGTTCGCCGCGATGAAGGACACCGCCTACCTCGTCAACATCGCCCGCGGCGGACTGGTCGACACGGATGCGCTGCTCGCCGCGCTCCGCTCCGGCACGATCGCGGGGGCGGGCATCGACGTGACGGACCCGGAGCCGCTGCCCGACGGGCACCCGCTGTGGGACGAGCCGAACGTCATCATCACGCCGCACCAGGCGGACACCCCCGAGATGACAGCCCCGCTGCTCGCCGAGCGCATCCGTCTGAACGTCCGTGCCTTCCTCGACGACGGCCGTTTCGTGGGCGTCGTGGACCCCGCGGCGGGGTACTGAGCCTGGACGCGCGCGGGATGCAGCCCCGATTTCTCCCGCGGCCGCGACTCTTGCTAGAGTAGCTTCGCTGATCAAGCATTCCTCGATAGCTCAATTGGCAGAGCAGCCGGCTGTTAACCGGCAGGTTCTTGGTTCGAGTCCAAGTCGGGGAGCGTTGTGAACCCCCGGCCTTCTTCGGAAGGCCGGGGGTTTTCGTCGCTGCCGGTGGCTGTCCCGCCGGCCGGATCTCCCGCTGGCCTACTGCCAGCCGGGCTGGACCAGGCCGGTCTCGTAGGCGAGGACGACGAGGTGCACGCGGTCGCGCGCATCCAGCTTGGTCATGATCCGTGAGACGTGGGTCTTGGCGGTGAGCGGGCTGAGGAAGAGCCGTTCGCCGATCTCGGTGTTCGTCAGGCCGTGCGCGACGAGCGTCAGCACCTCGCGCTCGCGCTCGGTGAGCTGTGGCAGCGCCGCGGCGTCCGGTGCGGGCCGCAGGCCGCTCGACACGCGCTCGATGAGCCGGCGCGTCACACCGGGCGAGAGCAGCGCGTCGCCGTCGGCGACGACGTGCACGGCGCGGATGAGCTCGACGGGCTCGGTGTCCTTCACCAGGAACCCGCTCGCGCCCGCGATGATCGCCTGGGCGACGTACTCGTCCAGCTCGAAGGTCGTCACGATGACGATGCGGGTGCCGGACAGCGCGGGATCGGCGACGATCTCGCCGGTCGCCCACAGCCCGTCGCCGTCGGGCATCCGGATGTCCATGAGCACGACGTCGGGATGGGTCTGCCGCACGAGGTCCACCGCCGCGCGGCCGGTCCCGGCCTCTCCGACGATCTCGACATCGTCCTCGGCCTCCAGCAGGGCGCGGAAGCCGGCACGGACCAGCAACTGGTCGTCCGCGAGCAGCACCCGGATCACGACGCGGCCGCCGTCGGCGCGGTGCGCGGGGAGGAGACGGGGATGCGCGCCTCCACGAGAAGCCCTCCGCCCTCGGCCGGTCGCACGTCGAACCGGCCGCCGAGCAGCTCGGCGCGCTCGCGCATCCCGACCATGCCCCGGCCGCCGCGACCGACGCCGGCCGCCGCGAACTCAGCGGAGGTGCGGCCGTCGCCGCTCGCGGTCGGCAGCCCGCGGCCGTCGTCGCGGATCGTCAGCACATACCAGCCGCCGGTCTCGGTGAGGCTGATCGCGACGTTCGCCGCCTGCGCGTGCCGGCCGACGTTCGTGAGCGACTCCTGCACGATCCGGTACAGCGCGAGCTGGGTGGCCGCGGACGGCGTCGAGGTCAGGTCGGTGCTGTACGCGACCTGCAGGCCGGCCTTGCGGTAGGTCTTCACCAGCTCGGGGATGCGGGCGAGGTCGGGCTCGGGGGATCGCGCGGCCTGCTCCTCGGTGCCGCGGAGGAAGCCGAGGACGCCGCGCACCTCCTCGAGGGCCTGGCTGCTGGTCGTCTTGATCGCCTCCAGGCTCTCCCTGGCCTTCTCCGGCCGCGCGTCGAACAGGTGGAGGCCGACCCCGGCCTGGACGCTGATCTGCGAGAGGGAATGAGCCAGCACGTCGTGCAGTTCGCGGGCGATGCGGAGTCGCTCGGCCTCCGCGGCGGCCTCGCGTCGCGAGGCGATCTGGCGCGCCACCTCGCGGTAGCGCTCCCGCCGGTTGCGCAGCGCCTCGCCGACGCCGAGCAGCAGGCACAGGATGAGCGTGATGATGAGGGGCCGCAGCATCGCGGCCGGATCCCCGCGCAGCAGGTACGCGGCAACGGGGCCGACGATCGCGAAGCCGGCCAGCGTCCACCAGACCCACACCCGCGCGCCGCGCACCACGGCGGTCACGACGGCGAAGGCGAGCGGGACGGCCGAGAACGGCGGTCCGGTGGTCACTGCGATCGCGGGGGCGCAGAGCACGGCGATCGCGACGACGGAGGGCCCGGGATGACGGCGCGCGACGAGCAGGACGAAGGAGGCGGCGAAGGCGAGAACCGAGAACGCGAGGGTCAGCGGGTCGTGCGGGGCGTCGCGGGCCGCGATGGCGATGCCGGGCAGCTGGAGAAGCGCGGCGACGACGACGGCGAACCAGCGGGCGCCGCGCGGGCGTCCGCGCTCCGTCCAGGGCGTGCGCTCCCAGCCGGGCGGCTCGGCGGGGGTGTCGCCGAAGCGCGCGCTCGCGCCCGGATCCGGGGGCGCGTTCCAGGGCATCTCCTCATGCTAGCCAGGGCACCCCGGTGCAGCGTCCCCCGCCGGGAGTCTCGCGGCTACTCCGCGGGGAGTACGCGGCCGGCGCGGAGCCCGCTCACGGGTTGTGCTCGGCGTCGAACCCGCCGTCGTCCGGCTGCTGGTCGAACAGGTGGCCGAAAGTCGGGCCGCCGAACGCCGTCAGCCCCGCCTCGCGCTCCAGCGACTCGCGGTTCTGCGCTTGATCGTTCTCGTAGTCGTCGACCGCGTCGTCCGGCCGTTCGTCGTCGCCTGCGTGGCGGCCGTCCTCGTGCACCATGCGGGCATCGTACGGCCGCGAACCGTCTCCGCGACAGAGTGCGTCTCTCGTCCTGAGGTCGCGAGATTCGTGCCGAATGTGCGCTTCGGATGCCGCTGAGCGCACATTCGGCACGACTGTGCTCCCGGGGGAGTAGGCCGGAACGCACCCCGGGGCGGATTCGGGCGAGGGGCGAGGCGGCGAGGCTGTGGGTGTCGGTCCGCGACAGGCGCGGATCACTCACGATTGGACACGCATCATGCTCAGCTCACTGGCCACCGTCGTCGCCGCCGCACCGTGCGCCGTCGCCTACGGCCCGCCGTTCGTCGGCTGGTGGTGGATCTTCATCCCGATCTTCTGGATCCTCGTCTTCGTCCTCCTCTTCGGGTTCGCCGGCCGACGCTGGCGCCGCGCCGCCGCCGCACGCGGCGGATACGACGGCTGGGGCCCGAACGGAGGCGTCCGCTCCGCCGAGAAGACCCTCGCGCAGCGCTATGCCAACGGCGACATCGACGAGCAGGAGTACCGGGCGCGGCTGGAGGTGCTGCGCGCGAACCGCGACGGCGCCTGACCGAGACCCAGCTCTCCCCAGACGGGCCCGACGCGGAGTTCTCCACAGCCGCGTCGGAGCCCCGTCCGTCGTCGTGCGCGGCCCGGTAGTATCGACCGGGCCGCGCAGCCGCGCGGCGGAAAGGACGGGCGATGGACCCCATGCTGCTCGCGGCCGTCGTGCTCGGCATCGGAGCGCTCGTCTTCCTCGGTCTCTGGCTGTGGGAGCGGCGCCGCCGGATGCGCCTGCGCGACACCCGCCAGGAGTCGGAGTGGGACCGCATCGACCGCGAACTCGACCTCGCCGAGCAGGCCGGCCGGTTCCGCATCATCGGCGACCTGGGGGATGTGGCGATCCAGTCCGTCTCCCGGCTCGTGACCCAGGCCGAGGGTGTCCGCTATTCGGCCGCGGCCGACCCCGCCGCGGCGGTCCGCTCCGCCGGGGTGCTCGAGACGTCCGCGCGCGACGCGCTGGCCGACCTCCGCCGCATCCAGGCCGTCGCGCGCGAGGCGCAGGACGCCGCATCGCCCCAGCCCAGCCTCCACTCGGCGCGCGACCTGTTCCGCGTGATGCGGGACGCCGGGCTCGCCGTCACCTTCACGGAGAGCGGTGAGCGCTTCGAGCTGCGGCCGGGCGCGGAGCTCGCCGTCTTCCGCATCCTGCAGACCAGTCTCGAGAACGCCCTCAAGCACGGCGGAGCGGGGACGAACGCGGCGGTCGCCTTCGCCTGGACGCCGGAGGGTCTGGCCGTCAGCGTCGAGGACGACGGCATCCGCGCGGCGGCCCGCCGGCTCGGGCTCGACCGGGAGGGCGTCGACCAGGCGACCGCCTACACGATCGCCGACGACGTGCGCGCGCTCACCGAGCACTACGAGGGCGCCGGCATCATGGAGATGCGCGACCGTGCGGCGCTCTTCGGCGGGACGCTGAACGCGCAGACCGTCGCCGGTGTCGGGTTCACGCTGTCCGTCGTCTTCCCTGCGCTGCGCCACCACAACGGCATCCACGGGGTCGACCTGCGGCGCTGACCGCGTCCGGCGTCAGTCCTCCAGGTGGTCGCGCCCCGGCAGCCAGCTCAGTCCGGGAACGCCCCAGCTGTTCTTGCGCTGCGTCTTCAGCGCCGCCTTGCCGTAGGGATGCGTCAGCCGGTCCACGTAGAGCACGCCGTCGAGGTGGTCGTACTCGTGCTGGAAGATCCGGGCGAGCCAGCCCTCGGCGTGCACCTCGTACTCGGCGCCGTCCAGGTCGGTCGCCTGCAGGATCGCGCGCTCGGCCCTCCGCAGCGGGAAGCGCTCGCCCGGGAACGACAGGCACCCCTCCGACTCGGTGTCCTCATCCAGCTCGCCGACCGGCAGCGGGCTCAGCCACAGCGTCGGGTTGATCGCGACGCCGCGGTGCAGGACGTCGTCGTCGTCCGCCCACCCGTAGACGAACAGGCGGAGCGGCACACCGACCTGCGGTGCGGCGAGCCCGACGCCGGGGGCCTCGTCCATCGTCTCGAACATGTCCGCGACCAGGGTGCGCAGTTCGTCGTCGATCTCGGCGACGGGAAGGGCGGGGGAGTGGAGGACGGGGTCACCGGTGATTCGGATGGGGATGACGGCCATTCAGCAAGACTATCCGGATCATTCCCGGTAGGGTCGTGGGGTGGGAACGGAACTGATGGACGCGTTCGACCTGTCGTATCAGCCCAGCCAGCTCCTGGGCATCCCGGTCGCGCTCGTCGGTGCCTGCTTCCTCTCCGTTGGCGCGCAGCTGCAGCACCACGGCGTCGCAAAGGTCGAGTCGATCGCCGGCCACGCGGACGGCGGTCTCAGCGGCCGTCAGATGGGTCGCCTGCTCGCCCGCCCGTCGTGGGTGATCGGCACGCTGCTCCTCGGTCTCGCCATCGTCTTCCAGCTCGTCAGCCTGAAGCTGTCGCCGATCATCCTGGTGCAGCCGCTCGGCGTCGTCGGGCTCGTCATCACCAGCATCCTCAACGCCCGGGTGAGCGGGGTGAAGCTGAATCACCAATCCGTGATCGCCGTCACCCTCTGCGTCAGCGGGGTGGGGGCGTTCGTTCTGCTGGCCGCCGTGTTCGCGCGGGATCTGCCGGTCACCAGCCAGGCGCTGGTCGTCATCCTGATCATCCTTGCCGTCGTGCTGATCGCGTTCGGCACGCTGTTCTGGTTCCTGCGCCACCGGTTCAAGGCGATCATCTACATCGTCGGCGCCGGCGTGCTCTACGGCTTCGTCGCCACCCTGGCGAAGGTCGCGATCGACCGCATCTCGAACCAGGAGTGGGACTGGCTCCTGGTCGCCTGCATCGTCGCTCTGCTGCTCGCGGCGGTGCTCGGCGCCTACTTCGTGCAGAACGCCTACTCGTCCGGCCCGCCGGACCTCGTCATCGCCGGTCTCACCGTCATCGACCCGCTCGTGGCCGTCACCATCGGCATCCTCGTCCTGAACGAGGCGGCCGGTGCTCCGTGGTGGGCCATGGTCGGCTTCGCGCTGACGGGAGCCGTCGCCATCCTCGGCGTGTTCCAGCTCGCGAAGTACCACCCGCAGAGCGCGACGGACGCGCCGGTGGCCGACCGCATTGCGGACGTCGCAGAGCAAAGCCGCTTAGACTAGGGCGTTGAACGACCGGGCGCGACCATCTGCCCGGGCCGCGAACACCGTCGCCGGATTCGCCATCCGAAGCCCACGACCGAGGGAACGAACCACGTGCCTGACTCGAGCGGACCGCATCCGACCCCTGCCGCCCCGGCCGAGAAGAAGCCGCTGACCATCGTGATGGGGTGCGACACCTTCGCCCCCGACGTGAACGGCGCCGCCCGTTTCGCCGAGCGCCTCGCCGCCGGCCTGGTGGAGCACGGCCACGACGTGCACGTCGTCGCCCCGGCCGCGAGCCGCAGGCACGGCACCTGGATCGAAGAGCACGAGGGCCAGAAGATGACGGCCCACCGTCTCCGCAGCTGGCGCTGGTATCCGCACGACTGGCTGCGCTTCGCCCTTCCGTGGATGAGCAAGGCCAACGCCCGCCGCATCCTCGACGAGGTGAAGCCGGATGTCGTCCACTTCCAGTCGCACATCGTCGTCGGCCGCGGGCTCGCTGCGGAGGCCGAGAAGCGCGGCATCCGCATCGTCGCGACCAATCACGTCATGGCCGACAACATCGTCGAGTTCACGCTTCTGCCGAAGTTCCTGCGCAAGACCTTCGTGAAGCTCGCGTGGGCGGACGCCCGCAAGAGCTTCGACCGCGCCGAGTCGGTGACGACGCCGACCCGCAAGGCGGCGGAGTTCCTGGAGGCGTCGACGGGTCTGCGCGGCGTGCACGCCGTGTCGTGCGGCATCGACGCCCACAACTACACCCCCGACTTCACGCCGCGCACGGGCAACCGCATCCTCTTCGTCGGCAGGGTCACCGGCGAGAAGCAGATCGATGTGCTGCTCAACGCGGTCAAGCTGCTGCCGGAGAGCCTGGATGCTCGCCTGCAGATCGTCGGCGGCGGCGACCAGCTCAAGAACCTGCAGTCCATGGCCGAGACCCTCGGCATCGCCGACCGCGTCGACTTCCTGGGCTATGTGAGCGACGAGGAGCTGCGCCAGGCGTATACGCGGGCGACCGTCTTCGCGATGCCGTCGATCGCCGAGCTCCAGTCGATCGCGACGATGGAGGCGATGGCCTCGGCCCTTCCCGTCGTCGCCGCCGACGCCATGGCCCTCCCGCACCTCGTGCACGAGGGGGAGAACGGGCACCTGTTCCGCCCGGGCGACGCACAGGATCTCGCGGACAAGCTGGAGAGCGTGCTCACCCTGCCGCAGGAGGAGCTCGATGTGCTCAAGCGCGCCTCCCTCCGCATCGTCGCCGCTCACGACATCCAGACCACGATCAGCACCTTCGAAAGCCTGTATCGTGGGGAGCCGGTGGCCGAGCCGGTGACGGATGCGGCCCCCAGCGTGCCCGCTCCCGAGTGACCGGAGCCGGCGCACGATCGGGGCGGTAGCTCAGCTGGTCAGAGCAGGGAACTCATAATTCCTCGGTCACGGGTTCAAGTCCCGTCCGCCCTACGTCCGCGAGGCCGTTGCATCGCCCGCAGGCACCCGAATGGTTCAATCCCCTAGCTATTCCGGGAGCCGGGGGTACCGTGACACGGCATGAACACAACCGGATGGATCGTCCTCATCGTCGTCGTGGTGGTCGTGATCGTCGTGATCGCCATCGTCGCCGCCACGGTGGGCCGCAACCGCAAGCGCGAAGCCGATCGGCACAAGGCGGAGGAGATGCGGCAGTCGGCCGCCCAGACCGAGCTCGAAGCGCGCGAGCGCGAGGCGAAGGCCGCACGGGCCGCCGCCGACGCGAAGCAGGCAGAGGTCGACGCCGAACGTCTGCGGCGTGAGGCGGAGGAGCGGCAGAGTGCCGCAGCTGAGGCCCGCACCGAGTCGGAGGAGGCGCTGCGCCGCGCCGACCACGTCGACCCGGACGTGCGGACGGACCGCAACGGCAACCGCATCGACGACGGGTCGCGCGCCGACGCTGCGGCACCGCCCGCGGCCGCTCCGGCTCCCGCATCCGGGACCACCGCCGCTCCGGCAGCTCCGGCTCCGGAGGCGGCCCCGGTCCAGGACCCAAACGCTGCAGCCGACGACTCCCCGCGCCGGGCGGCGCGGCACGAGGCTCCCCGATTCGACGACGGCACCGGCGGCCCCGCCCGCTGATCCCGTCACCAGGCTGCGGGCCGTCGGAAGCGAGACCGGCGGCCCGCACTCCCATCCCGGCATGCGCGGACGAACGGTGCCGAGCGCGCTAGCATCGTGACGACCCGACGGGAGGGAGGCATCGTGCCCGCTCTCGTCGTCGTCCCGCACCGGTCAGTGGACGCCGCCCTCGTCACGAGCGTCGCCTCCCGGCTGTCCACGGGCGACTGCGACCGCCTTTCGTCGTTGCACGCCGACCTCGACGGGCTGGCCGCGTTCGTGGCCGGCCGTTCCGCCCTTCAGCAGGCGCTGGACCAGGCGGGTGCCGATGGCGCCGCGATCGACGCGACGTGCCCGGACTGCGGGCTGTCGCATGGCCGTCCGGTCGTCGCGGGGGCACGACGGCCGTGGTTCGTGTCGCTGTCGCACGCCGGCGGGCGCGCGTTCGCGGTCGCCTCCCGGCGTCCCGTCGGGATCGACGCCGAGACGCTCGACGAGCTGCGTCGCCGCGCCGACGCGATCGACGACCTCGCTCCCGGTGGTGGCGACCCCGGCCGCCGGTGGACGGCCGTCGAGGCCGTGCTCAAGGCCGAGGGGAGCGGACTGCGCCTTGGTCCGGATGCGGTGCGCGTCGCGCGCCTCTCCGCACGGCTGGACGGCCGTCGCTACGCCCTGCGGACCGCGCAGGTGGACGACTGCCTGGTCACGGTGGCGACGGGTCGTCGGCGCGGCGCCTGATCGCTCGGCCGCTCGGCGTCCAGCCGCTCAGTGCCCCAGCGCGGGCAGCTGCGGCCGCCGCAGCCAGGCGTCGAAGAATGCGGCGAGCGGCTCCTCCGAGAACCGCTCCGCGAGCGCCTCGAAGTCCGCGCTGGTGACCGTCCGGAAGCGGTTCTCGCGCGTCCACGTCCGCAGCAGGCCGAAGAACATCTCGTCGCCCAGCCGCATCCGCAACGCGTGCAGCAGGCACGCCCCGCGCTTGTAGACCCGGTCGTCGAACATCGAGTCCGGGCCGGGGTCGCCGAGGACGAGCGCGCCCGGCTTGAGCCGGAGCGCGGCGTGGTGGATGCGCGCGTGCGCCGCCGCCGACATGCCGCCGGAGACCTCCGACCACAGCCACTCCGCGTAGCAGGCGAAGCCCTCGTTGAGCCAGATGTCGCGCCAGGAGGCGAGACCGACGCTGTTGCCGAACCACTGGTGCGCCAGCTCGTGCGCGACGAGCCGCTCCGACCCGCTGCGGCCGTCCGCGTGGGAGGAGCCGAAGGTCGCCATCGCCTGCGCTTCGAGCGGGATCTCGAGCGGGTCCTCCGTGACCACAACCGTGTAGGACGGGAACGGGTACGGGCCGAACAGGTCCTGGAAGCTCTCCAGCATCCGGCCGACGGGCTCGAAGTCGTGCAGCACGCGCTGCGCAAGGGCCGGCGGGTACGCCACCACCCACTCCACTCCGGCGGACCGGCGCGGTTCGAGCGTGTAGCGGCCGATCTGGACGGCGGCGAGGTAGGTCGCCGTCGGCTCCTCGCGCTCGAAGGTCCAGGTTCCACGGCCGCCGCTCACGCTGTGCCCCGTCGGTTCGCCCGTCGCGAGGACGGTGTACGCCTGCTCCGTCGTCACGCGGATGCCGTACGCGGCACGGTCGGAGGGCCGGTCGTTGCACGGGAACCAGCTCGGCGCTCCCGACGGCTGCGATGCCACGATCACGCCGTCGGTGAGCTCCTCCCAGCCCAGCGCTCCCCACCGGCTGCGGCGCGGCACGGGCGAACCGTCGTAGGCGATCTCGACCACGAACTCCGTGCCGGCCGCGATGGGCGCGGCCGGGGTGATCCGCAGATGCGTCGGACTCTGGGTGAAGCGGGCGCGCTTCTGACCGTCGACGCGCACCTTCTTCGCCTTCAGGTGGACGAGGTCGAGGACGATCGCGGCGAGCGGCACCTCGGCGCGCGCGCGGATCGTCGCCGTCGCATCCAATCGGTTCGTCGCCACCCGGTAGTCGAGGTCCAGGTCGTACCGGAGGACCGAGAAGTCGTCGGTGCCGGAGCGCGGGAGGTAGACGTGCGGTGATCCGTCGGTCATCCGCCGGCCCGCGCCCGGTACTCGCGCACGACGACCTCGCGCCACGGACCGATCGGGTTGCCGCTCCAGCGGCTGCCCGCGGGCACCGTCTCTCCGCGCATCACGAGAGAGGCGGGCCCGACGGTCGCGTCGGCGCCGATGTCGGCGGCGGGCAGGATGACGCTGTGCGGCCCGAGCGTTCCGCCGCGTTCGATGGTGACCTGGTCCATGCTCATGATTCGATCATGGAACAGGTGCGTCTGCACGACGCAGCCCCGATTGACGGTGGATGCGTCGCCCAGCGTCACCAGATCGGCCTCCGGCAGCCAGTAGCTGTCGATCCACACGCCGGAGCCGATGCGGGCGCCGAGGCTGCGCAGCCACCAGACCAGGGCGGGAGTTCCGGAGGCCGCCCAGGCGAACCAGGGCGCCGCCACCATCTCGGTGAAGGTGTCCGACACCTCGCTGCGCCACACGAACGACGACCAGAGCGGATGCTCGCCCGGCTTCAGCCTCCCGATCAGCGCCCACTTGGCCGCGGTGCTGAGCGCGGCCGCGACGGCGCCGGCGGCGAGCAGCACGGGTCCGCCGAGCACGATCGCCCAGACCGGACCCCAGGCCGCCTCCGCGGCGCCCAGTGCGATCACGACCGCCAGCCCGATGGCGTAGGTCACGATGACGGGAACGATGCGCAGGAGCTCCCAGGCGGTGCGCGCGACGCGCAGCCGCGTCGGCGGATCGAAGGTGCGCGTGAGGTCGGCGTCCTGCGTCTGGCGGCGCAGCTTCACCGGCGGCGAGCCGAGCCACGAGGTCCCGGCCTTCGCCTTCCGCGGGGCGAACGACAGCACGGCGACCAGACCGTCGCGCGGCACGCGATTCCCTGCGCCGGCCATGCCCGAGTTGCCGAGGAAGGCGCGGGCGCCGATGTCCACCGCGGCGATGCGGACGTAGCCGCCGCCGAGCTCGTACGAGGCCACCAGGGTGTCGTCCGCGAGGAAGGCGCCGTCGCGGATGCGCGTCATGCGGGGGAGGAGCAGCACGGTCGACGCCTCGACGTCGCCGCCCACCCGCGCTCCGAGCATCCGCAGCCAGACCGGGGTGAACAGGCTGGAGTACAGCGGGAACAACACCGTGCGCGCCTGGTCGAGCAGGCGCTCCGTCGACCACGCCTGCCACCCCGTGCGGCTGCGGACGGGGAATACGCCCTCGCGCATCCCGATGCCGAGCAGGCGGACGAGCACGACGACCAGCGCCGCCAGCACCACGCCGGAGACGAGCGTCGCGGGGACCAGCCCGGCGGCGGCGCCCCCGATCACGTCGCCCCAGCCGGTCGCGCCGCGGAGGAACGCGGCGACGACCGCCGCCCCCGCCGCGAGCGCCACGACCGGCACCAGGGACACCACGACGGACGACAGGGCGTAGGCGGCGAGCCATCTGGTCCGGCGCTGCGGGCGCTCCTGCGGCCACCAGTCGTGCGCCCGCCCGATACGCACGGCCGGGGAGCCGGACCAGTTCTGGCCGGCCGGCACGCGCCCGAACACCGCGGAGCCCGGGGCGACGGTCGCATTGCGTCCGATCTTCGTCCCCGGCATGAGGGAGCTCCTGGCTCCGACCGAACTGCCCGCTCCGATGCGGATCTCACCGATCCGCACGACGTCGCCGTCGATCCAGTACCCGGCCAGGTCGACCTCCGGCTCGATGGAGGCGCCCGCTCCGATGCGGAGCATCCCGGTCACCGGCGGCAGCGCGTGCAGGTCGACCCCGCGGTCGATCGTCGCACCGAGCGCGCGGGCGTAGTAGAGGATCCACGGGGCGCCGGCGAGGCTCGCGGCGCCGATCTGGTGGGCGACCTGCTCGGCCAGCCACAGCCGGAGGTGGACACCGCCGCCGCGGGGATGATCGCCGGCCCGCACCCCGAGGAGGAGCAGCCGGGATGCGACCACCGAGATCGCCATGCGGCCCCACGGCGTCACGAACACGAGCAGGCCGGCGACGAGCCACACCGGGTCCGCCGCCGGGAGCACGTCGAAGCCGCCGAGCGGCCGAAGCAGGGCGGAGGCGGTCAGCAGGTACAGCAGCCAGCGGATGCCGCCCAGGATGAACAGCGGGATGCCCAGAACGGTCTGCAGCGCGCGCATCCGCAGCGGAGTCGGCGGCACCACGTGCGTGGATGCGGCGGACGACGACGGCGAGCTCTCCGCCAGCGCCTGCGCCATCGCGCCGAAGCGCGGCGTCGCATACACATCCGCGACGGTGATGTCCGGATGCCGGCGTCGGATCAGCGACACCAGCTGCGCCGCGGCCAGCGAACCGCCGCCGAGGTCGAAGAAGTTGTCGTCGGAGCCGGTGACCGGGAGCCCCAGGACGCTGCGCCAGTCCGCTGCGAGGGCCGAGGCGACGGGATCGTCGGTGGTCACGCCATCGGAGCCGGTGTCCTCCAGCGGCCACGGCAGAGCGGCCTTGTCGACCTTGCCGGAGGTGCGCACCGGCAGCTCGTCCACCACGGCGAGGAGGGGCACGAGAGCGGCAGGCAACGTCTCGCGCAGGTGGGCGAGCGAGGCCGCACGGTCGAAGACGGCGGTGTCCGGCACCGCGAGATAGCCGACCAGGACATCGTTCCCGGCGGCCGACCGCCGAACGGCTGCGGCGGCCCCGGACACTCCGGGGAGCTGCTGCAGTGCGGCCTCCACCTCGCCCAGCTCGATCCGCCGCCCGCCGACCTTGACCTGGTCGTCTGCGCGGCCCAGGTAGAACAGCCCGGCCGGGTCGAACCGCACCAGGTCGCCGCTGCGGTACGCCCGATCCCAGCCGAGGGTCGGCATCGGCGCGTACTTCTCCGCGTCCTTGGCCGGATCGAGATAGCGGGCGAGGCCGACCCCGCCGATCACGAGCTCTCCGCTCTCGCCGTCGGCGACCGGGCGGCCCTCCGCATCGACGACCGCGAGGTCCCAGCCGTCGAGGGGCAGCCCGATCCGCACCGGCTCCCCGGCGGTCAGCGTGGCCGCGCAGGCGACGACGGTCGCCTCCGTCGGGCCGTAGGTGTTCCAGACCTCGCGGCCGGCGACGGCCAGCCGGCTCACCAGTTCGGGAGGGCAGGCCTCGCCGCCGAAGATGAGCAGCCGGACGCTGTCCAGCGCATCCACCGGCCAGAGCGCGGCCAGGGTGGGGACGGTGGAGACGACGGTGATCCGGCGGGCGGACAGCCACGGGCCCAGGTCCATGCCGGTCCTCACAAGCGCACGGGGAGCAGGCACCAGGCAGGCGCCGTGCGCCCAGGCCAGCCACATCTCCTCGCAGGAGGCGTCGAACGCCACCGAGAGACCCGCGAGCACGCGGTCCTGCGGGCCCACCGGCTCGTCCTGCAGGAACAGCCGCGACTCGGCATCCACGAAAGCGGCAGCGGACCGGTGACGGACAGCGACGCCCTTCGGGGTGCCGGTCGAGCCGGAAGTGAAGATGATCCAGGCGTCGTCCTCCGGCCCGGGCGGGGCGACGACCGGAAGCGCGGCCGTCGAGGGATGCGGCGCGTCGCGGAGCACCTGCCGCGGCTGATCCTCGCCCGCCAGCACGAGGCCGCCGTCCGTCAGGACCGCACGGACGGCGGCCTCGCCGAACACCAGATCGGCGCGCTCCTGCGGGTCGTCGGCATCCACGGGGACGTATGCCGCGCCGGCGGCGAGCACGCTCAGGATCGCGAGGTACAGTTCGCGGCTGCCCGAGCTCATCCTCACGCCCACCCGGTCCCCCGGCGAGACGCCGTTCTCGTGCAGGCGCGCGGCGCCCGCGGCGACCCGGGCGAGGAGTTCGCGGTAGCTCAGCGCGCCGGTCGCGTCCTCCAGCGCGGAGGCGTCGGGGAAGCGGCGCGCGGTCTCGGTCAGGATGTCGATCAGCGTCCGCGCGGGAGGCGCGTCCTCCGACCGCAGCAGCAGGCCGGTCCGGGGCAGCCCGGCGGCCGGCACCTCGCTGCCGGGCACGTCGCTGGCAGGCACGTCGCTGTCGGGCACGTCGCTGTCGGGCACGTCGGTCAGGGGATCATCGGCCACGGCCGCACGCTACGGGCGCCGGGTAAAGCGCCGGTGAACGGACGCCGCGATCATCCCTCGCCCAGCGCGTGCAGCAGCTGGGCCTTGTTCATCCGCGAGTACCCCTGGATGCCGCGCGCCTTCGCCCGGTCGCGCAGCTCACGGAACGTCGGGATGCCGGTGCTCGACGCGGGCGCCGCGACATGCTCGACGATCTGCTTCGCCGAGGTGCGGGCGTCGTCCGCGGTCTTCTTCGCCCGGCGGACGGCCTTCTTGGCGTCCTTCGCGGCCTGCTGGAGGCGGTCGGCCAGGTCCTCCGCATCCCGCCGTGTCTTCTTGTCGAGCTTCTTGACCGCCTGCTCCGCTTCGCCGACGGCGACCCGCGCCGCGTCGAGCGCCTTCTCGGCTGCCTTCTCGGCCTTGCTCTTCGCCACAGCCCCTCCTTCGGGTTCCGCCCCCTGATGGGGCCTACCCTACGGCGCGCGGAGCCTGCGCTGACTAGTGGATTTCCGCGTCGTCGTCGAGGTGGGCGAGCAGCGCGTCCAGAATGGGCCGCTGGGCTTTCGTCAGCTTCGTGCGGGCGTCGTCCACCGAGAACCAGCGCGCGTCGTCGACCTCGGGGAACGTGCGCATCCGGCCGGAACGCGGAGGCCATTCCAGCTCGAACGTGTTGCTCCGGACGGCCTCCGGGTCGAACTCCGCTTCAGCCGCGAACACGACGATCGTCTTGCCGGATCCGCGGAAATCGCCGAGCGCGACATAGTCGGCGTCCGGAGCGGGGGAGCCGATCTCCTCGGCGAACTCCCGGCGGGCGGCGGACAGCTCGTCGCCCCGGTCGTCGGCCTCCACGATGCCCTTCGGCAGCGACCACGCGCCCTCGTCCTTGCTCGCCCAGAACGGACCGCCCATGTGGGCGATCCAGACCTCGACGGCGGCGCGGCGACGGTACAGCAGGAGGGCGGCGCTGCGGACGGGCATGCCTCCAGCCTCCCACGCCGCGTCGCCGGATGACAGCGCGGTGAAAGCGGCGCCGCGCGGCGACTAACGTGGAGACGTGGACTCGGGAGACGCGTGGGTGGAAGGGCCGGACGGCCAGCGGTTCTGGGGCCGGTTCGGCGCCGCCGGGCTGCTCGTGCACGACCTGCGGCGCGGGATCCTGCTGCAGCACAGGGCCGACTGGAGCCACTTCGGCGGCACCTGGGGCCTGCCCGGCGGTGCACGTCACGCGGGGGAGAGCGCCGTCGAGGGCGCGCTGCGCGAGGCGGCGGAGGAGGCGGCGGTGCCGCCCGACGCCGTTCACGTGCTGTTCGAGAGCGTGCTCGACCTCGGATTCTGGTCGTACACGACCGTCGTCGGCCAGGCGGTGCGGCCGTTCGAGCCGCACATGGCGGACGTCGAGAGCATCGAGCTGCGCTGGGTGCCGGTGAACGAGGTCACGGCGCTGCCGCTGCATCCCGGCTTCGCTGACGCGTGGCCGCAGCTGCGCGCGCGGCTCACCGCCCTCTCGGACTGATCGCCCCGCCAACGGCTCCTGAGTTTTTCGGGTCGACACGCGGGCGCGTGGCGTAAAAACTCAGGAGCTGTCGGCTGCGGGGCTCAGGAGGCGACGCGCGGCCAGAGCAGGGAGGAGGCGACGTCGTCGCAGCCGTCCGGCAGGCCCGAGTACGGCGCAGCGCCCGGATACGGGACGGTGCCGGCGTAGGCCGGCGCTCCGGGATACCCCGGCCGCCCGCGATACGGGACGTCCGCTCGGGCGAACAGCCGGTCGCCGCGGACGGTCCCCAGATAGTCGCCGTCGGGCGTGACGGCGTCGTGGTCCCCCCAGGGGAACCAGCCGATCCACTCGCCATCGGGGTTGAAGAGGTCGCGGGAGGTCAGGTCGCTTCGGAACGCGATCCAGACCCCCTGGCTGTCGTGCAGGTAGACGGTCATCGTCGATCATGCCTTTCGGGTCGGCATCGTCGTTCCGTGAATTATCCTCAGATACGCACGCGCACGCAAGCATTCGGCGTCGGCCCGTGTCGGCGGTCCGTGTCGGCGGTCGCAGCGAGAATGGGAGGGTGCACATCCTCCTCGAGCGCGTCGGGCGCGGCGACGTCCGCGCGACGTGGCTCGACCCGTCGCGGGAGGGTGTGCTGGAGCGGACGGAGACGCTCGCCCTCGCCGGACTGCCGGCGCTTGTCCGAGCGGAGGAGGCCGGGGCCCCGGGCTCCGCCGACCGGCCGCGGTGGGTCTGGGACGACACGCGAGCCTGGTACCCCGCTCTGCTGTCGGCCGGTGTGCGGGTGGAGCGCTGCGTCGATCTGCGACTGTGCCACGTCATCCTCCGGGGCTCCACGCTGACGGCGGCGACGCCCCTGGCCCGCGCCGACCCCGGCCCGTGGGATGCGGTGGTCGAGCCGGAGGCGGAGGCGCCGGCAGTGCACACCGCGCTCTTCGACCTCGACGAACCCGCGGAGGCGACTGTCGCGTCCCCGGCCTCCGTCCGCGACGAGTTCGCCGCGCAGGAGGAGGCCGTCGCCTCCAGCGCCGACCCGCGCCGCCTGCGGCTGCTGCTCGCCGCGGAGTCCGCCGGGGCGCTGATCGGCGTCGAGCTGCAGTATGCGGGCCTCCCGTACAGCGCCGAGCGGCACGACGCGCTGCTGACCGGGCTGCTGGGCCCGCGGCCCGCGTACGGCCGCCCCGCCGTGCTGGAGGGCCTCGTGCGCGAGCTGCGGGAGCAGCTGGAGGCGCCCGACCTCAATCCCGACAGTCCGCCCGACCTGCTCAAGGCCCTGCAGCGCGCCGGCATCCTGGCGACCTCCACCCGGTCGTGGGAGCTCCGCCGGATCGAGCATCCCGTGATCGACCCGCTGCTCCGCTACAAGAAGCTGTCGCGGCTGCTCACCGCGAACGGCTGGACGTGGCTCGACGCCTGGGTGCACGACGGCCGCTTCCGGCCGGACTACGTGCCGGGCGGGGTGGTGACCGGTCGCTGGGCGACCCGGGGCGGAGGCGCCCTGCAGCTGCCCCGGCAGGTGCGCGGAGCCGTCGTCGCCGACCCGGGCTGGAAGCTGGTGGTGGCGGATGCGGCGCAGCTCGAGCCGCGCGTCCTGACCGGCCTCTCCGGCGACGAGGCGATGGCCGCCGCCGGCCGCGGCAAAGACCTGTACGAGGGCATCGTCGCGTCGGGTGCCGTCGACGCGCGCGCCCAGGCGAAGGTCGCCATGCTCGGAGCGATGTACGGGGCGACGACGGGGGAGAGCGGCCGGTTGATGCCGCGGCTCACCCGCGCTTTCCCGCGTGCAGTGCGACTGGTGGAGGATGCGGCGCGCGCCGGGGAGCGCGGCGAGAAGGTCACGTCCCGGCTCGGTCGCAGCTCGCCTTTCCCCGGCGGCCGGTGGGCGGAGGTGCAGTCGGCGGCATCCGCGGCCGATGCGACCGAGGCCGACGAGCGTCGTGCCCGGGGCCTGGGCCGAGACTGGGGCCGATTCACCCGCAATTTCGTTGTCCAGGCCAGCGCTGCGGAGTGGGCGCTGTGCTGGATGGCCGAGCTCCGCAACCGGCTGACCGCCCTCGCGCCGGGCGCCGCGCTCACCGCTTCATCGCACCTCGTGTATTTCCTGCACGACGAGGTCATCGTCCACACCCCCGAGGAGCTGGCAGACGAGGTGGCGGCGGCCGTGCGCGCGTCGGCCGAGCAGGCAGGGCGGCTGCTGTTCGGCGCGTTCCCGGTGGAGTTCCCCGTCACGGCCGCGATCGTCGACAGCTACGCTGAGGCGAAATGACCTCCGCCCCGGAATGCCCGAGTGTCGGAGTTGGTTGTCACCTCCGACCTGACCGAGGATGGAGACCATGACCGACACCGCCGCAGCCGCCCCGACCGATCCGAACGCCGTCCTCGCCCGCTACCGCGCCCGCCGCGAGCAGGCCGTGACCGCGCCGCAGGGCAACCTGGCGCTGGTCAACACCCAGTGGATCACCGGAGAGCCGGACTCGGAGCAGCCGATCTGGGGCGTCCCCGGGCTCTGGTCCCCGCTTCCCGCCGGCCAGTCGGGTCTGAAGGTCACCGCGGCGGCGACCGACAACATCTTCGTCGACGACGTGCTGGTCGACGGCTCGGCGATCGTCCGAGGCAAGGACGACCCCAACCCGGGGAAGATCCGGTTCAGCGACACGGTCAGCGGCTTCGTCATCGCCAGCGAGGACGGCGACTACGCCCTGCGCGTGTGGGACGCGAACTCGGAGGCGATCCAGGAGTTCGGCTCCATCGACGCCTTCCCGTTCAACCCGGAGTGGATCATCACCGCATCCTTCACGCCGATCGAGGGCGGCAAGACGGTCGGCTTCGAGCACCTCAAGGACGACGGTGCGACCCGCGACATGGTCATCCCCGGCGAGATCACCTTCACGAAGGACGGCGTCGACTACAACCTCGCCGCCTTCAAGGCCGGGCGCGCCCTGCAGCTCGTCTTCGCCGACACGACGAACGGCGACAGCACCTACTCGGTCGGCCGGTTCCTGTTCGTGGTGCCGAACGAGGACGGCACGGTGACGCTCGACTTCAACCTCGCCGTCCTGCCGCCGTGCGCGTTCAGCTACAACTTCAACTGCCCGCTCCCGCCGGCGCAGAACCGCTTCGCGGTGCCGATCGAGGCCGGCGAGAAGAACGTCCTGAACAAGCAGGGCGAGCTGCTCCACTGATCGACGGCTCCGGCCGCTGCCGCTGCGTGCGTCAGGGGGCGAATCTCCGACGGTGGCGATGACGTGGCGGGCCGGGCGGCCGGCTACTCGGTAGCGCGAGCGGCCGACTCGGCGGCCGGCCTGCGGCCGCGGCGGGGGCGTTCGGGGGAGCGGGGCTGAACCAGTGCGCCGGGATGTGCGCGCAGCGCGGTCGCGACCTCGTCCAGCCACTCGATCGCCGCTCGTGCGCCCAGCTCGGCGGCGCGGTTCGCCGCGAGGAGCGCGCGCGAGTCGGCCTCGTGGGTGAGGTAGCGGATCTTCTCGGCGTATGCGGCGCGGTAGCCGTCGACGACCGCCAGCGCATCCACGCCGTCGAGCGACGCGGCGATCAGCACCTGGTCCTGCATCTCGTCCCAGTCGGGCCGGCTGTCGGCCGGCGCGCCGCTGAGCCAGGCGGCCGCCGCCTCCCGG
Source organism: Leifsonia sp. 21MFCrub1.1 (assembly GCF_900107895.1). Taxonomy (NCBI): domain Bacteria; kingdom Bacillati; phylum Actinomycetota; class Actinomycetes; order Micrococcales; family Microbacteriaceae; genus Leifsonia; species Leifsonia sp. 21MFCrub1.1. The sequence continues at coordinate 1,766,098 of NZ_LT629867.1, read as the reverse complement.
CCCGCTTCCGTCAGCTCGTACAGGGGCAGGCCGTCGTCGGTCGAGCCCGCCGAGGCGACGAGTCCCTGATCCGTCATCCGGTCGAGGGTCGAGTACACCTGCCCGGGGTTCAGCTGCCGACGGTGCGCAGCGCGGCACAGGAACTCGCTCTGCAGCTGCGAGCCGTACGCCGCGCCCTGCGTGAGGAGCGCCAGGAAACCGTTCTGGACCGACATACTCGGTATGCTATTCGGTCCGGTGTTCGCCGGGCGAGCGAATCGCCGAATCACAATCTTGTAACTCCCCGCGGTTCTCGGGCATAATCGTGGCAACGCGCGCGAGCGCTGACGCAACTTCACACGCCGAAGATTCCATCCGTTCCTGGTCGTAGGGGAAGACGCACCAACGAACGGAGGAGAACCATGTCGGCACACGTCGCTCGAGGGGTGCTCTACGTGCACTCCTCTCCCAGCGCGCTCTGCCCCCACATCGAGTGGGCGGCGGGTCGCGCTCTCGGTCGTGCGGTGAACTTCACCTGGGAGACGCAGCCCGTGCTGAAGGGCTCCCAGCGCACGGAGTTCTTCTGGGACGGCCCTCCCGGCACCGGCGCGCGCCTCGCGTCCGCCCTGCGCGGCTGGGAGCACCTGCGCTACGAGGTCACCGAGGACGCCGGGCACGGCACCGACGGCGGCCGGTGGATGCACACGCCCGATCTCGGGATCTTCTTCGCCCAGGTCGACACGGCCGGCAACATGGTCGTGCCGGAGGACCGCATCCGCTACGCCATGGAGATCGCCGGAGCCAACGCGCTGGAGTTGCACCGCGAGCTCCGGCTGGCCCTCGGCCAGGCGTGGGACGACGAGCTGGAGCCGTTCCGGCACGCGCATGACGACACGTCGGTCATCTGGCTGCACAACGTCGGCTGACCGCGCACCGGCTCCCGCGGCGGGCCCGGCATGGCCGCCCGCCCGCGGTGACACAGAGAAGGCCCCGCTCGTGAGAGCGGGGCCTCCTCTTCTATCCGGTGTGCGAAGCGCGGCTCAGTAGCTGCGGAACGCGGCGACGGCGTTGTGGCCGCCGAAGCCGAACGAGTTGCTGATGACGAGCTGGGCTCCGTCGCCGAGGGGCTGGGGCTCGCTCTTCACCTGCAGCGGGATGGCCGGGTCCATCTCGGTGATGTTGATGGTCGGCGGGGCCTGACGGTCGCGGATCGCGAGGATGCTGAACACGGCCTCCAGCGCTCCGGTGCCGCCGAGGAGGTGTCCCGTGGAGGCCTTGGTCGCCGACACCGGGATGGTGTGGACGCGCTCACCGAACACCTCGCGGAGGGCGACGTACTCGGACGGATCGCCGACCGGGGTGCTGGTCGCGTGGGCGTTGATGTGGGTGACGTCGTCCGGAACCGCACCGGCCCGCTCGAGCGCGATGTGCACGGCACGGCTGGCGCCGCGGCCCTCGGGGTCGTTCGCGGTGATGTGGTACGAGTCGGCGGTCACACCGCCGCCGGCGAGCTCGGCGTAGATCCGGGCGCCGCGCGCGAGGGCGTGCTCCTCGGTCTCGAGCACGAGGCTGGCCGCGCCCTCGCCCATGACGAAGCCGTCGCGGTCGACGCTGTACGGCCGGGAGGCGTGCGCCGGGTCGTCGTTACGGCGCGAGAGCGCCTGCATCGACGAGAAGGATGCGACGGTGATCGGGTGGATGGCGGACTCGGTTCCACCGGCGATGACCACGTCCGCCAGACCCTGCTGCAGGTGCTCGTAGGCGTTGACGATCGACTCGGTGCTGGAGGCGCACGCGGAGGCGACCGTGCGGGCATAGGCGCGTGCCTCGAAGTGCATCGAGACCGCGGCGGACGCCGCGTTCGGCATGAGCATGGGGACGGTCATCGGCAGGACGCGGCGCGGGCCGCGCTCACGCAGCGTGTCCCAGGCGTCGAGCAGCGTCCACACGCCGCCGATGCCGGTGGCGTAGTCGACGCCGAGGCGCTCGGGAGCGACATCCGGACGGCCGGCGTCCTCCCAGGCCTCCATGGCGGAGATCAGGGCGAACTGGCTGGACGGGTCGAGGCGCTTGGCGACGGGTCGTTCCAGCACCTCCTCCGGCCGCACGATCGCCTCGGCGGCGAACGTGACGGGGAGCTCGTACTGGGCGACCCAGTCGTGCTCGAGGGTGCGGGCGCCCGAGACGCCGGCGAGCAGAGCGCTCCAACTCTCGGGGGCGGTGCCACCGAGGGGCGACGACGCGCCCATCCCGGTGACGACGATCTTCTTGGTCATAACGGCAACTCTCCTGAATGAGGATCGCGGCGAACGGTCAGAGCGCTGCCGCACGCGCGGGCGGCGACACGGTCGTGCGCCGCCCGCGCGGAAGAATCCTGGCTCTGCGCCTAGGCGTTCTGCGCCTTGACGATGAACTCGACCGCGTCTCCGACGGTCTTGAGGTTCTTGACCTCCTCGTCGGGGATCTTCACGTCGAACTTGTCCTCGGCGTTGACCACGATGGTCATCATCGAGATCGAGTCGATGTCGAGGTCGTCGGTGAACGACTTGTCCAGCTCAACCGTGTCGGTCGCGATGCCGGTCTCGTCGTTGATGAGCTCGGCCAGGCCGGCAAGAACTTCTTCGGTGGACAATGCCATGGTTTTTCTCTCCTTGAGGGGGGTGTCGTTGTGACCGGGAAACAGTCTAGGGCAGCACGACGACCTGCGCGCCGAACACCAGACCGGCCCCGAAGCCGATCTGGAGCGCCAGGCCGCCGCTCAGCTCCGGGTGTTCCTGGAGCAGTCGGTGGGTCGCGAGCGGGATGGATGCGGCGGAGGTGTTGCCCGTCGTCTCGATGTCGCGTGCGATCGCGACGGTGTCCGGCAGCTTGAGCTGCTTGGCGAACTCGTCGACGATCCGCATGTTGGCCTGGTGCGGGATGAACGCGGCCAGCTGGTCGGGGGAGACCCCGGCCTCGTCGAGCGCCTGCTTGGCGACCTTGGCCATCTCCCAGACCGCCCAGCGGAAGACCGTCTGACCTTCCTGGCGGAGCGTCGGCCAGGGCTTCTCGCCGTCGCGGAACTGGGTGAGCGTGCCGTCCATCCCCACCGCGTCGGCCTTGGAGCCGTCGGAGCCCCACACGGTCCTCGCGATGCCGGGGTAGTCGCTCGGGCCGATGACGACGGCGCCGGCGCCGTCGCCGAGCAGGAAGGAGATGGTGCGGTCCGTCGGGTCGACGACATCGGACAGCTTCTCGGCGCCGACCACGAGCGCGTAGTGGGCCGCGCCCGTGCGGATCAGCGCATCCGCCTGGGCCACCGCGTAGGCGTAGCCCGCGCACGCCGCGTTCATGTCGTACGCGGCAGCCGGGTTCGCGCCGACGCGGTCGGCGAGGACGGCCGCGAGCGAGGGGGTCTGCTGCGCGTTCGAGATGGTGGCGACGATCACCACGTCGATGAGCGCCGGGTCGACGCCGGACTTCTCGATCGCCTCCTTCGAGGCCTCGGTGGCGAGGTCGACGGCGAGGAGGTCGTGGCTCGCGCGGGTGCGGGTGACGATGCCGGTGCGCTGCCGGATCCACTCGTCGGACGAGTTGATGGGACCGACGAGGTCGTCGTTCGGCACGACGAGGTCGCCGCGCGCCGCGCCGATCGAGAGGATGCGGGTGTACTGCGGGCCGTGCGACTGCTGCAGGGTGGGGTGGGTCATCGGGGGAGCTCCTTGCGTCCTTACGCGGCCTGGTCGATGAGGTCGAAGGCGGCCGGCAGGTCGTCGGGTGTCTTGATCGCGACGGTCGGAACGCCCTTCAGCCCGCGCTTGGCGAGGCCGACGAGGGCTCCGGCCGGTGCGACCTCGATCAGGCCGGTGACGCCGGCCTCCTCGAAGGCCTTCATGTCGAGGTCCCAGCGCACCGGCGACGACACCTGGCCGACCAGGAGGCGCAGGAACTCGGCGCCGTCGGTCACCTCGGATCCGTCCTTGTTGGTCCAGAGCCGCAGGGTGGGGTCGTTCGTGCGCAGGGTGGAGGCGAACTGCTCCAGCGCCGGGACGGCGGACGCCATGTAGCGGGTGTGGAACGCGCCGGCGACCTGCAGCGGGATGACGCGGGCGCGGGCCGGCGGGTTCTCCGCCAGCTGGGCCAGTGCATCCAGAGCGCCGGCGACAACGATCTGGCCGCCGCCGTTGTAGTTCGCGGGGGAGAGGCCCAGCTCGTCGAGCCGGGCGAGCAGCTCGGCCTCGTCGGCGCCGATCACGGCGCTCATGCCGGTCTGCGTCTCGGCGGCCGCACGGGCCATGGCGGCTCCGCGCTCGCGCACGAACGCGACGGCGTCGGTCTCGCTGAGGACGCCGGCGCCCGCGGCAGCGGTGAGCTCTCCGACGGAGTGGCCGGCGATCCCGCCGACACGATCGCGGCGCCCGTCGGCAAGCAGCGCGGAGAGCGTCAGCAGTCCGGCGGAGACGATGAGCGGCTGCGCGACCGCGGTGTCGCGGATGGTGTCGGCGTCGCTGACGGTTCCGTGCGCCACCAGGTCGATGCCGACCGCGTCGGAGATGCCGGTGAGCTGGTCGCGGAACGAGGACTCGCTGAGCCAGGGGTCCAGGAAGCCGGGGGTCTGGGATCCCTGACCCGGGCACACGATGACGATCACGGTTTCCAGTCTGCCAATCTTCCGCCAGGCGGATGTGTCGGATGGATACGAACTATTCGAAGATGCTTTGTGGTTGTCTACAACTCAGCCGCCGCGGCGGGGCGAGTCGGGCTCGTTGATCGAGCCGACGATCAGCGCCGCCTGCAGGATGAGGGCCTCGCGGGCGCCGGTGGCATCCCAGCCGATGACCTCGGAGACGCGCTTCAGGCGGTAGCGGACGGTGTTCGGGTGCACGAACAGCTCGCGGGCCGTCGCCTCGAGCGACCGGCCGTTGTCGAGGTAGCACCAGAGCGTCGTCAGCAGCTCGGTCGAGTAGCCCTGGAGCGGCCGGTAGATGCGGCTGATCAGGGTCGCGCGGGCCAGCCCGTCGCCGGCGAGGGCGCGCTCCGGGAGCAGGTCGTCCGCATGCACCGGGCGCGGGCAGTTGCGCCAGGCGCGGGCCACCGCGAAGCCGGCCAGGGCGGCCTTCGCGCTCTTGGACGCATCCACCAGGCTCGGGACCTCGTGGCCGAGCACCAGGTGGCCGGGGCCGAAGCCGGGCTCGAGCTGCTGGGCGATCTCCATGAACGACACGATGGGCGCCGGGCCGATCGCATCCTCCGGCGTACTGTTGCTCGGCCAGGCGCGGCCGATCACGAGCACGAGCCGGCTGCCCTGCACGCCGATCAGCACGTCGGCCGACATGTGGCGGGCGGTGCGGCGCAGCTGGTCGACGTCGAGCATCTTCGGCGCCGTCCCGACGAGGACGCTGACCTCGCCGTGGCCGTGCCAGCCGAGCGCGGCGATCCGGCTGGGCAGCTCGTCGTCGTACTCGCCGGTCAGGATGCTGTCGACGACCAGCGCCTCCAGACGCGCGTCCCACAGCCCACGGGCCTCGGCGGCACGCGCGTAGACATCGGCCGCCGCGAACGCGATCTCGCGGGAGTACAGCAGGATGGCCTCCCGCAGATCCTCCCCGCCGCCGCTCTTCACGCGCTCCTCGACCACCTCGACGGTGATCTTGATGAGCTGGAGCGTCTGCTGCAGGCTCACGCTGCGCAGCAGCTCGCGCGGGGCCGCGCCGAACACGTCGGCGGCGATCCACGGTGTGGAGCGCGGATCGTCGTACCAGGAGATGAACGACGAGATGCCCGCCTGCGCCACCAGGCCGACGGCGCTGCGCCGGCCCGGTGGCATGTCGCGGTACCAGGGAAGGGTGTCCTCGAGCCGCTTGAGCGTGGTCGTCGCCAGCTCACCCGAGATCTTGCGCAGCCACGCGAGCGTCTCGGGCTTCGTCCTCTCCACCTGGCCGCCTGCCACGGGAGCCGTTACGCCTCGCCGCCCGCGCTGCCGGTGGTGCCGGCGTTGACGTCGTGCAGGAGGTACTTCTCGATCGCCCAGGCGGGTGCGTTGGGGTCGACCTTGCCCTGCGCGGCGAGGAGCTCCAGCGTCCGTACCACCATCGACGGTCCGTCGATCTTGAAGAACCGGCGGGCGGCGGGGCGGGTGTCGGAGAAGCCGAAGCTGTCGGCGCCCAGGGTCGCGTACTCGCCGGGGACGAACTGACGGATCATGTCCGGCACGGCGTGCGAGTAGTCGGTCACCGCGACGAACGGGCCCTCCGCCTCCTGCAGCTTGCGGGTGACGTACGGCACCTGCTTCTCCTGCTGCGGGTAGAGGAAGTTGTGCTCCTCGGCGGCCAGGCCGTCGCGGCGCAGCTCGCCCCACGAGGTGACGCTCCACACATCGGCCGAGACGCCCCAGTCCTGCGCGAGCAGGTGCTGCGCCTCCAGCGCCCACGGCACCGACACGCCCGACGCGAGCAGCTGGGCCTTCGGGCCTTCGCCCGCGCCGGCGCGCAGCTTGTAGACGCCGCGGACGATGCCGTCCACGTCGACGCCCTCCGGCTCGGCCGGCTGGACGATCGGCTCGTTGTACACCGTGAGGTAGTACATGACGTTCGGGTCCGGGTGGTTGCCGCCGTACATCCGCTCGAGGCCGGCGCGCACGATGTGGCCGATCTCGTAGCCGTACGCCGGGTCGTACTGGACGACCGCCGGGTTCGTGGAGGCGAGCAGCGGCGAGTGGCCGTCGGCGTGCTGCAGGCCCTCGCCGGTGAGCGTGGTGCGGCCGGCGGTGGCGCCGATCAGGAAGCCGCGCGCCATCTGGTCGCCCGCCGCCCACAGGGCGTCGCCCGTGCGCTGGAAGCCGAACATCGAGTAGAAGACGTAGACCGGGATGAGCGGCTCGCCCTGCGTGGAGTACGACGATCCCACGTTGGTGAACGCGGCGAGAGCGCCCGCCTCGTTGATGCCGACGTGGATGATCTGGCCCTGCGGGCTCTCCTTGTAGGCCAGAAGCAGTTCGCGGTCGACCGAGGTGTAGTGCTGGCCGTTCGGGTTGTAGATCTTCGCGTTCGGGAAGAAGGCGTCCATGCCGAAGGTGCGCGCCTCGTCCGGGATGATCGGGACGATGCGGTGGCCGAAGTCCTTCGAGCGGAGCAGGTCCTTCAGCAGGCGGACGAACGCCATGGTGGTGGCGACCTCCTGCGTTCCCGAGCCCTTCTTGGAGATGGCGTACGCGGAGTCGTCCGGCAGGTTCAGCTGGGTGTACTTCGCGCGGCGCTCCGGAACGTAGCCGCCGAGCGCGCGGCGCCGGTCGTGCAGGTACTGGATCGCCTCGTCGTCCGCGCCGGGGTTGTAGTACGGCGGCAGGTACGGGTTCTCCTCGAGCTGGGCGTCCGTGATCGGGATGCGCATCGCATCCCGGAACGTCTTCAGGTTGTCCAGCGTCATCTTCTTCATCTGGTGGGTCGCGTTGCGGCCCTCGAACGACGGACCGAGCCCGTAGCCCTTGATGGTCTTGGCGATGATGACGGTGGGCTGGCCCTTGTGCTCGGCGGCCGCCTTGAACGCCGCGTACACCTTGCGGTAGTCGTGGCCGCCGCGCTTGAGGTTCCAGATCTGGTCGTCGCTGTAGTCCTTGACGAGCTCCAGCGTCCGCGGGTCGCGGCCGAAGAAGTTCTCGCGGACGTAGGCGCCGCTCTCGGTCTTGTACGTCTGGTAGTCGCCGTCCGGCGTCTCGTTCATGAGGTTGACGAGGGCGCCGTCGGCGTCGCGGGCGAGCAGGTCGTCCCACTCGCGGCCCCAGATGACCTTGATGACGTTCCAGCCGGCTCCGCGGAAGAAGCTCTCCAGCTCCTGGATGATCTTGCCGTTGCCGCGGACGGGCCCGTCGAGGCGCTGCAGGTTGGCGTTGATGACGAACGTGAGGTTGTCGAGCTTCTCGTTGGCCGCGACCTGCAGCTGACCGCGCGACTCGACCTCGTCCATCTCGCCGTCGCCGAGGAACGCCCAGACGTGCTGGTCGGAGGCGTCCTTGATGCCGCGGTTGGTGAGGTACTTGTTGAGCTGCGCCTGGTAGATCGCGTTGATCGGGCCGAGACCCATCGACACCGTCGGGAACTGCCAGAACTCAGGCATGAGCCGCGGGTGCGGATAGCTGGAGAGACCGCCGCCCGCGTGCGACTTCTCCTGGCGGAAGCCGTCGAGCTGGTCGGCGCTCAGGCGCCCCTCGAGGAAGGCGCGGGCGTAGGTGCCGGGGGAGGCGTGGCCCTGGATGAAGATCTGGTCGCCGCCGCCCGGGTGGTCCTGGCCGCGGAAGAAGTGGTTGAAGCCGACCTCGTAGAGCGCGGCGCTCGACGCGTAGGTCGAGATGTGGCCGCCGACGGCGATGCCGGGGCGCTGCGCACGGTGGACGAGCACGGCGGCGTTCCAGCGGATCCACGCCCGGTAGCGGCGCTCGATCTCCTCGTCGCCGGGGAATTCGGGCTCGTTCTCCGGAGAGATGGTGTTGATGTAGTCCGTCGTCGGGACCATCGGCACACCGACGTGCAGTTCCTTCGAGCGCTTGAGCAGGCTGAGCATGATCTCGCGAGCACGCTCATGGCCATGGGCCGCAACCAGTTGGTCGAGGGATTCGCGCCACTCGGCGGTCTCCTCCGGGTCCGAATCGATGTTATTCATCGAGTACGGGTCCTGGTCGTTTACAGTCACCCTCGACCTCTTTCTTGTGTCGGATGGATCGTGGACAAGCCGGAGCGCTGTCGGGTCTCGACAAGCGCGGGCACCATCGACCAGCCTAGCCTCACTCCGCCGGTGTGCGTGACCGTCGCTTGGCACTCCCGGGAGGCCGGTCTATGCTGTGTGCTCGTGCCTGCGCGCGAGCCACGTCGCGCCGGCGGGAAAGGACTTCGATGGCACTCGAGAACGACACCCAGGCTCCCGACTTCGAGCTGCTCAACCAGTACGGCGAGACCGTCCGGCTGAGCGACTTCCGGGGACGGAAGGCGGTGGCGCTGGTCTTCTTCCCGCTCGCGTTCTCCGGCACCTGCACGGGGGAGCTGTGCGCACTGCGCGACAACCTCTCGCTGTTCGAGGACCACCGCGTCGAGCTGCTGGGCATCTCCGTCGACTCCAAGTTCACGCTGCGCGCCTGGGCCGAGCAGGAGGGCTACTCGTTCTCTCTGCTTGCCGACTTCTGGCCGCACGGCGAGATCGCCAAGGAGTACGGCGTCTTCCTGCGCGAGAAGGGTTTCGCGAACCGCGCGACCTTCCTCATCGACGAGCGCGGCATCATCCGCGCGTCGTTCATCACCGCGCCGGGCGAGGCCCGCTCGATCGACGCCTACCGCGCGGCGCTCGACCACCTCCCCGCCCACGTCTGACGCCCTCCGCTCTCGCTTGGTGAGGGGTTCGGTAGGGTGGAAGAGCGTCACGGGCCTTTAGCTCAGCTGGTAGAGCGCCACGTTTACACCGTGGATGTCGTCGGTTCGAACCCGGCAGGGCCCACCGTTTCCGCGTCGAGCGTCGGTTCGAAGCTGAGCCCTCAGGCAGGGCCCACTCCCGCGGACGTGGGGGCCAGCAGCTCGAAGAGGGCGTCGACCGTCGCGGCCATGTCGACCGAGGGGTCCTGCATCCACTGCAGCTGCATCCCGTCGGAGACCGCCTGCAGGATGCGCGCGAGCGTGTCCGCGTCGACGGCCGGAGTCGTCGCGCCCTCCGCGCGCCGACGCTCCAGCGCGGTGGCGAAGGTGCTCCGCAGCGCCGCGCTGCGTTCGACGAAGTAGTCGTGGGCGGGATGCTGCGGATCGGCGGCGTCGACCGCGAGCCGGGAGAACAGCTGGACGAGCCCCGGCACTTCCGCGTTGTGCCGCACGATTGCGACGTATCCCGCGCGGATATCCTCCAGCGGACCATCCCCGTCCGCCTCGCCGAAGCGGCGGCTGTCGACCTCGTCGCGCTTGCGGAGGATGGCCGTGAACAGCTCCTCTTTGCTGTCGAAGTAGTGGAGGAGGCCGGCCTGACTGAGGCCCACCGCATCCGCCAGCTCCTTCACCGACGCTCCGCGGATGCCCTCGCGAGCGATCACCTCGAGCGCACGCTCCAGGATCTCGTCCCGCTTCGCCACGCCTTTCGCGTAGGAACCTCGTCGTGCCATGCCTCCACCATAAACCGAACAGCGCTTGCTTTCTGAAAACCGAGTGACGTATGGTTTTCCCACCGTCCACGGTGGATGGTGAGAGGAACCCCTTCGACAATGACGTCAGACACCTCCGTTCCGCTCGGCGAACCCGCCGCCGAGCCGACACCGATCACGACCAACACCTTCGTCGGCACCGCCTCCGGCAACGACGACCCGCCCGCGCCCATCACAGGCCTCCGCCGGCTGATGGTGTGGATCATCCCAGCCAACCTCGGCATCTATCTGATCTGGGGCGCACTGCCCGGCATCCTCCTCCCGCAGCAGATCACGCAGCTGTTCGGCGAGCAGGACAAGGTCGCCAACCTCACGATCGTTGCGACCATCGGTGCGTTCGCGGCCATGATCGCCCAGCCCATCGCCGGCCAGATCTCGGACCGCACGCGCTCGCGCTTCGGGCGCAGAGCGCCGTGGATCCTCCTCGGCTCGCTCGCGGGCGGCCTGTCGCTGATCGGCCTCGCGTTCGCGAACTCGCTCGTCGGCGTGATCATTGCCTGGACCCTCGTCCAGGTCTGCTACAACTTCGCCCAGGGCCCGCTCACGGCGGTCATGCCCGACCGGGTGCCGCTGAAGCGCCGCGGCACGTTCGCCGCCCTCTCCGGAATCGGCCTGATGGTGGGCGCACTCGGCGGCCAGATCGTCGGTTCGCTGTTCTTCAACAGCATCGCGGTCGGGTATGTCTTCTTCGCCGTGTTCTCGCTGGTCGTCCTGACGCTCTTCGTGGTGGCGAACCCCGACTACTCGAGCCGGGCACTCGAGCGGGAGCCGTTCACCCTGGGCGAGTTCCTCCGGACCTTCTGGGTCAACCCGATCGCGCATCCCGACTTCTTCTGGGCGTTCACGGGGCGGCTGCTGCTCTACACCGGGTACTTCGCCGTCACGGGGTACCAGCTGTTCCTGCTCACCGACTACTTCCATGTCGCACACCCGGAGCAGGTCATCCCGCTGCTCGGGTTGATCAGCCTCGCCGGCATCATCGTCTCGACCGTGATCTCCGGCCCGCTCTCCGACCGCTTCGGTCGTCGCAAGCCCTTCGTGTTCGCCTCTGCCGCCGTCGTCAGCGTCGCCTTCCTGCTGCCCTGGCTCTGGCCCGACCTGACCGCCTGGTTCATCATGACGGCCATCTCGGGATTCGGCTTCGGGATGTTCCAGGCAGTGGATACGGCGCTGATGAGCGAGGTGCTGCCGTCGGCGAAGTCCTTCGCCAAGGACCTCGGGGTCGTCAACATCGCAGCGACGCTGCCGCAGACCCTCGCGCCCGGTGTCGCGGGCGCGATCGTGCTCGCGTTCGGATACGCCGGGCTCTTCCCCATTGGGATCGTCCTCGGCATCCTGGGGGCATTGGCCGTCTGGCCCATCAGGGCGACCCGCTGACCTCGACCGACTTCTCTGCCTCACTGCTCCACGCATCACACGGAAGGAAACCCATGACAGACACGACCACGGCGGCCACCACCGCCGACATCTCCGGGCTCAGCGTCCAGGAGAAGGCCTCGCTCACCAGCGGGGAGGGCTTCTGGCGCACGAAGGCCGTCGGCGACATCCCGTCCGTCATGCTCACGGACGGGCCGCACGGGCTCCGCAAGCAGCGCGAGGGCGGCGACCACCTCGGGATCGGCGACAGCGTCCCGGCGACCTGCTTCCCTCCGGCCGTCGCCCTCGGCTCCTCCTGGGACGTGGAGCTGGTCGAGCGGGTCGGCACCGCGCTCGGCGTCGAGTCGTCCATCGAGGACGTCGCCGTCATCCTGGGCCCCGGCATCAACATCAAGCGATCCCCGCTGTGCGGCCGCAACTTCGAGTACCTCAGCGAGGATCCCATCGTGTCCGGTGTGCTGGGCGCCGCCCTGGTGCGCGGCATCCAGTCGCAGGGCGTCGGCGCGTCGCTCAAGCACTTCGCGGCCAACAACCAGGAGGACGACCGGATGCGCTCCTCGTCCGATGTCGACCCCCGGCCGCTGCGGGAGATCTACCTTCGCGGCTTCCAGCGGGTGGTGGAGGATGCGCAGCCGTACACCGTGATGTGCTCGTACAACCGCATCAACGGCGTGTTCGCATCCGAGAACCGGTGGCTGCTCACCGACGTGCTGCGCGGCGAGTGGGGCTTCGAGGGCCTGGTCGTCTCGGACTGGGGAGCGGTCGTCGACCGCGTCGCCGCCCTCCGCGCCGGTCTCGACCTGGAGATGCCCGGGAACGCCGGCCTGAGCGACGCCGCGGTCGTCGCGGCGGTCGGCGACGGGACCCTCGACGCGTCGGTGCTGGATGCGTCCGCAGCCCGGGTGGCGGCGCTCGCGACCCGCTGGGCGGCGACCGGCCGCGTGGAGGGTCCGCTCGACGTGGACGCCCACCACGCCCTCGCCCGCGAGGCGGCCGCGCGCTCCATCGTCCTGCTGAAGAACGACGCCCCGGCCACCGGCGACGCGCCGCTTCTGCCGCTCGCCGCCGGCCGCTCGATCGCGGTCATCGGCGCGTTCGCCGAGAAGCCGCGGTACCAGGGCGCCGGTTCGTCGATGATCCACCCGACCCGCCTGGACGACGCGCTCACCGCGATCCGTGCGGCGGCCGGCGATGTCGCCTACGCCCCCGGCTTCTCGCTCGCAGCCGAGGTGGACGCGGAGGAGTCGACGCGGCTGCGCGACGAAGCGGTCGCCGCGGCGTCCGCGGCCGACATCGCGGTGGTGTTCGCCGGCCTGCCCGCCCGGCTGGAGTCGGAAGGCTACGACCGTGACGACATCGACCTTCCGGCGGACCAGCTGGCCGTCATCGACGCGGTCGTCGCCGCCAATCCGCGAACCGTGGTCGTGCTGTCCAACGGCGGTGTCGTGACGCTCCCGTTCTCGCAACGGGTGCCGGCCATCGTCGAGGGCTGGCTGCTCGGCCAGGCGGGCGGCTCAGCCACCGCCGACGTGCTGTTCGGCGCTGTGAACCCGTCGGGCAAGCTCACCGAGACCGTCCCCCTAAGGCTGGAGGACACCCCCGCCTTCCTGAACTTCCCCGGGGAGGAGGGGCACGTCCGCTACGGCGAGGGACTGTTCGTGGGCTACCGCTGGTACGACGCGCGCCGGATGCCGGTGGAGTACCCGTTCGGGCACGGGCTCTCGTACACGGCCTTCCGCTATGGCGATGCGAGCGCTTCGGTCACGGCCCGGGGCGACATCCGGGTGCGGGTCACCGTGACCAACACGGGGGAGCGGTCCGGACGCGAGGTCGTCCAGGTGTACACAGCGCTGCCGGGATCGCGCGTGCAGCGTCCGCCGCGCGAGCTGAAGGGCTTCGGCTCGATCGAGCTCGAGCCGGGGGCGACGGGCGAGGTCGCCGTGACGATCCGGCGGGAGGATCTCGCGTACTGGGACGTGCGAGCCGACCGCTGGGTGGTCGAGGGCGGCGAGTACGCGATCGAGGTGGGCGCGTCGAGCCGCGATCTCCGCGCGACCGTGACCGCCGCGGTGGACGGAGACGAGGTGCGGCTGCCGCTGACCCGCGAGTCGTCGCTCGGCGAGGTGCTCGCGCATCCTGTCGCCGGGCCGATGGTCCAGGGCGCGCTGGCCGGTATGTCCGAGCTGTTCGACGGCGCGTCGTCCATCATGCCGGAAGGTGTGTCGATGGAGCGGATGATGGCGTCGTTCCCGATCGGACGCGTCGGCATGATGTCCGGCGGCCAGGTGACGCCCGAGATGATCGACGGGCTGCTCGCTGCGGCGAACGCTCAGCAGCAGTGACCTCGCGCCCCGGCCCGTCGAGTGCGCTCGGCGGACCGGGGCGTCGCGGTGCCCGGGGGCCGGGCGTGGATAGGCTGGCCGCATGCCCGAGGGACCGTACCGCTGGTTCGTCTACGCCGAGATCGCGCTTGCCGTCGTGACCTTCGTCGCACTCCTCTTCATCGTCGCGCCGTACGGCGGCCGGCACGGGCGCGCCGGTTGGGGGCCGACGGTGCCTGCGCGGGTCGGCTGGGTCGTCATGGAGGCGCCCGCGTCCATCCTCTTCGTGGTGTTCTACCTGCTCGGATCGCACCGCTTCGATCTCGTGCCGCTGCTGTTCCTCGCGCTCTGGCTGGTGCACTACGTCTACCGGGCGTTCGTCTACCCGTTCTTGATGCGCTCGGGGTCGCGCATGCCGGTGCTCGTGATGCTGCTGGCGATCGGGTTCAACCTCCTGAACGCGTGGGTCAATGCGCGCTGGATCTCCGAGTACGGGAGCTATCCCGTGTCGTGGCTGGGGGATGGGCGGTTCTGGCTCGGCGTCGTCCTGTTCGCGGCCGGGTTGACGCTGAATGCGCGCTCGGACCGCACGCTGCGGCTGCTGCGGCGGTCGGGAGGCGGGTACCGCATCCCGCAGGGAGGCGGGTTCCGCTACGTCTCCAGCCCGAACTACCTCGGCGAGATGGTCGAGTGGACGGGATGGGCGATCGCCACGTGGTCGCTCGCCGGCACCGCGTTCGCGCTGTACACGTTCGCGAACCTCGCGCCGCGGGCGTTCGCGAACCACCGCTGGTACCGGGAGACCTTCCCCGACTATCCCCCCGAGCGCCGCGCGCTCCTCCCGTTCGTGCTCTGAGCCCCCGCAATGACGGTGGTGCGTCCTACCCTCGGGGTGAGGAGGGATGCCGTGCCGGAGAGCGTCGAGCAGTGGTGGGCGCGCCGCCAGTGGTCGAAGGGCGTCGCCGTGCCCTACGAGGTCGGGCGCTACCGCACCGACTGGGAGCGGTACCCGGTGCTGGTCCGGCAGTACCATCCCGACCTCAACCACGGGATCACCCTCACGCAGGTTCCGCCCGCGGCCGACGTCTACCTGGTGTGGGAGTGCGACTCCGGCCACCGGTTCGTGGCCACCCCCGAGGAGCAGCGTGGCCGCCCCGGCGGCACGCGGCGCCGCTCGGCGTGGTGCCCGCGATGCGCCGAGGCCGCCGTCGCGAAACCGGTGCGGGCGGCGGAGCCGGATGCCGGACTCCACCCGTGCGGTCACGCCCGCGACCTGCGACGCATCGAGAACGACCCGCAGGATGATCGTTGCTACCTCTGCCGCCGGCTCGATCGCGAAGCGCTGACGCGAGAGCAGCTGGTGAGCATGGCCGCCCCCGGATCGCGCGTCGCCGTGTCGAACGCGAACAGCACCGCCGGCACGTACGCCTGGCAGTGCACGGCGGGGCATCCGTCGTACCAGACCAGCATCGAGCGCATCCTCGGCGGCCGGAGGTGCCCGATCTGCCGCCATGCCCGGGCCGGAGCGGATGCGGTGCCGGTGGGCGAGGCGTTCGTCAGCCGCTGGGCCCCTGCGCCGGCATCGGCAGCGGAACCCGAGCTCAAGAGACGGCTCGGCGAGCGGCTGGACATCGACCTCTCCCCGAACGCGGTTCGCGTCGCGAAGCCCTTCCACTCGCACCTCGAAGTGTGGCCCGACATCCTGCTGCCGGAGCTCCGCGTCGCCATCGAGTACGACACCACGGGCCGGCACGGCCTCGAGCACGTCGGCCCGCGCGAGGCCTCGGACCGCCGCAAGGACCGGCTGCTCCGCGCCGCCGGGTGGGAGGTTGTGCGCGTCCGCTGCGGAGCGCTGCGGCCGATCGGCCCCTACGACGTGCACGCGGGCGGAATCACCGACGCGCTGGTGGAGCGGATCGTCACCCGGCTCGGCGAGATCCGGGGCGACCTGTTCGTGGCGGCGTACCTGCGCTGAGGGCCTGCGCTGAGTACCTGCGCGGAGTACGCATGCCTTCTCGCGCGCGAAGGCTCTGGTATCCGGCTGCGGCTGCTCGCTACGCTGGGCGGCGAACCGGCAGCCACCGGCTCTCCGGAGCTCTCACGAGGAGGACACCATGCCGTCGACACTCAACCCGTACCTCAACTTCCGTGCGTCCGCGCGCGAGGCGATGGACTTCTACCAGTCCGTCTTCGGCGGAGAGGTGCAGCGCAGCACCTTCGCCGATTTCCAGATGGCGCAGGACCCGGCCGACAACGACCTGATCATGCATTCGCAGCTGCAGACCCCGGGCGGCTTCACGCTCATGGCTGCTGACGTGCCCGCGCACATGGACTTCACGCCAGGCAGCGCGATCAGCATCTCGCTGAGCGGCGACGACGAGGCCGAGCTCACCGGCTACTGGGAGAAGCTCGTGGACGGCGGCACGGTGGTCGAACCGCTCAACAAGGCGCCGTGGGGGGACAGCTTCGGGATGGCTGTCGACCGCTTCGGCGTTCAGTGGCTCGTCAACATCGCCGGGGCGCCGCAGGCGGCGGGAGCCTAGGCGCGCGGCGGGCGGAGGCCGAGATGGCGGAGCCGGGCGGCCCGGACGCGGGTGCCGGGCCCGAAACGGAGAGCGATGCCCCGGACCTCCAGGGTGCGGTCATCGTCGGTGTGCACCGGGGGCAGGACCGGGCCGTGCTGGATGAGGCGGCGCGGCTGGCGGTGGAGTTCGGGCGTCCGCTGCTGTGCGCGTACATCTCGGAGGACAGCTACCTGACCGAGTGGGACCCGTCCGATGTCGCACAGGAGTCGCTGCATCCCACCGAGGTCGGGGCCGGAGAGGGCGAGGCGGTGCTGGCGCTGTCTGCCGCGATCGGCTCGGCGCTCGACGAGAAACCCGAACGGCCATCGAGCTGGGCCCTCCGGCTGCTCGCCGGCGACCCGGCCAAGGCGCTGGGGAGGCTGGCGGCCGAGGTCGACGCCCGTATCATCGTGGTCGGCACCCACCGGCGCGGCTTCTCGCACACCCTCGAGAACTGGCTGGCCGGGTCGGTCGGAGCCCACCTTATGCACGATCAAACGGTCCCGGTGGTCGTGGTCCCCGTGTCGAAGGACCGCAGCGAGCCGACGCTCGCGTGAGTCGAACGATGCCCTGCCGCCGCGTGCCCCTCGGGTCCTAGGCTTCGACCATGTCGGCAGAGCGTGCCATCCGACTCCGGCGGGAGGCCTGGGGATTCGCGATCGGGTCGTTGTTCTTCCTGGTCGGCGCGGTGCCGTACTACCAGAAGGCGGTGGGGCCGGTGGCCGCCGCCGTCACCTTCTTCGTCGGCGCCCTGTTCTTCACGGCTGCCGCTTTCATCCAGCTCGCGCTCAGCGGGCGCAAGCCTCCGCGGAGCGGGGGCGAACGTCCCGACCTGTTCGACTGGTGGGCCGCCGCCATCCAGTTCGCCGGCACGCTGTTCTTCAACGTCAGCACGACCGAGGCGCTCATCACCGCGGTCAGAGATGCGGCCCGCGTGGGGGACGGCTGGAGACCGGACGCCTTCGGCTCTATCTGCTTCCTCGTCGCGAGCGCTCTGGCCGTCGTCGCGACCGTCGACCGCGACCGCCTCTGGGATCCACGCGCCCGCACCTGGCACGGCACCTGGCTGAACCTGATCGGCTCGGTGCTGTTCGCGTTCTCCGCCGTCGGGGCCTACGTCATCCCGTCGACCGGCACGCTGGTCAGCCTGTTCTGGGCGAACGCCGGCACATTCCTCGGCGCCGCCTGCTTCCTCGTGGCGGCGGTGCTCAGCCGGCGGTCGATCCCGGTGCGGCAGCGGCGTCGTGCGGTCGCCGCGCGATGACTTCCGCCGCGCCATAAGCGCCGCCGTTCAGGAGCGCAGGGCGTCGAGAGCGGCCTCGAAGGAGCGGAAGTACGTGCGCTGCCCGGGCCGGCCGATCCGCGTCACCTCGAACATCCCGTCCAGCTGCAGGATGAAGCCGACAACGGTCGGAGCGCCCAGTTCGGCGGACCGGGTGTCGCTCACCCGCCACTCGCGGCTCGAGATCTCCGTCGCCTCCAGCGCCTGGCGGACGAGGCGTGCGCGCGTCTTCATGGCACCAGCCACGTGGACCGGGCGTTCCACGACCATCCCTTGACAGCTCCTGGGCGCCGTGATCAGCCTGCGCACCGGGCCGAAGTGGTGTATTCCCGCGGGCGCGGGAGCGGGGCTATGGTCAAGCCGTCCGCAGGGCCCACCACGTTCGAGGAGGTCGTCATGTGCCGCTGGCTCGCATACTCGGGGGAGCCCCTGAAACCCGCCGTCCTCATCCTGGACGCGCAGCATTCGCTGGTCGCCCAGTCGCTCAACTCCCCGCTCGGGGCGGAGACGGTGAACGGGGACGGGTTCGGCTTCGGCTGGTACCCGGAGGACGCGGGCAACGGGAACATCCCCGCGCTGTTCCACAGCATCGAGCCCGCCTGGCATGACGAGAACCTCCGCGAGCTGACCAACGCCATCGCCAGTCCGCTCTTCTTCGGTCACGTGCGGGCCGCGGCCGGACCGCCCATCCAGCAGTCGAACTGCCACCCGTTCCGCCACGAGAACTGGCTGTTCATGCACAACGGCTTCCTCGACGGTTTCTCGGTCATGAAGCGCGATCTCGCGTTCGCCGTCGATCCCGAGCTGTTCCCGCTCATCCAGGGCACGACCGACACCGAGACCCTGTTCTATGTCGCACTGACGATGGGGCTGATGGACGACCCGGTCGCCGCGCTCGGACGGGCACTGCGGTTCGTGGAGGAGACCGGGCGCAAGCACGGCATCCGATTCCCGGTGCAGGGGACCTTCGCGGTCTCCGACGGGTCGCGGATGTGGGCCTTCCGCTACTCGACCTCTCAGCGCAGCCGGTCGCTGTTCCACTCGGTCGCCGTGCCGGAGCTGCGGGAGATGTTCCCGGACGCCGCGCGGCTGGAGCTGTTCGGCGACCACGCCAAGGTCGTGGTCTCGGAGCCGCTCAACGACATGCCCGGCGCCTTCGTGGAGGTGCCGGAGAACACCGTCGCGGTGCTCGACGACGACGGCTACCGGCACGAGCCGTTCCTGAGCGAGGCGGCCTGACGGGGCCGCCTCGCTCAGGCCGTCACTCGTTGACCATCACCTTCCGGACGAACGCGTCGACGTGCTCGCGGAGCGCCTCGATGCGCGCCTGGCGGGCCGCCTCGACGTCGAAGCCGACGTAGGCGGTCGGCGGCCGCTTGCGCACGTTGGCCGAGCACTGGAACTCGGCACAGACCAGCGTGCCCAGGGTGTTGCCGTTGCGGCCGGCCTTCCCGGCGCGCTTCGCGATGAAGAAGAGCACGTCGTTGGGCAGGTGCACGTCGTCGCACCAGGAGCACTGCGGGCGCGACCGGACGCGGCCCTCCGCCTGCCGGAGGAGGACGCCGACGGGTGCGCCGTCGACCTCGGCGACGACGTACCCGAAGGCCGGGAGCCTGCGGTCGCGCCAGCCGAGGAAGTCGATGTCGTCCCAGGCAACCTGCGCCAGGTCGGGAAGGGTGAGTTCCTTGCGCTCGCGCTGGGACGCGTTGACGAAGGAGGAACGGAGCTGCTGCTCGGTCAATGGATGCATGAATGAACGCCTGACATGTCGTGGAATCGTCATCGGTCGAACCGATGGGAAGGGTCCGCTCCGCGGGCATGCCGCAGCAGCGGTACGCGCCGACGGCGCGCAGGATCACCGAAACAGGGTCAGAACGCTCTGACGCCGGCGCTCAGCGCGCCGACGACCTCCAGACGCCCGGTGGCCGCGGAGGCGGCGAGGGGCAGCGAGACGAGCGGGTTCACGCCTCCACTCTATCGAAGGCTGTCAACCCGGCGCCGGTCAGGCCCGACGGAAGTGCGGGCGCGCCGCCGGCAGCCACATGAGCACACCGGCCGCGATGACGATGAGCACGACGAGGATCCCGAGCAGGTCGCCGGTCAGCAGCGATGAGATGAGGCTGAGCAGGACGACCGCGCCGATGACGGTGAGCACGATGCGCGCCCAGTTCGCGCCCTTGAGGAGGAACACGGCGAGGAAGACGCGGAGCGCGGCACCGATGAGGGCGCCTCCGACCGCGCCGGCCACGACTCCCGCCGCATACGGGGTGTCGGAGGTCGGCCCGGCGAACAGGCCGGGTGCCATCAGCGCGAACGCGATCAGGCTCACGACCGTGCTGGCGATCCAGAGCCAGAAGGACGCGGTGACGACGGTCGGGGCGGTGCGGGCGGCGGCGGAGAGCGGCTGAGACACGGTGGTTCCTCGGGGTCGGGACGGTTGCGGCGGAGCGCGTCGTCCGCCGTTCTTCTTTCCTATCGGCAGGCGCGCCGTCTCCGTCAGCAGAGGGGGAACACCCGTACCCGACGGGAGAGGCGGCATCCCCGGTGTCGGGCGTCGGCGTCAGACTGGAGACCTCACCGGAGAGGACGCGCCATGACCGAGACACCGACCCCCGTCGACCCGCCCGGGCTGTACCGCAGCCCGGCTTTCGCTCAGGGGATGATCGTCCCGCCGGGCCCGCTGCTGTTCGTCGGCGGACAGAACGGGGTGGATGCGGAGGGCGCCCTGCTCGACGGCCTCGCCGCGCAGACGGAGCAGGCGCTGCGCAACCTCCTGGCCGTCCTCGCCGAGGCGGGAAGCGGTCCGGAGCAGGTGGCGAAGCTCACCATCCATCTGGCCCCGGGAATCGACCCGACCGATGCGTACGGGGCGACGCGGGCCGTCTGGGGCGACCACCGGACGGCGGTGACGGTCCTGGCCGTCGCTCCCGCCCGGCCGGGGGCGCTGGTGGAGATCGACGCGGTCGCAGCCGTTCCGCGCTAGCTCGGCTACTGGCCCCGCTCGGCTACTGGCCCCGCTCGGCTACTGGCCCCGCTCGGTTACTGGCCCCGCTCGGCTACTGACCCCGTTCGTCTGGGCCGTCGAACTCGGACAGCTCCTCGACGACCACGTCGCCCTCGAGCGCGGTGTCGTCACGGCCCTCGTCGGCCGCGTCGTCGCCGGTCGGGCCGCGGAAGGCGCCGGTCCCTTCGTCGAGGGTGCCCTGGCCGTCGGGGTAGCCCGCGTCGTCCGGGTACTCGGAGCGGTCGGTGTTCGCTGTCTCGTCCATGTCGTCCTTCCGTGTCGTGTAGGTATCATCCACCGCCGGGGCTCCCCGGCACACCCCCGGACGGCGCGTCGCGCGACGTCGGAACGGAGGGGAGGTGCGGCGGGTCTGCGCCCACCTGGGTCACGGGCCGGCCGGGACTGGGTTAGGGTCGTGTGGTGGTGGATGGTGGTGTGGTTCCCGACGCGTCGGAGCTTCGGCGGCTCGAAGAGTGCGTGAAGGAGCCGATCCGTACGCCGGGCCGCATCCAGTCGTTCGGGATGCTGCTGGTCGTCAACGTCGCGACCTACGAGATCGTGACCGCGAGCGAGAACGCGGCGCACTGGCTGGGCCGTTCCGTCTCGGAGCTCGGCAGCCCCACCCTCGAATGGAGCATCGCCGCGGAGACGCACGGCGACCCGGTGCGCGTCGACCTGCAGGGCGAGCCGTACGACGCGGTGACGCACCGCCTCGGCACGCAGGTCGTCATCGAGCTGGAGCCGGCGACCGGCACCCCGGACCTCCCGACCGCCTCCGTCGTCGGTGCCATCCGGTCGCTGGGGCTCGTCGCGAGCGCGGAGGAGCTGCGCCAGGCAGCGGCCGAGGAGGTCAAGCGGATCAGCGGGTTCGACCGCGTCATGGTCTACCGCTTCTTCGACGACGGCCACGGCGAGGTCGCCGGTGAGGCGTCCGAGGCCGACATGGAGTCGTACCGCGGCCTGCACTTCCCGGCATCCGACATCCCGCAGCAGGCGCGCTCGCTCTACCTGACCAAGCTGTCACGGCAGATCGTGAGCACGGAGGACCCGGGAACGCCGCTGGTCTCCGTCGACGAGAACGTGCCGCCGCTCGACCTCAGCTGCGGGGAGCTGCGAGCCGTGTCGCCGCATCACCTGCAGTTCATGCGGAACATGGGGCAGGCGTCCACGGTCTCCTTCTCGCTCATCGAGGACGACCGGCTGACCGGCATGATCACCTGTGCGCACCGCACCGAGCGACGGATGCCCATCCTGCTCCGCCGCGCTCTGGAGGTGCTGGCCACGCAGCTGACCCTGCAGCTGACCGCGCTCGAGTCGATCGCCCGGCTGCGCCGCGACCTCACCATCCGCGAGCAGCGGGCGGCGGTGCTCGCGGGCATCCCGTCGTCCGACGACGCTCTTCTGACCCTGGTCGATGGCGGCGCCGAGCTGTGCCGGCTGGTGGGCGCCGACGGCGCCGTGCTGGCTCTGGACGGCGTCAGCCGCAGCATCGGCGATGTCCCGCAGATCGACCGCAGTCTGCTGCTCTCCGCCGTCGGCATCGAGCCCTTCCACACGAGCGAACTGCAGCGCACCCATCCCGCTCTCGCCGCGCTGATGCCCGGGTTCGCCGGACTCCTGGTCGTCCCGGTCGGAGCCCACGGCGTCCTGCTGTTCTTCCGCCACGAGGTCACGCAGGTGATCCGCTGGCTCGGCGACCAGACCCCGGAGAACCGCGACACCGCGCTCTCGCCCCGCAACTCCTTCTCGGAGTGGCGGCAGAGTGTGGAGGGCACCGCGCTGGCCTGGGGGTCGATCCCCGAGGAGGGGCGCGAACTCGGGCGCGACCTGGCCAGGGCACTCGACCGCCGCCAGGAGGCGCGACTCGCCCAGCTGGCGCTGATCGACCACCTGACGGGGCTGCACAACCGCCGTTCCCTGGAGCACCGCCTCGAGTCGGCGGTCGTGGATGGGCAGGACGGCGTGCTGCTCTTCCTCGATCTCGACGGTTTCAAGGCCGTCAACGACCGGCACGGCCACGAGACCGGCGACGCCGTGCTGCGGGCGGTCGCCGAGCGTCTCACGGGCGGCAGCCGGGCGTCGGACGTGATCTCGCGTCTTGCGGGCGACGAGTTCGTGGTGCTCAGCGTCGGGGTCGCCCAGGAGGACGGCGAGCGTTTCGCGGCGCGGCTGGTGCGCGAGATCGCCCAGCCCATCGACACCGCTCGCGGTCCGATGACCGTCACGGCGTCGTGCGGTGTGCTCCCGCTCGGAGCGGGGCTGACGGCGAAGCAGCTGCTCGACGCGGCCGACGCCGCCATGTACCGCGCGAAGAAGCAGGGACGCAACCGCGTCTCCCTCTGATCCGTGGCCGGAGCGGCGCCGGCGCGTGCCCCGGCACTGCCGCATCCGCCGTCTTTCGCGGTCGCCCGCGCATCCGGCACGATGACCGTGCGCATGGTGGGGGAGACGGGATCCGTGCGCAGAGGTGCCCGGCGCTCTCCGTCGCGGCGGGCACCTCGCCACCTCGGCGCTGCGCGCGGGTATCGTCGGGCGCATGCCCGACCCGATGCACTTCGATCGGCACGCCGACCTGTATGAACGCGCCCGGCCGCCGTACCCCGCTGCGTTGTGGGAGCGGCTCGATGCGCTCGGGCTGCTCGTGCCCGGCGCTCCCGCGCTCGACCTGGGCGCCGGAAGCGGGCAGGCCACGCGGGGTCTGGTCCGGTCCGGGATGGAGGTGACCGCGGTCGAGCCGGGCGCGGCTCTGGCGGCACGGTTGCGGGAGCGGCTTCCGAACGTGCGGGTGATCGTGGCGTCGGCGGAGGAGACGGTCCTCCCCACCGCCGCCTTCGAGCTGGCGACCGTCGCGACCGCGGTCCACTGGTTCGATCTCGGCGTGGTGCTGCCGAAGCTGCACGCCGCGCTGAGGCCGGGTGGCCGCCTCGCCGTATGGCGCAACGCGTACGGGGACGCCTCGGTGCCGCAGACGGCCTTCCGTGAGCGCGTGCAGGCGATCGTCGATCGGCGAAGCGCTCCGCCGCGGCCGGGACCCGATGAGTCGCAGACGTCGGAGTGGGCACGACTGCTGGAGGCGGGAGGGCTGTTCCGGGCAGCGCACGTCGAGGAGTTCGCCTGGGCGGTCGAGCTGGACGAGGAGGGCGTCCGCAGCCTGTTCACCACCTTCAGCGACTGGTCGGAGAGCGAGGCGGACCAGGCCGCGCGCGCGGTCCGCGATCTCGGCGGCACGGTCATCGAGCACTACCGGACGCCGCTGATCGTCCTCGACCGCGTCGCCTGACGCCGAGCGGATCCGCTCGATGCTGTCGATTTCGGGCGCACCCGTTCGACGCCTGGTTGGAAGATGATCCGAGAACAAGGAGGCAGGGCAGATGAGCCAGTTCATCATTCTCATCCAGGGGGACGCGAACCGCTGGAAGACGATGTCCGCGCAGGAGCGCGACGAGATCGACACCGCGCACCGGGAGTTCTGGCAGAAGGCCGGGGATGCCGTCGTGGCGTCCGGAGAGCTCCAAGGGCCGGAGACGGCGGTGACCGTGCGACGCGGCGACGACGGGCAGCCGGTGGCGGTCGACGGTCCGTTCACCGAGGCGAAGGAGGTCGTCGGCGGGTTCTACGTCATCGACGTCGCGGACCGGGAGGCCGCCGTCGCGCTGGCAGCCGGTCTCGCCGAGGCCCGGCACGACCACAGCGGAGTCCAGGTGCAGCCCCTCGTCGACCACAGCGCGGGCTGAGCGCCGCACGCGCCGGGTGAATCGCGCCGGGTGAATCGCACTGTCCGCATCGCGCTGCGCGCTTCGAGGGGGGAGAGGGGTTTCCCGGGATGCCGTTCCTGCCGCGTCGGGTTGAGACGTCTTCGCTAAGAATTCGTTTCCGCGTCGGTCCGGCATCCCCGGGCCTCGACAACGCTAACCCGCGGGCACTTCTGTCCTCAATTCGGAGGACAGAAACCGTCAAGAGTTGACGGGGGACGGCTGTTCCGGGTGGGGGCGGGCGTCGCATCCGGCTGTTCGGTTGCTAGCCTGAACGCCGAGAGCGAGGAGGTCGCGATGGGCGTCGAAGGCATCGGCGGGCTGTTCATCCGCAGCCGGGATCCGGAGGCGCGCGCGGAGTGGTACCGCCGGCATCTGGGCATCGCGGCAGGCTCGGACAGCGTGTGGGAGCAGCAGGCCGGGATGACGGTGTTCGCGCCGTTCCCCGCCGACTCCGACTACTTCGCGGCCGATCAGCCGTTCCTGCTCAACCTGCGCGTCACCGGGCTGGACGAGCTGGTGGCGGCACTGGAGTCCGACGGGATCGCGGTCGAACGCAGAGCCGAGTGGGACGGCGAGTACGGCAGGTTCGCCCGGCTGCACGACCCGGAGGGTCTGCCCATCGAACTGTGGGAGGCGCCGGCGGAGGACGCCGGCGCCTGATCGTGCGGGCCGCGCGTCAGCTCGCGGTGCCGATCTGCCAGATGTACGGCGGGACCGTGCCGTTGACGCTCCAGTCGCCGACGATGCGCGCTTTGTAGACCCACGGGTTGTGCGAGGCGACGGTGCGGGCGTTGCGCCAGTGCCGGTCGAGTCCGGCCGCGCGGCTGACCGCGGAGGCGCCCAGCGTGTCGAAGAGGCGGGTCGCGGCGAGCGGGACCGACTGGCTGAGCACGATCTGCGCCTGCGCAGAGGCGATCTCCGCACGCACATTGGCCGCGTCGTCCTCCGCGCTGCCACGCAGGGATGCGGTGGCGGCTGCGGCGTCGAGGGCGTCGCCCACGGAACGGACGAGCGACCGGGCGGTGAACGCGACGGCCGAGATCTCGCCGATCACGGCCTGCAGCTGCCCGTCGTCCTTCGCCAGCGGCGCGAGGCCGTGGCTGTACACCCGCGTGCGGGCGCGCAGCGCTTCGCCGGCCTCCCGCTCGGTCGCCTGGGCGATCCCGGCCAGGACCGTCACGAGCACCCACTGGTAGAGAGCCGTCTGGTAGCGGAACCGATCGGCGAACCGGAAGACGTCGCCCGCTTCGGCGACGGCGTCGTCGAAGACGGCGGTCCCGGTGCCGGTCAGCTGCTGGCCGAAGCCGTCCCAGTCGTCGCGCACCGACACTCCCGGCTGGTCGACCCGCAGGAGGACCGTCGCGTCGGAGCCGTCGGCGTCCTTCGCGGTCGCGTCGATCCAGTCGGCGTACAGGCTGCCGGTCGTGTAGAACTTGCGGCCGTCGACGCGGGGGCCGTGCGGGGTGCGGCGGATGCGGGTGCCGGAGTCGCCGAGCCCGACCGAACCGGTCTCGCTCCACGCGTTCCCCACGATCTCGCCCGCCGCGAACCGCGCAAGCCAGGTGTCGCGCGCCGGGGACGCGGGAGCGGTGAGGCGGTCCTCCACGAACGCGAGGTGTCCGCGGAAGATCTGCGGCAGGTTGGAGTCCGCGGCCGCCAGCTCCACCAGCACCTCGCCGAGCTCGGCGAACGACAGCCCGGCGCCGCCGTGCTCGCGGGGCACGCGCAGGGCGCCGAATCCCGCGTCAGCGAGCTCGCGCACGACGCCGGTCGGCAGCTCGTGCTCCCGCTCCCGGCGCGATGCCGTGCTCCGCAAGCGCTCCAGGATCGGCTCCAGCCGTTCGAGAGCCCCGGCGGCGGTCGCGGGCGGGGCGAGCCGAGAGCCGGCCGGTGCGGTGGTCGTCGTGTCGGTCATGTCGCTCCGTTCAGGTGCGGGTGGATCAGGTGCAGGGCGGATCAGGTGCGGTACGGATCAGGTGTACAGGGAGATCGGCTGCAGGTCGCCGTTGACGTAGTACGCGCCGACCTCGAGCTTCTTGTAGTCGACCGGGTCGTGGAGCGTGTGGGTGCGCACATTGCGCCACCACAGGTCGAGTCCGACCGAGGCACGAGCGGAGCTGGAGCCGGTGACCTCGAACACCCGCGTCGTGACCTCGATCGAGACTTCGGTGGAGACCACCTTCAGCCGCGCGATGCGCTGGGCGAGGCGGCCGCGGTCCTCCGCCGTGACGTTCTCGCCCGCGTCCACGACGGCGTCGAACTCGCGGCCGACGGCGTCGGCGAGGGCCTCGACGGCTTCGATCCGGGACAGCAGCTCGCCGAAGACACGGAGGACGAACGGGTCCTCCGCGTAGCGGTCCACCCCGGAGAGGAACCACGAGTTCGTCCGCGCGAGGGTGAGCTCGCGTGCTTTCGCGAGCGCGCCCTCCGCGATGCCGAGGTAGAGGTTGCCGAAGGCCAGCTGGATGCCCGGCGTGATCAGGGTGGAGAACGGCTCGTCGCTCAGCTCCCCGAGGATGTCGGCCTCGGCCACCGCGACGCCGTCGAAGCTGACCGACCCGCTCGCCGACAGCCGCTGGCCGAGCGCATCCCAGTCGCCGTGGTACCGGATGCCGGGCCGGTCGTGGTCGAGCAGCACGAACACCGGCGTGCCCGCCCGGTCGCCGCCCGCGATCGTCGCGGCAGCGAGCACGATGTCGCCGGCGGAGGCGCCCGTCGAGAAGCGCTTGGTGCCGTCGAGCCGGTAGCGGCCGTCGCCGAGATCGGTGAGGGTGAGGTCCGGGTCGACGGGGTTCACCGAGTCGCCCCACACCCAGCGTCCGTCGATCGTCCGGCGATAGAGCTCCGGTTGCCGCTCCGGGGCGACCGCGAAGCCGATGTTGCCCGAGTTGATGTAGTGGTACGCGAGCACCTGCGCCACCGAGGCGTCGGCGCGCGACAGGATGCGGATGACCCGGAAGGCCGTCTCCCAGTGCGCTCCGCCACCGCCGAACTCCGCCGGGTCGAGCAGGTTGACGAGACCCGCATCGCGCAGGAGCTCCAGCTCGGCCGTCGGGTCGAGATTGGCGCGGTCCCGGTCGAGGGCGTCGACGGCGAGCCGCGCTGCGGCCTCGGTCGCGACGGCCTCCCAGTGGGCGAGCTCGGCGGCGTCGGCCTGGCCGGTCCAATAGCTGCGGGTCATGCTGCTCCTTCGGTCACGCGCCCGCGTCGGTCCGCGGCGCTCGGGCGGTCGCGGTAGGCACCGCGGTAGGCGTGCGCGGGATGCCAGGCGGGCACGACGGCGTCGCCGGTGCCGTTGAGGCGCCCCCGCAGGGTCGATCCGGGCTGGTCGTCGAGACGGCCGCGGGCGCGGAGCTCCGGGACCACCAGCTCGACGAACTCCTCGAAGCTCCCGGGCGTGACCACGTACGCCAGGTTGAATCCGTCGATGCCGCCGACGTCGATCCACCGTTCGAGCTCGTCGGCCACGCTCGACGGGCTGCCGACGATCACCGGGCCGATGCCGCCGATGCCGACGTACTCCGCGATGTCCCGCGCGGTCCACCGGCGATCCGGGTCGGCCGTCGTGAAGATCGACAGCGCGGAGCGGGCCGCGTCGGTGTCGATGTACTGCAGCGGCTCGTCGAGGGGGAGCTGCGACAGGTCGAGCCCGGACCAGCCACCGTAGAGCGCGAACGCGCCCTCCGTGGAGACGTACGTGCGGTACTCGGCCAGCTTCGCCTGCGCCTCCTCGTCGGTCGGCGCGACGATCACGGTCGCCAGCGTGAGGATCTTGACGGTGTCGGCCGGACGGCCGATCGCGGCGGCGCGGGCGCGGATGTCATCCGTCGCCTTCCTGGTCAGCTCCGGCGTGAGCCCGTTGATGAAGATCGCCTCGCCGTGCTTGGCCGCGAACTCCCGCCCCTTCGGCGACGCGCCGGCCTGGAACACGACGGGCGTGCGCTGCGGACTCGGTTCGCTCAGGTGGATGCCGGGCACCCGGTAGTGCTCGCCATCGTGCTCGATCGGGTGCACCAGGGCCGGGTCGGTGTAGACGCCGGATGCGCGGTCGCGGAGCACCGCGCCGTCCTCCCACGACCCCTCCCACAGCTTGTACGTGACGTCGAGGAATTCCTCGGCGATCCCGTACCGGTCGTCGTGCGCGATCTGCGTACGCAGACCCAGGTTGCGCGCAGCGGAGTCGAGGTACGAGGTGACGACGTTCCAGCCGATCCGGCCCTTCGTCAGATGGTCGAGCGTCGAGAACCGGCGAGCGAGCAGGTAGGGCTGCTCGTAGGTGGTCGCGACGGTCACTCCGAAACCGAGCCGCTCGGTGACGGCGGCCATCGCGCTGATCTGCGCGACCGGGTCGCCGAGCGGCACCTGCGCCGCGTCGAGCAGGGCGGGGGCGGCGGAGTCGCGGTAGACGTCGTACACGCCGAGCACGTCGGCGAGGAAGAGCGCGTCGAAGCCGCCGCGCTCGAGCGTCCTGGCCAGCGAGGTCCAGTAGTCGAGGTCGGTGTAGCGGTGCGCTTGATTGTCGGGGTGGCGCCACAGCCCGGGTGCCTGGTGGGTGACGCAGCTCATATCGAACGCGTTGAGGATGATTCGCTCGGCCATAGGTGCGGAACGCTAGCGGTTCGCACGGCAGCGGGCCAGCGCATGTGACGCCAGGTTGCGGCGCCGTAGCACGGCGTCACACTCGCTTGCGGCAA
The DNA here is from genome assembly GCF_900107895.1 of Leifsonia sp. 21MFCrub1.1. NCBI lineage: Bacteria > Bacillati > Actinomycetota > Actinomycetes > Micrococcales > Microbacteriaceae > Leifsonia > Leifsonia sp. 21MFCrub1.1. Next base: position 1,736,975 of record NZ_LT629867.1, on the reverse strand, counting down.
GGCCGGGGGAGTCCCTACCGTGACGACCCCCGGCATCCGGTACCCACCCTGCGATTCCCCCGTTCGATTTCCCCTCCCGAGGAGCATCCATGACATCCCGACGACGTTCCGCAGCCGCGGTCGCCGCCCTCGCCGCCGCAACGCTCGTGCTGGCGGGCTGCGCCGGCGCCTCGAGCGGCTCCGACGCCTCCACCGCATCCGGTGGCAAGAAGTTCGCCGGTCAGACGCTGACCGTCGAGATGATCTCGTCGCACGAGGGCGCGGCCAAGTGGCTCGCCGCCGAGTTCAAGAAGGAGACCGGCGCCACGGTCAAGACCGTCATCGTCCCCTACGACGAGATCGGATCGAAGATCGCGCTCGACCAGCAGTCCGGCGCGAACACGATCGACGCGGCCGCGCCCTGGTACGTATCGCTCGGCGATCTCGCCGCGGACGGCGCCATCCAGGACCTGTCGTCCTGGATCAAGGACGATAAAGCGCTGGACACCTCCGACTTCATCCCGTCGATCTACGACGCGTACAGCAAGGTCGGCGACAAGCGCTACGGCCTCCCGTTCGACGGAGACACGCACGTGCTCTTCTACAACACCGAGATCCTGGCCAGGAACGGCATCCAGGCGCCGCCGAAGACCTGGGACGAGTACCTGCAGGACGTCAAGACGATCACGGCCAACGAGTCGGCGCAGGGCGTGTACGGCGCCGCCGTCTTCGGGCAGAAGTCCCCGCTCATCCTCGGCGCGAGCTACGCCAACCGGCTGGCGGGGTTCGGCGGCGAGTTCCTCGACGACACGGGGAAGCCCGCCCTCGACTCCGCGGCCGCGGTCCAGGCCGCGCAGGCGCTGGTGGACGTCGACAAGTACGCCCTCCCGACGCCGGCCGAGACCGACTTCGGTGCGGGAAACAGCGCCTGGTTCGCCGGAAAGGTCGGCTTCATCGAGAACTGGACCGACCTCGGCGTCCGCTCGGAGGACCCGGCGAGCGACTCGAAGGTCGCGGGCAAGTGGGGTGTCGTGGCTCTGCCGACCGGTGGATCCAACACGACCTCCCGCGCATCGCTGGTCGCCGGCTTCACCTGGGTGATCACCGCGAACACGAAGAAGGCCGACCTCGCCAAGGCGTTCATCCAGTTCGCGACCTCGTCCAAGGTCAACGCCCAGCTGCTCGTCGCATCGCCGCCCACCGGGATCGACCCGAACCGGAAGAGCTCGCTGAACGACGCGACCTACGGCAAGGACTTCCCGACCATCCAGAACGTCAACAAGGCGACCCTGACGGGCTCGCTCGCCTGGCCGACCGGGAAGCACGCGACCGAGCTGGCGCAGGTGCTGACGGACGGCCTCGCCAAGCTGCTCGCCGGGCAGGGCGGCACGGCGAAGCAGACGATGGACGACATCCAGAAGAAGTGGGAGAGCATCCTTCAGTGACCGAGGTCACACTCGTCACCGACGCCGCCCCCCGGGCCGCCACGCGCACACCCGCGCGGCGCGGCCGGGCGGGCGGCGCCTGGGTGCGCCGGACGATGGTCGCCCCGACCGTGCTCGCAACGCTCGTGCTCGGGGCGTACCCGCTCGTCTTCATCGTGCTGACCGCGCTGTCGGAGTCGTCGCTCGGCCGTCCGCTGCAGAGCTGGGTCGGAACGGCCAACCTGACGGACGCGCTCACCGACGGCGACGTGACCGCATCGCTCGCGCGCAACGTCGTCTACGCCGTCGTGGTCTCGGTGGCGAGCGCCGTGCTCGGTGTCGTCACGGCGCTCGCGCTGCGCAGCGCGACGAGCCGCGGCTCGCTCAGCCGCACCCTCCTGCTGCTGCCGCTGATCACCCCGCCCGTGATCGTCGGGGTGCTCTGGAAGCTGATCTTCAACCCGTCGGGCGGCCTGCTCAACACGCTGCTGAGCCTGCTCGGGTACCACGGGGCGCCCGTCGCCGTTCTCTCGTCGCCGGGCTGGGCGCTCGTCGGGATCGGCGTCGCGGATGTGTGGGAGTGGACGCCGCTGATCGCGCTCCTCGTCTTCGCAGCCCTCCTCGGACAGGACCGCGAGGTCGCCGAGGCCGCGGCACTCGACGGCGCGCACGGGTTCCGCTTCTTCCGCAGCATCACGCTGCCCGCCATCGCGGGCACTATCGCCGCGGCCTTCCTCATCCGGCTGGTGCTCGCGTTCAAGGTGTTCGACCTCGTCTTCGTGCTGACCTCGGGAGGACCCGGCACTTCTACGAGCATGCCCGCCTACCTGATCTACCAGGCCGCCCTGCAGCAATTCGACCTCGGAAGGTCGTCGGCGATCACCCTGCTGCTCGCGGTGGTCGTGACCGTCGTGACCCTGCCCGTCATCCTCATCGCCCGGAGGCTCCACCGTGACTGACCGACTGCTCGCCGGCTCCCGCGACCGCCGTCCCGTCGCCGCGGTCGTCGTGCTCGTCCTGGTGCTCGCCGGGACCCTCGTCCCGATCGCCTACTTGGTGTCGGTGTCGCTGATGTCGCGCGCGGACGTGGGAGCCGGTCTCCTCGTCCCGGCGCATCCGCAGCCGCAGAACTGGGCGAACGCCCTCTCCGGCGGCCTGCTGCAGGGGGTCGCCAACTCGCTCGTGGCGGCTCTCGCCGGGGCCGCGCTGACGCTCGTGATCGCGGTCCCTGCGGCGTGGGCGATCACCCGCTATCGGGCGGGAGGGCGGACCCTGGCCGCGACCGTGCTGAGCCCGTGGCTGCTGCCGCCGATCGTCGCCGTCATCCCGCTGTTCACGCTGTTGCGGACGCTGTCGCTGAACAACACGCTTCCTGGGCTGACCCTGGTCTACGCCCTCTCGAACGTCGCGGTCGCCGTCTGGCTGCTCGAAGGCTTCACCCGGCGCATCCCCGCCGAACTCGACGAGGCCGCCCAGCTGGACGGCGCGGGAGGCTTCCGCGTGCTGGTCAGCATCGTCACCCCGCTGCTCGCCCCGGCGCTCGTCGCGGTCGGGATCATCGTCGCGGTGCTCAACTACAACGAGTTCCTGCTTGCCGCATTCCTCACCCAGTCGCCGGACTCCCAGACGCTGCCGGTCGTGCTGACGCTCATGCTGGGGGAGCGGATCACCGACTACGGCAAGCTCGCGGCGGCCTCGGTGATCGGGCTCATCCCCGTGTTCGCGGCCGCCGCGTTCTTCCAGCGCAGGCTGGTCTCGGGGCTGACCGCCGGGTCCACCCGGTGAGTCACGCGCGGCGCGCCACCACGTCCGCCAGGGCGTCGAGCAGCTGCGTCCACCCCGGTTCGAGGCCGGCGATCATGGGGGCGGCTGCAGCATCCGCGCGGGCGACCCGGATGGTGAGCTCCATCCGGCAACGCGTCCGGCCCGACAGGGTCAGCTCGTGCACTGCGTCGAACAGCGGCTCTCCGTCGGCACCCAGGGGCGCGAGCGTGAACTCCAGGCGGCGTCCCGGCTCTGCGGCGCTGACCGTGCCGGCCGAGGCGTAACGCGCGCCGTCGGCCTCGCGCAGCCGGAGCTCGACATGGCCGCCGGGAATCGCATCCAATCGGCTGTGCTCCACCTCGAAGTGGCGGGGAGCCCACCACTGGGCGAGGAGACGGGGATCGGTCCACGCCTCCCAGACCCGTGCCGGCGGAGCGGGGATGGTGCGACGGAAGCGCAGGATGGTCGCGTGACCGGCCGGGTCGTCGGAGATCCGCGCCTCGGTTGCCGCTATCGCGTCTGCATATCGCTCGAGGGCGACGTCGTCCGGAGTCGCCACCGACAGACCGCCGAGCCAGGCGGCGACCTCGTCGAGGGCGGCGCGGTTCAGGTATGCGAGTTTGCGCCGGCCCAGCCGGTGGATACGCACCACGCCGGCTGCTTCGAGTGCCTGGAGGTGCTTGGTCGTCTGAGGCTGGAGGGCGCCGAGGACGGCGGCGACCTCGCCGATCGTGTGCGGGCGGATGGCCAGCGTCTCGACGATCCGGAACCGCGTCGGTTCTGCGAGCACCGCGAGGATCGCGTGCACTCGGTCGCTTTCGACCGCCATCCGTTCCTCCGATCGATCAGTGCTTGACACATTCGTCGGCACGAATATATCGTGCGATCAAACGAAGGAGCAAATCATGGAAGCGATCGAACGGATCATCGCAGCACCAACAGAGACGGTCTGGGAACTGTGGACCACCCCGCAGGGCATCGGGCGCTGGTGGGCGCCGGACGGCTTCCGCACCGACGTGTCCGCACTCGACCTGCGGCCCGGGGGTGAACTCGTCTACACGATGACGGCGACGGCGCCCGAGCAGGTGGCTTTCATGGAACAGAACGGGCTGCCGCTGAGTACGGAGTCCCGCAAGACCTTCACGACTATCGAGCGGCCGACGCGGCTCGGGTATCGCTCCCTGATCGACTTCGTGCCCGGCCATGAGCCCTACGAACAGCTGACCGAGATCGAGCTCGAGCCCGTCGACGGCGGGACGCGCGTGATCATGAGGGTCGAGCCGCTGCACGACGATGTGTGGACCGAGCGCCTCCTGGCCGGCCGGGCGAACGAGCTGGACAACCTCGCACGCCTGGTTGACGCGGGGGAGTAGGTCGCCGGGCGAACGCGGCGCTGTTCACTGAGGCTGAGGGACCTCGATACGGCCGAGCTGGAGTAGGATCGCGAAGCGGTCGGGCACGCCCCAGTGTTCGACGATCCGCCCCTCAGCGACCCGTGCGACGTCGATGACGGTGAAGTGCACCGGCCGCGCGGTCGGCGCTCCGAGGAAGGGCCCCGTGTTGGTTCCGGAACCTTCGGCGCGCACCCAGACGATGTCGTCACGTTGAGCCCAGTCCCCGATGGTGAATCGGAGGTCCGGGAATGCCGTGTGTACGTCGGTCATGCCCTTCTTGACCTTGGCGATGGCTTCGGCGCCGGTCCCGGACAACCCGAGCTGGTGCTCGATCAGGTCGGGGGAGCACAGCTCGTCGACGATGTCGGTGCGGCCCTGGGCGAATCCCTCGTGGAGCATCCGCTCCAGGAGGACGACCGCGGCGGGTTCTGCGTGTGTGGTGATCATGGGAGACTCCCTCGTCTGCATGGATGCTGCGTTCACTGCAGTAGTACTGCATTGACTGCACCATTAGTATCGATCTCGTGAACGCCGAGGTCAAGACCGCATCCTCCTACCGTCAGGAGCAGGCGCAGCAGACGCGCTTCCGCATCGCGTCGGCCGCCCAGTCGCTGTTCGCACGCGACGGCTACGCCGTGACCAGCATCGAGGCGATCGCGAAGGAGGCCGGCGTCGGCACCCGCACCGTCTACGCCGCGTACGGGGCGAAGCGCGAGATCCTCAATGTGATCTGCGAGCTCTGGCTGGAGCGGGCGCGCGCCCGCGAGCTCGCGCGCGAGATCCTCGAGCTCACCAAGCCGGGGGAGCGGGTTGCGGGGGCGGCCCGCTGGTTGACGGTGCTGTACTCGACCGATTTCGACGTCGTGCGCATCCTCGACTCCGCTCTGGACGAGGATGCGGAGACTCAGGCCCTCCTGCGCTCGAAGCTCCGCGCGCGCAACCGCGTGATGGACGGCCTGATCGCCTCCGTGGAGGACGCGTTGGTCGTTCCCCTGGCCGAGGCCCAGGCGGTGTACCGCGCGTTCGCCGCGAGCGGCGTCTACCTCGAGCTGGTTGTCAACGCCGGGTGGACGCCGGAGCACTTCGAGCACTGGCTGGCGGCCACGCTCGCCGGTCAGCTGCTCGGAATGCGGTAACCGAGTCCGGTCGTCGCCCGCGCAGTCAGCGGTTGCGCGGGTCGCTCGGGCCGCCGCGCGTCCCCTTGTGCCCTTCCTCGATGATCCGCACGTCGTGCACGGTGACGCTCTCGGTCATGAGCAGGTCGAGCGAGGTGACGAACAGCCGCCCGATCTCCTCGGGCGTCACGTCCGGTCCGGGGACGTCGACGCGGAACCCCTGCGCCTGCAATCCGCCCTCATTCGAGAACGTCACCTCGGCGTCGAACACCGCGCGATACTGCGTCATCGTCCCCTCATCCCTCTCGTCGAGGCGAGCCTAGCCTCCGCCGATGCGCGGAAAACGGAGGACATCCCGCCTCCTGGACGGGCGGACGTCCTCCGTTCCGGCATCTCGGCGGCGTGTCGCCGCGGCATCCCCTCCGTTGAGGTTCGAGTGCGGGAACGGAGGAGATTCGGCAGCCAGACCCCGTGAAACGCCGGAAACGGAGGGGATGCGGGCGAGCGTGCTCGGCATCCCCTCCGTTTCCGACCGCGCCGGTCGCGGCACGGCGGGGATGCCGGCTCAGGCGACGGGCAGCAGCTCCGCGATGAGGGCCTCGACGCGTCGCTTGATCTCGTCGCGCACCGGACGCACCTGCTCCACGGGGAGCCCGGCCGGGTCGGTCAGGTCCCAGTCCTCGTAGCGCTTGCCGGGGAAGATCGGGCAGGTGTCGCCGCATCCCATCGTGATCACCACGTCCGACTCGCGCACGGCGTCCGTCGTCAGGATCTGCGGAGTGTTCCCCGCGATGTCGATGCCCTCCTCGGCCATCACGGCCACGGCGGCGGGATTGAGCCGGTCGGCGGGCTCGGAGCCGGCGGACAGCACCTCCACCCGGCCGCCCGACAGCTCACGGAGGTAGCCGGCGGCCATCTGGGAGCGACCGGCGTTGTGGACGCAGACGAACAGGACGGTGGGGCGGTCGGACACGGCGCTCTCGCAATCTCTCGGTCACCGTAATCATAGATGACCATCGATGCTTTCAACCAGAATGCACGGCCGCAGCGGCGACCGAGGCGACCCCGCGCGGTTCGCGTCCGAGGAGCCGGCGCAGGTCGTCCGTCTCGTGCCCGAGCACGCCCGCGGCCGCTGCCGCGTGCAGCGGCCCGAGGGGGCCCACCGCGTCCGGAGTGACCTCCCCGCTCTCGACCGGGCGTCCGAGCAGGCCGCTCAAGATCGCGGCGAGGGCGGGGTAGGTCCAGGCCGGTCCGCGCAGCTCCCAGAGGGCCTGTACCGGCGGAGCGGCGACCACGCGCGCGGCGGCCTCGGCGAGGTCGGCGATGGATGCGGTCGCCAGCGGGCGGGATGCGGTGGCCGACAGGATCACCCCGTTCCGCGCGTGCTGCAGGGCCGTCGTCACGAACGGATCGGTATAGAAACCGTTCCGGAGGATCGTCGCCCCGCCGCGCTCGCGCAGGGCCGCTTCCGTCGCCGCGTGGGCGGGGTCGTGATCGGCTCCGTGGACGCTCGTGTAGACGATGTGCTCGATGGATCGGGAGGCCGCGATCACGTCGCGGTGCTGCCGGAGGCGTTGCTCGGGGTCCAGCGTCGGACTGGAGATGAACAGCAGACGGTCGATGCCGCGGAATGCCGCGGCGAGGGCGGCGGGATCCGCGTAGTCGGCGAGCCGGGCATCCACCCCGGTCCGCCGCAGCCGGGCGGCCGCGCCGGGTGTCCGGACGAGAGCATGCACGCTCCCGGCGGGGTGGAGGGCGAGCAGGGATCGGACGGCCGCGCCGCCGAGGCGGCCGGACGCGCCGGTGATCAGGATGTGGGTCATGACGTGCTCCTTCACGAGACGACGAAACAGGGTGGCGGGGGAGGGAGTCGGGGACTCCCGGCCGTCACGAGACCGTCGTCGCGCGCACGCGCGGGCAGAGGACCGTCAGGCGCCTGCGGGGATCACGGTGTGAAGAATCATCCGCTGCCGAGGCTAGCGCATCACAGGATGTGGAAGTAGTGCCGCTCGACCGGATCGCTGCTGCTCAACGCCCGGGCGGCCTCCCACAGCTCCCGGTCGCGGCCGGTGAACCGCTGCGTCCTCTGGCGGGTGAATTCGCCCCAGGAGGGCACCAGGAACGTCTCGAGCATCGTGCCGGGATGGTCGCCGCTGCGGTAGAGCCGCCAGCGGTACCCGCCGGTGCGTCGCCGGGAGTCGGCCACCTGACGGATGGCCTTCTCGAATGCGGGGCGATCGGCGTCGCTCACGCTGTACGAGACCTCGATCAGCACCGGGCCGTCGGTCGGGTCGGGCTCGAAGACCAACGCGGGCTCCGGCCAGGAGTTCGCGAGGGTCCGGTCGACCGTCGCCGTGCCAGGGAGGAGCGGGAGCGCACGGACACTGACCGCCACGACGACCAGCAGGACGGCCGAGACCACGAGCGCGGTGGTGGTGCCCGTCAGCTGCGCCAGCACGCCGAACAGGTACGACCCGACCGCCATCGCGCCCATGAAGAACAGGATGTACACAGCGACCGCGCGCGAACGCACCCACTGCGGGAGGGTCAGCTGCAGAGCGGCGTTCAGCACGGTGAGCGTGCCGATCCAGGCGAGCCCCGCCACCGTCAGCACGATCAGCGCCAGGACGAACGGCGCGAACGCGGCGGCGACCGTTCCCAGCGCGAAGAGGAAGGCACTCGCGGCGATCACCACGTTGTCGCTGAAGCGCTTGCGCGCGAGCGGCAGCAGGAAGACACCGGCGACGGCACCGACACCGAGTGCGCCGAGCAGCAGACCGTATCCGCTGGAGTCGAGTCCCAGGCGGGTCGCCGTGAGGGGGAGCAGCGCCCACAAGGCGCTCGCGGGGAAGGCGAACAGCACCGAACGGAGCAGGATGCGTCGAACGAGGTGCGCCGACAGCGTGTACCGGACGCCCGCGCGCAGGGCCGGGCCGAACCGCTCCCGGTCGTCGAGCCCCGGCTGCGGCGGGCGCCGCCACCAGATCAGCGCCGCGACGGCGCCCAGGAAGCTCACCGCGTTGATCCCGAACACCACCGGCGTGCCGAACAGCGACAGCACGACGCCGGCGAGCGCCGGACCGATCGCGCGAGCGCCGTTCACCGTCACACCTCCGAGCGCGGCGGCCGCCACCACCTGCTCGCGCGGGACGAGCTCGGGCTGGATGGCCTGCCAGGCCGGAGAGGTCAGCGTCGACGCAACCCCGAGGAGCAGCGTGAAGCCGAGCAGCACGGGAGCATTGAGCGTGCCCGCCGCGGCGACCACGGTCAGGGCGATGGCCAGCACCGCGCTGACCGCCGATCCCCAGATCAGCAGCTTGCGGCGGTCGAAGGAGTCCGCGAGCACCCCGGCGGGGAGCGAGAACACGACGGCGGGGATCAGGCTCGCCGTCTGCACCAGCGCGATCACCAGGCTGTCCGCGTGCGACTCGACCAGGAACCACTGAGCGCCGACGGTCTGCATCCAGGTGCCGATGTTGCTGCCGAGCTGCGCGAACCACAGCACGCGGAACACCGAGATCGCCATGGGCGCCCAGGGCGACAGGGATGCGGGGGGCGCCGTCCTGCTCGCCGACGACGTCATCGGACGGTCACGGGAGACGCGACCGTGGCATCCGGCGCCGGCCACTGCCCGAGGTCGGCCGCCGCCTGGTACGTCGCCTCGAGAAAGGCGCGGACCAGGCCGTCGGGGTCGGCGGAGCGCCGGACGTTCTCGTACGGCAGCAGGAACTCGCCCAGCTCGTCGCTGTAGAAGGCGCCGTCGGGCATCGGCGTGCGCTCGAATCCCACCGGAGCGGGATACGCGTACGAGTAGAACGCCCCCTCGGCGCCGCCGCCCGGCCAGAACCCGGCGCTGCTGAGCTCGTGCGAGTACCCCTCCAGCATCACGCTGTCCGGGCAGTTCGGCGCACCGCCGGGATGCGGCGGCGCGACCCGGCCGGAGAACCGGGTGACCGCCAGATCCATCGCCCCCCAGAAGTAGTGCACCGGGCTGACCTTGCCCGTGAAACCCGAGCGGAACTCCAGCAGCATCCGCTGGGCGTCGATCAGCTGCCGCCAGAACGCCCGCGCCTGCTCCGGCTCGTAGGTGCAGTGCTGGGTGTCGTCGGCGAAGGGGATGGCGACGGCCACCTCGTTCGGGACCGCGTGGATGTCGACGGCCACCCCGAGGTCGGCGAGCGCCTCGCGCGTCGCGGCGTAGAACGAGGCGACCGAGTTTCCGGCGAGCGCGAAGCGGCGGAAGCCGCCGTCGCTAGTGCGCAGCACGAGCTCGTGCTCCACGAAGTCGAATTCGATGTCGAGGATCCCCGACGGGATCGGGATGGGGCCGGTGCCGAGTCCGCGGGCGCTCAGGTAGAGCGTGACGTGCCACCAGTGGTTGACCGGCGGGGTCAGCGCCATCCGGATCTTGCCGACGATCTGCGTCCACATGTGGATGGTGTCGCGCGTGGCGGTCCAGCTGTCCACGGGAAGCTGCACCCGCGGCTCGGCGACCGGCCCCATCATGCCTCCGCCGGCTGCGGGCTGCGCCGCAACAGGTAGGTGTGCTCGCCGGAGAGGACGACCTCCGACCGTTGATTGTGCACGGTCACCGCTGCGGTGACGATTCCGTTGGGGCCATCCGGTGTCAAGGCGGTGATCTCCAGTTGCGAGTAGAGGGTGTCGCCGGCGTGGACCTCCTGGAGGAAGCGCGCCGAGAGCCCGGTGAACGCGATGAATACCTCTCCGATGATATGCGGGAACAGGGTCGCTCCGGGCGCGGTGAACGCGAGCACCTGCAGGCCGTGGACGACGGGCGCGCTGTGGCCGTGCGCCTTCGCCCACACCTCGTCGTAGTGCACGGGGTGGTTGTCCGCCGACACCGCCTGGAACGCCGACGCATGGGCGTCGGTGAGGGTGCGGCTCGGCGCGCGGAACACCTCGCCGACCGCCAGCTGCTCGAACGTGCGCGGCTCGACGATGGCGAAGTCGAGCGGGTCGAACGTCCCGCCGCTCATGCCGCGAGCCGTTCGCTCAGGAAGTCGACCGCCTGGGCGACGGCGGCGCGCGCCTGCGGTGTGTCGTGCATGCTGTTCACCATCACGAAGTCGTGGATGATGCCCTCGTACCGCACGCCGGTGACCGTGACGCCCGCGCGGCGGAGCTTCGCCGCGTACGCCTCGCCCTCGTCGCGGAGCACGTCGCACTCGGCGGTGACGACGAGGGCGGGCGGCAGCCCGGCGAGCTGCTGCTCCGTCGCCCGCAGGGGAGACGCGGTGATGCTCGCGCGCTCCTCGTCGTCCGTCGTGTACTGGTCCCAGTACCAGCGCATCGCATCCCGGGTCAGCCAATAGCCGTCGGCGAACTCGCGATACGACCCGTCGTCGAACGCGGCGTCCGTCACCGGATAGAACAGCACCTGGCCACGGAATGCGACATCGCCGCGCTCCTTCGCCATCAGCGTGACGGCGATGGCCATGTTGCCCCCGGCCGAGTCGCCGGCGATCGCGACGCGGGAGCCGTCCAGCCGCTCGTCCGCGCCATGCTCCACGACCCAGGTCGCCACGGCGTACGCCTGCTCGTTCGCGACCGGGTAGTGGACGTCGGGGGAGCGCGTGTACTCGGGGAACACGATCGCCGCTCCCGTTCCGACCGCGAGGTCGCGCACCAGCCGGTCGTGGGTGTGGGCGTCGCCGAACACCCAGCCGGCGCCGTGCGTGTAGACGACGACCGGGAGGGGGCCGGCCGAGGCCGGCGGCCGGACGATCCGGACCGGCACCGAGCCGGTCGGGCCGCCTGCGACGGTGATCCACGTCTCGTCGACCGCGGGCTTCGCGATCTCCGAATCCTGCACGTGGTCGACCGCTGTCCGTCCCTCCTCGGGAGAGAGCTGGTACAGGAACGGCGGTGAGACGGTGGCCTCGCAGAACGCCTGAGCCGCCGGTTCGAGCGCGTAGCCGTGCGGGTTCGCGGTGGTCATACTGATCGCGGCTGTCGCTCAGGCCAGCTCTGCGGCGGCGTCGGAGATGACCTTCGCCACCTCGGCGGGGTGCGAGCGCATCACGAGGTGCGGGGCGTCGATCTCGATCACCGAGCGCAGACCGGCGCGCTGGTAGCCGAAGCGCTCGACGTCGGGGTTGATCGTGTGGTCGGCCGACGAGACGATGCCCCAGCCCGGCTTCGTCTTCCAGGCAGCGACCGGCGCCGTCTCGCTGAAGGCCAGCGCAGCGAGCGGTCGCTGCGACGCGGCGAGCACCTCGCTGACCTCTCGGTCGACGCCGGCGGCGAAGACGTCGGGGAACGCCTCCACCTTCACCGACACGTCGTTGCCGGGCTCGGAGCCCTCGATGGGGAACGGCGTGTAGACCAGGTTGGCGGCGAGGTCGGAGTCGGGGAAGCCGCCCTGCAGCTGCCCGAGGCTCTCGCCCTCGTCGAGCGCATATCCGGAGATGTAGACGAGCCCGACCACGTTCTCGGCCGCGCCGGCGACGGTGATCACGGCACCGCCGTAGGAGTGGCCGGCGAGGAGGACCGGGCCATCGATCTGCTCGACGACCGAGCGGATGTACGCGGAGTCTCCGAGGAGGCTGCGGTTCGGCACGGCGGGAACGCGCACCGTGTAGCCCTGATCGAGCAGGATGCGGGTGACGGGAGCGAAGCTCGCCGCATCGGCGAAGGCTCCGTGGACGAGGACGATGGTGGGTGCGGTCATGGCGACGATCCTTCCGTTGGGGGGTTCGAGCGCCACGCTAGGGCGGCCCTGCCGGCCTGTCGTGGCCCTCTCGGGGTCACGGTCGCGGCAGCGGGTCCTCCTCGATGAGCTCCTCCGGAGTCGGATCGTCGCCGTCGGCGGCGGCCAGCGCGCGATCGACGCCCAGCTTCGCCTGGAGGTACGCGATCGCCGCGGCCGCCGGGGAGGCGGGGTCGCCGAAGAAGGTGGTCAGGTACTGCCCGCCGCCCGGGACCTCGAACGTCTGCCAGCGGAACGGGATGTAGCCGAACGGCTCGACCTGGACGAGCGCCACGCCGCGCCGCTGCGGGCGCGCCTCGTGGCTCGCCCACACCTCCCGGAACGCGCGGGACCGCGAGGACAGCGCCGCGACGAGGAGCTGGAGCCGCGGATCGTCGGGCTCCGCGTGGTAGCGGAGGCTCGCGACCGCGGCCCGCACGGCCCGCTCCCAGTAGTCGCGCCGGTCGTCTCCGGCGGCCAGCGCTGCATCCACGATCGCCTCGACCATGTTCGCGCCGGGCCGCAGAGACAGCGGGATGAACGCGCGGCCCAGTGGGTTGACCGCCAGGACGTCCTGGTTGCGGTCCACCACGTACGCGGGCGCGACCGTCCACTGATCGAGCAGCACGGTCACGCTGTCCAGCACGTCCTCCGCGCTGTCGCCCCTGGCCGGCGGGCACTGGTCGGTGCGCCCGGGCGGCACCGTCTGGCCGGCGAGCCGGAACAGGTACACCGTGGCATCGGCGTCCAGCTGCAGGGCGCGCCCCAGGGCGAGCAGCACCTGCGGCGACGGCTGGTGGTCGCGGCCCTGCTCCAGCCGCAGGTAGTAGTCGGGACTGATGCCGGCCATCCCCGCGACCTCCTGACGGCGGAGGCCCCGCACTCTGCGGCGCGCGTCCGCACGGAGGCCCGCGTCCTCCGGTGTCAGAGCGTCACGGCGGGCACGGAGGTAGGCGCCGAGGGCGGCGTGGGAGTCGCTCATGCGCGGAGGCTCCTGTCGGGGATGCACCGTACTGGATTCACCACTCCAGATTGTCCCAGACGGGCGGCTCCGGGCGCCAGGTCTGCGCGATGGGCCGATTCCTCTTGGCCCGAACCGCAGCGGCGAAGGGGCCGGCCGGGTCGAAACAGACGGCCCGGATCAGGCCGCCTGCAGCGCGGGGGACAGGTGGGCCAGCGACGACGCGGCGATGCTCTCCAGCCGCTCCGGGGCACCGTCGACTCGGCTGAACTGGATGAGGCCCTGCGAGACGAGGACGATCTCAGCGGCGAGCGTCGCCCGGCCGGCCTCTGGGACGCCCTCCCGCGCGAGACGATCGTCGACGATGGCCTCCATCGCCGCGATGGTGCGTGCGCAGGCGGCGGCCACCTCCGGCCAGTCGCGGCCGAGCTCGGCGAGGCTGTTGAGCATCAGGCATCCCCAGCTCGGCTGGTGGGCGGCGCAGTCCTCCACCACGGCGCGGAAGAACCGCCCGACGGCCTCCTCGGCCGTGCTGCCCTCGGCCATCGCGCAACGGACCAGGTCGACCCGGCCATCGCAGTAGCGCTCGAACAGCAGCAGGAACAGCTCGGGCTTCGAGCCGTACGCGGCATAGATGCTGCCGTTGCCGACGCCCGCCGCCTCCGCCAGATCGGACATCGAGGTCGCGGTGTAGCCCTTTCGCCAGAAGACGGCCGTGCTGCGCGCCAGAAACGCATCCTCGTCAAACTCTCGACGGCGAGCCATTGCTCGAGCCTAGCAATCGGGGTCGTCCGGGGCGGAATCGCGGCGGACATGCGATCCTGGGTGCGACGATCTCGCGGAGGGACGATGCGACTGCCGACCGACCCGACGTGCGTGCTCGTGCAGATGCACGCGACCACGCACGCGGAGACTGCCGTCTATCGACGCATGCACCGGCACTCGTTCGGTCACGTCGGCCTGTCGCAGATCGCCTCCGTGGCGCAGAGCGTCGAGGCACGGCTGGACGAGGTGCCGGCGCGGGCGATGGAGAGCACTCAGCTGCAGCTCGTGCACAGCGGGAGCCTCATCCTGGAGCAGGGCGGGACGCAGACCCGATTCCGGGCGGGGGAGGTGGCGCTGTACGACGCCAGCCGGCCGTTCTCCTTCATCTACCCGGAAGAGTTCCGGACGACCATCGTGCAGGTTCCGACCGTCCTGCTCTCCGCGGGCGGCGTGCTCCCCGGCTCCCTCGACGCTCGGAGCATCAGCGCGGGATCGCGCGGCCGCCGGATGCTCGAAGGACTCCTGCTCGGCGCTCTGGAGCGGGGTCCGGGCCGCTCTCCGGGCCCGGCGGGCGACGCGACGGCGCTGTCGTCCGAACTCGTCCGGGCTGCGCGGCTGCTGGTCCACGAGGAGCTCGGTACGACGGCCGACCGGCACCCGTCCTCGGCCGATCTGCGCCGTGAGGCGACGGAGCTCCTGCACCGCCGGTACACCGAGCCGGGACTGACGGCGGCCGCCATCGCGGCTGACCTCCACGTCTCGCTCCGCACGCTGTTCGCCGCCTACGAAGGCGCGGACGAGTCGCTGGCGTCGACACTGCGCAGCATCCGCCTCGCCGCTGCCGAGCGGGTGCTGCTCACCACGCGGCTGCCCGTCTCCGATGTCGCCCGCGGCGTCGGCTACGCGGACGTCACGGCGTTCATCCGCGCCTGGAAGGCCGCAACCGGGCTCACGCCCGCCCGCTGGCGGCGGCTGCGCACCGGCTGGGACCGCGCGGACGGGCGCGGCTGATCCGTCGCGGGAATGCCGCCGCCCGGACCTGGTTGGCCGGATCTGATTGGATGGGCACGTGCTCCGAACGATGTTCAAGTCGAAGATCCATCGCGCCACCGTGACGCACGCCGACCTCCACTACGTCGGTTCGCTGACGGTCGACAGCGATCTGCTGGCCGCCGCCGATCTGCTGCCGGGGGAGCAGGTCGCCGTGGTGGATGTGACCAACGGCGCGCGCTTCGAGACCTACCTGATCGCGGGGGAGGCCGGCAGCGGCGTCATCGGCGTGAACGGCGCGGCGGCGCACCTGGCGGAGGTCGGCGACACGGTCATCGTCATCTCGTACGCACAGCTCGAGGACGCCGAAGCTCGCGTCTTCGTCCCGACCGTCGTGCACGTGGATGCGGACAACCGGATCGTCGCGATCGGCGACGACCCCGCAGAGGCCCTCACGCCCGGAGCCGCGCGGCCGCCGCTTGCGCTCTGACCGCGCTCAGCGAGGGTCCGGCCCGCTTCACGGCTCGTCGTCGACAGGGTCGCCGTCGTCGTCCATCCGGTCCACCAGCCGATAGACCGCGCGGCGCGGCCAGTCGGTGCTGTCATCGAGGACGAAGACCTCCCAGACCTCGACGTCCCGGTAGCGCGCTCTGCCCCGCAGCGCCGCCGGCGGCTCACCGGGGCCGGCCGTCAGCCGGATCACCGCGTCGACCAGGCCCGGCCGCTGCATCACCGCTTCGAACGTGACGTCGCCATCCATGTCTGCACCCTAGGGATGCGGATCGGTTCCGGAAAGCCAGTCGCTCAGCGGCACTGCCCGGCGACGGCGATCTGCTGGTCGGATGGGCGGCCGTACGCCTCGATGCCCGAGCCGGGCACGTCGAATCCCATCGCGATCGCCCAGGCGGTCGCCCACATCTCGTCGTCGCGGTGGAACGTCGGTCCGTCGAACAGGGTCTTGCACTCCGGGCGGACCACCTGGGCGTGGCCGACCTCGTGCGTGATCAGCGCCTTGGCGTTGACATCGCCGTCGGCCCAGCCCTCCTGCAGGCTGAAGTTGAGGTCGATGGTCGCGCACCCGCCGTCGTCCTCGTGGTACAGCGTCGTTCCGGAGTACCAGCCCTCGCCGAGGCCACTGACCTTCTCGTGCCACTCGACATCGAGCGTGACCCCGTGAGCGATGGAGCGGGCGTAGGCCTCCATCTGCGCGCGCACCGGATAGGCCGGGTCCTGTTTCGCGGCCTCGCCGGCGGCCTGCGTCGCGTTGACCCCGTCGATCGCAGAGATCACCCGCAGGAGGCGGGTGCCGTCGACGACCGCTGCTCCCGACCCGTCCGCTTTCCCGTCGTCGATGGCGTGCCGCAGGGCGACCTTGCTCTCGTAGGTCGCGGAGGTGTCCGCCGTGAGGACCTGCTCGCCGTGCGCGGCGAGGTCGCCCGAGACGGCCAGCGCGCTCGCCGTCAGCGCCTTCTGCGCCGAGGTCAGCGTTTTCAGCTCCGCAGCCCTGGCGCGCTGGGTCGCCCGCTCCTGTTTGGCGAGCTCAAGCGTGTGCTGGACGTCGGCGGAGACGCTCCACGGCATCAGGTCCGGACTGCCCACCGGCACGTCGGGAGCATCGAACGGCGTGTAGGTCAGGCCTTTCGATGTCTTCGTCAGCGTCGCCTGCGCGTCGGACAGGGCTGTGGCGGTGGCCTCCGGGAGGTAGTCGGGCCGCGGCTGCGCACTGAACCCGGACAGCGACTGCAAGGTGGCACGCGCCTTGTCGATCGCCGCTCCCCGGCGGTCCGTGACATCGCCCAGCGAGGTGGAGGCCGCGACCAGCTCACGGTGCGCCTGCGACTCGGCCTCCGCGGCGAGCGCGCGCCAGCCCCATCCCGCCCCCGCCGTCGCTCCGGAGATGAGCAGCAGGGCCGCTGTCGCGACCACCCAGAACCGACCGCGACGGGGAGCGTGAGGGGCCGTCGGCGGTTCGCTCTCCGCCTGCGGCGGAACGTCCTGGGGGAGGGGGCGGCTCTGTCGGTCGTCGCTCACGGGGGTCCTCTCGCCTCCGGCCAGAATGCATGCATAAATGCACGCGCCACTCTACGGGGGATGTGCGCCTCCGGCACGACCGGATGCCGCCGGCCCGGCTCAGAAGCGCGAGAGACCGTTGCCGATGATGACCGTGCCGATGACGGTCGCCACGATGATCGCGACCGTTGTGTCGTTGCGCAGCAGCCAGCGCTCCGTCGCGGCGAGCGCCGGCCGGGCCGTGTCCGGCCGGATCAGCGCGAACAGCGCGGGGCCGCCGACGGTGCTCCCGCCGATCAGCACGTAGATCGCGATCACGACGATGTCCTCCGGCAGCGGCAGCTGCGCCGGGCCGATCGCGAGGCCGGCGGCGATGGCGAGCAGCACGGACTTCGGGCGGAGGTTGAGCGCGAACCCGAGGCCCAGGGCGGGCAGGGAGCGCATCCTGCCGAGCGCCACCATCCAGCGCGGCGGGGTGTCGCGTTCCGTCGCCTGCGGGTGCCGCCGCACCTCGATGACCGCGTACACCAGCAGTGCCGCGCCGACCAGGATCTCCAGGACGCCGACGACCGGTTGCGGCCCCACGGACGTGGTGCCCGGAATGGCGTGCAGGAAGATCGCGAAGAGCGACGTGATCGCGATGAGACCGACGACGTATCCGACGACGAACAGCGTCGGCACCCACGGGCGGTCGGCGGCGAGGAGGAGCACCAAGACGGCCAGGATCGGGACGGAACTCAGCGCGACCGCGACGGCCAGCGGCAGCAGTTGCCCGATGACGCCCAGCATGCGACTCCTTTCACCGGAGAGCCCGCCGCGAGCCGGCTGCCTCTGCGCCGTGCCGCACCGCCGAGGGTACGGCAGCGGGCATCCCCGTGGACAGTCACGCGTGGTCCGGGATCGCAGCGGGAACACCGCTCCGGCGTGCGAAGCTGAGCGCATGGACCTTCTCACCGACGGCGTGTACCGCCTCCGGAAGGCGACGGGAGCCAACGCCTACCTCATCCACACGGGCGACGCCTCCGTGGTCGTCGACACCGGAACGCCGGGCGGAGCGGACGCCCTCGTCGCGGAGGTCCGGGAGCAGCACGGTCTCGGCTCCGTGTCCGACATCGTCCTCACCCACTACGACCCGGACCATGCCGGTTCGGCCGCGGCTCTGCAGCGGGAGACCGGCGCGCGGGTCTGGATCGGTGCGCGGGATGCGGACATCCTGCGCGGCCGGACGGCGGCGCCCACGCGGTTCCGCCGCTTCCTGGCGCGCATGTGGCGCCGCAGCGCTGTGCCGGAGAACCTGCGCGAGCTGCCGGACTCGGGGGAGACGGAGATCGTCCCCGGCGTGCGGGCGATCGCCGCGCCCGGTCACACGCCCGGTCACGTCATCGTCGAGTACCGCGGCGTCGTGTTCGCCGGCGACGCCGTGCTCGTCTCGAAGGGCCGCCTCACCACCCCCTGACCCACCGTCGAGTACGCACAAATTGCACATCGTGGCGTGCGAAAGCGTGCAGTTTGTGCGTACTCGACGGTGGGGTCAGTCGCGGGCGACGGTGCGCCGGGCATCGGACCAGGCTTGCTGGACGGTTTTGCCGATCCACTCGGTGCCCTGGTAGACGTTCTCCTCGCCCAGTTCGTGGAGGAGGCCGCTGGCGTCCAGTTGCCGATGCACGGCGGCCTCGCTGACGACCAGTTTCAGCTGGGACCCGGATGCGGCCAGGCTGCGCGCATAGCGGCGGAGGGAGTCGATGAGGGCGAGATCGAGCTCGTCCGTTCCGCGCAGCCGGATGATCACCACCGAGCCGGCCGTCGCGTCGTCGACGCTCGGCAGTTGCCGCTCGAAGGACGGGGCGCTCGCGAAGAACAGACTCCCGTACGGCTGCAGCACGATGACCTGCCGGACGCCGACGGTGGCCGGCGGGTCCGACTCTCGCATCCGGCCGCTCTCGTCGAGGTGCACCTGCCGCACCCGCAGGCGGTTCGACTGACGGGCGACGAAGAGGATGATGCCCAGGCCGACACCGGCCAGCACGGCGAACTGCAGCGGGATGACCAGGGTCAGCACGAAGGTGACCGTCATGACCGCGGTCGGCAGCACGCCGCTCCTGACCACGGAGTAGACGCGGCTCGGCTTGATCGCCGCGAAGCCGATCATGATGAGCAGCCCGGCGAGCGCCGGCATCGCCGTGAGCGCGACGATGCCCGATGCGAACACGATCACCAGCGCCATGGTCGCGCCGGCGACGAACAGCGCGAGCTTCGACCGCGCGCCGGCGGCGACCAGCAGCGCGGAGCCCGACATCGAGCCGCCGACCGGCATGCCCCGGAACAGCCCGGAGACGATGTTGCCGACGCCCTGCCCGATGAAGTCGCGTGATGAGTTCGCCGGGCGTCCGCTCGCCGTCGGGATGCCCGCGGACACGCCGGCGCCCTGGATGAGTCCGACGAGCGCCAGCGATACCGCGGGGATGAGCAGGTACGGGATGTCCTCGATCGACGGGAGCGTCGGGAGCGGCAGCCCGGCCGGCACCGCGACGATGTCGCCGAGCAGCGGCACGCGGGCATCCACCCACAGGTTGAGCAGGGCGGCCGTCAGCGATCCGACCACCACGGCGATGACGAGTCCGAACCCGCCGACGGGCGTCCGCTGCAGGACGACGATGGTGAGGATCGTGACCGCGCCGACCACAACGGTCGGGATGCTCCACTGCGGGATGTGCCTCAGCAGGTCGATCGAGCGCGTCACCCGGTTGGCGCCCTCGCCGGAGTACCCGGTGAAGGCCGACAGCTGGCCGAGGACGATGTTGACGCCCACCGCCGTGATGAACCCGGTCATGACGTCGGCCGGGACGAAGCGGATCAGCCGGCCGCCCTTCAGCAGCCCGGCGATGCACATCACCAGCCCGGTCAGCAGGGCGAGCGTGAAGAGCGCCCGGTCCGGGTCGGGCCGTGACGCGAGGTCCGCATCCTGGATGACGAGGGCCATCGCGCCGGTCGCCTGCACCGCCATGAACGTGCTGCTGGTGAGCACCGCCGCTCCGACCATCCCGTACAGGTAGGCGTAGAGGCCGGCGAGAGGATTGACGCCCGCGAGCAGTCCGGACGCGAGGCCGTCCGGCACGCTCTCGATGCCGAGGACGATCCCGGCGATGGCGTCCTTGACGATGTCACGGCGACGCAGCCGTCGCTTCTTGGCGCGCACAGGCCACAGGGTAGCGACGGCGGGCGCTCACGGCTGGACAGCAGTTGGGCGGGTGGATGCGCGCCAGGGCCAGCGGCTGGGGTAGATTCCCAGGGTGCCGACCACCGCTGCGCTCGAACCGGAGACCACGACCGCCCCGGCGCTGGGTGGCGGGATGCGGTGGCTCAGCCGATGACGACGTCCGCGCTGCTGATCGGCGGCCGCTCCGGCGTCGGGAAGTCGACCGTCGCTCTGGCCATTCACGACCTCCTGTCCGCTGCCGACGTCGCACACGCGATCATCGAGGGCGACAACCTCGATCTGGCGCATCCGGCGCCGTGGACCACCTATCCGGAGGCGGAGCTCGCCGAGCGCAACCTCGCCGCCATGTGGTCCAACTACCGGGCGCTGGGATACCGCAGGGTCGTGTACACGAACACCGCGGCGCCGGTCACCATCCCGCAGCTGCACGCTGCGCTCGGGGAGGACGCGGAGGTCGCTGCGGTTCTCCTGCAGGGGAGTGACGAGGCGGTCAGGGTGAGGTTGACGCAGCGCGAGCGCGGCGCATCCCTCAATGCGCACCTCGCGCGCAGCGCGACCGCCGCGGTCCGGCTGGAGGCGGACGCCCCCGCGAGCGTCGTGCGCATCGACACGACGGGACGGACGCCGGAGGAGGTCGCGATCGACGTTCTCCGCGCCGCGGGCTGGATTCCGTCCGATGCGACGGCGCAACGCCGGGGAGGCGGTCAGCCGTGACGACGGACGTTCCGTACCGCTCGCTTCCCGTCGACCAGGGTGACGTCCGCTACCTCCCCGGTCCGGACTCGTCACGCCGGGACGACGTCCCTGCGGGGGCCACGACTCGTCTCGAGCTGCAGGGTGCGAGCAGCTTCCCCGGCACCCGCCGCAGCATCTGGGTCCATGTCCCGCAGGCGGTCGACCCGGATGCCCCCGCTCGCGTCATGGTGTTCAACGACGGCTGGTGGTATCTGGACCCGGACGGTGATGTGCGCGGCGGCGTCGTCCTGGACAACCTCGTCCATGAGGGAGCGATCCCACCTCTGATCGGGGTCTTCGTCGACCCCGGGATCAGGGAGGACGGCGAGAAGAACCGCAACCGGGAGTACGACGCCTTCGACGCCCGCTACGCCGACTTCCTGGCGGAGGAGGTCCTCCCGGCGGTGGGAGAGCATCACCTGCTGTCCGAGCGCGCCGCCGACCGGGGCATCTGCGGCGGGAGCTCGGGTGGAAACGCAGCGTTCACGGCGGCCTGGTCGCGGCCGGACCGGTTCGGCCGGGTGATCGCCTTCAACGCCAGCTTCGCGCAGATGCCCGGCGGCAATCCGTATCCCGCCCTGCTCGCAAGCGAGCCGCCGCGGCCGCTGCGCATCCTGCTGCAGGCCGCGCACCGCGATCTCGGCTGGAACGAGCGGACCGGCAACTGGTTCGCCGAGAACCTGCGCGTCGCGGCCGCCCTCGCCGAGGCGGGATACGACATGCGCCTGGTCGTGGGCGACGGCGGCCACAGCGCGAATCACGGGGGAGTCCTGCTGCCCGATGCGCTCCGCTGGCTGTGGAGGCCGGCGGGTCAGCCGTCTAAGGTCCTGCCGCACTGATGAACGGGCGGTGCCGAGCCGCGGAGGTCAGAACCGTCCGAGCCCCTTGCCGATCAGCACGACGCCGATCACCAGGAGCAGCACCGCCATGATGGTGGCGTTGTTGTGGAGCAACCACGTGCGGAGGGCGTCGAGCGGCCGGGCCATCCGCGCCGAGGCGGCCAGGTAGGCGATGACCGGGACCGCAACGGTGGATGCCGCGATCACGGTGTACACGATCACGGCGACGACGGACTCGGCCGTCGTGTCCGCATCCGACCCGATGGCGACGCCCGCGGCCGCTCCCATCAGGAGGTTCTTCGGGTTGAGGGCGGAGAGCAGGAACCCCAGCCAGAGCGCACGGCCGGCCGTCAGCGTGTCGATGGCCGCCATCCACTTCGGCAGTGCCGGATCGGCGCCGGGCGCGGGCCGGGAGCGCCACTGCCGGACCGCGAGCACGAGCAGCAGCAGGCCGAGGACGATCGTGATCGTTCCCGCGATCGGCTTGGATTGGTCCCCGTCGCCGCGGGGGAGCACCGCGGAGAGGAGGGTGAACACGACGACCGCGACGACGATGCCGACCACCCAGCCGACGAGGAAGCCGACGCTCGTTCCCCGCGCTCTGGGGGAGAGCAGCATGAGGATCGCCGCGATGATCGGGATGGGGCTGATCGCCACACCAAGCGCGAGGGGGATGACGTCGCCGATCACCGGTCCCATGGATCTCCCGCCTTCCCGGCGCGTCGTCGGACGGAGGGTGCCACGCGCCGTTGCTCCACAGTGTGGGGGATGCGGGGGCACCGCAGCTAGCCGGAAGAACTGCGCCGCTGTGAGGCAACGCGCTGTCGAAACACGCCGCGCACGTTCGTCGCAGGGGTGACACCGCCCGCACCAGGATGGGCGGAACACAGCAGGGAGAGGATAGGCGCATGCAGTATCTCGTGAACGTCATCGACAGCCGAAGCAATTCGGGCACAGAGGAGGAGGCGGTCGCCATCGACGCCTTCAACGACACGCTGCGCGCGGGCGGCCACTGGGTGTTCGCCGGTGGACTCGCCGATCCGTCCGTCTCGACCGTCATCGACGGCCGCGGCGACGAACCGGTCTTCACCGACGGCCCGTTCGTCGAGGCGAAGGAGTGGGCGGCCGGCTTCTGGCTCATCGAAGCACCCGACCTGGATGTCGCCCTCGCGCTGATGGCGGAGGGCTCGAGGGCCTGCAACCGCCGGCTCGAGGTGCGACCCCTTCTCGTCGTGTGACCACCGCGCACGACGCCCTCACCCGGGCCCACCGCGACGAGTGGGCGCGGGTTGTCGCCACCCTCGCGAAACGGTTCGGCAGCCTCGACCTCGCCGAGGATTCGGCCGCGGAGGCCTACGCGACCGCCGCCGAGCGGTGGCCGGCGGACGGCATCCCCCCGAATCCCGGCGCCTGGCTCACCACCACCGCCACGCGCAAGGCGATCGATCGCATCCGCCGCGAGAGCACCCGCGACGCCCGTCACAGGGAGGCGCACCTCGTGCACGACACCCGGCCGGAGCCCGTCGGCCCGGTCGACGACGACCGGCTACGGCTGATCTTCACGTGCTGTCATCCGGCTCTGGCCCCGGAGGCGCGCGTCGCGCTCACGTTGCGCATGGTCGGCGGCCTCAGCGTGCCGGAGATCGCCCGGGCGTTCCTCGTCCAGGACACGACGATGGGCGCGCGCATCACCCGGGCCAAGGCGAAGATCGCGGCGGCGAACATCCCGTATCGCCTGCCGACGGCGGAGGATCTGCCGCGGCGCGTGGCCGGGGTGCTCACGGTGCTGTTCCTCATCTTCAACGAGGGATACCTCGCCTCGGGTCCCGACACCGCCCCCGTGCGGCGGGAGCTCACGCGGGAGGCGATCCGGCTCGCCCGCCTCGTCCACGAGCTGCTGCCCGACGACGGCGAGGCGACCGGCATGCTGGCACTGATGCTGCTGATCGAGGCGCGCAGCGATGCCCGCGTCTCCTCGACCGGGGAGCTCGTGCCGCTGGGGGAGCAGGACCGCGGCACATGGGATGCGTCGCTGATCGCCGAGGGCCACGCGCTGGTGCGCGAGCGGCTGGCCTCCGGTCAGGCGCCCGGCCGGTACCAGCTTCTCGCCGCGATCAACGCCGTGCACACCGACGGCGAGGCGCCGGACTGGTCGCAGGTCGTCGCGCTGTACGACCAGCTGGCCGTGCTGGACCCGTCGCCCATCGTCGGGCTGAACCGCGCGGTCGCCGTCGGGGAGAGGGACGGTCCCGCCGCCGGTCTGGCCCTCGTGGACGCACTCGATCCGCTGCTGTCGGGCTACCACCCGTTCCACGCGGCGCGGGCGAGCCTGCTCGTGCGGCTGGGACGGGAGGGGGATGCGCGCGCCGCGTACGAAGCCGCACGGGCGCTCACCGAGAACTCGGCCGAGCGCGCCTACCTGACCCGCCAGCTGGCCCGGCTCTCGACCTGACCTCGCTGCCCACCCGCCCGTATCTCCATCCGCACCCCGGTACCATGGCGCGACATCCGCATCCCATCGATCGACCTCCCGAGGAGACCCCATGCCCATCGCCCTGGACAACGTCGGCATCGCCGTGGACGACATCGAAGCGGCGATCGCCTTCTTCACCGACCTCGGCCTGACCGTGCTCGGCCGCGACACGGTGAGCGGGGAGTGGGCGGACACGGCCGTCGGCCTCGACGGCAACCACGCCAAGATCGCGGTTCTGCAGACCCCGGACGGCCACGGCCGTCTGGAGTTCTTCGAGTACCTGCACCCGGATGCGATCGCGACCCGTCCGACGCTCCCGAATGAGATCGGGATGCACCGCGTCG
This sequence comes from Leifsonia sp. 21MFCrub1.1, assembly GCF_900107895.1. Lineage (NCBI taxonomy): Bacteria > Bacillati > Actinomycetota > Actinomycetes > Micrococcales > Microbacteriaceae > Leifsonia > Leifsonia sp. 21MFCrub1.1. The sequence continues at coordinate 1,712,256 of NZ_LT629867.1, read as the reverse complement.
CGTTCTCCGTCGACGACATCGACGAGTCCCTGGCGATCGCCGCGCGGCACGGCTACCACCCGCTCCGCGGCGTCGCCACGTACGAGGACATCTACAAGCTCACCTACCTGCGCGGCCCGAGCGGCATCCTGCTGATGCTCGCGCAGAAGCTCACGCCCGCCGGCGACTGAGCAGTACGGCGATCCGCCGACTCGCCGGGCGCTACGTCCCCTGGCGGAGTCGAGCGGTCGGCACCTCGGGAATTCCGGCGCTCACCGCCGTCAGGACGACGGTCACCCTCCGCCCGGTCTCGTGCGCGGCAACGAAGCCGAGGCGCGCCGCGAGGGCGGCGGACGTCTCGTTCGTGCGGTCGATCACAGCCGTCACGATCGCGGCTCGCAGCTCACGGAAGGCGAGTCCGAGCATCGCCCTCGCCGCCTCCGTTGCGTAGCCGTGGCCACACGCGCTGGTCAGCTGAAGCCAGCCGATCTCCGCCGTCCGCGTCTCCGCCGCGGTCGTCCGCAGATGCAGGGAGACGTCGCCGATGACGTGGCCATCGCGTTCGACCGCGAGCACGAGGAGGTCGCCGGGCACCGAGAGCGACACATGGCGCGTGCGATCCCGGAGGTGCCGGAGCGCTTCCCTTTCCGTGCGGAGCGGCCAGCCGAGTCCGCACCGGATCCTCGCGTCCGCTTCGATGCGCATCCAGTCGGCGACGTCCGTCAGCCGATACGGGCGGAGCAGCAGTCGCGGTGTCCGCAGCTCCCGCGCGACGACCGGCGCCCGGAGGACGGGAGGCTCGCGCAGCGCGCGGAGGGACGCCAGCAGCCGTCCACCCGACGGATCGTGCGACAGGGCGATCATCGGCCGCCTCCTCTCGGATGCGACGCTACGACGCGAGTCGATGACGCGGCTGCGAGACCCCGGTCCTCGCCTGAGAGCGCCACCAGTCGTTCATAGCGCGGACGCAGGCGGGCACCCCGCGGAGGTCGCACCTACTGCAGCGCGGAGGTGAGCCGGGCGACCCCGTCCAGGAAGGTGGCCGACCTCGGCTCCCGCTTCCACTCCTCGAGCGTCAGCTGCCTGCCGGCGTCGCGGTAGCCCTGCTCGACAGCCCGCATCTGCTCGACGAACGACCGGCCGTACACGAGCAGCGTCACCTCCGAGTTCAGCGCGAACGAACGGATGTCCATGTTGCTCGACCCGATCACGGCGACGTCGTCGTCGATCGAGAGGTGCTTCGAGTGCAGGATGTACGGCGCCGGGTACAGCCAGATCTGCACACCCGCGCGCAGCAGCGGCTCGTAGTACGACCGTTGTGCGTGCCACACAGCGCCCTGGTCGCCGACCTCGGAGACGAAGAGCTGCACCTCCAGCCCGCGCTGGCACGCCGTCGTAATGGCATACATCATCGCCTCGTCGGGCACGAAGTAGGGGCTCGTGATGATGACCTTCCGCTGTGCCGACGTGACCAGCGTCAGGAATTGGCGCAGGTTGTTCTCCTCGCCGTATCCCGGTCCGCTCGGGACCACCTGGCAGACGAGCGCGTCGGGGGAGGGGTCGGCAGGCACATCAACGGCCCTCACCTGCGCATCCGCGCCGAGCAGCTCGCCGGTCTCGAGGTACCAGTCGGAGAGGAACACGGCGTTCGTCTCGGCGACGACCGGCCCGGTGACCCGTGTCATCAGCTCCTGCCACTGCAGACCGCGCTTCAGGTTCTTGGGGGTGTTGTAGCTGCGGTCGATGAGGTTCTGCGACCCCATGTGGGCGACGAGGCCGTCGACGACCACGAGCTTGCGGTGGTTGCGCAGATCGGGCCGCTGGTATTCGCCGGAGAACGGGCGGACCGGGAGCATCCAGCTCCACGTCACGCCGATCCGGTCGAGCTCGGCGAACGTCTTGTCGCTGTCGACGGCCCGGCGGGAGGCGACGTAGTCGGCGAGGAGGCGGACCGTCACCCCGCGCTGCACCGCGCGTTCCATCGCCGCGAAGAACGGCTTCGTCGTCGCATCCCACGACACGATGAAGAACTCGACGTGGACGAAATGTGCGGCCCTCTCGATATCCGCGGTCATCGCGTCGATCGACGCGCGGTAGTCGCCGATCAGCGTCGCCGCGTTGCCGCCCACCGCCGGAAGGGCGCCGAGCGCGCGGTTCTGCCGCACGAGCGACGCGAACCAGTCCGGCCAGGAGCCGCGCCCGTCGACGAGCTCGATTCCCTGAGCGCGGTCCGTGATGATGCGGTTCAGCTCATCCTGCTTCTCTCGCCGCTTCTTCGGCAGACGAGGATTGCCGATGAGCAGGAACAGCAGGATGCCGATGAACGGGATGAGGAAGATCGCCAGCAGCCACGCCATCGCAGCCGTCGGCTTCCGGTCGCGCGGCACGATGATGAGGGCCGCGATGCGGATGGCGAGGTCGGCGAGGATCAGGATGCCGCCGAGCAACGAGAGCTGATCACCGTTCATTCGGCCGCCTTCCTGATCCGGGCCGGCACGGCGGCCGGCCGGATGGTCGTCCGAAGTATCGCAGCGGGGGAGCGGGGCGGGAAGTCAGCGGTCGGACGGATCCAGGATGACGAGTTCGCCGGTCGTCCGCGTCATGGCCACGTAGCGGTCGACCGCCGACTCGATGTCCGTCGCGCGATCGCGCGGGATGCCGCGATGACGTTGACCGGATTCCACGAGGAGCACGAGGTCGAATTCGAGCCCCTTCGCCTCGACGGCGCTGAGCGATCGGACACGCGGCATCCCCGCGTAGGCGTCGTCCCCGATGACGCAGGCGGTGCCCTCCGCGTGGGCATCGAGCCACTCCCGGAGGATGCGGTCGCGGTCGGTCGCCGGCTCATGCCGCACGGGGATGCCGTTGTCGCGGACCGATGTGGGGACGTTGGCGTCGGGCAGCACGGCGCGGATCACCGGTGCGGCGTGCTCCATGACGGCGACCGGTGTCCGGTAGTTGACGGACAGCGTCGCCACCGTCGCACCTGGCAGCCCGACCTCGGCGAGGCGCTCGGTCCAGCTTTCCGGGAAACCGTGCCGTGCCTGCGCACGATCGCCGACGACCGTGATGCTGTGCGAAGGAACGCGCCGGGTGACCATCGCCCACTCCGCCGGCGTCAGCTCCTGCGCCTCGTCCACGATGATGTGCGCGAACGGGCCGGCGAGGAGCTCCGTCGATGACGCGGCCGGGCCGTTGTTCGTGTCCAGCGCACTGCGGAGGTCCTGACTGCGCAGCATGGACATCGTCTTGAGGTCGGAGTCGTCGGTCGCGATGAGGTCGTGGATGACATCGTCCATCACCGCACGGTCGGCGGCCGCCCGCGCTGCGTCCGCGCGGCGGCGGCGATCCCGCTCGGGATCACCCGCGCGTTGCACGGCCGCATCGAGCAGCGGGAGGTCGGACACCGTCCACGGGTCGGCCGGCGATCTCTGGAGCAGTGCGGCCTGGTCGGTGGTCAGCCACGGCGCGCAGCGCAGCAGCAGGGCGTGGGAGTTCCACAGCCTCCGGACGATCGCAGCCGGGTCGAGGAGCGGCCACACCGTGTCGAACACCGCAGGGAGGTCAGTGTCGTCGGTCAGCGCGCGACGGATCGCGTCGGCGTTCGTCCGTCCGCCGGCCTGTCCGTAGGCGTCGAACTCCTCCTCGTCGTCGAACCCCCAGCGCAGGGCGTCGTCTTCCCGGGCGGCGGTTGCCGCGTCGTCCCATCCCGCATCGCCCCATCCAGCGTCGCCCCAGCGTTCGCCGCTCCACCGGCCGGGACGCCCGGTGTCGTCCTCGCCGTTCCGGTTCGAGACGATGTCGACGAGGATGTCGAGCAGTGCCTCCCAGATCTCCGCCCGAGCGTCGTTGTGCGGCGCGGCCGGGTCGGCCGCGCCGAGCGCCTCGGCCCACTCCCTCTGACCGATGCGGAGCTCGCCCCACGGAGTGTCGAGCACGGTCGGACGCGATGGCGGGCGCTCGGCGAGCCTGATCGCGGCCTCGACGGCCCCGGGCATCCGGCGGTCGCCCTTGAGCAGCGCGACGCGGCGGTCCGGCTCCGGCACGGCTTGTGCCCCCTCCGGCACGAGGTCGGTGAGCGTGCAGGTTCGCACGCCCTCCTCGCCGAGGCCCGGCAGGATGTCGGCGACATAGTCCGTGTAGGCGTGCGACGGGCCGACGAACAGCACGCCCCCGTGCCCGCTCTGCAGCCGCGGCTCGGAGTAGAGGAGATAGGCGGCGCGGTGCAGCGCGACCACCGTTTTTCCCGTGCCCGGCCCGCCGTCGACCACGAGGACGCCCTGCCCGTCGGCGCGGATGATCGCATCCTGGTCCGCTTGGATGGTGCCCAGTACATCCCGCATCCGGGGCGTGCGACTCGCACCGAGGCTGGCGATGAAGGCGGACTGGTCGTCGAGCGCCGCGGGGGAGGAGGCGTCGGACTCCGTGAACGTCTCATCCCAGTAGTCCGTCACACACCGGTCGCTCCAGCGATAGCGGCGCCGGGAGGTCAGCCCCATCGGTTGCGCGAGCGTGGCACCGAAGAACGGCTCGGCCGCCGGGGTGCGCCAGTCGACCAGCAGCCGCTCGCCGTCGGCGTCCGCCAAGCCCACGCGACCGATGTAGATCGTTCCCGTGCCGGTCAGCACCCGCCCGATACAGAGGTCGGCCCCGAACCGGCGCAGCAACCGTGACCGCCGGTTCAGCCGGACGATCTCCACCTCGCGCTCGTTGGCCTCCTGCCCGTTGCCGCCGGGTGTCGCCAGCAGCTCGGCGAGGCGCCCGCCGACCTCCTCGCGTTCGGCTGCCAGGCGCGCCTCGATCCGGGCGAACCGGCGCACGTCGTCGGCGATCAGCTCGGGTGCGGCCTTGGCCGGATGTGCGTCGAGGCAGAAGGGGGTCGGGAGGGCACGGGTCATCGCGGTCCAATCGAGGGAAACGGGAGAGGGGAGCGTCACCGGGACGACGACGGTGCTCGTCGCACTGTGCCTGCCGTCCCGTGGGTATCGGTTGCGAGACTGCATTCTGCCCGACAGGGGGTCTCTTGCGGCAAGCCCCCTGGCGTGATATATTCTGGAATTGCGAGGTGATATTCCTCGGCTTTTTTGTGCCCGATCACGGTACTGTGACCGCATGACACCGTCCGTCACCGTCACTCCGGTCCGCGTCGCCAGCCTTCTGGTGGGGGAGGACGAGCGGCTTCCGGTGTTCGTCCACCTCATCGACCACCCGGACGGCCGCATCCTGGTCGACACCGGGCTGACCGCCCTGCACCCCGCCGTCGCCGACATGGACCCGCAGCTGGAGCCGTTGAGCGAGAACTCGGCCGTCGACCTCGACAGCATCAGCGCGGTCGTCAACACGCACCTGCATTTCGACCACTGCGGCGGCAACCACCTCTTCCCGGGCCGCCCGATCCATGTGCAGCGCACGGAACTCGAGGATGCCCGCACCCAGGACGACTACACGATCCCGGAGTGGGTGGATGCGCCCGGCGTCGCGTACGCGCCGGTCGACGGCGAATGGGAACTGCTGCCCGGCATCCGGCTCGTCCCGGCACCCGGGCACACCCGCGGCTCGCAGATCGTCGTCGTGGAGACGGGGGAGCGCCCCATCGTCATCGCCGGCGACACGGCCGTCTGGTTCGGCGAGCTCGACGCCCCGGAGACCGAAGGTCAGCTCCTCATCCGCTCGCTCGACCCGCAGCAGGTGTGGCTCGCGCACGCGACGGAGCCGTGGTCCGCGTGACGCGGTGACCAGGGGAGAAGTGCGGCGGCACCTGTCGCCTCGGCTGCTCGTTTCCGATGATGCGTGAGGTGCGGCGTGCACCGACGCGGGTCTGCGAGCGCGACCTGGGACCTAGGTCTTCAGTGATGGGCGTGAAAACTTCGCCCGCGTGCTCCCAGAGCGGCCACGGGTTCGTTCCATCCAAGTAGAAGCGAACGTGTCGCCTGAGCGCTTCACCGTGCGCGGCCCATTCGCGTTCCTGCTATGCCTGTCGCAGGTCGTGGAGACGCAAGCGCATCCGACTCGGCGGCCTGCCCGCCGCACGCGAGTGAGGCCCGGCGAAAACCACCCGGCCTCACTCTTGGGCGTCGAGGGCTAGACCTGCTCAACCCGAGCGGACAGCGTCTCCCGTTGTCCGTCGAGTTCAGTGCTTCGGCGCAACCCCACGCGCGCCAGGTAGTGATCGATGTAGCCAGTGAGTTCTCCTGGTTCTTCACTCAGTGCAGGAGACTCGTGTGCGAGCGGCCGGTCGTGAGCCAAGGAGTAGAGGAACACGTCCCAGTGCTGGTACCCATCTCCAGCGAAGGACCTCTGTGCCTCGACTCGGGCGATGGCGGCAATTTCCGCTGCATCGAGTTCGAGGATCGGCTTGACCACGAACTAACCTTACGCTCAGAACCGGATCACGTCGGTCGGGTTGCCGGAAGAGCAGTACCCGTTGGTTGTGAGCACGTTTCCGGACGCCATGGCGGTGAGGTTTGTGCCCGGAAGCGCCTGCCCGATCACAGGCTTCACAACGGACCAGGTCTGGCTACCCCAGGGTGCAAGGCCAGTCGTGTCCGTGCGGATCGAGATCCGCGTCGCCCATTCGGAGACGGACGATTCAGAGAGAATTCGCTTGCCGCCCAGGATTAGCGCAGGCTAGCCTGCCGCCAATCGCAGGCCAACCTGCTGACCAACGACAGAGCGAATAGGAGAATGTCATGCCGTCACCAACGATCGTCCTCGTCCACGGAGCGTTCGCCGACGCCGCCAGCTGGGCGCCCGTCACCCGCCTTCTGCTCGATCGAGGCCACACCGTGATCGCACCACCTTTGTACATGCGCAGCCTCGCTGCCGACGCCGCATCCTTGCGGGCTCTCGTCGAGCACATCGACGGACCCGTCCTCCTCGCGGGCCACTCGTACGGGGGAGCGGTCATCACGATCGCCGGTGAGGCGGCCAACGTCGTCGGGCTCGTCTACGTATCCGGCTACGCCCTCGATACCGGAGAGACGATCTCGAAGCTGCAGGGAGGATTCCCCGATTCGGAGCTCATCGCGAACCTCGTCTTCACGCCGTTCCCCATTCCAGGCCAGGAGGACGGCTCCGACGTCTCCGTGAAGATCGACGCGTTCCCGCACATCTTCGCCGCGGGCCTCGACCCGCGTGTCAGCGAGGTCCTCGCTGTGTCCCAGCGACCGCTGGCGGCATCCGTGTTCGCCGAAGAGGCGTCCGCGGCCGCATGGAAGACCAAGCCGGCGTGGGGGATCGTCTCGGCTGATGACCACACCATCAACCCGGACGTCGAACGCTTCGGCTACACCCGGGCCGGCATCGCCGACGTCACCGAATTGAAAGCGCCGCACCTGGTCATGCAGACGAACCCGCAGGACGTCGTGGATGTCATCGAACGCGCCGTGGGCGGCAGTGGCGGTGCGCAGGGCTGAGCGAGCACTCCGTCGTCCTCTACCTGACATAATGTGCATTATCAGCGCAACGATATCCGAAGCGACACGGCGCATCCGTACTCCTGACACCGCCCATGCGGCGCGCTAGTGTCAGCAGCGAACGGCCAGGAGAACGGCCGCCTCTCTCGAAGGGATGACGCGATGAGCGCTACAGATCCGACCGACCCGCTGCTGCACGAATTCTCGCTGGACGCCCGGCAGATGACCCGTTCTGCCATCAACGCCATCCGCACGGCGCTCGGCGTCAGCGGCGCCGTTGCACTGATCCTCGGCATCGTCCTGCTGTTCTGGCCCGAGAAGACTTTGTCCGTGCTGGCGATCTTCCTGGGGATCTATTTCCTGGTCGCGGGCATCATGCGGCTCGGGATCGGCATCTTCAGCCGCGGGATGCGCGGCGGCTCCCGAGCGCTCAACATCATTCTCGGAGTCCTGCTCATCTTCGCGGGAATCGTCGCCCTGAAGAACGTGACCGCTGCGGCCGTCACACTGGTGATCTTCGCCATCGCGTTCATCGGCGTCGGCTGGATCATCGACGGCGTCATGGCGCTGGCCGAAGCCGGCCGCGCCGCGTCGTCCGGATGGGCCATCGCGTTCGGCATCCTCAGCATCATCGCCGGGATCGTCGTGCTGGTGCTGCCGGCGTCGTCCGCGGTGTTCCTGCTGTTCTTCGCGGCCTTCTCGCTGATCGTCCTCGGCGTCATCGGGATCGTGCGGGCGTTCACGTTCGGCCGCGAGGTGCTCAAGGAGACCGACTCCCCTGCCGCGACTCCGCGCGTCGCCTGATCGTATACGATCCAGCGCGTTAGTTTCGGCACGAATGTGCGGAAAGGCGCGCCCAGAACGCACATTCGGCACGAATCGCGCCCCGGAAACGGGGTGCGATTCGTGCCGACGTGGTCAGTGGTGGTTGCTGCGGCTCGGCAGGTGCTCCGCCCACCAGTCGAGGATGATCTCGAAGCGCTCCCGGCGGTGGCGCGGGCGGCCGCTGCGGCTCAGCTCGTGGTCTTCGCCCGGGAAGACCACGAGCTCCGTCTCCACTCCCCTGCGCTTGAGCGCCGCGTAGTAGCGCTCGGCCTGCCCCAGCGGGCAGCGCAGGTCGTGGGATGAGTGCAGCACGAGCGTCGGCGTCCGCACCTGATCGACCAGGGCCTGCGGGCTCTGCGACCGCATCAGCTCCGGGTCGGTCCCGGTGTACTCGTCACCGAAGAAGCTGCCGATGTCGCTGGTGCCGACGAACGCCTCCGGATCGAGGAATCCCCGCTCCACGATCGCCGCGGCGAAGCGGTGGTCGTGCGCGATGGTCCACGCCGTCAGGTAGCCGCCGTAGGAGCCGCCCATGATCCCGACGCGCTCGGCGTCGAGGCCGGGCACCTGGGCGATCGCGCCGTCGAGGAAGTCGAGGACGTCCGTCAGGTCGACCGTGCCCATCCGCTGGCGGATCACCCGGCCGTGCTCCTGCCCGTACCCGGCGGAGCCGCGCGGATTGGACATGACGACCGAGTACCCCGCCGCGGCGTACACCTGCGCCTCGTCGAACAAGGCGTGCGTGTATGCGGCGAACGGGCCGCCGTGGATGGTCAGGAGCACGGGATGCGGCCCATCGCCCTCCGGGACGAGCACCCAGCCGTGAACGGGGTAGCCGTCGCGGCCGGTGATCGTCAGCTCACGCGGCTCGATGACGCCGGCTGAGCGGAGCGGCGCCGAGAAGTCGGTCAGCCGGCGCAGGCCGGCCGCCTCCACCACGGCGACATCTCCCGTGGTCAGAGCGTCGGCGAACGCGACGACGACGGTGTCGCCCGCCGCATCCACGCCGCTCACGACCGTGTGATCGTCGGTCAGCCGGCGGCTCTCCCCCGCGGCCGTCACCTCGGTCAGCACCAGGGCCCCGTGGCGGCGGTCGAGGACGAGCACCGCGTCGTCTCCGCTCGGTGCGATGTCGGACTCGGTGAAGTCGACGGACTCCGGGTCGGTCAGACGTCGCGGCGCCGCGCCCGCGGCGTCGATCACGTAGAGGGCGGCGTTCTTGGCGACGAAGTCACGGCCGGTCTGGCCGACATCCTGAGCGGTGAAGAACAGCGCGCCGCCCGGAGCGTAGTGCGCCGCGATCACGCTGTACGAGCCGTGGGAGCCGGTCAGGTCGCGCGGCTCTCCCCCGTCGGCCGGGACGACGAAGACGTTCGACCGCAGGTCGAGGTCGCGGCTGGCGTGCCGTTCCGAGACGAAGGCGATGCTCCGCCCGTCGGGCGAGAACGAGATCGCGCCGTCGTCCCACGGGCCGTCGGTCACCTGACGCGGCTCCGCGACCGCGGGTGCGGGGTCCGTCGAGCCGTCGGGGTTCGGTGCGGGAGACGGGACGGGCGCCGCCCAGACGTCCGGAACCGGCACGGTGAAGACGTGGGCGCGCCGGTCGGTGATGTAGCCGAGGCCGTTCGCCTGATATTTCAGCGTGTCGAAGCGGCGAGCGGGCTCGCCGTTCGGGTCGATGCCGTCGACCGTGCCGTACCGGCCCTGCTCGGGCACGCGGCTCACGAAGGCGATGGTGCTGCCATCGGGCGACCAGGCGAACTCCGAGACGCCGAGCGTGCGGTCGGTGACCGCGACGGGTTCTCCGCCCGCGGCGTCCACGACGTACAGCTGCGCCGGCTTCTTCGGCGCTGCGCGCAGGAACGCGAGCAGGCGCCCGTCCGGCGAGAACCGCGGAGCCGTGTCGCGGAACCCGCGGGTCAGCAGCCGCGGGGCGGCGTGACCGGTGAGAGGGATGCTCCACAGCTGCCCGACGGTGGCGTCGGCTTCCAGCGATGGCCGGGTCACCGACACGACGGCTCGCGTGCCGCCGGGGTGGACGGTCGGCGTCGAGACGCCGGTCAGCAGACCGAGATCGGCGGGCTTCACTCGACGACCGGCGTGAAGCTCGACACGTCGCCGACGAGGCGCGTGTGGTCGGCCGGGATGGGATCGACGACGGCGGAGGCGACCTCGGCCGCGAACTCGCTGACGTTGTACAGGCGCCCGGCGGCCTCCTTGCGGGCGTCGATGGCGCCCGGGTTGAGGCGGTTGAGGAGGGTCGCCGTGATGGTGCCCTCGATCATGTCGCCCGAGACGACGACGAACTCGACGCCCTTCTCGGTGAGCGACGGCAGCAGCTCCCGCAGCGCGTCCTCCCCCGCCCGCTTGCTCAGCGCGACGGCCTCGTACTCGGGCATGGTCGGCGTCGTCCGGATGAAGTGCGCCTGGTGGCTGGTGACGAACACGACGCGTGCGCCGTCGCCGAGCAGCGGGAGGGCCGCGGTGAGAGTGTTCACCTGGGCGTCGCGGTTGAGCTGCATCGCGTAGTCCTCGGCCATGCCGGACTCCATGCCGCCCGAGGCGTTGAGCACCAGGATGTCGAGGCCGCCCCAGGCGTCGGCGACGGTCCGGAACATGGCCGCGACGGACTCGGGGTCCGTGAGGTCGGCGCCGACCGCGATGGCCGTCCCGCCGCTCTCCACGATCGAGTCGACGAGCTTCAGAGCCCGCGCCTCCTTGTTGCGGTAGTTGATGACGACACTCGCGCCCGCCTCGGCGAGGTACTGCGCGGTGTCCGCGCCGATCCCGCGCGACGAGCCGGTGACGAGGGCGCGCTTGCCCGTCAGCGAACCAGGTGAAAGGGGGTTTGCCACGAAAACTCCTCGGCGTCGATGTCTGCACCCTGAGACTACCAAGCGGGTTGGAATCGGCGTGGGCCGCACCTGATACGGTCGGAGAAAGCAGTGAAAGGGGGACGTCATGGACATCACGTCCTTCGCCTGGATCGTCTGGCTCGTCCTCATCCTGATCTTCGTGATCATCGAGATGCTGACGCTCGACTTCGTCTTCCTGATGATCGCCGTCGGCAGCTTCGGCGGCCTCGTCTCCGGCCTCGCCGGAGCACCCTGGTGGCTGCAGCTGATCATCGCGGCGATCCTCTCCGTCGTGCTCATCTTCTTCATCCGTCCACCGCTCCTCCGCGCGCTGAAGCGCGGGGGCGACCCGGCGAAGAGCAACATCGACCGCCTGATCGGGATGGGCGGCGTCGTCGTCTCGACCGTCACCCGCACCACCGGCCTGGTGAAGCTGCAGATCGGCGAGACCTGGACTTCCCGGCTCGCCGGCGCGCCCCTCCCGGGCGATGGCCGGGAGGAGCTCGTCCCCGGGGAGCATGTGGTCGTGGTCTCGATCGAGGGTGCGACCGCCGTCGTCGCCCCCGCACCGGTCTCCGCAGGCAGCGACGGCCTCACCGAGAGGATCACCCCGTGAACGATCCGAGCCAGCTGGTCCTGACCATCGTGGTCAGCGTCATCGTCCTGATCATCGCGATCTTCGTGCTGGTCACGCTGTTCCGTGCGATCCGCATCATCCCGCAGGCGCGGGCCGGCGTGGTCGAGCGGCTCGGCCGGTACCACAAGACGCTGATGCCGGGGCTCAACGTCGTCGTGCCGTTCATCGACAAGGTGCGACCGCTGATCGACATGCGCGAGCAGGTGGTCTCCTTCCCGCCGCAGCCGGTCATCACCGAGGACAACCTGGTGGTCTCGATCGACACGGTCGTCTACTTCCAGGTGAACGATGCGCGCGCCGCGACCTATGAGATCGCCAACTACCTGGGCGCGGTCGAGCAGCTGACCACCACGACACTGCGTAACGTCGTCGGCGGCCTGAACCTCGAGGAGGCGCTCACCAGCCGCGACAACATCAACGGACAGCTGCGCGTCGTGCTCGACGAGGCCACCGGCAAGTGGGGCATCCGGGTGGCGCGCGTGGAACTCAAGGCGATCGAGCCGCCGCTCTCCATCCAGGACTCCATGGAGAAGCAGATGCGCGCGGAACGTGACCGCCGCGCTGTCATCCTGACGGCCGAGGGCACGAAGCAGTCCGAGATCCTCAACGCGGAGGGTCTGCGGCAGGCCGCGATCCTCAAGGCGGAGGGTGACGCCAAGGCGGCGGTGCTCCGCGCCGAGGGCGAGGCGCAGGCGATCACGACGGTCTTCGGGGCGATCCACCAGGGCAACCCGGACAACCTGCTGCTCGCCTACCAGTACCTCCAGACGCTGCCCAAGCTCGCGGAAGGCCCGGCGAACAAGCTGTGGATCATCCCGAGCGAGCTGACAGAGGCCCTCAAGGGCATCGGCCAGGCCTTCGGGCCCGGAGCCGGGACGCCGCGCCCGGACGCGGCCGGAAGCACGGATTCCGCCGGCGCGCCCGGCCCGGCCGCACCGACCGGGCCGGCGGCACCGACCGCGCCGTGACGTTCCTCGACGGGGCCGGGACGCGCATCATCGCGCATCGCGGCCTGGCCCTCGATGCGCCCGAGAACACGCTCCTCGCCTTCCTGCGCGCGCTCTCGGCGGGCGCGACGCACCTCGAGACCGATATCCACGCCTCGGCGGACGGCGAGGCCGTCATCGCGCACGACCCGGACCTCGCCCGGGTCGCCGGGCGGAGCGTCGCGGTCGGCCAGCTGACGATGCGGGAGCTGCGGCGCATCGACCTCGGGCACGGGCAGGGCTTCTGCTCGCTCGCCGAGGCGCTCGACGCCTTCCCGCACGCGCGGTTCAACATCGACGTGAAGGATGCGCGCGCCGCCGAGCCGGCCGTCGCCGCGATCCGGGACGCCCGGGCGACGGAGCGCGTGCTGATCACCAGTTTCTCGACCGAGAGGAGGCGGGCCGTCGCCGACGCCCTTCCTGGAGTGGCCTCCTCCCCCGCCGTCCCCGAGTTCGCCCCTGCGCTGGTGGGCGCCCGGCTCGGCATCGCTCCCCTGGTCCGGCGCGCCCTGCGCGGCTTCGTCGCCGTCCAGGTCCCCGAGCGTCGCGGACCCGTCCGGATCGTCACCCGGCGCACGGTCGAACGGTTCCATGCCGCCGGAGCCGAGGTGCACGTCTGGACGGTGAACGACCCCGCCGACATGCGACGGCTGCTCGACTTGGGGGTCGACGGCATCGTCACCGACCGCTGCGACCTCCTCAAGACCGTGGTCGCGTCGCGGCGCTGAAACCCGGCGACTCTGAGAGGCCACTGGGAGAAACGCTCCCCTGGAAAGAGAATCCCCAGCTTGACCGTTTATAACAGTGAGGATTCGCGCGCACTAGAGGAGACCACACAATGGCAGATCGAAGCTTGCGCGGCATGAGAATCGGCGCCCAGAGCCTACAGAGTGAAGAAGGCGTCGTCTACTCTCCGCGTTCCCGTTACAACTACCTGTGCCCGACCTGCGGCAAGGAGACCGATGTCGTCTTCTCGGCCGAGGCCGAGGCCCCCGAGACCTGGGAGTGCAAGCACTGCGGCCAGGAGGCTCGCCTGCTGATCGGCGACACCCCCGTCGAGGTCGACCACTCCGACGTCAAGACGCCCCGCAGCCACTGGGACATGCTGCTGGAGCGCCGCACCCGCGCCGAGCTCGAGGAACTCCTCGAGGAGCGCCTGCAGTACCTGCGCTCGCGTCGCGGAACGAGCGAGCACAAGCACACCGCCTGACCGTCAGCACCACCTGACTCAGGACACCGGGCCGTTCTCACCTTCGCGGTGGGAGCGGCCTTCTCGTTGCCGGGAGCGGGCTGCGCCGCCCCGTGAATGCGGCCGCCAGCCCGAACAGACCGAGGCCGGCGACGAGGAACTCGATCCCCCGGCTGAGCAGCGTCGCCGGCGTCGTGGTCGTGCCGAGCGGTACGTCCGCGACCATGTGTCCCGGTTTGAACGGCGGGATCGAGCTGATCGTTCGTCCATCGGGTCCGATGATCTGGCTGCTGCCGACCGTCGAGATGTTCACCAGCGAGCGTCCCGCCTCGATCGCGCGCAGCCGGGCGATCGCGAGCTGCTGCTGGTTCTCGTCCGTCTCGCCGAAGTCCGCGTTGTTCGTCTGGGCGAGGATCACCTGCGCTCCCCCGTTCATCATGTCGGTGAGCAGCTGGTCGTCGACGATGTCGAAGCAGATGGAGATCCCGGCCCGGACGCCGCCGACGTCGAAGACGTTGTCGCGCGTCCCCGGGGTGTAGTCACGCCCGATCAGGTCGATCAGAGCGGGGGCGAATGGACGCCAGAACGCGCGGTCGGGGACGTACTCGCCGAACGGCACCGGGTGCTTCTTGTCGTAGTAGTCGACGGCGCCGTGCCCGGCCACCCACTGCAGCGACGTGTTGTAGAAGCGGTCGTCGCGCGACGTGATCGTGCCGACGACGAACGGGGCGCCGAACTTCCGGCTGAGCGCATCCAGGATGGCCGCGTTGTCCGGGTCGCGCGTCGGGTCGGGCAGCGCAGACCCCTCCGGCCAGACCACCATGTCGACCTTGTTCGCGCCGGAGACCTGCGACGACGGGATGCGCAGCGTCTCCGCCACCTGGGAGGCGAACACCGCACCGACGGGAGCGTCGTCGAAGTATCCCGCCGGGCCGTTGCCCTGCACGGCGGCGATCCGCGTCGTCCCGTCGGTCGTCGCGGGCCAGGCGGGGATCGCGAACACGAGCGCGACAGCCACACCGGCGAGCAGCCAGCGCTGCACCGCACGTACGTCCAGAGCCCCGGGCAGCTCCACCAGGAGGGCGACCAGCCACACCATCACGAAGCTCACCCCGGAGATGCCGATCCAGGCCACCATCGGAGCCAGCGGGCTCTGCGACTGCGACTCGGCCACCCGCCCCCAGGAGAAGCCGCCGTACGGCCAGTTTCCCGTGACGTACTCGCGCAGCACCCAGAGGCCGCCCACGATCACCGGCAGCAGACCGAGCCGCCCGAGCAGCGTCGGGAAGGACCGCGGCACCCATCGGTACGCGAGCGTGATCAGGATGCCGCCGACGCCCCAGAACAGCGCCTCGAGCGTCGAGAGCGCGACCCAGGGCACCGGGCCCAGGTAGAGCGCCGTCCAGGAGACGTGGACGAGGTAGAACGCCTCCCCCGCGACCCAGCCGATCAGGAAGGCCGGCCCGGCGCGGCGTCCACGTTGCGCGAGCAGCACCATCGCGATGCCGACGAAGGTCAGCGGCCACCAGTCCTTGTCCGGGAAGCCCGCATCGAGCACCGGGCCGGCGGCCGCAGCGAGCAGCACCGCGAGCCAGAGCGGGAACGGGGCTCGCGGGACGGTCTGCACGAAGGGAGAGCCTAAAGCATCCGCGTGTGGGGTCTGCTCAGGAAGCGCGGCCCCGACGACGGGGCCGCCGGCGAGCCGTGTCACGCGACCGACGAGTACGCCACGATGCCGCGGCGGATGGACTCCAGCGCCTGCCGGGCCACCCGCCCGACGTTGCCCTGGGCCACGAGCGACAGCTGATCGAGGAGGTCGATCGTCTGCTTCGCCCAGCGGACGAAGTCGCCCGCCGCCATGTCGGCCTCGCTGAGCACCGCATCCAACCCGGAGCCGCGGGACCACATCCACATCGCCAGCGACAGCGCGGTCGACGGAGGTTCGCTGCCGGGGAGCCGGTTGTCCTGCTCCAGGTCGTCGAGGGTGCTCCACAGCGTCGTCGTCTTCTCGAGCGCCGGGCGGAACGCTCCGCGCGGCAGGGTGCGGTCATTGGCCAGGCCGTCGTCGCGCCGGGGCTCGAAGACCAGAGCGCAGGCCATGGCCGCGAGTCCGGGGGCGTCGAGGTCCTTCCAGGCGTTCCTGCGCAGGCACTCGGCGACGAGCAGATCCCGCTCGCCGTAGATGCGCTTGAGCGTGCGGCCGTGGACCGTCAGCTCGGTCTCGCCGTTCTCCTTGGTCAGGTAGCCGAGCTCGAGGAGCACCTCGGACACCCGGTCGAAGACCTTCGCGACGGCGCCGGTGCGCGATTGGATCTGCGACCGCAGCCGATCGGTGTCGCGCTTCAGCTTCCACCAGCGCTCGGCCCAGCGTGCGTGCGCCTCACGTTCCGGGCAGCGGTGGCAGGGGTGGTCCTTCATGCGTTTGCGCAGCGCCGCCAGCTGCCTCTGCCGCTTCTCCCGCTCGCTGTTCGACGCCGACTCGATGCGGGAGCCGGAGCGCTCCAGGTCGGTCAGCTCGCGCCGGATGGCGAAGTACTCGCGGAAGTCTCCGAGGTGGCAGGTCATCGCCTCCTCGTAGCCGGCGAGCGACTGCTCTTGCTGCAGAGCCTTCCGCGCCAGGTCGACCACCGCGCGGTCGGCCTGGAACTGGGCGAACGACGACTCGAGGATCTCGCGGGTGCGGGGCCGCCCGAACTGGTCGATGAGGTTGACGGCCATGTTGTAGGTCGGGCGGAAGCTGGAGTTCAGCGGATAGCTGCGGCGGGAGGCGAGGGACGCGACCGACTGCGGATCGAGGCCGTCCTCCCACTGGATGACGGAGTGACCCTCGACGTCGATTCCGCGTCGGCCGGCGCGCCCGGTCAGCTGCGTGTACTCGCCCGGCGTGATCGGCACCCGGGCCTCGCCGTTGAACTTCTCCAGCTTCTCCAGCACGACCGTCCGGGCGGGCATGTTGATCCCGAGCGCCAGCGTCTCGGTCGCGAACACCACCTTGACGAGCTTCCGGCGGAACAGCTCCTCGACGACCTCCTTGAAGGCGGGAAGAAGACCAGCGTGGTGCGCGGCGACGCCGCGCTCCAGCCCTTCCAGCCACTCCCAGTACCCCAGGACCGCGAGGTCTTCGTCGAGCAGCGTCCGGCACCGGTCCTCGACGATCTCGCGGATCTCGTCGCGCTCGTGCTTCTCGGTCAGGCGCACCCCGGCCCGGAGCACCTGCCGCACGGCCTGGTCGCAGCCGTTGCGGCTGAAGATGAAGAAGATCGCAGGCAGCAGGTTGCGGTCGTCGAGCAAGGCGACGAGTTCCGACCGGCTCATCCGGAAGGAGTCGGGACGGCCGCCCTTCGAGTGGTACCGGCCGACATCCCGCATCTGCCGGCTGCTGAGCACCCGGCCGCCGTAGCGCGCCATCTGCACGAGCTCCGGGTTGACGCGGTTCGTGGTGGCGAGCCCCGACGAGTCGAACAGGTCGATCAGCTTCGACCGCATCAGGATGTGCTGCTCCAGCGGCACCGGACGCTCCTCCGACACCACGACGTCCGTGTCGCCGCGGACCGCCTGCAGCCAGTCGCCGAACTCCTCCGCGTTCGAGACGGTGGCGCTGAGCGACACCATCCGGACCTCGGACGGCAGGTGGATGATGACCTCCTCCCAGACGGCGCCGCGGAACCGGTCGGCCAAGTAGTGCACCTCGTCCATCACGACGTAGGCGAGGTCGGTGAGCAGGTCGGAGTCCGCGTAGAGCATGTTGCGGAGCACCTCGGTCGTCATGACAACGATGCGGGCGTGGGAGTTGATGTTGGTGTCGCCGGTGAGGAGCCCGACCGACTCCGCACCGTACGCCTCGACGAACTCCTGGAACTTCTGGTTCGAGAGCGCCTTCATCGGCGTCGTATAGAAGACCTTGGCGTTGGCCTCGCGCATGGCGAGGAACACGGCGAACTCCGCCACGATCGTCTTGCCTGCGCCGGTCGGGGCGGCGACGAGAACGCTGCGCCCGCGCTCCAGAGCCCCGCACGCCTCGCGCTGGAACGGGTCGAGGTCGAACCGGAGGCCCTCGCGGAAGGTCTCGAGCAGCGGCTGGCGGGCCCGGTCGCGCGAGGCGGCGAACCGCTCCGCCGGTGAGAGCGTCTGGTCGGTCACTCCCCCAGCCTATGCCCGTGCGTCAGGCGGCGAGCTCGGCCTCGAGCCGCAGCTCCCGCTTCGCGGCACGGCGGTCGTGCAGCCACGCGACGCCGTAGGCCGCGAAGTACAGCGCGACCATCGGGATGGCCAGCAAGAACATCGAGAGCACGTCGGCCGCGGGCGTCGCGATCGCGGTGAACAGCGCGATCAGGATGAGCGCCCACCGCCACGAGGCGATGATCGACTTCGCGCTGAGCACGCCGACGAAATTCAGCAGCACGAGGAACACCGGGAGCACGAACGCGATGCCCACGGCGATCACCAGCTTCAGGATGAAGTCGAAGTAGGTCTTCGCCTGGATGATCGCGGAGTCGGGCTCCGGCGCGAAGCTCGTCAGCAGGCTCACGATGTGCGGGACCAGCAGCCAGCCCGTCACGCCGCCCGCGATGAAGAGCGGGACAGCGGTGAAGAAGAAGCCGAAGCCGTAGCGGAGCTCCTTACGGGTCATCGCCGGCACGAAGAACGCCCAGATCTGGTAGAGCCAGACCGGGCTGGAGATGATCGCACCGATGGTGATCGCGACCTGCATCTTGAGGTCGAACGCGCCGGTGATGCTGTCGTAGTTGAGCATGGCCTCGCGGCCCTGCTGCTTCGCGATGTCCGTGATCGGACCGCGGAGCGCATCCATCACGTAACCGCTGAGGAACCAGCCGACGACGGCACCGCCGACCAGCGCCAGAGCGGAACGGAAGAGGCGTTTGCGAAGCTCGATGAAGTGCTCGGCGAGCGTCATCCGTCCTTCGCGGCTCTTGCCTCGCTTCGTGGAGGCCACCGGACTAGGACTTCGGGTTCGACTCGGTCGAGGGGTCGACCGGCGTCGGAGCCGGGGTGCTCTGAGCAGCCGTGTTCTGGACCGCCGTGTTCTGGGCGGTCGTGTTCGTCGGGGTGCCGTCGGCGGCCTGGTCGGACTTGCCGTCCTTGCCGTCCTTCTTCAGCTCGTCGACCTCGCCCTTGAAGATCCGCATCGACTGGCCGATGCTCTTGGCGAGCGCCGGAAGCTTCGGCGCACCGAAGAGCAGCAGGATCACGGCGAGGATGATGAGCAGATGCCATCCGGTCAGTCCTGCGAACATGAGATCAGGTCCTTCTCAAAAGGTGGGCGAAGCGAGCGGGCACCGTCTCCGGGTCCACACTGACGAGTAGTCTACCGCGCCGGACGCGGGCGTCCCTGCGAGCTTGCCGGGCATAGGCGCGCTCGATGAGGTGCTCCTGCCGCTCCGCACGGAGCTCGTCGGCGTCCGCCAGCACGGCCGGCGCGAAGGTCTCGTGGAGCTCCTCCGCGCGGCGCGACAGCACCTCCGTCTTCTCCAGGAGGGCGGCGGCTTCGCGGCCGGCGGCGACCACCTTGCGGAACAGCCACCAGGCGAAGAACGCGAGCATGCCGAGGAGACCGAGCACGAGCACGATCCAGATCACCAGCCACGACCACCAGGGCACGGCCTCAGCCTACCCGCCTCGGCCGGCGGTCAGAGGTAGCGTTCGACGCCCGCACGGGCCCAGCCGGCGACGACCTGGCGCGCCTCGGGCGGGTCGAGGACCGTCAGAACGCCCGACAGCCCGGCGACCAGCCGCTTGAGGCCGTGGAAGTGCGCGACCCGGACGCTCGTGCGGATGATGCCGTCGCGCTCCTCGCGCACGGCGCCCTCGGGGATGTAGTCCTCGATCAGCGGGATGGCGGAGGCGGACACCTCCACCGTCACCAGCTGGTCCTCCGGCGTCCCGGTGAACAGCGTCTCGGGGAGCTTCACGTCGCCCGGCCGGTAGGTGATGGCCTCCTCCGTCGCGACCAGATCGTCGATCCGATCGAGGCGGAAGGTGCGGATGGCCGTCCGCAGGTGATCCCAGCCGCGCAGGTACCAGTCCTGGTCGACGGACTCGATGCGCAGCGGGTCGACGCGACGCCGTTCGCGTTCTCCGCGCGAGCTGAGGTAGTCGAACTCGAGCTGCACGCCCGCGATCACCGCATCCCGGATCGTGGCGAGGGTCTCGTCGGTCTCGGACCGCGCGACGGCCAGCTGGCTCGGCGCGGCTGATGCACCGCGGGCGAGCTTCGCCATGAGCGAGCCGATGGCGTCGCGGTCGGCGTTCTCCGGCAGGGCGGTCAGATACTGCAGCCCGGCGATGAGGGCGGCCGCCTCCCGCGCCGAGAAGCGCGGCGAGTCGTCGATCGCGACCTGGTGGGTCAGGACGATCTGGTCGTTCTCCTCGAAGTCGTCCCAGGCGATGTCGAAGAGGTCGCCCGGCTGGTACGCGTTGGTCTCGCCCGGGATGCCGGAGACCGCGATCAGGCGGACCGCGTCGCGCAATTGCTCCTGATCGACGCCGAAGTGCTCGGCCGCCTCCGCGACGCTCACGCGATCGCGGTCCATCAGGTAGGGCACGAGGGCGAGCAGGAAGGCCAGCTTGTCCTGCGCCTGCATGGGCTTCCGGCGCTCAGCCATCGTGCGCCTCCCCCTGCTGTCCCTGTGCGGCGTCGGCCGGAGCCGTGTGCGCGGCGACCGTCGCCTGGAGCCGCTGCAGCACCTGCTCGCGCAGCTCCGGCGGAGAGAGGACGAGCACCTCTGGCCCGAACGACGCCAGCTGGTCGGCGAGGATGTTGATGTCGGAGAAGTTCACGGTGAGCCGGACGGGCTCCCCCTCGGCGCCGACGGGGACGGCGTCGCCGTACCGCTTTCCGAGGCGGGTGGCCGCATCCGTGCCGGCCGTCACCTCGATCTCGGCGACGTTCGACTCCCAGATGCGCTCGAGCTCCAGGAGCGCCCGCTCGGCGAACGCCTCGCCGTCGACCCGGTACTGCTCCGGATCGAACACGCGGGAGGTCAGCCTGACCGGCCCGACGATCCGCGACAGCAGGAAGGTCCGCGAGCCGTTCGCATCCTGGTCGATGCCCTGCAGATGCCACCGGCCCTGGTGCTGGACGAGCGACAGCGGCGCGACCGTGCGCTGGCGGGAGGCGCTCTCGCCCGGCTTGAGGTACGGGAACTGGACCATGGCGTGCCGTTCCAGCGCCTGGCTGAGCGGCTCGAAGGCGCTCTCGCGCACGCGCAGCCGCGGCGCGTAGCCGACGACTGGGTCGTCCGCCTCGACGCCCAGCGACCGCAGTTTCATGAGCGCGCGCCGGGACTCCCCCGACAGCGACCCCTCGCGCCACACGGCAGCGGCCAGTCCGAGGAGCGTCAGCTCCTCCGGCGAGAAGCTGACGTCGGCCGGGAGGTCGTATGCCCCTTTGGGAATGCGATAGCGGAGCAGCTGGTTGTTGCCGGACGCCTCGGGGGCCTCCACCGTCTCCAGCGGGACGCCGAGCTCGCGGATGTCGTCCTTGTCGCGCTCGAACTGCCGCTCCAGGCTGCTGTTGTCGCCGTGCGGCTCATAGCGCTGGCGATAGCCCTGGACGGTCGACAGGATCTCGCTCTTGGTCAGGCCGTTCTCGGTCGCGAGCAGCGCGAGCACTAGGCTGAACAGACGCTCCTCGACCGGGACGCGCGCGGGCGAAGAGGAGGAACGGGACACCCGTCCATCCTAGTCCGCGCGCTAGCGGATCCCGAGGATGTCGACCACCCAGGCGGAGGCCGCGACCTGTCCCTCTGCGGGGGCCTCGATGACCACCTGCGAGCCGACCTTCTTGCCCACCAGCTCGGCGAGGACCTTCTGCGGAAGGGCCTGGTTGAGCTGGCTGGCACCGGTGTCGAGCTTCACGAAGTCCGGCGACCCCGACTGCCAGCTCGAGACGATGACGTTCTTGTCCTCCCAGCCCACGGCCGTGTACTGGAGGATGGCGAACGAGTCCTTCTTGACCGTCGCTCCCGACCCGGCCTTCAGCTCCTCGCTGCGGACCTTCGTCGGCGCCGAGCCGGAGGACGGGATCGTGATGCCCGGCTGCCCGGTCGGCGCCAGCACGACGGTCGGGAATCCGGACACCGACGGACGGACGGCGCCGTCGGCCTTCGCCAGGTACGCCTTCAGGATGTCGACCACGATCACACCGGAGCTGGTCGCCCCGGTGCCGCCCGCGTCCTTGGGCGAGATGACCACGGCGACGCGCGAACCGACGGGGGCGCACTGGAGGCCCTTGCTCAGCGCGGCGTTGCCGGAGCCGAGGGCGAGCGGGTAGGTGTCGCCGCTGCCGTAGGACGTCTGCTGCACCTGACCGGTCTTGCCGTCGAGGATCGTGTACTGCATCTCGATGACCTGGCCCTTGTGGACCTGCTCGCCGGTGCCCTCGGTGATGATGGTGCGCTCGGACTTCGTCGTGTCGAGCGGAGTCGGAACCGTGATCTTCGGCTTCGAGCCGATCTTCCCCGTCGCCTCCACGAGTTGGGAGGCCTTGCCGGAGGGCAGAGCGGTCGAGCAGTCGTTGTTCGGGTCGGTCGAGCATCCCGTGAGGACAGCGGCCACGAGGCCGACGGCGACCACGACAGCGGACGTTCTTCCGATGGTGACTCTGCGCACGTGTTCTCTTTCGGTCGGGGCGTTGGAGGGCCAATTCATGCTAGCCGACGCCCGGAGCGTCCTCGTCCGTGTCCCGGCCCTTCGCGAGTTCCGCGCTCGTGGCGGCCTCGCGCATCCGCTTGCGGAGGCTCTTCGGGCTGGACTGCCGCTCACCGAGGGCGCCGGGGGTCCAGGCCTCGACATCCTCGTCGGAGTAGTCCGACTTGGACGGACGGCGCTTCAGCTCGGGCAGGACCGTCCCCGGCGCGAGCCGGCGGGCGGTGATGAGGAACCCGGTGTGGGCGATCATGCGGTGGTCGGGACGGACGGCCAGCCCCTCGACGTGCCAGCCGCGGACCATCGTCTCGTTCGACTGTGGATGCGTGTAGTCGCCGGAGGCGCGGATGGCCTCGGCCACGCGGGACAGCTGGGTCACCGTGGCGACGTAGCAGATCACGACGCCGCCGGGCTTGAGAGCGGCGGTCACCGCATCGAGCGTCTCCCACGGCGCCAGCATGTCGAGCACCACGCGGTCCACCGTTCCCGGCTCGACCGCGGCGGGAAGCGCATCCTGCAGGTCGCCGACGGTCAGCGTCCAGTTGCCGGGATCGCCGCCGAGGAACGTGGCCGCATTGTCGCGAGCGACGTCGGCGAACTCCTCGCGGCGCTCGAACGAGAGCAGGCGCCCCTCCGGTCCGATCGCGCGGAGCAGCCACAGCGAGAGCGCGCCGGAGCCGACACCGGCCTCCACCACCGTCGCCCCGGGGAAGATGTCCGCCAGCGCCAGGATCTGCGCCGCGTCCTTCGGATAGACGATGGCGGCGCCGCGCGGCATGGACATGACGAAGTCGGTGAGGAGCGGGCGGAGCGCCAGGTGCTCGACGCCCGCGTTGTTCGTGACGACGGAGCCGTCGGGCAGCCCGATGATGGCGTCGTGCGGGAGGACGCCGCGGTGGCTGTGGAAGAGTTTCCCCGGCTCCAGCGTGATGGTGTTCATCCGGCCCTTCGGACCGGTGAGCTGCACGCGGTCGCCCGCGCGGAACGGTCCGGAGCTGCGCCGTGTCTCGTTCATCGGGTGGCCGCCCCACGGCGGGCGCGGGCGACGGAGAACAGATCGTCCGCGGTGCGTCCGTCGAGCGTCGGCCACAGCGTGTGCTCCTCCGATTCGGGCAGCGGCACGATGTGCGGCACTCCGATGGTGGTCGCCCCCGCAGCCACGGCCGAGGCCAGGCCCACCAACGAGTCCTCGACGGCCACGGTCTGGCGGATGTCCACCCCGAGCAGCTCGGCGGCGCGCAGGTACGGTTCCGGAGCCGGCTTCGGCTCGTCCACCTCGTCACCGCTCACGATCACGTCGAACGCGTCGAA
The DNA here is from genome assembly GCF_900107895.1 of Leifsonia sp. 21MFCrub1.1. NCBI lineage: Bacteria > Bacillati > Actinomycetota > Actinomycetes > Micrococcales > Microbacteriaceae > Leifsonia > Leifsonia sp. 21MFCrub1.1. The sequence goes on along the minus strand of NZ_LT629867.1, from coordinate 1,688,392 downwards.
CGGCATCTGCGCGACGATCTGCTCCGCCATCCTGCGGACCGACATGGTCACCAGGGCCGTCGGGACGCCGCGCTCGCGCAGCGCCTCCAGCAGCTCGCGGGCACCCGGGCGCCACGGCACGCCGTCGGCGTCCAGCTTCTGCTGGACGCGGTCGGTCAGCCACTCCACGATCTCGTCCGGCTCCATCGCCACACCGCGGGAGCGGAGGATCTCGGCGGAGTTCCAGAGGCCGAGGCCGACGAGCAGCAGACCGTCGTCGTGCGTCCAGGTGCCGCCGAACGAGTGCACCAGCTCCACCTCCGACGCCATCCAGTACGGCTCGGTGTCGACGAGGGTGCCATCCATGTCCCACAGCACGGCGGCGGGCACGTCGCCGGAGCCGGTGTCGGTACGGGTATGTTCGCTGCGGGGGGAAGACGCGGTCACAACGGGCAAGTCTATCGGGAGAGCCGCGGGCCTATCCTGGATGGATGGCGCCCCGACCGGACGCCGGGAAGGACGAGGGACAGCTTCGTGACAGACGGACAGAACATCCTCGGCGGGCGCATCCTCGTGGTGGCCTTCGAGGGATGGAACGACGCGGGCGAGGCGGCCAGCGGCGCAGTCAAGACGCTCAAGGAGCAGCTCGACGTCGTTCCGATCGCCGAGGTCGACCCCGAGCTCTACTTCGACTTCCAGTTCAACCGACCGGTGGTGACCGACGACGACGGCCGCAGGCGCCTCATCTGGCCCTCTGCGGTCATCTACGGTCCGTCGCTCCCCGGGCGGGTCGGAGAGGACCTCGCCGGCGACGCGGAGCTCACCGTCACGGGCGACAACGCGGGCAACATCTTCCTGCTGCTCGGCACGGAGCCGTCGCGCAGCTGGCGCAGCTTCACGGCCGAGATCATGGACGTGGCGCTCGCCGCCGACATCGGAGCCGTCGTCTTCCTCGGCGCGATGCTCGCCGACGTCCCGCACACCCGGCCCATCTCCGTCTTCGCGTCCAGCGACAATGCGGCGGTGCGGGCGGAGCTCGGCCTCGAGCGCTCCACGTACGAGGGGCCGGTCGGCATCCTGAGTGCGCTCGCCGAGGGAGCGGAGGACGTCGGCATCCCGACCATGATGATCTGGGCGTCCGTGCCGCACTACGTGCACAACGCGCCCAGCCCGAAGGCCGTGCTCGCGCTGATCGACAAGCTCGAGGAGCTCGTGGATGTGACCATCCCCCGCGGCACGCTCGTCGACGAGGCCGCGGCCTGGGAGTCCGGGATCGACGCGCTCGCCGCCGACGACGAGGAGATGGCCTCCTACATCCAGCAGCTCGAGCAGGCGCGCGACACCGTCGACTCGCCCGAGGCGAGCGGCGAGGCGATCGCGCAGGAGTTCGAGCGGTACCTGCGCCGCCGCGGCGACGGCCGCGACGGCGGCACGGCCGGGCGCGCGCCCGACGACCCGCGCCGCGGCTGAGGCGCCGGGGCGTCCCGGCTCAGACCTCGCCGGTCGTGAGCACCGCGCTCGTGAGCGCCGCGCTCGTGAGCCCCGCGCTCGTGAGCACCGGGGTCACGCCTGCAGCACGCCGGTGGCCAGCAGGATCATCAGCAGGACGCCGAGGGCGATGCGGTAGATCACGAACGGCAGGAAGCTGCGGCGCGAGATGTAGCCCATGAAGAACGCGATCACCAGCAGGCCGACGACGAACGCGACGACCGTCGCGGCCGCGGTCTCCACCGGACCGAACACCTCGGGCGTGCAGGTTCCTGCCTTCGCGAGCGCCTCGGTGCACGGCTCCTTGACGGCCTTGTAGAGCTGGTAGAAGCCGCTGCCGAACACCGCGGGGAGCGCCAGCAGGAACGAGTACCGTGCCGCGGCGCGGCGCTGGTAGCCCATGAACAGCCCGGCCGTGATGGTGCCGCCGGAGCGGGAGACGCCCGGGATGAGCGCGAGCGCCTGGGCGAGACCGAAGACGATGCCGTCGATCCAGGTCAGGTCGCGCAGCCTCTTGCGCTTCGCCCCCACCCAGTCGGCGATGCCGAGCAGGATGCCGAACACGATGAGCGTCGTCGCGACGATCCACAGCGAGCGGAAGACCGTCTCGATCTGGTCCTGGAAGAACAGGCCGAGGACCACGATCGGAACGCTGCCCAGGATGACGAGCCAGCCCATCCGCGCGTCGGGGTCGTTGCGCGGGATGCGCCCGAACAGCGCCCGGAACCACTGCGCGATGATGCGCGTGATGTCGCGCCAGAAGTAGAGCAGTACCGCCGCTTCCGTTCCCAGCTGGATGATCGCGGTGAAGCGGGCGCCGGGGTCGGCCCCGGTTCCGAGCAGCTCGCCGACGATGCGGATGTGCGCCGACGACGAGATGGGGAGGAACTCGGTGAGCCCCTGCACGAGGCCGAGGATCAGGGCGTTGATGAAGTCCATACGTTGCGTCGAATCCCGGGGTCAGTAGGCGCGGAGCAGGTCGCGGAGCACGGTCCTACCGAACACTAGCGCGTCGAGCGGGACGCGCTCGTCCACCCCGTGGAACATGCCGGGGAAGTCGAGGTCGGCGGGCAGCCGGAGCGGCGCGAAGCCGTACCCGGTGATGCCGAGCCGGCTGAGTGCCTTGTTGTCGGTGCCGCCGGAGAGGAGGTACGGGAGCACGGGCGCGCCCGGGTCGTGCTGCTCCAGCGTGCCGGTGATGGCGTCCACCAGTCCGCCGTCGAACTCGGCCTCGAGCCCGATGTCGCGGTGCATCACCTGGATCTCGATGTCGTCGCCGATGAGCTCGCGGACCCGGGAGAGCACGGCATCCTCCTCGCCGGGGAGCGTGCGGATGTCGATCAGCGCCTCCGCCGTGTCCGGGATGACGTTGTGCTTGTAGCCGGCCTCGAGCAGGGTCGGGTTCGTCGTCGTCCGGAGCGTCGCGAGGATGAAACCGGCGGCCGTCCCCGTGCGGATCACGACCTCGTCCGGCCCGATCCGCTGCGGGTCGACGTCCAGCAGCCGGCCGAGCTCGCCGATCAGCCGGCTCGTCGTCGCCGTCAGCTGGACCGGCCAGTCCTCGCGGCCGAGCGCCACGACGGCCTCCGCGAGCTTCGTGATGGCGTTGTCGCGGATGAGCCGCGACCCGTGCGCGGCGCGGCCGCGCGCGATCAGCTTGATCCAGACGAGCGACTTCTCCCCCGTCTGCAGCAGGTACGCGCGCCGGCCCGCGAGGTCGATCGAATAGCCGCCGACCTCGCTGATCGCCTCGGTCGCGCCCGCGAACAGCTCGGGATGCGTGTCGACCAGGTGGTGCGACCCGCGGCGGCCGCCGTCCTCCTCGTCGGCGAAGAACGCGACGACGAGGTCGCGCGCCGGGCGCTCCCCCGCGCGCAGGATGTCGCCGACCGCGGTCAGGATCATCGCATCCATGTTCTTCATGTCGACGGCGCCACGGCCCCAGAGCAGGCCGTCCTTGATCTCGCCGCCGAACGGGTCGACCGACCAGTTGCGCGGATCGGCCGGCACCACGTCGAGGTGACCGTGCACGACGAGAGCGGGCTTGCCCGGATCGGCGCCGGCGACGCGGGCCACCACACTCGCGCGGCCCGGGTCGGACTCGAACACCCGCGGCTGCAGGCCGAGCTCGACCAGCTTCGCCTCGACGTACGCGGCGGCCTCAGCTTCGCCGTTCGAGCGGCCCTCGCCGTAGTTCGTCGTGTCGAACCGGATGAGGTCTCTGGCGATGATCGCGGTCTCGTCGAGGTCGGGCTCGGTCGCGCGGAGTTCGTCGGTCATCCCACCACGCTACCGGGCGCATCCGGTCGCCGCCCCGCCACGCCCGAGGTGTGTGGACGAGTGATCCTGTGTGGAGAATCCGTGCTATCGTCTTTCTTCGGCAGCCGGAGAAGTTCGGCGGCCGTCTCACCTCGTCCGGGTGGCGGAAATGGCAGACGCGCTAGCTTGAGGTGCTAGTGCCCGTATAGGGCGTGGGGGTTCAAGTCCCCCCTCGGACACAGAACCGCGGAAGCGGACGGAAGGCCCCGGTCACAGCGACCGGGGCCTTCCGCATACCCGGGACTATGGTGTCGCCATGCCCCGCAGCAAACGATCGTCGAGCCTCTTCACGGTGCTGCTCGCCTTCGCGGCGAACATCCTGGTCGCGATCGCCAAGACCATCGCGGCCGTGATCACGGGGTCGGCATCCCTGGTGGCCGAGGCCGCGCACTCGTGGGCCGACGCCGGCAACGAGATCTTCCTCATCCAGGCCGAACGCTCCGCCGTGCGCCCGCGCGACGCGTCGCACCCCGGCGGGTACGGCCGCGACGCCTACGTCTGGAGCCTGTTCGCCGCCGTCGGCCTGTTCACCGCAGGCGCCGTCGTCTCCGTCATGCACGGCGTGCAGGCCCTCGGCTCGACGGAAGCGGATTCGGACTACCTCGTCGGCTATCTCGTGCTCGCGGCGGCCTTCGTCTTCGAAGGCATCTCGTTCCTCCAGTCGTACCGGCAGGCGCACGCGAAGGCCGACTCCTCCGGCACCGGGACGTTCGAGCACGTGTTCAGAACGTCGAACCCGACCCTGCGCGCGGTGTTCGCGGAGGACTCCGCCGCTCTCGTCGGTCTCGTGATCGCCTTCCTCGGGCTTCTGCTGCACGAGCTCACGGGCAATCCGTTCTGGGACGCGCTCGGATCCATCCTGATCGGCGTGCTCCTGGCGGTCGTCGCGGTCGTCCTCATCGAGCGCAACCGCCGGTTCCTGCTCGGGCAACCCGGCTCGGACCGCGCGTGGCAGGTCGCGCTCGGCGCGCTGCTCGCACACCCCGAGGTCGAGACCGTGACGTACCTGCACCTCGAGTACGTCGGCCCGGAGCGCTTCTATCTCGTCGCCGCTGTCGATCTCGTCGGCAACGACCGCGAGTCCGACGTCGCCGTCGACCTCCAGGCCGTCGAGGCGGCCCTGGAGAGCTCCGAGTGGGTCACGGAAGCCGTCATCACGCTGTCCCGGCCCGGTGCCGTGCCCCTCAGCGTCACGTCCTCCGGAACCGGAGCCGAGGCGGACGTGGCCGCAAATAGCTAGCGGTCAGTTTCCGACCGCAAGCCTGTGCAGAATGGGGGCATGGCAAGTACCGGCTCCCGCTCGCTCCAGCTCCTCTCTCTCCTCCAGTCCCATCGGTACTGGCCCGGCCAGGAGCTCGCCGACCGTCTCGGCATCTCGCCGCGCACCCTGCGCCGCGACATCGAGCGCCTGCGCGACCTGGGATACCCGGTCGACGCCACCCGCGGCGTGTCCGGCGGATACCAGCTCGCCGCCGGCGCGTCCCTGCCTCCGCTGGTCGTCGACGACGACGAGGCCGTTGCGCTCGCCGTCGGCCTGCGGACCGCCGCGCAGAGCGGAATCGCGGGCGTCGACGAGGCCTCGGTGCGGGCCCTCGCCAAGGTCGTCCAGGTGATGCCGCCGCGGCTGCGGCGCCGGGTCGACGCGCTCCGGATGACGACGCTGTCCACCACGTTCGGGCCGACGCCGCAGACCGACCCCGGCATCCTCACCGCCTTCGCCCAGGCGTGCCGCGACGAGGAGCGGATCGAGTTCGCCTACGTCGCCCGCGACGGCCAGGCCTCCAGGCGCACCGTCGAGCCGCACCGGCTCGTCTCCGTCGAGCGCCGCTGGTACCTGGTCGCCTACGACCTCACCCGCTTCGACTGGCGCAGCTTCCGCCTCGACCGCATCGCCGATCCGCACCCGACCGGCGCCCGATTCCGACCGCGGGCCCTCCCTGCGGAGGATGCGGTCGAGTACGTCCGGCAGTCGCTGCACAGCGCGGTGGAGCCGATGATCGTCGACGCCGTCGTCGATGCGCCCAACGACCGCGTCGTCGACGTGCTCGGGCGATGGGCGACGGTCGACGACCGCGGCGACGGCACCTGCGCCGTCAAGATCACGGCGGACAGCGCGGAGTGGGCCCTCTTCGGGCTCGCGGCTGTGGACGCGCCGTTCCACATCCTCGGCCCGGAGGAGGCGGTGATCGCCGCGGCCGACTGGGGCGAGCGCTTCACCCGCTCCGCACTGGCGCTCACCGCCGAGGCAGCCACCCCGACCGGCCCCGCCACCACCTCGTAGACTGGAGGGGATGACGACAACAGCCCGAACCCCGAGCCCCGCCGACATCAGGCGGTGGCGCCGCTACCTGGCCGACGAGCGCGCGGAGGCCTCCGTGTACCGCGATCTCGCCAGCCGCCGACAGGGCGAGGAGCGCGAGATCCTGCTCGCGCTGGCCGAGGCGGAACGCCGGCACGAGCAGCACTGGGTCGACCTGCTCGGGACGCAGGCCGGCCGGCCGCTGAAGGGCGACATCCGCACCCGTCTGCTCGGCTGGCTCGCCCGCCGGTTCGGCTCCGTCTTCGTGCTCGCCCTGGCGCAGCGCGCCGAGGCCCGCTCTCCGTACGCGGCAGACTCCGACGCCACGCCGCAGATGGCGGCCGACGAGCAGGTGCACGAAGAGGTCGTCCGCGCCCTCGCGGCCCGCGGCAGGCAGCGGCTCTCCGGAACATTCCGCGCCGCCGTCTTCGGCGCGAACGACGGCCTCGTCAGCAACCTGGCCCTCGTGCTCGGCGTGAGCGCGAGCGGGGTCCCCACCCAGGTCGTGCTCCTGACCGGCATTTCCGGCCTCCTCGCCGGAGCGCTCAGCATGGGCGCGGGAGAGTACGTGTCGGTGCGGTCGCAGCGTGAGCTGCTGGAGGCATCCACCCCGAACCCCGCGACAGGCTCGGCCCTGCCCCACCTCGATGTCGACGCGAACGAGCTCACGCTGGTCTACCGCGCGCGCGGCATGACGCCGGAGGCGGCGGCGGACCACGCACGCGAGGTGCTGTCGACCCTCCAGGCGGTCACCTCCCCCATTCCCCTCGGCCCGGCGGTCGACGAGGACGAGCACGAGGCGATCGGCACGGGATGGAACGCGGCCCTCTCGAGCTTCTGCTTCTTCGCCTCCGGGGCGCTCATCCCGATCCTGCCGTTCCTGTTCGGGCTGACGGGGACCGCGGCGATCGTCGTCTCCGCACTGCTCGTCGGGATCGTGCTGCTCGGCACGGGAGCGGTCGTCGGGCTGCTCTCCGGTGCTTCCCCGTTGAAGCGGGCGATCCGTCAGCTGCTCATCGGCTACGGAGCGGCCGCGGCCACCTATCTCCTCGGTCTGCTGTTCGGCGCCACCGTCGGCTGAGCCGGCCGGCTAGCGCCGACGGCCGCCGTCGGTGCCGTAGGCGACGGCGCCGACCAGCGGGATGAGCAGGAACCAGAGCCACGAGTACTGGTACCCCCATGCCATCCCGGTGAGGAAGAACAGGATCACCGACACGAACGGGATGATCGAGACCGCCAGGAGTCCCCAGCGGGAGGACGGCTCGCGGCCGCCCTGGCCGTACGGCTGCGGCTGAGCGGGATACGACGGAGCCGGATACGGCTGACCCGGATAGGGCTGGCCCGGCTGTGCACCCGCGGGGGCGGCGCCCCCGGGCTCGGCGGGCCCGTCCAGCCGCAGACCGCCGGGGAGGTCCGCGAAGAGCGGAGCCAGGTCGCCCCGCGTCACCGCGGAGCGGGCCGCGGCGGAACGCGTCTGCAACTCCTGATCGGTGAGCCGCCCCTGGGCGGCATGGGCCTGCAGGGCTGCGACCGCGCGCTCGCGCTCATCGTGGCTGAGGCGCAGTGACGCGCCGGAGGGATCCGTGATGTCCGACATAGACGCCAGTATGGCAGCGACGCGTCGCATCCACGATGGTCATCGCGGGGGGTGCGATGTCGCGGACCGCGGGTACACTCTCTTTCGAACATACGTTCGACAGACGAGGTGAGCAGCATGACCGAGATCGACGAGACGGTCGCCGTCTGGACGACCGACGAGGGCGTCCCCACCCGGCTCGTGTGGAGATCCACGCGGTACCGGGTCTCCGACACGCCGACGGTGTGGGCGGAGGTCTGCACCTGGTGGCGGCCGTTCGGCGAGCACCGCTACCCGATCGGCAGCGTCCCGCGGTCGATCGGCGGCTGGCGGTTCCAGGGCACGAGCGAGGACGGCGTGGCGCACGTGTTCGACGTGCGCCACGATGCGACCGGGCGGTCGTGGCGGCTGGTCCGCGTTTTCGACTGATCGCAGCGTGGCTCGCACGCCCTGCGCATCCCGTCGCATAGCCTCCATCGGGTGATGGACGACCGCTACGGATCCGATGTGCTCGCCGGCGACTGGCGGCAGGCCGGGAGGAAGCCCGTCCCGACCGTCGAGGCCGTGAAGGATCTGGTGCTGGAAGATGCGGCATCCGGCTTCTGCGGCGCCGTCACGCGGCTCGAAGCGCAGACTGTCGAGCTCGAGGACTACTTCGGCAAGAAGCGCGTCTTCCCGCTGTCCGGCTCGTTCCTCATCGACGGGGAGCCGGTGCGCCTGGTCGTCCCGTCACGTGCGCCCGCCGGTCCGACGCGGACGGCATCCGGATCGTTCGCGGTCGGCGACCAGAAGGCGCGGGTCGCCCGCGCCAGCCGGATCTTCGTCGAGGGCCGCCACGACGCCGAACTGGTCGAACGGGTCTGGGGCGACGACCTTCGCGTGGAAGGCGTCGTCGTCGAGTACCTCGAAGGCGTCGACGATCTCGACGCGATCGTCCGCGAGTTCCAGCCGGATCGTGGCCGGCGCATCGGCGTCCTGGTGGACCACCTGGTCCCCGGATCGAAGGAGAGCAGGATCGCGGAACAGGTGGCGCGCGGACCGTACGGCGCCCACGTCCTCGTCGTCGGCCATCCGTACATCGACATCTGGCAGGCGGTGAAGCCGCAGCGGGTCGGCCTCGAAGCCTGGCCGAGCATCCCGCGGTCGGTCTCCTGGAAGCACGGCATCTGCGCCGCCCTCGGTCTCCCGCACGAGACGCAGGCCGACATCGCGCGCGCCTGGAAGCGCATCCTCGGCCGGGTCCGCTCCTACACCGACCTCGAGCCGGAGCTGCTCGGCCGCGTCGAGCAGCTGATCGACTTCGTCACCGAGCCGCCGGGGCGGTAGGCGCGACCCGCACTGCTCACCAGCCGTATTCGGTGTACGACTCCCCGCGCACGAGCGCGTCGATGCCGTGCCGGATCACCGGGATGACGTCGTCCGGCAGCGCGCGCACCGGCGCCCAGACCAGTTCGGATGCCTTCTCCGGCTCTCCGATCGCCGGCGTCGCACCCGGCGGGAGCGCGGCGGTGAAGAAGAAGTCGATGTAGGCGTCGCCGTCCGCGCGGCCGTGCTGGACGAGAGCGAGCCGCACGTCGCCGCGGGCGAAGGCGATTCCGATCTCCTCTCGCGCCTCACGGAGCACGGCGGCGGTCGCCGACTCCCCCGGCTCGATGTGGCCCGCGGGGAGCGAGAGCTCGCCGTCGCGATAGCCGGTGCCCGCACGGCGCTGGAGCAGGATGCGGTCGACGTCGAACAGGCACAGGTACACGGCTGCGGGGTAGGTCGGGCGCATGTGCCCAGTGTGCGCCGTCGGCTGTCGGTCGGGTGGCGTACTGTTCTTCTCCACAGGTGGCGCTCGTCCACACACCCGAAATTTCCATTTGCGTTGTTCGAACATACGTTCGAAAATAGACGTATGTCCCTCGCAGCTCCGCACCTCGCCGAACCGGTCGCCGACCGGGCGCAGGTGCACGAGCTGCAGACCCGCATCCGGCAGATGCAGGCGACCAAGCTCGAGAGCCGGACCCTGCAGACGCACCCGGCGCTCTCCCCCCTCCTGCCGGGAGGCTCGCTCAAGGCCGGGGCCGCGTACTCGGTCCGCGGGTCGACGACGCTGCTGATGGCCATGCTGGCCGGTCCCAGCGCGGCCGGGGCGTGGTGCGGCGTCGTCGGGATGCCCGATTTCGGCGCAGAGGCTGCCGGGCGGTTCGGCATCGACCTCGAGCGCCTCGTGCTGGTGCCGCATCCCGGGGAGCATTGGCTGACCGTGACCGCGGCGGTCGTCGATGTGCTCAGCGTCGTGGTCGTCGCGCCGCCCGCCCGCGCGAAGGACGGCGACGTCGCCCGGCTCACCGCCCGGCTGCGGCAGCGCGAGGCGACCCTCATCGTCGCCGGCGACTGGCCCCAGGTCGAGACAACCCTCACCGTCGCGCGCAGCGGGTGGGACGGACTCGGCACCGGCAACGGCTATCTCTCGTCCCGGCGGGTCACCGTGGAGTCGGCGCCCCGCGGCGGGACCGGTCCCCGCCGTACCGCCGAGCTGTGGCTGCCGGCCGTCGACGAGAGCTTCCGCACCTCCGGGCCGACGCGGCTCGAGGCGGTGAGCTAGATGGCGAGCGGAGCACGCGAAGCCGTCGTCACCCGGGCGATCGTGCTCTGGTGTCCCGACTGGCCGGTCATCGCTGCGCAGCAGGCGCTCGAGCTGGCGGTCGATCAGCCGCTCGCCCTGGTCGAGAAGGGCGTGGTCTTCGCGTGCTCTCCCGCAGCGCGTGCCGACGGGGTGAAGCGCGGACTGCGGATGCGCGAGGCGCAGGCGCGCTGCCCTCAGCTGGAGGTGCTGCCCTACGATCCGGTGCTCGATGCGCGTGCGTTCGAGCCGGTGCTCGCCGCGATCGAGGAGATCACCCCCGGTGTGCAGCCGGTCCGCCCGGGCACGTGCGTGCTCCGGGCCCGCGGGCCCGCACGCTATTACGGCGGCGAGGAGCAGGCGGCCGCTGAACTGCTGCGCTGCCTGGAGGGGCTCGGGCTCCCGGACGCGCGGGTCGGGATCGCCGACGGTCCTTTCGCCGCCGAGCAGGCCGCCCGCTCGACCGGGGCCGCCCGGCCGCTCGGCGGCGCTCCCTCCGCCGGCGCTCCGACGACCGGTGCCGCCGACGCCGCGCACGACCCGGTCCCGCACTTCTGGGCCCGCAGCCGCGTTCGCATCATCCCGTCCGGCGACTCCCCCGCGTTCCTGGCACCGCTCCCGGTCGCCCACCTGGGCTTCGCCGAGCTCACACCGCTGCTGCGCCGGCTGGGGCTGCACACGCTCGGCGACATCGCCGCGCTCTCGCGCGTAGACATGCGGGAGCGGTTCGGCGAGCGGGGAGAACTCGCGCACACCCTGGCCAGCGGGCTCGACGGAACGGCGGTGGTGCCGCGCACCCCGCCGAAGCAGCTCGACCGCTCCATCGATTTCGAGCCTCCCCTCGACCGCGTCGACCAGGTGACCTTCGCCGTGCGCGGCACGGCCGAGCAGTTCATCGGCGGGCTCACCAAGGCCGGGCTGGTGTGCACCTCGCTCCGGGTGGAGGTGACCGACGAGTCCGGCCGGGTCAGCGAGCGCATCTGGCTCCATCCCCGGCTGTTCTCCCCGCCCGACGTGGTCGACCGGGTCCGCTGGCAGCTGCAGGGCTCCGGCGCGATCGACTCCGGACTGGCGTCGCCGATCTCCCGGGTGGTCCTCGAGCCGGAGGCGGTCGACGACATCGGCCACCACGAGGACGGGCTGTGGGGCGGTGGAGCCGACGAGCGCATCCACCACGGCCTCACCCGCGTGCAGAGCATGCTCGGCCACGAAGCGGTGGTCACGGCGACGATCGGCGGCGGCCGCGCCCCCGGCGAACGGCAGGTGCTGGTGCCCTGGGGCGACCGGCCGGTGGGGGTCGCCCGGGCCGACCAGCCGTGGCCGGGATCCCTGCCGGCACCCGCGCCGTCGACGGTGTTCGAGGTCCCGCGTCCCGTCGCGGTGCTCACCGAGCAGGGGGCGCCCGTCGAGGTGACCGACCGCGGAGACGTGACCGCGCCGATCGCCCGGTTCTCCCCCACCGGCCAGGCGCGGGACGCCCGGCCGGTCGACTCCTGGGCCGGCCCCTGGCCGGTGCGGGAACGCTGGTGGGACGCCACGCTCTCGCGAGCGATGCACCGGTTCCAGCTGGTCGACGCCGACGGCACCGCCTGGCTGCTCGCGCTGGCCGGGTCCGGCTGGTTCGCGGAGGCACGCTATGACTGAGCGAGGCGATGCCTGATGGGGTGGAACAACCCTCCGATCCCGTGGGCCGAGTTCGAGCGTCGGCTCTCCGGGCGGCGCACCGCGCAGCAGGCCGACGAACGCCCGTCCTCCCGCAAGCGGCAGAAGTACGTTCCGCAGGCGATCCCGGAGACGCCGGAGGACGCGGTCCCCTACGCCGAGCTGCACGCGCACAGCAACTTCAGCTTCCTCGACGGCGCGTCCTCTCCCGAGGAGCTGCTGGAGGAGGCGACGCGGCTGAACCTGCACGCGCTCGCCCTCACCGACCACGACGGCATGTACGGCGTGGTGCACCTGGCCGAGGCGGCCGAAGCGTACGACCGCGTGAAGACCGTGTTCGGGGCCGAGCTGTCGCTGTCGCTCACCAAGCCGCAGAACGGCGAGCCCGATCCGGAGGGCAGCCACCTGGTCGTGCTCGGCCGCCGGCAGGAGGGCTACCACCGGCTCGCCGCCGCGATCACCGCAGGGCAATTGGCCGGTGAGGAGAAGGGGCGGCCGGTGTACCGGCTCGACGAGCTCGCCGAGCAGTCCGGCGGTGAGTGGATGGTGCTGACCGGATGCCGCAAGGGCGAGGTCCGGCTGACCCTCGCCGAGCACGGGGAACGCGCAGCGGAGCGCGAGGTCTCCCGGCTCGCCGAGCTGTTCGGCCGCGACAACGTCCTCGTCGAGCTGATCGACCAGGGGGCCCCGCGCGACTCGACCGACAACGACATCCTCACCCGCATCGCCGGGCGGCTCGGGCTGCCGACGGTGGCGACCAACAACGTCCACTACGCGAGCCCCGCGCAGTACCCGCTGGCGACCGCCGTCGCGGCGGTGCGCGCCCGGCGCAGCCTCGACGAGCTCGACGGCTGGCTCCCGGCCGCCGGCGCCGCCCACCTGCGCAGCGGGGCGGAGATGGCCCGCCGGTTCGCGCGCTACCCCGGTGCCGTCGAACGGACCGTCGAGATCGCCGACGACCTCTCCTTCCGCCTCCGCAGCGCCCGTCCCCGGCTGCCGAAACAGGACGTCCCGGAGGGCCACACGCCGATGAGCTGGCTGCGCGAACTCACCTGGCGGGGCGCGGCCGAACGCTATCCCGACCTCGACCGCAACCCGGCGAAGCGCGAGCGCATCGAGCGCGAGCTGGATGTGATCGAGGCGAAGGACTTCCCCGGCTACTTCCTCATCGTCCACGACATCGTCCGGTTCGCCCGCAGCCGAGGCATCCTCTGCCAGGGCCGGGGGTCGGCGGCGAACTCGGCCGTCGTCTACCTGCTCGGGATCACCGCCGTCGACTCGATCAAGTACGACCTGCCGTTCGAGCGGTTCCTGTCCAGCATGCGCGAGGAGGAGCCCGACATCGACGTCGACTTCGACTCCGACCGCCGGGAGGAGGTCATCCAGTACGTCTACGCCAAGTACGGCAGGCACAACGCGGCGCAGGTCGCCAACGTGATCACCTACCGCCCCAAGAACGCGGTGCGCGACATGGCGAAGGCGCTCGGCTACTCCACCGGCCAGCAGGACGCCTGGAGCAAGCAGATCGACGCGTGGGGAACGGTCCAGACCAGCGACGACCACGACATCCCGGACGACGTGGTCGGGCTCGCACAGCAGGTGCTCAAATTCCCCCGGCATCTCGGCATCCACTCGGGCGGAATGGTCCTCACCGACCGGCCCGTCGGCGAGGTCTGCCCGATCGAGCACGCGCGCATGGAGGGCCGCACGGTGCTGCAGTGGGACAAGGACGACTGTGCGTGGATGGGCCTGGTCAAGTTCGACCTCCTCGGCCTCGGGATGCTGTCGGCGCTCGACTACTCGATGCGCACCATCGAGGCATCGCTGGGCGAGAAGTGGACGCTGGAGAGCATCCCGAAAGAGGAGCAGGGCGTGTACGACATGCTCTGCCGGGCCGACTCGATCGGCGTCTTCCAGGTGGAGAGCCGCGCCCAGATCGGAACCCTGCCGCGTCTGCAGCCGCGCAGCTTCTACGACCTCGTGATCGAGATCGCGCTCATCCGCCCCGGTCCCATCCAGGGCGGAGCGGTGCACCCGTACATCCGCCGGAAGCTGGGCAAGGAGCCGGTCACCTACCTGCACCCCGCGCTCGTTCCCGTGCTGGAGCGAACGATGGGCGTCCCGCTGTTCCAGGAGCAGCTGATGCAGATGGCCGTCGCGGTCGGCGACTGCACGGCGGAGGACGCCGACCTGCTGCGCCGCGCGATGGGATCCAAGCGCGGGGTGGAGAAGATCGAGGCGCTCAAGGCGAAGCTGTACGACGGGATGGCGAACAACGGCATCACCGGAGCCGATGCCGACGCCATCTACGAGAAGATCGAAGCGTTCGCCAACTTCGGCTTCGCCGAGAGCCACGCGATCAGCTTCGCGCTGCTCGTCTACGTCAGCTCCTGGATGAAGCTGCACTACCCCGGCGCCTTCCTGGCCGGGCTGTTGCGCGCCCAGCCGATGGGCTTCTACTCGCCGCGCACCCTCACCGCCGACGCGCGACGGCACGGCGTCGTCGTGCACCGCCCGGACATCCAGCGCTCCGGCGTCTTCCCGCTCCTCGAGCCGCTCGACGACCCGGATGCGCGGCGGGGGCCGACCGGCTCCGATCCGTGCCTGCAGACGGAGCAGCCGCCGATCGATCCCTTCGACCCGGCCGTCCCGCTCGACTTCGCCGCGCACCGCCGCGACGCCGGCCACGCGGTCCGGCTGGGCCTGGCGGCGGTCACCTCGATCGGCGAGAAGGTGGCGGAGCGCATCGTCGCCGAGCGGGAGGCGTACGGCCCCTACCGCGACCTCGGCGACCTCGCCCGGCGCACCGGCCTCACCACCGGCCAGCTGGAGGCGCTCGCCGCCGCCGGCGCCTTCGACGGCTTCGACCTGAGCAGGCGGCAGGCGATCTGGGAGGCGGGCAACGCCGCCCAGGAGCGGCCGGAGTACCTGGCCGGCACGGCGATCACCGTCCAGCCGCCGCTGCTGCCGATGCTGTCCCCCGCCGAGCAGCTCGCCAGCGACCTCTGGGCGACGGGGATCTCGACCGACGACCATCCCATCCGCTTCCTGCGTCCGGCGCTCGCCGCCCGCGGCGTCCGCCCGGCCGACACGCTCGCCGCCGGCGAGTCCGGTCGCCGCATCGAGGTGGGCGGCGTGGTGACCCACCGGCAGCGACCCGCCACGGCGGCGGGGGTCACGTTCCTCAACATCGAGGACGAGACCGGGATGGTGAACGTCGTGTGCCCGGTCGGCGTCTGGAACCGCTACCGCCGCGTGGCCCGCCAGGCGCCGGCGATGATCATCCGCGGCATCCTGGAGCGCAGCGAGGAAGGCGTCGTCAACGTGATCGCCGACCGCCTCGAAGCACTCGACACCGGAATCCGCACCGTCTCGAGGGACTTCCGGTGACCACCTCACGCCCGGCACGACCTGACCACGACACTATGAACGCAACATAATACATTTATAGGTCGCATCATGCATTGCAGTGAGTGCGCGAATCATGCGAACGTCTCCTTGCCGGTAACGGCGCCTACTACGCAAGGAGACCAACATATGACAGCTGTGATGCTTTCCGGTGGCCCAGACTCCACCGTCCTGACTTACGAACTCGTCCGAGCCGGTACGCGGCCATTGGCCATCGTGTTCGACCTCGGAGATGAGGAGGCGCCCCGAAGCGTCATCTTCGCTCGGCGCATTGCTGCAGACCTCGACCTGGAGATCCTGGAGGTCGACCTCGCCGCCGGCATGCGCGACGCCTACCGGAAGCCCTTCCCGCAGTTCTTGCGGGCGGCGCAGGTGATGTCCCATGAGATCGAGCCCTTCGGCTCGGGTGTAGCGCTCAGCATCGCGGCGTCGCTCGCCGCTTCCCGAGGCCATTCCGAACTCCACTACGGCGTCCACCGCGACGACACGATGTACCGCGACAACAACGCGGAGTACTTCTCGCTGTTGAGCCGTGCGATCTCCATCGAGACCGGCCGTCGGTTCGACATTCGTGCACCATTCCTCAACAGGACGAAAGCCGAGGTCCTTCAGCACGGCGCGCGCCTCGGCGTTGACCTTTCAGGAACCTGGAGCTGCGCTCACGCGGGCGCCATCCAATGCGGCACATGCCTCCCGTGCACCCTGCGGCAGGAGGCCTTCTCCGCCGCCGGGCTCACCGATCGGACCGCGTACTCCCACGAGCGCCTCACCCCGCCGACGCTCGTCACGACGTGAGATCATGGCGCTCACGCTCTCTCCACTGCGGAACAGGCGCTTTCGACGGCTCCTCTGCGCACAGGCATTTCCCTGGCTGACGGCGAACGGCGCCACCATAGCCGTCGTCTTCGCCGTGCTGGACGGGAGCGACGGAGCGGTCGGGGCTGGGCTCGTGCTGGCCGCACGGGCCCTCCCCGCCCTCCTTCTCGGTTTGGTCGGCGGAGTCATCGCGGACCGCTGGAGCAGGCGGACGGTCGCCGCCGTGTGCGCCGCGGGCATGGCTGTCGCTCAATCCGCGGTGGCAGCGCTGATCTGGACGGGCGGCACGGGAATGCTCATCCCGCTGCTCCTCGTCGTGTTCGCGGCAGGGTCGGCGCAGTCGCTCGGCGCCTCCGCTCTCTTCGCGATGCCGCGCGAGTGCCTCCGCGACGACGAGCTCGCTCCTGCGCAAGGCATCCTGCGCTCCCTACGGAACGCCCTCGGAATCATCGGACCGGCAATCGCCGGCATCGTGATCGCATCGGGAGGGACGATCGGGATCCTGCTCGCTGACGCATGCGCATCCGTGCTCTCGGCGATCCTGCTCGCATCGCTCCCCGCACGGGCGACCGCAGGCCCCCCTGGGCCGCAGAACGCCGGAAGGCCGAGCGCCATCGCTCAACTCGCCCACGGATGGCACGCGTTCGTCGGACGGCGGTGGCTCGTGATCAGCGTTGCGGCCTTCGGGGCAGCCATGTTCGCGTGGTCCGGAGGCTATGCCGTCCTCGGTCCGCTGAGTCTCCGGCGCCTGGACGATGCGGCCGGCGTCTGGGGTCTCATCGCTGCGGGGCTCGCCGGAGGGTATGTGACGGGCTCCGTCCTGGCCATCACCTACCGTCCCAGCAGGCCCGTCTCGTGGAGCCTCTCCTGGCAGGCCGCGTCTGCACTCCCCCTCGTGCTCCTGGCCGCCGACGCCGAGCCCTTCCTGCTCGTGATCAGCGCACTGATCGCGGGATTCGGTCTCGAGCAAGCCGGGGCCGTCTGGGCGGCGGCGATGCAGGAGCACGTCCCTCCCGAAGAGCTCGGTCGGGTGTCCTCCTACGATTACGTCGCCTCATTCGGGCTGGTGCCGTTCGGCTATGCCCTCGCCGCCCCCTTCGCAGAGCTCGTGTCGGCGCCCGTCGCCCTCGGAGCGGCCGCACTCCTCATCGCCGCCCCGTGCATTGCGGCCGCCCTGTCACCCTCCACCCGCGCTGTACGCCACGGCAGCGCGGAGTTGACGCGCGCGTCCTGACAACCAGCGCAGGCGGATCCCGTCACTCGTCGAATCGCAGGTGCCGGACGCTGCGGCCGTTCCTCCGCACCAGCCGGAGGGCCTCGACGCCGATCCGGATGTGGCGCTCGACGAAGTCGCGCGACACGCCCTGGTCGCTCTCCGCGGTCTTCACGCCCTCCGGGGTCATCGGCTGATCCGAGATGAGCAGCAGCGCCCCGCTCGGGATGCGGTTGGCGAAACCCGCCGCGAACACGGTCGCCGTCTCCATGTCGACGGCCATGCAGCGCGTCCGCTTGAGGTACTCCTTGAACGTGTCGTCGTGCTCCCACACCCGCCTGTTCGTGGTGAACACGGTGCCCGTCCAGTAGTCCTGCTGGAAGTCGCGGATGGTCGACGACACGGCGCGCTGCAGCTGGAAGGCCGGAAGGGCGGGCACCTCCGGTGGCAGGTAGTCGTTCGAGGTGCCCTCGCCGCGGATGGCCGCGATCGGAAGCACGAGGTCGCCGAGCTTGTTCTTGCGCTTCACCCCGCCGCACTTTCCGAGGAACAGCGCCGCCTTCGGACACGCAGCGGTGAGCAGGTCCATGATCGTCGCCGCGTTCGGGCTGCCCATCCCGAAGTCGACCATCGTGATCCCGTCGGCCGTCGCGTTCGGCATCGACCGGTCGAGCCCGCGCACCTCTGCTCCGTACCACTCGGCGAAGCGCTGCACGTAGTCGCTGAAATTCGTCAGCAGGATGTACTCCCCGAACTCCTCCACCGGAGTGCCCGTGTAGCGCGGAAGCCAATCGCGGACGATCGCCTCCTTGTCCTTCATGCCGCCCTCGCCGGGCATCACGTTCGCCGCAGCCTCGCGGTCCTGCGCATCCACCATCCTGTGTCCCCCTCCGTCGTGCGGCGTCGGTCAGCCGGCGACGTTCGTGCCGAGCAGCGAACCGACGATGAAGGTGGCGGCCAGGGCCAGCGCACCGCCCACCACCACCCGGACCATGGCGCGACCGCGGGAGCTGCCCCCGATCCATGCCGCCACGTATCCCGTGACCGCCAGCGCCACGAGCACCGCAACGAACGTGACCGGGATGCGCAGCGTCGCGGGAAGCAGGATGGTCAGCATCGGCAGGATGGCGCCGCAGGTGAACGCCACGGCCGACGCGAGCGCCGCATGCCACGGGCTGACCACGTCGTCCTGGTCGATCCCGAGCTCGGCGGACAGGTGGGCGGCGAGGGCGTCGTGCGCGGTCAGCTCGACGGCGACCTGACGCGCCGTCGCCGGGGTCAGCCCCCGCTGCTCGTACAGGCCCGTCAGCTCCTCCAGCTCCTGCTCCGGCATCTCCGCCAGCTCCCGGCGCTCCTTCGCGATGAGCGATCGCTCGCTGTCGCGCTGGCTGCTCACGGAGACGTATTCGCCCAGAGCCATCGAGATCGCCCCGCCGACGAGCGCCGCCAGCCCCGCCGTGACGATCGCCGGGACGGAACTCGTCGCGCCGGCGACGCCGACCACCACCGCGGCGACCGAGACGATCCCGTCATTCGCCCCGAGGACGCCCGCGCGCAGCCAGTTCAGCCGCTGCGCCATGCCTCCGCGGTGCGGCTCGTCCGGATGCGCACCCTCCGGCGCCGTACCCTCCGGACTCCGGTCACCCGCTCCTGTATCGCTCATGGGCTCAGCCTAGGAACCCCGACGGGCGACCGCCAGCAAGGTTCGGCGACCCTAATGAGCGCCCAGCCGCTTCCGCAGGAAGTCGATCCTCGCCTGAAGCTGGGTGACACTGGCCTGCGCGACCGCCGGTCCGCCGCAGACCCGCCGCAGCTCGGCGTGGATGAGGCCGTGCGGCTCCCCCGAGTTCTTCGAATACAGCCCGACGAGGCTGTTCAGCAGCTGGCGCTGCTCCTTCAGCGTCCGGTGCAGCGTCGGCGGCGGATGCCCCTCCGCGGTCGGCGGCCGGGACGAGTGCCGGCGCGCCTGTCGTTGCTGCCGCTGCAGCAGAAGCTCGTGCACCTGCTCCGGCTCCAGGATGCCGGGGAGGCCGATGAAGTCGAGCTCCTCGTCCGTGCCCGGTACCGCGAAGCTGCCGAACTCCTTGCCGTCGTACAGCACGCGGTCGAAGTTGGCCTCCGACCCCAGCGCCTCGAACGCGAACTCCTCCGTCAGCGCCTCCGACGCGCGTTCCTCGCGATTCGCGTCGGCCACCATCGCGTCCTCGGGGTTCCACAGGTCGCCCTCGGTGTTCTCCTCGACGCGGTCGAGCGCGTGGTCGCGTTCCAGCTCCATCGCGTTCGCCAACGCCATCAGCGTCGGCACGTTCGGCAGGAACACGGATGCCGTCTCGCCGCGGCGCCGGGCGCGCACGAAGCGGCCGATCGCCTGCGCGAAGAACAGCGGGGTGGATGCGCTGGTCGCGTACACGCCGACGGCCAGCCGCGGCACGTCGACGCCCTCCGACACCATGCGCACCGCGACCATCCACCGCGAGTCGCCCTGCGCGAACTCGGCGATCCGGTCGCTGGCCTCCTTCTCGTCGGAGAGCACGACCGTGACCGGCTCTCCGCTGATCTGCTGCAGCAGGTCGGCATACGCCCGCGCCGCGTAGTGGTCCGTCGCGATCACCAGACCGCCGGCGTCGGGAATGGAGTTGCGCACCTCGGTGAGACGGCGGTCGGCCGCGGCCAGCACGGCCGGGATCCACTCGCCGCGCGGATCGAGCGCCGTCCGCCACGCCTGCGATGTGATGTCCTTCGTGTTGCCCTCGCCGAGCCGCGCCTCCATCTCGTCGCCTGTCTTGGTGCGCCAGCGCATGTGCCCGGCGTAGACCATGAAGATGACGGGACGGACGACGCCGTCCTCGAGCGCGCGGCCGTAGCCGTAGTTGTAGTCGGTGACCGACGTCCGGATGCCCTGGCGGTCGGGCAGGTAGGTCACGAACGGGATGGGCGCCGTGTCCGAGCGGAACGGCGTACCGGTGAGCGAGAGCCGCCGCGTCGCGCGCTCGAAGGCGTCGCGGATGCCGTCTCCCCAGCTCAGGGCGTCACCGCCGTGATGCACCTCGTCGAGGATCACCAGCGTCTTGTACGCCTCGGTGATGTCCTTGTGCAGGCTCGGCCGCATGGCCACCTGCGCGTAGGTCACCGCGGCTCCCCGGTAGTGCCGTGCATAGCGGCCATCGGAGTTCTTGAAGTCCGGATCGAGGTGGAGGCCGACCCGGGCCGCCGCCTCCGCCCACTGGCGCTTGAGGTGCTCGGTCGGCGCGACGACGGTGACGCGCTCGACGACCCGGCGCGACAGGAGCTCCGTCGCGAGCCTCAGCGCGAAGGTCGTCTTACCGGCGCCCGGCGTCGCCGCCGCGAGGAAGTCGCGCGGCTCGTGGACGAAGTACGCATCGAGCGCCTCCGCCTGCCAGGCACGCAGCTTGCCCGCGGTCCCCCAGGCGGCGCGCTCCGGGAAGGACGGCGACAGGTGCTCCGCGGCGAAGCTTCCCGCGTGCACGCCCGGGCGTTCGATATCTCCGCGCTCGATATCACCGCGCTCGAGACCACTGAGTTCGGGGTCACCGGAGGCCTCTTCCGGCTGGGGTGCTGCTGACGTCTCCACTTGGATCAAATCTACCGGAGCCCGCCGACACCGCCGTCCGATGCAGAATGGAGCAATGGCGGAAGCACAGCATCCCTGGTCCCGGTACGTCGCCCTCGGAGACTCGTTCACCGAAGGCATCGGCGATCCGGAGCCGGGGAGCCCAGGCGGCCACCGCGGCTGGGCGGATCGCGTGGCCGAGGTCCTGAGCAGGCAGACCGACGACTTCGCGTACGCGAACCTCGCGGTCCGCGGCAAGCTGATCCGCCAGATCCTGGACGAGCAGGTGGATGCGGCGGTCGCCCTCCGGCCCGACCTCATCACGATCTCGGCGGGCGGCAACGACGTCATCCGGCCGGGGACCGACCCCGACCAGATCGCGCTCCTGTTCGACGAGGCCGTCTCGCGGCTGAGCGTCGACGGCGCGACGATCGTGGTGTTCACCGGAGTCGACGTCGGCTTCTCGCCCGTCTTCCGCGGCATCCGCGGCAAGGTCGCGATCTACAACGAGAACGTCCGCGCCATCGCGGCGCGCTACGACTGCATCGTCGCCGACCAGTGGTCGCTGACCGAGATCCAGGACCAGCGGATGTGGGCGCCCGACCGCCTGCACCTCGCGCCGCTCGGCCACCACACCGTGGCGCGGATGGTCCTCGCCGCGCTCAACGTGGAGAACGACCTGCAGCCGCTGCAGCCGGAACCGCTCCCTCCGCGCACCTGGCGGCGTGCCCGCGCCGAGGACCTCTCGTGGGCGCGCGAGTACCTCGTGCCGTGGGTCCTGCGCCGCATCCGGCACCAGTCGTCCGGCGACCATGTCACGCCGAAGCGGCCGCAGGCGGGTCCCTTCCTGATCAGCGGCGACTGACCCGGCGTTCCGAGGCGGTGCTCCGGTCAGCGGCTAGGTGCCGAGGCCGCCCGGGTGCGCCAGCCGCCAGCCGAATCCCGGGTCCGGCACATCGCGCGCCAGCGCGAGCGGCACCGTGGCGGTGGTCCCGTTCAGGGTGAACGTGCCCTGTCCGAGGATGTCGCCCTTGAATCCGGACGACAGCGGTCGGGTCTGCAGGTCCACCCCGATCGGCGTGTCCGACCACACCAGGAACGACTTCGTCTCGGTCGCGACCAGCTTCGATGTCGCTCCCCAAGCGGTGGTGTACGTCCCGAACACCTGGCCCTTCTCGACCGGCGTCACCTGGTGGAAGCCGTTCTTCATGCTGGTGAGGAGCGCCTGGACACCCGCCCACAGGTCGTCGTGGGTGGGCGCGCCGAGCACGACGCCGAGCACCCGCACCTTCGTCGCACCGACCGGGAGCTCCGCCGAGAAGAGCAGGCAGTTGCCCGCCTCGTCCGTGTTGCCGGTCTTGATGCCGTCCATCCCCTCGAATCCGAGGAGGGTGTTCGTGTTGTCCTGCGACCCGGCTCCCGGCAGGTTCGCGTTCTTCTGCGAAACGATCGACGACAGCGCGGGCGACGCCAGCACGAGTTTCCCGATGCCGATGAGGTCCTTCGTCGTGCTCACGTTGCCGGGGTCGAGGCCGTCCGGGGTCGTGATCTTCGTTCCGCTGAAGCCGTTCTTCGCGAGCCAGTCGTTCGCGGCGGAGACGTAGGCGCTCGTCGAGCCGTACGCCCAGTTCGCCAGCGAGATCGCGTAGTTGTTCGCGGAGGGCAGGAGCATCGCCTCCAGCGCCTGCTTCTCGGTCATCGAGGTGCCCGCGACCACCGGCGCCCACGAACCGCCGGCCGCGACGACGTCGTGCCAGATGTTCACGTCGCGCTGCGTGAACGCGATGTCCGGACCCTGCTCGTCGCCGTTCAGCGGCTTCTTCTCCAGCACCACGAGTGCGGTGATGGTCTTCGTGACGCTGGCGATCGGCACGCTCGCGTCGCTGCCGTGCGACGCCGAGGCGCCCGGGTAGTCGGGGGCGACGATCGCGGACGAGCCGTACCCGGGCCACGCCAGCTGAGCGGCCGGCTGGACCAGCTGCTTGCCGTGCGCGGTGACGGCGGCTGTCGCCGGGACCGGTGCGACCAGCGACCCGACAACGTAGACGAACGCGAGGAGGACGGCGATCACGGTTCCGAAGACGACGATCCGGCGCCGGCGGTACACCGTCCGCGAGACACGGCGCGGCGGATCGACGAGAACTTGCTGGGGCACCCTCGGATTTTAGCGGCGGCTATCCCTGCTGCGGCTGAGAACGCGCGCGGAGCGCCCACAACGCAACCGCGGATGCCGACGCCACGTTGAGCGAGTCGACGCCGTGCAGCATCGGGATGGTGACGACGGTGTCCGCCGCCGCCAGGGCCCGGCGGCTCAGCCCGTCCCCCTCGGCTCCGAACACCATCGCGACGCGCTCCGGCGGGTCGGCCGCATAGGCGTCGAGCGTCACCGCATCGTCGGACAGCGCCAGCGCTGCGATGTCGAACCCCGCATGGTGCAGCAGCGGAACGGCGTCGTCCCACTCGGGCAGCCGGGTCCACGGCACCTGCAGCACCGTGCCCATCGACACGCGGACGCTCCGGCGGTACAGCGGATCGGCGCACCGCGGAGTGACCAGCACGGCGTCCGCGCCGAGGCCTGCGACCGAGCGGAAGATCGCGCCGACGTTGGTGTGGTCGACGATGTCCTCCAGCACCACGACGCGCCGCGCATCCCGCAGCAGGTCGGCGGGATCGGGCAGCGCCGGGCGGTGCATCGCCGCGAGGGCGCCGCGGTGCAGGTGGTAGCCGGTGAGCCGCTCCAGCACGGCCGCGTCGCCGACGAAGACCGGGACGTCGGGGTACGGAGCGAGCAGCGGCTCCAGGTCCGCAAGCCACTGCTCCTGCAGCAGCACGGACCGCGGACGGTGCCCGGCGGCCAGCGCGCGGGTGATCACCTTCGTCGACTCGGCGATGTACAGGCCGCCCTCCGGCTCGGTCACCCGCCGCAGAGCGACATCGGTGAGGCGCGAGTAGTCGGCGAGACCGTCGGCCTCCAGGTCGTCGATGCGGTGCAGGAGCATGGCTCTACACTGCCAGCCGCACGAAACAAATCGGAAAACTGGGGTGTTTAGACTCAGAGAGGATCTGGAGGTGCCTGTGACCACGCTGACGACCGAGCTCCCGCCGGAGCTCGCCCGCGGGATCGACCAGACCGTCGAGCTGCTCTCCGGCCGCCGTTTCGCCGTTCTGACCGGTGCCGGCGTGTCCACCGACTCCGGCATCCCGGACTACCGCGGCGAGGGCGCACCGCAGCGCACGCCGATGACGTTCCAGCAGTTCCTCGCCGACGACCGCTTCCGCAAGCGCTACTGGGCGGGCAGCCACCTCGGCTACCGCCGCTTCGCCGCCGCGCAGCCCAACGACGGCCACCGCGCCCTGGCGGCTCTGGAGTCGTCGGGCGCCGCGAACGGCGTCATCACGCAGAACGTCGACGGCCTGCACAAGCAGGCGGGGTCGCGCAAGGTCGTCGACCTGCACGGCGCGATGGACCGCGTCCTCTGCCTCGTCTGCGGCCAGATCTTCGCGCGCGAGGCGATCACCTCCCGCATCGACGCCGCGAACCCGTGGCTCGACACGGAGGGCGCCGTCGAGATCGCGCCGGACGGCGATGCCGTCGTCACCGATATCGACGCCTTCGTCGTCCCGGACTGCACCGTGTGCGGCGGACGCCTGAAGCCGGACGTCGTGTTCTTCGGCGAGTTCGTGCCCGCCGAGAAGTACCGCGAGGCCAGCGCGCTGGTCCGCTCGGCGGAGGCCCTCGTGATCGCCGGGTCGTCGCTTGTCGTCAACTCCGGCATCCGCCTGCTCGAGGAGGCCAGGCGCCGCCGCCTCCCGATCGTCATCGTCAACCGCGGCGCGACCAAGGGCGACGGTCGCGCGACCATTAAGCTGGACGGTGGGACGACGGAGACACTGGTCGAATTGGCCGAACGGCTGGCCTGAGCCGACGGCGCGCGTCCCGGTGACGAAAGGACGCGTGTGACCTTCATCTCGCTGGTGCGGCACGGCCAGACCGACTGGAACCTCGCGAAGCGCATCCAGGGCTCCAGCGACATTCCGCTCAATGCGACGGGCCGGGACCAGGCGGAGGCGACGGGACGCGCGCTCGCGGGCGGACGGTTCGACGCGATCTACGCCAGCCCCCTCTCGCGGGCGCTCGACACGGCGCGCATCATCGCCGGCCACGTCGGGCTGGGCGAGCCGGAACGCCTGCCGGCCGTCGCCGAGCGGCAGTACGGAGAGGCCGAGGGGCTGACCGGCGAGCAGATCCTGGCCCGCTGGCCGGACGGCATGCCCGTGCCGGGTCGCGAGACCCGCGACGAGGTCGTCGCCCGCGCCCTTCCCGCGCTCCGCGAGCTCGGGGAGCGGCACCCCGGCGAGAATCTCATCGTGGTCAGCCACGGCGGCGTCATCTCGTCGCTCGTGCGCCACGTCACCGACCACGCGCTGCCCGGACCGGGCGAGCTCATCCCGAACGGCTCCGTGCACCGCTTCCGCTACGACGACGGCGATCTGACGCTCGACCGCTTCAACCTCGGTCCGGAGGACCGCGACCTGTTCACCGCCTCCGTCATGTGACGGAACGCCACCCGGCCGCATCCAGGGGTCGCAACACGCCGTTCTGACCCGCCGATTACGGCGCGCCGCGACCCACAGACGACCGTCAGCGCGACGCGACGCCCTCGAGCACCGTGAGCAGCCGCTCCGCCGACGCGTCCCAGGTGTACCGGGCGGCCTGGGCGCGCGCGGCCGCCGACCGCGCCGCCCACACGCCGTCGTCCTCCAGGTGCCGGATGCGCGCGGCGAGCTGCTCCGGTGCGTCCGCGTCGAAGTACAGCGCGGCCTCCCCGCCGATCTCGCGGAAGATCGGGATGTCACTGACGACCACCGGCGTTCCGAGCGTCATCGACTCCACGAGCGGGATGCCGAACCCCTCGTCGTGCGACGCGGTCACGAGAGCGGTCGCCGCGGCGAGCGTCTCCGCGTAGTCCTCGTCGCTGGCGCCGTCGTGGAAGACGATCCGCGCCCCCGGGGCGAGCTCCGTCAGGCGCCGCCGTTCCGCATCCGTCACCCGGCTCATCAGGTGGAGCGTGTAGTCCGGTAGCAGCGCGGTGGCGCGCACCAGCGTGTCCACGTTCTTGTACGGCATGAACGAGCCCATGTAGACCAGGCTCCTGCTCTCCGCCGCCGTGCGCTCCGCCCGCCCTGGCGCGAGCTCGGGCATGTCGGCGGCGTTCGGGACGACGTGCACCGGCCGCTTGGTCAGACGGTGCTCGGCGATCAGCCCCTTCGTCGTCTCCGACACCGTGACGACGGCGTCCGATCGGTTCAGCAGGAGGCGCTGCGGCCACCAGGCCAGGTGGTACAGCCGCCAGAGTCCCCGAACGAACGCCGGCAGGTCGCGCGGCGGCGTCGGGTGCCGGTAGTAGATCAGGTCGTGGACGGTCAGCACGAGCCGGTACTTCCGGCCGAAGCCGCCCATCGTCTGCATCGGCGTGAAGACCACGTCCGGCCTGAGGCGGTTGACCGTCCGGGCGACCCACGGCTCCCCCACCGACGTGGGTGCGGGGATGATCTCCCAGGGCAGATCGGGCAGCAGGTCCAGCTGGCGGTGGTCGCTGATGAGCATGGTCACCGGGTGCAGCTTCGCCAGGGCCGTCACGAGCCCGGCGGTGTAGCGGCTGATGCCGTCGTGCCGGCCGATGCGGGTGTAGCGGCAGTCGAACAGGATCCTCACGGTCGCTCCTCCGCGAGCTCGGCGACGAACCGCTGGATGGCGCGGGCCGCGGCCGCCGGGGTCTCGTAGTGGATGAGGTGGCCGACCTCCGGGATGACGACGAGCTCCGCCGCCGGGAACACCGTCTGCAGGCGGTACTCGGCGATGATGGGCGTGATGTCGTCCTTCTCGGCGGCGACGAGCAGGGTGCGCTCCGGGATACGCGCCGCGTACTCGCTGACGTCGTGCGCGACGGAGGCGCGGAACGCCTCGAGCACGACGCGCCGGTCGCTGAACGCGGAGAAGTAACGGTCGTGCTGGTCGTGGATCCAGCGCCGCAGCGCCGGCTCCCTCGTCTTCGCCATGGCCATGCTCATCACGCGGACGATCACGCGGTTGCGCAGCAGCGCGAACCCGAGCCGCTCGGGGAGCACCGAGGCGAGCCAGTAGTAGAACACCGCGAGCCGCGTGAACACACCGCGCGGGCCCTCCAGGGCGGGCTGGCCGATCGGGTTCACCAGCACGACGCCGGCGGGACGGTCGGCGTCCGCTGCGGTGTCCGCATCCGCCAGCGCACCGGCGACGACGATGGACCCGAAGGAGTGGCCGAGCAGCACCACCCGGCCGCTCAGCCCCGACGCGTCGACGAAGGCGCGCAGCCAGCGGCCGTAGCCGGCGATGTCGTGCGCCGCCTCGGTCATCGGCGTCGACGCACCGAAGCCCGGGAGGTCGGGCGAGATCATGCGGATGCCGTGCAGTTGCGCGACCACCGGCTCCAAGCCGTGGTGATCGCCTCGGAAGCCGTGCACGAGCACCAGGGTGGTCGTCGCATCCCGGTCGCCGTAGTCCCAGCACCGCGTGGTCGAGCCCAGGACCGGGACCGCCTCTTCGCGCACGGGCACCCGCTCCAGAGCGGCGGCGTAGGGTGAGGAGACAGTCATCGCTCCCCAGTCTAGGCAGGACTGGACAGGGCACCGCTCGCACGCCCTAGACTTCACTGGATGTAATCGCTTGCACCGGATGCCGCTCCCCCGGCGGCCCGTCCGGCACCACTCGATGCATCACGCACCGTCCATGCACCGCCCCCGCTTCATCCCGCTCCGGCACCGCCCCCGAACCACCCCGCCAGAAGGAGAACCGTGAGTTTCACCGCGCCCATCACGCTGCCCGGGCTCGCCCTCGATCGGCAGTGGTACCGCCGGTCGGTCTTCTACGAGGTCATGGTCCGCTCGTTCGTCGACAGCAACGGCGACGGGTCCGGCGACATCGCGGGACTGACCTCGAAGCTCGACTACCTGCAGTGGCTCGGGATCGATGCGCTCTGGCTCCCGCCGTTCTTCCAGTCGCCCCTGCGCGACGGCGGCTACGACGTCTCCGACTTCACGTCGATCCTCCCGGAGTTCGGCACGATCGACGAGTTCCGCGAGCTCGTCACCAAAGCCCACGAGCGCAACATGCGCATCATCATCGACCTGCCCATCAACCACACCTCCGACCAGCACGAGTGGTTCCAGCAGTCGCGCTCCGACCCGGAGGGGCCGTACGGCGACTTCTACGTGTGGAACGACACGGACGACAAGTGGCCGGACATCCGCATCATCTTCGTCGACACCGAGGACTCCAACTGGGCGTTCGACGAAGCCAGGCGGCAGTTCTACTTCCACCGCTTCTTCTCGCACCAGCCGGACCTCAACTTCGAGAACCCGGCCGTGCACGAGGCGATGTACGACGTCGTCCGGTTCTGGCTCGATCTCGGCGTCGACGGCTTCCGGCTCGACGCCATCCCCTACCTCTACGAGTCCGACGAGGGCAACGGCGAGGGCGAGCCGAAGACCCACGAGTTCATCATCAAGCTGCGCGAATGGGTCGACCGCGAGTACCCCGGCCGCATCATGATCGCCGAGGCCAACCAGTGGCCGCGCGAGGTGGCGGCGTTCTTCGGCAGCGAGGAGGAGCCGGAGTGCCACATGGCCTTCGACTTCCCGGTGATGCCGCGCATCTTCTACGCGCTCCGGTCGCAGCAGGCCAGCGAGCTCGTCCGGGTGCTGTCCGAGACGACAGACGTGCCCGACGGTGCCGCCTGGGGCGTGTTCCTGCGCAACCACGACGAGCTGACGCTCGAGATGGTCAGCGAGGAGTACCGGCAGGCGATGTACGGCTGGTACGCCTACGACCCGCGGATGCGCGCCAACATCGGCATCCGGCGCCGCCTCGCGCCGCTGCTCGACAACTCCCGGGCGGAGCTGGAGCTGGCCCACGCGCTGCTGTTCTCGCTGCCGGGCAGCCCGTTCCTGTACTACGGCGACGAGATCGGGATGGGCGACAACATCTGGCTGCCGGATCGCGACAGCTCGCGCACGCCGATGCAGTGGACGCCCGACCGCAACGCCGGCTTCTCCAGCGCCGACCCGGGCAAGCTGTACCTTCCGGTGGTCCAGTCGCTGGTGTTCCACTACAACCAGGTCAACGTCGAGGCGCAGCTCGCGCAGTCGCGGTCGCTGCTGCACTGGATCCGCAACGTGATCCACGTGCGGAAGGCGCATCCCGTGTTCGGGCTGGGCGACATCCGCGTGCTGCCGACGGACCACGAGTCCGTTCTGGCGTTCGTGCGCTCGTACGAGGGCAGCGGCACGCACTTCGGCGACCAGCCGGAGGACGTGCTGTGCGTGTTCTCGTTCGCGCACAATCCCGTGTCGGTCACGCTGGAGGCGCCCGAGTTCGCCGGCCGCACGCTGTACGACCTGTTCGGAGGCGCGGAGTTCCCGACCGTCGCCGACGACGGCCGCTTCACGCTGACCCTCGGCACCCAGAACTTCTACTGGCTGCACATGGAGCCGCGCCGCGACTGACCCGTCCCCCTCCCGAGCTGCGACATCACGTCACCACTC
This sequence comes from Leifsonia sp. 21MFCrub1.1, assembly GCF_900107895.1. NCBI lineage: Bacteria > Bacillati > Actinomycetota > Actinomycetes > Micrococcales > Microbacteriaceae > Leifsonia > Leifsonia sp. 21MFCrub1.1. The sequence goes on along the minus strand of NZ_LT629867.1, from coordinate 1,658,870 downwards.
GACCCGGATACCGGCAACGACTCACGACTCGGCGCGCCATCCACGGGGATGACGGTGGGTCGGCTTAGCGTGAGGGCATGAGCACGTGGCACCAGCGACTCGGGGTGTTCGACCTCGAGACCACCGGAATCGACGTCGAATCGGCCCGGATCGTCACCGCCCACGTCGGCCTCCTCGACGAGACCGGTGAGGTGCTGCACCGCCGCGACTGGCTGATCGACCCGCAGGTCGAGATCCCGGCCGAGGCGACGGCCGTCCACGGCATCACGACCGAGCGCGCCCGCGAGCACGGGATGGATGCGGCCAGGGCGGTCGCGGCGATCGTCGCGCAGCTGCGCAGCCTGTTCGATCGCGGCATCCCCGTCGTCGCCTACAACGCGCCGTACGACTTCACGCTGCTCGACCGCGAGGCCCGCCGCCACAGCGTCGCCCCGCTCGTCTCCCCCGGCCCCATCATCGACCCGCTGGTCATCGACAAGGCGGTGGACAAATACCGCCGCGGCAAGCGGACGCTCACGGTCACCGCGACCCACTACGGCGTCGACCTCCTCGCCGCCCACGACGCCGGAGCCGACGCCATCGCGGCCGGCCGGGTCGCGCAGGCGCTCGCCCGCATCCACGCCGAGGCCCTCGCCCTGGAGGCCGCTGAGCTGCACCGCCGCCAGGTGGACTGGTGCCGCGAGCAGGCCGCCGACTTCCAGGAGTACATGCGCCGGGAGCGCGACCCCGGGTTCACGACCTCGGGCGCCTGGCCCATCCGCTGAACCCCGGCTGAGCTGCCACCCGCATGCGGGGGCTTCTGCACGCGCCGCTGGGCCGCTAGATTGTGCCGCATGAGCGACTCCAACCTGAACCCGCAGCCCCTCCCGCCGCAGCAGCCCGCCGGCTACCAGCAGCAGTACCAGGGCGCGCAGCCCGGCTGGAACACCATGTCGATCGTGGCCTTCATCCTGTCCTTCTTCGTCAACATCGTGGGCATCATCCTGGGCTTCATCGCCCTCAACCAGATCAAGCGCACCGGCGAGCAGGGCCGCGGCCTCGCGATCGCCGCCATCATCATCGGCTTCGTCTCGGTGGCCTTCGGCATCATTTTCGCCATCATCTTCTTCGCGTCGCTCGGCGCCGCGATGAGCAACTACAACTACAACTGACCGCCCGCCGCGGAACGACGAAGGCCCCCGTCCAGAGGACGGGGGCCTTCGCGGTGCGGCTTACTTGCCGAAGCTCTTGTAGCGCGAGTTGAACTTCTCGACGCGGCCGGCCGAGTCCATGATGCGCTGCTTGCCCGTGTAGAACGGGTGCGACTCGGAGGAGATCTCGACGTCGATCACCGGGTAGGTGTTGCCGTCCTCCCACTTGATGGTCTTGTCGCTCGAGACGGTGGAGCGGGTGAGGAACGTCGCACCCGAGGCCAGGTCGCGGAAAACCACCGGGGCGTAGTCGGGGTGGATGCCAGTCTTCATCAGGACTTCCTTGTTGCAGCTAGTAGTCGGTTCGGTCGTGTCCGCGCAGACCGCGTGGACGGGAAGCTTCAGACCCGCGAGCCCGGGATCGCAGCCATGACGGCGCGAACGGTTCGGGGACCAGCTATCGAGTCTAGCAGATCGCGGGCGGGCGATCAGCCCTCGACGCCCTGGCGCGCCCGGGCGGTGTAGCGGCCGTCCGACTCCGTGATCTCCACGTCGATGTCGAAGGTCGCACTGAGGTTCTCGCTCGTCAGCACATCGCCGATCGGGCCCTGGGCGGTGATCTCGCCGTCCTTGAGCAGCAGCGCGCGGTTGAACGCCTGCGGGATCTCCTCGACGTGGTGCGTGACCATCACGATCGCGGGTGACTTGGGGTCGCTGGCGTACCCGCCGAGCAGCTGAAGCAGCTCCTCGCGACCGCCGAGGTCGAGGCTCGCCGCCGGTTCGTCGAGCAGCAGGATCTCCGGATCCGTCATCACCGACCGGGCGATCTGCACCCGCTTCTGCTCGCCGTCGGACAGGCTGCCGAAGGTGCGCTCGGCGAGGTGGTCGAGGTGCCATTCGGAGAGCACCCGGTGGGCACGGCGCTCGTCGATGTCCTCATACAGCTCGTTCCAGCGGCCGGTCACCGCGTACGCGGCGGTCATCACGACATCCAGCACGCGCTCGTTCCGCGGGATGCGCCGGGCGAGCGCGCTCGAGGCGAAGCCCAGCAGCGGTCGCAGCTCGGCGAGGTCGGTGTGGCCGACCGACTCCCCCAGCACGACGGCCTCTCCCGAGCTCGGGTGCAGAGCCGCCGCGGCGATCTGCAGCAGGGTCGTCTTCCCCGCGCCGTTCCTGCCCAGGATGACCCACCGCTCGTCCGGTTCGACCGTCCAGTCGATACCCTTCAGGACGGGGTTGCCGTCCCGCACAACGGACACGTCGGAAAGTCGGAGAACGCTGTCGGCCATAACCTCCAGCCTAGCGTCGCCGGGCGCCCCTCAGTGACGACCGGCGAGGGAGCGGTACACGTCCCGGGTCTGCTCCGCGATGGCCGTCCAGCTGAACGAGGTCTCCGCCCGCTCACGCCCTGCGCGGCCCATCTCGGCCGCTCGCGCCGGGTCGGAGGCCACCTCGGTGAGTGCCGCCGCGAGGTCGGCGACGAAGGCGTCCGGGTCGGTCGGGGTGCCCGTGCCGTCCTGCAGCTGCCGGATCGGCACGAGTCGTCCCGTCACGCCGTCCACGATGACCTCGGGGATGCCGCCGGTGGCCGTGCCGACCACGGGCAGCCCGCAGGCCATCGCCTCCAGGTTGACGATCCCCAGCGGCTCGTAGATCGACGGGCAGACGAAGACGGTGGATGCGGTCAGCGCGATGCGGAGCTCGTCGTTCGGGAGCAGGCGGTCGATCCAGACCACGCCGTCGCGCTCACGCTGCAGCTCCTCCACGAGCCCGGTCACCTCGGCCAGGATCTCCGGCGTGTCCGGAGCGCCGGCGCACAGGATGACCTGCACCTCGGGCGGCAGCATCCTGGCCGCCCGCAGCAGGTAAGGCAGCCCCTTCTGGCGTGTGATGCGGCCGACGAAGATGACGGCCGGGCGGTCGGGGTCGATCCCGAGGGCTCGCGCGCGGTCGTCGTCGCGCAGCGGCTGCCAGCGCTCGAGGTCGATGCCGTTGTAGATGGTGACGACCTTGGTCGGGTCGAGCTCCGGATACGAGGCGAGGATGTCGCGGCGCATCCCGTCGCTGACCGCGATCACGGTGTCGGCGGCCTCGAACGCGGTCTTCTCGATCCAGCTGGACACGCGGTAGCCGCCGCCGAGCTGCTCGGCCTTCCACGGCCGGAGCGGCTCCAGGCTGTGCGCCGTGACGACGTGCGGGACGCCGTGCAGCAGCTTCGCCAGGTGGCCGGCGCCGTTCGCATACCAGGTGTGCGAGTGGACGACATCCGCTCCCCCGCAGTCCTGCGCCATCTGCAGATCGACGCCGAGCGTGGCGATCGCCCCGTTGGCGTCGGCGAGTTCGGCGGGCACGCGGTAGGAGGCCGTATCCGGCTCGTCCCGCGGCTCGCCGAAGGCGCGGACGATCACCTCGGTGTCGGTCCGCAGAGCCTTCACGAGCTCGGTCACATGGACCCCGGCCCCGCCGTAGATGTCCGGCGGATACTCCCGGGTGAGCAGATCGACGCGCATGTCCGAAACGCTAGTACAGCGATCAGTTCGCCTCTACTGTTGTGGACATGGCATCAGGCAAGAAGATCTTCGGCATCGTCCTCGCGGGCGGAGAGGGAAAGCGGCTGATGCCGTTGACGGCGGACCGGGCGAAGCCCGCCGTCCCGTTCGGCGGGCAGTACCGCCTCATCGATTTCGCCCTGTCGAACCTGATCAACTCGCAACTGCGCCAGATCGTCGTCCTCACCCAGTACAAGTCGCACAGCCTCGACCGCCACGTGTCGCAGACCTGGCGCCTCGACGGCATCACCAACTCGTACATCGCGTCCGTCCCCGCTCAGCAGCGGCTCGGCAAGCGCTGGTTCTCCGGGTCGGCGGACGCCATCCTGCAGAGCCTCAACCTGCTGCGCGACGAGAAGCCGGACATCGTGGTCGTCGTCGGCGCCGACCACGTGTACCGGATGGACTTCGCCCAGATGATCGAGGCGCACATCGCCTCCGGGGCCCCGGCGACGGTGGCCGCGATCCGCCAGCCGATCGGGCTCGCGGACCAGTTCGGCGTCATCGAGGTCGAGCCGGAGCGCACCGACCGCATCGGCGCGTTCCGCGAGAAGCCGCGCGACCCGATCGGCCTGCCCGACTCGCCCGACGAGGTCCTCGCCTCCATGGGCAACTACGTCTTCGACGCCGATGCGCTCATCGACGCCGTGGTGCGCGACGGCGACCGCCCCGACTCCAACCACGACATGGGCGGCGACATCATCCCCGACTTCGTGGCGCGCGGCGAGGCGGCGGTCTACGACTTCAACAACAACGACGTCCCCGGATCGACCGACCGCGACCGCTACTACTGGCGCGATGTCGGGACGATCGACTCGTTCTTCGAGGCCCACCAGGACCTCATCTCGGCCCTGCCGGTGTTCAACCTGTACAACCGGTCCTGGCCGATCTTCAGCCAGGTGCTCAACTCCCCGCCGGCGAAGATCGTGCGCGACGGACGCGGCGCCCTCGGCACGACCATCGACTCCATCGTCTCGCTCGGCTCGGTGATCTCCGGCGCCCACCTCGAGCGCAGCGTCCTCGGCCCGTGGGCGAAGGTCGACTCCGGCGCGAAGGTCGTCGACTCGGTCGTCTTCGAGCGCGCGATCATCGAGCCGAACGCGTTCGTCGGCCGCGCCATCCTGGACAAGGACGTGGTGGTCGCCGAGGGCGCCCAGATCGGCGTGGATGCGGATCGCGACCGCGCCAGGGGCTTCACCGTGACCGACTCGGGCATCACCGTGGTCGGCAAGGGCGTCCACGTCGTTCCATGACGACCGAACAGCACCCCAGGTCCGCCTCCGTCCTCGTCGTCCTCGACGCCGACTCCACGCTGCTCCAGGACGAGGTCATCGAGCTGCTCGCCGATGAGGCGGGCTCCCGTCCGGAGGTCGCCGAGATCACCGAGCGCGCCATGCGCGGCGAGCTCGACTTCGAAGAGAGCCTGCGCGAACGCGTCCGCACCCTCGCGGGCCTGCCCGCCGCCGTGTTCCAGCACGTCGGTGAGCGCATCCGGGTGACCGAGGGCGTCCCGGAGCTCATCGCCGGGGTCCAGGCGGCGGGCGGCGTCGTCGGCGTGGTGTCCGGCGGCTTCCACGAGCTGCTCGACCCGATCGGCGAACGCCTCGGGCTCGACCACTGGCGCGCCAACCGGCTCGTGGTCGAGGACGGTCGGCTCACCGGCGAGGTCGACGGACCGGTGGTGGATGCGGCGGCCAAGGCTCAGGCGCTGCTGCTCTGGGCCGCCGACGCCGGCGTGCACCTGCGGCAGACGGTGGCCATCGGCGACGGAGCGAACGACCTGCGGATGATGGCGGAGGCCGGCCTCTCCGTCGCCTTCAACGCGAAGCCGCGGGTGCGGGCGGAGGCCGACCTGGTCATCGACCGGCCGGACCTCTCGCAGGTGCTCCCCCTCCTCGGCCTCCGCGGCTGAGCTCCCAGCCGACAGCTCCTGAGTTTTTCGGCCCGACACGCCGGTCGTGGGCCGAAAAACTCAGGAGCTGTGTGCGTGGGTCAGTGCCCCATCCCGAGACCGCCGTCGACGGGGATGACCGCGCCGGAGATGTAGCCGGCGTCGTCTCCGGCGATCCACGTCACGACCTTCGCGACCTCCGAGGCCGACGCGAAGCGGCCGGCCGGGATGCTCTTCTTGTACTCTGCCTGCTGCGCTTCGGGGAGCGCCGCCGTCATGTCGGTCTCGATGAACCCGGGCGCGACGACGTTCGCGGTGATGCCGCGCGCGCCCAGCTCCCGGGTGATGGACCGCGCCATGCCGACCAGCCCGGCCTTCGACGACGCGTAGTTGACCTGCCCGGCGCCGCCCAACAGGCCGACGACGCTGGAGATCAGGACGATCCGGCCGAACCGCGCCTTCAGCATCCCCTTGTTCGCCCGCTTCACGACACGGAACGCGCCGCCGAGGTTCGTCTCGACGACCGAGTCGAACTCCTCGTCCGTCATCCGCATCAGCAGCGTGTCCTTGGTGATGCCCGCGTTCGCGACGACGACCTCCACCGGACCGAGCTTCTCCTCCACCTCGGCGAAAGCGGCATCCACGGAGGCGGTGTCCGTGACGTCCGCGCGCACCGTCAGCGCGCCGGCCGGGCCCTCGCCGGACCGCGCGGTGACCGCCACCCGGTGGCCCTGGGCGACGAACTCCTCGGCGATGGCGTAGCCGATCCCCCGGTTGCCTCCGGTGACGAGGACGGTGCGTGGCGTGGTCATGCGATTCCCTTCAGGAAGACGGCTTTCTGCAGATTCGACCCCAGCAGGGCCGAACCCAAGTTTATGGACGTACGCTGGAGGCAACGCACATGAAGAAGCCCTCAGCACCGTCGATCACGAGTCTCCCCCTCTCTCCCGATGAGGAGCGACGGCACCGGATGATCAAGTATTCGGTCGCCATGGGCGTCCGCGTGCTCTGCCTCGTCGCCGCTGTGATCGTCCCCGGCTGGTGGGCCGCCATCCCGCTCGTCGGAGCGATCTTCCTGCCCTACTTCGCCGTGGTCATCGCCAACGTCTCGGTGGAGCAGGGTCGAGTCGCCGTTCAGCGTCCAGGCAGTATCGTTCCAGTTGCGCCCACTCCGCAGGCGCCGAAGGACGAGCCGCGGGAGGGCCAGTGATCGGGATGGGCGAGCCGGAGCCCCTGACGTGCTCGCGCGCCGGCTGCCGGGAGACCGCATCGTGGCGCATCGAGTGGCGCAACCCCCGCATCCACTCGGCCGACCGGGTGAAGGTGTGGCTGGCCTGCGACGAGCACGTCGACTACCTGCGCGAGTTCCTGGCCGCACGCGACTTCCCGCTGCGCGTCGTGCCGGCCGAGGGATCCGAGGTCGCCGCCGAGAGGCCGATCGCGTGACCGGATCGACGACCGGAGGGTGGCGCTTCGCGTTCTCCCGCCGCTGGCTCGGGTACCTGGCGTTCGCGATCGTGTTCGCCATCGCGTGCGGCTTCCTCTCCAACTGGCAGCTCGCGCGCAGCAAAGAGGCCGCTGCCGCGAACGCCCTCGTGACGGCGAACTTCGACCAGGCTCCCGTTCCGCTCGCCGACGAGCTGCCGACGCTCGGCTCGTACTCGCCGAAGCAGGAGTGGAAGCGCGTCACCGTGACGGGCACGTACGAACGCGACAAGCAGCTGCTCGTCCGCAACCGCCCCTTCAACGGCAACCCCGGATTCGAGGTCCTGACGCCGCTCCGCACAGCCGACGGCTCGCTGTTCATCGTGGACCGCGGCTGGGTCCCCACCGGCAACACCACGGACTCCCCCGACCACGTTCCGGCCGCGCCGCCCGGCACCGTGACCGTTGTGGCGCGGTTGAAGGCCAGCGAACCGGCCATCGCCGGGCGCACGGCGACGGGCGATCAGGTGGGCACCATCCAGCTCTCCGTCGTCGAGCAGAAGCTCGGAGGGGCCGACGTCTACACCGGCGCCTACGGGCTGCTCGACAGCGAGGACCCGGCCCCCGCCACCGCGCCGACGCCGACCGTGACCAGCCCGCCGACGCAGGATGAGGGCCTGCACTGGTCGTACATGATCCAGTGGATCATCTTCGCCCTGATCGGATTCTTCGGCCTCGGCTACGCACTGGTCACGGAGTACCGCAAGCGCAACTCCGAAGACCCCGCAGAACGCGAGCGCGCTGCGGCCCGCGAGCGGCGCCGCCGCGCGAAGCGCACCGACGCCGACGTGGAGGACGAACTCCTCGACGCCGCGCGCTGACCCTCCCCACCGCACGCCGCCGTCGAGTACGCACAAATTGCACGCCCCAGGGCCTCTGGGCGTGCAATTTTTGTGTACTCGACGGGGGCGCGGAGGGGTCAGGCGAGAGAGATGAGGTCGAGGTAGTCGCGCGACCAGTGGTCCTCGACGCCGTCGGGGAGGATGAGGACGCGCTCCGGGTTCAGCGCCTCCACCGCTCCCTCGTCGTGGCTGACCAGGACGACCGCGCCCTCGTAGTGCGCCAGCGCATCCAGGATCTCCTCGCGGCTCGCCGGGTCGAGGTTGTTGGTCGGCTCGTCGAGCAGCAGCACGTTCGCGCCGGAGACGACGATCATCGCCAGGGCGAGCCGGGTCTTCTCGCCGCCGGAGAGCACGCCCGCCGGCTTGTGCGCGTCGTCCCCCGTGAACAGGAACGAGCCGAGCACCCTGCGGGCCTCCGTCTCGGTGAGCGACGGCGATGACGACACCATGTTCTGGAGCACGCTGCGCTCGACGTCGATCGTCTCGTGCTCCTGGGCGTAGTAGCCGACCCGCAGTCCGTGGCCGGGCTCGACCTGCCCGGTGTCGGGCTTGTCGACGCCCGCGAGCATCCGGAGGAGCGTGGTCTTGCCCGCACCGTTCAGCCCGAGCACCACGACCTTCGAGCCGCGGTCGATGGCCAGATCGACGGCGGTGAAGATCTCCAGCGAGCCGTAGCTCTTGGACAGGTCGCTCGCCTGCAGCGGCGTGCGGCCGCACGGCGCCGGTGTCGGGAACCGCAGCTTGGCGACCCGGTCGACCTGGCGCACGTCCTCCAGCCCGGCGAGCAGCTTCTCGGCACGCGCGACCATCTGGTGCGCCGCCGCGGCCTTCGTCGCCTTCGCGCCGAACTTGGCGGCCTGCAGCTGCAGGGCGCCCGCCTTCTTCTCGGCGTTAGCGCGCTCCTTCTTGCGGCGCTCCTCGTCGGCGGCGCGCTGACGCTGGTAGTTCTTCCAGCCCATGTTGTAGATGTCGATGACCTGGCGGTTCGCATCCAGGTAGAAGACCCGGTTGACCGTCTCGCCGACCAGTTCGACATCGTGCGAGATGACGATGAAGCCACCGGTGTAGTTCTTCAGGAACTCACGCAGCCAGATCACCGAGTCGGCGTCCAGGTGGTTCGTCGGCTCGTCCAGGATCATCGTGCGGGCATCGGAGAACAGGATGCGCGCCAGCTCGATGCGCCGGCGCTGGCCGCCCGACAGCGTCTTCAGCGGCTGGTCGAGGATGCGGTCGGGCAGGTTGAGATTGGAGGCGATGGATGCGGCCTCGGCCTCGGCGGCGTACCCGCCGAGCAGGTGGAAGCGCTCCTCCAGCCGTCCGTACTTCTTCATCGCCGCTTCGGACACGGCGGAGTCGGTGCTCGCCATGTCGACGGTGGCCTGCTGCATCCCGAGGACGATCGAGCCGAGGCCCCGGGCGTCGAGGATGCGCGTGCGAGCCAGGTCGTCGAGGTTGCCGGAGCGGGGATCCTGCGGCAGGTAGCCGAGCTCGCCGGAGCGGTCGACCTTTCCGGCGGTCGGCAGCAGGTCGCCGGCGAGGACCTTGGTGAGCGTCGTCTTGCCGGCGCCGTTGCGGCCGACGAGTCCGATCTTGTCGCCGTCGGCGACGCGGAAGCTCACGTCCTCCATCAGAAGGCGTGCGCCAACGCGCAGCTCCAGCCCCTGCACGGCAAGCACGTCGTTCTCTTCTCTACTCGGTTCTCAGCAAACAGTTCCGGACTTTTCGGCCCGACACGCCACGGCGCGGTCGAAAAAGTCCGGAACTGTTGGAAGGGGGGTTCAGATGGCGAAGCCGAGGGCGCGCATCATGTCGCGCCCGTCGTCGCTGATCCGCTCGGGACCCCACGGCGGCATCCACACCCAGTTGATGCGGAAGGCCTCGACGATCCCGTCGAGCGCCTCAGCCGTCTGCTCTTCGAGCACGTCGGTCAGCGGGCAGCCGGCACTGGTGAGCGTCATCGAGATGATGAGCGCGTTGTTCTCGTCGTCCCAGGCCAGATCGTAGATGAGGCCCAGGTCGACGACGTTGATCCCGAGCTCGGGATCCATGACGTCCTTCAGCGCCTCTTCGACCTGGTCGAAGAGCGCGGGACTCAGAGTGGCGGGCATGGTGGGATTCTACCTCTCGAAGCTCAGGAACCGACCTCGGCCGCCGATGCGGCCGCGGGCTCGGGGGCGTCGACGTAGCGGTCGTAGCCCTCCTCCTCCAGGCGGTCGGCCAGCTCGGGGCCGCCCTGCTCGGCGACGCGGCCGGCGACGAACACGTGCACGAAGTCCGGCTTGATGTAGCGGAGGATGCGTGTGTAGTGCGTGATCAGCAGGATGCCGAGCCCGGTGTTGGCCTTCGCCCGGTTGACGCCCTCCGACACGATCTTGAGCGCGTCGACGTCGAGGCCGGAGTCGGTCTCGTCGAGCACGGCGAACTTCGGCTTGAGCAGCTCCAGCTGGAGGATCTCGTTGCGCTTCTTCTCGCCACCCGAGAAGCCCTCGTTGACGTTGCGCTCGGCGAACGACGAGTCCATGCGCAGCGCGCCCATCGACTCCCGGACGTCCTTCACCCAGGTGCGGATGGACGGCGCCTGGCCGTCGATCGCCGTCTTCGCGGTGCGGAGGAAGTTGGTGTTGGTCACGCCGGGGATCTCGACCGGGTACTGCATGGCGAGGAAGAGCCCGGCGCGGGCGCGCTCGTCGACGGTCATCGCGAGGACGTCCTCGCCGTCGAGCGTGATGCTGCCCTGGGTCACCGTGTACTTCGGGTGACCGGCGATCGTGTAGGCGAGGGTGGACTTGCCGGAGCCGTTCGGGCCCATGATCGCGTGGATCTCACCTTCGTTGATGGTGAGGTCGACGCCGTTCAGGATGGGCTTGGTGCCCTGGTCCGTCTCGACGGTGACGTGGAGGTCGCGGATCTCGAGGACTGACATGGTTACTTGTTCACTTTCGGGGCGCTGGGGTCGATGAAGACGTCTCCGTCGATGATCTCGACGGGAAACACGGGGACCGGCTCGTAGGCCGGGAGGTTGAGGGGCTTGCCGGTGACCAGGGAGAACTGGGAGCCGTGGGCCCAGCACTCCAGGGTCTCGTCCTCGACGAAGCCCTCGGAGAGCGAGATCTCGCCGTGGGTGCAGGTGTCGCCGATGGCGTGCACCGCACCGGACGAGTCCTTGACGACGGCGATGGGGACGCCATCGAGCACGACGCGGGTGGCCTGGTTCTCGACCAGCTCCGCGACGGCCGCGACGCGCTGACCCGCCATCAGTTCTCGGCCCCGGCGTTCGGCGCGGACGGCGTCGACGCGGTGACCGTCGCCGACTCCAGCTCGTCCTCGATCTTGGCCTGCAGGCGCTCCTGGAGCGCCGGCGAGCCGATCTGCTGGACGATCTCGGCGAGGAAGCCGCGCACGACCAGACGGCGCGCCTCCTCCTCCGGGATGCCGCGGGACTGCAGGTAGAACAGCTGCTCGTCGTCGAACCGGCCGGTGGCGCTCGCGTGACCGGCCCCGAGGATGTCGCCGGTCTCGATCTCGAGGTTCGGCACGGAGTCGGCGCGGGCGCCGTCGGTCAGGACGAGGTTGCGGTTCTGCTCGTAGGTGTCGGTGCCGACGGCCGACGGGCCGATCAGCACGTCGCCGATCCAGACCGTGCGCGCGCCGGCGCCTTGCAGCGCACCCTTGTAGGTCACGCGGCTGCGGGTCTCGGGGCCGTCGTGGAAGACGTACACCTGCTGCTCGAGGTGCTGGCCGGCGTCGGCGAAGTAGGCGCCGAGGAGTTCGGCGTCCGACCGGGCGCCCGCCAGGTGGGCGGACGGGTTGAGCCGGACGACCCCGCCGCCGAGCGTGACGGCCACGTGCTTGATGCGCGCGCCCTCGCCCAGTTCGGCGAAGTGGGCGGCGACGTGGAGGGAGTCGTCGTCCCACTCCTGGAGCGACACGACGGTGAGGTCGGCGTCCTTCCCCAGCAGGAACTCGACGTTCTCGGTCAGGTGCGCCGATCCGGTGTTCTGCAGGATCAGCGTCGCGACCGCTCCGGGGGCCACCTCGACGACCGTGTGCGCTGCGCGCGCCGGTCCGCCGAGGGCGGAACGGGTGAGCGTCACCTCGCGGCGGTCGCCGCTGAGGTCGGCTCCGATGGTCACGAGCAGGGCCTGCTCGAAGGCCGTCCAGGCGTTGGCGGACGCGCGGTCCTCCGGCTTCCCGCCTGCGCCGATCCTTGCGTCGTCCCGCGTGATCCACGCGGTGGTCACGCCGGGAGCGGCGGTCACGTCGTACACATACGGCGAGCCGTCCAGCTCACCCGTGATGAGCTCCTGGAGCCGCGCGACGGGCGTGTACTTCCACATCGGCTCGCGACCGGTCACCGCGGGGAAGTCGGAGACCTCCGTCGAGGTGAACCGCTCGGCACGGCTCTGGACGGGGACGGGCGCGCGCAGGTGCTTCGGGGCGGGGGCGGCCGTGTCGGTCGTCGTCGTCTCGATCTGCGTCATCCGACAGAGCCTTCCATGCCCATCTCGATGAGCTTGTTGAGTTCCAGTGCGTACTCCATCGGGAGCTCGCGGGCGATCGGCTCGATGAAGCCGCGGACGATCATCGCCATGGCCTCGTCCTCCGGGAGCCCGCGCGACATCAGGTAGAACAGCTGCTCCTCGCTCACGCGCGACACGGTCGCCTCGTGGCCGAGCTGCACGTCGTCGACGCGGATGTCGATGGCCGGATAGGTGTCGGACCGCGAGATCGTGTCGACGAGCAGCGCGTCGCAGCGCACAGTGTTGGCGGAGTGGTGCGCGTTCGCGTCCACCCGCACCTCTCCGCGGTAGCCCGCGCGCCCGCCGCCGCGTGCGATCGACTTGGAGACGATCGACGACTGCGTGTACGGAGCCATGTGGATCATCTTGGCGCCGGCGTCCTGGTGCTGACCGGGGCCGGCGAAGGCGACGGACAGCGTCTCGCCCTTGGCGTGCTCGCCCATCAGGTAGATCGACGGGTACTTCATCGTCACCTTGGAGCCGATGTTGCCGTCGATCCACTCCATCGTCGCGCCCTCGGCCGCGGTCGCCCGCTTGGTGACGAGGTTGTAGACGTTGTTGGACCAGTTCTGGATGGTCGTGTAGCGGACCCGCGCGTTCTTCTTGACGATGATCTCCACGACCGCGGAGTGCAGCGAGTCCGACTTGTAGATCGGCGCCGTGCAGCCCTCGATGTAGTGGACGTAGCTGCCCTCGTCCGCGATGATCAGGGTCCGCTCGAACTGGCCCATGTTCTCCGTGTTGATGCGGAAGTAGGCCTGCAGCGGGATCTCGACGTGGACGCCCTTCGGCACGTAGACGAACGAGCCGCCCGACCACACAGCGGTGTTCAGCGCGGCGAACTTGTTGTCGCCCGCCGGGATGACCGTCCCGAAGTACTCCTCGAAGATCTCGGGGTGCTCGCGGAGCGCGGTATCGGTGTCGAGGAAGATGACGCCCTGCTGCTCGAGGTCTTCGCGGATCTGGTGGTAGACGACCTCGGACTCGTACTGCGCGGCGACACCGGCGACGAGACGCTGGCGCTCCGCCTCCGGGATGCCGAGCTTCTCGTAGGTGTTCCGGATGTCCTCCGGGAGGTCTTCCCAGCTCTGCGCCTGCTTCTCGGTGGAGCGGACGAAGTACTTGATGTTGTCGAAGTCGATCTCCGACAGGTCGGCGCCCCAGGTCGGCATGGGCTTGCGCTCGAACAGCTGGAGGGCCTTGAGGCGGCGTTGCAGCATCCACTCGGGCTCCTTCTTGAGCGCCGAGATGTCTTTCACCACCTCGGGCGAGAGACCGCGACGAGCGGTGGACCCCGCGGCGTCGGAATCCGACCAGCCGAACTCGTACTGCCCCAAAGAGGCGAGCTCAGGCCGATCGATCAGGATGTCTGACATATCTACCTCGTTTCCTTCCACTCGTAACCGGATATCAGTCCGGCTCATTCCCCTCGGAGAACACGGCTCACGCCGGTCGCCCCTGAGCGTCCTGATTGTGCGGGTGGCGGTGACTGCGTACCAACACGTGCGTACCTAGACTGTTCGGAGAGACGGGCCACGATGCCCCGGCGATGGACGGAGAAACCGGCCGCGCCACGCGCTGGGATGCGCGTTCCTCGAACCCACCAATTCTACAGGTGCGGCGCGGTATTAGTAGAGGCGCGCCTGCGCATTGCCCGAGTATCCGCAACCGGCCCCGCCGATCCGACCGAGAGAGTCCCGAACCATGAAGCGCATCATCGCCTGGCTGCCGGATCGTGTCGACGGACGGCTGAAGGCGATCGCCTGGGTGTATCTGGTCGGCCAGGTCGTCCTGGTCGGGACCGGCGGCCTCGTGCGGCTCACGGCCAGCGGCCTCGGCTGCCCCACCTGGCCCAAGTGCACGAGCGACTCTCTCGTGAACACGCCGGAGATGGGCGTCCACGGCTTCATCGAGTTCGGCAACCGCGTCCTCAGCGCTCTGCTCGCGGTGGTCGCCATCGTCGCGTTCCTGGCCATCCTCCGGATGCGGAAGCAGCGCCCCGACCTGTTCTGGCTGACCCTCATCGCCGGCCTCGCCATCCCCGCGCAGGCGGTCATCGGCGGGCTCAGCGTCCTGAGCGGCCTGAACCCCTACGTGGTCGGGCTGCACTTCGTCGTCTCGATCGCGCTGGTCGCGACCTGCACCGCCTTCGTCTTCCGCGTCTACGCCGTCCCGGGCCCGCGCGTCCGTGCCGTCCCCGGGTGGTTCGCGGGCGTCGCCCACCTCACCAGCGCCGTCGTCGCCGTCACGATCCTGGTCGGCATCCTCACCACCGGCAGCGGTCCGCATGCCGGAGACGCGAACGCCCCGCGGAACGGGCTGAACCCCGAGATCCTGCAGCATGTCCACGCGATCCCCGCGTACGTCACCTTCGCGCTGACCCTGGTGCTCGTCGTGGGGTCCTTCCGGTCTCGCACCACCCAGGTGCACCGCTTCACGCAATACCTGCTCGCCGTCGAGCTGGTGCAGATCGTCGTCGGGCTCATCCAGGCGAGCACGGGGCTGCCGGGCATCCTGGTCGGCATCCACATGACCCTCGCCGCGCTGCTGGCCTCAGCGATGACCGCGGTCATCCTCTCGCTCAAGGCTCCGGCGGCGGCGCTGGACGTGCCGGAGGGGTCAGCGGCCGACGCCGTCGCGGCTTAGCCGGCCGACGCGCGCCTCGCGCGTCTCTCCGTTCAGGCTGACGACCGAGCGCATCCCGTCGCCGAAGCCGAAGCCGACGGCCTCCGCGAGCCGCCTGCTGGACTCGTTGCCGGGCACGTACTCCCAGTTCAGGCGGTCGAATCCCAGCCCATCGGGGTCGAGCGCGTAGCGGGCGACGGCGCCGAGCGCCTCCCGCATGTAGCCCTGCCCGCGCGCCCACGGCCCGGACCAGCAGCCGAGCGAGGCCGAGCCGGGGTGCTCGTCTTTGCGCACCTCGAGCGCGCCGAGGAGGCGGCCGTCGCCGCGTGCCCGAACAGCCCACACGGTGTACTGGCGGCTCGCCAGCCCGTGCGGGCAGTAGCTGCGCACGAAGAACTCCGCGCTCTCGCGGGTGTATGGCGACGGCAACGGCACCCAGCGCTGGGTCTCGGGGTCCTGACAGGCGGCCAGCACGTCCGGGACGTCGTCGTCCGTCGGGGCGTCGAGCACGAGGCGGGGCGTCGCCAGACGCATGGTCAGCACCGGTGCCGTCATGCGCACATGCTAGAGCCAGGCGGACCTTCGTGGCACGGGTTTTCGCGTACGGACTCCCCGGCGGGCGCTGTCAGCCGCGGCCGCGCTCAGAACGGCAGCAGCGGGTCGATCGCGACGGCGAGGAAGATCAGCGTCAGGTAGGCGATCGAGCCGTGGAAGACGCGCATCGGCGACACCGTCTCGTGACGGATCGCGAGGTTGTACAGACGGTGCGACTCGTAGATGAACCAGCCGCCGGCGACCAGGGATACGGCCGTGTACAGCAGCCCCATCCCGGCGACCGGGATGAGCAGGAGCGAGCACGCCACCATGGCCCACGCGTACAGGATGACCTGGAGGCCAACCACGGCGCGCCCGCGGACCACCGCGAGCATCGGCACGCCGGCCTCCTGGTAGTCCGACCGGTACTTCATCGACAGCGGCCAGTAGTGCGGCGGCGTCCAGAGGAAGATGATGCCGAACAGGATGACGGGCGCCCAGTCCAGCGAGCCGGTCACGGCCGCCCAGCCGATCAGCACGGGCATGCAGCCGGCGACGCCGCCCCAGACGATGTTCTGCGGCGTGCGGCGCTTGAGGATGAGCGTGTAGAAGACGACGTAGAGCAGGATGGCCGCGACCGAGAGCGCGGCGGCGAGCCAGTTCGTGAAGAATCCGAGCACCAGCACCGAGGCGATGCCCAGCGCCCAGGCGAAGACGAGAGCCTCGCGGTCGGACAGCTCGCCGGTGACGAGCGGGCGGTTCTTCGTGCGCCGCATGACGCGGTCGATGTCACGGTCGATGTAGCAGTTGAAGGCGCCGGCGGACCCGGCGCTCATGTAGCCGCCGACGACCGTGGCGAGCACCAGCCACAGGTTCGGGATGCCGTGCGCGGCGAGGATCATCGTCGGGACGGTCGTGACCAGGAGCAGTTCGACGACCCGCGGTTTGGTGAGGGCGACGTACGCCTTCACCTTGCGAGCGACGCCGATGCGGCCCGGTTCGACACGGCTCTCTACAGCGACGTCCATTGCTCCTCGTGATGTGTCGGCGGATGTACTCAGACGGTATCCGATTCTACGTCACGTCGAGGACCGGCCGACCGGGTACCCCGTGTACGCCCCTGGCACAACCGGCTGGGGGAACACCCCACGTTTCGTGCGCGTTACCTATACTTGGAGGTGCTCGCCAGCCGAAGCCCTGTTCCGGCCGCACTCTTTGTAGGACGGTGACGGAGGAATGGCTCGGCGCCGATGACGTCCACGGCGCGCACTACCTCAACCGGTGCGGGTTCCACGACGACCCTCACCACATCGACGAAGGGTCAGTTTTCACGTGGCAGCACTGCAGTGGGATCCCATTGACAACAAGGCAGTAGACACGGCGCGCGTCCTCGCGGCCGACGCGGTGGAGAAGGTGGGCAACGGGCATCCCGGCACCGCCATGAGCCTCGCCCCCGCGGCCTACCTGCTGTTCCAGAAGGTGATGCGCCGCGACCCGCGCGACCAGCACTGGCTCGGCCGCGACCGCTTCATCCTCTCGGCGGGCCACTCGTCCCTGACCCAGTACATCCAGCTCTATCTGGGCGGATACGGTCTCGAACTCGACGACCTGAAGAAGCTCCGCACCTGGGGCTCCCTCACCCCCGGCCACCCCGAGTACGGACACACCGACGGCGTGGAGATCACCACAGGACCTCTCGGTCAGGGCATCTCCTCCGCCGTCGGTTTCGCTTATGCGGAGCGGTTCGAGCGCGGTCTGTTCGACCCGGACGCCGCTCCCGGCACCAGCCCGTTCGACCACTACGTCTACGTGATCGCCTCCGACGGCGACCTCGAGGAGGGCGTCAGCTCCGAGGCGTCGTCGCTCGCCGGCCACCAGGAGCTCGGCAACCTGATCGCGATCTACGACAGCAACCAGATCTCGATCGAGGACGACACCGACATCGCGTTCACCGAGGATGTCAAGGCGCGGTACGAGGCGTACCACTGGGACGTCCAGGTGGTCGACTGGAAGAAGACCGGCGTCTACCGGGAGGACGTGCAGGAGCTCTACACGGCCATCGAGAACGCCAAGGCGGTCACCGACAAGCCGTCGCTGATCATCCTCAAGACGATCATCGGCTGGCCTGCGCCGAAGAAGCAGAACACCGGCAAGATCCACGGTTCCGCGCTGGGCGCCGACGAGCTGCGTGCGGTCAAGGAGGTGCTCGGCTTCGACCCGGAGCAGACCTTCGAGGTCGCCGACGAGGTCATCGAGCACACCCGCAAGGCGATCGAGCGGGGAGCCGCCGAGCGCGCCGAGTGGCAGAAGGGCTTCGACGCCTGGGCCGAGGCGAACCCCGAGCGCAAACAGCTGCTCGACCGCCTCCTGTCGGGCGAGGCGCCCGACCTCGAGAGCGTCATCCCCGTCTTCGAGCCGGGCAAGGACGTCTCGACCCGCGCCGCGAGCGGCAAGGTGCTGAACGCCATCGCTCCTGCCATGCCGGAGCTGTGGGGCGGTTCCGCCGACCTCGCCGAGTCGAACAACACCACCATCGAGGGCGCCCCCTCGTTCGTGCCGAGCGAGCGCTCGACCCACGAGTGGACGGGCAACCCGTACGGCCGCGTGCTGCACTTCGGCATCCGCGAGCACGCGATGGCCGCGATCATCAACGGCATCGTGCTGCACGGACCGACGCGTCCGTTCGGCGGCACGTTCCTGATCTTCAGCGACTACCAGCGCCCGTCGCTGCGTCTGTCTGCCCTGATGGACATCCCGTCGATCTTCGTCTGGACCCACGACTCCGTGGCGCTGGGCGAGGACGGCCCGACGCACCAGCCGATCGAGCAGCTCTCGACACTGCGCGCCATCCCCAACTTCACGGTCGTCCGCCCCGGCGACGCCAACGAGGTGGCCTGGGCCTGGAAGACCATGCTGGAGCGCCGTCAGGGCCCGGCCGGCATCGCGCTGACCCGCCAGAACATCCCGGTGTTCGAGCGCGGAGAGGGCGAAGCAGAGGGCGACACCCTGGCGTCGGCGAAGAACGTCGCGAAGGGCGCGTACATCCTGGCCGAGGCGCCGGGCGGCACGCCGGACGTGATCTTCATCGCGACCGGCTCCGAGGTCCAGATCGCACTGGAGGCCCGCGAGGAGCTGCGCGGCGAGGGCATCAACGCCCGCGTCGTCTCCGCCCCGAGCCTCGAGTGGTTCGCCGAGCAGCCCGCCGAGTACCGCGAGAAGGTGCTCCCCGAGGCCGTCAAGGCCCGCGTCTCGATCGAGGCCGGTCTGGCGCTCGCCTGGGACAAGATCGTCGGCGACCACGGCCGCAGCGTGTCGATCGAGCACTTCGGTGCGTCGGCCGACTACAAGACGCTGTTCCGCGAGTTCGGCATGACCACCGAGCACGCCGTGTCCGCAGCGAAGGAATCGCTCGCGTCGCTCTGAGCGCGGGCACAAGAGGAGATAAGAGAACATGACCGACACAACCGCCACCGCCGCGACCCCCACGGCCGCACTGTCCGCAGCGGGCGTCAGCATCTGGCTGGACGACCTGTCGCGTGAGCGCATCAACACGGGCAACCTGGAGAAGCTCATCGCCGAGAAGAACGTGGTCGGAGTGACCACGAACCCGACGATCTTCGCCGCCGCCCTCTCCAAGGGAGAGGCCTACGACGAGCAGGTCCGCCAGCTCGCCGCCGCCGGCCTGGACGTCGACGACGCGATCTTCGAGATCACCACGGACGACGTCGCGAAGGCGAGCGACATCTTCCACAGCGTCTACGAGCGCTCCAACGGCGTCGACGGCCGCGTCTCCATCGAGGTCGCCCCGGCGCTCGCCCACGACGCGAAGGCCACCATCGCGGCCGCGAAGAAGCTCTCGGACAAGATCCAGAAGCCGAACGTCATGATCAAGATCCCGGCGACGGTCGAGGGTCTCGAGGCCATCACGGAGACCACCGCGGCCGGCATCAGCGTCAACGTGACCCTGATCTTCAGCCTCGAGCGCTACCGCGCCGTCATCGACGCCTACCTCACCGGCCTCGAGAAGGCCAAGGAGGCGGGCATCGACCTCTCCGGCATCCACTCGGTCGCCTCGTTCTTCGTCTCCCGCGTCGACACCGAGGTGGACAAGCGCCTCAGCGCGATCGGCACGGACGAGGCCGAGGGCCTGAAGAGCAAGGCGGGCATCGCCAACGCCCGCCTCGCGTACGAGGTGTACGAGCAGCAGTTCGCCACCGAGCGCGCGAAGCTCCTCGTCCAGGCCGGCGCGAACGAGCAGCGTCCGCTGTGGGCCTCCACCGGTGTGAAGGACCCGAACCTGCCCGACACGCTGTACGTCGAGGCGCTCGTCGCCCCGAACGTCGTGAACACGATGCCCGAGAAGACGCTCGACGCGACCTTCGACCACGGCCACATCACCGGCGACACCGTCACCGGCACCTACGCCGAGTCGAACGACGTGCTCAACAAGCTCGCCGACCTCGGCATCAGCTACGACGACGTCACCGAGACCCTCGAGCGCGAAGGCGTCGAGAAGTTCAACGTCTCGTGGGGCGAGCTCGTCGAGACCGTGAAGACCGCCCTCGAGGGAGCCGCCAAGTGACGTTCCGCATCCACGTCACCGGTCCGGCGGCGGAGGCCGTCCGCACGGTGGTGCCGCAGCTCGTCGCCGACAAGGTGGCGTCCGGCATCACGGCGCTCGACCCGGCCCTCTGGGGCCCCGCCGCCGAGGCCGAGGCGAGCAAGCGCCTCGGCTGGACCGAAGCCGTCGCGATCTCGCGCCCCCTGGTCCCCGAGATCGTCGCCCTGCGCGACGAGCTGCATGCGAAGGGCGTGAACCACATCGTCCTCGCCGGCATGGGCGGATCCTCGCTCGCTCCCGAGGTCATCACGCGCACCGCCGAGGCCGAGCTCACCGTGCTCGACTCGACCGACCCCGGCCAGGTGCTCTCCGCCCTCCGCGACCGGCTGGAGGCCACCGCCCTGGTCGTGTCGTCCAAGTCGGGCTCGACGCTCGAGACGGACAGCCAGCGCCGCGTGTACGAGAAGTGGTTCCAGGACGCCGGCATCGACCCGCGCGAGCGGATCGTCGTCGTCACGGACCCCGGCTCGCCGCTCGACCAGTCGGCCCGTGAGGCCGGCTACCGCGTGTTCAACGCCGATCCGAACGTGGGCGGCCGCTACTCGGCGCTCACCGCGTTCGGCCTCGTCCCCTCCGGCCTCGCCGGCGTGGACATCTCCGAGCTCCTCGACGAGGCCGACGCCACGTCGATCGAGCTCGCGGTCGACAACGAGCAGAACCCGGGCCTCGTGCTCGGCGCCGCGATCGCCGGCACGAGCCCGCTCAAGGACAAGCTCGGCATCGTCTCCGACGGCACCCACATCGTGGGCTTCGCCGACTGGGCCGAGCAACTGATCGCTGAGTCCACGGGCAAGGAGGGCACCGGACTGCTTCCGGTCGTGCTCGACAAGCTCGCCCCCGAGCTCGAGTCGAAGCCGGCCGACCTGCAGGTCGTGCGTCTCGTCTCGAACGCCGAGGCCCACCACCTCTTCCCGGCCGACCGTCACGAGGGCGAGATCCTCGTCTCGGGCAGCCTCGGCGCCCAGATCCTGGTCTGGGAGTACGCGGTCGCGGTCGCCGGGCGCCTGCTCGGCATCAACCCGTTCGATCAGCCGGATGTGGAGGCGGCGAAGGCCGCCGCGCGCTCGCTGCTCGACAACCGCCCGGAGCCCGCCGCCCCCGCGTTCACCGCGGGCGGCATCGAAGTCCGCAGCACCGGTTCCTTCCTCGGCGGCGCCGGGACCCTGGACGCCGCGGTGGATGCGCTCCTCGCCCAGCTCGGACCGGACGGCTACGTCGCGGTCCAGGCCTACGTCGACCGTCTCGCCCTCCCCCAGCTCGCGGGCATCCGCGACCTCCTGGCGGCGAAGGCGAACCGGCCGGTCACCTTCGGCTGGGGACCGCGCTTCCTGCACTCGACGGGTCAGTTCCACAAGGGCGGTCCGGCGGTCGGCGTGTTCCTGCAGATCACGGCGACGCCCTCCGAGGACCTCGAGATCCCCGGCCGTCCCTTCACCTTCGGGCAGCTCATCCAGGCCCAGGCCGCCGGCGACGCCAGCGTCCTCGGCGACCACGGACGCCCGGTGCTGACGTTGACGCTCACGAACCCCGAGGCGGATGTCGTCTCGCTGTTCGAGGCCGTCAACTGAGCCGTCGATAAAGGAGATCACCCACGTGTCACCGGTGGAAATCACCCCGGAGTTCAACCCGTTGCGGTTGCCCTCCGACCGCCGCCTGAACCGCATCGCCGGGCCCAGCAGCCTCATCATCTTCGGCGTGACAGGCGACCTGTCGCGCAAGAAGCTGATGCCGGCCGTGTACGACCTCGCGAACCGCGGCCTGCTGCCGCCCGGGTTCTCGCTCGTCGGGTTCGCCCGGCGTGACTGGGAGGACCAGGACTTCGAGAAGGTCGTGTACGACGCGGTCAAGCAGTACGCCCGCACGCCGTTCGACGACGACGTATGGCAGCAGCTCGCACAGGGCATCCGCTTCGTGCCGGGCGAGTTCGACGACGACGAGGCGTTCCAGCGCCTCAAGCAGACCGTCGAGGAGCTGGACAAGGAGCGCGGGACCATGGGCAACCATGCGTTCTACCTGTCCATCCCGCCGAAGGCGTTCCCGATCGTCACCGAGCAGCTGAAGCGCTCCGGCCTCGCCGACCAGTCCGGCGACGGCTGGCGGCGCGTCGTCATCGAGAAGCCGTTCGGTCACGACCTGCAGTCGGCGCGCGAGCTCAACGCGGTCGTCGAGACGGTGTTCCCGCCGGACTCGGTGTTCCGGATCGACCACTACCTCGGCAAGGAGACGGTCCAGAACATCCTGGCGCTGCGCTTCGCGAACGAGCTGTACGAGCCGATCTGGAACGCCAACTACGTCGACCACGTGCAGATCACCATGGCCGAGGACATCGGCGTCGGCGGCCGTGCCGGCTACTACGACGGCATCGGCGCTGCCCGCGACGTCATCCAGAACCACCTGCTCCAGCTCCTCGCCCTCACGGCGATGGAGGAGCCCATCTCGTTCAACGCCACAGACCTGCGCGCCGAGAAGGAGAAGGTGCTCGCCGCCGTCCGGCTGCCCAAGGACCTCGCGAAGTCGACGGCCCGCGGACAGTACGGGCCCGGCTGGCAGGGCGGCGAGAAGGTCCCTGGCTTCCTGGAGGAGGACGGGATGAACCCGCACTCCACCACGGAGACCTATGCGGCCATCAAGCTGGAGATCGGCACCCGCCGCTGGGCGGGCGTCCCGTTCTACCTGCGCGCAGGCAAGCGCCTCGGCCGCCGCGTCACCGAGATCGCCGTGGTCTTCAAGCGTGCACCGCAGCAGCTCTTCGCGGAGTCGCAGACCAGCGCGCTCGGCCAGAACGCGCTCGTGATCCGCGTGCAGCCGGACGAGGGTGTGACCATCCGCTTCGGCTCGAAGGTGCCCGGCGCCGGCATGCAGGTGCGCGACGTCAGCATGGACTTCGGCTACGGCCACGCCTTCACCGAGGCCAGCCCCGAGGCGTACGAGCGGCTCATCCTGGATGTGCTCCTCGGCGACCCGCCGCTGTTCCCCCGCCACGAGGAGGTCGAGCTCTCCTGGAAGATCCTCGACCCGATCGAGGACTTCTGGGCCACGCAGGGCCAGCCCGAGCAGTACCGCCCCGGAACCTGGGGCCCGAAATCGGCCGACGAGCTCCTCGCCCGCGACGGCCGCGTCTGGAGGCGTCCATGATCGTCGACCTTCCCGCGACGACCGTCAGCAATATCTCGAAGGCGCTCGTCAAGATCCGTGAGGAGGGCGGCGCCGTCGCCCTCGGCCGCGTGCTGACCCTCATCATCGCGACCCACCTCGGGCAGGAGGAGGAGGCCATCGAGGCCGCCAACGACGCCTCCCGCGAGCACCCCATGCGCGTGATCGTGGTGTCGACCGAGGAGGAGCGGACCCACAACGGCGACGGCCGGCTCGACGCGCAGATCCGCGTCGGCGGCGACGCCGGGGCCAGCGAGGTCATCGTGCTCCGCGCCTACGGCGAGACGGCGAGCGACGAGGAGGGACTGGTCACCGGCCTTCTCCTCCCCGACGCCCCCGTCGTCGTCTGGTGGCCGGGGATCGCTCCCGAGAAGGCGTCCACCTCTCCCCTGGGCCGCATCGCGACCCGGCGGATCACGGACGCCTCCGCGCAGCCGAACCCGCAGGAGTTCCTGTTCCACCTGGGGAAGACCTATGCCCCCGGCGACACGGACTTCGCCTGGACCCGGCTGACGCTGTGGCGCGCTCAGCTCGCCGCAGTGCTCGACCAGCCGCCGTTCGAGCCCATCATCGGCGTCGACGTGGCCGGAGCGGCCGACTCGCCGTCCACGCTGCTGCTGGCCGCCTGGCTGCGACTGCAGCTGCAGGTGCCCGTGAAGTACGACCTCGCCTCGCGCGCGATCGGCTCCGGCGGCATCCACGGCGTCACGATGGAGCGCGCCTCCGGCGTGATCGAGCTGCGACGCGAGGTGCCCAACGTGGCACGTCTGTCGCAGCCCGGCCAGCCGTCGCACGACCTCTCCCTGCCACGCCGCAGCCTGCGGGACTGCCTGGCGGAAGAACTGCGTAGGCTGGACCCGGACGACCTCTACGGCGAGGTCATCACCAAGGGTCTCGCACTGCTGGAGACCTCCGACGAAGGAGCAGGCGCCAGGGCATGACGAACGAACGGCGGGTGCTCGTCCACCCCGACAAGGAAGCACTCACCGCGTCTGTCGCGGCGCGCTTCCTCACCAAGACGATCGACATCGTCGACGACCAGGGGGCGGCGAACATCGCGCTCACCGGCGGCACGATGGGCATCGCGGTGCTGGAGGCGGTCAACGCCTCCCCCGCCCGCGACACCATCGACTGGTCGAAGGTGCACTTCTGGTGGGGAGACGAGCGGTTCGTGCCGCGGGACAGCCCCGACCGCAACGAGCGCCAGGCCCGCGAGGCCCTGCTCGACCACATCGCGGTCCCGCCGGAGAACGTGCACCCCTTCCCGTCGTCGGATGAGACCCCGGACATCGACGAGGCCGCCCGCCTGTACGCGGCGGAGCTCGAGGCGTTCGCCCACGAGGGCTGGCCGGTTCCGAAGTTCGACATCACGTTCCTCGGTGTCGGGCCGGACGGCCACATCGCGTCGCTGTTCCCCGACCGTCCGGGGATCCGCGAGGAGAAGGCGTCGGTCATCGCCGAGCGCGACTCGCCGAAGCCGCCGCCGCAGCGGCTGAGCCTCACCCGCCCGGTGATCAACTCCTCCGACCGGATCTGGCTCGTGCTGTCCGGCACAGACAAGGCCAGCGCCCTCGGCCTCGCCCTCGCCGGCGCCAGCTACACCGAGGTCCCGGTCGCGGGGGCGAAGGGTCGCAAGCGCACCGTGTTCTTCGTGGACAAGGATGCGGCGGTCGACGTTCCCGAGAACCTCATCGCACCCAGCTACTGACCCGCTCCCGCAGCGCGTCCAGCCGCGCGCAGGGCGCTCCGGTCAGCGGTCCGCGACGTCGGATCGCACGCCGGTCGTGCCCTGCCGCGGCGATGCGACGATCGAACGCGTGCGTCAGCAGGTGCAGGTAGAACGCGAGGAGCCGCGCCGCCTCGTCCCGCACCTCCGCCTCCCGGCCGGCGAGGTCGAGTTCGTCGATCCAGCGCTGCAGTTCCGCGAACGACACCCGCAGCCGAAGCGCCAGACGCGCATCCGCCGCCGTCGTCGCGTCGATGTCGTCGCAGCGCGCGAGCAGGACGTCCGCCTTCTCGGCGGCGTCCACGGCCTCTCCCAGGAGCGCCAGCAGGCTCAACCGGCCGACCTCGTCACCGAGGGCGCGCGGCGTGTCCGCCTGCTCGTCCCGTGCTCCCCGCATGCCCCGCAGTCTAGTCCCGGGATGTGCGCCGCATCGCGGCTCTGCACGGCAGCGTGAGAACCGCGATCCGCCGACGGGCAGTGAACGACGAAGGCCGCCCACCCGCAGGTGGACGGCCTTCCTGAGATGACTCAGTTCGTGGTCGGACGACCCCGGCGGGCGCGCAGCTGGTTGAGGGCGTCCTCGAGCAGCTGCTCGGCCTCCTCCTCGCTGCGGCGCTCCTTCACGTACGCGAGGTGCGTCTTGTAGGGCTCCGTCTTGGCGACCGACGGCGGGTTCTCCTTGTCGCGGCCGGCGGGCAGGCCCGTCGACGGCGAGTCGATGATGTCGGGGATCTCCTCCTCGGGGAGGTTCGCCGCGAAGTACCGGACCGTCTCGTTGCCGAGCGCGTCCCAGTACGAGATCGCGACGCGGTCCGCGTGGAAACCGCGGTCCTGCTCGCCCATGGGGCCTGCGCCGACGCGCGAGCCGCGGATTGCACTGCCTCCGGATGCCATGCAGTCTCTCCTTCTTCAGTGTGCGCTTACGCGCTGAACTTCGTGATCAGACCGAGCACGACGATGCAGGTGATCCAGATCAGGCCCAGGATCACGGTGATGCGGTTCAGGTTGCGCTCGGCGACACCGGACGCACCCAGGTTGGACGTCACACCACCGCCGAACATGTCGGACAGACCGCCGCCGCGACCCTTGTGCAGCAGGATGAGCAGTGTCAGCAGGAGGCTGGTGATGCCGAGCAGCACCTGCAGGACGACCTGGAGAATCAGCACGTGGAACCTTTCGGGGAGCGTCCGGGCCGCGCCCGGGAAGACCAACGACCAGTATAACCGGCGGGAGCCGTCAGAGGCCGACGTGCTTCTGGTACCGGACGATCGCGGCGAACTCGTTCACGTCGAGGCTCGCGCCGCCCACCAGGGCGCCGTCCACGTTCGGCTCGCGCATGAAGCCGGCGATGTTGCCCGACTTCACCGAACCGCCGTAGAGGATTCGCGTCTTGCCCGCGACATCGTCGCCCAGGACCTCGGCGATCACCGCTCGCAGCGCAGCGGCGACCTGCTCCGCCTGCTCGGGCGTGGCGGCCTGGCCGGAGCCGATGGCCCAGACCGGCTCGTACGCCACCACGAAGTCGGCGGCCGAGTCGACTCGCGACAGCGCTGCACGGAGCTGGGCGACCGGGACGGCGCTCGCGCCGTGGGTCTCCAGGTCTTCCGCGGTCTCCCCCACGCAGATGATCGGGGCGATGTTGTGCGCGATCGCCGCAGCCACCTTGCCGGCGACCTGCTCGTCGGTCTCGGCGTGCAGCGTACGGCGCTCCGAGTGCCCGATGATGACGTACCGCGACTCCAGCGCCTCGAGGAACGCCGCCGAGATCTCGCCCGTGTATGCGCCGGACTCGTGCTCCGAGACGTCCTGCCCGCCGAACGCGAGCGGCAGCTTGTCGGCCGCCACCAGCGTCTGGACGCTCCGCAGGTCGGTGAACGGCGGGAACACCGCCACCTCCACGGCCGAGAAGTCGTGGTTCGCATCCTTCAGCGTCCACGCGAGCTTCTGCACGAACGCGATCGCCTGGAGGTGGTCCAGGTTCATCTTCCAGTTGCCGGCGATGAGCGGCACGCGCCGCACCGTTGGGCTCACTGCTGCCATCCGAGGACCTCCAGTCCGGGGAGTCGCTTGCCTTCGAGGAACTCGAGGCTCGCGCCTCCGCCCGTCGAGATGTGACCGAACTGGTCGTCGCGGAAGCCGAGCGCACGCACGGCCGCTGCCGAGTCGCCGCCGCCGACGACGCTGAGGCCGTCCACCTCGGTGAGCGCCTGCGCGACCGCCTTCGTGCCCGCCGCGAACGGCGCCAGCTCGAACACGCCCATCGGGCCGTTCCAGAACACGGTGCGCGCTGCGCGGACGTACTCCGAGAACAGCTCGGCCGTCTCCGGTCCGATGTCGAGGCCGAGGCCCTTTTCGCCCCAGTCGGTGTCCTCGATCGCGTCCACCGGGCGCACCACGTGCTCCGCGTCGGCGCCGAACTTCGAGGCCACCACCACATCGCGCGGGAGCACCAGCTCGACGCCGAGCTCCTCGGCCTTCGCCAGGTAGCCCTTCACGGTGTCGATCTGGTCGGCCTCGAGCAGGCTCGATCCGACCTTCATGCCCTTCGCCGCGAGGAAGGTGAACAGCATCCCGCCGCCGATGAGGAGCGAATCGACCTTCGGCAGCAGGTGACCGATGACACCGAGCTTGTCGGAGACCTTCGAGCCGCCGAGGACGACCGCGTACGGCCGCTCCGGGTTCTCGGTCAGCCGGTCGAGCACCTCGAGCTCGGCCTGGATCAGCGTCCCGGCCGCGCTCGGCAGCAGCTGGGCGAGCTCGTAGACGCTCGCCTGCTTGCGGTGCACGACGCCGAAGCCGTCCGAGACGAAGGCATCGCCGAAGGCGGCCAGCTTCTCGGCGAAGGCGCGGCGCTCTGCCTCGTCCTTCGAGGTCTCCCCCTGGTTGAAGCGGAGGTTCTCCAGCAGGGCGACGTCGCCGTCCTTCAGGCCGTCCACGGCCTCCTGGGCCCCGCCGCCGACGGTGTCCTTGGCGAAGGTCACTGGCGCGCCCAGCAGCTCGGAGAGCCGCTGGGCCACCGGCGCCAGGCTGTACTTCGCATCGGGGGCGCCCTCCGGGCGTCCCAGGTGGGAGATGACGACCACCTTCGCGCCCTGGTTGATCAGGGCGTTCAGCGTGGGAATCGACGCTCGCACGCGACCGTCGTCCGTGATCTTCGACCCCTCGAGGGGGACGTTGAGATCACAGCGGACGACGACCCGCTTGCCGGCGAGCGAACCGAGTGAGTCGAGAGTGCGGAGCGTCACGTCGGTTCCCTGCGCTTAGAGGCGCTCGGCGACGTACTCGGTCAGGTCGACGAGACGGTTGGAGTAGCCCCACTCGTTGTCGTACCAGCTCGAGAGCTTCACCTGGTCGCCGATGACGCGCAGCAGACCCGAATCGAAGATCGAGGAGTGCGGGTCGGACACGATGTCGGTGGAGACGATCTCGTCCTCGGTGTACTTGAGGATGCCCTTGAGCGGGCCCTCTGCGGCCTTCTTGTACGCCGCCTTGACCTCGTCGACCGTGACCGGGCGAGAGGCGGTGACCGTCAGGTCGGTGATGGAGCCGGTGGGGACGGGGACGCGCAGCGCGAAGCCGTCGAGCTTGCCCTTCAGCTCCGGGAGGACGAGGCCGATGGCCTTCGCCGCACCGGTGGAGGTCGGGACGATGTTGATCGCGGCGGCGCGGGCACGGCGCAGGTCGGAGTGCGGGCCGTCCTGCAGGTTCTGGTCGGCGGTGTAGGCGTGGACCGTGGTCATCAGACCGCGCTCGATGCCGAACTCGTCGTTGAACACCTTGGCGAGCGGCGCGAGGCAGTTCGTGGTGCAGGACGCGTTGGAGATGATGTTGTGCGACGCGGGGTCGTAGAGGTGCTCGTTCACACCCATGACGAACGTGGCGTCCTCGCCCGTCGCCGGCGCGGAGATGATGACCTTCTTGGCGCCCGCCTCGATGTGCTTGCGCGCGTCGTCCGCCTTGGTGAAGCGGCCGGTCGACTCGATGACGATGTCGACGCCCAGGTCGCCCCAGCCGAGGTTGGCAGGGTCGCGCTCGGCGAGGACCTTGATCGGCTTGCCGTTGACGACGATGTTGTCGCCATCGAGCTCCACGGTGGCGTCGAGCCGGCCCGTGATGGAGTCGTACTTGAGCAGGTGCGCGAGCGTCTTGTTGTCGGTGAGGTCGTTCACCGCGACGATCTCGAGGTCGCTGCCCTTCGCCAGGGCCGCGCGCAGGTAGTTACGACCAATGCGACCGAACCCGTTGATTCCGATCTTTACGGACACAGATGTCTCCAGTTACTCGATGGGCGCCGGACGGCGCACTTTGTCAGGTGTTGATTGCGGACGGCGGCGTCCCGGGAGGGTTCCCTCCCGGGACGCCCACCCGCCTACGACAGTAGCAGCAGACCCGCGGTCTTCTCACGCGCCCGGACGAAGCGGGCGTCGACATCGCCCCAGTTGGTGATGTTCCAGAACGCCTTCACGTAGTCGGCCTTCACGTTGACGTAGTCGAGGTAGAAGGCGTGCTCCCACATGTCGAGCATCAGGAGCGGGACGGTCGCAGCGGCGAGGTTGCCCTGGTGGTCGTACAGCTGCTCGATGATGAGCTTCTGGCCGAGCGAGTCCCAGGCGAGGATCGACCAGCCGGAGCCCTGGATGCCGAGCGCCGACGCCGTGAAGTGGGCGCGGAACTTGTCGAACGATCCGAAGAACTCGTCGATCGCGGCGGCCAGCTCGCCGGTCGGCTTGTCGCCGCCGTCCGGGGAGAGGTTGTTCCAGAACACGGTGTGGTTGACGTGGCCGGCGAGGTTGAACGCGAGGTCCTTCTCGAGCTTGTTGACGTAGGTCAGGTCGTCGGCGTCGCGCGCCTCGGCCAGCTTGGCGATCGCGGTGTTCGCACCGTCCACGTACGTCTTGTGGTGCTTGTCGTGATGCAGCTCCATGATCCGTCCGCTGATGTTCGGCTCAAGAGCCGAGTAGTCGTACGGAAGGTCCGGCAGCGTGTAGTCAGCCATTACTCATCTCCACTGTTGTTGTGATTCGAGCGACTCGTCGAGTCTGGTAAGGGCAACCCGGGCGGCCGTCGGATGCTTCCTTCCGGCCGCACGTTCCCTGTCGAAACT
This sequence comes from Leifsonia sp. 21MFCrub1.1, assembly GCF_900107895.1. Classification (NCBI taxonomy): domain Bacteria; kingdom Bacillati; phylum Actinomycetota; class Actinomycetes; order Micrococcales; family Microbacteriaceae; genus Leifsonia; species Leifsonia sp. 21MFCrub1.1. Next base: position 1,628,690 of record NZ_LT629867.1, on the reverse strand, counting down.
TACACCTCGTCCAGATCGGCGGGGAGGCTCGCCTCCGTGCCGGGGATGCCGAGGTCGCTTGCGCGCTTGTCCGCCATGGCCAGCAGGCGGCGGATGCGGCCGGCCACCGCGTCCTTCGTCATCGGCGGGTCGGCGTGGTGGCCGAGCTCGTCGAGGCTGGCGTCGCGGTGCGCGAGGCGCAGCTCCCCCGCGTAGCGCAGGTGCTGCGGAACCTCGGGGCCGAGGATCTCGAGGGCGCGCTCCACCCGGGCGCACGCGGCGACGGCGGCCTGGGCCGACCGCCGCAGGTTCGCGTCGTCGAAGTTGACCAGCCGGTTGGCGTTGGCGCGCACCTCGCGGCGCTGCCGCAGCTCCTCCCAGTTGGCGACGGTCTGCGCCGCGCCCATCGCGACGAGCATGGCGCTGATCGCCTCGCCGTCGCGGATGACGACACGGTGCACACCGCGCACCTCGCGGGCCTTGGCCGAGATGCCGAGGCGACCGGCCGCGCCGACGAGGGCCATGGCGGCCTCGTTGCCGGGGCAGGTCACCTCGAGGGCGGCGGAGCGGCCGGGATCGGTCAGCGAGCCGTGCGCGAGGAAGGCTCCGCGCCACACGGCGGCGAGCTCGTCGCGCGAGCCGGTGGTCAGACGGTTCGGGAGGCCGCGGATCGGCCGGCGCCGCGCATCCAGCAGGCCGGTCTGGCGGGCGAGCGTCTCGCCGCCGTCGAGCACGCGCACCAGGTACTGGCTGCTGCGGCGCAGGCCCGACGCGGAGATGACGGACACCTCACTGCGGACGCCGTACAGCTCGGCGAGGTCCTTGCGCACCCGCCGGGCGAGCTCGGGGGTGTCGAGCTCGCTCTCGACCGCGATGCGGCCGCCGATCAGGTGCAGACCGCCCGAGAACCGGAGGATGGTGGCCAGTTCTGCTGCCCGGACCGTGGTCTTGCTGACCTCGACCTTCGTGAGCTCGTCCTTGACGTCGGCGGTGAGAGCCAATCGGATTCCTTACTGTCTCAAGGCAGGGGTGATGCCGTGGAGGGGAAGGCCGTGATCATTCACGGCCGAGGTCGCGGTGCTTGGTGTTGACCGACAGACCGGGGAAACTCCGCAACCGCGCCGCGAGCTCTTCCGCAATCGCGACGGACCGGTGCTTTCCGCCAGTGCAGCCTATCGCGATCAGAGCGTGACGTTTGTTCTCGCGCTGGTATCCGGACATGATCGGGCGGAGCGCGGAGACGTACCCCTGGACGAACTCCTCGGCCCCGTCCTGCGCCAGCACGTAGTCGCGGACGACCTCCTCCAGCCCCGTGTGCGGCCGCAGCTCGGGGTTCCAGAACGGGTTGGGGAGGAAGCGCGCGTCGGCCACCATGTCGGCGTCGGCCGGCAGCCCGTACTTGAACCCGAAGCTCATGACCGTCACCTGCACGTCGGCCGTGTCCTCCGCCGCGAACGTGTCGGTGATGTTGGTCGCCAGCTGGTGGATGTTGAGATCCGTGGTGTCGACGATGATGTCGCTCGACTCCCGGATCTCGCGCAGCCGCGTCCGTTCCGCGGAGATGCCGTCGAGGATGGTGCCGTCGCCCTGCAGCGGGTGCGGCCGGCGCACCTGCTCGAACCGGCGGACCAGCACCGCGTCCGAGGCCTCGAGGAACAGCACGCGCACCTTGGTGCCCTCGCGGAGGCTCTGGATCATCTCCCGCAGGTCGGAGAAGAAGTTGCGTCCGCGCACGTCGACGACCGCGGCGATGCGCGGAAGACCCGACTCCGCGCGGTTCGCGAGTTCGATCAGCGGGCGCAGCATCTGCGGAGGGAGGTTGTCCACGACGTACCAGTCGAGGTCCTCCAGCGCATTGGCGACCGTCGAGCGGCCGGCGCCCGACATCCCGGTGACGATGAGGACTTCCTGCTGCTCGGCGTTTGCGACTGTGTCGCCGTCGGTGGCCATCGTCCGGTCTCCTCCGTTGTGGTGTGCCCCCAGCCTAGCGACTGCCGCCCTCGGAGAGTCGCTCGAAGATCGCCGTCGCGAGGGTCGGGCCGACCCCGCGCACCTCGGCGATCTGCTCGGGCGTCGCCTTCCGCAGCTGGGTCACGGAGCCGAAGTGCTTCAGCAGCTCCTTGACCCGCGACGGGCCGAGGCCGGGGATCTCGCCGAGCACCGTCCCGATGTCGCGCTTCCGGCGTGCCCGCTGGTAGGTGATCGCGAACCGGTGTGCCTCGTCGCGCAAGCGCTGGATGAGGAACAGCGCGTCGCTGTTGCGCGGAAGGATCACCGGGAAGTCGGAATCCGGCAGCCAGATCTCCTCCAGGCGCTTCGCGATGCCCGCGAGCTGGATGCCGGTGACCCCGGACTCGTCCAGCGCGCGCTTGGCCGCGGCGACCTGGGGCTGCCCTCCGTCCACGATGAGCAGGTTCGGCGGGTAGGAGAACTTGCGGCGGCGGCCCTCGGCCGCGTCCACGATCTGGTCGGCGCCGGCCGCGCCCTCCGCGTCGAGCGCCGTCTCCTCGTCGGCCGCGGAGTCCTCGATCACCGGTGAGCCCGCGCCGGCGGGCGCATCCTTCAGATAGGCCAGCCGGCGCGTGATGACCTGGTAGATCGACTCCGTGTCGTCCGTCGACTCGGGGATGCTGAACCGCCGGTACTGGTCCTTGCGGGGCAGGCCGTCCTCGAAGACGACCATCGACGCGACGATGTTCGTTCCGCTGAGGTGCGACACGTCGTAGCACTCCATCCGGAGCGGGGCGTGGTCCATGCCGAGGGCGTCCTGGATGTCGTTGAGCGCCTTCGACCGCGCCACGAAGTCGGAGCTGCGCCGGGTCTTGTAGAGGATGAGCGCGTTCTTCGCGTTCATCTCGACCGTCTGCGCGATCGCGGCCTTGTCGCCGCGCTGCGCGGTGCGCAGTTCGACGCGGCCCGTCAGGCGGCCCCGGGCGGCGGACGGGTCGGGCGTCTCCCGGCGTCGCTGGGTGAGCCACTGCTCGAGCTCCGCGGTGTCCTCCGGCAGCTCGGGCACGATGATCTCGCGCGGTGGCGCGTCCGGCCCGTCGTACGCGTTCTGGACGACGGTCTCGACTAGCTCGCCGAGCTCCATGTCGAGCTCCTTGTCGACCACCCAGCTGCGCACACCGCGGACGCGGCCCGCGCGCACGATGAACTGCTGCACGGCCGCGGCGAGCTCGTCGTGCGCGATGCCGAAGACGTCGGCGTCGATGTTCTCCGGAAGGACGACGGCGCTCTTGCCGAGCACGCCCTCGAGAGCCTGGATGGCGTCCCGGTGACGAGCGGCGGCCTCGTAGTCCATCGTGCCGGCCGCCTGCTTCATCTTCTCGTTCAGATCGCGCAGGTAGCCGCTGTCGTTCCCGGCCATGAACGAGGCGAAGTCGATGGCGAGCGACTTGTGGTCGCCCGGCGAGATCCGGCCGACGCAGGGAGCAGCGCACTTGCCGATGTCGCCGAGGAGGCACGGCCTCCCGGTGAGCTCGGCGCGGCGGTACACGCCGTCGGAGCAGCTCCGCATCGGGAAGGCCTTGAGCATCAGGTCGACCGTCTCGCGGATCGCCCAGACCTTGGTGTACGGCCCGAAGTAGCGCGCATCCTTGATGTTGCGGTTGCGCGTGATCATGACCCGCGGGATGCGGTCGCCCAGCGTCACGGCCAGGTACGGGTACGTCTTGTCGTCCCGGAACTTGACGTTGAAGGGCGGGTTGAACTCCTTGATCCAGGTGTACTCCAGCTGGAGGGCCTCGTACTCGGTGCCCACGACCGTCCACTCGACGCTCGCCGCGGTGGTGACCATGCGGCGGGTGCGCTCGTGGAGGCTGCGGAGCGGCTGGAAGTAGTTGCTCAGCCGCGCGCGCAGGTTCTTCGCCTTGCCCACGTAGAGCACCCGCCGGTTCTTGTCGCGGAACCGGTACACCCCGGGCTGCGTCGGGATCTCGCCGGCCTTCGGCCGGTAGCTGACGGTGTCTGCCATCGCGCCTCTTACGCGGCGCCCCGGGCGGACTCGCCCTGCAGGATCTCCTTGAGGAAGAAGCCGGTGTGGCTGCCCGGGGTCTCCGCGACCTTCTCGGGGGTCCCCGTCGCGATGACCTCGCCGCCGCCGGCGCCGCCCTCCGGACCCATGTCGATGATCCAGTCGGCCGACTTGATGACGTCGAGGTTGTGCTCGATGACGATCACCGTGTTGCCCTTGTCGAGCAGCCCGTTCAGCACCAGCAGCAGCTTGCGGACGTCCTCGAAGTGGAGCCCGGTGGTCGGCTCGTCGAGCACGTACACGCTGCGGCCGTTGGAGCGCCGCTGCAGCTCGGTCGCGAGCTTCACGCGCTGCGCCTCTCCGCCGGAGAGGGTCGTCGCGCTCTGCCCGAGCCGGACGTAGCCGAGGCCGACGTCGACGAGGGTCTGCAGGAAGCGGTGGATGGCCGAGATCGGCTTGAAGAACTCCGCCGCCTCGCTGATCGGCATGTCGAGCACCTCGGCGATGTTCTTGCCCTTGTAATGCACGGAGAGGGTGTCGCGGTTGTACCGGGCTCCCCCGCACACCTCGCACGCCACATAGACGTCGGGCAGGAAGTTCATCTCGATCTTGATCGTGCCGTCGCCCGAGCACGCCTCACAGCGTCCGCCCTTGACGTTGAAGCTGAACCGGCCGGGCAGGTAGCCGCGGGCCTTCGCCTCCGGCGTCTCGGCGAACAGGGTGCGGATGCGGTCGAACACGCCCGTGTAGGTGGCCGGGTTCGACCGCGGCGTCCGGCCGATCGGCGCCTGATCGACATGCACGACCTTGTCGAGGTTCTCGAGCCCCGTGACGGTGCGGTGCTTGCCCGGCACCTTGCGGGCGCCGTTGAGCTTGTTGGCCATCACCCGGTACAGGATGTCGTTGACGAGCGACGACTTGCCGGAGCCGGAGACGCCGGTCACCGCCACGAACGTGCCGAGCGGGAAGTCGACCGTCACCTTCTTCAGGTTGTTGGCCTCCGCATCCACCACGCGGATCATCCGCTTCTTGTCGATCTTGCGTCGCTTCGACGGGATCGGGATCTCGCGTCGCCCGGCGAGGTAGTCGCCGGTCAGCGAGTCGGTGTTGGCGAGCAGGTCGTCGTACGAGCCGGAGTGCACGACGTGGCCGCCGTTGACGCCGGCGCCCGGGCCGATGTCGACGATCCAGTCGGCGGTGCGGATGGTGTCCTCGTCGTGCTCGACGACGATCAGGGTGTTGCCGAGGTCGCGCAGGGCGACCAGCGTGTCGATGAGCCGCCGGTTGTCGCGCTGGTGCAGGCCGATGCTCGGCTCGTCGAGCACGTACAGCACGCCGGTCAGGCCGGAGCCGATCTGGGTCGCCAGACGGATGCGCTGCGCCTCGCCGCCCGAGAGCGTTCCCGCGGCGCGCGCCAGATCGAGGTAGCTGAGGCCGACCTGGATGAGGAAGTCGAGGCGGACCTTGATCTCGCGCAGCACCTGCGCGCCGATCTTCTGCTCGCGCTCCGTCAGGTGCAGCTTCTCCATGAACGAGCGGGCGTCGCTCAGGCTCAGCAGGGAGGCGTCCGCGATGCTCTTGCCGTGCACGAGCACGGCGAGGACCTCGGGCTTGAGCCGCTTGCCGCCGCAGACCGGGCAGGGGACCTCGCGCAGGTACTCGGACCAGCGGGCACGCTGCGTGTCCGTCTCGGCCTGCAGGTACTGGCGCTCGATGTAGGGCACGACACCCTCGAAGCCGGAGGTGTAGGACATCTCGCGGCCGTAGCGGTTCTTCCACCGCACCTTGACCTCGAAGTTGTCGCCGCGCAGAACGGCCTCCCGCACGTTGGCCGGAAGCTTCTTCCACGGCGTCTTGAGCGAGAACTTGAGGTCGCGGGCGAGGCCGTCGAGCAGCTTCTCGTAGTAGTTGAAGAGGCCCTTGCCCTGCGTGGTCCACGGGACGATGACGCCCTCGGCGATGCTGAGCTCGTCGTCGCCGAGCAGGAGCTCCTCGTCGACCGACATGCGGGTTCCGAGGCCGGAGCACTCGGGGCACGCGCCGAACGGGGCGTTGAACGAGAAGGTGCGCGGCTCGATCTCCGTCAGCTGGATCGGGTGACCGTTGGGGCACGACAGCTTCTCGCTGAAATTCTGCCAGGCGGCCGGGCCCTCGCGGTCGACGTAGTTGACCTGCACGAGGCCGTCGGTCAGGCGGAGCGCGGTCTCCAGCGAGTCCGTCAGCCGGCCCAGGATGTCCGGCCCGGCGACGAGGCGGTCGACGACGACCGAGATGTCGTGCTTGTACTGCTTCTTCAGCGTCGGCGGGTCGGAGAGCTGCACCTGCTCGCCGTCGACGAGGGCGCGGGAGTACCCGCTCGCCGCCAGCTCCTTGAAGAGGTCGACGAACTCGCCCTTCTTCTGCGAGACGACGGGGCTGACGACCATGTACCGGGTGCCGGCCTCCAGCTCCATGAGCTGGTCGGCGATCTGCTGGACGGTCTGGCGCTGGATGCGCTCACCGCAGATCGGACAGTGCGGGACGCCGATGCGCGCCCACAGCAGGCGCATGTAGTCGTAGATCTCGGTGATCGTGCCGACCGTCGACCGCGGGTTGCGGTTGGTCGACTTCTGGTCGATGGACACCGCCGGGCTCAAGCCCTCGATGAAGTCGACGTCCGGCCGGTCGACCTGGCCGAGGAACTGACGCGCATAGGCCGACAGCGACTCGACGTAGCGGCGCTGCCCCTCCGCGAAGATCGTGTCGAACGCGAGCGACGATTTGCCCGAACCCGACAGACCGGTGAAGACGACCATCGAGTCGCGCGGGATCTCGAGGTCGACGTTGTGCAGGTTGTGCACGCGCGCTCCACGCACGCTGAGGTGCGACCCCGTCACTCTGCTGATGTTGCCGGACTCCCCGTCGACCCGATCGCTGTTCACTCGTCCGCTGCTCACTCGCTCTATTCTCCGCCATCCGTGCTGGGAAATCGGGGCTGTTCGCCCACCGCGCACCCGTTCGCCAGGTCGAACGTGTGTTCGATTCTACCCTGGACGGCACCGTGATCCCGTGCAGGCGCGAGTCTAGGCGCGACCACCGACATTCCAACCCTCCACGGCGGATGCGACGGTCGCGGGCCGTCGCTCAGCGCGGTGCGCGCCGGAGGAGCGCGGGGAGCAGGAGTCCGACGAGCGCCGCGAGAGCGAGCCCGGAGACGACCGCGAGGATCGGGACGTCCGGGCCGGCGGCTCCACCGCCCGCACCGCCGCGGAGAAGGAGCAGCACGACCGTGGCGAGCTGGACCGGCGCCTGGACGATGGCGAACCGGCGGAGCGAGGGAAGCAGCACCGTCGGCTGCAGGCGCGCCGCGGCGGGCAGCGCGAGCATCCACCCGGCCAGCAGATGCATGGCGTGCGCTCCGGCGATCACGGCGAGCAGCCGGGGCGTCAGCGTGCCGGGCCCCGCCAGGGATGACAGCAGCAGCGCGCCGATCAGCACCCACGCGGTGAGCCAGCGCGGTCGCCACACCGAGACGCCGACGAGGACGGCCGCGATGACCGTCCACGGGCCCTCGGGCACACCCACCAGCACGAGGGGCAGCGCGATCGCGGCGAACAGCGCGCGCACCGACCAGGCGGGGACCGTGAACAGTCCGAGCACCGGAGCCGGGGCCGACGGCTCCTCCGCTGTGGTGGAGCCGGCCGGCAGCCGACCGCCGTCGCGGCTCACCGTCTCCCCCGCCCCGAGACGCGCCCCGGCCCGGAGGCCAGCGCGCGCAGGGCCGCCTCGCGCAGCGCCGGATCCTGCCAGACGAGCAGCTCGACGCCGCCCGCCTGCAGCTGTTCGAGCCGCAGAGCGCGCTCCAGCTCGATGGCGCGCAGGGCCAGACGGTCGCGCGCAGGCAGTTCCCGCCCATCCCGCGCGGGAAGCACGTCGACGGCGATCACCCGGTGCCCGGCGGCGCGCCAGGTGAGGGCGAGCGCGACGGGCTGGTCGTCGAGGAAGGTCGACAGCACGAACACGATCGACCCTGGCGCCAGCCGCGGGGAACGGACCCGCGTGAACGGCGCCCCGTTCGCCGCGGTCGCCTCGATCGCACGCAGCACACGCTCCCTGTGGCGCGCCCCGGGCCGCGGAGGGAGGACGCGTCGCGGCTCCCCCAGGTCGTCGAAGCCGACCCGGTCCGCCGCACCGGCGTATGCGGCGGCGAGCGAGGAGGCGGCCTCCCGGGCGAGATCGAGCGACGACACGGACGGCCGGGGGTAGGCACGCGGCCAGTCGGCGACGACGGCGCTGACGTCGTCGCGCGCGTCCAGCACCAGGTGCACGGCCGCGTCGGAGGTCGCCGTCGTGCGCCGGACGTACAGGTCGGCACCGCGCCCGGCACGCGCCGTCGCCTTCCAGTCGATGCGCCGCAGACGGTCGCCGGGATGGAACAGGTCGATGTCGCGGAACTCGCCCCCGTCCCCGGGGCGGGTGGAGATGTGCTGGCCGGTCAGCCCGAGCAGCCGCGCGGGCAGCGGCAGGCTGCGCAGCGGCGCGCGCCGCGGGCGCACCACCCGCTCGACCCCGGCCTCGTCGGAGGGGAGGCTCACCCAGGCCGCATCCGCTCCGATGGCCCGCACCTCCACCGCCGCGACGCGCTGCGGCCCGGAGTGGACGATCGGGACCGCGCTCCGCAGCTCGGCGGCGGCCCGCGGAGTGACCACCGCATCCACGGGCGCGGCGCCGCCGAGGCCCAGCCGCAGGTGCAGGGCGTCCGGGCGCTGCGTCGCGGAGGCGGCGACGAGGATGTCGATGGCCGTGCCACCGACGCGCCCGGCTGCATCGCCGTCACCGCCTGCGTGCGTCGTCACCGCGGTGGTGATGTCCACGGCGTCGTCCCGTGCCTCCGTCGGCGCGGGAGCCGCACCCTCCGTGGTCTCGGGCCGTCCGGGGGTCTCGACCGCCGCCGGCCTGCGGTCCCAGTCCCAGGCCGCGCAGAGCAGCAGTGGGATGCCGACAAGCGCCGGCTCGAACCGCGACATCACGAAGGCGGCGGCGACACCCACCACTCCGACCACGATGGCGCCGGCGACAGCCGGGCTCGGCATCCACCGGGCCCGCGTCGTCGTGGCGGCGCGCTCGATCACCGCACGCTGCCGTCCTGCGCCGGCTCGGACGCGTCCGCGCCTCCGCGCACGGCCGTGCCGACGGCCGGAGGCCCCGGCACGGTGTTGACCACCTCGGCGACGACCTGCTCCGCCCGCACGCCGCCCGTCCACGCCTGCACGGTCAGGGTGAGCCGGTGGGCGAGCACCGGGACGGCGACGGCCTTGACGTCGTCGGGGATGACGAAGTCGCGCCCGTCGAGGACGGCCAGGGCCCGCGCGACGAGGAGGAGCCCCTGCGACCCGCGCGGCGACGCGCCCACTTCGACGGACCGGTGCCTGCGGGTGGCCGCGGCGAGGCGGACGCAGTACGCGGCGATGTCCGCATCCACGTCCACCGACTCCACCCCCGCCTGCATCGCCGCGAGCGTCGCGGAGTCGATCACGGCCTCGACCGTTGCGACCTCGTGCCGCCGGGCCACGCGGGACAGCAGGACGCGCGACTCGCCCGCCTCGTCCGGGTAGCCGACGGCGAGACGCACCATGAACCGGTCGAGCTGCGCCTCGGGTAGTGCGTAGGTGCCCTCCGACTCGATCGGATTCGCCGTCGCGACGACGTGGAAGGGCGTCGGGAGCGGGAAGCTGCGGCCCTCGACCGAGACCTGCCCCTCGGCCATCGCCTCCAGCAGAGCCGACTGCGTCTTCGGCGACGTGCGGTTGATCTCGTCGGCGAGGAACAGCCCGGTGAAGACGGGACCGGGACGGAACTCGAAGTCGCCGCTGCTCGGAACGTAGACGAACGACCCGGTGATGTCGGACGGCAGCAGGTCCGGCGTGCACTGCAGCCGGCGGAAGTCCAGCCCGACGGCCGCGGCGATGCTCCGCGCGGCGAGGGTCTTGCCGAGGCCGGGGACGTCCTCGAACAGCACGTGGCCGCCCGCGAGGATCGTGGCGAACGCGATCCGCAGCGGGCCGCGCATCCCGACCACGACGCTGCCGACCCGCTCCAGGACGTCTGCGCCCAGCCGTGCGACCTCGGCCACGGGCAGCGGGGCCGGAGGCGGGGTGGGTGCGGACGTCGTGAAGGCAGACGGCGTGGATGCGGCGTTGTGATCAGCGGGCACGGGGCGGCTCCTCGAGCGAGTGGGCGGTGGACGAGCGGGCGGTGGACAGGCCGGCGGTGGACGAGCCGGCGGTGGACGAGCGGGTGGCGGAGACCAGGCGTTCGAGCCGGTCCAGGACGGCGGCGATCTGAGCGGTCCGAGGCGAGGTGACCGCCGAGCCCCGACGGAGGAGGGCGAGCACGTCCGCGCCGAGGAGCGCCTCGATCTGCGCATCCGCCGCCCGATCCTCCAGGTCGAGTCCGCGCAGGCTGAGCGCACGTTCGGCGACCGCCCGCAGCGCGCGCAGGCCCTCGGGCGATGCGCGTCCTCCGCGGGAGCCGAACGACCAGCCGAGGGCGACGATGTCGCGCCGCGATCCCGGCCGGGGTGGCGGCGCCGACTGCTCCCAGGTCAGGTCCGCGGCTTCGCCCAGGGCCGAGAGACAGGCCGAGAAGGCGAAAGCGGCGACGCCGAGGCCGGCGGCGTGGGCCTCGTCCATCCCCAGCGACCACGCCGTCAGGCCGATCGCGAGACCCAGCAGCGCACTGAGGATGAGACGGCGCAGCATCCGCGGCGGCAACCGCCTCCCGCGCGGCACGGGCGCCGGCCGGTCGTCCCGGCGCTGTGCGGCGCGCTCGGCGCGGCCCGACACGCGCGCGTTCATCCGCGGCCGCCGTCCCGAGCGCGCGACCCGGCGGCGGAGCCGACGCTCCAGGACGCGCGCAGCGCCTCGACCGCCGCGCGGGCGGCTGCGACATCGGCGGCGGTCACCGGTGCGCTGCTGAACCGTGCTCGGAGGTACAGGGCGAGGAACCGGGACGCCGCGTCGCGGTCGGCCGCGACGCGCGCGACGACGCGGGCGGCGAACTCCGCGGGCGTCTCGGCGGGGAGGCGGCGGACGCCCGAGTCGGCTGCGCCCTCCTCCAGCCCCACCCAGGCGGCCTCGATCGCGTCACGCGGCTCGCGCGGCTCGGCGAGCACCTCGGCGGCTCGCTCCAGCCCGCGGCGCACCTGCTCGGGCTCCGGCTCCGGGCCCTGGTCCGCGTGCGTCTCGGACGTCTCGGCCACCCCGACCGTCTCGAGCGGCGGCAGCTCGAGCGGCGGTGCCGCTCGTCGCCGGAGGCGCCACAGCAGGGCCAGGCCGATCACGACGGCGAGGATCACCAGCGCGACCAGCAGCCAGGACAGGTCGATCCGGACCTCGTGCGGCACGCCGCGCGGCTCCGGACTGCCCGACTGCTGGGGTGCGGGAGCCTGGGAGCGGACGGGCGCGGGCGGCAGGAACATCCGCGGGCCGCTGAACCGGGGCGCACCCTGGAACGCCACCGCCACGAGCACGACCGCCGCGAGCACGACGCCCACGGCGAGCGTCCACCGCCGCCGTCCGCCCGTCTTCGTGGTCACCCTGCCACCGTAACCCGCACGGACGACCGACGGCGCCTCCTGACCGCGCCTTCCGGCCGTGCGGCCGGGCGCCGGTCAGCCCAGGTGCCCGGCCTTCTCCATCTGCCGCAGGTCGCGCTTCAGATCGGAGAGCTCGTCGCGCAGGCGTGCGGCCAGCTCGAACTTCAGCTCGCCCGCCGCGGCCAGCATCTGCTGGTTGAGGTCGGCGATCAGGCCCTCGAGCTCCGCCGCTCCCTGTGCCGCGATGCCGCCGTTGCGGAGATTCGGCGTCGGGCTCTTGCGCTTCTGCTCCCGGCCGGCGAGCATCCGGGCGGTGTCCGCCTCCTCGCGCGCCAGCACGTCGGTGATGTCGGCGATCCGCTTGCGCAGCGGCGTCGGATCGATGCCGTTGACCCGGTTGTACTCGATCTGCTTCTCGCGCCGCCGGTCGGTCTCCTCGATCGCGCTCTTCATGGAGTCGGTGAGCACGTCCGCGTACATGTGCACCTGGCCGGACACGTTGCGGGCCGCACGCCCGATCGTCTGCACCAGCGACGTCGAGGATCGCAGGAAGCCCTCCTTGTCGGCGTCGAGGATGGCGACGAGCGACACCTCCGGAAGGTCGAGGCCTTCGCGCAGCAGGTTGATGCCGACCAGCACGTCGTACACGCCCGCGCGGAGCTCGGTCAGCAACTCCACCCGGCGCAGCGTGTCGACATCCGAGTGCAGGTATCGCACTCTGACCCCGGCCTCGGCCAGGAAGTCCGTCAGCTCCTCCGCCATCTTCTTGGTCAGCGTCGTGACCAGCACGCGCTCGTCGCGCTCCACCCGCAGGCGGATCTCCTCCAGCAGATCGTCGATCTGGCCCTTCGTCGGCTTGACCACGATCTCGGGATCGATGAGGCCGGTGGGGCGGATGATCTGCTCGACCACGCCGTCGGCGATGCCGAGCTCGTACTTGCCGGGCGTCGCGGAGAGGTACACGGTCTGCCCGACCCTGTCCTTGAACTCGTTCCACTTCAGCGGGCGGTTGTCGAGCGCGCTCGGCAGCCGGAACCCGTGCTCGACCAGCGTGCGCTTGCGGGACGCGTCGCCCTCGTACATGGCGCCGATCTGCGGAACCGTGACGTGCGACTCGTCGATTACGACGAGGAAGTCGTCCGGGAAGTAGTCGAGCAGGCAGTGCGGGGCTTCGCCCGGTGCGCGGCCGTCGATGTGGCGCGAGTAGTTCTCGATCCCCGAGCAGAAGCCGATCTGCTCCATCATCTCGAGGTCGAACTGGGTGCGCATCCGCAGGCGCTGTGCCTCGAGCAGCTTGCCCTCGCGCTCCAGCTCCTGCAGCCGCTCGTGCAGCTCCTCCTGGATGGTGCCGATCGCGCGCTGCATCGTGGCCGGGCTCGCGGCGTAGTGCGTCGCGGGGAACACGGACACCGCATCCATCTTCGTGATCACGTTGCCGGTCAACGGGTGCAGCGAGTAGAGCGCTTCGATCTCGTCGCCGAACAGCTCGATGCGGATCGCGTTCTCTTCGTAGACCGGGATGATCTCGATCGTGTCGCCGCGCACGCGGAACTTGCCGCGCGAGAAGTCGACGTCGTTGCGCTCGTACTGCATGTTCACGAACCGGCGGATCAGGGCGTCGCGGCCGACGTTCTGCCCCACCTGCAGCGCGACCATCGCCTCCAGATACTCCTCCGCCGCACCGAGGCCGTAGATGCACGAGACCGTCGACACCACGACCACGTCGCGCCGGCTCAGCAGCGAGTTGGTGGTGGAGTGCCGCAGCCGCTCGACCTCGGCGTTGATCGACGAGTCCTTCTCGATGAAGGTGTCCGTCTGCGGCACGTACGCCTCGGGCTGGTAATAGTCGTAGTACGAGACGAAGTACTCGACGGCGTTGTTGGGCAGGAGCTCGCGGAACTCGTTGGCGAGCTGAGCCGCCAGCGTCTTGTTGTGCGCGAGGACCAGCGTCGGGCGCTGCACCTGCTCGATGAGCCACGCTGTGGTCGCCGACTTTCCGGTACCCGTCGCGCCCAGCAGCACCACATCGGTCTCACCCGCGTTGATGCGGGCCGACAACTCGGCGATCGCCTGCGGCTGGTCGCCGCTCGGTGTGTATTCGCTGACGACCTCGAAGGGACGGACGGAGCGCGTGGGAAGCATGTCCCCAGTCTAGGAAGGACCACCGACACTGCGGCCCGCTCTCGCTCACAGCGGAACGGCGTCAGCCCGCCGGCCGGCGCAGCTCGTCCCAGAGCGCGTCGACCTGCTCGATGGTGTGCTCCAGCGTCCCGCCGGTGTCGATCACGACGTCGGCGACGGCGAGGCGCTCGGCGTCGGAGGCCTGCGAGCGGATGCGGCGCTCGGCCTCGGCGCGATCCATCCCGCGGAGCCGGACGAGCCGGTCGACGCGCGTCTGCTCGTCGGCATGGGCGACGACGACACGGTCGAAGGGGTACGCGTTGGCCGACTCCACCAGCAGCGGGACGTCGTAGACCACGATCGCGTCCGGGTCGCGCTCGGCGGCCGCCCGGAACCGTGCGGTCGACTCCTTCAGCACGGCCGGGTGCGTGATGCCGTTGAGGGCCGCGAGGGCCTCCGGGTCGCCGAAGACGATCGCGCCGAGCGCCGGGCGGTCGAGACGGCCGTCGGCGTCGATCACCCCGTCGCCGAACCGGCGCGCGATCTCCGCCAGAGCCGGGGTGCCCGGCTCGACCACCTCGCGGGCGATGCGGTCGGCGTCCACCACGACGGCGCCGTGCGACGCGAGACGGGAGGCGATGGTCGATTTTCCGGACGCGATCCCGCCCGTGAGTCCGATCAGCTGCACGTGCCCAGCCTAGCCAGGCCGACGCAGGGCGACCGCATGCGCGCGTCATGCATCCGGATCACCGGAAACGACGAAGCGGCCGGCCCCGAAGGACCGGCCGCTCGTCAGAGGATGCTCAGTTGTTGGAGCTGAGCTTCTCGCGCAGAGCCGCGAGCGACTCGTCGTCGGCGAGGGTTCCGCCGGTGCCCGAGTCGGAGGTGTAGGTCGACGTGCCGCTGTCGGCGGCAGCCTCCTCGAGGCCCTTCGCAACCTGGCGCTTGTGCGCCTCCCAACGAGCCTGGGCGGCAGCGTACTGCTGCTCCCACTCGTCGCGCTGCGACTCGAAGCCTTCCTTCCACTCGTTGGTCTCCGGGTCGAAGCCCTCCGGGTACTTGTAGTTGCCCTGGTCGTCGTACTCGGTGACCATGCCGTAGAGGGCCGGGTCGAACTCGGTGCCCTCGGGGTCGACGCCCTCGTTGGCCTGCTTGAGGCTCAGCGAGATGCGGCGGCGCTCCAGGTCGATGTCGATGACCTTGACGAACACCTCGTCGCCCACCGAGACGACCTGCTCGGCCAGCTCGACGTGCTTGCCGGACAGCTCCGAGATGTGCACGAGGCCCTCGATGCCGTCCGCGACGCGGACGAACGCACCGAACGGAACCAGCTTGGTGACCTTACCCGGTGCGACCTGACCGATCGCGTGGGTGCGGGCGAAGACCTGCCACGGGTCCTCCTGCGTCGCCTTGAGCGACAGCGAGACGCGCTCGCGGTCCAGGTCGACCTCGAGGATCTCGACGGTGACCTCCTGGCCCACCTCGACGACCTCGGAGGCGTGCTCGATGTGCTTCCAGGAGAGCTCCGACACGTGGACGAGACCGTCGACGCCGCCGAGGTCGACGAACGCACCGAAGTTGACGATCGACGAGACGACGCCCTTGCGGACCTGGCCCTTGTGCAGGTTGTTGAGGAACGTGGTGCGGGACTCCGACTGGGTCTGCTCCAGCAGCGCGCGGCGCGAGAGCACCACGTTGTTGCGGTTCTTGTCGAGCTCGAGGATCTTGGCCTCGATCTCCTGACCCAGGTACGGGGTGAGGTCGCGGACGCGGCGCAGCTCGATGAGCGACGCCGGCAGGAAGCCGCGCAGGCCGATGTCGACGATCAGGCCGCCCTTGACGACCTCGATGACCGTACCGGTGACGACACCGTCGGCCTCCTTGATCTTCTCCACATCGCCCCAGGCGCGCTCGTACTGCGCACGCTTCTTGGACAGGATGAGGCGACCCTCCTTGTCCTCCTTCTGGAGAACGAGTGCCTCGACGGTGTCGCCGACCTCGACGACCTCGCTGGGGTCGACGTCGTGCTTGATGGAAAGCTCACGGGAGGGGATGACGCCCTCCGTCTTGTAACCGACGTCGAGGAGGACCTCGTCGCGGTCGATCTTGACGACGGTGCCTTCGATGAGGTCTCCGTCGTTGAAGAACTTCAGCGTCTTTTCGACCGCGGCAAGAAAGTCCTCAGCAGATCCGATGTCGTTGACGGCGACCTGCTTGGGTGCCTTGTCGGTCGTTGCGGTTGTCATGTAGTGGGTGCTCCGTAATGGACAGGAATCAGGCCGTCGCGGTGTTCTTCTGATGTGTTTCCGCGAACGGCAGGCGGATAGGGATGTCACACAAGTGACGTTCTAGTCTACCGGGCTGCGGACGCGTGCAGCAAGCCGCGGTCGGAGAGGATGTCGCGGAGCGCCGGCGCGAGGTCCGGGTAGGCGAAGGTGTAACCCGCGTCGAGCAGGCGTTCGGGCACGACCCAGCGGCTTTTCAGCACCAGCTCGGTCTCCGTCCGGATCGCGATGGAGCCGAGTTCGAGCATCCACCGGTGGGCCGGCAGCCCGATCGGACGGCCGAGCAGGCGGCGCAGCTCGGCCATCAGCGTGCGGTTGTCCGTCGGGTTCGGCGCGGAGATGTTGACCGGTCCGTCGAGGTCGGACCGCCCGCGCAGGAACTCGATCGCCCCGAGCACGTCGGCGATGTGGACCCAGCTGAAGCGCTGGCGGCCGCCACGCGCCCGGAACTCGTGGAACGTCCCGGCATTGCGGCGCGCGGTCGTGGCGAACCACGGCCCGTCGATCTGGGGACCGCCCAGCCCGAACCGGGTCAGATTGACCAGCGGCGTGAGCGCGCTGCCGTCGCCGAGCACGATCGCCATCCGCAGGGCGACGCGTCGGGTTCCGGGGAGATCCCCCTCGAACAGCTCGCGCTCCCAGGCCTTCGCGACCTCGACCGAGAAGCCCGTCCCGAGCTCCCCCGTCGACTCGGTCATCGGGCGGTCCTCGGCGTGACGGTAGATGGTCGCGGTGGAGGCGTTGAACCAGACCGGCGGCGGCGCGTCGCTCTGCGCGATCGCCTCCCGCACGGCGCGGGTCGTGGCGAGCCGCGACCGGAAGATCTCCGCACGATTGGCATCGCCGTAGCGGCAGTTGACGCTCTTCCCGGCGAGGTTGATCACCGCGGCGGCGCCGGAGACCGCCGCGCGCAGACCCGCCGCGTCGTCCCACCGCACGTCGGGGCCGGAGCGGCCGATGAGGACCACCTCGGCTCCCGCAGAACGGTAGTGCTCCTCCAGGTAGCGCCCGACGAAACCGGACGCCCCCGCGATGACGATGCGCTCTTTCACTCCGATGACTCCCCCGATTGTGTGCGTGCCCGTCTGTGTTCCTGTGTCGCGCTGTGTTCCCGCGTCGCGGCTGCCCGCTCGATGCTGTACCGGAACCGCCCCCGGTACTGGTAGATCCTGCCGATCAGCGGCGCGCGGACGACGATGGACACCCGTTGCTGCTCGTGCTGGTCGTCCCACTGCTCGGTCAGCGCGACGACCGGGGCGAGCGGATCCGGGATGCGCACCCGCCGGCCGCGGACGACGAGCCACACGGCGGTCGAGCGCAGCCGCAGACCGCCGTCCCTCACCGTCGCCGCGAAGCGCGCCTCCGCCCGGACCGGATCGCCGAGGCGGTCGACGATCGCGCCACCGTCGACGCGGATCACGTCCGACATGGTCGCGTGGCCGGAGCGCAGCAGGAACGTGCGCGCCGCCGCGACCGCGGGCTGCCCGAACGGTGCGCCGACGGAGCGGTTCTCGACGGTGAATGGCACCTCGCGCTCCCAGACCGGGAACATGACGTGCGATCGAGCGAACACGGCGAGCACCGGCCACAGCCACCGCCGCGGCGTTCCGACCGTCTCGAACACGCCCGTCCCCCGGCCGACCGCGCCGGCCGGGATGGCGTCGAAGTACGCCCGCAGTCGCGGATGCAGCTCGTCGAACGCCGCGCCCAGCGCGGCGCGGTACGGGGAGGTCACCGAGAAGAGGGTGCGCCGCTCAGTCGAGCAGCGCCGCCTTCAGCGTGTCGAGGCCGACGCCGCCGATGTCGAGGGCCTTCTTGTGGAACGCCTTGATGTCGAACGACGCGCCCTCGCGGCGGGCGTACTCGTCGCGCAGCTGCTCCCAGATGCGCTGGCCGATCTTGTACGACGGCGCCTGCCCGGGCCAGCCCAGGTAGCGGTTGACCTCGAAGCGGACGAAGCCGTCGTTCATGTTGACGTTCTCGCGGAGGAACGGGAACGCGTCCTCTCCCGTCCACGCCCGCGAGCCGTCCGGCAGCGGCTTCTCGAGGTGCACGCCGATGTCGAGCACGACGCGCGCCGCGCGCATGCGCTGCCCGTCGAGCATCCCGAGCCGGTCGGCCGGGTCGTCGAGGTAGCCCAGCTGCTCCATCAGCCGCTCGGCATAGAGCGCCCAGCCCTCGGCGTGCCCGGACGTGCCTGCGATGCGGCGCCACGAGTTGAGCTGTGCCTTGTTGTAGGTCGCCTGCGCGATCTGCAGGTGGTGGCCGGGGACGCCCTCGTGGTACACGGTCGTCAGCTCGCGCCAGGTGTCGAATTCGGTCACGCCCTCGGGGACGCTCCACCACATCCGGCCCGCTCGCGAGAAGTCGTCGCTCGGTCCGGTGTAGTAGATGCCGCCTTCCTGCGTCGGCGCGATCATGCACTCGAGGCGGCGGATCTCGGCGGGGATGTCGAAGTGCGACTTCCCGAGCTCTTCGATCGCGCGGTCGCTGGTCTCCTGCATCCAGCGCTGCAGCGCATCGGTGCCGTGCAGCTTGCGGCTCGCGTCGCCGTCGAGGAACTCGATCGCCTCGAGGACGGTCGCTCCCGGCTTGATCTCGCGCGCGATCGACTCCTGCTCCGCACGCATGCGGGCGAGCTCCTCGATGCCCCACTCGTACGTCTCGTCGAGGTCGACGGTGGCGCCGAGGAAGCTCCGGGAGGCCAGCGCGTACAGCTCGCGGCCCACGGCGTCCTTCTCGGGGGCGTGCGGGGCCAGCTCGTTCTCGAAGAAGTCGGCCAGCGTGGCGTACGCCTGCGCGGCCTCCTTCGCGCCGTCCGCCAGATCGCCCTTCAGCGACCCGGGAAGCGTGCCGTTGAGCGGCTTCGCGTCGCCGGTGAACTCGAAGAAGAAGCCCGTGTCGGCGACCTGCTTCCGAGCCTGCGCGAGCACCTCGCGCACCTGACGGATCGCCGGGACGTTACCCGCTGCGATGCCGCTGCGCAGGGTCTCGATGTAGCCGTTCATCGCGGCCGGGAGGTTGTGGAGGCGCTTGGCGACGTTGGCCCAGTCGTCTTCGGTGTCGGTCGGCACGAGGTCGAAGATGTCGCGCAGCTCCTGCGGCGGCGACGCGATGACGTTGAGGTCGCGCTGGGCGAAGCCCGCCTCGTGCTTCTCGACGGTGAGCTGCAGCTCACGCATGAGATCCATCTTCGTGACGCGGTCGATGTCGTCGACCGGCTCGGCCGCTTCGATGCGGGCGAGGGTCTCTCTGACTTTGCCGATGGTGTGCTCAGCACCGGCCGGCGAATAATCGGCGTACTCGCCCTCGCGGCCTGGGCGGCCGAGCCAGACGTGGAACTCCGGGTACAACTCGAGCTGGGTGTCGACCCACTCCTCGGCGATCGTGTCGACCGGAGTGGGTTCGCGCTTCTGATCGTTGGTCATGATCCGACCCTATCGAGGAGGCGGCGGCCCGGTCACGGTGTGATCGAGTGCGCACCTCGCCGAGTCGTGAGTAGATGCGCGAATTCGGGACGAGTTGCGACATGATGTCGCAACTCGATCAGTGCGCGGCGGCGTCCCAGTTCGAGCCGCGGCCGACCTGCACGTCGAGCGGCACGCGGAGGTCGGCGGCGCCCGCCATGCGGGCGCGCACGATCGCCTCCAGGGCGTCCCACTCCCCCGGAGCCACCTCGAAGATGAGCTCGTCGTGCACCTGCAGCAGCATGTGAGACTCGAGGCTCTGGTCGATGATGTCGCCGGCGATCCCGAGCATGGCGACTTTCATGATGTCGGCCGCCGAGCCCTGGATGGGCGCGTTCAGCGCCTGCCGCTCCGCGTTCTCCCGGAGCACCCGGTTGGTCGACGTCAGGTCGGCGAACGGGCGACGGCGGCCGAAGATGGTCTCGGTGAAACCGTCGACACGCGCCTGCTCCACGACGTTGCGCAGGTAGTCGCGCACCGCGCCGAACCGCTCGAAGTAGTCGGTCATCAGCTGGCGCGCCTCGGAGGTCTCGATGCGCAGCTGCTTCGAGAGGCCGAACGCGCTCAGGCCGTAGGCCAGACCGTAGGACATCGCCTTCACCTTGGTGCGCATGGCGGACGTGACCTCGGACGGGTCGACACCGAACACGCGGGCGCCGACGAACCGGTGAAGGTCCTCCCCCGCGTTGAACGCCTCGATCAGACCGGGGTCTTCCGACAGGTGCGCCATGATCCGCATCTCGATCTGCGAGTAGTCGGCCGTGAGCAGCGTCTCGAAGCCATCGCCGTGGCGGAACGCCGAGCGGATCTCGCGCCCCTCCTCCGTGCGGATCGGGATGTTCTGCAGGTTCGGGTCGTTCGACGAGATACGGCCGGTGCTCGTGCCGGTCTGGTCGTACGTCGTGTGGATGCGGCCGTCGCCCTCGACGGAGCGCTCCAGCGTCTCCACGATCTGCTTCAGCTTGGTGGCGTCGCGGTGCTGCAGCAGCAGGCCGAGGAAGGGATGCGGGTTCTTCTCCTGCAGGTCGGCGAGCGATCCGGCGTCGGTCGAATAGCCGGTCTTCGTCGCGCGCGTCTTCGGCATCCCGAGCTCCTCGAACAGCACCTGCTGGAGCTGCTTCGGCGAGCCGAGATTGATCTCGTGGCCGATCTGCGCGTACGCCTGCGCGGCGTAGTCGTTGGCCTTGTCGGTGAGCTCTCCGCGGAGCCGGGCGAGCACCTCGGAGTCCATGGCGACGCCGGTGAGCTCCATCTCGGCGAGCACGGCGACGAGCGGCAGCTCGATGTCGTCGAGCACCGCGCGCGTGCCATCGTCGAGGGCGATCATCTGCCCCTCGGCGACCCGGCGGATGTACCACGCCTCGGTCGCGGGGCTCACGGCGTCGTTGATCGGGACGAGCTGGTTCGGGTCCGAGACCGGGAGCGTCTCGCCGAGGACCTCGTACACCTGCTCGGCCAGCGACTGCGGGGCGGCACCGGGCTTCACGAGCCAGGAGGCGATGCGCGTGTCGAACGCCAGCCCGTCGACCACGAAACCGGCCCGGCTGAGCGCCTTGAACTGCGGCTTCGCGTGGAAGAAGTACTTGGGCGCGCTGCTCGCGAGCCACTGCTCGAGCGCTTCGTAGTCCTTCCGGCCGGCGACCCACGGCACATACACCGTGTCGGCGGCGGCGGCGGCGGCCAGGCCGAAGCCCGTGATGCCCGCAGGCCCGAGCTCCAGCTGGACGGCGACCGCCGCACCGTCGGCGGACGCGCGGGACAGCCAGTTCGCGAGCTCCTCGTCGACCATCGTGCGGACGGCCGGGGCGCTCACGGCGCCGGCGTCGCCGACCTCGACGGCGGACGCGGCGCCGTCGAGCATGCCCTCTTCGGCCGCGGTCTTCATCAGGCGGTCGAGCAGGGTCTTGAACTGGAGCCGCGCGAAGATGTCGCGCACCGCGTTCTCGTTCAGCGGCTTGCGCTCCAGGTCGTCAAGCGCGACGGGGAGCTCCACGTCGTCGAGCAGCTGGTTGAGCCGGCGGTTGCGGAGCGCGTTCTCCTTCTGGTCGCGGAGGTTCTGCCCGACCACGCCCGTGATCTCGTCGGCGTGCTCGACGATGTTCGCGACCGTTCCGTACTTCTGCACCCACTTGACGGCGGTCTTCTCGCCGACCTTGTCGATGCCGATCAGGTTGTCGCTCGTCTCGCCGACCAGGGCGGCGATCTCGGGGTACTGGTGCGGTTCGATGCCGTACTTCTCGCGCACGGCCGCCGGGTCGTACACCTTCAGCTCGGAGACTCCGCGCACATTCGGGTACAGCAGGGTCACGTCGTCGTTGACCAGCTGGATGGTGTCGCGGTCGCCCGAGACGAGGAGAACGCGGTACCCCTCATCCACCCCGCGGCGGGCGAGCGTCGCGAGGATGTCGTCGGCCTCGTAGTCCTCCTTCGCGATGGTCGTGACGTTCATCGCGTGGAGCGCCTCTTCGAGCAGCGGGACCTGGCCGGCGAACTCCGACGGCGTCTCGCCGCGCGTGCCCTTGTACTCCGGGTACTCGCGCGTGCGGAACGAGTAGCGGGAGATGTCGAACGCGACCGCGATGTGCGTCGGCTTCTGCTGCTGGAGCAGGTTGATGAACATCGCGATGAAGCCGTGGATCGCGTTCGTGTGCTGACCCTCGCGGTTGACGAAGCTGTCCACCGGAAGCGCGTAGAAGGCCCGGAAAGCGAGCGAATGGCCGTCGATCACGAGGAGGGTAGGCTTTTCGGAGTCTGACACCAGGCAAGCCTACAAGGGGCCGGTGACACTCCAGACGACCCGTCGAGAGAGGCCGAGGATGACCGAAGACGCGCTCGCGTACGTGCAGCAGAGAGGGCTCGGCCGGCTGGCCGAGAAGATGGGCATCGAGATCATCGAGTTCAGCGTTGAGCGCTCCGTCGCGCGCATGCCCGTCGAGGGGAACACCCAGCCTGCTGACCTCCTGCACGGCGGCGCGTACGTCGTCCTCGGCGAGTCGCTCGGCTCGATGTCGGCCAACCTCTACGCCGGCGAAGGGCGCCTGGCAGTCGGCATCGAGATCAACGCATCGCACACCCGGTCGGCCACGAGCGGCTACGTCACCGGCGTGTGCACGCCCATCCACCTGGGCCGGACGCTGACGACGCACGAGATCGCGGTCACCGACGATCAGGGGCGCCGCTGCTCCACGATCCGCATCACGAACCTGATCAAGGACCTGTGACAGGATTCGTCACGAATGGTCGCCATTCGTGACGAATGGCGACCATTCGTGACGAACCGCGGCGCGCCTTACTTCTTGGGCGCGAGCTGCTCGATGATCGCCTGGGCGACGTCGTGCATGGTGAGGCGGCGGTCCATCGACGCCTTCTGGATCCAGCGGAACGCCTCCGGCTCGCTGAGGCCCATCTTCTCGTTGAGCAGGCCCTTGGCGCGGTCGACGAGCTTGCGGGTCTCGAAGCGCTGCACCATGTCGGATACCTCGGCCTCCAGCGCGATGATCTGCTGGTAGCGGGCGAGAGCGATCTCGATGGCGGGCAGGAGGTCGTTCGGCGTGAACGGCTTCACAACGTAGGCGAGCGCTCCGGCCTCGGTCGCGCGCTCGACGAGCTCCTTCTGGCTGAACGCGGTCAGCAGCACGACGGGCGCGATGTGGTCCTTGGACAGGCGCTCCGCGGCGGAGATGCCGTCGAGCTGCGGCATCTTGACGTCCATGATGACCAGGTCGGGCCGCAGCTCGGTCGCGAGCGCGACCGCCGTCTCGCCGTCACCGGCCTCTCCGACGACCTCGAAACCGTTGTCGCGCAGGATCTCGACGATGTCGAGGCGGATGAGCGATTCGTCCTCCGCCACGACGACGCGACGGGGTGCGGTGGGGGTGGATTCCTGGTCAGTCACGTCCGAAAGCCTACGGTATTCTTCAGGGGTTGTTGTGCGCCGCTGTGGCGGAATGGCAGACGCGGAGCACTCAAAATGCTTTGTCCGGAAGGGCGTGTGGGTTCGAGTCCCACCAGCGGCACGACTTCAGATGCGGGCGCCGACCACGGTCGCGGCGAACCGCCTGGCACGGTCGGCGAGGCCGGAGATGCGGTCCTCGACCACCCGGTCGGCGTCGAACCCGACATACGACGGAGGCGGCGTGCGCCGCACGTTGGCGCTGCACTCGAACGCACCGCAGACCAGCGTGCCGACCGTGTCGCCGTTGCGGCCGGGCTGACCGGCGCGGCGCGCCGACCAGAACCAGACGTCGTTGGTGAGGTGCACATCCTGGCACCAGCCGCACATCGATGGCGCATGAGACCGCATGGAGGCCTCTGACGCGCGCAGCACGATCCCGACGGGGCCGTCCGCTGTCGGGATGACGACGTAGCCGCGCTGCGGGAGCCGCGGGTCGCGCCATCCGAGGTACTCGCGTCTGGCCCAGTCCACCTCGTGCAACCCGGGCGGGAGCGGAAGCTCTTCCGCTTCGCTGCGGGAGCAGTTGACGAACGACTCGCGGATCTGCTGCGGGCTCAGGATCTCCATGCGCACCTCCTCCTCCCATGCTCGCACAGGATCGGCGCGTCTCCGCTTGACCCTGCCCCTGTGGTCAGGGCTTAGCGTGCTCGCATGACCACGATCGAGAGCGTCACTGACGCCACTTTCCCGGAGGCCGTGCTCGCCGCGCCCGGCACCACCGTCGTCGAGTTCTGGGCGGAATGGTGCGGTCCGTGCCGCGCGCTGGGCCCCATCCTGCAGCAGCTGCAGGACGAGCACGCCGACCGCATCCGCATCGTCAAGATCAACGCGGACGAGAACATGGAGAGCACGGTCGCCTACAAGGCGCTGGCCCTCCCGGTGATGAAGGTGTTCCGCGACGGCGAGGTGGTGAAGACCATCATCGGGGCGAAGCCGAAGCCCGCGATGGAGCTGGAGCTCGCGCCGTTCCTCTGAGCGGCGTGCTCCGGCCGACGTCAGGTGAGGTGGTCGAACGCCCCGCTGACCCACCCGATGTAGCGGTCGGCCGAGCGCAGCACCGCGTCGCGCGCCTCCCGCGGGATGACGTTGCCCAGGTTGCCGTACATCCGGTCGAAGGGGCGGTCGCAGACCGCGTCGGCGATCCGCCGGACGACGGCGGCGGACAGCGGGATGTCGTTGGGGAAGCTGCGCTGGAAGGTCACCCACCGCTGCGACGGTCCGGGGAAGACCGTGTCGCCGCTGAGCACGACGCCGCGGTCCCAGTGCACGACAGCGCTCCCGGGGAAGTGCCCTCCGACCGTGCGCAGCAGGACGCCGGGGAGCACCTCCTCCTCTCCCGTCCACGACTGGATGGCCGGGTCGTCGCGCTGCACCCAGTGGCGGTCGGCCGCGTTGACGAGCACCGGCGGGTCGCCGAGCATCCGCGACCAGGTCACCTGCGCGCCGAACATGTGCGGGTGGCTGGTCGCGATGACGGCGACCCCGCCGAGGTCCTGCACCGCCGCGGCCGCGGCTTCGTCGACGTACCCGGGCGGGTCCCAGAGCAGGTTGCCGTCCGAGGTGCGCAGCAGCAGGCCCTGCTGGCCGATGCCCACCTTCGGCTCGCTGCGCAGCCCATACAGATCGGGCTCGAGCTCGGCGACCACGATGTGCTCGCCCTCGCGCTGCAAGCGCTGCAGCGTCGTCCACTCCTGACCCGTCGGCGGCACGTACTGCCGCTCGTCCTCGCAGATCGGGCAGCGCTCGGGAGGCTCCTCCCCCGACGCCGTCATCCGGGGCACCGTCTCCACGGCACAGGTCGCACACAGCCACTCCGCCACACCCGGGACTCTAACCCGACGGAATAGGCTGCGACCAGGACCGATTGGAGTGGATGTGAAACGCATCGGGTTCCTCAGCTTCGGGCACTACCAGCCCATCCCCGGCTCCGTGTCGCGCACCGCCGCGGACGCCCTCCACCAGGCGATCGACCTCGCCGTCGCCGCGGAGGAGCTCGGAGCCGACGGCGCGTTCTTCCGCGTGCACCACTTCGCGCCGCAGCTCGCGTCGCCGTTCCCGCTGCTCGCCGCCATCGGCGCGCGCACCTCGCGCATCGAGATCGGCACGGCCGTCATCGACATGCGCTACGAGAACCCGCTCTACATGGCGGAGGATGCGGCGGCGGCCGACCTGATCTCCGACGGCAGGCTGCAGCTCGGCGTCAGCCGCGGCTCACCCGAGACGGCGCTGCGCGGCTCCGAGTCGTTCGGCTACGTGCCCGCAGACGGCGAGACGGATGCGGACATGGCCCGGCGGCACACCGAGCTGTTCCGCGCGGCGATCGCCGGGGCGGGCGTCGCGGAGGCGAACCCGGCGATGACCGGCGGGCAGCGCGGCGCGCTGGCGATCGAGCCGCAGTCCCCCGGCCTCGCCGACCGGATCTGGTGGGGCGCGGGCACCCGCGCGACGGCCGTGTGGGCGGCGGAGCAGGGCATGAACCTGATGAGCTCGACGCTGCTGACGGAGGACACGGGCGTTCCGTTCTCCGACCTCCAGGCGGAGCAGCTGCAGCAGTACCGCGACGCCTGGGCGGCGGCCGGCTGGGAGCGCGAGCCCCGGGTGTCGGTCAGCCGCAGCATCCTGCCGATCACGACCGACCTCGACCGCCGCTACTTCGGAGCCTCCGCCCTCGCGGAGCGGCACGACCAGGTCGGCCACCTCGACGGCGGGCTGGCGCGCTTCGGCAAGAGCTACGTGGGCGAGCCGGAGCGGATCGTGGAGGAGCTGCGCGAGGATGCCGCGGTCGCGGACGCGGACACGCTGCTGGTGACGGTCCCCAACCAGCTGGGCGTCGAATACAACGCCCACCTGCTGGAGACGATCGTCACCCAGATCGCTCCTGCGCTGGGCTGGCGCGACTGAGAGGCGTCACGGCGCCGGCACGCGCAACGCGACACACCACGCGGATCGTGTACCCCGAATGCGGCATAGACGTATTCCGGGATACTGCGATGATGGTCGTACCGCACACCCGAATCTGCGGTGACCGTTCCGTTCCGCGATCTAAGGGTGTGCCATGCGAGCTCCGACTCTCCGCTCAGCGATCACCTCTGCCGCGCTCGCACTCGTGGTGGGCGGCTCCCTCGTCGCCGCAGCCCCGGCGACCGCGGTGACGCAGCGCGTCGACGCGACGTCGCCGACCTCGGCGATCAGCGGGATGTGGGCGTGGGGCAACCCGATCGACCCGGCGGAGGATGCGCGCGGCGAGGGGCTGCCGCAGTTCGAGCCGCAGGCGCTCGCCGAGTTCGCTGCGGCACACCACCTGCGCACCGTCTTCCTGTCCGTGCCGTGGGCGGCGGACGAGGGCCCCTTCGGCGTGTGGCTGACGGATGCCGTCGACGCCCTGCACGCCGCCGGCGTGACCAAGGTGGCGGCCCTCGGCGGCGACCCCGCGTGGGCGGGCGACCCGTCCCTCGCGGCGACGTGGACCTCCGCGGCCCTGCGCGCGGCTCCCTTCGACGCGGTGCAGTTCGATGTCGAACCGTGGGTGGTCTCGTCCGACGACGAACTCCCCGCCGTGGTCGCCCAGCTCCAGGCCATGTACGACGCGGCCCGCACGGCCGCGGGGTCCGTTCCGATCGGCGCCGACCTGCCCTGGTGGCTCGCGGCGAAGCCGCAGCCGGGAGGCGGTACGGCGTTCGACGCGCTGCTCCCCCACCTGAAGTCGGTCGCGATCGTGGCGTTCAGCGACCACGCGGCGGGGACCGACGGGATCGTGGCGCTCGCGAAGCCCGCGGCGACCGCGGCAGCCGCCAAGCGCATCCCGTTCAGCATCGGCGTCGAGACGGACACCCCCGAGGTCGCCGGCGGACCAGCCGCGACCTTCGGGGACGACAGCGCGGCCCTGCTCGAGGCCGAGACGGCGAAGGTGCGAACGGCCCTCGGCGGCCTGCGCGGCTACGGCGGCGTCACGGTCGAGCACCTCCTCAGCTGGCAGACCCTGCTCGCCCCCTGACCTGACCCTCACCCCTCGCCCTCACCCCGCCCACACCCCGCCCACACCGCGAGCGAGGTGCTCATAGGTGCGGCGGACACGCCGTGCAAGAGGGCAGGTGCGAGCACCTCACGGGATGCGAGCGTGCGTCAGCGGCCGTCGGCGGCGGCCTCCAGCGCGGCGATGTCGAGCTTCCGCATCCCGAGCATCGCCTGGTTCGCCCGGGCCGCGCGCGCCGGGTCCGGGTCGGACTGCAGTTCGAGCAGCCGCTTCGGCACGATCTGCCAGCTGACGCCCCAGGGGTCCTTCAGCCAGCCGCACATGCTCTCCTCGCCGCCGTCCGCGGTGAGCGCCTCCCACAATCGGTCGACCTCGGCCTGGTCGTCGCACAGCACCGAGAGCGAGAACGCCTCGGTGAAGCCTCCGGCGGGCCCGGTGTTCATGGCCTGGTACTCGACGCCGGCGAGGGTGAAGCGCAGCACAACGAGGCCGTCCGGCATGCCCTCCCCGAAGCGCTGGACCTCCAGTATCTCGGAGCCGGGGATCAATGACGTGTACAGCCGGGCCGCCTCCTCCACCCCCTTCTCGAACCACAGGAACGAACTGACCTTCTGCATGGGTCCCCCTCCATCGCCTCGTGCGCGGGCCGCATCGTCCGCGGGCCGCGCCCTCCGTCGGACGCGGTCGATGCGGCCCATGGTAGCCGCGCGGAGTAGCGTTGCACCCGTGTCCAGCACCGCATTCGCCAGCTACATCGCCATCGGAGACAGCTTCACGGAGGGCGTCGGCGACGAGCTGCCGGACGGCCGCGTCCGGGGCTGGGCGGACTTCGTCGCTCTCGGGATGGCCGCTGCCGCCGACGGGCCGTTCCGGTATGCGAACCTCGCGGTGCGCGGCCGCAAGCTGGGGCCGATCGTCGCCGAGCAGGTCGATCCGGCGATCGCGCAGCATCCCGACCTCGTCAGCCTCAACGGCGGCGGCAACGACATCATGCGACCCCGCGTCTCGATCGACGCCGTCGCGCAGACACTGATGGATGCGGCGGACCGCGTCGTGGCGTCCGGCAGCCACATGCTGCTGCTGAGCGGCGCGAACCCGAGCGCGCACCTGCCCCTCGGCGGTCTCATCCGTCGCCGCGGCGAGGAGCTCGCGGCGGCCGTCCGGGCGATGCTCCCCCGCGAGGGCATCACCTTCGTCGACAACTGGGCCGATGAAGGCCTGGAGGACATCCGGTACTGGTCGGAGGACCGCCTGCACCTGGGCCCGCTCGGCCACGCGCGGGTGGCGAGCAACGTGCTGACGGCGTTCGGCATCCCGGTGCCGGGCGAGTGGGGCGTCGAGGAGGTCGCCGCCGCGCCGCCGGGCGAGCGCACCCGCCGCACGGCCGACTACTACCGCCGTCACGTGCTGCCGTGGATCGGCCGCCGGCTCACCGGGCGCTCCTCCGGAGACGGCCGCGCCGCGAAAATCGCCGAGCTGACCGTGGTCGACCCGGAGACCCTCCGCCCGCTCTGACCTCCGCGCCGCCTACGGCCACGTCGAGTGGACACGACACGCCGTCCGGCGACTGGCGCGGACGGCGTGTCGTGTCCACCTAGTGCACGGGGGACCCGGGTCAGTCGTTGTCGCCGCCGGTCGTGTCGAACCGGGTGGTGCGGTCGCCGCCGGCCCAGGTCCACTCCGCGACCTCGGGGATGTCCTCCCCGTGCTCGCGCGTGTACTGACGCGCCCGCAGGCGGGCGTCCTGCATTTCCTGACGCAGCTCGGCCTCGCGGGCGGCCAGTCCGGGTACGCGGTCGATCACGTCGATCACCAGGTGGTAGCGGTCGAGGTCGTTGAGCATCACCATGTCGAACGGCGTCGTCGTCGTGCCCTCCTCCTTGTAGCCGCGCACGTGCAGGTTCGCGTGCCCGTTGCGGCGGTAGGTGAGCCGGTGGATGAGCCACGGGTAGCCGTGGTACGCGAAGATGACGGGCTTGTCCGCGGTGAACAGCGCGTCGTACTCGCGGTCGTTCAGCCCGTGCGGATGCTCCCCCTCGCTCTGCAGCCGCATCAGGTCGACGACGTTCACCACGCGCACCTTCAGGTCCGGCAGCCGGCGGCGCAGGATGTCGGCCGCGGCGAGCGTCTCGAGCGTCGGGATGTCGCCCGCGCAGCCGAGCACCACATCCGGCTCCTCCCCCTCCACCTCGGTCCCGGCCCACGGGAAGATGCCGATGCCGCGCGTGCAGTGCGCGATGGCCTCCTCCATGGTCAGCCAGTTCGGAGCGGGCTGCTTGCCGGCGACGACCACGTTCACGTAGTCGACCGACCGGAGGCAGTGGTCGTAGGTCGACAGCAGCGTGTTGGCGTCGAACGGCAGGTAGACGCGCACAACGTCGGCCTTCTTGTTGACCACGTGATCGATGAAGCCCGGGTCCTGGTGCGACGCGCCGTTGTGGTCCTGCCGCCAGACATGCGAGCTGAGCAGGTAGTTGAGGGAGGCGACCGGTCGACGCCAGGAGACCTCGCCGGCCGACTTCAGCCACTTGGCGTGCTGGTTGAACATCGAGTCGACGATGTGGATGAACGCCTCGTACGACGTGAACACGCCGTGGCGGCCGGTCAGCAGGTAACCCTCCAGCCAGCCCTGGCACTGGTGCTCGCTGAGCACCTCCATCGCGCGGCCTGTCGGCGCGAGGTGGTTGTCGTCGTCGATCGGCAGGTAGCCGGCGTTCCACTGCTTGCTGGTCGTCTCGAACACGGCCTGGAGCCGGTTGGATGCGATCTCGTCCGGCCCGAACAGCCGGAAGTCGTGCGGGTTGGCGATCATCACATCCCGCAGCCACTCGCCCAGGACGCGGGTCGCCTCCGCGACGGTCTCGCCGGGCGCGGGCACGTCGACGGCGTAGTCGCGGAAGTCGGGCAGCCGCAGGTCGCGCCGCAGCAGGCCGCCGTTCGACACGGGGTTGGCGCTCATCCGCCGTTCGCCCTCGGGGGCGAGGCCGGTGATCAGCTCGATCGGGCGTCCCTGCTCGTCGAACAGCTCCTCCGGGCGGTACGACGCGAGCCAGCTCTCCAGCAGCCGCGTGTGCGCCTCGGTGTCGCGGGCGTTCGCGAGCGGGACCTGGTGCGAGCGCCAGTTGTTCTCGGCGGGGTGCCCGTCGATCTCGGCAGGGCAGGTCCATCCCTTCGGGGTGCGGAGGATGAGCATCGGCCACGCGGGACGGCCGTCCAGCTCTCCGGCCGCCGCTGCCGCCTTGATCTCCGCGATCCGGTCGAGGATCTCGTCCAGCGTCGCCGCCATCCGCTCATGCACCGCGCGGGGGTCCTCGCCGTCGAACCCGCCGGAGACGATGTAGGGCGTGTAGCCGTAGCCGCGCATCAGATCGAGCAGCTCGGACTCGGGGATGCGCGCGAGCACGGTCGGGTTGGCGATCTTGTATCCGTTGAGGTGCAGGATCGGCAGGACGACGCCGTCCTGCTCCGGGTTCAGGAACTTGTTGGAGTGCCAGGCGGTCGCGAGCGGTCCGGTCTCGGCCTCGCCGTCGCCGACGACAGCCGCCACCAGAAGGTCCGGGTTGTCGAACGCGGCGCCGTACGCGTGCGAGAGGGCGTAGCCGAGCTCGCCGCCCTCGTGAATCGAGCCGGGCGTCTGGGGAGCCGCATGGCTCGGGATGCCGCCGGGGAAGGAGAACTGGCGGAACAGGCGGCGCAGGCCGTCCTCGCTCCGGTCGATCGCGCTGTACAGCTCGCTGTACGTCCCGTCGAGGTAGGCGCCGGCGACGACGCCCGGCCCGCCGTGGCCGGGGCCGGCGACGAAGAGGGTGTTCAGGTCGCGCTCGCGGATGACGCGGTTCAGGTGCGCGTAGATGAAGTTGAGCCCCGGAGTCGTCCCCCAGTGGCCGAGCAGCCGCGGCTTGATGTCGTCGCGCGAGAGCGGCCGCCGCAGCAACGGGTTGTCGAGCAGGTAGATCTGCCCCACGGACAGGTAGTTCGCCGCGCGCCACCAGGCGTCGATGCGGTCGAGGGTGTGTTCATCCAGGGTGCGCTCCGCGGCCGTCGTCATATCGCGATCCTACGGGGGACCCCGGGGGTGCGACAGGTCCGACAGCTGCCTTTCGGACCGCCGCGGCGCCTGACACAGTCGGCAGCACGGCGGGTCTGACAGGGTCCCCGGGCGGTGACGGGAAGAGGGCGGAGGAGCCATGAGCAGCACAGCGCAGCGCGCAGCGGCTCTCGGACTGCTCGTCCTCCTCGCCGCCGCTGTCGCCGTGGCGGGGAGCGTGGCATTCGGGCCGCCACGCCTCCCCGCCATCGGATCCGGCGCGATGTCGCAGCGGAGCTCGCCGCTCGCCGGGCCCGGTGGCGACGCATCCCCCGTCGGCCCGGCGACTCTCGCAACCCTGCCCGCCGCCACCTTCGATGCGGTGATCCCCCGGCTGTTCGCGTACGACGGGACGGCGGACACGATCACCACGCGCTACAGCATCGAGACGGACATCGCCCTGTACGGGCGCGACCGTCGCACGCCGGTCGCCCGGCTGCTGGCGGCCGACTTCCTCGGTGCAGCGACCACGGTCGTCGGCGCCGCTCCGGAGGGCGACTGGACGCTGATCCTCACGCCGGCGCGGGTGACCCTTCCGTCGCAGTCCGGAGGAACGGCGCCGGCGCAGAGCGCCGCCTGGGTCCGGACGGCGGACGTGCACGGCCCGAAGCAGCTCGCCGACCGCGTCCTGATCTCGGTGGGCCGGCAGTCGCTCACCATCCTGCAGGACGGCACGGCGCGACAGACCTTTCCCGTCGGCGTCGGCACCCCGGGCACGCCGACGCCGACGAACACGACCGGATACCTCCAGCAGCGCTACCTCGACCCGCGCCAGGGCGAGACCGTCCACCCGATCCAGCTCACGTCCCTCCACGCCACCGCCGCCGACGAGCCGTACACCGGTGGCGACGGCGGACTGATCGGGATCCACTACGCCGGCGTCAGCACGGGGGCTGTCTCGCACGGCTGCATCCGCGTCGACGCCGACGCCATCGGTGCGGTGGACGAGCTGCCGCTCGGCACCCCCGTGACCATCGTCCCGTGAATCCGCCGCCGGAAAGGAACCGACCATGAGCCACCCCCGAATCCGCATCGCCGCGCTCGCGGCCGTCGCGATCGCCGTCTCCCTGCTCATAACCGCCTGCACCGGGACGCCGGCGCCCGGTCCGACGACCGCGCGGCCGACCGCGACCAGCGTCGCCGGCCTCCCCACCGGCGTGCAGCAGGCGACGGACGTGCCGACCGATGTCCCCAACACCCCGGAGCTCCGGAAGAACGTGGCGCTCGCCTCCTGCGAGAAGGCGGACGGAGGATGGCGCGCGGGCGGAACGGCCTCCAATCCCACGGACACGGCCGTCGACTACACGATCACGGTCTTCTTCACCACCGACACGGGAACCGTGCTCGGAACGGCGGACACGACCGTCTCCGTCGGTGCGAAGGAGAAGAAGGACTGGACGGCGACCGCAGCGCTCACGCCCGCGCCCAAGACGGTGTGCGTGCTCCGCGGGGTGGGGTGAGCGCACCTCCTCGCCGCGCGGCGAGGCGCCGGGGCCCTAGCCCGTTCCACGACGGCGCGCTAGCGTCGAGGTATGAGCGACACTGTGGTCCGGCCGGTCGACGATGCCGTCTGGGGCGACCTGGAGACCGTGTTCAGCACCCCGGGCGACCCGTCGGGATGCTGGTGCCAGTGGTTCAAGGTGCCCCGGGCGCAGAACGACCGGATCTCGGTGGACGAGCGCCGCGAGCTGCTGCACGAGCAGGTGCGGTCCGGTTCACCGGGAGTCATCGCCTGGATCGACGGACAGCCCGTCGGCTGGGCCGCGGTGGAGCCGTACTCGGCCTACCCGACACTCGCCCGCTCCCCCATCACCCGCAGGCGCGACGACGACCCCGCCGACCCGTGGGCGGTGACGTGCTTCGTGGTCCGGTCCGAGTTCCGCCGGCAGGGCGTCGCCCGTGCGCTGCTGGACGGCGCGGTCGCGCATGCCCGCACGCAGGGCGCCGAGGTCGTCGAGGGGTATCCGGTCGACCCGGAGGTCCGGCCCTCGCTGTCCACGGCGGAGCGCTATCACGGCACCGTCGCGCTGTTCCGCGACGGCGGGTTCGAGGTGGTGCGCCGCCCGAGCGCGACGCGCGCCATCATGCGGCGCACGGTCTGAACCCCTCCGCTGTCCGGCGGCGCGTTCGACGGTGCCGCCGGCCGGTAAGCTCGACCGGGTGAGCTCCACCCGTCGCGACCGCCTCGTCGGCGCGGGCACCCAGGTGGCGACGGAAGTGAGCATCAACTACGGGTCGGCGCTCGCCGGTCTCCTCATCCCGATCGTCGGATCCATCGTCGTCGTCGCCGCGCGACAGGTCGTGACGGCCGTGGCGGTCCTGCCGTTCTACCGGCCGCGCCGTGCGGAGCTGACCTGGCGGCGGCTGTGGCCGGCCCTCGCGCTCGGCGTCGTGCTCGCCGCCATGAACCTGAGCTTCTACGAAGCCGTCGGGCGGCTCGGGCTCGGCATCGCCGCCACCATCGAGTTCCTCGGGCCGTTCGCCCTCGCCCTGGCCGGTTCGCGGCGTCTGCTCGATGCAGGATGCGCGGTGGCCGCGGCGGCGGGCGTCCTGCTCCTGACGGCCACCGAGGGGACGGTCGACCCGCTCGGCGTCGCCCTCGCCCTCACCGCTGCCGCCGCCTGGGCCGCCTACATCCTGCTCACCCGTCAGGTCGCGATGCGCCTCCCGGGGCTCGAGGGCCTGAGCGTGGCGAGCGTCGTCTCGACCGTCCTGACCGTGCCGCTCGCCCTCGCCGTCATCGACTACAGCCGGGTGGATGCGCGGGTGCTGCTCCTGCTGCTCGCCCTCGGCGTCCTGTCGTCGGCCGTCCCCTACAGCCTCGACACGTTCATCCTGCGTCGCATCACGCCACGGCTGTACGCCGTCATCACGAGCTTCGGACCGGTGGTCGCGACCGTGTTCGGCGTGATCGTCCTGGGCGAGCGCTTCACGCTCATCCAACTGATCGGCATCGTCGTGGTCTGCCTCGCAGCGGGGATCACCATCGCCACGCAGCGCGACCATCCCCGGTCCGAGCTGGAGAAGACCGCCGAGTCCGTTCCCTGACCATCCGGCGGGTCAGCTCAGGATGTCCTTCGTGGTGAAGCGGCCGACGGCCAGCGCACCGAAGACGACGATGTAGCCGAGCTGCAGCAGCGCGTTGTCGCCGAACGAGTCCCACGAGATCGGGTCGCGCAGGAAGTCGCCGAACCCGAGCCAGTAGTGGCTGAACAGCCACGGGTGGAGCCCGTCCAGCTGCGGCAGCTGGTCGAGCACCTGCGAGACGACGGCGAGCACCGCGGTCGCGGCCATGGCGCCCACCGGCACGTCCGTCAGCGTCGAGAGGAACAGCCCGATCGCGCACAGCCCGAGCAGCGACACCACGATGTAGAGGGCGATCAGCAGGAGCCGCAGGTACGCATCGCCCATGCTCACCTGGACGCCGGACAGCAGCGTGACCGGCCCGATCGGGAAGAGCAGCATCCCGATCAGGGTTCCCGCCAACCCCACGACCAGGGCGGCCGCGATGCAGAACACGGCACAGCCCGCATACTTGACCGCCAGCAGCCGGAGGCGCCCGGCCGGCGCGATCACGAGGTAACGGAGGGTGCCGTGGCTCGCCTCACCGGCGATCGTGTCGCCCGCCACCACCCCGATCGTCAGCGGCAGGAACAGCGGAACGCACACGACGAGGGCGGTGAACGCGACGAACAGCCCGTTCGACGTGATCTCGCTGAGGAACGCGGGACCGCGCGAACTGCCGCCGGTGACCCGCACCGCGATCGCGATCAGCAGCGGGATGGCCGCGAGAGCCCCCAGCATCGCCCAGGTGCGCCAGCGCCGGAACATGACCGAGATCTCCGACCCGAGCAGCGCCCAGCCTCCGCTCGCGCGCTCCCTCCGCGCCGCGATGCCCCCGGCCGCGCGGGCCACCGTGGGCGGCCCGGCACGGTCGATCGGGACCTGAGCGGCGTCCGACAGCTCACTGCTCGACATCGAAGCCCTCCCCGGTGAGCTCCACGAAACGCTCCTCCAGGCTGGACGAGCGCACGGCGAATCCGCGCAGCCGGACGCCGTCGCCGACGAGCGCCGCCGACAGGTCCTCCGCCGCAGGCGCCGGCGCGCCGAGCGAGGCCTCCACGCCGTCCCCGGTCGCGACCGGCTCCAGGCCGAACCGCGCGAGCACCCCGGATGCCAGGGCGGTGTCCGGGGTCTCGATGGCGACCCGTGGGCCGGAAGCGCTGCGGAGCTCGTCGAGCGACCCCTGCGCCACCAGCCGGCCGGTGCGCATGATCGCCGCGTGGGTGCAGACCTGCTCGATCTCGGCCAGCAGGTGGCTGGAGACGAACACGGTCGTCCCCTCGTCGGCGAGCGACCGCACCAGGGCGCGGACTTCGCGGGTGCCCTGCGGGTCCAGCCCGTTCGTCGGTTCGTCGAGCACCAGGAGATCGCGGTCGGTGAGCAGGGCGCCGGCGATGCCGAGCCGCTGCTTCATCCCGAGCGAATAGGCGCGGACGTGCTTGCCGGCCGCGTGCGAGAGACCGACGCGCTCGAGAGCCGCCTCGACCCGCGCCCGCCGTGTCGCGCCCGGCGCGTACCGGTCGGCGGTGTCGCGCCGCATCAGGTTCGCAGCACCCGACAGGTACGGAGCGAACGCCGGCCCCTCGACCAGGGCGCCGA
This sequence comes from Leifsonia sp. 21MFCrub1.1, assembly GCF_900107895.1. Lineage (NCBI taxonomy): Bacteria > Bacillati > Actinomycetota > Actinomycetes > Micrococcales > Microbacteriaceae > Leifsonia > Leifsonia sp. 21MFCrub1.1. Next base: position 1,592,609 of record NZ_LT629867.1, on the reverse strand, counting down.
CGCGCGGCAGCACGCGCGCGCCGCGGTCGGGCATGGGCTCCCCTAGCACCCGGATCGAGCCGGCGGACGGGGACACGAGACCCAGCAGCATCCGGATCGTCGTGGTCTTCCCCGACCCGTTCGGGCCGAGGAACCCGAACACCGAGCCGCGCGGCACGTCGAGGTCGAGGCCGTCGACGACCGCCCGCGACCGGAAGCGCTTGGTGAGCCCGCTGGTCGCGATCGCCGCGTCGGTCACTGCCCCGTCGCCTGCGCGGCCGCGGTCTGCAAGGCCGAGACCGGCACGGACCCGGCCAGGACGCGGCCGTCCGCGGTGATCAGCACCGACACCAGCGAGGAGCTCAGCGCCCGGCCGCCGTCGACGGGCTGCGTCAGCTGCGCGAACAGCGGATCGTCGGCCACCCCGGCCGGAGCGGATCCCGCGGGCAGGGAGACGACGGTCGCCCAGCCCTCGCCGGAGACCGCCGGCTTGTGGTGCGCACCCGCGGCGTCCTTCGCCTGCGCGCCGGTCGGCAGCTTCTGCTCGGACACGCTCGCGCCCTTCGGCGGCGTGAATGCGAAGACGCCGGCATCCGGCTTCTGGTCGCTGAACGCGGTGAACCCGGCCTCGAACGCGGGCGCGCTGGCACCGCGGGCGGTGACGGCCACCTTCAGCGGGATGCCGGTCCTGCCGTCGACGGCGATGGAGACGGAACCGATCAGGGTCGCGTCGGTGCGCGGCGTGAGCACGAGGTCGTAGGCGTCGCGCCCGGCCACCGTGGTGGCGTCGCCGAGGGACACCTTCGTGGACGGATCGACCGCGGCGAGGAAGCGCTGCGCCAGCTGCGACGGGGTCAGCGCGGTGGCGTCGGGCGTCGGCGTCGCCTTTCGGCCGGAGTCGGGGATGGTGGCGTGCGCGACCTTCTCGCCGTTCGACTGGTACAGCCACAGGTCCGTGCCGTTGCGGATCGCATCCCGCTCGGCCAGCTTGTCGAGCACCTGGACGCGCACGTGCGTCGGGCCGTCGACCCACACCTTGGCGGTGTGGTCGGAGAGGGCCAGCTCGAGCAGGTTCGCGGCGTCGCCGTCGTCCATGCCCTTGGAGGTGGTCGCGGGGAGGTCGGGAAGCCCGAGATCGGAGCTCTGCTCGACCGTGCCGGAGAACGAGCGGGTGTCGCTCGCGGCGACCAGTCGCAGCACATCGGCCGGTGACTTCACGGGAAGGTCGGACGCTCCCGCGGCGAGGGGCGAGACGATGACGGCGGCGGCGATCGCCACGGGGGCGACGACGGCGGGCGCCCAGCGCATCCAACGGTGTTCCATAGTCCGAGGGTACGCGCGAGCCACCCCATCCGACCCTGCGGATTGCATGGGAAAGCCGGAGTTCATCCCCCGGTCGTACCCGGCGTCATCCCGCAGGACGATGCCAGCGGGGACGGGCCCCGCGCCACCCCTCGGCGACCGAACGGAGGAGCCGCGCGCGACTGCCGCCGCCATCCCCTCCGTCTCCCGTCCGTCGCCGGTGCGGCGATCCCGACCGCCTCCGTTTCGGTCCGTCCCCTCCGTCAGGGAACCGCCGCGGCCGCCGCTCCGGACCGGCCGCTGCCGCCGTCGGAATGGGAGGAGAAACGGTGCCGACGCGCCGGCGGACGCGGTGAACGGAGGTGGATGCGGGTGGGCGCGACAGGAACGCCTCCGTTTTTCGCGGCCCCAGGCGCGCGGCCGGGAACGCAGAAGGGCCCCGCCGCAGCGGGGCCCTTCCGACCGGTGCTACAGGACGTCGCCGACCCGGTGCACGCGGATGTCGTTGGTGGTTCCGGGGATCCCGGGAGGGGAACCGGAGATGATGATCACCTTGTCGCCGTCCACGGCGCGGCCGGTCGACTTCAGGGCCTCGTCCACCTGCGCGACCATCTGGTCGGTGTGGGTGACGCGGCCGACGACGAAGGACTGAACACCCCAGAACAGCGACATGCGGCGGCGCACCGACTCCTCCGGCGTGAACGCCAGGATGGGGATGCGGCTGCGCAGCCGGGCCATTCTGCGAGCCGACTCGCCCGACTCCGTGAACACGCAGAGGAACTTCGCCTCGACGAAGTCCGCGACCTCGACCGCGGCGAGCGTGATCGCGCCCGACTGGGTGCGCGGACGGGTGCCGAGCGGCAGGATGCGCTCGAGTCCGTGCTCCTCGGTCGAGGTGACGATGCGCGCCATGGTCTGAACGGTGACCGTCGGGTACTCGCCGACGCTGGTCTCGCCCGAGAGCATGACCGCGTCCGCGCCGTCGAGGACGGCGTTCGCGACGTCGGAGGTCTCGGCGCGGGTGGGCACCGGGCTCGAGATCATCGACTCCAGCATCTGGGTCGCCACGATGACCGGCTTGGCCGCGCGGCGGGCCAGCTCGACCGCACGCTTCTGCACGATCGGCACGGCCTCCAGCGGCAGCTCGACGCCCAGGTCGCCGCGGGCGACCATGATGGCGTCGAACGCCTCGATGATCTCCTCCAGCGCATCCACGGCCTGCGGCTTCTCGATCTTGGCGACGACGGGGACCTTGCGGCCCTCCTCCGCCATGATCTCGTGCACGCGCTCGATGTCCTTGGCGTTCCGCACGAACGAGAGGGCGATCAGGTCGGCGCCCAGCTTGAGGCCCCAGCGCAGGTCGGCCTCGTCCTTGTCGGACAGTGCCGGGACGTTCACGGCGACGCCCGGCAGGTTGATGCCCTTGTTGTTGGAGACCGGACCGGCAACGATGACCTCGGTCGTGACGACCGGGCCCTCGACCTCGATGACGCGTACGCGCACCTTGCCGTCGTCGATGAGGAGGAAGTCGCCCGGCTTGACGTCGTTGGGGAGGCCCTTGAACGTCGTCGAGGAGATCTCCTTGGTGCCGATGATGTCCTCGGTGGTGATCTTGAAGATGTCGCCCTCGGCGAGCTCGTACGGCCCGGCCTCGAACTTGCCGAGACGGATCTTGGGGCCCTGGAGGTCGACGAGGACGGCGACCGGCTTCCCGGCGTCGTCGGCGGCCTTGCGCACGTTGGCGTAGACCCCCTCGTGCACCTCGTAGCTGCCGTGGCTCAGGTTCATGCGAGCCACGTCCACACCCGCGTCGATGATCGCGCGGATGTTGTCGTAGCTGGAGGTCGCCGGCCCGAGGGTCGCGACGATTTTGGCCCTTCTCATGCTTTTCTGTTCGCTCCGTGATTCTGCGCCGACGGCGCGTGATTTCTTGGTGGCGCCCGGTCGTGCGGGCATCGCCTCGCTCAGACGAGGATGCCGCGGTCGGTGGGACGGATCGGAGACGGCAACTGCGTCTCCCCTTCAAGATACCGGTCAACAGCGGCCGCCGCTGCCCGGCCCTCTGCGATAGCCCACACGATGAGGGACTGACCGCGGCCGGCGTCGCCGGCGACGAACACGCCCTCCTGCTCCGTCTGGTAGTCGGAATCGCGCGCCACGTTGCCGCGGCCGTCGAACGGGAGACCCAGCTGCGAGGACAGATCCTGCTGCTCGGGGCCGGTGAATCCGAGGGCGAGAAGCACCAGGTCGGCGGGGATCTCGCGCTCGGTGCCCGCCTTGGGCACCCGGCGTCCGTCCAGGAACTCGGTCTCGGCGACGCGCAGGGCGCGCACCTCGCCGAACTCGTTGGAGACGAACTCGACGGTCGACGCCAGGTACTCGCGGCGTCCGCCCTCCTCGTGCGCCGACTGGACCTCGAACAGCGTCGGCGTGGTCGGCCACGGCTGGTGCTCGGGGCGCTCCGCCGGCGGCTGCTTGCCGATGGCGAGGTTGGTGACGCTCGCGGCGCCCTGGCGGTGGGCGGTGCCGATGCAGTCCGCGCCGGTGTCGCCGCCGCCGAGGACGACGACGTGCTTGCCGTCCGCGGTGATCTGGTCGGAGATCTGGTCGCCAGCGCCCGCCTTGTTCTGCTGGACGAGGTACTCCATGGCGAAGTGCACGCCCGAGAGCTCCCGGCCCGGGATGGGCAGGTCGCGCGGGACCATGGCGCCGGTGGCGACGACGACCGCGTCGTACCGGGCGCGCAGGTCGTCCCAGCTGATGTCCGTGCCGATGTCGACGCCCGCGCGGAATCGGGTGCCCTCGGCCATCATCTGGTTGAGACGCGCCTCGAGGTGCTTCTTCTCCATCTTGAAGTCCGGGATGCCGTACCGCAGCAGGCCGCCGATCCGGTCGTCGCGCTCGTAGACGGCGACGGTGTGACCGGCGCGCGTCAGCTGCTGCGCGGCGGCGAGGCCGGCCGGGCCCGAGCCGACGACGGCGACCGTCTTGCCCGTGAGGCGCTCCGGCGGCTGCGGCTGCACCCAGCCGTTCTGCCAGGCCTGGTCGATGATCGAGACCTCGACCTGCTTGATCGTGACGGCCGGCTGGTTGATGCCGAGCACGCAGGACGACTCGCACGGCGCCGGGCACAGCCGCCCGGTGAACTCCGGGAAGTTGTTCGTCGCGTGGAGGCGCTCGATCGCCTGGCGGCCCTCGCCGCGCCACATGAGGTCGTTCCACTCGGGGATCAGGTTGCCCAGCGGGCAGCCCGAGTGGCAGAACGGCACGCCGCAGTCCATGCAGCGGCCGGCCTGTCGGCGCAGCTGCGCCGGGTCCTGGGCCTCGTAGACCTCTTTCCAGTCCATCAGCCGGACCGAGACGGGGCGGCGCTTGGGCAGCTCCCGCTCGGTCACCTTCAAGAATCCCTTGGGATCAGCCACCGGTCACCTCCACTTCAACGGAACCCTTAGGATCAGGCAGCATCATCCGCCGGTCACCTCCAGAATCCGGTTCCACACGATGTCGCCGTCGGGATCGAGTCCCTCGTCGACGGCCTCCTGGCGCATCTGCATCACCGCGGCGTAGTCGCGGGGCAGCACCTTGACGAACTTCGCGACGGTCGCGTCGAAGTCCTCCAGCATCCGGGAGGCGAGCTCGGAGCCCGTCTCGGTGGCGTGCTGCTCCAGCAGGTCGCGGACGATCTCGATGTCCGCGCTGCCGAGCGGCAGGAGCTCCAGCTCGCCGGTCGCGAGCGCGTCGCGGTTGACCCGCTCGCGCTTCAGGTCGTAGACGTACGCGGTGCCCCCGGACATGCCGGCGCCGAGGTTGCGCCCGGTGCCGCCGAGGATCACGGCGAGTCCGCCGGTCATGTACTCGAGCGCGTGGTCGCCCACGCCCTCGACCACCGCGGTCGCTCCGGAGTTGCGCACCAGGAAGCGCTCGCCCACGATGCCGCGGATGAACATGCTCCCCTGCGTCGCGCCGTACCCGATCACGTTGCCCGCGATCACGTTGCGCTCGGCGGCGAACACGCTGTCGCGCGGCGGCTTCACGACGATCTGGCCGCCGGAGAGGCCCTTGCCCACGTAGTCGTTCGAGTCGCCCTCCAGGCGCAGCGTGATGCCGGAGGGGAGGAACGCGCCGAGCGACTGCCCGGCCGAACCTGTCAGCGTGATGTCGATCGAGCCGGCGGGAAGGCCGTTCTCGCCGTGCCGGACGGTCACCTCGTGGCCGAGCATCGTGCCGACGGCCCGCTCCGTGTTGCGGATCGGGAGGCTCAGCTCGATGCGGCCGCCGTTCTCGAGCACGTCGCGCGCAGCGTCGATCAGCTGGACGTCGAAGTGGTGCTCCAGCTCGTGGTCCTGCGCCCGGCCGTTGCGCCGCGGCGCCTCCGGACCGAAGGCCGGTCCGTGCAGGATGGGCGTGAGGTCGAGACCGGACGCCTTCCAGTGGTCGATGGCGCGGTCGACGTCGAGCAGCTCGGCGTGGCCGATCGCCTCGTCCAGCGTCCGGAAGCCGAGGGCCGCGAGGTACTCGCGCACCTCCTCGGCGATGAACTCGAAGAAGTTGACGACGAACTCCGGCTTGCCGGAGAACCGCGCCCGGAGCTCCGGGTTCTGCGTTGCGACGCCGACCGGGCAGGTGTCGAGGTGGCAGACGCGCATCATGACGCAGCCGGAGACCACGAGCGGAGCCGTCGCGAAGCCGAACTCCTCGGCGCCGAGCAGCGCGCCGACGATGACGTCGCGGCCGGTCTTCAGCTGACCGTCGACCTGCACGACGACGCGCTCGCGCATCCCGTTCAGCATCAGGGTCTGCTGCGTCTCCGCGAGCCCGAGCTCCCACGGCGTGCCCGCGTGCTTCAGCGAGTTGACCGGCGAGGCGCCAGTCCCGCCGTCGTGGCCGGAGACCAGGATGACGTCGGCCAGCGCCTTGGCGGTACCGGCCGCGACCGCGCCGATGCCCGACTCGGAGACGAGCTTGACGTGGACGCGGGCGCCCGGGTTGGCGCGCTTCAGGTCGAAGATCAGCTGCTTGAGGTCTTCGATCGAGTAGATGTCGTGGTGCGGGGGCGGCGAGATGAGGCCGACGCCGGCGGTCGCGTGACGGGTGCGCGCGACCCACGGGTACACCTTGGTCGGCGGCAGCTGGCCGCCCTCGCCGGGCTTCGCGCCCTGCGCGAGCTTGATCTGGATGTCGTCGGCGTGCGTGAGGTACATCGACGTCACGCCGAACCGGCCGGACGCCACCTGCTTGATGGCGCTGCGCCGCTCCGGGTCGAGCAGGCGGTCGAGGTCCTCGCCGCCCTCGCCGGTGTTCGACTTCGCGCCGAGCCGGTTCATGGCGATCGCGAGCGTCTCGTGCGCCTCCTGCGAGATGGAGCCGTAGCTCATCGCACCCGTGGAGAACCGCTTGACGATGGACGAGACGGACTCGACCTCCTCCAGCGGCACCGGCGGACGCTCCCCCTCCTTGAGCGAGAACATCCCGCGCAGGGTCATCAGCGACTCGGACTGGTCGTCGACGAGCTTCGTGTACTCGCGGAACACGTCGTAGCGCCGGGTGCGCGTCGAGTGCTGCAGGCGGAACACGGTCTCCGGGTTGAACAGGTGAGGAGAGCCGTCGCGACGCCACTGGTACTCGCCGCCGGTCGCGAGGCGCTCGTGCGCGAGCGCCGCGCCCTCTGCGGGGTACGCGCTGTCGTGGCGGGCGAGGTTCTCGGCCGCGATCACGTCGATCCCGACGCCGCCCAGCTTGCTGGTCGTGCCGGTGAAGTACTGGTCGACGAACTCCTGGCTGAGCCCGACGGCCTCGAACGCCTGGGCGCCCGCGTAGGAGGACACCGTGGAGATGCCCATCTTCGACATGATCTTCAGGACGCCCTTGCCGAGCGCCTTGATGACGTTCTTGACCGCCTTCTCGGGGCTGACGCCGGTGATCATCCCGCTGCGGACGAGCTCCTCGCAGGTCTCCATCGCGAGGTACGGGTTGATCGCCGAGGCGCCGTACCCGATCAGCAGGGCGACGTGGTGCACTTCGCGCACATCCCCCGCCTCCACGATCAGACCCACCTTCATGCGGGTCTCCGAGCGGATGAGGTGGTGGTGGACGGCGGCGAGCATCAGTAGCGACGGGATGGGCGCGAGGTCCTTCGTCGAGTCGCGGTCGCTGAGCACGATGAACTGCGCACCCGACGCGATCGCCTCGTCGACCTCGTCGCACATCTCGGCCAGACGGCGCTCCAGGGCGTCGGGACCGGCGTCGGAGCGGTACAGGCCGCGCACGGTCGTGGTCAGCGTGCTGCCCGGCCGCGGGTCGATGTGCTGGATCTTCGCCAGCTCGTCGTTGTCGATCACCGGGAAGTCGAGCACGACCTGCTTCGCGTGCTCCGGGCCCGCCGACAGCAGGTTGCGCTCCGGCCCGAGGCCGAGCTTCAGGGAGGTGACGACCTCCTCGCGGATCGAGTCGAGCGGCGGGTTGGTCACCTGCGCGAACTGCTGCGTGAAGTAGTCGAACAGCAGGCGCGGGCGCTCCGAGAGCACGGCGACGGGCGTGTCCGATCCCATCGCGCCGAGCGGCTCCGCGCCGGTGGTCGCCATCGGGCGGAGGAGGATGCGGACCTCCTCCTCGGTGTAGCCGAACGTCCGCTGGCGGCGCGTGATCGATGCCGGGGTGTGCACGATGTGCTCGCGCTCGGGGAGGTCCTTCAGGTTGATCCGGCCCTCGTCCAGCCACTCCCCATAGGGGGCGCCGGCCGCGAGCTCCGACTTGATCTCCTCGTCCTCGATGAGACGGCCGGCGACCGTGTCCACGAGGAACATCCGTCCGGGACGCAGGCGGCCCTTGCGGACGACGCGGCTCGGCTCGAAGTCGAGGACGCCGATCTCGGAGGCGAGCACGACCAGGCCGTCGTTCGTGACGACGTAGCGTCCGGGACGCAGGCCGTTGCGGTCGAGCGTCGCGCCGACGACGGAGCCGTCGGTGAAGACGATCGCGGCCGGGCCGTCCCACGGCTCCATGAGCATCGAGTGGTACTCGTAGAACGCGCGCCGGACCGGGTCGATCTCGGTCTGGTTCTCCCAGGCCTCCGGCACCATCATCATGACGGCATGCGGGAGCGACCGGCCGCTCAGCGACAGCAGTTCGACGACCTCGTCGAACGAGGCGGAGTCGGATGCGCCGGGCGTCACGATCGGGAACACCGGCTTCAGGTCGCCGAGCAGTTCGTTCTCCAGCTGCGACTGGCGGGCGCGCATCCAGTTGCGGTTGCCCTGCACCGTGTTGATCTCGCCGTTGTGCGCGATCATGCGGAACGGCTGCGCGAGCGGCCACGACGGGAACGTGTTCGTCGAGTAGCGGGAGTGGACGAGCGCCAGCTTCGAGGCGAAGCGCTCGTCGGAGAGGTCCGGGTAGAACGGCTCCAGCTGGAGCGTGGTGACCATGCCCTTGTAGACCAGGGTGCGGCTCGACAGCGACGAGAAGTACAGGTCGAGCTCGCGCTCCGCCCGCTTGCGCAGGAAGAAGGTCTGCCGGTCGAGCGCGATGCCGGAGACGGCCTCGCCGCTCTCGTCGACGCGGGTCGACGCGACGTACAGCTGCTCGATCACGGGCATGGCCTGGCGGGCCAGCGTCCCGAGTTCGTCCGGGCGCACCGGAACGGCACGCCAGCCGAGGACGGTCAGCTCGTGCTCGGCCGCGATGGACTCCAGCGCCGCCTTGACCTCGGCGCGCTCGTCCTCGGCGTTCGGAAGGAACGCGTTGCCGACCGCGTACCGCCCGGCCGCCGGGAGCTCGAAGCCCGCGACGGCGCGCAGGAACGCGTCGGGCACCTGGGTGATGATGCCGGCGCCGTCGCCGGTGCCGGCGTCCGACCCGACCGCGCCGCGGTGCTCGAGGTGACGCAGCGCCTCGAGCGCGGCGTCGATGATGTCGTGCCCGGCCGTGCCGCGAAGGGTCGCGACCATGGCGAGGCCGCAGGCGTCCTTCTCGTGGGCAGGGTCGTACAGGCCCTGCGGGCCAGGCACGGTCCCGAAGCGGGAATGGGGAGGCGTGAGCGCCATCTGTCGACCGTCCTCACAGTGTCGTGGATGTGGGGATGTTGGGTGCGGGGACGCCATCGGCCCGGTGCGTATGGATTCCGCCGCATCCTCCGGGCCGTGTGCGGCTCGGACTCGTGGAGCGGTCAGGTGCGTGGGATCGCCTCGACGGTTTTCGTACTTCGAGCCGTCGGGTGTTATCCGTTCGTGGGGCTTGTGGCCTTGGCCGAAGCGGACCCGGCAGGCACACCGTCTGCGTCGGCGGCGTCCTCGTCCTCCAGGTCCGTGTCGTCCGAGTCTACCTCAGCATCCGGGTTGACCCATTCACGACCCGGCCGGTAGGGGCTGGGCTCGAGACCCGGGTGCCTGTTCGACTGGACGAAGAAGATGATGAGGCCCAGCACCACGGCGCCGAACGCGGCCCAGACGTTGCTCGGGATGCCGAGCAGCGTGAACTCGCTCGGGTCGATGCGGATCGACTCCAGGTAGGAGCGGCCGGCGCCGTACCAGATCAGGTAGACGGCGAAGACCTTGCCCCACTGCAGGGTGAAGCGGCGCTGCAGCCAGACGATGACGACGACGCCGATGACGTTCCAGATCATCTCGTACAGGAAGAGCGGCTGGAACAGCGTGCCGTCGGGCAGTCCGACCGGGATCGCCTTGTTGCCCGCATCGATCTGCAGGCCCCAGGGCAGGTCGGTCGGCAGGCCGAAGAGCTCCTGGTTGAAGTAGTTGCCGAAGCGGCCGATGGCCTGCGCGAGCAGGAGGCCCGGAGCGAGGGCGTCCGCGAACGTCCAGAACCGCAGCCCGGTCCAGCGGCAGCCGATGAGCACACCGATCGCACCGCCGATCAGGGCGCCGAAGATGGCGCCGCCGCCCTCCCAGATCGCCCAGATGCTGCCCGGCTGGAACGGGTTGAAGATGTTGGCGCCCGGGTAGAAGAAGTCCTTCGGGTGCGTGACGACGTGGTACAGACGTGCGCCGACGATCCCGAGGGGGACGGCGCACAGCAGGATGTCGAGCACGACGCCCGGCTCGGCACCGCGCTTGGTCAGGCGGCGCGACGTCCACATGGCGGCGACGACGATGCCGACCAGGATGATCAGCGCGTACATCTGGATGCGGTACGGCCAGAAAGGCAGCGGGATCTGCGCCCACTCGGGCCCAGGACTCGGGATGCTGGCCATCCAGCCGCTCATCGTCGCAAACACCCGATGACTCACCTTTCGTGTCGATCATTCCGCGGCGCGGAGAGGCGCGCGGCCACCATAGTCTAGAACGCCCGGCTAGGCCGTCGTGCCGCGGGCGAGCTCGGCCGCGACGCGCCCGGCCTCCGCCACGCCGCCGTCGCCCAGCGCCTTGACGAGCGCGGAGCCGACGATCGCGCCGTCCGCGTACTCGAGCACCTCGGCCACCTGCGCGGCCGACGAGATGCCGAGGCCGACGCACGTGCTCGTCGCGCCCGCCTCGCGGAGGCGGCCGACGAGCGTGCGCGCCGCCGCATCCACATCGGTGCGCGCGCCCGTGATGCCCATGGTCGAGACGGCGTAGACGAACCCGCGGCTCGCCTCCACCGCCTGCTTCAGGCGCACATCGGTCGAGCTGGGGGCGGCGAGGAAGACGCGGTCGAGGCCGACCCGGTCGGAGGCGGCGAGCCATTCGGCGCCCTCGTCCGGGATCAGATCGGGCGTGATCAGCCCCGCTCCCCCGGCGGCGGCCAGGTCGTCCGCGAAGCGGTCGACGCCGTACTGCAGCACCGGGTTCCAGTACGTCATCACGAGGACGGGGATGTCGACCTGCGCGGTGATCTCGCGGACGGCCGTGAAGCCGTCGCGCAGGCGGAATCCGGCGCCGAGCGCCTGCTGCGTCGCCGCCTGGATGACCGCGCCGTCCATGACGGGGTCGGAGTACGGCAGTCCGAGCTCGATGACGTCGACGCCGTTCTGCGCGAGCGCCACCGCGGCATCCACGCTCGTCGCCAGGTCGGGGAAGCCTGCGGGGAGGTAGCCGATCAGGGCGCCGGAGGCCTCGGCGTTGCGCCGGGCGATCGCGTCGGCGACGCGGCTCGTGACCACGCCGCTCACGACTGCACCGCGTCGGCGTCGATCAGGTCGAAGTACCGCCCGGCGGTCTCCATGTCCTTATCGCCACGGCCGCTGAGGTTCACCAGGATGATGCCATCCGGCCCCAGCTCGCGCCCGAGCGCGATCGCGCCGGCCAGCGCGTGCGACGACTCGATGGCGGGGATGATTCCCTCGGTGCGGCTCAGCAGGCGGAGGGCCTCCATCGCGTCCGCGTCCGACACGGGCCGGTACTCGGCGCGGCCGATCTTCGCGAGCCAGGCGTGCTCCGGGCCGACGCCCGGGTAGTCGAGGCCGGCGGAGATCGAGTGCGACTCGATGGTCTGGCCGTCCTCGTCCTGCAGCAGCATGGACCGAGCGCCGTGCAGCACGCCGGGGCGGCCCTTGGTGATGGTCGCGGCGTGGCGCGGGGTGTCCGCACCCTCACCGCCCGCCTCGAAGCCGACCAGGCGCACATCCTCGTCGTCGAGGAAGGCGTGGAAGATGCCCATGGCGTTCGAGCCGCCGCCGACGCACGCGACGACCGCATCGGGCAGGCGGCCGGTGAGCTCCTGCACCTGCTCGCGGGCCTCCTCGCCGATGATCTTCTGGAGGTCGCGCACCATCGCAGGGAACGGGTGCGGGCCCGCCACCGTGCCGAAGATGTAGTTGGTGTGCTCGACGTTCGTGACCCAGTCGCGCATGGCGTCGTTGATGGCGTCCTTGAGCGTGCGGGAACCGGTCTTCACGGCAACGACCTCGGCGCCCAGCAGACGCATGCGGGCGACATTGAGCGCCTGGCGCTCGGTGTCGACCTCGCCCATGTAGATGGTGCACTCGAGGCCGAAGAGCGCGGCGGCCGTCGCCGTGGCGACGCCGTGCTGCCCCGCTCCGGTCTCGGCGATCACGCGGGTCTTGCCGATGCGCTTGGTGAGGATGGCCTGCCCGAGCACGTTGTTGATCTTGTGCGATCCGGTGTGGTTGAGGTCTTCGCGCTTCAGAATGATGCGCGCGCCTCCCGCATGCGCGGCGAAACGAGGCACCTCGGTGATGATCGACGGGCGCCCGGTGTAGCTGCGGTGCAGCTCGTCCAGCTCGGCGTGGAACGCGGGATCGGCCTTAGCCTCCTCCCACGCCGCCGACAGCTCGTCGAGCGCTGCGACCAGCGACTCGGGGACGAACCGCCCGCCGAAGTCGCCGAAATACGGACCCTGCTCAGTGCGGAGGGACATCAGACTCCCAGAAACTCTTCGAGCGTGGCGAGGGGGTCGCTCGTGACGAGCGCCTCGCCGACGAGCACGACATCCGCGCCCGCCGCCCGGTAGTGCGCGACATCGTCGGCCGACTTCACGGCAGACTCCGCCACGCGGATGACGCCGGAGGGGATGCTGCCGGCCAGGCGGCCGAACAGGTCCCGATCCAGCTCGAACGTCGTCAGGTCGCGGGCGTTGACGCCCACGAGGCCCGCGCCGGTGTCGAGGGCGCGGCTCAGCTCGTCGGCCGAGTGCGCCTCCACCAGCGAGGTCATGCCCAGCTCGGTGATCAGCTCGTGCAGCTCGACCAGGCGCTTCTGGTCGAGGGCGGCGACGATCAGCAGCACCAGGTCGGCGCCCGCGGCGCGGGCCTCGAACACCTGGTACGGATCGGCCACGAACTCCTTGCGCAGCACCGGGATCGAGACGGCATCGCGGACCGCCTCGAGGTCGGCGAGCGACCCGTGGAAGCGGCGCTCCTCGGTGAGGACGCTGATCGCGCTGGCGCCGCCGGTCTCGTACGAGACCGCCAGCGCGGCCGGGTCGGGGATGGCGGCGAGCGACCCGCGGGACGGGCTCGCGCGCTTCACCTCGGCGATGATCTTCACGCGCTCCGCCGGGGCGAGGGCGGTGAGGGCGTCGAGGGCGGCCGGCCGGGCGAGCGCCGCGGCCTCCACCTCGGCGAGCGGACGCTCTCCGCGTCTCCGCTCAGCGTCTTCGAGCGCGCCGGCGACGAGGTCGGCGAGCACGGATCAGTGACCCTTCGGGGTGTACTTGTCGCCGCCGACGCCGTACCCGGCGCGCTTCATGACCCAGCCGACGATGAGACCGATCACCGCGAGTCCTGCGGCCGCCCAGACGATGATGGGGAGGTCGAAGAAGAAGGCGATGGCGCCGATGGTGAACGCGACCAGCATGATGATCACGGCCGTCCATGCCGCCGGCGAGTGACCGTGGCCTGGCTCGACTGACTCGCTGCTCATGGGACTCCTGCACGTCGGGTGCGCGCCGCCGGGCGCGCACGGGGATGTGGAACGCATCCAGTCTAGTGGGCGCTCCTCCCCCTCGCCTTCCACCCGCCCCGCCGTCGAGTCCGCGATTTTTGCACGCTTCTGCGGGCCTGGGCGTGCAAAGTTTGCGGACTCGACGGTGGGGGGTGTGGGTCAGCGGGTGGGATTGCGGACAGGAGTCTGAGATGTTCGGTACAGACTCGATATATTGCGCTTGGTCGGTGATCGTCGGGTGGACCGAGAGGGTGGCGGGTGAAAGTCTCTTCAAGCAGTGGTGCTGCGCGGGATGCGGTCTCGGAGTTCGCGCGGATCGATCGGGAACGGCATCCCGGTTCCGCGGAGGTCAGCGCGGGCGCGAGCACAGTAGCGGGCATGCACGCCGCAGCAGGCGCCGCGGATCGGGTTCTGCGCGATCTGTCCGCATTGGTCTCCAGCGTCGCGGAGCAGGCCGGGAAGGTCAGCACACTCGCCGCGCTGATCGAAGACCGTGACGCTGAGGACGCGGGAGCCATAGGCCGCGCACGGGAGAGTGCCTGATAGGGCTGGTCTACGACTCGCGTGACTCGATCACGGTGAAGAGTGCGCTCGCCGACAGTCTTGCGACCGCAGAGTCGGTGATCGCCGATGTGAAGCGGGCATGCGGTCGCCTGACAGCGGCTCTTCATACGGGGGATCTCTCCGGGAAGGCGTATGCGGCGGTCGATGCCCTGTTCACGGGGGTGATCGTGCCATCGCTCGGCGATGCCGAGGCCGACATCGCTGCCCTGCGCAGAGATCTTGAACGCTATGAGTGGGAGGACGCGAAGGTCAGCCCGTTCGGAGTGCTCAAGGAAGTCGAGCTGACGATTCAACTCCGGGCGGTCACGACGCAGCGCGATGCGACCGTCCTCTTGATGGAGCGCACTGAGGAGACCGCTACGGCCCTCTCCGCTCTGCCCATGGTGAGCGAAGGGTTGCAGCTCGCGAACCGGCGCCTGGAGCTCGTGCTGGCTCAGCTCGAGAAGGACATGCGTGAGATCGAGGACCGCCTGCGCGCTCTGCAGCACTTCGACGCGGCCACACGAGGGCTCTTCCAGAGCGGGCTGACCACGACCACGGTAGCGGCGATGCTCGCGGCATCCGTGTCGAAGAGGCGCCAGGGGGCCGGGAGCGGGTCGACGGACTGGACCTCCTCTGAGCTGATGAACCTGCTCTCCCTCCTCAAGCCGGAGGAGGTGAAGCGGATGCTCGCCCGCAATCCGGGCCTGGTGCAGCGCTTCTGGGACGCGCCGCCGGCCGCGGACACGGTGGCGACCTGGTGGAAAGTCCTCACCCCCGCCGAACGGGAGAAGTGGTGTCAGGCCGCGCCCTCGATCATCGGGAACCTGCCCGGGCTGGATGCGGACACCCGCATCCACGCCAATATGATCCAGTTCCAGCGCGACCTGCACGACCGAAGCATCGACCCGAAGTCCCCGCGTGGGATCGTGATCAGAGACATCCTCAAAGCGCTCGGGGTCGACAGGATATCCGGGCCAGGTCTGGACTACGAAGAGCTGGCGCGAGCGTCAGACCCGTCCCGTGGATTGCTGGCTTACAACTCGTCCCATCAGCCCCCGCTGGCAGCGATCGCGGTCGGTGAGACCCGTGCGGAGAAGTCGGGGAAGGTGACGTGGACGGTCCCTGGTATGAACAGCGGCCTCGGCGAACCCGACCGCCTGTCCGGATGGACCCACGCTGCCGCAAACCTGTACCAAGAGCAGCAAACGGTCGAGCGCGGGGTTGCGCACCTGGTCGTCGCATGGATCGGGTACGAACCTCCGACCCAGGACGCGTCGGTGCTGCAGGGGGATCGAGCGCGAGAGGGCGCCGGCCGGCTGTCGAAGGAGTTGGACGGGCAGTGGGCCGCGGACAGGATCCTGGGCGGAAACCGACATCCGTTCACCGCGGTGGTGGCGCACTCGTACGGCACCACCGTGGCCGCCAACGCCCTCAGCGCCGACAACGCCATGAGCTACAACGTGCAGTCGGTCGTGCTCCTGGCATCCGCGGGATTGGAGCGGACCATTCCGCACGCAGACACGCTGAGCGTGGACGGCGGCGCGGGACGGGTGTACGTGTCCCAGTCGTCACAAGACCACGTCGCGGACGCGGGCCGGACGTTCTCCCGACGTCCCGACCCGCGGGATGCGGAATTCGGCGCGAAAGTGTTCTCCTCCGAAGGGGACACCGCTCGCGATCTGGAACCGACCGACGGCCATGACACCACCGGCCACGGCACCGACACGGGCGGCCTCTTCACCCCGCACGCCACCAAAGGACACGGCTACCTCGACCCCGGCACCGAGTCCATCCGCAACTCGGCCGCCGCTGCGCTTGGCCTGGATGGAAAGATCAACGGCGGCACCCATTGGGGAAAGAACCGATGACCGTCCGCGGCCGTATCATCGCAGCCACCACCACAATCACACTGGCCCTCACCCTCACCGGGTGCGCGCTCTCAGGAGGAGCCATGACCGATCCCGCCGACCAAGCGATCGTCCCACCCGGCGAATTCTCTGCCAAGACCGAGCAGCAGACCCTGGAGGAAGCTCTCGCCCACACGAACGATCTCGTCCAACTCCTCGCCGGAGAGTGGCTCGACAGCCACGATCGTCCCTTCGTCGTACCCAACAACGAGAGGTGGAGCTACGGCCCGTGCGGCGCGCCAAGCACCAACCAGTACTCGATCCATGTTCAGCAGGTCGCCCCGGTCGCGGACCCTCTGGCGAAGATCGAGCAGGTCCGGGAACACTGGAGAAGCCTCGGCTACCAGGTCCGCCAAATCGGTCCCGCCGACACCGACGATGAGAAGCTCACCGAGATCTTCGTCGACCTCCCCTACGGCGCCCTCCTCAAATTCGACGCGAGCACAACCGGGATGGGCATCTCCACGCAAAGCGAATGCGTCAAAGAGGAATGACACCCGGCGCCGGCACCAACCCTGCAACGATCACGGAGGAAGCGTTCGCGGCCGATTTCTCAGAACGCTGAGAACTCGCCGGCTCACGTGAGCTGGCTACTCACCGCGTCGGGTCGTCGCCGCGGGTGAGGTCGTCCCAGTTGTCGATCGCTGTGTCGCGGTCGAGGGTGATGGAGGTCGCGGAGTCGGGCGCGTCGGTGGTCGGCGCTTCCGCGGCGGGAGCGGCGGCGGCGCGGGCCTCGTCGTCGTCTGCGAGCTCCTCGCGGCCGAAGACCTCCTCGGCGGAACGGCCGTCCTCTCCGGCGAAGCGGGTCTGGTACTTGCGCGACGGACCGGGCCAGAGACGCGAGAAGACGACGACGGCCGCACTGGCCAGGATGATGAGCGCGCCCGCGACGACGGCCACCCACGGCCACAGCTCGATCGCGGTCGAATGCACCAGGCGGCGGATCGAGGAGTCGCCGGCGACCCCGGTCGCGGTGGTGATGGCGGAGGACGACGCGCCCACCGCATCCGACACCGCGCTGATGGCCGAGATGAGCACCGAGACGCCGAGCAGGAGCCCGAGCAGCGCGAGCACGATGCGGAAGACGGGACCGGCGATGGCCAGTGCCGCCGTCAGCGCCAGCCCGGCGAGCGACAGCGCGGTCAGCGCGGGCGCCGCCACCGACCCCGCGACGCTGATCGTGCTGGAGTGCTCGGCCGTGTCGGTCAGCCGGATGGTGAACCAGGGTTGCGTCGCCGCCAGCAGCGCGAGCCCGCTCCCCACGAGGAGGAGCAGCATCGTGGAGTACTTGACGCGGCGGCCGTTCACGTCCCCGGTCCTCACAGCACGCGCTTCATGGCGTTCGCCACGGCGACGGCGCGCAGCGGAGCCGCCGCCTTGTTCTGCGACTCCTGGAACTCGTTCTCCGGGATCGAGTCGGCCACCAGTCCCCCGCCGGCCTGCACCCGGGCGACCCCGTCCATGATCGTGGCGGTGCGGATCGCGATGGCGAGGTCCGCATCCCCCGCGAAATCGAAGTAGCCGATCACGCCGCCGTAGACGCCGCGCTGGACGGGCTCCAGCTCGTCGATGATCCGCAGCGCCATGGGCTTCGGCGCGCCCGAGAGCGTTCCGGCCGGGAACGTCGCCCGGAACACGTCGATCGCGGTCGCATCCGGCAGGAGGTCGCCCTCCACCGACGAGACGATGTGCATGATGTGGCTGAACCGCTCGATGCGCATGAACTCCGTCACCTCGACGGTGCCCGCCTCGCACACCTTGAGCAGATCGTTGCGGGCGAGGTCGACGAGCATCAGGTGCTCGGCGCGCTCCTTGTCGTCGGCGAGCAGCGAGGCCTCGAGGTCGAGGTCCTGCTCCGGCGTCGCGCCACGCGGACGGGAGCCCGCGATGGGATGCGTGAACGCGCGTCCCTCCTGCACCTTCACCAGCGCCTCGGGCGAGGATCCGACGATCTGGTACGGCTGTCCATCCGGCTTCTCGAGCGACAGCAGGTACATGTACGGGCTCGGATTGAGCGCGCGGAGGACGCGGTACACATCGAGCGCCGGAGCGGTGCACTCCAGTTCGAAGCGCTGCGAGATGACGACCTGGAAGATGTCGCCGTCGACGATGCGCTCTTTCGCCGTGACGACGGACGCGAGGAAGTCCTCCCGGCGCGTGCGGGAGATCGGGTCGGCCGGGATGCCGAGGTCGACGTCCTCCAGCCACGCCTCGGAGGGCTGCGCCAGCTCGCGCTGCATGCGCTCGAGGCGCTCCTGCGCATCCGCCCACAGAGCATCCGCGTCGGCGACGCCGTCGGCCAGCGCATTGGCGACCAGCTTGACGGTTCCGGTGCGGTGGTCCAGCACGACGAGATCGGCCACGAAGGCGAGCGCCTGGCCCGGCACGTCGACATCGGCGGGCGGGGCGTCCGGAAGCCGCTCGATCTGGCGGATCGCCTCCCAGCCGATGAACCCGACGAGACCGCCGGTGAGCGGCGGGAGCCCGGGGATGCGGTCGGTCTGCCAGCGGGCGTGCAGCGCGGCGAGGGCATCGAGCGGCCCGAGCGACGCCGCGGTGCCGAGCGCGCGCTCGGCGGGCAGCCCGTAGTCGAGCCAGTGCACGGCGTCGCCGACCTGGGTGAGCACGCCGAAGGACGACGCGCCGACGAACGAGAAGCGCGACCAGATGCCGCCCTGCTCGGCCGACTCCAGCAGGAACGTGCCCGGCCGGCCCGCCGCTAGCTTGCGGTAGATACCGACCGGCGTCTCCCCGTCGGCGAAGAGCTCGCGGATCACCGGGACCACGCGATGATCCGCGACGAGCGCGTCGAACGCGCTGCGCGTCGTCGTACCGCCCACCGTGTCGATCACAGGTCGGCCGCCTCGATCTCGGGGCTCGCGCCGACCACGGGCTCCAGCACATCCCCGTCGAAGCAGGTGCGCGTGCCGGTGTGGCAGGCCGCGCCGACCTGCTCGACGGTGATCAGCAGGGTGTCGCCGTCGCAGTCGAGCGCCGCGCCCTTCACGTACTGCACGTGCCCGGACGTGTCGCCCTTCCGCCAGTACTCCTGGCGGGAGCGCGACCAGAACGTCACCCGGCCCTCGCCCATGGTGCGGCGGAACGCCTCCGCGTCCATCCAGCCCATCATGAGCACCTCGCGGGTGTCCCACTGCTGGATGATCGCCGGCACCAGCCCGGTGTCGGTGAAGCGGATGCGCTCCAGCACCGCATCGGTCGTCGTCGCGTTCATCGGCGGACCTCCATCCCGGCCGCGGCCAGTTCGTCCTTCACCTGCTCGATCGTCAGCTCGCCCTGGTGGAACACGCTCGCCGCGAGCACGGCGTCGGCTCCCGCCTGGATGGCCGGAACGAAATGCTCCAGCGCCCCGGCGCCGCCCGAGGCGATCACGGGCACGCTGCTCAGCGCGCGCATCTCGCGGATGAGCTCCAGATCGAAACCCTCCTTGGTGCCGTCGGCGTCGATGGAGTTGACCAGCAGCTCCCCCGCGCCCAGCTCGATCGCGCGCGCGGCCCACTCCAGGGCGTCGAGGTCGGTCTCCGTCCGCCCGCCGTGGGTGGTGACCACGAAACCGGAGGGTGTCGCGGCCGAGCGCTTCACATCCAGCGACAGCACCAGCACCTGCGCTCCGAACCGGGCGGCGATCTCCGAGATCAGCTCCGGGCGCGCGATGGCGGCCGAGTTGACGCCCACCTTGTCCGCGCCGTGGCCGAGCAGCTTCGCCACGTCCTCCGGGCTGCGAACGCCGCCGCCGACGGTGAGCGGGATGAACACCTGCTCGGCGGTCGCCCGCACCACGTCGTATGTGGTGGCGCGGTCGTCGACGGTCGCCGTCACATCGAGGAAGGTCAGCTCGTCCGCACCCTGCTCGAAGTACCGCCTCGCGAGCTCGACCGGGTCGCCCTGATCGCGCAGGTTCTGGAAGTTGACGCCCTTCACCACGCGGCCGGCGGCCACGTCGAGACAGGGGATCACCCGGACCGCGACGCCCATCAGATCCGCGCAGCGTGGATGGAGGTGACCAGGATGGCGCGGGCGCCCAGCTCGTACAGGTCGTCCATGATGTGGTTGGTCTGCTCGCGCTTGATCATCACGCGGACGGCCACCCACTCCGGCTCGCCCAGCGGTGACACGGTCGGCGACTCGACGCCCGGGGTCAGCGCGACGGCCTTCTCCAGCAGTGCGACCGGCAGGTTGTAGTCGATCAGCACGTACTGGCGGGCGACCATGACGCCCTCCAGCCGGCGCACGAGCGTGTCGACGCCGGCGGCCGGCGTCGTGGACGAGACGAGCACGGCCTCCGACTCGAGGATGACCGGGCCGAAGATCTCCAGGCCCTGCTTGCGGAGGGTGGAGCCGGTCTCGACGACGTCGGCGACCGCGTCGGCGACGCCGAGCCGCACGGCCGACTCGACGGCCCCGTCCAGCTTGATCAGGGAGGTGCTGACGCCGTTCTCGCCGAGGAACGCGCCGACCAGGCCCGGGTAGCTCGTCGCGACGCGCTTTCCCTCCAGGTCGGCCAGCTCGGTGAACACGCCGGCCGGGCCGGCGAACCGGAACGTCGACGCGGCGAAGTCGAGGGCGGTGATCTCGGCGGCGGGCGAGCCGGAGTCGAGCAGCAGGTCGCGGCCGGTGATGCCGACATCGAGCGCGCCGGAGCCGACGTAGGTGGCGATGTCGCGCGGGCGCAGGTAGAAGAACTCGACGCCGTTGCGGGCGTCGGTGACGATGAGCTCCTTCGGATCGCGGCGGCCGACGTAGCCGGCCTCGTGCAGCATCTGCGCCGCGGTCTCGGAGAGGGAACCCTTGTTGGGGACGGCGATCTTCAGCATTCGCAGGTCTTTCGTGACGTGATCGGACGAGTGGATGGCCTCGTTGCGGTGAGAGGCGGGACCATCACAGATGTCGGTACACGTCGGCCGGTGTCAGGCCCTTCGCGAGCAGCAGGACCTGCAGGTGGTAGAGCAGCTGCGAGATCTCCTCGGCGGTCGCCTCGTCGGATTCGTACTCGGCGGCCATCCAGACCTCGGCGGCCTCCTCGACGATCTTCTTGCCGATGGCGTGCACGCCGGCGTCGAGCTCGCGGACCGTTCCGGAGCCCTCCGGGCGGTCCTGCGCCTTCCGCTCGAGTTCGGCGAAGAGGTCGTCGAAGGTTTTCACCCCTCCAGCGTACCGGTCCGCCCGAGGGGCGGTGCGCCACGGGTCCCGGCGGCGGGTCAGTGGATGTGCGGGAGGGCCGCGGCGCGGAGGGCCGCGATGCGGTCCGCCGGCTCGCCGCGGAACACACTGGAGCCCGCCACGAAGGTGTCCGCCCCGGCTGCCGCAGCCGTGACGATCGTCTCCTCGGTGATGCCGCCGTCCACCTGCAGCCATACGTCGAGACCGCGGGCCGCGACGGCCTGGCGCAGCGCGTGAAGCTTCGGCATGGTCTCCGGCATGAACGACTGGCCGCCGAATCCCGGCTCGACCGTCATGACGAGCACCTGGTCGAACTCCTCCAGCAGGTCGAGGTAGGGCTCGACCCCGGTGCCGGGCTTCACCGCGATGCCCGCCCGCGCTCCGATCGCCCGCAGTCGCCGTGCCAGCGCGACCGGGTCGTGTGCGGCCTCCGCGTGGAAGGTCACCGAGTACGCGCCGAGCTCCGCGTAGCCGGGCGCCCAGCGGTCCGGGTCGTCGATCATCAGGTGCACGTCCAGCGGCACGGGGCTCACGTCCTGGATGCGCCCCACCATCTGAGGTCCGAAGGTCAGGTTCGGGACGAAGTGGTTGTCCATCACGTCGACGTGCACCAGGTCGGCGGTCGCGATGCGCTCCACCTCGCTCTGCATGTTGACGAAGTCGGCGGCCAGGATGCTGGGGTTGATGCGGACGCGCGGGTCGATCCGGTCGGCGGGGGTCGAAGCCATGACTCCAGCCTAGGCGGAGCGCTTGCGGAGCAGCGCGATGAACATCGCATCGGTGAGGTGCCGGTGCGGCCACAGCTGGACCGTCTGACCGTCGCCCGCGAGATCGAGCCGCTCGACGGTCAGCGACTGCAACGCGTCGGCGGTCGCCTGCGGTTCGAGCAGGTCGCCGTGCCGCTCGCGCGCGTCGGCGATGACCCCGCGGGTCTCGGCGAGGTGCGGCGAGCACGTCACGTAGGCCAGCAGTCCCCCGGGCTTCAGCGCGGCGATCGCGGAGTCGAGCAGGGCCGACTGGAGCGCCGTCAGCTCGGCGACGTCGCGCGGGCTCTTCCGCCAGCGCGCCTCCGGCCGGCGGCGGAGCGCGCCGAGCCCGGTGCACGGGGCGTCGAGCAGGATGCGGTCGAACTCCTCGGGATGCTCGGCGCCGACGACCGTTCCGTCCTGTTCCCACACCGGTACCTCCAGCGGAACCGGGGCGAGCGCACGGCGCACGAGGTCGGCGCGGGCCGGGACGAGCTCGTTCGCGACCAGGGTCGCGCCACCGGCCAGCGCCTCGGCGGCCAGCAGCGCGGCCTTCCCGCCGGGACCCGCGCACAGATCGAGCCAGCGCTCGCCCGGCCGCACCGGCTCCGCGCGCGTCAGCGCGAGCGCGGCCAGCTGCGAGCCCTCGTCCTGCACGCGGATGCGACCGCCGGTCCTCTCCACGATGCCGAACGGGTCGCCCCCGCCGACGGTGAAGCCGGGAGGCGAGAACCGGTCGTCGCGCGCGTCGTCCGGCTTGTCGACCAGGCCGGGCAGCGCGATGAGGTTGACCCGCGGCGCGGTGTTGTCGGCCTCCAGCAGCTGCTCCAGCTCGTCCGCGCGCCCCTCGGCGTCGAGCGACCGGCGCAGCGCTCGCACCACCCAGACGGGATGCGAGTACAGCGCCGACAGGCGGTCGTCGTCGTTCTTCGCCCGCGCGGCCACCTCGTCCCGCCACTCGTCGGGGGTGTGGCGGCCGATCTCGCGCAGCACGCCGTTCACGAAGCCGCTGCCCGACCGGCTGCCGACGGCGCGCGCCAGCCCGACAGACTCGTTCACGGCCGCGTGCGACGGAACGCGCATCGACAGCAGCTGGTGCGCGCCGAGGCGCAGCACGTCGAGCAGCGGAGGGTCGATGCGGTCGACGGTGCGGCCCGCGGCGATCGCGATGACCCGGTCGTAGTAGCCCTGCATGCGCAGGGTGCCGTAGGTCAGCTCCGTGGCGAGGCCGGCGTCCGCCGCGGAGAGCCCGGCGCGCGCGATGCGCGTCGGCAGCAGGAGGTTGGCGTAGGCGTCCGACTCGCGGACGGCCTGCAGGACGTCGAGCGCGACCTGCCGCGCGGGCTGCACGCGGGTCTGCGGCGGGCCGGAACGCGGACGGTTCCTGTCGTCACGGCGGTCACGGCTCCGGTCTCCCTGCGGCGCGTTCATGCGAACACCACCCCGGTCGATCCGGCAGTGGATGCCGTCGCGGCGGAGGAGGCGATCCCACGCATCCAGTCGGCGGCAGGCATCGCGCGCCTCCCGGCCGGCTGGACGGTGACGAGCTCCAGCGGCGCCGTCCCGGTTCCGGCGAGCACACGCTTGCCGCGCAGCTCCACCGCGCCCGGCGGCAGCGGCTCCTCGTCGTCGGTCCTCCGCGCTGCGAGCACCTTGAACCGCTCCCCCTCCAGCAGCACGAACGCGCCCGGCTCCGGCGTCACTCCGCGCAGCCGTGCGTACACGCGCTCGGCGGGTTCGGTCAGGTCGAGCCGGGCGTCGTCGAGGGCGAGCTTCGGCGCGAGGGTGACCTCGCCGGTCTGCGGTGTGGCGACGGCCGTTCCGGCGGAGAGGGCGTCCACGGTGTCGGCCAGCAGGGTCGCGCCCTCGTCGGCCAGGGCGCCGAGCAGTTCGCCCGCCGTCTCATCCTGTCCGATCGGACGCCGCAGCTCGGCATAGACGTCGCCCGCGTCGAGCTCCGGCACCAGGTGGAAGACCGCAGCGCCGGTCTCGGTGTCGCCCGCGATCACCGCTCGCTGCACCGGCGCGGCACCACGCCAGCGCGGGAGCAGCGAGAAGTGGAGGTTGACCCAGCCGAGGCGCGGAAGCGACAGCAGCGGCTCGCGCACCAGGCCGCCGTAGGCGACGACGACGCCGAGGTCCGGCCGCAGCGCGGCTATCCGTGCCGTCACGTCCTCCCCGAGCCGGTTCGCCTTGACGACCGGCAGACCGAGCCGTTCGGCGGCCTCGGCCACCGGCGACGGCGTCAGCACGCGCTTGCGGCCGAGCGGCGCGTCCTCCCTGGTCACGACGGCGACCACCTCGTGCCGGGCCGCCACGGCCTCCAGGGACGGGATGGCGACGGCCGGCGTTCCGGCGAAGACGATGCGCATGGGAAAGGTTCTTTCGGTTCGGGACGGCGATCCAGCCTACTCCGCGGAGGTCCGGACCCACCGCGAACGGCGTCCCCGCCACAGGATCGCCGCTGCAACAGGATCGCCGCTGCTACAGGATTTCGGGGTCGTCGAAGCGCACCCGCAGGGTCGGCGCCGGACGGTACCCGGGTCGTCCTGCCGGGGCGCGGCGACGACGGGTCGCGTTCCTTACCACGGCGGCACGGACGGATGCGGCGACTTCGGCGCCGTGCGCATACTCGAAGCGCAGCACGGCCCGGACCAGGTCGGGCCCGGCCCGGGCGACGCGCGCCGACGGGCCGTCCGCCTCCACCGGTGCCGGCCCGAGAACGTCGATGAGCCGGCTGCGGTCCACCGCATCCAGCACTTCGGTCACGGTCGCCTCCGATCCGGTCACCGAGGCGAGCCGCACTGCGGGCGGGAAGCGCAGCTCGCGGCGGTCCGCCAGCTCCTCGCGGGCGAACTCCACCAGGCGACCGGTCGCGAAGTCGCGCGCCAGAGGTCCCCCGACGCCGACCAGCACGGTGGGAGCGCCGGGCGCCGCGAGCCCGGCGGCGCTCTGCCACCAGCGCAGGCAGTCCTCCGCGACGTGCAGGCTCTCGCGCGCCAGCATCCGCTCGCCGTCGAGCAGCAGCACCGCCTGGTAGCCGCCCTCGGCGATCGGCTCGGCGCCGCGTGTCGCGACGACGAGCGCCGGGGCGGAGCCGACGCGCTGCACCGGGTGATCGCCGTCGGCGAGGATGACGCGTGTGCCGGGGAACGCGCGCCCCAGCTCCTCCGCGGTGCGGCCGGAGCCGACCGTCACCAGCCGGAACCGCCGGTGCTCGCAGTGCTCGCACTGCCAGTCGGTCGCGAGCCGCCCGCAGACGGTGCACGACGGCGGCGAGCCGGCCCTGGTCTGGTGCAGCGCACCCTTGCAGTTCATGCAGCGGGCCGCCTGGCCGCAGTTCGCGCACGCGATCACCGGCGCGTAGCCCGGCCGGCCCACCTGCACGAGGACGGGGCCGCGCGGACGTCCGCTCTCGCCGTTCAGCGCTTCGCGGGCGGCGCGCCACGCGGTGGACGGGATGCGCGCGGCGCGGGCCATGGGCTCCGGCGCCTGCTGGTTGGCGGTGAGCACGACCTTCGGCGTCTGGAAGCGCTCCGGCGCGATGTCGCGCAGCCAGCCGAGTTCCACCAGGCGCTGCGCCTCGACGCTGCGGATGTTGCCGCTCAGCACCAGCGCGCAGCCTTCGAGCTCCTGCCGGACGAGGGCGGCATCGCGGGTGTGCACGTACGGGCTCAGCGGTTCGGCGTGGAGCGGGTCGCTGTCCTCCCAGACCGCGATGAGCCCCAGCCGCTCGGCCGGCGCGTACACGACGGAGCGGTTGCCGATCACGATGCGGGGGCCGGAGAGCGCCTCCAGGAAGCCGCGGTACCGGTCCGGGTTCGCCTGCCCGGCGTCGGCGCGGACGATCGCGTGCTCCGGCGCGGTCACGGCCAGGGCTGCGGCGAGCTGCTCCAGGTCGCGGTGGTCGGGAACGGCGACGATCGCGGTCCGGCCGCCGCGCCAGCAGTCGGCGGCCAGCGCCGCCAGAGTGACCGCCCACTCCCCGACCCAGGTCCCGTCGGGCAGCGGCACCAGGCGCGGGATGGCGCGGAGGGCGATGCGCTCGTCGCGCGCGACCGCATCCTCCAGCACTCGCTCTCCGTACCCCCGGACGGGCACGGCCGTCCCCGACAGCTCCTGAGTTTTTCGCCCCTCCGATGGCGTGTCGGGGCGAAAAACTCCGGAACTGTCGGCTTGAGCGGCCAGCCACGCCTTCTCGACGCGCACCATCCGGCCCGGGACAGCGAGGCGCAGGATGTCGCTCGCCGTTCCCGCGCTCCGATCGGCGAGCCGCCGCGCGAGCCGCCACACGCCCGGCGTGAGCACCCGCGCGGGCGAGACGACGGCCTCCAGCGGGCTCAGCGTCCCCTCGTACCCGTCGTCCGGGTCGCCGACCTCGACCAGGTAGCCGTCCGCCACCCGGCCGGCGGAGCGCAGCGGAACGCGCACGCGCACGCCCGGCTGCGCGTCGGCGGCCAGCTCCTCGGGGATGCTGTAGTCGAAGAGGTGGTCGAGCTGCGGGAGCGGCGAGTCGAGGACCACCCGGGCGACCCGTCCGGCCGCCGCCACCGCTAGATCCCCGCGGCCGAGCGCAGGTCGTCGACGCGGTCGAGCCGCTCCCAGGTGAACTCGGGGAGCTCGCGGCCGAAGTGGCCGTAGGTCGCCGTGCGGGCGTAGATCGGACGCAGCAGGTCGAGGTCGCGGATGATCGCAGCGGGCCGCAGGTCGAACACCTCGCGGATCGCGCCGATGATGCGCTCCTCGGGCACCTTCGCCGTGCCGAACGTCTCGACGTAGAGCCCGACCGGCGCCGCCTTGCCGATCGCGTACGCGATCTGCACCTCGAGCCGGTCGGCGAGACCGGCCGCGACCGCGTTCTTCGCCACCCACCGCATGGCGTACGCCGCCGAGCGGTCGACCTTCGACGGATCCTTGCCGGAGAACGCGCCGCCGCCGTGGCGCGACGCCCCTCCGTAGGTGTCGACGATGATCTTGCGGCCGGTGAGGCCCGCGTCGCCCTTCGGGCCGCCGATCTCGAAGCGACCGGTGGGGTTGATCAGTGTGCGGATGTGGGAGGTCTCGAGCCCTGCCGCGTGCAGCACCGGGTTGATGACCTCCTCGATGACCTCCGCCTGCAGCTGCTCGTTGGAGACCTGCGGAGCGTGCTGCGTCGAGAGCACGACGGTCTGCACCGACTTCGGCACGGCGCCCTCGTACCCGACGGTCACCTGCGTCTTGCCGTCCGGGCGGAGGTAGTCGAGCGTTCCGTCCTTCCGGACCGCGGCGAGGCGCTCCGCCAGGCGGTGCGCCAGCCAGATCGGCAGCGGCATGTACTGCGGGGTCTCGGTGGTCGCGTAGCCGAACATGATGCCCTGGTCGCCTGCGCCCTGCCGGTCGAGGTCGTCGTGGCTCTGCTCCGCGCGGGTCTCCAGAGCGTTGTCGACGCCCTGCGCGATGTCGGGCGACTGCGCGCCGATCGACACGGACACGCCGCACTGGGTGCCGTCGAAGCTGACATCGGAGGAGTCGTACCCGATCTCCACGAGCTTGTTGCGCACCAGGGCCGGGATCTCGACGTAGCCGCTCGAGGTGACCTCGCCGGCGACATGGACGAGACCGGTGGTGACGAGGGTCTCCACGGCGGCGCGGCTGTGCGGGTCGACGGTGAGCAGCGCATCCAGGATGCTGTCGGAGACCTGGTCGCAGATCTTGTCCGGGTGCCCTTCGGTGACGGACTCGGACGTGAAGAGACGCAGATCTGCCATTGTTCTCCCTGGTCGACGGGGCGCTTGTCTCACGACCGGATGCCTCCGGCGTGCGCGTGCTTACGCGATGACGTCGAGGATACGGTCGGCCACCGACAGCTTGCTGCCCGAGGCCTCCATCACTATATCGCCGCCCTTGCGCAGGACCACGACCTCGTTGCTCTCCGTTGCGAAGCCCTGCGACCAGCCCACCTGGTTGAGCACGAGGAAGTCGCTGCCCTTGGCGGCGAGCTTCGTCCGGCCCAGCTCGATGAGGGCCTGCGGGTCCGGCTCGGTCTCCGCCGCGAACCCGACGACGACCTGGTCGTCGCGCTTGTGCGCGGACAGCCCGGCGAGGATGTCGGGGTTGGCCACCAGCTCCAGCGTCAGCGTGTCGCCGTGGTCCGACTTCTTGATCTTCGCCTCGCGGGTCTCGGCCGGACGGTAGTCGGCGACCGCGGCGGTCATGACGACGACGTCGGCGGCGCGCGCGGCCTCCTCGACCGCCTCCTGCAGTTCGAGCGCGGTCTGCACCTCGATCAGCTCGACGCCCTCCGGCGGATCGACCTCCAGGTGCGCCGCGATCAGGACCACGTCGGCACCGCGCGCCTGCGCGGCGCTCGCGATGGCGACGCCCTGCCGGCCGCTCGAGCGGTTGCCGAGGAAGCGAACGGGATCGAGCGGCTCACGCGTCCCGCCCGCGGTCACGACGACGCGCTTCCCCGCGAGGTCGACACCACCGCGCGGACGACGCGCCGCCTCGTTGGCGCGGCGGCGCTCCGACAGCACGACCACATCGTTGACGGCGGTCGCCTCGGCCGGCGAGCCCGCGGGAAGGGCGACGGGCGCGTGCGCGGGCGCCTCGACCGCGCGTGGCATCGCGCCGGCGGCCCGCAGAGCCGCCCGCACGATCACCTCCGGCTCCTCCATGCGGCCCGGGCCGGAGTCGGCTCCGGTCAGCTGGCCGCTCGCGGGGCCGACGACCGTGACGCCGCGGCTGCGGAGGGTGGCGATGTTCGCGACCGTCGCGGGGTTCCGCCACATCTCGGTGTGCATCGCCGGGGCGATGACGAGAGGAGCGGTGGAGGCGAGGACGGTGTTGCCGAGCAGGTCGTCGGCCAGCCCGGCAGCGAGCTTGGCGATCGTGTTCGCGGTCGCCGGGGCGATGACGATCAGGTCGGCGGACTGCCCGATCGCGACGTGACGCACCTCGGCCACGCCTTCGTAGAGATCGGTCGCGACGGGATTGCGGCTGATCGCCTCGAGCGTCGGCCTGCCCACGAACCGCAGGGCGGCCTCCGTGGCGACGACGTGCACCGAGTGGCCCTCGAGGACCAGGGCGCGGATGACACCGACGGCCTTGTACGCGGCGATGCCGCCGGTCACTCCGACGACGATGGTCAATCGTGGGCTCAACGGCGGCACCTCTCCTCGGCCGGGCCCTCCCGGCTGCGGTCGTCCTGCGGTGTTGTCTTCTGCCTGGGTCCTACTCGGCGGCGGCGATCGGCTTCAGGACGAGCTTGTCCTCGTTGATCTCGTGCAGCGCGACCGACAGCGGCTTGTCGTCGACGGACGAGTCGACCAGCGGGCCGACGTTGTCGAACAGGCTGCCCTCGTGGAGGTCGGCGTAGTAGTCGTTGATCTGACGTGCCCGCTTGGACGCGAAGATCACGAGCGCGTACTTGGACTCGACTCGGGAGAGGAGGTCGTCGATGGGCGGGTCGATGATGCCGTTGTTGCTGGTGGCCATGCGGGGTGCTCCTTGTTCTGGGCGATCGCGCGCTGGGCGGGATCGGACGGCCGCGAGGGGCGACCGAGGACGGTGGGCGCGCCGGCGACGGCGCGGAGAGAGGTCATGGACGCGCTGGCGCCGCACGGACCTTCATCAAGTCTACGACCTCGCGGGCCGCCTCGGCGACGTCGTGGTTGACGACCTTGTAGTCGAACTCGTCCTGTGCCGCCAACTCGACCTTCGCCGTCTCGAGGCGGCGCTGCTGCTCGGCCGCGTCCTCCGTGCCGCGCCCGATGAGGCGGCGCACGAGCTCCTCCCACGTCGGCGGGAGCAGGAAGATCAGGCGGGCCTCCGGCATCGACTCACGCACCTGGCGGGCGCCCTGGAGGTCGATCTCGAGCAGGACGCTGCGTCCGGCCGCGAGGGCCTTCTCGATCGGGGCGCGCGGCGTCCCGTAGCGGTAGGCGTTGTGGACCGTGGCGTGCTCCAGCAGTTCGCCTGCGTCGATCATCCGGTCGAATTCGGCGTCGTCCACGAAGTAGTAGTTGACCCCGTCGACCTCGCCGGGCCGCGGCGCACGCGTGGTCGCCGACACCGACAGCAGGACATCGGGATAGTGCTCCCGGATGTACGTGGAGACGGTGCCCTTGCCGACCGCGGTCGGTCCGGCGAGCACGACCAGCCGGTTGCGCTGGCGCGCGCTGCGGTTCTCGCGCTCGATGAGGTACTGCCGCAGGCGCAGCCGCTGGTGCCGCCCCAGGCCGCCGAGGCGCTTCGCCGGCGAGATGGCGAGACGGTCGAGCGCCTCCTGCATCTTGGTGGTGCCGATGGCGGGGACGCTGAGCAGGAACTCGGTCACCCGCAACCGCCCCTCGACGCCGTCCGGGTCGGCCGTCGCGCGGTCCAGCACGACGAGCGGCGACACCTCACGCGATGCGATCGACGCCTTCACCACCGCGCGGGCGCGCCGTGCGGCGACGGCGGCCTGCGACGCCGCCTGGCGGTCGACGTCGGGCGGAGCCGGGCGCGTGGGAGCAGAATCCCGGGTGGATGCGGCCTCAGACATACGCGGACCGCACCTCGTCGGCGCGGCGGCCGATCGCCTCGGCCAGCCCGTCCGGTCCGGCACCCAGGAGTCCCCGGGACTCGCTGACGATCACACCGGTCGCGAGCGAGCCGAACAGCCGGGGAGCGTCCTCGACCCGGGCGCCCTGGTGGCCGAACCCCGGCGCGAGCACCGGGAGGGCGGGCGTCCGCTCTCCCGCCGTCGCGACGTCGATCCCGTAGTCCGCCAGCTCGACGGTCGCGCCGAGCACCAGCCCGACCGACCCGAACGGCGCGCCGTCCTGCTGCTCCTGATTGAACGAATGCACGTCTTCGATGATCGCACGAGCGACGGACTGTCCCGCCCGCGGCCCGGAGCGGACGATCGCCTGCTGCACGTCCGCGGCCTCGGGATTCGAGGTCGCCGCCAGCACGAACAGGCCCTTGCCGGCCCTCTCGCCGAGCGCCATGGCGTCCGCGAGCGACCCGACGCCCTGGTAGGCGGCAACGGTCATCGCGTCGGCCTCCAGCGGAGATCCCGGGGTCAGCCACGCCTCCGCGTATGCCGTCACGCTCGTCCCGATGTCCCCGCGCTTCACGTCGGCGATCACCAGGAGGTCGGCGGCGCGCGCGGCGGCGAGCACTTCTTCGAGCGCGCGGTAGCCCGCCGAGCCGAAGCGCTCGAAGAAAGCCACCTGCGGCTTGACGATCCCCGCCTGCCCGGCGGCGGCCTCCACCACCGTCAGCCCGAAGGAGCGGAGGCCGTCGGCGGACGCCGGCAACCCCCACGCCTCGAGCAGGTGCGCGTGCGGGTCGATGCCGACGCACAGCCGCCCCTGCTCGGCGAACACCGCCGCGAGCCTGTCCCCGAACCGTGCCCCGCGCCCCGCCGACGGCTCCTGAGTTTTTCGGCCCGCCAACGGCGTGTCGGACGGAAAAACTCCGGAATCGCCGGGTTCGAGAGCGGGCGTCGTCATGCGCGGGCGAGCCGCTCGATCGCGTACTGCTGCAGCGACTTCACGTCGAAGCCCTCGCGGATGGCGTCCAGCGACGCGACCGCAGCGCTCAGTTCGGCAATGGTCGTGAACAGCGGCTTGTCGGCCGCGACCGCCGCCGCGCGGATCTCGTACCCGTCGGCGCGCGCCGAGCGCCCGCTCGGGGTGTTGATCACCACATCCACCTCTGCGCGGTTGATGATGTCGACGATCGAGTCGCCTCCGCTCTCCTGGGCCTCGCTGTGCTTGCGCACGATGCGCGCCGCGATGCCGTTGCGGTTCAGCACCTCGGCCGTCCCCTCGGTCGCGACGATCTCGAAGCCGAGCTGGTGCAGCCGGAGCACCGGAAGCACCACCGCGCGCTTGTCGCGGTCGGAGACCGAGACGAAGGCCGTGCCGCCCAGCGGCATGCCGCCGTACGCGGCCGACTGGCTCTTCGCGAAGGCCGTCGGGAAGTCCTTGTCGATGCCCATGACCTCGCCGGTGGAGCGCATCTCCGGGCCGAGCACCGAGTCGACGACCGTGCCCTCCTTCGTGCGGAACCGCTTGAACGGCAGCACGGCCTCCTTCACGGCGACCGGCGAGTCCATCGGGATGCGCGAGCCGTCCTGCTCGGGGAGCAGCCCCTCGGCGACCAGGTCGGCGATCGTCTCGCCGACCATGATCCGCGACGCGGCCTTGGCGAGCGGGATGCCGAGCGCCTTGGACACGAACGGCACGGTGCGCGAGGCGCGCGGGTTGGCCTCGAGCACGTAGAGCACGCCGGCCCCGATCGCGAACTGCACGTTCAGCAGACCACGGACGCCGATCCCTTCGGCGATCTTCCTGGTCGCGTCGCGCACCCGGTCGATCTCGCGGCGGCCGAGCGTGATCGGCGGCAGGGTGCACGACGAGTCGCCGGAGTGCACACCGGCCTCCTCGATGTGCTCCATCACGCCGCCGATGTACAGCCGATCTCCGTCGAACAGGGCGTCGACGTCGATCTCGATCGCGTCGTCAAGGAACCGGTCGACCAGCAGCGGATGCGACGGGCCGACGATCCCCTGGCCGGCGACGCGCTCGAAGTAGTCCGCGAGCGATGCGCTGTCGTAGACGATCTCCATGCCGCGGCCGCCGAGCACGAAGCTCGGGCGCACCAGCACCGGGTAGCCGATCTGCTCCGCGACATGGGAGGCGCTCGGGAAGTCGACGGCCGTGCCGTTGCGCGGCGCGACGAGGCCGGCCTCGTCGAGGATGCCCGAGAACAGTCCGCGCTCCTCCGCCAGGTCGATGGCCTCCGGCGTCGTGCCGAGGATCGGGACGCCTGCGGCCTCCAGACCCTTCGCCAGCCCGAGCGCCGTCTGGCCGCCCAGCTGCACGACGACGCCGACGAGCTCGCCGGACTGCGACTCCGCGTGGATGATCTCCAGCACGTCCTCCAGCGTCAGCGGCTCGAAGTAGAGCCGGTCGCTGGTGTCGTAGTCGGTCGACACCGTCTCCGGGTTGCAGTTGATCATGATCGTCTCGAACCCGGCGTCGTGCAGCGCGAACGACGCGTGCACGCACGAGTAGTCGAACTCGACGCCCTGGCCGATGCGGTTCGGGCCGGAGCCCAGGATGACGACCTTGCGCTTGTCGCTCGGCTCCACTTCGGTCTCCAGGTCGTAGCTGGAGTAGTGGTACGGCGTGAGCGCCGGGAACTCGCCGGCACAGGTGTCGACCGTCTTGTAGACCGGGCGGACACCGAGGATGTGGCGCACCTCGCGCACATCCGCCTCGCCGAAGCCGCGCAGCTCGCCGATCTGCGCGTCCGAGAACCCGTGGTCCTTCGCATAGCGCAGGGTGTCGGTGTCGAGCGTCGGGGCGTCGCGGATCTGGTCGGCGACCTCGTTGATCAGGACGATCTGGTCGATGAACCAGGGGTCGATCTTGGTGGCCTCGAACACCTGCTCCGGGGTCGCACCGAGCCGCAGCGCCTGCTGCACGTCGACGATGCGCCCGTCGGTCGGAGTCGCGATCGAGGCGAGCAGCTCGTCCACCGTCCGGGTCTGCTGGCCCCAGTGGAACGACGAACCGCGCTTCTCGAGCGAGCGGAGCGCCTTCTGCAGCGCCGAGCTGAAGCTGCGGCCGATCGCCATCGCCTCGCCGACGGACTTCATGGTGGTCGTCAGCGTCGGGTCGGCGGCCGGGAACTTCTCGAACGCGAACCGCGGCACCTTGACGACGATGTAGTCGAGCGTCGGCTCGAAGCTCGCCGGCGTCACCTTGGTGATGTCGTTCGGGATCTCGTCCAGGCGGTAGCCGATGGCGAGCTTCGCGGCGATCTTCGCGATCGGGAAGCCGGTCGCCTTCGACGCCAGCGCCGACGAGCGCGAGACGCGCGGGTTCATCTCGATGACGATGATCCGGCCGTTCTCCGGATTCACCGCGAACTGGATGTTGCAGCCGCCGGTGTCGACGCCGACCGCGCGGATGATGTCGATGCCGATATCGCGCATCCGCTGGTACTCGCGGTCCGTCAGCGTGAGCGCCGGGGCGACCGTGATCGAGTCGCCGGTGTGCACGCCGACCGGGTCGACGTTCTCGATGGAGCAGACGACCACCGTGTTGTCGGCGGTGTCGCGCATGAGCTCGAGCTCGTACTCCTTCCAGCCGAGGATGGACTCCTCCAGGAGCACCTCGCTGGTCGGGCTCTGGTGGATGCCGTCCCCGGCGATCCGGCGGAGCTCGTCGGGCGTGTGGGCGAAGCCGGAGCCCAGTCCGCCCATCGTGAACGACGGCCGGACGACGAGCGGGTAGCCGAGGTCCTCGGCGAACTCGAGCGCCTCATCCACCGTGTGCGCGATGTGCGAGCGCGCGACCTCGGCGCCCGCCTCCACGACGAGCTCCTTGAAGATCTGGCGGTCCTCGCCCTTCTGGATCGCCTCGAACTTCGCGCCGATCAGCTCCACGCCGTACTTCTCGAGGATGCCGTGCTCGTGCAGCTGCATGGCCGCGTTGAGCGCCGTCTGCCCGCCCAGGGTCGGCAGGATCGCGTCCGGGCGCTCCTTCGCGATGATCGTCTCGATGACCTGCCAGGTGATCGGCTCGACATAGGTGGCATCGGCGAAGTCGGGGTCGGTCATGATCGTCGCCGGGTTGGAGTTGACGAGGATGACGCGGACGCCCTCCGCCTTCAGCACGCGGCACGCCTGGGTGCCGGAGTAGTCGAACTCGACCGCCTGGCCGATGACGATCGGCCCGGAGCCGATGACCAGCACCGACTGGATGTCGTCACGTTTGGGCATCAGGCGTTCTCCTGGTTCTCGGTGCGGGCTGACGGGTCGGCGGGCGCGGTGTGCTGCGCCTTGACCATGTCGAGGAAGCGGTCGAAGAGGTAGTTGGCGTCGTGCGGGCCGGCGGCCGCCTCCGGGTGGTACTGCACGCTGAACGCGTTCAGGTCGAGGCAGTTCAGTCCCTCGACGACGTTGTCGTTGAGCGAGAAGTGGCTCACCTCGACGCGGCCGAAACCGGCGGGCGAGTCGAAGGACGCGTCGATCGGCGCCTTCACCGCGAAGCCGTGGTTCTGCGCGGTGATCTCGACCCGGCCGGTGCGCTTGTCGAGCACCGGCTGGTTGATCCCGCGGTGGCCGAACGGCAGCTTGTAGGTGTCGAGGCCGAGCGCGCGGCCGAGCAGCTGGTTGCCGAAGCAGATGCCGAAGTACGGCAGGCCCGCCCGCAGTGTCTCCTGGAGCAGCGCGACGTGCTTGTCGGAGGCCTGCGGGTCACCGGGCCCGTTCGAGAAGAACAGGGCGGAGACGCCGAGGTCGAGCACATCCTGCGCGGTCACCTGCTGCGGGAGGACGTGGATGTCGAGCCCGCGGGCGGCCAGGTTCTCCAGGGTGGACTTCTTGACGCCGAGATCGAGCACGGCGACCGAGCCGACCTTCTCGCCCACCGCCGGGACGGTGTACGGCTCAACCGTCGACACCTCTGCCGACAGGTTGCGGCCCTTCATCGGTGCGCCGGCGAGGACGAGGTCGAGCTGCTCGCTGTCGCTCAGCGCGAAGTCGTCTCCCGAGAAGATGCCGGCGCGCATGGCTCCGGCCGAGCGGATGTGACGGGTCACGGCGCGCGTGTCGATGCCGCTGATCCCGACGACGCCCTGAGCGACCAGGTCGTCGTCGAGGCTCCGCTGGGCGCGGAAGTTGGAAACGACACGGCTGGGCTCGCGGACGACGTACCCGGCGACCCAGATCTGACGGGACTCCATGTCCTCGTCGTTCGTCCCGGTGTTGCCGATGTGCGGCGCCGTCATGAGGACGATCTGGCCCGCGTACGACGGGTCGGTCAGCGTCTCCTGGTAGCCGGTCATGCCGGTGGCGAACACGGCCTCGCCGAGCGTGCGCCCGCGGGCGCCGTACGCCCGGCCGACGTACCGTTTTCCGTCTTCGAGGACGAGCACTGCGGGTTCTGCAGCGAGCACGTCACACCTCCTTGTCGTTCGGGCGGTCGACGCCCGTCGTGTCGGCGCCGGGCGTCTCCGCACCGGCCGTGCCCGCGGAGTCCGTCCGGGGCACGAGATCTTCGATGGCCGCTGCGAGCTGCGCGCGGCCGGCCGGGTCGACGACCCGGACGTAGCTGTCGGCGGCGGTGCCGCCGCTGGTGGTCCAGCCGAGGCGGAGAAGGCCGTCCTTCTCGACGACGCGGTCGATGGCGACGCTCGCCGCGCCGACGCCGGTGACGACGGCCGCCGGGACGAACACCGGCTGCTCGCCCGTCACCGCGAGCTCGACGCCCTCGGGCCGGACGGTCACCGTCGCCGTCCCGCGGAACGCCAGACCGGGCAGGGCGAGCCGCTCCAGGGGCTGCCCGGCGCGGGTCGTCGCGACGTACAGCGCCTCGATGGAGGCGGTCGGCGCACTCAGCGTTCCCGGGATCGAGTAGCCGCCGCCGGATGCGGTGTCGCGCTGCACGCGCCGGCGCCAGCCGACGACCGCGAGGGCGATCACGATGACGACGACCGCGAGGATCCCGAGGGTGGGCAGCACCTTATCCACGCGCCCCCACCTCCTCCACGTCGACGACCCTGCCGTCGAGAACGGTCGGCCGGCCCTGGTGGAAGGTCGCCACCACGCGGCCGGGCAGCGTCAGCCCCAGGTAGGGCGAGTTGACGCCCTTCCCGGCGAGGTCGCCGGTCGAGAAGGTGCGCGACGCGGTCGGGTCGTAGAGGAAGAGGTTCGCGGCGGCGCCGGCGGCGAGCGGAGCGCCGTGGCCGTCCAGCCGTCCGATCCGCGCCGGAGCGGCGGACAGCACCCGGGCGATGTCGGCCCAGCCGAGCATCCCGTTGTCCACGACCGAGGCCTGCACGACGGGCAGGGCGGACTCGAGTCCGACCATGCCGAAGGCGGCCGCATCCCACTCGCAGTCCTTGGACTCGACCGGATGCGGAGCATGGTCGGTCGCCACGATGTCGATCGTGCCGTCGGCGAGGCCGGCGCGGAGCGCCTCCACGTCCTCGCGGCGGCGGAGCGGCGGGTTGACCTTGTACCGCGCGTCGTACCCGGTCGCCAGCTCCTCGGTGAGGGCCAGGTGGTGCGGGGTGACCTCGGCCGTCACGTCGATGCCGCGGGCCTTCGCCCAGCGGATGACGTCGACGCTGCCCGCCGTCGAGACGTGGCAGACGTGCAGGCGCGATCCGACGTGCTCGGCGAGCAGCACATCCCGCGCGATGATCGACTCCTCGGCCACCGCGGGCCAGCCCGCCAAGCCGAGCTCGCCGGAGAGAGCGCCCTCGTTCATCTGGGCGCCCTCGGTCAGCCGCGGCTCCTGCGCGTGCTGCGCGATCACGCCGTCGAACGCCTTCACGTACTCCAGCGCCCGGCGCATCAGCAGCGGGTCGGAGACGCATTTGCCGTCGTCCGAGAACACCCGGACGCGGGCGCGGGACTCCGCCATCGCCCCCAGCTCGGCGAGACGCTCGCCGGCGAGGCCGACCGTCACAGCGCCGATCGGGCGCACGGTCGCATAGCCGGCCGCCTCGCCCAGGCTCAGCACCTGCTCCACGACACCGGCGGTGTCGGCGACCGGCGACGTGTTCGCCATGGCGAACACGGCCGTGAATCCGCCGGCGGCTGCGGCGCGCGTGCCGGTCAGGACGGTCTCGCTCTGCTCGTAGCCGGGCTCGCGCAGGTGCGTGTGCAGGTCGACCAGCCCGGGCAGCGCGAGCAGCCCGTCCGCGTCGATCGCCGTCGCGCCCGCCGCGCTCACCCCCGAGCCGGTCTCGACGATCCGGCCGCCCTCGACCAGCAGGTCGGTCCGGGTGCCGTCGGCCAGCGTCGCGCCGCCGATCAGGAATCTCTCGTCCACACTCACCTCACACCGCCTGGCCGTACCTGTTCGGGACCTGCACCCGACAGCAGCAGGTACAGGGCTGCCATCCGCACGGAGACGCCGTTCGCGACCTGCTCCCGGACCGTCGAGCGCGGCGAGTCCGCGGCCGCGGCCGAGATCTCCAGCCCGCGGTTCATCGGTCCCGGGTGCATCACAATGCTATCGGCCCGCAGCCGGCCCAAACGCTCCTCGTCCAGCCCCCAGCGCCGCGAGTACTCGCGCGTGTTGGGGAAGAACGCCGCATTCATCCGCTCCGCCTGGATGCGCAGCATCATCACGACGTCGGGACCGGCGGCGATGGCGGCGTCGAGGTCGTACCCGACGGTGGCGGGCCAGCCGGACACATCCACCGGCAGTAGGGTCGGGGGCGCGACCAGGGTGACGTGCGCGCCGAGCGTCCGCAGCAGCCACACGTTGGAGCGCGCGACGCGCGAGTGCAGGATGTCGCCGACGATCGCGACGCTCACCCCGTCGAGGTCCTTGCCGCGCGACGCCGTGCCGTGGAGGCGGCGACGCATGGTGAACGCGTCCAGGAGCGCCTGCGTCGGGTGCTCGTGGGTGCCGTCGCCGGCGTTCACGATGCCGGCGTCGATCCAGCCACTCGTCGCCAGGGTCTGCGGGGCGCCCGACGACCCGTGCCGGATCACCACGGCGTCCGCGCCCATGGCCTGCAGGGTCTGGGCGGTGTCCTTGAGGCTCTCGCCCTTGGAGACGCTCGACCCCTTCGCGGAGAAGTTGATCACATCGGCCGAGAGGCGCTTCGCGGCGGCCTCGAACGAGATGCGCGTGCGGGTGGAGTCCTCGAAGAACAGGTTCACGACGGTCTTGCCGCGCAGCGTCGGGAGCTTCTTGACCTCGCGGTCCTGCACATCCGCCATGTCCTCAGCGATGTCGAGCAGCCGGATGGCGTCCTCGCGCGGCAGGTCGCGGGTGGAGAGCAGATGCCTCATGCGTCGCTCCCCTGCCCGGCGCCGGTGTCCGTGCCCGGCTCCTCGATCGTGACCGACTCGTCGCCGTCGACGTCGGTGAGGCGGACGTAGATGCGCTCCGCTGCGGCCGACGGCAGGTTCTTCCCGACGAAGTCGGCGCGGATCGGCAGCTCGCGGTGGCCGCGGTCGACGAGCACGGCGAGGCGGACGGCCCGCGGGCGTCCGAGGTCGCTCACCGCGTCGAGCGCCGCGCGGATGGTGCGGCCGGAGAAGAGCACGTCGTCGACCAGCACGACGGTCTTTCCGTCGATCGGCCCGGGCAGCGATGTCGGCTGCGGCGTGCGGGTGGGATGCCGCGAGAGGTCGTCGCGGTACATGGTCACGTCGAGCGCGCCGACGATGTCCGCAGGCGACGCGACGGCCGCCGGTTCGATGCGCTGGATGTTCTCGGCGATCCGCCGCGCGAGCACGACGCCGCGGGTCGGGATCCCGAGGATCACCAGATCGTCCGTTCCCCGGTTGGACTCCAGGATCTCGTGAGAGATCCGAGTCAACGCCCGGGCGATGTCAGCTTGATGCAGCACGGTGCGCGCCGTCATGCCGACCTCCTTCCCCGCCTCACAGGACGGCTCTTAAAGGATGCCTACCTGCCCCACCCTACCAGCCTCCCGCCGTCCGCTCCCGCAGGCCGCTCCCGCCGCATCCACCCGCTGCAAACGGAGGAGTCCGCAGGCATCCGCCCTCGAATCCCCTCCCTTTCCCGCCGACACGCCGGCGAGGCGGCCGGAAGTCCTCCGTTTCTCCGCGACGCCCACCCGTCGGCGCGGACGCGCGAAACGGAGGAGGTGGGACGCGACACGCCGAGGGGATGCACGAAACGGAGGAACCGGCGGACGCGCGCTCGGCGATGTCCTCCGATTCGGACGGGGTCAGTGGTCGGCGAGGAACGCCGTGAACGCCTTCTTGTCGGAGATGCCGCCGGGATACTGCTTCCCGTTCACGAGCACGGTCGGGGTGCCCTTGATGGTGTCGAGCACCTTCCGGCCGTCCACCTCGATCGGGCCCTTCTGCGAGTGCGCGGTGTTCGCCTGCGCCCACGCCTG
Organism: Leifsonia sp. 21MFCrub1.1; assembly: GCF_900107895.1. Classification (NCBI taxonomy): domain Bacteria; kingdom Bacillati; phylum Actinomycetota; class Actinomycetes; order Micrococcales; family Microbacteriaceae; genus Leifsonia; species Leifsonia sp. 21MFCrub1.1. Next base: position 1,552,736 of record NZ_LT629867.1, on the reverse strand, counting down.
GTATGGACCGCTGTCCGCAAGGCACGAGGCGATGTCGCCGGCGCCGGCGTCGCTCGCGCGCTTGGCCAGCTGCTTGTCGGTGAGCCCGTCGGAGTTCTCCTCCGGCTGGTCCGTGAACAGCGCCTGGTAGAACGGCAGCACCGCGCGCTGGTCGCTCACGGCGACGCAGGTCAGCGCTGCGGCCGCCCTGGTCGAGTACCCCGTGCCGTTGGAGGCGGCGTCGAGGAACGTGAGCGGGTGCAGCCGGAGCGTGATCGAGCCGTCGTCGACCGCGTTCGCCAGCGTCGTGCCGTTCGCCTGCTCGAACGCGCCGCACACCGGGCACATCGCGTCGAACCAGATGTCGACCTTCTTCGCCCCGTCGCCCGCGGTGATGAAGCCGCCGTCGAAGTCCACCGCCCCGTCGGTCCCCGTCGGCGGCTTGTCGGTCGCCACCGGGACGTTGGATGCTCCGCCGAGCAGCGAGCACGCCGCGACCCCGGCGACCACGCCGACGGCCAGTGCGGCGGCCGCGGCCATCCGGACGATCCGGCGGCGCACACCCGTGCGCGCGCCGGCGATGCGATCTTCGGCAGTCCTCATGCGGTCCTCGGTGTTCAGGCCCGGGTGTGGGCGATCTTGGCGAGCAGGCCGTTCACGAAGCCGGCCGAGTCGTCCGTCGACAGCACCGTGGCCGCCTCGACCGCCTCGGAGATCGCGACGCCCTCTGGCACCTCGTCGTTGAACAGCACCTCCCAGACGCCGATGCGCAGGATCGCGCGATCGACGGCGGGCATGCGGGCCAGGGTCCAGCCCTGGGCGTAGGTCTCGATCAGCTCGTCGATCTCGTCCTGGTGCTCGATGACGCCGTCGAGGATCTCGCGCGCGTAGAGCCAGGACGCCTCACGCGCCGGCTCGTTCGCGGCGCGCTCCGCCTCGGTGGCCAGCGCCTGCCGGAGAGGCGTCTGCCGCAGGTCCGCGCTGTAGAGCACGTCGAGCGCGCGTTTGCGCGCCTTGGTCCGAGCGCTCATTCAGTCGTTGACGCGGCCGAGGTAGTCGCCCGTGCGAGTGTCGACCTTGACCTTGGTGCCGGTCTCGAGGAACAGCGGGACCTGAATCTGGTAGCCGGTCTCGACCGTCGCGGGCTTGGTGCCGCCGGTGGAGCGGTCGCCCTGCAGGCCCGGCTCGGTGTAGGTGATCTCCAGCACGACGGAGGCCGGGAGCTCGACGTAGAGCGGGGAGCCCTCGTGCAGCGCGACGGTGACGTTCTGGTTCTCGAGCATGAAGTTGGCGGCCTCGCCGACGACCGGGCCTGGGATGGTGATCTGGTCGTAGTCCGACGTGTCCATGAACACGAAGTCGGCGCCGTCCTGGTACAGGTACTGGTAGTCGCGGCGGTCGACGTTGGTGATGTCGATCTTGGCACCGGCGTTGTAGGTGCGGTCGACGGTCTTGCCAGTCGTGACGTTCTTCAGCTTGGTCCGGACGAAGGCGCCGCCCTTGCCCGGCTTGACGTGCTGGAACTCGATCACGGTCCAGAGCTGTCCGTCGATGCTGAGGACGACGCCGTTCTTGATGTCAGCGGTAGAGGCCAAGGGGATGTTTCCGTTCGCTCGGTGTGAAGATTCGGGTGGTGCCGCGCTTCGCTCCGGAGGCGGCCCACAGTCGGCCGCGCACGGCGGCCCCCAGAGATTCTAGACGTCAGCGGGCGTTTCGGCGAATGAAGGCGAGCGCCAGCCGGTACGACTCGAACCCGAACCCGGCGATGACGCCCGTGGCCACGGCGGTGAGGACGCTGGTGTGCCGGAACTCCTCGCGGGCGTGCGGATTCGACAGGTGCACCTCGACCACGGTGCCTCCGGCGGTCGTCACGAGGGACACCGCGTCCCGCACGGCGTACGAGTAGTGCGTCCACGCGCCGGCGTTCAGGATGACGGGAGCGCCCGTGTCCGCCGCCTCGTGCAGCCAGCGCAGCAGCTCGCCTTCGTCGTCCGTCTGGCGCAGGTCGATCGTGTCATCTCCGGCGTCCTCCACGAGGACGGCGCGCAGGTCCTCGAGGGTGCCAGAGCCGTAGACGTCGGGCTCGCGGGTGCCCAGGCGCCCGAGATTGGGTCCGTTCAGGACGAGGATGCTCGTCACGTCACTCCTCCCCGTCCTTCAGCGGGCGCACGCGCACCGCCGACCAGGTGTCGTCCACCGCGATGTTGCTGACACCGCGCCAGCCGTAGGCACGGGCTTCGCCCGCGACGACGTCACGGTTGACGTCGGCACGGCCGCCCTTCGGGTACACCACCCAGACCGCTCGTGCCCCCGCGGCGACCGGCAGCTGTTCTGCGTAGCGCGCCAGCAGCTCGTCGCGGGTCCGGATCACCGTCGCGACGATCGCGGCCGACGCCACCGGCGCCTCCGTCGCGCCGTCGGGCAGAGCACCGAGCAGGGCACGGTCGTCGTCGCCGGCGACCACCAGGGCGATCCCGTCGCCGGGCTTGGCCTGGAATCTCTGCAGCACGGTCTTCTCGCTCACGAGCCCACCTCCTGGTATGCGGCGAACAGCAGGCTCTGGTCCGGCCCGGCCAGCACGGTGGGCCGGGCGACGTCGTCGAGCACGATGAACCGCAGCATACTGCCCCGCGCCTTCTTGTCGCGCTGCATCGAGGCGAGGAGGGTCTGCCAGCGGCCCAGTGGGTACGACACCGGCAGGGTCAGCGACTCGAGGATGCGCCGGTGCCGGTCGACCACCTCGTCGCTCAGCCGCCCGCTCAGCCGCGCCAGCTCCGCCGCGAACACCATCCCGACGGAGACGGCAGCGCCGTGACGCCACTGGTACCGCTCGGCGTGCTCGATCGCGTGTCCGAGCGTGTGGCCGTAGTTGAGGATCTCGCGCAGGCCCTGCTCGGTGAAGTCCTCCCCCACGACGCGCGCCTTGATGCCGATGGACAGCTCCACCAGCCGGCGCAGCTCCGGCGTCTCCGGGTCGGTCGCCCGGTCGACGTCCGCCTCGATGATGTCGAGGATCTCCGGCTCGGCGATGAAGCCGTACTTCACGACCTCCGCGAACCCGGCGAGGATCTCGTTCTTCGGCAGCGACGTGAGGGTGTCGAGGTCGCAGATCACCGCGTCCGGTGCGTAGAACGCGCCGACGAGGTTCTTGCCCTCCGCGGTGTTGATGCCGGTCTTGCCGCCGACCGCCGCATCCACCATGCCGAGCAGCGTCGTCGGCACCTGGATCAGCTTGACGCCGCGCAGCCAGGTCGCGGCGACGAAGCCGGCCAGGTCGGTCACGGCGCCGCCTCCGAACCCGATCACGGCGTCGGACCGCGTGAAGTCGGCCTGCCCCATGATCCCCCACAGGAACGACGCGACCTCGACGCGCTTGGCGGCCTCCGCATCCGGGACCTCGGCGAGAAGCACCTCGTAGCGGTCGACGAGGGACTCGCGCAGTTCGGCCGCAGCGGCGCCGAGGGTCGGCGGGTGCACGACGAGCACCTTGGCGACCGCGTTCCCGAGGTGCGGTGCGAGCTCCAGCCGGAGCCCGCGGCCCACGATCACCGGGTACGGGTGCGCACCGGGGACCAGGATCTCGGTGGGGGCGTCGGTCATGCGTGTCCTTCCTTCTGCGACTCGACCCACGCCGCGATCTCCTCGACGATGGTGTCGATGGGACGCGACGAGGTGTCGGCCGTGTAGTCGGCGAGCGAGTGGTAGAGGTCGCTCCGGGCCGCGACGAGGCGCTTCCAGGACTCGAGGTCGGTGACGAGCGGCCGTTTGGCGTTGTCGATGCGGCGGGCGATCGCCTCCGGCCGCACCGTCAGCAGCACGACGCGGGTCTCGGCGAGGTCGGCCTGGGTCGCCGGGTCGAGCACGGCTCCCCCGCCGAGCGACACGACGCCGGGCTCGCGCACCGCCTCGGCGACCGCCGCGCGCTCGAGCTGCCGGAAGTACGGCTCGCCGTGCTCGGCGAACAGAGCCGGGATGGGGCCGTGCTGCGCGACGACGACGGCGTCGGTGTCGACGAACGGCAGGTGCAGCCGGCGCGCCAGGCGCTTGCCGACCCGCGTCTTGCCGGCCGCGGGCGGACCGATCAGGACGACGGGCGTCGAGAGCTCGGACGACACGGCGTCAGGCGTAGGGTGCGCTGACGCGCTCGGTCGTGAGGTTCTCCGGGATGCTGGCCAGGTACGCGTGGAGGTTGCGGGCCGTCTCGCCGATCGAGTCGCCGCCGAACTTCTCCAGCACGGCGTTCGCGAGCACGAGCGCGACCATGGCCTCGGCGACCACCCCGGCGGCGGGAACCGCGCAGACGTCGGAGCGCTGGTGGTGCGCCGGTGCGGCCTCGCTCGTGGCCACATCCACCGTGCGCAGCGCGTGCGGGACGGTCGCGATCGGCTTCATCCCCGCGCGGACGCGCAGGACGCCGCCGGTGCTCATGCCGCCCTCGGTTCCGCCGGCCTTGTCGCTGGTGCGCGCGATCGCGCCGTCGCCCGCGACGAGCTCGTCGTGGGCCTCGGAGCCGCGGCGCCTGGTCGTGAGGAACCCGTCGCCGATCTCGACGCCCTTGATCGCCTGGATGCCCATCAGAGCGGCGGCGAGCTGCGCGTCCAGCTTGCGGTCCCAGTGGACGTGCGAGCCGAGCCCCGGCGGGACGCCGTACGCGAGCACCTCGACGACGCCGCCGAGGGTGTCGCCGTCCTTGTGCGCCGCATCCACCTCGGCGACCATCCGCTCGGAGGTGGCCGGGTCGAAGCAGCGCAGCGGGTCGGCGTCGAGCGTGTCGACGTCCGACGGTCGGGGCAGCGGCGCGCCTTCCGGCACCCGGACGGGGCCGATGGAGAGGGTGTGGCTCACGAGCGTGATGCCCAGCTCGTTGAGGAACGAGCGGGCGACCGCTCCCAGCGAGACGCGGGCGGCGGTCTCCCGGGCGCTCGCGCGCTCCAGGATCGGGCGCGCCTCGTCGAAGCCGTACTTCTGCATGCCGACGAGATCGGCGTGGCCGGGGCGCGGGCGGGTCAGCGCCGCACCGCGACCGGACTTCAGCACCTCCGGGTCGACCGGCTCCGGGCTCATCACGTCGACCCACTTCGGCCACTCGGTGTTGCCGATGCGCAGAGCGATCGGGCTGCCCAGGCTGAGGCCGTGACGGACGCCTCCGGAGACCGCCAGCGCGTCCTGCTCGAACTTCATGCGCGCGCCGCGGCCGTACCCGAGCTTGCGGCGTGCCAGATCGGCACGGATCGCATCGAGCGAGACCGGGACCCCGGCGGGAAGACCCTCCAGGACGGCGATGAGTTCGGGACCGTGGGATTCCCCGGCCGTGAGCCAACGAAGCATGCTTCGATTCTGGCACAGCGCAGTGGTGCGACCGCGCGCTCAGTCCTCCAGCGGGGAGCCCTGCTCGTCGATGCCGACGGCGTCCAGCATGGCCGAGAGCACGGCCTCCTCGTCCTCCAGCGGCTGCAGCGGATCGCCCGAGACGAACACGCGCACCTGCAGAAGGGCCTGGTGCGCGAGCATGGCGAGGCCGGACACGACCCGGCCGCCCACCGCCTCCCACTGACGGGCCAGCGGCGTCGGCCACGGCTCGTACGCGACGTCGAACAGCACGGACCGGCGCCGGGTGGAGTCGGTGTAGACCGCCTCGGTGGTGGTTCCGCCCGGCAGGGTGCTGATCACGAGGTCCGGCACGTCGAGCGAGCGGTCCGCCTGCGCGAACGGTCGGATGCGGACACGGAGGCCGAGCTCGTTCGCGAGCGGTTCGATCCACGCGCTGCGCTCGAGGTCGCGCACGTGCGCGTCGACCCTGTCCGCACCGAGCTCGGCCGCGGCGACGAGCGCGGACGCCGCCGTGGCTCCCCCGCCCAGGATGTGCACATAGTGCGCCTGCTCGAGTCCGGCCGCCTGCAGGGCGCGGACGATGCCGGCGACGTCGGTGTTGAAGCCGCGGACGGCCTCGCCGTCGAGGAGCACGGTGTTCGCGCCGCCGGTCTGCTCCGCGATGCGGTCGGTCTCCGTCAGAAGCGGGAGCACGGCCTTCTTCAACGGCATCGTGAGCGAGAGCCCGCGCCACTCCGGGCCGAGGTTCGCGAGGAACTCCGGCAGGGCGTCCTCCGTGACGTCGACGGCCTCGTAGGACCAGTCCAGCCCGAGCGCGTCGTACGCGGCCCGGTGGAGTTGCGGCGACCGGGAGTGGCCGATCGGCGACCCGAGCACCGCGAGCCGGCGGCTGGGTGCCTTCGGGGTGCGGGGCTTGGATGCCGTCGGCTTCGAGCCGGACTTGGCCGTGCCCTTCGCTGCCGTCTTCGCGGGTGCCTTCGCGGCGGCGCGTTCCGGCGCGGGCTGCGGGGCGGGCTCCTGCTCCTGCTCGGCCGGCGCCTCCGGCGCGTCGTGCGGAGCCTCCCGCTCGACGGCGTCCTCCGCCTCCTCGACCGCCGACTCCTCGGCCTCGCGCTCGAGCTCCGCCTCCACGAGTGCGGCGATCGACGTCTCCGCCGACGCCTCCGACACGCCGTCCTCGACGGCGGCCCGCTCATCGGCGTCGGACGGCGACTCGTCGACCGCGTCGTCCTCGAGCACCGCGGGCTCCGCCACGTCCTCGTCGCGCCGCTGCTTGCTCGTGTCATCCATAGCCGGGGTTGTCCTTCATCCACTGCTGCCATTTCTCCACAGCGGCATCGTGCTCCGCCTGCGTTGTGGAGAAGATCGTCTCTCCGGTCTGGAGGTTCCAGGTCACGAAGTACATCCAGGTGCCGTCCGCGGGATGCTGCACCGCGTTGATCGCCAGGTCGCCGGGGTTCGAGATCGGTCCGACCGGCAGGCCCGAGTGCACGTACGTGTTGTACGGGTTCGCGGCGTCCTCGCGTTCTGCGTCGGTCGTCTCCACCCGGTCGGTGTGACCGGTGCCGTACGCGACCGTCGCGTCCGACTGGAGGTCCCAGCCCTGCGCCAGGCGGTTCAGGAAGACGCGGGCCACCTTCGGGTAGTCGTCCTTCAGCCCCGCCTCCCGCTGCACGATCGACGCGAGCACGATGGTGTTCCACCGGTTCTGCGGGGCGACACCGGCCTCGTCGAGCGCCTGGAACATCCGGTCGACCATCGTCTTGATCGCCTGCTGCGCCGTGGTCCCCGGGGCGAAGGTGTACGTCGCAGGGAACAGGAAGCCCTCGAGCGACTTCGCCTCCGGCGGGAGGCCGTACGCCGCGGGGTTCGCCGCGGCGGTCTGGAGGTCGGCGAGCGGGATCTTCGCCGCGTCCGACACCGTCTGCAGGATGTCCTTCTCCGCCGTCCCCTCGGGGATGACCGCCGTGTTCTCCACGCGCGACGCCGGGTCCTTCAGGGCGGCCAGCGCGGCGGCCGCGCTCATCTGCTTCGCCAGCTTGAACACGCCGGGCTGGAACTCGACATCCGGCTTCTGGCGCAGCAGCAGCGAATAGAACGCGTCATACGTCTTGACCACGCCGGCCTTCGCGAGGTTCTCGGAGATCGTGGAGCCGTCGTCGCCGGATGCGATGGTGAACATCACCTCGCCCGTCCCGTTGCCCTTGTAGTCGTTCTCGGGCGGGAAGAGCGCGTTCTGCACCTTGGCGATCTGCGGCTGGAAGATGGCGTACGCGGCGCCGGCCATGCCGCCCAGGATCCCCAGCACGACGATCGTCACGATCAGCCGCTTGACCCAGCGGCGCTTCTTCGGCGGCTCGTCGTGGGACAGGTAGTTCTGCTGACGCCAGACCAGCGGATGCGCGTCGTCCACGGTCTCGTCCTCGGTATCCTCCAGCACGCCGAACACAGTACGCGCAGGGTGGTCGTGGGGCGACGGCGCGTGATCGTCCGCTCCGTGCCGCGCGGCGACGGCGACCGTCTCCGGCTCCTCGACGTGGGTGATCGGTCCGGTGATCACGGCGTCGAAGTCGAGGCCCGCGAGGGCCGCACGATCGGCCGACGTCTCCTGGGCCGGAGTGGGGGACGAGATCGGCGTGCTGTCGTCGAACATCGACCAGGGCGTCGCGGAGGGCGACTGCGCGGCCGAGACCGGGGCGGTGCCAGGTGCGGGCGGTTCCTGAGGCTCTGGCTGCTCCCGCTGCTCGTGCGAGTCCGGCGCCCCCTCGGCCCTGCGCTCCTGCGCCTCACGGGCGGCCCGCGCCTCGCGGCGCGTCATCGGCGGACGCTCGCCGCTGTCCGTCGCCGGCGTCTGCGGCGGCGACGGCGGCCGGTTCACGGCCGGGAAGGCGGGCGGCTCCGGCCGCTCGGGGGGGTTCTGAGCCAAAACTAGTGTCCAATGCTCGATTCGACGGGGTCACCCGGCGGACGGCCGGTGGCCCGCTCCGCGTCGAGGGCGTGCTGCAAAATTATCGTGGCAGCGACCTGATCCACCACCGGACGCGCCTTCTTCGCATTTCTGCCCGACGCCCGGAGCGCCGAGGCCGCCGACACGGTCGACAGGCGTTCGTCGACCAGCCGCACCGGGATCCCGACCTCCACGGCCAGGGCCTCGGCGAAACCGATCGCGTCCGCCGTGGATGCGGTGTGCGCGCCCGAGAGCGCCAACGGCAGACCGACGATAACCTCGAAGGCTCCGAGTTCGCCGACGATCTCGGCGATCCGCCGCCGATCCGCAGCATCCTCTGAGCGAGGAACCGTCTCCACCGGGGTGGCCAGCATCCCGTGGAGGTCGGACCGGCTCACGCCGATCCTGACCTTGCCGACGTCGATGCCGATCCGCACCCCGCTGCGCACCCGGTGCTATCCGATCGCCGAGACGACGGCGCTCAGCGCCGCGGGGATCGCATCGGCGTCGGTCCCGCCGCCCTGCGCGAGGTCGGCCTTTCCGCCGCCGCCGCCACCGAGCACACCCGCCGCCGTCTTCGCGAGCGCTCCCGCGTTGACGCCGGCATCGCGCGCCGCCTGGTTGGTGCCGACGATCACGACCGGCTTGCCGCCGGCGCGGGCCGCGAGGGCGACCGCCGCCGCGTCGGAGCCGAGCCGATCGCGCACGGTGGTGACGAGCATCCGCAGGTCGTCCGGGCTGTTCAGGGAGCCGGCGTCCTCGGCCACGACCGTGACCGCTCCGCGGCGCGTCGCCGACTCGAGCAGGGCCGGGACCTTGTCGAGCACCGCGCGGGCCTCGAACGCCTGGATGCGCTTCTCCGCCGCCTTCAGGCTCGCCATCAGGTCCGCGATCTTCTCGGGCAGCTGCTCGCGCGGAGTCTTGAGCGAGCTGGAGAGCTGCGACACGATCGTGCGCTCCACCGCGAGATCCTTGAACGCCTCCAGGCCGACCAGCGACTCGACGCGCCGATTGGTGGAGCCGACCGACGACTCGCTGACCAGGTTGATCATCCCGATCTCGGAGCTCGTCGAGACATGGGTGCCCGCGCAGAGCTCGCGCGACCACGGGCCGCCGATGTCGACGACGCGCACCACGTCGCCGTACTTCTCGCCGAACAGCGCCATGGCGCCGAGGGCCTTCGCCTCGCTGAGCGGGAGCTCGCGAGTGGTGACCTCGAGGTTCTGCCGGATGGCGTTGTTCGAGATCTCCTCGATCTCGCTGCGCGTCTCGGCCGAGAGCGCCTGGTTCCAGGAGAAGTCGAGACGCAGGTAGCCGGCCTTGTTGTACGAGCCGGACTGGTGCGCGTTCGAGCCGAGCACCTGGCGGAGCGCGGCGTGGATGATGTGCGTGCCCGAGTGCGCCTGGCGCGCGCCGCGGCGGTAGTCCGCATCCACGATGCTCGTCGCGGGCGCGCCGGTGCCGACCTCGCCGCTGCGGACCAGCACCTTGTGGCTGATCAGGCCCTTCACGGGCTTCTGCACGTCGAGGACGTCGAGTTCGTAGCCGGGTCCGACGATCGCGCCGGCGTCCGCATCCTGTCCGCCCGACTCCGCGTAGAGCGCGGTCGCGCCGAGGATGACCTCGGCGACCTGGCCCTCGCGGGCGCGGTCGACCGCATGGCCGTCGACGATGATGCCGAGGATGCTCGATTCCGTCTGGAGCTCGGTGTATCCGGTGAAAACGGTCTCGCCGAGCGAGCGGAAGCTGCTGTACACCGACAGGTCGGCCAGCGCCGTCTTCTTCGCCTTCGCGTCCGCCTTCGCCCGGGAGCGCTGGTCGGCCATGAGCTTGTCGAACGCGCCCCGGTCGACGGTGAGACCCGCCTCCTCCGCCATCTCCAGCGTCAGGTCGATCGGGAAGCCGTAGGTGTCGTGCAGGAGGAACGCGGTGTCGCCCGCGAGCTGCTTCCGCCCCTCCTTCTGCGTCGTTGCGACCGCGGTGTCGAGGATGCTCGTGCCCGCCGTCAGGGTGCGGAGGAACGTCTCCTCCTCCGCGTAGGCGAGCTGCGAGATGCGGTCGAACTCGGTCGCGACCTCGGGGTAGGCCGCCTTCATCGCGTCGCGCGAGACGGGGAAGAGCTCGGGGAAGGTCGCCGTCTCGACGCCGAGCAGGCGCATCGCGCGCACGGTGCGGCGGAGCAGGCGGCGCAGCACGTAGCCGCGGCCCTCGTTCGACGGGGTCACCCCGTCGGCCATCAGCATCAGGGCACTGCGGACGTGGTCGGCGACGACGCGCAGGCGCACGTCGTCCTCGTGCGCCTCGTTGCCGTACGGCTTCTCGGCGAGCTCGGCCGCGCGGTCGAGCACCGGGCGCACCTGGTCGATCTCGTACATGTTGTCGACGCCCTGCTTGAGGAACGCGACGCGCTCGAGGCCCATGCCGGTGTCGATGTTCTTCTTCGGCAGGTCGCCGAGGATCTCGAACTCCTTGCCGTCTCCCTCGCCCCGCAGGTACTGCATGAAGACGAGGTTCCAGATCTCGACGTAGCGGTCGTCGTCGGTCGCAGGACCGCCGTCGGCGCCGTAGGCGGGGCCGCGGTCGAAGAAGATCTCCGAGCAGGGGCCCGCCGGGCCGGGCTGGCCGGTCGACCAGTAGTTGGTGTCCTTGCCGAGGCCCTGGATGCGGTCGGCCGGCAGGGTCGAGACGCGCTGCCAGATCTCGCGCGCCTCGTCGTCCTCTTCGTAGACCGTGACCCACAGGTCCTTCGGGTCGAAGCCGAGGCCGCCGTCGTCCTCCGACGTGGTCAGCAGCTCCCAGGCGAAGGTGATCGCCTGCTCCTTGAAGTAGTCGCCGAAGGAGAAGTTGCCGCACATCTGGAAGAACGTGCCGTGCCGCGGCGTCTTGCCGACCTCGTCGATGTCGAGGGTGCGGATGCACTTCTGCACACTGGTCGCCCGCGGGAAGGGCGCGGGCACCACACCGGTCAGGTAGGGGACGAAGGGCACCATCCCGGCCACCGTGAAGAGCAGCGACGGGTCGTCGCTGACCAGCGAGGCGGAGGGGACGACGGTGTGGCCGCGCTGCGCGAAGAAGTCGAGCCAGCGGCGGTGGATTTCAGCGGTCTGCATGGGGTCCGGTCGATCGAGGTCTGCGGGTGGTGAGGGGAAGGGGCGTCAGTCGCCCTGGATGGCCGAGCGGATCTCGGCCTCGCGCTGACGGTACCCGTCGGTGACGGCCTCCCCGAAGTCGCGCGCCTTCCGGTCGATGGTGCTGAAGAATTCGCGACCCTTGGGGGTCTCGTTGACCTTGTGGGCGACGGCGAAGCCGATGGCCACGCCGATGAGCAGCCACAGGAAACTCTTCATGCTGATCCTCCCTCTCTGGATGCCGCCGCGCGCGGGCGCGGCAGACGAGAGTCCAGTCTAGTGCGAGCTGCCGCGTGCCTTCCGGGAGCCGAATCCGCCGGCGGCGCGGAAGGCCGCCCTGGCCGCAGCGCTGAAGCCGGCGAGCTTGATCAGCGGACCGCCGACCGTCGCGGCGAACAGCGCGACGAGTGCCGAGACGTTTCCGGTCACGTCGGCGACGTTCTTGGTGATCACGTCCACGCGCGCGAGCTGCTTGTTGGTCTCCTGCAGCGTCGTCGCGGTCTCGTCGAGGATCGGCGTGATGCCGTCGCTCGCCTCCTTGATCGCGTCGCGCGTCGAGTCGAGCACGCGCCCCAGCTTGATCAGCGGGATGGCGATGAAGCCGACGAGGATCGCGAACACGACCGCCGCGATCAACCCTGCGATGTCTCCTCCGGACACGTGGGCTCCTTCCATTCCGTCTCAGGCATACGGGTCAAGCGTAGTCGCACCCGGGCGCAGCGGGAACGGCGGGAACGGCGGGAACGGGAAAGACGGGGCGGAGACGACGAACGGGGCCGCGGCGAGAAGCCGCGACCCCGTCCGGAGTGATGCTGGTGCTCAGCGAGCCGCGTAGTACTCGACGACCAGCTGGACCTCGCAGGTCACGGGGACCTCGGCGCGCTTCGGGCGGCGCACGAGGCGCGCCTGCAGCTTGTCGATCTCGACATCCAGGTAGCCCGGGGTCTTCGGCAGGACGTCGAGGTGACCGCCGGCGGCCGCGACCTGGAAGGGCTCGGTGCCCTCGGAGCGGGCCTTGACGTGGATGAGCTGGCCCGGCTTCACGCGGAACGACGGGCGGTCGACGAGCTGGCCGTCGACGAGGATGTGACGGTGCACGACGAACTGGCGCGCCTGCGTGATGGTGCGGGCGAAGCCGGCGCGGAGCACGAGGGCGTCCAGGCGCATCTCGAGGAGCTCGACCAGGTTCTCACCGGTCAGGCCCTGCGTACGGCGGGCCTCCTCGAAGGCGATCCGGAGCTGCTTCTCGCGGATGCCGTACTGGGCGCGCAGACGCTGCTTCTCGCGCAGACGCACGGCGTAGTCCGAGTCGGCCTTGCGCTTGGTGCGGCCGTGCTCACCCGGAGCGTAGGGGCGCTTCTCCATGTAGCGCGCCGCCTTCGGGGTGAGCGGGATGCCCAGGGCCCGCGACTCGCGGGTCTTGCTGCGGGAACGTGAAGACACGGTTTCCTTTCGAAATTTTCTCTCTAGAAGTAGTGGATGCGGGCATACACGCTTGTATGGGCACTGCCGCCCGCAGAGAGAGGGATTGTCGCCAGGGAGGCCCGGCTACAGGGCCATTCCCGTCGAATCGTGAACGCGGCAGCCGCACCCCGGACACGCTTCTAGGCGCAGAAAGTCTAACAGATCGCGGTCAGCGCCCGCGCACGATGCGGCGCAGCTTCGCCAGGCGTGCGGAGACGTCCCGTTCGTTGCCGTGCTCGGTGGGCGTGTAGTAGGTCGTTCCGGACAGTTCGTCGGGCAGATACTGCTGCTCCAGCACCCCGAGCGCATCGTCGTGCGGGTACTTGTAGCCCTTGCCGTGCCCGAGCCGTTTCGCGCCGGGATAGTGGGCGTCGCGCAGGTGCTTCGGGACGCGCCCGATCTTCCCGGCCCGAACGTCGGCGATCGCCGCGTCGAGCGCCATGTATGCGGCGTTCGACTTGGGGGCGGTGGCCAGGTGGACGACCGCCTGGGCGAGCGGGATGCGCCCCTCCGGCATCCCGATGTACTGAACGGCGTCGGCCGCCGCGATGGCGACGCCGAGGGCCTGCGGGTCGGCCATGCCGATGTCCTCCGACGCGAGCACGATGATCCGGCGGGCGATGAACCGCGGGTCCTCCCCCGCCTCGATCATCCGCGCGAGGTAGTGGAGCGACGCGTCGACGTCGGAGCCCCTCACCGACTTGATGAAGGCGCTGATGACGTCGTAGTGCTCGTCGCCGTTGCGGTCGTACCGCAGCAGCGCCCGGTCGACGGCCTGCGCGACGAGCTCTGCGGTGATCACCGGCTTCTTCTTCGCGGTCGCCGGCGTGGACGACGCGGCGGTGACCGACGCCGCCTCCAGAGCGGTCAGCGCCCGCCGCGCGTCCCCCGACGCCAGCCGGATGAGGGCGGCGCGCGCCTCCTGGTCGAGCGTGTACTGGCCGCCGAGACCGCGATCATCGGTCACAGCGCGGTCGATGACGACGCCGAGGTCGTCGTCGCTCAGGGTCTCGAGCGTGAGCAGGAGGCTCCGGGAGAGCAGCGGAGAGATCACGGAGAACGACGGGTTCTCGGTCGTGGCGGCGACCAGGATGACCCAGCCGTTCTCGACGCCCGGGAGCAGCGCATCCTGCTGGGCCTTGGTGAAGCGGTGGATCTCGTCGAGGAAGAGGACGGTGGAGACGCCGTAGAGATCGCGCGTCGACAGCGCTTCGTCCATCACCAGGCGGACGTCCTTCACCCCGGCGGTCACGGCCGACAGTTCGACGAAACGACGGCCGGACGAATGCGCGATCGCCTGCGCGAGCGTCGTCTTTCCCGTGCCGGGCGGGCCCCAGAGGATGACGGAGACCGATCCCGACTGCCCCTCTTTATCGGAGGCGAGGGCGACCAGCGGCGAACCCGGCTTGAGGAGGTGACGCTGACCGGCGACCTCGTCGAGCGACTTCGGGCGCATGCGCACCGCAAGAGGAGTCGCTCCGGTGCGGAGCCCAGGTTGCACGTCGACCACCTGTCCAGGGTAGTCGCGACCGCCGACAGTCCGCCTGGGAGCGGCGAGTTTGTCGTCCATAGGGGCGCCGGAGCCGGAGCCGACACGTGGGAAACCGCACATCGACTCCGGCTAGAGCGCTACTCAGCTGGTATATCTCCCCCGCGCCTTGTGTGATGCTGCCAGGGCAGCGAATGTGGCGACAGCTGCCCCCCCGACGAACCAAAGCCAAGAGTTCGGCTGCCCCAGCAAGCCCCCGACTCCTGACCCCACCAGGCCTGAACCGAGTACCGTCAGCGGCGCCCATTGACGGACGCGCACGCGTCGATGTTTCATCTCAGCTCCGTTCTACAGCGACAGCTGACAATAGGAATTGGTGCAGTAGAACTCCGGGCCTCGCTGCGGCCCGATGAACCCGGCACGGTATGCGTAGTAGTTGATCTTGAACGTCTCGCCGTAGGAACAGAGCGGTGAGACCTGGGTAGGAACGCACAGCTTCATGGTCGCGGTAGAAACCCACGCGGCGTTGTCGGGGCCGGTGCTGATTCTCTGCGTCGTGTTGTTGTCGAATCGCCATCCGCCGGCCGCTCCCGCCGGCGACGCACTCCATGTCATGCTGGCACTGGACGATTCCATGGCGCTTCCATTCATGCACACGTAGGTGTTGAGCGTAATCGTTCCAAGTGAGAAAGGCACCGATGCCTCGTATATCTGCAATTGGCGCTGTACCGGATTGCACGTTGCCGCCTGCGCTGGAGACGCGATGGCCAATGTTCCAAACGCAAACGCGATCACAGCAAGGATTGAAGTCATCAACCGTGTCCGCGTCCTCTTCGGCCCGGACACCCCTGCTCCTACCGTCATTTTGAAACTCCTTTCACAACCGATTTGGTTATTCGAACATAAATTCCGGAGTTGTAAATTTCGCCTCTATATTTACAGGTAAAGCTCTGGTATTTGAGAGCGCGCGCCGGTGCGGGCGACGTGGATGCTCGCGTGTGGCCTCGTTTGCCCGTCATAGCTCACTACAGGTAGCTTTGATCGCTGCCGTAACGGCGAGCGAAGACAGCCTGACCCGACCCGCGCCGGAGGACATACGTGGCACCGAAGCAGAACGACCGCGAAGCGCGACAAGCCCGCGAGCGGCTGCGCGCCTACCAGGCGCGGCAGACCGTCCACGAACACAAGGTGAAGCGCCGCAAGCGTGACAACTGGGTGGCCGGAATCGCGGCCGTCGTGATCGTCGCCCTCGCGGTCGGCACGCAACTCCTCTATTTCTCCGCCGGACCCGGTGCTGCCAAGGCCTCGTCCTCCGCGTCGCCGTCGGCATCCCCGTCCGCGGGCGGCGTCCCGCCGAAGACCCTCGCCAAGGACCGCACCTGGACGGGTACCATGACGATCAACGGCATCCCGCTGGGGGTCTCCCTCGACGGTGCCGCTGCGCCTCAGGCCGTCTCGTCGACGGTCTCGCTCGTGCAGAAGAAGTTCTACGACGGGCTGACCTGCCATCGCTTGACTATGTCCGACATCTACGTGCTGCAGTGCGGCGACCCCCAGGGCAACGGCAAGGGCGGACCGGGCTACGAGTATGGGCCGATCGAGAACGCGCCTGCCGACGACGTCTACAAGGCGGGCACCATCGCGATGGCCCGTCAGGGCAACAACGCCGAGAGCCAGGGTAGCCAGTTCTTCATCGTCTACGAGGACACGAAGATCCCCTCGGACGACGCCGGCGGCTACACGGTGATCGGCTCGGTGACCAGCGGCCTGGACCAGCTCAAGGCGCAGGTGACCGACAAGGGCGTCGAAGGCGGGAAGACCGACGGAACGCCCGCGGTGAAGACCACCATCGACAGCTTCACCCTGCAGTGACCACGGCACGTGCAATAGGCTGATTCCCAAACGTTGGGCGGGCATCCCGCCCGATCGCGCAGCAGCAAGGTGAGGCTCTTGGCTACTTCTGAACAGCACCCCTGGGGACGTGTCGACGACACGGGAACCGTGTACGTCCGCGAGGGCGACGGCGAACGCGTCGTCGGCGAGTACCCCGACGGAACGGCGGAGGAGGCGCTCGCGTACTTCGAGCGCAAGTACACCGACCTCGCCGGACAGGTCGGCCTGCTGGAGCAGCGCGCACGGCGGGGAGCCCCCGCGAACGACATCGCCAAGTCCGTCGCCAACCTGCGCTCGGCCGTCGAAGGCGCGAACGCCGTCGGCGACCTCGCCTCCCTGCTGACGCGGCTGGATGCGCTGGGCGGCACGGTCGAGGAGCTCACCGAGCAGCAGAGCGCCGAGGCGAAGGCCGCACTCGATGCCGCCATCGCCGCGCGCACCGCGATCGTGGAGCAGGCGGAGGCCCTCGCGGCCCAGGACCCGGCCCGCACGCAGTGGAAGACGACGAGCGCCGAGCTCGACGCCCTCTTCGCGCAGTGGCAGGCGCACCAGCACGACGGTCCCCGCATCCCCAAGAACGAGGCCAACGAGCTGTGGAAGCGGTTCCGTGCCGCGCGCTCGACGATCGAGCACAACCGCAAGGCCTTCTTCGCGGAGCTCGACACGCAGCACCGCGACGTGCGCAACCGCAAGAACGCTCTGATCGAGGAGGCCGAGAAGCTCATCCCCCTCGGTGCGGACGGAGTGCCGGAGTACCGCCGGCTGCTCGACCAGTGGAAGGCCGCCGGACGCGCAGGCAAGAAGAACGACGACGCCCTGTGGGCGCGGTTCAAGGCCGCCGGCGATGCGATCTACTCGGCGAAGGCCGAGGTGGATGCGCGCGACAGTGCCGAGTACGAGGCCAACCTGCAGCAGAAGCTGGCCCTCCTCGACGAGGCTGAGCCGCTGCTGAAGGCCACCGACCGGGAGACCGCGCGCGCGCAGCTCCTGTCGATCCAGGAGCGCTGGGACCAGATCGGCCGAGTGCCCCGCGACCAGGTGCGTCCGATCGAGGACCGCCTCCGTCGCGTCGAAGCCGCGGTCCGCCGCCTCGACGAAGAGCACTGGGAGAAGAACAATCCCGAGAAGAAGGCGCGCTCGGAGGGGCTCGCCAGCCAGCTCAACGCGGCGATCGCGAAGCTCGAGCAGGAGCTCGCCGACGCGCAGGCGACGGGTGACAGCGCAAAGGTGAAGGCGGCGCAGGAGGCGCTCGACGCCCGCAAGATCTGGCTCGACGCGCTGGGCTGAGCCGGGGACGCGACGGCGCTGACCGCGTCGTCGCGCCGTCGTTCTCCACAGGGCGCCTGACGCGGACGTTCTCCACTGTTCCGATGTCTCCGACCCGCTCCGGGCCTCCCCGGACGAGGCTGGAGGCATGAACACGACCTCCGCTCCCCTGCTCGACGCCGACATCCTCCCGGTCGTCGAGCTGCTTGCCCTCTGTCTCGACGGTCACCTGTTCCGGGTCGGAGACGCATTCGCGCCGGCCGGGGCGGTCGACGGGCCTGCCCTGCGGTCGCAGGCCTTCGCACGCACCGCCCCGGGGTGGGCGGTGGCGGATCGCGGCTCGGCCGCGTGGATCCACGGCACGCGGTCGATGCCCCCTCCCGTCCCTCAGGTATGCGTCCCTCCCCGTCGCCGAGGTGGGGCGCTCTCCCCCGCCGTCGACACCTCGCATCGGGTGATCGCCGATGAGGAGACCGTCGTCTTCGATGGCGTGCGGGTCACGAGTCCGCTGCGGACGGCGATCGACCTGCTCTGCTCCGGCACACCTTTCGGCGAGGGCGATGCCCTCGAGATCCGCCACCTGCTGCTGCTCGCGGGTGTCTCGCCTGCGCAACTGGACGACCGGCTGCGGACGAGCCGGCAGAAGGGGTGCGGTGTCGCGAGGCAACGGCTGCCTGCCGTCGCGCGGGCGCGGCTCCCTGGCGTGGCCGACGCGGAGTTCGGGCGTCGGGACGCGGCGGGTCAGCCGCCGCTGACGCGGTAGACGTCGTAGACGGCGTCGATACGGCGCACCGCGTTGAGCACCCGGTCGAGGTGGGTGGTGTCCCCCATCTCGAAGACGAATCGGCTGAGGGCCAGCCGGTCGCTGGAGGTCGTGACCGTGGCGGAGAGGATGTTGACGTGATGCTCGGACAGCACGCGTGTGACGTCGCTGAGCAGGCCGGAGCGGTCGAGGGCTTCGACCTGGATCTGCACCAGGAAGACGCTCTTCGAGCTGGGCGCCCACTCGACCTCGATCATGCGATCGGGCTCCTGCAGCAGCGACTGCACGTTGTGACAGTTCGCCTGGTGCACCGAGACACCCTGACCGCGGGTGATGAACCCGACGATCGGGTCACCCGGCACCGGGGTGCAGCACTTGGCGAGCTTCACGAGGATGTCGGGAGCACCGCGCACGAGGACACCGGAGTCGCTGTTGCGCAGCTGACGGCGGCCCTTGACGGGGATCTCGAGCTCGCCGTCGGACTCGACCTCGGTCTGCAGCGACGCCACGATCTTCTCGATGACGGACTGGGTGGAGACGTGCCCTTCACCGACGGCCGCGTAGAGGGCCGAGACGTCCGGGTACTTGAGCGAGGACGCGACCTCGACCAAGGCATCCTGTGTCATCAGCTTCTGCAGCGGCAGGTTCTGCTTGCGCATCGCCCGCGCGATCGCATCCTTGCCCTGCTCGATCGCCTCGTCGCGGCGCTCCTTGGTGAACCACTGGCGGATCTTGTTGCGCGCGCGGGGGCTCTTGACGAAGTTGAGCCAGTCCTGGCTGGGGCCGGAGTCCGGATTCTTCGAGGTGAAGATCTCGACGACGTCACCCGTGTTCAGGCTGCTCTCCAGCGGGACGAGGCGGCCGTTGACCTTGGCGCCCATCGTGCGGTGGCCGACCTCGGTGTGCACCGCGTACGCGAAGTCGACTGGCGTCGCACCGGCCGGGAGGCCGATCACCCGCCCCTTCGGGGTGAAGACGTAGACCTCCTTCGCGCCGATCTCGAAGCGGAGCGAGTCGAGGAACTCGCTCGGGTCGGCCGTCTCCGCCTGCCAGTCGGAGATGTGGGCGAGCCACGCCAGGTCGGTATCCACCTTCGCCGGTCCGCCCGAGCTCTTGCCGGTCGTCTGCTCCTTGTACTTCCAGTGCGCCGCGACACCGAACTCGGCCCGCTGGTGCATCTCCTCCGTGCGGATCTGGATCTCGACCGGGCGGCCCTGCGGGCCGATCACGGTCGTGTGCAGCGACTGGTAGAGGTTGAACTTCGGCGTCGCGATGTAGTCCTTGAAGCGGCCGGGCATCGGGGTCCAGCGCGCGTGGATCTGGCCCAGCACGGCGTAACAGTCGCGCACCGTGTTGACGAGTACGCGGATGCCGACGAGGTCGTAGAT
Source organism: Leifsonia sp. 21MFCrub1.1 (assembly GCF_900107895.1). Classification (NCBI taxonomy): domain Bacteria; kingdom Bacillati; phylum Actinomycetota; class Actinomycetes; order Micrococcales; family Microbacteriaceae; genus Leifsonia; species Leifsonia sp. 21MFCrub1.1. Next base: position 1,533,088 of record NZ_LT629867.1, on the reverse strand, counting down.
GTCGTCGAACTCGCGGCCGCGCACGACCATCTTCTGGTAGATCGAGTAGTACTGCTTCGGGCGCCCGACGACCTTGCCGCGGATCTTCGCCGACTTCAGGTCGTCGTTGATCGCGTCGATGACCTGCTGCACCAGCCGCTCGCGCTCCGGCGTGCGCTGCTTCACGAGACTCTCGATCTCCGCATACAGCTTGGGGTAGAGCACCGCGAACGAGAGGTCCTCGAGCTCCCACTTGATCGCCTGGATGCCGAGGCGGTGCGCGAGCGGCGCGTAGATCTCCAGGGTCTCGGTCGCCTTGCGCGTCGCCGACGCGGCAGGCACGAACCCCCAGGTGCGCGCGTTGTGCAGGCGGTCGGCGAGCTTGATGATCAGCACGCGGATGTCCTTCGACATCGCCACGATCATCTTGCGGACGGTCTCGGCCTGCGCACTGTCGCCGTACTTGACCTTGTCGAGCTTCGTCACGCCATCGACCAGCATCGCGATCTCGTCGCCGAACTGGTCACGCAGCTCGTCGAGCGTGAACTCGGTGTCCTCGACCGTGTCGTGCAGGAGGGCGGCCGCGATCGTCTTGGCTCCGATGCCCAGGTCCGCGATGATCTGCGCGACGGCCACCGGATGCGTGATGTACGGCTCGCCCGACCGCCGCTTCTGCCCGCGGTGGGCCCGCTCGGCGACCGAGTAGGCGCGCTCGATGAGCGAGAGGTCGGCCTTCGGGTGGTGCATCCGCACCGTGCGCATCAGGGTCTCGACGGCACCTCCGGACGGCTGCGCGCGCGAGAAGATGCGCGGCACCAGACGGCGCAGGGAAGCGCTCTGCGATGTCGTCGTGTCAACCATTCGCGCGCCTCCTGAGCTCTATTATGACCGCTCCCGGACACCGTTCCGTCACGGTGGGAGACGTCGGGCCTAGACGATCGCTCCTGGCGTACCGTCGTCGCGCAGCACGGGCCCGCCGTCGGCATGCCAGGCGCTCATCCCGCCCGCGACATTGGCGGCCGGATAGTTCGCCTCGATGAGAGCGTCGGTGACCCGGCGCGACCGGGCCCCGCTGCGGCAGATGATCAGCAGCTGCTGGTCCTCCGGGAGCTCGTGCTGGCGCTCCCCCAGCTCGCCGAGCGGGATGTGGTGCGCACCGGGCGCGTGACCGGCCTCCCACTCGAACGGCTCACGCACGTCGAGCAGCCACGCGTCCCCTGCGTCGGTCAGCTCTCGGGCGCGCGAGACCGAGATCTCGTCCTCGGGAAGGAAAGGGCTCTGCGGGGCGGCGTCGGTCATCCGGCCAGGCTACTCCGCGGCCGTCGCGACTGCGTCCGCCTTGACCTCGGCCTTCGGACGGATCGACAGCACCTTCTGGTCGTGCTTCCGGATCGCCGGCTCCTTCTCGCGGAACTGCGAGTACATCGGCGCCGCGAGGAAGATCGTCGAATAGGTACCGACGATGATGCCGATCAGCAGTGCGAGCGAGATGTCGCGGAGCGTCGCCGCACCGAGCGCATAGGCGCCGATGAAGAGGATGGACGCGACGGGGAGCACCGCGACCACGGCCGTGTTGATCGACCGGACCAGGGTCTGGTTGACGGCGAGGTTGACCGACTCGGCGAACGTCCGCCTGGTCAGCTCCATCTCCTCCTTCGTGTTCTCGCGGATCTTGTCGAACACCACGACGGTGTCGTACAGCGAGTACCCGAGGATGGTGAGGAAGCCGATCATGGTCGCCGGCGACACCTCGAAGCCGACCAGGGCGTACACGCCCGCCGTGATGATGAGGTCGTGGAACAGCGAGACGATCGCGGCCGCGGACATCTTCCAGGTGCGGAAGTAGAGCGCCATGGCGATGAACGCCAGCAGCAGGAACACCACGAGGCCCTGGATGGACTGCTGCGTGACGTCCGCGCCCCAGGACGGGCCGATGAACGTCGCAGACACCTCCGAGGCGTCCACATCGTAGGCCTTCGCCAGTGCGTCGGACACCTCGCGCGTCTGCGTCTCGGACAGCTGGTCGGTCTGCACGCGCACCGCGTTGTCGCCGACCACGCTCACGTGCGACACGGCGCTCGGCACGACGCTGGTGACGGCGCTCTGCGCCTTCGAGGTGTCGGTGCTCGACACGTCGCTCACCTGGAACTGCGAACCGCCGCGGAACTCGATCGAGAAGTTGAACCCGCCCCGGACGACCGGGACGAGGATCGACAGCACGACCATCACGGCCGCGATCGAGTACCAGATCTTGCGCCGGCCGACGAAGTCGATCGACCGCGCCCCGGTGTAGAGGTCGTTACCGAATTTCACGAGACGGCTGGCCATCAGGAGTCCTTCCCCTCGGTCGATCGATCCGAGGACGTCGAGGCGCCGGCGAGCTCTGCCGCCTTGCGCTCGGCGATCGTCTGGCGGCGAGCCGCCTCCTTGCCCGCGCGTGCGGCCGTCCCCGCCTTCACCGACGGCGTCGGCGCGCGGAACTGCGCCGCCCCGCGGTACACGGCGCCGAGCGCCTGCGGGTCGAGACCGGAGAGCGGGTGGCCGGAGCTGAAGAAGCGCGTCCGCGCGAGCAGCTGCAGCGTCGGGTGGGTGAAGAGCAGCACGACGATCACGTCGATGATGGTGGTGAGTCCGAGAGTGAACGCGAACCCGCGGACGTTCGCCGCCGCGAGCACGTACAGCACGACGGCCGCGAGGAGGTTGGTGGCCTTCGACGCGTAGATCGTCCGGCGGGCACGTCCCCAGCCGGCCTCCACGGCGGATTCGAGACCTCGCCCATCGCGGAGCTCGTCTCGGATGCGTTCGAAGTACACGATGAACGAGTCGGCCGTGAAGCCGATCGCGACGATCAGACCGGCGACGCCCGCGAGGGACAGCCGGTAGTCGTAGTGCCACGACAGCAGCGAGATCGTCAGCCAGGTCAAGACGCCGGCGACGACGAGCGAGAAGATCGTCACGAGACCGAGCAAGCGGTACTGGAAGAACGTGTAGATGGCGACCAGGATGAGGCCGATCAGGCCCGCGATCAGACCGGCGAGCAGCTGCGCGGTACCGAGGGTCGCCGAGATGGTGTCCTGGCTCTGCACCTTGAAACTGAACGGCAGCGCGCCGAACTTCAGCTGATCGGCCAGGGCCTTCGCGGTCGTCTCGGTGAAGTTGCCGGTGATCTGCGGCTTGCCGTCGGTGATCGCGGCCTGCGTCGTCGGCGCGGAGATAACCTTGCCGTCGAGCACGATCGCGAACTGGTTCTGCGAGCCCTGGAGGCCGACGAGGCGCGTCGTGACGTCGGCGAACGCCTTCGTGCCCGCGCCGTTGAAGACGATGTTGACGGCCCACTGGCCCGTCGTCACGCCCTGCGAGCTCTGCACGAGCCCGGCGTTGGCGTCGCTGATGTCCTGACCCTTGACCTCCACCGGACCCAGCAGGTACTTGACCGTGTTCTGGTCGTCACAGGTGATCAGCGGCTGATCCGTCGGAGCGGAACTCGTCGTCTTGTTCGCGTTCGCCTTGCAGTCGTAGGCGTTGAACTCGGCCTGGAGCTTCGGCGTCACCCAGGCGAGGTCGCTGCCGTTGGTCGGCTTCGCCGACGGCGTGGCCTGCAGATCGGGCGCCGGCGACGGGGCCGGGGTCGACTTGCCGTCGGCGCCGACGACCTCGTTGGTCGGACCGCCCGCGATGAGCACCGGGCGGAAGTCGAGGCGTGCGCTCGACTTGACGCGGTCGAGCGTCGCCTGGTCCGGCTTGCCCGGCAGCGACACGACGATGTTCTTCGAGCCCTCTGTCGAGATCTGCGCCTCGGAGACGCCCGACGCGTCGATGCGCTGGCGGATGATCGACACCGCCTGGTCCAGCTGCTGCTGCTGCACGGACTGGCCGTTCTCGACCTGCGGGGCGAGGATGATCTGGGTTCCCCCCTCGAGGTCGAGGGCGAGCTTCGGCAGCCACGTCGCGTTGCTGAACAGGACGCCGGCCGTGAGGGTGCCGAGAAGCACCACCACGAGGACGCCGAGCCACGTCAGCGAACGCCAGGCTTTCTTGACCGGGGTCGACTTTGCCACCAGGAACTCAGCTTTCTACGAGCGCTCCGGTGCCGCATGGACGCCGGAGCACAGGGGATGTGTCAGTCGTCGCTCTTCGAGCCGGGCTTCTTGGGCGAGTCGTCGAGACGCTCGCCGTACTCCGGCGTCGTGGAGTCGGACGCATCGTGGGTGATCGCGTGGTCCTCATTGAGCTCGACGCCCGAGGTCTCGGCGTCGTCGCCCGTCGCCTCCGCGGTCGTGGGCTCGACGACACGGGCGAGCACCTGGCGGTGCACCTTGACGACGTGGCCGGGGCTGGTCTCGATGGTGGCGGTGTTGTCGTCCTCGTTCACGGACACGAGCGTGCCGTACAGACCGAAGTTGGTCATCACCTCGGCGCCCGGCACCATCTTCGAACGGGTCTCCTCCTGCTCCTTGCGCCGCTTGCGGCTGTTCCGGAACATGAAGAAGACGAGGGCCGCCAGAATGACGACCATCACGATGGTCAACGGGTCAAATCCCATGGAGCTGCCGAACCTTTCAATGGGGGCAAGGGGGTTGGCCGAACGGCCAGCTTGGATTATATGTCATCGACGAGCGTCGGAGGCTGGGAGGAATCCCGCCGCGGGCTCGGAAGGCCGAGATGTCGCCACGCCGCTGCTGTCGCCATGCGGCCGCGCGGCGTCCGGGAGAGCAGTCCGATGCGCACGAGGAACGGCTCGACGACCGACTCGATCGTCTCCGCCTCCTCCCCGACGGAGACCGCGAGCGTGTTGAGCCCGACCGGGCCGCCGTCGAATCGCTCGAGCAGGATCTGCAGCACTGCGCGGTCGAGGCGGTCGAGCCCCAGCGGGTCGACATCGTAGAGCTCGAGCGCCGCGCGCACCGCATCCACATCGGCCCGGCCGCCGTGGACGAGGGCGTAGTCGCGCACCCGGCGCAGCAGCCGGTTGGCGATGCGCGGCGTTCCGCGGCAGCGCCCGGCGATCTCGGCCAGCGCCTCGCGGTCGATCTCGAACTCGAGCATCGTGGCCGCGCGCGTGAGCACCTGCGTCAGCTCCGCCTCGTCATAGAACTCGAGGTGGGCCGTGAACCCGAAGCGGTCGCGCAGGGGGTTGGGCAGCAGACCCGACCGCGTCGTCGCGCCGACCAGCGTGAACGGCGCGAGGTCGAGCGGGATGGACGTCGCACCCGCTCCCTTGCCGACCATGATGTCGATGCGGAAGTCCTCCATCGCGAGGTACAGCATCTCCTCCGCCGACCGCGCCATCCGGTGGATCTCGTCAATGAACAGCACCTCGCCCGGCGTCAGCGACGACAGCAGGGCTGCCAGGTCGCCTGCGTGCTGGATGGCCGGACCACTGGAGAGCCGGAGCGGGCGCTCGCTCTCGTGCGCGACGATCATCGCCAGCGTGGTCTTGCCGAGGCCCGGAGGGCCGGCGAGCAGGATGTGGTCGGCCGTCCGCTCCTGCATCCGCGCCGCGGTGAGCAGCAGCTGCAGCTGGCCGCGCACCTTCGCCTGGCCGACGAACTCGGAGAGCGTCCGCGGCCGGAGTGCGCCCTCGAAGGCGAGCTCGGTCTCCGACTCGAGCTCGGGCGCCGTCAGGTCGTCGCTCATCGGGCCGGTCCGAGCCGGGAGAGGGTGAGCCGAAGGAGGGCCTGGACGCTGTCGCGCTCCTTCTCCTCCGTCTCCGCCGTGACCTCCGCGACGGCCTCGGCGGCGACGCGCTCGGGCCAGCCGAGCCCGACGAGGGCGACGAGCACGCTGTCGCCGACCGATGACGGCGCCCTGGTGGCCTTCACCGCGGGAGCCGGACGCCGGACGGCGGTGAGCTTGCCCGCGAGGGAGACGACGATGAGCTTCGCGGTCTTCGGGCCGATACCGGACACCTTGCGGAACGGGGCGTCGTCGTCCGCGGCGACCGCGGCGGCGATGTCGTCGGGCGCCAGCACGGACAGCACGCCGATCGCCGATTTGGGGCCGACTCCCGAGACGCCGTTGAGCAGCTCGAACACCTCCAGCTGCTCCCGGTCGGCGAACCCGAACAGCTGCAGGGCGTCCTCCCGCACGATCAGCGAGGTGTGCAGGAAGGTCTCCTCACCCACCCGCAACGACAGCACGTGGTCGGGCGTCAGCTGCAGGGCGAAGCCGACGCCGCCCACCTCGACGACGGCGGTGCCGCCGCTCGCCGAGAGCACGGTACCGCGGAGGGAGGAGATCACCGTGCAAGCCTACGGGGCGCCGCCGACGTCCGGCTGGAGCGCTCGGCGGCGCGCCACGCCTGCTGCGCGGGCGTCAGCGCGGTGTCCGTCCCTCCCCCGGCGTCGGCGGCCACCGGGCCGCCGCGCCAGGCATGGCAGATGGCGATCGCCAGGGCGTCCGCGGCGTCCGCGGGCTTCGGCGCCTCGGCGAGCCCGAGGATGCGCGCGACCATCGTCTGCACCTGCTTCTTGTCCGCCGAGCCGTACCCGGTGACCGCCGCCTTCACCTCGCTCGGCGTGTGCAGGGCGACGGGGAGTCCGCGCTTGGCCGCCAAGTGCAGGGCGACCCCGCTGACCTGCGCCGTTCCCATCACGGTGCGGAGGTTGTGCTGGGCGAACACGCGCTCGATCGCGACGACGGCGGGGCCGAACTCGTCGAGCAGCCGCTCGATACCGGTGCCCACCGCGAGCAGCCGCTCCTCCAGGGCCATGCCGGGCGGAGTGCGGATGACCGTCACATCCACCAGCGTGGCGCGGCGGTCGGCGCGCACGTCGACGATCCCGACGCCGCAGCGCGTCAGACCCGGGTCGATGCCGAGCACCCGGATCGTCATGGCCGCGGCCTACTCGTCGTCTTCGTCGAGCTGCGCCTGCACCTCAGGGCTGATGTCGAGGTTCGTGTAGACGTTCTGCACGTCGTCGGAGTCCTCGAGGGCGTCGATCAGGCGGAACACCTTCCGCGCCACCTCGGCGTCGGCCTCGACGTTCACGGTCGCCACGAACTCCGCGTCGGCGGAGTCGTAGTCGATGCCGGCCTCCTGCAGCGCGGTGCGCGCGGCGACCAGGTCGGAGGCCTCGGTCAGCACCTCGAAGCTCTCGCCGCGGTCGGTGACCTCCTCCGCGCCCGCGTCGAGGACGGCGGCGAGCACCGAGTCCTCATCGACGCCGTCGGCGTGGGGCACCACGATGACGCCCTTGCGGTGGAAGTTGTACGCGACGCTGCCCGGGTCGGCCATGGTGCCGCCGTTGCGGGTCATCGCGGTCCGGACCTCGGCCGCAGCGCGGTTCTTGTTCTCGGTGAGGCACTCGATCAGCAGGGCGACGCCGCCGGGGCCGTAGCCCTCGTACATGATCGTCGTGTAGTCGATCGACTCGCCGGTGAGGCCCGCGCCGCGCTTGATGGCGCGGTCGATGTTGTCGTTCGGGACGGAGGTCTTCTTGGCCTTCTGCACCGCGTCGACGAGCGTGGGGTTACCCGACAGGTCGGCACCGCCGGTCTTCGCCGCCACCTCGATGTTCTTGATCAGCTTTGCGAAGGACTTCGCGCGGCGGGCGTCGATCACCGCCTTCTTGTGCTTGGTCGTTGCCCACTTGGAATGCCCGGACACTGGTGCTCCCTCGTCTCACGTCTGAAGATCCTGACCATTGTAGGACGACTGGCCGCCCCGCTTCCGCGCGACCCACCCGGCGGCGTCAGGCGGCGCGCCGGGCGGCGGCCCGCACCTTGCCGAGGAAGTACTCGTGGAAGCGGGTGTCCCCGGTGATCTCAGGATGGAAGGACGTCCCGAGCAGGTCGCCCTGCTCGACGGCGACCACGCGGCCGTCGGCGACCCGGGCGAGCGGCGTCGCCGCGGGCCCCACGCTCTCGACGATGGGCGCGCGGATGAACACCGCGTGCATCGGCTCGTCGCCGACGGCCGGGATGTCGAGGTCGGTCTCGAACGAGTCCACCTGCGAGCCGAACGCGTTGCGCCGCACCGACACATCCAGGCCGCCGAGGCTCTCCTGGCCCGCAATCCCGTCGAGGATGCGGTCGGCGAGCATGATCAGCCCGGCGCACGTCCCGTAGACGGGCAGGCCGCCGGCGATCGCCCGGCGCAGCGGCTCGGCCAGGCCGAACGCGCGGGAGAGCTTGTCCATGACGCTGGACTCGCCGCCCGGGATCACCAGGCCGTCGATCTCGTCCAGCTCGGCCGGACGGCGCACGGGGACGGCGTCGGCGCCCAGCCCGCGGAGGACCGCGATGTGCTCGCGGAAGTCCCCCTGCAGGGCGAGGACGCCGACCCGCGTCGTCGTTCCCGCCACTCTTACCAGCCGCGCTCGGCGAGACGGTGCGGCGCGGGGAGGTCGCCGACGTTGATGCCGACCATGGCCTCGCCCAGTCCGCGGGAGACCTCGGCGATGACCTTCGGGTCGTCGTAGAACGTCGTCGCCTTGACGATGGCCGCTGCGCGCTGCTCCGGATTGCCGGACTTGAAGATGCCGGAGCCGACGAAGACGCCGTCGGCGCCGAGCTGCATCATCATCGCCGCGTCGGCCGGGGTGGCGACGCCGCCCGCGGTGAACAGCACGACGGGGAGCGTGCCGGTCTCGGCAATCTCGGCGACCAGCTCGTAGGGGGCCTGGAGCTCCTTGGCCGCGACGTACAGCTCGTCCTTCGTCATGGACTTCAGGGCGTTGATCTCGGAGGTGATCTTGCGGATGTGCTTGGTCGCCTCGGAGACGTCGCCGGTGCCGGCCTCGCCCTTCGAGCGGATCATCGCCGCGCCCTCGTTGATGCGGCGGAGCGCCTCGCCGAGGTTCGTCGCACCGCAGACGAAGGGGACGGTGAAGCGCCACTTGTCGATGTGGTTGACGTAGTCCGCGGGCGAGAGCACCTCGGACTCGTCGATGTAGTCGACGTCGAGCGCCTCGAGCACCTGCGCCTCGACGAAGTGGCCGATACGGGCCTTCGCCATGACCGGGATGGAGACCTCGGCGATGATGGCCTCGATCAGGTCGGGGTCGCTCATCCGGGCGACGCCGCCCTGCGCGCGGATGTCGGCGGGGACACGCTCGAGCGCCATGACGGCGACGGCTCCGGCGTCCTCGGCGATGCGGGCCTGCTCCGGGGTGACGACGTCCATGATGACGCCGCCCTTCAGCATCTCTGCGAGGCCGCGCTTGACCCGGCTCGATCCGGTCGCCGTGCCCTGTACGTTGTCTGTCATCATCGCCCTCTCGTGCGGAACAAAGAATGTTTTGACCTATGCCGAACGATAGCATCCTGTCCCCTGCTCGATAGACTCGAACGCGGGACGAGCGCGCGAGGAGCGTCATGGACGGACACGGCATCACCGGCGCCACGGCGTCGGAGATCGCGGCGAGCGTGCGCGCGCTGCACGAACGCGGTGCGCTGCGCCGCGGCGACGCCCTGCCGCCGGTGCGGGAGCTCGCCGCCCAGCTGCAGGTCAACCGCAACACCGCCGTCGCCGCGTACCGCCTGCTCGCGCAGGCCGGCGTCGTCACGGCCCGCGGCCGGGCCGGCACCGTCATCGCCGGCGTCGAAGCGGTCGCCCAGGAGGGCTACGCGGCGGACAGCGTCCTCCGCGACATCGGGACGGGCAACCCGGACCCGCAGCGCATCCCCGCGCCGTCCGCCGCGCTCGCCGGCGCCATCGGCCGGCCCGTCCTCTACGGCGAGCCCGTCATCGACCCTGCCCTCGAGGAGCGCGCCCTCGCCTGGGTGCGCGACGACCTCCCCGACCAGCCGCTGCGCATCACCGTGACCAACGGCGCGGTGGATGCGGTCGAGCGTCTGCTCGCCCAGGCGCTGCTGCGCGACGACGCGGTCGCTCTCGAAGACCCGTGCTTCCTGGCGAGCATCCACACCGTCCGGCTCGGCGGGTACCGGGCCGTCCCCGTGGCGGTGGACGCGGAGGGCATGACCGTGGACGGCCTGCGCGCTGCGCTCGCCGCCGGAGTCCGTGCGGTCATCTGCACGCCGCGGGCGCAGAATCCCACCGGAGCGACCCTCTCCCCCGCGCGCGCCGCCGAGCTGCGCGCGGTGCTGGCCGACCATCCCTACGTGCTCGTCATTGAGGACGACCACTTCTCCATGCTGTCGCAGCGCCGCTACGAGACGCTGATCGGGCCTGGTCACCGACGGTTCGCCCTCATCCGCTCTGTGTCGAAGTTCCTCGGGCCGGACATGTGCCTCGCCGTCGCCGCCACCGACCCGGAGACGGCCGAGCGCCTGGCCTTCCGGTTGAGCCCCGGCACGACGTGGGTCAGCCACATCCTGCAGCGCCTCGTGCTCGCCCAGCTGACCGACGAGACCGCCCTCGCCGAGATCGCCGACGCCGGCCGCCACTACGCCGAGCGGAACAGCGCCTTCGCGGCGCGACTGACCGCCCGCGGGCTCCCCGCCGAGGCGGCCGACGGCCTCAACCTGTGGGTCGAGCTTCCCGTGCCCGCGCGATCGGTGGCGGAGCGCCTCATGCGACGCGGGTGGCTGGCCCGCACGGGCGACGAGTTCCAGCTGGCCGAGCATCCCGCGCCGTCCCATCACCTCCGTCTCACGGTGCACGATCTCACCGACGAGGAGAGCGCACGACTCATCGACGACCTGGTGGACGCGGCGCGCTGAGCCCGGCACGGGATGAGAGGATCGAGGGATGAAGATCCTCTCGATCCAGTCCGCGGTCGCCTACGGTCACGTCGGCAACTCCGCCGCCGTCTTCCCGCTGCAGCGCATCGGCGTCGAGGTCCTGCCGGTCTACACCGTGAACTTCTCCAACCACACCGGCTACGGCGCGTGGCGCGGACCGCTCATCTCCCCCGGCGACGTGCGCGAGGTGATCACCGGCATCGAGGAGCGCGGCGTGCTCGGTCAGATCGACGCCGTCCTCTCCGGGTACCAGGGCAGCGAGGGCATCGGCGACGTCATCATCGACGCGGTCGCCCGCGTGAAGGCCGCCAACCCGGACGCCGTCTACGCCTGCGACCCGGTGATGGGCAACGCGAAGTCCGGCTGCTTCGTCGCCCCGGCCATCCCGGTGCTGCTGCGCGAGCGCGTCGTCCCCGTCGCCGACATCATCACGCCCAACCAGTTCGAGCTGGGGTTCCTCACCGAGACCTCGCCCGACACCCTCGAGTCGACGCTGGAGTCGGTGGATGCGGCGCGCGCGATGGGTCCGAAGACGGTCCTGGTCACCAGCGTCGAGCGGCCGGATGCGCCGGCCGACACCATCGAGATGCTCGCGGTCGACGACGCCGGCGCGTGGATCGTGCAGACCCCGCGCCTCCCGATGAAGGCAAACGGCTCGGGCGACGTCACGGCGGCGCTGTTCACGGCGCACTACGTGCGGACCGGGGACGCCGAGCTCGCGCTGCGGAAGACGGTGTCCAGCGTGTTCGACCTGCTCACCCGGACGCTGGAGTCGGGCGAACGCGAGCTGCAGCTGGTCGAGTCGCAGGACTCCTACGCGAACCCGCGCGAGCAATTCGCGGTCACCCGCGTGCGCTGAGCCTCCTTCCACACCATCAGCTCCTGAGTTTTTCCGCCAAATCGTCGCGAATCGGGCGAAAAACTCAGGAGCTGATCGCTAGGCGGGACGCGGCCAGGCGTCGGCGATCGCGGTGCGGACCTCGCCGAGCAGCTGAGGGAGCGCCTTCGTCTTGGCGATGATGGGCAGGAAGTTCGCATCCTGAGCCCACCGCGGGACCACGTGCTGGTGCAGGTGCGCCGCGATCCCGGCTCCCGCGACCTCGCCCTGGTTCATGCCGATGTTGAACCCGTCGTTCTTCGACACCTCGCGGATGACGCGCATCGCCGTCTGGGTGAGGCTGCCGATCTCGGCGACCTCCTCCGGCGTCGCCTCGTCGTACGTGGCGATGTGGCGGTACGGGCAGACCAGGAGGTGGCCGCTGTTGTACGGGAAGAGGTTCAGCAGCGCGTACGCGTGCGTCCCGCGCGCGACGATCAGTGCATCCTCGTCACTCATGCTCGGTGCGACGCAGAACGGGCAGTCGTCCTTGCCGGGCTGCTGGCCGTGCTGGATGTAGACCATCCGGTGCGGCGTCCACAGCCGCTGGAACTCGTCCGGCACGCCGACGAGGTACGACGGGTCGTCGACGCGGACGCGCTCGGCGTCGACGCTGTCCCGGATCGCGCCGTCCGGCACAGGACCCTCGCCGTTCAGCCCCTCGTCGTCCTGACTCCCGTACGAGTCGAGGTTCAGTCGTGCCATGCCGTGTCGACCAGCTCGTGCGAGCGGATGCTCTCGACGATGCGCTCGATCGCCTCGTCGACGGTCACGCCGTTGCGCTGCGTGCCGTCGCGGAAGCGGAAGCTGACCGTGCCGGCCGACGCGTCCTCTTCTCCGACGATCAGCTGGAAGGGGACCTTCGCCTTGGTGTGGGTGCGGATCTTCTTCTGCATGCGGTCGTCGGAATGGTCGACCTCGGCGCGGACACCGCGTGCGCGGAGCCGGGAGATCACGTCGTCGAGGAACGGCGCGTACTGGTCGGCGACCGGGATGCCCACGACCTGCACCGGCGACAGCCACACCGGGAACGCCCCGGCGTAGTGCTCCAGCAGGATCGCGAAGAACCGCTCGATCGAGCCGAGCAGCGCCCGGTGGATCATGGCCGGCTGCTTGCGCGTTCCGTCCGCCGCGTTGTACTCCAGCTCGAACAGCTCCGGCTGGTTGAAGTCCAGCTGGACGGTCGAGAGCTGCCAGGTACGGCCGATCGCGTCGCGCGCCTGCACCGAGATCTTCGGTCCGTAGAACGCCGCTCCGCCCGGATCGTCCACCAGCTCCAGACCGGACTCGATCGCGACCTCGCGCAGGGTCTCCGTCGCGGTCTCCCAGCTCTCGTCGCTTCCGACGTACTTGTCCGGGTCCTTCGTGGAGAGCTCCAGGTAGAAGTCGGTGAGCCCGTAGCCGCGCAGGGTCTCGAGCACGAACTCGAGCTGACGGGCGACCTCGTCCTTGATCTGGTCTTCGGTCACGTAGATGTGGGCGTCGTCCTGGGTGAGCCCGCGGACGCGCGTCAGACCGGACAGGGTGCCCGACTTCTCGTACCGGTACACCGTGCCGAACTCGGCGAAGCGGAGCGGGAGCTCGCGGTAGCTGCGGCCGCGCGCACGGAAGATCAGGTTGTGCATCGGGCAGTTCATGGGCTTCAGGTAGTAGTCCTGGCCCTGCCGGGTGATGTTTCCGTCCGCGTCGCGCTCCTCGTCGAGGTGCATCGGCGGGAACATGCCCTCCTTGTACCAGTTGAGGTGCTGGCTGGTCTCGAAGAGGTGCGCCTTGGTGATGTGCGGCGTGTTGACGAGCTCATAGCCGTTGGCGATGAGCCGGTCGCGCATGTAGTCCTCGATCTCCTTGCGGATGATCCCGCCCTTCGGGTGGAACACCGCCAGGCCCGAGCCGATCTCCTCGGGGAAGCTGAACAGGTCCATCTCGGCGCCGAGCTTGCGGTGGTCGCGCTTGGCGGCCTCCTCCATGCGCGTCTGGTAGGCGCGCAGCTCCTCCTTGCTCGCCCACGCGGTGCCGTAGATGCGCTGCAGCTGCTTGTTCTTCTCGTTGCCGCGCCAGTAGGCGGCCGCGACGCGGGTCAGCGCCCAGCCGTTGCCGATCATGCGCGTGTTCGGGAGGTGCGGGCCGCGGCAGAGGTCCTTCCAGACCGTCTCCCCCGTCTTCGGGTCGACGTTGTCGTAGATGGTGAGCTCGCCGGAGCCGACCTCCACGGACTCGCTCTCGTCGAAGGCGGCGGTGTCGCCGTGCTGCACTCCGCCCTTGAGGCCGATGAGCTCCAGCTTGTACGGCTCGCCGGCGAGCTCCGCGCGCGCCTCCTCGTCGGTGACGACGCGGCGGACGAACCGCTGCCCCGCACGCTGGATGCGCGACATCTCCTTCTCGAGGGCCTTGAGGTCCTCCGGGGTGAACGCCTCGAGCACGTCGAAGTCGTAGTAGAAGCCGTCCGTGATGGGCGGCCCGATGCCGAGCTTCGCCTCCGGGTTGACGGCCTGCACGGCCTGCGCCAGGACGTGCGCCGTCGAGTGGCGCAGGATGCTGAGGCCGTCGGGCGAGTCGATGGTGACCGGCTCGACCTCGTCGGTCGTCGTGACGGTGGTCGCGAGGTCCTTCAGCTCACCGTTGACGCGCATCGCGACAACGGAACGGTCGGTGAAGAGCTCGAAGCCGTCGGCCACCTGTCCACTCCTTGTTCGTGGGTCGTTTGGGGAACCCTCCAACTCTAGCCGGACCGGGGATGCCGGTCGGCGCGGGTGGCGATGGCTCGGCGACCTGCCGGCGATGGCCCGGCGACGGGACATCATCCGAGCGACCGATGAGCGGCGGGTGTGAGCCTCGGTAGCGTGAACGCCATGACCACGACGCGCACGCCGCTGCGTCGCCGTCGCCCGGTCCTCACGACCCTCCTGCTGCTCGCTGCCCACGGGGTCGCCGTCGTCGTGCTGGTCATGCTCGCCCTGAGCGTCGCTCTCGCCATCGGCGGCCCCACCGTCGGCCGAGACGAGCTCTACCGCATGGGACCGGCGCTGCAGCTCGCCGTCGCCGGCGCTGTGCTGCCGTTCGGGGTCGCCGTGCTGCTGGCCTCGCTGGTGGGGCTCGCGGCGCCGCGACGCGCGTGGCTGGTGCCGGCCTTCGGGATCTGCACCAGCGTCGTCTTCTGCGCCACGGCGATGCTCTTCCTCCACCCGCCGGCTCCCCTCCTCGGAGGATGACGGCCGGCGCGACATGGGACGCCTACGCGCTGAGTCGGGGGTAGTCCGTGTATCCCTCCGCGCCGTCCCCGTAGAACGTGACCGGGTCGGGCCGGTTCTCGGGGTGCTCGCCCTTCCACCGCTCCACGAGGTCCGGGTTGGCGATAACGAGACGGCCGACGGCGACCGCGTCCGCGTGCGCGTCCTCGACCAGCGTGATCGCCTCGTCGCGGGTCGTGACCGAGCCGAATCCGCTGTTCACGATGAACGGGCCGCCGAAGCGCTCGCGCAGGTCCTGCACCAGAGCGCCGGTCGGCTCGCTGTGGAGCACGCTGACATACGCCAGCCCGAGCGGCGCGATCCCGTCGACGACGGCCCGGTAGGTGGCGGTGGCATCGGCGAGATCGGTCTCGACCACATCCTGGATGTTGTGCATAGGCGACAGGCGGATGCCCACCCGCCCGGCGCCGACAGCGGCGGCGATCGCGCTGGTCACCTCGACCGCGAACCGGGCGCGCGCCTCCGGGGAACCGCCGTACTCGTCGTCGCGGACGTTCGACACCGGCGAGAGGAACTGGTGCAGCAGGTAGCCGTTGGCGCCGTGCACCTCGACCCCGTCGAAACCGGCCGCGATGGCGTTCTCCGCCGCGGCGACGAACTCGGCGCGGACCGTCGCGAGCTCCTCGGCGGTGAGCGCGTGGGGCACCGGGTAGGCGACCTTCCCCACGGGCGTGCGCGCCTCCCCCTCGATCGCGACGGCGCTCGGTGCGACGATGCGCTCGGTGCCGGTGATCAGGGGATGCGAGACCCGCCCGCCGTGCATCAGCTGCATGACGATGCGGCCGCCCTCGGCGTGGACCGCGTCCGCGACCGCGCGCCAGCCGGCGATCTGCTCGTCCGTGACGATGCCCGGCTGGCCCGGGTAGGCACGGGATTCGTGGCTCGGGTAGGTGCCCTCGGAGATGATCAGACCGACGCTCGCCCGCTGCGCGTAGTGCTCCGCCACCAACGGCCCGGGGATGCCGGCCTCGCCCGAGCGTGTTCGCGTGAGCGGCGCCATCACGACGCGGTTGGGAAGGTGGAGGTCGCCGAGCGAGACGGGAGAGAACAGATCCATCGAGGGGATGCCTTTCGGAGTTCGGATGCCGCGGCCGGTCGGGGCCGCGGGCGCAGCGCTGTCGGAGCGCAACCTCGACGGTAACGGGCCGCGCCCGCGTCGTATTCCGTCGAGGCGTGGACGCGGCCGCCTCTGGCGCACCGGAATCGAGGTCGGCACACTGGAGGAGGTGGGGTGAAAGGGGGCGATGAGCGTGACTTCTGAGCATGTGATCAAGCCGCTGACCCTGGAGACCTTCCCGGGGTGGCTGGCGCTCGCGGAGAAGCACAACGGCGTCTGGGGCGGGTGCTACTGCTCGTACTTCCACGGCGATACGGCGGACACCGTGAAACGCGAGTACGACGGCCCGACCTTCAAGCGGCGGCTCGTGGCGGAGGGCGTCGCTCATGCCGCGCTCGTCTTCGACGGTGACGATGCGATCGCCTGGTGCGAGTACGGGAGTCCCGCCGAACTGCCGAACATCTACCACCGCAGGCAGTACGACGCGGGCGAGACGCGGCCGGCTCCGTGGCGCATCACGTGCTTCTTCGTCGACCGCGACCACCGCCGCGAAGGGGTGGCGCGGGAGGCGCTGGACGGGGCGCTCGACCTGATCAGGCAGGCGGGCGGAGGCGAGGTGGTCTCGTTCCCGAACGAACTCGTCCCCGGAAAGAGGACATCGTCATCGTTTCTCCACAACGGCACGAGGACGATGTTCGAGAAGGCCGGATTCACGTTCGAGCGTCATATCGGGAAGAGCAAGACGGTGATGCGCATCACGGTCCCGCCACCCGACGGACGCGCGACTGTCGATCCGGCCCGGTGATCGCTAGCCTGTGCGATCCGCCCGCCTTTCGCCCTGCGCGGCGATGCGGTCGAGCGCGTCCGCCATGGCATCGGCGAGCACGCGGGCCGGCGGCACGTGCTCTCCGTCGGTCTGCACGCTGACGCGGAACCGGTCGGCGTAGGACACGGCGAGCGCACCGACCCGGACGTTGCCGGACAGCAGTGCCAGCGGCCAGGCTGCGGCCAGTTCCGCCCCGGCCAGTCGGAGAGCGTGCGCAGGTCCGGTCAGCTCGGACGCGATCGCCGCGACGGCCCGCTGGCGGCGAGCGAAGCGCATGAGGAACCGCGCGGCGCGGGGACTCCGCATCAACCGGAACGTCCCGACGGCCCGCGCCCTGGCCTTCTCGGAGCGCGTCACGGCGGCCACCCGGGCGACGGAGCCATCGGAGGGCGGATCGCCCAGCGCACTGCCGACCGGGATCTCGACCAGCATGACACCGGTCGCGTTCCCCTCGCCCGCGGACCGGGCAAGGCGCACGGGACTCGAGACCGGGAGCGTGGCGGGCGGCACCTCCCCCGCGGCGACGAGCATCGCGTGGATGCCACGGCCGAACGCGGCGAGGAAGGCGTCGTTGATCGTGCCGCCGAGGCGTCGGGCGCCCTCGTGCAGGGACGCGAGGTCGACCTCCAGGAACGCGACGTCGCGCGTCGCACCGAGCGGCCCCAGCAGGACCTTCGAGTGGACGCGGCGGCGGAAGACCGCGAGCGTCTGGTCCACCAGGTCCCCCAGCCGCAGGACGAACGGCCTCCGAGCGGGCGCGGCACGATCCGCCGGCCCGGGGCCGGCCGCGACGGGTGTCTCCGCCGGAAGCGGGTCGGACAGGGCGGCGACCACTGCCTCGGCCCCCAGGCCGTCGGCGACCGCGTGGTGCAGGCGGAACAGCATCCCGCACCGATCCCCGGCCACGCGGGGCACGAGCAGCACCTCCCAGAGCGGGCGTCGGGTGTCGAGCGGAGTCATGACGACCCGGGCGCACGTCCGCTCGAGCGCGGTGGACGCCTCCCCGTCCGCGGCGGGAGGTTCCGGCCGGATCACGCGGATGTGCTGCGCCAGGTCCGGATCGACCGACCGCCAGCTCCATTCGCCGCCGGATTCGACGGGCACCCGGTGCAGGGCCGCCAACCGCTCGACCCGCGGGGCGAGCACCTCGAGGAGTGCGTCGACATCGGGGTCGCCTGCGCCGTCCACGAAACCGCCGGGAGCGAGGAGGCCGACCAGTGTGACGACGTTGGGCTGGCCCTGCTCCACGATGAAGTTGGCCGCATCCACCGCCGCCATCGGCGTCGCCGCTCGAACGGTCTTCATGGCCTCACGCTACGGCGGCCGAGGTGCACGCCGCCGGGACGTTCGACCCTCGCCGGGCGGCATCGCCCGATTCATCATTGCCGCATGACCGAGATCGCCATCGTCCAGCATTCGGAGCAGCCGACCGCCGTCGTGCACGAGCGCGTCCCCCTCGCCGACCTCCCCGCGTTCTTCGCCCGGGCGTTCCAGGAGACCGCCGCGGCGCTGCAGGCCCAGGGGCAGCATCCGGCGGGGCCTCCGTTCGGCAAGTACTCCGGGATGCCTACCGACACCGTCGACGTCGAGGCGGGCTTCCCCGCCTCCGCGCCGATCACGGCATCGGGTGAGGTCGTGCCCGGCACGCTGCCCGGCGGCCGGGTGGTCGAAGCCACGCACATCGGACCGTACGACACGATCCAGCAGACCTACGACGAGATCCAGCGCTTCGTCGCCGACGCGGGCCTGACTCCCGGCGAGGTCATGTGGGAGTGCTACCTGAGCGATCCGCAGAGCCAGCCCGATCCGTCCACCTGGAGGACGACGATCTGCTGGTCCGTGCCCTGACGTCTCGGGTGCGGAGACGGCTTCGGGCGGGAGCGCGTCAGCCGCGCCCCAGGTCGACGATGAGCAGGTTGTGCACCCGGGTGACGTTCGGGGACGACCACGCCGAGAGCTCCGCCTCGTGCTTCTCGATCCACGACCGAACGGTGCCTTTCAGGGTCAGCTCGGTGCCGTCGACGGTGACCACGATGTTGCGGGCGTCGAGCGCGGCGTTGCGGATGATCGCCTCGCGCACCCGATGGGTGACGTCTTCGGCGTCCGGCCGTCCGGTGAGCTGGATGCGGTCGACGACGGCATGGACGCCGTCGATGCGCCGGACCGCCTTGACCGCGGCCGTCCGCTGGTAGTTCCAGTCCACGAGCCCGCTCAGGGTCACCGTGTGGTCCATGACCTCCAGGTGGATCCTCTCCTCAGGGATGCCGGACGTCCAGCGCAGAACGTCGTTCACCGCCTTCGCCAGTTCGAGCCCCTCCGGCTCGCCTCCGAGCGCTCGCGCGCGGAGTTCGTCGTTGACGGCGAGCACGCCCGCGACGCGCTGCGCGGCCATCACGGCCGCAGCGCGCTGGCTGAGTGACGGGACCTCGCCGCTGAGGGTGACGATGCCGCCGTCGACCGCGACGCCGATGTGCGCCGGCTCGTCGATGCCGGGCTGCCAGCCGAGTTCGGACTGGACGTCGTGACGGACCTTCAGGTCCGCGGCTGCATGCGTGCCGGTGGTGGTGTCCATGCCGACATGGTGCCGCCGTGCCGTTGCCGGCAGGAGGGGCGAAGGTCCCGTGACGCCCGGAACGTCCCGCCGGCGAACGCGTGCCGCGCTGCTCCCCCGGAGCACCGCGGCACGCCTGGTCGGGATTCGAGCCTCCCGGCCGTCCCCCTTCTTCCCCCGTCCTCGTCGCCGATCAGGCCTTCGTCCCTGCTGTGATGGGGATCTTCGTCGGCGCCGGAAGCGCCGCGAACGGCACGTCGACCCGGAGGACGCCCTTGTCGAAGGTGGCGGCGATCTTCGCCTGGTCGGACTGCTGCGGGAGCGCGATGCGGCGGTAGAAGCTCTGGCTGGATTCGCGGACGACGTACTTCTTGTCCTTGTCCTCCTCCTTCTCGTGCTTCTCGGCCTGGATGACCAGCGCGCCCTCGTCGATGTTCACCGAGATGTCGTTCTCGTCGAAGTCGGGAAGGTGCACCTCGACGATGAGCTCGTTGTCGTCCTTCGTGTAGATGTCGGTCGTGGGCAGCTTGGTGCGGCGCGACGCGAGCATGCCGTCCTCGAAGAAGTCCCGCTGCAGCCGGTCGAGCTCCGCGAACGGGTCGAAACGGACCAGATTGCGTGCCATGACGGTGTCCCCTCTCTCGTCGGTGTCCGTGGTGACGCCGATACGGTACGTCCGGCGGGGCGCGACGGCGCGGGCCGAAGGTCCCACGAGGGGTACGGCGACCGCCCAGGTCGGAGATCCGGTCCTTTTCGGCCGGGATCTCCATCCGCACCGCGGTACGTCGGAGATTCGAGAGGCTTTCCCCGGACGGTAGCGCCAGCGGCGGTCCAGAAACGACGAACAGACTATGCCGACCGGACGACGCCCGACTCAGCACCGTCTGTAGGATCGCCGCAGATGTCATCGTTGACAGGGGGAATGCACCATGAACAAGCGCGCTCGCGCTATCCGCACCATCGCCATCGCCGCTGCTGCGCTAGCCATCGGCCTGGTGGGCTGCTCCACGATTCCGGACCACGGAGCAGCGGCGTCCGGCGTAGCGTGCCTGAACGTGCGCTCGGCGGTCACCAATCTGGAGGCGCTCCGCGCGTGGTGCCTCGATCATCACGACGCGGCCGGCGCGGCGGGATGGGTGACCGGGATCGAGAACGCCTTGAGGACTGACGCCTCGGCCAGCACAGCGACGTCTTCGCGAATCCGCGACGCTGCCTCTCGACTCGACGCACAGGTCCAGCTGTTGTCGGGCACGGGCGGCGAAGCGGCGGTCGCGCAGCTTCCGGGCGTCATCACTGATGTCCTGGACGAGCTGAAGCCCGCTCGCGCTGAGATGTGCGCCTGATCGTGGCTGATCCGATCACCGTCCAGGTCGCCGATGTGCTCAGCGACGAGGACCTCGCTGCCATCGAGCGGCTGCTCCCTCAACTGTCGTCGACGGCCACCTTCGACCGTGCACGCGTCCTCTCGATGCTGACGCATGACGGCACCGACCTCATCGTCGCCCGCGGCGACGGCCGCCTCGTCGGAATGGCGACGCTCGCATCGTTCCCGCTGCCGACCGGAGTGCGCGGCCACCTCGACGACGTCGTGGTGGCTCACGAGCTCCGCGGCCGCGGTATCGCCCGGATCATGCTCGAGGCAGTCGTCGAGCTGGCTCGCGCGCGAGGGATGAGGACGCTCGACCTCACATCACGGCCCAGCCGCGAGTCGGCGATCCGCCTCTACGAGTCCGTCGGCTTCCGACGACGCGATTCGATGCTGATGCGGTACGCCGGCGAGCTGGGGTGACCGGCGGGGTCAGTCGATCGTGCGGATGAGCACCTCGACGCTCACACCGTCGTTCGGATCGGTCCCGGTCAGGCGGATCAGGTCCGCGCGACGCGGAGTCTGGAAGTCGTGGACAGCCTCATCCTCGATCTCGACGAACAGCTCGAACCGGCGCCCACGCGAGTGCTCGTCCGCCCACGCCATCGCTTCGGCGACATCGTTCGCCTCGGTTAGCGCGAACGCGTCGAGCTGCCAGCCGGTGTCCGGCCCGGGACGTTCCCAGAAGTTCACTCGATAGGTCGGGTGGCCGAGAATGCGTCCCGGTTCGGCGTGGACTGTCTCGTGTGCTCTCACAGCGCGAGCTTAGCCATCACGCTTCGTGGCGCCGGCGGCTTCGCCTGCGAAGATGAGAGCCGGCGAAGGACGATCGGGGGGATCGGATGACGGTATCGGAGCGGGGGCTCGCTTTCGAGCAGGCGACGGCGCGGTACCGCCGGCGGAGTGTCGCGGCGAACATCCTTGCCGCGATCGCGGTTCTGGTGCTGCTGCTCATGGCAGCGGTCGACTGGTACCTGATCATTCAATTGAACTTCGTCGCGCGGATGTTCCTGCTCGCCGCACTGGCCTTCGTCGGCTGGCTCCCCGTCACCCTCGTCATCACCGCCGTATGCCTGCGCCCGTACTGGGTGACCTTCATCGCGCTCGGCGTCGTCGGCGCCGCGGTGCTTGCGACGCTGGCCATCGTCTGGGCGGTCCCGGACGCGCCACAGCCGTACCCGACGATCTCCTGGCCGCGACGCGGTTAGCGACCCTGGGGCCACGAAGCTGAGCTTGCTACGATCCCGCCTGGGTGGAGGGGACTCGATGAAAAGACATGCTGGTCCACATGCTGGCGTCTTGCCAGCCCTGGTGATCGTGCTCGTCGTCGCCGGGTACGTTGCGTGCTTCGCCGGAGTGATCGTCAGCCCCGCTCTCGTGCCTGAGCCCGACCGCTGGTTCGGCGGCTCGCTGTCCATGGAGCACCCGTGGCTGACGGCGACCGTCGTGCATGCGATGTACTGGCTGCTCGTCTTGTTGGCCGCGTCTGCCTGCATCGCCGCGACCACCCTGGCCGGGAGCGCTGCCTTGCGGCAGCTCGCCGACGCCGATCGTGTCGCAGATGAAGACCTGGCCTGACGCGGCTAGTGCAGGAAGAAACGAACCCCGTCGCCACATCGCGACCCCGCGACCGAGCCCATCGCTTTCCGATCACGTCAGAAACGACGAAACCCCCGGTTTCCCGGGGGCTTCTCTCTGTGGGCGATACTGGGATCGAACCAGTGACCTCTTCCGTGTCAGGGAAGCGCGCTACCGCTGCGCCAATCGCCCGAACCTGAACGCGAAGCTCAGGATCGAGGTGGATACGGGATTCGAACCCGTGTATACGGCTTTGCAGGCCGCTGCCTCGCCTCTCGGCCAATCCACCGAACGCCACAACACGGAAAAAACCGTACCGTACCTGAGAGGCCCGATCCGTAGACCGGGCCGACTCGAGCGGATGACGAGACTCGAACTCGCGACCCTCACCTTGGCAAGGTGATGCGCTACCAACTGCGCTACATCCGCATTTCGCCCCGCAGTTCCCTGCGGCACTTGAAAGACTCTAGCCGATCAGAACGCGCATGACAAAACCGATTACGCCCGCCGGGTGTGTCGCCTGCGGTCGCGTTCGGGTCCCCCGCGTCGATGTGCATCGGGGCCCCGGAGTCGGCTAGTATCGAATCTCGCAGCACACGGGCGATTGGCGCAGTTGGTAGCGCGCTTCCTTCACACGGAAGAGGTCATCAGTTCGAGTCTGGTATCGCCCACCAGAGAAAGACCCCGGTCAGCCAGGGGTTTTTCGTTTGTCAGGGATGCAGAGATGTGGGTCGCGAATCTCGGCGGCGCCCGCGTCCGGCTTTCTCCGCGTCGGTGAGCTTACGTCCGTGATCTCACCGGTCGTGATCGCCGCGAGTAGAGTCCGACCCGTGACCGTCCCGAACACCCGCAGCCGCAACCACCCGCGCACGCAAACGGAACGGAACCGCGCCGCCCTTCCGGTGATCGTCTACGGCGCGACCGCCATCCTTCTCCTCGCCCCGGGCGCCTCAGTCGTCGGCGAATGGCAGCACCTTCTCCGGTACGGCTGGCCGGGGCCCTACGACGCGGTCATTGCCGAGCTGAACGCTGGCGAGACCCTGTTCAGGGTGCAGCTCTCGGCGATCGCGTCCGCGATCGTCCTGGTCGCAGGCGCTGTCACCGCGGGCGTCGCCGCACGCTCCGCGCGCCAACGGGTGTGGCTGGTCACCCTCGTCGGGGTTGTATCGACCGTGCTCCTCGTCTTGGTGGTCGGGTTCCTGCTGACCCCGCCGTTGGCGTCCTCATCGAACTGAACGCGGCCGCAGTAGACGACGCTGTCCGCTAGGGTTTCCGGCGTGAAGCTCGTCACGTCAGCGGTCATCTGTCTCATTGCGCTCTCCCTCGCAGGCTGCACCGCGTCAGCCACCAGCGCGCCCAGCCAGTCCGCAACGCACCAGGCAACGCATTCGCCCGTTGCGTCAGCGACTCCGGCCGTCGCCGACGGGTTGCCCACCAGCTGCAAGGCGTTCTACTCCGTACTCACCACGTTCATGTCGCCGGACGGGTCGCTCGTCCTCAACCCCGCATGGAAGTCCGGTCCGGGCGTGGTTCGGGCGGAAGTGGGCGGCTACGGCAGCTACGACCCGACACTCGCGCCCCTGCTGGCGCACAACCCCGGGGTCATCTGCGACTGGGCCCCGTCGGCCGGGCCGAGCGACACATTCCTCACCACCCAATTCCGCCACGTCGACGACACGACCGCACAAACCGCGATCGCCCACCTGGAACAACTCAACTGGGGATGCAGCCCGGTTTACGACGGCATGTGGTGCCTGACCGACGACTCCCACACCGGCCGGTCTATCGGCGAATCGCAGTACTTCGGTCACGGCGACTGGATCGCCTCAGACTGGAACAATGCCGGCCCGGAAACCTACACACCGAGAC
Source organism: Leifsonia sp. 21MFCrub1.1 (assembly GCF_900107895.1). Classification (NCBI taxonomy): domain Bacteria; kingdom Bacillati; phylum Actinomycetota; class Actinomycetes; order Micrococcales; family Microbacteriaceae; genus Leifsonia; species Leifsonia sp. 21MFCrub1.1. The sequence continues at coordinate 1,509,087 of NZ_LT629867.1, read as the reverse complement.
TGCTGCAGTCGCTCTTCGGGTGAACCGGAGGAGGCGACGAGCGGAGTCCGACCCGTGACCACTGCGCCGCCGAAAAAGCGGTGGTCGGGTGATCGCATACAACTCGACCTTTCATCGGCCGAGCAGCGGCCCCAGCCGGACCGCGGTGTCCGCGACCAGCGACACCAGCCCGTCGCGGTCGGCCAAGCGGGCGGCGGGGAGAGCCAGCGCCAGCCCGGCGACCAGGCGCTGGTCGCCGCCGCGCACGGGAACCGCGAGGCAGCCGAAGCCGGGCACGAGCTCCCCCTCCTGCGTCGTGAACCGCGTCGGCGACGGCACGGCACGCGCGGCCTGCTCCGCGAGCAGGAGGCGGCCGAGGGCCGAGACGCTCAGATCCGAGCCGATGCGCTTGGGGTCCGAGAGCGGGAAATCGGGGTCGACATCGACAGGCACGACGCGGTCGTCGCGGTAGACGGCGAGATGCACGCCGCCCCGGATGCGCGCGCGGAGCTCCGCGACCGCCTCCCGCGCCGTGGCGGCCGCATCCTGTGCCTGGGCGACATCGGCGAGCTCGGCCACCTTGCGGCCGAGGGCGAAGCCGCGCAGGTCGGGCATGCGCACCAGGTACTCGTCCTGCACCAGGAGGTTCAGGATGCGGTAGGCCGTCGCACGCGGAAGCCCCAGCCGGGCCGAGAGCTGCTGCGCGGTGATCCCGGGCCCGGCGCGCGCGACCTCCTCCAGCACCGCGAACGCACTGTGCACCGCGCCCGGCTGCCGCCCGCTCAGCTCCGGGATGGCGTTCATGGCGCCCCGCCGAGCACGTCCCCCGTCGTCGGCTCGTCGTAGAGGCCGATGCGGAGCAGCGCGTCCGCCCTCCGCCGTCGGCATAGCACCCACAGCCCGAAGGCGACCGCCGCCACCCCCGCCAGCAGCAGCACCGCGACGGCCCGGTCGCCCGAGACCTCGAGCCAGAGGTCGAGTGCGAGCGCCATCACGAGACCGACCGCGGCCGTCGCCGCCGCGATCGCGGGACCGACGGTCAGCTCCCCGATCCGCCGCAGGAAGAACGGCGTCGCGACGCAGACGAGCGCATACGCCGTCATGTAGCCGGCCGCCGCACACACCACGACGACGCCCATCGCCTGCCACGGCCCCATCCCGGCCACCACCAGCACCGCAGGCACGGCGACCTCGGCCACGATCGCGACCGTCAATGCGATGTGCGGGGTGCGGAACCGGCGATGCGCGCGTCCGAGGGCACGCGGCGCGATCCCCTCGCGGCCGAGGGAGAACAGCACGCGCGCGAGCGCCGTGGTCGAGGCCAGGGCGCACGCCAGGAACGAGCACGCGAGCGCCGCATCCAGCAGCAGGCCGATCCACTCGACGCCCGCACGCGCGGCGAGGTCGTTGACCGGGGTGTGGCTGGCGACGAGATCCCCTCCGAGCGCCTGGAAGCCCGCCAGCTGCGTGTACGCGGAGAGCAGATAGAGCAGCCCGGCAGCGATCACGGTCCAGCGGATGGTGCGCGGGATGGTCGCGAACGGCCGCCGCGATTCCACACCGAGCGTCGCCGCGCTCTCGAACCCGACGAAGGCGGTCACCGCGACGGTCGTGCCCGCCGCGAGCTCCGGGATGCCGACCGACCGGGGCACCGCGACGCTCGCGAACGAGGAGCCAGGAACCCGGACGAGCAGCACCGCGATCAGCACCAGGATGCCCACGATCGACAGCAGCTCGACGACCAGCGTGACACGCGTGGAGAGCCGGATGCCGCGCCAGAGCACCAGCAGGCAGAGCGCACCGGATCCGGCGAGCAGCAGAAGCACGAGCCCGCGGGAGCCGGTGACGCCGGGCTCCGCGTGCGCCAGCAGCGTCAGGCCGTAGTAGGCGGCCCCGAGCAGGGCGAACATCGCGACGAACCCGTAGCCGACGATCATCGCGGCGCTGGTCGCGAAGCCGGCCCGCACGCCCAGGCCGCGCGCCGCGAACGTGTAAAGGGATCCGGTCGCCGCCATCCGGCGCGTGAACTGGTTGACCGCGTAGGCGACGAGCGCCATCAGCACGCCGGCGAGCAGGAAGGCCAGCAGGGTGCCCGATCCGGCGCGCGCGGCGACCAGCACCGGGCAGGTGGCCGCCGCGGCCGACGGGGCGACGGCCCCGACCGACTGGGCCAGCACATCCACGAAACCGAGACTGCGGCGGTCGAGGCCGGCCATCGGCGAGCGCGCGGGGAGGCCGTCGACCGGCGTCGGATCGGCGATCGCCCGGCTCAGGGCCGTCACGGGGGGCTGTGCTGTCACGGTGTGCTCCTCGCCCGCGAGGCTACGGCGGGCGTGTTGCGGCCGGGTTTCGTCGGCGTCACGGGCGCGTGACCCCGAATGCGACGCGGGTCGTCCCATTCGGCGAGCGCCGACTCTTCACGCCGGCGGAACGGACGTGCAACACCCCCTCGCGAGACTGACGGCACCACCACCCCTCACCCCCAGGAGGAACCCATGACGGCTGCACAGGAGCCACAGGCTCTGCTCGGCGATCCGATCGCCATCCGAGGTCCCGGCGCCGCGCGCCAGCTCTCCGGCCGGCTCGGCGTCGGTTCGATCGTGTTCATGGTGGTCGCCGCCGCGGCGCCGCTCACCGTGATCGGCGGCGGCTTCCCGGTCGCCGTGCTGCTCGGCAACGGAGCGGGCGTGCCGAGCATGTTCGCGATCGGCGCCGTCATCCTGCTGTTCTTCGCCGTCGGGCTGAGTGCCATGAGCCGGTTCATCCCCCGGCCCGGCGCCTTCTTCACCTATGTCGGCTACGGGATGGGACGCCCGCTCGGTCTCGCGGCCGCCTACCTGGCGCTCCTGACCTACACGACCGTGCAGGTGGCGGTCTACGGCTACCTGGGGGCGACGCTCGAGTCGTCGGTCGTCGCGCTGCACGGCCCGGACATCCCCTGGTACGTGTACTCGCTCGCGATGATCGCCCTGGTCGGCGTGCTCGGGTACCGGCACATCGAGCTGAGCTCGCGCGTGCTCGGCATCCTGCTGATCGCCGAGGTCGGCATCGTCATCGTCCTGAGCTTCGTCATCATCGGGACGGGCGGGGCCGAGGGGCTCTCGCTCGCTCCGTTCGAGCCGAGCACCGTGCTGTCGGGCTCCCCCGGCATCGGGCTCATGTTCGCCCTCGCCGGGTTCATCGGATTCGAGTCGACCGCCATCTTCCGCGACGAGGCCAAGGAGCCGGAGAAGACCATCCCGCGGGCGACCTACATCGCCGTCATCGCCATCGGCGTCTTCTACACGTTCGCGTCCTGGGCGCTGGTGATGGGATGGGGCCCCGCGAAGATCGTGGACGTCGTCGCCTCCGACACCGGCGGATTCATTGTGAACACGGCCGTCCACTACCTGGGATCGGTCGGCGGCGTCATCGTGAACGTGCTGCTGATCACGAGCCTCTTCGCGTGCGTCCTCTCCTTCCACAACGTCGTCACCCGCTACCAGCACTCGATGTCGAACGCGTCGGTGTTCCCGGCGGCGATCGGACGCGTCCACGGCAAGCACTCCTCGCCGTACGTGTCGTCACTGGTGCAGACCGCCACCGCGGCGGTGCTGATCGCGGTCTTCGCGTTGTTCCGCCTCGACCCCGTGCTGCAGGTGTTCACCTGGTTCAGCGGCATCGCAACGCTGGCCATCGTCGTGCTGATGGCGCTGACCTGCCTGGCCGTGATCGTCTACTTCGCCCGCACGAAGACCGGCGCAGGCCTCTGGCGCACGGTGATCGCCCCCGTCATCGGCCTGCTCGGCCTGATCGGGGTGACGCTCATCATCGTCGACAACTTCCCGCTGCTCATCGGCGATGTGGATGCGAAGGGCACCCCGGTGGTCGGCCCGCTCTCCATCGCCTTCTTCGCCGCCATGCTCGCCGTTCCCGTGATCGGCGTGGTGCAGGCCCTCGTCCTGCGCCGCAGCAAGCGCGCCGCCTACGAGAACATCATCGACACCATCAGCGCCTAGGAGACCTGCACATGACGACCGAACTCCCCCTCACCCTCCCCCACGACGACACGGCGGCACCCGGACCGCTCTCCAGCCTGACCGCCGCCGAGATCGAGTCGGCGACACGCATCCTCCGCAGCGCCGGCGTCGTGACGGACACCACCCGCTTCGTCTATGTGGGGCTGCTGGAGCCCGACAAGGCGGATGTGCTGGCCGCGCTCGCCGGCGAGGCCCCCGCGCCGGACCGCGAGGCGCGCATCCTGCTGCTCGACGTCGCCACCGGCGCAAGCGCCGACGCCGCCGTCTCCCTCACCCGGGGCGAGGTCATCGCGCTGGTTCCGATCGACGGCTCGCGCGGCCAGGTCCCCATCCTGGAGGAGGAGTTCGAGGCGATCGGCGGCATCCTCGCCGCGGACTCCGGCTGGCTCGCAGCGCTCGGGAAGCGCGGACTGGTGAGCGAGCAGGTCGTCTACGCACCGCTCTCCCCCGGCTCCTACGACATCCCGGGCGAGGAAGGCCGCCGGATCATCCGGGTCTTCGCGTTCCGGATGGACCACGCCGAGGACCACCCGTGGGCGCACCCGGTCGACGGCCTCTGCGCGTACGTCGACGTCATCGCGCGCGAGGTCACGCAGGTCGTCGACGCGTTCGAGCTGCCCGTGCCGGAGGAGCCGGGCAATTTCCACCTGGAGTCGGAGCGGCCTGCGCCGCTCGACACGCTGAAGCCGATCTCGATCACCCAGCCGGAGGGACCGAGCTTCGCCGTCGACGGCGACCGGGTCACCTGGGCCAACTGGTCGTTCTCGCTCGGCTTCGACGCGCGGGAGGGGCTCATCCTGCGGAACCTCGGATTCGCCGACCCCGACCAGGGAGGCGAGGTGCGTCCGGTGGTCTACCGCGCCTCCATCGCCGAGATGGTCGTGCCGTACGCGGACCCGTCGCCGACCCGGTACTGGCAGAACTACTTCGACACCGGCGAGTACCTGTTCGGCCGCTTCGCGAACTCGCTCACGCTGGGCTGCGACTGCCTCGGCGAGATCCGCTACTTCGACGCCGTGCTGTCCGACGAGTTCGGCCGGCCGAAGACGATCGAGAACGCGATCTGCATGCACGAGGAGGACTACGGGACGCTGTGGAAGCACACCGACCTGTTCACCTCGGCCAACGAGGTGCGGCGGTCGCGGAGGCTCGTGATCTCCTTCTTCACCACGGTCGGCAACTACGACTACGGCTTCTACTGGTACCTGTACCTCGACGGCACCATCGAGTGCGAGGCCAAGCTCACCGGCATCCTGTTCACCTCGTCGTACGTCGAGGGCTCCGCGACGGCGAGCGAGGTGGCGCCGGGTCTCGGTGCGCCCTACCACCAGCACCTGTTCTCGGCGCGGCTCGACATGATGGTGGACGGGCTGGCCAACGCGGTCGAGGAGGTGGACGCGGTGCGCCTGCCGGTCAGCGAGACGAACCCGTACGGCAACGCGTTCACGAAGCGCGCGACCCGCATCCTGAGCGAGGCGGAGGGAGCGCGCGAGGCCGACGCGTCCGTCGGGCGCACCTGGCACATCGTCAACACCGAGAAGACCAACCGGCTCGGCCGCCCCACCGGGTACGTGCTCCACGCGGAGCAGAACCCGACGCTGATGGCGGACCCCTCCGCCACGGTCACCGCCCGGGCGGCGTTCACCACCAAGCAGCTGTGGGTGACGCAGTACGCCAGCGACGAGCGCTATCCGGCCGGGGAGTTCGTCAACCAGAACCCGGGCGGCGACGGCCTCCCCGCCTACATGGCGGCGGACCGGCCCCTGGACGGTGAGGACATCGTGCTCTGGCACACGTTCGGGCCGACGCACTTCCCGCGCGTGGAGGACTGGCCGGTCATGCCGGTCGACTACGCGAAGTTCACGCTCAAGCCCTACGGCTTCTTCGGCCGCAACCCCGCCCTCAACGTCCCGGCCGAAGCTCCGGCGCACTGCGCGCCGGGGCACCACGGCCACGCCGACGGCGGCCACGGGCACGGCGAGCACACGCACCACGGATGATCGAGACCCTGCACCTCGGCAGCATGCTCCCGGCGACGCTGGGGGCATGCTGCGTCGCCGGGAGCACCGACCGCCGCTCCCCGCTCGCCTGGTTCGGGATGCTGGCCATGCTCGCGGCGATGGCGGACACGATGCTGCTGCCGCATCCCGTCGTCGCTCCGGTCGTCTGGGCGGCGCTGCTGGTGGCGACGGGGGTCGCGACCGCGATGGCGCAGCGGCTGCGGCGGGTGGGGCGGAGCGGCGCGGCGGGCGCGCATTCCGCCCATCCCGCCGATCCCGCCCATCCCGCCCATCCCGCCCATCCCGCCCGGACGATGGCACTGCACCGCGCGCTGCAGGCGATCCTGATGGGCGGGCTGATCGTCGCGGCGGGCGCGCACCACGGCGCGGCGGGCGGCGGACACTCAGCCCACGGGGTGAACATGGTCGCGGCATTGGGGCTCGCCGCGCTCGCCTTCGCGGTAGCGTCCGGGCTCCTGGCGCTCCGGCGACCGCTCCCGCGCCTCCTGCGCGCAGAGGCGTCACTCGGGGCGGCCTCCGTCGCGCTGATGTCGCTACCGCTGCTCGTGTAGCGCGCCGCCCGCGCCACATTCGTGCCGAATGCGCGGAAAGGCGCCGCTAGAGAGCGCACATTCGGCACGAATGCCGCCGCGCTTCGCGCTCAACGTCAGGCCGTCAGTGGGTCGTCACCGGGTGCAGGGCGTTGCTGAGCGTGCATCCCGCTTCGCCGGACTGCAGAGTGATGTCGGCCGGGTGCCACACGTGCACGGAGCCGTCGGCGTCCCGCTTCCCCACCAGGCAGTCGGTGCTGCCCGAGATGCCGACGGCGACGCCGAGGACGGTGCCTTCCGCACCGCTGTCGCGGGTGAGGCGGGCGCCGGTGACGGGGTCGTGCCGGACGGAGTCGTCCGGGAACGCGACCGTCAGATCGTCGGCCAGGCTCGTCGCCGTGGCCGCGGCCAGCACTGCGGAGAGCCGGTCGGCGGTGTCGGCCGGCAGGCTCGGCTTCGGAAGCGGCGTCGGCGGCGGCGAAGCCGGAGCGGGTGGACAGATCACGCTCTTCGGCTTCGTCGCGCTCCACTGGAAGAACGGGCGGACGCGGAAGGCGAAGCAACCCGACCAGTCCCCCTCCGGCCAGCCCTTCCGCGCCAGGGAACCGGACCGGCTCGGCGCGTGTGCGGTGATGCGGAGGGTGAAACGGGCACCGCCGAGATCGCGGGTCATCCCCTTCCATGACATCGCCTGAACCGACAGCTCGACGTCGTCGGCGGGAACGGCCGGCGCCTCACCGCTCGATTCGCGGGACGGGTCGGAGTAGCGGTAGGCGAGGTCGGACGCGAGCACGTTCCGCGGGCGGGAGTCGTCGATCGCCGCCGCGATGCGCTCCGCCTCGTGTCGGGCGGCATTCTGCGCCACCGCGTCTCCGGTGCGCACGTCGGACGGTCCCGTGCACGCGGCGAGCGCCGACGCGAGGAGGACCGCGGCCGCCACGGTCGCGACGGTGCGTCTCATCGGTTCCCCGCTCAGCCCGCCTGCGTGGGCGGTGTCTCCCGTCGCAGCGAGCTGCGGCCGATCGTGAACCAGAGGATCGCGCCGAGGAAAGGCGCCAGCGTCACCAGGATGAGCCACCCGACGGTCGGTCCTGCTGCGGCGCGGGCCGCGGCGATCTGGATGACGGCGATCAGCCACAGGATGAACGGGACGACGAACATCCCGAACACGATCAGCGCATGCCACCCGGCGAGGCCACTGAACATGAATCCCCCATTCGTTCGGTGCCACGACCCTACCGGACGACCGATTCTGTCTGACGAACCACCGGGACTCTGCGGAGATCCGCGCGTCATCCACTACGCTGATCGCATCGACGATCGGGGGATATCGTGCCGACACTCATCGAGGAGTACGACAGGGACCGCGCCATCCGCCTGCGGGCCCGCTGGCTCATGGTGGGCGTGGTCGTGGCGATCGCCGGCGTCTTCCTCACCGGACCTCTCGGCGTGCTGCGCCTCGTCGACGGAGACGGCCTCGGCTGGCTGCTCGTCGCCGCAGCGATCGTGTTCGCCGTGGCGGCGATCCTGCTGTTCCGCGCCAGCCGCCGTGCGGTCCCAGCACAGGACTACCGCATCACCGCGGACGCCTCGCAGCAGCCGGACCCGGAGGGCGCGCCCATCTGGACGCGCAAGGAGATCGGCTGGTCGGCCAACGCGATCCGCCAATGGAACCCGTGACCGGACGACCTCAGCTCCAGCCGTAGCGCGCCGCCAGCGCCCGTCGCACGGTGTCGAACCGGCGCGCGTCGAGCGCGGCCCCCTCGCGACGCAGGCCGCCCGGCGCGACCCGGAACACGCGGTCGAGCCGGACGAAACTCGGGCGACCGCGCCCGTCCCACTCCCCCGAGCCGATCGGAAGGTACTCCGCCCGGCCGGGATGCTCCTGGCTGGTCAGCGCGACGGCGAGCACCGAACCCGACGGCTCGGCGGCGACCACGAGCACCGGGCGGTCCTTGCCGCGGCCGTCCGCCTCCTCGTAGGGAACCCACGTCCAGACGATCTCGCCCGGGTCGGCGTCGCCGTCGAGGCTGGGGTTGTACGACGTCCGGATGCGACCCAGCCGGGACGGATCGACCTGGACGGTCTCAGCGGGCCGGCTCGGAGTCCGGGCCGTCCGCGACGGACGGAACAGTGCTCCCAGAGCCGACAGGACGCTTCTCACGGATGCCACGAACGGCACCATAGCGGACGCGCGTCAGGCCCACGGTGAACCGCAGGGCGAGGGCGAGCAGCAGGGAGACGGTGGTCGCGTAGAGCAGCACGGACATTCCGGCGATTCCCTGGGCGATGAACAGGTCGAAGTTGCCGCTGTCGACCATCCCGCCGCCGATCGCGAACAGCCCGGGGAACAGCAGCCCCACCAGGCTGCCGACGATCGTCACGACGGAGATCGTCAGCGCCGGGCCGAACCGGGCGCGCGCGGCGAGGTCCACCATCGTGGCGCAGGCCAGGGCGGACAGCGCGCCGACCAGCATCGACCAGCCCAGTGTCAGGACTCCGGACGCCGCCGTCGCACCGACCAGGCCGGCCAGCGCGCCGCACACGGCGCTGGTCAGGGTCGGCCGGCGCAGGACCACCGCATCCACCAGCATCCACATCAGGACCCCGGTCGCGGAGGCGAGGAAGCCGCCGAAGGCCATGAGGGGCGCGTACGCGTCGAGGGCTCCCTCCGAGCCGACGATGAGCCCGAGCCACCCCACCCACACCAGGGCGCCGCCGATCGCGACGAGCGACGGACGGCTCGCGTGCGTCGGCAGGTGCTCGCCCCGGCCGCAGGCCAGCAGGATGCCGACGGCGCTGCCGCCCGCGGCCAGCACCGCGAGCGAACCGCCGAAGTCGACGACGGAGAGGCCGGCCACCGCCCACCCGTCGTCGAGCGCGAACACCCCGTAGGCGACCGGGACCAGGACGAGCGGGAACCAGAGCACCGTGAACACGATCCACGCCCGCAGGGTCAGCCGCGAGGCGACCGCCACCCCCACGACCGCCGTGCAGAGCGCCAGGAGCGCGACGAGGTAGCCGGCGCGGGCGAGCCGATACGGTGAGGACGCCGCTGCATCGGGGCCGGCGATCGACGCCATGCCGAGATCGGGGCGACCGACCAGATGCGGGATCAGCGGGCGGCCGACGATCATGCCGTACCCGCCGAGCACCGCCAGGAGCACGACGACGGCCACCCCGACGAGCGCGAAGCGCAGCGCCCGGGCGGCACGCGCCCGCCCGGCCATGCCGCCGGCGAAGAACGCCAGCCCGAACGCGGCCAGCAGCACCAGCGCGCCGCAGACGAAGAGCAGCAGCGCATCCACCTGGTCCGGCGTGGCGTGTGCCATGGGCTCCCTCGGTCGTCAATGCCTGCACTCACCCTAGCGACGGCGCACCCGGCGCCGCGCAGCCCCGCGGACGACGGAACGGGGCGCCGCCTTCCGGCGACGCCCCGTCCGTTGCGGTCGAGAGACGGTCGATCAGACCGTCTCGAGCGAGTAGCCCTCCTCGCCGTGCACGACGGTGTCGACGCCGGCCAGCTCGTCCTCGTTCTTGATCCGGAAGCCCATGGTCTTCTGGATGACCCAGCCGATCGCGTAGGCCAGGACGAAGGAGTAGATCAGCACCGCGAAGGCGCCGATGGCCTGGACGCCCAGCTGGTAGAAGCTTCCGCCGTACAGCAGGCTCGAGAACTGCGAGGTCGCCTCGCCCTTGCTGTTGTACATGTGGGTGAAGCCGAAGAAGCCGATCCACAGGGTACCGATGAGACCGCCGACGAGGTGGATGCCGACCACGTCGAGCGAGTCGTCGAACCCGAGACGGAACTTGAGGTCGATCGCCAGGGCGCAGACCGCACCGGCGACGAGGCCAAGAAGGATGGCGAAGCCCGGGGTGAGGATGTTACAGGCCGGGGTGATCGCGACCAGACCGGCCACGGCGCCCGACGCGGCACCGATGGAGGTCGGCTTGCCGTCTTTCAGCTTCTCGACGATCAGCCAGCCGATGGTGGCGGCGGCCGGAGCGGCCAGGGTGTTCACCCAGGCGATGGCGGCGACACCGTCGACCGCGGCCTCCGAGCCGGCGTTGAAGCCGAACCAGCCGAACCACAGCAGCGCGGCGCCGAGGAGCGTCAGCGGAACGTTGTGCGGCTTGCTCATGCCCTTCTGGAACCCGACGCGCTTGCCCAGGACCAGGGCGAGAGCGAGGCCCGCCGCACCGGCGTTGATGTGGACGGCGGTGCCACCGGCGAAGTCGTTCACGTGGAGGACGGCCGGGGCCCAGCCGTCGGCGAGGTTGAACACCCAGTAGGCGACCGGGAAGTAGACGATGGTCACCCAGATGCCGGCGAACACCATCCACGAGCCGAACTTGGCGCGGTCGGCGATCGCACCGGAGATCAGCGCGACGGTGATGATGGCGAAGGTGGCCTGGAAGCCGGCGAACGCGAGGCCGCCGAGGTCGGGGGTGATGCCGTCCTTGCCCATCAGGCTCGACAGGAACCAGTCGGGGGTTCCGAGGAAGTGAGGGATGGAAGCGGGACCGAACGCGAGACCGTAGCCGTAGAGCACCCAGAGGACGCCGACCAGGGCCATCGCTCCGAAGCTCATCATCATCATGCTGATGACGCTCTTGGCCCGAACCATGCCGCCGTAGAAGAAGGCGACACCGGGGGTCATCAGCAGGACGAGGGCTGCGGCGACAAGGAGCCAGAGGGCGTTGACCGTCCCTGCCTCCGCGTAGTCCGCTGCTGTGTGGAGCACCATGCGAATTGTCTACCTCTCTGTGCATAGCCCCGCGGGGTGACGCGATCCCGATCCGGGTGGGGGGCGCTTTCGGGGTGGAGCCAGTCTCGATGCGAGAGGTTTCGTGAGAGGGATGCTCGTGTTTCGCGAGTGTTACGCATCCCCCCGGCGTGTAAACACTGTGTTTCGGGATGCTGCCGATGTGCTCGGCGGGTGCTGCGACCCTCCTAGGCGGCGAGCTTCGCGCGCACCTGCCGCTTGGCGCGGCCGAGGAGGGCGGACATCCCGCGCAGCCGGAGCGGCGAGACCGCCTGTGCGAGGCCGAGGGTCTGCGGGAAGTCGTCCGGCACGGCGAGGACCTCGTCGGCGGTGAGGCCGGCGAGGCCCTGCACGAGGATGGATGCGAAGCCGCGGGTCGTCGGAGCCTCCGCAGGCGCGGTCGCGTACAGGTGCACGATCCCGTCGCCGTCGACCTCCACGAAGATGTACACCGGCGCCTGGCACTCCTCGACGCGCTCCAGCAGGTCCGGGTGGTCGCGGTAGCGCTCGGGCAGTTCGGGCAGCTCGTCCGAGAACTCCAGCAGCAGCTGCAGGCGGTCGTTCTGCTCCAGCGCCTGGAAGTCGTCGCGGATCTCGGCGAGCGTTCCCGTCAGTTCGGTCATCCCTTAAGGCTACGTCCGATTCCGGCGTGACCGGTCAGCGCGCCGGAACCTCGCCTGGCTCGGAGCCGGTGACGATCGGGACGCGGACGGCCGAGCCCCACTCCGTCCACGAGCCGTCGTAGTTCTTGACGTTCTCGAAGCCGAGCAGGTGCGTGAGCACGAACCAGGTGTGGCTGGAGCGCTCGCCGATGCGGCAGTACGCGATCACGTCGTCCCCCGGCTTCAGGCCGGCTCCGTCGAGGTAGACCTCCTCGAGCTCCGCACGCCGCTTGAAGGTGGCGTCGGGAGCCGCGGCGCGGGCCCACGGCACCGACTTCGCCGACGGGATGTGACCGGCGCGCAGGGCGCCCTCGGTCGGGTACCCGGGGATCTCGGTGCGCTCGCCGCTGTACTCCTCGGGCGACCGGACGTCGATCAGCGGCTGTCCGAGGTGGGCGAGCACGTCCTCCTTGAAGGCGCGGACGACGGTGTCGTCGCGCTCGACGACGGGGTACTCGACCGGTGTCGGCTGCGGCACATCGCGCGTGAGCTCGCGGCCTTCCGCGATCCACTTGTCCCGCCCGCCGTCGAGCAGCCGGACGTCCTGGTGGCCGAACAGGGTGAACACCCACAGCGCGTAGGCGGCCCACCAGTTGTTCTTGTCGCCGTAGATCACCACGGTCGTGTCGCGGGCGATGCCCTTCGACCCGAGCAGCTCGGCGAAGCGCTCCGAACTCACGTAGTCGCGGATGACCGGGTCGTTGAGGTCGGTGTGCCAGTCGATCTTCACCGACCCGGGGATGTGCCCGGTGTCGTACAGCAGCACGTCCTCGTCCGACTCGACCACCGCGAGTCCGGGTTCGCCCAGGTGCGCGGCGAGCCAGTCGGTGCTCACGAGGCGCTCGGGGTGCGCGTAGCCGGAGAACTCGGGCGACGGGTCGGTCTCGATGGTCATGTCTGTGATGCCCTCCAGGGAATCGGTCGGTGGCGCAGGACTAGGCTGGGAAGCCTGCGACAGCTGGAATCTACGTCCAGCGTAAGCGGCTCGGAACGGCCGCGGTAAGACTTCGACACAAAGGTGCAGAACCCGCCATGACCCTCGAACAGACCGGCGCCCTCCCCCGTCTCGCCGACCGCTCGCCCGCGATCACGGGCGCGGAGATCGCCGAGAGCCTGGTGCCGCCGTCGCAGTTCGAGCACGCGACCTTCGACTCCTACCGGCCCGACCACGACTACCCGTCGCAGTCGGAGGCCGTCGCGACGCTGAAGCTGTTCGCCAAGACCTGGGAGCCGCAGCGGCCGGCCGGCCTGTTCAGCCGCAGCCGCAAGAAGGTGGAGGCGATGAAGCCGGGCGTCTACCTCGACGGCGGCTTCGGCGTCGGCAAGACGCACCTCCTCGCTGCGCTCTGGCACGAGGCGCCCGGCCCGAAGTACTTCGGAACGTTCATCGAGTACACCGCCCTGGTCGGCGCGCTCGGCTATGCCGGAGCGGTCAACCTGCTGCGCGGATCCACGCTGATCTGCATCGACGAGTTCGAGCTCGACGACCCGGGCGACACCATGATGATGACCCGGATGCTCGGCGAGCTCGTCGCCTCCGGCACCCGCATCGCGGCGACCAGCAACACGCCGCCGAACGCCCTCGGCGAGGGACGGTTCGCGGCGAGCGACTTCCTGCGCGAGATCCAGTCGCTGTCGTCGAACTTCCAGACCATCCGCATCGACGGCCTCGACTACCGCCGCCGCGACACCACAGGCAGCGCGATCACGGTCGAGCCGGCGGAGTACGAGCGTGTCGTGACCGCCCTCGCCGGCCGCGGCGAGACGGTGACGAGCGACTCCTTCCAGGACCTCATCGCGCACCTCGCGACCGTCCACCCCTCGCGCTACATCAAGATCATCGACGGCGTGGATGTGATCGGCCTCCGGGATGTGGAGGTGCTCCACGACCAGATGGCCGCCCTGCGCCTCGTCGCCTTCATCGACCGCGTGTACGACGCGGAGATCCCGATCGTGCAGTCCGGCGTTCCGCTCAGCGACGTCTTCGACGAGGAGATGCTCGGCGGCGGCTACCGCAAGAAGTACCTGCGCTCCACGTCGCGCATGATCGCGCTCACCGCGGGTGAGCTGCCGCCGCACGACGACTGAGGCTCCGCCTCCCGCCGAGTTCCGGCATCACGTCACCACTCGGCCCGGGAACCGGCAGCTACTCACGACTCGTCGCACCGGGTGCGGAGGTCGCGGGAGCGTGGGCGGGGATCGTGGCGGCGAGCCAGTCGGCGATGGCGCCGGTCCACTTCGCCTCGTCGTAGTTCCACAGCTTGGTGTGGAGGGCGACATCGAACGACACCAGCGTGACGATGTCGCTTCGCGCCTCGGCGAGCGCCCGGGAGCCGGTCGACGGGACGAACCCGTCGTCGTCGCTGTGCAGGATGAGCATCGGAAGGCTGAGCTCGGAGGCACGCGCCACGAAGTCCATGCTGCGCAGGTCGATCGGCGCCCCCTGGCCGGTGATGGGCCCGCTCCACTCCGACTCGATGAGGCGCATCGCTGCGCGGGTCATCATGTCCGGCAGGTGCAGGAGGTTGCCCTGGTAGCCGAGGGTGTCGATCCAGTCGATGACCGGGGATTCGAGAACGATCCCGGCCACGTGCCCCACCGAGGTGGACCGGGTGACCGTCTGGAGCACGACGGCGCCGCCCATGGACCAGCCCATCAGCACGACCGACCGGGCGCCCTGCGACACCGCGTAGTCGATCGCGGCCTCGATGTCGCGCCACTCGGTGCCTCCCAGGCCGTAGCGGCGGTCGGCGCTCTCCGGCGCATCCCCGTCGTTGCGGTACGAGGCGAGCAGGCAGGTGAAGCCGGCGTCGTGGAACACCCGGACCGCACGGAGGCCCTCCTGGCGGCTGGCCCCCCAGCCGTGCACCTGGATGACCCACCGCTCGTCGCCCGCACCGTCCGGCGCCGGGAACACCCAGGCGGGCGCCTGGCCGAGGTCCGTCGCGATCTCGACCGACCGGACGGGAAGCCCGAGCTCCCCGGGCTGGAGGTAGTAGTAGCCGCTGATGCGGGAGCGTCCCGCGCGCAGTTCGCCGAACTCCACCCGCTCCAGCTCACGGGTGACCGAGCCGTCGGCGCGCTCGATCAGTCCGCCGAGCTTGGCGTAGCCGGTGTCGCCGCCCCACCAGAGGCCCAGCCGGCCGGGCATCGTCGCATCCGGCGACTCACGCAGGGTCACCGTGCCGACGCTCTCGTCGAACGAGCGGATGGTCTGGTTCTGCGGGCGCCGGCGCACCGGCGTGATCACGGTGCGCGCCACGCGGGCCGTCGCCCACCCGGCGATGAGCGCGGTACCGACGACCAGTCCGCCCGCGACGAAGGCCGCCGTTCCGAGTGCCTTGCCCCACGCCGATCCCGAGCCGCCTGCCGCCATAGTGGCAGCGTACCGGCGGCGGCTCCGGTACGCCCTCAGGAGTTCCCCAGGCGGCGTGCCTTACTGACGCCGGACGCCAAAGGCTTCTAGTGTTCGAAGCGTGCCGACACCGACATCCCCACCGCAGCACCCGGCGGAGTTCGCCACGGCGCTGCAGTCCATCCGCACCGCAGTGTCGCGTCCGGAGCTCGTGATCGAGGAGATCCCCGCGCCCGCGCAGCTGGCGCCGTACTCCGTCGCGCTCGCCGCCGACGTCCGGCCCGCGCGCCACGGAAGCGATTCGGATCTCGGCACGGGCCGCTTCATCCTGCTCTACGACCCCGAGGAGCCGGAGGCGTGGGGCGGCCCCTTCCGGATCGTCTGCTTCGCGCAGGCCCCGCTGGAGACCGACATCGGCCTCGACCCGTTCCTCGCCGACGTCGCCTGGTCGTGGCTGGTGGACGCCCTCGACGCGCGTCACGCGCGCTACACGGCCGCGAGCGGGACGGCCACCAAGATCATCTCCACCGGCTTCGGCGAGCTCGCCGCCCAGGGCGACGGCTCCCAGATCGAGCTGCGCGCCTCCTGGAGCCCGCTCGAGGCGGACGTCTCCGCACATGTCGAGGGTTGGGGCGAGCTGCTGTGCATGCTCGCCGGCCTCCCCCCGACCGGCGAGGGGGTGAGCCTGCTCAGCGCCCGGGCGGCCGCGCCCAGGAAGGCGCCGCGTGGCTGAGTACACGGTCATCGAGACCCGTGCCGACTACCTGGATGCGGTCGAGCGCATCGCCGCGGGGACGGGGCCGATCGCGGTCGACGCCGAGCGGGCCAGCGGCTTCCGGTATTCGCAGAGGGCCTACCTCATCCAGGTCTTCCGGCGAGAGGCCGGCACCTTCCTCTTCGACCCGCCGGCGGTCGGCCGCTTCGACGAGCTGAACGAGGCCATCCACGACGACGAGTGGGTGCTGCACGCGGCGACGCAGGATCTGACCTGCCTGCGCGAGGTCGGGCTCGACCCGTCCATCGTGTTCGACACGGAGCTCGCAGCACGCCTGCTCGGGATGCCGCGCGTCGGCCTCGGCACGGTCGTGGAGGAGCTCCTCGGCATCCACCTGGCGAAGGAGCACAGCGCGGCCGACTGGTCGACTCGTCCCCTCCCGCAGCCGTGGCTCGACTACGCCGCCCTCGACGTGCAGCTGCTCCCCGACCTGCGGGACGCCATCGCCGCGCTCCTCGACGAGGCGGGCAAGTCCGACATCGCGCATCAGGAGTTCGCCGACGAGCTCGTCCGCGACCTGGTCCCGGTGCGCAGTGAGCCCTGGCGGCGCCTGTCGGGCATCCACTCGATCCGCGGCGTCCGCAACCTCGCCGTCGCCCGTGAGCTGTGGCAGGCCAGGGACGCCCTGGCCCGGGAGATCGACACCGCGCCCGGCCGTCTGGTCCCCGACGCGTCGCTCACCGCCGCCGCCAAGGCGATGCCGGAGTCGAAGCGCGCGCTCGCGGCGATGCGGGAGTTCACCGGGCGCGCCAGCCGCACGGAGATCGACCGCTGGTGGGCGGCCATCGAAACGGGACGCACCACCGACGACCTCCCTGTGCTGCGCGGCAACGGCGACACCCTGCCTCCGCCCCGGGCGTGGTCCGACCGCAATCCGGATGCGGATGCCCGCCTCAAGGCGGCGCGCACGGCGCTCACGGCCGTGTCCGAGGAGCGCAGCATCCCGCTGGAGAACCTGCTCACCCCCGACACGCTGCGCCGCGTCGCCTGGACTCCCCCCGCCGAGATCACGCCGGAGAGCGTCGCGGAGGCCCTCGCCGCGCACGGTGCACGGCCGTGGCAGGTTGCCGCAACCTCACAGGTGATCGCCCAGGCATTTGTGGAAAGCAGCCAAAGCGCCGACGAGGGGTCGGAGCCCGCTTCGTAGGAAGGATCAAACGATTCTTTTCGTGCACAACGGTGTACCTAGGATCGTTTCCGACCTTGATTTGGGAGGCACTGTGGCCGATAGGAACGATGTCGTGTTCGTCGACGGAGTCCGTACTCCGTTCGGACGGGCCGGCGAAAAAGGGCAGTACTGGAACACCCGCGCGGACGACCTCGTCGTGAAGGCGATGATCGGACTGCTGGAGCGGAACCCCCAGGTGCCCAAGGACCGGATCGACGACGTGGCGATCGCCGCGACGACGCAGCAGGGCGACCAGGGTCTCACCCTCGGCCGTACCGCCGCACTCCTCGCCGGACTGCCCAAGTCCGTCCCCGGATTCGCGATCGACCGGATGTGCGCCGGCGCGATGACCAGCGTCACCACTCTCGGCTCCGGCATCGCGTTCGGCGCGTACGACCTGGTGATCGCGGGCGGCGTCGAGCACATGGGCCGTCATCCGATGGGCTTCGGAGCCGACCCGAACCCGCGCTTCCTCTCCGAGAAGATGGTCGCGGAGGACGCGCTCAACATGGGCATGACGGCCGAGCGCATCCACGACCGGTTCCCCGCGCTCACCAAGGAGCGCTCCGACCGCTTCGCCATGCGCAGCCAGCAGAAGCTGGCCGCGGCGTACGAGGCCGGCAAGATCCAGCCGGACCTCGTGCCTGTCGCGATCCGCTCCGAGTCCGGCTGGGGCCTCGCCACGCAGGACGAGGGCATGCGTCCCCAGACCACGATGGAGGGGCTCGCCACTCTGAAGACCCCGTTCCGGCCGCACGGCCGCGTCACGGCGGGCAACTCGTCGCCGCTGACCGACGGCGCCACGGCCTCCCTCCTCGCGTCCACCGACGCGGTGAAGGAGCTGGGTCTCACCCCCAAGATGCGCATGGTGAGCTTCGCGTTCGCGGGCGTCGAGCCGGAGATCATGGGCCTCGGGCCCGTCCCGTCGACCGAGAAGGCGCTCCGCAAGGCGGGCCTCCGCATCGACGACATCGGGCTGTTCGAGCTGAACGAGGCGTTCGCCATCCAGGTGCTGTCGTTCCTCGACCACTTCGGCATCGCCGACGACGACCCGCGCGTCAACCTGTGGGGCGGCGCGATCGCGATCGGCCACCCGCTCGCCGCGAGCGGCGTCCGCCTGATGATCCAGCTGGCGCGCCAGTTCGAGGAGCACCCGGAGGTGCGCTACGGCATCACCGCGATGTGCGTGGGCCTCGGCCAGGGCGGAACCGTCATCTGGGAGAACCCGAACTACGACAAGCGCGCCGCGCGGAAGGGCTGACACGCACGTGACCGACTACAGCACGATCGACTTCTCCCCCCTCGCCGACCTCACCGACGACGAGGTCGTCACCCACTCCTTCGTCCGCGACGTCCCGCTCCCCAGCGGCAAGACGCTCGCTCTGGTCACCCTCGACAACGGCCGCGACCACACCCGCCCCAACACCATGGGGCCGGCGACGCTGCTGGAGCTCGGGAAGACCTTCGACGAGCTGACCGAGCGCGCGAAGCGCGGCGAGATCGACGCGGTCGCCGTCACCGGCAAGCCGTTCATCCTCGCCGCAGGAGCCGACCTCAGCCGCGTCAGCGAGATCCCCAGCGTCGAGGTGGCGAAGCTGCTCCCGCAGCTGGGCCACTACGTTCTCGGCAAGCAGGCGACCTTCGGCGTCCCGTCGTTCGTGTTCACGAACGGCCTGGCGCTGGGCGGCGGCGTGGAGATCGGCCTCAACGCCGACTACCGCACCATCGACCGCAATGCGGCCGCTTTCGCCCTGCCCGAGGTCTTCCTGGGCCTCATCCCCGGCTGGGGCGGCGCGACCATCCTGCCGAACCTGATCGGCATCGAGAACGCCCTCAAGGTGATCGTCGAGAACCCGCTGAAGCAGAACAGGATGCTGAAGCCGCAGGAGGTCTTCGACCTCGGGATCGCGGACGCGATCTTCGACTCGGCCAACTTCCTCGAGGACTCGCTGCGGTGGGCCGACAAGGTCCTCACCGGCGACGTCGTCGTCAAGCGCCCGAACGAGCCGGGCAAGATCGAGCGCATGGTGAAGTGGGATGCCGCCATCGGCATCGCGCGGAAGATGCTCGAGTCGCGCATCGGCACCGTCCCGAAGTCGCCGTACAAGGCACTCGAGCTGCTCAAGGCCGCGAAGGCGAACGACCGGGAGGCCGGGTTCGCCCTCGAGGACGACGCGCTCGCGGAGCTCATCGCGGGCGACCAGTTCCAGGCGAGCATCTACGCGTTCAACCTCGTGCAGAAGCGCGCGAAGCGCCCGGCCGGCGCCCCGGACAAGAAGGTCGCGAAGAAGGTCACCAAGATCGGCGTCATCGGCGCCGGCTACATGGCCAGCCAGTTCGCGCTGCTCTTCGTCCGCCGCCTCCGGGTGCCCGTCGTCATCACCGACCTCGACCAGGCGCACGTCGACAAGGGCGTCGCCTACATCCACGACGAGATCGGCAAACTGCAGGAGAAGGGCCGCATCTCCCCCGATGAGGCCAACCGCCTGCGCGCACTGGTCACCGGCACCACCGACAAGGCCGACTTCGCCGACTGCGACTGGGTCATCGAGGCGGTGTTCGAGGAGCTCGGCGTGAAGCAGGACGTCTTCGAGCAGGTGGAGCAGTTCGTCTCCGACGACGCGGTGCTCGCGACGAACACCTCCTCCCTGTCGGTGGAGCAGATCGGCGCCAAGCTGAAGCATCCCGAGCGCCTGGTGGGCTTCCACTTCTTCACCCCGGTCGCGGTCATGCCGCTGATCGAGGTCGTGAACACGCCGCTCACGGATGAGGCGACGCTGTCGACCGCGATGGTGACGGCGGCAGCGCTCAAGAAGAACGCGGTCATCACGGCCGACACCCCCGGGTTCGTCGTGAACCGCATCCTCGCGAAGATCCTCGGCGACGCGATGCACGCGGTCGACGACGGCACGCCGTTCGACGTCGTCGACGAGGCCATCGCGCCGCTCGGCCTCCCGATGGCGCCGTCCGCCCTGCTCGACCTGGTGGGGCTCAAGGTCGGCGCACACGTGCTCGACACCCACCATGCGGCCTTCCCCGACCGGTTCTACCGGTCGGAGAACCTCCACAAGCTGGCCGAGTACGGCACGCTGCTGGAGAAGGATGCCAAGGGCAAGGTGAAGGGCCTCGACAAGGGAGCGGCGAAGATCGTCTCCGGCGGCACGAACCCGTGGACGAAGGAGCAGATCCTGCGGACCCTCGAAGACGGCCTGGCCGACGAGATCCACCGCATGCTCGCCGACGACCACGTGGTCGAAGCACCCGAGGACATCGACCTGTGCATGATCCTCGGCGCGGGCTTCCCGTTCCAGATGGGCGGCATCACCCCCTACCTGGATCGCGTCGGAGCGTCCGAGCGCGTGTTCGGGGACACGTTCCACCACCCGCCGGTCAAGGGCGTCGCCTGACGCGCTGCCGAGTTGACGCGCTGCCGAGTTGACGCGACACGCCGTCCGCCCGATCGGGCGGACGGCGTGTCGCGTCAGGCAGGGTCGGCTGTCAGCGGTTGACCGTCGACATGTCCGGGTAGCGGTCGCCGACGGGGGCCGCGACCGCATCCAGCCGCGCCAGCTGCTCCGGGGTGAGTTGCAGGTCGGCGGCGGCGACGTTCTGCTCCAGGTTGGCGACCTTGGTCGTTCCCGGGATCGGCGCGATGTCGTCGCCCTTCGACAGCAGCCACGCGAGGGCCACCTGGCCGGGCTTCGCGCCGACCTCCCGCGCGACCTCGTCCACCTGCTCCACGATCCGGATGTTGGCCTCCAGGTTGTCTCCCTCGAACCGCGGGTTGAAGCGGCGGAAGTCGTCGTCCGACAGCTGCTCGAGCGAGCGGATCGTCCCGGTGAGGAAGCCGCGGCCGAGCGGCGAGTACGGCACGAAGCCGATGCCGAGCTCGCGAACCGTCGGCAGCACCTCGGCCTCCGGGTCGCGCGTCCACAGCGAGTACTCCGTCTGAATGGCGGTCACCGGGTGGACGGCGTTGGCGCGGCGGATGGTCGCAGGCGACGCTTCCGACAGTCCGTAGTGCCGGATCTTGCCCTCCTCGATCAGCTCCTTCAGTGCCCCGACGGTCTCCTCGATGGGCGTGTCCGGGTCCATCCGGTGCTGGTAGTAGAGGTCGATGTGGTCGGTCTGCAGACGACGCAGCGAGCCTTCGACGGAGAGCCGCACGTTCTCGGCCGAGCCGTCCATCCCGCGCTCGTCGTTCTGGCGGTGCTTGATGGTGCCGAACTTGGTGGCGATGACGACGCGGTCGCGGCGGCCGTCGGCGAACGCCTTCGCGAGCAGCTCCTCGTTCGTGTACGGCCCATAGATCTCGGCCGTGTCGAAGAACGTCACGCCCAGCTCCATCGCGCGGTGGATGGTGCGGATCGAGCCCGCCTCGTCGCTTCCCGCGCCGGTGTAGAACGCGGACATCCCCATGCAGCCCAGGCCCAGCTGCGAGACCTCCAGCTTCTCGCTTCCCAGTGCGATCGTCTTCATGCGTCGTTCCCTTCCGTGACCTGGCCGACGCTCTGCCGGTACAGGTCGATCTTGTAGTCGATGGCCGCCAGGCTCGCCGACATCTCCTCCAGCTGCCGCACGACGGCCATGCGGTGCAGGAGCAGCAGCTCCAGTCGCTCCGCCTGCGTGTCGTCGCCCTGCCGCGCGAGCACGACGTACTGCCGCATCGTCGCGATCGGCATGGCGGTCGAGCGCAGCTTCGTGAGGAACGTCACCCAGGTGACGTCCGCGTCGGTGTAGCGCCGGTGGGTGGAGGATGCGCGCTCGACCGGGGTCAGCATCAGCCCCTCGCGCTCGTAATAGCGCAAGGTGTGGGTGGTGAGCCCGGTCCGCTCGGCGACGTCGGAGATCGACATCGCCGTCCGTGTGTCGGTCATATCGCCACAGTAGAACTTCGAGCGCACTCCAAGTCAACCGGGGTCGGCAGTCACCGTTCGCGAGATACGCGCTCCGCGTTGCGCAGAAGAAGAATGCCTACGGCCAGCAGAAGGCCGGCCCAGGCGGTGGCCAACACGAGATGAACGATCCCTTCCTCTCGTAACCACACCACCTGATAGCTGAGTGGATTCACCGCCGATACCACCCTGAGAAGCGGCGGCGAGGAATCGAGAGAGTAGAACAGCGGCGCCGACAGGACGACGGGCAACGAGGTGACGACCACGATCATGTCGCGCTTGGCGTACGACTGAATGCGGGAGCCCACGGCCGCTCCCGCGCCGATCCATCCGCTGGCCACGAGGGCCGCCACTGCAAGCTGCCAGAGCGTTCCGGCGCCGAAGACGCCTGGACCGAAGATCAGGATGGCGCACACGGCAACAAGCGAGAGCTGGACGAAGAAGACAGCCCAGGTGAAGAGGAGGACGCTCAGCAGATACCCCGATGTCGACCCGCCCTGAAGCGTGTACAGCGCGAAGACACCCCATTTGCGGTCGTTGGCGACGTCGCTCATAGCGTTGGTCGCCGCACGGAAAGCGAGGAAGCAGCACATGCCGGAGAACGCGAAGCGCGCATAGCCCACGGGGTCACCCATCCCACCCGCGAGCCCGGTGACCAGGAACGCGAAATACGCGAGCGGCTCGATGAACTTCGCCAGATAGGAGAACCGCCAGTTCCACAGTGAGAAGAAATGGTACTTGGCCAGGCGAAATGGGCGCGGATTCATGCCTCGCCCCCCAACGCCTCGTACGCGTCCCAGAGGTCGTCGGATCCTCCCGCGCGGGCCGTGAACCGGGCGATAGGCTCGTCGGCCACCACACGTCCGTCTCTCAGAGCCACGACCCGCGTGCAGTACGTCGCGAACCGTGACGTCTCATGTGTGCTGATGAGAGCGGATGCCCCCTGCGCTCGCCGGCGCTCGAGGTAGTCGAACACGATGCGAATGCCGGCAGGGTCGAGCCCGGTCGTCGGCTCGTCCAGGATCATCAGGGTCGGTGCACCGATCATCGCCCGTGCGATCTGTGTACGCCTCAGCTCTCCTCCTGAGAGGGTCTCCGCCGTCCTGTCCGCGTACTCGCTCAGGTGAAGCGCATCCGCCAACTCGTCGAAGTGGCCGCGGAGCCTCGCCCGTGGCACTGACGTGCGCATCTCCAGCCCCAACGTGACGTTCTGCCGGACCGTCAAGGACCAGTCGATGATCTCGCGCTGGGGACACCACCCGATATCGCCCGCCCCGACGACCTGCTCCACCCTCCCCCGGTCGGGACGCATGAGTCCGCCGAGAAGTTCGAAGAGCGTCGACTTCCCCGCGCCGTTGTGACCGACGACCGCGATCAACTCACCGGGAAGCACGTCGAGGGAGGCCTCCGCAAGAGCCGGCCGGGCGCGGCCTCGGTAGGACTTTTCGATGCCTGCGGCACGAAGAAGTCGTCGGTCACGGTCCATCGATGGCCTCCAGAATGGTTGACGCGATATCGGCAGGGCGGCTTCCAGCGGGGGTCGATACCGTGATCGTCCTGGTCGGGAGGATCCTCGTCGGATCAAACGACTCCGCTCGCGAGAACCAGGGGACGCGGAGTCGCTTCTCCGTGACTGTCACCGTGACGCGCTCTCCCCAGCGGAGCGCGACGACAGCGTGCAACGCCGCACCATCCGTATTCCTCTTCCCCAGAACGTGCCGCGGGGAGACCAGAACGACGAGGCCCGTATCAGGCGACACTGTCAAGCGATGGTCTGTTTCGTCGAGCATCTCCGTCCGCGTCAGTAGAGAGGCCCGTCGGAAGCCGAGCGGTGACTCGAAGGCGAGAGCGCGCCCAGAATCGACATCGAAGACGGCCGTCGAGTCGCTGACGAGTTGTCCCCCGCAGTCACAGATCGCGAGGGCCGTCGCCGTCTTTCCCACATAGTGAGGACCCGTCAGCATGATCACCCGCCCACGCGGCGTGCGCACGACCGCAGCAGGCGTCACCGCGAGGCGGTTGACCAGTGGGGCATATGCGAATGGCGGCAAGGGTGAGGGATCGTCCGACCAGTCCGTGAAGGTTCGATCGTCGAGCAAGGTGGAACCGTCTCCTGAGCGGACTCGAATCGTCTTCCTCAGCCCGTCCTTGGCGAGAAGACTCGCGAAGAATCCTCGCACCGGCCAGTCGGAGCACTCGAGCTCGACGTCGAGGTCAGCAGCACCACATTCGTCCTCCTCCATGAAGTGCCCGTAAAAGAAGCGGAGATCCTCGACATCTGCATGCCGAACACGGACACGAACCTTCGCCCCGAAGAAGTCGAATGGCAGTGTCACCCAGGATGCTGAGCTCGTCATCCCGCGATCTCCTGCTCCAGGCTGGTCGGCCAGCGCGACGACGTCGGCCGGGAGATCACCGGACAGCTCAAACGTCTGGGGAGTCTGGCGCCGGAAATCGCGTTCGCCCGCGCGGCGCAGGATGGCAGTCCAATACCACGGCGCTGCTGCGGCTATGTCAGCGAACGCTGCCGCTCGCACCATGCGAGTGATTCCGGTCGGTGTTGTGAACGCGGGAGCTTTGCGAAGCACATCCGCGAGCCAGGGGAAGGATTGAGCCGTGCGCTCCCGCACGCCGATAGGACGGGTGAACGGCACGATGTTCCGCGCCGAGTCCAGAATCGTGGTGTCGTCCGACAGGAAACCCCACCCGCGATGGAGTAATTCGAGAGCCAGGGTGGATTTGCCTGCCGTGGAGTCGCCGACGATCACCAGGGCCCGGTTCTGAGCGGGAGGCACCAGGGCACTGGCATGCAAAGCGGCCCACCCGCGCTGAGCCAGCGCACCCAAAGGAGGCAGCACTGTGTCTGCCGACGGCTCCATGTCCCGCCACTCGGCGTCGCGCCGGTCAGACCCGCTGCACTGGTAGGTGACCGGGCGGTCGCCCGTGACGTCGCCTCGGATCACGAGAGAGTAGGCAGGACAGGGCAGCTGCCGAGCGACCTCGTAGTCGGCGAAGTAGAAGCGGAGGTGTTCCGCCGTCGGCGCAGAACAGACCACGGCCACTTCCACTCCCCAGAAATCCAGGACGAGCTCAGTCGTCGATGTCGAAGTATTCAAGGTTCTCGTCTCCCGCGATGAAGAGGCTCGACGCGATGTGGACACTGGTCGCCAGAGCCGGAAGGTCGCGCACCACGGTCCATTGGACGGCGGGCGCCATGTCACGCCGCCATGGCAGAAGAAAGAGGGCGCAGCGGCGCTCCGGCGGGTATGCGGATTGAAGTCGGTCGAGAAGCGGAGCTACCCTCGATGCGGATCTGTCCGTGTCACGGAGGCGTGTCGTCCCGAAGTCGCCGACCTCGGCGAGCATGAGCGGCATCCGAGTGTCGATAGCCACCCGCCATCGGTAGAAGAAGCGAGCCTCGTAGCACTGGTAGCCGACATCGAAGCGCGCTCCCAGGTCAGACAGAGCCTGATCGACGAAAGTCGGTGCGATGAGAGCTTTGACTCGATAGCCTCGCTCGCTGCAGTATCGCCGAAGCTGCCAGCCGGTGTCGACCAGATACAGCGGATGGCCGTAGGTCACGAAAGCCACAGGCCCGAGGAACGCCGACCGTTCGAGGTAGCTGAAAGCGATCTCCGTCATCCGCGCGTACACATCGATCGCATCGTCGGACGCCTGGTACGCCTCGGCGAGGTCGACGACCTGGCCAGAATAACGATCTCGCAGTTCATCGTCGAAGGCCGTGAGGTGCAGGATGACGGCGCAGTCCCGGAGAGCTTCATCCGCCTCGACAGAGCGGCGGTCGAAACCTCCGATGCCAAGGCCGACCAGGTACAGGTCGGCCTTGGCATCCGGCACCCGGACATCGTCGCGCAGGTTGCGCTTGGCCGAGTGCGTGCTCACTAGCCCTCGAACTCGGGAGCAGCCTCGCACATCATCTGCTGATGCCCGCCGCTGGCCTTGATGGTCTCCTCGATCGTCGGGACGTACGTCGGCACGAACGTCACACCGTCAGGCGCAATTACTTCATCCTTGGTGATCACCATGTCTCCTCCTTTGATATGTCACACCCCTGTGGTCAGGGGCATAACAACAGAAGGTATTACAAAGCGCGCATCGGCCGCCGCGCGGGACCTCCTGCGGCGATCTCCGATGAGCGTCCTCTCCGCATCGCCGCCTCTAGCCCGTCAGCCTGGAATCGGCTGTCTGCCTGGCGAGGACGGGTATGCTCCGGGCGCGCGCAGGAAGGCGCGGCCGCGGACAGAATGCGGACACCGATCGGACGTACTGTTTGCTAGGCGGGACGCTTCTTCGCGGGGGCGGCGTCGGCGGCGGTCTCGTCGTCGGGCAGCGGGCGGGCGATCGGGACGCGGCTGCCGAGCACCTGCGCCACCAGGTCGCGCGCGATCTTCTGCGGGGTGAGCCCGGCGTCCTCGAGGATCTGGTCACGCGAGGCGTGGTCGATGAAGGCGTCCGGGAGGCCCAGCTCGTCGACCGCCGTGTCGATGCCCGCTTCGCGGAGGTCTTGGCGGACGCGCGTGCCGATGCCGCCGACGCGGATGCCGTCCTCGATCGTGACGACGATCCTGTGCTCCGCCGCGAGGGAGAGGATGCTCTTCGGTACCGGGACGACCCAGCGCGGGTCCACGACGGTCGCGCCGATCCCCTGCGCCGCCAGACGGTCGGCGACCTTCAGCCCGAGGTCGGCCATCGGGCCGACGGTGACGAGCAGCACGTCCTTCCTGTCGCCCTCTCGGAGCACGTCCACGCCGTCGTCGAGCCGGCGGAGCGCCTCGATGTCGGGCTGGACGGACCCCTTCGGAAAGCGCAGGACGGTGGGACCGTCATCCACGGCGACGGCCTCCGCCAGCTCCTCCCGGAACCGCGTTCCGTCGCGCGGCGCGGCCAGCCGGATGCTCGGCACGACCTGCAGGATCGCGAGATCCCAGATGCCGTGGTGGCTCGGGCCGTCCGGCCCGGTCACGCCCGCCCGGTCGAGAACGAAGGTGACGCCCGCCTTGTGGAGTCCGACATCCATCAGAACCTGGTCGAAGGCGCGGTTCATGAACGTGGCGTAGATGGCGACGACGGGATGCAGCCCGCCGAACGCGAGACCGGCGGCGCTGGTCGCGGCGTGCTGCTCGGCGATGCCGACGTCGTGCACGCGCTCGGGGAAGCGCTCGGCGAACTTGTGCAGCCCGGTGGGGCGCAGCATCGCGGCGGTGATGCCGACGATCTTCGGGTCCTTCTCGGCGAGGCGGACGATCTCATCCGCGAACACGCCCGTCCAGGAGGGCTTGCTCGACCCCTCCATCGGCTCGCCGGTCTCCGGGTCGATCTGCCCGACCGAGTGGAATTGGTCGGCGGCGTCGCGCAGCGCGGGCTCGTATCCCCGGCCCTTCTGCGTGATGGCGTGGACGATGACCGGGGCGCCGTAGTTCTTCGCCTGGCGCAGCGCCTCCTCCATCGCCTCGATGTCGTGACCGTGGATGGGGCCGATGTACTTGATGTCGAGGTTCGAGTACAGCGCCTCGTTGTTGGAGAAGCGGCTCAGGAAGCCGTGCAGGCCGCCGCGCACGCCACGGTAGAACGACCGCCCGGGCGTACCCAGCTTGTCGAACGCCTTGCGCGACGTGAGGTACAGGTTGCGGTAGCTCTTGCGCGTCCGCACCGTGTTGAGGAAGCGCGCCATGCCGCCGATGGTCGGCGCGTACGAGCGGCCGTTGTCGTTGACGACGATGATCAGCTTGCGGTTGTTGTCGTCGGAGATGTTGTTGAGGGCCTCCCACGTCATCCCGCCCGTGAGGGCGCCGTCGCCCACGACGGCCACAACGTGCCGGTCCTGCTGGCCGGTGAGCTCGAAGGCGCGGGAGATGCCGTCCGCCCAGGAGAGGGACGAGGAGGCGTGCGAGCTCTCCACGATGTCGTGCTCCGACTCCGACCGCTGCGGGTAGCCGGCCATGCCGCCGCGCTGCCGGAGCCGCGAGAAGTCCTGACGACCGGTGAGCAGCTTGTGCACGTACGACTGGTGCCCCGTGTCGAACACGATGGCATCGCGCGGGGAGTCGAAAACGCGGTGGATGGCGATGGTCGTCTCGACGACACCCAGGTTCGGGCCGAGGTGTCCACCGGTCTTCGCCACGTTGGCCACCAGGAACGCGCGCACCTCGGCCGCCAGCTGGACGAGTTCCCGCTCGGTCAGCCGGTCGAGGTCACGGGGACCGTGGATGGTCTCGAGGATTCCCATGGATTCGAGTCTAGGCGCGTCCTGGTGGACAGAGGCTCGGAACGTGCCGTACGAGGGTCCCCTTGACAATGCGTGCTCCCTCCGGCAAGGCGTCGGACCGGTGTATAGAACGGAGGCGTCCGGCGAGCGACACGCCCGTGGACGCGGAAAACGGAGGCGCCGGCGGCCGTGCGGGCCGTCGACGCCTCCGTTCGCGCGAGGTGCTCAGACCAGGCTGCGCAGCACGTACTGCAGGATGCCGCCGTTGCGGTAGTAGTCCGCCTCACCGGGGGTGTCGATGCGGACGACCGCGTCGAACTCGACGGTCTGCTTGCCCGCGGGCGAGTTGTCGCTCGGCTCCGCGACCACGTGCACCGTCTTCGGCGTCGTGCCCTCGTTCAGCTGCTCGAGACCCGTGATCGAGAAGACCTCGGTGCCGTCGAGCCCCAGCGAGTCGGCCGACTCGCCGGCCGGGAACTGCAGCGGAACGACGCCCATGCCGATCAGGTTCGAGCGGTGGATGCGCTCGAAGCTCTCGGTGATGACCGCGCGGACGCCGAGCAGGCTGGTTCCCTTCGCCGCCCAGTCGCGCGACGAACCGGAGCCGTACTCCTTGCCGCCGAGGATGACGAGCGGGGTGCCCTGCGCCTGGTAGTTCTGCGACGCGTCGTAGATGAACGACTGCGGGGCGCCCTCCTGGGTGAAGTCGCGGGTGTAGCCGCCCTCGACGCCGTCCAGCAGCTGGTTCTTCAGGCGGATGTTCGCGAAGGTTCCGCGGATCATCACCTCGTGGTTGCCGCGGCGCGACCCGTAGGAGTTGAAGTCCTTGCGGTCGATGCCGTGCTCGGTGAGGTACTGGCCGGCCGGGCTGTCCGCCTTGATCGAGCCGGCGGGCGAGATGTGGTCGGTGGTGACCGAGTCGCCCAGCTTGGCGAGCACGCGGGCGCCGAGGATGTCGGAGACCGGCGTGGTGTCGAGCGTCATGCCCTCGAAGTACGGGGGCTTCCGGACGTAGGTCGACTTCTCGTCCCACTCGAAGATCGAGCCGGTCGGGGTCGGCAGCGACTTCCAGCGCTCGTCGCCCTCGAAGACGGACGCGTACTGGTGGACGAACATCCCCTCGTTGATCGACGAGTCGATGGTCTGCTGCACCTCGGCCGCGTCGGGCCAGATGTCCTTCAGGAAGACGTCGTTGCCCTCGGTGTCGGTGCCGAGCGGGTCGACCTCGAAGTCGAAGTTCATCGAACCGGCGAGGGCGTACGCGATGACCAGCGGCGGGCTCGCCAGGTAGTTCATCTTGACGTCCGGGTTGATGCGGCCCTCGAAGTTGCGGTTGCCCGAGAGCACCGCGGTGACGGCGAGGTCGTTGTCGTTGACGGCCTGCGAGATCTCTTCGGGCAGCGGGCCCGAGTTGCCGATGCAGGTGGTGCAGCCGTAGCCGACCGTGTAGAAGCCGAGGGCCTCCAGGTCGTGCGTGAGGCCGGCCTTCTCGTAGTAGTCGGTGACGACCTTGGAGCCAGGGGCGAGGGTCGTCTTGACCCACGGCTTCGCCTTGAGGCCCTTCTTCGCCGCGTTGCGGGCGAGGAGGCCGGCGGCGAGCATGACCGACGGGTTGGAGGTGTTGGTGCACGACGTGATGGCCGCGATGGCGACGGCGCCGTGATCGAGGATGAAGTCCTCGCCGTTCTCGGACAGGCGGACCGGCGTCGGGTTGGATGCGGTCTTCGGCGCGTGGCTGTGGTGGCTGTGCTGGTGGGTGCTGCGCGCATCCTCCGGCTGGAGCTCGCCCGGGTCGGACGCGGGGAACGACTCGGAGATGGTCAGGTCGACCAGGTCATGGGAGACGTCCGCGTAGTCGACGAGGTCCTTCTCGAACTGGTCCTTGGCGTGGCTCAGCTCGATACGGTCCTGCGGGCGCTTCGGGCCGGCGATCGAGGGGACGACCGTGGAGAGGTCGAGCTCGAGGTACTCGCTGAAGACCGGCTCGACCGCGGGGTCGTGCCAGAGGCTCTGCGCCTTGGAGTACTCCTCGACCAGCTTCACCTGCTCCTCGCTGCGGCCGGTGAGGCGCAGGTAGTCGAGGGTGACGTCGTCGATCGGGAACATCGCGGCGGTCGAGCCGAACTCCGGGCTCATGTTGCCGATGGTCGCGCGGTTCGCGAGCGGCACCTCGGCGACGCCCGCTCCGTAGAACTCGACGAACTTGCCGACGACGCCGTGCTTGCGCAGCATCTGCGTGATGGTGAGCACCACGTCGGTCGCGGTGACGCCGGTCGGGATCGCGCCCGTGAGCTTGAAGCCGACGACCTTGGGGATGAGCATGGAGACGGGCTGGCCGAGCATGGCGGCCTCCGCCTCGATGCCGCCGACGCCCCAGCCGAGCACGCCGAGGCCGTTGACCATGGTGGTGTGCGAGTCGGTGCCGACGCAGGTGTCCGGGTAGGCGAGCAGCTCGCCGTTCACCTCGCGGGTCATGGTGACCCGCGCCAGGTACTCGATGTTGACCTGGTGGACGATGCCGGTGCCCGGCGGGACGACCTTGAAGTCGTCGAACGCGGTCTGGCCCCAGCGGAGGAACTGGTATCGCTCGCCGTTGCGCTCGTACTCCAGGTCGGTGTTCCGCTCCAGCGCGTCCGGCTGGCCGAACAGGTCGGCGATGACGGAGTGGTCGATGACCATCTCGGCCGGGGCGAGCGGGTTGATCTTCTTGGGGTCGCCGCCGAGGGCGGAGACGGCCTCGCGCATGGTGGCGAGGTCGACGATGCAGGGGACGCCGGTGAAGTCCTGCATGATGACGCGGGCCGGCGTGTACTGGATCTCGGTGTCCGGCTCTGCGGCCGGGTCCCAGCCGCCGATGGCCCGGATGTGGTCGGCGGTGATGTTCGCGCCGTCTTCCGTGCGGAGCAGGTTCTCGAGCAGGATCTTGAGGCTGAACGGCAGCCGCTCGTACCCCTCGACCGTGTCGATTCCGAAGATCGTGTAGTCCTTCGACCCGACCGTCAGTGTCCGCTTCGCACCGAAGCTGCCGTGTCCTGCGTTCTCGGTTGCAGTCACAATGCCCTCTCCTTCATCGGCAGGCGATGTCCACGCACGCCTCGTCCATCTTCCTCGTCCGTCGAAGCGCCTTTCCAGCAAGGTAACCCTAAATCGCCGAACCGGAAAGTATCTTGACGTCGAGATAAATCTAGCACGCTCAGAGCCGGTCGAAGACCAGCGAGCGGCGCTTCGCGAAGTGGTAGAAGAGCTCGACCCCGACGGCTCCGACCGCCCCGACCGCGATGCCCCACGCGAGTGCCCCGTCCGCCTTCAGGTGCATCTCGAAGAAGGAGGCGGTGAACGGGATGAGGCACACCAGAGCGAAGGCCGCGGCCACCGCGACGAGCAGCAGCCAGCGCATCCCGGTGAGCGGACGGGTGAGCACGCACAGGATCCACATCGACACGCAGAACAGCGCGACGGTGGTCACGCTGCGCGCCTCGTGCAGCGGGATGCTGCGGTACAGCGGAGCGTAGGCGACGATCGCGGTCACGCCGGCGATGAGGCCGGTCGGGACGGAGTACCGCAGCACCCGTCCGAGCACGCCCGGCGTGTAGATGCGCTTGTTGGGCGCCAGCGCGAGGAAGAAGGAGGGGATGCCGATGGCGAGCGTCGAGACCAGCGTCAGCTGGCGCGGCAGGAAGGGGAACGGCCACAGCAGGATCGCGCTGATCAGCGCCAGCAGGATGCCGTAGGTGGTCTTCGCGAGGAAGATGTTGGAGACGCGCTCGACGTTGGCGATGACGCGCCGCCCGGACGCGAGCACGTCGGGCAGGCGGTCGAAGCGGTCGTCGAGCAGCACGACGCGCGACACCGCCTTCGTCGCGGCCGTGCCGGTGCCCATCGCGATGCCGAGGTCGGCATCCTTGACCGCCATCGCGTCGTTCACGCCGTCGCCGGTCATCGCGACCGTGCGCCCGCGTTCTTTGAGCAGCCGGACCGCCGTGCGCTTCTGGTCCGGGCTGACCCGCCCCAGCACGCTCGCGGTGTCCAGCGCCTCGGCGAGCGCGTCGTCGGACGTCAGGGTGGACGCATCCACCGCAGCGCCCTCCAGCTCGAGCTCGCGGGCGATGGCAGCGACGGTGACCGGGTTGTCGCCGGACATGACGACGACGCGCACCGCCTGCTCCCGGAAGTAGCGCAGGGTGTCGCGCGCCTCGGGCCGCAGGGTCTCGGCGAGGAGCACGAGCAGGGCCGGCTCGACGCGCATCCCGGTCAGCGGCCGGTGGACGTCATCGGGCAGCGGGTCGACCGCCCGCGCCAGCGCCAGCGTCCGCAGGCCGGTCGCCGCCAGCTCGGTCGCGCGGGCGAGCGCGACGGGGTGCGCCTCGAGCACCCGCTCCGGAGCGCCGAGCACCCACGAGCTCTCCTCGTCGTCGACGGTCATGGTGAGCGCGCTGTACTTGGTCGCAGAGCTGAACGGGATGCGGCGGGCCACCCGGAAGCGGTCGCTGCGGAATCGCGACCCCAGCAGGCCGGACGTCGCGTTGCCCGCCTCGTCCGATCCGAAGGCGGCCAGCGCCGTCTCGGCCAGCTGCGTTCCGTCCGGAGCCGCGGCCCCGACGACCTCCGTCCCGTGCAACGCGAGCTCCCCGGTCGTCAGCGTCCCGGTCTTGTCGAGGCAGAGCACGTCGACGCGGGCGAGCACCTCGACGGCCGCGAGCTCCTGAACGAGCACCTTCTTGGTGGCCAGCTGGATGGCGGCGACGCCGAACGCGAGGCTGGTCAGCAGCACGAGCCCCTCGGGGATCATGCCGACGACGGCGGCGACGGCGTCGACCAGCGCGCGCCGCCAGCGGGCGTCGACGAAGATCTCCGAGAACCCGCCGTAGGTGAGCACGCGCCCGATCAGCGTCACGACGATGAGCGGGCCGAGGATCCACGACAGGTACACCAGGATGCGGTTGGTCGCCTCGCGCAGCTCCGAGCGGACGAGCGAGTGCTTGCGGATCTCGCTGGTCAGACGGCTGGCGTAGGAGTCCGCCCCGACGGCGGTCACGAGGGCGATGCCCGTGCCGGTGACGACGTGGGAGCCGGAGAGGAGCGGCGCATCCGCATCCTTGAAGACGGGGTCGGACTCCCCCGTCAGCATCGACTCGTCGAGCGACAGCCCGGTGCTCTCCACTACCAGGGCGTCCGCCGGGATCTGGTCGCCCGGCCGCAGCACGAGCAGGTCGTCGATCACGACGTCCTCGAGGGCGACCGTCGCCACGTCCCCGTCGCGGCGCACGCGGCTGTGCGGCGCCGCCAGCAGGGCGGCCCGGTCGAGAACCCGCTTGGCGCGGTACTCCTGCACGATGCCGATCAGGGCGTTGACGACGACGATGCCGAAGAAGAACCCGTCGCGCAGGTCGCCGAGCAGCACGACGGCGACGAAGCAGGCGGTGAGGATGCCGTTGAACAGCGTGAAGATGTTCTCGCGGAGGATGTCGCCGAGCGACCGCGAACTCGGCTGCGTCTGCGTGTTCGCCCGGCCCGCGGCGACGCGCTCCGCCACCTGGGCGGCCGTCAGCCCCGTGCGTGCCCCCGCGTCCAGCATCCGTCCCCCTCCGTCGCCCGCGAGCCCGCCGCCGTCCTAGCGGCCCGAGGCCGCGCCGCGGGGCGCCGCCGCCTTCTGAGGGAACTGGGCCTTGACCACGAACCACGTCACCAGCAGCAGCGGGGCATAGAGCGGGACGCCCATGAGGAGCTTGGTGAGCGCGAGCGCGCTGGTCGCCGCGTCCGTGTGCGCCAGATAGAGAGGGACCTGGACCACGAGCCGCGCGACGAAGAGCAGCAGCCAGAGGAAGGTGAGCGCCTGCATCACCCGGAACTTCCGCTTGTCGCTCCGCCAGGCGACCCCGTCGCCCATGAGGTAGCCAGCGGCCAGCCCGATGATCGGCCAGCGCACCAGCATGGAGATCAGGATGCCGGCGGCGTACGCGGCGTTGGTCCAGATCCCGAACAGGAAGTTGTCCTCGCCCCGCCCGGTGATGAGGGCGAGGATCGCCGAGACGCCAACGCCGATCAGTCCGGCCAGCGCCTGCGTGAGCGGCGTCCTCCCGATCACGCGCAGCACGGTGAAGACGATCGCGACGGCGACGGAGCAGCCGATCGACAGCGGGACGTTCTGCGTGAAGGTGAACAGGACGAGGAAGACGAGCCCCGGGAGGATCGTCTCGCAGAGCCCGCGGATGCCGCCCAGCGCGCCGAGCAGCGCCGCGCCGGTCGAGGCGTCGGTCTCCGCCAGCTGCCCGAGGCCCGAGCGGCGGGCGGCGGCCGCGATGCTGTCGCCCAGTGCGGGGGCCGGCGCGCCGGCGCCCGTCTCCGCGTTCTCCGCCGCGGTGGGCTCGGCCGGCGTGCTGTTCCGGTCGGGCCGGTCCTGATCGGTCATGCGTGCGCCCTAAAGAGAGGAGTAGTCGTTCTCGTTGCCGGTCGTCGGCGCGGCCGGCATCCGGAGCGGGATGAGGTCGCGCGGAGGCATCGGCACCGAGCCGCGGACCACGACGATGCTGCGGAACAGGTCTTCGACGAGCGCGGCCGCCTCCGGCTGCACCGCGGCATCCCCCGCGATCACGCCGCGGAGGAACCAGCGAGGGCCGTCGACGCCGACGAAGCGGGCGACGCGGGTCTCGACCGGGCCGCCGTCCGGGGCCGCCACAGGGATCTCGGCCACGAGCTCCGGGCCGAACGCGCCGTCGCGCTCGGTGACCCGTCCGCCCTGACGCTGGATCTGGTCGGTGATCTGGTCGCGGATCTCATGCCACAGGCCGCTCGAGCGCGGCGCGGCGAACGGCTGAACCTGAAGCGTGGAACCGGCGTAGTCCAAGCCGACCGCGACGACGCGCTGGGACTCCTCCTCGACCTCGAGGCGCAGGTGCAGGCCCTCGCGCGGGAGGATCTTCACCCCGCCGAGGTCGACGTACGGCCGGACGGGGTTGGCCTCGCTCTCGTCGAGCGGCCCATCGGTCTCGCGGCCCGGCGGGGCCGACTTCTCGAACTCCGCCTCCAGGCCGTCGTCCTGCTGCTCGAGCTCTGCGCCCTCCTCGGCTCCGCGAGGGGTGTCGCTGATGTCGCTCACGCGTGTTCTCCTGACTCGGTCACGGTGTACCCGGACGAGCCGAAGCCCGCGGTGCCGCGGTGGCTGTCCGGGAGGGTGTCGACGGGGATGAACCGGGCCCGCGTGACCGGCATGACGATCAGCTGGGCGATCCGGTCGCCGACGGCGATATCGTACGGCATCGACCTGTCGGTATTGAGAAGGGTCACCCGGATCTCGCCGCGGTAGCCGGCATCCACCGTCCCCGGCGCATTGACGATCGTCAGCCCGTGCCGCATGGCGAGGCCGCTGCGCGGCACGACGAAGCCGGCGTACCCGTCGGGCAGGGCGATCGAGGCGCCGGTCGGCATGGTGAAGCGCTCCCCCGGACCGAGGCGCACCGCCTCCGCGGCGCACAGGTCGGCGCCGGCGTCGCCCGGGTGCGCGTACGCGGGCAGGGACGAGGCGATGATCGGGACGTCGACGGTATCGGTCACGTGTCAGAGGCTAGTGCAGAAGTCTGATCGAATAGAGGTCATGGACCTGTACCGAGAGCGACTCTGGGCGACGCCCTGGCTGTTCATCTCCACCCTGCTCGTCATCCCCGCGGTCATGCTCGTCTTCGCGCCGATCAACCTCACCGTCGGCGTCGTCCTCGCCATCGCGATCTACGTCGCCTGGGCGATCTTCCTCATCGCGACCGCGCCCGTCATCCGCGTGACGAAGGACGAGCTGGCGGCCGGCAACGCGCGCATCCCGCTCGAGCTCGTCGGCGAGCCGACGGCGTACCGCGGCGACGACGCGACCCTGGAGCGCGGCCGGCGTCTCGATGCCCGGGCGTGGCTGCTCATCCGCGGCTGGATCAAGCCGGTCGTGAAGGTCCCGGTCCTCGACCAGGACGACCCGGCGCCCTACTGGCTCCTCTCAACAAGAAACCCGGACCAGCTGGTCCGGGTTCTCGATGAGGCTCGCCTCAGTTCCTAGTTCGTCCGACGTCAGGCGGCGCACTCCACGCAGATCGGTCCGAGCTTGGTCTCGTGATCGATCTGGGAGCGGTGCTTCACCAGGAAGCAGTTCACGCAGGTGAACTCGTCCGCCTGGGGAGGCAGCACGACGACGTCGAGGTCGAGGTCGGAGAGGTCGGCACCGGGGAGCTCGTATCCGCCGGGGTTGTCAGCGTCTTCGACGTCGACGACCCCCGACATCTTGTCCGGGACACGCTCCTTGAGGGCCTCGATCGACTCGGAGTCGTCCTCGGTCTTCCGCGGTGCGTCGTAATCCGTTGCCATGCCCATCCACTTCTCGTCGTAACGGCCGATTCTCGCAATCGGCGGCCATAGTTTGCATCAATCGCCCCTGAATAGCAAAACCAATCAGGAGCCTCTCAGCATTGCTCGGTGTGCAACTTCCGGCACGCCCGCGGTATTCCCCGGAATGCCTTCTGCTCCGTGGCATCCTGGGGCCGTACGAACGAGCTCGGAAGGCAATCCACATGCAGGATCTGAAGGTCATCGGGGTCGAGAACGGCGCGCTGGTCGCCGTCGGCGACGACGGTGAGCGTTTCCGCATCGCCGTGGACGAGGCGTTGCAGTCGAAGGTGCGCCAGGTGCGGCAGGAGACGCCCGCCGACGCGCCGAAGCTCTCACCGCGCGAAGTGCAGGCCCACATCCGTTCCGGCATGTCCGCAGAGGACGTCGCAGCGGTCACCGGAGCGCCCCTGGAGTACGTCCAGCGCTTCGAGGGACCGATCATCGCCGAGCGCGAGCACATCGTGGCGAGCGCCCTCAGCGTCCCCGTGCACACCTCCGACGCCGTCGACCCGCTGGGCGAGGCCGAGACGTTCGGTTCGGTCATCCGCGACCGGCTGGCGTCGCTCGGCGTCGCCGGCGAGCGCTGGGCGAGCTGGAAGGACAGCGAGACCGGCTGGATCGTCAAGCTGGAGTTCACCGCCGACACCATCGACCACGACGCGCGCTGGTCGTACGACGCGCGCAAGCACGCCCTCGCGCCGCTGAACTCGGAGGCGACGACGCTCTCCCAGGCGGGCGAGCTGCGCGGCGGGGCGCTCATCCCCCGTCTCCGCGCCGTCCTGCCGCACGAGGGCGAGCCGGACAGCTCCCGCTTCGACAGCGGGGCCTTCACCTTCCCGGCCCCCGCCCCGGCCGCCGACCTGATGGGCCCGGAGATCACGGCGCCCATCGAGCCGCTGCCCCAGGGCCGCACGCCCGGCGCCAACAACTCGATCAGCGTCTCGGCCATCAAGCGCGCCGACGACGCTCCGCGCGATCTGCACCAGACCGCCGATCTGCTGGAGGCCCTCCGTCGCCGCCGCGGCGAGCGGGAGGCCGCCGGGTACGAGGACCGGCCGACGCCGGCCGACGCGTCCCCGGTGGATGTCGTTCCGACCCCGCCGAGCGAGGCCCCGCTCGCGCCGACGCCCGGCCCGACGCCGTTCCGCCTGATCGATGAGCGTCCGCCCGCGGCCGAGCAGCCCCCGCTCCCCCTCGACGTGCCGGCTCCGCCGAGCGCTCCGTCGAACGACTCCGGTCCGCAGCCGTCGTCGCGGAAGAAGGGCCGGGCGGCCATGCCGAGCTGGGACGAGATCGTCTTCGGCGCGCGGACGGACGACGATCTGGCCTGAGCGGCAGGTCCTTCCTGATCGGTGCGCCTACGCGGCCGCGCCGAACCGCAGCAGTGGGACCCGCGTCTCCTCCGGCGTGAGCGACCCGTGCTGGCCGACCATGTTGCGGCCGGTGCGCTGCGGGTCCCGGCCGTCGTAGTAGGCGATGCGCTTGCGCGCGGCGACGAGCACATCCCCGATCCGCGGGGCGACCTCGGGGGCGACCCGCTCGCCGAACCAGCCGGCGTCGACGGCCTCGGCGCGCGTCGCCACCCACGACCGGTCGCCCTCGGCGTCGCGCCAGCGCTCGGCGACCGCCGCAGGCGACGCGCCGTCCTCGAGATAGAGGTGCAGGAGGCGCGGTTCGCCGGCGATGTCCGCCACGTCCTGCAGCAGCTCCGGCGCGGTGTCGTAGAGGATGTGGCCGCTTTCGGGCACGTCGACGACGCCGTGGTCGGCGGTCAGCAGCGCGCCGCGTCCGGGACCGAGGCGACGGGCGAAGGCGGCGACCAGCGCATCCAGGGTCTCCAGCGCCGTGGTCCAGTCCGGTGACTCCCAGCCGCGCGCGTGCGCCAGCTGGTCGAGCTCCGCGACGTAGAGGTAGGTGAGCCCCGGTCCGGCGGTCGCGACGACATCGGCGGCCGCCGCGAAGCGGTCGGCCATCGACTGCACGCCGACGAACTCGGCTCCGCGCAGCACCGCGGCGGTGAAGCCGGTGCCGGCGAACTTGGGCAGTGCGATCGCGCGCGGCGTCACGCCCCGCTCCGCCGCCGCCTCGAAGACCGTGCGCGAGCGCTGCCAGCTCGCCGGGTCCATCCGCTCGTCCCAGCCGGTGAGCTGGTTCGTCAGGCGGCCCGCGCCGTCGCGCACCCGGTAGCCGACCAGACCGTGCTCGCCGGGCGTCGTCCCGGTGGTCAGCGTGGCCAGAGCGGCGGCCGTGGTCGTCGGGAAGCCGGAGTCGATCGTCGTCGCCTTGCCGAGCAGCGGGGCGAGCGTCCTGGCATGGCCTGCACGTGCCCGCAGGGCGGCCGCGCCGAGGCCGTCCACCACGATGACGACCACGTGCTCCATCGCCGGGAGGCCCAGGTC
The DNA here is from genome assembly GCF_900107895.1 of Leifsonia sp. 21MFCrub1.1. Classification (NCBI taxonomy): domain Bacteria; kingdom Bacillati; phylum Actinomycetota; class Actinomycetes; order Micrococcales; family Microbacteriaceae; genus Leifsonia; species Leifsonia sp. 21MFCrub1.1. Next base: position 1,469,928 of record NZ_LT629867.1, on the reverse strand, counting down.
GTTGGTCTCGCCGGAAAGCGCGGCGAGCGAACTCGGAAGAACCGTGGCGAGGCTCGCTCTCGTCGTGAACGCGGCCGGTAGCATGGGGGGCATCCGGCCCAGTCTGGCACAGCGATCCCGCCGCCCGATAAGCCGCCCCCGCCCCTTCGCACCGCACAGAATGCCCGAATGACACCTGCAGACGACAAGCCCGCCGCCGGAACGACGGAACGCATCGAAGACGTCGACGTCACGACCGAGATGCAGGGCTCGTTCCTCGAATACGCCTACTCGGTGATCTACTCGCGGGCCCTCCCGGACGCCCGCGACGGCCTCAAGCCCGTGCAGCGCCGCATCCTCTACATGATGACCGAGATGGGCCTGCGCCCCGACCGCGGGCACGTCAAGTCGGCGCGCGTCACCGGCGAGGTCATGGGCAAGCTGCACCCGCACGGCGACAGCGCCATCTACGACGCCCTGGTGCGCATGGCGCAGGACTTCACCCTCCGCGTCCCGCTGGTCGACGGGCACGGCAACTTCGGGTCGCTCGACGACGGCCCCGCCGCCGCCCGGTACACCGAGGCGCGCCTGGCCGCCGCGGCCCTCGCGATGACGGAGGACCTCGACGAGGACGTCGTCGACTTCGTCCCCAACTACGACAACCAGCTGATGCAGCCGGATGTGCTGCCCGCCGCGTTCCCCAACCTGCTCGTCAACGGCGCCAGCGGCATCGCGGTCGGCATGGCCACCAACATGGCCCCCCACAACCTCATCGAGGTCGTCGGCGCCGCCCGGCACCTGCTCGAGAACCCGGATGCGACGCTCGACGACCTGATGGCGTACGTCCCCGGCCCCGACCTCCCCGGCGGCGGCACCATCGCCGGTCTGGCCGGCGTGCGCGACGCCTACGCGACCGGACGCGGCAGCTTCCGGATGCGTGCCAAGGTGACGGTCGAGTCCATCACGGCGCGCAAGAGCGGCCTCGTCGTCACCGAACTCCCCTACCTGGTGGGCCCGGAGAAGGTGATCGAGAAGATCAAGGACGGCGTCAACTCCAAGAAGCTCAACGGCATCTCCGACGTCACCGATCTCTCCGACCGCCAGCACGGACTCCGGCTGGTCATCGGCCTCAAGACGGGGTTCAGCCCGGAGGCGGTGCTCGAGCAGCTGTACCGCTACACGCCGCTCGAAGAGGGCTTCGCGATCAACAACGTGGCCCTGGTCGCCGGCGGACCGCAGACGCTCGGCCTGCGCGACCTGCTCCAGGTGTACCTCGACCACCGCATCAGCGTGGTCACGCGCCGGTCGCAGTTCCGCCTGGCACGCCGCAAGGAACGGCTCCACCTGGTCGAGGGCCTGCTCGTCGCGATCCTCGACATCGACGAGGTCATCCAGGTCATCCGCACCTCCGACGACACGGAGCAGGCACGCGGGCGCCTGATGCAGGTGTTCGACCTGAGCACCCTGCAGGCCGACTACATCCTCGAGCTGCGGCTGCGCCGCCTCACCAAGTTCAGCCGGATCGAGCTCGAGACCGAGCGCGATCAGCTCCGCCGCGAGATCGAGGAGCTCGAGGCGCTCCTCGCCTCGCGCCAGCGCATCAACGACCTGGTGTCGGACGAGCTGGAGCGGGTGGCCGCGACCTTCGGCACGCCGCGGCGGACGCTGCTCACCGAGGCGAAGCCGTCGATCGCCGGGGCCTCGCGCAGCAAGGCCGCGACCGTGCAGCTCGAGGTCGCCGATGTGCCGACGCGCGTGTACCTCTCGACGACCGGGCGCATCCTGCGCGTGGACGCTGTGGCGGGCGCGGACGGAGCGGAGGGCGGCCTCGACCGCATCCAGCCGCCGGCCCGGCGCAGCAAGCACGACGCCATCCTGTCGCAGCTGGACACCACCAGCCGCAGCGAGATCGGCGCCGTCACGAACCGCGGCCGGCTCATCCGCTTCTCCCCCGTCGACCTTCCGGCGGTGCCGGCGAACTCCATCCAGCCGGCCGCCGGGGTCAAGATCGGCGACTACCTCGCACTGGCGGACAAGAAGGAGCGGGTCCTCGCCCTCGTGTCGCTCGACTCGGAGCGCACGATCGCGCTCGGCACCGCGCAGGGCGTCGTGAAGCGCGTCGCGGCGGGCGACTGGGCCAACAAGCCGGAGTTCGAGGTCATCGGCCTCAAGCAGGGCGACGAGGTCGTGGGCGCCACCACGGTCACCGACGCGGACGAGCTCGTGTTCGTCGCCAGCGATGCGCAGCTGCTGCGGTTCGCCGCGTCGAGCGTGCGCCCGCAGGGCCGCGCGGCAGGCGGCATGGCGGGCATCAACCTCGGCGCGGGCGCGCACGTCATCTACTTCGGCGCGGTCTCGGCCGAGGAGGCGGACGGCGCGGTCGTCGCGACCATCGCCGCCAGCGACGCCACCCTTCCCGGCGCCGACCCTGGTTCGGCGAAGGTCAGCGACTTCGCCGAGTTCCCGGCGAAGGGCCGCGCCACCGGCGGTGTGCGCGCGCAGCGGTTCCTCAAGGGCGAGAACGAGCTGGTGCTCGCGTGGGCCGGTCCGGCCCCCGCTCAGGCGGTCGCGCCGGACGGCGCTGCGCGGACGCTCCCCGAGGGCGGCTCCCGCCGCGACGGCTCGGGCACCCCGCTCGACACCGTCGTCGGCTCCATCGGCCGCCGCATCGGCTGACCCTCCCGCCCGTCGCTCCCCTACCGTCGAGTCCGCGATCTTTGCACGTCCGCACGGCGTGTCGCGTGCAAAGTTTGCGGACTCGACGGTGGGGCGGCGGGGCTTCGTCAGGCGTCGATGCGCGCGCGGCTGAGGTCGTCGGCCCCGGCGATGATGAACTCCTTGCGCGGGGCGACGTCGTTGCCCATCAGGAGCTCGAAGACACGGTTCGCGGCCTCGGCGTCGGGGACGCGCACGCGGCGCAGCGTGCGGTGCGCGCGGTCCATCGTCGTGGTCGCCAGCTGGTCCGCATCCATCTCGCCCAGTCCCTTGTAGCGTTGGATGGGCTCCTGGTACTTCCTGCCGCGCTTCTTGAGGTCGGCGAGGACGGCCTGCAGCTCCGCCTCCGAGTACGTGTAGATCGTCTCGTTCGGCTTCGATCCCGGGTTCACCACGACGACGCGGTGCAGCGGCGGGACGGCGGCGAAGACGCGGCCCTCCTCGATCATCGGCCGCATGTAGCGGAAGAACAGCGTCAGCAGCAGCGTCCGGATGTGGGCGCCGTCGACATCCGCATCCGACATGATGATGACCTTGCCGTACCGCGCCACCGACAGGTCGAAGCTGCGGCCGGAGCCGGCGCCGATCACCTGGATGATCGCCGCGCACTCGGCATTCGACAGCATGTCCGAGATGGACGCCTTCTGCACGTTGAGGATCTTGCCGCGGATGGGCAGCAGCGCCTGGTACTCGCTGTCACGTGCACGGCGGGCCGTGCCGAGCGCCGAGTCCCCCTCGACGATGAACAGCTCGCTGTTGGCGACGTCGTTGGAGCGGCAGTCGACCAGCTTCGCCGGGAGGGACGAGGTCTCCAGCGCGTTCTTCCTGCGCTGAGTCTCCTTGTGGGCGCGGGCCGAGATGCGGGACTTCATCTCGGCCACGACCTTGTCGAGCACGAGAGCCGACTGCGCCTTGTCGTCGCGCTTCGACGAGCCGAACCGCTCGGCCATGGCCTTCTGGACGACGTTGGCGACGATCGCACGCACAGCGGGCGTGCCGAGGATCTCCTTCGTCTGCCCTTCGAACTGCGGCTCGGGGAGGCGGACCGTGAGCACGGCGGTGAGACCGGCCATCACGTCGTCCTTCTCGAGCTTGTCCGTCCCCACCTTGAGCCGGCGGGCGTTCTGCTCCACCTGCTGGCGGAGGAACTTGAGCATCCCCTGGTCGAACCCGGCCTGGTGGCTTCCGCCTTTCGGCGTCGCGATGATGTTGACGAAGCTGCGCATGACCGTGTCGTACCCGGTGCCCCAGCGCAGCGCGATGTCGACCTGGCAGTCGCGCTTCAGCTCGGTGGGGAGCATGGCTCCCGTGTCCGACAGCACCGGGACGGTCTCGGTGAAGTGCCCCTCCCCGGTGAGGCGCCAGGTGTCGGTGATCGGGCTGTCCGGTGCGAGGAAGTCGACGAACTCGGAGATGCCGCCCTCGTAGCGGAAGGTGGTCCGCCCGGCCGGCCCGGCGCCGTCCGCGGCCGGTCGCTTGTCGTCGATCGAGATGGCGAGCCCCGGGACGAGGAACGCCGTCTGCCGGGCGCGGCCGACGAGGTCGTCCGTCGAGAACTCGGCGCCCTTCGTGAAGATCTGCCGGTCGGCCCAGTAGCGGATGCGCGTGCCGGTCACGCCCTTCGCGACCTTGCCGACGACGCGCAGCTCGCTGCCGCTGACGAACGGGGCGAACGGGCTGTCCGGCCCCGGCTCGCCCTTCTTGTCGTCGAAGATGCCGGGCTCGCCGCGGTGGAAGGACATGGCCCAGGTCTTGCCGTCGCGGTCGACCTCGACATCGAGACGCTCGGAGAGGGCGTTCACGACGGAGGCGCCGACGCCGTGCAGTCCGCCGGAGGCCGCGTACGATCCGCTGCCGAACTTGCCGCCGGCGTGCAGCTTGGTGAAGACCACCTCGACGCCAGAAAGGCCCGTCTTCGGCTCGATGTCGACGGGGATGCCGCGGGCGCGGTCGCGCACCTCGACGCTGTCGTCGGCGTGCAGGATGACCTCGATGTCGGCCCCGTGCCCGGCGAGGGCCTCGTCGACCGAGTTGTCGATGATCTCCCACAGGCAGTGCATCAGGCCGCGGGAGTCGGTGGAGCCGATGTACATGCCCGGTCGCTTGCGCACGGCCTCCAGCCCCTCGAGCACCGAGAGGTGCCTGGCCGAATAGTCCGAACTCGCCACGGGTGCTCCTTGTGGTTCCGGCGCGCCCATCCGGGTGCGGGCGCACGTGCTCCTCCAGACTAAGCGCCGGGCGGTGCAGCCCCCGTCACCGACACCCGGCGGGCGCCGAGGCTACGCGTTGAGCGAAATAGCAGGCGATGCGCGTCTGATTGCCGGGCATCCGTGGTTCTATAGACGTACCGAGTTCAAGCGGTTGCGACGGAAAGGAGCATCACATGTCGACACTCACCTCGGAGAACGGGGCGGTTGACGAGCTCGCATCGGGGCCGCAGTTGACGGCCGCGGACCGTTGCGACAGCTGCGGCGCGCAGGCGTACATCCGCGTCGTCGTCAACAACGGCGAACTCCTCTTCTGCGCCCACCACGGCAAGAAGCACCAGGAGAAGCTCTCTCAGATCGCCCACAGCTGGCACGACGAGACCGCTCGCCTGTTCGAAGAGCAGCGCGCGTAACGCGACCCCATCGCGAATCGCGAGGCTGACCGGAGGATGACACCAGGAACAGGTGTGCGCAGACGCGCCCACGTCGACCTCTCCGTCATCCGTTCGACGGCAGCCGCCGCGATCTCGTCCCTCCCCGACTGCACCGCCGATCTCCGCGCCGACGCGTACGGACACGGGCTCATCCCCGTGGCTCGTGCGCTGACCGACGCGGGGGTCGGCGGTTTTCTCGTCTCCCGGGTCGAGGATGCCGCGGCACTCGCCGACGAGGGTCTGCCCGTCGACGCGATCGTCGGGAGTGCCCCTGGCGCATCCCTGCTCGGCCCGGAGCTCTTCGGCCTCGACCTCGACCGACCGCGCCCGGCGGCCATGCGCCTCGAGGGCGAGATCATCGCCGTCAAACGCGTCCCCGCCGACCGGGGCGTCTCGTACGGCTACACCTACCGCACGGCCCGGCCCAGCACGCTCGTGCTGGTCGCGCTCGGCTACGCCGACGGCATCCTGCGCGTCGCCTCCAACAAGGCGCCGGTGAAGGTCGGCGACACCGTCGGCCGCATCACCGGCCGCATCGCCATGGACCAGTTCGTGGTCGACATCGGCGACGACACCGCCAGCCCGGGCGATCCGGTCGTCCTGTTCGGCGACCCGGACCGCGGTGAGCCGACGGTGCGGGACTGGGCGGATGCGCTGGGCGTCGCCGCTCCGGTCATCACGAGCCGGCTCGGCCGCCGCATCGAGAGGACGTACAGCGCGTGACCATCGTGGATGCCGTCGCCGAGCCGCTCCCCCGTGCCGTCATCGACCTCGCCGCCGTGCGGCACAACGTCGCGCACCTCACCCGCCTCATCGCACCGGCGCAGACGATGCTCGCGGTGAAGGCGGACGCCTACGGCCACGGGCTGCTCCCGGTCGCCGAGGCCGGCCTCGAAGCCGGAGCGACCTCGCTCGCCGTGCTCGAGATCCCGGCCGGGCTGGTCCTCCGCCGCGCGGGCATCACCGCCCCGCTGCTCGCCTGGCTGCACGGCCAGGACACCGACTGGCGCGCCGGGATCGAGGCCGACATCGAGCTCGGCGTCTCGGCGCACTGGCAGCTGGAGGCCATCGCCGCGGCGGGAGCCGACCGCCCAGCGATCGTCCACCTGAAGGTCGACACCGGGCTCAGCCGCAACGGCGCCACCCGCGAGGAGTGGCCCGGCCTGATCCGCGCGGCCCTCGAGCTGCAGGAGCGCGGCGTGATCCGCATCCGCGCCGCCTGGTCGCATCTGGCCGACGCATCGATGGCCGACGACGAGGCCGCCCTCGCCGAGTTCCGCTCGGCGGTCGTCCAGGCGGAGCGCCTGGGCGCCTCGTTCCGGGTGCTGCACCTGGCCGCGAGCTCGGCGGGTATCCGGATGCCCGAGGCGCGTTTCGACTTCGTGCGGTTCGGCATCGCCGCCTACGGTTTCTCCCCGTTCGACGACTCGACCGGCGGCGAGCTCGGCCTCATCCCGGCGATGCGCCTGGAGGCTCCGGTCACCGAGATCCACGTCGGAGGCACGACGCACGCCCGCCTCGGGATCGGCTACGCCGACGGCGTTCCGACGCTCGGCATCGCCAAGACGTCCATCCAGCTGAACGGCCGCCGCTGCCCCGTGATCGAGGTCGCCGCCGACAGCATGCTGGTGGATGCGGGAGCGCACCGGGTCGAGGTCGGAGATACCGCGATCCTGTTCGGGCCGGGAACCGACGGAGAGGCGACGGCCGAGACGTACGCCGACTGGGCGGAGACGATCGCCGACGAGATGATCACCGGCGTCGCCGCGCGCGTCCCCCGCGTCTACATCAACTGACCCCCGCCCCTCGCGGCCCGAGGTGCGACACCATGTCACCACTCGGGGGAAGTAGCGGCGACGAGTCACCACTCGACGGGATCAGGGCCCGGGGTCAGAGGGAGACGCCGAGGCGGTCGGCGATCGCGCGGCGAGCGTTCGTCGCGTAGCGGTCCACGCGCTCCGTCTGCGGCACCGGGGGAAGCTCGCCGCGCAGTGCGGCGCTGAGCAGGCGGTCGGCCAGCACCGGGTTCATCGGCAGCAGCGGTCCGTGCAGGTGGGTTCCGATCGAGGAGCCGACCACCACGCCCTCCACCGAGCCGTCGTTACCCGTGCCGCGCACCACGCGACCGAGCGGCTCAGCGCCGTCGAGCACGGTGCGGGCCGAGTGGTTCTCGAAGCCGGCGATCGTCGTGCCGTCCGCGAGCCGCACCACGATCTCGCCGACGTGCCGCTTGCCCCCGAGCGCGGCGCGCGACGGGAACACCGCTGCGCCCGCCAGCACCTCGCCGTCCGGGGTCTCGAGCTGGGTTCCCAGCAGCTGCCAGCCGCCTGCGATCGCAACGAACGGCACTCCCGCGTCGCGCCACTGGCGCAGCCGCGGCGCGATCCGCAGCACGTCGTCGTGGACGGCGCGCTGCGCCGAGAGCGGGCCAGAACCGATGTGAACGATGTCGGCGCTCGCCGGCAGCTCCGCGCCCGGCGCATGGGTCACGACGTCGACCTCGACTCCGCGCCAGCGGGCACGCTCGGCCAGAGCAAGGACATTGCCCGCATCGCCGTTGATCCCGAGCTCGGCCGGGTACAGGTGCAGGATGCGCAGAACGGTCATCGCTCGCCGCCCTCCAGATCGAGGAAGCCGAGCTGCTTGCGGATGAGCATCATCTGCTCGTAGTTCACGATCATCGTCTTGGTGCCGCGCGACGGCTTCGGCAGCGCCAGGAACGCCTGCAGCGCGGGCTTCAGCTCGGGGACGACCTGGTCGACCTCGATGCCGGCGTAGGCGAACCGCGTCGCGAACTGCCAGGCCTTCGTTCCGGACACCACGTCGACGTGGGTCAGCTTCGACAGGTCGATGTCGTACACCCACGACGGGTCCGGCGTGCCCTCGTCGACGGACACGAACACCTGTTCCGGCGACTCGCTCAGGTAGTCGAGGTTCAGCTGCAGGCTCGGCGGGTTCTTCATCATGATGATCTCGATGTCCTCGTCGCCGACATGCAACGTCTCGCCGCGGCCGTACACCGTGCGGAGCGCGGCCATCGCGGCGACGACGGCATTCGGCTGGAACCGGTCGCCGAGCAGCCGGCGCGCCATCGCTGTCGCGCCCGCCGCATCCACCGCGTAGTGCAGGCCACGCGCGGGCAGACCGATCCGGACGTTCTCGCCTCCGATGGTCAGCTGCGCGCTCTGCACTTCGAGCTTGCTGACGAACACCGAGGGGATGGGCAGCGCGCCAGCGGCCGCGCCCGTCAGGTCCTTGACGTTGGCCAGGCCGTTGGGCGACGCCTCGATGATCGACGGCGCCACGGCGAAGGTGGAGACATCCCGCCCCGCCGCGGCCAGCTCGGCGCCCACCCGGGCGAGGCTGTCGTCGTCCGCGTTCACGACGACGAACTCCGAGGAGCCCTCCGCGATCGAACGCAGCATCCCGATCACACGGGTCGGCTCGAAGAAGCGGTTCAGCTGGTCGATCTGGACGTTGAGCAGCAGCGAACCGCGCGGCTTCAGCACGCGCGCGAGGTCGACGCCGTAGGCCTCGTCCACCTCGATCACACCGACGTCGCCGCGGACGTAGCCGTCGAGCGGAACGTCGGCGAGCAGCGCGGACGCGATGCCCTGCGGCAGGTTGCCGCCGGACGGATTCGTGAACACGTCGAGCCCGTGCTCGCGCAGGATCGCGGTGAGCATATTGGTCGTCGTCGACTTGCCGTTCGAGCCGGACACGAACACGACGCCGAGCGGGAGACGGCTGACCGCGCGCTCCAGGAACTTCGGGGCGATGGCCAGCGCGACCCGGCCGGGGACCGCGGAGCCGCCTCCCCGCAGGCGCAGGAGCCAGCGGGCGAGGCGGCCGGCGATGACCGCCAGTCGGTACCGCACCGGTTTACTCGAGGTAGTCGCGCAGCGACTGCGAACGCGACGGGTGACGCAGCTTCGCCATCGTCTTCGACTCGATCTGGCGGATGCGCTCGCGCGTCACACCGAACGTGTCGCCGATCTGGTCGAGCGTCTTCGGCATCCCGTCGCCGAGGCCGAAGCGCATGCGGATCACGCCCGCCTCGCGCTCGGAGAGCGAGTCGAGCAGGCTCTCCAGCTGCTTCTGCAGCATCGTGAAGCCCACCGCGTCGGCCGGGACGACCGCCTCGGTGTCCTCGATCAGGTCGCCGAACTCACTGTCGCCGTCCTCACCCAGCGGGGTGTGCAGCGAGATGGGCTCGCGACCGTACTTCTGCACCTCGATGACCTTCTCCGGGGTCATGTCGAGTTCCTTCGACAGCTCCTCGGGGGTGGGCTCGCGGCCCAGGTCCTGCAGCATCTGACGCTGCACGCGGGCCAGCTTGTTGATGACCTCCACCATGTGGACCGGGATGCGGATGGTCCGCGCCTGGTCCGCCATCGCGCGGGTGATCGCCTGACGGATCCACCACGTGGCGTAGGTCGAGAACTTGAAGCCCTTCGTGTAGTCGAACTTCTCGACAGCACGGATGAGGCCCAGGTTGCCCTCCTGGATGAGGTCGAGGAACTGCATGCCTCGGCCGGTGTAGCGCTTCGCGAGGCTGACCACGAGGCGCAGGTTCGCGCCGAGCAGGTGGCTCTTCGCGCGCTGGCCGTCGCGGGCGACCCACTTCAGCTCGCGCTCGAGCTCCTTGCTCAGGTTCGGGGTGTTCGCGAGCTTGTCCTCCGCGAACAGACCGGCCTCGATGCGCATGGCGAGCTCGACCTCTTCGGCCGCGTTCAGCAGCGGGACCTTGCCGATCTGCTTCAGGTAGTCCTTGACCGGGTCGGCCGTCGCGCCGGTGATCGTCGAGGAGTAGACGGGGATGTCGTCGTCCTCGTCCACGGCGCGCAGCACGAGCGCGTCCGTCGGAAGCGGGATGTCGCCGACCGGGATGGTCACCGCGGGCTTCTTGCCCTCGGCGTCGTCGCCATCGGCGTCGTCGGAGTCGGCCTCGTCGGTCGTCTCCGTCTCGTCCGCGTCGTCTGCCACCGCGTCGTCGTCCGCGACGACGGCCACGTCCTCCACGTCGATCTCGACCTCGGCGTCGTCGTCGATCTCGTCGTCGTCCGCCGCACTGCCCTTCGCCTTGCTCGACGCGGTCTGCTTCTTCGCAGCCGTCTTCGTCGCAGCCTTCTTCGGAGCCGCCTTCGCGGCGGTCTTCCTGGCGGGCTTCGCCGTCTCCTCCGCGACGACGGTCACGGTCTCGTCGACCTCGACCTCCGCATCGCGGGTCTTCGTTGCTGCACGGGTTGCCATGTGAACACCTTTCATACCAAGCAGAGGGGCCGGGATCCTGACGGCCGAGCCTGGCTCAGGGTTTGCGTGCGGACACTACTAAGACCCATGTCAAGTCCTGGGTGATTGCGCCGGGCATCGTCAAATGCTCCGGCCCAGGGACATGAACGGGTCCAGACGTCAATTATTGCACGCTCCACGTGAGCCCCCGACCACGTACGGCCATCTCGGATCGAATCGGGACGCCGCCTGCGCCCCTACAGCGCTTCGCGCCCGCCGCGCCTCCTCCACGCTCCGACGAGTGCAACCCACAGAGGGGCCACTTCTATTCCCTCGTCGTCCTTCAGCCGGCGACGCGTGCGGCGTCGTGCGTGCACCAGGAACCCCACTCCGATGCCGACGATCACGTACTGGATGGCGAACGCCCAGCGGAAGTGGTCCAGCTGGTAGAGCTGCGCATCCCCGCCCGCCCCGTGCGCCTGCACGTCGAGCGAGACGCCGATCAGGAACATCATCACGAAGCTGGCGAGGAAGCCGCCGACGTTCACGATGCCGTTCGCGGACCCGAGGCTGTGAAGCGGGTTGAAGGTGCGGGCGAAGTCGAAGCCGATGAGCGACCCGGGGCCGCCGATCCCGATGGCCGCGATGAGGACGATCACGGTCCAGAGCGGCGGCTGCCCGGGCCAGAGCAGCACCAGCGTCCACGCGGCCGCCATCAGGCCGACGATCGCGAGCACCAGGTTGCTTCGGCGCATCGGGAAGCGGGCGGTGAGGATGCCGAGGATCGGACCGGAGATGAGGCCGGCGCCGACGAGCACGGTGAGCAGGGCGGACGCCTCCGCCGGCTCGATGCCGATGGCGAAGACGAGGAACGGGATGCCCCACATCAGGCTGAACACCGTTCCGGAGGACTGCGTGACGAAGTGCGACCAGAAGCCGAGCTGCGTGCCCGGGCGCGCCAGGCTGATTCGCAGCTGCCGCAGCGAGTCGGACCAGGACACCGGGCGCGGCCCCTCGCTCGCGCCGACCGGGCGGTCGGTGACCGCGGCGACGATGCCCACCAGGGCGACGACGGAGAGCGCTGCGGCCGTGAGGAAGGCCACCGTCCAGCCGGAGAGGTGCAGCAGCAGCGCGAAGGGGACGGCCGACAGCACCTGTCCCAGCTGGCCGACGTTGCCGATCCACTGCGACAGCTGCGGGACGATCTTCCCGCGGAACCACGAGTTGGTGAGCCGCATGAGAGAGGTGAAGACCGTCGCGTCGCCCGCTCCGACCAGGATGCGCCCGACGATCGCGATCGCGATGCTCGGCGCCAGTGCGACGGCGACCTGTCCGACGACCATCAGAGCGGTGCCCGCGATCATCAGGACGCGCGACCCGATGCGGTCGATGAGCACGCCCACCGGCACCTGCATCCCCGCGTAGACGATCAGCTGGACGACCGCGAGGGTCGAGAGGACGGAGGCGGAGACGTGGAAGCGGTCGGTCGCCGCGACCCCGGCGACGCCGATGGTCGTCCGCTGCATGACCGCGATCAGATACGCGAAGACACCGATCCCGTAGACGACCCAGGAGCGACGCGAGTTCACCGAACGATCCTATGCCCGTCGTCCGGGCATGCCCGCGCGCCGACGCGGACGCGGGGTCAGGCGTAAGCGCTCAGCGCTCGCCGCGCCCGTTCTCCTCGTCGCCGTGGCGGCGGAAGGCGAGGAAGTTCTCCAGCTCCGCCGCGATCTCGTCGGCGCTCGGCAGCTCGCCGTCGCTGTCGGTCAGCGGAGAGCGCAGCTGCGTGTCCTCCATATAGGAGTCGTGCCGCTCCTCCAGCGTGCCGACGAGGCGGCCCAGCTCGGTGTTGCCCGCGACCTGCTCGTCGATGTTCGCGACGAACTCGCGGTCCTCCTGGCGCAGGCGGTCGGTCGGGAAGATGAGGCCCGTCGCCGCGCTGATCGAGTCGAGGGCGGCGATCGCCGCCGCCGGGTACTCGGTGTCGGCGAGGTAGTGCGGGATCAGCAGGATGAAACCGGCGATCGGGTACGACAGCTGCTGCAGGCGGTACTCCAGCAGGTGCAGGGCGTTCGCGGGCACCTGCGTGTGCGGCTTCCAGATCGACATGGAGTCGATGAGCTCGGTCCGGTTGCCGCTCACCGTCACCCCGATCGGCCGGGTGTGCGGGACGGGCATCGGGATGGAGTGGACCCAGGTCACGCTCTTCACCTTGTAGCGCTCGATCAGGCCGAGAACGGCCTCCGTGAACGCCTCCCACCGGAAGTCCGGCTCGAACCCGGAGAGCAGCAGGAACGGCTGGCGCAGCTCGTCGTACGCGAGGTACAGCTTGAGCGTCGCCGGCTGATAGTCGGTGAGGTGGTCCTGATCGAAGTAGATGATGGGGCGGCGGGCGCGGTAGTCGAGCAGGATGTCCGCGTCGAAGGTGGCGACCACCTCGCTGTCGAGCGTGCCGAGCAGATAGGTGCCCAGCTGGCTCACGCCGGAGCCCGCGTCGGCGAAGCCGGTCAGCCCCGCGACCAGCGGCAATCCCTCCGGCACAGCCAGTGCCGGGTTGAGCTCGAACAGTTCGCCGGGGTCACGCATATCTCAACTCTAGAGCGGACCCCGGCGGCGGGAGCCGGGTCTCCGCCGGGTGCGGGAACGCCCACAGCGAACACGGCCGCGGCCCCGACGGGCCGGGACGGCACGCGCGTGCGCGTTAGGGTCGAGACATGACCGTTCCCGCGCTGACCGTGACCGACGCATCCACCCCCACCGGCCCCGCCGACGTCCTCGTGGTCGCCGCCCGGGTCGCCCGCGACAGTGTGACCGTGCTGTCCGGCGGCGGCGGGGACGAACTGGCGCAGCAGTTGCGGGACGTCGGATTCGCCGGAGGCAAGGACGAGCTGGTCCGCCTGCCCGCTCAGGGCTCCGGTCCGTCGCTCGCCGTGATCGGGCTGCCGGAGGGCGGGGAGGACGCCCTCCGCTACGCCGCGGGCAGCGCCGTGCGGCAGCTGGCCGGCGCGGGCGCTGTCGCGCTCGACCTCCCCGCGGAGGGCGACGCGCAGCTGGGCGCCGTGGTCGAGGGTGCTGCGCTCGGCGCGTACGCCTTCACCGAGTACCGGGAGAAGAGCCGTGCCGCGGTCAAGGACCCGGTGGGCTCCATCGAGGTGCTCGGGGCAGCGTCCGACGCCGGTGCGCTGGTCGCCCGCGCCACCGCCGTCGCCGAGGCCGCGGCCCTCGTCAAGGACCTCGTGAACACTCCCCCGCTCGACCTCTACCCCGAGACGTTCGCCGAGCGCGCGCAGGCCGCGTCGTCGGACCTCCCCGTGTCGGTGACCGTGTGGGACGAGGAGCAGCTCGCGGTGGAGGGCTTCGGCGGCATCCTCGGCGTCGGGCAGGGCTCGACCCGCCCGCCGCGCCTGGTCAAGGTGTCCTACTCCCCCGACGGCGCCGCCCGGCACCTCGCGCTGGTGGGCAAGGGAATCACCTTCGACTCCGGCGGACTGTCGTTGAAGCCGGCGACCGGGATGGTCGGCATGAAGTACGACATGACCGGCGCCGCGACGGTGCTCGGCGTCGTGCTCGCCGCCGCGCGTCTGGCGCTGCCGGTGCGCGTCACGGCGTGGCTGTGCCTCGCGGAGAACATGCCGTCGGGGTCGGCGATCCGCCCGAACGACGTGCTGCGCATCCGCGGAGGGCGGACGGTCGAGGTGCTCAACACCGACGCCGAGGGCCGGCTCGTGCTCGCGGACGGCCTCGTCGCCGCGAGCGAGGAGCAGCCCGATGCGATCGTCGACGTCGCCACCCTGACCGGCGCCGCGATGGTCGCCCTCGGCACCCGATACGCCGCGGTGATGGGCTCGGACGACCTGGTCGACCAGGTGCTCACGGCCGGCAAGGAGACCGGCGAGCTGCTCTGGCCGATGCCGCTCCCCGGCGAACTGCGCGCCACCATCAACTCGGACGTTGCCGACATCGCGAACGCCAACCCGGGCAACACCGCCGGCGGCGCTCTGCTCGCCGGCGTGTTCCTGCAGGAGTTCGTCGGCCGCACCGGCGACGCGGACGACGCGCCGCGCATCCCGTGGGCGCACCTCGACATCGCGGGGCCGGCGAAGAGCCCGGCCGCTCCGTACGGTTTCACCGGCAAGGGCCCGTCCGCCGTCAGCGTAAGGGCGCTCATCCGTCTGGCCGAGAGCTTTTCCCGGAAGTAGTAGGGTCGTATGGGCGGGAAATCCCGCCCATCAACACGTCTCCCGGAGCCACCCCTCTGGGCGGCAAATCGTGTCACATGATCCTGATGCGCGAGGGAGTAGCTGGGTGTCTGAGCAGAACTTTGACATTGTGGTGCTCGGCGGTGGGAGTGGAGGCTACGCAGCGGCGCTGCGTGCGGCCGAACTCGGTTTCACCGTCGGCATGATCGAGAAGGACAAGGTCGGCGGCACCTGCCTGCACCGCGGCTGCGTCCCCACGAAGGCGCTGCTCCACGCGGCCGAGGTGGCCGACTACTCGCGGGAGTCGTCGAAGTACGGCATCGTGACCCAGCTGCAGGGCGTCGACATCAACGGCGTCAGCGAGTACCGCAAGGGGATCGTCGCCAAGAAGTACAAGGGCCTCCAGGGCCTGGTGAAGGCCCGCGGCATCACCGTCATCGAGGGCGAGGGTCGCCTGACCTCCCCGACCACCGTCCAGGTGGGCGACGACACGATCGTCGGCAAGAACGTCATCCTGGCCACCGGCTCCTACTCGCGCTCGCTTCCGGGCCTCGAGATCGGCGGCCGCGTGATCACGAGCGAGCAGGCTCTCGAGCTCGACTTCGTCCCCCGCAAGGTGGCCGTGCTCGGCGGCGGCGTCATCGGCGTCGAATTCGCCAGCGTGTGGAAGTCGTTCGGCTCCGAGGTCACCATCATCGAGGCGCTGCCTCACCTCGTCCCGAACGAGGACGAGTCGATCAGCAAGTCGCTGGAGCGCGCGTTCCGTCGCCGCGGCATCGACTACCGCCTCGGCATCCGCTTCCAGGGCGTCACCCAGAACGAGAACGGCGTCGTCGTGACCCTCGAGAACGGCGACACCGTCGAGGCCGATGTCCTCCTGGTGGCCGTTGGCCGTGGCCCGCTCACGCAGGGTCTGGGCTTCGAGGAGGTCGGGGTCACCATGGACCGCGGCTTCGTCATCACCGACGAGCGCCTGCACACGAACATCCCCGGCGTCTACGCCGTCGGCGACATCGTGCCCGGTCTGCAGCTCGCGCACCGTGGATTCCAGCAGGGCATCTTCGTCGCCGAGGAGATCGCGGGCCTGAACCCGATCGTCATCCCGGACGTCAACATCCCGAAGGTCACCTACTGCGACCCGGAGGTCGCCTCGATCGGCCTCACCGAGGCCAAGGCAGTCGAGAAGTACGGTGCCGACAGCGTCAGCAGCTACGACTACAGCCTCGCCGGCAACGCCAAGAGCGAGATCATCGGCACGAACGGCAGCGTCAAGGTCGTCCGCGTCAACGATGGCCCCGTGGTCGGCGTGCACATGATCGGCGCCCGCGTCGGCGAGCTCATCGGCGAGGCGCAGCTGGCCGTGAACTGGGAGGCGTACCCCGAGGACATCGCGCCCCTCATCCACGCGCACCCCACGCAGAACGAGTCGCTCGGCGAGGCCTTCCTGTACCTCTCGGGTAAGCCGCTGCACACCCTCTAGGACGACCAGCCGGGTCCGCGCCGCGCGGACCCGGCTGCAATAAGCTACTGAACGATCAGGTTTTGAAGGAGAGAAGCTCATGAGCGAATCCGTCAGCCTCCCGGCGCTCGGCGAGAGCGTCACGGAAGGCACGGTCACCCGCTGGCTGAAGAACGTTGGCGACCGTGTCGAGGTGGACGAGCCCCTGCTCGAAGTCTCGACCGACAAGGTCGACACCGAGATCCCGTCGCCGGTCGCCGGCGTCATCGAGGAGATCCTGGTGCAGGAGGACGAGACGGTCGAGGTGGGCACTGCGCTCGTGACGATCGGCGACGGCTCCGGCGCTGGCGCCGAGGCGCCTGCTGCTCCGGCGGCCGAGGCCGCTCCCGCGGAGGCGGCTCCGGCCGAGCAGGCGGCTCCGGCCGAGCAGCCTCCCGCTCCCGCCGAGCAGGCTGCCGCGCAGGCCGCTCCGGCTCCCGCCGCCGCACCGGCTCCTGCTCCCGCGGCGCAGGCCGCTCCGGCTCCGGCTGAGCAGGCCGCTCCTGCTCCGGCCCAGCCGGCCGCACCCGCACCGGCTCCGGCTCCGGCTCCCGCACCGGCCGCCCCCGCAGCACCGGCTCCCGCTGCCCCGGCAGCCCCTGCCGCGCAGGCCGCGCCCGCGCAGGAGGCCCCAGCGGCCTCCGGCAGCTCCTCGTCGGGCGCTCACGCCGGCAACGCCGGCTACGTGACGCCGATCGTGCGCAAGCTCGCGAACGAGCAGGGCGTCGACCTCTCCACCGTCACCGGCACCGGTGTCGGTGGGCGCATCCGCAAGGAGGACATCCTCTCGGCTGCCGCCCCCGCCGCGGCTCAGGGCGGCTCGCAGGCCGCCGAGGCGGCTCCGGCCCCCGAGGTGTCGCCGCTGCGCGGAACCACGCAGCCGATGTCGCGCCTCCGTAAGGTCGTCGCGGAGCGCGCCGTCGTCTCGATGCAGTCGACCGCGCAGCTCACCAGCGTCGTCGAGGTCGATGTCACGAAGGTCGCCGCCCTGCGCGACCGCGTGAAGGCCGACTTCCTGGCCAAGACCGGCGTGAAGCTCTCCTTCCTGCCGTTCTTCGCGCTGGCCGCCGCCGAAGCGCTGAAGACGTACCCCGTCATCAATGCGACGGTGGACGGCGACAGCATCGTGTACCCGGACCACGAGAACATGTCGATCGCCGTCGACACCGAGCGCGGCCTGCTCACCCCGGTGGTGCGCAACGCGTCCGAGCTCGACATCGCGGGCCTCGCGAAGGAGATCACCGACCTGGCGGAGCGCACCCGCGACAACCGCCTCAAGCCGGACGAGCTGGCCGGCGGCACCTTCACGCTGACGAACACCGGTTCGCGCGGCGCGCTGTTCGACACCCCGGTCGTGTTCCTCCCGCAGGTCGCGATCCTGGGCACGGGCATCGTCACGAAGAAGCCGGTCGTCATCTCGGCCGACGGCACCGACTCGATCGCCATCCGGTCGACGGTGTACCTGGCTCTCTCGTACGACCACCGCATCGTGGACGGCGCCGATGCTGCCCGCTTCCTCGTCGCGGTCAAGAACCGCCTCGAGGGCGGCAACTTCGAGGCCAACCTCGGAATCTGATCCGCTCACGGGTACACCGCCCGTAGCCGCCACCCGGCCTCGCTCCTCACCAGCAGGAGCGAGGCCGGTTCGCTTTTCGGGGTGCGGGCCGCGTCCGGAGCAGCGCTGATGAGCGCGGCAGCGCCCCACCGCTCGACCAGGGACAGCTGCGCGCCGCGGTAGTCCCGGGCCCCGCTTGCGCCCTTCTCGCCCAGAGCCGCCGTCTCCTCCGCGATGAGTGGCGATCCGTCGTCGAGGACGGCCGTGAGACAGCCGGTGCGCGGAGGGCGGGCCGCGAAGCACGAATGCCGGGCAGCGAGGATGGCGCGTGCCGCCTCCACCGGATCCGATTCCGGGGCGGCCGACGCAGCGGCCGATGCAGCCGCCGATGCCGTGGCCGGCACCGGACCGGAATGCGACACTTCCGGCTCCTCCACCCGTTCTCCCGGCACCCGTTCTCCCGGCACCCGTTCGCCCGGAGCCGTCGCCGGCGCCGTCGCCGTCGCCGGTGCCGTCCCCGACGAGGGCAGCAGGGCGACCAGCGCGACGGCCGCCACCACGGGAACCACGGCGACCGCCACGAGCACGGGTCGGCGACGCGCGAACGCTCGGAGCCGTCGACCGAGAGCGCGCCCCGGACGACCATCGAGCGCATCCATCGCCCGGCTCGCCAGGAGGGCGATCCGCACGCCCGGCCGCCCGGCGACGGCCCCGCGTGCGGACCAGCTCGGCACGGGAGGACCGGATGCGGTCAGCCCCACCGCCCGATCGGACCCGGTCGCGTCGACCCGACCGGCCTCGGACTGCCCGGGATCGGCGAACGCCACCGGTTCCGGGGCGACCGCGCGCAGCACGGCCTCGGCGAGCGCGGTCCAGCTCCCGTGCCGGAGCCCGTCCTCCACCGCCCCGAGGAGACGCATCCCGGAGCCGTCGACCACCCTCAGACACACCGTCCTGCCGAGAGCGTAGAAACGCTCGGCGTCCGTGACCGCTCCATCCGCCGTCCACGGCTGCACCCCGTCGAGCGCATCGAGAGCGGGACAGCCGTCGCCGAGGAACACGATGCCGGGGCCCGTGAGCTCCGGCCCCGCCCACCCGGACGCATGCAGTGCCCCCAGCCCGGCGGCGACCCCCAGCAGGATCGTCGCCGCCTCGCCCGACCGGATGCCGCCCCGTCGAGCGAGGAGACCCTCGAGGTCGCCGTGTTCCGGGGCCTCCAGCAGCACGGCATCCACCTCCCTCCCCCGCACGCGCCGAACCGCGGATGCCCCGACGATGCCGACGACGTGCTCACTCGCCGCCGCAGCGCGCGCGTCGAGTTCGTGGCAGGCACGGTCCGGTCCGGGAGGGCGCTCACGCACCCGCAGGAGGCACCGCCCGGGCAGCCGGTCGCCGGACACGGTCAGCCGCGCCTCGTCCGGCGGGCTGCCGACAGGACGGCACTCGGACGCACCCACCTCCCACCCCTCGTCTGCGGCGATGGACCGCGCCGCCCGGAGAAGATCGGCAGGTGTCAGTATCCGGTCACCGGATCGAGGCGGAGCGGAGGGTCGGATGGGCGCTGAGCGGAGGGAGACAGGAGAGGAAGTCACCCGTCCATCCCATCCGTCCGGCCGACGCGGCGGGTTCGCGGCCGCCGATCTGTGCAGAACCTGTCCGCGCGTCCGCCTGTGAGCACCTGTCCGCCGCCGCGCATAGACTGACCGGGTGACCACGTATGACGTCACGGGGCTAAGCGCCAACTCCGTGCCGTATCTCGAGGCCCTTCAACAGCAGCGTGCCCTGCACGCCGCCGTCGTCGCAGGCCGGGCGCCCGATACCGTCATCCTCCTCGAGCACTCCCCGGTGTACACCGCGGGAAAGAGGACCTCACCGGACGAACGTCCCACCGACGGCACCCCCGTCGTCGACGTCGACCGGGGAGGCAAGATCACCTGGCACGGGCCGGGTCAGCTCGTGGGGTACCCGATCCTCCGTCTCCACGACCCCATCGACGTCGTCGGCTACGTCCGCGCGCTCGAACGGGTGCTCATCGACGTCCTCGCCCGCCTCGGCGTCACGGGGGTCCAGATCGAGGGCCGCTCCGGGGTGTGGATGCGGCCGGAGCACAACCCGGGAGCGACCACGGACGAGAAGATCGCCGCCATCGGCATCCGCGTCGCGGAAGGCGTCACCATGCACGGCTTCGCCCTCAACTGCTCCAACAGCCTCGACGCGTACGAGCGGATCGTCGCCTGCGGCATCCGCGACGCCGGGGTGACGACGATCTCCCGCGTTCTCGGCCGGACCGTGACGCCGCAGGACGTCGCGCCTCTCGTGATGGACGCGTTCGACCTGGAGTTCACCGCAGCGGAGGCCGTCGCATGAGCGCCGTCCCCGAGGGGCGCCGGATGCTGCGCCTCGAGGTCCGCAACGCCCAGACGCCGATCGAGCGCAAGCCCGAGTGGATCAAGACGAAGGCGAAGATGGGGCCGGAGTACCGGCAGCTGCAGAGCCTGGTGAAGTCCGAGGAGCTGCACACGGTCTGCCAGGAGGCCGGCTGTCCCAACATCTACGAGTGCTGGGAGGACCGGGAGGCGACCTTCCTCATCGGCGGCTCGCAGTGCACGCGCCGCTGCGACTTCTGCCAGATCGACACCGGGAAGCCGGCGGAGTTCGACCGCGACGAGCCGCGCCGCGTCGGCGAGTCCGTGCAGCGCATGGGGCTCCGTTACGCGACCGTGACGGGTGTCGCCCGCGACGACCTGGAGGACGAGGGGTCGTGGCTGTACGCGGAGACGATCCGCGAGATCCACCGCCAGTCGCCGGGGACGGGGGTCGAGATCCTGGTGCCCGACTTCTCCGGCAACCCGGAGCACCTCGGACAGGTCTTCTCGGCGCGCCCGGAGGTGTTCGCCCACAACGTGGAGACGGTGCCGCGCATCTTCAAGCGCATCCGGCCCGCCTTCCGCTACGACCGCTCGCTCGACGTGCTGACCCAGGGGCGTGCCGCCGGGCTCATCACCAAGTCGAACCTCATCCTCGGGATGGGCGAGGAGCGCCACGAGATCAGCACGGCTCTGCGCGACCTCCACGACGCGGGGACCGACATCATCACGATCACGCAGTACCTGCGGCCGAGCCCCCGGCACCTGCCGGTGGCGCGCTGGGTGCACCCGGACGAGTTCGTCGAGCTCAAGCAGGAGGCGGAGGAGATCGGATTCCTGGGCGTCCTGGCGGGTCCGCTGGTGCGGTCGTCGTACCGCGCGGGCCGGCTGTGGGCGCAATCCATGCAGGCGAAGGGACGGCCGGTGCCGGACGAGCTGCGGCACCTCGCCGACGCGACTCTCGGCTTCGCGCAGGCGGTCTCCTGAGAGCCCTCTCCCCGCAGCGAACGGGTCATCTGGAACGCCGCCGAGCCGGTATCCTTGGAGCTATGGCAAAGGACAAGTCCACCAAGGAGCCCGGCCGTCTGAAGCAGATGTGGCAGGTGTTCCAGATGACCCGCCGGTACGACGACCGCGCGGTGCTGTACATCGTCCTCGGGGCTGTCCTGCCGATCATCCTCGGCGTCCTGCTCGCCGTGTTCCTCTCGGGCGGCAACGTCTTCACGATGGTGCTGTGGATCCTGGCGGGCGTGCTCGCCGGCGTCCTGATCGCGCTCATCATCCTCGGCCGGCGCGCGGAGCGTGCCGCGTACTCGCAGATCGAGGGTCAGCCGGGCGCGGTCGGTGCCGTGCTGCGGTCGTCGCTGAAGCGCAGCTGGCGCGGCTCGGAGATGCCGGTCGCCGTCAACGGCAAGACGCAGGATGCGGTGTACCGGGCCACCGGTCGCGGCGGCGTCGTGCTCATCAGCGAGGGCCCCGTCACCCGCACCAAGCGGATGATCGACGAGGAGCGCCGCAAGGTGAACCGCGTGCTGCCGAACGTGCCGGTCACGGTCATCAGCGTCGGGCCGGACGCCGACTCGGTGCCGCTGCACAAGGTGCCGCGCACCCTCGCCAAGATCAAGCCGACGCTCACCAAGGCCGAGGTGCTCGCGATCAGCAACCGGCTCCAGTCCATGGAGAACCAGATGCCGATCCCGAAGGGCATCGACCCGATGAAGGTGCGGGCTCAGCGCGCCCGCTGACCCGCCTCCTCGGAGTGGGCACCGCCCCTCCGTCGAGTACGCAAAGACTGCACGTTTTCCGGCGGAATCCGTGCAGTTTGTGCGTACTCGACGGTGGGCGGAGGCCCGTCAGGAGCGGATGAGGACGGTCCCAGCGATCTTGTCGTGGAAACCGCGCTGGTCCGAGTCCCAGACCAGCGCCGGGATGACGACGCACAGCAGCAGCGTCCGCACGATCGGACGCCAGACCCCGACCCAGCCGCCGCGCACCGCGACGACGCGCATCCCCACCGCCCGATGGCCGATGCTGCCGCCGAGCGTCGGGATGAACACGATCTGCAGAACGGCGAAGATCGCGATCGTCGCCCACGAGTCGTAGCGGAAGAACGCGAACGACAGCAGGGAGGCGATGGCCCAGTCGATCGCGATCGCCGCGATGCGCCGTCCGACGCGCCCGACCGATCGGGGACCCGACTCGGGAAGGCCCAGGCGCTCCCCCGGGTAACGGCTGGGGGCGATGTCTCCTGGACGGTTCGTGGGGTTCTGCGGCACCCGCAGAGTCTACCGAGCGCCGTCTGGGACATCCCCGGCCCGGGTACGCGTAACATGCCCGAAACATTCGCGTGACCCCCGGGAAACCCCCTCCCTCTAGCTTTGACGTGGGCTGCACGCGCAGTCCGGTCACCCGCAAAGCCATTGGGAGTCGTCCGTATGTTCCGTGATTCGTCTGAGGTGCTCAAGTTCATCAAGGACACCGACGTGAAGTTCCTCGATATCCGCTTCACCGACCTTCCCGGTGTGCAGCAGCACTTCAACATCCCCGCTGCAACCGTCGACGAGGAGTTCTTCTCCGTCGGCCAGCTGTTCGACGGCTCCTCGATCCGCGGGTTCGCGTCGATCCACGAGTCCGACATGCAGCTCATCCCGGACGTGTCCACCGCCTACATCGACCCGTTCCGCGCCGAGCGCACGCTGATCATGGTGTTCGACATCTACAACCCGCGCAACGGCGAGATCTACGCGAAGGACCCGCGTCAGGTCGCCAAGAAGGCGGAGAAGTACCTCGCGTCGACCGGCATCGCCGACACCGCGTACTTCGCCCCCGAGGCGGAGTTCTACATCTTCGACGACGTGCGCTACGAGGTGAAGCAGAACTCGAGCTTCTACTCCGTCGACTCGGAGGAGGGCGCCTGGAACTCCGGCCGCGTCGAAGAGGGCGGCAACCTGGGCAACAAGACCCCGTACAAGGGCGGCTACTTCCCGGTCAGCCCGGTCGACAAGCAGGCCGACCTGCGCGACGACATCTCGCTCAAGCTGATCGAGGCCGGCCTCATCCTGGAGCGCGCGCACCACGAGGTGGGCACCGGCGGCCAGGCCGAGATCAACTACCGCTTCGACACCATGGTGCACGCGGCGGACGACATCCTGAAGTTCAAGTACATCGTCAAGAACACCGCCAACGAGTGGGGCAAGACGGCCACGTTCATGCCGAAGCCGCTCTTCGGCGACAACGGCTCGGGCATGCACACCCACCAGTCGCTGTGGAACGACGGCAAGCCGCTGTTCTACGACGAGGCCGGCTACGGCGGCCTCTCGGACATCGCCCGCTGGTACATCGGCGGTCTGCTGAAGCACGCTCCCGCGGTGCTGGCGTTCACGAACCCGACGGTGAACTCGTTCCACCGCCTGGTCCCCGGCTTCGAGGCCCCGGTCAACCTGGTCTACTCGGCCGGAAACCGCTCGGCGTCGATCCGCATCCCGATCACGGGCTCCAACCCGAAGGCGAAGCGCATCGAGTTCCGCGCCCCCGACGCGTCCGGAAACCCGTACCTCGCGTTCGCCGCGCAGCTGATGGCGGGCCTCGACGGCATCAAGAACCGCATCGAGCCGCACGAGCCGGTCGACAAGGACCTCTACGAGCTTCCCCCGGAGGAGGCGCGCAACATCCCGCAGGTGCCGGCGTCGCTCGGCGAGGCGCTCGACGCGCTCGAGGCCGACCACGACTTCCTCACCGCGGGCGGCGTGTTCACCCCGGAGCTCATCGAGACCTGGATCGAGTACAAGCGCGAGAAGGAGATCAAGCCGCTCGCGCAGCGTCCGCACCCCTTCGAGTACGAGCTGTACTACGGGGTCTGACCCGCACCGGAGCCACGAAGAGGGCCGCATCCGATCACGGATGCGGCCCTCTTTCTTTTTTCTTGCCGACCCTGTCGACCTTTCGCGCCGCCGTTCGACACGATGATAGGAGGGTGCGACCGAAGCACCCCGGACCTGAGGGAGACACCCCATGAAGTACATGCTGATCATGCGCTCGGATGACGCCGCCAAGGAGGCCTACCAGGAGATGGACTTCAACGAGGTCATCACCCGCATGGGCCAGTACAACGAGCAGCTCATCTCCGCCGGCGTGCTGCTGGCGGGCGAGGGCCTGGCGGACGACGTCGCCGAGACCGGGTTCGTCGTCGACTTCTCGTCGACGCCGCCGGCGATCACCGACGGCCCCTACGGCGAGACGCACGAGCTGTTCAACGGCTTCTGGATCCTCGAGGTCGGTTCGAAGGAGGAGGCGGCGGAGTGGGCGAGCCGCTGCCCGCTGGGGCCCGGCTCGAAGCTGGAGGTTCGGCGCGTGACCGACGAGAGCGACTTCGCGGCCTTCGCCGACAACGAGTACATCCAGAAAGAAGCCGAATGGCGGGCGGCCGCGGACAAGGCCTGAACGACCGGGGACCGAGAGGCTGCAGACGATGAGCGGGATCCCGGCGCGGGTCGACGCCGTCTGGCGGATCGACGGAGCGCGCGTCGTCGCGACGCTCGCGAAGATCACCGGCGACATCGGCCTCGCCGAGGATCTCGCGCAGGAGGCCGTGGTCGAGGCGCTGAAGCAGTGGCCGCGGGACGGTGTGCCGGACAACCCCGGCGGGTGGCTCGTCGCCGTCGCCAAGCGCCGGGCGATCGACCAGTGGCGACGGCGCGAACGACTCGACGACCGCTACCGGGTGATGGCGGCGACGCTGGAGGAGACCACAGAGGACGCGTGGGAGCCGATCGACGACGACGTGCTCCGCCTCGTGTTCACCGCGTGTCATCCCGCGCTGTCCCGGGAGGGCCAGGTCGCCCTCACCCTGCGCGTCGTCGCCGGGCTCGGCACGGCCGAGATCGCACGGATGTACTTCGTGCCGGTCGCGACGGTGCAGCAGCGCATCGTCAGGGCGAAGAAGACGATCGCCGCCGCGCACATCCCGTTCGCCTCCCCCGACCCCGCGGAGTGGAAGGAACGCCTCGAGGGCGTGCTCAGCGTCGTCTACCTCGTCTTCACCGAGGGGTACGCGGCGACGACCGGCCGCGAGTGGATGCGCGCAGAGCTCGCGAACGAGGCGCTCCGGCTGGGACGCATGGTGGCCGCGCTGCTGCCCCGGGAGCCCGAGGCGCACGGGCTCGTCGCCCTGATGGAGCTGCAGGCCGCGCGCTTCCCTGCGCGCACCCGGCCGGACGGCACCCCGGTGCTGCTGACCGAGCAGGACAGGACGCGCTGGGACCGCTCGCAGATCGTCCGGGGACGCGCAGCGCTGGCCCGAGCGGACGAGCTGGGACGCGGCCGCGGTCCGTACGCGCTGCAGGCGGCGATCGCCGAGTGCCACGCGGTCGCACCGAGCGCCGAGGAGACCGACTGGGACCGCATCGTTGTGCTGTACGAGGCGCTCGGGAGGATCGCGCCGAATCCGGTGGTGGAGCTGAACCGCGCGGCGGCGGTCTCGATGGCGACCGGACCGGCGAACGCACTGCGCATCGCGGACGAGCTCGCCGCGCGCGGCGCCCTGCGGGGCTCGCACCTGCTGCCGAGCGTGCGCGGCGAGCTGCTGGCCCGGCTCGGTCGCACCGAGGAGGCCGTCTCCGAGCTGACGACGGCGGCCGGCCTCACCGCGAACGAACGCGAGCGCGACGTGCTGCTCGCCAAAGCCGCCCGCCTCCGCGACGCCTGACCCGTCCCCCTCGCCCCGCCGCCCCACCGTCGAGTCCGCGATTTTTGCACGGTTATGAGGGTCGAAGCGTGCAAAGTTTGCGGACTCGACGGTGGGGCGGCGGGCGCGGGCGGCGGGGGCGTCAGGCGGTGGGAGCGGGGCGCTGCGGGAGGCCGTAGAAGGCGCGCTCGAAGACCTGGCGGGCCCGGCGCGTGACCGCCAGGTAGTCCTCCTCCAGCCGGGAGGCCGAGCCGGGCGGATACTCCATCAGCCGTGCGACGCCGTCGAGCGCGCTCCGATCGGACGGGAGCACGTCGGCCGTCTTGTCCGCCCACAGGGTCATCGCCGAGCGGGCCCGCGACGCGAACACCCACGCGTCGCGCATCCGCGCCGCGTCCTCGGCGGAGACGAACCCGTGCTCCGCCGCCGCGGCCAGCGCATCCAGGGTCGATGTCGTCCGCAGCGCGGGCACGGCGGCGGCGTGCTGCAGCTGGATGAGCTGGACGAACCACTCCACATCGCTCAGCGATCCGCGCCCCAGCTTCAGGTGGCGGGACGGATCGGCGCCCTGCGGCAGCCGCTCGTTCTCGACGCGTGCCTTGATCCGCTTCACCTCGCGGATCTCCTGCTCGCCGATGCTCTGCGGGTAGCGCACTTCGTCGGCGAGGTCGGTGAAGTCGGCGAGCAGCGCCGCGTCCCCGGCGATCCCCCGGGCGCGCAGCAGCGCCTGCGCCTCCCACGTCAGCGACCAGCGGCGATAGTAGGCGCGATACGAGTCGAGCGAGCGCGCGGGCGGCCCGTTCTTCCCCTCCGGGCGCAGGCCGATGTCGAGGTCGAGCGGGAGCCGGTTGTCCTCGGTCAGCCGGTTCAGCTCCGACACGATGGCGAGCGCGCTGCGGTTCGCCGCCTCCTGGTCGGCCGCCAGCGGACGGAACACGTACATCACGTCGGCGTCGGACCCGAAACCCAGCTCGCGGCCGCCGAACCGTCCCATCCCGATGACGGCGAACTCCAGCTGGTCGGCGTCGCCGCGGGCGAGCCGGATGGCCTGCAGCACACCGGAGATGATGTTCTCGGTGACGGCGGTGAGACCGTGGGCCAGCTCCTCGATCGTGGCGAAGCCGAGGATGCCGGAGAGCGCCAGGCGCAGGATCTCGCGGCGGCGCACCGCCCGGAGCGCCGCCGCGGCCGTGTCGACGGACTCGTGCCGGGCGAGGATCGCGGCCGTCTCCTCCCGCAGCAGCGCAGCGGAGCGGGGCCGCAGCTCGTCCTCGGTCTCGAGCCACGCGACGGACTCAGGGATGCGGCCCAGCAGCTCGCCGGCGAACCGCGACCCCGACAGCACGCGGGTGAGCCGTTCGGCCGCCCCCGTGGAGTCGCGGAGCATCCGCAGGTACCAGTGCGTGCCGCCGAGCTCTTCGCTGAGCCGTCGGAAGGTCAGGAGGCCGTAGTCCGGGTCGGGCCCGCTAGCGAACCACTGCAGCATGACGGGCAGCAGGTGCCGCTGGATCGCGGCGCGGCGCGAGACGCCGGAGGTGAGCGCGCCGATGTGCGCGAGCGCACCGCGCGGGTCGCGGAAGCCGATCGCCGCGAGTCGCGCCTCCGCCTGCTCGCTGGTGAGGCCCGCTCCCCCGGCCAGCCGCGCGTCGTCGGCTGGTGTCGCCGCGACCGCGCTGAGCAGCGGACGGTAGAACAGCCGCTCGTGCAGGCCGCGCACTCGGTGCTTGATCTGGTTCCACTGCACGAGCAGCCCGTCGGCGCTGGGCGCGAGGCCGGTGGCGCGGGCGAGGATGCGCACATCCGCTTCGTCTCGCGGCATCAGGTGCGTGCGGCTCAGCCGGCGGAGCTGGAGGCGGTGCTCCATCAGCCGCAGCGAGCGGTAGTCGTGCGAGAAGGTCGCCGCCTCTTCCCGCCCGACATAGCCCCGCGCGGCCAGCGCGGCGAGGGCCGAGAGGGTGTCGCGCTGCCGGACGGCGTCGTCGGTCTGGCCGTGCACGAGCTGGAGCAGCTGCACGGTGAACTCGACATCGCGCAGGCCGCCGGGCCCGAGCTTCACCTGGTAGTGCACCTCGTCGTCGGGGATGTGATCGGTGACGCGCTCGCGCATCCTCTGCACCGACTCCACGAAGTTCTCGCGGGAGGCGCTGCTCCACACCTTCGGCGCGAGGGCCGCGACGTACCGGTCCCCGAGCCCGGGATCGCCGGCGAGTGGCCGTGCCTTGAGGAGCGCCTGGAACTCCCATCCCTTCGCCCAGCGGTCGTAGTAGGCCACGTGCGAGTCGAGCGTGCGGACCAGGGCGCCGTCCTTGCCCTCCGGCCGCAGGTTCGGGTCGACCTCCCAGAGCCCCGGCTCGATCGCGGGCTCGTGGATGCCGCGCATCGTCAGCATCGCCAGGCGCGTCGCGATGTCCACCGCGCGGCCGGGCTCCAGTCCGGCGTCCTCGTCCC
This sequence comes from Leifsonia sp. 21MFCrub1.1, assembly GCF_900107895.1. Taxonomy (NCBI): domain Bacteria; kingdom Bacillati; phylum Actinomycetota; class Actinomycetes; order Micrococcales; family Microbacteriaceae; genus Leifsonia; species Leifsonia sp. 21MFCrub1.1. The sequence continues at coordinate 1,441,609 of NZ_LT629867.1, read as the reverse complement.
CTTCCGTTACGAAGATGACGTCGACGTCGCTGACGTAGTTCAGTTCGCGGGCGCCCGCCTTGCCCATCCCGATGATGGAGAACCGGGTGGCGCGCACCTGCTCCTCGGGGAAGCGGCCGGGCCCCGTCCCGATCGTCATGCGTCGCGCCACCGCCAGCGCGGCTTCGAGCGCGGCCGCTGCGAGGTCGGAGAGCGCCGCGGCGACGGCGTCGAACCCGCCGACGGGGTCGGCCTGCTCCAGGTCGAAGCTCGCCACCTGCACGAGGCGGCGGCGGTAGCGGATGCGGAGGCGCGTCCACGCGCTCTCGTCGGCGTCGGCAGCAACGCCGTCGACCGCTCCGACGACGGCCAGCAGGTCGGCGCGCACCTCGTCCGCAGACGGGAGCGCGGTGACGGGAGTCGCGAGCGCATCCACCTCGGCGGGCTGGCGGAGGAAGAACTCGGCGGCACCCTCCGATGCGCCGATCACGCGGAACAGCCGGCGGGCGTCGTCCTCGCTGCGGAACGCTCCCGCCGCCTGCTCGGGCGCCTGCCGCAGCAGCCGCAGAGCCGAGGCCAGCGCCGTGTCGGGGTCGGCTGCGGCCGACAGCGCCGCGATCAGCGTCTCGGGATCCAGACCGGTGCGGTCGGCGAGCTCGTCGAGGCCGTCGCGGACCGAGCTCAGCCCCACGAACCCGGCGCGCGCCAGGGCGGTGAGGGAGAGCTGCTGCCGCGTCACGACGAAGGGGTCAGAGGATCTCGAGGTTGGATCGCAGCTCGTACGGGGTGACCTGCGCCCGGTACTCCGCCCACTCCTTGCGCTTGTTGAGCAGGACGTAGTTGAAGGCCTGCTCGCCGAGCGTCTCGGCGACGAGCTCCGAGTCCTCCATCAGGGAGATGGCGTGGTCGAGGCTCGCGGGGAGCTGGCTGTAGCCGAGGGCACGGCGTTCTCCGTCGGACAGCGCCCAGACGTTGTCCTCGGCCTCCGGCGGGAGCTCGTACTGGCCTTCGATGCCCTTGAGGCCCGCGGCGAGCAGCAGCGAGAACGCCAGGTACGGGTTCGCGGCGGAGTCGATCGCACGGTACTCGACGCGCGAGCTCTGGCCCTTGCTCGGCTTGTAGAGCGGGACGCGGACGAGCGCCGACCGGTTGTTGTGGCCCCAGCTGACGAAGCTGGGCGCTTCGTCGCCGCCCCAGAGGCGCTTGTAGGAGTTGACGAACTGGTTCGTGACCGCGGTGATCTCGGGCGCGTGGCGCAGGAGACCCGCGATGAAGTGCCGGCCGATCTTCGACAGCTGGTACTGCGCGCCCGGCTCGAAGAAGGCGTTGGTGTCGCCCTCGAACAGCGACATGTGGGTGTGCATCCCGGATCCCGGGTGGCCGGAGAGCGGCTTCGGCATGAAGGTCGCGTACACGCCCTGCTCGATGGCCACCTCCTTGATGACCGTACGGAACGTCATGATGTTGTCGGCCGTGGTGAGGGCGTCCGCGTAGCGCAGGTCGATCTCGTTCTGGCCGGGGCCCGCCTCGTGGTGGCTGAACTCGACCGAGATGCCGAGGTCTTCCAGCATCCGCACCGAGCGGCGGCGGAAGTCGTGGGCGGTGCCTCCTGGGACGTTGTCGAAGTAGCCCGCCGAGTCGACCGGCTCCGGCCCCTCGGTGCCGAACGACGACGACTTGAGCAGGTAGAACTCGATCTCGGGATGCGTGTAGAAGGTGAAGCCGCGGTCGGCCGCCTTCTCCAGCGTCCGCTTGAGGACGTTGCGCGGGTCGGAGACGGCGGGCTGCCCGTCCGGCGTCGTGATGTCGCAGAACATGCGCGCGGTCGGGTCGACCTCGCCCCGCCACGGCAGGATCTGGAAGGTCGTGGCGTCCGGGAGCGCGAGCAGGTCGGACTCGTAGGCGCGGGTGAGGCCCTCGATGGCGGAGCCGTCGAAGCCGAGCCCCTCGCTGAACGCGCCCTCGACCTCGGCCGGGGCGATCGCGACGGACTTCAGGGTGCCGACGACGTCGGTGAACCACAGCCTCACGAACTTGACGCCACGCTCCTCGATCGTGCGAAGAACGAAGTCGCGCTGCTTGTCCATCCTGCCCCTTTCCTCGGCCGAGTCCAGACTACTGGGTGGTGGCAGCCTCAGCCCCGCAACGCGTCGGTGCAACACCGAAGCGGCGAGTGGTACACTCGGCTCATGCCGACACAACTCGCCCGAACTCAGATCACCCACACGCCGCACGTCCAGCGCGCACTGGACACGGCGCGGGAGCAGTGGTCCGACGATACGGACGGGAAGCTGCTCGTGCACCTCATCGAACTCGGCGAGCAGGCATTGCGTGAGAGTCGCAGCCGACAGATCGACGATCGACTGGCCGAGCTCGATCGGATCAGTGCCCGATACTCCGACCTCACCTTCGAGAGCCTGGACTCGATCCGCGAAGGTTGGCCGGAATGACGGTCGCCCTCGACGCCGGCGTCCTCATCGGCCTCCTCGATTCCACGGATGCCCACCATGCGGCGGCGCGGCGGATTTTCGCCGCCGGTCGCCGGTTCCTGGTGCATCCCGTGAACATCGGGGAGGCTCTCATCACACCCGAACGGGCCGGTCGCGGGCTCGAGGCCTATGAGGACCTGCAGCGGATCGGTGTTCTTCCGTCTCAGTTGGGAGCCAACGAGCCGCTGATCCTCGCCCGGGTCAGAGAACAGCACCGTCTCCGAATGTCCGATGCGTGCGCGCTGGCTGTCGCTGTCCATAACGACATCCCCCTCGTCACTTTTGACAAGCAACTCGCATCGGCCGCATCGACGAGAGGACTGTTGGAACCGGTTCCGGCCTGAGCCCGGCCGTCCCGATCTCCGTCACTAGACTGAGCCGCATGAGTGAGCAGTCACCGGTGCCCTCCGTCCATCCCGCGACCTCGTCGATGCAGTCGCTGAAACGGGTTCGCACCCGCCACTTCCAGGCGGCGAAGGAGGAGGGGTCGCCCTTCACCGGCCTGACGAGCTACGACATGCTCACCGCCCAGATCTTCGACGAAGCGGGGATCGACTTCCTCCTCGTCGGCGACTCCGCCGGCAACAACGTGCTCGGCTACGACACGACGCTTCCCGTGACGGTCGACGACCTCATCCCGCTGACGCGCGCGGTCGCGGGGGCCGTGAAGCGCGCCTTCGTCGTCGCGGACATGCCGTTCGGCTCGTACGAGACGGGCCCGCTGGAGGCGCTGCACACCGCCGTCCGCTTCATGAAGGAGACCGGGGCGCACGCGGTCAAGCTCGAGGGCGGCCGTCGCAGCGCCGAGCAGATCCGCCGGATCGTCGATGCGGGCATCCCCGTGATGGCGCACATCGGCTTCACCCCGCAGAGCGAGCACGGACTCGGCGGTCACCTCGTCCAGGGGCGCGGTCAGGCGGCGGACGACCTGCTCGCCGACGCCCACGCTGTGGAGGAGGCCGGGGCGTTCGCCGTGGTGCTCGAGATGGTGCCGGCCGAGGTGGCCAAGCGCGTCACCGCCGAGCTGCGCATCCCGACGATCGGGGTCGGCGCCGGCCCGCACGTCGACGGCCAGCTGCTGGTGTGGACGGACTGGGCCGGCTTCACGACCGGCCGCGTGCCCCGCTTCGTGAAGCAGTACGCCGACCTCAAGACCGTGCTCGCGGACGCGGCACGCGCCTACAAGGCGGACGTGCAGGAGCGCACCTTCCCGACCGACGAGCACAGCTTCTAGCGGTCACGCGACCGGCCGCCCACGGCTGAGCGGCCGGTCGTCGCGCGGCGGGCGGACGGGTGCCTAGCGACCGTCCTCGGCGTCCTCCTCGGCCCACTTGGCGGAGTTCTCGCGCAGCTTCTCGAGGGCGTGCTCGGCCTCGTCGCGGGTGTCGAACGGGCCGACGCGGTTCGGCGCGGGCGACAGGAAGCCCTGCTCGACCTCGCCGGTCTTCATGTTGTACCAGTACTTGTGCTCGGCATCCTGCTTGATGCCGTACTCGTCGCTCGTCATAAGGTTGATCGTATGCCCAAGGATTCCGCCGGTCACCTGATCCCCGGTCGTGTCACCCCGATGCGGCCCGTGCCGAGCCGGATCGCGCGCCCCGAGTACGTCGGGCGCCCCGGACCGGCTCCTTACACCCGCGGCGACGTCTACACGCCCGACGAGGTGGAGCTGATCCGCGAGTCCGGGCGGATCGCCGCCCAGGCGATCGAGCGCGTCGGCGAGGCGGTGCGCCCCGGCGTGACGACGGAGGAGCTCGACGCGATCGGGCACGAGTTCCTGCTCGCGCACGACGCCTACCCGTCGACCCTCGGCTACCGCGGCTATCCGAAGTCGATCTGCAGCTCGGTCAACGAGGTCATCTGCCACGGCATCCCCGACGACACCGTGATCGAGGACGGCGACATCGTCAACATCGACATCACCGCGTACAAGAACGGCTTCCACGGCGACAGCAACCAGACGTTCATCGCCGGCACGGCGTCCGCCGAGGTCACCGCCCTCGTCGAGCGCACCCGCGAGGCCCTGAACCGGGGCATCAAGGCGGTGGCCCCCGGCCGCCAGGTGAACGTCATCGGCCGGGCGATCGAGTCGTACGCCAAGCGCTTCGGCTACGGCGTCGTGCGCGACTTCACCGGTCATGGCGTCGGAGCCGCCTTCCACTCCGGCCTGATCATCCCGCACTACGACGCCGCGCCCGCCCACGACGACGTGATGGAGCCCGGGATGGTGTTCACGATCGAGCCGATGCTCACGCTGGGCACGCACGAGTGGGAGATGTGGGCCGACGACTGGACGGTGGTGACCCGCGACCGGAGCATCACCGCCCAGTTCGAGCACACCCTGGTCGTGACGGAGCGCGGCGCCGAGGTGCTCACGCTCCCCTGACCTCCTGGGGCCGGGCGGCGTCCTGGGGCCGGGCGACCGGCTCCGCCTCCTCCACCGGCTCCGCCTCCTCGACCGGGGCAGGGACGGCCGACCGTCCCGCTGCTCCGGCCCCCGCGGGCGACGGAAGCAGGAACGCGATCCCGACCCCGAGCACCGTCGCCGCCGTCGCCACCCAGAACGCGGTGTCGAACGCCGACGACACCGACGCCCCTCCCTGCACCGCAGCCTGCAGCAGCACCGCGAAGACCGCCGTGCCGAACGAGCCGCCCAGCTGCTGCGCGATCCGGGTCAGGATGCTGGAGTGCGCGATCTGCTCACCGGCCAGGCCTTGGTACGACGCGACCATCAACGGCATCGTGATCGCCCCGAGCCCGAAACCGCGGACGAACAGCGCGACGAGCAGCAGCGGATCGGCCGCCGCCGTGGGGTGGAGGGCGAACGGGACCGTCGAGACCGCGACCACCGCGAAGCCGACGACCGCGATCCACCGCGCGCCGATGCGGTCGATGAGACGACCGGCGATGGGACGGCAGGCGAGCGTGCCGAGCCCCTGCGGGACGAGCAGCAGCCCGGCGCCCAGCGCATCCGTCCCCCGCTGCTGCTGCCAGAACAGCGGCAGCAGCAGCATCGCGCCGTACAGGGCGACGCTCGACAGGAACAGCAGCGTGGATGCGGACCAGACCGAACGCACCCGTAGTAGCCGCACATCCACCAGGGCGGCGCCCCTCCGCCGGAGGGCCCACAGCACGAACGCGACGACCAGCACGGCGCCGGCAGCGAGCGGCAGCCAGGAGTCGAGGCGGGCGAACCCGCCGTCGAGCACCGAGTCGGACAGCCCGAGCAGGAGCCCGGCGAGTCCGGGCACGAGCAGCAGCACGCCGACCAGGTCGAGGCGGCGCTCCGGGTCGCGTCCACGGTCGGAGGGCAGCATCCGCCACGCCAGCAGCAGGCCGACGACGGAGAACGGGATGTTGACCCAGAACACCCAGCGCCAGTCGCCGAGCGCCAGGATGAGGCCGCCGATCACCGGGCCGAGGATGGGGCCCGCCATCGCGGGAAGCCCGACCACTGCCGAGACCCGGCCGAGCTGACGCCCTCCGGCCACCTCCATGATCATCGTCGTCATCACCGGGAGCATGAGCCCGCCCCCGACGCCCTGCAGCACCCGGAAGGCGATGAGGGAGTCCGCATTCCAGGCCAGCCCGGAGAGCACGGAGCCGACGAGGAAGATCGCGAGCGCCACCATCCACACCCGTTTGCCGCCCCAGCGGGCGAGGCACCACGCCGACAGCGGCACGGTCGCGGCGAGCGCGAGCAGGTACCCGGTGGTGACCCACTGGATCTGCGCGACCGTCGTGTGCAGGTCGCTCGCCAGGGTGTGCAGGGCGACGCTGAGGATGGTCGTGTCGAAGACCACCGCCAATGCGCCGATCACGAGCGCGGTCGCCGTCCGCACGACCACCCGATCCAGTCTGTCCGCCATGTCCGCTCCTTAAGATGCGTGTCTGTATCTTAACGAGAGCGTACGACGATCGGATAAGATGCGCAAATGGACTCTAATGAGACACCTGCCCGCCGCCGCCGGGGCGCTGCTCTCGAGAGCGCGCTGCTCGACGCCGCGTGGGACGAGCTCGACGAGCACGGCTACGCCGCCCTCACCATGGAGGCCGTCGCCACCCGCGCAGGCACCAGCCGGCCGGTGCTCGCCCGGCGCTGGGCGACCCGGAGCGATCTGGCGCTCGCGGCCATCCGGCACCACTTCGCGGCCGAGCCCATCCAGGTGTCCGATCACGGCAGCCTCCGCAAAGACACGCTCGACCTGCTGCGCCAGATGAACACCCGGCGTCGTGGGCTGGTGACCGAGGTGCTGCTGCGGTTCTCCGGCATCGTCAGCGAGTCCGACGGCGGCATCGCCGGCTTCCGCGAACGGCTGATCGGGGATCAGCCGACGCAGCTCCGCCTCATCCTCGAGCGCGCGGACGCCCGCGGCGAGATCGACCTCGCCCGCCTCTCCCCCGTCGTCGCCGACCTGCCGCTGACCCTCCTCCGCCACGAGATGCTCATGCGCCCCACCCCGGCCGACGACGAGACGCTCCAGTCGTTCGTGGACGATGTCTTCCTCCCGCTCGCCCGGGCGACCCGGTCGAACGGGGGCGGCGAGCAGTGAGGTTCCCGGCGGGGTAGATTCGAGGCATGACTTCGCAGAAGCACGCGATCGGCATCGACATCGGCGGAACGGGCATCAAGGGAGGCCTGGTCGACCTGTCGACCGGCGAGCTCATCAGCGACCGGGTCAAGCTGCCGACCCCCGACGGCGGCAAGCCGGACGACATCGTCGAGACGACGAAGGAGATCGTCGAGCGGCTGGCCCAGGAGGAGCCGGATGCCCCCGTCGGCGTCTGCTTCCCCGCGATCGTCAGCCACGGCGTCACCCTCTCGGCCGCGAACGTCTCGAAGGACTGGATCGGCCTCAACGCCGAGGAGCTGTTCGAGAAGGCCCTCGGGCGCGACATCCACTTCGTGAACGACGCCGATGCCGCGGGATACGCCGAGACGCGGTTCGGCGCAGCGAAGGGCAAGGACGGCCTCGTCATCATGACGACGCTGGGGACGGGGATCGGCTCCGCCCTCATCTACGACGGCATCCTCATCCCGAACGCAGAGCTCGGCCACCTGGAGATCGACGGGCACGACGCCGAGTCGCGGGCCGCCTACTCCGCGAAGGAGCGCGAAGACCTCAGCTGGGAGAAGTGGGCGAAGCGCCTGCAGAAGTACTACACCACGGTCGAGTTCCTGTTCACACCCGATCTCTTCATCGTCGGCGGCGGGGTGTCGAAGCACTACGAGGAGTTCCTCCCCCTGCTGAAGCTGAAGACCCCGATCGTCCCGGCGGTGCACCGCAACAACGCGGGCATCCTCGGGGCCGCAGCCCTCACCGTCCGCAACGAGCGCCGGGAGGCCGGCGAGCGCGGCCGCAGCGCCGAGGCCGGGACGCCGCAGGACGCGCCGGCCCCCACGCCGGCGTAATCGGACCATGCCGCGGGGTCGCCTCCGGGTGATGCTGGGTGCCGCCCCGGGCGTCGGCAAGACGTTCGCCATGCTCGAAGAGGGCGAGCGGCTCCGTGCGCTCGGGAAGGACGTCGTAGTCGCCGTCGTGGAGACCCACGGCCGCGCGGCGACGGCCGCGCTCGTCGACACGCTCGAGGTCGTGCCGCGGCGTACGGTGGAGCATCGCGGCGTCACGCTCACCGAGCTCGACCTGGATGCGGTGCTGCGTCGCAACCCCCGGGTCGCGCTGGTCGACGAGCTCGCCCACACGAACGCTCCCGGCTCGGAGCACGCGAAGCGCTGGCAGGACGTCGACACGCTGCTGGAGGCGGGGATCGACGTGATCTCGACCGTCAACATCCAGCACATCGAGTCGCTGAACGACGTGGTCGAGCAGATCACCGGGGTGCCGCAGCGCGAGACCATCCCGGATGCGGTGCTGCGGCGCGCTGACCGCATCGAGCTGGTCGACCTGGCCCCGCAAGCGCTGCGCGACCGGCTGGCCGACGGACTGGTGTACCCGGAGGCGCGCGTCGATGCCGCGCTGTCGAACTACTTCCGCCTCGGCAACCTGACCGCCCTGCGCGAACTGGCGCTGCTCTGGCTCGCCGACGAGGTGGACAACGCGCTGCTGCAGTACCGCGCCGAGCACGGCATCGCCGGAACGTGGGAGGCGCGGGAGCGCGTCGTCGTCGCGCTCACCGGCGGTCCGGAGGGCGAGACGCTGCTCCGGCGCGGCGCGCGCATCGCGGCGCGGAGCGCGGGCGGCGAGCTGCTCGCCGTGCACGTGACCAGCCAGGACGGCCTGCGCGAGGCACAGCCCGGCGCCCTCGCGGCGCAGCGCGCGCTGGTCGAGCAGCTCGGCGGCAGCTACCACCAGGTGGTCGGCGACGACATCCCGCGCGCGCTGGTCGAGTTCGCACGCGGCGAGAGCGCCACCCAGCTGGTGATCGGCGTGTCCCGCCGCAGCCGGCTGGCCGCGCTGCTGACCGGGCCGGGAATCGGCGCGACCGTCATCCGCGAATCCGGCGACATCGACGTGCACATCGTGTCGCACGCGCGCGCCGGAGGGCGGTTCTCGCTCCCGCGGCCGCGCGGCGGACTCACCGTGCGCCGCCGGGTGTACGGATTCGCCCTCGCCGTGATCGGCGGTCCGCTCCTGACGCTGCTGCTCACCAGCGTCCGGTCGAGCGAGTCGATGACGGCGGATGTGCTCAGCTATCAGCTGCTCGTCGTCCTCGTCGCCCTCGTCGGCGGGATCTGGCCGGCCCTCTTCGCGGCGCTGCTCTCCGGGCTGACCCTCGACTTCTTCTTCGTCGACCCGCTGTACACCATCACCGTCGGCGAGCCGCTGCACCTGCTCGCGCTCATCCTGTTCGTCATCATCGCGGCGCTCGTCAGCCTGGTGGTCGACCAGGCGGCCCGTCGCAGCCGTGCTGCTCTCCGGGCCGCCGCCGAGGCGGAACTGCTGGCGACCGTCGCCGGGGGCGTCATCCGCGGCGAGGATGCGCTGCAGGCGCTCGTGGCCCGCACCCGGGAGGCGTTCGGGCTGAGCGAGGTCCGGCTGGTGGTCGCCGACCCGGACGGCGGAACGACCGTCGGGGCCGCCGACGGCGAGGCGACCGCGTCGGAGCCGGTGCAGCGGATCCCGGTCGGCCCCGGCGCCGCAGACGACCGGAACGGCGCGGGCGGTCGAGCAGCCGGCGCATCCGGGCCGCGCGAGACCGCGACCCTCGAGCTGCACGGCCGCGACCTGGAGGCGAGCGACCGCCGGCTGCTGTCGGCCATCGTCGCCCAGTTGGAGGCCGCCCTCGAGCACCGCCGCCTGACGGCCACCGCCGCCGAGCTGGCGCCCCTCGCCGAAGCCGACCGCGTGCGCAGCGCCCTGCTCGCCGCCGTCGGACACGACCTCCGCCGTCCGCTCGCCGCAGCGACCGCCGCGGTGACCACGCTGCGCCAGTCCGACCTCGCCCTCGGCGACGACGACCGCGAGGCGCTGCTCGAGACCGCGGAGGACAGCCTCCATTCGCTCGCCTCGCTCGTCACCGACCTGCTCGACGCCAGCCGCGTGCAGGCCGGGGCGCTCGCGGTCTCCCTCGCTCCGACCGAGGTCGACGACGTGGTGCTGCCGGCCCTGGACGAGCTGGGAGTCGGCCCCGGCGACGTGGAGCTGGACCTGAGCGCGCAGGTCCCGCCGATGCTGGCCGACGGCGTCCTGCTGCAGCGCGTGATCGTCAACCTGCTGGGCAACGCCCTCCGCTACAGCCCGCCGGACGCCCGGCCGGTGCTCGCCGCCAGCGAGTTCGGCGGGATGGTGCAGCTGCGCGTCATCGACCGCGGACCGGGCATCCCCGCCGAGCGCCGCGAGGCCGTGTTCGCCCCGTTCCAGCGGCTCTCGGACACCGACAACGGGGCCGGGATCGGCCTGGGGCTCGCCCTCTCGAAGGGATTCGTCGAGGGGATGGGAGGGACGCTCGAGGCGGAGGACACGCCGGGCGGCGGCCTCACCATGGTCGTGTCCCTCCCCGCAGCACGGAAGGTGGACGAGTGAAGGTCCTGATCGCCGACGACGACCCGCAGATCCTGCGGGCGCTCCGCATCCTGCTCACCGCGCGCGGCTACCACGTGCTCACGGCCCGCACCGGCGCCGAGGCGCTGAGCGTCGCCGTCGACCAGCATCCCGACCTGGTGATGCTCGATCTGGGCATGCCCGAGCTGAACGGCATCGAGGTCATCGAGGGGCTCCGCGGCTGGACGAGCGTCCCCATCCTCGTCGTCTCCGGCCGCACCGGCTCCGGCGACAAGGTCGACGCCCTCGACGCCGGCGCCGACGACTACGTCACCAAGCCGTTCGCGGCGGACGAGCTGCTCGCCCGCATCCGCGCTCTCACCCGGCGTCAGAGCACCACGGCGGACGAGCCGACCGTGACCTTCGGCGACGTGACGGTCGACCTGGCCGCGCACCAGGTGACGCGGCGCGACGGAGGCGAGGCCCATCCGGTCCGGCTGACACCGACGGAGTGGCAGATCCTGGAGGTGCTGCTGCGGAACCCGCGGCGCCTGGTGACGCGCCAGTCCCTCCTGACCCAGGTGTGGGGTCCGCAGTTCACGACGGACACCGGCTACCTGCGGCTCTACCTCTCACAGCTGCGGAAGAAGCTGGAGCCGGAGCCGTCGCGGCCGCGCTACCTGCTGACGGAGCCCGGCATGGGCTACCGGTTCACGCCCGACGGAGCCGACGCCGACGCGCCCTGACGGCACATTCGGCACGAATGTGCGTTGTGCGAGCCCGAAAGCGCACATTCGGCACGAATGTCGCGAGGGAATGGGCCGGCTGATACGCCGGGTTCTGTCACGGTGCGAGCACCGCGGACGGCCATCTATCTCGGGACGACGTTGCCGCCGCCCTCCAGCGGTCTACCCGGGGACGAGACGAGCAGCCTCATGGTCCCCTGTCCGACCTTGCTCCGGGCGAGGTTTACCCAGCCGGCCGGGTCACCCCGGCCGCTGGTGGTCTCTTACACCACCGTTTCACCCTTACCGCGGGCCGAAGCCTGCGGCGGTCTGCTTTCTGTTGCACTTTCTCGCGGGTTGCCCCGGGTGGGTGTTACCCACCGCCCTGCTCTGCGGAGCCCGGACGTTCCTCGGCGGCCCGCTCTCGCGGACCGACGCGACCGTCTTGCCGACCCATTCCGGGCTCAACGATAGCGCAGGCGTCAGAGTCCGGAGTCCTCACCGCGCACCAGGATGGCGCCGCTGTCCGGGCACAGCACGACATCGTCGGCCGCGGCACGACGGATGTCGGAGAGGTCCGACTCGGTCAGCTTCACGTTCGACCCCATCGAGACGCCGCGGATGAGCGCGGCGGCGCCCACACCGTAGCGGGCGCGCTGGCGCTCGTACAGTTCGATCAGATCGGCCGGCAGCGCCTCCGCGATGGTGGCGCGGTCCTTGGCCAGCGCCGTACGCTGCACCTCCAGCTTGCCCGCCTCCTCGTCGCGCTGCGCTTCGAGGGCGGCGACACGCGCACCCAGCTCGGCGCGCTCCCCCTCGACCCCGGCGAGCGCCTGCTCGAGGTCCTCCACGCGCTGCATGACGGTGAGCTCGATCTCCTCCAGGTCGTTCTTGCGCTTGGCGAGGGACGCGAGCTCAGCTTCGAGCGCCTGCACGTCCTTCATCGAGGCGGACTGCTGCACGCGGTCCGAGTCGCGCTTCGCCCGCGCGTCGACGATCTGGACGTCCGACTCGATGCGCTTGAGCTCGGCCCTGGCGTCCTCCAGTTCGCCGGTCGCGGCGATCCAGCGCGCGCGCAGCGCTTCGACCTCCGGCTGCAGCTTCACGAGCTCGGCCGACTGCGGCAGGTTCTTCGTGGCGTGCGCGAGCTGCGCCAGGCGGGTGTCGGCGGCCTGGAGGCGCAGGAGCTCGTTCTGGTCGGCGGGACTGGCTTTCACGGTGCGGTGCTTCCTTCGTGCGAGGTGGTCATTGCAGGATGACGAAATCCCAGGGGTCGGTGCGGAGCTCGCTGACGACGACCTCCACTCCGGGCAGCGCCGTGCGGAGCTGCTCGGCGGCGGTGTCGAGCCAGAGCCACTCGCTCGCCCAGTGCGAGACGTCGAGCAGAGCGGGACCGCCGCCGAGCACCGCTTGCTCGCGCGCTTCGGAGGCGGGATGGTGCCGCAGGTCGGCGGTGATGTAGACGTCGGCGCCGCGGACGGCGTCGCTCCCGAGCAGGGAGTCGCCCGCGCCGCCGCAGACGGCCACCCGGGTGACCGGCTGGTGATAGTCGCCGGAGGCCCGGACTCCCCCTGCCGTGGGCGGGAGCACCTCGGCGAGCGCGCGGGCGAGCTGACCGAGCGTCGTGGGCTGCGGCAGGTCGCCGACGCGGCCGATGCCCGTCACGCCGTCGGCCGCCGGCGAGATCGGCCGGGTGTCGCGGAGGCCGAGGCGGGCCGCGAGCACGTCGCTGGTTCCGTCTGCGACCACGTCTGCGGTGGTGTGCGCGGCGTACAGGGCGACGCCGCCGCGGATCAGCCGGGCGAGCAGTGCGCCCTTGTAGCGGTCCTCCGCGATGCTCGTGACGCCGCGGAGCAGCAGCGGATGGTGGGACACCAGGAGGTCGGCGCCGAGTTCGACCGCTTCGTCCACGGTGCCCGCCACCGCATCCACCGACAGCAGGATGCGCTCGATCGCGGCGTCGGGATCGCCCGTCACCAGCCCGACCGCATCCCAGCTCTCGGCACCCGCGAGCGGCCAGAGCTGCTCGATGGTGTCACGGACGGAGGCGAGGGTGTGCGGCACGTCGTTCAGCCTACGGGATGCGGCCGGAGCGGCACCCGGCGGACCAGGGATGTGGACAGCGCTCCGGCCTGTGGAGGGACAGCGCGAATCAGGCCGCTGCCGCCTCCTGCTTCCGCACCGCGGGAACGGCGGTCACGAGCACTCCGAACATCCCGATCGCCAGAGCGATGACCACGCCGATGTTGCTCGCGCCGATCCCCGCGTTCGGGTCGACGCCCACCAGCCGGAACAGGTAGCCCTCCCACGCCAGCCACGGCAGCGGCGAGCTGACGGTGCCGAGCCCGACGGCCGTCGCGCCCGCCAGCAGGGCGAGGTTGGTCCACCGCCAGTCCGGGTAGACGCCCCCGCGGGTGAGCAGCGACGCCTGGTGGAAGCGCCGGGTGCGCAGCATCATCTCGCCGGAGAACACGCCCACCCACGCCGCGACCGGAACCGCGAGAGCGGTGGGGACGCCGCGGATGACCGTGGAGAGGTCGGTCACCGTCGCGGCCAGGGCGACGCCGACTGCGGCGATGGCGGCTCCCGCGATCAGCGTGCTCCAGCGACGCCCGAGCTTCACGCCGGAGGCATCGAGGGTGAACCCCGCGGAGTAGACCGTCAGCACGAGAGCGGACACCAACGACAGGCCCACCGCGAGCAGCAGCGGCGCGGGATACCACGCGGGCAGCCCGAGCTGCACGAGGCCCCGGACCGGATCGCGCGCGAGCTCGGCGCCGAGACCCGGGTTGGATGCGGCCAGCAGCCCGCCGTACGACACCAGCAGGAGCGGAGGCACCCCGGCCCCGAACGTCGCCCACAGCATCGCCGCGCCCCCGGACGAGAGCGGGCGCTGGTAGCGCGCGACCTCGGCGCCGCTCATCGACCAGGCCAGTCCGACATAGCTGAACACGAGGACGGCGCCCGTGACGACGTGCGTCCACAGCGCGTCGGGCACGGCGAGCGCGCGGGACACATCCACATGTCGCCACGTCGCGGCCACCATCAGGGCGATGAGCGCGGCGGAGGCGATGGTCAGCACCAGCTGCACCCGCGCGACGAGCGCATAGCCGACGTAGGCGATCGCCACCGCGACCAGGATGGTCACGGCGAGCGCCGCGGACGTCGCGAGGACCGCGTTCCCCGGCCAGTTCTCCGAGACGGTCAGGGCGCCGGCGGCCGATCCCGCGAGCCAGAGCAGCACGGACCCCCAGAACAGCTTGACGATCAGCGCCAGCACGGTCGGGACGATGTTCCCGACGAGCCCGAACGACGCCCGCGACACGACGAGGGTGGGCTGGCCGCTCCACTTGCCCGCGAGGGTTCCGAGACCGAGCGGCAGGAAGGACAGCGCGACGCCGACGAGGGTGGCGACGAGCAGCTGCCGCAGGCTCAGTCCGAGCACGAAGAGCGTCGCGCCGACCCCGACGCTGATCAGAGAGGAGGTGGCCGCGAACCAGAGCCAGAACATCCGGGATGCGCGTCCGACGCGGCGATCCACGGGAGTGGGTTCGAGGTCGGCGGACTCGGGGGCGAAGAGCCAGCGGATCCGACCCGGGGAGGCGGCGGACGCGGCTGCGGGGGCGGCCACGGCGGCCACATCGCCGGTGGCGGCAGGGGATGCCGTGACGGCGACGGGTGTTACGGTCGTGGCGCCCTCGTCGTCACGCGCGCCGCCGGCGGAGGTCTCTGGCGCGATCGGCGCCGCGGCGGCGGCAGGCGTCACGACCGGGACGGCCGGGACGACCGGAACCGGTTCCGAGTCGCGCGGCGCCAGTTCCTCCGGCACGAGTCCGAGCGGCTCGGCGCGGACGAGCGGCGGATAGGCCGGCGGAGCGACGGCCGGCTCCGGCTCGCGGTCGGGCGCCGGCGCGGGACCGCGAGCCGGAGCCGGCGCAGAGGCATGACGGCCCGGCCGGTGCAGCTCGTCCGTGGCTTCCGGCTCCCGTTCCGCCGCCGGCAGCGCGTGAGCGCCCGTGTGCGGCGCCGGCTCCGGCTCGCTGTGCTGGATCGGGATGGCCGCCGTCGCCACCCACGGGCTGAAGGTCGGCTGGGGCCCGGTCGGCTCCCGGCGGACCGGGAGATCGTCGAAGCTGATGGCCTGCGTCGGCGGGCCGCTCCCCTCGTCCGCGTCGTCATCCCCGTCGCCGTGCGCGTCGTCATCCGCGTCGTCGTCTGCCCCGTCGGCCCGGTCGTCGCCGCCTGCCGCGTCCTCCTCGACGCGCGGCGTCTCGGAACGGATGATCGGGATGGCGGACGTGATGCGCGCGACCTCGTCCTCGAGCACGCTCGCCAGCTCGTCGTCGCTGTGCCGATCGGCCGCTCCCCGGTCCATGGCCCCAGACTACGACGCGCCGTCACCCAGCAGCAGAGCCTCCGTCCCGAGCGCACCACCCCCACCGTCGAGTCCGCACAGATTGCACGTTTCAGGGCGAGAAGCGGTAAGTCTCTGCGGACTCGGCGGTGGGGAGGGAAGTAGCATCGGGGTGTGAGCCAGATTGCGACCCCGTACGAGGACCTCCTGCGCGACGTGCTGACGAACGGCACCCACAAATCCGATCGGACGGGGACGGGGACGCGCAGCGTCTTCGGCCGGCAGCTGCGGTTCGACCTCGCCGACGGCTTCCCGCTGATCACCACGAAGCGCGTCCACTTCAAGTCGATCGCGTACGAGCTGCTGTGGTTCCTGCGCGGCGAGAGCAACGTCGCCTGGCTGCGCGAGAACGGCGTCACCATCTGGGACGAGTGGGCGGACGCCGACGGCGAGCTCGGCCCGGTCTACGGGGTCCAGTGGCGGTCCTGGCCGGCGCCGGACGGCCGGCACATCGACCAGATCCAGCAGGTCATCGACACCCTCCGCAGCGACCCCGACTCGCGCCGCATCATCGTCTCCGCGTGGAATGTCGCCGACATCCCGAACATGGCGCTCGCTCCGTGCCACGCGTTCTTTCAGTTCTACGTGGCCGACGGCAAGCTCTCCTGCCAGCTGTATCAGCGCAGCGCGGACATGTTCCTCGGCGTCCCGTTCAATATCGCCTCCTACGCGCTGCTGACCCTCATGGTCGCCCAGCAGGTGGGCCTCGAGCCCGGAGAGTTCGTCTGGACCGGCGGCGACGTCCACATCTACGACAACCACATCGAGCAGGTGACCGAGCAGCTCACGCGCGACCCCTATCCCGCGCCGACGCTGCGCTTCGCACGCAAGCCGGACAGCATCTTCGACTACCGCTTCGAGGACTTCGTGGTCGAGGACTACCAGCACCACCCGGCGATCCGGGCCGCCGTCGCCGTATGACGATCGCACTGATCTGGGCGCAGGCCCATAACCGGGTGATCGGCGCGGGCGGCGTGATGCCCTGGCACCTGACCGAGGACCTCCGCCACTTCCGCGCCCTCACCGGCGACGATCCGGTGGTGATGGGGCGCCGCACCTGGGAGTCGCTTCCCGAGCGCTACCGGCCCCTCCCCGGCCGCGACAACATCGTGGTGACACGCCAGAGTGACTGGGCGGCGCCCGGCGCGATCGTGACGCACTCGGTGAAGGAGGCCCTCGCTTCGGCGGCGGACTCCCCCACCGTCTGGGTGATCGGCGGCGCCGAGCTGTACCGGCAGACGCTGCCGACGGCCGACCGCTTGGAGGTCACCGAGATCGACCTCGACATCGCGGGCGACACCCGTGCGCCGGAGCCGGGCGACGGCTGGGAGATCGACGCAGGCGACTGGCTCACCGGCTCGAACGGGATGCGCTACCGCTTCGTCAGCTACACGCGCTGACGATCAGGTCAGCCCGGCGACCAGGTTGACCGTCGCGGCGACGATGACCGTCCCGAACACGTACGAGAGCAGCGTGTGCCGCAGCACCGTCGCACGGATGAACGCGTTCTGGATGTTCGTGTCCGACACCTGGAACGTCATCCCGAGCGTGAACGCCAGGTACGCGAAGTCGCTGTACCGCGGCGGCTCCTCCTGGTTGAAGTCGATGCCGCCGCCCGTCCGGTAGTAGATGCGGGCGTAGCGGAGCGTGTACACGGTGTGCACGAGCGTCCAGGAGAGGGCGACGCTCACGATCGCCAGCAGCGCCACCCCGAGCTGCGCTCCGCCCTTGAGAGATTTCGCATCGACCAGGATGAAGACGACGGCCACCACGCTCGCCACCGACGCGAGGATCAGCAGCAGGTCGGTGGTGCGCCGGCCCGGATCCTCCAGCGTGGCGTGGTCCTTCGTGGTGTCGGCGTCAAGCCGCCAGACGGACAGCCAGACCCAGGCGATGTAGACGATGCAGGCGGCCGCCCACCCCGCGATGGCCGCGTAATGCCAGGCGTTCAGCAGCCCGACGACCACGGCGACCACCACTCCGGAGCCGATGGCGGTCGTCATCTTCGCGCGGGTCCGGCCGCGGCCCTTCTGCAGATCGTCGGTCACACTCCGGATGTTCGCACACGCCGGCTGGGCGCGCCGTGAAGCAGCGCCGGTACGATCGATGACGTGACGTCAGCAGCCCACTCCGCCTCCGCCCTCCGGCCCTCCCCCCTGGCCGACCTCGACACCGCCGCGCTCCGCGAGGCGCACTCCGCGTTCGCCCGCGCCTACGACGACCTGAAGGCCGCCGGCCTGAAGCTCGACCTCACGCGCGGCAAGCCGTCGGCCGAGCAGCTCGACCTCTCCGACGACCTGCTGCACCTGCCCGACGGGCGCTACCGGGATGCGGCGGGCACCGACCTGCGCAACTACGGCGGACCGACGGGCCTGGCGGAGCTCCGGGCGATCTTCGCGGACGCGCTCCGCGTGCCGGTCGGGCAGCTCCTGGCGCTCGGCAACTCCAGCCTGACCCTCATGCACGACACGATCGCGTTCGCGCTGCTGCACGGCGTGCCGGGCGGCGAGCTGCCGTGGAGCAGCCGCCCGATCAGCTTCCTCGCGCCGGTCCCCGGCTACGACCGGCACTTCACCATCGCCGAGCGGTTCGGCATCCGGCTCATCCCGGTGCCCTCCGACGACAACGGTCCCGACATCGAGGCGGTCGCGTCCCTGCTGGAGACGGATGACAGCATCCGCGGCATGTTCTGCGTCCCCGTCTACTCGAACCCGACCGGCGCCGTGTACTCGGAGGAGGTCGTGCGGGCGCTCGTCTCCCTGCCCGCGGCGGACGACTTCCGGCTGATCTGGGACAACGCCTACGCGGTCCACCACCTCTCCGACGAGCGGCCGGAGCCGATCGATGTGCTCGCCCTCGCCGCCGAGGCCGGAAACCCGGACCGCCCGCTCGTGTTCGCCTCCACCTCGAAGGTGACCTACCCGGGCGCCGGCGTCGCGTTCTTCGGCGCCTCCCCGGCCAACGTCGAGTGGATGCTGCACAACCTCTCCGCGCAGAGCATCGGCCCCGACAAGCTCAACCAGCTGCGGCACGTCGAGCTGCTCCGCGACGCGGACGGCCTCGCCGCGCACATGGAGAAGCACCGCGCCATCCTCGAACCGAAGTTCGCGGCGGTCGATGCGGCGTTCCGCGAGCGGCTCGCGCCGTGGGGCGGGGGCACCTGGACGGCGCCCAGCGGGGGCTACTTCGTCAGCCTCGATGTGCTCGACGGTGCCGCGAAGCGTGCCGTGCAGCTGGCCAAGGAGGCGGGGATCGCGGTCACTCCGGCCGGGGCGACCTTCCCGTACGGCGACGACCCGCGCGACGCGAACATCCGCATCGCCCCGACCTTCCCTCCGCTCGACGAGCTGACGACCGCGCTCGACGGGCTCTGCACGGCGATCCTCCTCGCCGAGGCGGAGACCCTGCTGTCCGCGCGGGACTGAGCAGCATGGCCGGCTGGACCGTCCGCGCCAGCACGGAGGACGACTGGCAGGCGTACCGCGCGCTGCGGTTCGAGATGCTCGAGGATGCGCCGATCGCGTTCCTGGAGACGCTCGATCACGCGCGGACGCATCCCGATGAGCACTGGCGCCGGCGCGCGGCAAACACATCGTCCACGAGCCGGCTGTTCGCCGCGGTGGCGGACGACGGTCGCTGGCTGGGCAGCATGGGCGGGTACCAGTCCGCGCCGACGCGCGAGCCGTACCTGGTCGGCGTCTACGTGACCCCGGACTGGCGCGGGCACGAGCACGGCATCACCGACGCTCTGCTGGATGCGGTGATCGACTGGGCACGCAGCCGCGGCGACCGCTTGCTGCTGGAGGTGCACGAGGACAACGCGCCCGCCATCCGCTCGTATCTGCGCCGCGGCTTCACATTCACCGGCCGCACGCAGCCCTACCCGCTCGACCGCACCGCCGACGAGCGCGAGATGCAGCTCCCCCTCCTCCCCCGATCCCTCTGACCCCCACCGCCCGCTCCTGAGTTTTTCGGGTTCTCCGACGGCGTGCCGGGCGAAATACTCAGGAGCTGACGGTGTGAGGGATGCGGGAGCGGTCAGACCTCGCCGAAGCCGGTGTCGACCAGGTCGGCGAGCGCGTCGACCGCGGCACGGCCGTCCGGATCGTCGGAGGCGATGCGGGCCGTGGAGCCCGCGGTGAGCCCGAGCGACATGATGCCCAGGAGGCTCTTCGCGTCCTTGCCGTTCACGGTCACCTTCACCGGGAAGGTGTTCGCGAGCTTCACGAACTCCGCCGCCGGCCGGGCGTGGAGCCCCTCCGGGTTGCGGACGAGGACCTCGCGCTCATACGGACCGGCGGACGCGGGCTCTGCCGCCGGCTCTGCTGCCGCCTCTGCTGAGGCGGCCGTGCTGCCTTCCCGCCCCGCCCACGCATCGACGGCGCCCTCGGCCGCGGCCACGACCTCGTCCAGGCCGCCGCCGGACTCCGCGGCGACAGCCGCCGCGACACCGCCCTCGACGAACGGCACGTCCACCACGCGCACGCGGGACCGCTGCTCGTCGTCGAGCATGTCGAGCACGGTCTCCGCCGTGAGCAGCGCCGAGCCGAGATCGCTGATCACCACGACGCCGTCACCGCTGTCGGCCTCCGACACCGCGGACATCACCTTCGTGAAGCTGGTGCCGATGCCGTCGTCGTCGGTTCCGCCCGCGGCGACCAGCCGCACCGAACCGGCCATCTGACCGGCGAGCTGCACCATCCCCGCGGCGATCTGGGAACTGTGCGAGACGAAGACGACGCCGACCTTCGCGGTCATCCGGCCGCCTCGGCGGTCTGCGCCGCAGCCCGCAGGAGCAGCGCGGTCGACTGGGCGCCCGGGTCGCGGTGCCCGGCCGACCGCTCGCCGAGGTAGCTCGCACGCCCCTTCCGGGCGACGAGCGGCTCGGTGGCCACCGCTCCCTTCTCGGCGGCCTCCGCCGCGGCCGCCAGGATGCCGGCGGCCGAGGCCCCGGACTCCTGGGCGGCCGCAGCGGCGTCGACCGCCGGCGTCCACGCGTCGATCATGGTCTTGTCGCCGGGTTCGGCCTTTCCGCGGGACACGATGCCGTCGCGCGCGGCCGTCAGGGCCGCGACGAGCGACGCCTCGTCGATCGCGGCGGCGTCCCCGACGGGATCCGCCGCCTTGAGGAACGCCGTGCCGTAGAGCGGACCGGACGCACCTCCCACCGTCGAGATCAGGGTCATGGCGACCGACCGCAGGGCCGCGTTCGGCGTGGTGTCGTCCGGCAGCTTCTCCAGCGCGATGACCGATGCGCGCAGCCCGCGGTCCATGTTCTCGCCGTGGTCGCCGTCGCCGATCTCCCGGTCGAGCGTGTTCAGCTCCTGCTTGTGCTCGCCGATGGATTCCGCCGCGGCGGAGATCCACTGCCTCACCCAGTTCGTGTCCAGCGTCATCGACGCGTCCTCCTCATTGTCGGTTCCGGCTTGCTACAGGCCCCAGCGGAGCGCCGCGGTGTGGACGGGCGCGTCCCACAGCTGCGTCAGCTCGTCGTCCAGCTTCAGGAGCGAGATGGATGCGCCCTGCATCTCGAGCGACGTCACGTAGTTGCCCACGAGCGAGCGGCTGAGCGTGATGCCGCGCTCGTCGAGCACTTCGGCCGCACGACGGAACAGGATGTACAGCTCCGACAGCGGTGTCCCGCCCATGCCGTTCACGAACAGCAGCACCTGCGAGCCGTCGAAGGAGAGGTCGGTGAGGATCGCATCCATCATCCGGTCGACCAGGCGATCGGCCGGCTCCAGCTTGATGCGCTCGCGCCCCGGCTCGCCGTGGATGCCGACGCCGAACTCGATCTCGTCCTCGGGGAGCACGAAACCGGGCTCGCCGGCGTGCGGCACCGTGCCGTCCGTCAGGGCGAGGCCGATCGAGCGGACGTTCGCGTTGACGCGCTCGGCGACGGCCGTGACCGCGTCGAGGTCGTCTCCGCGGTCGGCAGCCGCCCCGGCGATCTTCTCGACGAGGACGGTGCCCGCGACGCCGCGCCGGCCGGCGGTGTACAGGGAGTCCTGCACGGCGACGTCGTCGTTGGTCACCACGGAGCGGACGGTGATGCCCTCCGCGGCCACCAGGTCGGCAGCCGTCTCGAAGTTGAGCACGTCGCCCGTGTAGTTCTTGACGATGTGGAGGACACCGGCGCCGCCGTCCGCGGCCTTGGTGGCCTCGACGATCGGCATAGGCGTCGGCGAGGTGAAGACCTCGCCAGGCACGGCCGCGTCCAGCATCCCCTTGCCCACGAAGCCGGCGTGGAGCGGCTCGTGGCCGCTGCCACCGCCGCTGACGAGACCGACTTTGCCCTGCACCGGGCCGTCGGCCCGGGAGACGAAGCGCGGATCCTGGGACACCTTCACGATGTCCGCGTGCGCTCGGCCGAAGCCCGCGAGGGACTCGGCCACGACGTCCGGGACGTCGTTGATGAGCTTCTTCATCGAAACCCTTCCTTCCATTCCAGTGGAATGCTCCACCGTGTCAGTGCGTCGCCGCCACCCACTCGTCGAGCTTCGCGGCCGCAGCCCCGGAGTCGATCGCTCGGGCAGCGACCGCCATTTGCGAACGGAACCGATCCAGGATGGATTCCTGGACCCTCGACGGGTCGGACGCGAGCTCGAAGGACACGAGCCCGGCCGCCGCGTTGAGCAGGACGATGTCGCGCACGGGGCCTTCTTCGCCCGCGAGCACGGCACGCACGACCGCCGCGTTGTACGCGGCGTCCTTCCCGAGCAGATCGTCGATGCGCGCGCGGGGAATGCCCAGATCGCGCGGGTCGATGTCGTGCTCGGTGACGAGGCCCCGAGAGACCTCCCAGACGTGGCTGTGACCGGTGGTCGACAGCTCGTCGAGCCCGTCGTCGCCGCGGAAGACCAGCGCGGTGGCCCCGCGGGTCTGGAACACGCCGACGATGAGCGGGATGCGGTCGAGCGTCGCGACGCCGACCGCGGACGCCTCGGGGCGCGCCGGGTTGCAGAGCGGTCCGAGGTAGTTGAAGACGGTGGGGACGCCCAGCTGGGCGCGGACCGGACCGGCGTGGGCGAATCCCGGGTGGAACGCGCTCGCGAAGGCGAACGTGATGCCGACCTTCTTCAGCACCTCGGCGACCCGGTCCGCGGGGAGCGTCAGGTCGATGCCGAGGGCGGCGAGCACATCCGAGGAGCCGGATGACGAGCTCGCCGCGCGGTTCCCGTGCTTGATGACGGGAACGCCGGCGGCGGCGGCCACGATCGAGGCCGTCGTCGACACGTTCACCGTGCCGAACCGGTCGCCTCCTGTGCCGACGATGTCGAGGGCCATCGGGTCGACGACGAGCGGGACGGCGTGGTCGAGGATCGCGTCGCGGAACCCGACGATCTCATCCACCGTCTCGCCCTTGGCGCGCAGCGCGATGAGAAACGCCGCCAGCTGGGCGTCCGTCGCCTCGCCAGTCATCACCTCGTCCATGGCCCAGGCCGCGTCCGCCACGCTCAGGTGCTCCCCCGCCAGGAGAGACGTCAGCACGGACGACCAGGACTGCGTGTGGACCATGAAGCGATCCTATCGGCGGGCAACACGCCACGGCGATAGCGGTCGATCTGCGGCCGGTAAGGCTGTCCTAACCGCAATTCGGGTCGATTCACGCCTCGCAGGTGGGAAAACCAGGGCACCTTTTCAGCCATAATGGGTTACGTGACGAGCACCTCCATTTCTCCCTCAGCGAGTGCGCCGGCGATCAACCGGCCCAATGTCGTGGCCGTCGGCACGATCGTGTGGCTCGGCTCGGAGGTGATGTTCTTCGCGGGGCTCTTCGCGATCTACTTCACCCTCCGGTCCACGTCCCCCGATCTCTGGGCCGCCGAGACGCAGCACCTCAACGTGCCGTACGCGCTGACGAACACGATCATCCTGGTCCTGAGTTCGGTCACCTGCCAGTTCGGGGTGTTCGCGGCCGAGCGCATGCAGCCGCGCCGCGCCGGCGGCATCCTGCAGTTCTGGCGCTGGGGCATGGTCGAGTGGTTCACGCTGACCTACCTCATGGGCGCGATCTTCGTCTCCGGCCAGGTGCTGGAGTACGCGACCCTCGTCTCCGAGGGCATCTCCCTCAGCTCCAACGCCTACGGATCGGCGTTCTACCTGACAACGGGCTTCCACGCCCTCCACGTCACGGGCGGCCTCATCGCGTTCCTGCTCGTGATCGGCCGCGCGTTCGCGGTCAAGATCTTCGGCCACAAGGAGGCGACGAGCGCCATCGTCGTCTCGTACTACTGGCACTTCGTCGACGTCGTGTGGATCGGACTGTTCGCGGTCATCTACATCATCCGATAGGAAACAGGAGCGTTCTTCACCCCATGCGTCCGAAAAACCCCCGCCCGGCCACCCAGCCCCGAACGGGCAAGCCCGCCCGCAAGGCCGGCCGCCGGCACCCGCTGGCCACCGTCGCGCTGCTCGCGATCGGCCTCGGCCTGACCGGCGGTGCGTACGCCGCGTTCACGACGACGACCGCATCCGCCGAGCCGCAGGTCGCCGCCGCCAGCCAGAACTCGGTCGACGAGGGCAAGAAGCTCTTCCAGGCCAACTGCGCCACCTGCCACGGGCTCGACGCCCAGGGCAGCTCGGTGGCTCCGAGCCTGATCGGCGTCGGCGCCGCCGCCGTCGACTTCCAGGTCGGCACCGGCCGCATGCCCATGCAGATGCAGGGCCCGCAGGCGCAGGAGAAGCCGGTCCAGTTCACGGACGAGCAGGTCAAGGCACTCGCCGACTACGTCTCCTCCCTCGCCCCCGGGCCGTCCATCCCGGAGCAGAAGTTCCTCGACGGGAAGGGCGACGCCGCCCACGGCGCCGAGCTGTTCCGCATCAACTGCGCGATGTGCCACAACGTGGCCGGCGCGGGTGGAGCGCTCACCGAGGGCAAGTACGCCCCGCCGCTGACCGGCGTCACCGCGAAGCACATCTACGAGGCCATGGTCACCGGCCCGCAGAACATGCCGGTGTTCAACGACCTGAACATCACGCCGCAGGGCAAGGCCGACATCATCACGTACCTGAAGTACATCCAGAACAACCCGTCCCCGGGCGGCTTCGAGCTGGGCAATCTCGGCCCGGTCGCCGAGGGCCTGTTCCTCTGGATCTTCGGTCTGGGCGCCATCGTCGCCCTCACCGTGTGGATCACGGCCAAATCCAATTAGCCACTTGGCCAACTAGTCGGCCCGCACAGGCACGAACCACAGCGTAAGAAGGAGAGCAATGGCACAGGACGAGAACGGCGGTCGCGAGCTGACGCCCGCCAGTTCGTCTGAGGCGCACCGCACCGGCGACCCCGGGACGGCGGTGATCATCCGCGACGCCGTCGAGAACCCCGGCTTCCCGCCTCACCGCCCGCGCGTCACCGACCTCGACCCGCGGAAGGAACGGCGCGCCGAGCGCACCGTCTACACGCTGTTCTACCTGTCGATCGCAGGCTCGGTGTGGGCGGTCGCCGCCTACCTCGCCTTCCCGATCGTCGACGGCGACCCCGGCTCGGTCCGCCTGAACAACCTGTTCATCGGCATCGGAGGAGCGCTCGCGCTCCTCGCGATCGGCATCGGCGCCGTCCACTGGGGCAAGGCGCTCATGCACGAGAAGGAGGGCGTCGACCTCCGTCACCCGGTGCGCGGCAGCGAGGCGACCACCGAGCGTGCCGCCGAGATCTTCCGCCAGGCCGACGAGGAGTCCGGCTTCAGCCGGCGCACGCTCGTGCGCAACAGCCTCATCGGCGCGCTGATCGCGTTCCCGCTCCCCGCCGTCGTCCTGTTCCGCGGCCTCGCGCCCGAGAACGAGGACCCGGTGGAGCTGCTCTCGAACACGATGTGGGCGAAGGGCGTCCGGCTCACCCGCGACCCAACCGGAACCCCGATCAAGGCGTCGGATGTGACTCTCGGCAGCGCGTTCCACGTGATCCCCGAGGGCCTCAACGAGGCCGAGAACATGCTGGAGGAGAAGGCCAAGGCGGCCGTGCTCCTCATGCGCCTCAAGCCCGAGGACCTGCACGTGTCCAAGGGCCGTGAGAACTGGAACTACGACGGCATCGTCGCCTACTCCAAGATCTGCACGCACGTCGGGTGCCCGGTGGCGCTCTACGAGCAGCAGACCCACCACCTGCTCTGCCCGTGCCACCAGTCGCAGTTCGACATCACGCACGAAGCGCAGGTCATCTTCGGACCGGCGAAGCGGCCGTTGCCGCAGCTGCCGATCACCGTCGACGCCGATGGCTACCTGGTCGCGCGCAGCGACTTCACCGAGCCTGTCGGCCCAAGCTTCTGGGAGCGCCATTGAGCACCACGACCGCCGCACCCGCGGCAACGACGACGGCCAAGAAGGGTGGCTTCACGGCGGCAGCCGCGAACTACCTCGAAGACCGCACCAGCATCTCAGGCGCCGTCAAGGAGTTCGGTCGCAAGATCTTCCCCGACCACTGGTCGTTCCTCCTCGGTGAGGTCGCGCTCTACAGCTTCATCGTCATCCTGCTGTCCGGAACGTTCCTGACGTTCTTCTTCCAGGCGTCGATGGCCGAGGTCACCTACAACGGCTCGTACGTGCCGCTGAAGGGCATCGAGATGTCCTCGGCGATGCAGAGCACGCTGAACATCTCGTTCGAGGTGCGCGGCGGTCTGCTGGTCCGTCAGATCCACCACTGGGCGGCCCTGCTGTTCGTGGCGTCCATCGGCCTGCACATGCTCCGCATCTTCTTCACGGGCGCGTTCCGCAAGCCGCGTGAGCTCAACTGGGTGATCGGCTTCGTGCTCTTCATCCTGGCCATGGCCGAGGGCTTCACCGGCTACTCGCTCCCCGACGACCTGCTCTCGGGCAACGGCCTCCGCATCATCGACGGTCTCATCAAGGGCCTGCCGGTGGTCGGGACCTGGATCTCGTTCCTGCTCTTCGGAGGCGAGTTCCCCGGAACGGCGATCGTCGGCCGCCTGTACACGCTGCACATCCTGCTGCTGCCCGCGTTCGTGGTGGCGTTCATCGCGCTGCACCTCATGTTCGTGGTCATCCACAAGCACACGCAGTACGCGGCTCCCGGGCGCACGCAGGGCAACGTCGTCGGCTACCCGGTCCTCCCGGTGTACGCGGCGAAGGCCGGCGGCTTCTTCTTCATCGTCTTCGGCGTCCTGGTGCTGATGGCCTCGCTGTTCACGATCAACCCGATCTGGAACTACGGCCCGTACGACCCCTCCCCGGTGTCCGCGGGAACGCAGCCGGACTGGTACATCGGCTTCGCCGACGGCGCCCTGCGCCTGGTGCCGCCGGGCTGGGAGTTCGTCTGGCTCGACCGCACCTGGTCGTTCAACATCATCATCCCGGTGGCGATCCTCGGTCTGTTCATCGTGACGGTCATGATCTATCCGTTCCTCGAGGCGTGGATCACCGGCGACAAGCGCGAGCACCACATCCTGGACCGTCCGCGCAACGCCGCGAACCGCACGGCGATCGGCGCTGCCGGCGTCACGTTCTACGCGGTCTTCTGGGCGGCGGCGAGCTCCGACATCATCGCGACGCACTTCAAGCTGACGATGGAGGGTGTCATCCACACCCTGCAGGCGCTCTTGTTCGTCGGGCCGGTGATCGCGTACTTCGTGACGAAGCGCGTCTGCCTCGCGCTGCAGAAGAAGGACCGCTCGATCGCCCTCCACGGCTTCGAGACCGGCCGCATCGTGAAGCTGCCCGGCGGTGAGTTCATCGAGGTGCACGAGCAGCTCAGCGACTACGAGCGCTGGCGTCTGGTGTCGTTCGAGTCGTACGAGCCGCTGATGTTGCGTCCGAACCGACGGGGCAAGATCACGGCGGCGAACCGGGTCCGCGCGGGCCTGTCCCGCTGGTTCTTCGAGGACCGCATCGTTCCGCCGACCCGGAACGAGCTCGAGTCGGGCCACGACCACCACTGAGGCCCGCCTCCGTCGGAAGCGCCGGTGCGTTCATTCGCGCCGGCGCTTTCGCGTTCCCGCCCGTTGTCTCCTGTTCCTTCGACCGAGGGGCTGCCCATGTCCGCTGATCTGTCCCGGCTCGCCGCATGGCTGCGCTGCCCCGTCTGCGAGGCTGATCTGGAGCCGGTCGACCGCCTGACGCTGGGATGTGCGAACGGGCACCGTCACGACGTCAACAAGCGCGGCTACGTCTCCCTCCTCGGCGGAGGCACCAAGCACCTGGGCGACACCACCGAGATGCTGGATGCGCGCGACCTCGTGCTCGAGGGCGGCGCCTACTCCCCCATCGCCGACGCCGTGGCGGCGTCCGCCGTCGGGTCGCGGGTGCTGGATGCGGGCGCCGGGACCGGCCACTACCTCCGCGCTGCCCTGTCGTCCCTGCCGCAAGCCGTGGGGCTCGCTATGGACCTGTCCGCGCAGGCGGTCGCTCGTGCCGTGCGCTCGTCGGATCGGGTGGACGGCCTCGTCGCCGACACCTGGCGCCCGCTGCCCGTGCGCTCGGACTCGGCCGACACCGTGCTCGACGTGTTCGCGCCGCGCAACCTTCCCGAGTTCCGTCGCGTCCTGCGTCCCGGGGGAACCCTCGTCGTGGTGGTCCCCCGCACCGAGCATCTCGGTTCGCTTCGCGCCACCGGGAGCATGCTCGACATCCCCTCCGACAAGGCGGACGACGTCATCGCCACCGCAGAGCCCCTGTACGCCCTCCTGACGCGCGAACCGGTCGCGTACGACCTCGCGCTCACGCCCTCTTTGCGTGAGGCTCTGGCGGGCATGGGGCCGTCGGCGCGCCACGCGGCCGCGGCGGCGGTCGTCCCGTCCGAGGTCGACGCGACGCGCGTATCCGTCGACGTCCTCCGCTTCACCCGCCGCTGACGCAGCCTGCTCCGTCCGTCTCGTCGGCGGCGTCCTCGCCATCCAGTGGACGCAACATGCCGCACGTCGCGACGCAGCCACGGCGTGTTGCGTCCACTGGATGGCCAGCCGAGCCCGGCGCAGCGCGCGCGACGTCCGGCCCACTCGCGGGTCGCAACACGCCGTTACGACGGCGGGATAGCGGCGTGTTGCGTCCCACAGAGCGCGTTGCATCCCCCGGGCGCCGAACGGCGGACGGGACGGCGCGACGCCGCACTCGGCGCAGCGGCAGTTGGAGACGCCACCTCGTCGCCCACGACGGCGCCATCCATGGGTCGCGACACGCCGCTATGTCGTCAGGATAGCGGCATGTTGCGTCCCACAGACGAGGCTGCCGGCCGGGCAGTAGCGCCCGCCGCCGGAGACATCAGGCAGGAGGGATGGCCGCAGGAGGCGCCTTCGTCAGGCGGGGCCGGCGCGAGCATGCCCGGAGACGCAGTGAGGGCCGCCTCCCGTGGGAGACGGCCCTCAGCAGGCGCGGACGGCGCGCGTCAGCGCGCGAAGTATCCGCGGTAGTACTCGTAGACCCAGCCGACGATGCAGACGAGGCTGAAGGCCACGCCGATGTAGCAGATCCAGAAGCCGACCGCGAGGCCGAGGATGACCAGACCCGCGCCGAAGGCGAGGGAGACCGGCCACCAGCTCCACGGGCTGAAGTTGCCGAGCTCCGGGTCGCCGTCGTCGATGTTCGCGTCGAGGCGATCCTCCGGCAGCTCTCCCCCCTGGGAGGCGTGGGAGCGGCCGACGTAGAACGCGATGAACGCGGCGAGGATCGCACTCAGCAGCAGGGCGACGGTGCCGACCCACTCGACGTTGCGGTGCATCTCGTCGAGCAGGTTCCACAGCGTGTAGACCACCGCCGAGAGCAGGAAGAAGGCCGACAGGATCCAGAACAGGATGGCATTGGCGCGCATGGGTTACTTCACCTCGTCGTTCGCGACGTCGTGCACAGGGGCGTCGGGGGCGTCCTTCGCGGGACCCACGCCGATCGGGATGCCCGCCTCGGGGTGGTTCAGGTCGAACGCAGGCGACTCCGAACGGATGCGCGGGATCGACGTGAAGTTGTGGCGCGGCGGCGGGCAGCTGGTCGCCCACTCGAGCGAACGGCCGTAGCCCCACGGGTCGTTGACCGTGACCTTGGGCGCGTTGCGCGCCGTCAGGTACACGTTCACGAAGAACGGGATCATCGAGATCGCGAGGATGCCGGCGCCGATCGACGAGACCTGGTTCATCCAGGTGAAGCCGTCGGACGGCAGGTACGTGGCGTACCGGCGCGGCATGCCCACGACTCCCAGCCAGTGCTGGATGAGGAACGTCGTGTGGAAGCCGATGAACAGCAGCCAGAAGTGCCACTTGCCCAGCCGGTCGTTGAGCATCTTGCCCGTCCACTTCGGCCACCAGAAGTAGAAGCCGGCGAACATGGCGAACACGACGGTTCCGAAGACCACGTAGTGGAAGTGCGCGACCACGAAGTACGTGTCGGACACGTGGAAGTCGAGCGGCGGCGACGCGAGGATGACGCCGGTCAGACCGCCGAAGGTGAACGTGATCAGGAAGCCGATGGACCAGAGCATGGGCGACTCGAAGGTCAGCGACCCCCGCCACATGGTGCCGATCCAGTTGAAGATCTTCACGCCGGTCGGAACGGCGATGAGCATCGTCATCAACGAGAACCACGGCAGCAGAACCGAGCCGGTGACGTACATGTGGTGCGCCCACACCGTCACGGAGAGGGCGGCGATGGCGATCGTCGCGTACACCAGGGTCTTGTACCCGAAGATCGGCTTCCGGCTGAACACCGGGAAGATCTCGGACACGATGCCGAAGAACGGCAGAGCGATGATGTACACCTCGGGATGCCCGAAGAACCAGAAGAGATGCTGCCAGAGCAGGGCTCCGCCGTTGGCCGCGTCGTAGATGTGCGCGTCGAACACGCGGTCGGCCGCGAGGGCGAACATGGCCGCGGCGAGGACAGGGAAGGCCATCAGCACGAGGATCGAGGTCACCAGGGTGTTCCAGGTGAAGATCGGCATGCGGAACATGGTCATGCCCGGCGCGCGCATCGTGATGATCGTGGTGATGAAGTTCACCGCGCCGAGGATGGTGCCGAAGCCCGAGAGGCCGAGGCCCACCACCCAGAGGTTGCCGCCGATCCCCGGAGAGAACGTCGTGCTCGAGAGCGGTGCGTAGGCGAACCAGCCGAACGACGCGGCGCCCTGCGGGGTGAGGAAGCCGGCGACCGCGATGAGCGATCCGAACGAGTAGAACCAGTACGCCAGCGCGTTCAGACGCGGGAACGCCACGTCCGGTGCGCCGATCTGCAGCGGCATGAGCACGTTGGCGAAGCCGGCGAAGAGCGGCGTCGCGAACATGAGCAGCATGATCGTGCCGTGCATGGTGAAGAGCTGGTTGTACTGCTCCTTCGTCGCCACCACCTGCAGGCCCGGCTCGAAGAGCTGGGCGCGGATGATCAGCGCCATCACGCCGCCGATGAGGAAGTACACGAACGACGAGACCAGGTACATGTACCCGATGGTCTTGTGGTCCGTCGACGTGATGTAGTTCACGAGGATGTTGCCCTTGCGCTCCACACCGTTCGCGGTGAGGATCGTGGGCGCTGGCTTGGGGGCGGCGGTGGCTCCCGGTGCCGGTGCTGTCGTCGTCATCTGTGCGTCCTACTCGTTGCCCTGCGGGGCGCCCGTTCCGGGCAGGTTCTGGTTGCGGTCGTACTCGGAGCCCAGCTGACCCTCGTAGCCCTGGTCGCGGAGGCTCTTGATGTGTGCGTCGTACTCCGACTGCGGCACGATCTTGACGTTGAAGAGCATGGCCGAGTGGTACTCGCCGCAGAGCTCGGCGCACTTGCCGACGAAGGTGCCCGTGCGGTCGGTCGTCTCGAAGTACATGTAGTTGGTCTTGCCCGGGATGACGTCCTTCTTGTAGAGCATCGCCGGCACCCAGAACGAGTGGATCACATCGCGCGAGTCGAGCTGGATCGTGATCTTCTTGTTCTCGGGCAGGTACAGGGTCGGGACCTCGCCCTCCTGGACCGATCCGGGGGTGGCGCTGTTGTCATCCGGCTGGACCTGGATTCCCGGGTCGTAGACGTTGTCGCTGACGTAGTTGAAGTCCCACGCCCACTGCTTCGCGTACACCTGGATCTTGACGTCCGGGTTCGCGTACGGCTTCTCGATCGCGTTCTGGTCGCGCGCCGTGAAGGCGAAGAAGCCGAGCACCAGGATGAGCGGCACGATCGTGTAGAAGATCTCGATCGGCATGTTGTAGCGCAGCTGCACCGGGAGGCCGGTCTGGCCCTTCCGGCGGCGGTACACGATGACCGCCCAGAGCGTGAGGCCCCAGACGATGATGCCGACGATGAGCAGGACGATCCAGCTGGTCACCCAGAGGCCGCTGATGCGGTCGGTGTGGTTCGTGACGGGCGGCTCGCCCTCGACGAAGCCCGGGAGGAATCCGTGCAGCTGAGCCTGCGTGCAGCCCGCGAGTGCCACGACGAGCGTCGCGGCGATCGGGATGGCAGCCCATCGGAGACGGCGATTGTGACGCACCGGTGACCTTTCGAGTGACTACTGGACAGTTCACATGCAACTGTATGTGGCTGTGTCTACCCTACTCCGACTGACACCCTGATCCGAACAAAAGGGCCGCCCTGTGGAGGGCGGCCCGATGTGTTTCTCTGTGCTATACGGCGCTCAGTGGAAGGAGTCTCCGCACGCGCAGGAACCGGTCGCGTTGGGGTTGTCGATCGTGAATCCCTGCTTCTGGATCGTGTCTTCGAAGTCGATCGTCGCGCCGTCGAGGTACGGAACGCTCATCTTGTCGACGATGACCTCCACCCCGTCGAAGTCGACGGTCGCGTCTCCGTCGAGCATGCGCTCGTCGAAGTACAGCTGGTAGATCAGACCCGAGCATCCGCCGGGCTGGACGGCGACGCGCAGACGCAGGTCGTCACGGCCCTCCTGCTCGAGCAGGCTCCTGACCTTGGATGCCGCGGCGTCGGTCAGGCCGACTCCGTGGGCCTTGGTCGCGGTCAGCGTTGTGTCGGTCATGGGACTCCTCACAAGGACGAAACGGGACTTCGGAACGAAATCTGGGTCGATTGTACGTCGCCGAGCTGGAAATTCGGCAGACCGCGGGATCCGCTCAGGATGCCGTGCGCCCGTCGAGCCGCGCGAGCAGCAGCGCCTCGGTCAGCACGGCGCGCTTGAACACGCCCAGGTGCAGCGACTCGTTGGGGCTGTGGGCGCGCGTGTCCGGGTCCTCGACCCCGGTGACGAGGATCTGCGCCTCCGGGAACTCGCGGACGAGGTCGGCGATGAACGGGATGGAGCCGCCGATGCCGGTCTCCACCGCCTCGGCGCCCCAGGCGTCGGTCATCGCGCGCTTCGCCTCCGTCGCCGCCCAGCCGTCCGTGTCGACGAGGAAGGGGTCGCCGAGGTCGACATCGTCGATCGCGATGTGCGCGCCGAACGGCGCGTGCGCGCGCAGGTGGCGCTCGAGCGCTTCGTAGGCCTCACGGGCGGGCTGGCCCGGTGCGACGCGGGAGCTGATCCGCACGGCGACGCCCGGGAGCAGGGTGTTGGACGCGTTGGCCACGCTCGGTGCGTCGATCCCGGTGACCGTGATGGTCGGCTGCGACCACATCCGCGACAGGATCGGGCCCCGTCCGACACTGGTGACGCCCGGGAGGAAGGCGGCGTCCTCGGCGAGCTGCTCCTCCGTGAACGCCGGCGGCTCCGCCGCGGCATCGTACGAGGTGAGGCCGTCGACCGCCACCGCGCCGTCGTCGTCGTGCAGGGTGGCGAGGAGCTTCACCAGCGCGAGCATCGCATCCGGAGCCGCTCCCCCGTACATGCCCGAGTGCGAGGCGTGCTCGAGCGTCGAGACGGTGAGGCGGAACGTGACGTTGCCGCGGAGCGACACGGTCAGCGCGGGGGTGTTCACATCGACGTTGTCGGAGTCGGCGACCACGATGACGTCGGCGGCCAGGGCGGCCGCGTTCTGCTCCAGGAAGTTCGCGAAGGAGCGGGAGCCGAACTCCTCCTCCCCCTCGATGAAGACGGCGAGGCCGACCTCGAGGTCGTCGCCCAGCACGTCGCGCAGCGCCCGCACGCTCGCCACGTGCGCCATGACGCCCGCCTTGTCGTCGGCCGCCCCGCGGCCGTAGAGGCGGTCGCCGCGCACGGTCGGCTCGAACGGCGGGGTGTCCCAGTTCGCCTCGTCGCCCTCCGGCTGGACGTCGTGGTGGGCGTAGAGCAGGACGGTGGGTCGCCCGTTCCTCGCGGCCCGCGTCGCCAGCACGGCCGGCTGCCCGAGCGTGTCGCCGACGCCGATCGGCGCCTGCTTGACCTCGACGGTGTCGAACATCCCGGTGTCGGTGAGGAGGGCGGCGACCGCGTCGGCACTGCGGCGCACGTTCTCGGGGTCGAACGCGGACCACGACACCGACGGGATGCGGACGAGCTTCGAGAGGTCGGCGACGGCCGACGGCAACCCCGCCTCGACCGCGGCGCGGACCTTCGCCTCGACGCCGGGGGCCGAACCGTCCGCCGTGTCGTCAGCGGCCGTGGGAACAGGGGTCTGCTGGCTGTCTGTCATGCGGGTAATCTTAAGCGGACCCCACAAGCGAAGGCTCGAAGTTGGCGAAACGACAGAATGCGGCGAGCGAGGCGGAGACGCCCGCCGCCGAGACCCCCGAAGAGACGGCTGCCCGGCTGAAGCAGGGCAAGGGCGCACCGACGCCCTCCCGCCGCCAGCAGGAGGCCGCCCGCAAGCGCCCGCTGGTGCCGACGGACCGCAAGGAAGCGGCACGCGTCGCCCGGCAGAAGCAGGCGGAGGCGCGCGAGAAGGCGCGCATCGGCATGGCGGCCGGCGACGACCGCTACCTGACCGCACGCGACCGCGGACCCCAGCGCCGGTACGTGCGCGACTATGTCGACGCCCGGTTCTCGATCGGCGAGTTCCTCATCCCGGTGATGCTGATCGTCATCATCCTGACGTTCCTGCCGTGGCCGGAGATGCAGGTGTACGGCCTCTTCGCGCTCTGGGGCTTCTTCCTGATCGCGGTCATCGACTGCATCGCGCTCGGCTTCCTGGTGCGCAGGCGCATCGGCGCCAAGTTCGGCGCGACGAAGGTGGAGCGCGGACTGCGCTGGTACGCCGCGATGCGCGCTCTGCAGCTGCGGGTCATGCGCCTGCCGAAGCCGCAGGTCAAGCGCGGCCAGTTCCCGAGCTGACGTGGCGATCGTCGCGGCGGCGGACGGCTCCGCCCTCGGCAACCCCGGCCCGGCCGGCTGGGCCTGGTACGTGGACGACGACCACTGGTCGGCGGGAGGCTGGCCGCACGGCACCAACAACCAGGGCGAGCTCATGGCGGTCATCGACCTGCTGGAGGCGACCGCCCACCTCGGCGACGACCTGCACATCTTCTGCGACAGCCAGTATGTGATCAACGCGGTGACCAAGTGGATGCCGGGCTGGAAGCGCAAGGGCTGGCGCAAGGCCGACGGCGCCCCCGTCCTGAACCGCGAGCTGCTGGAGCGCCTCGACCGCGCCCTGCAGGGCCGGAGCTACCGGTTCGAGTGGGTCAAGGGACACGCCGGTCATGAGCTGAACGAGGCGGCGGACGAGCGGGCGCGCGCCGTCGCCCTCGCGTATCAGAAGGGCGACCCCATCCCGATCGGCCCGGGGTGGCCCGGTCGTGCGGTCGTCGCCGAGGAGCCGGCACCCGCTGCCGCTGCGGCCACTGCCGCACCCGCTGCGGCCGTCGCCGCCCCCGCGCCGCAGGACGCCTCCGTCGAACTCGACCTCTTCGCCGACCTCGCCGCCGAGGAGACGGACGAGCAGGTCGTCGCGCGATTGGAGCGCGAGCTGCTGGAGCCCGCGGTCCGCTCGGATGCCTCCCGGCTCGCCGAGCTGCTGCATCCCTCGTTCGAGGAGATCGGGCGTTCGGGCCGGTTGTGGGGCCGGGACGCGCTGATCTCCGAGCTGGCCGTCGACGACGACCCGGCCGCGGCGATGGAGCTGCTGGCCGTCGACCGCGTCGCGCCAGAGACGCTGCTGCTCACCGCACGGACGACGGATGCGCGCGGCGCGACCCTGCGGAGCTCCCTCTGGGTGCGCAGCTCGGGCCGCTGGCGCCTACGCTTCCACCAGGGGACGCCGGAGGCGTAGCAGCCCCCGGTTGATCTGCCGGGCCCAGAGCGGGCCGCGGTAAAGGAACGCCGTGTAGCCCTGCACGAGGGTCGCTCCCGCATCCAGGCGCTCCTGCACGTCCTCCGCGGTCTCGACGCCCCCGACGGAGATGACGCAGAGCTCGGCCGGTACGACGGCGCGGATGAGTCGGAGCACCTCGAGGGACCGCGCCGCGAGCGGGGCGCCGCTCAGCCCGCCGGCGCCCGCCGCCGCCACGACGGCGGGGTCGGTGCGGAGACCCTCCCGCGAGATCGTGGTGTTGGTGGCGATGATGCCCGCGAGCCCGAGCTCGACGGCCAGGCGCGCGATGCGCTCGACCTGGTCGTCGGTGAGATCTGGCGCGATCTTGACCAGCAGCGGCGTCGCACCGGCGACCTCCTTCACCGCGGTGAGGAGCGGGCCGAGCAGCTCCAGCTCCTGCAGGCCGCGGAGCCCCGGCGTGTTCGGGGAGCTGACGTTGACCACCAGGTAGTCGGCGACCGGGGCGAGCGCGCGGGCGCTGGTCAGATAGTCCTCCGTGGCGTCTTCGACGGCGACGACCCGCGACTTGCCGATGTTCACGCCGAGCACGGGACGCTTCGCCGAACGGCGCACCCGGAGCAGCCGATTGGCCGCCGCACCGGCGCCGTGGTTGTTGAAGCCCATCCGGTTGATCACGGCGCGGTCCGGGATGAGGCGGAACAGCCGCGGCTTGTCGTTGCCGGGCTGCGGGCGCGCGGTGATCGTGCCGACCTCGACGTGGCCGAAGCCGAGCGCGCCGAGGCCGAGGACGCCCTCACCGTCCTTGTCGAAGCCGGCCGCCACGCCGAACGGTGAGTCGAACCGCAGCCCGAGCGCCTCGACGGCGAGAGACGGATCCGGTGCCGTGAACCGGCGGGTCAGCCCGCCGAGGCCGACGGCCGGGAGGGCGCGGATCACCACGAACGCGAGGTGATGGGCCCGCTCGGGGTCGAGCCGGGACAGGACGAGGTCGAAGAGTGCGCGATACATGCCGGTAGAAGAATACCCGGCCCGGCCACTCGACCTCGACCGGCTCCGCGCGGTGGAGCTCAGGGCAGCGCGGAGCGATGCCGCGGCCCCAGCGCCGAGGGAGCCTGCGACCGAGGTTCAGGAAGGAGCGCCGGCAGGCTCCGCATGCGCCAGCCGCAGGGAGCGGATGGCGGCCTCGAAGTCGTCGAGCGAGTCGAACCCTTGGTAGACGCTGGCGAACCGCAGGTACGCCACCTCGTCGAGCTCGCGCAGCTCCGGCAGGATCGCGAGGCCGATGTCGTTGGCCTCGATCTGCGACGCACCGGTCGAGCGGATGGTCTCCTCGACCTTCTGCGCCAGCACGGCCAGATCCGAGTCGGTCACCGGGCGGCCCTGGCAGGCCTTCCGCACGCCGAGCACGATCTTCTCGCGGCTGAACGGCTCGGCCACCCCGCTGCGCTTGATCACGCTCAGGCTCGCCGTCTCCGTCGTCGAGAACCGGCGGCCGCATTCCGGGCACTGCCGGCGACGGCGGATCGACAGCCCGTCGTCGCTCGTCCGGGAGTCGATGACGCGGGAGTCCGGGTGACGGCAGAAGGGGCAGAACATGAAGGGATTCTATCGCTCAGCGGGTGCGGAACCGCTGGGTGACCGCTTCTCCGTGCGCCGGGAGGTCCTCCGCCGTCGACAGGGCCACGATCCGGTCGGCGACCTCACGCAGCGCGTCGCGGTCGTACTGGACGACCTGCTGCGGGCGGAGGAAGGAGTAGGCGCCCAGACCCGGCGAGAAACGCGCCTGTCCACCGGTCGGCAGCACGTGGTTCGACCCCGCCAGGTAGTCGCCGAGGCTCACCGGTGACGTCGGGCCGAGGAAGATGGCGCCGGCGTTGCGGATGGAGCGCAGCAGCTCCTGCGGGTCGGTGGTCTGCAGCTCCAGGTGCTCCGGGCCGTAGGCGTTGCTGAACGCTGCAGCCGCGGCGAGGTCGTCCACGAGCACCACGGCGGACTGCGGGCCGCCGAGGGCCGTGCGCACCCGTTCGGCGTGCTTGGTCGCGCCGGCCAGCGCATCCAGCTCGGCCACCACGCGCTCGGCGAACGCCGGGCTGTCGGTGACCAGCAGGGAGGCGGCCGCCTCGTCGTGCTCCGCCTGCGAGACCAGGTCTGCCGCGACGTAGGCGGGGTCCGCGGTGTCGTCCGCGATCACGAGGATCTCGGTCGTGCCGGCCTCGGAGTCGATGCCCGCCTGACCGCGTACGACGCGCTTCGCGGCCGCCACGTAGATGTTGCCGGGGCCGGTGATGACCTGGACCGGCTCCAGGCCGAGTTCTTCGACGCCGTACGCCAGCGCGCCGATCGCACCGGCACCTCCCATCGCGTACACCTCGTCGATGCCGAGGAGACCGGCGGCCCCGAGGATGACCGGGTGCACCGCTCCCCCGAACTCGCGCTGGGGAGGGCTCGCGATGGCGACGGAGGCGACGCCCGCGATCTGTGCGGGCACCGCGTTCATGACGACGCTCGACGGGTAGACGGCCTTGCCGCCCGGCACGTACAGCCCGGCGCGCTCCACGGGCTCCCAGCGCTGCACGATCGTGGCACCGGGACGGATGACGGTCTCGGCCGGCGGCGGGACCTGCGCGGCCGTCGCCTCGCGCACGCGCGCTATCGCCTCCTCCAGCGCCTCACGGACGTCGGCGGGAAGCGCCTCGACAGCGGCGTCGATCTCCGCTTGGGGAACGCGGACGGAGGCCGGGGCGGCCCCGTCGAAGCGCTCGGCCTGCTCGGCGAGGGCGGCGAGCCCGCGCTGCCGGACGTCGTCGATCAGCGCGGAGGCGACCGACATCGCCGCCTGGACGTCCACGACGGGACGGGGCACGAGTCGCTGGAAGGCGGCGCGAGTAGGCTGGACACCGCGGAGGTCGATGGTCTGGATCATGGCCCATCCACCCTATCCGCTCGGGCACGTCCCTCCCCCGCGGAATGGTCGACACAGATTCGGGCTTGTATCCATCAGTATGAACAGCGCATCCCCCGACCCCACCGACGGCGCCATCAGCGACGCGACCCCGGACCTCGCGGCGTTCCGGCAGACGTTCCGGCGCCACGCGGCCGGGGTGGCCATCGTCACGGCCCAGCGCGAGGACGGCACGCCCGTCGGGTTCACCGCGACGTCGCTCGCGTCGCTCGCCGCCGTCCCGCCGCTCGCCACCTTCAACATGGCACTCTCGGCCTCGAGCTGGCCGGCGATCGCGGAGACCGACCGGGTCGTCATCCACACCCTCGGCGTGCGCAATCGCGAGGTCGCCCAGACGCTCTCCGGCGACAACAGCCAGCGGTTCGTCGGCGACCACTGGTACCGCGGGCCGCATGGGCTGCCGGTCATCAAGGACACGACGGCCTGGATGGTCGGGCGCATCATCGAGCGCGTCCAGGTGCACCAGAGCGCGGTCGTGATCGTGCAGATCGAGCAGGGCGGCCTGGGCGAGGACGACGCGCCGCTGGTCTACCACGAGCGCACCTACTGGCGCCCCGGCACCCCCGTCTGACGCTTCGCGTCCCTCCCACACCGATCGAGGTGCGACGTCATGTCGCCACTCGCGTCGAGGTGCGACATGATGTCGCATCTCGGCGGTGGGACGGACGTCAGACCAGGCAGTGCGGGCCGAGCAGACCCTTGAGCTCGCCGTAGAGGTCGGCGCTCACCTTCACCGGCTTCGGCACCTCGAAGACACGCGCGACCTGGCCCTTCACGAGACGGAGGCGCACCTCGCTCTCGCCCGGATGCCGCGCCAGCACCTCACCGAGCGACACCACGGTATCGGTCGTCGCGCGCTGGTCCGGCATCGTGATGACAAGCGGACCGGAGTCATCCGCCTGTCCGAGGTCCGGCGTCATCAGCGAGAACGCGTGCAGGTTCATCCCGTCGTCGCGCAGGCTCACCCGGCCGCGGACGACCACGATCGCGTCGCCCTGCAGCTGCGGCGAGTACTCCTGGTACGCCTTGCCCATGAACATCACGGTGAGCTCGCCGCCGAAGTCCTCGACCTGGATCATGCCGTACTGGTTGCCGGACGCCTTCGCCACGCGGTGCTGGACACTCGTCACGAGACCCGCGATCGTGACCGTCTCGCCGTCCTGGATGTTCTCCGACGCCACGAGCTCGGCGATCCCGGTGCTGGCGAGCTTCGCCAGCTGCAGCTCCAGCCCGGCGAGCGGATGGTCGGAGACGTAGAGTCCGAGCATCTCGCGCTCGAAGGCCAGCTTGTCGCGCTTCGCCCACTCCGGCCGCTGCGGGATGTGGTGCTGCGTCTGCGCCGCCTCGTCCTCGCCCCACAGACTGTCGAAGTCGAACCCGACGTCGCCGTTCGCCTCGTTCCGCTTGATCTTGACGGCGGACTCGACCGCATCCTCGTGGACCTCGACGAGCGCGCGCCGGGTGTGGCCGAGCGAGTCGAACGCGCCCGCCTTGATCAGCGACTCCACCGTGCGCTTGTTCGCCGCATGGATGGGCACCTTGTTGAGGAAGTCGTGGAACGACTCGAAGCGCCCCTTGCTCTCGCGGGCCTCCCGGACGCCCTCGACGACGTTCGCGCCGACGTTGCGGACGGCGCCCATGCCGAAGCGGATGTCCTCGCCGACGGCGGCGAAGTACAGGTTCGACTCGTTGACGTCCGGCGGGAGCACCTTGATGCCCATGCGGCGGCACTCGTTGAGGTAGAGCGCCATCTTGTCCTTGGAGTCGCCGACGCTGGTGAGCAGCGCGGCCATGTACTCCGCCGGGTAGTGGGCCTTGAGGTACGCCGTCCAGTACGAGATGACGCCGTACGCCGCCGAGTGCGCTTTGTTGAACGCGTAGTCGGAGAAGGGGAGCAGGATCTCCCAGAGCTTGTTGACGGCGTCCATCGAGTAGCCGTTGGCCTGCATGCCCTGCGAGAAGCCCTCGAACTGCTTGTCCAGCTCCGACTTCTTCTTCTTGCCCATGGCGCGGCGCAGGATGTCTGCTTGGCCGAGCGAGAAGCCGGCGACCTTCTGCGCGATCGCCATCACCTGCTCCTGGTAGATGATGAGGCCGTAGCTGGTCGAGAGGATGTCGGCGAGCGGCTCCGCGAGCTCCGGGTGGATGGGCGTGATCGCCTGCTGCCCGTTCTTGCGGAGCGCGTAGTTGGTGTGCGAGTTCGCGCCCATCGGGCCCGGCCGGTACAGCGCGATGAGTGCCGAGATGTCCTCGAAGTTGTCCGGCTTCATCAGGCGGAGCAGCGAGCGCATCGGGCCGCCGTCGAGCTGGAACACGCCGAGGGTGTCTCCGCGCGACAGCAGCTCGTACGCCGCCCGGTCGTCGAGCTCGAGGTCTTCGAGCACGAGCTCTTCTCCGCGGTTGTCGCGGATGTTGTCGAGGGCGTCGTTGATGATGGTGAGGTTGCGCAGCCCCAGGAAGTCCATCTTGATCAGGCCGAGGGACTCGCAGGCCGGATAGTCGAACTGCGTGACGATCTGGCCGTCCTGCTCCCGCTTCATGATCGGGATGACGTCGATCAGCGGGTCGGACGACATGATCACGCCGGCCGCGTGCACGCCCCACTGGCGCTTCAGGTTCTCGAGCCCGAGCGCGGTGTCGAAGACGGTCTTCGCCTCCGGGTCGGTCTCGACGACCGCCCGGATGTCGACCGCCTCTTTGTAGCGCGGGTGGTCCTTGTCGAAAATGCCCGTCAGCGGGATGTCCTTGCCCATGACGGGCGGCGGCATCGCCTTGGTGAGCTTCTCGCCCATCGAGAACGGGAAGCCGAGCACGCGTCCCGAGTCCTTCAGCGCCTGCTTGGCCTTGATGGTGCCGTACGTGACGATCTGCGCGACGCGCTCGGACCCGTATTTCTCGGTCACGTACTTGATCACCTCGCCGCGACGACGGTCGTCGAAGTCGACGTCGAAGTCGGGCATGGAGACGCGGTCGGGGTTGAGGAAGCGCTCGAAGATGAGGCCGTGCTGCAGCGGGTCGAGGTCGGTGATCCGCATCGCGTATGCGGCCATCGAGCCGGCGCCGGAGCCGCGGCCGGGGCCGACGCGGATGCCGTTTCGCTTCGACCAGTTGATGAAGTCGGCGACGACGAGGAAGTAGCCCGGGAAGCCCATCTGCGAGATGACGCCGATCTCGTAGTCGGCCTGCTTGCGCACCTCGGGCGTGATGCCGTTCGGGTAGCGCTGCTCGAGACCCTTCTCGACCTCCTTGACGAACCAGGTCTGCTCGGTCTCGCCCTCCGGGACGGGGAACCGCGGCATGTAGTTGGCCGCCGTGTCGAATTTCACGTCGCAGCGCTCGGCGATCGCGAGGGTGTTGTCGCACGCGTCGGGGTAGTCGCGGAACAGCTGCCGCATCTGCTCCGGCGTCTTCAGGTAGAACTCGTCTGCGTCGAACTTGAAGCGGTTCGGGTCGTCGAGCGTCGAGCCGGACTGCACGCACAGCAGTGCGGCGTGGCTCTTGGCGTCCTCCGCGTGCGTGTAGTGGAGGTCGTTGGTCGCGACGAGCGGGAGGCCCAGGTCTTTGGCCAGCCGGATGAGGTCGGACATGATCCGGCGCTCGATGCCGAGCCCGTGGTCCATGATCTCGGCGAAGAAGTTCTCCTTGCCGAAGATGTCGCGGTAGTCGGCCGCCGCCGCCCGCGCCGCCTCGTACTGCCCGAGCCGCAGGCGCGTCTGCACCTCGCCCGACGGGCAGCCGGTCGTGGCGATGATGCCCTTCGAGTAGCGGCTCAGCAGCTCGCGGTCCATGCGCGGCTTGAAGTAGTAGCCCTCCATCGAGGCGTACGACGAGAGCCGGAAGAGGTTGTGCATCCCCTCGGTCGTCGCCGCGAGCAGCGTCATGTGCGTGTACGCGCCCGAGCCGGAGACGTCGTCGCCGCCGCCGTCGCCCCAGCGGACGCGGGTCTTGTCGGTGCGGTGGGTGCCCGGCGTGAGGTAGGCCTCCGTGCCGATGATCGGCTTGATCCCGGCGTCGGTGGCCGTCCGCCAGAAGTCGAACGCGCCGAACATGTTTCCGTGGTCGGTGATCGCGACACCGGGCATCCCCTGGGCGGCCGCGGCCTCCACCAGGGGTTTGACACGCGCTGCCCCGTCGAGCATCGAGTACTCGCTGTGGACGTGGAGGTGGACGAAGGAGTCGGACATCGATCTAAGCCTAAGGCCGTCCTCCGACGTCCGCTCTACGACTCTCGGAGGACGTCCAGCGCGTGCTGCAGGTCGGCGGGATAGGTCGTCGTGAAGGTGACCCACTCCCCCGTCGCCGGGTGCGCGAAGGCGAGCTGGACGGCGTGCAGCCACTGCCGGGTGAGGCCGAGCTTGGCGCTCAGGACGGGGTCGGCGCCGTACATCGCATCCCCGACGCACGGGTGCCGCTGTGCGGCCATGTGGACGCGGATCTGGTGCGTCCTC
Organism: Leifsonia sp. 21MFCrub1.1; assembly: GCF_900107895.1. Lineage (NCBI taxonomy): Bacteria > Bacillati > Actinomycetota > Actinomycetes > Micrococcales > Microbacteriaceae > Leifsonia > Leifsonia sp. 21MFCrub1.1. Next base: position 1,398,613 of record NZ_LT629867.1, on the reverse strand, counting down.
CCGGTCTCCAGGTGGATCTCCAGCAGGCTGGCCGAGGGGAACGCCTCGATCGTCTCGTAGTGCGTCACGGACGGCTTCCCGCCCGCGACGACCGCGAACTTCCAGTCGGATCGCGGATGCCGTCCGATCGGGGCGTCGATGGTGCCGGTCAGCGGGTCCGGGTGGCCCTGGACGACGGCGTGGTAGATCTTCTCGACCGTGCGGTCGTGGAACGCGCGCTTCAGCGCCGTGTAGGCGCGCTCCGACTTGGCGACGACCATGAGGCCGCTGGTGCCCGCGTCGAGGCGGTGGACGATGCCAGCGCGTTCGGCGGCGCCGGAGGTCGAGATGCGGAAACCCGCGGCGGCCAGCGCTCCGAGGACGGTCGGGCCCTCCCAGCCGACGGAGGGGTGGGCGGCGACGCCGACCGGCTTGTCGATGACCACGATGTCGTCGTCGTCGTGGACGATCGTCAGGTCCGGAACGGCGATGGGCACGATCTCGACGTCGGACTTCGGCTGCCAGGAGACCTCGAGCCAGGATCCGGCCGACAGGCGGTCGGACTTGCCCACGTCACGGCCGTCGACCGTGACGCCTCCGGCCTCGGCGATCTCGGCGGCGAAGCTGCGGGAGAACCCGAGGAGCTTGGCGAGACCCGCATCGACCCGCGAGCCCTCCAGGCCGTCCGGGACGGGGAAGCTGCGCGACTCCATCTAGCCCTGCGGCTTGTCGTCGTGCGGCTCGGCGGGAGCAGGGGCGGCGGGGGCCGCGTCGGTGTCGGTCTGCGTCCCCGTGTCGGTCTGCGTCCCGCTCTCCGGCTCCGGCCCGATCGCCGGGTCGCCCTCCTCCACCGCATCCTCCTCGTCCTCGTCGTGCGCGTGACGGCCGTCGAGGCCGACACCGCGGAGGGTGAGGATGAGGAAGAGCGCCATGCTCGAGACGATGGCGACGTCCGCCAGGTTGAAGATCGCAGGCAGCAGCGGGATCTGCAGGAAGTCGACCACATGGCCGACGCCGAATCCCGGCTCCCGGAACAGCCGATCGGTCAGGTTGCCGAGCAGGCCGCCGAGCAGCAGACCGAACAGCACGGCCCACGCGGTGGAGCGGATGCGCGGGGCGTACCAGATCACGAAGCCCAGGACGCCGACCCCGACGATGGAGAAGATCCACGTGGAGCCGCTGCCGATGGAGAAGGCCGCACCGGCGTTCTTGACGAAATGGAACTGGAGCAGCTGCCCCAGGACCTCGACTTGCTGGCCCTCGTACAGGTTCGAGACGACCAGGACCTTGGCGATCTGGTCGACGAGGTACACGCACAGCGCGACCACCGCCAGGACCGCCAAGGCCCTGATGCTGACCTTGGACCGGGAAGGACTAGCCTCCAAAGCCGGGGAACGCCGGAGGCTTCTGCCCCTGGCCCGAGTCGTCGGAGCCGCCCGCGGGGACCGGCGCCGGGACCGAGCCGCTCACGGGAGCCGCGGACCGGCTGCCGGAGGCCGAGCCGCCGGGCTGTGCGCCGCCGCCCTGGACCGGCGCGTCGAGGTCGCGGAGCTGGCCTTCGATGTAGCTCTTGAGGCCCTTGCGGTAGTCGCGCTCGAAGGTGCGGAGCTCGTCGATGCGACGCTCGAGACCGGTGCGCTCCTGGTCGAGGGCGCTGATCTGCGCGCGCTGCTTGGACTCCGCCTCTGCGACGATGCGGGCAGCGGTCGCGTGACCCTCGGCGATGAGCTGGTCGCGCTTCTCCACGCCCTCGCGCACGTGCTCCTCGTGGAGCCGGCGGGCGAGCTGGAGCAGGTTGTTGGTGGCGTTGGGGTCGTTCGCGTCGTCCGCGGGCGCCTGGTAGGCGGGAGCGGCCTGCGCCTGCTCGGCCTGCTGCTTGGCCTGAGCGGCCTCCTGCTGGGCCTGTGCGAGGCGCTGCTTGAGCTCCTCGTTCTCGCGCTGCAGGCGCTCGGCCTCGCCGCTGTCGGCGCCCTGCGCGGCCGCGGCCGCAGCCGGGGCGGCACCGCCCTGGCCGCCGCTGCGCTGCAGCTCGGCGATCCGCGAGTCGGCCGCCACGAGGCGCTGCTTGAGCTCTTCGTTCTCCTGGTTCAGGCGACGCAGCTCGACGACGACCTCATCGAGGAAGTCGTCGACCTCGTCCTGGTCGTAGCCCTCGCGGAACTTCGTCGGCTGGAACCGCTTGTTGACTACATCTTCCGGAGTCAGCGCCATGGCAAGCCACCTTAGATCGTGAAATTGGAACAGAAACGCGTTCAGCCAACGCTAGCAAAGCGGGCGGGAGTCGCGCACTCCAGCGCCTGTCCGGCGCGTCGGCTCGTCAACGATACAACGGGCCCTCCCCCGAACACGCGAGCGACGCTCAGCGGAATCCCAGGGTCACGTACAAGCCGATGATCACGACGAGCATGGTGAGGCTCCAGCCGAAGTCGATCGCGACGGGACCCATCGAGACGCGCGGGATGATCCGCCGGAAGAACCGGATGGGCGGGTCGGTCACCACATACGTCGACTCGGCCAGCACCAGCCCGAAACCCCGCGGGCGCCACTGCCGCGCGAAGACGCGCACCAGGTCGAGCACGAACCGGGCCCACAGCACGAAGAAGTAGAGCAGAAACGCGTAGTAGAGGACGGTCGCGATGAGGGAGACGACAAACACCCTCCCAGTATGGACGAAAGCGCACCGCGTCCCCTGAGCGTCCGCGGGGGGACGGCGAGGGAGGCGGTGCGCTTCGAGCGTCGACGGGCCGGAGCCCGCAGGGTCAGGCCTGGGCGAAGAAGGACGCGTCGACCTCGGCGTCCTGGCCGCCGTGCTCGCCCGAGACGACGACGTGGCTGGGAGAGAGCAGGAACACCTTCGGCGTGACCCGCTCGATCTTGCCGTAGAGGCCCTGCGAGAGGCCGCTGGCGAAGTCGATGAGGCGGCGGGCGTCGCCCTCGCTCATCTGCGAGAGGTTGATGATCACCGGGATGCCCTCCCGGAACGACTCGGCGATCGCCTGGGCGTCGCGGTACTGGCGGGGGTGGACCGTGAGGATCTCGTTCATTTCCTGTACCGATGCATTCCGTGCGGTGGACGACTTGCGCAGCGGCGTGACCGGAGCGCGGCCGGCCGCGGGCGCGACCGGAGCGGGGTGTGGGACGGCCTGGACCGGCGATGCGGCCGGGGTGTGGACCGGTGCTTCGCGGCGCGGCTGGTGATGAGCCTGCTCCTGCGGCTGCTCCTCGAACTCCAGCTCCTCGTCGGCGAGGCCCAGGTAGACCATCGTCTTCTTCAGCGGGTTGGCCATGGTTCCTCCGTACAGACCTGCGCGTCGACGCCTCGCCACGCACTTCGAACTCTTCTTCTCGAGATTAACGAAGCTCCGGCCGATTCCCGGTAATGGCCGTCCCGATCCGAAGGTGTGTCGCGCCGGCGGCGATGGCTTCGCGGTAGTCCTGCGACATCCCCGCTGAGATGGATGTCGCCTCCGGCGCGAGGCTGCGGACCCGCCCCGAGGCCGCGCGGACGCGCTCGAACGCCCTGGCCGGCTCCTCGCCGAGCGGGGCGACGGCCATCACGCCGAGCAGGTGCAGCCCCGGGGCCGCGAGCACGTGCTCCACCAGCGGCTCCAGGTCGCGATCGGCGACGCCGCCGCGCGCGGGGTCGTCCGTGAGGTTCAGCTGGACGAAGACGTCCAGGTCGCTGTCGCCCTCCCCCTCGCGCGCCGCGAGGGCGTCGACGAGCGAGAACCGGTCGACCGAGTGGATGACGGACGCGTAGCGCCGCGCCTGCCGCGCCTTCTTGCTCTGCAGCTGGCCGACGAAGTGCCAGGTGAGGTCGAGGTCGGCGAGCTCTGCCGCCTTCTCCTGCGCCTCCTGGTGGCGGTTCTCCCCCACGTCGCGCACGCCCAACGCGGCCAGCTCGCGGACGAGCGAGGCCGGATGGAACTTCGTCACGACGATCGTAGTCAGCTCGGCGGGCGAACGGCCGGCGGCCCGGGCGGCGTCTGCGACACCCTCCCGGACCGCGGCCAGCCGCTCGGCCAGCGGACTACTTGAGGAAGTCGGGGATGTCGAGGTCGTCATTCTCGTCGTCGAACGCCGGGTCCTTCTGCTGGGCCGCCTCGGCCACCGGGCTCTCGCCGGTGTGCCAGGCGTCGGTGGTCACGGGCGCGGGGATCTCGCCGGCCTCGACCTCGGCGGAGGAGGCCACCTGCGACTCCTCGGAGCCCGCCTCGACGAAGCTGGCACGGCGCGCATCCACCGCGGCCGGCCGCGTGCTCGGCTCGCCGCCGTCGAATCCGGCCGCGATGACGGTCACGCGCACCTCGTCGCCGAGGGTGTCGTCGATGACCGCACCGAAGATGATGTTGGCCTCCGGGTGGACCGCCTCCTGCACCAGGCGGGCGGCGTCGTTGATCTCGAAGATGCCGAGGTTCGATCCGCCCTGGATGGAGAGCAGGACGCCGTGTGCGCCGTCGATGGAGGCCTCGAGCAGCGGGGAGGCGACGGCCAGCTCGGCCGCCTTGATCGCCCGGTCGGCGCCGCGCGAGGAGCCGATGCCCATGAGGGCGGAGCCGGCTCCCTGCATGACCGACTTGACGTCGGCGAAGTCGAGGTTGATCAGACCGGGGGTGGTGATGAGGTCGGTGATGCCCTGGACACCGGCGAGGAGCACCTGGTCGGCGGTGGAGAACGCCTCGAGCATGCTGATGCCGCGGTCGCTGATCTCCAGCAGCCGGTCGTTCGGCACCACGATGAGGGTGTCGACCTCTTCCTTCAGGCGCTGCACCCCGGCCTCGGCCTGCTGCTGGCGGCGCTTGCCCTCGAACGAGAACGGCTTGGTGACCACACCGATGGTGAGCGCGCCGATCGACTTCGCGATGCGCGCGACGACGGGGGCTCCACCGGTTCCGGTGCCGCCGCCCTCTCCGGCGGTGACGAAGACCATGTCGGCGCCCGCGAGGGCCTCCTCGATCTCCTCCGCGTGGTCCTCGGCGGCGCGACGGCCGACCTCGGGGTCCGCTCCGGCGCCGAGGCCGCGCGTGATCTCACGGCCGACGTCGAGCTTAACGTCGGCGTCGCTCATCAGCAGCGCCTGCGCGTCCGTGTTGATGGCGATGAACTCGACGCCGCGGAGGCCGAGCTCGATCATGCGGTTGACGGCGTTGACGCCGCCTCCGCCGATGCCGACGACCTTGATCACGGCGAGGTAGTTCTGTTGTGCTGTCACGTCCGGCCTCCACTGGAACCTTCAACCTCTAGCTGAGGCTTAAAGTCTTGCTGAGTATGCAATTCTCGATCCGACGTTAGGTGGGCCGGGGCGGCGCCCCGGTATCCCGCCAGGCGTGTCGGAAAAGTCGTGCGCATCGGGGTCATCCCGTCGTCACGCTGTGGGGCGACGAGACGTCGTACCGGGAGGATCCCGGCGCGCTCTTCAGCAGGGCGCCGAGGTCCGCCGCCTTGAGCGACGAGTCCTCCGCGCTCCCCCACACCACGGTCGCACCGTTGCCCCGGAGGGTGAAGCTCACGTCGTCCTTGGTCTTCGCCGCGATCGTGTCGACCTGCGCGCGGACGTCGTCGGGAAGGGCGCTGAGGACGCTGGCGGCGGCGGCGAACCCGGAGTCCGCATCCACGTCGGCCGCCGCGCCGCTCGCGGCGATCAGGGGGTAGCCGTCCGGGCGCTTCTCGCTGCTCGAGATCGGCACTTTTGCCGCATCCACCAGCGTGTACGCGGTCCCCTGCTGGATGACGCCGACCGGCTGGCGCTCCACCACGCGGATCACGATCGAGTCGGGCGGGTGGCTCTCCACCGTGTAGCTGCGGATGAGCGGGAACGCGGCGAGGTCGCTCGAGATGCCCGCCTGGTCGAGCAGCGGAAGCGGCGTGCCCAGCTGATCGGACAGCTTCTTCTCGATGGTCGTGGCGTCCAGCCGGGAGGTGCCCGTCACCTGGATGTGCTTCAGCGCCAGCAGCGGGGAGTACGCGACGAGCGCGACGGAGAGCACGAGGCCCGCGACCGCGGCGGCGGCGGCCAGCCACGCGATCCTGCGGCGGCGCGACCGCTTGGTGAAGCGGCGCACCTCGCCCCGCTCGAGGCGCTTGCGCTCCCGGCGCGCGGCCCGGAGCGCCTTGTCGATCTCGCGGTTGGTGGGGAGCCGCGAATACGGCGAGGTCTCGGCCGTCCGGTCGGCACGGGAGGGCCGGGCGGTCGGGGTCTCGCCCGGCGGCGCGGCCGGTGCGTCCCGGATCACCGGGATGGGCTCGGTCACCGTGCCGACACGGCGCGCGGGCGCGGCATCCTGCCGTCGGTCGTCCCGGGCCTCCGGCTCGTGCCGCGGCGGTACGGGTGGCGTCGCCGGCACCTCCCGCCGGTCATACCCCTGAGGACGCTTCACCGAGCGGCCCGCTACGCGCCGGGTGCGTCCGGGTGCTCCCGGCGCAGCGAGTCGAGCAGCTGGGGCACGATGCGGTACACGTCGCCGCAGCCGAGGGTGATCACGAAGTCGCCCTCCCGGGCGATCTGAGCGGTGTGGTCGGCGGCCTGCTGCCAGTCGGCGATGAACGCTACCCGCTCGGGATGCTCGAAGCGGTCCGCCACGAGGGCGCCCGTCACGCCGGGCTCCGGGTCTTCGCGCGCTCCGTACACGTCGAGCACCACGGTCTCGTCGGCGTAGCGCTCGAGGGTCTCGGCGAACTCCCGGGCGAACAGGCGCGTCCTGCTGTACAGGTGCGGCTGGTGGACGGCGATGATCCGGCCGTCGCCGACCACGGTGCGGGCGGCGGACAGCGCGGCGGCGACCTCGGTCGGGTGGTGCGCGTAGTCGTCGTAGACGCTGACGCCTCCGACCGTTCCGTGCAGCTCGAAGCGGCGCTCGGTCCCGCCGAACTCGGCGATGGCGGCGAGCGAGGCGGCCGGGTCGAAGCCGAGGCCGGTCAGCACCGCGAAAGCGCCGCCCGCGTTGATGGCGTTGTGGCGCCCTGGCACCCGCAGCCGTGCCGAGTAGTCCTCGCCCTGGTAGCGCAGCGTGAACGACACCGGGCCGTCGGTGACGATGGAATGGACGCGCACGTCCGCGTCCTCCGCCTCGCCAAAGGTGACGACGCGCTTGTCCGGCGCCTGCTCGCGCAGCCGGCCGGTCACGTGGACCGCGCCGGGGTCGTCGGACGAGACGACGACGAACTCGTCCGCCTCGCGGGCGAAGGCCACGAAGGCGTCCTCGAACGCCTCCAGCGAGCCGTAGTGGTCGAGGTGGTCCGGGTCGACGTTGGTGATCAGGGCGACCGCCGTGTCGTAGAGCAGGAACGAGCCGTCGGACTCGTCCGCCTCGACCACGAACAGCTCGCCCGTGCCGGTCCGCGAGCTCGTGCCGAGGGAGGCGATGACCCCGCCGTTCACGAAGCTCGGGTCCTCGCCGATGCCGAGGAGGCCGGTGATGATCATGCCGGTTGAGGTCGTCTTGCCGTGCGCGCCGGCGACGGCGACCAGCCGCGTGCGGTTGATCAGCCATGCGAGGGCCTGCGACCGGTGCAGCACCGGAAGACCCTTCGAGAGCGCCAGCTGGTACTCCGGGTTGTCCTGCCAGAGGGCGCCGGTGACGACCAGCGTGTCGGCGTCGCCGACGTTCGCGGCGTCGTGGCCGATGGCGATCGTCGCTCCGAGGTTCCGCAGGGTGTCGATGTTCGCGGAGTGCCGCACGTCCGATCCGGTCACGGTGTAGCCGGCCTCGAGGAACAGGCGGGCGATGCCGCTCATCCCGGAGCCGCCGATGCCGACGAAGTGGAGCTTTCCGAGCTCCTCCGGGAGGGCGAGGGTCAGGTCGGGCTTGATCGTCACAGGTACAGCTTTCGGTTACGCGAGAGGGACTCCATCCAGTATGAGGCTACGCGGCGACCCTGCGGATCGGCCCCAGCCACTCCGACGGGGCGGCGGGATGCGTCAGAGCGGTGAGGGTCAGAGCGCCGAGCGGATGAGCGCGACCATGCGGTCGGATCCGTCGCGGACGCCGACGGAGGCGGCCCGGCGCGCCATCTCGGCCACACGCCCGCGATCCGCCAGCAACGGGAGCAGGGTGCCGTCCACCCAGTCCGGGGTGAACGCGGCGTCGTCGACCAGCACGCCGCCGCCGGCCTCGACGACGCCCGCGGCGTTGAACCGCTGCTCGCCGTTGCCGATCGGGAATGGCACGTACACCGCCGGGATGCCGAGCGCGGCGAACTCGCACACGGTGGCGGCGCCCGCCCGGGCGACGGCGACATCGGTGAGCGCGAAGGCGAGATCCATGCGGTCGCAGTAGTCGAGCAGCCGGTAGTGCTCGACGCCCGGGTCGGTCAGCTCGCCCTTGCCGCCCTGGATGTGCAGCACCTGCCAGCCCGCGGCCGTCAGTTCGCCGGCCCGCGCGATGACGGTCTGGTTGATCCGGCGTGCGCCGAGGGAGCCGCCCGTGACGAGCAGGGTCGGCCGGTCCGGGTCGAGCCCGAACTCGGCGGCGGCCTGCGGGCGCGCGGCGGCGGCATCCAGCTGTTCGATCTCCACGCGCAGCGGCATGCCGACGAACGTGGGATGCGGCAGCGGGGTGCCCTCGAACGCCACGCCGACCCACGGGGTGTAGCGGGCGCCGAGCCGGTTCGCGAGTCCCGGCCGCGCGTTCGCCTCGTGCAGCACGAGCGGGACGCCCTCGCGGCGGGCCGCCGAGTACGCGGGAGCGGCGGCGTAGCCGCCGAAGCCGACGACCGCGTCGATCCCGCGGTCGCGGATCAGCGCACGGACCGTCGAGATGCTGCGCCGGTACTCGCCGGGGAAGCGCAGGGCTGCCGCATTCGGGCGGCGCGGGAACGGGAGCTTCGGGATGGTCGCCAGCTCGTAGCCGCGCTGCGGGACCAGACGGGCCTCGAGCCCCTCCTTCGTCCCGAGCACCAGCACCTCCGCATCCGGCTGGTCACGACGCAGCCGGTCGGCGACGGCGAGCAGGGGGTTCACGTGGCCGGCGGTGCCCCCGCCGGCGAGAAGGTACCGCGTCATGCCCCGCGGCCCGCCGAACCGGTCTCGGAGGCCGACAGGGAGTCACGGTGCGACTGCCGCGCGAACGACAGCACGATTCCGATGGCGATCATGGAACTGATCATCGCAGTCCCACCCGCAGAGATCAGTGGGAGCGGTACGCCCAGCACCGGGATCACCCCCAGGACCACGGCGATGTTGACGAACGCCTGGCCGATCAGCCACACCATGATGGCCGCCGTCGTCACGCGCGCGAACGGATCGGTGGATGCGTGGATGATGCGCAGGAAGACGACCGCCAGCATCACGAAGAGCAGGAGCACGAGGACCGCGCCGATGAGTCCGAGCTCCTCGCCGATGATCGCGAAGATGAAGTCAGTGTCCGCTGCGGGCAGCCACGACCACTTCGAGTGCGAGTTGCCCAGCCCGACACCGAAGACGCCGCCGGAGGCGAGCGCGTAGAAGCCGTTCTTGATCTGCCAGTCGACGTCCGGGTTGGCCACGCTCGTCCCGCCGAAGTAGGCGGCGATGCGGCCGACGCGGCTGGCGCTCGACAGGGCGACGACGATCGCCAACGCCCCGACGGCGACGACGCCGGTGGCCAGGTACCGGATCCGAACGCCCGCGAAGTACAGGGCGCCGAGGATGAGCGCCGCCAGGATCATGGTCGTCCCCAGGTCGCCGCCGAGCAGCACGAGAGCGACAGCGCCTCCCGCGATCGGGACGACGGGCACGGCGACGTGCTTCCACTGGTCGAGCACGTCGCGCTTACGGGCGAGGACGACCCCCAGCCACACCACGAGCGCGAGCTTGATGGCCTCCGACGGCTGGGCGGTCACCGAGCCGATGCGCAGCCAGTTGCGGTTGCCTCCGATCTCGACGCCCAGCGGCGTGAGCAGCACGAGCAGCTGGAGGAAGCATGCGGCGCCGAGGAAGAACCAGATCGTCTTCCTCCAGAACGCGCGCGGGATCCGCGAGACCAGGAACATCAACGGCAGGCCGACCAGCGTGTACGCGCCCTGCGACCAGAACCGGGAGAAGAAGTTGTCGTCGTCGTTGTGGGCCTCCACCGACGAGGAGGACAGCACCATCACCAGGCCGAACACGACCATGAACAGGGTGATCCCGAGCAGCAGGAAGTAGTTCGCCGACTCGGAGGTCATCCCCCGGCCCAGCTGGATGCGCGTCGTCAGCGCACCGATGCGGGCGGCGGCACCGGAACGCGACTCGGGCGGAGGGACCGCCGGGCCCGGGCGCTCAGTCCTGCCGCGGGTCGGGACGCGGGGCGGACTCGTCATCCGCCTCACCTCCCACGTACTCGTTCACGGCCGACTGGAAGCGGCGGCCTCGTTCTGCATAGTCGGCGAACTGGTCCATCGACGCCGCCGCCGGAGCGAGCAGCACGGTGTCCCCCTCGCGAGCGAGACCACCGGCCAGTCGGACCGCCGTCGGCATGACCTCATCAGTCTCGTCGGCGTCGACCTCCAGCACGGGAAGGTCCGGCGCGTGTCGCCGGAATGCGGCGACGAGCTCCGCGCGGTCGACGCCGATCACGACGGCGCCGCGGAGCCGGCCGACGTGCCGGGCGACCAGCGCATCCACGTCGACGCCCTTCAGGAGGCCGCCGACCAGCCACACCACGGACGGGTAGGCACGCAGAGACGCATCGGCGGCGTGCGGGTTGGTGGCCTTCGAGTCGTCCACCCAGTTGACCCCGCCCTGGACGCGGACCAGCTCGATGCGGTGCGCGTCCAGCCGGAAGGCCGTGAGCACATCGCGGATGACCTGGGGAGGCACGCCGTACGACCGGGCGAGGGCGCTGGCGGCGAGGATGTTCGCGACCACGTGCGGCGCGGAGAGGCCGGCCTCCTGCAGCTCGTCGAGGGTGGTGAGCTCGAGCGCCGCGTTCGCGCGGTCGTCGAGGAAGGCGCGGTCGCAGAGGATGCCGTCCACGATCCCGAAGTCGCTCGGGCCGGGGACGCCGAGACCGAAGCCGATGGCGCGCGCGCCCTCGACGACCTCCGCCTCCTCGACCATGCGCAGGGTGTTCTCGTCGGCCTTGTTGTAGACGCAGGCGACGCGGGTGTTGTCGTAGACCTTGGCCTTGGCGGCGATGTACGCCTCGAGAGAGCCGTGCCAGTCGAGATGGTCGTCGGCGATGTTCAGGCAGGCCGCCGAGAACGGTGACAGCTCACCGCCCGCATTGCGGTTGACCCAGTGCAACTGGTAGCTGGAGAGCTCGACCACGAGCACGTCGTAGCCCTCCGGGTCGCGGATGGCGTCGAGCACGGGCACGCCGATGTTGCCGCACGGAGCGACGCGGTTGCCGCCGGCGAGGATCATCGTCGCGGTCAGCTGCACGGTGGTCGTCTTGCCGTTCGTTCCGGTGACGCAGATCCAGTCGGCCGGGCCCGGGCGGCCGTCCGGCCGCGCGACCTTGTCGCGCAGCCGCCAGGCGAGTTCGATGTCGCCCCAGACGGCGGTGCCGCGCTGCTCGGCCCAGACCAGCAGCGGGTGGTCCCAGTGGAAGCCCGGCGACGCGATGACCAGCTCCGGGTCGAACGCGACGAGGCGGTCCGGCGGGGTCGCAAGATCCGGCTCCTCGATCAACTCGGCGCCGATGACCTCCAGCAGCATCCGCCGCTCGTCGTCGGCCTTCGCGGCGACGACCAGCACCTGGGCGCCCAGCTCTGCGAGCGTGTCGGCCACCGAGAACCCGGTGACGCCGAGACCGTACACCGCGACCCGCAGGCCGCTCCAGTCGTGATGCCAGCTGGTCAGCGCAGCGAGGCGCTCCGCGAGGGCGTCGTTCGAGGCCGTCATGTGGCCAGCCACTCCAGGTAGAACGAACCGACGCCGGCGGCGACGAGCAGGCCGCCGATGATCCAGAACCGGACGACGACCGTCACCTCCGCCCATCCCTTCAGCTCGAAGTGATGATGGATGGGGCTCATCAGGAAGATGCGTCTGCCGTGCGTCAGTTTGAAGTACGCGCGCTGCACGATCACCGACCCGGCCTCGATGACGAAGATGCCGCCGATGAGGACGAGCAGCAGCTCGGTGCGGCTCAGGATGGCGAGGGCGGCGACCGCGCCGCCGAGCGCCAGCGAGCCGGTGTCGCCGAGGAAGATCTGCGCGGGCGATGTGTTCCACCAGAGGAACCCGACGACAGCGCCGACGATCGCCGTAGCGACGATCGCGAGGTCGAAGGGATCGCGCACGTCGTAGCACTTCGCCACGTTCTCGACGCTCAGCTTCGCGTTCGCGCACGACTGGATCGACTGCCAGAAGCCGATGATGATGTATGCGCCGATCGCCAGGATGGACGCACCGGACGCGAGCCCGTCGAGGCCGTCCGTGACGTTGACGCCGTTCGAGGTCGCGGCGACCAGGAAGTTGATCCAGATCAGGTAGAGGCCGTAGCCGACGAGCACCCCGATGACGCCGAACTTGGTGATCGAACCGAAGTCGATCGCCGGGAGATCGCGGATGAAGGACACGGTCATCGTCGCCGGGGTGTAGCCGTTGCCATTCGGGAAGCGGATGGCGAGGAAGGCCCACACGGTCGCCACGATGACCTGCCCGGCGACCTTGGCCCAGCCGGTCAGCCCGAGGCTCCGCTCGCGCCGGGTCTTGAGGAAGTCGTCGATGAAGCCGACGACGCCCAGTCCCACCATGAGGAACAGCACGAGGAGCGCCGATACGCTCGTCTCGTCTCCGGTCAGCAGGAGCGCCGTGAAGTAGCCGAACAGCGTTCCGAGGATGACGACGATGCCGCCCATCGTGGCCGTGCCCCGCTTGGCGTGGTGACTCTGCGGTCCGTCGTCGCGGATGAACTGTCCCCACTGCAGCCGGCGGAACAGCCGGATGAAGAGCGGGGTCAGGAAGAGCGTGAACGCCATCGACAGCGCACCGGAGGTCAGCAGGGCTCTCACGAGAACGATTCTCCCAGTCGGTCGCCCAGGAAGCGCAGCCCGGCCGAGTTGGAGGACTTCACCAGCACCGTGTCACCCGGGAGCAGAGCACCGCTGAGGTGGTCGAATGCGGCGTCCTGCGTGTCGAAGTAGAGGGATTCGCCATCCCAGGAGCCCTCGTTGATCGCCGAGATGTGCATCCGGCGCGCGGAGGGGCCGACGATCACGAGCTGATCGATGCCGAGCCGGACCGCCAGCAGGCCGATCCGGTCGTGCTCCTCGCCCGAGAACTCCCCCAGCTCGCTCATCTCGCCCAGCACGGCGATGGTGCGGCCGTCCGGCTCGGCGATCTGCGCCAGGGTCTTCAGCGCGGCCGACATGGAGTCCGGGCTCGCGTTGTACGCGTCGTTGATGACGGTCACCTCGGCGCCGCCCATGACCTCCATCCGCCAGCGCTCCGCCGTCTTGACGGTCTGGAGGGCCGACACGATCGTGTCGATGTCGACGTCGAGGACGTACGCGGAGGCCGCAGCGGCCAGGGCGTTCATGACGTGGTGCTCGCCGAGCACCTGGAACCGCACGGGACGCGACTGCGGCTCCGAGCCGGGGCCGTCTCCGCCGTCGCGCGACGGGAGGTGCAGGGTGAAGGACGTGCCGCGGCGGTCGGACACCACATCGGTCGCGCGCACGTCGGCGCGCTCGTCCAGCCCGAACCAGAGCACGCGGGCGGCGGTCTTGTCCGCCATCGTCGCCACGCGCGGGTCGTCGATGTTGAGCACGGCGACGTCCGACTCCAGCAGGTCGGTGACCATCTCGGTCTTGGCCTGCAGGGTCTTCTCGATGCCGCCGAACTCGCCCGCGTGCGCGAGGCCGACCTTGAGGACGATACCGACATCCGGCCGCGCCATGCGCACCAGGCGCGCGATCTCGCCGATGCCGCTCGCCCCCATCTCGGCGACGAGGAACTGCGTCTCCTCCGTCACCTGCAGCATGGTCACGGGCGCGCCGACCTCGTTGTTGAAGGAGGCGCGCGGAGCGATCGTCGGACCGACCTGCTCGAGCACGGCCCGGAGGAGGTTCTTGGTGGTGGTCTTGCCGTTCGATCCGGTGATCCCGACGATCTTGAGCCGTCCGAGGGCACGCACGCGGGCGATGACCTCGGTGGCGAGGTCGCCGAGGGCCACCACGGTGTCGTCGACCAGAAGCTGAGGGACCGGCAGCTGGAGCGGGTGGTCGACCACGACGAGAGCGGCACCCGCTTCCACCGCCTGCGGGGCGAACAGGTGGCCGTCGGTCACCTCGCCGGGCTTGGCGAAGAAGATGCCGCCGGGGACGACCTCGCGCGAATCCGTCGTGGAGGGCCCGGAGACCGCGGTCTCCGGCGAGACGTGGGTGCCGTCGAGCAGCAGCGTGCCGCGGGTCGCCTCGGCGATCTCGGCCAGGGTGAGAGCGATCATCTACAGCCACCCCGCCTCTCGCAGCGCGAGGCGGACGTCGTCGCGGGCCGAATACGGCAGACGCTGACCCGCGACCTCCTGGTAGTCCTCGTGGCCGGGGCCGGCATACAGCACGACGTCGCCCTCGCCCGCCAGGGACAGCGCGGTGCGGAACGCGGCTCGCGGGTCGGGGACCTCGTACAGCTCGAGGTCCGGGACGGCGCCGCGCGCTCCATCGAGCAGGGCGGCGCGGATGCTCGCGGGATCCTCCCAGCGCGGGTGGAAGTCGGTGATCACCACGGCGTCCGAGCCGCGAGCGGCGATGGCCCCCATGTCGGTGCGCTTCGTGGTGTCGCGGTCCCCGTCGGCGCCGAACACCATGATGATGCGACCGTCCGTCACCTTGCGCAGCGCGTTCAGGGTCGAGAGGAAGGCGTCGGGGCTGTGGCCGTAGTCGATGAACACCACAGGGCCGCGGTCGCCCGAGAGCCGCTCGGCGCGGCCGGGGATGTAGGCGTCGATGCCGCCGTCGCGCGCGAGGGCCGCTCCGATCGCGTCGAGGTCGTATCCCGACTCGACCAGCATGACGATGGCGAGCGCGGCGTTGGCCGCGTTGTACGCACCGAGCAGCGGGATGCTCGTCTCGAGCCGCCGGCCGTCGGGACCCTCCAGCGCGAAGGATGTGCGGGTGAGCGTCTCCTCGAGCACCGTCAGCAGCCACTCGGAGTCGGAGCCGGGCGAGCTGGACAGTGTCGCGACGGGGATGCGCGACTGCTCGACCAGGGCACGACCCCAGTCGGAGTCGACCGTGACGACGCCGCGGCGGGCGCGGTCCGGCTGGAAGAGCTCGAGCTTCGCCGCGAAGTAGTCCTCCATCGCGTCGTAGTCGTCGAGGTGGTCGTGGCTGAGGTTGGTGAAGCCGACGACGTCGAACACGATCCCGTCGACACGGTGGCGGGTGAGCGCCTGCGCGGACACCTCGATGGCGACGGCGCGGACGCCCTCCTCGCGCATGCGGGCGAGGAGCGCGTGGAGCTCGCTCGCCTCGGGAGTGGTCAGCTTGCTCGTGATGGCCGTCTCGCCGATGCGGCGCTCGGCGGTCGAACTGAGGCCGGAGACGACGCCCAGCTGACCGAGGATGGCGTTGAGCAGGTACACGACGCTGGTCTTGCCGTTGGTGCCGGTGACGCCGAACAGCGTCGCGGAGTTCTCGTCGGTGCGGTAGATCCACGCCGAGACGGCGCCCAGTGCGGCGCGCGGCTCAGGCGTGACGATGACCGGGAGGCCGGACTCCGCGGCGAGGGCCGCACCCTCCTCGTCGGTGAGCACGGCGACGGCACCCGCGTCCGCCGCGGCGGTCGCATAGGACGCGCCGTGGGAGTTGCGGCCGGGCACGCCGACGTAGAGGTCGCCGGGCTCGACGGCGGAGCTCGCGAGAGCCGCGCCGGTCACCTCGACCCCGTCGAGGTCGCCGCGGCACTCCAGCCCGAACTCCGCTACCAGCTGGGCGAGCGGGCGGGCGACGGGATGCTCGGGGCGCAGAGAAGAGGGCGCCGGTCCTGTCACGTGGCTCACTTTCCGTTGTGCTGTCTAGTAGTAGGGCGGATAGTCCGCCGGGCTGGACGTCGAAGGCTTCACCCGGTAGGTCTTCAGCACCTGACTCATGATCGTGTGGAACAGCGGAGCGGCGGCTGCCGACGAAGTAATGGTAGTCGGGAACCCGAGGTTGACCGAAACGACGTACTGGGGATCGTCGACCGGCGCGACGCCCATCACGGACACGTAGTACGAGGGCAGGTACCCGCCCTTGCCGTCCGGCTGCTGGGCCGTTCCGGTCTTCGCGGCGATGCGGTAGCCGGGGATCTGGAGCTGCTTCTTGAGCTCGCCGTCGGTGACGACGGACTCCATCATCCCGAGCGTCGTCGAGGCCGCCTGCGCGGACACGACCGGCGTCGGCTTGGTGTTCGGGATGTCCGTCACCGAGCCGTCCGGGTGCTGGCAGCCTTCGACCAGCGACAGCGGGATGCGGGTGCCGCCGTTGGCGAGCGCCTGGTACGCGCCGACCATCTGCAGCTGCGTGGCCGAGACGCCCTGACCGAACATCGTCGCGTACTTGGTCTGGTCGTCCCAGTCCTTCACGGGGTGGAGTTCGCCCGAGGACTCGTCCGGGTACGGAAGGCCGGTCGGGTCGCCGATCCCGAATTTCTTCAGATAGTCGTACCGCGTCTGGTCGCTCAGTGCGCGGCCCAGCTGCGACATCCCGGTGTTGGACGACATCATGAGCACTCCGGTCAGCGTGAGCCGGAGCGGGGCGTGGTACCCCGAGTCGTGCAGGTCGGCCCCGTTGCCGGACTGCCAGGAGTACGGCGCGAGCACCTGGGACGTCGGCGTCGCCTTCCCCTGGTCGATCAGCATCGCTGCGGTCAGCGCCTTGAAGGTGGAGCCGGGCTCCCGCGGGTCGGTGAGGGGCTGCAGACGCCAGAAGGACGGATCGGTCGCGTCGATGTTGTTGGGGTCGAGCGACGGCACCTGCGCGATCGCCTTGATCTTCCCGGTCTTCGCTTCGGCCACCGTCACGAAGCCGAACTTGGACCCGGTCGCGGCGACCTGCTGGGCCAGCGTCTGCTGGGCGAACCACTGCAGATCAGAATCGATGGTCAGTTTGAGGGTGCCGCCGTCCTTCGCGGGCTTCTGCACGACCGTGCTGCCGGGGATGGCCACCCCGTCGGCGCCGCGCTGGTACGTCTCCTCGCCGTTCTCGCCGGCCAGGCAGCCGTTCTCGCTCGCCTCGAGCCCGGCGTCGCCGCCCTGTGACAGGTAGCCGAGCAGGTTGCCGGCGACCGCGCCGTTCGGGTAGCTGCGAGCCTGCTTCTTGGTGAAGGTGAGCCAGGGGTACGGCAGCTTGTCGAGCTTGTCGAACGTTCCGACGTCCATTCCGGACTTGATGAGTACGTACTGCGACTTCGGGTCGGCCTTGAGCGCCGCATCGATGAGGGCGACGACCGCGTCGCCGCCCTGACCGGTGATCGCCCCGATCTTCGCGGCGGCCTCGACCATCTTGTCCCGGCCGCCGGCGATCGCATCCTTCGGGGAGGCCGCCGCCGTGTAGGTGTAGATCGTGGTGGCCAGCACCGTTCCGTCGCTGTCGACGATGTCGCCGCGGTTGCCGAGCAGCGGGGTCGAGACCTCTTTCGCCGTCACCGACTGCCGCTGCAGGGCATCCGCCCGCACGACCTGGATGTCGACCAGCTTGGCGCCCAGGATGCCGACGGTCGCCGCGACGGCGAGGACCGTCACGGCGGTCCGCCGCCGCAGCATCTTCTTGCTGACCATGCCCCGCGTCCGTCCCGTCGTCAGTGCGTCACCGGGGTCGGCAACGCTCCCTGCAACGGTACGGTCGGAGTGGCACCCGAGGCGGTAGCCCCACCCGAAGTTGTGGAATTCCCAGCCTGCCCCGCCGTTGTGGACGGATTCACCGGCTGCTGCGGCTGCGTCACCAGCGAGACGCCCGCGAGGAGCGCATTCGGCACCAGGTTGCCCTGCGTCCCGGTGACGGTCCCCGCCGCCCCGCTGGCCGGGAGCGGCGCGCCGAGCACCGCCCCGTCGGACAGGCGCAGGTAGGCCGGGTTGCTGTTGCTGACCATGCCGAGGGCGTTCGCGTTCGCGGCCAGGTTCTGCGGCGACGCCACGCGGTTGAGGTCCTCCGAGACCGCCTGGTACGAACGCTGCAGCTCGGTCTGCTTCGACTCCAGGGTCTGCAGCTGGTAGGCGCCCTGGGACAGGCCGATGCTGAGGAGGAGCTGCGCCACGACGACGCCGAGCAGCGTCGCGACGGCGATGCCCGCGTACAGGGCCCGGGGACGAGCGCGTCGCTGCGACCGGGTCGGGACGACCTCCAGGTGGGTGCGCTTCTGCTCCTCCACCGGGGCGGGGAGGGCGCCGCCGCGCCACAGGGCCGCAGGGCGCCTGCGCCCGGTGACCGGGGCCGCTTCTGCCAGATTGCCGCTCACGAACGCCTCCTCGTCTCGTCCTTGCCGGTGGATGCGCCGCTCGCCGGTCGCACCCGTTCGGCCGCCCGCAGGCGCACCGGGGTGGCCCTCGGGTTGGCGGCCTTCTCGTCGTCGTCGGCCAGCTCGGCGCCGCGGATCAGGAGTTTCAGCTCCGGCCGGTGCTCGGGCAGCTCGACGGGAAGTCCTGCGGGAGCGCTCGATGTGGACCGCGCCTGGAGTTCCCGCTTGACGATGCGGTCCTCGAGCGACTGATACGCCTCCACGACGATGCGGCCGCCGACGGCGAGGGAG
The DNA here is from genome assembly GCF_900107895.1 of Leifsonia sp. 21MFCrub1.1. Classification (NCBI taxonomy): domain Bacteria; kingdom Bacillati; phylum Actinomycetota; class Actinomycetes; order Micrococcales; family Microbacteriaceae; genus Leifsonia; species Leifsonia sp. 21MFCrub1.1. The sequence goes on along the minus strand of NZ_LT629867.1, from coordinate 1,380,003 downwards.
TCGATGGCCGCCGGGATCGCACGCTGCAGCACCGCGAGCTCCTGATTGACCTCGATCCGCAGGGCCTGGAACACGCGCTTGGCGGGATGCCCCTGCCGCTGCAGCGCCGCGGGCGTCGCCTTGATGATCAGGTCGACCAGCTGACCGGAGCGCACCAGCGGCTCGCGCTCGCGCGACTCCACGATGCGCGAGGCGTAGCGCCCCGCCAGCTTCTCCTCGCCGTAGTCGCGGAAGATGCGGCGGAGGTCGGCCTCGGAGTACTCCGCGAGAACGGTCGCCGCGGTGAGCTCGCTCGTGCCGTCCATCCGCATGTCGAGCGGTGCGTCCTTCGAGTACGAGAAGCCGCGCTCGACGCGGTCGAGCTGGAGGGAGGAGACGCCGAGGTCGAACAGCACACCGTCGACCGCCTCGAATCCGAGCCCCTCGATGGCCTCGCGGATGCCGTCGTAGACGGTGTGGACGAGGTGGACGCGGTCGCCGAAGCGCTCGAGCCGCTCCCCCGCGATCGCCAGCGCCTCGGGGTCGCGGTCGAGTCCGACCAGCGTGACATCGGGGAAACGCTCCAGGATGCCGGCGGAGTGGCCGCCCATCCCGAGGGTCGCGTCGACGAAGACGGCGCCCGGCCTGGTCAGCGCGGGACCGAGCAGTTCGATGCAGCGCTCCAGGAGGACCGGGGTGTGGATGCGGGAGGTGTCGTCGGGTTCGGTCATGGTCGTTCGGGACGGGCCGCCTGCCCCTGGATCCGGATCCCCATCCATTCCGACCTGACACCGGGGAAGTGGTGTCAGGGCGTATGGCTGGGAGTCCGGCGCCAGGGACGCGGGGTCAGAAGAGTCCCGGGATCACCTCCTCCTCCGTGCTCGCGAACGCTGCCTCCTGCTCGGCCAGGTACTTCTCCCAGGCCTGGGCGTCCCAGATCTCCGCGCGGCTGCCCGCGCCGATCACGACCAGGTCGCGATCGAGTCCCGCGTACGTGCGCAGCGCGGACGGGATGGTCACCCGGTTCTGCTTGTCCGGGACCTCCGCGCTCGCCCCCGAGAGGAAGACGCGCAGGTAGTCACGGGCCTGCTTGCTCGTCACCGGCGCCTGGCGGATCTTCTCGTGGAGCGATTCGAACTCGCGCTGAGAGAAGACGTAGACGCAGTGCTCCTGGCCGCGGGTCAGGACGAGGCCGGACGCGAGCTCATCCCGGAATTTCGCCGGCAGGATGATGCGCCCCTTCTCGTCCAGCTTGGGGGCATGCGTACCGAGGAACATCGGCTGCCACCCCCACTCTCCCGGCCCAGGTTGCGGTGTGACTCCACTTTACTCCACTTCCATCCACAAAGTCGCCCATTTCGGCCACATTGCCCCGAAATGGGGACGTCGCGCCCTGAAATCACGCGGAATTCTGGGGTGGAGGAAAGTGGAGCGCCAGGGACGTCCCGGGAGCACGAAAAAAGGGCCGATCAGACGATCGGCCCTTCGATGAAGAACGGGTGGAGCGGAGTGGAGGGTTAGCCCTCGCCGCCGTCGTTGCGCTTGTCCCAGCGGTCGTTCATGCGATCCATGAAGCCCGTCTGGCCGCCGCGCGCCTTCGCCTTCTTCGGCTCGGCGGCTCCGGGCTCGACGGCGACGCGCTTGCCCGGGGCTATGGAGACGAGGACGCCCGCGAACATCACGACGAAGCCCAGGATGCCGACGATCGGCTGACGGTAGTAGACGCCGGCGATCAGGACGCCGACACCGACGACGGCGAGCAGGATGCCGAGGACGATCGACCGGTAGGCGGGACGTGCCCGCTTGCCCCCGACCTTCGCGACGAAATCTGCGTCGTTCTGATAGAGACTGCGTTCCATCTCTTCGAGGAGGCGCTGCTCATGTTCCGAAAGCGGCATCCGATTCCCCCTCTTTCTCGCGGGTTCGAGGCTTCAGTGAGGTCGATTCTAGACCTCACGTGTCTGGCTAGGCTAGGCGTGTGTCTGAAAGCATCCGATTCGTCGACCTCATCCAGTCAAGAATCGATGGATTCTTCGATGCGCGTGCCTCCATTCTCGTCTCCATCGCCGACGAGCTCTCTCCGGTAGCGGCGTTCTCAAGGGAATTTCTCAGCGGCGGCAAGCGCTTCCGCGCGCTGTTCTGCTTCTGGGGATGGCAGGCCGTCCGCACCGCCGACGACGCGGGCGACGACGGCGGCGAGACCGGGGCCGTGACGGCCGGCGGCGCGCTCGACGCCGTCGTCTCGGTCGCCAGCGCGCTCGAGCTGTTCCACGCCGCCGCGCTCGTCCACGACGACCTGATCGACAACTCCGACACCCGCCGCGGCAAGCCCGCCGCGCACAAGCGCTTCGAGCACCTCCACGCGTCCGAGGGATGGGGCGGCTCCGGCGCGATGTTCGGCACCGGCGCCGCCACTCTCCTGGGCGATCTGCTGCTCATCCTCAGCGACGAACTGTTCGACGAGGGCCTGACGCAGCTGGTGAGCGCACCCGCACGCCGCGCGACGCGCGCGGAGTTCAACCGCATGCGGCTGGACGTCACCGCCGGCCAGTACCTCGACATCTTCGAGGAGATCGGCTGGTCCGGCCGCCCCGACTCCGAGCAGCTGGAGCGCGCGGAGCGGGTCATCGTCTACAAGTCGGCCAAGTACTCCATCGAATCCCCGCTGCTGATCGGCGCGAGCCTGGCCGGCGCCACCGTCGGGCAGCTGGAAGCGCTCCGGGCATTCGGTCTCCCGCTCGGCATCGCGTACCAGCTGCGCGACGACCTGCTCGGCGTCTTCGGAGACGCCGACGTGACGGGCAAGCCGAGCGGCGACGACCTCCGCGAGGGCAAGAGGACGGTCCTGATCGCGCTGACGCGTCAGGCCATCCCCTCCGGCGCGCGGGCCGCACTGGACGAGCTGCTCGGCGACCCCGAGCTGACGCCGGAGCAGATCCGGACGATGCAGCTGACCATCCGCGAGTCCGGGGCCGTCGATACGGTGGAGCGCATGATCGCCCAGAACGTGGCGCGCGCCATCGAGGCGCTCGATGCTGCGCCGCTCGGGGCAGCCGCCAAAGGCCAGCTCCGCGACCTCGCGATCGCTGTCACGCGTCGGAGCGCCTGAGCGCCCGAGCCGCCGGCCTCGGCCGATTCAGGCCAGCGCTTGGGCCACGCGGCGCACCTCGGCCTTGCGGCCGGCGCGCAGAGCCTCGATGGGCGACGTGCCCAGGCTCTCCTCCTCGGCGAGCAGCCAGTCGACGGACTCCTCGTCGCTGAAGCCGTCGTCCGCCAGGACGATCAACGTGCCCCGGAGCTCGCTGAGCGGCTGCCCGTCCTTCAGGAAGGACGCGGGCACCTTGAGCACGCCGTCGACGCGCTTGGCTCCCAGGTGGCGGTCCTCGATGAGCCGACGGACGCGGCTCACGCTCAGTCCCATCAGCTCGACGAGGTCGGGTACGGTCAACCACTCGGTGGTCTGGACGTGCTCGGTCACCCCACCAGCGTGCCACGGATCACCGCCCGGCGAGAAGCCGGGGTAATTGTTACGATCATGTAAACCGGTTTCACATCCGTCACTCCTGTTGACTCCTTTCTCCTTCTGTGTCAGCGTGATGGGCAACGTGTCACTCGAAGAGGGGGGTCACATGGCTCTGGCAGACACCGGCAGGTCGCGCGGCATCCTGGGAACCGTCCCGATCGCGGTGGCGAGTTCGCTCGCCGTGACCCTGAACCTGGTCACCCCCGCACAGGCGGCGCCGCGGGAGGACCGCGCGACCGATCGCGCGGGTGACACCGGCGAGGTCAGCCCCCTCGAACGCGCCGCCCTCGGCAGCACCATCGGCATGACGCCGGCCGCCTCCTCCTTCACGTCCGCTCCGCGCACCGCCGTCGCCGACGCCCCCGCCACCTATCGCGTGCAGTCGGGCGACACGGTCTCGGGGATCGCCGCGCGATTCGGGCTCTCCACCGCCGCTGTGCTCGCCATGAACGGCCTGAGCTGGAAGAGCCTGATCTTCCCCGGCCAGGTCCTCGCCCTGGCGCAGGCCGGAGCGGTCGCGGCCCCCGCTCCGGCGGCCCCGGCCCCGGCGGCACCGGCCGCCCCCGCGACCACGGTGTACTCGGTCGTGCGCGGCGACACCATCAGCGGCATCGCCGGCCGGTTCGGCGTCACCACGCGCGCGGTGCTCGCCGCCAACGGCCTGAGCAGCTCCAGCCTGATCTTCCCCGGGCAGCAGATCCGCATCCCCGGAATGACCGCAGCGGCGCTCGACACGCCCACGGCCGCGCCGGTCGCGGCTCCCGCGCCGGTCGCCGCTCCCGCACCGCTGCCCACCGCGTCCGCCGGGCAGGTCGTCGCCCTCACCGACGAGATGCGCGCGAACGCGCAGCTCATCATCGCCGTCGGCCGCCGGCAGGGCGTTCCGGACCAGGGCATCGTCGTCGCGCTCGCGGCGGCGGCGCAGGAGTCCGGCCTCCGCAATGTCCGCTACGGCGACCGCGACTCCCTCGGACTGTTCCAGCAGCGGCCGAGCACCGGGTGGGGTACGCCGGAGCAGGTGCTCGACCCGACCAGGGCGACCCTCGCCTTCTACGGCGGGGCGGGCAATCCCAACGCGGGTCGCACCCGCGGCCTCCTCGACATCCCCGGGTGGATGGGCATGAGCGTCACCCAGGCGGCGCAGGCCGTGCAGATCTCGGCGTTCCCCGACGCCTACGCCAAGTGGGAGACGTCCGCGCGCACCTGGCTGGCCCAGCTCGGCTGAGCCGGAATGTCACAGCCCGATCACAGCCACGGCGTCCACCGGTGTTTTGCAGGGTTCGATCACGGCTCGTTCCCTAGACTCGATCCGTGACCACGAGCCAGACCGACCCGATGATCGGACGTCTCATCGACGGCCGGTATCAGGTGCGCTCGCGGATCGCCCGTGGCGGCATGGCGACGGTCTATCTCGCTACCGATCTGCGCCTGGAGCGCCGGGTCGCCATCAAGATCATGCACGGCCACCTCGCAGACGACTCCACGTTCAAGAGCCGCTTCGTGCAGGAGGCGCGCTCCGCCGCGCGGCTGGCGCATCCCAATGTCGTCAACGTCTTCGACCAGGGCCAGGACTCCGACATGGCCTACCTGGTCATGGAGTACCTGCCCGGCATCACCCTGCGCGATTTGCTGAAGGACTACGGCAAGCTCACCCCCGAGCAGACGATCGACATCATGGAGGCGGTGCTCTCCGGGCTGGCGGCCGCGCACAAGGCGGGCATCGTCCACCGCGACCTCAAGCCGGAGAACGTCCTGCTGGCCGACGACGGCCGCATCAAGATCGGCGACTTCGGGCTCGCCCGGGCGGCCAGCGCCAACACCGCCACCGGCCAGGCGCTGCTCGGGACGATCGCCTACCTCTCCCCCGAGCTGGTCACCCGCGGCGTCGCCGACGCCCGCAGCGACATCTACGCGCTCGGCATCATGATGTACGAGATGCTCACCGGCCAGCAGCCCTTCCAGGGCGAGCAGCCGATGCAGATCGCCTACCAGCACGCCAACGACGCCGTCCCGGCGCCGAGCAGCAAGAACCCGGCCGTTCCCGCGGAACTCGACGAGCTCGTCCTCTGGGCGACCGAGAAGGATCCGGACCGCCGGCCGCGCGACGCGCGCGAGATGCTCGACCGGCTGCTGGAGGCCGAGAAGGCGCTCCGGGGCGAAGCGGTCCTGCAGCCGACGATGGTCCTGCCTCCCGCGTATGAGATCGACGAGGGCGACACCCAGATCATCAACCCGGCGATCCGCCAGCAGGTGGCGTCGAACACCCCGGCCGCAGCGACCACGCTGACGACGGCCGCCGCCAAGCGGCGCTCGAAGGGCTGGTGGCTGTTCGCCCTCGTGCTCGTGCTCACGGGCGTCGCGGCCGGAACGGGATGGTACTTCGGCGCGGGTCCCGGCTCGCTGGTCGCGGTCCCGAATGTCGTGAACACGGCGCCGGACGCCGCGGCCTCGCAGCTGCAGAAGCTCGGCTTCAAGACCGCTCAGACTCCGGAGTACAGCACGACCGTCGCAGCGGGGAAGGTGTCGAGCACCGACCCGCACGCCGGTGTCCCGGCCGGACGCGGAAGCACGGTGACGCTCCGGGTGTCGCAGGGGCCGAAACCGGTGACCATCCCACCGCTCGCCGGCACGACGCTCGACACGGCGAAGAGCGCGATCACCGGCGTCGGGGCCAAGGTCGGTACGGTCGCCGAGCAGTTCGACGCGAAGGTTCCGGCGAACACCGTGATCTCGGCCACCCGTGCCGATACCGGAGCGGACATCTCCGGCGGCGGCGACTACTTCGAGGCCGCGGCGGTGAATCTCGTCGTGTCGGTCGGCGCCATCCCCGATGTCGCGGGCAAGTCGGTGGAGGACGCCTCGGCGATCCTCGGCAAGGTCAAGCTCCTCACCTCCGCGGGCCCGCAGAGCTACAGCGACACGGTCAAGGAGGGCGACGTCATCTCCGCCCAGCCGCAGCACGAGCCCGTCCGGCCCGGCGACACGCTCCTCCTGGAGACGTCGAAGGGCCCGGAGCCCGTCACCATTCCGGACGTGGTGGGCAAGACCTGGGCGGAAGCCAAGAAGGCGCTCACGGACGCCGGATTCAAACTGGACTACAACAAATTCGCGGATCTCGGTCCCGGTCTGGCCGTGGTGTCGAAAATCTCTCCCGACGGGGGCACCCAGCAGCCGAAGGGTTCAACCGTCACGGTGAACTTCGCCGGGTTCTAGACCGGCCGCGCGTTCATCGCGCCCCTCCGTCCGCCGCTTGATCGGCGCCGTCGCTTCGTCGTCGACTTCGTTCACCTGACTAAAATATGAGTCGCGTACACTCTGCCTTTCCATATCTCGTACCAAGGGATGAGTCCTATCATCCACGGAGGCGACGACAGCCACTGCGTCGCTCCGCTGGAATCGACGGAAGCGGGTCGGCCGCCCGGCCACCCCGCCTCCGAGACAAAGGAATCGACAGACATGACCCACCCCCGCCGCATTCGCCGCGTCGGCTTCGCCGCCTCGCTCGCCGTCCTCGCCGTCACATCCGCAGCGCTGACCGGCTGCGCCGGCGACGCAACCTCGTCCTCGCTCGACGCGAAGGACAGCCCGTTGGTCAAGATCCTCGGGCCGCTGGCCGGAGTGAACGACAAGGATGCGCTCCGCAAGCAGGAGCGCGAGGTCCAGAAGGCCGCCGCCCAGTGCATGACGGACAAGGGGTTCGAGTACAAGCCGTCCGACAGCGCGGCGTCCACCATCACGGTCGGCGGCCCGGACAGTGAGAAGAGCGAGGACTGGGTCTCCAAGAACGGCTACGGCTTCTCCCGCGGACTCAATTCCGAGAAGGACGACCCCAACCAGGACTACGTGGATTCGCTGTCCGACACCCAGCAGACCGCCTACTACGAAGCGCTCTACGGCCCGGCGACGGAGGCCGGGGCCGACGACGCCGAGGCCGACGGCGGCACCGAGGCCGAAGCCGGCACGACCGCCACGGGGTGCCTGAACGAGGCGTACCGCTCGGTGACGAAGACCTCCTTCTGGGAGGACGAGAAGTACAAGAAGCTTCTCGACTCCGCCTCCGCTCTCTTCGAGAAGGTCGAGAAGTCGCCCGCCGTCAAGAAGGCCGCGGCGAACTGGTCGGACTGCATGGCCGACGCCGGGTACTCCGAGATGGACACGAAGGCGGATGCCATGAATCACGTGTCGGAGAAGATGAGTGCCCTCTACGACGCCCCGGGTGACGCGACCGGGGACGGTCAGCCGTCCGAGCCGTCGGCCGCCGACATCAAGAAGTTCCGCGACCTGGAGATCAAGGTCGCCCTGGCCGACTTCCGTTGCGACGCGAAGACGGGCTACGAGAACGCGAAGCTCGCCGTGCAGTTCGAACTCGAGGAGAAGTTCGTGCGGGAGCACAAAGCCGAGCTGGACGAGCTGGTCGACGCCTACGGCGACAAGAAATGACGATGCGAATCCGTCGACGCGCCGACCGCCGTCCGGTCGATGAGGTCGGGATCGACGATCTCATCCCGGGCGACGACTCCGCTGCCGCCCCGGCCGGGACAGACGGCCAGAGCACGCCGGCAGCATCCGGCTGGTCGCGCGTGCTGCGAGGCAATCGGCTGTTGTGGCTCGTGGCCGGCGCCTCCGTCGTCTGCCTCGCGGCCGGGTACGCCGGCGGCGCCCTGCTCTCGTCGGCCGACGCCGCCGAGACACCGGGGAAGGGCGGTCCGATCACCGTCCCCGTCGAGTCGAGGGTGCTCTCCAACACGGTGAAACTGCGCGGAGACGCCGCGTTCGACGATGCCGTCGAGGTGAAAGTCGCCGCCGGCGACCTGGAGGGGCCCGCCGTCGTGACGGGAACGGTCCCCGAGGTCGGCGCGACGCTCGACGCGCTCAGCGTGGCGCTGGAGGTCGCGGGGCGCCCGGTGATCGTCCTCCCCGGGGCGCTTCCCGCCTACCGCACGCTGCGTGCCGGACAGAAGGGGCCGGACGTCTCCCAGCTGAAGGACGCGCTCCGCGCGGTGGGGATCGACCCGGGCGGGTCCGATGTCTACGACGCCGCGACGGCGAACGCCGTCGTCGCCCTGTACCAGCGGGTCGGCTACACCCCGCCGGCCGTCAAGGCGGAGGCGAAGTCCGCCGTCGAGGGCGCGCAGGAAGCGGTCGCCGGCGCCGAGAAGGCGCTCGCGAGCGCACAGCGCGAACTCGCTGCGGCGAGCAAGGGAGCCGACGCCGCGAGGCGCGTGGAGCTCGAGAACGCCGTGAGGGATGCCGAACGCGAGCTGGCCACGGCCCGCGCGGGCGGCGACGGCTCGGCGATCGCCCGCGCCGAGGACGCACTCCGACTTGCGCAGACGCAGCTCTCGGTCGGCCTCTCCGCGCCGGACACCAGCGCGGAGGCCGGGGCGGTGAGCGACGCACGAAAGTCTCTCGCCACGGCACAGGAAGACCTCGCGAAGGCCGACGAGGAGGCCCTGACCCCGCTGCCGGCCAACGAAGTCCAATTCCTGCCGACGCTCCCGCGCCGGGTCGACGAGGTGCGCACCGCCCGCGGGAAGATCCTCGAAGGCGCCGCCATGACCGTGTCGGGAGCGACCCTGGCGATCACGGCTCGCGCCACCGCCGCCGACGCCGAACTGCTGAAGAGCGGCCTGGCCGCGTCCATCGAGCTCCCCGACGGCTCCGAGCTGGCCGCCACCGTCACGAACGTGAAGCCGCGGAAGGCCGAGGAGGGCGAGGAGAAGAAGTCCGGCCGGTCGTGGGAGGTCGCACTCGCGCTCACCTCGCCCACACCGAAGCAGGTCGAGCAGCTGCGCGGGCAGAACGTGCGCGTCAGCATCCCGGTGAAGGCGACGGCGGGGAAGGTTCTGGTCGTGCCGGCCGCCGCCCTCACGGCGGGGCCGGGAGGCGAGAGCCGGGTCGAGGTGGCGAAAGGCGACGCCACCCGCGTGGTCACGGTGGAGACCGGCCTCGCGGCCGACGGCCTCGTCGAGATCAGCGGGAAGATCGCCGCAGGCGACCGGGTGGTGGTCGGCCGGTGAACGACGCGCTCATCGGCCTCGACGCCGTCACCAAGATCTTCCCGGGCCCGCCCGCCGTCGAAGTGCTGCACCCGACCGATCTGGCGGTGGAGCAGGGAGGCTACGCGTCCATCGTCGGGCCGAGCGGGTCGGGCAAGTCGACCCTGCTCAACCTGCTGGGGCTGCTCGACCGCCCGACGACCGGCGAGTACCGGTTCGACGGGGTCCCGACGACCGAGCTCGCCGACGAGGAGCGTGCGCGGTTGCGCGCACGCAGCATCGGCTTCGTCTTCCAATCGTTCCATCTGATCCCCGAACGGACGGTGCTGGAGAACGTCCTGCTCTCGACGCTGTACAGCGGCGTGGCGCGAGCCGAGCGCGTCGACCTGGCCAGGAACGCGATCGAGCGCGTCGGGCTCGGCCACCGGGTCGACCACACGCCGCTGACCCTCTCGGGCGGCGAGCGACAGCGGGTCGCCGTCGCCCGCGCGACGATGACGTCCCCCAAGCTCCTGCTCGCCGATGAGCCCACCGGCAACCTCGACCAGAACACCTCGGGGCAGGTGATGGACCTCTTCGAGGAGCTGAACGCCGACGGGATGGCCGTCGTCATCATCACGCACGACGCAGCGGTCGCGAAGCGCGCGCGCCGCGTCATCCGCATCGTCGACGGCGCGGTGGAGGACGGCGCGGTGGAGGACGGCACGGTGGAGGAGCGATGAAGCCGCCCGCCCTCATCCGCCGCCTCTTCGCGAGGCCCCGGCGGCCCGCCGATCCGGACCGCTTCACGGCTCAGGATCTCGCGGCGGAGGCAGTCAGGAGCCTCGGCGGACGCCCGGGGCGCCTTCTGCTCACCACGGTCGGCACCGTCCTCGGTATCGGCTCGCTGGTGGTCACCTACGGGCTCGCCCAGACGACCAACGGCGAGCTCGCCCGGCAGCTCGACCCGACGCAGGCGACCCACTTCCTCGTCGAGCCGGAGAAGACCCGCGACAGTTCGGGCGCATCCCGGCCGGTCACCGCCTTCCCCTCCGATGCCGACCGCCGGGCGGCGGGCCTCCACGGGGTCGAGGCCGCCGGCCTCATCGCCGAGGTGCCCACTGCCGACGCCGCCATCACCACCGTCCCGGTGAACGACCCGTCCGCGGCGCAGACCCTCCCGCCCATCGTGTTCTCCGCGAGTCCCGGCTTCCTGGATGCGGTCGGCGCACACATCGCGACCGGCCGCACCTTCGACACCGGGCACCGCGGCCGCGCCGACCGCGTGGCCGTGCTCGGGAAGGACGCCGCGGCAGAGCTCGGCGTTTCACGTGTGGACGGTCAGCCCACCGTCTTCATCGGAACGCTCGCGTACACCGTCATCGGCATCCTCGACCGCACCGAGCAGCGCACGGATCTGCTGTCGGCGGTGCTCATCCCGGACTCCACCGCACGTCACGACTTCGAGGCGCCCGTTGGAGACGAACTGCACCTCCGGGTGAAGCGCGGGCTCGGCCCGCTGATCGAGCACCAGGTCCCGATCGCGCTGTCGCCGAACGCGCCGGACAGCTTCCGGCCCCAGGTCGTCAGCGGCTCGGAACGTGCGGCGCAGGCCCGCTCTGACACCAACGTCGCCTTCCTCCTCCTCGGCATCATCTCGCTCCTGGCCGGTGCGCTCGGCATCGTCAACGTCACGATCCTCTCCGTGAAGGAACGCACGGGCGAGATCGGCCTGCGCCGCGCGCTCGGCGCGACCTCCCGCGACATCGGGTCGCAGTTCATGGTCGAGACGGGCATCATCGGCGTGATCGGCGGGCTCGCCGGCACCGCCCTCGGCGTCGTCGCGGTGGTCGTCATCGCGGCGACCCAGCAGTGGGCGCCCACGTTGGACGGGTGGGTGGCGATTGCGGCCCCGGCTCTCGGCACCGCGATCGGCCTCGTGGCCGGGATGTATCCGGCCCGCCGCGCCGCGCGGATCGAACCGGCGACGGCGCTCCGCAGCGGCATCTGACGGATCGCGGAAGGAGGCGCCGACCGCCGCGTGGCGGACGGCGCCTCCCTCGCGTCAGGCGTTTCCCCGTGTCAGGCGCCTCAGCCGGCCGAGAGCTCCTCGGCCACCAGGAATGCCAGCTCCAGCGACTGCATGTGGTTGAGCCGCGGGTCGCAGAGGGACTCGTAGCGCGTCGCCAGCGTCGCCTCGTCGATGTGCTCGGAGCCGCCGAGGCACTCGGTCACGTCGTCGCCGGTGAGCTCCACGTGGATGCCGCCCGGGTTCGTGCCGACGGCGCGGTGCGCCTCGAAGAAGCCCTTGACCTCGTCCACGACGTCGTCGAACCGGCGCGTCTTGTAGCCGGTCGGCGTCGTCAGACCGTTGCCGTGCATCGGATCGGTGACCCACAGCGGCTTCGCGTCCGACCGCTTGATGGCCTCGAGCAGTGGAGGAAGCGCATCGCGGATCGTGCCGGCGCCCATGCGTGTGATGAACGTCAGACGGCCGGGCTCGCGCTCCGGGTCCAGCTTGTCGATCAGGCGCAGCATGTCGTCGCGGGAGGTGGACGGGCCCAGCTTCACGCCGATCGGGTTGCGCACCCGCGACAGGAAGTCGACGTGCGCTCCGTCGATGTCGCGCGTCCGCTCGCCGATCCAGACGAAGTGCGCCGACGTGTTGTACGGCGTGCCCGTCCGGGAGTCGATACGCGTCATCGGGCGCTCGTAGTCCATGAGCAGCGCCTCGTGGCTGGAGTAGAACTCCACGCGCTTCAACTCGTCGAAGTCGGCACCGGCCGCCTCCATGAACTTGATGGCGCGGTCGATCTCGCGGGCGAGACCCTCGTAGCGCTGATTCGCCGGGTTGGCGGCGAAGCCGCGGTTCCAGCTGTGCACCTGGCGCAGGTCGGCGAAACCACCCTGCGTGAACGCGCGGATGAGGTTCAGCGTGGAGGCGGCGGTGTGGTACCCCTTCACCAGGCGGCTGGGGTCGGCCTCGCGCGACTCCGGCGTGAAGTCGTAGCCGTTGACGATGTCGCCGCGGTAGGCGGGCAGCGTGACGCCGTTGCGCGTCTCCGTATCGCTGGAGCGCGGCTTGGCGAACTGCCCCGCCATGCGGCCCATCTTGATGACGGGCACCGAGGCGCCGTAGGTCAAGACGACGGCCATCTGCAGCACGGTCTTGACGCGGTTGCGGATCGCATCCGCTGTCGCCCCGGCGAAGGTCTCGGCGCAGTCGCCGCCCTGCAGCAGGAACGCCTCGCCCTCGGCGGCCCGGGCCAGCCGGGTCCGCAGCTGGTCGACCTCGCCGGCGAACACCAGCGGCGGGAGGGTGGCGATCTCAGCGGACGCGGCGGCCGCGGCCTCCGGGTCCGGCCAGGCCGGCTGCTGCTTGATCGGGAGCGTGCGCCAATACTCCAGGCCCTCGATCACGGACTCGTCAGGTCGCACGACGGGCTCTGTGGTCTGTAGCACTGGTCTTCCGCTCACTCAAGGGATGGATGGGATATCCGAGCCTATCGCGAAAGCCGTGGGGGCCGTCCTACTGTGACAGCGTCGCCCGCTTCTCCTTGACCGTGCTGGCGTACACGTCGACGTACTCCTGGTCGCCCAGGCGCTGCAGTTCGTACATGATCTCGTCGGTGACCGAGCGCAGGATGAAGCGGTCGCCTTCCATCCCGTCGAACCGCGAGAAGTCCAGGGGCTCCCCCACGATGATCCCGATGCGCCCGATCTTCGGCAGGCGCCGGCCGATCGGCATGATCCGGGCGGTGTCGACCATCGCGACGGGCACGACGGGGACGCCGGCCTCCAGGATCATCCGCGCGACGCCCGTCCGCCCGCGGTAGAGCTTGCCGTCGGGACTGCGCGTGCCCTCCGGATAGATGCCGAGGATCTCGCCGCGGGCCAGCACGGCGAGCCCGGTGTTGAGCGACGCCTCCGAGGCCTTGCCGCCGGAGCGGTCGATGGGCAGCTGGCCGGTCGCGTTCATGAACGCCTTTGTCGCCCATCCCTTCAGTCCCCTGCGGGTGAAGTAGTCGCTCTTCGCGAGGAACGAGACGTGCCGGTCGACCTCGAGCGGCAGGAAGATCGAGTCGATGAACGACAGATGATTGCTCGCCAGGATCACCGGCCCGTCGGCAGGGATGTTCTCGAGCCCGACCACCCACGGCCGGAAGATCCCGCGCAGCAACGGCCCCGCGATCACGTACTTCATCAGCCAGTAGAACATCGAACCGAAGCCTATCCCCGCGGTGCGCCTAGAGCGAGGATGCGTGCAGTCGTGCCAGATCGGCCGCGCCCACCACGCCGGCGTCGTTCACCAGCTCCGCGATCGCGAACTCGGGCTCCGGATGGAAGCCGCGGGCGGGCAGGTTCTCCAGGTACGCCAGGCGGATGGGCTCCAGCAGCAGTTCGCCGGCCTGCGCGACACCGCCGCCGAAGACGAACAGCTGAGGGTCGAGGATGGCGCCGAGGCTCGCGCAGGCCTGCCCGAGCCAGTCGCCCAGCTGCCGAAGCGCTGCGAGGGCGCCCGGGTCGCCCGCGGTGATCAGTGCGCTGATGTCCGTTCCGGTCAGCGCGCCGGTCCTCGCGCGCACGTCCGCGAGCCCCTGGCCGATGCCGCCGGCGTCCGCCAGCTCGTTCGCCATGCGCTGCAGCGCGCGGCCCGATCCGTACTGCTCGATGCAGCCGTGCGCGCCGCAGCCGCAGGGCAGGCCGCCGGGGACGACCCGCATGTGCCCGATCTCGGCTCCGGCGCCGAACCCGCCGCGAAACAGCCGGTCGTTGCTGACGATCGCCCCGCCGACGCCCGTCCCGATGGTGAGGACCACCATGTCGGAGACGAGTCGGCCCGCGCCGTACCGGAACTCGGCCCAGCCGGCCGCGTTCGCGTCGTTCTCGATGATGACCGGGATGTCGAGGCGCTCCTCGAGCTTCTCCCGGAAGGGCTCGTGGCGCCAGTTGATGTTGGGCGCGTAGTACACGGTCGACTGCGCCGCGTCGATGAATCCCGCCGCAGCGACTCCGGCGCCGGCGATCTCCTCCGGCCCGTCACTGAGGCGCTCGACCATCGCGACGACGGCGTTCTCGATCTCCTCCGGACGCGTCGCGTCGGTGGGGACGCGGTCCTCCCGGACGATCGTTCCGAGCTCGTCGACGAGGGCTCCTGCGATCTTGGTCCCTCCGATGTCGATGCCGATGGCGTGCACGTGGGGGCCTTCCTGGAGGGATGGTCAGAGGGAGGGGCGGTCGGGCCGGGTCTCGGGCGAGCCACAGCGGGACCATCTAGAGTGTAATCAACCGAATCGCCCCCAGCCATTCGGCCGAACGCCCGCCCGCCGGTACCGAGGGAGCTACCGTGAAAGAGATCCTGACCCCCGCGATCGTCCCAGCAGACCCGGACGCCAACGCCACCGACCTGCTCGTGGACCGCGTGGCGCAGACGCCGGACCAGCCGCTGTTCAGCCTGCCCGACGGCGACGGATGGCGCGACATCACGACCGCAGAGTTCCACCGCCAGGTGATCGCTCTCGCGAAAGGCCTGGTGGCCGCAGGCATCCAGCCCGGCGACAAGATCGGGCTGATGTCGAAGACGCGGTACGAGTGGACGCTGATCGACTTCGCCGTCTGGTTCGCCGGGGCCGTGCTTGTGCCGATCTACGAGACGTCCTCCCCCACCCAGATCCAGTGGAACATGTCCGACTCCGGCGCCATCGCGGTGTTCCTCGAGAACGCCGAGATGCACGCGCGCTTCGACGAGGTGCACCCGGAGCTCCCCGACATCAGCACCGTCTGGCAGCTGCACCTCGGCGACCTGGACAAGCTGGCCGCCGCGGGCGTCGGCGTGCCCGACGAGGAGATCGAGCGTCGCCGCCGCATCGCCAAGGGATCCGACATCGGCACGCTGATCTACACCTCCGGCTCGACCGGACGGCCGAAGGGATGCGTCCTCACCCACTCGAACTTCGTCGAGCTCTCGCGCAACTCGGCCGAGGCGCTCAAGCAGGTCGTGCAGCAGCCGGGCGGCGCATCCACTCTGCTCTTCATCACCACCGCGCACGTCTTCGCGCGCTTCATCGCCGTTCTCTGCGTCACCGGCGGTGTGAAGGTCGGCCACCAGGCCGACACCAAGCAGCTGCTGCCCGCGCTGGGCAGCTTCAAGCCCACGTTCCTGCTGGCCGTGCCGCGGGTCTTCGAGAAGGTCTACAACTCGGCGGAGCAGAAGGCGGAGTCCGGGGGCCGCGGCAGGATCTTCCGCGCCGCCGCCGAAGTCGCCGTCGAGCACTCGAAGGCCGTCGAGGCCGGTTCGGTGCCCTTCGGGCTGAAGCTCAAGTTCGCGCTGTACGACCGCCTGGTCTACTCCAAGCTCCGCGCCGCGATGGGCGGCCGCGTGAAGTTCGCCGTGTCCGGCTCCGCCCCGCTGGGTTCGCACCTCGGCCACTTCTATCACAGCCTCGGAATCAAGGTCCTCGAGGGATACGGTCTCACCGAGACCACGGCGCCCGCCACCGTGAACAGGCCGGACTCCTTCCGCATCGGCACGGTCGGCCCGGCGCTGCCCGGCGTCGACCTGCGTCTCGCGGACGACGGCGAGATCGAGGTGCGCGGCATCAACGTCTTCAAGGAGTACTGGAAGAACCCGGAGGCGACCGCGGCCGCGTTCGACGACGGCTGGTTCCGCACCGGCGACCTCGGCGCGTTCGACGACGACGGATTCCTCACCATCACGGGCCGCAAGAAGGAGATCATCGTCACCGCCGGCGGCAAGAACGTCTCGCCCGCAGCGCTCGAGGACCCGATCCGGTCGAACCCTCTGGTGAGTCAGGTGATCGTGGTGGGCGACCAGAAGCCGTTCATCTCCGCGCTCATCACGCTCGACACGGAGATGCTGCCGACCTGGCTCGCCAACAACGGCGAGGACAAGGACATGACCCTCGCCGAAGCCTCGGTCAACCCGGCGGTCCACGCTGAGATCCAGCGCGCCATCGACCACGCGAACGCGGGCGTCTCGCGGGCCGAGAGCGTCCGCAAGTTCGTGGTGCTCGCGACGGAGCTGAGTGAGGCGAGCGGCCACCTCACGCCGAAGATGAGCATCAAGCGGAACGTCATCCTCGCCGACTTCGCCGACGTGATCGACGGCATCTACAGCGACAACCCCCGCACCGAGGGCTTCTCGCTCGCCCACTGACGCCCCCCTTCCCCTTCACGATTCGACACGAATCGCGCTCGTTCGTGCCGAACAGGCGTCATTCGTCACGAATCGCGCGAGACGAGAGACTAAGGCGTCACGATTGTGGAAGAGATCGTCCGCGGTGACACGGACGATCCGCCACCCTTCGGCTTCGAAGTGCTCGTGACGTCTGATGTCGACGCCCCACTGCCGTCGCTCCCGATGGCCGTCACCCTCGTACTCGAACGCGATCCGCCGCTCGCGGATGCTGAGGTCCGGATGAAGGGTCAGTCTGCCGCTGTCGACGACGACCGGGCTGTTGACTTCGAGGTCGCAGAATCCGAGTTCTTCCAGCAGCAGTCGAAGGAGCGTCTCTGGCCGCGAGTCGGCGCCGACACGGATGCGCGGGAGCGCCCACGCTCGTGCGCGCGCGCCCTTCGTTCCGCTGCACTGATCGACTGCATCGCTGAGGGCACCGACATCCGTCTGAGCGTCACGCGAGCGCGCGCCCACCAGATGATCTCCGGCCGCGACGAGGTCCAGTGCACCGAGCACCGTCGACAGCTGGCACCACACGAGCTCCGGTGAGCAGACGGGCAGCCCGTCGACCGACTCACCGGAGAGTACTCCCAGACTGTGCCCGATCACGCCCCGGCCGCGCGGCGGCGTGCGCGGGAAGGATACCGAGACGTGCAGCGCTCCGTCCGTGACGTCGGCGGGAAGCGGAACGCCCAGCAACTCGGCCGCGGTCTGATGGCTGAAGAAGGCCCCTTCCGGCAGGAGTGGAAGATAGGCATGACAGAGTGAACGGACGCTGGTCGGCGCGATCGCGACGCGAACCCCGTGGAAAGGGCGCAGCGGATCGGCGGGCCGTGCCACGCGTGTGGTCGCCGACGCAGTCAGCGTTCGATTGCCTCGCATGCTTCATCGTCTCGTCAGGCCGGGTGTCGCAAGGCCGAGCGGCCGAATCTGTGGAGAAGTCGTCCATCCACAACCGTCTCCCGCAGTGCATGCTGCGGCTGATTCGTCACGAATGCGCGCGGTTCGTGACGAATCTCGAGGTTTCGGCACGAATCGCGAGGGAGGGAGCGAAGTCTCAGACCTCGTCGCGCCAGGAGTGCTCGGGCGCGTAGCCGAGGATGCGGCGCGCCTTGTCGATCGACAGCAGCGTGTCGTTGACGCCCAGCTCGCGCTTCAGCGGCACACCGGGGAACACCTCGGCGACGAGCTCGTCGTTGGGGCGGCTCATCACGGTGTCGGCGGCGGCGATGATGAACCGGTCGAACCCGGTCGTGTCCCACTCCAGCGCCCGGCGAATGGCCTGGGCGCCGTCGCGGGCGTCGATGTAGCCCCACAGGTTCCACTTGCGCGCCCACGGGTCGTCGTCGAATGCGGGGAACGCGGCGTAGTCCTCCGGATCCATCACGTTGGAGAAGCGCAGCGCCACGATCTTCAACGCGGGATCCCAGCGCACCAGCTCGATCGCCATCTGCTCCTCGAGGTGCTTCACCAGGGAGTAGGTGCTCTCCGGCCGCGCGGGGTAGTCCTCATCGACGGGGATGTACGGCGGCGGCACGTCGAACGGCAGGCCCAGGACGGTCTCGCTCGACGCGTACACGACATTCCGGATGCCGGCCCGGCGAGCGGCCTGGAACACGTTGTAGGTGACCCGGATGTTGTTGTGGAACGTGGCCACATCGGTCAGGATGCCCGGCGCCGGGACGGCCGCCAGGTGCACGATCGCGTCGAAGCCGTCGTGCTCGTCGTTGACCCCGAAGATCGCATCCACCGTCTGCCCGTAGTCGGTGAGGTCGACCCGGACGAAGCCGGGACCGCGCTCCCCCGCCGCGTCCAGGGAGACGACGACGTCCCCCGACTTCCGCAGCTCGCGCACGACAGTGCGTCCGAGCTTGCCCGATCCTCCGGTGACCGCGATTCGCATACGGCCAGTCTATGAGCGCCGCGCGCCTGGCAGCGTCAGAACCAGTCCGACTCGCGGACCTGCTTCATCGCCTCGCGGCGGCTCTCCTTGTCGAGCCGGTCCAGGTAGAGCGTGCCGTCGAGGTGGTCGGTCTCGTGCTGCAGCGCCTGCGCGAGCACGCCCGTGCCCGAGACCTCGATCTCGTTGCCGTCGAGGTCGATGCCCGTCACGCGAGCGAAGGGATAGCGGAGCGTCTTGAACCACAGGCCGGGCACCGAGAGGCAGCCCTCGTCCATCAGCTCCGGCTCCCCCGACACCTCGACGAGGACCGGGTTGATGACGTAGCCCACCGTTCCGTCGACGTTGTAGCTGAACGCACGCTCGTTGACGCCGATCTGCGGGGCGGCGACGCCCGCGCGGCCCGGCGGGAGGACGCTGTCCACCAGGTCTTCGACCAGCCCGCGCACGCCGTCGTCGATCTCGCCGATCGGATCGGACGGGGTCTTCAGCACGGGGTCGCCGAACAGGCGGATCTGACGCTCGGTCACAGGTACTCCTCGGTGGATCGGGCGGACGGTCGGGATGCTCAGTCGCGCTCCGCCGGCAGGCCCTCGACGACGAGAGCGGCCAGCGTGCGCGCCGAGAGGCGGGTCAGCGGCTTGAGGTCCTTCCACGACACCACCGAGCCGGCGGCGAGCTGCGGGTCGTACGGGACGCGGACGATCTCGCGCACCCGCGAGCGGAAGTGCGCCTCGATCTCCTCCAGCTTCACCAGGTTCGTGGCGTGCGTGGCGGTGTTCAGCGCGACGACGGCGTTGCGGACGAGCTCGCCGTAACCGTTCGCCTCCAGCCAGGTGAGCGTCTCGGAGGCCAGCCGCGCCTCATCCACGCTGCCGCCGGACACGATGACCAGGGAGTCGGCGCGCTGCAGGGTCGCGCGCATGACCGAGTGGACGATGCCGGTGCCGCAGTCGGTGAGCACGATCGAGTAGAACCGCGCGGAGAGGTCGGCGACGACGTTGTAGTCGTTCTCGTCGAACGCCTCCGAGAGCATCGGGTCGGTGTCGGACGCGAGGATGTCGAGGCGCGTCTCGTCGCGCGAGACCAGTGCCGAGAAGTCGGTGAAGCCGCCGATGCTGGCCGCCTTGTGCACCACGTCCCGCACGGTCGAACGGGTCTGCCGCGGCACCCGCTCCGAGAGCGTCCCGCGGTCCGGGTTCGCGTCGATGGCGATGATGCGGTCCTCGCGGGCGGACGCCAGCGCCATCCCGAGCAGCGTGGTGACGGTGGTCTTGCCGACGCCGCCCTTGCGCGTGAGCACGGGCACGAAGCGGGCGCCGCCCTCGAAGTGCTTCTGGATGCGGTGGTCGAGTTCCTTGCGCGCGCGCACCTTGGCGGAGTCGCCGAGGTTCACCGTGCGGAAGGTGACGTTGTAGACGAAGCGCTGCCACGGGCCCTCCGGACCGGGGCGCGTCTTCCGGTTGACCTCCAGGAGGCGATCCGCGGTCAGCATCGCGGCGGGCTCCGGCTGGCCGGACTGCTCGCCGCGCAGGCGGTCGCGGCGCGACCCGGCGTAGGCGTCGGCCGCCGGGAGCGGCGGCACCTCCGCCGCGCCCTCCGGCGCCTCGGGCGTCGCGGCGAGGCGGGAGGCGACGATGGCGACCGACATGGTGGTCGGCTCCGCGGGCGACGCGACGAAGCCGGGGTCGACCGGCACGTCGTCGATCGCGACGGCCGCCTCGTCCTCCGGGATCTCCCGGGGCGGCGTCGGCGGGAGGTCGACGGCGATGCTCAGCGTCGACTCCACATCCAGCACCGGCTCCCGCGACGGCGTCGGCGACGGCGTCGGCTCGAACGGGCGCGCAGGCGTCAGCTCGTCATCCGCGGGCACGAGGTCGCGCGGGGCGCGCTCCTCGGGCGCGTCGGCGTCGGACCTGTCTGCCACGTCGTCTCGTCCTCCTTCTGCCGCGGGAGTGTCCCGCCGACTCGTCATTGTAGGCCGCCCCGGGCCGGGGCGGTCATGCGCATCCCGATCAGGCGGGCTGGATCACCACGAGCAGGTCGCCCGCGTCGACCTGCTGGGTCTTCGGGATGGCGAGCCGCTCGATGGTCCCGGCGACGGGTGCCGTGATGGCGGCCTCCATCTTCATCGCCTCGATCGAGGCGACCGCCTGACCCGCCGCGACCGCGTCGCCGACGGCGACCTGCAGCGTGACGACGCCCGAGAACGGCGCGGCCACCTGGCCCGGCTTCGCCGTGTCCGCCTTCTCGGCGGCCTTGGTCTCGACGACGATGCTGCGGTCGCGCACGAACACCGGCCGCAGCTGGCCGTTGAGCGTGGTCATGACCGTGCGCATGCCCTTCTCGTCCGCCTCGCCGATGGCCTCGAGGCCGACGTACAGGCGCACGCCGCGGCTGAACTCGATGACGTGCTCCGAGCCCTGCTTGAGACCGTAGAGGTAGTCGAGGGTGTCGACGACGGAGAGGTCGCCGAAGAGCTCGCGCATCTGCTCGTAGATCCGGGTGGGAGCGGGGAAGAGCAGGCGGTTGAGGGTCGCACGGCGCTCCTCGCTCGATCCCTCGAGCGCGCTGCTGTCGTCGGCCGAGAGGTCCTCGACGCCCACCTTGACGGTCTTGCCCGCGAGCACCTTCGTGCGGAACGGCTCCGGCCATCCCCCGGGCAGCTCGCCCAGCTCCCCCGCCATGAAGCCGACGACCGAGTCCGGGATGTCGTAGTTCTGCGGGTTCTCGGCGAAGTCGTCCGGGT
This sequence comes from Leifsonia sp. 21MFCrub1.1, assembly GCF_900107895.1. NCBI lineage: Bacteria > Bacillati > Actinomycetota > Actinomycetes > Micrococcales > Microbacteriaceae > Leifsonia > Leifsonia sp. 21MFCrub1.1. The sequence continues at coordinate 1,358,676 of NZ_LT629867.1, read as the reverse complement.
CGGCCCTGACCGCTGCGAGGTGCAGCGCGAGGTCGCCGACGACCTTCGACGACGGCGTCACCTTGGGGATGCGCCCCAGGATGCGGTTGGCGGCCGCGTACATGTCCTCGACGAGCTCGAAGTCCTCCGCCAGGCCGAGCGCCTTCGCCTGCTGGCGCAGGTTGGAGAGCTGGCCGCCGGGGATCTCGTGCTTGTACACGCGGCCCGTCGGCCCGGGCAGGCCGGACTCGAACGGCCGGTACACCTGGCGGACGGCCTCCCAGTACGGCTCGAGGTCCTCGACCGCGGTCAGGGAGATGCCGGTGTCGCGCTCGGTGTGGGCGAGGGCGGCGACCAGGGCCGACGCGCTCGGCTGGCTGGTCGTGCCCGCCATCGGGGCGCTGGCCACATCCACCGCGTCCGCTCCGGCGCGCGAGGCGGCGAGGAGCGTCGCGAGCTGGCCGCCCGGGGTGTCGTGCGTGTGCACGTGGACCGGGAGGTCAAACCGCTCGCGGAAGGCCGCGACGAGCTTCTCGGCGGCCGACGGGCGCAGCAGACCCGCCATGTCCTTGATGGCGAGGATGTGCGCACCGGACTCGACGATCTGCTCGGCGAGCTGGAGGTAGTAGTCCAGGGTGTAGAGGTCCTCCGCCGGGTCGAGCAGGTCGCCGGTGTAGCAGACCGCGACCTCGGCGATCGCCGACCCGGTGGCGAGCACGGACTCGATCGCCGGACGCATCTGCGACACGTCGTTGAGGGCGTCGAAGATGCGGAAGATGTCCACGCCGGTCGCCGCGGCCTCGCGCACGAAGGCGTCCGTCACCTGGGTCGGGTATGGGGTGTAGCCGACGGTGTTGCGGCCGCGCAGCAGCATCTGGATGTTGATGTTCGGCAGCGCCTCGCGCAGCGTGGCCAGACGCTCCCACGGGTCCTCGCCGAGGAAGCGGAGCGCGACATCGTAGGTCGCGCCTCCCCAGGCCTCGACCGAGAGGAGCTCCGGCGTCATCCGCGCGACGTACGGCGCGACCGCGACCAGGTCGCGGGTGCGCACGCGGGTGGCGAGCAGCGACTGGTGCGCGTCGCGGAAGGTGGTCTCGGTGACCGCCAGCGCCTTCTGCGCGCGCAGGGCCTCGGCGAAGCCGGCCGGGCCGAGCTCGAGCAGGCGCTGCCGCGAGCCGGCGGGAGCAGGGGCGCTCAGGTCGATCTCCGGGAGCTTCTCGGCCGGGTCTGCGCTCAGCGGACGCGGTCCGTTGGGCTGGTTGACGGTGACGTCGGCGAGCCAGTTGAGCACCTTGGTGCCGCGGTCCTTCGACGCGCGGCCCTTGAACAGCTCCGGGCGCTCCTCGATGAAGGAGGTGGAGACGTTGCCTGCGATGAAGTCCGGGTCCTCCATGACCGCCTGCAGGAACGGGATGTTCGTCGCGACGCCGCGAACGCGGAACTCGGCGAGGGCGCGGCGCGCGCGCAGGACGGCGGCCGGGAAGTCGCGGCCACGGCAGATGAGCTTCGCCAGCATCGAGTCGAAGTGCGGGCTGATCTGGGCGCCGGGGTTGATGGTGCCGCCGTCGAGGCGGATGCCCGCGCCGCCCGGCGAGCGATACGTCGTGATCTTGCCGGTGTCGGGCCGGAAGCCGGCCGTCGGGTCCTCCGTGGTGATGCGGCACTGCAGCGCCGCCCCGCGGATGTGGACCGTCTCCTGGCTGAGGCCGAGGTCGGCCAGCGTCTCCCCCGCGGCGATGCGGATCTGCGACTGGACGAGGTCGACGTCGGTGATCTCCTCGGTGACCGTGTGCTCGACCTGGATGCGCGGGTTCATCTCGATGAACACGTGCTGGCCGGCGCGCTCGCCCGCCGTGTCGAGCAGGAACTCCACGGTGCCCGCGTTCTGGTACCCGATCGAGCGGGCGAACGCGACGGCGTCGCGGTAGAGCGCCTGCCGGATGTCCTCCGACAGGTTCGGGGCCGGAGCGATCTCGACGACCTTCTGGTGGCGGCGCTGCACCGAGCAGTCGCGCTCGAACAGGTGCATCGTGTCGCCGTCGTTGTCGGCGAGGATCTGCACCTCGATGTGGCGGGGGCGGAGCACGGCCTGCTCCAGGAACATCGTGGGGTCGCCGAAGGCGCTGTCCGCCTCGCGCATGGCCTCCTCGAGCGCACCGCGGAGGTCGTCCTTGCTCGCGACCCGGCGCATCCCTCGTCCGCCGCCGCCGGCGACCGCCTTCGCGAAGATGGGGAAGCCGATCTCGTCCGCGCCCGCGAGCAGCTCGTCGATGTCGCGCGACGGCGGGGTGGACTTGAGGACGGGGACGCCCGCGGCGATCGCGTGCTCCTTCGCGGTGACCTTGTTTCCGGCCATCTCGAGGACGGACGCGGACGGGCCGATGAAGGTGATGCCGGCCGCACGGGCCGCCTCCGCCAGGTCCGGGTTCTCGGAGAGGAAGCCGTAGCCGGGGTAGATGGCGTCAGCGCCGGATTCCTTCGCGACGCGGATGATCTCGTCCACATCCAGGTAGGCGCGAACCGGGTGCCCCGGCTCGCCGATCTGGTAGGCCTCGTCCGCCTTCAAGCGATGCATCGAATTGCGATCTTCATACGGGAAGACGGCGACCGTCTCGGCGCCGAGCTCGTACGCGGCCCGGAAGGCCCGGATGGCGATTTCACCGCGGTTGGCAACGAGGATCTTTCGGAACATGGGGACCTTTCGAGCAGGGGTCGACACCACACAGCAAACGGTTAGGTTCTCTAAGACTAGTGAAGGTAACGTGGCTCTCGTGCACGTACTCAGCGTTAGCTCCCTCAAGGGCGGTGTCGGAAAGACGACGGTGACGCTCGGTCTGGCGTCGGCGGCGTTCGCGAAGGGCCTCAGGACGCTGGTCGTGGACCTCGACCCGCAGTCGGATGTCTCGACCGGCATGGACATCCAGGTCGCCGGTCACCTCAACGTCGCCGACGTGCTCGCCTCCCCCAAGGAGAAGATCGTGCGCGCGGCGATCGCCCCGTCCGGCTGGACGAAGGGCCGCTCCGGCACGATCGACGTCATGATCGGCAGCCCGTCCGCGATCAACTTCGACGGGCCGCACCCGAGCATCCGCGACATCTGGAAGCTCGAGGAGGCGCTCGCCAACGTCGAGCACGACTACGAGCTCGTCCTCATCGACTGCGCGCCGTCGCTCAACGCACTGACCAGGACGGCGTGGGCGGCGAGCGACCGCGTCGCCGTCGTGACCGAGCCCGGACTCTTCTCCGTGGCCGCCGCCGACCGCGCGCTGCGCGCGATCGAGGAGATCCGCCGGGGACTCTCCCCGCGCCTCCAGCCGCTCGGCATCATCGTCAACCGCGCGCGTGTGCAGTCCCTGGAGCACCAGTTCCGCATCAAGGAGCTGCGCGACATGTTCGGGCCGCTCGTGCTGTCGCCCCAGCTGCCGGAGCGAACGTCGCTGCAGCAGGCGCAGGGCGCGGCGAAGCCGCTGCACGTCTGGCCGGGCGAGAGCGCCCAGGAGATGGCGCACAACTTCGACCTGCTGCTGGAGCGCGTGCTGCGCACCGCCCGCATCGGCGAGTACGCGAACGCCCCCTCCTGACCCGGGCTCACGCCCTCCGTCGAGTCCGCACAAATTCCACGCTTCCGGGGTCCGGAGCGTGCAATCTTTGCGGACTCGACGGAGGTGCGGAGCGCGAGGCGGGGGGCTAGGAGGCGCGGGTGCGCGCGGCGCGACGAGCGGCGAGCTCGTCCATGGCGTCCGTCTGCGTGTCCAGCTCGACGAGGCTCGACTCGACCTCGCGCAGCACCTTGCCGACGGCGATGCCGAAGACGCCCTGGCCGCGGCTGACCAGGTCGATGACCTCATCGTTGGACGTGCACAGGTACACGCTCGCGCCGTCGCTCATCAGCGTGGTCTGGGCGAGATCGTTCACGCCCGACTCGCGCAGCTGGTTGACCGCGGTGCGGATCTGCTGCAGTGAGATGCCGGTGTCGAGCAGGCGCTTCACGAGCTTCAGCACGAGGATGTCGCGGAAGCCGTAGAGGCGCTGCGACCCGGACCCGGCGGCGCCGCGGACGGTCGGCTCGACCAGTCCGGTGCGGGCCCAATAGTCGAGCTGGCGGTACGAGATGCCGGCCGCGCGGGCGGCGACCGCACCGCGGTAGCCGTTCACATCGTCCATCTCGGGAAGGCCGTCGGTGAAGAGGAGTCCGAGGTCGTACCGGGCGACGCCGTCTTCACGACTCAGTTCGCTCATGTTGTTCGCCTCTCACCCCGGGTTGTGGATCGCGCGTCGCATCCGCGTCGCTTCATCCACGGTACCCATGCGGCGGTCGCCGGGCAACGACATCCGCCCTTTCGGTTTCGGCGTGTCGAGGCGCGGGGGCCGTCACGGCCGCAGCCGGGCGATGGACGAGCGGATGATGCTGCCGCGCACGACGTCGAGCTGCGCCGCGATCTCGCGGGCGAGTTCGGCCGTCCTGGCCTTGCTGCTCACGTCGTTGCGGCGCGCGATCGGGACGAGCGCGGTCTCGATGAGTCCGATCTCGCGCTCCGCCGCCGCACGGAATCCGCGGAGGTGCCGCGGCTCGATTCCGCTGCGACGCAGCTCGGCGAGCGCCCGCAGCACGGTCAGCGCCTCGTCGCCGTAGGCATCGGACGCGGGCAGCAGCGAGGCGCTCACCGCATCCTGCAGCAGTTCGGCGTCGGCACCCGCCTCACGGAGCAGCTCGTCGCGGCGGTAGCGGCGCGTGCCCGCGAGGATGGACCCCGTCGGTGCGGTGCCCGGGAACGCCGGGTCCAGCCCGGCGTCGAGGTCGGCGAAGTACTTCTTGATGACCTTCAGCGGCAGGTAGTGGTCGCGCTGCATCGCGAGCACGGCGCGCAGCCGCTCGACATCGGTCGACGAGAACTTGCGATAGCCCGAGGGCGTCCGAGCCGGCGACACCAGCCCGCGCTCCTCGAGGAAGCGCAGCTTCGACGACGACAGGTCCGGGAACTCGGGGGTGAGCCGTGCGAGGACCTGGCCGATGCTGAGCAGGGCCGGAGCGCCGTCGGCGGCCCTGGTGGCCGGCCGGGCCACTAGCCGTTCGCCGCTGCGGCGAGGTCGTGACGCGAGGCGTAGAACGTGAGGCGGAACTTGCCGATCTGCACCTCGGCCGAGTCGGCGAGGAGCGCGCTCTCGATCCGGACGCCGTCGTAGTACGTCCCGTTGAGGGAGCCAAGATCGCGCACCTCGAAGGAGGTGCCGCGGCGGGTGAACTCCGCGTGGCGGCGCGAGACCGTCACGTCGTCGAGGAAGATGTCCGCGTTGGGATGGCGGCCGGCCGTCGTGACGTCGGCATCGAGGAGGAAGCGGGCGCCCGAGTTCGGCCCCCGTCGCACGATCAGCAGGGCGGAGCCGGACGGCAGGGCGGCGATGGCCTCCTGCTCCTCCGGCGACACCTCGCCCGAGGGGTACATCTTCGAGATGAACTCCTCGCCGAAACGCGCGGTCGTGTCCTCGTTGCCCGCCGCGTCCCGCAGGGGGCCCTTGGCGGCGTCATCGGCTCCGTCGGCCGGACCGTTCGGGTGAATGTCTTCAGGCACCGTCTACCTCCTTGCCGTCCAGCGTATCCGATCGCGGGCCCGTGTCATCGGCCGGAAGGCGGATTACCCGTGCCGTCTCCCGGATGTACAGGATGCCGGCCCACCAGTACAGGAACGCGCCCCACAGCGCGAAGGCCCAGCCGAGCGGGAGGGAGAAGGGGGCGAGGGGCGCGAACGCCTCCCCCAGCATGAGCAGAGGGAGCGCCCAGAACAGGCAGAAGGTGGCCACTTTTCCCAGATGGTGGACGGGAAGCGGGCCGAAGCCGTTGTTCGCGAGGATCACGCCGAGGACGGCGAGCATCACATCCCGGGCCACGATGACCACGAAGAGCCACCACGGGATGACCTCGCGCCAGCACAGCCCGATGAGCGCCGCGAAGATGTAGAGCCGGTCGGCGGCGGGGTCGAGCAGCTGCCCGAGTCGCGACACCTGGTGCAGGCGGCGGGCGAGGAAACCGTCGAGGAAGTCGGTCACGCTGGAGAACACCAGCACGAGCAGGGCGAAGCCGTCCTCCCCGACGATGACCAGCCACAGGAACACCGGGACCAGCGCGAGCCGGAGGAAGCTGAGCATGTTGGGGATCGTCCACACCCGCGAACTCACCACGGCGCTCTCACCCTGCACCCTCCCGAGTCTAGTGAGGACGCGGCGTCCAGTCGGCAAGACGGTCGCGCAGGCCCATGGCGTCATAGGGGGCGCGCACCTTCACGTCGTTGTCGAAGTACGCGTACACATCCATCCCCCGCCGGAGGACGTCGCCCAGTTCGGCAGCCCAGCGGTCGAGCGACTCGTCGGTGTATCCGCTGGTGTACAGCTCCTCGTCGCCGTGGAGCCGGACGTAGCAGAAGTCGGCGGTGGTCTCGCGGATGACCGGATAGCGCCCCGCGGCGTCCGCCAGCACGATCGCGACGCCGTGCGCGCGGGCGAGGGCGGTGAACTCCGGCACGTCGAAGGACGCGTGCCGCACCTCCACCGCGTGCCGAAGCGGCCGCTCCTCCCCCGGTGTCAGGTGCGTGCGGTCCTCCTCCAACGTCGTCTCGCGCGCGAGTTCCGCCGCCTCGGCGGTCGTGCGGGGCAGCATCCCGAGGAAGGCGTCGACCTCGGCGGGATCGAACGCCAGCGTGGGCGGCAGCTGCCACAGCAGCGGCCCGAGCTTCTGACCCAGGGCGAGCACCCCGGAGGCGAAGAAGTTGGCGAGGGCGCCCCTGGCGTTCTTCAGGCGCAGGATGTGGGTGATGTAGCGGCCGCCCTTGACCGAGAACACGAAGGAGTCCGGGGTGCGCTCCGCCCACATCCGGTAGCTCGTCGGGCGTTGCAGGGAGTAGAAGCTCCCGTTGATCTCGATGGAGTCGAGGCGTTCCGCCGCGTACTCCAGCTCGAGGCGGTGCGGCAGCTTCGGCGGATAGAACACGCCTCGCCACGGCGCGTAGGTCCAGCCCGAGATCCCGACGCGGGCGAACGCCATCAGCGGCCCCTGAGCTGCTCGAGGAGCCGCCGTTCCCGCTTGGTCGGGCGCCCGGCGCCGCGCTCGCGCAGCACGGCGGCCGGCGCCTCGGTGCGCGGTGGCGGCGGCGGAGTGCGGTCGTCGAAGCAGTCGGCGGCGGCCGCGGCGCTCAGCCGCTTGGTGATGAGGCGACGTGCGATGTAGATGCGCTCGACGCCGCCGACGAGAGCGCGGACCTCATCGCCGACCTTCACGGGCTGGGCGGGCTTGGCCCGCTCGCCGTTCACCTTGAGGTGACCCGCTTTGCAGGCATCGGACGCCGCCGAGCGCGTCTTGAACAGCCGGACCGCCCAGGCCCAGGAGTCGACGCGGACGCTGGACCGCGCTGCGGCCTGGGGCGACGCGTGCGGGGCGGAACCGGCCATGTCAGGCCACCGGGACCGGGCGGCTCTCGTCGGCCGGCTGCGCCTCGCCAGCCAGGGCGACCGCGTCGGCCGCCTGTCCTTCCTCGGCCAGCGACGCCTTCCACTTCACGAGGCTGCGCACGGTGCGGCTGCGGTCGGACGCGAGCTTCTCCATCACATCCGCTGGGACGAAGTAGTTGACGGCCACCCAGCCGCGCACCGTCTCGGAGCGGTCGTCGGCGAGCTCGCGCAGGATGTCGCACGGCGTCGCCTCGTTCTTGGCGACGCAGCCGCGGACGCCGGCGTCGGGATCCTTCGCGAGCGTCGCGAACAGGTCCTCCGGTGTGTTGTAGCTGCTGGCGACGGCCTCCCGGATCTTCGGATTCGGGTCGGAGGCGAGCAGCCGCAGGCGGCGCAGCTTGCTCTCGGTCACCTCGGGGGCCGGGTGGAGCGCTGCGGCCTCTTCGGCGGTGAGCATGGCCGGCCGGTGGTTCTGCATGGCGCGGCGCTGGGCGGGGGTGTTGAACCGGATGCAGGACATGCTTCCACCGTAGCCCGGGTTCTCAGCCGCGGGCGGGGTCCGTCACCGCGATTCGGGCGACACGCGCGGCCTGTCCGCACCGCGCCCGGGGAGCCACGGGATGACGGGCGAGGTGCGCGCCTGGTACGCCGCGTACTCCGGGTACCGCGACAGGCTGATGCTCTCGGTGAACACCGTCGAGCCGATGAACAGCGCGGTCAGCAGCAGCGGGCCGAGGACCGTCCATTGGAGGAACGATCCGGCGGCGACGCAGCCGAACAGGAAGAGCACCCACCACTGCGCCTGCTCGAAGAAGAAGTTGGGGTGGCGCGAGAACCGGAACAGCCCCGACTGCAGGAAGCGCGGCGACGGCTCGCGGCCGGCCGCCACCTCCAGCTTCTTCCAGCGGTGGAAGTTCCACTGCTGCTGGTCGGCGATGGTCTCGCCGGTCAGGAGGAAGAGGAAGACTGCGGCGAGGATGACGTCCAGCGCGTTCAGCGGTGTCCGGTGCTGGTAGGCGGTCCACGCCGGGAGCGCGATGAGCAGCAGCAGGATGTTCTGGTAGACGACGATGAAGAGGAGGTTGAACAGCTGGAACGCGCTCGGGCTCATCCGCCCGCGCAGCACCACCCAGCGGTAGTCCTCTCCGCCCGGGGCGTATCCGCCCTTCCGCGCGAAGTTGAAGGTGAGCCGGGCTCCCCACAGGGTGACGAGGACCGCCATGAGGTCGAGGCGGGCGTCCGCGAGACCGGCCGCTCCTGCGAACACCCACACGTACACCACGGGCACGATCGACCAGATGCGGTCCACCCACGAGTACTCACGGGTGATCAGGGACAGCACCCAGGTCGCCGCGCAGGCGGCGGCCAGGATCCAGAGGGAGACGATGAAGGGGTCCACGTGCACAGTGTAGAACTCCCGTGCGGCCGCCGTGACTTGGTCGGGATGCCGCTGAGCGAAACCCGTGGAGGGCTCGATCTCCCAGCGGGAGACGCTTACCGTGTCAGCGTGTCGATTTCCCGTCCCCACGCGTTCCGCGCCGTGCTCCTCGGCGACGACGGAGTACCCGCGAACACCCTGACGCTCCCGAGCGACGTGGATGTGCCTCCGAACCGCATCCGGGTGCCGTCCGACTTCGCCGGCGCCTCCGCATTCGATGTCTACGAGCTGGTCGACGACCGGTCCTGGCCGGACGAGGCGACCTTCCAGCTCGTCTCCACCGTCCCGCGCTCGACGGACGACCTGCCGGAGCACGAGCGCGATCTGCTGCAGAGCGGCGACCTCGACAGCGACGACGAGCGCGCCTGAGCCCCGCGCGTCAGTTCTGCAGCACCGAGAGAACGTTGCCTGCCGGGTCGCGGAACCAGGCGATGTCCGGTCCGCGATCGGCCGCCCGTCCCCGCAGCACGCCCTTGTCGTCGGTCGGCAGCGACGGATCGTCGTAGATCGCCGTCGCGACTCCGCGGGAGTTGAGGTCGTCGACCGCGGCATCGATGTCCGCGACGACGAGGTTCAGGATGGTGAAGGTCGCCGGCGTGTGATCGGGCTTCGGGTAGATGAAGACGTGACCGCCGGACGGGAGCTCGAGGTCGAGGTTGCCCATCGGGCCGTCGTGGATGGCGAGCCCGAGGGTCTCGCCGTAGAAGGTTCTGGCGGCGGCGATGTCGTCGACGCTGAAGCCGCTGAAGATCTCGAGTGGGGTGACCATGGCGTCCACTCTGCTCGCGCGGGCCACGGTGTGTCTAGAGCGTGTGCGCTCAGACGAACCGCACGGCCTCCTGCAGCCGCGTCCGCAGCTCGAACGCGCGGTCGACGCTCTCGCGCCCCGCTGCGTCGGCGCCGTCGCGGAGCAGCCGCGGCAGGAGCGACCGCCGGACGAGGATCGAACCGCTCAGCCGGCCGCGACGCACGACGTCGAAGGGGACGTCGAGGTCGTCGTCCGGCACGACGATGATGTACCCGGTGAACCGCACGCCGGCCTGCCGCCCGAAGCTCTTGGCCGCGTGGTACAGGTCGTGGAAGGGCTCTTCGTCGGGGCCGACGCCCTCGCCGACCACCTCGCCCTTCGCCAGCTTCACGGGGGCTCCCCAGTCGGCCGAGCGGATGGCGAACAGTCCGGCTGGGCCGAGCACGATGTGGTCGATCTTGGCGTCGGTGGAGGGATGGACCGCGACGTCGTTCCAGATCGTGAAGCCGATGCCGAGCCCGGAGACCGCGCGGGCCGTCGCCTCCTCGGCGAGCGCGACCGCGAGCAGCTGGCGGATCTCGCGCGGAGCGGAGCGCACCAGCGCGGGGTCGTACGGGTCGCGGTCGTCGGTGCCCCGGCCCATCCACTCGCGCATGAGGGAGAGGAAGCGTTCGCGCGAGCGCCCACCCGGGTGCCCGTAGCTGCGGGCGCGGACGGTCGCGCCGCGCGAGGACGCATGAGCGGTGTGGAAGGTCGCGCTGAAGCCGCCGCCCGCGGAGTCGCCGGCCACGGCATCCACCGTGATGCTCTCTCCGCGGTCGTATCGCGCCCGGTCCTCCGGGTCTCCGACCAGCTCCCACGCCCGCTGCACCGCCTGGAACGCGGCCGCTGTGCCTCCGGTGTCGGGATGGGTCTCCCGCAGCAGCCGCCGGTACGCGCGACGCAGATCGTCGTGGCTCACATCCGGGCGGACGCCGAGGACCTCGTAGGGGCTCGGGGCGGCCGGGGAGTCGCTCATCGCTGGGGCGTCGCTTTCGGTTCTGGCTGGGCGGGAGATTACGACGATAGCGCGCGTGGCCGCGAAAACGCCGAAATCCGATTGCGGCCGGAAACTGACCGCATCGGCTTCTAGCCTGGTGACAACCGAACACGAAAGGGTGTCACCATGACCATCAGCGACTGGCGTATCGAGCTCATCATCCTCCCGGTGACGGACGTCGACCGGGCCAAGGCCTTCTACGTGGACGCGCTCGGCTGGAACGCCGATCACGACCAGCGCGTCTCGCCGGAGCTCCGCTTCGTGCAGATCACGCCTCCCGGCTCCGCGTGCTCCATCGCCTTCGGCGAGGGCCTGACCGACATGGCGCCCGGAACGATGAAGGGACTCCAGATCGTGGTCCCCGACGCCGACGCGGCCCTGGCCCACCTCACCGAGCACGGCGTCGAGGCGCGCGGCGTCGCGGACCTCGCCTGGGGCCGGTTCGTCGACTTCACCGACCCCGACGGCAACGCCTGGACGCTGCAGCAGCTGCCGAAGCGCGACTAACGCACCTGCACCCACACGATCAGCAGCATCGTCACGACGAAGCCGCACGCGTAGTTGATCCAGAGGAAGCGGCGCCAACCGCGGTTCGCGATGCTGGACTCGGCGTCCGGCACCGACCAGAACGGTGCGGCGGCGGCGATGTACGGGATGGCAAGCACGGCAGCGAGCGGTCCGGGCCAGGCGGTGAACAGCATCGCCACGCCCGCGGCCGCCCACGCGCCGATCGCCAGCCGGACCGTCGCCGCCGCGCCGATCGCCGTTGCGATGGAGGAGATGCCGCCCTCGCGATCGGGGACGACATCCTGGACGGCGCCGAAGGCATGGCTGCCGACGCCCCAGAGGAAGAACGCCAGCAGCACCAGCCAGAGCTGCGGGGTGAAGGTCGCGCCGGCGAGCACCAGTCCGTACAGGGCCGGGCTCACGAAGTGGACGCTGGAGGTCGCCGAATCGAGGAACGGCACCTCCTTGAACCGGAGACCCTTGACCGAGTACGCCAACACGGCGAACAGCGAGAAGGCCAGCACGAGCCACGAGAGCGGCGACCCGACGATCACCAGGTAGACGACGAACGGGATGGTCGTCACCGCCGCCGCGATCAGCGTGCGCCGGTGCGCCGACCGATCGAGGAGCGCCCCCTCCGCGCCGCCCTTCCGCGGGTTGCGGAGGTCGGACTCGTAGTCGAAGACGTCGTTGATGCCGTACATCGCCAGGTTGTACGGGATGAGGAAGAAGATCGTCCCGACGACGAAGGTGGCGTCCACCCGCCCGGTCGTCAGCAGGTAGGCGGCCGCGAACGGGAACGCGGTGTTGATCCAGCTGAGCGGGCGCGACGCCAGCACCAGCTGCCGGAACGGGGCTGCCGGGGCCACGGCGGTCACGACCCGCTCCGCCGCCGCCGGGTCAGCAGCCAGAGAGCGGGCAGCAGCAGGAGGCCGGCGATCGGATAGGCGAAGTCCTCGAGCGGCACAAGGCCCAGGCGGACGCCGCTGATCCGCGCACCGTCGTATGTCATGAATCCCGCCCCGATCATCAGGTTGTCGAACACCGCTGTCAGCACCAGGATGACGACAGCCGCAATGGCGACCGGACCCCACCAGCGACCCACGAGACGAGCGCGGTCGCGGGCGGTCGCGAGAGCGACGGCGAGCACCGCCGCCGCGATCAGCAGGAAGACGATGCTGAGCAGCGCGTACGTCACCGGGCACTCTCCCGCTCCGGCTCCCGGCGGCGGCCGGCCCGGCGCCGCGCATCCAGCACGGCCCGCGCGCCGAACACGGCCACCAGCGTCAGATAGCAGAGGAAGAGGAGGAAGAAGACCTCTTCCAGCGGCAGCTCCGGAGCGAGCTCCACGCCGGTCATCAACGGCGACTCTCCCCGGGCGAACACGCCGAGCAGGATACCGGCGGCATCCCACGCCAGGAAGAAGGCGAGGCCGAGGCCGAGGCCGATCGCCGCCCGGCGCGCATCCCGCCAGAAGACCAGCCGGAAGCGGGCGTCGAGCAGCACCATCGCCGCCAGCGAGATCAGCAGGCAGCCGAGGTAGAGGAAGGTCACGGCACCCGCTCCGCCTGCGGGGCGGGAAGGGGCTCGGGCAGCGGACCCGCACCGCCGTCGCCGCGCAGCCGCTTCAGCACCAGCTCGGCGCTGATCAGGCACATCGGGAGGCCGATGCCGGGGATCGTCGAGCATCCCGCGTACAGCAGGCCGTCGACCTTCTTCGATGCGTTACCGGGGCGGAAGAACGCGCTCTGCCGCAGGGTGTGGGCGGGGCCGAGGGCGCCTCCGCTCCAGGCGTTGAACTCGGTCGCGAAGTCCTCCGGGCCGACCGTGCGCCGCACCACGATGCGGTCGGCGAGATCCGGGATGCCCGCCCAGGCGGAGATCTGAGCGATGGCGGCGTCGGCGGCGCGCTCGATGGCACGGTCGCCCGCTCCGTTCATCCCGCCGGCGCCGAGCGAGACGTCGGCGGGGACCGGGATGAGCACGAACAGGTTCTCGTGCCCCTCCGGCGCGACGTCGGGATCCGTCTCGCTCGGCATGCAGACGTACAGCGACGCCGGGTCGGGGATGCCCGGGTCCGGCCCGTAGATCGTCTCGAAGTTCGCCTTCCAGTCGGTGGTGAAGAAGAGGTTGTGGTGCGTCAGCTGCGGCAACCTCCCGCGCACGCCGAGCATGGCCAGGACGACGCCGGGTCCCGGGTCCCGGCGCTCCCACGTCTTCTCGGGGTGGGTGCGCAGCGCCTCGGGCAGCAGAACGGTCTCGGTGTGGTGCAGATCGGCGCCCGACACGACGACATCCGCGTCGATCGAGTGCAGAGCGCCGGACGCGTCCCGGTAGTCGACACCGGATGCCCGCGGACGCGGCGAGGAGTCCGTGGTGCGGATGGCGACGACCCTGGCCCCGGTCTGGATGCGAGCGCCCGCGTCCTCGGCGAGCGCGGCGATCCGGTCGATCAGGGCGGCGAAACCGCCGAGCGGATACCGCACGCCGTCGTCGAGGTCGAGGTGGCTCATCAGGTGGTACATGCTGGGCGCGCGGTCGGGCGATGTCCCGAGGAACACCGCGGGGTAGCCGAGCACCTGGCGCAGCCGGACGTCGCGCACGAAGCCGGCGGCGTAGCGGTCGAGCGGCTCCAGGAGGAGCCGGGCGAGGCGGGGCAGCCGCCGCACCAGGTCTCCGGCGAGCAGCGGGCGGAGGTCGGCGAAGGTGCTGTAGAGGAAGCGGTCGACGGCGAGACGGTACGTCTCGGCCGCTCCGGCCAGGTAGCGGTCGAGACGAGCGCCCGCGCCGGGCTCCTCCCGCTCGAAGACCGCGCGGTTGGCGGCGCCGTCGGCGAGGATGTCGAGCGGCGGCCGGCCGTCCTCCGAGAACACGCGGTAGCCGGGATCGAGGGTGACGAGGTCGAGCTGCTCCGCGGTGGAGGTGCCCATCAGCCGGAAGAAGTGGTCGAAGACCTCGGGCATGAGGTACCAGGACGGCCCGGTGTCGAAGCGGAAGCCGTCGTGCTCCCAGGAGCCCGCCCGGCCCCCGACGGCGGCGCTCTGTTCGAGCAGGGTGACGCCGTATCCCTCGCGGGCGAGCAGGGCCGCGGTCGCGAGACCGGCGATCCCGCCGCCGATGACGACGGCGGTCTGCCCGCTCATGGCCGCGATCCTGAGGCGGAGCGCGGCAGGGCCGCCGAGACGGTCGCCCGGGCCAGGATGGCGACCTTGACGCGCGCGGGCACGCTGATCCGGCGCGTGAGCAGCTCGCTCGCCGGCGTCATCCGGATGCGGTCGCTCAGCTCGGAGAACAGGCCGTGCGCGGCGATGATCGCCCTGCGACAGTTGTCCGGCAGCTCCGGGATGACGTCGGCCGCCGCCCCGAGGTCGCAGTCGATGTCGACGACGAGGGCGAGCTTCTGGCGCTCCGTCAGCCGGGCCGGGTCGATGCCCGGGAAGTAGCTGCGGCCGAGCTCGGTCCAGTCGACGGCCAGGTCGCGGAGGAAGTTGATCTTCTGGAAAGCGGAGCCCAGTCGTCGCGCTCCGGCCTCCAGCCTCCGCCGCGTGGCGTCCGTCACCGGATGGTCGGAGAGGAAGACCTTCAGGCACATCAGCCCGACGACCTCGGCGGAGCCGTAGATGTACTCGCGCAGCTCCTCCGCGGTGAAGTCGACGGGGCTGAGATCGCGCCGCATCGACGAGAAGAAGGGCCGGGTCAGCTCGACCCCGATGCCGGTCGCTCGTGCGGTCACCGCGAAGGCGTGCACCACGACATTGGCGCTGTATCCCGTGCGCATCGCGCGCTCGGTGTCGTCCTCCAGCGCGTCGAGCAACGCGCGCTGGTCGTCCAGGTCGAGGCCGGCCTCGGCGGCCGCGCCGTCGACGATCTCGTCGGCGACGCGGACGAGCGCGTAGACATCCTCCACGCGCGGTCGGATCTGCGCGGCGAGAAGACGGGTGGCCATCCCGAATGACGTCGAGTACGCGTGGATGATCGTGGCAGCACCCGCGTGCGCCGCCTCCGTGTAGGTGGCGAGGTCGGTCGGCACGGTGGCCGCCGGAGCCTCGGGCGCTCGAGTCATACGATCCTCCCAATGCAGGAGCGTGCCACGTCGGCGAGGGGTTCGGCCAGTGCCGGTGGGATGGACGGGGAGTCGAGCAGCGCGACCGCGCGATCGACGTGGTCGGCGAGCAGCCGCTCGACGAACCGGCGGGCGCCGCACTCCTCGAGCACGCTCGCCAGACGCCCGGCCTCGTGGGGTGCGAGGTCGCCGCGGCCCAGGGAGGGTGCGACCTCCTCCCATCGGGCCGTCCCGCGGGCGTAGGCGATCAGAGAGGTCTCCTTGCCCTGCCGGAGGTCGCTGACGATGCTCTTGCCGGTGACGTCCTCCGCGCCGAAGACCCCGAGCAGGTCGTCGCCGAGCTGGAAGGCGATGCCGACGAGCCGGCCGTACTCGGCCAGCGACGCGAGCACGTCCTCTCCCCCGCCGGCGAGCAGCGCGCCCGTCATCAGCGGCCCCGAGACCGAGTAGGCCGCCGTCTTGTGCTCCGTCATGGCGAGGACGTCCTCGAGCGCGGGGACGTCGTCGCCGAGCCGCTCCGACAGGGCGACGTCGGCGAGCTCGCCCGCCGCGGTGACGAACACGCTGTGGTCGAGGATGTCGAGGAGGCGCTCCCGCGTCCACTCGTCGGTGTCGGCCCTCGCGAGCACGGTGGCCGCCGCGTGCAGCAGCAGGTCGCCGGCGAGGATGGCGCCGGACTCGCCCCAGCGCCGGGCGCGGTGGCTGCTCGCCCCCCGGGCCACGGCGTCCGCGGCGAACTCGCCCGCGGTGTTGGGCCGGCCGCGCCGGACGGTGTCGCCGTCGATGACATCGTCGTGCAGCAGGAAAGCGGTGTGCAGCAGTTCGTAGGCCATCGCAGCGGTGCAGGCCACGTCGCGCTCAGAGCCGCCGAGTCCGCGGTACGCCAGGAGGACGAAGCGCGGGCGGATGCGCTTGCCGCCTTCGGCCGCATCCCGCGCCGACTCCCACAGCCTGCGATACGACGGGTCGTACGCGGAGGCCGCCGAGATCCGAGCGTCGAAGAAGGCTCCGAGTCGCTCTTCGACCGCTGCCAGGTCGAGCGCCAGGGCGCCGTCCCCGGCCGCCGTTCCGTCAGCGGTCGGTGCGTCAGGAGTCCGTATCTCGGGGTGCAGCTGTGTCATGCCCGGCGCTCCCTTGTCTAGCTTGGGTAGCAAATAACTTAGCACGCTTCTTACAGATGGGAATAGGATGTCCGCATGACACCGGCCCGGGATGACGCGCGACGCGACGCGAAGCGCATCTCGGCATCGCTGACCGATCCGCGCATCATCGATCCGCGACAGGAGCTCGTCCGCCACGACGATCTGAGCGAAGCGGAGATGGCGCAGATCCTGCGCCTCCTGACGGCGATGCGCGAGTGGCGCGAGGCCGACCAGCGGCTCAGCTTCGAGTCCCGCACGCACATGAAGCTCAACGAGACCGACATGCGGGCCCTGCGGTACATCATCGCCTCGATGAACGCCGACGTGCCGGTGACCGCGGGCGCGCTGTCCGACCACCTGCACATCTCCACCGCATCCACGACGAAGCTGCTGGACCGCCTCGAGCGCGCCGGGCACGTCGTGCGCCGCCCGCATCCCACCGACCGCCGCGCCGTCACGGTCGAGATCACGCCGGAGACGCACCGCGAGGTCCGCCGGACGATGGGCCTGCAGCACGCCCGCCGTTTCGAGGTGGTGCGCTCGCTCAGCCCCGATGACCGCGACACGGTGACCCGCTTCCTCCACGACCTCAGCGCGACGACGCTGGCGTCGGTCCCTGCTGCCGGGTCGGACGATCCGGCAGCGGACCCTGCGCAGGATTCCGGGTCGGATTCCGAGGCGACCCCGGCGTCGGATTCTGCTGCCGGGTCGGGCGCGCGACGCGGCTAGCCGCCTGGGGGTGCTCCGCTTCGTACACGATTCGGTTCGCCATCCCGTTGAAGATCACACCGTGGAACGGCAGGATCGCGAACCAGTAGAGCCGGCCCGACAGCCCGCGTGGGAAGAACACAGCACGCTGACGGTACTGCGACCCTCCGCCCTCCCGCGGACGGACCGCGAGCTCCAGCCACGCACGCCCCGGCACCCGCATCTCGGCACGCAGCCGGAGGCTGCTTCCCCGCTCGATGCGCTCCACCCGCCACCAGTCGAGCGCGTCGCCGGTGTTCAGGTGATCGGCGTCGCGCCGCCCGCGGCGGAGACCGACGCCGCCGACCAGCTTGTCGGCCCAGCCGCGCAGCGCCCAGGCCAGCGGGAAGGAGTACCAGCCGCGCTCTCCGCCGATGCCCTCGACGACGCGCCACAGCATCTCGGGATCGGCCGTCGAGTCGCGCTCGCGCACGTCGGTGTAGACGGTGTGGCCCGACCACTCCGGGTCGCTCGGCAGCGGGTCGCTCGGCGCGCCGGCGACCGAGGCGTCCTGCCAGCTGGTCTCCACCTCCCCCGACCGCTCGCGCGCCAGAGCGAGCCGGACGGCCCTCCGGTACGACGTCAGCCCCTCGAGCGGCGGCGGGATGACCGCGTCGATGTCGTGCTCGCGCATCACGCAGTCGTACTGCAGCGATTCGATGATGGGGACGGCGAGGCTGCGCGGGATGGGCGTCACCAGGTTCACCCACTGCGACGCCAGCCACGGGGTGAACACCGGCAGGGAGGCGATCGGCCGCTGCGGCAGGCCGGCCTCCACCGCGTACGCGTTCATCATCTGGCCGTAGCGGAGGATGTCCGGACCGCCGATGTCGAACGGGCGCGACACCTCCGGCGGGAGGTCGGCGGCCTCCAGCAGGTAGTGGAGGACGTCGCGGATGGCGATCGGCTGGATGCGGTTGCGCACCCAGCGCGGCGCGGGCATGTACGGGAGCACCTCGGTCAGATGCCGGATCATCTCGAACGACGCGGACCCGGAGCCGATCACCACGCCCGCCTGCAGCACGACCGTCGGGACGCCCGAGTCGAGCAGGATGCGGCCGACGGCCACGCGCGAGCGCAGGTGCCGAGAGAGCTCCCCATCGGGATGCAGGGCGCCGAGGTAGACGATGCGGCGCACGCCCGCCGCCTTCGCCGCCTCCGCGACGGTGCGGGCCGCCGCCGCCTCCTCCTCGTCGAAGTCTCCGCGGGCGCGCATGGCATGGACCAGGTAGTAGACGACGTCCACGTCGCGCACGGCGCGCGCGACGGCGTCGCCGTCGTGGAGGTCGCCCTCCACCACCTCCACCTGACCGGACCAGGGCACGTCCGTCAGCTTCTGCGGCGAGCGCGCCAGCACGCGCACGTCATGGCCGCGGGCGAGCAGCCGGGGGACGAGACGGCCGCCGATGTAGCCGGTGGCGCCGGTGACCAGGATGCGGGTGGGGCTCATGCGCTGGACGATACGCCCTCTCGGCGGGACGCGGACCGCCCGCGGTCAGCGCAGCAGCATCGCTCGGGCCAGCCGCTGAGGCCGGGATCTGCGTGTAGCGCATGTCACGGACGGACGCCGATGCGGGCATTCCGTGAACGTCCTGTACGTTTTCACCCATGGGCAAGCTCATCTACGGCGGAACCACCGAGATCGGTTTCGAGGACCGGGTCCTGGCGCATCTGCAGATCGTGATCGGGCTCAAGCTGCGTCGCAAGGAGGGGTTCTTCTTCTCCTGGCGCGACGAACAGGGCGTCGGAGACGGCCGCAGTGCGATCTGGGTCGATCCCGCGATCCCGCTGCTCTTCCGCTACAGCGGCGGACGGCATCCCCGCATCAACAAGACCTGGCTGGAGCAGCTCACCGTCTCGTCCAACAGCGCCCAGGGATTGCAGCTGACGGAGGAGATCGGCGCGCTCGGCGCCGACGAGGTCGACGCCGACTCGCCTCCGGGACGCTGACCGCCGGTGCTCCGGTCATCTCAGGAGCCGAGCACGCGGACTTCCGCCAGCGAGAAGAGCTTCCATCCCGACACCTGCACCATCACGTAGCGCGCGGGAAGGTTGATCTGCTGCTGGCGGAGAAACGCATAGCTTCCCAGCGTGTAAGTGGTCACGCCCGCTCGGCGTTCCTGCTGCTCCGGTGTGAGAGTCGTGTCGAACGGCTTCGCAGACAGGAACAGGCGAGCCCCCTCGAGCCTCTCCTGACAGCAATCCGTGCGGTTGAGGATCTCGATCGCCGAGATCGTCGCGGTGCGTCTGAGATCGACCTGCCACCACGAGTCCTGGCCCGCGTCCGTATGCGTGACCGAACCGTTCGACAGGGTCCCGTCCGGGTTGCCGTCGATCGCCTTGTCCGCTGTCGCTGACGGGAGCCACTGCCAGGTGGACGACTGCGTCGCCGAGCCGCCCAGAGCGAGGTTCTTCTCGACGGAGGTGTCGGACGCGGGCTCCGCCGAGGCGGCGACGCCGCCTGCGCCCATCAGCAGTGCCGCGACGACGGCGGACGCCGCCACCTTCCACCCGACTCGACCACTCCGTCGCATGTTCTTCGGTCTACGCATGGTGTTCCTTTCGCCGTCGATTCGCGAGGGAGACCCTCACTTCGTAAGACGGCGGGAACGAGCATCCATGACGTCCATCCGTAGAATCACCGATGGCCGCACGCCCCGATCCCTCGGGTGCGGGCGGCCATCGACGGGATCGCGACAAGGCGCCTGGCGTCAGCGCAGGTACTCGAGCAGCTCCGGCGAGCGCAGGCGCTTCAGGCTGCGGGTCTCCAGCTGGCGGACGCGCTCGCGGGTGATGCCGTACACCTCACCGACCTCGTCGAGGGTCATCGGCTTGTGGCCGTCGAGGCCGAAGCGCATGCGCACCACCTTGGCGTCGCGCGGCGGCAGCTCGCGGAGGCGCTCCTCGAGGTCGCGGTGACGGAACTCCACCTCGACGGCCTCGGGCGGGCCGGCGAAGTCGCCGTCCTCGATGAGGTCGCCGAGCTCCGCGCCCTCGTTCTCGCCGACCGGGACGGCCAGCGAGACCGTCTCGGAGTCGCTCATCTGCAGCTTGTGCACCTCGGCGGGGGCGAGGTTCGACGCCTCGGCCATCTCCTCCAGAGTGGGCGTGCGGCCCAGTTCTCCGCCCAGGTCGCGGCGGATGCGGTCGAGCTTGTCGATCTTCTCCACCGTGTGGACGGGGATGCGGATGAGGCGGGCCGTGTCGGCGATCCCGCGCAGGATCGACTGGCGGATCCACCAGGTCGCGTAGGTCGAGAACTTGTTGCCCGTGCGGTAGTCGAACTTCTCCACCGCGCGCACCAGGCCCAGGTTGCCCTCCTGGATGAGGTCCATCACGGGGAGGCCGCGGCCGGCGTAGCGCTTGGCGATGCTGACCACCAGGCGCAGGTTCGCCTCGATGAAGCGCTCGAAGGCGCGCTTGCCGTCGTCGGCGAGGTATTGCAGCTCGCGCTTCTCGCGCGGGGTCAGGTTCGGGCGGATCGCCAGCCGCTCGCCGGCCAGCACTCCCACCTCGATCCTCTTGGCCAGGGCGACTTCCTCTTCGGCGGTCAGGAGCCGCGTGCGGCCGATGGCGTTGAGGTAGTCGCGTACCGGGTCGTTGGTCACTTCGAGCGTCGTCATCGTCTCATCCCATTCAGCCCGTGTACGCACGGGCAACAGTCGTTCGTGCTCTCAGATCGGGTGTCCCACCGCCCCTCGCGGTTCGGTGGTTCGTTAGCCACGATAAACAGGGCACCCCCTCACCCAACAAGGGGTTGACACGGAGACTTCGAGTGAGCTACCGGACGGCAGAAACAAGTCGCGGTCGATTTGTCAAGGCTCTGCCCGGAGACGCACAGCACTCGTACAGTGCGCCGGGTGACAGCTCACACATCGCAGACGAACGCGGCGTCGCTGAAGACGATCCGCACAGCCATCCCCGCTCGCATGGACCGCCTCCCCTGGTCCCGCTTCCACTGGCTCGTCGTCGTCGGACTCGGGACCGTGTGGATCCTGGACGGCCTCGAGGTCACCATCGTCGGAGCCATCGGAAGCCGCCTCACCGAACCGGACAGCGGTCTCGGACTCACCACGGCCCAGGTCGGGCTCGCCGCGGCCATCTACGTCGCCGGCGCCTGTACGGGCTCCCTGGTGTTCGGCTATCTGACCGACCGGTTCGGCCGGAAGAAGCTGTTCATCATCACTCTGGGGCTCTACCTGGTGGCGACCGTGCTCACGGCCTTCGCCGTCACGCCCTGGATGTTCTTCCTGTTCCGCTTCTTCACCGGCGCGGGCATCGGTGGCGAGTACGCGGCGATCAACTCCGCGATCGACGAGCTGATCCCGGCGCGCCGCCGCGGGCTGGTCGATCTGGCGATCAACGGGTCCTACTGGCTCGGGACCGCGTTCGGAGCGGTGCTGACGGTCTTCCTGCTGAACACGGACATCTTCGCCCCGAACATCGGCTGGCGCATCGCGTTCGGGCTCGGCGCGGTGCTCGGCCTCGTCATCCTGCTGGTCCGCCGCAACGTGCCCGAGTCGCCGCGGTGGATGTTCATCCACGGCCGCGACGAGGAGGCCGAGAAGCTCGTCGACGAGATCGAGGAGGGCGTCGAGAAGGACACCCACCAGACGCTCGAGACCGTTCCCCGCGACCGCGAGATCGAGATCCACCAGCGCCGGTCAACCGGATTCGGCGAGATCGTGCGCGTCGCGATCACGCAGTACCCGAAGCGGTTCGTGCTCGGGCTCTCGCTGTTCATCGGGCAGGCGTTCCTCTACAACGCCGTCTTCTTCACCTACTCGCTGGTGCTCACCAAGCTGCTGAACGTGCCGGACGACGTCGCCCCGTGGGCGCTCGTCCCGATCGCGATCGGCAACTTCCTTGGACCGTTCCTGCTGGGTCACCTCTTCGACACCGTCGGGCGGAAGTTCATGATCACCCTGTCGTACGTGGGCAGCGGCATCCTGCTGGTCGGGACGGCCATCCTGTTCGACGCGGGAGCGCTGGACGCCTTCTGGCTCACCGTGTGCTGGATGGTCGTGTTCTTCTTCGCCTCGGCCGGCGCCAGCGCGGCGTACCTCACCGTCAGCGAGATCTTCCCGATGGAGACCCGGGCCATGGCGATCGCGTTCTTCTACGCGGTCGGCACCGGCATCGGCGGCATCATCGGCCCGATCC
Source organism: Leifsonia sp. 21MFCrub1.1 (assembly GCF_900107895.1). Taxonomy (NCBI): domain Bacteria; kingdom Bacillati; phylum Actinomycetota; class Actinomycetes; order Micrococcales; family Microbacteriaceae; genus Leifsonia; species Leifsonia sp. 21MFCrub1.1. Next base: position 1,336,410 of record NZ_LT629867.1, on the reverse strand, counting down.
TGTTCGGGAACCTGATCGAGGGCGGCATCCACTCGGTCGTGATCGGGTACTACATCGGCGCCGGCCTGATGATCGGGGCCGGGCTCGTGGAGCTCTTCCTGGGCGTGAAGGCCGAAGGCAAGTCGCTGGAGGAGATCGCCTCGCCGCTCTCCGCCTCCACCGACCGCTGACCTCCTCCGACCCACACCGACAGCTCCTGAGTTTTTCGCCCCCGCGACGGCGTGTCGGGCGGAAAAACTCAGGAGCTGTCGGTTCGTCAGCTGGTGGAGAGGAGGTCGAGGAGGGCGGGCTCCGGGGTGCGGCCCCCGGAGGTGTCGATGACCTCTCCGCTGCGGTAGCGGTCGAAGATGCGCGGGTCGATGTAGCTGTTGCGCGCGATCGCCGGGGTGTTGCCGAGCGCGGCCGCCGCCTCGTTCACGGCGGCGCTGATCCGTTTCTTCCGCTGCGAGTCCGACCCGGCGACGCCCAGCTCGGCGAGCGCCTCCGCCGCGACGATCGTGCCGTGCAGCGTGCGGAAGTCCTTCGCGGTGAACTCGCCGCGGGTCTGCCGCCGGATGTACTCGTTGAGGGACGCCGGGCGGATGGAGTGCCAGGTGCCGTCCTTCCAGGACAGCAGCCGGGACCGCTGGCCGCGGAGCGCCTGGACCTGCCGCAGCAGCTCGGCCAGGTCGGCGTCGGTGATGGTGCTCGTCCACTTCTGCGCCGACTTCGCCGGGAACGTGAGCGTGATGTCGTCGTCCTCGATGCGCGCGTGCCGGCAGAGCAGGGTCGTCAGCCCACGGCTGCCGTTGGCGTGCAGGTACTCCTCGCTGCCGATGCGGACGCTGCCCAGGTCGATGATGCGGAAGGCGGCGGCGAGGATGCGGTCGCGGCCGAAGCCCTCCTCCCGGAGGTCCATGGTCACCTTGCGGCGGGCCGACGGCAGCGTCTCCGCCAGCAGTGCGGCCCGCTCGAACTTGACGCGGTCCTGGTGCAGCCTCCACGAGTCGTGATAGCGGTACTGGCGGCGGCCGGCCTGGTCGGTCCCGACGGCCTGGATGTGCCCGCGGGCGTCGGGCGAGATCCACACGTCCTGCCAGGCCGGAGGCAGTACGAGCGACCGGATGCGCTCCAGCTCGCGCTCGTCGACGATCGTGTTGCCCGCTTCGTCCTCGTACACCGGTCCCGAGTCGGTCATCCTCCGGTGGTAGCCGGGGCCGGACGGGTTGCTGCGCTTCAGCCGCGTCACGCGGGCTTCTTCGCGGACTTCTTCGCCGCGGTCTTCCGGGCGGCCGGCTTCTTCTCGGCCGGCTTCTTCTCCGCCGGCTTCCTGTCGGCGGCGGACTTCGACGAGCGGCTGCGGTCGACGCTGCGCTGGAGGGCCTCCATCAGGTCGATCACCTCGCCTCCGCCCTTCTTCTCCTCCTCCTCGCCGAAGGTGGCGGCCGTGTCGACGCTCTCACCCTGCTCCAGCTTCGCGTCGATGAGCTTGCGCAGCTCGTCCTGGTACTCGTCGCTGAACTTCTCGGGCTCGAAGTCGCCGGCGAAGCTCTCCATCAGGGCGCTCGAGAGCTGCAGCTCGCGGTCGGAGATGCGCGGCGTCTGATCCAGCGCCGGGAACTCGGCCGCCCGGATCTCGTCGTGCCAGAGCAGCGCCTGCAGGACGAGCACGTTGCCGCGCACGCGCAGCGCGCCGAGCCGGGTCTTCTGGCGCAGGGCGAACTCGACGATCGCCGTGCGCTCCTCGTCCTCGAGCGTCTTCCGCAGCAGCGCGTAAGCCTTGAGCGACTTGGAGTCGGGCTCCAGGTAGTAGCTGCGGTCGAACATCAGCGGGTCGAGCTGGTCGTTCGGCACGAACTCCACCACGTCGATCTCGCGGCTGCGCTCGGAGGGCAGCGAGGCCATGTCCTCCGCCGTCAGGATGACCGTGCGCTCACCGTCGTCGTACGCCTTGACGATGTGCTCGTACGGGATGACCTTTCCGTCGATCTCGCAGCGCCGCTGGTAGCGGATGCGGCCGCCGTCGGCGTCGTGCACCTGGTGCAGCGGGACGTCGTGATCCTCGGTCGCGCTGTATACCTTCACCGGAACGTTGACCAGACCGAAGGTGATCGCGCCCGTCCATATGGCCCTCATGTGCCCATCGTGTCCGGCAAAAGGCGCATTTTCAAGCCATGATCAGGGAATGCGCCGGAACGCATCCGCGACGGCCGTGCCGGGCGTACGGTGAGGGCATGGCCGCGCAGGACACCGAGGTCGTCGAGATCGACGGCCACCGCCTCAAGCTGACCAACCTCGACAAGGTCATGTACCCGGAGACCGGGACGACGAAGGCCGACATCTTCGGCTACTACAACGCCGTCGCCGACGTGATGATCCCGCACGTGCGCGACCGGATCGCGACGCGCAAGCGCTGGGTGCACGGCGTCGGGACGCCGGACGATCCCGGCGAGGTGTTCTTCCAGAAGAACCTCGACCCCGCCTCCACACCGGACTGGGTGCGCCAGGCCTCCATCACGCACAAGACGAGCACGAACACCTACCCGCTGGTGAACGACCGCGCGACGCTGATCTGGCTGGCGCAGATCGCGTCCCTCGAGATCCATGTCCCGCAGTGGCGGGTGGGGCGCGGCGGCGAACGGAGGAATCCGGACCGCCTGGTGCTCGACCTCGACCCCGGTGAGGGCGTCACGCTGGTCGACTGCGCGGAGGTGGCCAGGCTGGCGCGCGCCATCCTCACCGACATGGGACTCGACCCCTTCCCCGTGACCTCCGGCTCGAAGGGCATCCACCTGTACGCCGCGCTCGACGGCTCGCAGACCAGCGACCAGATCAGCGCGGTCGCGCACGAGCTCGCCCGCGCGCTCGAAGCAGACCATCCCGACCTCGTCGTCAGCGACATGAAGAAGTCGCTGCGCGCCGGGAAGGTGCTGGTCGACTGGAGCCAGAACAACGGCGCGAAGACGACGATCGCGCCGTACTCGCTGCGCGGCCGCTTCCATCCGACGGTCGCGGCGCCCCGCACCTGGCGCGAGCTGGCCTCCAAGAAGCTCGAGCACCTGGACTACCGCGAGGTGCTGCAGCGGCTGAAGCGCCGCGGCGACCCGCTGGCCGACCTCTCCGCCGGAGACGGCACGTCCGGCCACGGCGGTCACGTGTCGGAGCCCGATCGGCTGTCCACCTACCGGTCGATGCGGGATGCGGCGAAGACGCCGGAGCCGGTGCCCGACGAGCGGCCCGCCGCCCGGGAGGGGCGGTCGTTCGTCATCCAGGAGCACCACGCCCGCCGGCTGCACTGGGACTTCCGGCTGGAGAACGACGGGGTGCTCGTCAGCTGGGCGCTCCCCAAGGGCCCGCCGACGGACACGAAGCAGAACCACCTCGCGGTGCACACCGAGGACCACCCGCTCGAGTACGGCGGCTTCGCCGGCGACATCCCGCACGGCGAGTACGGCGCGGGGCACGTCGACATCTGGGACCACGGGGACTACGAGTTGGAGAAGTGGCGCGACGACGAGGTGATCGCCACGCTGCACGGCCAGCCGGACGGCGGCCTCGGCGGCAAGCCGAGGAAGTTCGCGCTCATCCGCACGGCGCAGGGCGGTGACGAGAAGAACTGGCTCATCCACCTGATGAAGACGGAGGGGCACGACGACCACCGGACGCATCGCGAGCCCGGTCCGGCCATCACCGGTGACCCGGTGTCCCCGATGCTGGCGACCCTCGGGTCGCCGGCCGACGTGACCGACGAGGACGAGTGGGCCTTCGAGATGAAGTGGGACGGCATCCGGGCCATCGCCGAGGTGCGTGGCGGCCGGCTGCGGCTCACCACCCGCAACGGCAACGACGTCACCTCCACCTATCCCGACCTCGCCGGGCTCGTCGACCTCGCCGGCGATCACGATCTCGTTCTGGACGGCGAGATCGTCACCCTGAATCCGCAGGGCCGGCCCGATTTCGGGCTGCTGCAGACCAGGATGGGGCTGACCCGTCCCGGCGACGTGCAGGCCGCACTCAAACGGGCCCCGGCGCACTACATGGTGTTCGACGTGCTGGAGGTGGACGGCCGGAAGCACACGCGCGACAGCTACGACGAGCGCCGCGCGCTCCTGACCGAGGTGCTGCGGCCGGGCCGCGGCGACGCCGTGCAGGTGCCTCCGGCGTTCGACGGCGACCTCGGCCACGCCATCGCCTCCAGTCGCGAGCTCGGGCTGGAAGGGGTGATGGCGAAGCGGCGGGACAGCACGTACGCGACCGGCCGCCGGTCGCGCTCCTGGATCAAGATCAAGCACCACCTCACGCAGGAGGTCGTCATCGGCGGGTGGACGCCCGGCAACGGCAGGCGGGCGGACACCATCGGCGCGCTGCTGCTCGGCATCCCCGACGGCGACACCCTGCGTTACGTGGGCAAGGTGGGGACGGGCTTCACCGACCGGGTGCTGGACGACCTGGCCGCCAAGCTCGGGGCGCACGAGCGCAAGACGCCGCCCCTCGAGGGCGTGCCGTCCGCCGATGCGCGCGGAGCGCACTGGGTGCGGCCGGAGTACGTCGGAGAGGTCGAGTTCGCCGAGTGGACGGGGCCCGGCCGGCTGCGGCAGCCGTCGTGGCGTGGCCTCCGGCCGGACAAGCGGCCGGACCAGGTGGTGCGGGAGAGCTGAGCCCGCGGCGGAAGCCGGCGCACCGAGGCCGTCTCAGGGCGTCGGGGCGAGCGCGTCGTAGCGGCGGAACGAGCCCTGGATGCGCGCGATCGTGGCGACCAGGACGACGATCAGCAGGCCGCCCAGCAGCGGAGGGAACCACAGCGCTCCGGTCAGCGCGAGGACGCCGATGTAGAGGTCGCCGAGCCGCGGTCCGCCGGTGACGACGACGGTGAAGACGCCCTGCAGCCGGCCGCGCATCGCATCCGGAGCAGAGGCCTGCAGGATCGTCATGCGGAAGATCGAGCTGACGTTGTCGGCGGCCCCGGATGCGGCGAGCAGCACGGTCGCGGCGATCAGCGCCGGCAGGTTCGCCTGCACGAGGGAGGCTCCGCCGCCCGCGGTCCCGGTGAGAGCGACCACCGCGAGCACGATGCCGAAGCCGAGGATGCTGGCGCCGTACACGACGATCGCCCGTTCGACCGCGCGGCCCTGCCAGCGCACGCCGCCGAGCCGGCCGGAGAAGACGCTGGAGAGCAGCGTGCCGACCGCGCCGGCGGCCGTCAGGATGCCCACCGTGATCGGTCCGCCGCCGATGAGCAGCGCGCCCACCGCCGGGAACAGCGCCCGCGGCTGGCCGAACGTCATGGCGATGACGTCAAGCACGAACGTCATGCTGAGGTTGGGCGCGGTGCGCAGGAACCGCAGGCCCTCCAGCACCGAGGAGAGTCCTGCGCCCTTCCGCTCCCCCTCCGGCACGATGGACGGGAGGGTGAAGATGCCGAGGAACGCCGCCGTGAAGAGCAGCGCATCCACCGTGTAGGTCCAGGGGATGCCGACCGTGGCGACCAGGAGTCCGGCCAGCGCCGGGCCGACGGTCACCATCACGCCCATGCTGATGCCGCCGAGCGCGCTGGCGGCCGGGAGGAGGCTCACCGGCAGCAGGCGCGGGGTGATCGCCTGACGGGTCGCCCCGATCATGACCCCGGCTACGGCGTTGATCGTCGTGATGACGTAGAGCGGCCAGACGACCGGGATGTGCATCCAGGCCAGCAGCGCGAGCACCGCGGTCGACGACCAGGCGACGACGGCGGTGACCAGCGCGACCGTGCGCCGGTCGAAGGCGTCGGCGAGCACACCGCCGTACAGGCCGAAGACGATCATCGGGACCAGGGCGAACAGGGCGACCAGCGACACCGCGAGGGTCGAGTGCGTGAGGTCGTAGATGTGCAGGCCGACCGCGACGATGGTCATCTGCGAGCCGATGCCGGAGATCGCGCCGCCGGCCCACAGCCGGGCGAAGGCAGGCGACTCGCGGAGCGGCGACAGGTCGACGAAGTGCCGGCGCCGCGACAGGGTCTCGGCGGGTGGCGCGGAAGGATCCGCCGGCGCGGTCGGGTCGGTGCCGGTCGGGTCCGTCCCGCGCCGCGGGTCCGCGCTCAGAAGCGAGGCTGCTTGCTGAGGCGCACCGCGGCGGTCGAGAACACGACACCGGCGAGCATGATCACCACGGTGATCGCCTGGAGCAGCACCTGCAAGAAGGGCGCGAACGGCGTCACCGACACCCAGAGCCACAGGATCGCGCCGATCAGCGTGATGACGTAGCTGAAGGTGCGGCGGGCGTACAGCGCGTTGAGCGACACGACGGTGGCGGCGACCGAGACCTGGAAGAAGGGCAGGAAGTCCTCGGCGTTGCCCGACCAGGTGGCCACGAGGCTCCAGATGCCGATGACCAGCGACGCCAGCACCACGATCGTGGCGAGGAGGTTGCCGAGCGCGGGCGGCAGGGTCGTGCTGAGGCTGCGGACGAGCGTTCCGTGCTCGTCGCTGCCGACGACGTCCTGCTGGTGCTCGTTGGGCTGGGAGATGACGTGCGTGCTCACGCCGTCGATCCTACCGCCCGTCGGGCGCTCCGCCACGCGGTCTCGGCGTACGTTGGCGGTATGGCAGCATCCCGTCGACGCCCCCGGTCCCGCCCGTCGCGCCGCCCTCACCGGCGCCTCTCGCTCCCCGCCCGCGTGAAGCGCTGGGATGCGAGCGTCGCCTCGCGCATCAACGCGCGCACGACGGGGGCGGTGTCGGACGGGTTCTGGCGCGGGCTCACCCGCGCGGCCAACCACGGCAAGCTGTGGTTCGCCGCTGCGGCCGTGCTGGTCGCCCTGGGCCGCCCGCGCGCGGCGGCGCGGGGGCTCGCCTCGCTCGGGCTCGCCAGCCTCGTCGCCAACCTGGTGGGGAAGCGCCTGGTCGGCGGCGACCGGCCGGCGCTCACCTCCATCCCGCTCGCCCGGCGGCTGGAGCGCTCCCCCACCTCGCCGTCGTTCCCGTCGGGGCACACGGCGAGCGCCGCCGCCTTCGCGACCGGCGTCGCCCTGGAGTGGCCGGCTGCCGGCGCGGCACTCGCGCCGCTGGCTGCCGGGGTCGGGTACTCGCGCCTGCACACCGGTGCGCACTGGCTCTCCGATGTGGTGGGAGGCGCCGCGATCGGCGCAGGGGCCGCGGTCGGGGTGAAGCTGCTCGCCCCCGCGGTGAAGCCGGCCGTGCGCCGCGACCCGCCGACCGCGCGGATGATCGACCTCCCGGCGACCGGAACCGGGGAGGGCGTGTTCATCGTGGTGAACCCCGGTTCCGGGCGCGGGATGGGCGGCCCGCAACCCGGTCCGCTGCTGCGGGAGCGTCTTCCGCAGGCGGAGGTCCACGAGCTGGCCGACGGCGACGACATCGGCGACGTCATCGAACGGCGGCTCGCCGCGGAGACCCCGCCGACCGTGCTCGGCGTCTCCGGCGGCGACGGAACGGTCGCGGCAGTCGCGCAGCGCGCGCGAGCGGCCGGGCTGCCGCTCCTCGTCTTTCCCGGGGGCACGTTCAACCACTTCGCGAAGGCCGCCCTGCTCGATTCGATGGATGCGACGCTGCGGGCTCTCGCCGCCGGGTCCGGCCGGGAGGTCGACGTCGCGGACCTGACGTTCGGGACGGGCGAGACGATCACCGTGCTGAACACGGCCTCCGTCGGCCTCTATCCCGCGTTCGTCGAGGAGCGCGAGAAGCACGAGAAGCGCCTGGGCAAGCCGATCGCCGCCCTCATCGCGGCCATCCGGGTCGTCCGCCGCGGCGACCCCCTCGAGGTCGAGATCGACGGGCGGACGCGGACGGTCTGGTCCGTGTTCGTGGGCGTCGACCGGTACTACCCGGTCGCGGTCGCACCGATCGAGCGGCGACGGCTCGACGACCACCTGCTCGACGTCCGCATCCTCTTCGCCGACGGGAAGCCACGCTCCCGCGGCGCCGTCGCGCTCGCCTTCGGCGGCAGGACGGACGCCCTCGTCGCCCGGATGCCCTTCCTGCAGGGCCCTCCTGCGCTGGAGGCGCGGACCGTCGAGGAGATCACCATCGCGGCGCGGGGCGACGACCCCGGCTACGCGCACGACGGCGAAGCGTCCACCGAGACGCCCGGCGAGCCCCGGAGGATCACCCTCCGGGTGCGGCCGGCGGCGTTGAAGGTGTACTCGCCGCGCGAGTGACGCGCGAGCGCGTCCGTTCCGGCGGCGCGGAGCCGCCGGCTCCGTACCGCCGGTTCAGCGCACGGCCTCCTGCCGCGCCGGCAGCGGCTCCGGCGCCGCGGGTCCGACGTACCGCGAGGACGGCCGCAGGATCTTCCCGTCGGCCGCCTGCTCCAGGATGTGGGCCGTCCATCCCACCACGCGCGCCGCGGCGAACGTCGGAGTGAACATCGACCGGGAGATGCCGCACAGCTCCATCACGACGCCCGCGTAGAACTCCACGTTCGTGTGCAGCTCGCGTCCCGGCTTCAGCTCGGCGAGGAGCTCCTGCACGCGCCGCTCGACCTGGACGGCGAAGTCGACCCGCGGGCCGCCGAACCCCTGGGCGAACGCGCGGAGCATGCGCGACCGCGGGTCCTCCGTCCGGTACACCGCGTGCCCGAAGCCCATCACCCGGCCGCCCTGCGAGAGCGTGCGGCGCACCCACTCGTCCGTCCGGTCGGGCGTGCCGATCTCGTCCAGCGTGTCCAGGGCCCGGCTCGGCGCTCCGCCGTGCAGGGGGCCGGACAGAGCGCCGAGCGCCCCTCCCACCGCCGACGCGAGGTCCGCCCCGGTGGATGCGATCACCCGCGCCGCGAACGTGGAGGCGTTGAACCCGTGGTCGATCGCCGCGGTCATGTACGCGCTGAGCGCGCGCTCCTCCTGCTGCGTCGGAACGCGCCCGGTCAGCAGGTGGAGGTACCCGGCGACGTAGCCCAGATCGTCGCGGGGCTGCGCCGGCTCACGGCCGTCGGCCAGCGCGTGCAGCCGTGCGAGGAGCACGGGGGTGACCGCGGCGGTCCGGATCGCGTCCTCCACCCGGGCATCCGCGCTCTCGTCGTACAGCGGGCGGGCGCCGTCGGCCGCCGCGACGGCGGTGAGCGCCATGCGGAGGCCGGCCAGCGCATCCCCGCCGGAGGTCAGCCGCGCGATCGCCGGGAGCAGCTCGATCACTGCGGGCGGAATCGATCGCGCCGCCGCGATCCGCGCGCGGAACGCCGCCAGCTCGTCGGCGGTCGGCAGCGAGCCGAACAGCAGGAGGTGCCACGCCTCCTCGAAGGTCCGCTCCCGGGCGAGATCGACGGCCGAGTACTGCCGGTAGTGGTAGAAGCCTTCGTGCCCGCGCACGTCGCCGAGCTCGGTGCGCGCGGCCACGACGTTCGTGAGGCCGCGCGGAACGTCGATGAGGGTGTCGTCCATCCTGTCCATATCGGTAGTGTGAACGTGGATGCAACACATCGTCAATGTTGATTGGATCAATATGGATGCCCTCCCCCGCCTCACCGCCGAGCAGACCGCCGAGCGCCTCGGCGTGAAGCTGGAGACCCTGTACGCGTACGTCGCGCGCGGGCGGCTCGGCCGCGAGCGCACCGCCGACGGCTCCAGCTTCGATCCGCTGGAGGTCGAGCGCTTCGCCGCGAGCAGGCGACGGCGGCCGCCGGCCGACACCGGCCGCTCGGAGGGCCGCCCGCTGATGGTCATCGAGACGGACTTCGCCTCCATCGAGGACGGCGAGTTGCGCTACCGCGGCCGTCCCGTCGACGAGCTCGCCGCGGAACCGTTCGAGACGGTCGCGCACTGGGCTCTCACCGGAGCCTGGGATGCGACGGCTCGCTTCACGGCGGGCGCGGGCCTCGACGCAGCCCGGGCCGTCGCCGCCGCCCTCCCCGCCGCGGCGGGAGACCGGGACCGCCAGCTCGTCGCCGTGAGCGCCTTCGCGGCCGCCGACCCGCTGCGCGCCTCCCTCGACCCTGTCGTGGTGGCCTCGGCCGCCGAGCGCCTGGTGGCCGGGATGGTCGAGGTGCTGCCGACGCACGCCGACGCCGCCCCCGACCTCCCCTCCCGCCTGTTCGCCCGGCTCGCCCCGCGCGCCTCCGCGGCGCCGGCGGCCGACGTCGCCCTGCTCAACGCCGCCCTCGTGCTGCTGCTCGACCACGACATCGCCGTCTCGACCCTCGCCGCCCGCGCGGCCGCCTCCGCGCGCGCCACCCCCTACGGCGTCGTCGTCGCCGGACTGGGAGCGCTCGACTCGCCCCTCCATGGGAACGCCAGCCGCGCGGCCCACCGTCTGCTGGAGCGCGTCGTCTCCGGCGCGGACCCGGCCCGCGCCGTCGCCGACGCCGTCGTCACAACGCACGGACCTGTCCCTGGGTTCGGCCAGCCGCTCTACCCCGACGGCGACCCCCGCGCGCGCATCCTGCTCGGGATGATCGCCGACGACCCCCGGCATGCCGCCGTCACGGGCGCCATGCGGGCGGTCTGCGACGTCGTGCGCGAGCGCACCGGCGCGCATCCCAACGTCGACCTCGCTCTCGGCGCCGTCACCCTCGCCCTGGGGATGCGCGACGACGACGGCGAGGTCGTCTTCGCCACGGCCCGCACGGTCGGCTGGATCGTGCACGCCATCGACGAGTACGCGCAGCGCCCGCTGCGCCTGCGGCCGGTCGGCCGCTACACCGGCCCCTGACCGTCCTCCGCATCCCTGGGTCGCAACACGCCGTCTCGGCGGCGCGGCAACGGCGTGTCGCGACCCACGGATCGCTCAGCGGCGGAGCGCCTTGCGCGCCAGCCAGTTCCCGAGGAACTGCGCGGCCTGCACCAGCACGACGATCGTGATCACCGCGATCCACGTCACGGCCCAGTTGTAGCGCTGGTACCCGTACGAGATCGCGAAATCGCCGAGGCCGCCTCCGCCGATGCTGCCGGCGATGGCGGACAGGTCGACGATGGCGACGAAGATGAAGGTGTAGCCGAGGATGAGCGGGCCGAGCGCCTCGGGGATCAGCAGGGTCGTGATGATCCGCCACGGGCTCGACCCCATCGCTCTTGCGGCCTCGATCACGCCCGGCTCGATGGTGACGAGGTTCTGCTCCACGATCCGCGAGATCCCGAAGGTCGCCGCGATCGTCATCGGGAAGATCGCGGCGGGCGTGCCGAGGAACGTGCCGAGCACGAACTGCGTCAGCGGTGCGATCGCGGTCATGAAGATGATGAACGGGATGGGCCGGATGAAGTTGACGACCACATTGAGCACCGTGAAGAGCGCACGGTTCTCCAGCAGTCCGCCGCGCCGCGTCGTGTAGAGCAGGACGCCGAGCGCGAGGCCGAGGATGCCGCCGAGCACGAGCGTGGCGACGACCATCCACAGCGTCTGGCCGATGGACTCCAGGTACACCGGCCACAGGGTCGACCAGTCGGTCATGCCGCCACCTCCTCGACCTCGGTCACCGCGCGGAGCTCGGCGATCAGCGCATCCACATCGCCGGGCTCGCCGAGGAGTTCCAGCGTGAGGCTGCCGAACGACCGGCCCTGCAGCGCCGAGATGCCTCCGTAGACGATCTCGAAACGGACGTTGTGGCGGCCCACCGCGTCCGACAGCACCGACCCGAGACGGCCGTCGTCGTGGATGCGCGCCGAGACGATCCGCCCGGCGTGCTTGCCGCGGAGGCGCTCGATGTCCGCCTCCCCCGGCTGGTTGCGCAGCACCGTGCCGACGAACCGCTGCGCCGTCGGCGTCTGCGGGTCGGAGAAGACCTCGAACACCGTGCCCTGCTCGATCACCCGGCCGGCGTCGAGCACCGCGACGCGGTCCGCGATCGAGCGCACCACCTCCATCTCGTGCGTGATGACGACGATGGTGACGCCGAGCTCGCGGTTGACGCGCGCGAGCAGAGCGAGAACGTCCGACGTGGTCTCCGGGTCGAGCGCGCTGGTGGCCTCGTCGGCGAGCAGGATGTCGGGGTTCGTCGCCAGCGCTCGGGCGATCCCGACGCGCTGCTTCTGCCCGCCGGAGAGCTGGTCGGGGTAGCTCCACGCCTTGTCGGTGAGCCCGACGAAGGCGAGCAGCTCGGCGACGCGCTGCTTGCGCTTGTCCGCCGGCCACCCCGCGACCTTGAGCGGGTAGGCGACGTTCCCGAACACCGTGCGCGAGCGGAACAGGTTGAACTGCTGGAAGATCATGCCGATCCCCGCGCGCACGCCGCGCAGCTCCCGCTCCTTCAGCTGCGTGAGATCCCGGCCGTCCACGATCACGGACCCGGCGGTGGGATGCTCCAGGGCGTTGATGAGCCGCACCAGCGTGCTCTTGCCCGCACCCGAGTAGCCGATGATCCCGAAGATCTCGCCGCGCGCGATCGTCAGGTCGAGCCGGTCGACGGCCGGAACCGCGGCGTCACCGGAGCCGAAGCTCTTGGTGACGCCGCGGAACTCGATGATCGGCGACGCGCTGTCGCGGTCCCCCACTACTTGGCCGCCTCGATGGTCTTCTTGAGGCCGTCGAGGATGCCGATCAGGTCGGACTGGGGGCGATCGACGATGACGGCGGTGTTCTTCGACTCGGCGAGCACCGCGTCCGTCACGGCCTTCGTGTGGTACAGCTTCGCGATCTTCAGGTACGTCGGGTTGTCCTTGTCCTTCTCGCGGGCGACGAAGGCGTTGATGTACGGCTCGGCGGTCTCCGACTTCGGGTCGTCCTGGAACAGCGCCGACTTCGGGTCGATTCCGGCGGTCAGGGCGTAGTTGTTGTTGATGATGGCGCCGTCGGCCGAGCTGAGCGCCGGAGCCGTCTGGGCCGCGTCCACCGGGATGACCGTGACCTTGGAGGCGGAGGCGTCGATGTCGGCGGGCGTGGCCAGGGTGCTTCCACCGTCGTTGAGCTTCAGCAGTCCGGCCTTCTGCAGCACCAGCAGAGCGCGCGCCTGGTTGGTCGGGTCGTTCGGGATGGCGATCTTCCCGCCCTGGGGGATGCTCTCGAGGCTGGTGTGCTTGGTCGAGTACAGCGGGAGCGGGACGACGAGGGTCGAACCGATCGGCACCAGGTTCTGCTTCGCCTGCACGTCGTAGTTGGCGAGGAACTGCAGGTGCTGGAACAGGTTGAGGTCGAGCTGACCGTCGGCGAGCGCCGGGTTCGCCTGCGTGTAGTCGCGGAAGTTGACGGTCTGGATGTCGATGCCCTCCTTGGCCGCCTCCTTCTTCAGGACGGCCCAGTACGGCGAGGACGCCTCGGTCGTGCCGATCTTCACCGTCACGCTCTTCGCGGTGGCGGCGCCCGACCCCGTGAGGTTCACGACGACCAGCACGACGGCAACGATGACGGCGACGACCGCGATGCCGATGCCGACGAACAGGCCGGTGCGGGAGCGCTTCGGCTTCTCCGGAAGGGCGGGGGTGGACGGGGTGGCGTCGGACATGGCTGCGCCTCTCTCTCGTGAAGGGGGGTGTGTGCCGACGGACGGTGTGGCGGCACGTCCGAGCCTCCCCCGAGCCGCGGACGGCGGTCAAAACGTCTTGCGAAATGTGACGCCGCCCGTTCACCGGACCGCCCTTACGGAGGCGCTGGGCCGCGCGTAGGGTGAGGGGCGTCAGCGTTCCCGCGGACGGAGTGGAGACGGAATGAGCGACATCAACGACGACGACATCACCACAGACGCGGTCGGCGGCGGCGAAGGCCCCGCGGACGGCGGAGCGAACCCCGGCGGCCACGACGGCGGAGCCGACGGCTCGGCCGCGGGCGAAGGCCCGGCCGACGGCGGAGCCAACCCCGGCGGCCACGACGGCGGAGCCGACGGGTCCGCCGCGGGCGAAGGCCCGGCCGACGGCGGAGCCAACCCCGGCGGCCACGACGGCGGAGCCGACGGGTCGGCTTGATGACGACCCAGGAGCGCGGGCCGGGCGACCGGCCCGCGCTTTCGCGTTGCGTGCCGGTCGACCGCGCGGAGTTCGCGGCCGACTACTGGGGCCGGAAGCCGCTGTTCACCCGCGCCGCCGCGCTCCCCGACGACTTCTCCGACCTGTTCAGCATCGATGCCGTCGACGAACTCGTCTCGGCGCGCGCCATCCGCACACCGTTCGTCCGCATGGCGAAGGAGGGAGCCGTCCTCCCGCCGTCGCGGTTCACCGGCCCGGGCGGCTTCGGCGCGGAGGTCGGCGACCAGCTCGACTCCGCGAAGGTGCTGGCGGAGTTCGCGGACGGCGCGACCCTCGTTCTCCAAGGGTTGCACCGCACCTGGCCGCCGATCGCGGAGTTCGCCCGGCGCCTCGCCGTCGAGCTCGGGCATCCCGCCCAGGTCAACGCGTACATCACGCCGGCGTCGTCCCGCGGCTTCGACCCGCACTACGACGTGCACGACGTGTTCGTGCTGCAGATCGCCGGGGAGAAGCACTGGCGCATCCACGAGCCTGTGCACGTCGACCCGTTGCGCGATCAGCCCTGGAGCGACCACCGCGACGCCGTCGCCGCCCGCGCCGAGGAGGCGCCCGCGATCGACGAGACCTTCCGCCCCGGCGACGCGCTGTATCTGCCGCGCGGATGGATCCACTCGGCGGAGGCCCTCGGGGGCGTCTCTGTGCACCTGACCATCGGCGTCGCCGCCTACACGCGCCACGACGTGGTCCGCGAGGCCGTCGCCCGCGCGGCCGACGCCGCCGCACTGCGCAGTTCGCTCCCGCTCGGGTTCGACCCGGCGGACCCCGAGGCGGTCGCCCCGATCATCGAGGAGACGGTGGAGGCGCTGATCGCCGCGCTGAGCGACCCCTCCTCGCGCTCTGCGGTCGCCGACGCTGTGGCGGGCCGGCTGCGCCGTCGGCAGCGGTCGGACACCCCGCCCGCTCCCGTCCGCCCGTTGGAGACCATCGCCGCTGCCGCGGATCTGACCGTCGACAGCGTCGTCGCCGCGCGCCAGGGACTCGTCCCGGACGTCACGGTGGAGGTGGAGACGGTCACCGTGCGGCTCCCGACCAAGACGGTGGCGCTGCCGATCGCCGCCCGCGCGGCGGTCGAGCGACTGCTGGACGGGCGTCCGGTCGCCCTCGGTGAGCTGTCCCTCGACGAGCGCTCCGCGGTCGTCGTCGCGCGGCGGCTGCTGCGCGAGGGGATCCTGGTGCCGCAGCCGGGCTGGGCGGACACCACCTACCCGGACGTCGACCCGGCGGACGACGCGGGCGTGTCGAGCGACGGCGAGCGGAGCGCGACCGCCGACTTCGGGACCGCGACAGCGACGTGACCGGTCTCCCGCCGCGCACTTCCGTGCCGGATGCCGGCTCCGGGTCTCCCGGAGACGGCGTCCGCGCCGAATCCGTGCGGGCGCCGGCCGGTGCCGGAGAGTGGATGCCGTGCAGCGATCGCGCCCTGCAGCGCGACGACCCGCTGGCCGGCACCGCGGGTTTCGGCGAGCGCTGGCTGCTCGTGGAGATCGAGAGCGGGTGGGGCCGGCACGCGTTCTTCGACTCCGCACTCGATCCTGCACTCGGGGCGCGTGTGGTGGCGCGAGCCGAGGAGGCGGGCATCCGTCCGCTCGCGATCCGGCGCACCCGGCTGCGGGCGCCGCTGCGTCGCGACCAGACGTCGTGGCGCTGGGCGCTGGTGGACTGCCGCCCCGGGCGGGAAGGCATCCGCTGGGGCGCGGTGGACGACCCCGCCGAGCTGCTGACGCTTCCGCTCGACGGGAGCGCCGGCGAACCCAGTGAAGCGCCGATCTACGCGGTGTGCGCGCACGCCCGGCACGACCAGTGCTGCGCGGTGCGCGGGCGGCCCGTGGTGGAGGCCCTGGCCGCCGAGCATCCCGAGCTGACCTGGGAGTGCTCCCACCTCGGTGGGGACCGCTTCGCCGCGACGATGATCGCGTTCCCGGAGGGGCTCCTCTACGGCCGCGTCGGCGCGGAGGACGCCTCCCGCGTCGTGGAGCGGCACGCGGAGGGCCGTGTCGTTCCGGAGCTCCTCCGCGGACGCACCTGTCTGAGCACGGTTGCGCAGGCGGCGGAGGCGTTCGCGCGCGACGAGACCGGAGACGACCGCATCGCGGCGTTCCGGCCGCTGGCCGAGCATCCCCACCCGCACGGCTGGACGGTCGAGCTGGCGCACGGCGAGGATCGCCTCACCGTGGAGGTGGGCGAGCGGCTGTCCGAGCCGCTGCTGAGCACGTGCGCGGCGACGATCGCCCGGCCGGTCCGCGAGTTCGTGCCGGTGTCGGTCAGCAGTGCATGACGCTGCCGGTGTGCGCGACGCGAGGCCGCGCACACGGGCGGTCGGATCAGGCGTTCTGCGTCGCGGGTGTCGACTGCAGGATGCGCACCATGTTGCCGGACGGGTCGCGGAAGGCGCAGTCGCGAGGACCCCACGGCTGGTCGATCGGCTCCTGGAGGACCTCGGCTCCCGAAGCGCGTACGCGCTCGAAGGCGGTGTCGAGGTCGTCGGTGCGGAAGACGATCGGGCTCAGGGAGCCCTTGACGACGAGCTGCGCGAGCGCGTCGCCGTCCGCCTGGGAGCGGCCCGCGTGGGGGTCGCTGAGCACGACGGCCGCGCCGTCGTCGCCGGCCACCCCGAGGGTGACCCAGCGGTGGTCGCCGGAGGTGACGTCCTGGATGACGTCGAGGCCGAGGGCGTCGCGGTAGAACGCGAGCGACTCCTCCGGGTCGAGGACGGTGATCTGCGAGTACTGGAGTGAAACGGTCATGAGTCGACTCTAGGAACGGGGATCGGAGCGTGCTTCTCCAAAACTGCTCAGGTGGAGAACGGGCCGATCGCGCCGCCTGTGGACGGAATCGGGCGGTCAGGCCTTCGAGCGCACCGGCCGGGTGCGCTGCTTCGCGATGCAGTCCGGCATCGCCCGGACGGCCTCGTGCTCCCGTGCGCGGTAGTCGGTCGGCGTCATCCCGACGACCTCGCTGAATTTCGAGCTGAACGAGCCGAGCGACGTACAGCCGACCGCCATGCACGCATCGGTGACCGACATGCCGGTGCGGAGCAGCGCCATCGCCCGCTCGATCCGCCTGGTCATCAGGTAGCTGTACGGCGTCTCCCCGTACGCCGCACGGAACTGGCGGGAGAAGTGCGCGGGCGACATGAAGGCGCGGGCGGCCATGGTCGGGACGTCGAGCGGCTTCGCATAGTCGCGGTCGATGAGGTCCCTGGCCCGGCGCAGGTGCGCGAGCGTCTGCAGCTCCTCCGGTGACACGGGATGAGCGTAACAGGACGCGCCGCACAGCGGCAGGACCGCCCTCGGCTCCCTCAGCCGACCGGCAGCGCCGCGGTGCGCTCTGCCCCCTCCACCAGCCGGATGAACGCGCTCAGCTCCCCCACTCCGGCGGGCGTGGTCGGGAGGAACTCCGTGAGTTCGGGCGAGTGCACGAGGTACGCCGCCCACTTCGCCCGCGAGATGGCGACGTTCAGCCGGTTCTTCATGAGGAGGAACGACACACCGCGCGGCACATCCACCGCGGACGAGGCCGCGAGGCTGACGATGGCGACCGCGGCCTCCTGGCCCTGGAACTTGTCGACCGTCCCCACCCGGACCTCCCGGTGTCCGGCCGCGTCGAGCAGCGCCCGCACCTCGGCGAGCTGGGCGTTGTAGGGCGTCACGACGATGATGTCGTCCTCCGCGAGCGGGTCGTCGATGCGTCCGGCGTCCGGGTCGCTCCACGAGCGGCCGAGCAGGTCGTCGACGAGGGCGACGACGGTCTCGGCTTCCTCCGGCGACGAGGTCGAGTTGCCCACGTGCAGCACCGGCACCGGATGAACACCCGGGGCGACCCCGCCGAGCTCGCGGTCGGACGCACCTTCGTGCGCCCGGAGCCTGCCCTCGTACGAGAGAGTGGAAACGGCGGCCGCAAGAGCGGGATGCATGCGCCGCGTCTCTGCGAGGAAGTACCCGTACTCCGCCGGCAGCACGTCGTGGCCGTCGCTCACCCAGCCGAGCGCCGAGCCGTCGACCGGCTCGGGATGCCGTCCTTGGCTGACCTGCGGCAGCTGCTGCGGATCGCCGAGCAGGAGGAGGTTCTTCGCCGCGACTCCGACCGCGATCGTGGAGGCCAGCGAGAACTGCCCGGCCTCGTCCACCACCACCAGGTCGAGGCTGCCCCGCGGGACACGTCCCGCGTTCGCGAAGTCCCACGCGGTGCCGCCGAGCACGAATCCGCGCTGCTCATTGACGCCCGCGAACTCGAGATGACCGTTGGCCGCCAGGGGCGTGAAGCGAGGTGGCGTCTCCGCGGCCGTCTGCGTAGCGGCGGCCGTCTCCGTCTCCGAGGCCGGTTCCGCGGCCGGGCCGCCCGCCGCGGCCGCCTGCTCCGGCCGGGAGCCGCCGCTCGGCACCTTACCGACCTGATCGGGGTCGAGGCCCGCCGCCACCACCCGGTCGAGCAGATTCTCGACGACGGCATGGGACTGCGCCACCACTCCGACCTTCCAGCCGTGCTCGGCCACCAGCCGGGCGATGACGTGCGCGCCCAGATAGGACTTGCCGGTCCCCGGCGGGCCCTGAACCGCCAGATAGGACCGGTCGAGATCGAGCAGGCTCGCCACGACCGCGTCGATCCGCCCGGTGCCGTCACCGTCACCGCCGGTGTTGCCCCGCTCCGACGGATCCGGAACGAGCGCGCCTGATCGTGTGCGCGGCGGTGTGCGCCGCAGCAGATCGATCGTCGCATCAACCGGCCACGTCTCGTGATGGCGCGCGATCAGCAGGGCGGTGCCCCACTCGCGGATCGCCTCGCCGAGCCGCCGGGAGTCCGGCGGTGCCGCCGGGGTGAGCGCGCTCGGCAGGTCGCGGTACGGAGCGACCTCGGGGGGAAGGGTCTCGCGGACGACGACCGAGCCGTCGTCGAGCGCGTCGATCACCGCCACCGTGCGGGCGGCCCGCGCTCCGGGCTGAGCCCGGGGCTGCCGGAACGGCCCCGGGTACTCGTAGAGCAGGTACGGCCCGGTGCGTTCGCTCACGCGGATCGCGCTCCCTGCACCCCAGGCGCCGGTGAGCAGCAGTTCGCGCCGCTCGACGCGCTGTCCCTCGTCGAGATACCAGTCGCGCAGCACGGTCGCGCTCTCCACGACGAGCACGTCGCGCGTCTCGCCCCACTCCTCGATCGGCTGGATCAGCCGCGAGAAGTGCGACTGCCAGAAGCTCTTCTGCTCGCGCCGGTGGAAGTCGATCGCCGCGGCGGCGAGGGCCATCGCTCGACGATCCGCATCGCGATGCGGGTCGAGCGGGTCACCGGCGAAGGCGAGCAGCCCCGCCCGCAGCGGCGACGCCTCGGGCGCCGCCTCGGTCTCCTCCATCGGCGCCGCGCCGATCGGGATGCCGTTCTCGGTCGCGCGGGCGATCAGCCAGTCTCGCAGGCGCAGCGTGGAGACGCAGTCGTAGCGGTTGTAGTCGCCGATGTCGTCGAGGAGCGGCTGCGCCTCCTCCAGCCGGCCGAGCGCGATCAGATCTCGTGCATTCGCGTATTCGGTGATCGAGTCGGCGCCCGTCGTCACGTCGCTCTCGCGGAGCTCGTCGCCCATGTAGAGCGGCTCGAGCTTCTTGATCGAGTACGACCGCGACCCGACGCGGACCGCCTTGCGCACCAGCGGGTACAGGTCGACCATCACGTTGTCGCGCAGCAGGCCGTCGACCTCCTCCTCGCCGACGCCGTGCCGGGCGGCGAGGGCGAGCAGGTGGGTCTGCTCGTAGGCCGCGTAGTGGTAGATGTGCATGCCGGGGTACTGGGCGCGGCGTTCGCGGACGAACGCCAGGAAGGCCTCCAGCGCCACACGCTCCGCCGCGAAGTCGTGCGCCCAGAACGCGGTGAACCGCTCCTCCTGGTCGACCAGGCCGAACAGGTAGTCGAGGTTCCACCGCTCGCCTGCGCCCTCGGTGTACAGCGGGTCGCCCTCGAAGTCGAAGAAGATGTCGCCGGGATCGGGATGCGGCAGCACCGCCAGCACCGGCGCGTTGAAGACGCGCACCGGCGGCGGGGCGTCCGGCACCGCCTGGAGCTGGAGGCGTGCCTGCTCGCGCAGCCCGTCGAGCGTGCCATCGGGGATGCCGTCGACCGGGCCGGTCGAGGCGGCGAGGGAGTCGATGGTCGCGATGCCCGCCGCGAGCAGGTGCTCGCGCTGGGTCACGCGCATCCCTGCCACCAGCAGCACGTCGCGGGACGCCTGCACCTCGGCGTCGCACGTCTCGCAGCGCCCGTCGACGGTGAAGCGCGGATCGCCCCAGGCAACCGGCCCCGCATCGGCCGCGTGCTCCGCGACGATCGTCAGCAGCCGCGCGCGCCGCTTGCGGTACACCGGCTCGATGTCGGTCAGCGAGTGCTCGCTCACCGACCCGTCGCCGAGCAGCAGCTCGACCGTGTCGTCGACATCCACGCCCATCCGTCGCAGTTGTTCCGCGTAGGCGGCGAGCTGCAGCAGCGCCGTCACGCGGGCGCTGCGGGCGAGCTTGGAGTCTTGCACGCGGTACCGGCCATTGGGCAGCCGAACGACGAAGTCGGCGAACCCGACGAACGACCCGTCGAAGAAGGTCGCCTGGAAGACGACCTCCGCCCCGCGCTCGAAGGCCTCGGACGTGCGGCGGACGGCGTCGGCGAGGGAGTCGGCCGTCAGCTGCTCGGGACGCTCGATCTCGGCGACGCCGCTCCCGAACCGCTCGCGGTAGCGCTCGAGGATGCGGTGCTCGTGCTCGTCGCCCATGCGCGACGACCGCACGTACATCGGATCGTCGATCTCTTCGGTCTTCTCGAGCCGGCCCAGCTTCACGTCGAGCGTGCGGAGGAAGGCGAACTCGCACTTCGACGCCTCGGTGAGGTCGCTGGCGCTCGTGACGATGATCCCGTCGAGCAGGAACACGGCGACCTCCCTCCGCTTCCGGGCGACCGGTGCGCCACCCGCTCTGCGAGACTACCGGCGACCACCGACAGGAGCGGGTTCTCCACAGCGGCGGCCTCCGGGACGCTGGCGGCCGCCTCCTGGGGTCACTTTCCCTTCGCCGCTGCCTTCATCGCACGCTTGTGCTCCCGGACGCGGGCGAGCGAGTCTGCGTCGACGATGTCGGCGACCGAGCGGTAGCCCTCGCTGCCGTAGTCCCCCGCCGCCTGCTGCCAGCCGGCGGCCGTCAGCCCCTTCTGCTTGCCGAGGAGCGCGAGGAAGATCTTCGCCTTCTGCTCGCCGAATCCCGGCAGCGCCTTGAGCCGTCGCAGCACCTCGGCGCCGTCCGGGTCGCCCCGGGTCCAGATCGCCGCGGTGTCTCCGCCCCAGTCGCCGACGATCGCCGCGGCGAGCGCCTGCACGCGCGCGGCCATAGACCCGGGGAAGCGGTGGACGGCCGGCGTCTGCTTCATGACCTCCGCCAGCTTCTCCGGGTCGAGCGCGGCGATCGTGGCCGGGTCGAGCGAGCCGAGCCGGTCGCGCAGCTTCGCCGGACCGGCGAACGCGGTCTCCATCGGGATCTGCTGGTCGAGCAGCATCCCGGTCAGCAGGGCGAACGGCGACTGGTCGAGGAGGGCGTCGGCTTCGGCGTCGCCGGTGATGGTGAGAGGCATGCCCTCAGCCTGCCACCAGCAGCAGCACACCCGCCACAGCGGAGAGCGCGGCCAGCAGCAGCGCCGCCCCGAGCAGCACGCCGTGCACGATCAGGAACGGCGTCGCGCGCCCAGCCGCATCTCGGG
Source organism: Leifsonia sp. 21MFCrub1.1 (assembly GCF_900107895.1). Classification (NCBI taxonomy): domain Bacteria; kingdom Bacillati; phylum Actinomycetota; class Actinomycetes; order Micrococcales; family Microbacteriaceae; genus Leifsonia; species Leifsonia sp. 21MFCrub1.1. Next base: position 1,314,839 of record NZ_LT629867.1, on the reverse strand, counting down.
CTCGCGCGTCCGTGCGGACCCTGCTGAAGAACCGGGGCCAGGCGAAGACGTTGAAGAGGGTGTTGAGGAAGAGCACGATGGCGGCGAAGACGGTCATGGTCCCTCCAGCCTAAGCGCCGCATCCGCCCACGGACCGGCCGTGCCGCGTCAGTCCCCCGAAGCGACGAGCTGCACCCGCAGCGAGTCGACCCGGGTGGCGATCACGTCGTCCGCCGCCCACCTCTGCGCCAGGCGCGACAGGATGGCGTCCAGCTCCTCGCGCGTGAGACCGGCGGCGAGGGACAGCCGCACCACGAGCTCCTCACCGACCAGCCGGCTGCCGGGGTCGCCGGGGAGCAGCGTGACCTCGTGGACGCCGAGCTCCGACGCGATGGAGGCGCCGAAGGCCGACGCCACCTCGGCGTCGCGGTCGCTCGGCAGCCACGGCGTCCCCTGCGCGATCGCCCAGACCGCGGGCCGGCGCAGCACGAACTCGGTCTCGGAGGTCGGATCGAGCACGATCAGCTCCGTGCCCTCCGCCGCGGCGGCGAGCGCGGCCCGGCGGCTGTCGACGGGGACGGGGCGCGCGGACGGGTTCCACGCCTGCAGCGCGGTCACCGACGAGAAGACCGGCTGGACCGTGCGCCCGTCGGGACCCGCGACCGTCACGATCGAGAGCTCCTGGGTCTTGTCGACGCGCATCCCGGCGTCGGTGCGGCCCTCGTCGCCGAGTTCCGCCATCAGCGGGATGAGCAGACGGACATCGCGCAGCGCATCCACCACCGTCTCCGCTCCCGTCTCTCCCGCGCGGAAGGCGGCGAGCGCACCGAGCAGCGCGGGCGGAGCGGAGCCGTCGTCCTCGCCGAACGGATTGTCGTCGAACTCGCGCCCCTGCCACGGCTGACCGGCCGAGTCGGCGAGGGACGCGGCGAACCCGGCCAGCCGGGCGGCGCCCTCCTCGCTGGGGCGCGCGGGAGGGGTGTTCACACCGGGCGCGGCGCGGTCGGCACCATCGCCCCCGGCACCGTCGCCGCGGGCACCATCGCCCCGGGCACCATCGCCGCGGGCACCGTCGCCGCCGTGCGGTTCGGCGGCGTCAGCGTCCCGCGACATCCAGCGCCTCGGGCAGCGTGAACGCGCCGGCGTACAGCGCCTTGCCGACGATGGCGCCTTCGAGCCCCAGCGGCACCAGCTCGCGCAGCGCGGCGATGTCGCCGAGGTCGGAGATGCCGCCGGAGGCGACGACCGGACGCTCGGTGCGGTCGAGCACCTGGCGCAGCAGCTCCAGGTTCGGGCCGCGCAGCGTTCCGTCCTTGGTGACGTCGGTGACCACGTACCGTGCGCAGCCCGCGTCCTCCAGGCGGTCGAGCACCTCCCAGAGGTCGCCGCCCTCGCGCGTCCAGCCGCGCGCGGCGAGGGTCGTCCCCCGCACATCCAGCCCGACGGCGATCGCCTCGCCGTACCGGCCGATCGCGCTGGCGGCCCACTCCGGGTTCTCCAGCGCGGCGGTGCCGAGGTTGACGCGGGTCGCCCCCGCCTCCAGGGCGTGCTCCAGGGAGGCGTCGTCGCGGATGCCGCCGGAGAGCTCGATGCTCACGCCGTCGACCTCGCGGATGACCTTCTTCAGAAGAGAGCGGTTCTCCCCGCGGCCGAACGCGGCGTCCAGGTCGACCAGGTGGATCCACTCGGCGCCCGCCGCCTTCCACTCGGCCGCGGCCTCCACCGGATCGCCGTAGCTGGTCTCGCTGCCGGCCTCGCCCTGGGTGAGGCGAACCGCCTTGCCGTCCGCCACATCCACGGCGGGGAGGAGGACGAGCCGGGGCGTGCTGATGAAGTCGGTCATGTGTTCCCTCGTGTCGGTCCGCGGCGGCGGACGGGTGGAGCCGGAGTCGGCGGGGTCGGGACGGCTAGAGCGCGTCGACCCAGTTGCGGAGGAGCTGGATGCCGGCGCGGCCCGACTTCTCCGGGTGGAACTGCGTCGCACTCAGGGGGCCGTTCTCGACCGCGGCGACGAACGGCGAGCCGTGGTCGGCCCAGGTCACCTTCGGCTGGGCGAACGGTCCGGACGCCTCCAGCGTCCAGTCCTGGGCGGCATACGAGTGGACGAAGTAGAAGCGCTCGTCGCGGAGCCCGGCGAAGAGCGTGGAGTCCTCGGGCGCGCGGACCGTGTTCCAGCCCATGTGCGGAACGACGTCGGCGCGGATCAGGTCGACCGTCCCCGGCCACTCCCCCAGCCCCTCGGTCTCCACCCCGTTCTCGACGCCGCGCTCGAACATGACCTGCATGCCGACGCAGATGCCGAGCACGGGCCGTCCGCCAGCGAGACGCCGGTCGACGACCTCATCGCCGTGGGACGCGCGCAGCGCCTCGGCCACGGCGGTGAACGCTCCGACCCCCGGCACCAGCAGCCCTTCCGCCTCGAGTGCGCGCGTGCGGTCGCCCGTCAGCTCGACGTCGGCTCCCGCCGCCTCCAGGGCCTTGACGGCCGAGTGGACGTTGCCCGTGCCGTAGTCGAAGACGACGACCCGAGGCGTCCTGCCCGGAGTGCGCGCCACGGTCACAGCGCACCCTTGGTGGACGGGATGCCGCTGATCAGCGGGTCCAGCGCCTTCGCCTGCCGGAACGCGCGGGCGAAGGCCTTGAACTCGGCCTCGGCGATGTGGTGCGGGTCGCGGCCGCCGACGACGGTGATGTGCGTCGTGATGCGGGCGTTGAAGGAGATCGCCTCGAAGACGTGACGGACCATCGAGCCGGTGAAGTGGCCGCCGATCAGGTGCAGCTCGAAGCCGGCGGGCTCCCCGGTGTGCACGAGGTAGGGGCGGCCCGAGATGTCCACGACCGCCTGCACCAGGGCCTCGTCGAGCGGAACCAGGGCGTCGCCGTACCGCGAGATGCCCGACTTGTCACCGAGCGCCTCCCGGATCGCCTGGCCCAGGACGATGCCGATGTCCTCCACCGTGTGGTGGACGTCGATGTCGGTGTCGCCCGTCGCGCGGATGCGCAGATCGGTGAGCGAGTGCTTGGCGAACGCGGTCAGCAGGTGGTCGTAGAAGGGAACGCTCGTCCGGATGTCGGAGGTGCCGGTGCCGTCGAGGTCGAGGCTCAGCTCGATGCTGGACTCGCTAGTCTCCCGCGTGACCGTGGCGGCGCGATTCGTCATGCGTCCGAGTCTACCGGGGCGTTCCGGACCCTGTCCGGGGCGTCGTCGGCGACCGCGTCGTCCTGCGCGGGCCGGCCGAGGGCGGCCAGAGCCTCCAGGAAGGCGGTCGTCTCGGCCTCCGTTCCCGCGGTGACGCGCAGGTGGTGCGGGATGCCGACATCCCGGATCAGGATGCCGCGCTCGGCGAGGGCCTCGAACGTCGCGTGCGGGTCGTCCACCCCGCCGAAGAGCACGAAGTTGCTGCCGCTCCTGTGCGGCGTGTAGCCCAGCCGGGCGAGCTCCGTCACCAGCCGGTCGCGCTGACGCCGGATGTCTCCGACCGTGGCCAGCATCTCCTCGGAGTGCGCCAGGGCGCCGAGGGCGGCGGCCTGGGTCAGGGCCGACAGGTGGTACGGAAGCCGAACGAGCCGGAGGGCGTCGATGACGGCGGGGTCGGCGGCGAGGTAGCCGACCCGCGCGCCCGCGAAGGCGAACGCCTTGCTCATGGTCCGCGAGACGAGCAGGCGCGGACGACCAGGCAGCAGTGTCAGGGCGGACGGCTCGCCGTCCGGCATGAACTCGGCGTAGGCCTCGTCGACGACGACGATCCCCGGGGTGGCGTCGTAGACGGCCTCGATGGTCTCCAGCCCGAGGGGCGTACCGGTCGGGTTGTTCGGCGAGCAGAGGATCACGATGTCCGGGTCGTGCTCGCGCAGCTCGGCGACGGCCGTCGCCGGGCTCAGCTCGTAGTCGGCGTCGCGCGCGGCGGCGACATAGGCGGTGCCCGTTCCGGAGGCGAGCAGCGGGTACATCGAGTAGGTGGGCGCGTAGCCGAGCAGCGTCCGCCCCGGGCCGCCGAAGGCCTGCAGGATGTGCTGCAGCACCTCGTTGGAGCCGTTCGCCGCCCAGATGTTCTCCGGCGTCAGGTCGTGGCCGAGGTAGCGGGCGAACGCCGTGCGCAGCTCGGTGAACTCGCGGTCGGGGTAGCGGTTCACTCCGTCGACCGCAGCGGCGACGCGGGCGACGATGTCGGCGGCGACGTCCTCCGGCACCGGATGCGTGTTCTCGTTCACGTTGAGCGCGACGGGCACCGGACGCTGCGGAGCGCCGTACGGCGAACGACCGCGCAGGTCGTCGCGGATCGGCAGCTCGGAGAGAGAAGTCACCCTTCAATCGTAGTCAGCGCCCGGGCGCCGCCTCGCCAGATGACGCCCGGCGACGCAGCCCGACATCGGAACGCGAGCAGAGGACCAGATCGGCACGCGCCCGAAAGCGCTGTGCGCCACCGCCTTCCCCGGCGCCTATCGCGCCACAGCGGCGCGCAGCTCGGGGCTAGTGCGCGTACTTGGCCGGGACGGCGAGCTGCTGGCCGGGCGAGACGACGGCCGAGTCGAGACCGTTGAGGGAGACGATGTCGGCGATCACGTCGCGCGGGTCGGCGTTCGGTGCGACGCGCTCCGCGACGGACCAGAGGGAGTCGCCTGACTCCACGGTGACGTACTGGAAGCTGACATGGGTCTGCTCGCCGGTGGCGACGGCGCCGCCGCCGTTGAGGGCGAAGACGAGAGCGCCGATCACGAGCGGCAGTGCGACGAGGGCGGACAGCACAGCGCGACCGCGACGCGTGAGGCGCAGGCGGACCCGTGCTCCCTCGGGCAGTGGCGGGACCGCACGAAGGGTGGGAACCGACTCGCTGATCAGTACTGCACTCATTGTCGTGACCTCCTCAGACTCGCGGGTGCGAAGCTGTGTTCCGAATGTATCTTCGAATGTCCGAATCCGCAAGATGGTCTCAGAGCGGGAATTCGGGGACGAAGTTCGCGACACACTCGAACACATGTTTGTCTTCCCTTCCCGACGCGGATACAGTTTCGACTGTCTGAGGACATCAGATCAGGTACCACCGACATTCCTGCCGGGAGCATCCCCGCAGGACCGCCGACGCCAGGAGAGGACGCCCGTGTCGAACGAGAACCAGGCACGCGGAGGCACCCGTCGCCGCAAGAACCTGAGCGACAAGCAGCTGGCGATCCTCGATGTGATCCAGCGCTCGGTGAGCCAGCGCGGCTATCCGCCGAGCATGCGCGAGATCGGAGACGCCGTCGGCCTCTCCTCCCTGTCGTCCGTCACGCACCAGCTGAACCAGCTCGAGCTGAGCGGCTACCTGCGGCGCGACCCCAACCGGCCGCGCGCGCTCGAGATCCTCATCGACCTGCCCTCGTCGTCCCACGCCGCTCCGGACTACGAGAACCAGACGCCGGTGGGCGACGCCGCCATGGTCCCCCTCGTCGGCCGCATCGCCGCCGGCATCCCGATCACGGCGGAGCAGCAGGTGGACGAGGTCTTCCCGCTCCCCCGCCAGCTCGTCGGCAACGGCGAGCTGTTCATGCTGAAGGTCGTCGGAGAGTCGATGATCGACGCGGCGATCTGCGACGGCGACTGGGTCGTCATCCGCGCCCAGAACACGGCCGAGAACGGCGACATCGTCGCGGCCATGCTCGACGAGGAGGCGACCGTCAAGGTCTTCCGCCAGCGCGACGGACACACCTGGCTGCTGCCGCGCAACTCGAACTTCGAGCCCATCCTCGGCGACTACGCGCAGGTGCTCGGCAAGGTCGTGGCGGTGCTCCGCGCCGTCTGACCGGCATCCCTCCCGCCGAGTGGCGACAAGACGTCACCGTTCGTCCGGAATTCCGGCGACGACTCACGACTCGGCGGGCGGCTACGCCCAGCCGAGCTCGCGCAGCCGCTCGTCGGAGAGGCCGAAGTAGTGCCCGATCTCGTGCACCAGCGTGAGCCGCACGCGTGCCCGCAGGTCGTCCTCCGAGGCCGCCGACGCCTCCAGGTTGTTGCGGAACAGCGTGATCCGGTCCGGCAGCTCGCCGAAGCCGTACACCGAGCGCCGGGTCAGCGGCCTCCCGCTGTACAGCCCGAACAGGCGTGGCCGCGCTCCGTCCGGCTGATCCTCGATGAGGATGGCGACGTTCTCCAGCGGCCGCACCATGTCGTCGGGCAGCGCGTCGAAGATGTCGCCGACCATCCGCTCGAACTCCTCGTCGGGGATGCGCACCATGCGCCCATCCTCACACGCGCGGCGGCCGGGACGCCGACGGTCCCGGTACGCCGTGAGCGTACCGGGACCGGAGGTCCCCGGCGGGACCGGGATCAGGCGCTGACGGCCGCCCGCTCGCGCACCCCCCGCGTCGCCTCGATGATGTTGCGGAGCGAGGCGACGGTCTCGTCGTACCCGCGGGTCTTGAGTCCGCAGTCGGGGTTCACCCAGAGCTGGCGGCCGGGGATGGCCTGCAGCGCCGTCTCCAGCAGCTCGGTCACCTCGGCGACCGACGGCACGCGCGGCGAGTGGATGTCGTAGACGCCCGGCCCGATGCCGTGCTCGAACCCGGAGCGCTGGATGTCGTGGACGACCTCCATGCGGCTGCGGGCCGCCTCGATGCTCGTCACGTCGGCATCCAGGTTCCGGATGGCGTCGATCACCACGCCGAACTCCGAGTAGCAGAGGTGGGTGTGGATCTGGGTGCCGTTCGCGACGCCCGACGTGGCGAGGCGGAACGATCCGACCGACCAGTCGAGGTACTCCCCCTGCGCAGCCTTCTTGAGCGGCAGGAGCTCGCGCAGCGCGGGCTCGTCGACCTGGACGACACGGATGCCGGCCTCCTCCAGGTCCGCGATCTCGTCCCGCAGGGCGAGCGCGACCTGGCGCGCGGTCTCTCCGAGCGGCTGGTCGTCGCGCACGAACGACCACGCGAGGATGGTGACCGGCCCGGTCAGCATCCCCTTCACCGGCTTCTCGGTCAGGCTCTGCGTGTACGCCGACCACTCGACCGTGATGGGCGCCGGGCGCCAGACGTCGCCCCAGAGGATCGACGGGCGGGTACAGCGCGATCCGTAGGACTGCACCCAGCCGTTGCGGGTGACCGCGAAGCCCTCCAGGTTCTCGGCGAAGTACTGCACCATGTCGTTGCGCTCCGGCTCGCCGTGCACGATCACGTCGATCCCGATCTCCTCCTGGAGATCGACGACGCGCTTGATCTCGTCGCGCATCCGGCCCAGGTACTCGGCCTCGGTGATGAGCCCCTTCGCCAGCTGCGCCCGCGACCGGCGGATGTCCGCGGTCTGCGGGAACGATCCGATGGTCGTCGTGGGGAGGAACGGCAGGCTCAGCGCAGCATCCTGCGCCGCCAGCCGGTCCGCGTACGCCCCGCGGCGGAAGTCGGCCTCCGTCAGCGCCGCCTCGCGCTCGCGCACGGCCGGGACGCGCACGCCCGGCGCGGACGCGCGGTCGGCGAGCGCGGCGGTCGCGGCGGTCAGCTCCTCCTGGATGGACTCGTGGCCGTCCACGATGCCGCGCGCGAGCACGGCCACCTGGGCGACCTTCTGGTCGGCGAAGGCGAGCCACGACGTCAGGCGCTCGTCCAGCTCCGGCTCGTCGTCCACGTCGTGGGGGACGTGGAGCAGCGACGTCGACGTTGACACGGTGACGTCGGGGCTCAGCGACAGCAGCTCGGTGAGCTTCCCGAACGCGGCCTCCAGGTCGCCGCGCCAGATGTTGTGCCCGTCCACCACGCCGCCGACGAGGGTCTTGGCGGCCAGCGCGGACGCCGTCGCCGCGTCGAGCCCGGACGGGATCGATCCGCGCACGAGGTCGAGGGAGATCGCCTCGACGGGCGTGGCGGCCAGCGCGGGCAGGGCGTCGTCCAGGCTGCCGTAGGGCGCTGCGACGAAGAGCGCGGGCCGGTCGGCCGCGGCCCCGAGCGCGTCGTACGCCTCCCGCGCGGCGGCGACCACAGCATCCCGGGGCTCGTCGATACTCTCGCTGACGAGGGCGGGCTCGTCGAGCTGCACCCAGGGCGCGCCTACGGCCGACAGCCGCGACAGGAGCTCGGTGTAGACGGGCAGGAGGTCGGCCAGCCGCGAGAGCGGGCGGAAGCCCTCCGGCGCGTCGTCCGCCGCCTTGCTCAGCAGCAGGAACGTCACGGGGCCGACGATGACCGGGCGCGTGACGAAGCCGGCCGCCCGGGCCTCCTCGAACTCGCGGACGATGCGGTCGGAGGCGAGCCGGAACGGCGTCTCCTGGCCGATCTCCGGCACCAGGTAGTGGTAGTTGGAGTCGAACCACTTGGTCATCTCCAGCGGCGGGTTCTCGCCCTCGCCACGCGCGATCGTGAAGTAGCCCGCGAGATCGACGGAGCCGTCGGCCCCGGCCAGGCCGGCGAACCGCGACGGCAGCGCGCCGACGGTGACCGCCGCATCCAGCACCTGGTCGTAGAAGCTGAAGCTCTCGGGGATGGACGCGTCCGTGCGGCCGAGCCCGAGTGAGGCGAGGCGCTCCCGCGTCGCAGCGCGGAGGTCGGCGGCGGTCGCCTCCAGCTCGTCGGCGTCGATGGCGCCGGCCCAGAACGCCTCGACGGCCTTCTTGAGCTCGCGTCGGCGGCCGATGCGCGGGTAGCCGAGGATGGTGCCCGCCGGGAATGCGGGGCGGGCCGGAGCGGCGGAGGTGGTGTCGGTCATGCTGGTTCCTTCTCGGTGGCCGGGTTCGCCGGGGTGGTGGATGCGATGCCGCTGGTCGCCGGGAGGGCGCCGATGCGGTCCAGCACGGACAGGACGGCCTCGTGCTGGTTGAACGTGTACAGGTGGAGTCCGGGGGCGCCGCCGGCGATCAGCCGCTCGCCGAGCCGTGCCGCCCACGCGATGCCGATCTCGCGGCGGCCCTCGTCGGTCGGCTCGACCTCGAGCTCGATGGCGAGGTCGCTGGGCAGGTCCTCGCCGCTGAGCTCCAGCATCCGCTTCAGCCGCGCGGGGCTGGTCACGGGCATGATGCCCGGCAGGATCGGGAACGTCACGCCGGCCTCGGCCGCGCGCTGCGCGAAGTGGAAGTAGTCCTCCGCGTGGAAGAACAGCTGAGTGATCCCGAGATTGGCCCCGGCCGCCTGCTTGGCGAGGAGGGCGTCGATGTCCTGCGAGACGGAATGCGACGATGGATGCCCGTTCGGGAAGGCGGCGACGGCGATCTGCACGTGCTCCCTGTGCTCCAGGACGGCCTGCGCGGGCAGTCCGGGAACGGCCAGCTCGCCGTAGGGGGCGCGCTCCGCCTGGACGCGGTGGATGAGCTGCACCAGCTCGGCGGTCGTGCGGATGTCGCCGATCCCGTCCTCCCCCTCGGCCAGACCCTCCGGCGGATCGCCGCGCACCGCGAGGAACCGGCGGACCCCCGCGTCGAGGAACTCTCGGATCAGCCGATGAGCCTCCTCGTGCGACGATCCGACGCAGGTGAGGTGGGCCATCGCACTGACGTCGGTGTGCTCCAGGATGTACCGCAGAACGTCCAGGGACGCCGTGCGCGACGACCCGCCCGCCCCATACGTCACGGAGATGAAATCCGGACGTGCGGCGGCCAGGCGGTCGATCGTCCCCGGGAGCGACGCCGCGGCGCGGTCGGTGCGCGGCGGGTACAGCTCGAAGGAGAACCGGGCCTCGGTACAGCTCATGGGTTCCTCGGATGGTCGGACAGCGGCACAAGGGCGTCCCGCCCGCGGGCGTCGCGGGGAGGGATTCACTCGGGCGGGTGCCGGGCTCGGCTGTCGCACCACGTCAGCGGTCGCCCGCTTCGGTTGTCAGGCAATCTAGCAACGCAGAAGGCCGGGCGGAACCTCCCGTGTCATCGAGCGACACAGAAGTTCCGCCCGGCCTCCGGGCTGCGGCTCCGCGCTACGAGGTCGCGGCCACCTCGAACGGCTCGAACGCCGCGTGGTACTCGGGCATGATCCGCGCGGTCACGCGGGTGCCCTCCTCCACGTACTCGGTCGAGATCACGCGACCCCGCTCGTGCAGCGCCGAGATCAGGTCGCCCCGGTCGTACGGCACCACCAGCTCCACCTCCAGGGAGGGATCGGGCAGCAGCCGCGCGATGGCGGCCAGGACCTCGTCGATCCCTTCGCCGGTGCGGGCCGACGCGAAGATCGCGCCGGGCTCGAGTCCGCGCAGGACGAGGCGGTCGTCCGCCGAGATCAGGTCGGCCTTGTTGAAGACCACGATCTCCGGGATGTCGCGCGCACCCACCTCGCCGATCACGTCGCGCACCGTCGCCAGCTGCGAGGCCGGGTCCGGGTGCGAGCCGTCGACCACGTGCAGGATGACGTCCGAGTCGGCGACCTCCTCCAGCGTCGAGCGGAACGCCTCGACCAGCTGATGCGGCAGGTTGCGCACGAAGCCGACGGTGTCGGCGAGCGTGTACAGCCGGCCGTCGGCGGTCACCGAGCGGCGGACCGTCGCATCCAGCGTGGCGAACAGCGCGTTCTCGACCAGCACACCGGCCTTGGTCACGCGGTTCAGCAGGCTCGACTTGCCCGCGTTGGTGTACCCGGCGATCGCCACCGACGGCACCGAGTTGCGGTTGCGGTTGGCGCGCTTCGCCTCGCGGGCGGGCTTGAAGCCGGCGATCTGCTTGCGCAGCCGCGCCATGCGCGTGTGGATGCGGCGACGATCCAGTTCGATCTTCGTCTCACCCGGTCCGCGCGAGCCCATGCCTGCGCCCGCCCCACCCACCTGGCCACCGGCCTGGCGGGACATCGACTCACCCCAGCCGCGGAGGCGCGGGAGCAGGTACTCGAGCTGTGCGAGCTCGACCTGTGCTTTGCCCTCGCGGCTCTTGGCGTGCTGGCTGAAGATGTCGAGGATCACCGCGGTGCGGTCGATCACCTTCACCTTCACGACGTCCTCCAGCGCACGGCGCTGGCTGGGTGCGAGCTCGGTGTCGGCGATGACCGTATCGGCGCCGAGCGCCGCGACGACGCCGGCCAGCTCCTCGGCCTTGCCGCGGCCGAGGTAGGTGCTGGGGTCGGGATGCGGTCGCCGCTGCAGCAGACCGTCGAGCACCGCGGCCCCTGCGGTCTCCGCCAGTGCCGCGAGCTCGCGCATCGAGTTCTCGGCGTCCTGCAGGGAACCCTGCGAGTACACGCCGATCAGCACGACGTTCTCGAGTCGCAGCTGCCGGTACTCGACCTCGGTGACGTCCTGCAGCTCGGTGGAGAGCCCGGACACGCGACGGAGCGCCGCACGCTCCTCGCGGTCGAACTGCTCGCCGTCGTGCAGTCCGCCGTCGACGGCGTCGGCCTGCAGCGCCTGCGCCCGCGCGGACGCAGCCGAGCCGAACAGCGTCACCGACGCGCGATTGTCCTGCGTGGCGAGCACGCGCGCGACCACGTCGTCAGCGTCGTGGTCGCGGATGTCGGTCTTATCAGTCATTCAGTTCCCCGATCCGGGTTAACCCTAGTTTGTTCGTGTCCTGTACGGTCTGCTTATGGCCAGCGGAGATCACTACTTTTCCCCGGCGCCCGAGAGCGAGCTGAACCTGCGGCCGTTCACCGTTCAGCTCGCCGGCCAGACGTACGAGCTGGTGACGGCGAACGGGATCTTCAGCCCCGAGCGCATCGACATGGGTACGCGAGTGCTGCTGGACCATGTCCCCGCAGCGCCGCCCGGCGGTCAGTTCCTCGACCTCGGCTGCGGCTGGGGGCCGCTGGCTCTCACACTTGCTCTCGAATCCCCTCATGCGACGGTCTGGGCCGTCGACGTCAACACCCGAGCATTGGACCTGGTGCGCAGGAATGCGCAGAAGCTCGGCCTCACCAATGTAAACCCGGTGACGCCGGATAATGTTCCCGATGACGTGCGTTTTACGACGATCTGGTCGAATCCGCCGATCCGCGTCGGCAAGAACGAGCTGCACAACATCCTGGAGCGCTGGCTCCCCCGCCTGGAGCCGGGATCGGACGCCTGGCTCGTCGTGCAGCGCAATCTGGGCAGCGACTCCCTGCAGCGGTGGATCCAGGCGACCTTCCCGGAGCTGACCACGACGCGCGCCGCGACCTCCAAGGGCTACCGCGTCCTCCGCGCCCGCTCGCACGCCGACGCCTGACCCCCCGCCGTCGAGTACGCACAAATTGCACGCTCACATGGCGCGCCGTGTGCAGTTTGTGCGGACTCGACGGTGGGGGGTCAGGCGAGGTCGAGGGTGCCGGTGAAGACGAGGGCGGCGGGACCGGAGAGGCCGACGTGCTCGCCGTCCTCCGTCGCGAACATGCGGACGCCGACCGTGCCGCCCGGCACCTCCACGCGCCACTGGTTCGGCGCGCCGTTGCCTGCCCAATACCGGACCGCGAGCGCCGCTGCCGCTGCACCTGTGCCGCACGACAGCGTCTCGCCGCTGCCGCGCTCGTGCACGCGCATCCGGATGCGGCCGACGCCGTCGACCACGAGCGGCTCGTGGGGCACCACGAACTCGACGTTCGCTCCGTGCTCGGGCGACGGCTCGATGTGCGGGATGTAGGAGAGGTCGGCCGCGTCGAGCTCGGAGTCGTCGGCGACCGCGACCACCACGTGCGGGTTGCCCATGTCGATGCCGAGCCCGGGCCGCGCGACCGCGAGCTCCTTCGCGCGGACGAGCGGCTCGCCGCCGTCGAGGCGCCAGCGGCCCAGGTCGACCTGGAAGCCGTTGGTGCTGCGCTGCACGTCGCGCACGCCGGAGCGCGTGCCGATGGCGATCGTCCCGCCCTCCGGGAGCTCGGCGAGGCCGCTCTCGAGCAGGTAGCGGACGTACACCCGGATGCCATTTCCGCACATCTCCGCCGGCGACCCGTCGGCGTTGTAGTAGTCCATGAACCAGGTGGCCGCGTCGTCCTCCGCCAGCGCCGCCTCGCCCTCGGGGAGATGGGCGGAGCGGACAGCGCGGATCACGCCATCGGCGCCGACGCCGAAGTGGCGGTCGCAGATCTCGGCGATCTGGGTCGCGGTGAGCGGCAGGCGCCCCTCCGGGTCGGAGTAGAGCACGAAGTCGTTCCCGGTGCCCTGACCCTTGGTGAAGTGGATGGTCGCCATGCGTTCCAGCCTAGCGACCTGCCGGGGTGGTCTCGCCTCGGCGGCCGGTGCCCGCGTCGACCAGCGCGAGGGCGGCATCCACCAGGTCGGGCGCGTCGTAGTCGAGCCAGTGGATGCCGGGGTAGCGCTTGAACCAGCTGACCTGGCGGCGCGCGTAGCGGCGGGTCAGCTGCTGGGTCTGGGCGATCGCGTCCGCGCGGGACAGCTCGCCGCGCAGCTCGGCGAGGGCCTGCGCGTAGCCGATCGCGCGGCGGGCGGTGATGCCGCGGTCGATGCCCTGCGGGATCAGGGCGGTCACCTCGGCGAGCAGGCCGTCCGCCCACATCCGGTCGACGCGCGCGTCCAGGCGGGCGACGAGCTCCTCGCGGGGCGCGGCAAGCCCGATGACCACGCTCGGTTCGTGCCAGAGGGCCGGCTCGTCGGGCAGCGCGCCGGTGACAGAGGTGCCGGTCAGCTCGGCGACCTCGAGGGCACGGACGATGCGGCGGCCGTTCCGCGATCCGATCCGTCGCGCGGCCTCCGGGTCGCGCTCGGCCAGTCGCTGGAACAGCATCCCCGGTCCGTGCTCGGCGAGCTCGGCCTCGAGGCGGGCGCGCAGGTCGGGATCGGTTCCGGGGAAGCGCAGGTCGAAGAGCACGCTCGACACGTACAGGCCGGAGCCGCCGACGAGGATCGGCACGCTGCCGCAACCGGCGATCTGCCGGATCCGCTCGCGCGCTTCCGGCTGATAGCGGGCGACCGTCGCCTCGTCGGTGACGTCGAGCACGTCGAAGAGGTGGTGCGGGATCCCGCGCCAGTCGTCCGCCGGGAGCTTCGCGGTGCCGATGTCCATACCGCGGTAGAGCTGCATCGCGTCGGCGTTGACGACCTCGGCGCTCCCGCCCCGAGCGCGCAGAGCGTCCGCCAGCGCCAGCGAGAGGTCGGTCTTGCCCGTTCCGGTCGCGCCGACGATCGCGACGAGCGGTGGGACGGGCGCCGTGCTCAGCGCTGTCCGTCCGTCGGGTCGTAGATCGGCATCGTGCCGACGCCCGGGGAGGTGAGCGGTTCGCGCGTGCGGAGGGTGGGCAGGCCGAGGGAGACCCGGCCGGCCGCTGCGCCCGCCGCCGCGCCGCCGTGCGTCGGGACGGCGCAGGACTCGGCCTCTGCGCGGTCCCAGGCGTCGCCCGCGCGGGTGCGGCGGATGCGGAGGAGCGCGCCGTCGGCGGAGTCGGCGATGAGGTGGTGCGGCGCCGCCTGCGTGACGCGCACCGTGACGACGTCACCCGGACGCGGAACCTCCGAGCCCTCGGGCAGTTCGAAGTGGACGAGGCGGCTGTCCTCGGCCCGGCCGCTCAGCCGGCGCGTGTCCGCGTCCTTCCGGCCCTCGCCGTTGGCGACGAGCAGCTGGACCTCGCGGCCGACGAGCTTCTGGTTCTCCTCCAGCGAGATGCGCTCCTGCAGGGCCGTGAGCCGGTCGTAGCGCTCCTGGACGATCTCCTTCGGCACCTGGTCCTCCATCGTCGCGGCGGGGGTGCCGGGGCGGATGGAGTACTGGAAGGTGAACGCCGACGCGAAGCGCGCGGCCTCGACGACGCGGAGGGTGTCCTGGAAGTCCTCCTCGGTCTCGCCGGGGAACCCGACGATGATGTCGGTGCTGATGGCCGCGTCCGGCAGCTTCGCGCGAACACGGTCGAGGATGCCGAGGAACTTCTCGGAGCGGTAGGAGCGCCGCATGGAGCGGAGGATGCGGTCGGAACCGGACTGCAGCGGCATGTGGAGCTGCGGCATGACGGACGGCGTCTCGGCCATCGCGTCGATCACGTCGTCGGTGAAGGCGGCGGGGTGCGGGCTGGTGAAGCGGATGCGCTCGAGGCCCTCGATCTGGCCGGCGGCGCGCAGCAGCTTGCTGAACGCCTGGCGGTCGCCGAACTCCACGCCGTAGGAGTTCACGTTCTGCCCGAGCAGGGTGACCTCGATGGCTCCGTCGTCGACCAGCGCCTGGATCTCGGCGAGGATGTCGCCGGGGCGGCGGTCCTTCTCCTTGCCGCGGAGCGACGGGACGATGCAGAACGTGCACGTGTTGTTGCAGCCGACGGAGATGGAGACCCAGCCCGAGTAGGAGGAGTCGCGCTTGGTCGGGAGCGTCGACGGGAACGTCTCGAGCGACTCGAGGATCTCGATCTCGGCGGCGTCGTTGTGCCGGGCGCGCTCGAGCAGGCTGGGCAGCGCGCCCATGTTGTGCGTGCCGAACACGACGTCGACCCAGGGCGCCTTCTCGAGGATGACGTTCTTGTCCTTCTGGGCGAGACAGCCGCCGACGGCGATCTGCATGCCTTCGTGCCGCCGCTTCACGCCGGCGAGGTGGCCGAGGTTGCCGTACAGCTTGTTGTCGGCGTTCTCGCGCACCGCGCAGGTGTTGATGACGACGATGTCGGCTTCCTCGCCGTCGGCCGGGACGTACCCGGCCGCCTCGAGGGAGCCGCTGAGGCGCTCGGAGTCGTGGACGTTCATCTGGCAGCCGAACGTGCGCACCTCGTAGGTTCGCGCCCGGCCGTCGGGACGGACTGCCGCCTCGGAGGGCGCGATGACGCTGTGCTGTTCCAGGATGCTCATGATGGCGACAAGTCTACGTTTCCCTCCGCCCCGCGGGCGACGTGCTCCGAGGGGCGGCACGTCGCCCCGGAGCTACTGGAAGCGGACCCCGGAACCGCCGCGCGAGCGCCGGGTCGCGAACGCCGCATCCATCGCCTGCCGGACGACGTCGGACGCATAGCCCTTGCGCGCCAGGAACCCGTGCAGGCGTCGGCGCGCGGTCTCGTCGTCGTAGGTGGACAGCTGCCCGATGCGCTTCACGGCCAGCTCCGTCGCGCGCTCCAGCTCGTCGTCGTCGCCGATGTCGGCCAGCGCGGCCTCGATCAGCTCCGGTTCGATGTGACGGCGCTTGAGCTCCTGCTCGATCGCGGTGCGTCCGAGCCCCTTCCGGCTGTGCTGGGTGAAGGCGAGCGTCGTAGCGAGAGCGGCGTCGTCGATCACGCCGAGCACCTCCAGCCGATCGAGCTCCGGCCCGTAGACCTCCGGATCGATCTCGCGACGGTTCAGCAGCTGCTCCAGCTCCCAGCGCGACATGCCCCGCCGAGCCAGCTGGCGGATCGCGACCCCGGAGGTCTTGCGCGCCTGCCGGACCGTCTCCTCGTCGGCCTCCGCTTCGTCTGCCAGGGACGGCGCGGCCGGCTCCGCCCCCCAGGTGTTGTTCCACCCGGCGTCGGCGGCAGACGTCGCTCCGTCGTGCCGGGTTCCGTCCGCCGGGAGAGCCACGACCGGTCGCGCCGCGCCATCTCGCGCCGCGCCGTCTCTCGATGCCCGGCCACGGCGGGACGGATGGTCGTCGCCATCCGTGCGGCGATCGGATGCCCGCCGGAGCGGGGTCACGGGAGCCAGGTGCTCCCGCTCCCCCGCCTCCGGGGTCACGGAGCCGTCGCCCTGGTCGCCCTCCGGCGAGGACGGAAACTTCACCACCACGAGGATCCCCTCCGGGAGGCGAAGGGCACGATCACGCGCCCTTTCGAGCCTGCAGCTTGTCTTCGATCGACCCGACGTTCGACGGCTCTTCCGCCACCGCGTTCGGGTCGGCCACGATCCCCAGCTTGATCTTGATCTTCTGCTCGATCTCGGCCGCGATGTCCGGGTTGGCGATCAGGAAGTTGCGCGAGTTCTCCTTGCCCTGACCGAGCTGGTCGCCCTCGTAGGTGTACCAGGCACCCGACTTCTTCACGAGGCCGTGCTCCACACCGAAGTCGAGCAGGCTGCCCTCGCGCGAGATCCCGACGCCGTAGAGGATGTCGAACTCGGCCTGCTTGAAGGGCGGAGCCATCTTGTTCTTGACGACCTTCACGCGCGTCCGGTTGCCCACCGCGTCGGTGCCGTCCTTCAGCGTCTCGATTCGACGGATGTCGAGTCGCACGGAGGCGTAGAACTTGAGCGCCTTACCACCGGCGGTGGTCTCGGGGCTTCCGAAGAACACGCCGACCTTCTCACGGAGCTGGTTGATGAAGATCATCGTGGTGTTGGTCGAGCTCAGAGCACCCGTCAGCTTGCGGAGCGCCTGCGACATCAGCCGGGCCTGGAGGCCGACGTGCGCGTCACCCATCTCGCCCTCGATCTCGGCGCGGGGCACGAGCGCGGCGACGGAGTCGATGACGATCAGGTCGATGGAGCCGGAGCGCACCAGCATGTCCGCGATCTCGAGCGCCTGCTCACCCGTGTCGGGCTGCGAGACGAGGAGCGCGTCGATGTCGACGCCGAGCTTGCGGGCGTACTCCGGGTCGAGCGCGTGCTCGGCGTCGATGAAGGCCGCGATACCGCCCGCCCGCTGGGCGTTGGCGATGGCGTGCAGGGTGAGGGTCGTCTTACCCGACGACTCCGGGCCGTAGATCTCGACGATCCGGCCGCGCGGGATGCCGCCGATGCCGAGCGCGACGTCGAGGGCGATGGAGCCGGTCGGCACGACCTCGACGGGGGCGCGCTCATCGCTGCCCAGTCGCATGACGGAGCCCTTGCCGAACTGGCGGTCGATCTGCGCGAGGGCTGTTTCCAGGGCCTTCTCGCGGTCTGCGGGTGATGGCATTTTGCGGTTCTCCTTCGTGGGCTTCGCTACGGTTCGACTCTATGAGTGACGTCCGACACCCGAAGCGAGGGACGCGCATCTGTGGACAACCGGTTTTCGACTGCCGATGTGAAGAAGTGTAGCCAGTTCCGAACATATCTTCGAGAACCGGAATTGGCGTGTCGCGGCTCGGATCAGCGCTTGGGGGCGGGCTTGCCCGCACCGTACCAGTGCGACTGCGGCACACCGGTCTCCTTGCACAGGGCGATCCACACGTCGCGCGGAGACAGGCCGGCCGCGATGGCCTCGTTCGGCGTGCGGCCGCCGAGTTCGCCGATGACGAGGTCGGTCAGCAGCGTCTGGCCGTAGGTGCTGCCGAACTCGTCGGAGACGGCGCGCTGGAACTCGCTGAGCTTCATGTGTCCTTATTCCAGGAGAGCAGGGGGAGGTAAACGAAGGACGCCCCGCCGAGAGCGGGGCGTCCTCCTGAGCGTGCGGGGATCAGCGGGCGACCAGGTCCGAGTCCATCGCCGAGACGAACTCGTCCGGAACCGTGT
Source organism: Leifsonia sp. 21MFCrub1.1 (assembly GCF_900107895.1). Classification (NCBI taxonomy): domain Bacteria; kingdom Bacillati; phylum Actinomycetota; class Actinomycetes; order Micrococcales; family Microbacteriaceae; genus Leifsonia; species Leifsonia sp. 21MFCrub1.1. Next base: position 1,296,688 of record NZ_LT629867.1, on the reverse strand, counting down.
CCGGAATGACCGGCTCGAGACCCTCGAGCACCGCGATCCGATCGCCGACCTCGCGCATGATGACCGAGACCGGCGTCTCCAGAGCGTCGGCCACGGAGGCGAGGATCTCACTCGACGCCTCCTTCTGCCCGCGCTCGACCTCGCTGAGGTACCCGAGCGCGACACTCGCCTTGCTGGCGACCTGGCGGAGCGTACGACCCTTTTGCAGGCGGAAGTCCCTGAGCACGTCGCCGATTTCCTGACGTACAAGAATCATTAGGAGCCTCCCTCTCTTACCCTGCCGACGTATCGATGGGATACGAATGTACCGCATCCCTGCGCTCCACGATATCGAGGGCTACTGGGCTTTTCTTGTGAATGCAGCAGGTGTAACCAGACCGAAACACCGCGTATTCCCGCGGTAATCCGGGACTCTCAAACACCCGTTATGCCCAGTTCTTCCGCGAGCGCCCTGACGGCCTCGACGACCGTCTGCCGGCGGATGCCGTCGCGGTCTCCCGTCAGCGCCAGTGCGATCGCTCGCGCACCGGCGTCGGAGGCGAGGCCGACGTAGACGGTTCCGACCGGCCTGCCGCCCTGCGGGTCCGGTCCGGCGACCCCCGTCGTCGCGACGCCGATGTCCGCGCGCCGACCCGCGACGGCCAGCCGGTCGCGCACGCCGGCGGCCAGCTGCCGGGCGACCTCGGGGTGGACGGGACCCTCCGTCGCGAGCAGCTCGGCATCCACGCCGAGCAGCGTGTGCTTCAGCTCCGTCGCGTAGACGACGGCGCCCCCGAGGACGACGGCGGAGGCGCCGGGGACGCTCGTGAGCTCTGCGGTGAGCAGTCCCCCGGTCAGCGACTCGGCCGCGGCGACGGTGAGCCCGCGGTCGATCAGCGCACGGACGACGGCCTCGGTGGCCGAGGGCTCACGCGACGGCACGCTTCGCTCTCCGGCCCTTCCAGGCCTGCCAGAGGTAGTCGATCCCGGTCCAGACGGTGAGGATGACGGCAGCGGTCATGAGGATGCCGTTCACCCAGAAGATCCAGTCCCCGAACACCGTCCACAGCGGGACGAGCGCGAAGGAGATGGCGACCGACTGGACGATGGTCTTGATCTTGCCGCCGCGCGATGCGGCGATGACGCCTTGGCGGATCACCACGAAGCGGTAGACGGTGATGCCGATCTCGCGGACCAGGATGACGATCGTCACCCACCAGGGCAGCTCGCCCAGGATGGAGAGCGCGATGAGCGCTCCGCCGGTGAGCACCTTGTCGGCGATGGGGTCGAGGAGCTTGCCGAGATCGGTGACGAGTCCCTGGCGCCGGGCGAGGGCCCCGTCGACGCCGTCCGTCGCGATCGCGACGATGAACAGGGCCGCGGCGGCCCACCGGAGCCAGCCGTCGTCACCGCCGTCGGCGAGCAGCATCCAGACGAACAGCGGGGCGAGCAGGATGCGCACGACCGTGATCGCGTTGGGCAGGTTCCAGTTGCTCACGTGCTCAGTTCCGCCGTCCGCCGCGGCGGGCGGAGGGGTGTCGGGCACCGACATCGCGGTCGTCTACTCTCTGTCGGTCAGCTGCCAGGCGTCCTCGTCGGAGTCGCCCTCGACCTCAGGATAGCCCGCCGTCATCGCCGCGACCGGATCGTTTCCGTAGCGGTCGTCGATGTCGGAGCCTCCTGCCCCTGCTGCCGGGCCCGGCACCGCGGCCGCAGCGGCGCCGGCGCCTGCACCGACTCCGGCGGCCGCGCTCGGCGCGGACGGCGCCGCACCCGCCGGCGGCTCCTCGCCGCGCAGCCGGGCGATCACCTGCGGGAGCTGTTCGGCCGTCGCCAGGACGTCGCGCGCCTTGGACCCCTCGGACGGCCCGACGATCTCGCGGGACTCCAGGAGGTCCATGAGGCGACCGGCCTTCGCGAAGCCGACGCGCAGCTTGCGCTGGAGCATCGAGGTGGAGCCGAACTGCGACGACACCACGAGCTCGGCGGCGGCGAGGAGGAGTTCCAGGTCGTCGCCGATGTCGGAGTCGATCTGCTTCTTCTCGGCCGACACCGTGACGTCCTGGCGGTACTCGGGTCGCGCCTGCCGGGTGACGTGGTCGACGACCTTCTGGATCTCGTCCTCGTTCACCCACGCACCCTGCACGCGGATGGCCTTCGACGCGCCCATCGGCAGGAACAGGGCGTCGCCCTGGCCGATCAGCTTGTCCGCGCCGGGCTGGTCGAGGATGACGCGGGAGTCGGTGACGCTGGTGACGGCGAACGCGAGGCGCGAGGGGACGTTGGCCTTGATCAGACCGGTCACGACGTCCACCGAGGGCCGCTGGGTGGCCAGCACCAGGTGGATGCCGGACGCGCGCGCGAGCTGGGTGATGCGGACGATCGAGTCCTCGACGTCGCGCGGGGCGACCATCATCAGGTCGGCGAGCTCGTCGACCACCACGAGCAGGTACGGATACGGCTTGAGCTTGCGTTCGCTCCCGGCGGGCAGGACGATCTCGTCGTTCACGACCGCGCGGTTGAAGTCGTCGATGTGGCGGAAGCCGAAGCTCGCCAGATCGTCGTACCGCATGTCCATCTCCTTCACGACCCACTGCAAGGCCTCCGCGGCCTTCTTCGGGTTCGTGATGATGGGGGTGATGAGGTGCGGAACGCCGCCGTAGATCGTCAGCTCGACGCGCTTCGGGTCGATGAGCACCATCCGGACCTCCGACGGCTTCGCGCGCATCAGCAGGCTGGTGATCATCGAGTTGACGAAGCTCGACTTGCCCGAGCCGGTCGAACCGGCGACGAGGAGGTGGGGCATCTTGGCGAGGTTCGCGACCACGAAACCGCCGCCGACATCCTTGCCGACGCCGATCGTCATCGGGTGGACGCTCTTCGTGGCAGCGGGAGACCGCAGCACGTCGCCGAGCGACACGATCTCGCGGTCGCTGTTCGGGATCTCGATGCCGATCGCGCTCTTGCCCGGGATGGGCGACAGGATGCGGACCTCGTTGCTCGCCACGGCGTACGAGAGGTTCTTGCTGAGCGCGGTGACCCGCTCGACCTTCACGCCGGGCCCGAGCTCGATCTCGTACTGCGTGACCGTCGGGCCGCGTGAGTAGCCGGTGACCTTCGCATCGACGCCGAACTGGGTGAGGACGGACGTGATCGCTGCGACGATCTCGTCGTTCGCGCCCGAGCGCGTCTTCGCCGGTGTTCCGGCGGAGAGCATCGTGGCGGACGGGAGGTTGTATGGAGCAGACGGCTCGGGGAGCGCCGGCGGGGCGACATCCTCGTCGAAGTCTTCGGCGCCCGCCTGGAAGCCGGGGAGCACGGCCGCACCGCCGGGCGCTCCGCCGACGGGCGGGAGCGGCGCGACGGCCGTCGGGGGCTGCTCGCCGGTGAAACGGTGCAGGGCGTCCTCGGCGTTGGCCAGCTCGCTGAGCACCTCGGTGTTGTAGTGGTCGCTCGCGGGGTCGGGCTCGAGGGCGGTCGCGAACTCGCCCTTCCCTCGCCCTCCCGCGCCGAAGACCTCGGTGAGGCCGTCCGCCGGCGCGGCGTCGTACTCCGGGTCCTCTTCGCGCTGGGACTTGTTCCGGCGCCACCAGGGCAGGTTCGCCTCCTGCTCCTGTTCGCCGACGCCGTCGAGCTCGACCTGCTTCGTCCGCGCCTCCTTCGCCTCCTGGCGCTCGTCCTCCGTCGGGAGCTGCGCGCCGAAGAGGTAGGCGTACAGCTCGCGGATGCGCTCGGGCAGCTTGTTCGGCGGCGTCTTGGTGATGATGAAGAGGCTGAGGATCAGCAGCAGGATGATGACGGCGCCCGCGCCGTACGGGGTGATCAGCAGCGATAGCGGCGCCGCGATCAGCCACCCCAGCACACCGCCCGCCTGCGCGAGTGCGTTCACGCCGTCGCTCGGCGACGGGTGCGGGCTGAACAGATGGCACAGTCCGGACACCATGAGCAGCAGGATGCTCAGGCCGATGCCGATGCGCGTGTTGTCGTGCACCGAGCTGGGATGCCGGAACAGCCAGGCGGCGAACAGCACCATGACCACCGGGAGAGCGAACGCGACGCGCCCGAACAGTCCGCCGAACGTCCACGCGTCGAGGGTGCGCGCGACCTGGTCGTTGATCAGGAACCACTCCACAACCGCCCCGACGATCGCCAGCAGGACCAGGAAGAACGGGAAGCCGTCACGGCGCTCTTCTTTCGCCAGCTTCTCCGGGCCGAGCGCGCGGAACGCCCCGCCGGTGAGGTGGGCGAGGCCCATCCACGCGCGGACCAGCGGACTGGGCCCCGCATCGGCTGCCGGGTAGGCGACCGTCTTCTGCTGCGCGGTCTTCGACGCCGGCTTGCGCGCGGTCGACCCGCCGCGACCGGAGTTCCGGGCGCGTGCATTCGACTTGGTGCTCGTAGCCATGGCACAACGCTACGTCGTGCCCCCGTCATCACGCGGTTCCCGCGCCTGAGTTGTGGAAATCCGGCCGGGTCAGCGGACTGTGCGCACCATCGTGTCGGAGCCCTCGCCCGAGGCGACCGTCACGTAGCCCTCGCTGACGTACAGGCGCTGGGCGAAGTTGGAGCGCTGGACGCTGAGGCTGAGACGCGCGTGGCCGCGGGCTGCGGCCATGCGGGCCAGCTCGCGCAGCAGCGCCCGGCCGACCCCCTGCGCCCGCCAGTGCGGGTAGACGCCGAGCGTGAGCTCCGGGACGCCGGGCGCGACGAAGCCGTAGCCCGGATCGCTGGGCGAGAACAGCCGTGCCCACGTGGCGCCCACCGGAACACCGGCGGCATCCTCCGCCACGCAGCCGAAGTCGCCCGGCCGCTGCCAGCCGGCGATGTAGTGGCGGACGGACGGATCGTCGAGGACGGTCACCCGCGGCCTGGTGCGGCCCGGATTCCAGTTGGCGGCCTCCACCAGCATGTCCGCGAGCACCCGCGCGTCGCCGGGGACGGCGGGTCGGATGCGGAACGCGTTCATGGACGAACGGTACCCGCCGCCGTGTTTCGGGCGGGTAACGATCCCGGCCACGCCGCTCCCGACCGGGTCAGGCCTCGATCACCAGGGGCACGATCATCGGACGGCGGCGGTAGCTGGTGTTGACCCAGCGGCCGACGGTCCGGCGCACCACCTGCGAGAGCGCGTGCGAGTCGCGGACGCCGTTGTGGGCGGCCTCCGCGAGCGCGGCGGCGATCTTCGGCTTGACGTCGTCGAACACCGCGTCGTCCTCGGCGAATCCGCGGGCGTGCACCTCCGGGCCGGTCACGATGCGACCGGTGGCGGCCTCCACGACGACGATGATCGAGATGAAGCCCTCCTCCCCCAGGATGCGGCGGTCCTTCAGATCGGCGTCGGTGATCTCGCCGACGCTGGAGCCGTCGACGTACACGAAGCCCAGGTCGAGCTGGCCGACGACACGGGCGACGCCGTCGCGCAGGTCGACGACCGAGCCGTCCTCGGCCAGGATCGTGTTCTTCTCGGGAACGCCGGTGTCCATGGCGAGGCGCGCGTTCGCCACGAGGTGGCGGTACTCGCCGTGCACGGGCATGACGTTCTTCGGCTTCAGGATGTTGTAGCAGTAGAGCAGCTCGCCCGCGGCCGCGTGACCGGAGACGTGCACCTTCGCGTTGCCCTTGTGCACCACGTTGGCGCCGAGCTTGGTGAGCCCGTCGATGACGCGGTAGACCGCGTTCTCGTTGCCCGGGATCAGGCTCGACGCGAGGATCACGGTGTCGCCGGGGCCGACCTCGATCTGGTGGTCGAGGTTCGCCATCCGGGCGAGGACGGCCATCGGCTCGCCCTGCGAACCGGTCGACATGTAGACGATCTCGTCGTCGGGGAGGTCGGCGGCCTTCTTGTAGTCGATCAGCACGCCCTCGGGCACCTTGAGGTAGCCGAGTTCCGCCGCGATGGTCATGTTGCGGACCATCGAACGCCCGAGCAGGGCGACGCGGCGGCCGTTCGCGGCGGCCGCGTCGAGCACCTGCTGCACGCGGTGGACGTGGCTGGAGAAGCTCGCGACGATGACGCGGCGCGGCGCGCGGGCGATGACGGCGTCGAGCACCGGACCGATCGATCGCTCCAGCGGAGTGAAGCCGGGGACGTCGGCGTTGGTGGAGTCGGCGAGGAACAGGTCGACCCCCTTCTCGCCGAGCCGCGCGAAGGCGCGCAGATCGGTGATGCGGTCGTCGAGCGGCAGCTGGTCCATCTTGAAGTCGCCGGTGTGGAGGACGACGCCGGCCGGCGTGGTGATCGCCACGGCGAGCGCATCCGGGATGGAGTGGTTGACCGCGACGAACTCGAGGGAGAACGGTCCGAGCTGCTCGACCTGCCCCTCCTTGACCGTGAGCGTGTACGGCTGGATGCGGTGCTCCTTGAGCTTCGCCTCCACCAGGGCGAGCGTGAGGCCCGAGCCGATCAGCGGGATGTCGCGCCGCAGCTTGAGCAGGTACGGCACGGCGCCGATGTGGTCCTCGTGACCGTGCGTGAGGACGACGCCGACGACGTCGTCCAACCGGTCGCGGACCGGCTGGAAGTCGGGGAGGATCAGGTCGACGCCCGGCTGGTCCTGCTCCGGGAAGAGGACGCCGCAGTCGACGATGAGGAGCTTGCCTTCGTATTCGAAGACGGTCATGTTGCGGCCGATCTCACCGAGACCGCCGGTCGGGATGATGCGGAGTGTTCCGGGTTCGAGCGCGGGAGGCTCGGCGACGAGGTTGGGCATGTGCCCTCCTATTTCTGTGTTCTTCGCGGGGCTTCGCGCGCCCGCCATGTGTTCGACCGCCTGTGCGGTCGTCAGCGTGTGGTCCCGGCGATCTTCGGGAGCGCACCGCCCGCGGCCGCATTGCGGTCGGGGCGGAAGTTCGAGAAGTCGACACCGGGGATGTCGTGGACGAGGTCGAGCTCGTCTTCGATCTGAGCGGCCTCCCACTCCTCGGGCCCGACGAGCGGGAGACGCACGCGGGGGCTCGAGATGCGGCCGAGGCCGTGGAGGATGTACTTGGCAGCAACGGTACCGGGCACGTGCGTCATCACGGCGCGCACGAGCGGCTCGAGCTTGCGGTGGGCTGCGGTGGCGGTCGCCAGGTCTCCGGCGTTCACCGCATCCACGATCTGGCGGTAAGGGGTCGGAGCGATGTTCGCCGTGACGCCGATGAGCCCGCTCGCCCCGATGGAGAGGTGCGGAAGGACGTTGGCGTCGTCGCCCGAGAAGTAGAGGAGGTCGGTCTGGTTGAGCACGCGGCTGACCTCGCTGAAGTCGCCCTTCGCGTCTTTGATCGCGAGCACGTTCGGGTGCTTGGCGATACGGAGGATCGTCTCGTATTTGATGGGGACCCCGGTGCGGCCCGGGATGTCGTAGAGGATGACCGGCAGGTCGGTCGAGTCGGCGATCATCCGGAAGTGGGTGAGGATTCCGGCCTGCGTCGGCTTGTTGTAGTACGGCGTGACGACCATGACGCCGTCGGCCCCGGCCTTCTCGCTCTGCTGGTACAGCTGGATGGCGTGCGCGGTCTCGTTGGACCCTCCGCCGGTGATGATCTTGGCCCGGCCGGCGGCGACCGACTTGCCCACCTCCACCAGACGGAGCTTCTCCGCGTCGGTCAGCGTCGAGGTCTCCCCCGTCGTGCCGGTGACGACGATCCCGTCAGCACCCGCCTGGATCACGTCGTCGATGTGCTTCTCGACCGCCGCCCAGTCCACTTCGCCATCGGCGGTGAACGGGGTGACCAGGGCGACGAGGACCTGGCCGAACGGATTCTCGGAAGCAGCCATGCCACCAGGCTATCGGGTCGCCGTCACAGGAGGTCACATTCGGTGCGCTGTGGACGACGTCGGCGTAGCGTCCCGGGCTGTGAACGGATTCGCAGCTCTCGGCATCCTGCTCGGGCTCGTCGCCGTCGTCACGGCGGCCGGCCTCCTCTGGCGCGCGACGACCGGGCGCGCGCGGACGGTCGGCGGGCACGACGTCGTCGCCCCCTCCGAGGTCGGCGTCGACGCGTTCGGCGGCCGCGCCACCCTCCTGCAGTTCTCCACCGAGTTCTGCGCGCCCTGCCGCTCCACCGCGCGTGTGCTCGACGGCGTCGCGGCCGGCACCGACGGCGTGAGCCACACGGAGGTCGACCTGACGGACCGGCCCGAGCTCGCGACACGCTTCGGCATCCTCCAGACGCCGACCACCCTCGTCCTCGACGCCACGGGCGCCGTCCGCGCCAGGATCGGCGGCGCGGCACGCGCGGACGACGTCCGCCTCACCCTCCACCGCATCCTCGGGAGCGACCATGTCTCAGCCTGATCCGGCGGCGTCCGCCGCCACCGCCGCATCCCCCTCGACGGCGTCCGGTGCATCCGGCCGCCCCGGCATCGACCCGCGATCGCCGCGATTCGGCGCGGGGATCACGGCGGTGCTGCTCCTCGTCGACCTGTTCCTCTCGCTGATCGGGGCGACGACCGCGGCGGCGGTGCTGCTGCTCGTCATCGCGCTCCTCTTCGCCTGGGGCGCCGTCGCCGGCATCCGCCGCCACCCGTACGGACTGCTCTTCCGCGCCGTGATCCGTCCGCGCCTGGCGCCTCCCGCCGAGCTCGAGGACCCGGCGCCGCCCACCTTCGCGCAGGCTATCGGGCTGCTCGTCACCGGGGTGGGCCTCGTCCTGTTCGTGGCCGGTGTGCCGCTCGCGCTGCCGATCGCCGCAGCGCTGGCATTCGCCGCGGCGTTCCTGAACTCGGTGTTCGGATACTGCCTCGGCTGCCAGCTGTACCTCCTGCTGGTGCGCGCGCGACTCATCCGGCGCTCCGCCGGGGCCTGACCGCCCGCCGGGGCCTGACCGCCCGTCGAGCCGCGACCCCCGCCGGCCCAGCCGGGAATCCGCCCAGCACCCGGTGACGGCGCCGGAACCCGTCAGTAGGGTGGAGAGGCCCGGCCGCGCTCGGCGGCAGAGGGTCACGAGGAGGTCTTCATGGCAGTCACCAGCGCATCCACCACCGTCTGGAACGGCGATCTCACGAGCGGCTCCGGAACGGTCACGCTCGACTCGTCGCACGCGGCGGAGCTCTCCGTCAACTGGAAGGCCCGCTCCGAGGGCGGCGCCGAGGTCACGACCCCGGAAGAGCTCCTGGGCGCAGCGCACGCCGCGTGCTTCTCGATGGCGTTCTCGAACGTGCTCGCGCAGTTCGGCAACGCGCCGGAGAGCATCCGCACGACGGCGGCGGTCACCTTCGATCCCGCACAGGGCATCACCGGCAGCCACCTGACCGTGACCGCCCAGGTCCCCGGCCTCTCCGAGGAGGACTTCCAGCGCCTCGCCGACGAGGCCAAGCGCACGTGCCCCGTGTCGCGAGCCCTGGTCGGCATCCCGATCACCCTCGACGCGTCGCTGGCCTGAGCCGCAGGCGGCCGCACATGCGCGTACTGCTCGCCGGCGCGTCCGGCATGATCGGCGGCGAGCTGCGTCGTCAGCTGGCCGAAGCCGGACACGAGACGCGGAGGCTGGTCCGGCGTGAACCGGCCGGCTCGGACGAACTCCGCTGGGCGCCGGAGGAACGCTCCGTCGATCCCGGCGTGTTCGACTGGGCCGACGCGGTCGTGAACCTCTCCGGCAGCTCGCTGCAGCACCTTCCGTGGACGCGCGCGACCAAGCGGCGCATCCTGTCATCCCGGCTGCAGGCGACCGGGACGCTCGCCGAGGGGATGCGCCGGGCCGACAGCCCGCCCGCGGTGTTCGTCAGCGGGTCGGCGGTCGGCTACTACGGCGACCGCCCCGGCCAGCAGCTGACCGAGGCGGCGACGAAGGGACGCGGGTTCCTCGCCGACGTCGTCGACGCCTGGGAGGCCGCCGCCCGGCTCGCGCCGCCCGCCACGCGCGTCGCCCTCGCCCGGACCGGCGTGGTGATCGGCCGCGGCGGTGCACTCACGCCGCTGCTCCCGCTCGCCAAGGCGGGACTCGCCGGTCCCCTCGGCGGCGGTCGCCAGCACTGGCCCTGGGTCAGCCTGCACGACGAGGCGGCGGCGCTCGTCCACCTGCTGACCTCGTCGCTCGAGGGGCCGGTGAACATCGCGGGGCCGACGCCGGCGACCGCCGGGGAGATCGTGCGTGCGCTGGCGCAGGCGGTGCGCCGGCCGTACCTCCTGCCGGTGCCGCGGTTCGCGATCGAGCTGGTCCTGCAGGATGCGGGCCGCGAGCTGCTGCTCGCCGACCAGCTGGTGGTGCCGCGCGCGCTGCTCGACGACGGCTTCGTGTTCCGCGACCCGACGATCGAGGACGCGATGGACCGGCTCGTGGAGGTGCGAGCGGCCTGACGCACGGCTGCCGCCGTGCTCCGCCGGCGCGCCCAGCGGTCGCGCCCAGAGGCCTGTCAGCGTGCCGTCAGCGGGCCGTCAGCGGGCTGCGGGCCCGCCCGTTTTCGCCTGCGCCCGCTCCAGCCGGATCGCCTGCCGCAGCGCCTCGCGCGCGCGGCGGCGGTCCCCCGACGCGTCGTAGGCGAGCCCCAGCCGGAACCACGCCCGCCAGCTCTCCGGCTCCGCCTCGACCTCAGCGCGATAGCGCGGGAAGTCCCGGTCCGCGGCGTCGCGCAGCGGCCGGCCGCTTGCGCGCGTCGGCAGGTCCTCGACCGGGAGGCCGCCCTCCGCATCCAGCTGCCGCACCAGGCGTTCCGTGCGCGCGCCGAACAGCAGCTCGCGGCCGATCGCCCATGCCGCGATGAACGGGAGCACGATCAGGGCGACGCCCATGGCGATGCCGACGGGCTCACCGGTCAGCACGAGCATGACCGCGCGCTGGGTGACGAGCACCAGGTAGACGAGCAGGAGGACCGCCATCAGGAGGGCGGCCAGGCGGTTTCTCATCCGGGGAGCCGGCCTCTCATCGCTTCGCCGGTCATCGGCCGGGGTCGGTGCCGTCGTCGCCCGCGTCGCGGACGGTCGGGCGCGGCGGCTCGCCGTTCGGCTCGGCGATCCCCAGGTCGACGAGCTTGTCGAGGCCGACCGTCACGCCCGTCGCGGTCGCCGCCGCGCGCAGCGCGAGCAGGATGCCCGCTTCGTACGCCTCCGGGCCGACGGTGTCGTGCCGGATGGTCAGCTGCTCCCCGGCGCCTCCGAAGATCACCTGCTGCTGGGCGACGACCCCGCGCATCCGGAGGCTGTGGATGGGCACACTGGCGACCTGCTGCCCGCGCGCCCGCTGATCGGAGTGCGGCGCCTCCACCGGGCCGATCGCGGCGCGTGCCGCGCCGATGAGCTCCGCGGTGCGCACCGCCGTGCCCGACGGCGAGTCGACCTTGCCCGCGCCGTGCGCCTCCACGATCTCGATGGAGTCGAAGAAGCGGGCGGCGACGGTGGCGAACGCCGTTCCCAGGGCGGAGCCGAGGGAGAAGTTGGGGATGACGACGGCGCCCTGCCCGTCGTGCTCGGCGACGCGTCGCTCCAGGTCGAGGATGCGGTCCGCCGACCAGCCGGACGTGCCGACGAGCACATTCAGACCGTGATCGACCGCGAAGGCGACGATCCGGCCGCTGACCTGCGGCACCGTCATGTCGACGAGCACGTCGGCGCCGAGCATGTCCTCCAGGGGCGAGCGGGAGTCGAGCCGAGCTACGAGCTCCAGGTCGTCGGCCTGCTCGATGAGACGGACCGCCACGCTTCCCAGTTTTCCGGTCGCTCCGGCGACGGCCACGCGAATGCTCACCCGATCAGCCTACCCGCGGGGCGCGTTACGCTGGGCCGATGGTGTCTTTCGCAGACGTCGCCGTCACCGACGCGACCGCCCACCGGATGCTGTCCGACTACTTCGCCGAGCGCGCCGCGACCTTCCCGAGCGCCCAGGGCGCGTACCGCACGTCGTTCCCCGATCCCGGGCAGTTCGTCGCGCCGAACGGGGTCTTCCTGCTCGCCTACGACGAGGGCGTCGAGGTGGGATGCGGCGGCATCCGCGAACTGCGCGTCCCGTCGGCGGAGGCACAGGACGATGCATCCGTCGTGCGGTATGAGATCAAGCATCTGTGGGTGACGCCGTCGGCCCGCGGCAGCGGCTACGGCCGCGCCATCCTCGCCGAGCTCGAGCTGCGCGCCCGCGGCTTCGGTGCGACCGAGCTGGTGCTCGACACGAACGCGAGCCTGGAGGCGGCGGGCGGCCTGTACCGCTCGCACGGTTACGAGCCCATCCCGCCGTACAACGACAACCCCAACGCGACGGACTGGTTCCGCAAAGCCTTCGCCTGACGCCGACAGCTCCTGACTTTTTCGCGCGAATCGGCGCCCAGGGGGCGAAAAACTCAGGAGCTGCGGGCTTGGGGCGGGGCGGAGTCAGACGGGCTGGAGCTCGGGGAGGCCGGTGCGCAGTTCGACCGGCAGGTGCCCGAGGTCGTTGTGCACCACGAGGACGGGCGGCTTGGCCGAGCGCACGCGGATGATCGTCAGGCCGCAGTTCGCCTGGTTGAGCCCCAGCCAGCGCCAGGCCGGAGCGTCGAACACGTGCCGGACGAACCAGCCGATCACGAAGTTGTGCGTCACCAGCAGGTCGTGGCGGTCGCCCATCGCCGGGGTCAGGAACTCGTTGACGGCGTCGTCCATCTGCGCCCGGCCCGCCTCGATCTCCGCCTCCGTCACCGGGCCGAAGAACGACTCGAACGCCTTGGGCATGTCCGGCGTCGGGCCCGACGGGATGCAGTCGAACAGCAGGCTCGACGGCTGTGGCTCGAGCGCGGGCATCCGCTCGGCCATGATCGCCGCCGTCTCCGCTGCGCGCACCAGCGGCGAGTGGTACATCGAGGTGAACGGGATGCCGCTCAGCCGCTCGGCGACGAGCTGCGCCTGACGCTTGCCCCGCGGCGAGAGCGGGCCGTCCGGCAGGCCGTGCTCGGCATCCTGCTGCTCGCCATGGCGCACGAGGTAGATGTAGTGGGGCACGAACGGGACCTTTCGGAGATGGATCGGGAGAACGGGCTGGTCAGGAGGCGAGGCCGGCGAACACGTCGTCGGTGACGCTCCCCACCGCAGCGACGGAGACCGGCCGGTCCGCCAGATCGGCGGCGAGGGCGCGCACATCGTCCGCGGTGACGAGGTGGAGACGCCGGAGGCTCTCATCGAGATCGGCGAACTCGCCGAGCGTGATCTCGGCGCGGCCGAGACGGGACATGCGGGTGTCGGAGTCCTCGAGCGCGAGGGCCGCGCCGCCGGAGAGCTGGCCGACGGCACGGCGGAGCTCGTCGGCCGTGACGCCGCCGGACGCCAGCCGCTGCAGCTCGTCCAGCATCAGCTCGGTGACCTGGCGCGCCTTTGCCGGAGCGCATCCGGCGTACAGGCCGAACACGCCGGCGTCGGAGTACGAGCCGGAGAACGAGTAGACCGAGTATGCCAGGCCGCGGCGCTCGCGCACCTCCTGGAAGAGGCGGCTGGACATCCCGCCGCCGAGGATCGAGTTGAGGACGCTCATCGTCGTGCGGCGCTCGTCGGTGGCCAGGATGCCGGGCATGCCGACGAACACGTTGGCCTGCTCGATCGGGCGCTCGACCGTGACGATGGGGCTTCCACGGCGGATGTCGGCCGGGACGGCCGGGCGACGGTCGACGGGGGTGGCGGCGAGCTCCGGGTCCCAGCCCGCTGCGGCGAGAGCGCGCTCGACGCCGGCGACCAGGAGGTCGTGATCGACGGCGCCTGCGGCCGTCACAACGAGATCCTGCGGCCGGTAGTTGGCGCGGTAGTGCTCCCAGACGCCGTCGCGGCTCGCCGCGCGGATGGTGTCCGGGCGGCCGCCGATGGGACGGCCGAGCGGATGGTCGCCCAGGACGGCCTGGAACATCCGCTCGCTGGCGACGTCGGCGGGGTCGTCCTCCGCCATGGAGAGCTCTTCGAGGATCACGCCGCGCTCGTTCTCGAACTCGGCCGGATCGAGCAGCGACGAGGTGAGCATGTCGCCGATGACCTCGACCGCCATGGCGAGGTCCCGATCCTGGACCTTCGCGTAGTAGCAGGTGTACTCCTTGGCGGTCATGGCGTTGTGCTCGCCGCCCACGGAGTCGAACGAGACCGCGATGTCGAGCGCGGTGCGCGTGCGCGTCCCCTTGAAGAGGAGGTGCTCGAGGAAGTGCGTCGAGCCGAGCGATCCGGGATGCCCGGGCTGGCCGTCGCTCTCGTCGCGCGAGCCGACGGCGACCCAGTAGCCGAGCGTGGCGCTGCGGGCGCCGGGGACCTGCTCGCTGAGGATGCGGACACCGCTCGGCAGAACCGTCCGCCGGACCAGCGCTTCGCCGGACGCCGCGAAGGTGAGGTCGGCCATACCGAGCGGGAGGTCGACTGCGCTGTTCATCCCCTCCACCCTACGCCAGAGCACCCGGGATGCCTGGGCTGAGAAAAAGAGGACAAACAGAATCGTCTGTCTACCGCTATACTGTGAAGGCCATCGTGTCCGGCGCCTCGCGGCGGGCGCGATCGGCCTCTGACAGCAGCCCGGAGGCGCCCCTGCCTCCCCCGAACAAGGAGTCGTGCCGGATGGTCGTAAGTGCCCGAGCGACCATCCGGCCGCCCGCGCCGTCGAAGGTCAAGATTCTCGCGACGGCGGATCAGCTCTTCTACCAGGAGGGCATCCACACCGTCGGCGTCGACCGCATCATCGCGGGCGCCCGCGTGACGAAGGCGACGTTCTACAAGCACTACCGGTCGAAGGACCTGTTGATCATCGCCTACGTGGAGGGCCGCGACCGCCAGGTGCGCGACTGGTTCGCCCAGCAGGAGGCCGCGCACGACGACCCGCGCGACATCGCTCGCGCGCTGGTCGACTCGATCAACGAGCAGGCGGTGAGCCCGGGCTTCCACGGCGACCCGTTCATCAACGCCGCCGCGCAGTTCGCCGATGAGACGGACCCGGTGCGCGTGGCCGTGACGGCCCATCGCGACTGGTACGCCGACCGCATCGAGGAGCTGTTCCGCCAGATCGGGCACCCGCGACCGGGCGACGCGGCGGACGACCTCATCCTCGCGCGCGACGGCGCCATGGCCGGCGGCTATGTGGGCGACGCGATCGCCGCGGGCGCCGCGCTGCACCGCGCGCTCGACCGCATCCTGGCCGAGGTCTGACCCGCGCCGACACGTTCTATGGGGCGCAACACGCCGTGACGCACGTCGCGGAACGGCGTGTTGCGCCCCACAGGAGCGCGGGCGGGGACGCGGACTACTCGGAGACCCGGTCGAGGTCGAGCATCTGCGACCGCGTGAGGCGGATGCCCGCGGCGGCCATCAACGCGTCGACCTGGTCCGGGCGGCTGGCGCTGGCGACCGGCGCGGCGATCGTCCGCTTGGCGAGGAGCCAGGCGAGGGCGATGCTGGCGGGCGCGACACGGTGCTCCGCGGCGATCCGGTCGAGCACCGCGAGCACACGCTGACCGCGACGGTTCACATACGCGGAGGCGCGGACGCTGCGCGCGCCGGCCGTCAGGTCGCCCTTGCCGCGGTACTTGCCGGTGAGGAAGCCGTTGGCCAGCGCGTAGTACGGCATCACGGCGAGCCCCTGCGCCGCCGCGACGATCCGCGGCGCGCTCTCGAACTCGCTGCGGTGCATCAGGTTGTACTGGGTCTGGATGGCGACGAACTTCGGCAGGCCGGACGACGCCAGGATGCGCGCCTCGATCAGCCGGTCCGCAGTGAAGTTGGACGCGCCGAGGTAGCGCACCTTGCCGCTCTCGATCAGCCACTCGGCCGTCGCCAGGCTGTCCTCCAGCGGCGTCTCCGGGTCGTCCTCGTGGAAGTAGAGCAGGTCGATGTGATCGGTCTGCAGCCGCTCGAGGGACGCCTCGACGGCGCGGATCATGCTGACGGATCCGAGGCCCGGGTTGTCGTGGTGCCGCCCGACCTTGGTCGCGACGACCATGCGGTCGCGGTTGCGGCGCTCGCGCATCCACGTGCCGATGAGCACCTCGCTGCGGCCGCCGACGTAGCTGTCGGCGGTGTCGATGAAGTCGCCGCCGAGCTCGGTGAAGCGGTCGAGGATGGCGAACGAGGTGTCGCCGTCGGCCGTCCAGCCGAAGACGCTCGCGCCGAGCGACAGCGGGTACACCGCGAGGTCGCTCTCGCCGATGCGGCGGGGCGCGATGATCGACAGCGGGCCGGTGCTCGCGATGGCCGGGTCGACGTCGATGACGCCGGTCGGCGGCTCAGCGGAGCCTGCGCGCGGGTCGGCGGCGCTGCTGCGCAGACCGACGGTCTCGAGCAGGCGCAGGGGAAGCAGCTGTGGCATGTCTCCCCCTCCCCCGCGACCTCCAACCGCCGCGTATGTCCGTTCTCCGCGAATCGATGGCTCTCGAATCGATTCGAGAACGGTGGATTCCCGATTGAACACTTGCAGCGTACGACATGCCTCCGACGCGCGAAGGACGAAACGGGTGAACCGTGGAGGAAAGCCAGGTCACAGTTTCATCACGAACGCCGGAGCACCGCCCGGGCGTGCGCGAGCACCGGTCCGTCGACCATCCGGCCCTCGTGGCGGAACACTCCTCCGCCCGCGTTCTCGGCCGCCGCGAGCAGCTCCCGGGCGGCCTCGACCTCCGCAGGATCGGGCCGGTAGGCGGCGCGGATCGTCTCCACCTGACCGGGATGGATGCACGCGGTCGCAGCGAATCCGACGGCAACGGCATCCTCCGCCTCAGCAGCGAGCCCCGTGAGATCCGCGATGTCGAGGTGGACGGTGTCGACGGCGTGGACGGAGGAGGCGGCGGCCGCGAGCAGCACCGCCGACCGCGCGTGCACGGCCACATCGCGGTAGCGTCCGTCCGCGTGCCTGCTGGATGTGCCGCCCAACGACGCGACCAGGTCCTCCGCACCCCACATCAGGGCCATCACCTCGGGGACGGCGGCCAGCGAGGGCGCCGCGAGCACGCCCGCGGCGGTCTCGCAGAGGGCGATGACGGCGTAGTCGCGGAGCCCGTCGAGATCGGCCGGGCGCTCGGCCTTGGGCAGCATCACCGCGCGATAGGGGGTCGCCGCGAGCGCGGACAGGTCGGCGTCGTGGTCGTCGGTCCCGGCCGGATTGACCCGCACGATGACGCGCTCCGGGTCCAGGTCCGATGCCGCCAGGGCCTCCCGGGCGGCCACCCGCCGGGCGGGGTCGACCGCATCCTCGAGGTCGAGGATCACCGCATCCGCCCGCTCCAGCGCTTTCGCGTACCGCTCCGGCCTGTCGGCGGGGCAGAACAGCAGCGCGGGCCCCCAGGGGAACGCCGGGGCCTCGCTCACAGGATCCCGTCCGCATCCGACCCGGCGGCGTCCGCCCCGCCGGTGTCGGGGGCGCCCGGGTCGGCCGCGGCCGGCGAGACGTCCCGGCACCACACCATCACCTGGCGCGTCGCCGTCGCGACGACGACGCCGTCCTGGTTGCGTCCGGTGTGCTCGAGCGTGACGATCCCCTGGCCGGGGCGGGAGGCGGAGAGCCGCTTCGCCAGCACCACCGTCTCCGAGTAGAGCGTGTCGCCGTGGTGCAGCGGATGCGGGAAGGAGACCTCGCTGAACCCCAGGTTCGCGACGATCGTGCCCTGCGTCAGCTGGGTGACCGACGCGCCGACGATCGTCGCCAGCGTGAACATCGAGTTCACCAGCCGCTCCCCGAAGGGCTGCCGGGCCGACCACGCCGCATCCAGGTGCAGTGCCTGGGTGTTCATGGTGAGGGTCGTGAACAGGACGTTGTCCGCTTCCGTCACCGTGCGGCCCGGCCGGTGCAGGTAGCGCGTCTCCGGCTCGAACTCCTCGTAGTAGAGCCCGCGCTGCTCGATCTCCCTCATGCCGCCTCCTCCAGCTCGATGCGCAGCGGGGCGCCGGTCGCGGCGACCACCTCGTCGACGGTGACGCCCGGAGCCAGCTCGCGCAGCACCAGGCCGTCGTCGGTGACGTCGATGACCGCCAGATCGGTGATGATGCGGTCGACGCATCCCGTGCCGGTCAGCGGGAGGCTGCACTCTGTCACGATCTTGGGACGGCCCTCCCGGTCGACGTGCTCCATCATCACGATGAGCCGCTTGGCGCCGAACACGAGATCCATCGCCCCGCCCATGCCCTTCACCATCTTGCCGGGGATCATCCAGTTGGCGAGGTCGCCCCGCTCGGACACCTCCATGGCGCCGAGGACGGCCAGATCGACGTGCCCGCCGCGCACCATCCCGAACGACAGCGACGAGTCGAAGAAGGCGGCGCCGCGGTTCACGGTGACCGTCTCCTTCCCCGCATTGATGAGGTCGGGGTCGACGGCGTCGTCGGCGGGATAGGGGCCGACGCCGAGCACGCCGTTCTCCGAGTGCAGGATGACCTCGACGCCCTCCGGGATGTAGTTGGGGATGAGCGTCGGCATCCCGATGCCGAGGTTGACGTACTGCCCGTTCTCCAGCTCGCGCGCCACCCGGGCGGCGAGCTCGGTGCGGCTGAGGCTCATCGTGCGCTCCCTTCGGCGACCGTCCGCCGTTCGATCCGCTTCTCCACACCCGGCGCGTGCACCACCCGCTGCACGAAGATGCCGGGGCAGTGCACCGCCCCCGGGTCGAGCTCGCCCGGCTCCACCAGCTCCTCGACCTCGGCGATGGTGATGCGCCCGGCCATCGCAGCGAGCGGGTTGAAGTTCATCGCGGCCGCATGGAAGACGAGGTTGCCGTGCCGGTCGCCCTTCGCGGCGTGCACGAGCGCGAAGTCGGGGCGCAACGACCGCTCCAGCACGTACTCGGCGTCGTCGAACGTCCGCACCTCCTTCGGCTCGCTCGCGACCGCGACCGAACCGTCCGCGGCGTAGCGACGCGGGAGGCCGCCCGTCGCGATCTGGGTGCCGACGCCCGCCGGGGTGAAGAAGGCGGGGATGCCGGCGCCGCCCGCGCGCAGCTTCTCGGCGAGCGTCCCCTGCGGGGTGAGCTCCACCTCCAGCTCGCCGGAGAGGAACTGACGCGCGAACTCCTTGTTCTCGCCGACGTACGAGCTGACCATCTTGCGGATGCGGTGCTCGGCGAGCAGCAGACCGAGACCCCAGTCGTCGACGCCGCAGTTGTTGCTGACCACCTCGAGGTCGGTGGTCCCGGCATCGAGCATCGCCTGGATCAACGCGCTCGGGATGCCGCACAGGCCGAAACCGCCGACGGCGAGCATGCTGCCGTCCGGGATGTCGGCGACCGCCTCCGCGGCGCTTCCGACGGTCTTGTCGATCATGCGTCCTCCCCTTCGAGGGTCTCTCACCGCCGGCTCCTGAGTTTTTCCGGCGACACGCCGGGTGCAGCGCGGAAAAACTCAGGAGCTGTCGGCTGCGGGTTCAGGTTAGGCGGAGAAGCCCAGCGCGCGCGAGATCACCATCAGCTGGACCTCGCTCGTGCCCTCGCCGATCTCCAGGATCTTCGAGTCGCGGTAGTGGCGCGCGACGGGGTTCTCGTTGAGGAATCCGTATCCGCCGAAGATCTGCGTGGCGTCGCGGGCGTTGTCCATGGCGGCCTCGCTGGAGACCAGCTTGGCGATGGACGCCTCCATCTTGAACGGCTTGCCGGCCATCAGCTTGTAGCAGGCGTCGTAGTAGGCGAGCCGGGCGGTGTGGACCCTGGCCTGCATCCGCGCGATCTTGAAGGCGATGTGCTGGTTGGAGCCGATGGGGCGGCCGAACACGTTCCGGCTCGCGGCGTAGCGGATCGCCTCCTCCAGGCAGCCCTGCGCCGCGCCGGTGCAGAGCGCGGCGAACGCCACCCGGCCCTCGTCGAGCGTCGCGACGAAGTTCGCGTATCCGCGACCGCGCTCCCCCAGCAGGTTCGCCTCGGGCACGTGCACGTCGGTGAGGGTCAGCGGGTGCGTGTCGGAGGTGTGCCAGCCGACCTTGTCGTACACGGGCTCCGCCACGAAGCCGGGCGTGCCGGTGGGGACGATGATCGCCGACAGCTCCTTCTTCACGGAGCCGTCCGCGCGCTTCTCCTCGCCCGTGACGGCCGTGATGGTGACCAGCCGCGTGATGTCGGAGCCGGAGTTGGTGATGAACTGCTTGGTGCCGTTGATCACCCACTCGCCGTCGCGCAGCTCGGCCGTCGTCTTGGTGCCGGACGCGTCGGAACCCGCCTCGGCCTCGGTGAGCCCGAAGCCGGCGAGCGCCTCGCCGCGCGCGAGCATCGGCAGCCACTCCTGCTTCTGCTCCTCGGTGCCGCTGCGGAAGATCGGCATGGCCCCGAGACCGACGCCGGCCTCGAGAGTGACGCCGATCGACTGGTCGACGCGTCCCAGCTGCTCCACCGCGAGGCAGAGGGAGAGGTAGTCCTTGCCCTGGCCGCCGTACTCGACCGGGAACGGGAGGCCGAACAGGCCCATCCGGCCCATCTCGGCGATGATGTCGTACGGGAGGCTGCGCTTGGTGTCGTACTCGTAGGCCGCGGGCGCGACGACGGTGTCGGCGAAGTCGCGCACCTCGTCGCGGAGGCGGCGCTGCTCGTCGGTGAGCGCGAAGCCGGCGACATCGGTGTCGGCGGCCCCGGCGGCTCCGGCTCCGGCCGACGGGCCGGTAGGGCGGGTCATCTGCATGGTCATGCGGGTCCTGTCTCTCGTGGTGACTATCGCTGTGCGGCAGCCGGTCGTGTCGGCGCCGCGTCCGCCTGCTGGGGCGGAACGTCGGGGAGGGTGCTGGGCTCGCCGGAATCGCCCGCGTCGTCCGCGTCCACGCGGGCGACGAGCTGGTCGAGCCGGACCAGGTCGCCGGTTGCGACGTGCACCGAGACGACGCCGTCGACCGGCGCCACCAGGCGGTGCTCCATCTTCATGGCCTCGACCACGACGACCGTGTCGCCCGCGGCGACGCGCGCGCCGGTCCCGACGGGGACGGCGACGACGGTCCCCGGCATCGGCGAGCGGAGCTCGGGATGCGCGGCGAGCGTCCCGCGGTCGACGGCAGCCAGGCGTTCGGCCAGCCGCGTCGCGCGGTCGCGCAGCCGCAGCGGGCGCGAACGGCCATCGCGCGCCAGCCAGACGGTGTCGCCGTCGCGCGCGGTGTCGAAGCGGATGGTCTCCCCGTCGAGGTCGAGGAGCGCGACCGAGGGCCGCCCCGCGGCGTCCGGCTCGCTCAGGCGGAGGGACGCGCGGCGCGGCGCGGCGCGCGCCGCCTCGTGCGTATCCTCGTGCGCAGCACCAGCGGAATCCCGCAGCACGTGCACGGTCGCGTCGTCGGCCGGTCCGCCGACGGACACCGTGACGCCGTCGACGTCGTATCGCGCGGGGCGCGCCCGGCCGGGGCGCCATCCCGTCGGCGCACCCCACAGCGCCCCGACTCCGGCCGGCGGCTGCCGCCACCGGTCGCGGTGCGCGAGCAGCGCGGCCGCGATGAGCTCCGCCTCCGTCGCCGGCGCGGGCGTCTGCTCGGCGAAGCGGCGGTCGATCAGCGTGGTGTCCATCCGCCCGGCGCGGACGTCGTCGTCGGAGACGAGCCCAACCAGCCAGGCGAGGTTGGAGACGGCGCCCAGGATGCTGGTGCCGGCGAGCGCGCCGCGCAGCCGGGCGAGCGCCACGTCGCGGTCATCGCCCCAGGCGATGATCTTGGCGAGCATCGGGTCGTAGTCGGTGACGATCGGGATGCCCGCGACGATGCCGCTGTCGACCCGCACGCCGTCGCCCTCCGGCTCCCGCAGCGCCAGCACGTGCCCGGCGGCGGGGAGGAACCCGCGCTCCGGGTCCTCCGCGTACACCCGCGCCTCGACGGCATGGCCGTGCAGCCGCACATCGGCCTGGGCGAACGACAGCGGCTCCCCCGCGGCGATCCGCAGCTGCTGCTCGACGAGGTCGAGGCCCGTCACCAGCTCCGTCACGGGATGCTCGACCTGCAGGCGCGTGTTCATCTCCATGAAGAAGAACTCGTCCGGCGCATCGGCCGACACCAGGAACTCCACCGTCCCGGCTCCGACGTAGCCGACGCTCGCCGCGACCCGGCAGGCGGCCTCGCCGATGCGCGCGCGGGTCGCCAGGTCCAGCAGCGGAGACGGCGCCTCCTCCACCACCTTCTGGTGTCGGCGCTGCAGCGAGCACTCGCGCTCGCCCAAATGCACGATCCCGCCGTGGCGGTCGGCGAGCACCTGCACCTCGATGTGCCGGGGGGATGCGACCAGCCGCTCCAGGAACAGCGTGTCGTCGCCGAACGCGGCGGCCGCGACGCGTCGGGCCGCCCGCAGCGTCTCCGGGAGCTCCGCCGCGGCGCGCACCGCCTGCATCCCCTTGCCCCCGCCGCCCGCCGACGGCTTCACCAGCACGGGGAACCCGATGCGCTCGGCGGCCGCGATCAGCTCGTCGTCGCTCAGCCCGGGCTCTGCGATGCCGGGGATCGTCGGAACGTCGTGCTCGGCGACCGCGTGCTTCGCCGTGATCTTGTCGCCCATGACCTCGAGCGCGTGGACGCCGGGGCCGACGAAGACGATGCCGGCCGCCGCGCACGCCTCGGCGAGCGCGGGATTCTCGGACAGGAAGCCGTACCCGGGGTGGACGGCCTCGGCGCCCGTGCGGCGGGCGGCCTCCACGATCCGGTCGACGTCGAGGTAGCTCTCGCGCGCGGCGGCCGGCCCGATGCGGACGGCCACGTCGGCGAGCGCAACGTGCGGGGCATCGCGGTCGGCGTCGCTGTAGACGGCGACCGAGCGGATGCCGAGGCGCTGCAGGGTGCGGATGACACGGCAGGCGATCTCGCCGCGGTTGGCGACGAGGACGGTGCGGAAGGGGGTGGAGGTCACGCGATCACATCCGGAAGAGCCCGAAGGCGGTGTCGGGCAGCGGAGAGCGGGAGACGACGTCGAGCGCCAGGCCCAGCACGGTGCGGGTCTCGGCCGGATCGATCACCCCGTCGTCCCAGAGCCGGGCGGTCGAGTAGTACGGGTTGCCCTGCTCTTCGTACTGAGCGGCGATCGGGGCGCGGAACGCGGCCTCGTCGCCGGAGGACCATTCCTCGCCGCGCGCCTCCAGCTGGTCGCGCTTGACGGTGGCGAGCACACTGGCCGCCTGCTGGCCGCCCATCACCGAGATGCGGGCGGCCGGCCACATCCAGAGGAAGCGCGGCGAGTAGGCCCGCCCGCACATGGAGTAGTTGCCGGCCCCGAAGGATCCTCCGATCACGACGGTGAGCTTCGGAACGCGAGCGGTCGCGACGGCGGTGACCATCTTGGCGCCGTTCTTGGCGATCCCGCCCGCCTCGTAGTCGCGGCCGACCATGAAGCCGGAGATGTTCTGCAGGAAGAGCAGCGGGATGCCGCGCTGATCGCACAGCTCGATGAAGTGCGCGCCCTTGAGCGCCGACTCGCTGAACAGCACGCCGTTGTTCGCGACGATGCCGACGGGGTGCCCGTGGATGTGGGCGAAGCCCGTCACGAGCGTCGTGCCGTACTCGGGCTTGAACTCGTGGAAGCCGCTGCCGTCGACGATGCGCGCGATCACCTCGTGGACGTCGTAGGGCGCCTGCACGTCGACGGGAACGACGCCGTACAGCTCGGCCGGATCGGCCGCGGGCTCGACCGTCTCCGCCACCGCCCAGGCGGGCGCGGCGGGCGGCGGCAGCGTCGCGACGATGTCGCGCACGATGGCGAGCGCGTGCTCGTCGTCCTCCGCGAGGTGGTCGACCACGCCGGAGGTGCGGGCGTGCAGGTCGCCGCCGCCGAGCTCCTCTGCGCTGACGATCTCGCCGATGGCCGCCTTCACGAGCGGAGGCCCGCCGAGGAAGATGGTGCCCTGGTTGCGGACGATCACCGTCTCGTCGCTCATCGCGGGCACATACGCCCCGCCCGCGGTGCAGGAGCCGAGCACGGCCGCGATCTGCGGGATCTTTGCGGCCGAGAGCCGGGCCTGGTTGTAGAAGATGCGGCCGAAGTGGTCGCGATCCGGGAACACCTCGTCCTGCATCGGCAGGAACGCGCCGCCCGAGTCGACCAGGTAGATGCAGGGCAGCCGGTTCTCCAGCGCGACCTCCTGCGCCCGCAGGTGCTTCTTCACGGTCATCGGGTAGTAGGTGCCGCCCTTGACCGTCGCGTCGTTGCACACGACCATCACATGGCGTCCGGCCACCAGGCCGATCCCGGCGATGACGCCCGCCGCCGGGCTCTCGTCGTCGTACATCCCGGTCGCCGCCAGTGGCGCCAGCTCGAGGAACGGGCTGCCCTCGTCGAGGAGGGCGTCGATGCGGTCGCGCGGGAGCAGCTTCCCGCGGGCGACGTGGCGCTCGCGGGCGCGCTCCGGGCCCCCGGCGGCCGCGACGGCCAGCCGCCTCCGCAGATCGGCGACGAGCTCGCGCTGGGCGGCGTCGTTCTGCTCGAACCGGGCATCCGTCGCGGACGCCTCACTGGTCAGGGTCGGCATGCTGCTCCATATGTCGTCGTCGACATCCGGTTAGTGGTCACTAACTCGGTTTTTAGGTTAGTGTTCATTAACCGAAAAGTCCAGCGTCGCCGACCGGGCGGCCCGACCCCATCGAGGACGATGACCCAGCCGAGCCCCGCCGCTCCCCTCGAGCGGCCGACGCAGCGCAGCCAGGCCAAGGCCGACCGCCGTGCGGCGCTGCTCGACGCCGCGGCCACCCTGTTCGCCGAGCGCGGCTTCAACGGCGTGTCGATCGAAGACCTCGGAGCCGCCGTCGGCGTGAGCGGACCGGCGGTGTACCGGCACTTCTCGTCGAAGCAGGCCGTGCTCGGAGCGCTCCTGATCGGGGTCAGCGAGCGCCTGCTCGCCGGCGGTCAGGCGGTCGAGGAGGCCGCGACGGATGCCGCGACGGCGCTGCGCGCGCTGATCGGATTCCACATCGACTTCGCGCTCGGCGAGCCCGACACCATCCGCGTCCAGGACCGCGACCTCGACGCGCTCGACGACGCCGCCCGCCGCCAGGTCCGCCGGCTCCAGCGCCGCTACGTGGAGGTGTGGATGGGCGTGCTCGGCGCCCTGCAGCCCGCTCTCGCCGACGACGAGCTGCGCGTGCGCGTGCAGGGCACCTTCGGCCTCCTCAACTCGACGCCGCACACCGCGCGCGTCGGAGCGCTGCACGTCGCCCCCGGGGTCGTGCGCCCTGTCCTGGAGCGCATGGCCTGGGCGGCTCTCACCTCCGCCTGAGCGGCATCCCCCGCCGCCATTCGTGACGAATGCGCGCCGTTCGGCACGAATGCGGCGCATTCGGCACGAATCGTCGCGCGTCAGCGCGCCGGGCGCAGCGTCAGGGTCTGGTCTGCGGCCTTCTTCACGGCGGCCGGGGTGAACGGCCAGGGGCGGGTCCTCCCGACCGCCCACAGGTCCGTCTGGTCCGTGTAGTGCGCGTCGAACGCGTGACCGGACGCTCCCGTGAGATTGATCCACGTGCTCTTGTCGAAGTCGGACAGGTCGACGACCATCCGCATCGACGGCACGCGCTGCACCGCGAACCCCTCCGTCGCATCCCAGCCGATCGCGTCCACCACACTGCTGCCGCCGCCGACGTGCCACGGGCCGCGGTTGAGCAGCGCCTCGATCGGCGCGACACCCGACTCCCCCAGGCTCGCGTTCCTCAGCATGAGCGTGTGGAGGCGGTCCCAGCGCCACGACGACACGTCGCCGCCGAGCAGGCGCCCGGTCTCCTTCCACGCCCGGCCGGCCGCGTAGGCGACCATGGCGTCGCGGTCGGTGATGCCGAGGTCCGCGTCCGTCCACCACGGCGAATCGGGCCGGCCGATGAGGGAGCCGACGACGCTGAACCAGCGGTCGCCGCCGCTCGGCGCCGTCGCCGCCGGGATCTTGCGGGCGAAAATGTCGTGCAGCAGCTCGCGCCAGAACACCGCGAAGTAGGCCGCCGCCGCGCTGTCGGCGTCGTCGCGGTAGTCCCAGTCCGCCAGGAGGCGGGCCGCCTGCTGAACGTCGGCGGACGCATCCGGCTTCTCCGCCACCGCGCGGATCACCGGGACGAGGTTCGCCGCGTTCGCGTCGTAGGTGTCGGCCTGGATGGCCGACATGTCCTTCGCCGTCAGCTTCCGGCCATCGCCCATCAGCGCACTCAGCCGCACCTCGATCTGGTTGGCGCGGTAGCCCTGATCCCAGTCGGCCGTGATCAGCTGAGGGAAGCCCGGCCCGACGGCGGCATTGTTGGCCGTGACGATGTACCCGGACGGCGGGTCGAAGACCGACGGCAGCTCCTCGAACGGGATGCTGCCCGTCCAACCGTACGCGCTGGTCCACCCGGGCTGCGGCGTCGTGCCGTCGCCGCCGGCACGGGTCGGGATGAGACCGGGCGCCTGGTAGCCGATGTTGCCGTCCACGTCCGCGTAGACGAGGTTCTGCGACGGCACCTGGAACTGCTCGGCCGCCGCCCGGAAGCTCGGCCAGTCGCGGGCCGTGTCGAAGGCGAAGATGGCGTTCGCCGTGGTCCCCGGAGTGAGCGCCGTCCAGGCCAGCGACAGCTGGAACTGCTGCGCCGGAACGCCGAGCTTGCCGGCCTGGTCCTTCGCGATCACGGCGTACGCATCGCCGATGTCGGTGACGATCGGGCCGTGCCGCGTCGACCGGACGGTGATCGTGACGTCCTTCCCGCCGGCCACGCGGATGCGCTCCGTGCGCTTCTCCAGCGGCACCTGCTGGCCGTCGTACTCGTACGTGTCTCCGGTCACCTTCTCGACGAACAGGTCCGCGACGTCCGGTCCGAGATTGGTGAACCCCCACGAGATGCGGTCGTTGTGGCCGATGATGATGCCGGGGAAGCCCGAGAAGCTGAAGCCGGACACGTCGAACGGGCATGCCGGCCCGACGGTCGTGCAGTGCAGGCCCATCTGGTACCAGACCGACGGGAGCGCGGCGCCGAGGTGCGGGTCGTTGGCGAGCAGCGGCTTGCCGCTCGCGGTGTGCGCCCCGCCGACCACCCACGAGTTGGATCCGATGCCGTCGCCGGCCGGACCCATCAGCTGCGGCAGTCGGTCAACGCTCGCCGCGACCTGCTGCAGCTGCGACGCGTACGCCGTCGGCGGCAGCGCGGCATCCCCGGCCGCCGCATCGCCGGACGCGGAGTCGGCGACAGCGCCGGGCCGGGCGTCGGGCGTCACGGTCTGCGGGTTCCCGCCGCCGAGATCGGTGATCGTGGGGTGGCCCGTGTAGGGGTAACCCGGATGGAGCTCGGCCACCTGCTCCGGCTTCAGCTTGGTCGCCAGCAGCGCGCGGTCGATCTCGTCCTCGAGGTTCGACCGGAGGTCCCACGCCATCGCCTTCAGCCAGGCGATGGAGTCGGCGGGCGTCCACGGTTCCGGCTTGTACGACGGATTCTGCAGACCGAGGATGGCGTACTCCAGCGACAGCCCGGCGCCCGACCGCTGCTTCAGGTACGCGTTCACGCCGTCCGCGTAGTCCTGGTAGTACCGCAGCGAGGTGGGATCGAGGAGCTTCACCTCCTGCTCGGCTACGCGGCGCCAGCCGAGGGTGCGGATGAACGTGTCGGTGGGCACCTGGCTCGCACCGAACATCTCCGACAGCCGGCCGGCCGTGACGTGGCGGCGGAAGTCCATCTCCCAGAAGCGGTCCTGCGCGTGCACGTAGCCCTGCGCGCGGAACAGGTCGTCTGCGGTGGAGGCGGAGAGCTGCGGAACGCCGGCGTCATCCCGGTAGACCGTGACCGGCTTGGTGAGGCCGGGCACATCCACCGTCCCGGCGGTCTGCGGGAACGATCGCGTGATCGTCCACACGCCGACCCCGCCGGCGACGACCACGAGGACGAGCAGCAGAGCGAGGACGCCGCCGACCACCCGCAGGACGCGATGATGCCGTCTCAGCCGGGGGGTGTCGTCGCCCACATCGCTCCTTCGTCGGCCGGTGCCTCGTCTCCGATGACGTCGAGTCGTGACCAGATGTCCGAATCCGGACCGAATGGTGACATCAGATCACGACTCGGTGCCGGACGCACGGCTCAGCGGCCGAGGTCGCGCTCCGGGGAGCCGACGTACAGCTGCTGCGGACGGCCGATCTTCGTCGCCGGGTCGAGATTCATCTCGCGCCAGTGGGCGATCCAGCCCGGCAGGCGGCCGATCGCGAACAGCACGGTGAACATCCGCGTCGGGAAGCCCATGGCCTTGTAGATCACGCCGGTGTAGAAGTCGACGTTCGGGTAGAGCTTGCGGTCGACGAAGTACTGGTCGGCGAGGGCGACCTCTTCCAGCTCCTTCGCGATGTCGAGCAGCGGATCATGCACGCCGAGGGCCTCGAGCACCTCGTCGGCCGACTGCTTGACGAGCTTGGCGCGCGGGTCGAAGTTCTTGTAGACGCGGTGACCGAAGCCCATCAGCTTGACGCCGGACTCCTTGTTCTTGACCCGCTCGACGAACTTCTGGACGCTCTCGCCCGAGTCGCGGATGCCGGCGAGCATCTGCAGGACCGCCTCGTTGGCGCCGCCGTGCAGCGGGCCGTACAGGGCGTTGATGCCGGCGGAGACGGAGGCGAAGAGGTTGGCCTGCGTCGACCCGACCAGGCGGACGGTCGAGGTGGATGCGTTCTGCTCGTGGTCCTCGTGCAGGATGAGCAGACGCTCCAGCGCCCGCGACAGCACCGGGTTCACCTCGTACGGCTCCGCCAGGGTGCCGAAGTTGAGGCGCAGGAAGTTGTCGACGAAGCTCAGCGAGTTGTCCGGGTACAGGAAGGCCTGGCCCAGGCTCTTCTTGTGCGCGTATGCGGCGATGACCGGCAGCTTCGCGAGAAGACGGATCGTCGAGAGCTCGATCTGCTCCGGATCGTGCACGCTCAGCGAGTCCTGGTAGAAGGTCGACAGCGCCGAGACCGCGCTCGACAGCACCGACATGGGGTGCGCATCGTGCGGGAGCGCGTCGAAGAAGCGGCGCAGGTCCTCGTGGAGCAGGGTGTGACGGCGGATGCGCTCATCGAACTCCGCCAGCTCCGACGCCGACGGCAGCTCGCCGTGGATGAGCAGCCACGCCACCTCGAGGAACGTGGAGTTCCCGGCCAGCTGCTCGATCGGGTAGCCGCGGTAGCGCAGGATGCCCTGCTCGCCGTCGATGTAGGTGATCGACGAGCGCGTGGCCGCCGTGTTCACGAAGCCGTAGTCCAGGCTGGTCAGCCCCGTCTGCTTCGTCAGGGTCGAGAAGTCGATGCTCGACGCTCCGTCGACGCTCGGCCGGATCGGGAACTCGGCGACACCGCCCGGATAGGTCAGCGAGGCCGTCGCGAGGTCGGCCTCCGATACGGCCTTCTCGGTGCCAGTGCTCTCGGTGCCGAGTCCGCTCACAACGCCTCCTGGTGGGTTAGTCGCCCATATGGGTGGTCAAAGGTGCGCGCCGATCGTGGCAGCGCTGCCCGGCGCCGTCCGCTCGACAGGCCGTGCCGGTACAGCCTAACGAACGCCGGCGACAACTGCGGCATCGGGCAAAGGCCGCGCGGACCCGTTAGAGGTTGTCTCCAAAGGCTCGCAGGCGTTCCGCCGCGGCGGCCACGCGCTCGTCCGTCGCCGTGAGCGACAGCCGCACGTGCTCCGGGTAGACGTCTCCGTAGAAGTGGCCGGGGCCGGCGAGGATGCCGAGGTCGGCGAGCCGTCCGATGCTCTCCCAGGCGTCGCGTCCCTCGGTCGCCCACAGGTAGAGCCCGCCCTCGCTGCGGTCGATCCGGAACCCTGCGGCTTCGAGCGCCGGCTTCAGCTGCTCGCGGCGCGCGCGGTACCGCGCCTTCTGCGCCTCCACGTGGTGCTCGTCGCCGAGCGCGGCGACCATGGCGGCCTGCAGCGGCGCGGGGAGCATGAGGCCGGCGTGCTTCCGGACGTTGACCAGCCGCGCCACCACCGTGCGGCAGCCCGCGACGAAGGCGGCGCGGTAGCCGGCCAGGTTGGACTGCTTGCTGAGGGAGTAGACGGCCAGGATGTCGCGGCGGTCCTGCCCGATCACCCGCGGGTCGAGGATGCTCGGGACGCGCTCCGCATCCCACGGCGCCTCCCAGCCCAGCTCGGCGTAGCACTCGTCGCTCGCGAGGTAGGCGCCGAGCTCGCGGGCGCGGGCGACCGCGGCGCGCAGCTCGTCGACCGAGAGGATGCGGCCGTCCGGGTTGCCCGGCGAGTTCAGCCAGATCAGCCGCGTGCCCTCTGGCCACTCGGCCGGGTCGTCGCTCGCGACGGCGGTCGCGCCGGCCATCGCGGCGCCGATCGCGTACGTGGGGTACGCGGCGCGCGGGTGCACGACGATGTCGCCGTCGCCGAGCCCGAGCATGAACGGCAGCAGCGCCACCAGCTCCTTCGAGCCGATGGTCGGCAGCACGTTCTCGACCGTCAGCCCGGGAACGCCGCGCCTGCGTTCGAACCAGTCGACGATCGCCTCGCGCAATGCGGGCGTCCCGACGGTCTGCGGGTAGGCGTGCGCGTCGGTCGCGGCGGCGAGCGCCTCGCGGATGAGATCGGGCGTCGGGTCGACCGGCGACCCGATCGACAGGTCCACCAGGCCGCCGGGATGCGACCGCGCCCGCTGGGCGTACGGCGCCATCTGGTCCCACGGGTAGTCCGGGAGCTCCTGCAGCGCCACGTCAGCGCTCCTTCGTCATCGGTGCGCCGGGGTCAGTGCGCCTGCGGCGGCAGCGCGGCGATCAGCGGGTGGTCCTTGGAGATCACGCCCACCTTCGACGCTCCGCCGGGCGAGCCGATGTCGTCGAAGAACTCCACGTTCGCGCGGTAGTAGTCCTTCCACTCCTCGGGCAGGTCGTCCTCGTAGTAGATCGCCTCGACCGGGCAGACCGGCTCGCAGGCGCCGCAGTCGACGCACTCGTCGGGGTGGATGTACAGCGACCGTTCGCCCTCGTAGATGCAGTCGACCGGACACTCGTCGATACAGGCCCTGTCCTTCACATCGACGCACGGGAGAGCGATGACATAGGTCACAGTGGATCGGATCCCTTCAGGTGGAGCTGTCCCTCTAGCTTAGGCCGTCGCGGGCGGGCTGCCGGGTCTTCACGTCGGGCCACGCGATCACGACGGCCGCGATCAGGATGGGGCCGACCAGCCAGACCTGTCCGGCGAGGTCGTTCTGGATGAGCACGGAGCCCCCGGCGCTCTGCTGCGCGAACACGAGGATCACGGCGATGCAGCCGAGCGCCGCCAGCAGCGCGGGCAGCCGGCTGTGGCCGAGGAGCCGCAGACCGACGAGCAGCGCCGTGACGGCCAGGAGCGAGCCGATCAGACCGAGCGGGATGGCGATCCCCCAGGTCACGGAGTACTGGTGGGCGATCGTCCCGATCGCCCCGAAGACCGCTCCCGCCAGCACGAGGAGGATGGCGCTGACGATCCGGCTGAGCATCCTCGCATCCTATCTGGACAGTTCCAGGAGCGTGCTCTACGCTCGGTTGGGTAAGGTTAGCCTTACCAATCATCATCCCCTCCCCCGACGAAGGTCCCCCGTGCTCGCGAACTACCTGATCGGCCTCCGCGAAGGCCTCGAGATGGCCCTCATCGTCACCATCCTGGTGGCCTACGTGGTCAAGCTCGGCCGCACCGACGTGCTGTCCAAACTCTGGATCGGCGTCGGCATCGCGCTCGTCGTCCCGCTCGGCATCGGGGCCGTCCTCACCTGGGGCCCGTACGGCATGAGCTTCCAGGCGCAGGAGATCCTGGGCGGCTCGCTCTCGCTGGTCGCGGTCGGGTTCGTCACCTGGATGGTGTTCTGGATGGGCAAGACGGCCCGCAGCATGAAGTCCACCCTCCACTCCCGGCTCGACTCGGCCCTCGTCGGCGCGGGCTGGGGCGTCGTCGTGCTCGCCATGCTCAGCGTCGGGCGCGAAGGGATCGAGACCTCGCTGTTCGTCTGGGCCACCGTCGCCAGCACCGGCGGCAGCTGGGAGCCCGCGGTCGGCGCCCTGCTCGGCATCGCCACCGCCGCGGTGATCGGCTTCCTGCTCTACCGCGGCATGGTGAAGATCAACCTCGGCCGGTTCTTCACCTGGACCGGCGCCTTCCTCATCCTGGTCGCCGCCGGCGTTCTCGCCTACGGCCTCGGAGACCTGCAGGAGGCCGGGCTGCTCCCCGGCGGCGGCGTCCACGCGTACGACATCAGCCGGGCGATCCCCGCCTCCAGCTGGTACGGCACCCTCGCCGCCGGCATCCTCAACTTCAACCCGTCGCCGACCGCCCTCCAGGTCGCGGCGTGGTTCATCTACCTCGCGGTGGTCGGATACTTCTACATCCGCCAGCACCGCTCCGCGAAACGGCCGGCTCCGACGCCGACCGCGGCCGCAGCGCCGCACGCGCCGATCCCGTCCTGATCTCCCCTTCCAGCCCCGTTCCCGACCCCTCGCCGCCCCACGAGAGAAAGCACAGCACACCCATGCCCCGATCGCGCCAGGCGACCACCCGCACGCCCGTCTCCCGTCCGGCCCGCCGCCGCCTCACGGCCGCCGCCGGCTCCCTCGCCGGGACCGCCGCTCTCGCCGTCGCGCTGACCGGCTGCGTGCCGAACCAGGCCACCGCCTCGGACGAGGCCATCGCGGTCACGCTGAGCGACGACACGTGCACGGTGTCCACCAACACCGCGAAGGCGGGACCGATCACGTTCCAGGTGACCAACACCGGCACCGACGTGAACGAGTTCGAGCTGCTGGCCACCGACAAGCTGCGGATCGTCGGCGAGAAGGAGAACATCGGCCCGGGCACGACCGTCAACTACGTCGTGCAGCTGGCCGAGGGCGACTACTTCTCGGCGTGCCGCGTCGGGATGGTGGGCGAGCCGGCGCACGTCGCGAAGTTCACCGTTGCGGCGGGCTCCGGCACCACGGTCTCGCAGAGCGAGAGCAAGCAGGTCGCCCAGGCCGTCGCCAACTACACCGGCTACGTGAAGGACCAGTCCGGCGCGCTGCTGACCGCCACCAAGACGTTCGCCGCCGCCTACGCGGGCGGGGACGACGCGGCCGCCCGCGCGCAGTACGCCGCGGCGCGCTCCTTCTACGAGCGCATCGAGCCCACCGCCGAGCAGTTCGGCGATCTCGACCCGGCGCTCGACCTGCGCGAGGCCGACCTGGCCGAGGGCCAGGATTGGACCGGCTGGCACCGTATCGAGAAGGACCTCTGGGCTCCCGCCGGCTACACGCCGTCCGACGCCGCCACGCGCACGCAGCTCGCCGACAAGCTCGTCACCGACACCCAGCGCCTGTACGACCTCGTGCACGCCAAGGACTTCACCCTCACGATCGACCAGATCTCCAACGGCGCCATCGGCCTGATGGAGGAGGTCGCCGGATCGAAGATCACCGGTGAGGAGGAGGCCTTCTCGCACACCGATCTGCAGGACTTCCAGGCGAACCTCGAGGGCGCCCAGGTGGCGTACGGCGTCGTCCGCGACATCGCCGAGCAGAAGGGCAGCAGCGGCAAGGATGTCGTCGCCAAGCTCGACGGCGAGTTCCAGACCATCGAGAAGACGCTCGCGCAGTACCGCTCCGGGGACGGCTTCGTCAGCTACACGGAGCTCAGCACCGAGCAGGTGAAGGAGCTCTCCGACCAGGTCAACGCGCTCAGCGAGCCGCTCAGCCACCTGACCTCGATCATCGTCAAGTAGTCACGTGAGCACGAAGCACCACGACGCCGAGCGCCCGGAGACGGAGCGCCCGGAGACCGAACAGGTCGCCGGGCGCTCCGGCCTGTCCCGCCGCGGGATGCTCGGCCTCGCCGGCGCGACCATCGGCGCAGGAGTCGTCGGCCTGGGAGCGGGCGTCGCGGTCGACCGCGCCGTGGCCGGCGCGACCGCGAGCTCGGGGACGACGTATCCGTTCTACGGCCCGCACCAGGCCGGCATCACGACGCCCGCGCAGGACCGCCTCCACTTCGCCGCGTTCGACGCCTCCCCCGGCCTCGACCGCGACGGGCTGATCGAGCTGCTACGCGACTGGACGGTCGCAGCGGCACGCATGACCCAGGGACGCCCGGCGGGGAAGTACGGCCCGGCGTCCGGTCCGATGGACGCACCGCCGGACGACACCGGCGAGGCGCTCGACCTCCCGCCCGGCGGCCTGACGCTGACCTTCGGCTTCGGCCCGACGCTGTTCCGCACCGCGAGCGGCGACGACCGGTTCGGCATCGCCTCCCGCCGGCCCGCGGCGCTGGTAGACCTGCCCCGGTTCCCCGGCGACGCGCTGCTCGAACCGATCAGCGGCGGCGACCTGTGCGTGCAGGCGTGCAGCGACGACCCCCAGGTGGCGGTCCACGCCATCCGCAACCTCTCGCGCATCGCCTTCGGGCGCGCGGCGATCCGCTGGTCGCAGCTCGGCTTCGGCCGCACCTCGTCGACCTCCCGCGCCCAGGTGACACCGCGCAACCTGTTCGGCTTCAAGGACGGCACCGCCAACATCAAGTCGGAGGACCAGACCGTGGTCGACGACCAGGTCTGGGCGTCCGGCAGCGACGGCGCGGGGTGGATGGCCGGGGGCTCCTACCTCGTCGCGCGCAAGATCCGCATGGTCATCGAGACCTGGGACCGCCAGCAGCTCGGCGAGCAGGAGCGCATCATCGGGCGCGACAAGGGCGAGGGGGCGCCGCTCTCCGGCGGCAGCGAGTTCAGCGATCCGAACTTCCTGGCGCTCGCGAAGGACGGCGGGACCGCGATCGACCCGGACTCGCACGTGCGGCTCGCGCATCCCACCACCAACGGCGGCGCGCAGCTGCTGCGCCGCGGCTACAACTTCGTCGACGGCAACGACGAGCTGGGCCGCCTCAACGCCGGTCTGTTCTTCATCGCGTTCCAGCGGGATCCGCGCACGCAGTTCATCCCGATCCAGCAGCGGCTGGCGCAGAACGACCTGATGAACGAGTACGTCCGCCACGTCGGGTCCGGCGTGTTCGCCGTCCCGCCCGGGGCGCACGAGGGCTCCTACGTGGGGGCCGGACTCTTCGCCTAGCCGGCCGAGGGCGTCGGGCTCGGCGCGCTGCCCTTCGACACCGAGTAGTTGGCGACCCAGCCGTTGCTGCCCGCGTCGGTCACGACGACGAGCACACCGTAGGTTCCGTTGCTGAAGGTGCCCGTTCCGCCGCCGTTCGGGCCGCGCGTGCCGAACTGACCCGTGAACCCGGCATCGGTGAGCTGCTTCTCGATGGCGGTGTACGCGTCGCCGTTCTCGACCTTGACGGTCACGTTCCACACCTTGTCGGCGCCCGAGCCGAGGCCGGCGCCGAACACGACGTCGCCGGAGGCGAGCGGCACCTCCTTCGGGAAGTCCGCCGGGACGGATTTGCCACCCAGATCGACGTTGCCGCCCGACACATCCTTCACGACGCCCTGGAAGCTGCACGCGGTCAGCGCGGGCGCAGCGCCCAGGAGCAGGACGGCGGCGAGGGGCAGGGCGACGAGACGGCGTTTCATGCTGTCCATTCTCCCGGATGACCGCCCGGCCCTGGCTAGGCAGTGCCGTCCGCGGCCATCCGGTTGACGCAACACGCCGTCCCGGCCGGAGCCGGAACGGCGTGTCGCGTCAACGGGGTGGTGCGTCGCGATCAGACGGCGGCGGCGTCCTGGCGCTTGAGGCGGGCGGCGGCGCGACCGCGGGCGGTCGCATCCAGCTCGACCTTGCGGATGCGGACGGCCTCCGGAGTCACCTCGACGCACTCGTCGTCGCGCGCGAACTCCAGGGACTCCTCCAGCGTCAGCTGACGGGACGGCGTCATCGACTCGAACGTGTCGGCCGTGGAGGAGCGCATGTTGGTGAGCTTCTTCTCCTTGGTGATGTTCACGTCCATGTCGTCCGCGCGCGAGTTCTCGCCGATGACCATGCCCTCGTAGACCTCCTCCGTGGGGTTCACGAAGAACGTCATGCGCTCCTGGAGCGCGATGATGGCGAACGGCGTCACGACGCCCGCGCGGTCGGCCACGATCGAGCCGTTGCTGCGGGTGACGATGTGACCGGCCCACTCGTCGTAGCCGTGCGAGATCGCGTTCGCGATGCCGGTGCCGCGGGTGGTGGTGAGGAACTCGGTGCGGAAGCCGATCAGGCCGCGCGACGGGACGATGAACTCCATGCGAACCCAGCCGGTGCCGTGGTTCGCCATGTTCTCCATGCGGCCCTTGCGGGCGGCGAGCAGCTGCGTGATCGCGCCGAGGTACTCCTCGGGGGCGTCGATGGTCAGGTGCTCGTACGGCTCGAAGGTCTTGCCGTCGACCTTCTTGGTGACCACCTGCGGCTTGCCGACGGTCAGCTCGTAGCCCTCGCGGCGCATCTGCTCGACGAGGATGGCCAGGGCCAGCTCGCCGCGGCCCTGCACCTCCCACGCGTCGGGGCGGCCGATGTCGAGGACGCGCAGCGAGACGTTTCCGACCAGCTCGCGGTCGAGGCGGTCCTTCACCATGCGCGCGGTGAGCTTGTGGCCCTTCACCTTGCCGACCAGGGGCGAGGTGTTGGTGCCGATCGTCATCGAGATCGCGGGCTCGTCGACGTGGATCGCGGGGAGCGGACGCACGTCGTCCGGGTCGGCCAGGGTGTCGCCGATCATGATGTCGGCGAACCCGGCGACGGCGACGATGTCGCCGGGGCCGGCGGACTCGGCCGGGTAGCGGTCGAGGGCCTTCGTCATCAGCAGCTCGGTCACGCGGACGTTGTGCACGTCGCCGTCGTGACGGACCCACGCGACCGTCTGGCCCTTCTTGAGGGTGCCGTTGAAGATGCGGAGCAGCGCGAGACGGCCGAGGAACGGCGACGCGTCCAGGTTGGTCACGTGCGCCTGCAGCGGCGCCTCGGGGTCGTAGCTCGGGGCCGGGATGTG
Organism: Leifsonia sp. 21MFCrub1.1; assembly: GCF_900107895.1. Taxonomy (NCBI): domain Bacteria; kingdom Bacillati; phylum Actinomycetota; class Actinomycetes; order Micrococcales; family Microbacteriaceae; genus Leifsonia; species Leifsonia sp. 21MFCrub1.1. The sequence continues at coordinate 1,260,067 of NZ_LT629867.1, read as the reverse complement.
CTCGAGGATCGCCTCGAACAGCGGCTCGAGGTCGTCGTTGTCCGGCAGCTCGCCGTTCGCGGGCTTGTTGCGGCTCGCGGCGCCGGCGCGGCCGGAGGCGTACACGACGGGGACGTCGAGGATCGCGTCCAGGTCGAGGTCGGGAACGTCGTCCGACAGGTCGCTCGCGAGGCCGAGGAGGAGGTCCTGGCTCTCGCCGACGACCTCGTCGATGCGGGCGTCGCCGCGGTCGGTCTTGTTCACCGCGAGGATGACGGGGAGCTTCGCCTCGAGCGCCTTGCGCAGCACGAAGCGGGTCTGGGGCAGCGGGCCCTCGGACGCATCCACCAGCAGCACGACGCCGTCGACCATGGAGAGGCCGCGCTCGACCTCTCCGCCGAAGTCGGCGTGGCCGGGGGTGTCGATCACGTTGATGGTGATCGGGCCGTTCGGGGCGTGCTTGCCCTTGTACGAGATCGCCGTGTTCTTGGCGAGGATGGTGATGCCCTTTTCGCGCTCGAGCTCGTTCGAGTCCATCGCGCGCTCCTCGACGTGCGCGTGCGCGTCGAAGGAGTTCGTCTGCTTGAGCATGGCGTCGACCAGCGTGGTCTTGCCGTGGTCGACGTGGGCGACGATCGCGACATTGCGCAGATCATCGCGGCGGGCGACGGCGTTCTCGGACATGCGTACAGACTCGACTCTCGTCAGAAGGAAGAAGGGGAACGGTCCATTCTATCGTGGATCCGCCCCCCTTCCTCCGTGTCCGCTGTCAGCGAGCCGTCCGGCCCGAAAGAGGGCCTGTCCTGAGCGGTCGGGGCGGCTTACAGCCCCTGCGCGACCGGCGGCTCCGGCTGCTGCGGCTCCGGCACGACCGTCGGCGTCGCGGCGGTGTCGTCGGAACCCGCGGCGAGCAGCTCGAGGCGCAGCGCGCGGCGGGCGCGCTGCTGCTCCGGGTCCGGAAGCGGCACGGCCGCCAGCAGGCGCTGCGTGTACGCCTCCTTCGGGTAGCGGAGGATCTCGTCGCGCGTCCCCACCTCGACCAGGCGACCGTGGTGCATCACCGCGATGCGGTCGGCCAGCACGTCGATGACGGCGAGGTCGTGGGTGATGAACAGACAGGCGAAGTTCATCTCCTTCTGGAGGGTCTGCATCAGCTGCAGCACGCGCGCCTGCACCGACACGTCCAGGGCGCTCGTCGGCTCGTCGGCGATGAGCACCTGCGGCTTCAGCGACAGCGCTCGGGCGATGCCGACGCGCTGCTTCTGGCCGCCCGACAGCTCGTGCGGGAACCGGCTGCGGTAGGCGCGCGGCAGTTCGACGCTGTCGAGCAGGCGGTCGACCTCTTTCGAGAGCTCCGCACCCTTGAGCTTCTTCGCGAGGCGCAGCGGCTCGGCGATGGAGTCCGCGATCTGGAGGCGCGGGTTCAGCGACGACGATGGGTCCTGGAACACGATGCCGACGTTGCGGTGCAGCTTGCGGATCTCGTCGCGGCTCGGGCTGCTGATGTCCTGTCCGGCGACGACGAGCTGACCCGAGTGGATGGGCAGCAGCCCGATCGCGGCGCGGCCGAGCGTCGTCTTGCCGGAGCCCGACTCGCCTACGAGGCCGACGACCTCGCCCTCGTGGATCTTCAGGTCGACGTCGCTCGCCGCGCGGAACGCGGGCACACGGCCGTGCTTCGGGTACTCGATCGCGACGTTGCGGAAGTCGACGACGATCTCGCGCTTGTCCATCTCGGCCTTCTCGTGCTCGGCCTGCGCCGCGCGCTCGTTGGCGCGGATGCGCTCGGTGAACGACGCGTCCGGGTTCTCCGTGCCGGCGGCGAGGGCGGCCGTCGTGTCGATCTCCTCGTCCTCGCGCTGGCCAAGGTGCGGCACCGCGTCGAGCAGGGCGATCGTGTACGGGTGCTTCGGCTCGGCGAACACCTGCGCGACCGTGCCCGACTCGACGATGTCGCCCTTGCGCATGACGACGATGTTGTCGGCGAGGTCGGCGACGACGCCCATGTCGTGCGTGATCAGCAGGATGGCGCTGTCGAGCCGGTCGCGGAGGCTGCGCAGCAGCTCCAGGATCTCGGCCTGAACCGTCACGTCGAGCGCGGTGGTCGGCTCGTCCGCGATCAGCAGCTTCGGGTCGCACGAGATCGACTGGGCGATCATCGCGCGCTGACGCTGGCCGCCGGAGAGCTGGTGCGGGTACGAGTTGAACGCCTTCTTCGGGTCGGGCAGCTCGACCATGGCGAGCAGCTCGAGCGCGCGCTCCTTGGCCTCGTGCGGCGACATGCCGAAGTGGATGCGCAGCGTCTCGACGATCTGGAAGCCCACCGTGTACACCGGGTTCAGCGCCGTCATCGGCTCCTGGAAGATCACGGCGACCTGACGACCGCGCACGCGACGCATCTGCGGCTGGCTGAGGCCGGTCAGCTCGCGGCCGTCCAGCTTGATCGAGCCGCGGACGCGCGAGTTCTTGGGCAGGAGGTCGAGGATCGCCATCGAGCTCGCACTCTTCCCCGAACCGGACTCGCCCACGATCGCGAGCACTTCGCCCGCCTTGATCTGGTAGTTCAGGTTCTTCGCGGCGGGCACCCAGACGCCGTCCACACCGAAGTCGACGGAGAGGTCGTTCACCTCGAGGACGGGGCCGCCGGCCTGCGCCGTCGCCCGGACCGGATTGGTCTCGGTCATGATTCGTGGTTCCTTTCGGGGGCGTTCCGGCGGGATGAGAGCATGGACCCATGCCCTACGTCTCCCCCGCCGAACGCGAGGTTTTCGTGTCCCGGTTCAACCGGGTCCTTGCCGTTCTGATCTGGGCGGCCGCTGCCGCCCTGACCATCGGCCTGCTGTTCAGCGTCCACGACGCCCGGCTGCTCTACATCGTGCCCGGCGCGCTGTTCGCGTTCGTCGCCTGGGCGATGCTCTGGCGTCCGCAGCTGACGGTCGCCGACGAGGGCATCACGGTCGTCAATGTCACCCGCACCGTCCGCATCCCGTGGGAGGCGCTGATCGCGGTCGACACCAAGTACGCCCTGACGCTGTACACCCCTGGCTGCAAGATCCCGGTGTGGGCCGCTCCCGCGCCCGGCACCGGCAGCACGCTCCGCGCCACCCGCAACGAGACGAAGGGCCGCATCGGCCGCCCGCGGGTCGAGGACAGCGTGCGCCGCCCCGGCGACCTGCTGGGCACCGAGTCGGGTGCTGCCGCCGAGGTCGTGCGCCGCCGCTGGGGCATGCTGCAGGACGCGGGGGCCATCGACGCGGGCCGTGCCGACGAGACGCCGGTCACGGTGCGCTGGCACCTCGCCGGACTCGCGGTGCTGGTGCTCCTGCTGGCGGGCACCGTCGCCGCGCTGCTCCTGGCCTGAGCCGGCCGGGAGCAGCGCGACGCGGGCGGGCGTCACAGCACGTCCTCCGCGAGGGCCGCTCCGGTCTTCGGGCTCCGGCCATCGCCCTCGCCCTCCTCCGGCTCCTGCTCGCGCATCGTGCGGAGGTTGAACCGGCGGTGGCGCGGGTCGAACGCGTCGCGCAGGCCGTCTCCGACGAAGTTGACGAGCAGCGCGAGCGTCACGATGAACGCACCGGGCCACCAGAACAGCCACGGACGGGTCTGGAACGCCGACTGGTTCGAGCTGATCAGGAGGCCGAGCGAGACGTCCGGCGGTCGGATGCCGTAGCCGAGGTACGACAACGCGGTCTCGAGCAGGATGGCCGAGGCCATGATCAGGGTCGAGGCCACGATGACGACACCGATGGCGTTCGGCAGGATGTGCTTGAAGATGATGCGCGCGTCGGAGGCGCCGGCGACCCGGGCCGCCTCGACGAACTCCCGCTCGCGCAGCGACAGGAACTCGCCGCGCACCAGACGGGCGATGCCCATCCACGAGAAGAACCCGAGCATCAGCGCCAGGAAGAACGCGCCGAGGCCGCCGAACGCGTGACCGACGACCGAGCCGATGACCAGCGCGGGGATGACGATGAACACGTCGGTGATGCGCATCAGGATGGCGTCGACCACGCCGCGGAAGTAGCCGGCGACGGCGCCGACGACGACACCCACGACGCTCGCGATCAGGCCGAGGACGACCATCACGAGGATCGAGTTCTGGATGCCGCGCATCGTCAGCGCGAAGTAGTCCTTGCCGATGCGGTCCTGGCCGAACGGGTGCTCCCAGGTCGGCGATCCCTGCTGCACCTGGTCATTGAGCTCGGTGAAGTTGTACTTCCACCAGCCGGGGATCGGGCCGAGGCCGATCGCCGAGATGGAGAACAGCAGGATCAGGATGAACAGGATCGCGCTGGCGACGGCGATCTTGTTGGAGAGGAACCGTTTCCAGACGAGCTTGCCCTGGCTCACGGGCGGGGCGCTCGGCGCCTGCAGCTCGTCGGCGATACGTGTGTCGTTGACGGACATTTATCGGACCCTCACTCTCGGGTCGAGTGCGGCGTACGCGAGGTCTGCCAGGAAGTTGAACAGGATGGCCATGGCCGCGATCACCAGGAAGTACGCCATGACCGGGTTGAGGTCACCGCGGCTGAGGCCCAGGTTGAACAGGGAGCCCATGCCGGGGATCGCGAACACGCGCTCCGTGATGACCGCACCACCGAGCAGTGCTCCCACGTCGAACGCGACGAGGGTCGTGATCGGGATGAGCATGTTGCGGAACGCGTGCCGCACGACCACCGTCCGCTCCGGCAGGCCCTTGGCGCGCGCGGTACGGATGAAGTCCTGGTTGAGCACCTCGAGCATCCCGGCCCGCGAGTAGCGGGTGTACGACGCGAACGAGATGAGCAGCAGGGCGATCGTCGGAAGCACGAGGTGCGTGAACGTGTCGAGTCCGGTGACCCACATGTCGCCCTCGAGGCCGGGGGTCGAGGAGCCGACGGTCGCGATCGGGCGGCCGTTGGTGTCCTGGAAGTACTGCGGCCAGGCCTGCATGAAGCGGTCGACGATGATCAGGAAGCCGGAGACGATCGTGACGATCACCGAGATCCGCATGTTCTGACCGCGGTCGTAGCCGCCCACGAACCAGCCGATCGCGAGGCTCACGATGATGGCCACGATCGCGAGGATCACGATCGTGCCGATGGTCGACACGTCGAACAGCGGCTGCAGCGCGAAGTAGCAGACCAGGCTGACCGCGCCCGCGATGGCCGCCGAGATGAGCGCCCGCCGGTTCTGCAGGCCGGAGATCAGAGCGGTCACGCCGATGACCGTCGCGGCGATGAGGATGATCATCACCACCGGGCCGAGTCCCGGCACGAGGAACCAGTTCATCGCCGACATCAGCAGCAGGACGCCCGCGGTCGCGACGCCGGAGATGACGAACGTCAGCAGCCGCCGCCTCCGATCTCCGCCGATCAGCGACTGCCAGATGAGGCCGGCGACCACACCGATGAGCACGGCCACCCACCACGGGATCGTCGGATGCGCGAGGAAGTTGTTGAAGCCGATCGCGACGAACTCCTTCAGCAGCACCGCCACGAGGAACGCGGGCAGCGAGTACAGGAAGAAGCTGAGGAACGTGACGACGTTGTCGAGTCCGCTGTACTGCCGCAGGGCGGTGACGATGCCGATGGTGACACCGAGCAGGATCGCGAGGATGAGGGCGAACGTGACCAGCTGCACCGTGGACCCGAGGGCCTGCGGGAGGATGTCGGTCACCTTCGCGTTGGAGACGGTGGACCCCAGATCGCAGGCGTTGGCGAACGGGATGAGGCACTTCGCCGCACCGCCCAGCCAGAGCAGCCAGCGCAGCGGCGGCGCGACGTCGAGCTGCAGGAGCTGGATGCGCGCGTTGATGAGCTGCGTCTTATTGGGGGAATTGCTGCCTCTGAGGTCCTGGAGCGGGTCGGCGCTGTAGGCGACCAGCATGTACATCAGGAACGAGGCGGCGATGATGATGAGCACTGAGACCAGAAGGCGCCTCAGGATGAAACTCGCCATAGGTTCAAAACCTTCACTGACAGGACGCGCCGATCGGGGGTGCGGCGGAGGGGGGTTTGCCGCCAGGCGCGTATCTCACGGGGTGGACGGGTCACGTCCACCGACTACATGATACGGGGCGCCGGCCGGAACCGACGCCCCGCCGCAGTAAGAGTGCCCGGGGTTCGCCCGGGCACTCTCACTTGCGGAGCTGTTACTTCTTGGAGGACGACTTGACCGACCACTCCCAGAAGTTCCAGAACGGGCCGGACTGCCCGCCGTTGTACTTGACGCCGTCAACCCGCGAGGTGGTCGCGAAGACACCCGGGAGCTGGAACAGCGGCAGGCCGTAGCCGTCGGCGAAGGTCTGCTTGTCGATCTGGTACTCGATCTTCGTCAGCTCATCCTTGTCGAGGGTGGTCTGCGACTTGAGCGCCAGGTCGTTGGTGCCGGTGTAGCGGTTGTAGTTTCCGCCACCCTGCGAGGCGAACACCTGCGGCAGCTGCGTGGTGCCTGCACCCGGGCTGATCCAGCCGAAGAGCGAGGCGTCGTAGTCGCCACCCGGGAGCAGCTTGCTCCAGTCGGGCGAGCCGGCGTCGACGACCTTGAAGCCGGCCTTGGCGGCCGAGGACGAGATCGACTGGAACTCGTCGACACGGTTCGGGTTGTTGGTGTTGTAGAGGATGCGCACGGTCGGGGTGGCACCGGCGAGCAGCTGCTTGGCGCCCTCGATGTCGACCTTGTCGTACTTGTCAGAGCCGTTCTGCTTGACGCTGCCCTCGTACTGCTCCTGGTTCGGCAGGAAGATCTGCGAGTTCAGGACCTTGGCCTTCGAGTCGACCGGGGTGACGATCGAGTCGAGGATCTGCTGACGCGGGATGGTCTTGAGGAACGCCTCACGGACCTTCGCGTCGGAGAAGACCTGCGAGCCGAAGTTCAGGTCGAGGTGGTCGTACGACGCCTGCGCACCGGTCAGGATCTTCGCGCTGGTCTGCTTGAGCGCGGTGATCGTGTCGGCGGACGCCTGCGGGTTGATGATGTCGACCTCACCGTTCTGGAGAGCGGTGACCTGCGCGTTCGCGTCCGGGATGATGCGGAAGACGATCTTGTCCACGTTCGGCTTGAGACCGCCGGCGTAGTACTTGTTCGGCGTCATCGTGAGCGACTGGCCGGGGGTCCACGACGAGACGACGAACGGGCCGGAGGAGACCAGCAGGTCCTTGTCGGTCGGGAACGCGGTCACGTCGTAACCGGTGTTGACGAACTCCGCCGCCTTCTTCAGCGTCGGGTCGGCCGGGGCCGGGTTCGCCGGGTCGCCCTTCGGCAGGCCCTTGAGCAGCTTCGTCAGGTCGGCGGCCGAGGAGAGGCCCGCCTTCTTGGCGACGATGTGCGCGGGCTGCGCGATCGGGTTGACGAGCTCCCAGTCCACGTACGGCGTGGCGTACTTGAGGGTGATCGTGCGGTTGTCGTTGCTCACCGTCGGGAAGTCGGTCGCATCCACACCGGCGGTCGAACCCGCGATCTGGAAGTACTGGGTGCCGCTGGTGACGTTGCCCTCGTCGTCGAACTTCGCCGAGTCGTAGTGGCCCGAGGCGATGGCCCAGGCGAGGATCATGTCATCGGCGGTGACGGGCTCGCCGTCCGACCACTTGTCGTCCTTGTTCAGGGTGTACTTGACGGTCAGCGGGTCGTCCGAGGTCTTCTCGAACGTTCCGAACTTGTCGTCGTGGACGATCTTGTAGTTGTTGTCGATGTACTGGAAACCGGTCCCGTACGAGCCGTTGAGGTAGCCGACCTGGCCGTTGGTGTCCAGGTTGCCCTGCGGCGTCTGCGAGTTGAACGAGGTGAAGTCGTTCACGACCGCCACCGTCACGGTGCCGCCCTTGGCAGCGGACGAGGTGCCGGTGCTCCCGGACGTGGTGCAGGCCGACAGCGCGAGTGCTGCGACGCCGGCGACGGCGACCGCGCTGACCGCGAACCTGCCCTTTCTTCCGTTGATGTGCAATGTTCCTCCTGTGCGAAGTGTGCGTCGGAACGGGCATGCGAGAAGCCTGGTCCGCGCGGGATAAGAATGACCCTAGGTATCGCTGCCAGCGATTGCAAAACAGCGCGGGAAAACGTTACAGAGTGGTAACTCAGTCGGCGGATTCGTGCACGTTGCGCACAAAAACGGTGGATTTGATCGCGCAATGCAATGATTCAGTGGTTTGCCCTCCGGGCTGGCAGGATGCCGGTATGGCTGACGTGCTGACCTGGGCCGGGGAGACTCCCGTGGAGCGCGCCGCGCGCCCGCGGCTGTGGTGGGAGGTCGCCATCGTGCTCGGGCTCTCGCTCGGGCAATCGGCGATCTACTCCATCGTCACCATCATCGACCGGTCGACGCAGAGCACTCCCCTGGCGGACCAGAAGGCGGACGTCAACCCGGTCCAGTCCAGCCGCGAGGTGTTCGACTTCCTGTACCAGGTGCTCGGCAACCTGTTCCCCCTGTTCGCGGTCGCCCTGGTGGTCTACCTGCTCTGGCAGCCGCAGCGCAGCGGCTTCCGGCGGATCGGATTCGACCTCACGCGGCCCGCCCGCGACCTGGGCGGCGGGGCGCTGCTGTTCCTCGTGATCGGCATCCCCGGCATCCTCTTCTACGCCCTCACCCGGCTGCTCGGGATCACCGTCACCGTGCAGGCCTCCACACTGGACGCGCACTGGTGGACGGTGCCGGTGCTCATCCTCGCCGCCCTCCGCGCCGCGCTGCAGGAGGAGGTCATCGTCGTCGGGTACCTCTTCACGCGGCTGCGTCAGCTCGGCTGGGGGACGTGGTCGATCATCCTGGGGGCCGCGGTGCTGCGCGGCAGCTACCACCTGTACCAGGGCTTCGGGCCGTTCGTCGGCAACGCGATCATGGGGATCGTCTTCGGCTGGTGCTACACGCGCTGGGGCCGCGTGATGCCGCTGGTCGTCGCCCACACGATCATCGACATCGTCTCGTTCGTCGGCTATCCCCTCGCCGTCGCCCTCTTCCCCCACATCTTCGCCTGACCTCCCACCGTCGAGTCCGCGATCTTTGCACGCTTCGCGGGGCGATTCTGTGCAAAGTTTGCGGACTCGACGGTGGGCGGGGAGGAGCGGGGAGGTGGGGTACGGGTCAGGCGAAGGCCTCGGGGGGCGGGCAGGCGCAGAAGAGGTTGCGGTCGCCGTACGCCTGGTCGATGCGGCGCACGGGCGGCCAGTACTTGTTGCGGACCAGGGCCGGGACGGGGTACACGGCCTGCTCGCGCGAGTACGGGTGCGTCCAGTCGGACGCGACCGCGGCCTCCGCGGTGTGCGGAGCGTTCCGCAGCGGGTTGTCGTCGGACGGCCAGTCCCCCGCCGCGACGGCGTCGGCCTCCTCGCGGATCGCGATCATCGCGGCCACGAATCGGTCGAGCTCGCCGAGGTCCTCGCTCTCGGTCGGCTCCACCATGAGGGTGCCGGCAACGGGGAACGACATCGTCGGAGCGTGGAAGCCGTAGTCGATGAGCCGCTTCGCGACATCGTCGACCGTGACCCCGGTGCGCTCGGTCAGCGGACGCAGGTCGAGGATGCACTCGTGCGCGACCAGGCCGTCCTCCCCCGCGTAGAGCACAGGGAAGTGCTCCCGCATCCGGGCGGCGACGTAGTTGGCCGACAGCACGGCCGCTCCCGTCGCATCCTTCAGACCGTCGGCCCCCATCATCCGGACGTACGCCCAGCTGATCGGCAGGATGCTCGGGCTGCCGTACGGCGCGGCCGAGACCGGCGCACCGCCGTGCTCGACCCGGCCGCCGCCCGCGAGCGGATGCGTCGCGTCCTGCGCGAGCGGATGCCCGGGGAGGAACGGCGCCAGGTGCGCCTTCGCGGCGACCGGCCCGACGCCGGGGCCACCGCCGCCGTGCGGGATGCAGAACGTCTTGTGCAGGTTGAGGTGGCTGACGTCACCGCCGAAGTCGCCGAACCGGGCGTAGCCGAGCAGCGCGTTGAGGTTCGCGCCGTCCACGTACACCTGGCCGCCCGCGTCGTGCACCGCCTGGGTGATGGCGACCACCTCGTGCTCGTACACGCCGTGGGTCGACGGGTAGGTGATCATCAGCGCGGCGAGGGTGTCCGCGTGCTCCGCGATCTTGGCGCGCAGGTCGTCGAGGTCGACGTTTCCGAGCTCGTCCGTCGCCACGACGACGACGCTCATGCCCGCGAGCACGGCGGAGGCCGCGTTCGTGCCGTGGGCGGACTGCGGGATGAGGCACACCGTGCGCTGCAGGTCGCCCCGCGACCGGTGGTAGCCGCGGATCGCGAGCAGGCCGGCGAGCTCGCCCTGGCTGCCCGCGTTCGGCTGCAGCGAGACGGTGTCGTAGCCGGTGACGTCGGCGAGCCAGCGCTCCAGCTGGTCGATGAGCTCGAGCGACCCGGCGACGTCGGCCGCGGGCGCGAAGGGATGCAGCGCAGCGAACTCCGGCCAGGTCACCGCCTCCATCTCGGTCGCCGCGTTGAGCTTCATGGTGCACGAGCCGAGCGGGATCATGCCGCGGTCGAGCGCGTAGTCGCGGTCCTGCAGCAGCCGCAGGTAGCGCATCATCGCGGTCTCGGAGTGGTGCGTGTTGAACACCGGGTGGGTGAGGTAGCCCGACTCGCGGGTGAGCGCCGGGTCGTACGATGCCTCGCCCGTGAGGGCGAGCGTCGCCGTCCCGTCGACCGTCCCGCCGAGCACCTCGATGAGGTCGCCGAGCGGGAAGTCGCCGTCGCGCAGGTCCTCCGCGGACTCCTCGTCGATGCTCAGCGAGACGAGACCGGCGTCCGTCGCGTGCAGCAGGAGGCCGCGGTCGTGCGCCCGGGCGACGACGGTGGACGCGTCGTCCACCTCGACCTGCAGCGTGTCGAAGAAGGAGCGCGAGACGACCTCGACACCGGACGCGTGCAGCGCCTCGGCGACTGCGGCCGTCGTGAGGTGCACCTGGCGCCCGATCGCGCGCAGCCCGGCCGGCCCGTGGTAGACGGCGTACATCGCCGCCATCACGGCGAGGAGCACCTGGGCGGTGCAGATGTTGGAGGTCGCCTTCTCGCGGCGGATGTGCTGCTCGCGGGTCTGGAGCGTGAGCCGGTACGCGGGCTTGCCGACCGCGTCCTGCGAGACGCCGACGAGGCGGCCGGGGAGCTGCCGCTCCAGGCCCTTCCTGACGGCCATGTAGCCGGCGTGCGGGCCGCCGAAGCCCATCGGGACTCCGAAACGCTGGCTGGTTCCGACCGCGACATCCGCGCCGAGCTCGCCGGGGGCGCGCAGCTGGGTGAGGGCGAGCAGGTCGGCGGCGGCCACGATGACGGCCCCCGCCTCCTTCGCGGTGCGGATGACGGCGCTCGGGTCCCACACGCGCCCGGAGGCGCCGGGGTACTGCACGAACAGGCCGAACGCGTCGCTCAGCTCCGGGGAGTCGGCCGGCAGGCCGGCCAGGTCGAGGACGACCAGGTCGATGCCGACCGCCTCCGCCCGGTTGCGCAGCAGCGCGAGCGTCTGCGGGAAGGTGTCGACGTCGACGACGAAGCGCGGCGACTTCGCCTTGGATGCGCGGCGCGCCAGCAGCATCCCCTCGACCACCGCGGTCCCCTCGTCGAGCATCGAGGCGTTCGCCGTGTCGAGGCCCGTGAGGTCGGAGACCATGGTCTGGAAGTTGATCAGCGCCTCCAGCCGGCCCTGCGAGATCTCCGGCTGGTACGGCGTGTACGCCGTGTACCAGCCCGGGTTCTCGAGCACGTTCCTCTTGATGACGGCGGGCGTGATGGTGCCGTAGTAGCCGAGCCCGATGAGGCTGCGGTTGACGGTGTTGCGGGCGGCGAGCGCACGCAGCTCGCGGAGGGCGGCGCGCTCGCTCAGCGGGGCCGGGAGCGCGGACACGCGGTCGTCGTCCACGCGGATGGAGTCGGGGACGGCCGCGTGGACGAGGTCCTCGACGGAGGCCCACTCACGGGAGGCGGCCGCGCCGATCGCGGACAGCATGGTGCGCTGCGCGTCGCCGTCCGTGCCGATGTGACGCGTTGGGAAGAGGTCGGTCATGTGAGGTGGGGGAACCTTACTCGCCGGTCAGGGCGGCGTACTCGTCGTAGCTCAGGAGGGTGTCGGGCAGCTCGGTGAAGCGGACCTTCACGAGCCAGCCGGCGCCGAACGGGTCGGAGTTGACGAGCTCGGGGGCGTCGACGACGGCGCTGTTGGCCTCGGCGACCGTGCCGTCCACCGGGGCGAACAGCTCGCCGACGGACTTGGTCGACTCGATCTCGCCGACCACGCGGCCGGCGGTGACATCGCTGCCCTCCTCGGGCAGCTCGACGAACACGACGTCGCCCAGCTTCTCGGCGGCGTACGCGGTGATGCCGACGGTCGCGACGTCGCCGTCGACCAGGAGCCACTCGTGCTCGGGCGTGTACTTCAGGTCTCGTTCTGCGGCCATGGCTAGCGCTTCTTTCTGCTGTAGAAGGGGAGGGCGGTGACGGTGAACGGCAGGCGGGTGCCCCGCACATCCACGTGGAGCACGGTGTTCTCACGGGCGAAGCGCGGCGCGACGTACGCCATCGCGATGGGCATCCCGAGCGTCGGGGAGAGCGCACCGGACGTGACGACGCCGACCTCGGCGTCCTCGCCGGTCACGTCGTCCTTCGCGAAGACGGGGTACCCGGCGCGGGCGGCGCGCTTCCCCTCGCCGGTGAGGCCGACGAGCACGCGGGCGTCGGGATGCGGGCCCTCCTCGCTGGCCGCGCGGCCGATGAAGTCGGTGTCCTTCGCCAGGTTGACGACCCGGCCGAGCCCGGTCTGCGCCGGCATCGTGTCGAGGCCGAGCTCGTGGCCGTACAGCGGCATCCCGGCTTCGAGGCGGAGGGTGTCGCGGCTGGCGAGACCCGCGGGGACGAGCCCCTGCTCGGTGCCGGCCTCGACGAGCGCGTCCCACAGGGCCCGGGCGTTGTCGGGGGCGACGTAGAGCTCGAAGCCGTCCTCGCCGGTGTACCCGGTGCGCGCGATGAGCACGGGATGCGTCTCGAACTCCGCAGGGAGCGACCAGTAGTACTTGAGGGCCGAGAGGCGCTCGCCGAAGTCGGAGCCGCCGATCGCTCCGACGTCCGCCGACAGCCCGGGGGTGGCGAGCAGGATGGAGAGCGCGGCGGGCCCCTGCACCGCGATCAGCGCGATGTCGTCGGACTCGTCGAAGACCTCGACGTCGAAGGGGGCGGTGCGGTCGCGCAGCTCGGCGGCCACCGCATCCCGGTTCGAGGCGTTCGCGACCACCATGTAGCGGTCGTCGCCGGTGCGGTAGACGACGAGGTCGTCGACGATGCCGCCGGAGCGCGACAGCAGGAGGCTGTACTTGGCCTGGTCGACGGCGAGCGCCGAGAGCCTGCCGGCCAGCGCGTAGTCGAGGGCCCGACCGGCCTCGGGGCCGATGAGCACGATCTCGCCCATGTGCGAGAGGTCGAAGAGACCGGCCGCGGTGCGCACCGCGTGGTGCTCGGCGAGGTCGGAGGAGTACCGGACGGGCATCTGCCAGCCGGCGAAGTCCGTGAAGGAGGCGCCCGCGGCGACGTGGGCGTCGTGAAGCGGGGAGGTGCGCTCGGCGTCCGTACCGTTTGGCGTGCTCTGCGAGGTCATGAGTTCTCCGATCGCCGGCCGTCGGCCGGGGGCTGCGGAAGCGTGGCCGCTCCCGGGAAGAACTCCCCCTCTGTCATCCGGCCTGAGAGTTTCACCTCGCCTCCCGGACGGGATGCGCGGCTTTCACCGTGGGCGAGGGCGGCGGGCGCCGTCCTGCTTTTCAGAGTGGCCAGTCCGATGCGGTACGCGTACCTGAGAGATTGTCGGGGAGGATTGCTCCTTCGGTGCCGCGCTCGTGCGCGCGACTCTCCCGCATCGACCTCGTTGGCCCGGTATTCGGTTGTCCGGCCAGCATATCCGCTCCCGCCGTCCCGTGCGCGCCTCGCTCCTCGCGCCATTCGTCACGAATGGGCGCCATTCGTCACGAATGGCGCTTATTCGTGACGAATCAGCGGCGGTGTTCAGGGATGTTCGCGTTTTGGTCGCAGTGACACTAAGATGGGCAGGACGTTAGAGTCAAGGTGACCTTTAGGTGGACGGGAGTGGAGCATGACGGCACGGCACGAACGCGCGAGTGCGATCCTCGCCGTGTCGACGGTCATCTTCGCGCTTCGCACCGACGACGAGACGGGCGGCGTCCCCCAGGTGTGGCTGCCGCTCGTGCGCCGCATCCGCGAGCCGTTCGAGGGACGCTGGGCGCTGCCCGGCGGGCCGCTCCGGGTCGGCGAGGACCTCGCCTTCGCCGCCGCCCGGACACTCAGCGACACGACGGGCCTGACGCCGAGCTACCTGGAGCAGCTCTACGCCTTCGGCGATGCCGACCGCTCCCCCGGCGCCGAGCGCGTGGTCTCCGTCGTCTATTGGGCGCTCGTCCGGAGCGAGGAGGCCGAGCGCGCGAGCGTCGGCGACAACGTGCGCTGGTTCCCCGCAGACGACCTCCCCGAGCTCGCGTTCGACCACAACGTGATCGTCGAGTACGCGCTCTGGCGCCTGCGCACGAAGATGGAGTACTCCCGCATCGCCCACGCCTTCCTCGGCGAGCGCTTCACGCTGGCCCAGCTGCGGGGCGTGCACGAGGCCGTGCTGGGCAGGGCGCTCGATCCCGCCAACTTCCGCCGCACGATCGAGGCCTCCGGCGCGGTCGTCGCCACGGACGAGTACCTCACCGGAACCCCGCACCGCCCGCCGCGGCTGTACCGCTACAACGACCAGATCGACCTCGCCGACGCGGGGCCGCTCCCCCGCCAGCAGCACCCGTTCGAAGGAAGAAACGCATGACCATCGCTTCGGTCGACACCACCATCCGGCTCATCGCCGCCGGACAGCTCGACGGCGACACCTGCACCCCCGACCTGGTGGAGGCGCCGTGGACGTTCGACGCCGCCGCCCCCTCTTACGGCCCCGGCGCGTCGCTCGGCGACCCCATCCCGGCGAACGCCCCCCGCCAGAGCGAGCTGCCCGAGGAGTACCGCACCGCGACCGCGCAGGAGCTCGGCGACCGCATCCGCGCCGCGAAGGAGACCCTCGGCGACCGTGTCGCGGTGATGGGCCACTTCTACCAGCGCGACGAGGTCGTGCAGTACGCGGACTTCGTCGGCGACTCCTTCCAGCTCGCCAACGCCGCGAAGGCCCGCCCGGAGGCAGAGACGATCGTCTTCTGCGGCGTCCACTTCATGGCGGAGACGGCGGACATCGTGTCGCGGCCGGAGCAGCGCGTCATCCTCCCGAACCTGGCCGCGGGCTGCTCGATGGCCGACATGGCCGACCTCGACTCGGTCGAGGAGTGCTGGGAGCAGCTCGAGGAGCTGTACGGCACCGAGCCGGACGCCGACGGCCGCGTCCCCGTCATCCCGGTCACCTACATGAACTCGTCGGCCGCGCTGAAGGCGTTCTGCGGCGAGCACGGCGGGATCGTCTGCACCTCCTCCAACGCCGCGACCGTGCTGGAGTGGGCGTTCGAGCGCGGGCAGCGCGTCCTGTTCTTCCCCGACCAGCACCTGGGCCGCAACACGGCGAAGGCCATGGGCGTCCCCGTCGAGCGGATGCCGCTGTGGAACCCGCGCAAGGCGTGGGGCGGGACGGACGCGCAGACGCTCCAGGACGCCCAGGTCATCCTGTGGCACGGCTTCTGCTCTGTGCACAAGCGCTTCACCGTCGGTCAGATCGAGCACGCGCGCGCCGAGTTCCCCGGCGTCCGCGTGATCGTGCACCCCGAGTGCCCGATGGACGTGGTGGATGCGGCAGACGAGTACGGCTCCACCGACTACATCGTCAAGGCGATCCAGGCCGCGCCCGCCGGCTCGACCTTCGCGATCGGCACCGAGATCAACCTGGTACAGCGGCTGGCCGCCCAGTTCCCGCAGCACACCATCTTCTGTCTCGACGCCGTCGTCTGCCCGTGCTCGACGATGTACCGCATCCACCCCGGCTACCTCGCCTGGGTGCTCGAGGGGCTCGTCCGCGGCGAGGTCGTCAACCAGGTGAGCGTGCCCGCGTCGGTCGCGGAGCCGGCCCGGGTGGCGCTCGAGCGGATGCTGGCAGCCCGGCCCGACACCACGATGGCGGCCTGACATGAGCAGCGTGGTGGTGGTCGGGAGCGGCATCGCCGGGCTCACCGCGGCGTTGCGTGCGCACACGCTCGGCCACGACGTCACGGTCGTCACCAAGACGTCCGTCGCCTCCGGAAGCACCCCGTACGCGCAGGGCGGGATCGCCGCGGCGCTCTTCCCCGACGACTCGGTCGACGCGCACATCGCCGACACCCTCCGCGCCGGAGCCGGGCTCGCCGTCCGGGAGGCCGTGGAGGCGCTCTGCACCGACGGTCCGGACCGCGTCCGCGAGCTGATCGCCCGCGGCGCTGCGTTCGACCGGGACGGCGATACGCTCGCGCGCGGGCTCGAGGCGGCGCACTCGTCGGCCCGGGTGCTGCACGCCGGAGGGGATGCGACGGGGGCCGAGCTGGAGCGCGCGCTGGTCGCCGCGGTGACGGCGGCACGCATCCCGGTCGTCGAAGGGGCGTTCCTCCGCGACGTCATCGTCGAGGGCGGCCGGGCGGCCGGGGTGTCGCTGACCGTCGACGGCGAGGCGCTGACCATCGAGGCCGACGCGGTGGTGCTGGCCACGGGAGGCTGGGGCCGGCTCTACGCGCACACCACCAATCCGTCGGTCGCCACCGGGGACGGCGTGGCGGCGGCCTGGCGGGCGGGAGCCCTGCTCGCCGACCTGGAGTTCACCCAGTTCCATCCGACCGCGCTGCAGGGCGGTGCGGACGACGGCGCGGCGGACGACGGCGCGGCGGGCGACGGCGCAGGCGCGTTCCTGGTCTCCGAGGCCGTGCGCGGCGAGGGCGCCGTGCTGCGGAACGCAGCAGGCGAGCGCTTCATGCTCGATGTCCATCCCGACGCCGAGCTCGCGCCGCGCGATGTCGTGGCCCGCGGCATCGCGGTCGAGATGGCCGCGCAGGGCGGCCGCCCGGTGCTGCTCGACGCGACGGCGCTGGGCGCGGAGTTCCTCGCCGGACGGTTCCCGACGATCGACGCCGCCTCGCGCGCCGCCGGCCACGACTGGGCGCGCCGCCCCATCCCGGTCACTCCCGCCGCGCACTATGCGATGGGCGGCGTCGTGACGGACGCGGAGGGGCGCACCAGCGTCCCCGGGCTGTTCGCCGTCGGCGAGGTGGCCTGCACGGGCGCCCACGGCGGCAACCGGCTGGCGTCCAACTCCCTGCTCGACGGCCTCGTGTTCGCCCACCGCGCCGCCGGCGCGATCGACGCCCCCTGGGCCGAGCCTCCGGCGTGGACGCAGGAGGCGGTTCGCGTGCAGGCGGATGCCTCCGGGGCCGCCGTTCGGTCGAGTTCGGGCTCCACCGGCGTCGCGCATCCCGCACGCGCCTTCGACCGCGGCCGGCTGCGCGCGCTGATGTGGGAGGCCGCCGGCGTCCACCGCGACGGCTCCCGTCTCGCCGAGGCAGCCGACGAGCTCGCCGCCACCGCGATGCCCGCCCTCGACGCGACCCCGTCCTCCGGAGAGGATGCCAACCTCCTCACCCTCGCCCGCCTCGTCGTCGCCGCGGCGCTCGCCCGCGAGGAGTCGCGCGGGGCGCACTTCCGCTCCGACTTCCCGCTCCCGGGCTCCGGAGAGCCCGCCCACACCGTCCTGCTCCCCCAGCCGACCCGTCTCGAGGTTCCCGCAGCATGCTGACCCGCCCGCTCATCCACACCGTCGTCCAGGCCGCCCTCGTCGAGGATGCGCCGTGGGGAGACGTGACCAGCCAGCTGCTCATCCCCGAGACGGCACGGGCGACGGCGCGCCTGGTGGCGCGCGAGCCGGGCACCTTCGCGGGCGGCGAGGTGTTCGCGGCCGCGATGACGCTGACCGACCCGGCGATCGCCGTGACCGTGCACATCCCCGACGGCGCGACGTTCGCGACCGGCGACGCCATCGCGACGGTCGAAGGACCGGCCCGCTCGGTGCTGCAGGCCGAGCGGGTCGCCCTCAACTTCGTGCAGCGGATGAGCGGCATCGCCACGCAGACCGCCGCCTTCGTCGCCGAGGTCGCCGGCACCTCCGCCCGCATCGTGGACACGCGGAAGACCACGCCGGGCCTGCGCGCCTTCGAGCGGCACGCGGTCCGTGCGGGCGGCGGCCACAACCACCGCTACTCGCTGTCGGACGCCGTCATGGCGAAGGACAACCACCTCGCGGTGCTGACCGCCGAGAGCGGCCTCTCGGTGACGGAGGCCCTGCTGCGCGTGCGCGAGCAGCTGTCGCACACCACCCACCTGGAGGTCGAGGTGGACCGCATCGACCAGATCGAGCCGGTGCTCGCGGCCGGCGTCGACACGATCATGCTCGACAACTTCACCGTCGACGAGCTGCGGGAGGGCGTCGCCCTGATCGCCGGCCGCGCCATCGTGGAGGCGAGCGGCACCGTGAGCCTGGCGACGGTCCGCGCCATCGCGGAGACGGGTGTCGACGTGATCTCGTCCGGCGCGCTGACCCACAGCGTCCGGTCGCTCGACCTCGGACTGGACGTGGTGGTGGAGTGATCTACCTCGACGCGGCCGCCACCTCCCCGGTCCGCCGGGAGGTGCTGGAGGCGATGTGGCCCTACCTGACGGGCGACTTCGGCAACCCGTCGAGCCACCACGCCGTGGGCGAGTCCGCCGCCCGCGGCCTGGCCGACGCCCGCGCGGCCGTGGCGGAGTGGCTGGGCTGCCGCGCATCCGAGGTCACCTTCACCTCGGGAGGGACGGAGGCCGACAACCTCGCCGTGAAGGGCATCGCGCTGGCGAATCCGCGCGGACGCCACCTCGTGACGACGCCGATCGAGCACGAGGCCGTTCTGGAATCGGTGGACCACCTCGTCCGGCTGCACGGCTTCGAAGCGACGATCGTCCCGGTCGGCCGGGACGGGCTGGTCGACCCGGCGGCCTTCGCCGCGGCGCTCCGGCCCGACACCACCCTCGCGAGCGTGATGCTCGCCAACAACGAGGTCGGGACCGTGCAGCCGATCGCCGTGCTCAGCACCATCGCGCACGAGCACGGCATCCCGTTCCACACCGACGCGGTGCAGGCGGCGGGATGGCTGCCGCTCGACGTGCGGACGCTGGGAGTGGATGCGCTGAGCGTCTCCGGCCACAAGCTCGGAGCGCCGAAGGGCGTCGGCGCGCTGTACGTGAAGGGGCGCATCCCGCTGGAGCCGGTGATCCACGGCGGCGGCCAGGAGCGCGGGCGCCGGTCGGGAACGGAGAACGTGGCCGGGGCGGTGGCGCTGGCGACGGCAGCGCGGCTCAGCGCCTCCGGTCTGGAGGAGCGTGCGACGGCCGCTGCTGCAGCACGCGACGCGTTCGTCGCGGCCGTGCTCGCTGAGGCGCCGGGCGCATCCCTGACCGGGCATCCCACGTCGCGGCTCCCCGGCACGGCCTCGTTCGTCTTCCCCGGCATCAACGGGGAGGCGGTGCTGCTGGAACTCGAACGGCGCGGTGTCGTGTCGTCCAGCGGATCGGCGTGCGCCGCGGGCAGCGAGGACGCCTCCCACGTGCTGCTGGCGCTCGGCTACCCGGAGGACGTCGCCCGGACGGCCGTACGGTTCTCGTGGGGGCCGGAGGTGACGGCGGGTCAGCTCGCCGCCGTGGCGCCGGCGGTCGGCGAGGCGGTGCGGGCCGTGGCGGGGCTCGGCGGATAGGCGCGGCCGGACGGCGTCGGACGCGATTTATTCCCCCGTTCTGCGGTCAGCGAACTCATCCACAGTTCGGGTCGCGGACACCCCGAGCGTCGGTGGTCACCGATAGGTTGTACCGGTGACTGAGAAGACCTCACCTGTGCCTTCGGTCGATGCCGGCGCCATCGGGCAGCCGGCCACGCCCGCTGCCGCGCCGCGCATCGCCCCGCGCGACCAGCGCGTGATCTGGCTGCTGCTCGCGGCCACGTTCGTCGTGATCCTCAACGAGACGATCATGACCGTCGCCATCCCCAAGCTGATGGACGACCTGCACGTCGACGCGCTCGCCGCGCAGTGGCTGTCGACGGCCTTCATGCTGACGATGGCGGTGGTCATCCCGATCACGGGCATCCTGCTGCAGCGGTACACGACGCGGCAGATGTTCATCGCCGCCATGTCGCTGTTCTCCCTCGGCACGCTGTCGGCGGCGCTCGCGCCCGGATTCCTGGTGCTTGTGGCCGCCCGCGTGGTCCAGGCGTCGGGCACGGCGATCATGATCCCGCTGCTGATGACGACGCTCATGACGCTCGTCCCTCCGGCCATGCGCGGACGGACGATGGGCAACGTCTCGATCGTGATCTCGGTCGCCCCGGCCATCGGCCCGACCATCTCCGGCCTCATCCTGAACTTCCTGCCGTGGCGGTGGATCTTCCTGATCGTGCTGCCGATCGCCCTGATCATGCTGCTGATCGGCATGAAGTTCGTCGAGAACGTGACCGAGACAGAGAAGGTGAAGATCGACGTGCTGTCGGTCATCCTCTCGGCGCTTGGGTTCGGCGGCCTCGTCTACGGCCTGACGCTCTCGGGCGAGTCCGGCGCCGCGTCCGCGAGCCCGGTCATGCTGTGGGGGTCGCTCATCGTCGGCGTGCTGGGTCTGGCCGCGTTCATCACGCGCCAGCTGCTCCTGCAGCGCCGGGATCGGGCCCTGCTCGACCTGCGCACGTTCCGGTTCCCGATCTTCACGATCTCGATCGTGCTGATGGCGATCACGACCGCGTCGATGTTCGGCGTCATCATCGTGCTGCCGCTGTACCTCCAGCACGTGCTGCACCTCGACACGCTCTCGACCGGGCTCATCCTGCTCCCGGGCGGGCTGATCATGGGGCTGGCGGCGCCGTTCGTCGGCCGCCTGTACGACCGGTTCGACCCGCGGGTGCTCGTCGTCCCCGGCTCGATCCTCGTGAGCCTGGTGCTGTGGTCGCTCACGATGGTGACCGAGCACACGCCGGTGGGTCTCGTCATCGCCGCGCACGTCGTCATGAGCCTCGGGCTCGCGATGATGTTCACGCCGCTCTTCACCGCCGGTCTCGGCGCCGTGCCGCCGCACCTCTACTCGCACGGCAGCGCCATCCTCGGCACCATCCAGCAGGTCGGCGGAGCCGCAGGCACGGCCCTCCTCATCGCGGTGCTGACGCTGCAGGGCACGGCCCTGGCCGCGGGCGGGGCCGGAGTGGATGCGGCGCAGGCCGGCGGCATCCGCGCGGCGTTCTTCGCAGGCGCGATCATCTCGCTGTTCGCGGTCGCCGGCTCGTTCTTCCTCCGGAAGCCCGCCGACTCCCCCGCCGAAGCCGGAGCCTTCGCCCACTGACCCCGCCGTCGAGTCCGCGATCTTTGCACGCCCGCCCGGCGAGGCGCGTGCAAAGATCGCGGACTCGACGGCAGGGATCGGCGCGCGTGAGAATGAGACGGACCTCACGGGAGGAGACCGCCGTGTCCATCATCGAGAGCCCCGAACCGTCCGACGCGACCGGCGCCGTCGCCGAGCTGTACGCCGAAGACCTCGACGACCTCGGCTACGTCCCCGAGTACACCCGCGTGCTCAGCACGAACCCGGAGGCGTTCCACGCGTTCGAGGATCTCGTCCACGCGATCGTGCCAACGCTCGGCAAGCGGCGGTACGAGCTCGTCACCCTCGCCGCCGCCCAGGCGCTCCGGTCGCAGCAGTGCCGCCTCGCGCACGGGCGCAAATCCCTCACGATCATGGACGAGGACGAGCTCGAGCGCATCGCCCGCGACTACCACAACGCCGGGCTCAGCGAGGCGGAGGTCGCGATGATGGAGTACGCCGAGCGCCTCAGCACGGACTCCTCCACGATGACCCCCGACGACGCCGGACGGTTGCGCGACCTCGGATTCACGGACCGCGAGATCGTCGACATCACCCTGGCCGCCGCGGCGCGCAACTACTTCAGCCGGGCCATCCAGGCGCTGGGCGTCGGCGTCGAGGTCCCGCCCGACCTGAGCGAGCGGCTGCGCGGGGCGCTCCTGGCGCCGCTGTGAGAGACACCGCGCGCGCCCGGGCCCTGAGCGCGTTCCAGGGCCTGGCGCTCGGCGACGCCCTCGGCATGCCCACCCAGTCGATGGCGCGCGAGCGGATCGCCGCCGACCACGGCACCCTCCGCGGGTTCGTCGCCGCCGGCCCGCACCAGCAGATCGCGGCCGGGATGCCGGCGGCTTCCATCACCGACGACACCGAGCAGGCCGTGCTGCTCGCGCGCCTCCTCATCGACGGCGGCGGAACGGTCCGCCCCGCCGTCTTCGCCGGCGAGCTGCTCGCCTGGGAGCGCGCCATGGAGTCGCGCGGCTCGCTCGACCTGCTCGGCCCGAGCACCCGCGCCGCCCTGCAGCGCCTGCAGGACGGCATGCCGCCGGAAGAGGCCGGCCGGTTCGGAGCGACCAACGGCGCCGCCATGCGCATCGCGCCGGTCGGCATCGCCGTGCCCGTCGAGCCGCTCGGCGGCTTCGTCGATGCGGTCGTGTCCGTCAGCGCCCTCACCCACAACACCGGCATCGGCATCGCCAGCGCCGCGGCGGTCGGCGCCGCGGTGAGCGCCGGCATCGACGGCGCCGACACCCCGGAGGCGCTGGATGTGGCGGTCGCCGCCGCACGCGAGGGCGCCAGGCGCGGCCACTGGGTCGCCGGAGGCGACATCGCCGCGCGACTGGAGTGGGCCATCCCTTTCCTCCTCGGCCTGCCGCCGCGAGAGCAGGACGACGCCATCGCCGACGTCGTCGGGACGTCGGTCGCCGCGCAGGAGTCCGTGGTCGCCGCCCTCGCGCTCGTCGCCGTGACCGTCGCGGGGGCGGAACCGGCGCATCCCGAGCCGGACGCAGCCTGGGACACGCTCTGCCGCGCCGCCGGGCTCGGCGGTGACACGGACACCATCGGCGCGATGGCGGGAGCCGTGCTCGGGGCCACGGGAGCCGCCACGTGGCCGCGCACGGCCATCGAGACGGTCCGAAGGGTCAACGCGCTCGACCTGGAACCCCTGGTCGACGGACTGCTGGAGCTGCGGAGGCGACATGGCTGACGGACGCCTCATCTTCACGGGGACGGTCGTCGTCGACCTCCTCCTGACGGTGGATGCCCTGCCGGAGCGCGGCGGCGACGTCCTGGCCTCCTCGGCGGGCATGGCTGCCGGCGGCGGCTTCAACGTCATGGCCGCCGCCGCCCGCGACGGCGCAGACGTCGTGTTCGCGGGCCGTTCCGGCAGCGGACCCTTCGGCGAGGTCGTCGCCGAGGCGCTCTGGCGCGAGGGCATCTCGGTCGCGAACCCGCCGCTCGACGGCGTCGACAACGGCTACTGCGTCGTCCTCGTCGACAGCGCGGCGGAACGCACGTTCGTCACCGCCCCCGGCGCCGAGGGGATGCTGAGCCGCGCCGACCTGGATGCCGTCCAGCCCCGCGCTGCGGACGTCGTGTACGTCTCCGGCTACAGCCTCGCGCATCCCGGATCCGGACCGGCCGTCGCGGGCTGGCTGACGGCGCTCGGCCCGGAGACGCGCGTCGTCTTCGATCCGTCCCCGCTGGTCGGAGCGCTCGACCCGGAGCTTCTGGAGACGACACTGCGCCGCACCGACGTGCTGAGCGCCAACGCCCGCGAGGCGCGCCTCCTGCGCGCGCACGCGCATCCCGCCCCGGCCGCCGGGTCGCTCCGCGGCTCGCTGCGGGAGGGCGGGGTCGCCGTCGTCCGCGACGGCTCCTCCGGATGCTGGGTCGCCACCGACGACCCCGCGCCCGCGCACCTGCCGGCCTTCCCCGTGGACGCGGTCGACACCACGGGTGCGGGCGACGCGTTCGGGGGCGTCCTCGCGGCGGCTCTGGCCCGCGGCGCCACACCGCTCGACGCCGCACGGCGGGCGAACGCGGCGGCCGCGATCGCGGTCACGCGACGCGGCCCGGCGACGGCGCCGACGGCCGCCGAGACCGACGCGCTGCTGGCCACCGGCTGAGCTGCGCGCGACACTGGCCCCAGAACGACCGCACCCGCACGCTCCGGCCGAAGGAGGCATCCCGTGTTCACGGTGAAACGCATCTACGATCCGCCCGCGGCCGACGATGGCTTCCGGGTGCTCGTCGACCGGCTCTGGCCGCGCGGCGTGAGTAAAGCCCGCGCCGACATCGACGAGTGGCTCAAGGAGGTCGCCCCGTCGACAGAGCTGCGCCGCTGGTTCCATCAGAGTCCGGCGGATGAAGCGGAGGTGTTCGACGAGTTCCGCCACCGGTACGAGACGGAGCTGGACGGCAATCCGGCGGTGGATGCGCTGCGCGAGCTCGGCCGGACGCATCCGACGGTGACGCTGCTCGTCGGCGCACGCGACCCCGAACTCAACCACGCCACCGTGCTCCGGCAGTACCTCGAGCACCACCCCTGACCTCCCACCCCCGTCGAGTCCGCAGACTTTGCACGCGACACGCGGCGGATGTGTGCAAAGTTCGCGGACTCGACGGGGTCGGGACGTCATCCGGCGAGGGGGAGCTCCTGCGAGGACGCGTCGGGTGTGTCGGCCAGGTAGCGCGCGTACGCCGGGATGGTGAGGAAAGTCGGGAACTCCTCCCCCAGCGCCACCTCGCGAAGCAGCTCCGCCGCGTCCGCGAACCGATCGCCCGCGGGGGCGACGGCACCCAGGCGAGCGAGCTCCTCCTCCAGGATGCGCGAGACGGCCTCGCGGTCCACGGCCGTCCCCTCGGCGGTGACGACCCGGTTGTCGATCCACTGCCGCAGCAGCGAGCGCGAGATCTCGGCCGTCGCCGCATCCTCCATCAGGCCGTCGATCGCGACCGCCCCGGTGCCGCGCAGCCACGCCTCGATGTAGCGCAGCGCGACGGACACGTTCGAGCGCACCCCGGCGTCCGTCACGGTCGCGTCCGCGCCGCGCACGTCGAGCAGATCGTCCGCGCTCACCTGCACGTCGTCCCGCAGGCGGTCCACCTGGTTCGGCCGGTCCCCGAGCACGGCGTCGAACTCGGCGAGCGCGGTCGGGATGAGGTCGGGATGCGCGACCCAGGTGCCGTCGAAGCCGTCGCCGGCCTCGCGCCGCTTGTCGTCGGCGACCCGGGCCAGCGCCCGCTCGGTCGCCTCCGCATCCCGGCGGTTGGGGATGAAGGCGCTCATCCCTCCGATCGCATGCGCCCCGCGCCGATGGCAGGTGGCGACCAGCAGCTCCGTGTATGCGCGCATGAACGGGACGGTCATCGTGATGCGGTCGCGGTCGCCGAACGCGAACCGCCGGCCGCGGCCCTGGAACGTCTTGATCATCGAGAAGATGTAGTCCCAGCGGCCGGCATTGAGACCGGCGCAGTGATCGCGCAGCTCGAACAGGATCTCCTCCATCTCGAACGCCGCCGGGATGGTCTCGATCAGGACCGTGGCCCGGATGGTGCCGACCGGCATCCCGATGCGCTGCTGCGCGAAGACGAAGATGTCGTTCCAGAGCCGAGCTTCGTGGTGCGACTCCAGCTTGGGCAGGTAGAAGTACGGTCCGCGGCCGTTCGCGACCAGCTCCGCGGCGTTGTGCCAGAAGTACAGGCCGAAGTCGGTGAGGGAGGCGCTGGCCGGTGCCGTGCGCCCGGCCCGGTCGGTGAACGCGAGGTGCTTCTCGACCAGGTGCCAGCCGCGGGGGCGCATCACGATCGTCGGCGTGTGCTCGAACGGGGTCGTGACCCGGTACTCCTTGCCCTCCGTGCTGGTGAAGGCGAGGCGGCCGCGCACCGCGTCGTGCAGCGTCCGCTGGCCGCCGACGATGTTCGCCCAGGTCGGGCTGGTGGCGTCCTCCAGGTCGGCGAGCCACACGCGGGCTCCCGAGTTGAGGGCGTTGATCGCCATCTTCGGATCGGTCGGGCCGGTGATCTCGACCCGGCGGTCCTCCAGCCCGGGCCCGGCTCCGGCCACCCGCCAGGTGCGGTCGTCGCGGATCGCCTCCGTCGTGCTCAAGAAACGCGGGTCGCGGCCGTTGCCGGCCTCGGCGCGGTGGCGCTGGCGCTCGGCCAGCAGCTCCTGCCGCCGGGCGGCGAACGCCTGGTGCAGGTGGTCGACGAAGGCGATGGCCTCCGGCGTCAGGATGGTGTCGGTCGCGTCGTCGCGCGGCCCGGTGATCTCGATCATGTCGTTCTTCCTTGTCGTCGTGGTGTCGTGCGCCGCCCGCAGCTCCTGAGTTTTTCCGCTCCGCCACGGCGTGCCGGGCGAAAAACCAGGAGCGGATGGTGGGGCGCGGGAGGGGTCAGAACTGGTGCTCCTCGGTGGAGCCGGTGAGGGCGAGCGTCGCGCTGTCGGGGTTGAGCGCGGTCGCGACCCGGTCGAAGTAGCCGGTGCCGACCTCCCGCTGGTGGCGGGTGGCGGTGTAGCCGTCGCTCTCCGAGGCGAATTCCGCCTCCTGCAGATCGACGTAGGCACTCATGTGGCGCCGCCCGTAGTCGCGGGCGAGCGTGAACATGGAGTGGTTCAGGGCGTGGAAGCCGGCCAGCGTGATGAACTGGAAGGCGTATCCCATCGCGGCGAGCTCCCGCTGGAACCGGGCGATCGTCTCGTCGTCGAGGTGGCGGCGCCAGTTGAACGACGGCGAGCAGTTGTAGGCGAGGCGCTTGTCCGGGTACTCCGCGTGCACCGCTTCGGCGAAGCGCCGGGCGAGCTCCAGATCCGGCTCGGCCGACTCCACCCAGAGCAGGTCGGCGTACGGCGCGTACGCCAGCCCGCGGGCGATGACCGGCGCGATGCCGTTCTCGACCTCGTAGAACCCCTCGGCCGTGCGCGTCCCGGTCAGGAAGCGGGCGTCGCGCTCGTCGTGGTCGCTGGTGAGCAGCGTCGCGGCGAGGGCGTCGGTGCGGGCGATCACGATGGTGGGCACGCCGGCGACGTCGGCCGCCAGCCGGGCAGCGTTGAGGGTGCGGATGTGCTGGCCGGTCGGCACGAGCACCTTGCCGCCCATGTGCCCGCACTTCTTCTCGCTGGCCAGCTGGTCCTCCCAGTGCACGCCGGCCGCGCCCGCCTGGATCATCGCGTGCATCAGCTCGTAGGCGTTGAGCGGGCCGCCGAAGCCGGCCTCGGCGTCGGCGACGATGGGCGCCATCCAGTCGGCCACCGGCCCGTCGGTGCCCTCGACCTGGCCGGCGCGCAGCAGAGCGTTGTTGATGCGGCGGACCACGGCCGGGACGGAGTTGGCCGGGTACAGGCTCTGGTCGGGGTACGTCTGGCCCGCGAGGTTCGCGTCGGCGGCGACCTGCCAGCCGGACAGGTAGATCGCCTCGAGTCCGGCGCGGACCTGCTGAACGGCCTGGTTGCCGGTGAGGGCTCCGAGCGCGGCGACCCAGCGCGGGTCGTCCGCGGTGCTCTCACGACGGATCAGCTCCCAGAGGCGCTCGGCGCCGCGGCGCGCGAGGGTCTGTTCCTCGCGGACCGGTCCGCGCAGGCTGACGACGTCGTCGGCCGTGTAGTCGCGGCGGATGCCCGACCAGCGCGGGTCGGCATCCCACTCCAGCTGCAGCTCGGCGGCGGTCTGGGTCGTGTCGCCGGGGCGGGGTTCTGTCGTCCGGTTTTCCATGTCTGGACCTCCATCGGTCGGATCGGATGAGTCGATCCTTCGCCCACCGCGCACCGCCCGACCCGGATCGGTCGACAGAAATTCACAGGTTCTTCTGTTTGCCAGAACTTCGCGCGAGTGTCAGCATGGCCACCATGACCGTCATCGACGACGTGCACGACGACCAGCCCGCAGCCGACGCGCTCACCCTCGGGCGGCGCATCCGCGCGTTCCGGCAGCGGCGCGGGATGACGCTGGAGGCCCTCGCCTCCGCCGTCGACCGCGCGCCGTCGCAGGTGTCGACCATCGAGAACGGCAACCGCGAGCCGCGGCTCGCGCTGCTCCGCGCGATCGCCGACGCGCTCGGCGTGACCGTCGACGACCTGCTCGCCCCGGAGCCCCCGGACGAGCGGTCGGCGCTCGAGATCGCGGTCGAGCGGGCGCAGCGCGGACCGGTGTTCGCCTCCCTCGGGATCGATCCCGTGCGGGTCGGCAAGACCGTGCCCGACGCGACGCTGCAGGCGATCCTGGCCCTTCATCAGGAGGTGGAGCGGCTGCATCGCGAGCGCGCCGCGACCCCGGAGGAGGCCCGGCGGGCCAACGCGGAGCTGCGGGCGACGATGCGGGCGCGCGACAACCACTTCCCCGAGCTGGAGGCGATCGCCGCCGACCTGCTGGCCGCCGTCGGGCATACCGGCGGCCCCGTGTCGCACCAGACGGTGACCGACATGGCCGACCACCTCGGCTACGAGTTGCACTACGTCGGCGACCTGCCGCACTCCACCCGCTCGGTCACCGACCGGCGGAACGGGCGGATCTACCTGCCGACCGAGCAGTCGGCGTCCCGCGACTCGCGCTCCCCCATCCTGCAGGCGTTCGCCTCGCACGTGCTGGATCACGACGAGCCGAGAAACTACGCCGATTTTCTGCGTCAGCGGATCGAGACCAACTATCTGACGGCCGCGCTGCTGCTGCCCGAGAAGGATGCGGTGGCCTTCCTGACCGAGGCCAAGAACTTCCGGCGCATCTCGATGGAGGACCTCCGCGACGCGTTCGCGGTGTCGTACGAGACCGCGGCGCACCGGTTCACCAACCTCGCCACCGCACGCCTCGGCATCCCCGTGCACTTCATGAAGGTGCACGAGTCGGGCACCATCATCAAGGCGTACGAGAACGACGCCGTGTCCTTCCCGTCGGATGCGCTCGGCGCGGTCGAGGGGACGCCGGTGTGCCGCAGCTGGACCGCGCGCACGGTGTTCGACGTCGCCGACCGGTTCAGCCCGTACTACCAGTACACGGACACCTCGAGCGGCACTTTCTGGTGCACCTCCCGCGTCGAGAAGGCCAAGGAGGGCGACTACTCGGTCAGCGTCGGCGTGCCGTTCGCGCACGTGAAGTGGTTCCGCGGCCGTGAGACGACGCACCGCGCCGTCTCACGCTGCCCGGACGAGTCGTGCTGCCGCCGGCCGCCCGAAGCTCTCGCCGAGCGCTGGGAGGGGATGGCCTGGCCGGCCGCCCGAACTCCCACGTCCCTGCTCGCCGCGCTCCCGACCGGCACCTTCCCGGGCGTCGATGCGACCGAGGTCTACGCCTTCCTCGACCGCCACGCCCCCGCTCCCCGCCCCTAGCCCCCACCCCCCACCGTCGAGTCCGCGATTTTTGCACGCGACACGCGGCGCGGGCGTGCAAAGTTTGCGGACTCGACGGTGGGCGGAGGCCCGCGAGAGACGGGGCGTCAGTCGAGGGCGAGGAGGCGGATGGCGACGCCATAGGGGTCGAGCGCGATGGACGGGGATGCGTCGCCGTCGAGCGTGCGCAGCTCGCCGCCGGTGACAGTCGGCTCGACGGTCACCGGAGTGTCGTGCTGCGACACGAAGAACACGAAACAGCGGCCGTCCTCGTGCACCAGCGCGTCCGCGAACACGCGCGGATCGTCGATGCGGACATCCCGCTCCACGTCCGCGACGGCGGCGAGGGCGTCGTACAGCCGCCAGGTCTCCTCCGGGTTCACCCGGGCCTGCGCCGACGCGAAGTACTCGAGCGGATAGGTCGACAGCACCGCGCGCCCGGCGCCGTGATCGCGCACCACGATCGCCGGCCGGCCGTGCGCATCCACCGCGACGACGCGGCCCGCGGTCGCCCGCACCGGGAGGTACGTGCGTCCGTTCTCGTTCCCCGCCGCCGCGAACGACAGCTCGGTCCCCGCGGCGATCGACCCGAACGCCTCCGTGAACCGCACGGTCACGGTCGCGTCCGTCACCGGCTCGGCGAGCCCGTACGCGCTGTCGAACCGCACGCCGAAGAGTTCCTCCGTGTGCGCCCACCACGGTCCACGCTGCACACCGCTCGGCCCGTGCGCGTACGACGCGTACACGGTCGCGCCGTCGCGGGCGAGCGACACCAGCTGCTCCCACGAGGTGGCGCACAGTTGCTTGACCGACGGCAGCAGGTACAGCCCGTACCCGGCCGGCAGACCGCCGTCCTCCTTCTCGCGCACCACCGCGACGGGGATGTGCGCCTCGTGCGCGGCGACGTAGGCCTGCTCCCCCGTCGCCACGATGTGGGCGCGCTCCTCTTCCTGCGTGAACGGGTAGTCCTCGGCGAGGTGCGAGGGGACGACGAGCGCCGCATCCACCGGGGCCCTCCGCACGGCGGGCAGCTCGATCGCGGCGAGGTCCTGCGCGAAACGCGCGAGTTCGCGCAGCGGGGGCTTCGGGTTGCCGTGCCGGTCGGTGATCCCGAAGTGCATCTCGAAGGGATGGTGCGAGTACGGCCGCTGATCGGCGAGGTCGTCGTAGTCGGTGTTGTTCCACGCGATCCAGCCGGTCGCGCCGGCCAGGAGGGTCGAGTACAGCAGCTGCCGGTAGTAGGAGGCCGCCCCCGCATCCGAGACGAAGTCGCTGGTCAGGCCGAACTCCTCCATGATGACCGGCAGACCGTCGGTCGCCGCCAGCTCCGCGATGAACGCCGCCTTGAGGTGCTGACGCACCTGGTCGGTCTCCATCCGGTAGACGTGCGGCCCGATGAAGTCGGTGAACGCCGCCAGGTCGCGCACCGAGAACCCGTTGTCGTGGCCGGTCGTCTCGATGCCCCAGGCGCCGTCGCCGACCGCGACCGGCTGCGTCCCTCCGCCTGCGCGCACCGCATCCACCAGCAGCGACGCCCACGCGTCGACGATGGGACGCGGCGCCTCCCCGCCGTAGATCGGCACCTCGTTGGTGAGCAGCCAGCCGGCGACCGCGGGATGCGCGGCGAACCGCGCCGTCAGCTCCCGCACGTACCAGGCCTGCCGGCCGACGAACCAGACGTCCCGGTACAGGTCGCGGCCGTCGCGCCAGGCCGGATCCCAGTTCTCTCCGGACATGTGCCCGACGAGGAACGTCGGGACCGTCGTCATCCCGACCTCGGTGTGGGCGTCGAGGAAGTCGGCGAAGTTCGCGACGCACTGCTCGTCGAGCGAGTCCGGGGTCGGGTGGAAGTCGGGCCAGTAGAAGAAGGAGCGGGTCATGTTCAGGCCGTGTTCGGCCAGCACGCGCAGCTCCTCCCGCACGAGCGCCGCGTCGTACCGCGTCCACATGAGCGGGCCGCCGCTGCGCGACCAGAAGTTGGCGCCGAGCCACACCACGGGGGCGTCGTCGACCTGCAAGACCGGGGATGGGCGATCCATGGTGCCTTTCAGAGGGAGGAGGGGATGCGGGCGCGCGTCACTTCACGGCGCCGGCGGTCAGACCGGCCACGAAGTTGCGCTGCAGCAGCAGGAACGCGACGACGATCGGGATGGACACGACCAGCGACGCCGCCATGATCTGGTTCCAGTAGACGTTCGTCTGGGTCGAGTACAGCTGCAGGCCGACCGCGAGCGTCCTGTTCTCGTCCGTCGTCATCACGGATGCGAACAGCACCTCGCCCCAACTGGTCATGAACGAGTAGATCGCGACCGCGATCAGGCCGGGGCGCGCGGCGGGGAGCACCACGTGCCACAGCGCGCCCATCGGACCGGAGCCGTCGACCTTCGCGGCCTCGTCCAGGTCGCGCGGGATGCCGTCGAAGTATCCCGCGAGCATCCAGATCGAGAAGGGCAGCACGAACGTGAAGTACGTGATGATGAGGCCCCACCGGGTGCCGACGAGCTGGATGCCGGTCGCCTGGTTGATGTTCACGAAGATCAGGAACAGCGGGAGCAGGAAGAGCACCCCGGGGAACATCTGCGTCGACAGCACCGTCGTGGTGAACACGTTCCGGCCCTTGAACCGGTACCGCGAGACGGCGTACGCGGCGAACACCGCGATGACCAGCGAGATCAGGGTGGCGGCGCTCGACACGATGAGCGAGTTCACGAAGTACGACGCCAGCGGGACGGTCGACCACATGTCGATGAACGGCTGGAACGTGATCGTCTGCGGCCACCACGTGAAGGCGGACTGCACCTCCGAGAGCGGCTTCACCGACGACGTGATCATGACGTACAGCGGCACGACCGTGAACACGGTCAGCACGGCGATGGTGACCCAGCGGAAGACGTGGGAAGAGCGGGTCTCACGCATTGCGGTTCCTCCGGTTGACGGTGAGCAGGTAGACGCCGGTCACGATCAGCAGGAACAGCAGCAGCAGGACGCTCATCGCGGCTCCCGAGCCGAAGTTCCAGGTCAGGAACGAGGCGTTGTAGATGTGGAAGGAGATCAGGTCGCCCGCCGCGGGTTGGGCGGTGCTCCCGAACAGCACGAATGGTGTGTTGAAGTCGTTGAACGTCCACAGGAACATGACGAGCAGCAGGACCGAGTTGACCGGACGCAGCATGGGGAGCGTGATCGCCCGCCACTGCCGGAAGGGCTTTGCGCCGTCGACCGCGGAGGCCTCGTACACCTCGGCCGGGATGGACTGGAGTCCCGCCATCAGCATCAGGAACGCGAACGGCCAGAGCCGCCAGATCGCGACGATCACGATCGACCAGAAGGCGTTGCCGCCGATCAGCCAGAACGGCTTGTCGCCCGGCAGCCCCAGGTTGTCGAAGAGGAAGTGGTTGATGGCGCCGGTGTCCTTCTGGAACATGAACTTCCAGGTGATGATGCCGGCGTAGAGCGGGAGGGCGTACGGCACGAGGAACAGCGTGCGGAAGAACGCGCGCCCCCGGAACCGGCCCTGCAGCGAGACGGCGGCCGCCATCCCGAGCACCCAGGAGAGGCCGACGACGAGGATGGTGAAGCCGACGGTCACGAGGAACGAGCGAAGCAGCCCGGCGCCGACCGAGCCGTTGAAGTCGAGCGCGACCGCGTAGTTCTTGAGGCCGACGAACGGCGCCTCGCCCCAGTTGGCGATGTAGAACTTGGTCAGCTGCGTGAAGCTGATCCAGATGCCGGTGAGCATCGGGACGACGTGGATGAGGAGCTCGAACACGATCGCCGGTGCGAGCAGGATGAAGGGCAGCCACCATCCCTTGGGGCGGCGGCGCTTGGGCTGGGGCGGTGCTGCTGCGGCGGCCGGAACGCTGCGCGCCGGGCCGCGGACGTCTGTCGTCGTCGACATGAGTCTCCTTGGGGGTGTGGCTGTCCGCCGGGCGGGACGCGGTGGCCGCGCCCCGCCCGGCGAGCTGGTCTCCGGGTGTCAGCCGCCGAGCGACTGCTTGACCTGGTCCTGAGCGTTCTGCAGCGCCGACTTGATGTCGGCGTCGGAGACCGTGCTGCCGGTGGCGATCTTGGCGAACATGTCGTTCATCGCCTTGCCGACGGTGTTCTCGAACTGGTCCTCGGCCGGCACCAGCGGGAGCGGCTTGGACATGTCGTTGTAGATCTTCTGGAACGTCGCGGCCTCTTCGGCGTTGTCGGTGAAGACCGGCTTGGCGTCCTTCAGCACCGGCAGGCTCGCGTACGGCTTGCCCAGCGTGGACTGGACGTCCTCGCTCGTCATGTACTTGACGAACTTGAGCGCCGCATCCTTCTGCTTGGTGTTCTTGAAGATCGACAGGTTGATGCCCGCGATGAAGGTGGCGATGTCCTTGCCACCCTCGGGAGCCGGGAACGGGACGACGCCGTACTGGTCGTTCTTCATGCCGTTGGCGACGATCGAGGCGTCGGCGTTGTTCTGGCTGAGGATCATCGCGACCTTGCCGGTGGCGAAGTCGTTGACCGCCTGCACGCCGTTGTCGTACTGCGCGTTGGACGGGTTGACGACCTTGTCGGTCTGCATCAGGTCGAGGTAGCGCTTGATCCCGTCGATGTTCGCCTGGCTGTCGAACGTCGGGTTTCCCTTCTTGTCGAACCACTCGCCGCCGTTCTGGGCCGAGTTGATGAACGCGAAGTGGACGTTCTCGGTGTAGCTGCCCGCTGCGAGGGCGAAACCGTACTGGCTGCCGTTGGTGAGCTTCTTCGCCGCGGCGACCAGCTCCTCCCACGTCGTCGGCGGCTGCACGCCGGCGTCCGTGAACATCTTCTTGTTGTAGTACAGGCCGTAGGCGAGGCCGTACAGCGGGACGCTGGTGACGGGCTTGCCCTCGGCGCCGCCGGTGTCGAGCGCGGCCTTCACGAACTTGTCGCTTCCGCCGATCGCCTTCATGTTGGCGTCGTCGAACGGCAGGAACGCGCCGGTCGCCTGCAGGGAGGCGGCCCAGGTGTTCCCGATGTTCAGGACGTCCGGGCCCTGGCCCGACGTGACGGCCGTCTGGATGCGGGTCTGCAGGTCGTTCCAGCCGATGACCTCGAGCTTGACCTTGATGCCGGTCTGCTTCGTGAAGTCGTTCAGGACGGGGGTGAGGACCTGCTTGTCGTTGTCGAGGCTCGTCCCCTGGTTGCTCGCCCAGTACGTGAGCGTCGATCCGCTGGACGACCCTCCGGATCCCGAGCTGCTGCAGCCCGCGACCACGAGCGAGACCGCTGCGGCCAGTGCCGCGACGGCGATGGCGCGTTTCCTCATTGTGACTCCTTCGTCTCTTGATGGGGGCGATCCCGGCCCTGGTGCGAGAGCCGGACCCGGGAGCGCCACGCTGAGCCTAACTTAACCGGTTCAGGTGTCAATCCTTGACTTCACCTCGTCCGAGGGTATACCGCCCGTTCGCCCCTCCGTCCGGGATGCGGCGCGAAGTGCTCGCAGATGCGGCGCGACGCGGCGTGTTGCCCGCGACTGCGAGCACCTCGCGGGAGATCGCTGCGCTCAGCGGGCGGCGTGCTCGCCTGCGCGGATGCTCGTCGCGCGCGGCACGAGCCGGCTCGGCCGGGCTCGGCGGTCGAATGCGGGCCGGCCGGCGAGCTGATCGAGCAGCAGGCGCGTCGACCGGCGCCCCTGCTCCTCCGGGGAGCGGTCGAGGGCCGTGATCGGGCGGGTGCCGAGCCGGCAGAGCAGGGAGTCGTCCCAGCTGACGATCGCGACGTCCTCGCGCCCGGCGTGGGTGAGCGCGGTCTGCGCCCCCAGGGCGAGCAGGTCGTTGGAGGTGAGCACCGCCGTGATCGACGCGTCGGCGGTCAGGAGCTCCGCCGCGATCCGCTCCCCCGACTCCATCGAGTAGTCGGAGGCCGCGAACGAGAACGCGAGCCCGAGCTCCTCTCCGCGGGCGGCGACGGCGTCCCGCCGGTCCTGCTCGTGCTCGAACTCGGCGGGTCCGGCGATGTGCAGCGCCCGCCGGTGGCCGAGGGTGGCCAGGTGCTCGACGAGCAGGCCGGCGTCGGCCCGCGCGTCGTAGAGCAGCACCTTGCCCGGCGCGACCGCCTCCCGGTTGCCGTGCAGCACGAACGCGAGGCCGAGCTCCTCCAGCAGCCGCGGCCGCGGGTCGTCGAACGTGATGTCGAAGAGCATCACGCCGTCCACCCGCGCCTCCGCGCTCCACCGGCGGTAGGCGGCGACCTCCTGGCCCGAGTCCGTGCCGACCATGCGCAGCAGCAGCGACTGGCCGGTCTCCGCCAGCTCGGACTCGACGCCGGCGAGCAGGCTCATGTAGTACGGTTCCGCCCCGAGCAGGCTGGGGTCGCGCCGCAGGACGATGCCGATCGTGTCGGAGCGCGCCCGCGACAGGGCGCGCGCGGACGAGCTGGGATGCCATCCCAGCTGCTCCGCCAGGGCGAGCACGCGCTCGCGCGTCTCGTCGCTCACACCGGGAAGCCCGTTGAGGGCGTACGACACGGAGGCCTTCGAGAGGCCGAGCTGTTCGGCCAGCCCCGCGATGGTCACGCGCCCCGCTCCGTGGTTCACGTCCGCCTCCCTTCGTGGTGCGCGGCCAACATTACTTGTTCGGACGTTTCGCGCACCCGCCGCGTCGTGCGAGAACCCTCAGCCGCGGATCCGGTGAGACCTGTCGGACGGATTGGACGGCGCACCGCGACTTTCCCGACGAACGGCCGACGCGCGGTCGGGCAGAATGGCGGCGTGAGCCCATCCCGGACCAGCACCGTCTTCGAACGACAGCGTCCCGACGCCTCCGTCGTGCGGCACGCGCTCGCCCCCAGCAGGCAGGCCGTGTTCTGGACGGAGGACGCCCCCGCCGAGCGCCATCCCCGCCTGCACGGCGACATCGGCTGCGACCTGGCCGTCGTCGGCGGCGGGTACACCGGGCTGTGGACGGCGCTGCTCGCCAAGCGCGAGGATCCGTCCGCACGGGTCGTCCTGCTCGAGGGCCGGCGCGTCGGCTGGGCGGCGTCCGGCCGCAACGGCGGCTTCTGCGAGGCGAGCCTCACGCACGGCGACGAGAACGGCCGCACCCGCTGGCCCGGCGAGTTCGACGAGCTGCAGCGGCTCGGGATGCGCAACCTCGACGAGATCGAGCAGACGGTCGCCGAGCTGCGGCTCGACGCCGAGTTCGAGCGCAATGGCGCCCTAGACGTCGCGACCGAACCGCACCAGGTCCCGTGGCTCCGGGAGTCGGAGGGGCCGGATGCGACCTTCCTCGATCGGGATGCGGCCCAGGCGCTCGTGCACTCGCCGACCTACGAGGCCGCCCTGCTGCGCACGCGCGACTCGGCGCTCGTCCACCCCGCGAAACTGGTGCGCGCGCTCGCGCAGGCGTGCAGCGACGCCGGCGTCGAGATCTTCGAGCGCAGCCCGGTGGAGAGCATCGGCGACGGCACGGTGCTCGAGACGCCCACCGGCACCGTGCGGTCGCGGCGCACCGCGCTCGCGACCAACGTCTTCCCGAGCCTGCTGCGGCGGAACCGGCTCGCGACCGTGCCCGTGTACGACTACGTGCTCATGTCCGAACCGCTCAGCGCCTCCCAGCGCCGGTCGATCGGCTGGGAGGGCCGGCAGGGCATCGGAGACTCGGCCAATCAGTTCCACTACTACCGCCTGACCGCCGACGACCGCATCCTGTTCGGCGGCTATGACGCGGTGTACCACTACGGCGGCCGGGTGCGGTCGGCGTACGAGGACCGCCCGGCGTCGTTCCAGCGCCTGGCCGGGCATTTCTTCACGACGTTCCCGCAGCTGGAGGGGCTGACGTTCACGCACCGCTGGGCGGGCGCGATCGACACCTGCAGCCGGTTCTGCGCGTTCTTCGGCTCCGCGCGGGAGGGACGCGTCGCCTATGCGGCCGGCTACACCGGCCTCGGGGTCGCCGCGACGCACTTCGGCGCGAAGGTGATGCTCGACCTGCTCGCCGGGCGGACGACCGAGCGGACCGAGCTGGAGATGGTGCGCACCCGTCCCCTCCCGTTCCCGCCGGAACCGGCCGCGGCGCTCGGCATCAACCTGACCCGCTGGTCCCTCGATCAGGCCGACCACCGGGCCGGCCACCGCAACGCCTTCCTGCGCACCCTGGATGCGGTCGGCCTCGGCTTCGACTCCTGACCGGCGCCGTCAGGTCGCCGTGCGCCCCCGGGTCAGCACCGCGGCGTGGAGGGCCGCGACGGTCTCGCCGTCGTCCAGGTCCATCCCGAGCAGGTCCTCGATCAGGGCGATGCGCTGGTAGAAGACCGACCGGGACAGGTGGCTCGCCGCCGCCGCGCGCGTCCGGTTGCCGGGATGGCTGAGGTAGGCGCGCAGCACCTCGACGAGGTCGCCGCCCGTCGCGAGGTCGTGCTCGATCAGCGGCCGCAGCAACTGCTCGGTGTGCTCCAGCAGCCGCGGATCGCTCCCGAGCGCGTTGACAAGCCGCAGCAGGGGGCGGTGCTGCACGCGCTGGATGAGCGGGCGCCGGCCGAGGCGGGAGTCGGTGCGCGCGGCCGACCCGGCCGCCAGTTCGACCGCCTCCTCCAGGGATGACAGCAGCCCGGTGATCCCTCGGGCGTCCGACCCGACCGCGACGACCGCCGCCGGGTCGTCGAGGCGCACAGAGCCGACGGCGTCCGCGATCGAGCCGAACAGCGCATCCCCGAGCTGCCGTCCCGGCCGCGCCGAGACCGCGACGACGAGGGTCCCCGGCTGCTCGGGATGCCGACCGGCGACCGCGTCGACGCCCGCCGCCCGAGCCGCCTCCACCGCCCGCGCGGCGGCGGGGACGGGCAGCGTGCCCGAGCGCAGCCGCACCGCCACCCCGGCGACCCGCCGCCCGGCGAGGGGGAACCCCGCCGCCTCGAACCGCGCGGTGACCCCGCCCTCCCCCGCGAACCGGCGGCCGAGCAGCGCCGCGAGCAGCGCGTCGTGGCTGCGCCGCGTCCACTCGTCCTCGTCGCGGTCGGAGAGCCGGCTGAGCGCGAGCGCGACAGCGGCCTGCTCGAGCACGTTGGAACGCCCGGCGGGATGCGGCTCCCCCGGCAGCCCGACGAGGTGTCCCCAGCGCATGCCCCGCGCCTCGACCGGGACGATCGTCCACCCGGCCTCCGCCGACCGGTGCGCCGCCCGCGACCGCTGCTCCCAGCCGGCCAGCTCGTCCTCGCCCGATGCGTTCGCGGGAGCGGACGCTGCACCGCCGCCGCTCGCAGGGACGCCACCCATCCCGGTCCCGCTCGCGGCAACGCCACTCGCCGCCACCCCGCTCGCCGCCACCGCGCTCGCCGTCAGCCCGCTGGCCGCGATCACCCGGTGGCTGGTGTCCTCCAGCACGACCGGCGACCCCAGCACGCGCGCCGCCTGCTCCACGATGAAGTCGGCCGGGCTGCCCCGCAGGCTCAGGCCCGTGAAGAGCGCGTGGATGTCGTCCCGCGCCCGCAATGCCACCATCTGCTCCGCGATGATGCGGGAGTGCACGGCCTCCGTGATCGCGACGAACCGCGCCTCGCGGTGCAGAACGACGAACGGCAGCCCCGCGGCCTGGAACTCCTGCACCAGGGCGGGCGGTGCGGCGGGCATCGGCGCCCCCAGCTCCAGCACGAGCCCGGCGACGCCGGCGTCGACCAGCACGCGTCCGAGCCGGCGGAGCGCCGCGTCGTCGGACGGCCAGCCCACGCCGGTGGCGAGCAGCAGCTCGCCCCCTGAGCTCAGCCGGGCCGCCTCCGCCGTCTCGGCCACGTGCACCCAGCGCACCGGCGCATCCAGCCGCTCCCGGCCGGTGAGCACCTCGGGCAGGGCGACGGCGACGGGTTCCATGCGCAGCACCTCGCGCACGGTCGGCAGCACGGAGGACGACGGCGCGGAGGCATCCGGACGAACTGTTCGGCCCGCTTGCGGGTCCCGACGATCTGGCATCCCTGCTACCGCCCCTGCTCTGTGATCATTGGGAGACAAGCTTACTGTCAGTGCCGGGCAGAACGTCCGGCCGAAGCACGAGGAGGATCCCCGTGGCCCTGATCCGTCACGTCATCGCCGGCGAAGAGACCGCCGAGCCGGCCGGCGCCCTGCGCACCGGCCCGGTGTTCAACCCGGCCACCGGCGAGCGCCAGCACGAGGTCGCGCTCGCCGACGCCGCCGAGACGGAGCGGGCGATCGCCGCAGCGCGCGCCGCCCTCCCCGGCTGGCGTGCCACCAGCCTCACCAAGCGCGCCGACGTGATGTTCCGGCTCCGCCACCTGCTCACGGAGCGCCGCGACGAGCTCGCCGCGATCGTCACGAGCGAGCACGGCAAGGTGCTCTCGGACGCCGCGGGAGAGATCGGCCGCGGGCTCGAGAACGTGGAGTTCGCCAGCGGTCTGATCGACAAGCTCAAGGGCGAGTACAGCGAGCAGGTGTCCACCGGCATCGACGTGCACAGCGTCAAGCAGCCGGTCGGCGTCGTCGCGTGCATCACCCCGTTCAACTTCCCGGTCATGGTGCCGCTGTGGATGGTCGCCAGCGCCATCGCGTGCGGCAACACCGTCGTGCTGAAGCCGAGCGAGAAGGACCCGAGCGCGTCCGTCTTCCTGGCGAAGCTGTTCCGCGAGGCCGGCCTGCCCGACGGCGTGCTCAACGTCGTCCACGGAGACAAGGAGGCGGTGGACACCCTGCTCGACTCCCCCGATGTCGCCGCGGTCAGCTTCGTCGGCTCCACGCCGATCGCCCGCTCGATCTACCAGCGCGCCTCGGCCAACGGCAAGCGCGTCCAGGCGCTCGGCGGCGCCAAGAACCACATGGTCGTCCTGGCCGACGCCGACATCGACGCGGCCGCCGACGCGGCGGTCTCGGCAGCGTACGGCTCGGCCGGCGAGCGCTGCATGGCGGTCAGCGTGGTGGTCGCCGTCGGCGACGTCGGCGACCGGCTGGTCCCGGCCATCCAGGCGCGCCTCGGCGCCCTGCGGATCGGCCCCGGCACGGATCCGGCCAGCGAGATGGGACCGCTGATCACGCGCGAGCACCGCGACAAGGTGGCCTCCTACGTGACGGGCGCCGCGGCGGAGGGCGCGACGGTCGTCGAGGACGGCACCGCCCGCTCCTTCGACGGCGACGGCTTCTTCATCGGCGTCAGCCTGCTCGACGGCGTAAAGCCGGGGATGAAGGCGTACGACGACGAGATCTTCGGACCGGTGCTGTCGGTCGTCCGGGTCGACACGTTCGACGAGGCGATCGAGCTCGTCAACGCCAACCCGTACGGCAACGGGGTCGCCCTGTTCACCCGCGACGGCGGAGCGGCGCGCCGCTTCGAGTTCGAGGTGGAGGTCGGGATGGTCGGCATCAACGTGCCCATCCCCGTCCCGGTCGGCGCGTACTCGTTCGGCGGCTGGAAGAACTCGCTGTTCGGCGACTCGCACATCTACGGCCCCGAGTCGTTCCACTTCTACACGCGGAGCAAGGTGGTCACCACGCGCTGGCCCGATCCCCTGCACTCGCGCATCGAGCTGGCGTTCCCCGGGAACGCGTGAGCCCCCGGAACGCGTGAGCCCCCAAGACGCAGGAGTGAGGAGACGACGATGACAGACACCATCCCGACCACCGGAACACGGACCGGCTACCTCGACCGGCACGGCGTCGAGCATCCGTTCGGCGATGCGGAGGCCGAGCGCCAGGTGCGCAGCGACGACCGCGCGCACGTCTTCCACTCGTGGAGCGCGCAGGCGAAGATCGACCCGCTGCCGATCGCCGCGGGCGAGGGCTCCACGTTCTGGGACTACGAGGGCAACGCGTACCTCGACTTCAGCTCGCAGCTGGTGAACGTCAACCTCGGGCACCAGCACCCCGACCTCGTCGCGGCCATCCAGCAGCAGGCCGGGCGCCTGGCGACGGTGCAGCCGTCGATGGCCAACGACGTGCGCGGCGAGCTCGCACGGCGCATCGCCGAGGTGGCGCCGGGCACGCTGAACAAGGTCTTCTTCACGAACGGCGGCGCCGACGCGAACGAGTACGCGGTGCGCCTCGCGCGCCGGGTGACCGGACGCCGCAAGGTGCTGTCGATGTACCGCTCGTACCACGGAGGCACCTCCACCGCGATCGCCCTCACCGGCGACCCGCGACGCTGGGCGAACGAGCCGGGCGACCCGTCGGTCGCGCACTTCTTCGGCCCGTACCCGTACCGGAGCGCGTTCCACTCCACCTCCCCGGAGGAGGAGACGCAGCGCGCGCTGGAGCACCTGGAGAACGTCATCGTGCTGGAGGGAGCCGGCACGATCGCGGCGCTCATCGCCGAGACCGTGGTCGGCACGAACGGCGTGCTCGTTCCCCCGCCCGGCTATCTGGCGGGCGTCCGGGAGCTGTGCGACCGGTACGGCATCGTGTACATCGCCGACGAGGTCATGGTCGGCTTCGGCCGGATCGGCGAGTGGTTCGCCGTCGACGCTTTCGACGTGGTGCCCGACCTCATCACCTTCGCGAAGGGCGTCAACTCGGGGTACGTGCCGCTCGGCGGTGTCGTCATCTCGGATGCGATCGCCGCGCAGTTCGACGATGTCGCGTTCCAGGGCGGCCTCACCTACTCCGGGCATCCGCTCGCGTGCGCGGCCGGCGTCGCCACGTTCGACGTGTTCGAGCGGGACGGCATCCTCGACCGGGTCCGCGACCTGGGTTCGCGCGTTGTCGAACCCGAGCTGCGCTCGTGGCTGGAGCGGCACCCGTCGC
Organism: Leifsonia sp. 21MFCrub1.1; assembly: GCF_900107895.1. Lineage (NCBI taxonomy): Bacteria > Bacillati > Actinomycetota > Actinomycetes > Micrococcales > Microbacteriaceae > Leifsonia > Leifsonia sp. 21MFCrub1.1. Next base: position 1,218,260 of record NZ_LT629867.1, on the reverse strand, counting down.
TGGGCGAGGTGCGCGGCCGCGGGCTGTTCTGGGCGCTGGAGCTGGTGCGCGACCGCGAGACCCGGGAGCCGCTGGTGCCGTTCAACGCGGCCGGGCCGGATGCTGCGCCGATGGCCGAGGTCGCGGCGGCGTGCAAGGCGGCCGGCGTCTGGCCGTTCACCCACTTCAACCGCGTGCACGTCGCGCCGCCGCTGGTCATCGGCGAGGACGAGCTGCGACGCGGTCTCGCCGCGATCGACGCGGCGCTCGATGTGGCGGACCGGTACGCACGGGCCTGACGGGCGCGCAGACCCCACCGGCGGGTGGATGGGCGACCCGGCCTGGGCGCCCATCCACAGCCCCGCCGGCCGTCCACACCTCGCGTCCACCCGGTCTGCTCACGGCGGCCGCAAGCTATCGTGGCAGCATGAGTGAACCCGGAGACGGCCGTGTCGCTGTCTACATAGACTTCGACAACATCGTCATATCCCGCTACGACCAGGTGCACGGCCGCGGCTCCTACATGCGCGACCGCCCCAAGTCGAGTTCGACGGCACCGAAGGCGGGCTTCGCCGAGAAGCTGGCAGAGGCGCGCGTCGATCTGGGCGCGGTGATCGACTTCTCCTCGTCGTTCGGAACGCTGGTGCTGACCCGGGCGTACGCCGACTGGTCGTCGGCCGTCAACGCCGAGTACCGCGGCCAGCTCGTCGGCCGCGCGGTCGATCTGGTGCAGCTCTTCCCGGCCGCCGCCTACGCCAAGAACGGCGCCGACATCCGGCTCGCGGTCGACGCGGTCGAAGACCTCTTCCGGCTCCCGGAGCTCACGCACGTCGTGATCGTCGCGGGCGACTCCGACTACATCCCGCTGGCCCAGCGGGTGAAGCGCCTCGGCCGCTACGTGATCGGGATCGGCGTGGCCGGCTCGACGGCCAAGTCGCTCGCCGCGGCGTGCGACGAGTTCGTCAGCTACGACGACCTCCCCGGCATCGCCCGCGACGAGGCGGCGGACGCCGACGATGTCGAGGTCGCGCCCGGCATCGAGCCGGTCACGGAGGTCGCCGCCGAGAACGCCGGCGAGCAGGAAGCACCCGATGGCGCCGCCGCCGACGGCGCCGCTGCCGGCTCCGGCGAGGCCGACTCGTCCGCTCCCACCACGGAGGCCGTCGCCGAGGCGGCGCCGCGCGCGAAGCGGGGCAGCCGCAAACGGTCCACCCCGGCGGCCAGCGTGGCCGACGCGGACGAGGAGCAGAGCGAGGACCCGCAGCACGTCGCCACCCGCCTCCTCGCCCGGGCCATGCAGCTGGGGCACGAGAAAGACGACTCGCCGTGGCTGCACAGCTCGACGGTGAAGGGGCAGATGAAGCGGATGGACCCGTCCTTCAGCGAGAAGGCCCTCGGATACCGCTCCTTCAGCGACTTCATCAAGTCGCGGGGCGACCTCGTCGAGCTGGACGACAGCTCGACGGCCCAGATGCTGCGACTCGCACCGACCCGTCCGCGCCGCGCGCGGCACAGCGGCCGGGCGACGGACCCCGTCTCCGCCCGCTGAGGGGCCTGGCCGGCCGGTGAAGCGACCGGCCGGTGAAGCGACCGGTCGCTCGGCCTGTGTTGAGCCGGCGCACAGCCTGCGGGAGTTGACTGCGAGCATGGCGAGCCAGAAGACAGCACGACAGTGGCGAGCGACCCGCTGGGGCGGGCCGGAGACGTGGGAGTTCGCGGAGATCGAGCTCCCGGATCCCCGCCAGGGCGAGGTGACGATCGAGGTGCGTGCCGCCGGCGTCAATCCGGCGGACTACAAGCATGTGTCCGCACCGCGGGAGGGCCTGGAACTCCCGGTCCCGATCGGCTACGAGGTGGCCGGCGTCCTCTCCGCCATCGGTCCGGACACCGAGATCGCATCCGGCGGCGGAACCGTCGGCGACGCGGTCGTCGCGTTCCGCATCCAGGGCGGCTATGCCACCGCCGTGACCGTTCCGGCGAAGGACGTGTTCGCCAAACCCGCCCGGCTCGCCGACGAGGAGGCCGCGAACCTCCTGCTCGTCGGCACGACGGCCGCCCAGATGCTCGACGTGACCGGCGTGCGGGCGGGCGAGACCATCCTGGTTCACGGGGCCTCCGGCGCGGTCGGCGTCAGCATCCTGCAGCAGGCGGTCGAGATCGGCGCCCGCGTGATCGGGACGGCGAGCGAAGCCAGCTTCGCCCGGGTGCGGCGCTTCGGCGGCCTGCCGATCGCCTACGGACCGGGACTCGCCGAGCGGGCGACCGAGGCCGCACAGGGCCCGATCGCGGCGGCGCTCGACACGGTCGGCACCGAGGAGGCCGTCGATGTCTCGCTCCAACTCGTCCCCGACCGGAACCGGATCGTGACGATCGTGGCCGCCCAGCGGGCGGAGGAGGAAGGATTCCACGCCGTCTTCGGCGCGCAGCCGGAGAGCCAGGCGTTCCGCGACTCGGTGCGCGGAAGCCTGCTCGAGCTGGCCGGAAGCGGCCGCCTCCAGGTCCCGGTGGCGCGGACCTACCCGCTCGCCGAGGCGCCGGAGGCCCTCGCGTTCCTGAAGGAGGGTCACCCAGGCGGCAAGCTCGCGCTGCTGCCCTGATCGCGGCGGGGCGGTCGGCTCAGCCGGCCGCGCTCAGCCGGCCCGCGCTCGGGCCGGCCGCGCTCAGCCGGCCGGTTTCGTCGCCTTCCCGTCGAGCCACAGCGTCGAGGACTCGTCCCGGTGGACGCCGTCCGTTCCGACGAATTTCGTGTCGATCTCGGGACCCTTGGTGATCACGTGCACCATCGCCATCCCGTGGCCGCGCCCGAGCCCGTAGTCGTCCTTCAGCCAGGCGAGGATCTCGCCCGCCTTCGTGCCCGGCCCGAAGCCGCGCTCCCTCGCCTCCGCGACGAGTTCGCGCGGCGTCTTGCCGGTCTTGTCCTCGACGGCGTCGAGGTATGCCTGGAAAGACATGGTCAGTCCCCTCTCTCGCTGTGGTCGGCGACCGCTTCGGCCTCCGCCTCGGAGACGATCACCATGCCCCCGGTCCGCTGACTGGTCCGCAACAGGGCATCCATCCAGCGCTCATTGAGTCGCGGCGGCCGGCTCCCGCTGAACACGAAGGCCAAGGGGATGTCGCGGCTGATCCAGAGACTCACCCGGCCCCCGCCCAACTCGGCCGGGATCTGCCAGTTCAGCAGGAAGCTCTCGTGGCGCCGCAGCTTCGTGACCACCGCGATCTTGATGTGCGCCAGAGTGCGGTCGTCGAACTCGTACTGCTGAGGGGCGGTGCCGTAGATGAGCCGGCCCACGTCAGGCCCCCTCGCGGCGCTTTCCGTTCCTCGTCCTGCTCGCCCGGTAGGTCCCCTCCGGGACCTCCTCGCGGATCTCCGCGCGCAGGTCGTCCTCCAGCATCAGACCGGAGTTGCTGTTGGCCCGCTCGCCGAGCAGGGTCAGCCAGTCGCGGTTCAGCTCCGGCAGCTCCGTGCCGGCGAACACGAACTGCAGCGAGATGGACGGGTCGAGCCAGATCGAGCGCAGCACGCCGTCCGACCCGGCCGTGCGATCCGTCCAGATGAGAAGGAAGCCCTCCCGGCGCCGCAGCTTCGTCTGGACGACCGCCTGGAGGTGGGCGAGCACACGGTCGTCGAACGTGAACCCGTCTGCCCCGTCGTAGATCAAGGTTCCCACGCGAGTCCTTCCTCTCGGGATCACTTTCTCCGAACCACCGCGCGCCGTCAAGTCGGGGGTGCGGGAACCGCCGTACAGTCCGGTCATGGACGCACTCACGCGAACCATCAAAGCGGCCCTCCTCTACGAGGACGGCCGGACCCTCGACAGCGTCGTGGTCGTGCCCCTGATCGGCGGATGCCCGCCCGGGGAGATCCGCGTCGCCACCCTGTTCGCCGGAGCCCTCGCCTACGACGTGTACGAGCTGGCCGACGAGGAGGAGTACTCGTCGATGCCCGCCTACCCCTACCGCGCCACCGTCCCCGTCACGACGGACGACCTCGCCGACTGACCGCGCCCGCCCGCGCGGCCGGGTAGCGTGGACGGAGTGACCCCCTCCGACGATCCGGCGCGCCCGCGCCCGCGCACGGGAGCGGCCGTCGCCGCACTCAGCCTCGGCACCCTGCTGAACCCGCTCAACTCGTCGATGATCGCCGTCGCCCTCGTGCCGCTGCAGCACGACTTCGAGGTGGGCGTGACGGCCGTGACCTGGGTCATCACGTCGTTCTATCTGGCCTCGGCGGCCGGCCAACCGCTGATGGGCCGGCTCGGCGACCGGTTCGGCCCGCGCCGCCTGTTCCTGTTCGGGATGCTCGTGGTCGTGCTCGCGTGCGTGCTCACGCCGTTCTCGGGATCCCTCGCCGCGGTCTGCGTCGGCCGGGTGGCGCTGGCGGTGGGGACGGCGACCGCGTTCCCGTCGGCGATCGCCCTGCTGCGGCCGCTCGCTGCCGCCTCCGGGGTCGGAACGCCCCGGCTGCTCGGCCGCATCCAGATCGCCAACACCTCGGGCGCCGCCATCGGGCCGGTGCTCGGCGGCGCGCTGATCACGTTCCTCGGCTGGCAGTCGATCTTCTGGGTGAACGTCCCCCTGGCGCTGATCGCGTTCGCCGGCGTGTGGTTCTTTGCCCCGCGCACGGCGGAGAAGCAGGAGCGCACCCCGCTGGCGCGCACCCTGGCCGAGTCCGACATCCCCGGCATCCTGCTGTTCGTCGCCACGTTGACGTCGCTGCTGATCTTCCTCCTCGACCTGCACCCGCAGCCGCTCTGGTGGCTGCTGCCGGTGTGCGCGGTCGCGGCCGTCCTGTTCGTCTGGCGGGAGCTGCGCACGGCGCACCCGTTCCTCGACCTGCGGCTGCTCGCGGCGAACCGGCGGCTGATGCTGGTCTACCTCAGCTTCGCGATCTTCAACGTCGTGTACTACTCCGCCTTCTTCGGACTCCCGCAGTACCTGCAGACCCACGGCGGCTACAGCGCGGGGGTCGCCGGGCTGCTGATGTTCCCGCTCGCGGCGGTGACGATCGTCGTCACGCCGCTCGCCGCGCGCGCCATCGAGTCCGTGGGCCTGCGGCCGACGCTGATCGCCGGCGCGGTCGCCCTCGTCGTCGGCGCCGCCCTGCTCGCCGTCGCCGCCGCGACCACCGCGCCCTGGGTGGTGCTGCTGCTCACGGCCGCACTCGGCATCCCCTATTGCGTTGTCAGCATCGGGATGAATCAGGCGCTCTACTCGGCCGCCCGGCCGGAGGACAGCGGTGTCGCCGCCGGGATCTTCCAGACCTCGCGCTACGTCGGCGCGATCGTCGCGACCACGGTGCTCGGGCTGCTGTTCAGCGGAGGTGCGACCGGGAGCAGCTGGCTGGCCGCCGTCGGGGTCGCGACCGCTCTCGCGGTGGTGCACCTGGCGCTGCTGGTGTTCGTGCGACCCGGGAGGACGCGGCCGCAGGGCGCGTCGGAGCCGGCCGCCGGGTGAGGGCGGTCGCCGGCGGCGTCAGGCGACGAGGGCGGTCCCCGGCGGCGTCAGGCGACGAGGGCGGTCCCCGGCGGGGCGGCGCGTCGTGGCGTCGCCGTGGCCTTCCGGCACAGCGGATTCCGGCATCCGACCGACACCGTCACCACCGTCCAGGCCCCGCGTGACGTCGGCACCAGCCGCCGTTCCGCGGAGATCGGCTCTCCGCACACTCTGCACACCCGTGAGTCCGCGACCATCGTGATCACCCCATCCGACCCGTGGCACCCGCTTCGCCACTTCCATGGTGCGCCCGGCGACGAGCGGAAACAAGATCCGCCGTGAGCGACGGAGCCTGTGGATGTGCGTATTTCCGTCCACAGCGCCGGCTCTCGCCCGATTCTCCACAGGTCACGACGCCGGCCGCCCTCCTCGGGCCGGGACGGGTAGCGTCGTGTGCATGCAGATCGACGTCCCCACCACGGTCGGCCCCGGCCGCCTGACCGTCTCCCCCGCCGAGGATCCGGCAGCGGTGCTCTGGCTCGGCCACGGTGCCGGCGGAGGCATCGACGCCGTCGACCTGGGCGCCCTGGCGGCCCGGCTCCCCGCCGAGCGCATCACCGTCGTGCGCTACGAACAGCCGTGGCGCGTGGCAGGCAAACGCGTCGCGGCACGGCCGGCGACGCTCGACGTCGCGTGGGGGGAGACCGCGCCGCGGGTTCGCGAGCTCGCCGGCGACCTCCCCCTGGTCGTGGGCGGCAGGAGCGCCGGCGCGCGCGTCGCCTGCCGCACGGCCGCGGCGCTCGACGCACGGGCGGTCGTCTGCCTCGCCTTTCCGCTGCACCCGCCCGGCACGCCAGAGCGGTCGCGGCTCGACGAACTCCTCGCACCGGTCGTCCCCGTGCTCGTCGTGCAAGGCGGAAGCGATCCGTTCGGTTCAGCGTCCGTGATCGCAGCCGAGGTCGGCGCCGCGGAGGTCGGCGCCGCGGAGGTCGGCGCGCCCGGGCCGGGCGCCTCCGGCCGCATCCGCGTCGTCGAGGTCCCGGGCGCCGATCACGGTATGCGGGTGCCGAAGGCCTCCATGATCGGGGCGGCTGGCGTGCGCGACCTCATCGTCTCGACGGTCGCGGAGTTCGTCCGCGCCGTCGTGTGAACGGTCGATATGGCTAGTACTCGCCCTTGATCACGAAATACGAGCCGCGGATCGTGCCGGCCAGGCGCGACTTCTGCCGGGCGAACTTGAAGGACGACAGCTCCTCCGGAACGTCCATCCCGTCCGAGAGCTTGAAGCCCACCGCGCGCTTGCCGCCCTCGGCCAGGGTGTACATCACGTTGATCGACAGCCCGGACTCGTAGAAGACGTACGTCATCCGGATCCCGTCGACCTCGAAGTCGGTGGCTTCGAGGGCCGGAGAGGCGATGACGATGCCGCGCTCCTCCTTCAAGACCCGCGCCACCCGATCCACCGCCTCCTTCTCTTCGTCCGCGCTGCCGACGGTGAAGACGTGGTCGTACTTGTTGCGGAAGTAGCGCGCCTCGTTGGCGCGGAGCCCGGCGAGCGCGTCCGCCACCGGCGACGACTCCAGACCAACGGTGGAGACGTTCTCGAAGTCGACGGCGTACGGCATAGGTTCCTCCTGGATGTGCGTGGTCCGAGCCCCACCGTAGCGTGCGCCGTGCCCTGGGCGGGTGCGGGCGTGTCCGCTGCCGCCGAGGGCAGGACCGCGCCAGGATCGTGGAGTGTCCGAGCTGCTGATGCGCATCCACAGTCCCGAGTTCCAGGCGATGTCCGAGCGGGTGCTCGAGGTGACGGCCCTGACCTCCCGCCTCAACGTCCTCCCCTTCGACGACGAGGAGGGGAAGGCCGCACTGTTCGCGCAGATCCTCGGTCGCCCGCTCCCACCGCGGACGACCATCTATCCGCCGTTCTTCACCGATCACGGCCGCAACCTGGAGCTCGCCGAGCGGGTGTTCATCAACCAGAACTGCACGTTCCTCGACTACGCCGGCATCCGCCTCGGCGAGCGCGTCATGGTCGCGCCGAAGGCGACCTTCATCACCGTCGGCCATCCCGTCGGCACCGACGACCGTCGCATCTGGCTCACCGGCGGTCCCATCATCGTCGAGGAGAACGTGTGGATCGGCGCGGGCGCCACCATCCTCCCCGGCGTCACCATCGGCCGCGACTCCGTGATCGCCGCGGGCGCCGTCGTCGCGGAGGACGTCCCCGCCCGCACGCTCGTGGCCGGGCCGAAGGCGGCGGTGCTGCGCGGGTGGTGACGGCCACCACGCAGATCAGCGTCAGATCGGCACGAGCTCGGTCGCCTTGCCGAGCAGTTCCAGCTCGAGCGCCCGCTGCACCGCGTCCGACCGCGACGAGACGCCGAATTTCTGGAAGATCGCGCGGATCTGGGTCCGGACGGTGTTGGGCGAGACGTACAGGCGCTCAGCGATCTCCGGTCGGGTCAGGTGCGTCTGAAGGTAGGGAAGCACCCGCTGCTCGGCCGCGGTGAGCGCCACCGACTCTGCACGACGCTCCAGCGTCCGCGTGTGCGTGGCGAGCAGATCCCGCGCGGCCGCGATCCGCACGTCGAGGGCGTCGCCCGGCACACCGGGCGGAAGGATGTCGTCGATCTCGTCGAGGAGGATCCGCGCCGCGTCCGCATCGCCGACCATCAGCTGTGCGCGGACGAGGAGCAACCGTGTCGGGATGCCGAGGAGCGGCACGGCGCTCCCGCAGCGCTGACGTTCCGACATCGCCCGGGCCAGGTACTGTCCACCCGACAGCCGTCGACCGGCATGGAGCTCCACACAGGCGGCGGCCGCGTGGGCGTACGCCGACATGACATAGCCTTCGATGCCTCCCGCACGGATGGTGTCCAGGGCTCTCTCGACGTGCGGCGTCGCGCGGTCCCACGCTCCGGCCTCGATCGCGAGGAAGGCGAACTCGGACTCGCAGATCACGATGGACGCCGGATTGCCGTGGGCGCCAGCGAGGTGGATCGCCTCGCTGAGCACGACCGTCGCGCGCTCCTCGTGGCCAGCGTGGAGCAGGGTGCTGCCCAGGATCTGGATGGCGGGGTCCCGCCACGGGCTCTCGAGCGGTTCGACCTCGGCGGCGAACTCGGCGTCCTCGAGGGCCGAGGCGATGCCGTCGCGCATCATGATGGCCCGGATCATGGCCTTCGCCGAAGCGACATTGATTCCGGCGGCGTCGGCGTGATCGGGAACCATCCCCAACAGGGTTCCCCACTTCCGGGCGTCGTCATCGGATCCTGCGAGGACGGCGAACCAGGCGAACACCACGACGGCTGACGGGTTCGCGAGGAGGTTGGCGTCGCCGATCTCGCGCAGCCAGCGGCCGAGTGTCGCGCTCTCCCCCGCCTCGTAGGCCGGGAGGCCGGCGGCGGTCACCAGGGCGGTCGCGGTGGGGAAATCTCCCGCCGCGATCGCATGATCGATCGCCGCCGGGAGCTGGCCGCGCTCCGCGAACCAACGCGACGCGCGGGCATGCAGCGTCGGCACGAGCGAAGCCGACTCGAGCTGCAGCTGATCCGCCAGGTACTCCTTGAACAGCGGATGCAGGCGGTAGGCGCGGCCGTCCGCGTCCGCCGTGACGAAGAGCTGGCGCGATTCGAGGTCGCGCAGGACCCCGATCGAATCGGTGCGCTCCAGGACCGCGTCGCACAGGTCCGGGATGTGGGTCCCGAGGATCGAGGTGCGCAGCAGGAACTGCCGGGTGTCCTCGGGGAGGTCGCGCACGCATTCCCGGTAGAGGTAGTCGGCGAGCGCGCTGTTGTCGCTCGTGACGGCGAACGGCCGGCTGCGCGAGAGCAGGGCGTACATGTGCAGCCCGGCCGCCCAGCCATCGCACCGCTCCACCCATTCGGCAAGGATGCCGGGGGCTACACGTGCGCCGGCTTCTGCGGCGATCCTCGCTGCCCCGGCGACGTCGATGCGCAGCTCGGCCGCTCCGACCCTCGACGCGGACATCGCCACCCGCTCCCGGGCCAACGCCGCAACGTGCTGCCGGCTCGCCAGGACCACCTGCGATCCGGCCGGCACCCGAGCCAGAGCCACCTCCAACGCGTCGATGCACCCGACCGTCTTCAGCACGTGGACGTCGTCGATGAACAGGACGAACGGCCGTTCGCACCGGGAGAGCGCGAGCGCCAGCGCCGGGGCCAGCCTGCTCAGCACTCCCGTCTGGGTGGTCGCGATCTGTGTGAAGACCGACTCGGCCTCCGACGCGAACGCCGTGCACACCCGCGCGAGAAGGCGGATCACGGCGGCCGGGTCGTCATCGTCCTGACGGAGCGTGAGCCACCCCGTCGCCCGGTCCTCGACCTGCTTCCACTCGGCGAGGAGCGACGTCTTCCCGTATCCTGCGGGCGCCTCGACCGTGACGATCCGGGAGTTGCCGGCGCGGAGCGACCCGATGAGGTCCTGCCGGTGAACGTACGCCGCGTCGAAGAGCGGAGCGGTGGTCTTGCTCTCGAAGAGGAGAGCCTCCACGTCGTCGTTCGCCGAACCCATCCGATACTCCATCGCCGCACCGGCTGAAAGGCTCGTGCGAGCCCGCCAGGACATCATCCCTATTTAGATGCATTTATACCCGGTGCTGCGCAGTCGTGGAGAACGCATCCTGCGATCGTGGACAGAGGAGGCGCCCTGCCGGACGCACTCCGGAGCGCTCGAGCCGCGAGACCTCGTCCACGACGTTCGCGTCAGTCGGCCGTGGGGAGGTGAGCGGTAGCCGGATGCGTCACTCGGCGGACCAGAGCTCCTCGGCCTCGATGGTCAGATCGATCAGCTGGCGCAGAAGCCCGCCCATCGATGTCGATCTCAACAGGGTGTACCTGTCGTACTCGCCCAGCGGGGCGATCGCCGCCAGTTGCCATACCGCTGCGACGGGATCGTCCGCCAGCTCGATGTCGGCATCCGAGTCCGGGTCCGCGACCCGAGCGATCACACGGCGGACGACTGCTTCTGCCTCAGTCCGCAGGGGTGCGAGCTCTTCGGACCATTCCAGATCCGGCAGCGTCGAGAGCTCGGCCTGGGGATACGGGTCATCATCGACCCAGCGCTCGACCGTGACCCTCCTGGTCCCCACGGCGATGATGAGCAGGTCGTCGGCGCGCGCGGCGGCGCTCACCAGACGCGCCATCGTCCCGACCGAGGCGCGCTGGTCGCCGCCCCCGGCTTCGGGTCCGCGCTCGATGAGGACGACGCCGAACTCCGGTTCGTCCTCGTCGAGCAGTCGCCCGACCATCGTGAGATACCGCGGCTCGAACACACGCAGCGGTATCGGCACGAAGGGGAACAGCACCGATCCGAGCGGGAACATCGGCGAGGCGGCCATACTCCAGTGAATCACCGCTGACATAGAGTGAACAGGTGCCCCGACCGCGCCCGGAGATCCCAGGACCGGGACAGGAGTCCGTGTGGGACTACCCGCGGCCGCCGCGCATCGAGCGCGTCGACGCGTCCGTCACGATCCGTCTGGGCGGGCAGCTCATCGTTGAGACCCGAGACGTCGTCCGTGTGCTCGAGACCAGCCATCCGCCAGTCTATTACCTGCCGATAGCGGAGTTCGTGACCGGCGCCCTGGCCGACGCGGACGGCTCATCGTTCTGCGAGTTCAAAGGAACCGCGCGATATCTGGACGTGCGAGGCGGCGTCGAGCTGCGGTCCGCCAGCGCGTGGAACTACCCGCGCCCGTCGCCGGGATTCGAGTCGCTCCGAGACCGCGTCGCCGTCTACGCACAGCAGATGGACGAGTGCACGGTCGACGGCGAGGTCGTCACGCCCCAGCCCGGAGACTTCTACGGCGGCTGGATCACACGTACCGTCGTCGGGCCCTTCAAGGGGTCCCCCGGCTCACGGAACTGGTGACCGCGGGAGGTGCTCGGGGTCGCGCCCGGCTTCTGATGTGGTGGCTGACGACGGCGCGCGGCAAAAACCCCAGGTCAGCTACACATTAGACCGGGACTCGACCACATGCCCTCGTTTTGCAACGTCATGCAAAATCCCGCTCGGAGAGTTTCAGCCCGACTACGCGGCGAAAGATGAAGTCGATGCAGGCACTGACCCGATCCTCGTGGATGATCACCGAAGAGTAGCTGCCGTCGAAGTCGCCGACCTCGTTACCTCGCAGATACGGAGCCGGGGTTGAACGGTTATCTTCCGAAAATCCCTCCCACGCGTCGATCAGCTCGGGTCGATCGGTCAATATCCGATGCATTTCACCGACTATTACTCGCCTATCAGCGATTGCGGGCAATGAAAAGTCGAAGAGCTCTCGAAACGAGCCCTTCCATCCTCTCGACGTGATGGGAATGTCGCACAACGCCTCAACAGAGTGCGGTTCTGGACGCATGTCTTTGAGTATCCCAGCCATTGCGATTGCGGCCGAGCTTGTGTTGATCGGCGTCTCCTCAGACTTACACGTTGAAGCGGAACTCGACCACGTCGCCGTCGTGCGCTGAGCTGACGATCGGCGACGGACCCGAGCAGATGTTTCCGCGCCCAGTGGTACTTCGCCCCGCGGGTTGTCGGGCGCATGTAGGAGGATGGAACCCATGAACCAGCACGGGCCTGGCGAGCAAACGCAGCCACCACCTCAGATCCACTTGATTGGCGGCGTGAACTTCTCGACCTGGCCGGACCTCAAATGGGCCCGCGGGAACACCCATGCCAAAGCACTGGAGGCCAGTTTTCTTGAGTGGTCGGCGAGCGCTCCGGTATCGGTCGAGGGCGTCTTGAGAGACGACCATCAGGGAATCGATTTCGTCGCGCGCGTGCCCCGCGGCATCCCCACCCACGAATGGGCACTCCTGCTCGGAGACTCCCTGCACAACTTCCGAAGCGCATTCGACGCGCTCGCCTGGGGCATGGCGCATTTTGGCGACTCGCTGCCCACTAAGCCCAAGCATATTCAGTTCCCCATCTGTAACGACGAGAAGCAATGGACTGACACGGTGAAGTCGTGGGTCGGCGAGCTCGATCCCGAGTTCCAGCATCGACTCCACATAATGCAGCCGTTCAACTACGCGACTGCTGGGCAAGTCTGGATACTCAAGATGCTTCATGACCTCGATATTCAGGACAAGCACAAGGACTTCCTGACTGTGTCGGCGGACATGAACGGTCTGGGTCTCGACGGGGCTGTGTTCAAATACAAAGACATTGATGTGATCGCGACGCCCCGACTGGAGATGAGAACTGATGCAAAGTTCGGAGACGGCGCGGTACTCGGGTCCCTGCACGCAGGGGCGACTATTGAAATGGTCGGGCAAGTATTCCTGACGCCAGCAATGCGCGTTCAACTGACCTGGGGCGGTCAAGTCTTCGACGTCGCTTCTTTGCTTGAGCAGCTCGCCACCGAGACACGGCGCTACCTAGACATCTTGATGCACGGACTCGCCCCAAGCCATAACGACGAAGGCGACTGGGCGCCCCTCGACGTCGATACGACACCGGTTTAGCAGCCACGGCTGTAGACCGAAACGCCAGACCGCCGCGGCAGACCCAGGGCCAAGCGCGCGAGGACGGCAAACACCTAACTGCGACGGAACTCGATTACGTCTCATTACGGCGAGCTACTTCCAGCCGAATCTAAAGCACCAACGCAACGCAGGAACGGCCTCGTACCTCAATTCGGGACAATGCCCTGCGAACGTTTGTGCGCTCTGTTCGCGGGCCCTCTCACCGACCACGCCTCCGATCGTTCCGACCGCTTGGGTGGTCAGGACGTAACTGTGGGTGTGAGCGTCGCGAGTTCTCGGTCGTCGAGGACGGCCAAAATCGGCTCTTCGACATTTCCATCGGCGAGCTTCAACTCGATCGTGTACAGTCGGTGCCCCTTCGGCAGTTCACGCACCCGGACGACTTCACCGGTAAAGGGCTGACCGCCCCACAGCAGCGGGACGACATCTCCGAGCTTGTGCTTACGCAGCCGTACAGTGCGGGCGTTCCGCGGGTGCTCTGCGACCCGAACCATCTCCGCCTCCCTCACCACGGTGCGTGCCCCATCAGCTTACTCAAGTGCACTGTGACGACGCTGTCGATTCCGATGGTGATCGCGTTCAGCATCGTCCGCCACTTCCTCGCGTGCACGAGGTCCAACGGTTGCACAGCCCGCACCTCCGCGAGCTTCTTTTCGTCGTTGTGCGCGATCGCGTTGCGCGCATCGTTCAGCCGCGTCAACTGGGTATTCCAGTGCTCGCGCTTGGCCTTACCGTACATCGCTTCCAACGAGTCCCACAGGATCAGGCCGAACGCCTTATAGTCGCTCCCAAGAGCGCTAGGCGTGGGGTTCTGCCTATCCAAGGATCGGCCGCTTGCGAACTGCGAACGAACTACTTGGCGGATCGTCGGGTCAGGCACCGTCGTCGCATTCACAAACGCGTAGATTGACTCGTCATGTAACTGCCGGGCGAACCCCTGGAACTCGCTGCTGAGTCCAGTGATCAACGCGAAGTTGATCTGCACCGTGAGCGTCTGTCGCCCTGGCAAACCCGTCCGCAGCCGGTCGTGCGCGGTCAGCAGGTCGTCGATAGCCCTCGCTCTTCGACCATGCCAGTCAACCAACGCCTGTGACGTCATAGGGCTCAGCGTAACGGCCCACCACTTTCCCGCGCCGCCACCCCCGATTGATCCTCGGCGGGAAGTGGCCTTGAGATCGAGAAGCGCCCCCGAACCACAATTCCGGGAAGTCGTCTTCGCGCACCAGTGGCCGCCGCACTCAACGCGACAGGATGGTGAGCTCCGATGCGTTGCCGAGGATAGACATAACAACCTTCATGGCGTTCCCCGGCTGCCCCTCCACCCTCTTGATGTCGGTGTCGATGAGAGGCGCATCGATCGCAACCTCAGCTGGCCCATCCACGACGGCAGTGAAGGACCAACTCGTACCGCGTTTGAGCAGGGCCGGTCCCAGCAACACCGTAGCTTCGGCGCCTGCGGCGCCGACCCCCGGAGAACTGATCTGCGGATTCCCAGCGGTCTCCGTGACTCCATAGAACATCTTGTCGAAGCTGATGACGATGGGCTTGGCACCGTCGAAGTGTGCTGACGTTAGGTCCCGCGGACCGGAGTTCGTCAGCGCCACTGTGACGAGATGCGGATCATCAACGGGCAGATCACGGTAGGTGACAGCGAGCGGCCCGGGCTTGACGCCATTGGGCAGGATCGCGGCCGCGATAACGGGCAAATCGAGGCGCGCGTTGCGGTTGCCCCACTTCCGAGTAGCCCACACCGTGACCGGAACTGCTACGACTGCAACGACGAGGGCCGCCCAGCCGACCCATGCGCTCACGTCCACCTCGACCCCCAACCGCTCCGATCAGCCCTTAGACGTAGACTGTGATCCAAACCGGAATTCGACCACGTCGCCGTCCTGCATGACGTAGTCCTTGCCCTCCATGCGCGCCTTGCCGCGCGAGCGGGCCTCGGCGATGCTTCCGGCATCCATCAGGTCGTCGAAGGAGATGACCTCCGCCTTGATGAAGCCCTTCTCGAAGTCGGTGTGGATGACGCCCGCCGCCTGCGGGGCCTTCCAGCCCTTGTGGATGGTCCAGGCGCGCGCTTCCTTCGGCCCGGCGGTCAGATAGGTCTGCAGGCCGAGGGTGTCGAAGCCGATGCGGGCGAGCTGGTCGAGGCCGGACTCCTCCTGGCCGGTCGAGGCGAGCAGCTCCGCGGCGTCGGCGGCGTCGAGGTCGATGAGCTCCGACTCGAGCTTGGCGTCCAGGAACACCGCCTGAGCCGGCGCGACCAGCGCGGCCAGCTCGGCGCGGCGGGACTCGTCGGTCAGCACGTCCTCGTCCACGTTGAAGACGTAGATGAACGGCTTCGCGGTGAGGAGGCCCAGCTCGCGGACCGGCTCCAGGTCGATCGAGGAGGTCGACAGCGGCTTGCCCGAGTTCAGGTACTCGATCGCGGCGCGCGCGGTCTCCAGCACCACCGGCTCCAGCTTGCGGCCCTTGACCTCTTTCTCGTACCGCTGCTCCGCCCTCTCGAGGGTCTGCAGGTCGGCGAGGATGAGCTCGGTGTTGATGGTCTCCATGTCGCCGGCCGGGTCGGTCTTCCCCGCGACGTGGACGACGTCGGCGTCGCTGAAGCCGCGCACCACCTGGGCGATCGCGTCGGCCTCGCGGATGTTCGCCAGGAACTTGTTGCCCAGGCCTTCACCCTCGCTGGCGCCCTTCACGATGCCCGCGATGTCGACGAACGACACCGGGGCGGGAACGATCCGCTCGCTGTGGAACAGCTCGGCCAGGCGGTCCAGCCGCGGGTCGGGCAGGTTCACCACGCCGACGTTCGGCTCGATGGTCGCGAACGGGTAGTTCGCGGCGAGCGCGTCGTTCTTGGTCAGCGCGTTGAACAGGGTGGACTTGCCCACATTGGGCAGCCCGACGATTCCGATAGTGAGAGCCACGGTCGTCCATTCTACGGGGCGGGCCGGACGCGGCCGCCCGGCTCAGCCCTGCAACGTCGCCCGGTAGCTGCGGGTCACGTACGGCAGCTCGATGATGTCGCGACCGGCGAGGTCGGGATGCTCACGGGCGAGACGCCGCAACGACTGGATCACGGCGGCCTGGCCGTCCGGATCCTTCGTGATGAAGTAGCTGCGCGACCGCGCCAGATCCAGCAGGCCGTCGACCGTCAGGGCCTGCACCCACCGGGTCTCGTGACACTCCAGCGGACCGAACGGCGGCGGGACGACCGGATCGGCTTCGTCGTCGAAAGCGGCCGAGCCCGCATCCATCAGCTCCCCCAGCTCGCGCACCCAGCCGACGCTCTCGTCCCGCTCGTTCCAGATCAGTCCCAGCCGGCCGCCGGGGCGGAGCACCCGGGCGACCTCGGGCACGGCGCGGTCCGCATCCACCCAGTGCCAGGCCTGAGCGACGACCACCAGTCCGAAGGCGTCGTCCGCCGCCGGGATGCGCTCGGCAGCGCCTTCGCGCGCGTCCACCTCCGGAAGGCGCTCGCGGAGTACCCGCAGCATCTCCGGGGACGGGTCCACCGCAGCGACCTCGCGGCCCCGTTCGACGATGGCCGCGGTCAGCTTGCCGGTGCCGGCGCCCAGGTCGAGCACAGGTCCTTCCACGCCGTCGAGCAGCCAGCCGACCGCCTCCGCGGGGTAGGTCGGCCGGGAGGCGTCGTAGATGTCGGCCGCACGGTCGAACGAGGCGGCATGGAGGTCGCGCAACTGACGGGATCGCATGCGGCCGATCGTACGCGTCGCGCCCGACACCCGCCCGGCCGGGCAGGTGAGGTGCTCGCAGGTGCGCATCCACTCGGTGTGTCGACCGCGACTGCGAGCACCTCGCGGTGGATGCGGCGGCGCGCGGGCGGGATGCCGGGCGGCGTCGGTGGGCCGTGTCAGCATGACGACGTGACCCTGGACTTCACCGCCATCGACTTCGAGACCGCCAACTCCTCCGCCGCGTCGGCCTGCTCGGTCGGACTCGTCAAGGTCAGGGACGGCAAGGTGGTGGACCGGGCGGGATGGTTCATCCGTCCGCCGCTGGGGCACGACGTCTTCCAGGAGTGGAACGTGCGCATCCACGGCATCCGCCCGGAGGATGTGGCGGATGCGGCCGGCTGGGTCGACCAGCTGGCCGACCTGGTCGAGTTCGCGGAGGACGACCACCTCGTCGCCCACAACGCCGGCTTCGACATGGGCGTGATCCGCGCGGCGTGCGCTGCGACGTTCGTCGCGTGCCCGGAGTACAGCTACCTGTGCAGCCTCCAGGTCGCGCGGAAGACGTACCACCTGGAGTCGTACCGTCTGCCGGTCGCCGCGATGGCGGCCGGGTTCGAGGACTTCGCGCACCACGACGCCCTGGCGGACGCGGAGGCCTGCGCCGCGATCATGATCCACGCGGCCCGGCGCCACGACGCGGCGACGATCGCCGACCTGGCCGAGCTGACCGGAGCCCGGCTCGGGCGCATCGGGATCCCGATCGCCGCCTGATCGAGTCGTGACATCATGCCGCAATCCGCGGCGGATTCCGGCGATTCCTCACGTCTCGACGGGAGAGGACGCGGACTCGCGGGGCGCGCAGACGGCAGTGTCGGCGGCTCCTGACACACTGAGGGCATGGACATCCTCGCCCTGCTCCTCGGCCTCCTGATCGGCCTCGTCGTCGGCGCCATCGGCGCGGGCGTCGCCGTCCTGCGGCTCGTGCGTTCGCGACCGGCGGCAGAGCCCGCGACGCCGCTCGTCGACCCGGCTGTGGTCGCCGCGCAGCACCAGGCCGAGCTCGCCGAGCTGCGCGCTGCCGAGACCGCGGTGCAGTCCGAGATCCGTGCCGACCTCGCTGCGGCGCACAGCCGGGTGGATGCGCTGCAGGATCAGCTGCGCGCCGCCCAGGAGCAGTACCGCGAGACGGTGGAGCGGCACCGCGCCGAGGCGGAGGCGCGCACCGAGCGCGAGCGGGCGGAGAGCAAGGTGCTCCAGGCGCTCGCCCCGGTGCGCGAAAGCCTGACCGACATGCAGCGCAAGGTCATCGAGCTCGAGACGCAGCGCAACCAGCAGCACGGGCAGCTCGCCCAGCAGCTGCGGTCGGCGGCGGAGTCCGAGGAGCGGCTGCGCAGCACGGCGGAGGCCCTCGCGTCGGCCCTCCGCTCCAACAGCACCCGCGGCGTCTGGGGCGAGACCCAGCTGCGCAGCGTCGTGGAGGCCGCCGGCCTCATCGAGCGCGTCGACTTCGATGTGCAGTCGAGCATCCACTCGGAGTCCGGCGCCGGGCGCCCCGACATGATCGTGCGGCTCCCCGGCGGCAAGAGCATCGCGCTCGACGCGAAGGTGCCGTTCAACGCGTACCTCGAGGCCAGCCAGATCCCGGCGACGGCGACCGGCCCCGAGGCCGCGCAGCGCGAGGCGCTGCTCAAGCAGCACGTCAAGGCGGTGCGCGACCACATCACCGCGCTGGGCAGCAAGGCGTACTGGACGGGTCTCGAGTCCTCCCCCGAGCTCGTGATCGCATTCATCCCGAGCGAGTCGCTCGTGTCGTCCGCCCTCGAGGCCGATCCGTCGATCATGGAGTTCGCCTTCGGCAAGCGCGTCGCCCTCGCCTCGCCCGTCACCCTGTGGTCGGTGCTCAAGACCGTGGCGTTCAGCTGGCAGCAGGATGTGCTGACGCAGGAGGCCAAGCAGCTGTTCGACCTCAGCCGCACGCTGTACAGCCGGCTCTCGACCACCGCCGGTCACATCGAGAAGCTGGGCCGCTCGCTCGAGCGCACGGTCAAGGACTACAACGGGTTCGTCGGCTCCTTCGAGCGCCAGGTGTTCCCCGCAGCTCGCAAGCTCAACGCGCTCGACGAGTCGAAGGTCATCGGCGTGATCGAAGGCATCGAGGAGGCGCCGCGCGAGCTGACCGCGTTCGAGCTGGTCAGCGAGCTGGAGCCGCGGGACATGCACGGGATCGACAAGCTCGCCATCGAGGAGCAGGAGCGCGCCCGCGCCCTCGAGGCCGAGCGCGACACCGGCGCCGCCTGAGCGCGCGAACGCATCGGCAGGGCCCTCCCGGCCCCGCGTCGCCGGTTCAGAGCTGGTCGGGCTCCAGCCACTTCGCGGCGAGGTGGTCGGCCACGACGCGGCGGGCCGTTCCGGACTTCGAGCGCAGCACGATCGACTCCGTGCGGATGATCGGACCCTTTCGGCGCACGCCCTCCACGAGGCCGCCATCGGTCACGCCGGTGGCCACGAAGAACGTGTTGTCGCCCTTCACGAGGTCGTCCGCTCCGTAGATCTTTTCCATGTCGAGCCCGGCGGCCTCGCCCTGTGCACGCTCGGCGTCGTCCTTCGGGGCAAGCCGCCCCTGCATGAACCCGCCGAGGGCCTTGATGGCACACGCCGTGGTGATGCCCTCCGGGCTGCCGCCGATACCGACGCACATGTCGATCCGCGACTCGTAGCGAGCGGCGTTGATGCCGCCGGCCACATCCCCGTCGAGCAGCAGCCGCGTGCCGGCGCCGGCCGCCCGGATCTCCTCGATCAGCCCCTCGTGCCGCGGGCGGTCGAGCACCGCCACCCGGATCTCGCCGACCGGCTTGCCCTTCGCCTTCGCCAGCTCGCGGATGTTGTCGCCGATCGACTGCGACAGGTCCACGACCCCGTGGCCCTCGGGTCCGGTGACGATCTTCGACATGTAGAAGACGGAGGAGGCGTCGAGCATCGTGCCCCGGTCGGACACCGCGATGACCGACAACGCGTTCTGCCGTCCGGCCGCGGTCAGCGATGTGCCGTCGATCGGGTCGACCGCGATGTCCACCGCCGGGCCGCGTCCGTTGCCGACGTGCTCGCCGTTGAACAGCATGGGAGCGTTGTCCTTCTCTCCCTCGCCGATCACGATGACGCCGTCGAAGTTGACCGTCCCGAGGAACTTGCGCATCGCATCCACCGCGGCGCCGTCAGCCGCGTTCTTGTCGCCGCGCCCGATCCACGGGGTCGCCCGGATCGCCGCCGCCTCCGTCGCCCGCACCAGCTCCATCGCCAGGTTCCTGTCCGGGTGCTGGAAGTTCGTGGCGGTGTCGGTCATGCTCATGATGGGTCCTCCCGGACGGATTCGGAACGTCGTCGTCGATGCCGGTGCGGATGCCCGCCGCCGGACGCTGCCAGTGTATCGACCACCCCGTGCCGCGTGAGGGGGTCTGCACGGATGTTCACCCCCGGACGCACCCGCGCACGCGCGCACCCGCGCATCCGTACGCATCCGTACCCGCGCACCCGCCCGCACGCGACCCGCCCCGGGCCGGACCGGAGCGCCTCGGTATGATGAGGGCGTTCGACACCCCGATCACCAAGGAGCCGCAATGCCCATCGCCACGCCGGACCAGTACGCAGAGATGCTCGACAAAGCGAAGGCCGGCGGCTTCGCCTACCCGGCGTTCAACGTGTCGTCGTCGCAGACGATCAACGCCGTGCTGCAGGGTCTCACCGAGGCGGGGAGCGACGGCATCATCCAGGTCACCACCGGCGGTGCGGACTACTTCGCCGGCCAGACCGTCAAGGCCCGCGCGACCGGAGCGCTCGCGTTCGCGAAGTTCGCGACCGAGGTCGCCAAGAACTACCCCATCACGGTCGCCCTGCACACCGACCACTGCCCGAAGAACGCGCTCGACGACTTCGTGCTGCCGCTCATCGCCGCCTCCGAGGAGGAGGTGAAGGCGGGCCGTAACCCGATCTTCCAGTCGCACATGTGGGACGGCTCGGCCGTGCCCCTCGACGAGAACCTCGAGATCGCGCAGGAGATGCTCAAGCGCACCAAGGCCATCAACGCGATCCTCGAGGTCGAGATCGGCGTCGTCGGCGGCGAGGAGGACGGCGTCCGTCACGAGGGCTCCAACGAGGCGCTCTACACGACCCTCGCCGACGCGGAGAAGGCCGTCGACGCCCTCGGTCTCGGCGAGAACGGCCGCTACATGGCCGCCCTCACCTTCGGCAACGTCCACGGCGTCTACAAGCCCGGCAACGTGAAGCTGCGCCCGGAGCTGCTCAAGGAGATCCAGGACGGCCTCGCCGCGAAGTACGGCCACGGCCCGAAGCCGCTCGACCTCGTCTTCCACGGCGGATCGGGCTCGACCGACGAGGAGATCGCCGAGGCGGTCCGCAACGGCGTCGTGAAGATGAACATCGACACCGACACGCAGTACGCCTTCACCCGCTCGATCGCCGGCTACATGTTCGAGAACTACGACGGCGTGCTCAAGATCGACGGCGAGGTCGGAAACAAGAAGGCCTACGACCCGCGCGCCTGGGGCAAGGTCGCCGAGTCCGCCATGGCCGCCCGCGTCGTCGAGGCGACGAAGCAGCTCGGCTCGGCCGGCCACTCCGGCAAGTAGTATCCGCGGGCGGCGGATGCGTCACGCGCCGCCGCCCGCACCACGCGCACCGCGCGCACCAGCAAGGGAGGCGGCCACGATGGCCGAGCAGGAACCGCAGCCGGACGACCGGCCGCGCCCGCAGTACGGGGAGCTCGCGCCTCCCGGCTGGGTGTGGCGTCCGCCCGCGGACGCGGACCGCCTCGACACGTCGCGTCCGCTGGAACGGGAGGACGACGTCCCGGCCGCACCCGCGGCCCCGGTCCTCGGCCAGCGCCCGCCGGAAGGCGTCCCGGCGCCGGCCGGCGCCGACGGCCGTCCCGCTCCCACCTGGAACCTCACCCTGACGGTTCTGCTCGGCGTCTTCGGCTTCTTCGGGATGACGTACTCGATCGCGACGCTGCAGGCGATCCCGGCATCCATGCAACTGCTGCACAGCACGAACGGCCTCGGCGAGTACGTTCCTGCGCCGGCGGTGAGCACCCTCGTGCTCGTCGGCTCGATCGTCATGGCCGTGATCTGGGTCGTGTCGGCGGGCTTCGCCGCATGGCTCCTAGTGAAGCGCCGCCTGGCGTTCTGGGTGCCCCTCGTCGCCGGGATCGTCGCGATGGTCGCACTGCTGATCTTCGCCGGAGCGGTGCTCGCGACCGACCCGGTGCTGCTCGGGTTCTACGGCGGGGTCACTCCCCCGACGACGCCGGTCCAGACTCCGTAGCGTCCGGACGCATCCCGGCCGACCGCGTGCGGCTCAGCGGCCGCGACCGCCCAGCGCCCGCGCATCCTGCTTGCCCGAGATGTCCTTGCGGAGCTCCTTCGGCAGCGAGAACATGAGGTCCTCCTCCGCCGTCTTGACCTCCTGGACGTCCTGGTAGCCGGCACCGGCGAGGTCGTCGAGCACCTCCTGCACCAGCACCTCCGGCACGGATGCGCCGCTCGTCACGCCGACGGACGCGACACCGTCGAGCCACTCCTGCTTGATCTCGCTGGCATAGTCGACGCGGTAGGCGGCCTTCGCGCCGTACTCCAGCGCGACCTCGACGAGGCGCACCGAGTTGGACGAGTTGGCCGAGCCGACCACGATGACCAGCTCCGCCTGCTCCGCAACCTTCTTGATCGCGACCTGGCGGTTCTGGGTCGCGTAGCAGATGTCATCGCTCGGCGGGTCCTGCAGGTTCGGGAAGCGCTCGCGGAGGCGGCGGACCGTCTCCATCGTCTCGTCCACCGAGAGCGTGGTCTGCGACAGCCAGACGATCTTGTCCGGGTCATCGACGACGATCGAGTCGACATCGCCCGGGCCGTTGACCAGGGTGACGTGGTCGGGAGCCTCGCCGGCGGTGCCCTCGACCTCCTCGTGGCCTTCGTGTCCGATGAGCAGGATCTGGAAGTCGTCGCGCGAGAACCGCACGGCCTCGCGGTGCACCTTGGTGACCAGCGGGCAGGTGGCGTCGATCGCCTGGAGCCCGCGGGCGGCGGCCGCGTTCACCACGGCCGGTGACACCCCGTGGGCCGAGAACACGACGTGCGCGCCCGGCGGAACCTCGTCGACCTCGTCCACGAAGATCGCGCCCTGCTGCTCCAGCTCGGACACGACGTGCACGTTGTGGACGATCTGCTTGCGCACGTAGACGGGCGCTCCGTACAGGTCGAGCGCCTTCTCGACGGCGACGACGGCGCGGTCCACGCCGGCGCAGTAGCCGCGGGGCGCGGCCAGCAGCACCCGCTTATGTCCGACGACCGGGTTATCCTGAAGCCGTCGCCTGGCGCCGGGAATGCGCGGCATCGGGAGGCTGATGGTTGCGTCGCTCACCCTTCGATCCTACGTGAGCGCGCTGAGCACGGAATGGGAGACGGCGGTGAGCCAGACGACGACGGTCGCCATGCAGGCCGCTCCGCCGACCGTGGATGCTCCGTGGCCCGTCGCGCTGCTCAACAGCAAGATCAAGGGATGGATCGACCGGCTGGGCACCGCCTGGGTCGAAGGCGAGATCACCCAGTGGGGCATCTCAGGCGGCAACGTCTACGGAAAACTCAAAGACCTGAACGAGGACGCGACGATCAGCTTCACGATCTGGTCGTCCGTGAAGGCGCGCATCCCCGCCGATCTGAAGCAGGGCGACCGCGTGGTGGCCGCGATCAAGCCGAATTTCTGGGTCAAGGGCGGCACGCTCACCATGCAGGTCTACGACATGAAGCACGTCGGCCTGGGCGACCTGCTCGAGCGGCTGGAGCGGCTGCGCCAGCAGCTCACCGCCGAGGGCCTGTTCGCGGTCGAGCGCAAGAAGCGCCTCCCGTTCCTCCCCCACACCATCGGCCTCGTGACGGGCAAGGACTCCGACGCCGAGAAGGATGTGCTGCGCAACGCCCAGCTCCGCTGGCCGCAGGTGCGCTTCCGGGTCGTGCACGCGTCCGTCCAGGGCGAGCGCACCGTGACCGAGGTGGTCTCCGCGATCCGCACGCTCGACGCCGACCCCGAGGTCGAGGTCATCATCGTCGCCCGCGGCGGCGGCGACTTCCAGAACCTGCTCGGCTTCAGCGACGAGCGGCTCGTGCGGGCCGCAGCGGCAGCGCTCACGCCGATCGTCAGCGCGATCGGCCACGAGGCCGACCGGCCCCTGCTCGACGAGGTGGCCGACCTCCGCGCCTCCACCCCCACCGACGCGGCCAAGCGGGTGGTGCCGGATGTGGCGGAGGAGCTGGCGCGCGTGCAGCAGGCCCGCGCCCGCATCGGCATCCGCGTCACCCAGCGGATCGCCCACGAGATCGACCGGATCGGCCACCTGCGCACCCGGCCGGTCCTCGCCTCGCCGTCGTGGATCGTCGACGCGCGCGCCGAGGAGCTCACCCGTTACGTCGCCCGCGGCACCGAACTGGTCGCCCGGCGCGTCGAGCGTGAGACGACGCGGGTCGCCGAGCTGCGCGGCCAGCTCCGGGCGCTGTCGCCGCAGGGGACGCTCGACCGGGGCTACGCGATCGTGCAGACGCCGGCCGGCCACGTCGTGACCGACCCGGCCGAGGCATCCACCGGCACCGAGCTGCGGGTCACCGTGTCGGGCGGGTCGTTCGCCGCGACCGCGGGCGACCGGCTTCCGTCGCCCGCCGGCCACGGCACGGCGGCTGGAGTCGACCACCCGTCGGCCCCAGCGGACCCTCAGCGGGACAAATAGAATGGACGTCATGCCCAGTTCCGAGACCGCCCCCGCGGGCGACCCGCTCAGCGCGCTCAGCTACGAAGAGGCGCGCGACGAGCTGATCCGCGTGGTCGGCGAGCTCGAGCAGGGCTCGGCGACGCTCGAAGAGTCGATCGCCCTGTGGGAGCGCGGAGAGGCGCTCGCCCGTCACTGCGAGGAGTGGCTGATCGGCGCGAAGGCGCGACTGGATGCGGCGCGCTCGGGCGCGGGAACCGCTCCGCAGTCCTCAGAGGCCCCGCAGTCGTCAGAAGCTACACAGTCCTCAGAAGTCCTGGGCGGATGAACCCCCGCACCAGCAAGCCGCCCGCGGTCGTCGCCGAGCTCGGCCGCCCGGAGACGCCAGAGGAGACGGCGGCCCGCAAGGCCCAGAACTCGGCGAACCACCGCAACCGGCAGACGATCAACAACCTGATCTACTCGCTCATCGCGACGCTCGCCCTCGTCGCGGTGATCGTGCTCGTCGTGCCGCGGGGCAATCCGACGGCGACGACGGCGCCCGTCGACTACGCCGCGGTGGCCCAGGAGGCGCAGGGCAGCGAGCCGGACCGCCTGCTCGTGCCGAAACTCCCCTCGACCTGGACGTCGAACAACGCCGAGCTGCGCACCAAGACCGCCGACGGCGTCGACTCCTGGTACATCGGGCTGATCACGCCGAAGAAGCAGTTCATCGGGATCACGCAAGGCTTCGGCGCGAACGACAGCTGGGTGTCGGATCAGGTCGCCAAGTCGAGGATCGCGGGCACCCGCGACATCGACGGCGTCACCTGGGACGTCTACGACAACCGCGCGAGCGGCTCTGGCAACGGCAACGTCGACTACGCCCTGGTGACCAACGCGGGCCACAGCTCCGTCATCGTCTTCGGCACCGCCGTCGACACCGAGTTCCGCACGGTGGCGTCGTCGCTGGCCGATCAGATCCGCTCACTCGGAGGAGGACAATAACCGTGCCGACAACGCGCCCCGGAAAGATCTGGAACGCCATGCTCGAGGGCAACGCCCGCTTCGTCGCGGGCGAGCCGCAGCATCCGCACCAGGATGTGACGCGCCGCGAGGTCGTCGCGGGAGGCCAGGAGCCGGTCGCCGCCATCTTCGGGTGCGCCGACTCCCGCCTCGCCGCCGAGATCATCTTCGACCTCGGGCTGGGCGACGCGTTCGTCGTGCGCAACGCCGGACAGGTCGTCTCCGACTCGGTCGTCGGCTCGCTCGAGTACGCGGTCGCCGTGCTGAACGTCCCGCTCATCCTCGTGCTCGGCCACGACAGCTGCGGCGCGGTGGCCTCGGCCATCGCCTCCCAGGCCGCCGACGCCGACCCGCTCCCGCCGCACATCGCCGACCTGATCGCGCCGATCGTCCCCGCCGTGCACCGTATCGCGGGCCCGGGCGCCGTCGACCCGTCCGGGGTCGATGCCTCGGCGGTGGGACGCGAGCACCTGCGCGACACCGTCTCCGACCTGCTCGCGCAGTCGGAGATCATCTCCTCCGCGGTCGCCGAGAACACCCTCGCGATCGTCGGAGCCAACTACCGGCTCGCGGAGGGCCGGGTCGTCCCCGACGTCGTCGTCGGCATGCGCGACTGACACCAGCTCCCGCCAACAGAAAGGAAACACACACCGTGGTGGACACCCCGGCGGACGCCGAGTACCGCATCGAACACGACACGATGGGCGAGGTGCGCGTCCCGAAGGACGCCCTGTACAGCGCGCAGACGCAGCGCGCTGTCGAGAACTTCCCCATCTCGGGCGACGTGCTCGAGCCGGCCCAGATCGCCGCCCTCGCGCGCATCAAGAAGTCGGCCGCCCTCGCGAACGCCCGGCTGGGCGTGCTCGACCAGGACATCGCCGACGCGATCGCCGCCGCGGCCGACGAGGTGGCCTCCGGCGCACACGACGCCGAGTTCCCGATCGACGTGTACCAGACCGGATCCGGCACGTCGTCGAACATGAACATGAACGAGGTGCTGGCGACGCTCGCCTCGCGCCGCCTGGGCCGCACGGTGCACCCGAACGACCACGTGAACGCCTCGCAGTCCTCCAACGACGTCTTCCCGACCTCGGTGCACATCGCGGTGACGGGTGCGCTCATCGACGAGCTCATCCCGGCGCTCGACCACCTCGCCGTCTCGCTCGAAGCCAAGGCGGAGCGGTGGGCGGAGGCCGTGAAGAGCGGCCGCACGCACCTCATGGATGCGACTCCGGTCACCCTCGGCCAGGAGTTCGGCGGGTACGCCGCGCAGATCCGCTACGGCATCGAGCGCATCCGCGCCGCCCTCCCCCGCGTCGCCGAGGTCCCGCTCGGCGGGACGGCCGTCGGCACCGGCATCAACACCCCGCTCGGCTTCCCGCAGCTCGTCATCGAGCTGCTGACGGAGGAGACCGAGCTGCCGGTCACCGAGGCGCGCAACCACTTCGAGGCGCAGGCCAACCGCGACGCGCTGGTGGAGGCGTCCGGCGCCCTCCGCACGATCGCCGTCTCGCTGACGAAGATCTCGAACGACCTCCGCTGGATGGGCTCCGGCCCGAACACCGGACTCGGCGAGCTGCACATCCCGGACCTCCAGCCCGGCTCCTCGATCATGCCCGGCAAGGTGAACCCGGTCATCCCGGAGGCCGTGCTCATGGTGGCGTCGCGGGTCGTCGGCAACGACGCGACCATCGCCTGGAGCGGCGCGTCGGGCCTGTTCGAGCTGAACGTCGCCATCCCGGTCATGGGCACCGCGCTGCTGGAGTCGATCCGTCTGCTCACCCAGGCCAGCCGCGTGCTCGCCGACAAGACGATCGACGGGCTCGAGGCCAACCTGGAACGCGCCCGCGCCTTCGCCGAGTCGAGCCCGTCGATCGTGACCCCGCTCAACCGGGTGATCGGGTACGAGGCCGCCGCGAAGGTCGCCAAGCACGCCGTCGCCAAGGGCATCACCGTGCGGGAGGCCGTCATCGACCTGGGCTTCGTCGAGCGCGGCGAGGTCACCCTCGAGCAGCTGGACGCCGCCCTCGACGTCCTCTCGATGACGCACCCCGGCTGACCCTCCTCTGTCGAGTACGCAAAAACTGCACGCAGAATCAGCATTCTGCGTGCAGTTTTTGCGTACTCGACGGGGCGGGGGCGTCGTCGGTGAGCGGGAGGAACGAGGCGCACTGCCAGCGCTGCGTGGCCGCCGCCTGTGGGCTGGTCGCCGCGGACCAGGGCGGATAGACCCGGAAGCCGCGCTTGCCCCCCACACCGTCGACCGAGACGACACCACGCGATGCGAGCGTCTCGCTCGGGAACACGAACGCCCCGACGTCGCTCCCCTCGCGCGCGACGACCACCAGCCGACGCTGATCGCCCACGTCGAATGGCTCGGTGCCGCCGTCGGACGCACGACGCCAGACGGCGACGAACAGACCCGACTTGCGCGGCGTCACCCGCGCCGACCGGAACCGCACCAGGCCGCCCGGAGTCTCGCACGCGGCAGCGTCGTATCCGCCGTTGTCGGCCTCTGGGTGCAGCTCTCCGCGCGGGACGCCCAGCGCATCCATCACGCTCAGCACCCGCTGGATGTCGGCAGCAGTCATGCGCCCTCCCCCGTCATCGACGAAGACGAGGGAGGGCGATGATTCATGACGGGCGACGGGCGACGGGCTACGCGAGCTCGTTCGCCTCCAGCATCTCGGTGACCAGGGCCGCGATCGCGGAGCGCTCCGAGCGGCTCAGCGTGACGTGCGCGAACAATGGGTGGCCCTTCAGCGTCTCGATCACGCTGGCGACGCCGTCGTGGCGCCCGACCCGGAGGTTGTCGCGCTGCGCGACGTCGTGCGTGAGCACGACGCGCGAGTTCTGACCGATCCGGCTGAGCACCGTCAGCAGCACGTTGCGCTCCAGCGACTGGGCCTCGTCCACGATCACGAACGCGTCGTGCAGCGACCGGCCGCGGATGTGCGTGAGCGGCAGCACCTCGAGGATGCCGCGGTCGAGCACCTCGTCGAGCACGTTCTGCGAGACCAGCGCTCCGAGCGTGTCGAAGACCGCCTGGCCCCACGGGTTCATCTTCTCGCCCGCGTCGCCGGGCAGGTAGCCGAGCTCCTGGCCGCCGACCGCGTATAGCGGGCGGAACACCATGATCTTCTTGTGCTGCCGGCGCTCCAGCACCGCTTCGAGGCCCGCGCAGAGCGCGAGCGCCGACTTGCCCGTACCGGCACGGCCGCCGAGCGAGAGGATGCCGATCTCCGGATCGAGGAGGAGGTCGATCGCGAGCCGCTGCTCGGCCGAGCGCCCGTGCAGCCCGAAGACGTCGCGGTCGCCGCGGACCAGCTTCACCTCGCCCTCGGCGACGACGCGGCCCAGGGCCGAGCCGCGGTCCGAGTGGATGACGAGGCCGGTGTTGATCGGGAGGTCGTCGGCCAGCTCCGTCCGCATCCACTCGTCTTCGTACAGCGCGGCCATCTGGTCGCTGCCCAGCGAGATGTCGGCGAGGCCGGTCCAGCCGGAGTCGACCACCTGCTCGTGCCGGTACTCCTCCGCGGCGAGGCCGATCGAGGCGGCCTTGACGCGCAGGGGAAGGTCTTTGGAGACGACGGTCACGTCGAGCCCGTCGTTCGACAGGTTGAGCGCGACCGCGAGGATGCGCGAGTCGTTGTCGCCGAGCTGCATTCCGCTCGGCAGAACCGACATGTTCGAGTGGTTGAGCTCCACCCGCAGCGAGCCGCCGTCCCCCACGGGGATCGGGAAGTCGAGCCGCTCGTGCTCGACCCGCAGGTCGTCGAGGTTGCGCAGCGCCTGCCGCGCGAAGTACCCCAGCTCGGGGTCGTTGCGCTTGCCCTCGAGCTCGCTGACGACCACGACGGGGATGACGACAGCATGCTCCGCGAAACGGAAGATGGCCTTCGGATCGGAGAGGAGGACGGACGTGTCGAGCACATATGTGCGCTCACTCGTCTTCGCCGCTCCCGCTGCCTCGCCGTTCGACCGGGTTGCTGCCTGTCGGGTTGCTGATTCCGCCACGACCACTCCCACCCCGCCGCTCCCTCGGGAGCCGGCGGATCTCACTGACGAGACGGCCGCTTGGTTTCGAGACGAACTTTTGTGGCCGTCTCGATCGGGCGCGGTGCCCGATGCGTCGAACCTACGCCCGGCCGCCGACACCCGTCCGACCGCGGGACAGCGTGTCGTGTTTCGTTCAGGTGAACATTCACCCCCCGTTCTGGGAGGGTGGCGCGGGACGCCGCGGAGCGCCCGATCAGGCGGCGGACGCGTACGAGGTGAACGCCGCCCGCAGCATGTCGAGCGTCTCGGCCGTGGTGCCCGCGTGGACGCTGATGCGCACGTTCGTCGCCCGTACCGAGGCGGAGACGCCGTGGTTGTGCAGGGAGGCGCCCAGCACGGTCAGCTGCTCGGGCAGCGGCTCCAGCACGATCATGCCCGCCCGCTCCGCCGGGCTCCGCGAGGAGCTGACCGGCACCGCGAACTCGTCCGCGAGCTGCAGCACGCGCTCGACGTTGTCGGAGATCGCCGCGGAGATCGCGCTGACTCCGACCGAGGCCACCTCCTCCAGGGCCGCGGCGAAGCGCGCCTGCGCCACCCGGTCCGGGTTGGAGACGGAGAAGGCGCCAGCACCGCGCACCGGCTCGAGCACTTCGTCCCACGGCTGCTGCGGCCCGGACCCGGTCCAGCCGCTGAAGACGGGGGTGAGGTGGTCGACCGCGCGCTCGCTCAGCGCGAGGAATCCCGTGCCCCAGCCCGCGCGCATCCACTTCTGGCCGCCGGACACGACGACATCGGCGACCTCCCACGGCGCGTCGACGACGCCGAAGCCCTGGATGGCGTCGACGATCAGCAGGCGGTCGCCGATGACCTGGCGGATGCCGTCGATGTCGGCGAGGTACCCCGTCCGCGAGTCGACGAGGCTCACCATGACGGCGGACGTGCTGTCGGTCAGCTGCTCGCGGATGCGCGCAGGCGTCACGCGGCCCCCGTCCGTCTCCAGCCAGGTCGGCGTGATGACGCGCAGTGCCCGCGCCGCGCGCTCGGCCGCGTAGGTGAGAGAGGGGAACTCGGCCAGCGACAGGAGCACGTCGCCGCCGGTCAGCCCGAAAGCCGCGTGCAGCAGCCCGCTCGACGCGTTCGGCTGGAACGCCACCTGGTCGGCGGGGAACCCGGTCAGGGCGCTGACCGCGTCCCGCACCCGTTCGTCCTCCGCGCCCATCCGGTCGATGGTGCCGAAGCGCGCCTTGGAGAGGATCTCGTACTGCCCGATCGCCTCCGCCCGCACGGTGGCGGACAGCGGACCGACCCGTCCGTAGTCCAGATATCCGGGCTCTTCGCCGAACCCGCGGGCATACTCCTCGACCGTCGTCACCCTCCGATTCTGGCCGAGCCGACCGGCCAGCCGGAAATCGGGGACGAAACGGAACAGGCGGCGCCGCGTGCCGCGCTCAGCCGCCGAAACGGCGATTGCGGCGCGAGTAGTCGCGCACCGCGCGCAGGAAGTCGACCTTGCGGAGGTCCGGTCCGAGCGCCTCCACGAAGTAGAACTCGCTGTGCGCGCTCTGCCACAGCATGAAGTCGCTGAGGCGCTGCTCCCCCGAGGTCCGGATGACGAGGTCGGGATCGGGCTGGCCTCCGGTGTAGAGGTGCTCGCCGATGAGGTCGGGCGTGAGGAGGTCGGCGAGCGTCTCCAGGCTGCCGCCCTCCGCGTGGTGGGCGGCCACGATGCTGCGCATGGCGTCGGTGATCTCCTTGCGGCCGCCGTAGCCGACCGCGAGGTTGATGTGCATCCCGGTGTTCGCGGCGGTGCGCTTCTCCGCATCCGCCAGCGCCTCGAGCAGCCGGGGAGGGAGGCCGGTCGCCGACCCGACGTGCTTGACGCGCCAGTCGCGGTAGTGCGAGAGGTCGTCGGCCAGCTGGGCGATGATGTCGATGAGGTCGCCGAGCTCGCCGCTCTCGCGGTTGGTGAGGTTGTCCGACGACAGCAGGTAGAGCGTGACGACCTGGATGCCCAGCTCGTCGCACCACTCCAGGAACTCGTGCATCTTGGCGGCGCCCGCGCGGTGGCCGTGCGCGACGGTCGTCATCCCGGCCTGCCGCGCCCACCGGCGGTTGCCGTCGATGATCATGGCGACGTGCTTCGGGAGGGACTCACGATTGAGGTCACGGCGGAGGCGTTTCTGGTAGAGCCCGTAGAGCAGCCCGCTGGCCTCCAGCCGGCCCATCCCCGGCGTTCCGCGTCTGCTCACGCTGCTACGTTAGCGCGGTCGAGCGGGGCCGGCTCACAGCATCCGGCCACCCGTCCTCCCCTACTCTTGGTCTATGTCGCCCCGAGAGAGTCAGAACACCGGTACGACCGGCGACCGCGCGGCCGACGAGGACGTCGCCGAGCTGCTGGCGGAGCCTGCCGCCGACCTGAGCACCTCCGACGCGGCCGTCCAGGCGGACGAGCGCGAGGCGCGCGACGGCGGCCCGGAACTGCCGAACATCCCGCTGCTGGATGCCTCCCCGGCCTTCCCCGGCGAGGTCAAGCCGACCTGGCGCGGCTGGATCCACGCTGCGACGTTCCCGGTCGCCATCGCGGCGGGCATCGTCCTCATCAGCCTCGCCCAGGGCGCACCGGCCAAGTGGGCGTCCGCCGTGTTCATGCTCACGTCGATGCTGCTGTTCGGCAACTCGGCGCTGTACCACCGCTTCAACTGGCGCCCGCGCACCAAGATCATCCTGAAGCGCATCGACCACGCCAACATCTTCCTGCTGATCGCGGGAACGTACACGCCGCTCGCGGTGCTGGCGCTCCCACCCGAGAAGGGCATCCTGCTGCTCTCGCTGGTGTGGGCCGGCGCCCTCATCGGCATCGGCTTCCGGGTGTTCTGGATCAGCGCGCCCCGCTGGCTGTACGTGCCGATCTACGTCGCTCTCGGCTGGGCGGCGATGATGTACATCGTCGACCTGGTCGACGCCAACGTCGCGATGATGGTGCTCGTGCTCGTCGGCGGCCTGATGTACACCGCCGGTGCGGTGATCTACGGCATGAAGCGGCCGAACCCGTTCCCCGGGCGCTTCGGCTTCCACGAGATCTTCCACACGCTGACCGTGCTGGCGTTCCTCTGCCACTGGACGGCGACACTGCTGATCGCGCTGCACCCCGCCTACAACGCCGGCTGACCCGCGACCCGCTTGAGTGGAGACGGGGTCAGGTCGGCAGCGCCCTCCGGCCGGTCACCTGCTTCATGACCAGGGTCGACGACAGCTTGCGGACGCCGGGCAGCGCCCCCAGCGGCCCGTCGAACAGCTGCTGGTATCCCGTGAGGTCGGCAGTCAGCACGCGGAGCATGTAGTCCGGGTCGCCGAACAGCCGCTCGGCCTGCACGATGTTCGGGATGGCGAGCACCCCCTCCTCGAACGCCCCGACGGTCTCCGGGTCGGTCCGGTCGATGGTGACGAACACGATCGCCTCGAAGTCGAGCCCGACCGCCGCGGGAGAGACCACGGCGCGGTACTGCTCGATCACGCCGGCGTTCTCCAGCTCGCGCACGCGACGGTGGCACGGCGACAGCGTCAAACCGACCCGCGCGGCGAGGTCGGTGAGGCTGAGCCGGCCGTCTTCCTGCAGTGCAGCGAGAATCTCCCGGTCGATCGCATCCATGCAGCAGATTCTTCCACGAATGCATGCCGGATGCACGAAAGTGGCAAGCACTTTCGGCCTCATACGCCATAGCTTTCCAGTGCACGCAGAGCGCGGGCGGAGGGAGGACGGCGATGGATCCGGCACTGGTCTTCGGCTTCTGGGGCGTCGCGGCCCTCCTCGTCTGCACGCCGGGCGCCGACTGGGCGTACGCGGTCACCGCCGGGCTCGGCGGCCGGACGCTGCTGCCCTCGATCGGCGGAATCCTGTTCGGGTACCTCGTGGTGGTCGTCGCGGTCGCGGTCGGACTGGGCGCGCTCGTCGCCGCCAATCCCGTGCTTCTCGACGTGCTCACCGTCGGCGGCGCCCTGTACCTGCTGTGGCTCGGGATCAGCGGGCTGGCGAGGTCGGCCGCACCGATCGCCGCGCACACGGGCGCGGACGGCACCGTGACCGGCGGCGCGTCGTCGGTCGCGTCCTTCCTGCGCGGAGCCGGGGTCAGCGGGTTCAACCCCAAGGGGCTGCTCGTGCTGGTCGCGCTCGTGCCGCAGTTCACCTCGGCGCACGGAGGCTGGGCCCCCGCGGCGCAGATGCTGATGCTCGGCGGGCTGTTCGTCGCGACCTGCGCGGTCGTCTACCTCACCGTCGCGGTGCTCGCCCGGCGACTGCTGGCTGCACGCCCGCGCGGCACGGTCGTCATGGCACGCGTCTCGGCGATCGCCATGACCCTGATCGGCGTCGCGCTGCTCGCCGAGCGGGTGGCGCAGGCGTTCTGACCCGGACGACCCGCGAGGGGACGGCCGCTACTGCTGCTCGGGCCCGTCGCCCCGGCGCTCGGCCTCTTCCGCATCCAGCTTTTCGGCGATCTCGGCGCGGTAGCGCACGCGCCGGATCCTGCGCACCATGTCGATCACCAGCAGGACGACGACCACGGCCAGCAGGAAGGTGATGACGAAGCCGATCACGCCGGGGGTGACCGAATCGTCGTCGGGCGTCCCGGATGGCGTCGGCGTCGGGGTGGCGGCCAGCAGGACGGAGGCGCGCAGCAGAGCGTCGGCGATCACGCACGCACCTCGGCGACGAGGTCGATCTCGGGCATCCAGGTCTCCACTTTCGAGTCGATGAGCGGCGACTCCTCCGTCGGCCGGGCGGCCCGCAGGATGTCGGTGGGCCAGGAGGCGCCAGCATTCACAGCTTTCTCTCCTAGTCTGGTCTCAGCCTACCGTCGCCCGGCGGGAGGCTCCTGAGCGGAAGGCGGGACTGGACGGCATGGCGGTGCACGCATGACGGCGACCCCGACTCCCCCGGTTCCCACGCCATCGGCCTCCGCGCCCTCGGCTGCGACGCCGCGCGTCCCCACGCTCGACACCCGCTACGGCCGCACCCCCCAGCGGAAGCGGCGCGACCGCTGGCTGCTCATCGGCGGAGCGGTCGCCCTCGTCGCGATCGTCACCGGGTGGGTCTTCTGGGCCGGCTGGGACAACAACCAGGCGAACCTCGAGACGACCGACACCGCCTACACGATCCCCGACGACCATCACGTCGACATCTCGTTCACGATCAATGCGCCGCCGGGCACGCCCGTGACCTGTGCCCTCCAGGCGCTCAACGAGGACTTCGCGATCGTCGGCTGGCGCATCGTCGAGTACCCCGGTTCGGAGACGCGCGTGACCTCCCACACCGAGTCGATCCGAACGATCATGACGCCCAACACGGGTTTGATCAACACCTGCTGGCTGACCTAGTATTGTGCGGATACGCCCCGGCCGTGGCCGGGGCGTCGACTTTAGCACCGGTACCGAACCGGACCATCTGCTCGCGTGCTGGCCGCCCCGTGGCGGCAGCCGCAGGCGCGAAGGAGTTCATCATGTCTCAGGAGTCTCAGGTCACGTTTCTGACCCAGGACGCGTACGACCGTCTCGCGGCCGAGCTCGAGGAGCTCAGCGTCAACGGCCGCAACGAGATCGCGAAGCGCATCGAGGCGGCCCGCGAGGAGGGCGACCTCAAGGAGAACGGCGGCTACCACGCGGCCAAGGACGAGCAGGGCAAGATCGAGGCCCGCATCGTCCAGCTGACCAACCTGCTGCGCAACGCGACGGTGGGCGCGGCGCCGGAGAGCCACGGCGTCGTCGAGCCCGGCACCGTCGTCACCGCGACGATCGCGGGCGACGAGAGCGTGTTCCTCATCGGCAACCGTGAGATGGCGGCCGGGACCGACCTCCCCGTCTACAGCGAGCAGAGCCCGCTCGGCGCGGCCATCCTCGGCCTGAACGTCGGCGACACGACCGAGTACACCGCCCCGAACGGCCGTCAGATCGCCGTCGAGGTCACCAAGGTCGAGACCTACACCGGCCAGTAACGCCCACCGCACCCCGGCACCCACGCGAACAGCTCCTGAGTTTTTCCGCCGTTTCTCCGCGAAACGAGCGAAAAACTCAGGAGCTGTCGGCGTTATTCGTCGTCGACGACGGGGTCGTAGCCCGCGGCACGGAGCGCGTCGATGACCTGACGGCGGTGGTCGGTGCCGCGCGTCTCGACGCTGACGTCGAGCTCCACCTGGCTGAGCTGCATCCCGCGCCCGTGCCGGGTGTGCAGCACCTCGACCACGTTGGCGTTGACACCGGCGAGGATCTCGGCGATGCGCGCCAGCTGGCCCGGGCGGTCCGGAAGCATGATGGTCAGCTTGAGGTACCGGTCGGAGGCGGCGAGACCCTGGCTGATGACGCGCTGCATGAGCAGGGGGTCGATGTTGCCGCCCGAGAGGATGGCCACGGTCTTTCCGTCGGCGGTCACCGATCCGGCGAGGATCGCGGCGACACCCGCGGCGCCGGCCGGCTCCACCACGAGCTTGGCGCGCTCCAGGAGCAGGACCATCGCGCGGGCCATGTCGTCCTCGGAGACGGTGACGATCTCATCCACCGCCTCGCGGACGATCTCGAAGTTGAGCGCGCCGGGGCGACGCACGGCGATGCCGTCGGCAATCGTGCCGGTGAGCGAGATCTCCGTCGGCGCCCCCGCCGCGAGCGACGGAGGGTAGGCGGCCGCGTTCGCCGCCTGCACGCCGATGATCCGCACCGTTCGCCCGGAGAGCGCCGCGCGCTGCTTGATCGCGCTGGCGACGCCCGAGATCAGGCCGCCCCCGCCGATCGGGACGATCACGGTCGCGACGTCGGGCACCTCGTCGAGGATCTCGAGGCCCAGCGTGCCCTGGCCGGCGATCACGTCCGGGTGGTCGAACGGCGGGATGAGCACGGCGCCGGTCTCGGCCGCGAAGTCGGCGGCGGCCTCGAGGGTCTCGTCGACGACGCTGCCGCTGAGCACCACATCCGCCCCGTAGGCGCGCGTGGCCTGGAATTTGGGGATGGCGACGCCGACGGGCATGAAGATCGTCGCGTGGATGCCGAGCTCGCGGGCGGCGAAGGCGACGCCCTGTGCGTGGTTGCCCGCGGAGGCGGCGACGACGCCGCGTGCGCGCTCCTCCGCGCTCAGCTTCGACAACCGGTTGTATGCTCCGCGGATCTTGTAGGAGCCGGTGCGCTGCAGGTTCTCGCACTTGAGGATCACGGGGGCGCCGAAGACGTCGCTCAGGAAGCGGGAGGTCTCCATCGGCGTCGGCTGGGCGACGTGGGCGACGATGGCGCGCGCAGCCTCGAACTCGTCCAGGCTGGGGCCTGCGAACGGGGTGCGCGTGTGATCGGTCGCGATTGCCACCCGCTCAGCCTAGCGGCGCTCGTATGCCGGCGACTGTATGCATATCGGCGCTACGGCCGCGCGGGCGGGCGCCGCACCGGCCGCGGCACCGTCTCCCAGATCGCGCGTTCTGGTGACGTGTAGTCGGTCGGTGCGGCGTTCCGCCAGACGCCGCTCGCCACGTAGTGCACCATCACGTTGAGGACCGCCACGAACGGCACGGCGAACAGCGCGCCGGGGATGCCGGCCAGCAGCGATCCCGCCGCCACGGCGAGCACCACGGCGAGCGGGTGCACCTTCACGGCGCTGCCCATGATGAGCGGCTGGAGGATGTGCCCCTCGATCTGCTGCACCAGCAGGACGACGCCGAGCATGATCAGCGCGAACACCCAGCCCTTGAAGACGAGCGCGATGAAGATCGCGAGCGCCCCGGTGACGACCGCGCCGACCACCGGGATGAACGATCCGAGGAACACCAGGACCGAGATCGGGATCACCAGCGGCAGCCCGAGGAAGAACGCGCCGAGGCCGATGCCGAGCGCATCGATGGAGGCGACGAGCACCTGCACCTTGGCGAAGTTCCGGAGCGTGACCCAGCCGGCCTTGCCCGCGCCGTCGATCGCCGCGCGCGAACGCTTGGGGAAGACGCGGACGATCCAGCCCCAGATGCTCTTGCCGTCGATGAGGATGAAGATCGTGCTGAACAGGGTCAGCAGAGCGCCGGCGAAGACATGCCCGAGGGTCGAGCCGACCGACAGCGCGCCGGAGAGGAAGACCTGGCCGTCCTGCTGGATCGACTTCCCGATCGACGCGAACGCGTTGCTGATCTGGTCGGGGCTGAGTCCGAGCGGTCCGCTGGTCAGCCAGGCCTGCAGGTCGTTGAACGAGGCGACCGATTGCTTCTGCAGCTCGCCGCTCTGCCGCGTCACCTGCCAGATGGCCAGGTAGAGCAGGCCCCCGACGACGATGACCAGGGTGATCAGCACGACGACGATCGCCAGCCATTTCGGCCAGCGGTGCCGCACGAGGAAGTCCTTGAACGGCACGAGCAGACCCGAGAGCAGCACGGCGATGAGCACCGGGATGACGATGAGCTTGAGCTGGATGATCAGGAAGATGACGACGGCGAGGACCGCGCCGATCACCAGCAGCCGCCACGACCAGGCCCCGGCGATGCGCATCCCGCGCGGGACGGTCTCGTCCGCGTCCTCGATCGGCTCGCCGAGCTCTCGCCGGCGGCGCTGGAACCAGGCGCGGGCGGGGGCGCGGTTGGCCTCCTGGCCGGCTCCGGGCGCAGTCGTGGGCGACGGGACGGGGCGGTCGGTGTCGGACATGACCGTCAGTGTAGGCCGCGGCCGTGTCCCTTCGGAGAAACGCGGCCGCGGCTCTCGGCCCCTTGACAGCGAGCCCGGTCAGAGCTGCAGGATCAGGGGCGGGTACTCGATGACCGTCCGGTACCACTGCCAGCCGGCCCCTCCGGTCTGCTGGATGGAGGCGTACGTCACCTGCGTCGGCGGGACGTGCTTCAGCCCGACGACGACGGCGACGTTCCCGTTCACCGTCCGTGCGCCGAGCCCGGTGGGCGTCGTGCCGCCCGCGAAGCCGCCGACGGTGAGGTTCACGCTGCCGTTCGTCGCGATGACGAAGGTGACGACGTAGTCGCCCACCGCCGTCGCTCCGTAGTCGCCCGGCGTGAAGTGCACGGAGACCCCCGGCCCGCCGGACGGTGTCGGGCGGTACGTGAACGACGCGTAGGGGGTGCCGGTCGTGTCCGTCTGCATGATGTCGGACGCGATGAGGGTCAGGTTGGTCCGCCCCTTCCCCACGGTGTGGGTGGGGCTGATGGTGTCGATGGGGCGGAACCACGGGAAGGTGATGACATCGTGCACCGAGATGCGGTGCGCGATGTCCGTGAGGGACTGGGTCTTCTCGAACGTTGCGGGATCGATCTGCACAGCGACTTCGGCGTCTTCCCCCGCACGTCCACCCCGATTCGGAGTCTCGCTGGACATGCGCGGACTCTACTCCGCGGTCAGCGCGCCGGGACTGCCCCATTTCCCGCGTCGCGCGGCGCGACGGTGACCGGCGAACCGGTAAGGCCGACGGCCACCCGCTCGCCCGGTTCGGGCCGCTCGCGGGCGCCGTGCTGCAGCGACAGCTCGGTGCCGTCCTCCAGCCGGACGCGCGTGCGCCGGAGGGCTCCGAGGAAGCTCGTCGTCAGCACGACGGCGGGGATGCCTCCGGCGGTGAGGACGACGTCCTCCGGCCGCAGGTAGGCGGTCACCGGACCCTCCACCGCGTCGGAGGCAAGCGGCACCTCGTGCCCGAGGACCGTGAGCCGCCCACCCGCGACGACTCCGTCCACCCGGTTCGTCAGGCCGACGAACTCCGCGACGAACGCCGTCGCCGGGCGGTGGTAGAGCTCCTCGGGGCTGCCGATCTGCTCGATCCGGCCCGCGCGCATCACCGCGACCCGGTCGGCGACGGCGAGCGCCTCCTCCTGATCGTGGGTGACGAAGAACGTCGTGATGCCGAGTTCGGTCTGGATGCGGCGGATCTCGTCCCGCAGCTGCACCCGGACCTTCGCGTCGAGCGCCGACAGGGGTTCGTCGAGCAGCAGGACGCGCGGCTCGGTGACCAGGGCGCG
The DNA here is from genome assembly GCF_900107895.1 of Leifsonia sp. 21MFCrub1.1. Lineage (NCBI taxonomy): Bacteria > Bacillati > Actinomycetota > Actinomycetes > Micrococcales > Microbacteriaceae > Leifsonia > Leifsonia sp. 21MFCrub1.1. The sequence goes on along the minus strand of NZ_LT629867.1, from coordinate 1,178,908 downwards.
GGCGAGCGCGACGCGCTGCTGCTGACCGCCGGAGAGCTGGTGCGCGTACCGGCCGGCGTGGTGGTCGAGGCCCACCAGTTCGAGGGCTTCCGCCGCGCGGCGGCGGCGGTCCGCCGGGGCGACCTTGCGCATCCGCAGACCGAACTCCACGTTCTGCCCGGCGGTGAGGTGCGGGAAGAGCGAGTACGACTGGAACACCATCCCGAGGTCGCGGCGGCTGGTGGGCTCGTCGGTGACGTCGCGGCCGTCGATGAGGATGCTGCCGCTGTCCACCCGCTCCAGCCCGGCCAGCGAGCGGAGCGCGGTCGTCTTGCCGCAGCCGCTCGGGCCGAGGAGCGCGATCAGCTCCCCGGGCGCCGCCTCCAGGTCGAAGCCGGACAGCCCGACGCCGCCGCCGAAGTCGCGGACGAGGTCGCGCAGCTCGACGGTGGAGCCGGTGCGGGAGGAGAGGAGCGGGGTCTCGAGGGCGGTCATGTCAGCCTTTCGCGGTGCGACGGCGCCGGACGCTCACGAGGCGGTCGACGACGACGAGGAGGATGAACGCGAACACCAGCGCGAGGAGCGCGAAGATGACCGCGACGAAGGGGTCGGACTGCGACACCAGCAGCAGGGAGGTCTGCAGGTTGACGCGGGAGAGCAGCGAGGCGATCGTGAACTCGCCCAGCACCACGGCGACGGAGAGAGCGGAGGCGGCGAGGATGCCGCGGCGCAGGTTCGGAACGAGGACGCGCCAGAACACCGTCCACCAGCCGGCGCCGAGCGAACGGGCGGCCTCGCTGAGGGTGATCATGTCGACGGCGGCGACGTTGCTCTGGATCGCCCGGTAGGCGTACGGCAGGACCGTGATGCCGTACGCGAAGGCGAGGGTCCAGGCGCCGGAGCCGAAGAGCTGGGTCACCACCGCGTAGGTCGGAGCGAGTCCGACGACCATCACGATCGCGGGGATCATGATCGGCAGCAGGCAGATCGCCTCCAGCAGCCGCCGCAGCTTCGGGAAGCGCAGCTCGACGAGCACGATCGTCGGCAGCAGCACGAGGAGGACGATCGCGACCGTCACGACCGCGAGCACGAGCGAGTTGCCGAGCCCCTGGTAGACGCGGTCGTACCGGGTCGTCTCCCCCGAGAAGACGGCCACCCAGCGGTCGAGGTTGTAGACGCCGGGCTTCGCGGTGCGCAGGGTGAACTCGACCATCGAGAACAGCGGGATGAGGAAGAACAGCCCGAGAAGCGTCCAGATCACCGCGCGGACGACGGGACCGGGGCCGAGCCGGAGCTCGTGCGCGCGGCGCCGGGCCGGGCGCGGCCGGGCCGAGCGGGCCTCGACGGCGCGGCTCACCGCTGCCACCTGGCCGTCCGTCGCACCAGCGCGGAGTAGCCGAGCATGACGACGACCATCACCACCAGCATCCCGAGCGCCATCGCGCCGGCCAGGTTCGCCCGGCCGAGCACGGTCTCGCTGATCAGCGCCTGCCGGATCTGCAGCGAGACGATGTTGTTGGCCTGCCCGACGAGGGCGGCGGCCGTCGCATACGACGAGAACGCGTTGGCGAAGAGCAGCAGCAGACTGCCGAGGAACGACGGGAGGAGGATGGGGCCTCCCACGCGCGTCCAGTACGTCCAGCGGCTGCCACCGAGGGTCGCGGTCGCCTCCAGCCACTGCGGGCGGAGTCCCTCCAGGGCCGGCATGAAGGTGATGACCATCAGCGGGATCTGGAAGTAGAGGTACGGGAGGATGAGGCCGGGCACCGTGTACAGCCACACGCCGTGCTCGTAGATGTTGATGTGCGCGACGTTCCGCAGCAGCACGGTCACCAGCCCCTGCGCGCCGATCGTGGCGATGAACGCGAAGGCGAGCATGACGCCGCCGAACTGGGCGAGGACGCTGCTGGCCGAATCCACCAGGGAGCGGGTCACGCCGCCGGACCGCGAACGGAGGAGGGCGAAGCAGAGGGCCGCCCCCGCGATCGCGCCGACGACGGCGGTCACGGCGGAGAGCCAGAACGCGCCGAAGAAGGAGCCGGCGATGGCCGGCTCGGCGAGCCCGGTCAGGTTCGCCCAGGTGAAGCGGCCGGCGTCGTCGAGGAATCCGCTGCCCACTGCGACGACGGTCGGGACGGCGAGGAACACGATGACGTAGAACGCGAACGGGGTCAGCCCCAGCACGGCGGCCGCGCCGCCCCTGCGGCGTCGTCCCGGCCGCTCGGCCGCGGCCCGGGCCGACGACGGCCGCCGCCGGATCTCCGTCTCGGAGATTCCGGCGGCGGCGCGTCCGACCGCAGGCGCCGCGGCGCCTGTGACGGTCTCGGTCATCAGCCGACCGCGTTCGCCCACTTGGCGTTCAGGAGGGTGCCGGCGTCGGTGGCCTGCTTGTCGTTCATGACAGCCACCTTCTCCAGCTTGCCCGGGAACTCGGCCTTGTCGAGCGTCCCGGCCTTCTCCATCGCGTCGACGCGCGCCGGGTAGGCGCCGCCCTTCAGCCACGCGTTCTGGGCGGCGTCGCTGTAGAGGTACTCCTCCCAGAGGCGCGCGGCCGCGGGGTGCGGGGCGTCCTTGTTCACGGCCTGGTTGTAGTACCCGACGTACGCGGTGCCCGGGAGCACGACGTACTTCCAGTTCACGCCGCCGCCCTTGATCGTGTCGGAGGTGGCGTAGCCCTTCTGGTTGAACGACCAGTCGAGCAGCACCGGGGTCTCGCCCGAGGCGATGGTGTTCGGCTTGCCGTCGGCGGCGTTCCAGTTGCCGGCCTTCTTCAGCTTGGTGAACCAGTCGATGCCCGGGGTGAGGTCGTCGAGCGTCCCGCCGTTCTGCAGGGTGGCGTAGGCGACCGCTCCGGCCGCGGCGGCCGCCTGGGTCGGGTTGCCGTTGAGCGCGACGGCGCCCGCGAACTCCGGCTTCAGCAGGTCGTCGAACGACTTCGGCGGCGTCTTGATCTTGTTGGCGTCGTAGCCGACCGCCATGACGCCGTAGTAGCCGACCTTCCAGAGGCCGGTCTTCTCCTTCTGGCTGTCGGGGATGTCGTCCCAGCCGGTCGGCTTGTACGGCGCGAAGTACTCGGTGTTCGCGAGCGCGACCGAGGAGCCGATGTCGAAGGTGTCCGGAGCGGTGTCCTGGCCCTTGAGCTTCTTGGCAGCGTCGATCTCCTCCTGGCTGGAGGCGCTGTCCTGGCTCGGGTTGATCGTGATGCCGTACTTCTTGGTGAAGCCGTCGAAGATCTCCTGGTAGTTCGCCCAGTCGCCCGGGGTCGCGATGATGTTGAGGCTGCCCTCCTTCTTCGCGGCCGCGACCAGCGCGTCCATCCCGCCGGCGGACGCGACGTCGGTGGCGGTGCTGATCTTCGCGGTGTCTGCGGTGCTGGCGCTCGCGCCACCGGAGCAGGCGGAGAGCGAGAGTGCGACGACGGCGGCCGCGGCGGCGAAGCCGGCGACACGTGCGCGCTTGTTGATCACGGGTTTCCTCCAGTGCAAGGTGTCGACCGGGCGGAGCGCCCGGACGTCGTCACGGTAGGAAGGTCAGGCGTCCGGACGGTCGCGTACCGGTGACGCAGCGGTGAACGTCCGGTGTCCGGGGTTGTCGATAGGGTCGTCGCGTGGTCGAACAGGTCTCCCCCGCACTCGCACGTCGCATCGCCCTGGCCGCGCAGGGCTTCGGCCGGCCGCATCCCGAGACCGTGGGGACGCGCCAGCTCAACGGCCTGATGGACCGCCTGCGGCTGTTGCAGATCGACTCGGTCAACGTGTTCGAGCGCAGCCACTACCTCCCCGCGTTCGCGCGGCTCGGCGCCTACGACCGCACCCTGCTCGACCGGCTGACCTTCGACGCTCGCGGCCCGTACACCGAGTACTGGCCGCACGAGGCCGCCTTCCTGCGCACGGAGGACTGGCCGCTGTTCGCCTGGCGGATGCGCGCCTATCGCGCCCGGTACGGCGGACCGGGGAGCTGGTTCGAGGTCAACGAGAGCACCGTGGAGTGGCTGCGCGGCGAGCTCGCCGCGAACGGTCCGCTGGTCGCGGGCGAGATCGAGCACGACGCGAATCACCGCACCGGCCCGTGGTGGGGCTGGTCGGAGGTGAAGCGCGCCCTGGAGCGGATGTTCCTGTTCGGCGAGGTGGCCATCGCCGGGCGCACCCGGTTCCAGCGGCGGTACGGACTCGCCACCGACGTGCTGCCCGCGAGCGTGCTGGAGCAGACCGTGAGCGACGAGGACGCGATCCGCGAGCTCCTGCGCCGGGCGGCGGTCGCCCACGGGATCGGCACGGCGCGCGACTTCGCCGACTACTACCGCATCAAGGGCCCGCGCGTCGCGACGGCCCTGCAGGAGCTGGAGGACGCGGGTGAGCTCGTGCCCGTCCAGGTGCCGGGGTGGGAGAGCGCCGGGCGTCCGCTGCGCGCGTGGATGCACCGCGACGCGCGCAAGCCCCGCCGGGTCGAGGCGGCCGCGCTGCTGTCGCCGTTCGACCCGGTGGTCTGGTACCGCGACCGGGCCATGAGGATGTTCGGCTTCCACTACCGCATCGAGATCTACACGCCGGCGCCGAAGCGCGTGTACGGCTACTACTCGCTGCCGATCCTGCTCGACGACGCCCTGGTCGGGCGCATCGACCTCAAGAGCGACCGGCAGGCGGGCGTTCTGCGCGTGCAGTCCGCCTGGACGGAGCCGGGTGCTCCCCCCGCGACGATCGACCGGCTCCTCCCGCTGCTGGAGACGACGGCCGCGTGGCAGGGGCTGGAGCGGGTCGAGGTGGCCGAGGGCGCGCGCGGCGACCTCGCGCCGCTCCTCGCGGACGCGCTGCGGCCCGGGGTAAGGTTCGGGGCATGACGACGTCACCGCTGGACTACCTGGATCAGGACGGGGCCGACGAGGCCGACTACGAGACGCCGATGCGCGAGCTGTACGCGTACCACGACGGCGACACCTGGCTCGACGGGATCGTGACCGGCGTCAAGCCGCACGCGGCCGCCGACGGCGGCACGCTGGTGCAGTTCGACGAGCGGCTGTGGGTGCCGGCGCGCGAGGTCCGGGAGTCGGACCACTACATCGCCGTTCTGCTGAACCCGGACTCCGAGGTCTACGCCGAGGTCATCCAGTCGTTCGTCGACGGGAAGCCGAAGGACGTCATCCGCGACGTCTCGATCATCGGCGACGGCGACAACGTCGGCACCGAGTGGCACCTCCTGGACGAGCCCGCCACCGGCACGCGCGTCCGCTACCGCTACACGGGCACCGCGGAGCTGCCCGAGCCCGACGAGGACGCGACCGCCACCGTCTGATCCGCCGGGCCGCGAGTGCGGGCTTGCGTCACGTCTGCGGGTGCGCGCGCACCCGCAGACGTTCCGGGAGAGCGCACTCGCGCCGCGGGCGGGGGTCCCAGGCCGGGGTTATGTGGTGCGGCGCTGCAGGGTGAGGGCGCCGAACACGACGGCGGCGACCGCGAACGCCCCGATGATGAGGAGCTGGCCTCCCACGTAGGCGGCGTCGTGGGAGTCGGTGGCCACGGCGTTGAGCGCATCCACCGCGTGCGACAGGGGCAGCCAGTCGCTCAGCTCCTGCAACCCGGCGGGGAGCTGGTCGCGCGGGAGGAAGATCCCGCCGAGCAGGATCTGCGGGAACACGAGCAGCGGCATGAACTGCACGACCTGGAACTCGGTGCGCGCGAACGCGCTCGCGAAGAGCCCGAGCGTGCTGCCGAGCACGGCGTCCGTCACCGCGACGGCGACGAGCAGCCACGGGTCGCCGGCGACGTCGAGCCCGCACACCCAGAGCGCGTACCCCGAAGCGATCAGAGCCTGCACCACCGCGAGAACGCCGAAGGCGAGCGTGTAGCCGAGGATGAAGTCGCTGCGCCCGAGCGGCATCGACAGCAGGCGTTCGAGGGTGCCCGTCCTCCGTTCCCGCAGGGTGGTGATGGAGGTCACCAGGAACATCACGATGAACGGGAACAGCGCCAGGATGGCCGGGCCGATCGTCTGGAACACCGGCGTGTCCGTGAAGATCCACGCGACGAGGCCGATGAGGAGCGCGGGCACCACCAGGAGGAGCACCACGGTGCGCGGGTCATGGCGGATCTGGGTGAGCACGCGACCCGCGGTCGCGAGTGTGCGCGTGGGGTTCACGGCGCATCCACCTCCGTCCCTGGCTCCGGCTCCGCGTCCGGTTCCGCATCCGGCAGCGCGTGCCGGGCGCGGTGCCGCCGCAGCAGGGCGAGGAACGCGCCCTCCGCATCGTCGGCCCCCGTCTCGGCGAGCAGCTCGGCCGGCGTCGCATCCGCGAGCACGGCGCCGTCGCGCATCAGGATGAGACGGTCGCAGCGGCTGGCCTCATCCATCACGTGACTGGAGACCAGGAGGCTGGTTCCGGCCTCGGCGAGCCGGTGGAACAGCGTCCACAGCTCGACGCGGAGCACCGGGTCGAGCCCGACCGTCGGCTCGTCGAGCACCAGCAGGTCGGGCGAGCCGAGCAGGGCGGCGGCGAGCGAGACGCGGCTGCGCTGGCCGCCGGACAGGGTCGAGACCAGCCGGCCGGCGTGCTCGTCGAGGTCGGTCGCCGCGATGGCGCGGTCGACGTCGGCGCGGCTCGCGCCGAGCACCCGGCGGAAGTACTCGAGGTTCTGGCGGATGGTCAGGTCGTCGTACACGCTGGCCGCCTGCGTGACGTAGCCGACGCGGTGGCGGAGCGCCGCCGTCCCCGCCGGCTCGCCGAGCACCGTCACGGTGCCCGACTTCACCTTCTGCACCCCGACGACCGCGCGCATCAGCGTGGTCTTGCCGCATCCACTCGGCCCGAGCAGGCCGACGACCTGACCGCGCGGGATGCTGAGGTCGAGTCCGTGCAGGACGTCGGTGCGCCCGCGTCGCACCCGCAGCCCCGCGATGACGATCGCATCGGTGAGGGCGTCGTCGCCCGTGTCCGCGGACGCTCGCCGCGAATTCATCATGCGATGAATTATTCGCCTGAAGCACCCTCTGCGTCAAGAGGTTCGTGCGCGTCGCGGGGCTCGTCCGCATCGGCGGGAGCGGCCACCGGCTGACCGCCCACCGTTCCGAACAGGTGCCACTGCACGACCGCGCCGACCCGGCGCGCCAGCTCGTCGCGGGGTGCGCCGGCGATCGGCTCGACCCGGAGGGCGTACCGCGTCATCATCAGGCCCACCAGCTGGCTGGCGGCGAGCTCGGCACGCAGCTGCGCATCCTCTCCCCCGACCAGACCCGCCAGTTTCGAGAGGACCTCGCGCAGCAGGAACTCGCGCACCATCCGCGTGCCGGGGCCCGAGCTGAGGGCCGTGCGCAGGATGACGACCATGCGGCGGCTGGACTTCTCGTCGTCCAGCCGCTCCAGCAGGTAGCCGACCAATCGCTCGCCGACGTCGTCGCGGGAGCCGGCGAGGATGACGTCCAGCGCGCGGTCGGGACGCAGCGGCGCTTCCAGGGTCGCCGTGAACAGGTCCGCCTTGTCGTCGAAGTAGTGGTGGACGAGCGCCGGGTCGACGCCCGCACGACGCGCCACCGCGCGCAGTGATGCCGCCTCGTACCCGCGCTCGGCGAACTCCTCCGCCGCGGCCCGCATGATCGACGTGCGCGCGGACGCCTCTCCCCGCTCTTTCCGCGGCCGTCCGGGACGACGCCGCGTCACTGCTTCGCTCACGGCCCCATTCTGCCCTCCGCGAGCCCGCGCGAGGATGCTGTCCACGGCCGATGCGCTTGCTTCGAGTGTGATGAGAACGCAGTGGGAGCGCGCTCCGCCGAAGCTAGGATGAGGTCTGCGCACCTGCTCGTCCCGGCGCCTGGCACACAAGGAGTTCTGCGAACATGGAATGGCTCATTCCGGTCATCATCGTCGTCGTGATCGTCGCGATCATCGGGATCTACCTGTGGGCCACCTACAATTCGCTGGTCACCCTCAAGGTCCGCGTCGACGAGGCGTGGAGCGACATCACGGTGCAGCTGAAGCGCCGCGCCGACCTCATCCCGAACCTCATCGAGACGGTCAAGGGATACGCCGCGCACGAGCGCGGCGTCTTCGAGTCGGTGACGAAGGCCCGCGCCGAGACGCTGTCCGCGCAGACGCCGGGTGAGGCGTCGGTCGCCGAGAACCACATGCAGACCGCGCTGAAGAGCATCTTCGCCGTGGCCGAGGCCTACCCGCAGCTGCAGGCGAGCCAGAACTTCCTGCGCCTGCAGGCCGACCTGGTCGACACCGAGGACAAGATCCAGGCGTCCCGCCGGTTCTACAACGGCGGAGTGCGCGAGTTCAACACCAAGATCAAGGTGTTCCCCAACAACCTGTTCGCCCGACGCCTGGGCTTCACGGAGCGCGAGTTCTTCGAGGTCGAGAACCTCGCCGCGATCGCCGAGCCTCCGCGCGTCCAGTTCTAGGGCCTAGATGTACAGGGCGATCGCCAGGAACAAGCGCAACACCGTCTTCATCATCCTGCTGTTCCTGGTCCTCATCGGTGCGCTCGGATGGCTGGCGTCGGTCATCTACCAGAGCTACACGATCCTCGTGGTCGTGCTCATCGGGGCGGTGCTCTACGCGCTCTTCCAGTACTACCTGGCGAGCAGTCAGGCGCTGAGCATGTCGGGCGCGATCCCGATCCAGAAGGCCGACAATCCGCGGCTCTGGAACGTGGTCGAGAACCTGTCCATCACGACGGGGACGCCGATGCCGGCCGTCTACATCGTCAACGACCCGGCCCCCAACGCGTTCGCGACCGGCCGTGACCCGGAGCACGCCTCCGTCGCTGCGACCACGGGGCTGCTCGACATCATGACGGACGCCGAGCTCGAGGGCGTCATGGCGCATGAGCTGGGGCACGTGCGCAACTACGACATCCGGCTCGGGATGATCGTGTTCGGCCTGACCGTCGCGATCGGTTTCATCGCCGACATCTTCCTGCGCATGGCGTTCTTCGGCGGCAACCGGAACAACAACAACGGCGGAGGCAACCCGGTCGTGCTGGTGTTCGGCCTGATCGCCGCGATCGTCGCTCCCCTGGTGGCGACCCTCGTGCAGCTGGCCGTGTCGCGCCAGCGCGAGTACCTCGCCGACGCGACCGGCGCGATGACGACCCGTCACCCGGATGCGCTGGCGAGCGCGCTGCTCAAGCTGGAGGCGTACGGCCGTCCGATGCAGAAGCAGAACTCGTCCATGGCCCACCTGTGGATCAACGACCCGCTGAAGCCGGGCCTCATGGCGCGCCTGTTCTCGACGCACCCGCCCATCCCGCAGCGCGTCGAGCGCCTCCAGGAAATGGGCGGCAGCTTCTAACGCCGCTCCTCCGGCGGCCCGTCGCCGTCGAGTCGTGAGTCGTTGCCGCTTCGGGAGTCGGTTTGCGGCATCAGGTCACCACTCGGCGGAGTGCCTGGGACGTGACGGGGACGGGACGGGGTCAGGGGCCGAGGACTCGGCGGAGGTAGGCGTTCTCGAAGCGGCGGTCCGGGTCGAGACGGTCGCGGACCGCGAGGAAGTCGTCGAAGCGCGGGTAGGTCGCGCGCAGCGACTCCGCATCCCTGCCGTGCAGCTTGCCCCAGTGGGGGCGTCCGTCGTGGGCGACCATGATCTCCTCGACCGCCGCGAAGTACTCGCGCTGATCCTCCCGGTAGTAGCGGTGCACGGCGATGTAGCCGGTTTCGCGTCCGTACGCCGTCGACAGCCAGTTGTCGTCGGCCGCCGCACTCCGCACCTCGATCGGGAACGAGATGCGCCATCCCCGTCGCTCGATGAGCGCCTTCACCTCGCCGAAGGCCTCCGGAACCGCCTCCCGCGGCAGCGCGTACTCCATCTCGCGGAAGCGCACCGTGCGGTTGGTGACGTACACCCGCGGCGCGTGGTCGGTGAAGTCGCGGTTGCCGGTCAGGCGCTGCGCGAGCCGGCTGAACGGCGGGATGACGGCGGGCGCCGCCGTCCCGAGCGCGCACACTCCCCGGTACAGGCCGTTGGCGAGCAGTTCGTCGTCGACCCAGCGGCCGGCGCGCGGAAGCGGCTTGCGCTCGGCCGTCAGCGGCAGCCGGGTGTTGGTCTTGGTGAGCGCCGTCTCGGTGTGCGGGAACCAGTAGAACTCGAAGTGGTCCTCCCCCGCCGAGCGCTCGAGGTACGACTCCACCGTGGCCTGCAGCGGCTCCGGTCGCTCGACCGCCTGCAGCAGGTAGGCCGGAACGCACTGCAGGGTGATGTCGACGATGACGCCGAGCGCCCCGAGCCCGAGGCGCGCGGCGGGCAGCAGCTCGGCGTTCTCCGTCTCGTCGATGTGCAGCAGCTCGCCCGTCCCGGTCACGAGCGTGAGGCCGACGATCTGGGTCGCCAGGCCGCCGAACGATCCGCCGGTGCCGTGCGTGCCGGTGGATGTCGCTCCTGCGATCGTCTGCCGGTCGATGTCGCCCATGTTCTCCAGCCCCAGGCCGTGGGGGCGCAGCAGCCGCGGCAGCTGGTGGAGGTGCGTGCCGGCGAGCAGCGTCACCCGACCGCGTTCGAGGTCGACGTCGCGGATGCCGTTCAGGTCTTCGAGGTCGAGCTGCACGCCGGGCGCCACGGCGATGCCGGTGAAGCTGTGTCCCGCGCCGACCGCCTTGACGCGCATCCCGGTCCGGTTCGCCGCCTGCACGGCGCGCTGCACGGCGTCGATGCTCGCCGGCCGCTCCACGCGCTGCGGGCGCACCGCCTCCGTCCGCCCCCACGTGCGCCAGAGGCCGCCGACCGCCGTCACAGGAAGACCTTCCCGTCGCCGCGGTAGGTGGCGGCCTCCCCGACGACGCGGGCCCGCCCGTCCACCGTGTCCACCAGCTGGAAGCCGTCGACGTGCTCGCTCAGCTCCCCCGACTTGGTGTGCCGCAGCCAGACCCGGTCGCCGATGCGGAGCACGCCGGCCGCCGCCCCGGTGAGCGGGGTCTGCACTTCGCCGGCCATCTCGCGGGCGACCATGCTCAGCCCGGTCGGCCACTCGACCTTCGGCATGCGGTCGGGACCGGGAGGGCCGGAGGCGATCCAGCCGCCCCCGAGCAGGGTCGCCGTCCCGGCGTTCGGCCGGCGCACCACCGACAGCGCGAAGGAGGCGGCGGGCGCCGGATGGAACGCCCGGTAGGTGTCGAACAGATGGCCGCCGAACAGTCCGCTGCCCGCCGCGATCTCGGTCACCGACTCGTCGGAGGCCGTGAACTCGATGGAGCCCGTGCCACCGCCGTTCACGAACTCGAGGTCCGCGATCCGGCGAACGGCGGCGACCGCTTCTCCACGGCGGCCGAGGAGCTCGTCGCGGGAGTTCTTCTGCATCCACCGCAGCGTCGCACCCCAGGCCGGCTTGCCGGGCGGGTTGTCGCCCTGGCCGGCGATCTGGGCCTCGTAGCCCATCATCCCGACGAGGGCGAAGCCCGGACGCCGCGCGATCTCCTCCGCGACCGTCCGCACCGCCGTGGCCGAGTGCAGCGGCGAGCGGAACACGCCCACGTGCCCGAGCACCGGGGCGAACCAGGAGGAGTCGAGCTCGAGGCACAGCCGGATGGTCTCGCGCTGCGCCGGCGGAACCACCGCGTCGATGAAGTCGAGGTGGGCGACCGAGTCGACCATGAGCGTCACGCGGGCGGCGAGCTCCGGAGAGGCGGCGAGCCGGGCGATCGCGGCACGGTCGGCCGTCGGGTAGCCGACGACGACGTCCTCGATCGGCGGGTGCTCCGCGTCCCCCTCCGCGAGCCAGAGCGCCTCCGGGAGGGTGTACGCGAGGACGCCCGCGTACCCGGGAAGGGCGAGCACGGCATCCATCACCGCGCGCACGCGCACCGACTTGGAGGCGACCCGGATGGCCTTCGTCGGCCGGTCGGTCCCGGCGGCCCCGGCCGCGCGGCGCAGCAGGTCGTGCGCGTTGTGCCGCAGCGCCGGCAGGTGCAGGACCGCGAGCGGAGGGTCGAGCCGGGCGGTCGCCGCCGACAGCGACGGCCAGAACACGTCGGGCGTCGTCCAGGTCCGCTCGGCCGGGGCCGGTGGCGTGGACAGGTCGAGGTCGCTCATCAGCGCACCGCTTTCACTCGGGCGACCGCGAGCGCTCCCGCGAACGCGAACACGGCCGACAGGACGAACAGGCCGGCGAAGCCGCCCAGCGCCGCCACGATCATCGCGCCGAACAGCGGAGCGACCGCCTGCGGAACGGCGAGGGCGATGTTCATGATGCCGAGGTCCTTTCCGCGGCTCTCCGGGTCGGGCAGCACCTGGGTGGCGAGCGCCTGATCCACCGACAGGAAGCAGCCGTAGCCGATGCCGAGCAGCGCGGCGGCGACGATCGCGACAGACAGCTGCGGGACGAACGCGAGCAGCAGCGCGGCGACGCCCTGCACGGCGGAGGAGGCGAAGACGAACGCCTTGCGCCGGCCGAGGCGGTCGGAGAGGCGGCCGAGCACGAGCGACGCCACGATCACGAACACCATGTAGACGAGGATGAGGATGAGGAGGTCGTCGTCGGCGTTCGGGTCGCGCAGCCCGAACTCGAGGAAGTAGAGCAGCAGCGACGTGCCGAACGCGTTGCCGAAGTTGACGAGCACGCGGCTGAGCAGTGTCCAGCCGAAATCGGGATGCTCGCGCGGGCTGATCCACAGCCCCTCGATGACACCGCGGAACGACATCCGCTCCCGCAGCTCCGCCGGAAGAACCGCGTCGGGCAGGAACAGGAACGGCAGGACGAGAACCACGAGGAGCACGGCCATCGCCGTGTATCCGACGAACGCTCCGACGAAGACGTAGGTGACCAGGGCGACGCCGAGGATGATCCCGATCGCCTGCGGGGCGCTGATCCAGCCGCTGACGTACCCGCGCTGGTCGACCGGCACCTGGTCGCTGATCGTGGCGGTGAGCGCGGCGGTGAGGATGCAGAAGCCGGTCAGCGCGAGGGACCAGAACACGCCCATCCCGACCATGCTCGTCTGCAGCCCGAGCAGCACCAGCGACACCGCGAAGACGACGGCCCCGGCGGCGATCCACGGACGGCGCCGGCCGAACCGGCTCGTTGTGCGGTCGGACAGCGCGCCGGTCAGCGGGTAGGCGACGATGGCACACACGCCGGAGATGCCCGAGATGACCCCGAAGGCGATGACGTTGTCCACCCACGAGTCGGAGTGCAGCTGCGCCTGCACCTGGTCGGGAAGCAGCTTCTGGATGGGCGCCAGCTGCGCCATCCACACCCCCAGCCAGGCGACGGCGAAGGCGGCGATCCACCGCCCGGGGACCTTGCGCACCGGCTCGGCGAAGACCGCCGGCGTCGTCGTGTTCGTCATCGTGCACCTGCGTTCGTCGAGGGGGCGGGGGTGTGGTGCGTCGTGCGGTGGTGCGGGGCGTCGGCGGCGGGGGTGTCGGCACCGGCGCCGGCGCCCGACGGGACGGCGAGGGCAACGAGGGCATCGGCCGCCACATCCATCACGGCGGCCGCCGCCGCGTCGTCGCCGGTGACCAGCCAGCCGACGGTGAGCCCGTCGGTGAAGGAGACGAGGATGCGGGCGATCTCGTCGAGGGGACGCGTCCACTCGTGTCCGGCGAGCCGGGCGGTCTCCGCGGCGGCCTGCGCGGCGACCTCGTGGTAGCGCGCGTACTGGCGCCGGGCGAGCGGTTCGAAACCCGGTTCGCGGAGCGCCCACTGGGTCAGCTCGAGCATCGCCTTCTCGCGGCCGGGATCGGCGCGCACCCCGTCGAAGTAGTGCTGGAGACCGGCGCGGATGGCGTCGCGCATCCCCCCGTGCGCCGCGTCGACGGAGAGCGCGGGGGCGACATCGGTCTGCTCGCTGCCGACGGCGGTCTCAATCAGCTCGGCCATCAGCTCGTCGCGGGAGGCGAAGACGTAGTGGAAGCTGGCCAACGGCATCCGGGCCTCCGCGACGATCCGGCGCGTCGTCGCCGCGGCGACACCGTCACGGGCGATCACGCGGAGGGCAGCCTGGACGAGGGCGGTGCGACGGTCTGCGACCGGGATGCGCGTCATCCGGACTCCTCGGGCTCCGCCCGCGCGCCGTCGCGCGGGAGAAAGTGGGACAGTTGACCCAGATCACAGTATGCCGTAAATACCGGCGATTCGTTTGACACGTCGTGCCGCCACCCCCTGGAATGGGGTGGAATGCGGGGATTTACGAGCGACGTGTCACCACCAGTCCGGCCACGGGGGTCGAACCGACTGGTGCGCACCGCTGCCACTACGGCGCTCGCCGTCCTCCTCCTCAGCGCGGCCGGCCTGATCGGCACCGCTCCCCCGGCCGCCGCGTCACCACCGCCACCCGGCACATCGACGTCCGCCGTCACAGCATCCGGCTCCACCGCAGCATCCGGCACCACCGCAGTCGTCTCCACCACCGCAGCCCTGTCCGCTGCAGCCTCCCTCCTCACCGGCACCGGCCTCGCGCCGGGGTCCGCTTCCGCGCGCCCAGCGGCCATACCCACGCCGTCCGCCGTCGCGCCGTCGGACACGGGGACGCCGTCGGGCACGCCGACGCCGCCCCCCACGCCGCGTCCGGTGAGCATCGACCGGCTTCCCGACCTGGTGCGCAGCTTCCCTCTGGCCGTCTCGGGCACAGCGACCCCGCAGGACACCGTCTCCGTCTCCGCGGGCTCCTCCCCCGGCGCGGCGGAGAGCTGCACGGCGACGGTGGACGACGACGGCGATTGGCGCTGCTCGCTCGCCTCGCTTCCCGATGGTGAGGGCGTCCCCGTCCGTGCCGAGTCCACCCGCAGCGGTTCCGACAGCACGCGGGTGGATGTGCTCCACCCGCCGGTGATCGCCGGAAGCGGCGTCGTCGCGACCAGCGGGAGCATCCGGGGCACCGCGTACCCGGGCGCGAGCGTCACCGTGACGGCCGAGACGGGCGCGAGCTGCACGTTCCCCGCCGACGCGAACGGGGCCTGGGCGTGCGTGCTCACCGGCTCGCTCCCTGACGGACAGCACACCGTGAGCGCGACGCAGACGGCGCCGTTCTCCTCCCAGTCGTCCGCCGTCAGCGGCCGGGTCACCATCGACGTCGACCGCACGGCGCCCGCTGCTCCCGGCATCACCTCGCCGCCGAGCGGCGCCTCGGCCCGCGCCGGCGAGACCGTCGCGTTCGGCGGGACCGGAGAGTCCGGCGCGCACGTGACCCTCTACGCGACGACCTCCCAGGGCACGACGGTGGTGTGCACGGCGGATGTCGCCGCGGGCGCGTGGGCGTGCCAGGGCGCCCTCCCCGCTGGCGCATACACGCTCTCCGCCCTGCAACGGGATGATGCGGGCAACGTGAGCGGCGGCAGCAACGCCGTCGCGCTCAGCGTCGCCGGCGCGACCGCCCCGTCGAAGCCGTCGCCGACGCGCACGCCGAGCCCGACGCCGACCCCGGCCGTGCCCGCCCCGCCTGCCGCCGGCGGCGGATCCGGCACCGGGCCGCTCCATCCCGACACCCGCGGCTGGATCGCGACACCGTTCTCGAACGCCTCGGCCCCGGTCGTGACGGCGGCCTCCCTGCCCGGGTGGATGCGCTCTGCCGGCCTGGCCATCGCCGCACTGCTCCTGCTGGTCCTGCCGGCACGGCTGCTCACCGCCGCCCTCGCCCGCGGCCGAGCCGACCGCGCAGAGCGCGAGCGCCGCCGCGGCGTGTCCGTCTTCGGCCGCAACCGGCCGCGATCGGACGTCTCGGAGGCGTCCGCCCTGTTCGGCGCGGCCGCTCGATCGGAGCGCGCGTCGGGCTCTGCACGGTCGGGAGCGGGGGCCGACACCACGACGACGTCATCCGGTGCCCCGCAGCCGCGCTGGCTCGCACCCGTGGTCGGCGCCGCCGCTGCGGTGCTGGTGACCCTCTCCACTCCGCTCTCCGACCCCGGCGCCTACCTGCGGGTGCTGCTCGCGATCGGGATCGCCGTCACCGCCGTGAACGCCGTGTGGGTGCTCGCCGGGCGCGGCATCGCGCCGCACCTCCGCCTCCCGGCCCCGCGGATCGTCGTGCGGCCGGAACTGCTCGTGGTGGTCGCGGTCGCGGCCTTCGGCTCGCGCCTGCTCGGCCTGTCGCCTGCGCTGCTGTTCGCGCTCGTGCTCGGGCTGTCGATGGCGCCGCACGCCGGGCGCGCGCGGCGCGGGCGGATCGCCGCGGTTCAGATCTCGGCCGTCGCGGCCCTGGGCGTGCTCGCCTGGCTCGCCGTCGGGCTGCTCGCGACTCCCACCGGGGCGTTCAGCGCCTTCCTGGTCGAGCTCGTCAACGCGATCGCCCTCATCGGCATCGGCTCGGCCGCGGTCATGCTGCTGCCCCTCGGGGGCCTCGCGGGGCGCGCGGTCGCGCAGTGGTCGCGCTGGCTCTGGGGCGGACTGAGCCTGGTCGTGTACACCGTCCTCTTCGCGCTGCTGCTGCCGGTCGCCTCCCTCGTCGAGCGGGGCGTCGGCGTGATCGCGATCGTGGGAGTCGCTGCCGGGTTCGCGGCGGCGAGCGTCGCGGTGTGGCTGTGGGAGCGCTACGTCGCGCCCGCGCTCGACCGGACGGTGCCGTAGCGCGCTCTGCCGCGACCCGGTCTCAGGACCCGCTCAGCGCATCCACGTAGAACCAGTCGCGTCCCTCTCGCACGAACCGGGACACCTCGTGCAGGCTCCCGCGTTCGGTGCCCTTGTAGTGCGCGACGAACTCGACGACGCCGTCCCGGTCGAAGGGGCCGCCGCGCTCCGTCCGCTCGATGTCGAGGCGGTACCAGCGGAGGCCCGGGTCGAGCTCCAGCGTCGCGGGCCGCGTGGAGGGATGCCAGCTGCGCAGCAGGTAGGCGTCGTCGCCGAGGGCGAACGCGCTGAACCGGGACCGCATCAGCCGCTCCGCGGTCGGGGCAGGCTCGCCGCGGTGCAGCGGACCGCAGCAGGCGTCGTACGTCTCGCCGCTCAGGCAGGGGCACCGGGTGGTCACGCGTCGAGCCTAACCGGGGTCGGACATCCACTCGCCATTTCGCACGTGCGTGGTGGAGGCCCGGCCAGCGCCCGCGTCGGGGGATCCCGGGCACCGGCCGGACCGGGGACACCTCACCAGAAAGGGTGTCTGCGAGCAGTGTGCCGCGGAAGCTTGGAGAACGGCTCCGGAACTGCTGAAGGAGTTCGCAGAAGCGGCACGCGGCGGCAACGGTGTAGCGTTGACGGCATGGAAGGTCTGCTCATCGGATTCATCTGGCTCGTCGTGATCGTCGGCGGCGGGATCGCCACAGCCGCGATCGTCCAGATGGTCAAGTCGCCGTACCGCGACCGCTAGACCCGTCCGGCGGCCGTCCGGTCGCCGCCCGCCGCACCATCGGCCCCCATAGCCCAATCGGTAGAGGCAGGCGACTTAAACTCGCCCGAGTGTGGGTTCGAGTCCCACTGGGGGTACTCGACAGGCTCCCGCTTGCGTCGGAGAAAGCGGCTCGAATCTCCGACGGACCGCGGTGCGGTTGGAGATCCGGGCCGATCGGAGGCGGATCTCCGACGCTGGCAAGACGCACGACGACGAAGGCCCGGCCCCCTCGGGGGCCGGGCCTTCGCGGTGTTCGCTCCGCGAACTACTTCGCGGTGACCTCCGCCGGCTGCTTCTCGGCAGCGGGCTTCTTGCGGGCGGGAGCCTTCTTCGCCGGCTCCTCCGGAGCGGCCTCGACGGCCGGCTTCGGTCGGGCGGCGAACTCCTCGAAACCGGCGCGCGGGTGCTGCACGGCCTCGAGCGAGACGATGTCGCGTCCGAGCCAGAAGTTGTTCCACCAACCCCAGATGACGCGCCACTTGCGCTCCCACGACGGCATGGCCAGGCCGTGGTAGCCGCGGTGCGCGAGCCAGCCGATGACGCCCTTCATGGCGATCTTGCCGGACTGCAGCACGCCGACGCCGACGCCGAGGCCGGCGACCGCGCCGAGGCTCTTGTGGTAGTACTGGCGCGGCAGCTCGCCGCGCAGCGACGCCACGATGTTCTTCGCGAGCAGCTTGCCCTGGCGCACGGCGTGCTGGGCGTTCGGCACGCAGTAGCCGCCGACGCCGGCACCGGTCAGGTCGGGGACGGCCGAGACATCTCCGGCGCCCCAGGCGTCCTCGATGATCTCCTCGTCGGTGCCGACACGGAGGTCGGCGCGGACGCGGAGGCGGCCGCGCTCCTCGATCGGCAGGTCGGTGTGACGCACGATCGTCGGGTTCGCCATGACGCCGGCGGTCCAGACGATGAGGTCGGTCTCGAAGCTCTCGCCGGTCGACAGCTGGATGACGCCGTCCACCGCGCTGGTGAGCTGGGTCTCCAGGTGGATCTGCGCCCCGCGCTCCGCGAGGTTCTTGATCACCCAGTGGCTGGTCTTGAGCGACACCTCCGGCATGATCCGGCCCATGGCCTCGATCAGGTGGAAGTGCGTGTCCTCGAACGACAGCTCCGGGTACCGCTTCAGCAGCGAGCTGGCGAAGGAGCGCAGCTCGGCGAAGATCTCGATGCCGGCGAAGCCGCCGCCGACGACCACGACGGTGAGGAGGCGGTCGCGCTCCGGGCCGGCGGGCAGCCCGGCGGCCTTGTCGAAGTTGGTGAGGAGCTGGTCGCGGATGTACACAGCCTCCTCGATGTTCTTGAGGCCCACCGCCTGGTCGGCGACACCCGGGATCGGGAACGTGCGCGAGACGGCGCCGGCCGTGACCACGACGATGTCGTACTCGAACTCGTACGCCTCGCCGACGGGCGGCTGGATGGTCGCCACCTTGCGGGCGTGGTCGACGTACGTGACCTTCCCGGTGATGATGTTGGTGGTCTTGAGGTGACGGCGGTGCGCGACGACCGCGTGACGCGGCTCGATCGAGCCGGCAGCGACCTCCGGCAGGAACGGCTGGTACGTCATGTACGGCAGCGGGTCGACCATGGTGACCTCGGCCTCGCCCGGGCGGAGCTGCTTCTCGAGCTTCCACGCGGTGTAGAAGCCGGCGTATCCGCCGCCGACGATCAGGATTTTGGGCACAGTGATGCGTCTCCTCTAACCGATAAGTTTGGGCCTACATTACTCCTTGCTGCGCATCCGCCTGAAATGCAGCCACGCGCCGACGCCGCCGAGGGCGACGAGAGCGAGCAAGCCGGCGATCAGACCGAATGGCAGCCAGAATGCGGTGAGGACGCTCCATTGCGGCCAGAAGAACCGACTCCATGGTAGCGCGCGCTCGGGGGTCAGTTTCGCCGGGACGGGCGCTGCTTGCGGATCCCCGCCGGGAGCGGGGGTCGACGGCGCCGGCGTCGACGGCGATTCCGCCCGGCGGTGGATGCGGATCCAGTCCCCCAGATCGCCCATCGGGTTCGCGGTGACGTGCGGGACGGAGGCCGTCACCGCGGCTGCGGCATCCAGCAGGCCGTAGCCGTAGATGGGGCTCGGAACGGCCCCGCCGGCAGGTCTGGCCGTGCGGATGATGCGCTCGATCACATCCGGGGCCTTCAGTTCGGGATGCGCGGCGCGCACCAGGGCGACGGCTCCCGCGACCAGCGGCGTCGCACCGCTGGTGCCCGCCCACTGCACGTACCCTCCGCCGGGGCTCGCGCCGACGAGCTGCTCGCTCGGCGCCGAGACGCCGATCGTGATGCCCTGGGCGGACGCGTCGAAGCTCGCCTTGCCCGCCCGGTCGACACCCGCGACGGTGAGCACCCCGGGGATGGTCGCCGGCGCCCCGACCTCGCTGGTACCGCTCCCCCGGTTGCCCGCGGCGGCCACGATCACCACATCGTGCGCGAAGGCGTACTTAAAGGCGTCGTCCCAGCTGGTGGGCCAGTCGAGCGTGTTGCGGGTCAGCGACATGTTGATCACGGACGCGCCGTTGTCCACCGCCCAGCGGACGGCCTCGGCGATCTGCTCGTCGCTGCCGACCGGTCCCATCGCCTTCCCCAGGGCGACGGAGGCGGTGAGGATGCCGGTCTCCGGCGCCGCCCCCAGCACGCCGCTGTCCGGTCCGGTCCCCCGGCCGGCCAGGAGGGAGGCGACCCACGTTCCGTGGTCGGCGCTCTCCGCATCGCCGAGCGGCTTCTGCCCGGAGGCGGCGCCGACGCCCGAGACGTCCGTGCCGCCGACGACCGCGCCGGCGAGGTCGCGCACGGAGCCGTCGACGCCCGTGTCGATCACGGCGACCTTCACGCCCGCGCCGCGGGTCGTCTTCCAGGCCTGGGTGAAGCCGTAGTCGTTCAGCCAGTACTCGAGGTCGCGCACCTGGTCGGCGTGGGCGACCGTGACCGGGACGAGGGCGGAGGCGACGGCGATGGCGGCCACAGCGGCGACCGAGGCGAGGCGGCGGACCCGGCGTGCGGCAGCAGGCGGACGCGGGCCGCGACGACGGACGGGCGCCTCCCCGCCGCGCCCCGCCCCGTCGGGCTCACGCGCGGCCGATCGCCGCATCCGGTTCCCCACCGTGCACCCCTACCCGGCGACGTCGATGCGGCACTCGCAGACCGCGGGCGACCAGTCGCCGCGGGCGAGCGCCAGGTCGCCGATCGGGTTGACGCCCGGGCCTGCGGCGAGGGCGTGCGCGGCGAGGGCGTGCAGGCACTTCACACGGGAGGGCATGCCGCCGGCCGAGATGCCGGCGATCTCCTCCACCACGGCGATGGACTTGCGGTCCGCCAGGTACTGTTCGTGCGCCGCGCGGTAGGCGGTCGCGACGTCGTCGTCCTCCGCGAGTAGGTCGTTGTACTCCGCCATCACCTGCGTCGCCTCGAGCGCGGACATGGCCGCGGTGGCGGCGGGATGCGTCAGGTAGTAGAAGGTCGGGAACGGCGTGCCGTCGTCCAGGCGCGGCGCGGTCGAGACCACGGTCGGGCGGCCGCAGACGCAACGTGCGGCGATGCCGACCACATTGCGCGCGGGGCGGCCCAGCTGCTCGGAGACGACGGCGATGTCCTCGTCGGTCACGGGGTCGAACGGGGGTCTGGTCATGGCGCTACTTCTTCGGGGTGGGCGACCCGGTGGCGGGAGCCGTCGGGTCGGGGGCCGGGGTTCCGCTCAGCTGCTGCGGGGTCGCCTGCGTCAGCCCGGCGCCCATGAAGGAGCCGAACAGCGAGCCGACCCAGTCGGTCTGCGTCTTCACCAGCTTGGAGCTGACCGGGGTCGTGTCCTGCTTCGCCGCCGGAGGGCGGTCGTCGATCACGAGGTAGCTGACCTCGCCGGGCATGACGTAGTAGAGCCGGTCGCGGGCCTGGGCGCGCAGGTAGCTGGGGTCGTTCCAGCGCGCCCGCTGGTCGGTGAGGGTGTCGACCTGGGCCGCGAGCTGATCGACGGCGTGCTGCTGGTCGGCGATCTGCTGGCGCTGCGCGATGAGCGCCTGGACGGTCGGCGCGAGGATGAGGACGGCGACCACGAGGACGCCCATCATCACCAGCGAGAACGCCGAGAAGTGCAGCTGGCGCAGCCATCGGCCGGTGCCGCTCGGGCGGGACATGCGCACCGGGACGCGTTGCGTGCGCGGCTTCGGCATGAGCCCTCCGGGTGGGATGCTGCTGACGGATCGGGACCGGTCGGCCCCCTCCCATCGTAGGCGATCGCATCCCCGCGGCCCGTGGCGGCACGGGGTGTCGGGATGCGCTCAGCCGGCGGTCAGGATGCCCGCGAGACGCACGGCGCCGAGCGCGACGAGCGCGCCGCCGCCGACGAGGAAGACCGCGCCGAGCGCCCGCACGTCGCGTGCGCGGAACCGGCGGTGCGCATCCTCATCGGCGAAGAACTCGGCGCTCCGGCCCGGCCGCAGCACGAGGAACAGCCCGAGCAGGGCGAAGAGCGCCGCGAGCGCCAGGAACAGGACGAGCGGGACGACCTCCGACTCGGTCCGCATGAGCTGCTCGATCCGCACCCCAGCACCCTACCCTCGCCCCGCGAGGTGCTCGCAGTGGCGCGCGACACGCCGCGCGCGGGCGCATCTACGAGCACCTCGCGGCCAGGCGTTACGCGGTGAAGCGCGGGAACGCGCTGCGGCCGGCGTAGACGGCGGCGTCGCCCAGCTCCTCCTCGATGCGGAGCAGCTGGTTGTACTTGGCGACGCGCTCCGAGCGGGCCGGGGCGCCGGTCTTGATCTGGCCGGCGTTCGTGGCGACGGCGAGGTCGGCGATCGTGGTGTCCTCGGTCTCGCCGGAGCGGTGCGAGAGCACGGCGGTCATGCCGCTGCGCTGCGCGAGCGACACGGCGTCGAGCGTCTCGGTCAGGGTGCCGATCTGGTTGACCTTGACGAGGATGCTGTTCGCCGCGTGCTTCGTGATGCCCTCGGCGAGGCGCTTCGGGTTGGTGACGAACAGGTCGTCGCCGACGAGCTGCAGCTTCGTGCCGAGCTCGGCGGTGAGGTGCGCCCAGCCCTCCCAGTCGTCCTCGGCCAGCGGGTCCTCGATGGAGACGAGCGGGTAGTTCGCCGCGAGCTCCTGGTAGTAGGCGCTCATCTCGGCGGCGGTGCGCTCCTGGCCCTCGAAGCGGTACACGCCGTTCTCGAAGAACTCGGTGGATGCGACGTCGAGGCCGAGGGCGATGTCGCGGCCGACCGTGAAGCCCGCCTTCTCGATCGCCTCGGAGATCAGGTCGAGCGCCGCACGGTTGTGCTCGAGCTCCGGGGCGAAGCCGCCCTCGTCGCCGAGGCCGGTGTTGAGCCCCTTCGACTTCAGCAGCGCCTTGAGCGAGTGATAGGTCTCGACGCCCCAGCGGAGGCCCTCCGAGTACGTCTCCGCACCGAGCGGGAGGACCATGAACTCCTGGATGTCGACACCCGTGTCGGCGTGCGCGCCGCCGTTGATGATGTTCATCATCGGGACGGGCAGGACGTGCGCGTTCGGTCCGCCGACGTAGCGGAACAGCGGCAGGTCGGCCGAGTCGGCTGCGGCCTTCGCGACGGCGAGGCTGACGCCGAGGATGGCGTTCGCGCCGACGCGCTTCTTGTTGTCGGTGCCGTCGAGGTCGATGAGGGCCTCGTCGACCAGGCGCTGCTCGGAGGCCTCGAAGCCCTCGATGGCCGGGCCGAGCTCGTCGAGCACCGCGTCGACGGCCTTCAGCACGCCCTTGCCCTGGTAGCGCTCCTTGTCGCCGTCTCGCAGCTCGTAGGCCTCGAACGCCCCGGTGGACGCGCCGGACGGGACGGCGGCACGGCTGACCGTGCCGTCCTCGAGGAGCACCTCGACCTCGACGGTCGGGTTGCCGCGCGAGTCCAAGATCTCGCGAGCGCCTACAGCTTCGATTGCAGCCACAACTGTCTCCTTGCGTGGTTTTCGTGGGATTACGACGTCAGTCTAGTGATGCCGGGTGAGCCGGTCAGTTCAGCGGCTTGACCTGGAGGGCGGCGGCGTCCGCCGTGTCCGCGTCGACGAACGCGAAGGAGCGGAAGCCCGCCGCGGCCGCGCGGTCGAGCACGGCCTTCAGGTTCTTGGCGCGGCGGTCCAGGCGGACCCGGTGGCCGCGCGCGATCAGCTCCGACTTGATGGCGACGAGACGGTCGAGCGGGACGCTGGGGTCGTACACCAGAACGACGGACTCCGCGGAGGCGTCCTCGGGCACCTCGATCAGGTCGACGACCCGCTCGAAGCCGATCGAGAACCCCGCGGCCGGCACGTCGGTGCCGAGGAACCGGCCGATCATGCCGTCGTAGCGGCCGCCGCCGCCGACCGAACTCCCCGAGCCCGGGTGCGCGATCTCGAAGATGGTGCCGGTGTAGTAGCCCATTCCGCGAACGAGCGTCGGGTCGAACCGCAGCGCGACGCCGGGCGGGAGGGTGTCGAGCGCGTGCGCGAGCGCCTCCAGATCCGCGACGGCGTCGGTGTCCATCCCCTCGGGGAGGATGCTCGTGATCGCCTCGACGGTGAGCTCGACGCCGCCGTCGGCCAGGTGCGGCTCCAGGTCGGAGAGGATGCCGCCGAGCACGGCCGCCGCGTCCGCCCCGCCCTCGGCGAGCTCGGCGACGACGCCGTCTGCGCCGATCTTGTCGAGCTTGTCGATGGAGATGAGCACCTGCGGCCAGCGCGTCTCGTCGAAGCCGCAGTACTCGAGCAGCCCGTTGAGGATGCGCCGGTCGTTGATGCGGATCGTGCAGTCCGTCAGCCCCAGGGCCTCCAGCGCGGCGGCCGTCGCGGTGATCAGCTCGACCTCGGCCAGCTGCGACGCCTCGCCGATGATGTCGATGTCGCACTGCACGAACTGCCGGTAGCGGCCCTTCTGCGGACGCTCGGCCCGCCACACCGGGGCGATCTGGATGCTGCGGAACACCGGGGGCAGCTCGGCCCGGTGCGTGGCGTAGAAGCGGGCGAGCGGCACCGTCAGGTCGAACCGGAGGCCGAGGTCGGCGAGGCTCAGCAGGTCGCCGGAGTCGATCGCCGCGGTGAGGTCGTCGCCGTCGAGGCCGCGCTTCAGGATGCTGAACGAGAGCTTCTCGTTGTCGCCGCCGAGACCCGAGTGCAGGCGCTCGACGTCTTCGACGACGGGGGTCTCGATCTCATCGAACCCGTGCGCCGAGAAGCTGCGCCGGATCACCCCGAGGGCATGCTCGCGGCGGGCCTTCTCAGCGGGGAGGAAGTCGCGCATGCCGCGGGGCGGGGTGATCGGAGTGGCCATGGCTCGATTCTTCCATGACGGGGCGGCGAGGCGCCGATTCCGGGTATGGTGCACGCCCGCCGCTCCGGCGTAAACTCCCCCCGTTGCCACCCTGAGGCCGCGCCGTTGTGCGGGGCTCGGTGGTGTCCTCACTACAGGACCTGGCATGAGTCGCATCCGTCCGACCACGGCGCTTGCTCGCTGCCAGACACAGGCCGACAACGCGTCCGCCGACCACCAGGAGCGCGCCGCCGCGAGGCGCCGTCTCACCCGAATGGAGACCTGAACCGGGCGGACGCGCTGCCGGCCATCCGCGCGCTGCTGCGTTGCCGCACGTCTCGCGGCCGCGCGCCCGGCGCTCACGACGGGTCTTGGTTCCGTCATCCGGATTAGGTTAGGCTTGCCTTACATCGCGCCGACCGTGTCGTCGGCAGCCGCCCATCCCATCCCCTCCCGAGGAGAACCATGCTGCCTGTCCCCCGTGCCCGCCGCCGGTCGCGTCTTGCCGTGATCGCTTCCGCGATCGTGGCCTCCGCCGCCCTCGTGCTCACCGGCTGCAGCGCCGGCGGATCGGCTGCGCAGAGCAGCTCGAGCGCCGACTCCGGCTCTTTCCCGGTCACGGTGAAGAGCGCCCTCGGCTCCACGACGATCGACGAGAAGCCGAAGCGGATCGCGACCTGGGGATGGGGCGCGCAGGACATCGTGCTGGCGCTGGGCATCGTCCCGGTCGCCATGCCCTCGTTCAGCTACGGAGGCGACAGCGACGGCGTGCTGCCGTGGGATGCCGACCGCATCAAGGAGCTCGGCGGGAAGACCCCGCAGATCATCGACGCCGACAGCGGCGAGGTGCCGTTCGAGCAGTTCGTCACGGCCAAGCCCGACGTCATCCTCGCGCCGTACTCCGGCCTGACGCAGGCCGAATACGACACCCTCAGCAAGATCGCCCCGGTCGTCGCGTACCCGGACAAGCCGTGGGCGACGAGCTGGCGCGACCAGACCGCCATCGTCGGCAAGGCGCTCGGCATGACGAAGGAGACCGACGCCCTGGTCGCGAAGACCGAGGACTCGGTGGCCGCGCTGGCCGCCAAGTACCCCGTGCTGAAGGACAAGACGTTCTTCTACGCCGCCGCCAACGAGCCGGGCAAGCTCAACGTCTACCGCGCGGAGGACCCGCGCGTCCAGCTCCTCAACGACCTGGGACTGAAGAACTCCGCCAGCATCGCCGCGCTCGACTCCTCGAAGGGCGACGGGAGCTTCTTCTACCAGCTCAGCTACGAGAACCTGTCGAAGATCGACACCGATCTCCTGGTCATGTACTTCGACAAGCAGTCGTCGGTGGATGCATTCACCTCCGACCCGCTCGTCGCCGCGATGCCCACCATCAAGGACGGCCGTTTCGCCCCGATCGTCGGCGAGTCGTTCGTCGCCGCCACCAGTGCGCCCAGTGTGCTCAGCATCCCGTGGATGCTCGACCGCTACGTGCCCGAGCTGGCCAAGGCCGCCGACAAGGTCAAGTAGAGCAGGTGTCCGCGAGCGTCGACGCGCCTGCCGCCGGGATCCCGGGCGGGCAGGGGGCCGGTCGCGCGGGGTCGTCCCCGCGCGCCCGGCGCCGCCGCCTGCTCGCGGGCTTCGCCGTCGCGGCCGTCCTGCTCGCGGTCGTGGCGGTGCTGAGCCTCATGGTCGGCGCCCGCACCATCGCGCCGGCCGATGTCGTCCACGCCCTGCTGCACTACGACCGCACCGACCAGGACTCCCTGGTCGTCGTGGACAGCCGGCTCCCCCGCACGCTGCTCGGGCTCGTGGCCGGAGTCGGTCTGGGGCTTGCGGGAACCGTCATGCAGGGACTGTCGCGCAACCCGCTGGCCGACCCCGGCATCCTCGGCGTGAACTTCGGGGCGTCGCTCGCCGTCGTCGTCGCGATCGCCGTGCTGGGCGTCACGTCGCCGTCGGGGTACCTGTGGTTCGCGTTCGCCGGGGCGGCGCTCGCCTCCGCGCTCGTCTACGCCGTGTCGTCGCTGGGGCGCGAGGGCGCGACGCCGGTCAAGCTGGCGCTCGCGGGGGCGGCCGTCTCCGCCGCCCTCGGCTCCCTGATCACGGCGGTGGAGCTGACCAGCCGGACATCGCTCGACGCCATGCGGTTCTGGCAGGTCGGGTCGCTCGCGGGCCGCGGGTTCGGCGTCCTGTGGCAAGTCCTGCCGACGCTCACGGCCGGCGCGATCCTGGCGCTCGGTCTCGGGAGGCTGCTCAACGGCCTCGCCCTCGGCGACGACGTCGCCCGCGGCCTCGGGCAGCGGGTCGGCGTGACCCGTGCCCTGTGCGGCGTCGCGATCGTGCTGCTCTGCGGCTCCGCCACCGCGGCGGTCGGCCCGATCGCGTTCCTGGGCCTCATCGTCCCGCACATCGCCCGGCGGGTGGTCGGCGCGGACTACCGCTGGATCCTCGCGTACTCCGCGGTGGCCGCGCCGGCGCTGCTGCTCGCCTGCGACATCCTGGGCCGCGTCGTCGCCCCGCCCGGAGAGCTGCAGGTGGGCGTCGTCCTGGCGTTCGTGGGGGCTCCGGTGTTCATCGCGCTGGTGCGGCGCCGGCGGCTGGTGAGCCTGTGAGCGGGACGATCGAGGCGGCCCGTGCCGACGTCCGCGCCGACCGTCGGCGCGGCCGCTCGCGCGCACTCCGGGTGTCGCTGGTGCTCGCGCTGCTCGTCGTGCTCGTCGCCGCCGTCTCGCTCACCCTGGGGGCAGCGGCGGTCGCCCCGGCGGACGTGCTGGCCGCGCTGATCGGCCGGGCCGACCGGCTGACGTCGTTCGTGATCCTCGAGCTGCGCCTGCCGCGGCTGGTCGCGGGCGCCCTGGTCGGGGCGTGCCTCGGGATGTCCGGTGCGCTCATCCAGTCGGTCGCCCGCAACCCGCTGGCGAGCCCGGACATCATCGGCATCACCGCTGCGGCGAGCGCCACCGGCTCCGTCGCGCTGATCTGGTTCGGGCTGACCGGGCCGGCGCTCTCGGCCGTCGTGCTCGCGGGCACCCTCGTCGCCGCCGCCCTGATCTACCTGCTGGCGTGGCGGCGCGGCGTCAGCGGCTATCGCTTCGTGCTGATCGGGATCGGGATCGCAGCCTTCAGCGCCGGGATCGTCTCGTACGTGCTCACCCGGGCCGACATCTCCGATGTGCAGCAGGCGCTGGTCTGGATCACCGGCAGCCTCAACTCGGTCGACCCGGCGGCGCTGCTGGTGCTCGGCATCGGAACGGCCGTGCTCATCCCGTGCGCCCTGCTGATCGGCCGCCCGCTCGGCGCGCTGTCGCTCGGCGACGACCTCGCCGCCGGCCTCGGCGTGCGGCCGGAGCGCACCCGTCTGCTCGTGGTCGCGGTGGCCGTCGCCCTCGCCGCGCTCGCGGTCGCCGTCGCCGGCCCCGTCTCCTTCGTCGCGTTCCTTGCGGCGCCGATCGCCCGGAGGCTGCTCGGCCGCGGGTCGCTGGCTCTGGTGCCGTCGGCGCTCCTCGGCGCGCTCATCCTCGTCGTCGCGGACATCGTCGCCCAGTTCGCCCTGCCCGGGGTCGTGCTGCCGGTCGGCGTCGTCACCGGGATCGTCGGCGCCCCCGCCCTGCTCTGGCTGCTCGCCAGGACCAACCGCATCGGCCGTGGAGGCTGACATGACACACGACACCCCATCCACCGTGCCGGAGCTGGCCGCCCGCGACCTGTCGCTCGCCTATGAGGGAGGGGTGGTGGTCGACGCGCTCGACCTCGACATCCCGTCCGGCCGGGTGACCGCCATCGTCGGACCGAACGCCTGCGGCAAGTCGACCCTGCTGCGCGGGCTGTCGCGGCTGCTGCCGCCCGCCTCCGGCAGCGTCCTGCTCGACGGCTCCGACATCCACTCGCTGCCGACGAAGCAGGTGGCGCAGCGCCTGGGGCTGCTCCCGCAGTCGCCCACCGCACCCGACGGCATCACCGTCGCGGATCTCGTCTCGCGCGGCCGCTACCCGCACCAGGGCTGGTTCCGGCGCTGGACGGCCGCCGACGACGAGGCCGTCGCGGAGGCGATGACCGCGACCGGCGTCACCGACCTCGCCGACCGGCCCGTCGACGAGCTGTCCGGGGGTCAGCGGCAGCGCGTGTGGATCGCGATGGCGCTCGCCCAGCGCACCGACATCCTGCTGCTGGACGAGCCGACGACCTTCCTCGACCTCAGCCACCAGCTGGATGTGCTCGACCTCCTGCTCGACCTCAACGCCGCCCGCGGGACGACCGTCGTCATGGTGCTGCACGACCTCAACCTGGCCGCTCGCTACGCCGGGCACCTGGTCGCCATGCGCTCGGGATCGATCGTGGCGGCCGGCGATCCGGCCGCGGTGGTCACCGCCGAGCTCGTGCGCGACGTGTTCGGTGTCGAGTCGGTCATCGCCGACGATCCGGTGACAGGGACCCCTCTCGTCGTCCCCCTCGGACGCCACCACAGCCCGGGCGTCGAACAGTGAGCGGATGCCCTAATCAGGGTCGAATTCGGACGTGATGTCACCACTCGGCGGGAGGGACTCCTGGTCGCGGATCTCGTCCTGCAGGTCGCGCAGCGTCGAGCGCAGCGCGCGCTCCGCATCCAGCCCCTGCGCCTTGGCCGACGCGACGATCGCGAGAAGCAGCGGGCCGAGCTCGTCCTCGCTTCCGACCTGGACGCCGCCCGACTCCTGCAGATCGAGCAGCCCGACCTTCTGGGCGCGGCCGAGCAGCTTGTCGGCCAGCGCGAGCGACGGCATGCCCTGAGGGATGCCGTCGAGCACGCTCGTGCGGCCCGGCTTCTCCTGCTTCTTCAGCTCGTCCCAGAACCCGACCACGTCGTCCGCGGTCTCCGCGCGCCGGGCGTCCGCGGCGGTGCGGTCGCCGAAGACGTGCGGGTGGCGGCCGACCATCTTCGCGGTCATGTGGGCGGCGACATCCTGGATGTCGAAGTCCTCCCCCGGCGTGTGCGCGGCGATGTCGGCGTGGAAGAGCACCTGGTAGAGCACGTCGCCCAGCTCCTCGAGCAGCTCGTCGCGGTCACCGGTCTCGATGGCGTCGATGAGCTCGTAGGTCTCCTCGATCAGGTACTGCACCAGCGACTCGTGGGTCTGGTCGGCATCCCACGGGCACCCGCCCGGAGCGCGCAAGCGGGCCATCACGGCGACCAGCTCGTCGAGCTTCGTCGCAGCCTCCGGAACCACCACCGGTCCGGCGTCCCGACCCACTGCCTCGCCCATGCGGACCTCCTCGCTCTACGATTCATCCATCCTGCCACCGGGTAGAGTCGAAAGCGGTGTGCCGGGAAGTCTGGTCGGCGTCGTTTCCGTGACCCCGCATGATTGGTGACCGCATGAGCATCATCCGATCCGAGCGCACCGCCGCCGGACTCCTCCTCGGCGCCGCCGCGCTCGGCCTCCTCCTCGCCAACACGCCTGTGGGCCCTGCGCTGCTCGACGTGCAGCACGCCCACCTCGGCGCCGGCCCGCTCGACCTCAGCGTCGGCCACTGGATCAGCGACGGCCTCCTCGCGGTCTTCTTCTTCATCGTCGCGGTCGAGCTCAAGCACGAGCTCGTCGTCGGCGAGCTGAACAGCGTGCAGAAGGCCATCCACCCGGCGATCGCCGCGGTCGCCGGCGTCGTCGTGCCGGCCGGGATCTACCTGGCGTTGACCGCGGGCACCGGCCTGTCGCAGGGCTGGCCCATCCCGACGGCGACGGACATCGCCTTCGCCCTCGGGGTGCTCGCCGTCTTCGGCCGCGGTCTGCCCAACCGGCTGCGCGTCTTCCTGCTCGCCCTCGCCGTGCTCGACGACCTCATCGCGATCGTCATCATCGCCGTGTTCTTCACCACCGACCCGAACCTGGTGGAACTGCTGCTCGCCGCCGTCGCGGTCGCCGTGTTCGGCGTGCTGAGCCGGATGCTGCGCGGGCGGATGCGGTGGCCGCTGGGCGTCCTCATGGTGCTGCTGGCGCTGCTCACCTGGTGGCTGGTCTACGACTCCGGCGTGCACGCGACCATCGCGGGCGTGGCCCTCGGCCTGGTGATGGCGCGCCGGCCCGCCGGGCGGGTCACCCATGTGCTGGAACCGTGGTCCAACGGCTTCATCCTGCCGCTGTTCGCGTTCTCGGCGGCGCTCGTCCCCATCCCCGCCGTGGCGCCGTCGCAGTTGTCGCCCGCGTTCTGGGGCATCCTGGTCGCGCTGCCGGTGGGCAAGCTGATCGGCATCACCCTCGGCGGATGGCTGGGCTCGTTCACGAAGCGCGGCGCCGAACGCGGCCGCATCTCCCTCTTCGGACTCATCACCGTCGCCGCGCTCGGCGGGATCGGGTTCACCGTGTCCCTGCTGATGAACGAACTCGCGTTCGCCGGGTCGGAGGAGGTGCGGGCGGAGGGCACGCTGGCCGTGCTGCTCGGATCGGCGGTCGCGATCGTCGTCTCCGGGTTCCTCGTCAGCGCGCTGGCCCGCCGCAACCGCCGCGAGCACCCGCACCCGGCACACCCCTGACGCTGCACGTCCGTGGGTCGCAACACGCCGTTTCGGCTGCCGCATAACGGCGTGTTGCGACCCACGGATGCGGCGGTCAGCTGGCGCGCTCGGCCGCGGCCGGCTCCTTCTCGGGGAACAGCGCGCCCAGCAGGTCCGCCACCCAGGTGATGAGCGACGTGTCGTCCAGCGCCTCGCCGTTCACCCGCGGAAGCGGGACGGTCGCGACCTTCGGCGCGGCGTGGTACTTCGACCCTGGGTACATGCGCTGCAGGCGCACCTGCAGCGAGTCGGGCAGCACGGCGGGCGCCAGGCGCAGGTTGGATCCCATCGCCACGACCTCGCCCAGGCCCGCCTTCTGCGCTGCGCGGCGCAGACGGGACACCGCGACCAGGTTGGTCACGGCCTCTGGCGGCGTGCCATAGCGGTCGGTCAGCTCCTCCAGCACGAGATCGATCTGGCCGTCCTTCGCGGCGGGCGAGCTGGCCGTCGAGAGCTTCTGGTACGCCTCCAGCCGCAGCCGCTCGCTGTCCACGTACTCCTCGGGGATGTGCGCGTCGACCGGGAGCTCCAGCCGCAGCTCGGTCTGCCCCTCGGCGACCTCCCCGCGGAAGGTGGAGACCGCCTCGCCGATCATCCGCAGGTAGAGGTCGAAGCCGACGCCCGCGATGTGACCGGACTGCTCGCCGCCGAGCAGGTTGCCCGCTCCACGGATCTCGAGGTCTTTGAGGGCGACCTGCATGCCGCTGCCCAGGTCGTTGTTGGCGGCGATGGTCGACAGCCGGTCGTGGGCCGTCTCGCTCAGCGGCTTGTTCTCGTCCCACAGGAAGTACGCGTACGCGCGCTCCCGGCCGCGGCCGACACGACCGCGCAGCTGGTGCAACTGGCTCAGGCCGTACTTGTCGGCCCGGTCGATGATGATCGTGTTCGCGTTGGCGATGTCGAGACCCGTCTCGATGATCGTCGTGGAGACGAGCACGTCGAAGCGCCGCTCCCAGAAGTCGACGACGACCTGCTCCAGGGCGTGCTCGTTCATCTTTCCGTGGGCAACGCCGATCCGGGCCTCCGGCACGAGTTCGGCCAGCTTCGCCGCCATGCTCGTGATCGAGCCGACCCGGTTGTGCACGAAGAACACCTGACCCTCGCGCAGCAGCTCGCGGCGGATCGCCGCCGCCACCTGCTTGTCCGAGTACGGCCCGACGAAGGTGAGGATGGGGTGCCTGTCCTCCGGCGGGGTCGCGAGGGTCGACATCTCGCGGATGCCGGTGACCGCCATCTCCAGCGTGCGCGGGATCGGCGTCGCGCTCATCGCGAGGATGTCGACGTTGGTCTTCAGCTTCTTCAGCGCGTCCTTGTGCTCGACGCCGAAGCGCTGCTCCTCGTCGATGATGACGAGCCCGAGGTCTTTGAAGCTCACGCCGTCGGCCAGGATGCGGTGCGTGCCGATCACCACATCCACCGTGCCATCGGCCATGCCGCGCAGGGTCTCGCGCGCCTCTTTGTCGGTCTGGAACCGGCTGAGCTGGCGCAGGTGGATGGGGAACCCGGCGAAGCGCTCCTGGAACGTCTCGGCGTGCTGCTTCACGAGCAGCGTCGTCGGAACGAGCATCGCGACCTGCTTGCCGTCCTGCACCGCCTTGAACGCGGCGCGCACGGCGATCTCGGTCTTGCCGAAGCCGACATCGCCCGAGATCAGGCGGTCCATCGGGATGGGCCGCTCCATGTCGGCCTTCACCTCGTCGATGGTCTGCAGCTGGTCCGGCGTCTCGGCGAACGGGAAGGCCTCCTCCAGCTCGCGCTGCCACGGGGTGTCCGGAGCGAACGCGTGGCCCTTGCTGGCCATGCGGGCCGAGTAGAGCTTGACCAGCTCCACGGCGATGTCGCGCACCGCGCGGCGCGCGCGGCCCTTCGCGGCGGCCCAGTCGCTGCCGCCCATCTTGGAGAGCTGCGGAGCCTCCCCGCCGACATAGCGCGTGAGGAGGTCGAGCTGGTCGGTGGGGACGTACAGTTTGTCGCCGGGATAGCCGCGCTTCGACGGCGCGTACTCGAGCACGAGGTACTCGCGCTTCGACTTCACGGCATTGCGCCCGCCGCTGGAGACCTCGCGCTGCGTGAGCTCCACGAACCGGCCGATGCCGTGCGTCTCGTGCACGACGTAGTCGCCGGGCTTCAGCGCGAGCGGGTCGACGACGTTTTTCCGCCGCGCGGCCAGCTTCTTGACCTGGCGGGAGTCGTAGCCGGCCGCACGGCCGTAGAACTCGGCCTCGCTGATGAGCGCGAGCTTCGTCTCCGGCATCTCGAAGCCGTGCTCGGCCGTTGCCTTGACGAGGTAGGCGATGCCGGGCTCCGGGTCGGCCGGGAACTCGTCGACGGGACGCGCGGGCAGCTCGGACTCGGCCAGCACGTCGGCCGCGCGCTCGACCAGGCCGTTGCCCGCGGCGACGATGGCGACGCTCCAGCCGTCGCGCAGCCGGGCGGCCACGTGCTCGACGGCGCCGGAGACGTTGCCCTGGAAGCTGGGGACGGCCTCGGCGTTGATGCGCACCTGCAGGTGCTCCTCCAGCTCGCGCTCCTCGGGGAGGACGTCGTTCGCCTGGAAGCCGCTCATCGTCCACCACGCGTGGTCGGGGCTCGGGGAGCCGGGACGGCTGAACTTCACCGAGTCCTTCAGCTGCTGCAGCGTGAGGAAGTCGCCGGCGGCGAGGTCGATCGGGGCGGCCGCGCCGACGGTCGCCGCGCTCCAGGCGGCAGAGAGGAACTCGCGGTTGGTCTCGGCCAGGCTCACCGCGCGCGAGGCGACGCGCTCGGGCGACAGCACCGCGACGGCGGCGCCGTCGGGCAGGTAATGAGTGAGCGGGACCAGGCGGTCGACGAGCGCGGGAGCCAGCGACTCCATCCCCTCGACCGGGATGCCCTCGCCGATCTTGGCGAGCATGGCCGACAGGCTCGGGAACTCGTGCTCCATCTCGCGCGCCCGCTGGCGCACCGACTCGCTGAGCAGCAGCTCACGGCTCGGCGGCAGGCTCACCTCGGCGATCGGCTCGGGCATCGAGCGCTGGTCGGCCACCGAGAAGGCGCGGATCGCATCCACCTCGTCGCCGAAGAAGTCGATGCGGTACGGGTGGTCGGCCGTCGGAGGGAAGACGTCGAGGATGCCGCCGCGGACGGCGAACTCGCCGCGCCGGGTGACCATGTCGACGCGGCCGTACGCCAGGTCGACCAGCTGCGACGCCAGACCGCCGAGGTCGAAGCCGCGCGCACCGGTCCGCAGGGCGACCGTCGCGTAGTCGGTGAGGTTGTCGGCGAGCGGCTGCAGCGCCGCGCGCACCGATGCGACCAGGATGAACGGGGTGCTCCGGTCGCCCTCCGACCAGTCCGCGAGCCGCCGGAGGGCGCTCAGCCGCTTGCCGACGATCTCGGGGCTGGGGCTCAGCCGCTCGTGCGGCAGCGTCTCCCACGCCGGGAACTCGACGATCTCGGCGTCCGGCAGGATGCACGGCAGCGCGCCGCGGATGGACTCGGACTCGCGACCGGTCGCGGTGATGAGCAGGATCGCCTGCGACGCCCCCTGCTCGGCACGGCGCCGCAGCAGCCCCGCGAGGAGCGGTGCGCGCAGGCCGTCGGTCAGCGAGAAGTCGGCGTCGCGCGCCGCATAACCGAGCGCATCGGCGAACGAGGACTCGCGTGCGAGAGCGGCGACCAGACCCTGGAGTATCACTCGGACGATTCTACGTGGGACGGCCGACAGATCGAGGGGGTACGGACAGGTCGGAGGCTCAGATCCATCCCTCGAGCGCCCGCATGAAGCCCTCGTGGTCGTCGCGGTTGATGACATGCCCGGAGCCGGGCACGATCCGGACCTCGTACCCCTCCGAGCGCAGCCGCTCGGCCAGCTCCGGCTTCACCAGCTGCGAATTGTCCGCCAGCATGACGAGCGACGGCACCGACATGACCTCGGGGGCGCGCATGGCGGAGGGGGTCACCACCACCGGGAGGACGGCCCGGTCGAACGCTTTGAAGGTCTCGACCTCGATGGCGACGTCGGCCGGATCCCAGCGCGGGTTGCGCTTCGCGATGCGCGCCGCCGACTGCCGCGCCAGAGTGCGCAGGAAAGCCGGAGCGAGCAGCTGCTGGAACCGGTTCGCGGCCGGGCACGAGAAGGCGGGGTCGACGTAGATCACACGCTGCGGGTCGAGGCGCTCGATCGCGAGGCTGACGGTCAGCCCGCCGAGCGAGTGGCCCATGACCAGCTCGGGATGCGCGGGCACCGTGTCCACGATGTCCTGGGCCATCAGCTCGGCCGAGTACTCCTCCGTGCGAGGGCTGTGGCCGTGACCGCGCAGGTCGACGGCGATGACGCGGTAGCCGCGCTCGGCGAGCACGGGCCCGACCCGGCGCCAGTTCCGCGAGTCCGACATGACCCCGTGGACCAGGATCGCGAGGCGGTCGCCGGTGCCCCACTCGCGCGTGAACAACTCCATGCCGCTCACGGTACGCGTGATGGCTGACCCGGGGCCGGGTGTCCGCTACGCTCTGGCTGAGCATCCGCCGTGAGGCGGCCCGAATCCGAGGGGGGACCCGTGACCGACCCGAACCAGCCCGCGTACTACAGCGCCTATCCGCCCCCGCCTTCGGCCTTCGCGCCGGCCGGCTGGGCGGCCCCGCCCGCTCCCCCGCGCTCGCGTGCCCTGGGGGTCACCGCGATGTCGATCGCCATCCCGGTGTTCGTCCTCTCGGTGATCGCGTCCGTGGTCGTCGGCGTCTCGGCCGGCCCGCTCGCGACGCGCACGTCGTCCAGCTTCTCCTTCAACACGAGCGACCTGACGGCGCAGCAGGCGGAGGCGTTCGCGCCCGTCGCGGTCCTCATGGGCGTGCAGATCCTGCTCGGGACGGCGCTGGGCATCCTCGCGCTCGTGCTCGGCATCGTGGCGGTGGCGACGAAGCGCGGACGGCCGTTCGGCGTCGTGGCCATCATCGTGGCCGCGGCGGCGCCGATCGTCTCGTTCGCCGTGTACACGGCGACCCTGATCGCGACGCTTCCGCCCGCCTGACGGCCCCTCGCGGCCCCGTCCCCTCCGTTTCCGGCGGCGTCGCTCACGGAGGTCGCCGCGGCCGTCCGTGACGCTATCGCCTCCGTTTCCGGCCGACACGCGGCACGCGGCTGCGTTTCTCCTCCCCTTCCGACCTGCAGAAAGGGAGGAGAAAGCAGAGGTTCGGCCGAGCAGGGCGGACGAGGTGGCAGTAACGGAGGATCGCCCGGGCCGACGCGGAGAACCGGCGTGCGGAAAGGGAGGATCGCCCGGGCCGACGCGGGGAACCGGCGTGCGGAAAGGGAGGACATTTCGCCGCGACGCGCCGGCGGACGCGGAGAACGGAGGTCGCGAGGGCCGGGAGGGCCGGGATGTCCTCCGTTCGCGGCGCCGAGCGGCGCGGGGACGGACGGCTCCGGGCGGTGCGGGTCAGCGCGCGTGGAAGCGGTTCTGCGCCGGGGTGAGTCCGTCGGAGGCGATCTGCTCGACGGCGTCGGCCGCATCCGCCACCAGCACCGGCAGGTTCGTACGCTCCGTGGACGAGAAGCCCTTGAGCACATGGTCGGCCGCGGCCGACGAGCCAGGCGGCCGGCCGACGCCGACGCGGACGCGCGTGAAGTCGCCCGTGCCGATCGCGGCGATCACGTCGCGGACGCCGTTGTGGCCGCCGTGTCCGCCGCCGTGCTTGAGGCGGATGGTGTCGAACGGGATGTCGAGCTCGTCGTGCACCACGATCAGGTGCGACGGGTCGAGCGAGTAGAAGCGCAGCAGCTGCGACACTGGGCCGCCGGACACGTTCATGTACGTGTTCGGCTTGGCCAGGACGAAACGCGGGCCGCCGGGGGTCAGCCGACCCTCGGCGACCGTCGCGTTCGTCTTGTGGGTCTTGAAGGTGAGACGACCGCGCGAGGCGAGCTCGTCGAGCACCATCTGACCGACGTTGTGACGTGTGGCGGCGTAGCCGGGCCCGGGGTTGCCGAGCCCGACCACGAGCCACGGCCCGTCAGCGGGTCCCGTGGACGACGCCGGACGGGGGGATTCCATCGGAGGGACTTACTCGGCGCTCTCGCCGGCCTCGGCGTCCGCGGCGGCCTCGGCCGCTGCGGTCTCCTCGTCCTCGGCACGGGCGGACGCCGGCACCGCGATGTTGACGATGAGGAGCTCCTCGTCCTCGGCCAGGGTCGAGCCGGCCGGGAGGTCGAAGTCCTTCGCGAGGTACTGGGTGCCCTCCGGCGCGTCGGTGACGTCGATGACGATGCGCTCCGGGATGTGGGTCGCCTCGGTCTCGAGGCGGATGGTGCTGACCTCGAGCATGGCGATCGTGCCGGAGTAGGGCTCGCCCTCGATGTGCACGGGCACCTCGACGGTGACCTTCTCGCCGCGGCGGATCAGGATGAGGTCGAGGTGCTCGATGATCTGCGACACCGGGTCCTTCTGCACGTCCTTGACGAGCGCGAGCTGGGCCTTGCCGGCGATGTCGAGGTCGAGGACCGCGTTCGCCTTGCGGAGCAGCAGGCCGACCTGGTGCGCCGGGACGGTGATGTGGACGGGGTCGGTGCCGTGACCGTAGATGACGGCGGGGATCTTGCCGGCGGCACGGATCTTGCGCGCCGCGCCCTTGCCGAAGCTCTCGCGCAGCTCGGCTGCGACCTTGTTGGACTCGTCTGCCATGGTGTCTCCTCACCGGACGGGGTCCGGCTGTCGGGCGAGCCGCGAGGCCCGCAGTGTGGTTGTTGTTCGACTCGAACGCATCGAAGTGCGCGAGGAAAGACTGCGTAGCCTGCTCCACCGCGTCGATCACGGATGCTGGGGGCAGCATCCCTCGCCGAAGTTCAGTTGCCGAGTCTACCCGATCGCGGCGCCCTCGCAGGTCGGCCGTACTCTGCCGCGGCTGGACGTGACCGGCGCACTCATCCCTGGGTCGCAACACGCCGTTACGGCCACGCCATGACGGCGAGTTGCGTCCCACACACGGATGGACGGGCCGGCCGGGCCGGCCGGGCCGGTCAGGCCGGGGCGGCCAACTCCGCCGCGATGGTGTCCACGAGCTCGTGCGGCGGGCGGGCGACGTCGAGGCGCATGCCCCTCTCGTCGTCCTGCAGCGGCTGGAGGGTGGCGAGCTGCGAGTCGAGCAGCGACACCGGCATGAAGTGACCCGGCCGGGCGGCCATCCGCGTCGCGAGCAGCTCCCGGGAGCCGTCGAGCTCCGCGAACACCGCACCGGGCGCCTCCGACCGGATCAGGTCGCGGTACGCCCGCTTGAGCGCCGAGCACGCCACGACGACGCCCTCCGGGGCCGTCGTCTCGAGCACCCGGCCGACCTCGCGCAGCCACGGGATGCGGTCGTCGTCGGTCAACGGGATGCCCGACGCCATCTTGGCGACGTTCGCGGGCGGGTGCAGCGCGTCGCCGTCGACGAAGGGCACGCCGAGGCGCGCCGCGAGCAGCTCCCCCACCGTGCTCTTGCCCGAACCGGACACGCCCATCACCACCACCTGCACACGCTCCACGTGCGCTCCTTCCCTGCGTCGCCGGTCACCAGTCGTGCATCGAGCCGTCGAGCAGACGGTTCACCGGCAAGTATGCCGCCTGGTACGGGAACGACCCGGCGAGCACCTCGTCGTAGTCGACGCCCAGGCCCGGCTCCTCGCCGGGGACGAGCAGGCCGTCCTCGAACCGGTACCCGGGCCGGAACACCTCGTCCGTCTCCGGGCTGTGCTTCATGTACTCCTGGATGCCGAAGTTCGGGATGGCGACCCCCAGGTGGATGGCCGCGGCGAGGCCAACGGGCGACACGTCGGTCGGCCCGTGCACCCCGGACTTGATCTGGTACACCGCCGCGTAGTCGAAGATGCGCCGCAGCCCGGTGATCCCGCCGGCGTGGGTGACGGGGCTCCGCACGTAGTCGATCAGCTGCTCCTCGAACAGCTCCCGGTAGTCCCAGATGGTGTTGAAGACCTCGCCGATCGCGAGCGGCGTCGTGGTGTGCTCGCGCACGCGGCGCAGCACGGCCTGATTCTCGGCCGGGGTCACATCCTCGAGCCAGAACAGGTCGTACGGCTCCAGCGACTTGCCGAGCTTCGCCGCCTGGATGGGCGTGAGCCGATGATGGGCGTCGTGCAGCAGCGGCAGCTCCGGCCCGAACTCGTTGCGCACCGCCTCGAAGACGCCGGGGATGTGGCGGAGGTACGCACGCGTGTCCCACTGCTCCTCGACGGGCACCGCACTGCGGCGGGCCGGCTCGTGGTCGTAGCGGGCGGTGCTGCCGCCCGCGCTCGCGTCCGCCCCCGCGACCGCGTTCGGCGAGGACGCGACGCCGTACACCGAGCCGAGGCCGGGCACCCCGGTCTGGATGCGGATCGCGCGGTAGCCCTGCTCGAGGTGCGCACGCACCGAGTCGAACAGCTCCGGCAGCTCGGCGCCGGAGGCGTGGCCGTAGGTGAGGCACCCGGTCCGGCTGCGGCCGCCGAGCAGCTGGTAGAGCGGCAGGCCGGCGACCTTGGCCTTGATGTCCCACAGCGCCGTGTCGACCGCCGCGATCGAGGCCATCGTCACGGGGCCGCGCCGCCAGTACGCGCCGCGGTACAGGTACTGCCAGGTGTCCTCGATCCGGTGCGCATCGCGGCCGATCAGCAGCGGGACGACATGCTCGCTCAGGTAGGCGGCGACCGCGAGCTCCCGGCCGTTGAGGGTGGCGTCGCCGAGTCCGACGACGCCGTCCTCCGTCGTGATGCGGAGGGTGACGAAGTTGCGGCCGGGGCTGGCGACGAGGACGTCGGCGGAGGTGATTCTCATGCGGGGGCTCCTTGCAGGGATGCGATGCGGTCGGCGATGAGGCCGGCCAGGTCGGTGCGTTCGGTGAGGTCGGGGGCGAGGGCGTCGAGGACGAGGGCGGCGCGGTCGCGGTCGGTCCGCGCGTCGCGGAGGCGCACCGCGAGCCCGACGGCCCCCGCGTCGTTCACCTCCGCGGCGGCGGAACCGGCGAAGTGCCGGGCCCACGCGGCGAGGACGCCCGCCTGCGCGACGCCCGGGGCTCGGCCGCCGGCGAGCCGGGCGCGCAGCGGGTCGAGGATGCGCGGGCCGAGCTTCTGCGAGCCGTCCGCCCCGATCTGGGCCAGCCGGTGCGCGATGCGGCCGTTGGCGAACCGGTCGCGCAGGGCGGCGAGCGCCTCATCCACGGCGTCGTCCGCGAACGGGAGCTCGGTGCGCTGCTCCGACCAGAGCAGCTCCAGCTCGTCGCGCAGGGCGGGGTCGCCGACGGCCTCGGCCACGGTCGCCCGGCCGCGCAGCAGCCCGTGGTAGGCCAGCAGCGAGTGCCCGGCGTTGAGCAGCCACAGCTTGCGGCGCTCGAACGGCTCGATATCGGCGACGAACCGCGCTCCCCCGGCCTCCCAGTCCGGCCGTCCGGCGGGGAAGGCGCCCGCGAGCACCCACTCCGTGAACGGCTCGGTGACGACCGGCGCCGCGTCGTCCCAGCCGGTGAGGCGGCGCACCTCCTCGCGGTCGGCGTCGGTGGTCGCGGGCGTGATCCGGTCGACCATGCTGGAGACGAACGAGACCTCGGTGCGGATCCAGTCGCTCAGGCCGGCGTCGTCGGCGGCGAGCGCGAGCACCGCCTCCCGGATGACGTCGCCGTTGCGCGGGAGGTTGTCGCAGCTCACCACCGCGAGGGGGCCCGCGCCCGCCGCCCGGCGGGCGGCGAGGCCGTCGAGCACCCGCGCCGGGGCTCCGGCGCCCGGCCGGTACCCCGCCTCCGTGATGGTGAGGGTGAGCACCGCGACGTCCGGGTCGGCGATGGTCGCCCGCCAGGCGTCGCGATCGGCGCCGTCGTGGACGCGGCTCAGGGCGTCCACCGCCCGGGCCGCGTCGCCGTCCGCGCCGCGCTCGACCAGCGTGTAGACGGCGTCCTGCGCGGCCAGCACGCGCGCGGCCTCGGGGCTGCGACCGGTGAAGGCCGCGATCCCCCAGTCGCCGCCCGCGTCGTTCGCCGCCTGCGTGTACCAGGCCTGGTGGGCGCGGTGGAAGGCGCCGAGGCCGAGGTGCGCGACACGGACGGGGTGGCGGGCCGACCTCGGCGGCGGCGTCATGCCGCCGCCGTCGTGGCGGTCCGCGCCGCGACCGCGCGCAGATAGGCGAGGTCGTCGCGCGTGCGCTCCCGGAGCGGCACGTCGGTCGAGAAGTCCTCGCAGGTCACCCAGCCGTCATACCCGAAGGCGTGCAGCGCGCGGAAGTACGCATCCACGTCGCCGGCACCGGTGCGGAGAGGCGCCCACTCGTGGTGCCAGCGGACCGTGCCGTCCTCCTCCGGGTCGCCCGGCACCCACGCGGCGTTCTTCACGTGCACGTGGGCCAGGTACGGGCCGAGCAGCTGGAGGGACGCCAGGGTCTCCTCGCGCCCCTCGATGACGAGGTTGCCGAGATCGTGGATGACGCCGACGTGCTCCGGATCGAGCCCGTCGAGCAGCCGGAACGCCGCGGAGGCGGACGGCGTGATCGTCTCGTGGTGGAGCTCGACCAGCGCCTTGACCCCGTGGGCCGCCGCTCGTTCGGCGGCCCAGGCGATGTCGGCGCGGGCGGCGGCGAACAGGGCGCGGTAGTCGCCGGTGTCGGTCCGCGGCATGGTGACGCGCACCTGCCCGGCGCCGAGCCGCGCGGTGGCGGCCAGCATCCGCTCGACGTCCTCGTGCTGGTCGCAGCGGGCGTAGCCGCCGATGCCGGAGAACGCGAGGCCCGACTCCCGGGTGATCCTGGCGATGTCGTCCAGCCGCTCCTCCAGCCCGGTGAGCGGCCAGGTGGCGCGGTTGCCGGCCCAGAATCCCGGCTCGGCGGCGTCCTGCTGGTCGGTGATGCGCCACTCGATGCCGTCCCAGCCCTGCTCGGCGAGGATGCCGGCCGCCTGCTCCGGCGTCCATTCCGGAGTGGATGCGGTGAAGACCGAGAACCTCATGCCGGCACCCCCGTCGTGACGACGACATCGTCGAGCTCGCCCGCGACCACCTCGTCGAAGCGCACCGGCCGGCCGAGGGTGGCGGACAGGTACACAGCGCGGACGACGCACAGCGACGCGAACGCGTCCTCCACCCGCACGCCCGGGGCGCGACCGGAGTCGATCGCGTCGACGATGTCCTCGTACTGCCGCAGGTGCCCGGTCACGAAGGCGTCCGGCCCGCGGTCGCCGCCGCGCAGCTCGCCCGCCGGGACCACGTCGGCTGCGCGGTCGGCGGTGTCGCCGTCGGCAGAGAACGCCTCCAGCTGATCGTCGTGCACGACCGCCGAGCCGCGGTCGCCGTGCACCTGGATGCGCACCGCGAGGCCCGGGAACGCCGCGGTGGTCGCGTGCAGCACGGCGAGCGCGCCGGACGCGAAGCGGATGGTCGCGACGGCGATGTCCTCGACCTCGACCCGCTCGTGCGCGAGCAGGGCCGTGTGAGCGGTGATCTCGACCGGGCGGCCGAGGAACCAGACCAGCAGGTCGACGGTGTGGACGCCCTGGTTCATCACGGCGCCTCCCCCGTCGAGCTCCCAGGTGCCGCGCCACTGTCCGGAGTCGTAGTACTCCTGGCTGCGCCACCAGGCGACCGAGGCGACGCCGCTCGTGAGGCGGCCGAACCGTCCGGTGTGCGCGGCGTCGGCGACCGCCCGGGAGGCCGGGTCGAACCGGTGCTGGCTGATCACGGAGACGACGAGGCCGTCGCGCTCGGCTGCGCGGGCGAGGTCGAGGATCTCCCGCGCGCGGCCCATGTCGGTGTCGAGCGGCTTCTCGATGACCACGTTCGTGCCGGCGGCGATCGCCTCGCGTGCCGCCGCGACGTGCAGTCCGCTCGGCGTGCAGATGACGACGAGGTCGAGAGGAGCCGCGGCGAGCGCCGCGGTCAGCGTCGTGAACTCGGCCGGGCGGGCGGCACCGGACTCGGCGGCGATCGTGTCGGCGAGCGTGCGCGCGGCCGCGGGGACCGCATCCACCAGCGCCGTGATCGCGAGGCGGGGATGCCGCAGGATCGCGCGGGCGTGGTTGAGGCCGATGATGCCGCAGCCGACGATGCCGACGCGCAGCGGGGCTGCGGGTGAGGGGTCTGTCATGCGAGGGTCACTCCGATCCGGTCGGTGAGGAGGCGGAACGCGCGCCCGGCCCGCCCGAAGGCCGCAGGCCCCGAGAAGCCGCCGAGCGCGTTCACGTCGGTGAGATGGGGTTCGAGCGAGGCGAAGCCGGCGTAGCCGTCGTCGCGGAGCGCGGTGAGGGTCTCGAGCAGCTGGCCGTCGCCCTCGCCGGCGGGGACGACCTCGCCGGTTGCCGAGAGCGCGTCCTTCACCTGCAGGTACTCCAGGTGCGGACGCAGCAGCGCGTAGCCGTCGTCGAAGGGACGCGCGACGCCGACCTGCACGAAGTTCGCGCTGTCCCACGCCAGCCGGAGGGCCGGGGAGCCGACCGTCTCGACGATGTCGAGGCAGCGCTCCGGGGTGTCCCCGTAGATGTCCTTCTCGTTCTCGTGCAGCAGGATCACGCCGGCGGCCTCCGCGCGATCGGCCAGCGCGCGCATCCGCACCATCACGTCGTCGCGGATGCTCTCCACCGCGACGCCCTCCGCACGGAAGAACGAGAACAGACGGATGCAGCGGGAACCCAGGCGCTCGGCCGCGGCGATCGCGCGGCCCAGCCGCTCCACTTCGTGCTCGACCGGCAGCGCCACATCCACCTTGCCGACCGGCGACGCGATGGCCGACACGCCCATCCCGCGCTCCTCGAACACGGCGGCGAGCCGGTCGAGCTGCGCCGCGTCGAGGTCGACGATGTTGACGCCCCACGCGCTCCGCACCTCGATGAAGCTCGCACCGAGGGCCTGCAGCACCGCCGTCTGCACGACGGGGTCCGCGTCGATCTCGTCGCCGAACCCGGACAGGGTCCACGTCGCGCGATCGGTCATTCCTCCACTGTTCACGTCACTCACTGGTCACTTCACTCCTCCGGATGTCAATCCGCCCACCAGGTACCGCTGGAAGACGAGGTACAGCACCACCACCGGCAGTGCGCAGATCAGGGATGCGGCCATCATCTGGCCGTACAGCGGCACCGCGCCGCCCTCCTGCGTCGCCCCGAACACCTGCAGCGCCACCGCCGCCGTCCGCGTCTCGGGGTTCGTCAGCACCGACGCGAACAGCACGTCGTTCCAGCCGAGCAGGAAGGCGAAGATGCCGGAGACGACGATCCCCGGCCAGCTGAGCGGCACGACGATGCCGGTGAGGATGCGCCACGACGACGCTCCGTCGATGCGGGCCGCCTCCTCCAGCGCCTTGGGCAGTCCACGCAGGTAGGTCACCATGACCCAGGTCGAGAACGGCAGGGCGAAGGTGAGGTAGGTGATGAACACCGCCCAGCGCGTCCCGATGATCTGCACGCCCAGCAGCGACGCGGTCGACGAGAACAGTACGAACACCGGGAGCAGCATCAGCGTGCCGGGGATGGACTGCAGGCCGAGCAGCGCCCGGAGGAACGACAGCCGCCCGCGGAACTCGTACCGGACGAGAACGTACGCGGTGGCCACGGCGAGGAAC
Source organism: Leifsonia sp. 21MFCrub1.1 (assembly GCF_900107895.1). Taxonomy (NCBI): domain Bacteria; kingdom Bacillati; phylum Actinomycetota; class Actinomycetes; order Micrococcales; family Microbacteriaceae; genus Leifsonia; species Leifsonia sp. 21MFCrub1.1. Next base: position 1,134,381 of record NZ_LT629867.1, on the reverse strand, counting down.
GCGCACACGATCGCGACGGCGCCGCAGATCAGGACGCTGTTGGCGAGCCCTGTGCCGAGGTCGACGGTCGTCCACACCTTCAGGTAGTTGTCGAGGTGCAGCTCGGTCGGGAGGAACGCGCCGGCCGCGACCGACACATCCGCGTTCACCGACGCGAACAGCATGTAGAGCACCGGGCCGAGCACGATCACGAGCAGCACGGTGATGATCGTGACGATCAGCCAGCGCGGGAGCAGGCGGTGCACGTCGGCACTCGAGCGGACGACGGTCATCGCTGCGCCTCCTCTCCGGAGTCGAGCCTCACGGCCCGCAGGTACACGAACAGCGGGATGGCGATCAGCACGAGCGAGCAGATCGCCATGGCCGCGCTCAGGCCGAACCGGAAGCTCTGGAAGCTCGTGGTGTAGGTGAGCACGGGCAGGACGTCGACGTCCTGCGGCGCCGGGACGCCGAACAGCACGAACGGCAGGGTGAAGGCGTTGATGTTGTGCAGGAACGCGATGATGAGCGCGAGCAGGATCGAGCCGCGCAGGTAGGGCAGGATCACGTAGCGGAGCTTGATCCACCAGGTCGCGCCGTCGATCGCCGCAGCCTCGTGCACCTCCGGGTCGACGCTCTGGAGGCCGGCGACGACCAGCAGGTAGAAGAACGGCCACGACGTCCAGAGCTGCACGATGATCAGCGACCAGTAGCTGAGCGGCCCGTTCAGCCAGAGCCCCGGATGCGCACCGACCGCGCCGAGCATGCTGTCCACCACACCGCCCGGCTGCAGCATCGTGCGCCACAGCGTGCCGACGACGAACGCAGGAAGCACGTACGGGATGAGGAACAGCGAGCGCACCAGGGCACGGCCGCGGAAGCGGTTCTGCGTGGCGAGCGCCGCCGCCAGGCCGATCGGCAGGGTGACGACCGCGGCGATGACCGCGAACGAGACGCTGATGCCGATCGAGCGCAGCAGGGGCGACGACGCGACCGCCTCCACGTAGTTGCCGAGTCCGACGAACGGCGCCTGGAGCCAGCTCTGCAGCGTGTACTGGTCGAGGTCGAGGGTCGACATCACGACGGCCACGATCAGCGGGACGACGATGACGACCAGCATCAGGATGCCGCCGGGGAGCAGCATCCAGAGCGGGCGGTTGCGTCGTTCGAGGCCGCGGCGGCGGGCGCTGCGGGCGGAGCCCGGGCGGGCGGAGCCGGGGCGGCCACCCGCGGGAGCGCGTCCCGCGGGCGAGCCGTCGGCCGGCGCCGTGCCCTGCGGCGCGGCGATGGTGGGATTCGACATCGGTCTGACTACTTCGCCTTGCTGAGCGCGGCCTGCGCGGTGGCTTGCGCGGCCTTCAGCCGGGACTGCAGGTCGGACGACGACACACCACCGGACGACAGGGCCGGGATGGACTGCACCACCACGTTCACGAGCGCCAGCTGGGTGTCGCCCCAGGCGCCGGAGAACGGCGTCCCGTAGGCCTTCGTCCCGGCGTCGAGGATGGGGCCGAGCAACTGGTTGCCTTCCTCGATCCGCTTGGCGGCTGCGGCGTTCGTCGGCAGGTCGCCGAACGTCTTCGTGTACGCGACCTGGTTCTCCTCGCTCGTCAGCATCTTGATGAGCGCGAAGGCGAGGTCCTGGTTCTTCGAGTACTTCGCGACGACCATGTTGTCGCCCGAGATGATCGTGGCGGCGGCCTTGCCGTCGCCGGGCAGCTTCGACGCCCCGGGCGGGACGGTCGGCATGACGGCGTACGCGTACTTCCCGGCGACCGGCGACGCGTCGAGCGACACCTGCGACGACGAGGAGACCATCGGGAGGAAGGCGGCCTTCCCCGCGGCGAAGGCGGCGACGGCCTGCGCGTTCTTCCAGCCGATCGCGGACGGGTCGACCACCTTGTCCTCGGTCAGCCATCCGAAGTACGTCTGGTACGCCTTCTTCACGGCGGCGTCGTCGATGGTCGCCTTCTTCGACTTCAGGTCGAGCAGGGTGTTGCCCTGCTGCATCGACATCGCCCAGACGAACTTCCACGGGTCGAAGCTGTCCGCGTAGGCGACGGCCATGCCGTGCACGTCGCCGCTGGTGAGCTTCTTCGCCTGCGCGGCCAGGCCGTCCCAGGTGGTGGCGGGCTTGTCGATGCCCGCGGCCTTCAGCAGCTCGGTGTTGTACGCCAGGACGAACGGGCGGCTGAGGAACGGGATGCCGACCTCGTCGGATGCGCTCGGACCGGAGATGCCGAGCGTCGCCGGGACGAATCGGTCGCGGCCTCCGACCTTCTCCCAGTCGTCCTTCGTCAGCTTGACGAACGCGCCCGTGGAGTACGCGGTCGGTGTGAACGTGGTGCCGAGGTCGTAGATGTCGGGCCCCTGGCCGCTCAGCACCGACGTCTGGATCTTCGTGAGCTCGTCGTTCGCCGACGCGAACGTCTCGAACTTCACGGTCGCCCCCGTCTCCTTCTGGAACTGGGCCGAGACGTCGGAGAACCATTTCTGCTGCTGGGTGGGATAGAGCGCGTTGGCCGCGATCATGACATCGAGGGTCTTCCCGGTGCCGTCGACCTTCCCACCCGCGGACGACGAGGAAGAGGAACCGGAGCCGGAGCATCCGGTGAGCGCGATGGTTGCGGCCGCGAGGGCCGCCACCGCGCCGAGCGCAAGACGTGATCTCATTCGTGACTCTCCTTTGAGCAGGGATCGTGGCCTCGACCCGGTGGGGCCGGGGAGGATGGCTGCGACTCTAAGAGCGAGGCAAATCGGACTGCAAGCGATTGCCAGAATTTGCCATCGTGTGCTCTGATATCGGCATGAGCCCTCTCACCGGTGCGGGGAACGACCGCCCAGCGACCCTGGCGGACGTCGCAGCGCTCAGCGGCGTCGCCACCTCCACGGTCTCGCGGGCGCTCTCCAACCCGGGCCGCGTGAACGTCCTCACGCGCGAGCGCATCGAGCGCGCCGCACGCGAGCTCAACTACGTGCCGAACTCGCAGGCCCGCGCGCTGACGAGCGGACGGACCCGCGCCATCGCCGTGCTCGTCTCGGACGTGACGAACCCGTTCTACTTCGGCATCATCCGGGGCACCCAGCACCAGCTGAAGGCCGCAGGCTACACGCAGCTGCTCGTGGACACCGAGGAGTCGGACGAGCTGGAGGACGGGACGCTGCACAAGCTCCGGCGCTCCTTCGACGGCGCCATCCTCGCCGCCTCCCGGCTCACCGACCGGCGGCTGACGGCCCTCGCCAAGGAGATCCCGCTCGTCGCCGTGAACCGGCAGACCCGGGGCGTTCCGAGCGTGTTCATCGACACCCCGAGCGCGATCGAGCAGGCCGTCGGCCACCTCGTCTCGCTCGGCCACCGCCGCATCGCGTACGCGGCGGGGCCCGCCACCTCGTGGCCGAACGAGGGCCGCTGGCGCGCACTGGTCCGCGCCGCCGAGCACTACGGCGTCGAGGCGGTCCGCCTCGGGCCGTTCGCGCCGAGGCAGTATGCGGGGGCGGCGGCGGCCGATGCGGTCCTCCACTCGCGCGTCACCGCCTGCATCGCCTTCAACGACCTGCTCGCGATCGGGATGCTCCCGCGCTTCCGCGAGCGCGGCGTCCGCATCCCGGACGACCTGAGCATCGTCGGCTGCGACGACATCTTCGGCGCCGACTTCTGCAACCCTCCCCTCACGACGCTCACCGCGCCGATCGAGCAGGCGGGCCGGACCGCGGTCGCCATGCTCCTGTCCCGTCTCGACGGCGGGCCGGCGCCGATGGCGCGTCAGGCGGTCACGCTCCCGACGCACCTGACCGTCCGCGACTCCACCGGACCAGCACCCCGGACCGCACCGACCGCACCGACCACGAACGGAGTCCCGACCGCATGACCGCCCTCGCGCCGCATCCCGACCGCCTGTTCCCCGCCGACCCGGGCGTGCGCGACATCGCCCGGCGCCTGTACGCCGAGGTGGCGACGGCGCCGATCCTGTCGCCGCACGGACACGTGGATGCGCGCATGCTCGCCGACGACGAGCCGTTCCCGGACCCGGCGGCCCTCCTCATCACGCCCGACCACTACGTCACACGCATGCTGCACGCTGTCGGCGTGCCCCTCGACGAGCTCGGGCTCGCCCGCGACGGCCGACCGTCCACGGCCGACGGGCGCGCGATCTGGCGGCGGCTCTGCGAGCACTGGGACGTCTTCCTCGGCACGCCCGTCCGGCTCTGGTTCGAGACGGAGTTCAGCGAGGTCTTCGGCCTCACCGAGCAGCCGTCCCCCGCCACCGCCGACGCGCTCTACGACCAGCTGAGCGCGACGCTCGCCGACCCGGCGTTCCGGCCACGGGCGCTGTTCGAGCGCTTCCGCATCGAGGTGCTCGCGACCACGGACGACCCGGCCGACGACCTGGCCGCGCACCACCGGCTCGCCGCCGACGCGACCTTCCGCGGCCGCGTCATCCCGACCTTCCGCGCCGACCGGTACATGCACCCCGACGAACCCGGATGGGCGGCGCGGCTGGAGCGGCTCGGCGCCGTCGCCGACGTCGACACCACGACGTACCCCGGGCTGCTGGAGGCGCTGCGCCGCCGCCGCCGGGCGTTCGCGGAGGCGGGAGGGACGGCGACCGACACCGGCGTGATCGACGCCGGCAGCGATCCGCTCGACGAGGCCGAGGCGTCGCGCATCCACCGGGCGGCGCTCGAGGGAACGCTCACCGCCGGCGAGGCGGCAGCCTACCGCCGCAACCTGCTCTACCGGCTCGCCGAGCTCTCCGCCGAGGACGGCCTGGTCATGCAGCTGCACCCCGGCGTGCTCCGCAACCACCACCGACCCACCTTCGACGCGTACGGACCGGACACCGGCCACGACCTCCCCGCCGTCGGCGCGTTCACCCGGCCGCTCACGCCCATCCTGCGCGACTTCGGGACGCATCCCACCTTCCGGCTCGTGCTGTTCACGGTCGACGAGACGACGTTCTCGCGCGAGATCGGCCCGCTGGCCGGCTTCTACCCTTCCGTGTACGCGGGGGCGCCGTGGTGGTTCATCGACACACCGGACGCCATCCTGCGCTACCGGCGGGCGGTCACCGACAGCGCCGGCTTCACCAAGACCAGCGGGTTCATCGACGACACGCGTGCCTTCTGCTCCATCCCGGCCCGGCACGACATGTCGCGGCGGGTGGATGCGTCCTACCTCGCCATGCTGGTCGCCGAACACCGGGTGAGCGAGGAGGACGCCGTCGCGCTCGCCCGCCGGCTGGTGGACGACATCCCGCGGACCACGTTCCGGCTCGGCTGACCGGGCGTCGCGCTACGCTGGAGGGACTGCTCGATTCTTGCCACCCGCGGGAGAGCTGACCCCCGACTACATCCCCGTCGTGGCGGACGGCCCTCGTCCGTCGCGGCTATACGAAGGAGCACTACGTGTCACAGGAAGCAACCGCCAACATCGGCGTCGTCGGTCTGGCGGTGATGGGGTCGAACCTGGCCCGCAACCTCGCATCGCGCGAGGGCAACACCGTCGCCGTGTACAACCGCACGTACACGCGGACCGAAGACCTGATGAACGCGCACCCCGAGGCCGGCTTCGTCGGCTCCGAGGAGATCGACGACTTCGTCGCCTCGCTGTCGAAGCCGCGCACCGCGATCATCATGGTGCAGGCGGGGAAGGGCACCGACGCGGTCATCGACCAGCTGGTCGAGCGGTTCGAGCCGGGCGACATCATCGTCGACGGCGGCAACGCGAACTTCCACGACACCATCGAGCGCGAGAAGCGCATCGCGCCCACCGGCATCCACTTCGTGGGCGCCGGCATCTCCGGCGGTGAGGAGGGCGCACTGAACGGCCCGTCGATCATGCCGGGCGGCTCGGTGGAGTCGTACAAGACGCTCGGACCCATCCTCGAGTCCATCGCCGCGGTCGCCGAGGGCGAGCCGTGCGTGACCCACGTCGGCACCGACGGCGCCGGACACTTCGTGAAGATGATCCACAACGGCATCGAGTACGCCGACATGCAGCTCATCGCCGAGGCGTACGACCTGCTCCGCACCATCGGCGGCCTGGAGCCGGCCCAGATCGCGGACGTGTTCGCCGAGTGGAACAAGGGCTACCTGGAGTCGTACCTGATCGAGATCACCGCCGAGGTGCTGCGCCAGGTGGATGCGGAGACCGGCAAGCCGTTCATCGACATCGTCCTCGACCAGGCGGGATCCAAGGGCACCGGCGTCTGGACCGTGCAGAACGCGCTCGACCTCGGCGTCCCGGTCGGCGGCATCGCGGAGGCCGTCTTCGCCCGCGCCGTCTCGTCGAAGCCGGCCCAGCGCGCGGCGGTGCAGGCGACCATCCAGTCGCGGCCGGACGTGCAGAAGGCGGAGGACGTCCAGGCGTTCGCCGACGACGTGTCGAAGGCGCTGTACGCCTCGAAGGTCGTCGCGTACGCGCAGGGCTTCGACGCGATCATCGCCGGCGCCGAGAAGTACGGCTGGGACATCCACAAGGACAAGATCGCCAAGATCTGGCGCGGCGGCTGCATCATCCGCGCGCAGTTCCTCAACCGCATCGCGGACGCGTACGACGAGAACCCCGACATCGCGACGCTGCTCGAGGCGCCGTACTTCGCCGACGCGGTGCGCGAGGGCGAGGCCGCCTGGCGTCGCATCGTCGCCACCGCTGCGCTCTCCGGCGTCCCGGTGCCCGGCTTCGGCTCGGCGCTGTCGTACTACGACTCGCTCGCCTCGAAGCGCCTCCCGGCCGCCCTCGTGCAGGGCCAGCGCGACTTCTTCGGCGCGCACACCTACAAGCGGGTCGACAAGGACGGCGTCTTCCACACCCTGTGGTCCGGCGACCGCACCGAGATCGAGACCGAGCCCTCCACCCACTGACCCTCGTCGCGGCTCCCGCCCGCCGTCGAGTCCGCAAAAATTGCACGCCGATCCCACGATCGGCGTGCAATTTTTGTGTACTCGACGGCGGGAGCGAGGGAGGATGGGAGGGTGACGTACGACGACCATCCGGAACTCGCGGAGTACGAGCCCCTCGGGGAGCGACCGCTCCGCGGGCGGACGATGACGGTCGCCAGCCGGGTCTTCGTCGTCGTCGCGCTGAGCGCACTGCTGCTGCCCGGCATCCTGCTCACGATCAGCATCCAGACGCAGACGGCCGAATACACCTGCTCGGTGTACGCCCGCCACTACCAGCCGGAGGCGCAGGGCTCGTCCGCGCGGTTCGAGTTCGCCGGGCCGGTCGGCCCGGGCTGGCAGTGCTACGCGCTCAACACCGAGGGGGACGCGACCTGGGTGGCGCCGCTCGGCCTCATCCCGTCGACGCCGCACCAGCTCCCGTAGGCGTCACGAACGGAGGCGTTCCCCGGCTGCGGCCAACCGCCACATCCTCCGTTCGTGGCGACATGCCGGGGCCGGCACGCGCATCTCCTCCGTTCGCGCTCGGAGGTGTGCGAGGCGAGGTGGCCACCGGGCCTCATCCCGTCGACGCCGCACCGGCTTCCGTGAGGAGCGTGCGCACTGTCGCGAGCACCCAGGTCGAGTAGCGCTCGAAGCCCCATCCGCTCTCGCCGACGAGCTGCTGGTGGCCTTCAGGCGACATGACGAACGAGAGCGCGTCGGCGAGCTCACGACGCCCGGCGGGCGAGAGAGCCGCGATGGAGGTGATCCCGCGCTCTCCGAGGAGACCCACCATCGCCAGGTAGTCAGCGTGCCGGCGACCGAGGAGCTCCGTGTACGCGGCGCGAACCGCCTCGTCGTCACGCGACGCAGCGGTGAACGTCGCCCAGAGGCCCGCGGTCCGTGCGTTGGCGGCGGCGATGAACGGGACCAGCCGCTCGAGCATCTCCTGCGGGTCATCGAGCGCGGCGATCGCCGCGATCTCGGGACGCTCGGTGAGCGACGACTCCCCCGCCTCGCCGCCGAAGCTCAGCTCGAAAGCGGCGAGAAGCAGCGCCCGCTTCGGTCCGTGCACCTTGACGCTCTCGACCGAGACGCCCGCGGCGGACGCGATGTCCGCGAGGGATGCACTGGCGTAGCCGCGCGCCGAGAACACCTCCGCGGCGGCCTCCAGGATGCGGCGCCGCGTCTGCTGCGCGTGCTCCTGCCGGAGGGTCGAACGGTACGGTCGCGTGCCGGCCACTATTGACTACCTTTCGCGTGTAGTGAATACTGTTGACGTTTATTCGACTCTACCCGAAACGAGGACCAGCACCATGAACGCCCGATCGCTCGACATCCTTCTCTGCAGCACGCCCGTGCACGGACACGTCACGCCCCTCCTCGCCGTCAGCCGCGCGCTGGTCGACCGGGGTCATCGCGTCCACTTCCTCACCGGTGCGCGGTACCTGGAGCGCGCAGCAGCGACCGGTGCGTCCGCGCTCCGCCTCCCGGCCGAGGCCGACTACGACGACTCCGACATCGATGCTGCGTTCCCCGGGCGGGTCGGTCTGACCGGACCGGCGGGCATCCGCTGGGACATGACCGAGATCTTCCTGCGGCCGGCGCGGACGCAGCTGGCGGCGATGGATGCGATCATCCACGACCGGTGCATCGACGTCGTGCTCGCCGAGAGCCTCTTCCTCGGGGCCGCGCTGCTCGCGGGCCGCCCGCGGGCGAACCGCCCGGCGCTGCTCAACCTCGGCATCGTGCCGCTCGGCGTCAAGAGCCGCGACACCGCACCGTTCGGGCTCGGCGTGCCGCCATGGCCGGGCGCGCTCGGCCGGGTCCGGAACGCCGCACTCACCGCCGTCGCCGAGAAGATCGTGTTCGCGCCCGTGCAGCGGGCCGCGGAACGGGTGGCCCAGGAGGCCGGGACGGGACTGAACGGCTTCGTCCTCGACTGGCCGTCCCACGCGGACGGCGTCGTCCAGTTCACCGTCCCCGAGTTCGAATACCCCCGCGCGGACGCCCGCGTGCCCGTCCACTTCGTCGGACCCGTGTCGCGCACGCAGCCCTCCGACACGCCGCTGCCGGCCTGGTGGAGCGATCTGGACGACGGACGCCCGGTCGTCCACGTCACCCAGGGCACCGTGGCCAACCGTGAGGCCGGCGACCTCATCCTCCCCACCATCCACGCGCTCGCGGACCAGGACGTGTGGGTGGTGGCGAGCACCGGCGGACGGCCCGTGACCGAGCTGGGCTCCGACCTGCCGCGCAACGCCCGGGTCGCGACCTATCTGCCGTACGACCGGCTGCTGCCGCGCACCGCCGTCTACGTCACGAACGGCGGGTACGGCGGCATCCACTACGCCATGGAGCACGGCGTTCCCGTCGTCGTCGCGGGCACGACGGAGGACAAGACGGAAGTGTCGGCACGCGTCGCCTGGTCGGGAGTCGGGGTGAAGCTGCCCACCAACCGTCCGCAGCCGGACGCGATCGCCCGGGCGGTCCGGACCGTGCTGGACCACCCCGCCTACGCGCAGCGCAGCGCAGCGATCGGTCTCGCGATCCGTGCGGCGTCCGGGCTCGACGGCCTGGAACGCGCCGTGGTCGAGACCGTCGGCGAAACCGGTGTTACGCGGCCCCGTCGAACATCGACGTCACCGAACCGTCGGTGAAGACCTCGCGGATCGCGCTGGCGAGCAGCGGAGCGATCGGCAGGACCGTCAGGCCCTCCCAGCGCTTGTGCTCCGGCAGGGGCAGCGTGTCGGTCACCACGACCGAGTCGATCGCCTCGCTCTGCAGCAGCTCGACGGCCGGGTCGCTGAACACCGCGTGCGTCGCCGCCACGACGACGCCCGTTGCGCCGGCCTCCTTGAGCGCCTCGGCGGCCTTCACGATGGTGCGGCCGGTGTCGATCAGGTCGTCGACGAGCAGGCAGACGCGACCGTTGACGTCGCCGACGATCTCGTGCACCGAGACCTGGTTCGGGACCAGCGGGTCGCGTCGCTTGTGGATGATCGCCAGCGGCGCGCCGAGCTTGTCGCTCCAGATGTCGGCGACGCGGACGCGGCCCATGTCGGGCGACACGACCGTCAGCGTCGACGGGTCGAGCTCCCGGCGCATGTGCTCGAGCAGCACGGGCATGGCGAACAGGTGGTCGACGGGTCCGTCGAAGAAGCCCTGGATCTGCGCGGCGTGCAGGTCGACGGACATGATGCGGTCCGCGCCGGCGGCCTTGAACAGGTCGGCGACGAGACGGGCGGAGATCGGCTCGCGGCCGCGGCCCTTCTTGTCCTGGCGGGCGTACGGATAGAACGGCGCCACCACGGTGATGCGCTTCGCCGAGGCGCGCTTCAGCGCATCCACCATGATGAGCTGCTCCATGAGCCACTCGTTGATGGGCGACGTGTGCGACTGGATGACGAAGGCATCCGACCCGCGGACGCTCTCATCGAAGCGCGCGTAGATCTCGCCGTTGGCGAAGGTGCGCGCGTCGGTCGGGATGAGCTCGCTGCCGAGGCATTCGGCGATCTCCTGGGCGAGCTGAGGATGCGCGCGACCGGAGATGAGGACGAGTCTTTTCTGGCCGGTCGCGGTGATCCCTGACACTTACGCTCCGCTCTCTTCCGACGCGTCGCTCTCGCGAGCCGCTCTGTCGGCGTCCGTGCCCGGCCGCTTCTCCGCGACCCAGCCTTCGATATTGCGTTGAGGAGCGACGGTGATGGCGAGGGCTCCGGCGGGGACGTCCTTGCGGACGACCGTGCCCGCCCCTGTGTACGCTCCGTCACCCATCCTAACCGGCGCGACCAGCACGGTGTTCGTGCTGATGCGCACATGGGAGCCGATGACCGTGCGGTGCTTGTTCACTCCGTCGTAGTTCGCGGTGATGACGCCGGCGCCGAGGTTGCCCTTCTCGCCCACCTCGGCGTCCCCCACGTAGTTGAAGTGCGCCAGCTTCGTGCCCTCGCCGATGACCGCGTTCTTGGTCTCGCTGAAGGTGCCGATCTTGCCGCGCGCACCGAGCACGGTGCCGGGCCGGAGGTAGGAGAACGGGCCGACCGTCGCGCCGGCGCCGATGACCGCGAGTGTCGCGTCCGTGCGGGTGACCGTCGCGCCCTCGCCGACCTCGGTGTCGGTCAGCGTCGTGTCCGGTCCGACGGTCGCGCCCGTCTCGACGACGGTGGCGCCGCGGAGCTGCGTGCCGGGGAGGACGGTGACGTCGGGCGCGAGCTTGGCCTTGACGTCGATCCACGTCGTCGCCGGATCCTGCACGGTCACGCCGGCGAGCTGCCAGGTGCGCACGATGAGCGCGTTCAACTTCGCCGCCGCGTCGCTCAGCTGGGCGCGGTCGTTGATGCCCTCGACCAGCCACGACTCGGCGACCGGGAGCGCATCCACGTCGAAGCCGGCCTCGCGGAGCAGCCCGATCACGTCCGTCAGGTACTTCTCGCCCTGGGCGTTGTCGGTGGAGACGAGCGCCAGCTTGTCGCGCAGCGCGCCGAGCCCGAACAGGTAGATGCCGGCGTTGATCTCGCCGATCGAGCGCTCGGCCTCCGTCGCGTCCTTGTGCTCGACGATGCGGTCGAGGTGGCCCTGCGGGGTGCGCACGATGCGCCCGTACCCGGTCGCGTCGGCCGGGAACGACGAGAGGATGGTCGCCGCCGCCTCGCCCGCACGGTGCCGCTCGATGAGCTCCCGCAGCGTTCCGGCGTCGAGCAGCGGAACGTCGCCGTTCACGACGAGCACGTCGCCGGCGAAGTCGGCCGGCAGCGCCTCGACCGCCAGCTCGACGGCGCGTCCGGTGCCCGGCACCTCGTCCTGGTCGACGATCACCGCCTCCGGCAGGTCGGCCGCGATCACCTCGGCGAGGCGGTCGCGCTCGTGTCGCACGACGGCGATCACGTGCGCGGCGTCGAGCTCGCGCGCGGTCGCCAGCACGTGGGAGACGATCGGGATGCCACCCAGCGGGTGCAGCAGCTTGGGAGTGGCGGACTTCATCCGCGTGCCCTGCCCCGCCGCGAGAACGACGATGGCGAGATTCTGGTCGGTCAATGTCCCTCCAGGGGGTCGGGCGGTCGGTCGCTCCGCCTCCAGGACTCGAACCTGGACCTCACAGCTCCAAAGGCTGTCGTGCTGCCATTACACCAAGGCGGAACGCGCGTTTCGCGCACAGGACAGTCTGCCAGACGCACCCAGGACGAACCCCCAATAGCATGGGGGGATGGCCGACGCACGCGACGAGGTGGACCGCATCGTGGACGCCTGGCTGCGCGAGCGTCCGGACCTCGACTTCGCCCCCCTCCAGGTGCTCTCGCGGGTCGACCGGCTCTCCCGGCACCTCGACCGCGCACGCCGGGGAGCGTTCGAGCGCTCCGACCTCGACTCCTGGGAATTCGACGTGCTCGCCGCTCTCCGACGTGCGGGCGCGCCGTACCAGCTGAGCCCGAAGTCGCTGCTGCAGCAGACGCTCGTGTCGTCCGGCACCATGACGAACCGCATCGACCGGCTGGTCGCCCGCGGCCTGGTCGAGCGCCGCACCGACCCCAACGACGGCCGCGGCATCCTGGTTCAGATGACGGCGCAGGGGCTCACCCGGGTGGATGCGGCCATCACCCGTCTGGTGGATGCGGAGGCCGACCTCCTCGACGGCCTGTCCGCGGCCGACGCGGAACGCCTCGCCGGCCTCCTCCGCAAGCTGAGCCTGGGGTTCGACGCCGAGGCGTGAGCGGCTCCGGGCAGACTGCAGCGAGGCAGGAACCGCCGATCACCGCGCCTTGAAGTACCGGAACAGATGGCGTTCGCGAACGCAGAGCGTGGCTGCCAGGGTGCCCAGAATCGCGGCAGGTGCCACCACCGCGAGGGTCTTCCCAGCCAGACCGGAGAGGGATGTCGGATCCGTCGCCGTCTGAGCGAGGATCAGACCGGTCAGCCCCGGGAGGGCCAGAATGCAGCCTCCCACCGCCCAGGCGACGCACTCCGCCGCCTGTTGCAGCAGCTGCGCACCCGGCAGCACACCAGCATGACGGGCCGCGGCCAATTCGAGCCGTCGGCGCGTCGTTGCCGCGAAGCCGAGACCCAGGATGACCACGGCTGCCACTGCGGGGGCGAAGCGCGTCAGGCGTTGATCGAACAGTGAACCGCCGTCGAACTGCGTCCCGTGGGAGGCGTTGAGCTGAAGCAATTGCGGGCCGACAGCGGCGGGCCCGGACTCCTCGCCCGCAACGCCCTGTGCCCCCGGCAGGAGCACCACAGGAAGTGTGCTGACCACGTCGCCTCCAGCCGGCCACGCTTCGACCCAGCACTCGTCGAAGGCGGCGCGCGTGTCGGCGGGTGCCAGAACCGAGTAGCCGTAGCCCGGCAGCCTGCCGTCGGACGGGTAGGCGAAGAGCCCGCCGACCCGCGCGTACCCGTTGCGGAGCGCGAGATGCGATCCAGCGGAGATTCCGAGGGTGTGCGCCACGTCTTCGGAGATGAGCACGCCCTGGCCGGGCCGCGGATCCCCGAGGGAGGTGAACCGGGAGAAGCCTGGCGAGATCTCGAAGGCGGGGATCCGCTGAGCGGGCAAGGTGGCCGGGGCCAGATCACTCCCCGCGTGGCGGATCGCCCCGGAAGCGTTCACTCCGGCGAGCTCCGTGAGGCTGTCACAGGCCTCGCCGTTGATGGCGCCCGCCATCCGGTAGATCAGCGTCGAGCCTCCGCTTTCCCGGTAGCGAGCGGCGTCGTCGCCGATTCGTCCGACGGTCAGCACGTCCGCACCGGCCAGCACGGTCACCACGGCGGCCGCTATGATCGCGTAAAGGGCGACGCGCGTCGTTCCCGAGGCGACGTTGAGCGCGGCTTCCGTCAGCGCGATCCGTATCCTCACGCGCTCCTCCCCAACTCGATGACGTCGGTGCACGCATCCCTCGTGCGTCGATCGTGGGTGGCGATCACCACGATGCTCCCGTGACCGGCACTCGCGGCGATGGCGCGGTTCACGTCTTCCGCTGTTGTCGTGTCGAGCTGGGCCGTCGGTTCATCGACGAGAAGCATGTCCGGTCGAGATGCGAGCCCTCGGGCGAGCATGAGCCGCTGGGCTTCTCCACCGGACAGATTCGCGAAGGGCGCCGAAGCGACGTGAGACAGTCCGACTCGCGCGAGCATCGTGCGCGCCTCGACCCGTGCACTGCGGTGTGAATGGCCCCGGGCCAGCAGCGGGAGAGCCACGTGGTCCTCAGCGGTGCGGCGGGCCACACCGAGCGGGTTCTGGAAGACCCAGGCGATCGAGTCGATGCCGTCCCGCCGGAGACTGCCTGTCGCGGGCTCGACCCACCCGGCCAGGATGCTCAGCAGTGTGCTTTTCCCCGACCCGGATGGTCCCACGAGAGCGTAGGTCCGATTCGGCCGCAGAGCGAGGTCGAGTTCGCTGAAGAGCCAGGGCCCATCGGTGAAGCGGTGGCCGAGCCCGGCCGCCACGACCTGCGGGGCATCGTCGACAGGCATCAGCAGCGAGGCGCCTTCCGGGTGTCGAGGCTGATCGAGCCGATCCGTGAGCCGTCACGGGGGACGACGAAGGTCTCGCCGAGCTGAGAGCCGACGATTGTCACAGCTCTGGCATGTCCCTCGTCGACGACACACCCCGTGCTCCCGGTCGTCGCGTAAACGGCAGCCGCGGGAACGCTGAAAACCGTCGTCGGCTGAGCCAAGCGGTACTGAACGGACATCCCCGGCTTCGACGCCGATCCGTCGGGCCCCGCCGCCTCGCTCCCGTTCGGGCCCGAATCGGAGCTCGATCCCCGATATCGCAGGTACGCCTGCGACGCAGCCAAACGTTCGAGGTCGGCCGCGGAGGTGATCCTGCCTGCGGCGTCGACGGGGATGGTGAGACCGTCGGCAACGACGACCCGGTCTCCAGCCATGACATCGTCCGGCAACGGAGTCAGTACCGCATCGGACACCCCCTGCGGAAGCGTTGCGACGGGCCCCTGCGCCGCGACCTCCTGACCCATGCCAGTGTCGCACGACGCGATCACGACCGAGGCCGCGGGGAGCCAGATGAACCGGGCGAAGGGAAGAGTGCTCCACGACCGTGCGTCGGACGCGCCGGCGGTCTCGGCCATCCGGCTCACCGCTCTCAGCGTGCCCGCGCCGAATCGTCCGTCGACCTCGACCGGCTGGCCGAGGCGCGAGAGTTCGGCCTGAAGTGACCGGACGTCTGCTCCGGTGTCCCCCACGCTCAGGTCCCGCCACAGCGGCTGCGAGGTAGCCAAGTGGACGAGCACGGCGTCGTTCACAGTGGGCCCAGAGCTCCCCGACGCTACGGTGCCGCCGGGCTGGCAGTCGTCTGCGGTGATGGTGCCCGCCGCCCGGCTCGAGAGCTTCTGTGCCGGCCGTGCGGTCACCCGCAGTGTCGCCGTCTGTTCATCCGTCGTCGTGATCTCGGTCGCTTGCACCGAGGTCGGTCGCACCGTCGATGCGATACTCTGCGGCGCGGCAGTGGGGACCAGCACAGCACCCGCTACAGTCCCGAGCGAGAGGACCGCGAACGCCCCGACGACAAGCAGCGGGGCGGAGAGCCGTGGCATGATACGGTTCACTTCCCCGCCGAGAGGCCCAGCGGGTCGCCGGTGCACGCTAGGAAGTCGGCCGAGTCGACGCTGAAGGGGAACTTCTGGGTCTGCAGGTCCGCCTCATAGTCTTTGGTGCTGTAGCTGGGGGGCACCAGCTTCTTCTTGTGCAGACACGCAACCATGATCGTGTTCTCATCGAGGTGCTGCGGGTTTCGAGTCGTACTGAAGCGCAGGGCGGAGATCACCGCCATGTCGTCATTGCACGCGTTCGCTCCCGCATTGATGTCACCGTCGCCGCTGACCGTCGATTCGCCGTAGGGGCCGGTGATCTCAACCGCGAACCCCTTGTCCTTCATACACGTCACGAACTGGCTCGACACCGAGGCGTAGTCCTGGTCCGTGATCGACCCCTTGGCGAGGATCTTGTGCACCACCTCGCTCGTCGTCGACCGATAGGCCTCAGCGAACTCGGCGGCCCACGGGCCCGTGAACTCTGGCACCTCGCCCTGGAAAGACGACGAAGCGGCCGCGGGACGATCCTGGACGTTCGCGGACGGGGAACACGCCGTAAGCGCGACGGTCGCAACGATCGCAACCGCCGCGCCCGCGACTCTGAGAATCCGTGACGTCATGACGCCTTGAAGTTGTAGTTGTATGCCACGACGCCCGTGTAGCAGGCGGCCTGTTTGGAGTAGGTACCTTTCGGCGCCCACGACCCGTAGGTGTACTTGCCGTTGCTGAACTTGTTGTAGTGCTGAACTCTGCCGTACGAATCCGGGTGGTGGTACGCCTGCGACACGCTCAGGGTCACATGCGGTCCCAGCGCGCTCGCTGGCCCTGCGGTGCCGACGACCAATCCGATTACGGCCGCAGCAACTCCCACGCTCGTAAGAATTTTTCGCATCTCATGCTCCCTTTCATCGTGCAGTCACTCCGTTCGAGCCCCTTCCTCTAAGCATAGGAACACAGATATGAATATGCATATGTCTGCATTATCCAATGCAAGTAATTCGCGCAGCGCAAACGACAGGAGCTGCTCCCAGCAGACTGTTATCCCGCTCTCATAAACTCGGGCGCGATGAGACTCTCCCGACTGAAGCGACTTCCCTCTCGGGTCAAGCGCGCCGCGCGCTACGAGATCCACGCCCACTGGCGTCGGCAGCCGATCGTGCAGGGGTCGGTCTTCTACGAATCGTTCTCCGGCAACGGGATGCTCGACAACCCCGAGGCGATCTTCCGCGAGCTGCTCGCCAGCCCCGACCTCGCTCACCTCACCCACATCTGGGCGCTGTCCGACCTGACCCAGTACCGCGCCGCCGTCCAGGAGTTCGCCGGAGACGACCGGGTGAGCTTCGTGCGCTACGGGTCCGCCGCCTACTACCGTGCGCTCGCGACGAGCCAGTACCTCGTCAACAACGCGACCTTCCCGCCGGACTTCTCGAAGCGTCCCGGCCAGGTCTACCTCAACACCTGGCACGGCACGCCGCTGAAGCGGATGGGCTACGACATCGAGGACGGCGCGCTCGCCACGGCGAACATCGTCCGCAACTTCGTGCAGGCCGACTACCTGCTCTCGGCGAACCCGTTCATGTCCGAGCAGATGTACGAGACCGGCTACAAGCTGACGGGCGTCTACCGCGGCACCCTGGTCGAGGAGGGCTACCCGCGCATCGACCGGCAGTTCCTCGACGACGCCGGGCGCGAGACAGTCCGGCAGCGGCTCATCGCGGCCGGGATCCCAGTGGGCGACAGGAAGATCGTGCTCTACGCGCCGACGTGGAAGGGGCAGACCTTCGGCCGCCCCGAGGACGACCTCGACGCGCTGCTCGCGCACATCGCGCAGATCGAGGAGCGCATCGACACCAGCCGCTACGCCGTGCTGCTGAAGACGCACCAGACGGTGCACGCCCTGGCGGCGCACCGTCCCGAGCTGAAGCGGATGCTCGTCCCCAACGAGATCCCGACCAACCTGGTGCTGGGCGCCAGCGACATCCTCATCTCCGACTACTCCAGCATCTTCTTCGACTTCCTGCAGACCGGCCGGCCGATCGTGTTCTTCACGCCCGACCTCGCCGACTACGCGGGCACCCGCGGGCTGTACTTCGAGCCGGAGGAGTGGCCCGGCCCCGTGCTGCTCTCCGCCCGGGAGGTCGGCGACGCGCTGCACGCGATCGCCGAGGCGGGCGACGCCATCCCCGCCGAGTCGCGGGAGCGCTACCTCGACATGCAGCGCCGGTTCACCCCGTACGAGGACGGCGGCGCCTCGCGCCGGGTCGTCGACATCGTGTTCCGCGGCGTGCGCGACGGGTACCGCCTGCGCACCGACCTCGCCGACGACGGACGGCAGAAGATCCTGCTGTACCTCGGCGGGATGCGCCCCAACGGCATCACGACGTCCGCCCTGAACCTGCTCAACAACATCGATCACGAGCGGTACGACGTCTCCGCGTTCTTCGCGCAGAGCCGGTCGCGGGTCGTCGTCGCCAAGCAGCGGCAGATCCATCCCGCTGTCCGGCAGTTCCCCCGGGTCGGCGGGATGAACGGGACGAAGCTGCTCCACGCCGCCCGGCACCTCGACTTCCGCCGCGGGCGGATCGCGCAGCACGCCGACATCCCGGCCCAGAACCGACTGTGGGACGACGAGTGGTACCGCTGCTTCGGCGAGAGCCGGTTCGACTACGTCGTCGACTTCTCCGGGTACGGGCCGTTCTGGGCGACCCTGCTGCTGCACTCCCCGGACGCCCAGCGCGCGATCTGGCTGCACAACGACCTGGCGTCCGACGCGCACCGCGAGGTCAACGGCGAGAAGCGGATGCTGCACAGCCTCACGCAGATCTTCACGCTGTACAGCCAGTACGACCACCTGGTCTCCGTCTCCCCCACGCTCTCCGAGATCAACCGGGACTCCCTCGCCGAGTACGCCGCGCCGGAGAAGTTCGTGTCGGCGCTGAACACCGTCGATGCCGAGCACATCCTGGAGAACGCGGCCGCCGATCTGCACGAGCTGACCTTCGACGAGGAGACCGGGAGCATCCCGGACTGGGCCGAGCTGCTGCTCGCGGACGACGACGTCACGACGTTCGTCAACGTGGGCCGGCTGTCGCCGGAGAAGAACCAGGCGCGCCTCATCCGGGCCTTCGCCGCGGTGCACGCGGACAATCCGCGGACCCGCCTCGTCATCGTCGGATCGGGTCCGCTGGCCGGTCAGCTCGAGGGTCTGGTCGCCGAGCTGGGTCTCGAGGGCTCGGTGTTCCTGACCGGGATGCAGCGCAATCCGCACGCGATCATGGCGAAGGCCGACTGCTTCGTGTTGTCGAGCGACTACGAGGGCCAGCCGATGGTCCTGCTGGAGGCGCTGGTGCTGCAGCTGCCGATCGTGACCGTCGAGTTCGCCTCGGCCAAGAACGCCCTCCCGCCGGGGAGCGGGATGATCGTCCCGCAGTCGGTGGACGGCGTCGCCGAGGGGATGCGCGCCTTCCTCCGTGGCGACGTTCCGGACAGCCGCTTCGACTACCACGCCTACAACCGCAAGGCCGTCGCCGAGTTCTACCGCGCGATCGGCGCCCCCGCCGCCTGACCCGCGCCCCCGCCCCGCCGTCGAGTCCGCGATTTCTGACCGCTCGAGCGGCGTGTCGCGGTAAGGAATCGCGGACTCGACGGCGGGGCGGGGTCAGGCGCGGGCGGTGAGGGCGGCGAGGTCGAGGCCCGCGGGGAGCTCGCCGTAGAGGGCTCCTCGATCGGGGCCGAGGCGCGCCGCCACGAAGGCGTCGGCGACGGCCGCAGGCGCTGTGCGGATGAGCAGCGACGCCTGCAGCGCGACCGCGAGAGCGGCGACGAGCGGACGCACCGCCGCCTCGGCCGACGCGGGATCGTCGGACGCGGGCGCCGCAGCGCCCGCAAGCCGTGCGCGCAGCCGGTCGTGGTGCCCGTCGAACGTCCGGTACACGCCGCGCGCGGCGGCGAGCTCGGCGTCGAACGCCTCCGACGCCGCCGGCTCACGCCGGAGCGCACGCAGCACATCCAGCGCGATGACGTTGCCGGAACCCTCCCAGATCGCCATTACCGGCTGCTCCCGATACCGCCGGGCCAGCGGGAACGCCTCGGTGTAGCCGTTGCCGCCGAGGCACTCCAGAGCCTCGTACGCGTGCCCAGGCCCGCGCTTGCAGACCCAGTACTTGGTGACGGCCGTGGCGAGCCGGCGCAGCGCGACATCCCCCTCCGGAGCGTCCGTGTCGTGGGCGCGCGCCAGCCGCAGCGAGACGGCCGTCGCCGCCTCCGACTCCAGCGCCAGGTCGGCGAGCACCGCCGTCATCGCCGGCTGGTCGATCAGCCGCCGGCCGAACGCCGCGCGGTGCCGGACATGCCAGGCGGCCTCCGCGACCGCCTGCCGCATCCCCGCAGCACTGCCGTAGACGCAGTCGAGACGCGTGCGGTTCACCATCTCGAGGATCGTGCGCACCCCGCGGCCTTCCTCCCCCAGCAGGTACCCGACCGTGTCGTCGAACTCGACCTCGCTCGACGCGTTGGAGCGGTTGCCCAGCTTGTCCTTCAGCCGCTGGATGAGGAAGACGTTGCGCAGGCCGTCGTCCAGCACGCGCGGCACGAGGAAGCAGGAGAGCCCGTTCGCGGTCTGGGCGAGCACGAGGAAGGCGTCCGACATCGGCGCGGAGCAGAACCACTTGTGACCGGTGAGCAGCCAGCGCCCGTCGCCGTCGGCGAGCGCGCGCGTGGTGTTGGCCCGCACATCCGATCCGCCCTGCTTCTCGGTCATGGCCATCCCGAACAGCGCGGACGTCTTGCCCGCCACCAGCCGTCCGTCGTAGTCGCGGCTGAGCAGCCGCGGCAGCCACTCGTCGGAGAGGCTCTCCGACGCGGCGAGCGCGGGCACCGCCGCGTGGGTCATCGACACCGGGCAGGCGTGGCCGGGCTCGACCTGCGCGAACTGGAGGAAGGCGGCGGCCCGGGCGACGTTCGCGCCCGGGCGGGGGTCGGCCCACGCGGACGTGTGGGCGCCGGCAGCGACCGCCGCGGCGATCACCCGGTGGTAGCCGTCGTCGTACTCGACCTCGTCGATGCGGTCGCCCCAGCGGTCGAAGGCGCGGAGCTCCGGCTCGTGCCGGTTGGCGAGCTCGGCATCCCGCTGGAACGCGGCGGATCCGACCAGCCGGCCGATCGCGCCGAGCGACGGGACGGCCCAGCCGGCGTCGTACCGCTCCACCCCTTCCCGGAGCGGCAGGTTCGCCGCGAACTCGTCCACGTCGACGCGCGGTGGGGCCTGGTTCACGACGGTGTGGGTGACCATGCCGGGAGTCTAGCTCCGCCTCCCGGGTAGGCTGGAGACCCTCATGGCTCACCTTCTCGGCGCGGAATCCCTTCACCTGGAGTACCCGACGCGCACCGTCTTCGACTCCGTCACGCTGGGCCTCGCCGAGGGCGACCGTGTCGGCGTCGTCGGGCGCAACGGCGACGGCAAGTCGACCCTGCTGCAGCTGCTCGCCGGGCGCATCGAGCCGGACTCCGGCCGGGTGACGCGACGGAGGGGCGTGACGGTCGGGATGCTCGACCAGCGCGACGAGCTGCCGTCGCAGCTGACCGTCGGGCACGCCATCGTCGGCGACCGCGACGAGCATCTCTGGGCGGGCGACCCGCGCGTCCGCGACGTCCTCGCCGGACTGGTGTCCGACATCCGCTGGGAGGCCACGATCGGGGAGCTGTCCGGCGGCCAGCGCCGCCGCGTCGCGCTCGCGGCCCTGCTGGTGCACGACCACGACATCCTGTTCCTCGACGAGCCGACCAACCACCTCGACCTGGAGGGCGTCGCCTGGCTCGCCAAGCACCTGAAGGGACGCTGGTCGCCGGCCTCCGGCGCCCTGGTCGTCGTCACCCACGACCGGTGGTTCCTCGACGAGATCTCCACGACGACGTGGGAGGTGCACGACGGCATCGTCGAGCCGTTCGAGGGCGGGTACGCCGCCTACGTCCTGCAGCGCGTGGAGCGCGACCGGATGTCCTCGCTCGCCGAGACGAAGCGGCAGAACCTGATGCGCAAGGAGCTGGCCTGGCTGCGCCGCGGCGCTCCGGCCCGCACGTCGAAGCCGAAGTTCCGGATGGACGCGGCGGCGACCCTGATCGCCGACGAGCCGCCGCCCCGCGACACCGTGGAGCTGACCACGCTGGCGACCTCGCGCCTCGGCAAGGACGTGGTTGACCTGATCGACGTGTCCGTCTCGTACCCGCCGAAGACCGTGCTGCGCGACGTGGAGTGGCGGATCGCCCCCGGCGAGCGCACCGGCATCCTCGGCGTGAACGGCGCGGGCAAGTCGACGCTGCTCGGGCTGGTCGCGGGAACGGTGAAGCCGGACTCCGGGACGGTGAAGCGCGGGAAGACCGTGCGGATCGCCACGCTCACGCAGCAGCTCGCCGAGCTCGACGACGTGCAGGACGAGCGGGTCTCCGCGGTCGTCGCCGGCAAGCGGACCACGTACCTCGCCGGCGGCAAGGAGGTCACGCCCGGGCAGCTGCTCGAGCGTCTCGGCTTCTCGAACGCCCAGCTCTCCACCCCGGTGAAGGACCTCTCGGGCGGTCAGAAGCGCCGCCTCCAGCTGCTCCTCATCCTGCTCGACGAGCCGAACGTGCTCATCCTCGACGAGCCGACGAACGACCTCGACACCGACATGCTCGCCGCCATGGAGGATCTGCTCGACTCCTGGCCGGGGACGCTGCTGGTGGTCTCGCACGACCGGTACCTGCTGGAGCGGGTCACCGACCAGCAGTACGCCGTGCTGGACGGCCGCCTGCGGCACCTGCCCGGCGGGGTGGACGAGTACCTGCGGCTTCGGCGGGCGGAGAGCGCCGCAGGCCCGGCGCCCTCCGACGCCGCAGGCACGGCAGCGGTCGCGGCCGGCTCCGCCACGACGCCGTCGGCTCCCGCGCTCTCCGGCGCAGCCCTGCGCGCAGCGGAGAAGGAGCTGTCCGCGCTCGACCGCCGGCTCGCCAAGGTGGGCGACCAGGTCGCCGCGAAGCACGAGCAACTGGCGCGTCACGATCAGAGCGACTACGTGGGTCTCGGCCGTCTCACCGAGGAGCTGCGCACGCTGGAGGGCGAGATCGCCGACCTCGAGACGCGCTGGCTGGAGCTGTCGGAGCAGCTGGAGGGCTGAGCACGCACGCGGAGGGTTCCACGTCCACTCCCCCGGACTGGGGACCGAACTCGGGTGGATGCTGTGCGATGATCCTGAGGATCGGTCGCGAAACCCGACCCGACGCGGCCGACGGGGACGGGAGCGGTACGTGACTGACCAGGTGCGGGCCGACGAGCGGCCCCTGTTCGGACGGGACCGCGCCCGCGAGACGATGCTTCTGGTCGCGCACCGTGCCCAGGAGCGCGGCGGCGCCGTGCTCGTCACCGGCGAGGCCGGGATGGGAAAGACCGCGCTGCTCGCCGACGTCGCAGAACGGCTCGACGGCTGGACGGTGCTGCGGGTGCACGCCGACTCGTTCGAGTCCGACCTCGCCTACGCGACCGTCGAGACGCTCGTCCGCGGGCTGAACGCCCTCCGGTCGGGCACGAGGCGGGGCGCGGCCGGCGCCATCCGTCCCCCGTCGCCCGGCGACGACCCGCTGACGGTCGGACGCCTGCTGCTCGACGCGATCGACGCGATCGACGGGCCGGTGTGCCTCATCGTCGATGACGCCCAGTGGGTCGACGAGCCGTCCGCGCGTGCCCTCCGCTTCCTGGTCCGGAGGCTCGCCGAGCAGTCGTTCCTGTTCACGGCGGCCACGCGGCCGCAGCAGAACAGCGTCTCCGGGCTCTTCGACGACCTCGCGTCCACCACGACGAACCACGCCCGCATCGAGCTCACGCCGCTCACCGTCGGCGACACGCAGGAGCTCGCCAGGCACATCCTCGGACATCCGGTCTCGCGCCGAACGGCCACGCGCCTGACGGAGGCGACCCAGGGCTCGCCGCTGCTGCTCAGCGTCCTGCTCGGCCAGCTGCGCGACACCTTCGCCCAGGCCCTGCACCCGGCGGGATGGGACCTCCCGGCCACCGCGATCACCCCGCTGGCCACCGCGATCGCCGCCTCGCTGGACGGCGCCGATCCGTCGGTGCGCGCCGCGGCGGAGCTCGTCGCGGTGCTGCGGGATCCGCTGCCGCTCCCGGTGGCCGGCACGATCGCCCAGCGCCTCGGGATGGATGTGGACGTCCACGGTGCCGTCGCCCGCGGCCTGGTCCTCGCCGAGACGCGCGACGGCGTCGTCCGGGTCGAACCGGCGCACGCCATCCTCGCCGACGCCCTCGCGGGCGAGCTGTCGCTCGAGAGGCGGGTCGCCATCCACCGCGTCGCCTCCGAGGTGCTGTCCGGTCACCGCGCGCTGCGGCACCGGGTCGAGGCCGCCGACCGGGCCGACCCGACCCTCGTCGCCGAGCTGCTGTCGGCCGCGCTCACCGTGTCCGACCTCGGACAGGCCGAGCAGGCCCTCAGCTACGCGCGCTCGGCGGTCGACCTCGCCGACGACGGCGATGCGGAGCGCGCGCTGCTCGAACTCGGGCTCATCGCCATGCGGTTCCGGATGCACGAGCGCATCCTCGACCTGCGCCCCGCCTTCGAGGCGACCCCTCCCTCGCCGACGCGCGACGCGGTCCTGCTCGAACTGCGCACGCTGTCCCGCGACCTGCCCGGCGCACTGGCCCTCGCACTCGAGTTCGAGCGGCGCCCTGCGCGCACCCCGGACGAGCGCGCCCTGCGCTCCCACACGGCGGAGGCGCTTCCGAAAGTCCTCATGGCGATGGGCGACTTCGCCGGGGTGATCGACCACCTCGACGCCGCGCGCGAGCACATCGCCGCGTCGCCCGCACCCGAGGAGGTCGCCGACCCAGCCCTCCGCTGGCTGGCGGCTCCGCAGGACGACCTCACCCGGCTGCTCGGCTGGGCGATCAACTCGGCCGCCCACTCGCGGCGACCGGACCTGTTCGGGCCCCTCACCGCGGAGCTGGACGAGCTCCTCGTCGGGCACGAGTCGCCCGCGGCGGTGGATGCGCTGGTCAGCCGCTCCCGCGTCTTCATCCTGAGCGGCGACATCGGCCGGGCGCGGGCCGACCTGGCCCGCGCGGCGGAACTGGTGCGGCGCTTCCCCTCCAGCTGGACGGCCGGATTCGCGCGCACCATGTACGCGCACATCCTGTTCCTCACCGGCGAATGGGAGGACTCCGTCACCCTCGCCGACACGGCCGTCGCGCTCGCGCTCGACGAGACCGACCTGTCCTGCTGGCCGATCGCGCTGTGGACGTCCGCCCTGGTGCGCGCCGGTCGCGGAGAGGCGGAAGCGGTCGAGGAGCGCCTCCGCGCGGCCGCGCACGCCGACCCCCGCATCACCGGATCGTACGACGGCGACCTTCCGCACCTCGCGCGCGCCGAGCTCGGCCGCGCGCTGGGCCGCCCGCGGGACCAGCTGGCCGCCGTCGAGCAGGCGGAGGCGGCGGCCTCACGGGGCTCGACGCTCGGCTGGCTCAGCTACCGCGTCGACGCGCTCGCGGCCCTCGGCCGGCCGGAGGAGGCGCGCGAGGCGTACGAGCGCGCCGCCGCCTCCCCGATGTGGCGCCCGTACTACGGCTCGCTGCGCTGGCTGGAGGGGCGGGCGCTCGAGGCGGAGGGCCGCATCCCCGAGGCCGTCGAGGCCTACCGTGACGCCGTCGACGAGCCGGGAGCGGAGCTCTTCCCCTTCCCCCGCGCCGTCGCCGCGCTGGACGCCGGGCGTCTCGCCCTCGCGCAGCCCGGCGCGTCCCCCGCCGCCACCGAACGCGGGCGGGCGCAGCTGGAGGCCGCGGCCGAGACGTTCCGCCGGCTGGGCGCCGCGGGATACCTGGCCCGCTGCGTCCGGCTGCTCGACGAGACGGCGGTGGCGACCTCGGCCGTCGACCCGCTCGCGACGCTCACCACGCGGGAGCGGCAGGTCGCCCACGCGCTCGCCGCCGGGATGACCAACAAGGAGATCGCGGAGCGCCTCTACGTCTCCGTCACGACCGTGAACTTCCACGTCCGCAACATCCTGTCGAAGCTCGGGCTGCGCTCCCGCCGCGACCTCCGGAGCCTGTCGCGGAGGAGACCCGTCAAGTCTTGACGGTTTCCCCGTCCGGGTAGCAACCGGCGGCCCGGCGCTGGCTACGCTGGAGACACCTGGGATGCCCGGCCCGGGACGTGGATACGCTTCTGATTTCCGAACGGATCGTCTCAACCCGACGCGTGTCGTGGCCGGGCATCCTCGGGCATCGCCTGTGTCGGGCCGGCATGGCTCGGCCCTCCTGTCGGACTCCGCTCGTCCGCGAAGGAGATCTGCGCCGTCTCCCGACGGTCCGCGGTGCCGACGATGCCCTCAGTCGCCCAGGATGCGCGCCCCGTGCACCGGACCGGTGGCCCGCACGGCCCGCACCCGCGCCGCGCTGAGCGCGATCTGGAGGTCGATGGCCGAATCGAGGTCGGCCGCCAGGAACGCGACGGTGGGGCCGGAGCCGGAGACGATCCCGGCGAGCGCGCCGTTCATCTCGCCCAGCTCGATCACGTCCGCGATCTCGGGCACGAGGTGGATGGCCGGAGCCTGCAGGTCGTTCGTCAGCGCCTCGGCCAGCATGGCCGGGTCGCCGGCGCGAAGCGCCTGCAGCACCGACGACTCGACGGTCGGCGACACCTGCGCCGGCGCGATGTCGGCGGCGTGACGCTCGCGGTGCCGGTCGAGTTCGCTGTAGACGCGCGGGGTGCTCAGCTCCCCCTCCGGAAGGGCCAGCACCCAGTGGAACTGCCCGGTGGCGAGCGCCGGGCTCAGCCGGTCGCCGCGGCCGGTGCCGATGGCCGTTCCGCCCACCAGCGCGAAGGGCACGTCGGCGCCGAGCGTCGCGGCGAGCGTCAGCAGCTCCTCGCGCCCGAGCTCTGTGCCCCAGAGGGCGTCGCACGCGACCAGGGTGGCGGCGGCGTCGGCCGACCCTCCGCCCATCCCCCCGGCGATGGGCACGTGCTTGTCGATCTCCAGCCGGACCCCGCTCGCGTAGCCGGTCCGCGTGGCGAGCAGCCGAGCGGCCTTGATCGCCAGATTCGACTCGTCGCGCGGGAGGCCGCTCGTGTCGACGCTGCCCCCGAAGCTCACCGAGAAGTCGTCGGCGTGATACGCCCGCACATCCTCATAGAGCGAGACGGCCTGGTAGGCGGTCGCGACGTCGTGGTAGCCGTCCTCCATGACCGCACCGACGCGCATGAACACGTTGATCTTGCCCGGGGCGCGAACATGCACGCCGTCGACGTCCCACGCGTCCACCATGCCTCCAACCTACACACCCGAGGACCGTCAGGCTGGGCGCCGCCTGGGCGCATGTCCGCACGGATCAGTGGGTGCGGTGCACGAGCCTCCGGGCCGGCCGGGGCGTCGCCGTCACGCCGGCGCGGCCGCCGCGAGGCGCGCGAAGTCGGCCAGCGCGAGCTGCTCACCGCGCAACGACGGGGAGATCCCGGCCGCCTGCAGGGCCGCCTCCGCGGACGGCGGGTCGCCGTAGACGGGGGCGAGGGCCTGGCGCAGCGTCTTGCGGCGCTGCTGGAAGGCGGCGTCGACGAGGGCGAAGGTGCGGAGCCGGAGCTGCTCGTCGCCGGGCGCGTCGTCGCGGCGCTCGAAGGCGACGAGGACCGAGTCGACGTTCGGCACGGGCCAGAAGATCTGGCGGCTGACCGACCCCGCCGTGCGCCAGGTGCCGTACCAGGCGGCCTTCACGCTCGGGGCGCCGTAGACCTTGGAGCCGGGCTGCGCAGCGATCCGGTGGCCGACCTCGGCCTGGACCATCACGACGCCCGAGCGGAGGCTCGGGAAGTGCTCCAGGAAGTGCAGGAGCACCGGGACGGACACGTTGTACGGGAGGTTCGCGACCAGGCGGACGGGATCGACCGGCAGTTCGGTGATGGCGAGGGCGTCGCGGTGGACGACGGTGAGGTGCTCGGCGGCGTCCGGGGCGAGCTGCGCCACCGTGACGGGGAGCTGCGCGGCGAGACGGCCGTCGATCTCCACCGCGACCACGCGGGCGCCGGCCTCCAGCAGGCCGAGCGTCAGCGATCCGAGGCCGGGGCCGATCTCCACGACGCTGTCCCCCGCCTGCACCTCGGCGACGCGGACGATCCGCCGGACCGTATTGGCGTCGATCACGAAGTTCTGGCCCAGCTTCTTCGTCGGGGTGACGTCGAGCAGCTCCGCCAGGTCGCGGATCTCGGCCGGGCCGAGCAGCCGGAGCTCACTCACGCGATGATCCCGATCGGCCGGGTCGGCGGCGGCCCGACGGGCTCACTGTCCCAGCGGCCGTAGACCAGTTCGGTGTTGGAGTTGATCTGCGCGGCCAGGGTCGACGCGTCGGTCCCCATCACCTCGGCCATGGCGCGGAGCGTGTACGGGATGAGGTACGGCGCGTTCGGGCGGCCTCGGAAGGGCGTCGGCGTGAGGAACGGGGCGTCCGTCTCCACCATCACCAGGTGGCGCGGGGCGACCTCGAGCGCCGCGCGCAGGCCCGGCGCGTTCTTGAACGTGACGGTGCCCGCGAAGGACATGTACCAGCCGTTCTCGGCGCAGATGCGGGCCAGCTCCACGTCGCCCGAGAAGCAGTGGAACACCGTGCGCTCGGGGGCGCCGACGCGCTTCAGGGTGGCGACGACGGCGGCGTGCGCGTCGCGGTCGTGGATCTGGAGCGCGATGTCGTTCTGCTTGGCGATCTCGATGTGCGCCTCGAACGAGCGGAACTGGGCGTCGCGTCGGGGGCCTTCTTCCGTGCGGAAGAAGTCGAGGCCGGTCTCGCCTACAGCACGCACCCGCGGCCGGCCCGCGAGCTCGGCGATCACGGCGAGCGCGTCGTCCAGCTCGCCCCGCTCGTCGTAGTCCGGCGCGTCGTTCGGGTGCAGCGCGACGGCCGCGAGCATCCGCGGCTCCACGGCAGCCGTCTCCGCCGACCAGCGGGAGGTCTCGACGTCGTTGCCCACCTGCACGACGCCGCGCACGCCGACGCTCGACGCACGGTCGAGCTGCTCGCGGTAGTCGAGCGGCTCCGCGCCGTCGGCCATCTCGAGGTGCGTGTGGTTGTCGTAGACGGGAACGGTGAGCGCCTCGGGCAGCGGAGGGTAGCTGAGGTCGCGGCCGTCGGTGACGTGCCGCTGCCGGACGAACGACGGGTCCGTCATACCGCGGCGACCGCCTCCGCGTCGATCCGCGGGAACAGCGCCTCGAGCCCGTTGACCTCCGTGCCCGCGGGCAGCTGGCCCCACTCGCCCGCGCTGCGGAGCGGCTGCGCCGTGAGCGCGCCCAGCTCGCCGGAGACGCCGAGCGCCTCCCACAGCTTGGCGGTGGCCGCCGGGATCACCGGAGAGAGCAGCACCGCGAGGGACCGCAGCCCTTCGGCCGCCGTGTACAGCACGGTGCCGAGCAGCTCGCGCTGGGCGTCGTCCTTCGCCAGCGCCCACGGCTCCTGCTCGGTGATGTACCCGTTCAGCTCGTCGACGATCCGCCAGATCGCCGTCAGGGCGTCGTGGATCGCCAGGCGCGAGACGGCCGCGTCGGCGTCGGCCGCCGCCGTGCGGACGACCTCCTGCACGTGCAGGTCGACATCGCGGTACGGGCCGGCCGGCGGCACGATGCCCTCGAAGTAGCGCGTCACCATCGCGACGACACGCGACGCCAGGTTGCCGAACCCGTTGGCGAGCTCGGCCTGGTACCGTGCCGCGAGGTCCTCCCAGCTGAACGAGCCGTCCTGCCCGAAGTTGATGGCGCGCATGAAGTAGTAGCGGAACGCGTCGGACCCGAAGGTGTCGGTGATCTGCGTCGGCGCGATGCCGGTCAGCTTGGACTTCGACATCTTCTCGCCGCCCACGAGCAGCCAGCCGTGACCGAAGACGCGCTTCGGCACCTCGAGACCCGCGGCCATCAGCATGGCGGGCCAGATGACCGCGTGGAAGCGCAGGATGTCTTTGCCGACCAGGTGGTTCGCCGGCCAGCGGCGGGCGAACTCCTCGTCGTCCTGCCCGTAGCCGACGGCGGTGATGTAGTTGAGCAGCGCGTCGAACCACACGTAGACGACGTGCGACTCGTCCCACGGCACCTTGATGCCCCAGTCGAAGCTCGACCGCGAGATCGACAGGTCGCTCAGGCCCTGCCGCACGAAGCTGACCACCTCGTTGCGGGCCGACTCGGGCTGGACGAAGTCGGGGCGCTCCTCGTAGAGCGCCAGCAGGCGGTCGGCGAACTGGCTCATGCGGAAGAAGTAGTTCTTCTCCTGCAGCAGCTCCAGCGGCTTCGAGTGGATGGCGCAGACCTTCTGGCCCTCGTACTCCCCCGTGCCGTCGACGATCTCGCTCTGCGGCTTGAACTCCTCGCAGCCCACGCAGTAGAGCGCCTCGTACTCGCCGGCGTAGATGTAGCCGTCGTCGTAGAGCTTCTGCAGGAACTTCTGGACGTTGACCTCGTGCCGCTCGTCGGTGGTGCGGATGAAGTCGTCGTTGGCGATGTCGACGGTGTCGAGCAGCGGCAGCCACTCCTCGGTCACCAGCTTGTCGGCCCACTGCTTCGGCGTCGTGCCGTTGGCGGTCGCCGTCCGCAGGATCTTCTGGCCGTGCTCGTCGGTGCCGGTGAGCAGCCAGGTGTCGTCGCCGGCCTGGCGGTGCCAGCGGGCGAGGACGTCGGCCGCGACCTCCGTGTAGGCATGCCCGATGTGCGGGACATCATTCACGTAGAAGATCGGCGTGGTGATGTAGAAGGAAGAGCCGTCGGACATGGTGACTATCCTACGGGCGCGGACGCGCGCGATTCCGTCTGTTACTCCGCCTGTGGAGAACGGGTTGCACCGTGGAGAACGAGTTGCACCGTGGAGAACGGGTTGCGCGTGGAGGGGCGTCCTCAGCAGCGCCGCTCGAGCGCCGCCTGGTAGAGGTCGCGCTTGCCGAGCCCGGTGGCCTCGGCGACCTCGGCGGCCGCCTCCTTCAGCCGGCTGCCCGCCGCGACCAGCGCGAGCACCTGCTGCACCGCCGTCTCCGGGTCCGCCGCCCGCGCGGGCGCGCCGGCAACGACCACGACGATCTCGCCGCGCACCCCCTCGGCGGCCCACGCCGCCAGCTCGGCCGCGGTGCCGCGGCGCACCTCCTCGTAGAGCTTCGTCAGCTCACGGCAGACGACGACGCGGCGGTCGGCGCCGAGCGCGGTCGCGATGTCGGTCAGGGATGCGGCGAGCCGGTTCGGCGACTCGAAGAACACCATGGTGCGGGGCTCGGCGGCGACGGCTCGCAGCGTCGACAGCCGCTCCCCCTGCTTGCGCGGGAGGAAGCCCTCGAAGGTGAAGCGGTCGGTCGGCAGGCCGGACACGGCGAGCGCCGTCAGCACGGCGGACGGCCCGGGCAGCGCCGTCACGCCGACGCCCGCCGCCGCTGCCGCCTCCACGAGGTGGAAGCCGGGATCGGACACCGTCGGCATCCCGGCGTCGGAGAGCAGCACGACGTCCTGGTCGCGGGCCAGCTCCACCAGCTCGGCCGCGCGCTCGCGCTCGTTGTGGTCGTGCAGGGCGATCAGCCGCGGGCGGTTCTCGACGCCGAGACCGGCCAGCAGGCGCTGCGCGACCCGGGTGTCCTCCGCCGCGACGACCGTCGCCGCCGACAGCACCTCGACCAGCCGCCGGGACGCGTCGCCGAGATTGCCGATCGGGGTCGCGGCCAGGATGATCATGGCGTCTAGTCTGTCAGTCGGAAGGCGACGCGGAGCCCGCCGCCCTAGCATGGCCTGGTGACCTCTGCTCCTCCGACCGATCTCCCGGCCGCGCACGTCGCCGCGGTCCCCGTCGGCACACGTCTGGACGACTGGTGGGCGCGCGTCCTCGGCACCCCCGGCCGCCTGCGGCTGTGGATGTGGGGCGCACCCGTCGCCGTGACCCTGCTCGCGGCCGTGCTGCGGCTCTGGAACCTCGGCCAGCCGCACGCGCTCGTGTTCGACGAGACCTTCTACGTGAAGGACTCCTGGACCGTCTGGAACCTCGGCTACGAGGGCAGCTGGCCCGACAAGGCCGACGCCCGGTTCGCCGCCGGGGAGACGCAGATCTTCGACGCGGACCCGTCGTTCGTCGCGCATCCTCCGCTCGGCAAGTGGCTGATCGCGCTCGGGATGGCCGCCACCGGTCCCGCGAACTCGTTCGGCTGGCGGGTCTCCACCGCGATCGTCGGGACGATCGCGGTCCTGCTCGTCTTCCTCATCGCGCGGACGCTGTTCCGCTCGACGATGCTGGCCACGATCGCCGGGTTCCTGTTCGCGATCGACGGCCACGCCATCGTGATGAGCCGCGTCGCGCTGCTCGACAACTTCGTGATGTTCTTCGCGCTGCTGGCGTTCTGCTGCATCCTGCTCGACCGGCGCTGGGCCGCCGACCGTCTCGCCGCGAAGGTGGCGGCCGCGCGCTCGTCCGGCGGCGACCCGGCGTGGGGGCCCGTGCTGTGGTGGCGGCCGTGGCTGATCGCCGCGGGCATCCTGTGCGGGCTGTGCGCCGGGGTCAAGTGGACGGGCTTCTACTTCCTCGCCTTCTTCGCCGTGTACACGGTGGTGGTGGATGCGGTGGCCCGCCGCCGCGAGAAGCTGCCGTTCTACGCGAGCGGGGCGCTGCTCAAGCAGGCGCCGGCGACCTTCGTCCTCATGGTCCCGCTCGCGTTCGTCGCCTACGTCGCGACCTGGACCGGCTGGATCCTGTCGAAGGACGGCTACTACCGCCACTGGGCGGAGGCCGCGCACGCGCAGTGGACGGGCGCGTTCGCCTGGGTGCCGCTCTGGGCGCAGAACCTCTGGTACTACCAGACGCAGATGTACAACTACAGCATCAACCTGCACACGCCGCACCCGTACCAGTCGAACCCGCTGACGTGGACGCTGATGCTGCGGCCGACCAGCATGTACTACGTCGGGACGACGAAGGGCAAGGACGGCTGCGCGTGGGACTCCTGCTCCGCCGCGATCACCTCGCTCGGCAACCCGCTGATCTGGTGGGCGGGAACGGCGGCGATCCTGTTCCTGCTGTACTGGCTCGTCCGCACCCGCGACTGGCGCATCGGGCTCATCCTCACGGGGCTCGCGGCGGGATACCTGCCGTGGTGGCTGTACATGGGCCGCACCATCTTCACGTTCTACTCGATCGCCTTCGAGCCGTACCTGATCCTCGCGCTCACGGCCGCCATCGCCATCGTTCTCGGCCGGCGCACCGATCCGGAGCCGCGACGGCGGCGCGGCATCCTGTGGACCGGCGTCTTCCTGGCCGCGTGCGCCGTGGTGAGCGCGTTCTTCTGGCCGATCTGGACGGGGCAGCAGGTGCCGTTCTGGTTCTGGCAGATCCACATGTGGCTGCCCAGCTGGGTGTAGTCCGCGGGGGTCGCGGATGCACTGTCCCGTGTCGGGGGCCGGTGGTAGACCGAGGGGTATGACCGATGCGGAGCAGCCCCTCGACCTCGTCCCCCTTCCCGGAAGCGAACGGCCGGAGCGCCCGGGCTTCCGCGCGCACGGAGGGCTCGCGCCCGACACCCGCGTGGATGCGACGCTCGTGCTGCGCCGCCGTGCCGAGCTCCCCGAGAGCGCCTTCGCCGAGCCGCTCAGCCGGGACGAGCTCGCGGAACGCTACGGAGCCTCGCCCGACGACGTCGAGCTGGTGCGCCGCACCCTGGAGGGCCTCGGCGTGAGCATCGACGAGGTGGATGCGGGCGCACGGCGCATCCGCGTCTCCGGTCCGGTGCAGACCGTCGCCCGCGTGTTCGGCACCGACCTGGCGCAGTCGAGCGCGGAGGGCGCCGGCGAAGACGCCGCGGTGTACCGGCAGCGGACGGGCGGCCTCAGCATCCCGTCGGCGCTCGCCGGGGTCGTGACCGCCGTCCTCGGGCTGGACGACCGGCCGCAGGCGCGCGCGCAGTACCGCTACGTGCCCGCCGCGGCGGTCAGCACCAGCTACACGCCCCCGCAGCTCGGGACGGTCTACTCCTTCCCCGATGGCACCGACGGCAGCGGTCAGACCATCGCCATCATCGAGCTGGGCGGCGGCTATGTGCAGAAGGACCTCGACACCTACTTCGCCGGACTCGGCATCCCGACCCCGAGCGTCCGTGCGGTGGGGGTCGACGGCGGCTCGAACGCGCCGGACGGCAACCCGAACGGCGCAGACGGCGAGGTCATGCTCGACATCGAGGTCGCCGGGGCGCTGGCCCCGAAGGCGGAGATCGTCGTCTACTTCGCGCCCAACACCGACGCGGGGTTCCTGGACGCGGTGACGACCGCCGCGCACGCGGAGCCGACGCCCGCGGCGATCAGCATCAGCTGGGGGCAGTCGGAGGACGGCTGGACCGCCCAGGCCCGCACCGCGTTCGACCAGGCGCTGCAGGACGCCGCAGCACTCGGCGTGACGACCACGGCCGCGGCGGGCGACGACGGGAGCAGCGACCGCGTGGGCGACGGCCGGCCGCACGTCGACTTCCCCGCCTCCTCGCCCCACGCGCTGGCCTGCGGGGGAACCCGGCTCGAAGCGGACGCCTCGACCGGCGCGGTGCGCTCGGAGGTCGTCTGGAACAACGGCACCGGCGGAGGCGCCACCGGAGGAGGCGTGAGCGCCGTCTTCCCGCTGCCGTCCTGGCAGGCGGGCGTCGGGGTGCCGTCCGGTGCGGACGGCACGGACGCGGGCGGCGCCAGGAACGGCGCGGGCGGACGCGGCGTGCCGGACGTCTCCGCGGTCGCCGATCCGCAGACGGGCTACCGCATCCGCGTCGACGGCCAGGACACCGTGATCGGCGGAACGAGCGCGGTGGCCCCGCTGTGGGCCGCGCTGGTCGCGCGACTCGCACAGTCCACCGGCAAGCCGCTCGGTCTCCTCCAGCCGCGGCTGTACGACGCGGTGCCGGCCGGGCAGGTCGCGGACGGCTTCCGCGACATCACGACCGGCGACAACGGCGCCTACCGGGCGACGGCGGGATGGGACGCGTGCACCGGCCTCGGCGTCCCGGACGGCGCGCGGCTGCTGACGTCGCTCTAGGGAACCGCCCGCGTCCGTCGGACGAACGGCCGCAGAACTCCGGCGGACCGCGGTGCGGGTGGAGTCCTCGCGGTAGGGAGGTCGAACATCCGACGGTGGGATGCCGACAGCGGGATGCCGACGGTGGGATGCCGACAGCAGGATGCCGACAGAATGGGTCGGTGAGCACTCCGTCGCCGACCGCCCGAACGCTGCCCTGGCTTCCCGGCGTCGTGGCGTGCGCCGTGGCTGCGGCCGTCGCGTGGGGCGTGCACTGGCTGGTCCCCGTCGTCCCGTGGCTGACGGCGGCCGTTGTGCTCGGGATCGTGGTCGGCCAGCTCCCGGTCGCACGGCCGGCCGTCGCCGGACGCCTGGCCCCCGGTCTGTCCCTGAGCGCCAAACGGCTGATGCGCATCGGCGTCGTTCTGCTCGGACTGAAGCTCAGCCTCGGTGACATCGCCGGGCTCGGCTGGGTCGCCATCCTGACCACCGTCGGCGTCGTGCTGCTCAGTTTCGCCGGAACCTTCTGGATCGGTCGGCTGATGCGCCTCCCCGGTCACCAGCCGCTCCTGATCGCCACCGGCTTCTCGATCTGCGGCGCGTCCGCCATCGGCGCGATGAGCGGGGTCGTGAAGCCCAAGGACGAGGAGGCCGCCACCCCCGTCGCGCTGGTGACCCTGTGCGGAACGCTCGCCATCTTCGTCCTTCCGCTCTTCTGGCATCCACTCGGATTGGATGCGCAGCAGTTCGGCCACTGGGTGGGCGCCGGCGTCCACGACGTCGGACAGGTCGTCGCGACCGCGCAGCTGGCGGGTGCCGGAGCGCTCGCCGTTGCGGTCGTGGTCAAGCTCACCCGCGTGCTGATGCTCGCCCCGGTCGTGGCGGTCGCCGCGGTCGTGGAGCGCCGCCGCCATGTCGCGGGCGACCCGGGTGTGAAGCGCCCGCCCATCGTTCCGCTGTTCGTCGCCGGGTTCCTGCTCGCCGTTCTCGTGCGCACGTTCGTGCCGCTCCCGTCCCTCGTGACGGACGGCGCGGACACCCTCCAGACCGTGCTGCTCGCCATGGCGCTGTTCGGCCTGGGGACGGCGGTGCGCCTCCGCACCCTGGTCGGCACCGGCTGGCGCGCGCTCGTCACCGGCCTGGTGTCCTGGCTGCTGATCGCCCTGCTGGCGCTCGCCGCCGTCTGGGTGTCGGCCGTCGCCTGACGCGGTCAGTCGACCAGCTTCAGCCCGACGACGCAGCCGACCAGGCCGACGATGAGCAGCGCCTTCACGAGCGAGAAGCCGTCTCCGCCGAACGCCATGGCGTACAGCACCGTGAGAGAGGCGCCGATGCCGACCCACACCGCGTAGGCGGTGCCCGTCGAGATCTCGCGCATCGCGAAGGCCAGCCCGGCCATGGATGCGACGAGGGCGACGACGAAGACGGCGCTCGGCCAGAGCCGGGTGAGCCCGGCGGACCGGCCGAGGGCGGTGGCCCAGACGGCTTCGAGCACGCCGGAGACGATGAGGACGATCCAGGACACGGTGCGACTCCTTGGCCAGTCTTGTCGCTCACCGGGTACTGAACCGTCGTCCGGGGCCCCGCATCGGACCTGGCCCCAGGGTAGCAAACCGGGTTGCCGCGTGTTACGTCGACCGCCGCGGACCGTCGGCGGCGTCGGGTAGCGTGACCCCCATGGCAGATCGCGAATACGGTTTCCGCACGCGGGCGATCCACGCGGGCAACATCCCCGATCCCGTGACGGGAGCGCGCGCGCTGCCGATCTATCAGACCAGCGCGTTCGTGTTCGACGACACGGCGGATGCCGCGGCCCGCTTCGCCCTGCAGAAGTACGGCAACATCTACTCGCGCCTCGCGAACCCGACCGTCGCCTCGTTCGAGGAGCGGGTCGCCAGCCTCGAGGGCGGCCTCGGCGCGGTGGCGACGGCTTCCGGCCTCAGCGCGCAGTACATCACGTTCGCGTCCCTCGTCGGCGCGGGCGACCACATCGTCGCCTCGGCGAACCTGTACGGCGGATCCATCACCCAGCTGGATGTGACCCTGCGGCGCTTCGGCGTCGAGACCACCTTCGTGCAGAGCGCGGACCCGGCCGACTACGCCGCCGCGATCACCGACCG
This sequence comes from Leifsonia sp. 21MFCrub1.1, assembly GCF_900107895.1. Taxonomy (NCBI): domain Bacteria; kingdom Bacillati; phylum Actinomycetota; class Actinomycetes; order Micrococcales; family Microbacteriaceae; genus Leifsonia; species Leifsonia sp. 21MFCrub1.1. The sequence goes on along the minus strand of NZ_LT629867.1, from coordinate 1,097,839 downwards.
CACGAAGCTGGTGTTCGCCGAGACGATCGCGAACCCGTCCGGCGAGATCGCCGACATCGAAGGGCTGGCGGAGGTCGCGCACGCGGCGGGCATCCCCCTCGCCATCGACTCCACCATCGCGACCCCGTACCTCAACCGGCCGTTCGAGTGGGGCGCCGACATCGTCATCCACTCGGCCACCAAGTTCCTCGGCGGGCACGGCACGACCCTCGGCGGCGTCGTGGTCGAGAGCGGCCGCTTCGACTGGCACTCCTCGAAGTTTCCGCTGTTCGGCGAGCCCGTCCCCTCGTACGGCGGTCTGCAGTGGTCGGGCAACTTCGGCGAGTACGCGTTCCTCACCCGGCTGCGCGCCGAGCAGCTGCGCGACATCGGACCGGTGCTCGCCCCGCACTCGGCCTTCCTGCTCGCGCAGGGCGTCGAGACTCTGCCCTACCGCATCCAGGCGCACGTCGACAATGCGCGAGCGGTGGCCGAGTGGCTGGATGCCGACCCGCGCATCGAGAAGGTGTTCTGGGCCGGACTGCCCGGGCACCCGCACCACGAGCGGGCGCTCAAGTACCTGCCGAAGGGCCCGGGAAGCGTGTTCAGCTTCGTGGTGAAGGGCGGCCGCGAGGTCGGCCAGAGGTTCATCGAGTCGGTGAATCTCGCCAGCCACCTCGCCAACATCGGCGACGCGAAGACGCTGGTGATCCATCCCGCCTCGACGACCCACGCGCAGCTCACCGAGCAGCAGCTGCTCGACGCCGGCGTGCTGCCGGGCGTCGTGCGCATCAGCGTCGGGATCGAAGACGTCGACGACATCATCTACGATCTCGATCAGGCGCTCACGATCGCCGTCGAGGAGGCGAACGCAGCATGACCACTGCCACCACGGAAGCCACCACCGAGGTCCAGCTCGCGAACGGGCTGAGCTGCGCCCTGCCGTCGGACTCCCCCCTCGCGAAGCTCCTGAAGTCGCAGCGCACCTGGGTCGGACCGGACGCCAAGGAGCGCCTGAAGATCCTGCGCGGGGCGAAGTCCGTCGCGATCGTCGGCGCCTCCCCCAACCCGGCCCGGTCGTCCTACTTCGTCGGCACCTACCTGCAGCAGTCGAGCGACTACCGGCTGTACTTCGTCAACCCGAACGCGGACACCATCCTGGGCGAGAAGGCCTACCCCGACCTCGCGTCGCTGCCCGAGGTGCCGGACATCGTGGATGTGTTCCGCAAGCCCGCCGACATCCCGGCCGTCATCGACGAGGCGCTCGCCATCGGCGCGCCGACCGTGTGGGTGCAGCTGGGCATCTGGAACCAGGAGGCCGCCGAGTACGGCGAGTCGAAGGGCCTGACGGTCGTGATGGACCGCTGCATGAAGATCGAGCACGCCCGCTTCCACGGCGGTCTGCACCTGCTCGGCTTCGACACCGGCCAGATCACCGCGCGCAAGACCCTCCGCTGACGTCCCCGCGCGGTCAGGCGCGCGCGACGATGTGGAAGACGTGCCAGTGCTTCGGGCCCTCGAAGGACATCCCGCGACGGTCGTCCTCCACCAGCTGCAGCACGTCCATCCCGGCGAGCATGCCCTCCACCTGGCCGCGCTCGTGGAAGCTCATCCCGGGTCGGCCGGCCCATTCGTCGTGCGGGCCGAACAGCTCGCCGGCGAACAGGCCGCCGGGCCGCAGCGCCTCGCGGATGTCGGCCCACAGATACGGGAAGTGCGACTCGTCGCAGAACGGCAGCGCGAAGCCCGCGTAGACGAGATCCGCGGGAGGCAGCTCCCCCAGCGTCTCGAATGACGCGCGCCGCACGTCGACACGCTCGGACGCGTCCGGCGACAGGCCGGCGCGCACCCGCTCCTCCACGCCGGGGTCGGCGTCCACCGCCAGCACACGCCACCCGTGCTCGGCGAGGTGCCTGGTCTCGACGCCGTCGCCGCAGCCGAGATCGACCGCATCGCCCGGCTCTCCGTCCCAGGCGGAGACGGCGCTCTGGAAGGTCGGCCGCACGCCGCGCCCGCCCTGCTTCTCATAGAACTGCGACCAGTCGAACGCCATGTCGCCGAGCCTACGCGGACCACGCGACCGCCGGGTGGGCCACGCGGCGCTGTCTTTCGAGCCGGGAGATGCCCACCTAGCTTGTCAGGCAGGCGTCCACCGGAGCACTCTCGCAGCTCCGGGTGGGGGGCGAACGCCGGAAGGAAGTTCTCATGCGTCACCGGAATCCCACCATCCGACGAGCGGTCGTGGCGACCGTCGCCATCCTCGGGCTGATCGTCACCGGAGTCGGCGTCGGCCTCCCCGCCCAGCAGGCGGAGGCGACGACGGCGGGAACGCCGGGCACCCCGCAGCCGCCGACCGCCCTGTTCACCGAGGACTTCTCCGGCCAGAACGCGGCATCGACCGCGATCAAGATCACGGCGTACCAGGGCACCCCGGGCAGCAGCTACGTTCCCGGCGTCTCCGGTGCGAACGCGGAGACCTACTACGCGGACCCCCGCTGGGCCGACGGCCAGTACTGCAACGGCTACATCGTCAACGGGTCTACGACGACCGCGCCGCCCGGGTGGAACCCGGGATGCCCGATCTCGGGGGTGCAGATCCTCGCGAACGCGATGGGCCAGTTCCAGGGGTACTCCACAGCGGCGGCCGCCCACAACCAGGCGGTGACGGCCTACACGGCCAACGGCACCGTCCCGGGCATCCAGCTGCGGACGAACACGGCCATACCGGCGATCCCCGGCCACTTCTACCAGACGACGGCGATCGTCGCGGCGACCAACTGCACCGCGAACAGCGCGGGGAACCCCTCGGAGACCCTCTCGCTCTACGTCAACGGCGTGAAGAACGTGCTGGCGACGCAGCTCGACCCGTGCCACTATCCCGGCGCGGTCCAGTACGGCTCGGGACCGTTCGGGCCCACGATGGTCGCCGGTCTCGTCTCCGCGGCGATCAAGGTGCCGAGCACCGGGACGCCGACCGTCGGCATGCAGCTCGAGAACCAGAGCGCGGTCGTGGCCGGGAACGACGGCGCGTTCGACCTCCCCCAGATCCTGGATGTGACCCCGCAGCTCGACAAGGCGTTCAGGCCGTCGACGATCGCGTCGGGCCAGACGTCGACGCTGACCTACACGATCACGAACACCTCCGAGCTGGCGGCGAAGAACGGGTGGGGGTTCCACGACGACCTGCCGTCCGGGGTGACGGCCACCGGGGTGAACGCGACGACGTGCGCGAGCGGCGCCGTCACGGCTGCGCAGGGGTCCGCCTCGGTCGTCGTGAACGGCACCCTGAACCAGGGGCAGAACGCCTGCACTGTGACCGTGCAGGTGACCGCCACCGTGCCAGGCACCTACACCAACGGCCCGGCCAACTTCCCCGACGGCACCGCCGGACTCGACGGTCTCAACCCGCCGGCCGACACTCCCCTGACCGTGACGCCGCCCGCCTCCCTGATCGTGAGCAAGGCGTCGACGACGACGGCGATCACCCGGGTCGGCCAAGTGGTCACGTACAAGTTCGTCGTGACGAACCGCTCGCAGGTGACGCTGCACGGCATCACGGTGGTCGACACCCAGACACCGCCCGCGTCGCAGGCCGCCCTCTCCGCGATCCTGTGCGAGACGCAGACGCTCGCACCTCAGGCCTCGACGACCTGCACCGCGCGCTACACCGTCTCCCAGGCCGACCTCGACAACGGGTCGGTGCGCGACACGGCGACGGCGAGCGGCCTCGATCCGGCGGGGGCGACCGTCACCGCACCTCCGGCGACGCTCACGATCACCAGCGCCCGCCCCGCGATCTCGGTGGTCAAGTCGACCACGGCCACCCTGGCGAGCTCCGTCGGCCAGCAGATCCCCTACGTCTTCCGCGTCACGAACACCGGGAACGTCACGCTGTTCGGGGTGTCCGTCACCGACACGCCGACGCCGCCGGCATCCTCGGCGAACATGTCGGCGATCACCTGCCCGAACCCGGCGCTGGCTCCGGGCGAGTCGCAGTCCTGCACCGGCACGTACACGGCGACCCTGGCGGACCTCCAGAACGGCACGCTCGCGGACTCGGCGACGGCCTCCGGCGCACCCGAGGGCGGGGCCGCCGTGACCTCCGAGCCGTCCGACCTGTCCATCCCGACCCAGCTGCCGGGCTCGCTGACCATCCGCAAAGCGACGACGACGGCCGCCGTGACGTCGATCGGGCAGGTCATCCCGTACACGTTCCTGGTGACCAACAACTCCACGGTGGTGGTCGACAACATCGTGGTGACCGACACCGTCGAGGCCCCGTCCCTGCCGGGCAACCTGACCGCGCCGACGTGCCCGGCGACGACGCTCGCTCCGGGAGCGTCGACCACCTGCACCGCGTCGTACCGGGTCACCTCCGCCGATGTGAACGCGGGCGTCGTCGCCGACCACGCCCGGGCGTCGGGGACCGACCCCGGCGGCAACCCGGTCCTGTCGTCCCCCTCGCGCGTCGAGCTCTTCTCACCGATCTCCGCCCTGACGATCGTGAAGTCGACGACGGCGACCTCGGTGTCCGCCGTCGGCCAGCAGGTGCCGTATTCGTTCGTCGTGACGAACACCGGGAACCAGGTGCTCACGAACGTGGCGGTCGCGGACACGCAGGTGCTGCCGGGATCGCAGGCGAACATGTCCGCGATCGCCTGCCCGCAGACCACCCTGAACCCCGCAGCATCCATGACCTGCACGGGCTCCTACCAGGTGACGGCGGCGGATCTCGGCAACGGCTCGGTGAACGACTTCGCGACCGCATCCGGGCGGAATCCGGCGGGGACGACCGTCACCTCCCCGCAATCGGCGGCGTCCGTCAACGCGACTCCCGCAGCGCTGACGATGGTGAAGGCCTCATCGACCAACTCCTTCAGCTCGGTCGGGCAGCCGGTGCGCTACACGTTCACCGTCACCAACAACTCGTCCACGACCTATCGCAACATCGCCATCCAGGACACCCAGGTCGCCCCGGCGACCCAGGGCCGGCTGTCGGTGATCGCCTGCGACCGGACCACCCTCTCGCCGGGCCAGATCGCCGTCTGCTCGGCCACCTACTCGGTGACCGCGGCCGACATCACGAACGGATGGCTCAGCGACTTCGCGACAGCGACCGGGGTCGACGTGGCGAACAACACCTACACGACGGCGCGGTCGAGCACGATCATCCCGGCCATCCAATCGCCCGCCATCACGGTCACCAAGTCGTCCGCCGTCACGCGCGTCACGGCCGTCGGACAGGAGGTGCCGTACGTCTTCACCGTGCGGAACACCGGCAACGTCAACGTCACGGACGTGACCGTCGCCGACACCCAGACGCCGCCGGCCGTGCAGGCGAACATGAGCCAGGTGGCCTGTCCGCCGGGACCTCTCGCACCGGGTCGGACCGTCGACTGCACAGGCACATACACGGCCACCCAGGCCGACCTCGACCACGGCGTGGTCGCCGACACCGCGACCGCGACGGCCATCGGGCCGACGGGCGAACCGGTGGACGCGCCTCCCTCACGGCTGCGGATCACGACGAATCCGGCGCTGACGATCGCGAAGTCGTCGACGACGACGCTGATCACCGACATCGGCCAGCAGGTGCCGTACGAGTTCGTGGTCACGAACATCCGGACGACGCCGGTCTCGAACGTGCGCGTGGACGACACCCCGGCCTTCCCGTCCAGCCCGGCCGGGATGTCCGCGATCGTCTGCGACGACGAGACCCTCGCTCCCGGCGCCTCCACGACCTGCCGCGGCACCTACACCGTGACCGCCGCCGACATCGCGAACGGCACCGTGGACGATTCGGCCGTGGCCGAGGGCACGGATGCGAACGGTCTGCCGCTTCCGCCCTCCGAGCCGTCCGATCTCGGCATCCCGACGCAGCAGTCGCCCGCGCTGACGGTCACCAAGACCTCCGGCGTCTCGGTCATCACGTCGGTCGGCCAGACCGTGACGTACCAGTTCCTGGTCGTCAACACCGGGAACGTCCGCATCGACGGCGTCGACATCGAGGACACGCAGCTCCCGCCCGCCCAGCAGTCCGGCCTCTCGCCGGTGGCCTGCCCGTATCCCTCGCTCGAACCGGGCCGGTCGCAGGTGTGCACGGCCACGTACACGGTCACCCAGGCCGACGTGACCAACGGCGCCGTGGCCGACACGGCGACCGCGACCGGGACGTCGCCGGCCGGGGTCGCGGTCCGCTCGACGCCGGATGCACTCAGCATCCCCGCACCCTCCACGCCGCCGGCGATCTCCATCGTGAAGTCGTCGTCGTCGCCGGGAGTCGGCGCCCTGAACGAGCAGGTGCCGTACAGCTTCGAGGTGACCAACAACTCCGCGACCACACTGACCGAGGTGCGCGTCGTCGACACCCAGGCTCCTCCCGCCTCCCAGGCGAATCTGTCGGCGGTGTCGTGCCCGTCCACGACCCTCGCCGCCGGAGCGTCGATGACCTGCACGGCGACGTACACGACCACCCAGCCCGACTTCGACCACGGCCGCATCGACGACTCGGCCGTGGCGACCGGACGCGATCCGGGCGGCACCGTGGTGCAGTCGCCGGCGTCGGCGTACGTGGTGCTGGTCGACCCCGTCGACAACAGCCTGACGATCGACAAGCGCTCCAGCACCACCTCGATCACCCGGATCGGCCAGCAGGTGCCCTACGAGTTCGTCGTCACCAACACCGGCGGCCAGACCCTCACCGGGCTCTCGGTGACGGATGTGGTGGCCGCGCCATCGGCGCAGTCCAACCTCACCGCGGTGAGCTGCCCCTCGGCGCCGCTCGCTCCCCAGGCCAGCGCGACCTGCACGGCCACCTACACGACCACCGAGGCGGACCTGAACAACGGGGCCGTGGCCGACACGGCGACCGCCCACGCCGTCAGCCCGACCGGGGCACGGGTCGACTCGGCCGACGACAGCCTGAGCCTGCCGGCGGTCGCCTCCCCCGCTCTCACGGTGGCGAAGTCGACGACGACGGCGGCGGCGACCCGCGTCGGCCAGCAGATCCCGTACACGTTCACTGTGTCGAACGTCGGCAACGTGACCCTGGCGGACGTGGCGGTCGCCGACACCGTCGAGCCGCCGTCTCTCCCGGGCGGGTTGAGCGCGGTGACGTGCCCGACGACCACGCTGCCGGCCGGCGGTTCCGTCACCTGCACCGCGACCTACACGGTCAGCCAGGCCGACATCGACGCCGGGACGGTGAACGACACCGCGACGGCGTCCGGCACGCCTCCGGCCACGCCGGCGGACCCGGACCCGACGCCGAGCACCTCGGGGCCGTCGAGCAGCACCGTGCCGGTGCTGTACCAGGCGGAGCTGACCATCCTGAAGTCGAGCACCTCCACCGAGGTGGTGCGCAGCGGGGAGAGCATCCCGTACACCTTCGTCGTGACGAACAGCGGCAACCTCGCCGTCTCCGGCCTCGAGGTGACCGACACCGTCTCCGCTCCGTCGGACCCGGCGAACCTCAGCGCCGTGGTCTGCCCGGTCACCACGCTCGCCCCCGGGGCGTCCACCACCTGCACCGCGACCTACCTGACGACGCAGGCGGATGTGGACAGCGGCGGAGTGCACGACTCCGCCGTCGCGTCGGGACAGCCCGCACCGAGTCCCGGCGACCCCACCCCCGGGCGCATCGCGTCGGAACCGTCGGCGGTGACCCTGACGGTCGCCTCCGACCCGGCACTCACCGTGGTGAAATCCTCCCCGCAGTCGGCGACGCCGCCGACGGCCGCCGGTGATCAGATCGAATACTCGTTCCTGGTCGAGAACACCGGCAACGAGACCCTCATGGATGTGAGCGTCGACGATCAGCAGGTCGCCCCGGCCGAACAGGCGAACCTGTCCCCGGTCCTCTGCCCGCCCGGCCCGCTCGCACCGGGCGCCCAGATCACCTGCACGGCGACCTATACGGTCACCCAGGCGGACGTCGACAACGGGTCGGTCACCGACCGCGCCACCGCATCCGGCCTTCCGCCGGCCACACCGAGCGACCCCACCCCGCCGCGCACCAGCTCGCCGGAGAGCACGCTCACCGTGTCCGTGCCTCCTTCGGCGTCCCTCACGGTCGCCAAGTCGTCGACCACGACCTCGGTGGACCAGGTGGGCGACGAGGTGCCCTATACCTTCGTCGTGACGAACACGGGCAACGTCACGCTGACCGCGATCACCGTGGACGACCAGGTCGCCGCGCCGTCCGACCCGGCGAACCTCTCCGCGATCGACTGCCCGCAGACCACGCTCGCCCCGGCCGCGACCGTGACCTGCACGGCCACCTACACCGTCACCCAGGCCGACCTGGACAACGGAACGGTCACCGACAGCGCGACCGCCTCCGGCATCCCGCCCGCGACACCGGGCGACCCGAACCCGCCGGCCGTCACCTCGCCCCCGTCCGACGTCACCGTCGCCGTCGACCAGACGGCGGGGATCACCGTCGTCAAACGCTCCACCACCCCCGCTGTCGGGGAGGCGGGACAGCAGGTGCCCTACGAGTTCGTCGTCACCAATACCGGCACTATCACCCTGACCGCGATCACTGTGGACGACCAGGTCACCGCGCCCTCCGACCCGGCGAACCTCTCCGCGATCACCTGCCCGCAGACCACCCTCGCCCCGACCGCCACCATGACCTGCACGGCCACCTACACCGTCAGCCAGGCGGACATCGACAACGGAACGGTCACCGACACCGCCGCTGCCACCGGCACCCCGCCCGCCACCCCGGCCGACCCCAACCCGCCGACGATCGAATCCCCGCACTCGACGGTCACCATCACCGCCGACACCGAGCCGGCCTTGACCGTCAGCAAGTCCTCGCCGCAATCCGCCACGCCCCCGACCGCGGTCGGCGGCGTCATCGACTACGACTTCCTCGTCGTGAACACCGGGAACGTGACGCTCAGCGACATCCAGGTCGCCGACCTCCAGGATGCGCCCGCCAGCCAGGGCAACCTCTCGCCGGTCATCTGCCCTCCGGGACCGCTCGCTCCCGGAGCGCAGGTCACCTGCACCGCCGCCTACACCCTCACCCAGGCGGATGTCGACGCCGGGACCGTCGGCGACCGCGCCACCGCATCCGGCCTGCCGCCGGCCACACCGAGCGACCCCGCCCCGCCGCGCACGACCTCCCCGGAGAGCACGCTCACGGTATCCGTCCCTCCCTCGGCCTCCCTCACGGTGGCCAAATCGTCCACGACGACCTCGCTGGACCAGGTGGGCCAGCAGGTGCCCTACGAGTTCCTCGTGACCAACACCGGCAACGTCACCCTGACCGACATCACCGTGGACGACCAGGTCACCGCACCCTCCGACCCGGCGAACCTCTCCGCCGTCACCTGCCCGCAGGCCACCCTCGCGCCCCAGGCGACCACGACCTGCACGGCCACCTACACCGTCACTCAGGCCGACCTGGACAACGGAACGGTCACCGATACCGCCACCGCGCACGGCATCCGGCCCGCGACGCCCGGCGACCCCACCCCGCCGCCCGTGGACTCCCCCACGTCCGGCCTCACCATCTCCGTCGACCGGGCGCCGGCGCTCAGCATCCTCAAGTCCACCGAGACCACCGAGATCACGCGGGCGGGGCAGGAGGTCGTCTTCACCTTCCTGGTGACGAACACCGGAAACGTCGACGTCGAGGGCGTCACCGTCGACGATCGGCTCGCCGCTCCATCCAGCCCTGCCGGTCTCAGCCCGATCAGCTGCCCGCAGACCGCACTGGCACCGGCCGAAGCGATCACCTGCACCGCGACGTACACCGTCAGCCAGGCGGATATGGACGCCGGCTCGGTCGCGGACACCGCCACGGCGTCCGGGACGCCGCCGGCGACACCGGGCGACCCCACCCCGACGGCGATCTCGTCGGAGCCGTCGACGGTCACCGTCGCCGAGCAGACGCAGCCCGGTCTGAGCATCGCGAAGACGTCCGACACCCGCGCCGCGACCGCGGAGGGCCAGCAGATCCCGTACGCCTTCGTGGTCACGAACACCGGGAACGTCACGATGACCGACATCGTCGTCACCGACACCGTGGCTGCTCCCTCCACCCCGTCCGGCCTCTCCGCGGTCTCCTGCCCGTCCGACACCCTCGCGCCGGGAGAGCTAATGACCTGCAGCGCCACGTATACGGTCAGTGCCACGGACCTCCTGCTCGGGAGCTCGATCAGCGACACCGCGACGGTGGCCGGCACGGCGCCGGGCGGGGCACGGATCGGCTCGGCGCCCTCCACCCTCGCCCTGCCCGTCCAGCCGATCGCGCACCTCCCGATCGTGACCGGGTGAGCGGATGCGACCGAGCGTCGGCCGCACTGGCTAAGATCGGCGGGTGCAGTCAGCGCCCCCGCCCCTCCGCGTCGCCGTGCTCGGCCCGGTGCTGGTGGAGGACCGCGCGGGCGCGCTGGCCGAGCCCGCCGGCGTTCTCGGCAAGAGCCTGATCGTCGCGCTGACCCTGGCGCGCGGCATCGCGACCGTCCCCTCCCTCGTGGAGGACCTGTGGGATGACGCCCCGCCCCGCCAGGAACGCGCGGCCCTCCAGACCCTCGTCTCGCGCGTGCGCACCGCCAGCGCCGACGGCCTGCTCGATTCGACTCCCAGCGGGTACACGCTCGCCGTCGCTCCCGAGCAGACCGACCTCGGGCTGGCCCGCCGGTGCCTCGACCGCGCCGCCGCCGCGCTGCGGGCAGGCGACACCGCCTCCGCGATCGCCGAGGCATCGCAGGCTCTCGCGCTGTGGCGCGGCGAGCCGGGCGCCGAACTCGGCGGCACACCGCTGGCCGACGCGCTGCAGCGCACCGCGAGCACCCTCCGCGACGACCTGCTGCTCGTGCGCGCCCGCGCACACCGGTCCGGCGGCGACCCCGCCTCCGCCCTGGACGACCTGCGGCCCCTGCTCGAGAGCCGCCCGCTCGACGAGACCCTCCGCCGGGAGCAGCTGCGCGCGCTGGCCGACGCCGGCCGGCGCAGCGAGGCCCTGCTGGCCTTCGCCGAGCTGAAGGAGGCGCTGCTCGACCGGCTCGGAACGCGCCCGGGCCCGGATCTGGTCGCACTCAACGCCGAGCTGCTCGCGGCCGACGAGGAGGAGCGGCCCAGCGCACCCCGCCGGGTGCGCATCGGGCTCCGCACGGCACCGAACGCGCTCGTCGGCCGCGAGTACGACCTGCAGGCGGTCGAAGACCTGATCGCCACCTCCCGGCTGACCACGATCCTCGGCGCCGGCGGCCTGGGCAAGACGCGGCTCGCGCAGGAGGTCGGGACACGCGCCGTCCACACGCCGGCCGTCATCGTCGTCGAGCTGGCGAGCGTCCGCTCCGGCGAGGACGTCGAACTCGCCTTCGCGTCGACCCTCGGCATCCGCGAGGCCCGTGCGACGCGGGCGGCGGACCCGGGCTCGCAGCTCGACCTGCGCTCGCGCATCCTCGGCCTCCTCTCCGAGCGCGAGACCCTGCTCATCGTCGACAACTGCGAGCACATCGTGGATGCGGCGGCCGCCTACGTGCAGGACATCCTCGACTCGACCACCACCGTCCGGGTGCTCGCGACCAGCCGCGCGCCGCTCGCGATCGGCGCGGAGCGTGTGTACCCGCTCGACTCGCTGAAGAGCACCGACGGAGACACGGCACGCGCATCGGGTGCTGCGGTCGCCTCCGCCTCGCCTCCCGCTCTCGACGCGTACGGCCCGGCCGTCGCCCTGTTCGTCGAGCGCGCCCGGGCCGCGCGCCCGGGAGCCGTGCTGCCCCTCGACGTCGTCGCCCGGCTCTGCGACCGCCTCGACGGCCTCCCGCTCGCCATCGAGCTCGCCGCCGCGCGCACCCGCTCGCTGTCGGTGGACGAGATCGAGCGCCGGCTCGGCAACCGCTTCGCCCTGCTCACCGGCGGCGAGCGCACCGCACCGGAACGGCACCGCACCCTGTTCGCGGTGATCGAGTGGAGCTGGAACCTGCTCGGCACGTCCGAGCAGGCGCTGCTGCGGCGGCTGTCCCGCTTCCCCGACGGGTTCAGCGCCGAGGCCGCGGAGGCCGTCGCCGGCGCCGGTGCCGTGACCGTGCTGGACGACCTGGACGCTCTCGTCGCGCAGTCCCTGGTGACCGTGACCGAGGACCGCAGCACGGGGCTCCTCCGCTACCGCATGCTCGAGACCGTCCGCGAGTTCGGCGACCACGAGCTGGTGAGCGCGCGCGACGAGGACGCGGTGCTGGCCGGGATGGACGCCTGGGCCACGTCGTTCAGCCGCGAGACGCTGTCGCAGATGCACGGACCGCAGCAGGTGGCCACGTTCCAGCGGGTGACCGCGGAGCAGGACAACCTGGTCGCCGTCCTCCGTTCCGCCATCGAGGGCGAGCGGCGCGAGACGGCCGCCGTGCTGTTCGCCACGCTCGCCTACTACTGGTCGCTGCGCAGCGCGCACTCCGAGGTCCTCGCCTTCGGGCCCGCGATCATGGACCTGCTGAAGGACGGGGAGCCCGCCGGCGAGCTCCGCGAGGCGGTCGCCGCGTGCTACACGATCCTGGGCGGCACCTTCCTGTTCGTGGACCTCCGCACCTCCGCCCGCGCGATCTCGCGGTTGCGCCGCCTGCGTCGGCGCGAGCCGTTCGCCGACTCCCGGCTGGATGCGCTCGCCGCGCTCGTCCTGCACGCGGGCCGAGCGGACACCGGGATCGAGCTGCTCCGCGCGTATGCGGCCTCCACCGACCCGGAGCGCGCGGCCATCGGCAGCCTGCTGCTCGCGCAGCTGCACGAGAACTCCGGCGAGCTGGATGAGGCTCTCGCCACGGCAACGCAGGCGTGGGAGGCCGCCCAGGCGGCGGGGGACGCCTGGTCGCTGGCGTCCGCCGCCCAGGCCATCGCCCAGTGCCACAGCCAGCTCGCGCATCCCTCGGAGGCACTGGAGTGGGCGCAGCGCGCCTACGACCACATGGCGCAGCTGCAGGCGGACGGCGACCTGCGCCAGCTCGACTGGCTGATCGCGATGAACGCGATCTCGAGCGGCGACACGGCTCGCGGGCGCACGCTGCTTGAGCGGTATCTCGCCGCGGAGGTCGACCGGACCGGGTTCGACTACGCCGACTATTACGCGATCGGCTACGCCGGCATGGCCGAGATCGCCCTGGCCGACGGCGACCCGGCGGAAGGCTTACGGCTCTACGACCAGGCGCTCGCGGCCTTCGGCGGGGCGCCGACCGCGGGTGAGCGCCTGCTGAACCCATGGACGATCGTGCTCGCCGCAGCCGCGCTCGTCGTGCGACTGCGGCTGCTCACCACGGACCCGACCGTGGTCGACCGGGACGAGACGGACGCTGCGGCCGCCGCCCTGCGCAGGCGCATCCTGGTGACGGCCCGGCTCAACCCGCCCTCGCTCGACCGGCCCGTCACCGGGTCCGGTCTGTCCGGCTTCGCGGTGTGGATGCTCGACCCCCGCACGGCGGAGCGTCACAGCGCGACGGACGGCGCCGCGACGGACGGCGCCGCGACGGACGGCGGCGCACCCGGCGGGAACTGGGTCGACACCGGTCTCACCCTGTTCGCGCTCGCCGGACGGGCCAACGGGCGCCAGGACGTCGCGAGCCTGCACCGGGATGCGCTGGAGGCGCAGATCGCCGGCACCTGGGGCCGGGACCGGCTGGAGGCCGCATCCGCTGCCGTGGCGTCCGTGCCGCCGGCCGAGGCGGTCGTCCGCGGCCTCGCTGTGCTCGCCGACGTGCGCCCCTGACCCGGCCGCGCCCCTCCATCCGGCACCGAGGGGTCGCAACACGCCGTTATGCGCCCGGCATAACGGCGTGTTGCGACCCCTCGCACCTCGCGCTAGCAACTTTGGTTGACAAGGGGGATTAAGCAACTATAGTTGCTTGCATGACTCCGAAAGCACCGTTCCCGGACCCCGTCGGAGGCGTCGCCGACGGATTGGCCGCGGTGGTCGCCCTCCGCGAGCTCGCCGACCGCCTCGAGGACGCCGAGGTCGAGCGCGCGCTCCGCGACGGCTGGAGCTGGACCCAGATCGCCGACGCCCTCGGCATCACGCGGCAGGCGGTCCACAAGAAGCACCTGCGCCGTGTCGCCGCGGCCGGCGTCGACCTGAGGAGACGCAATGTCTGAGACCTCCCACCCCGCCGCAGACCTGCCCGGGCAGCCCGTATCGCGCGCACTGCGCCCCATCGTGATCCGCGCGGTCGCCGAGGCGCAGCAGCGGAACGCGCCGCTCGTCGAGGCCGAGCACCTGCTGCTCGCGCTGTCCGCAGACGGAGGGCCGGCCGTGCGCACCGCCCTCGCCGAGGCGGGCCTCGGCCCGGACGGCCTCGCCGCCGCCCTCGCGGCCGAACGCGCCGCCAGCCTGCACGTCGTCGGCGTCACACCCCCGGACGAGGACCGGCTCGCCGCCGCGCCCCGCGTCACCCGCCCCCGCTGGGGTGCGTCGGCGAAGGAGGCGCTCGTGCGGGCGCACCGGGCCACGGTCGCGAACCGCCGGCAACGGGCCGCAGAGGTCGACCTCCTCGCCGCCCTGTTCGGGCTGGAACTCGGCACCGTCCCGCGCACGCTGACCCTCGCCGGGGTGGATCGGAACGCCGTCGTCGCCCGCGCCCTGCGCGCCGCCTGACACCCGCTCACACGCTCTTACATCCCCTCGCCCGCGCTGTAAGCGGCACGTGAGGGCGATGTAAGCGCGCCGGCGCAGCATCGGAGCATCACCATTCCCACCAGGAAAGGAACACCATGACTCGCAGCTCGGAGTGGGCCGTCGAAGCCCACGGGCTCGTCAAGGTCTTCGGCGACAACCGCGCGGTCGACGGCGTCGACCTCACCGTTCGCGCCGGCGCCGTCTACGGCGTGCTCGGCCCGAACGGGGCCGGCAAGACCACCACGATCTCCATGCTCGCCACCCTGCTGAAGCCGGACGCGGGCGAGGCCTTCATCTTCGGCCACGACATCCGCCGGGAGCAGCAGGTCGTCCGCCAGCTGATCGGCGTCACCGCGCAGTTCGCCTCCGTCGACGAGACCCTGTCGGCCAACGAGAACCTCATCATCTTCTCCCGCCTGCTCGGGCTCAGCGGCCGCGAGGCCAAGCGGAAGACCGCCGAGCTGCTCGAGGAGTTCGGGCTGACGGAGGCGGCGAAGCGCCCGCTGAAGAAGTTCTCCGGCGGCATGCGCCGGCGCCTCGACCTGGCTGCCAGCCTGATCGCCCAGCCGCCGCTGATCTTCCTCGACGAGCCCACCACGGGCCTCGACCCGCGCACCCGGGCACAGATGTGGGACACCATCCGCCGCCTGGTCTCCACCGGATCCACCGTGCTGCTCACCACGCAGTACCTGGACGAGGCCGACCAGCTGGCCGACCGCATCGCGGTCATCGACCGCGGCCGTGTCGTCGCCGAGGGCACCGCCGACGAGCTCAAGGCGTCGGTCGGAGAGTCGTCGCTGCAGCTGCGCATCAGCGACCCGGCCGACATCGAGGACGCCCGCCGCGCCATCCAGACGGTGCTCGGGGTGGATGCGGTGGTCTCGCCGGAGGGCTCGCGCCTCACCGCCCCCATGCGCAACGCGGATGCGGTCACCGACCTGTTCGTGACCTTCCGCGAGGCGGGCATCCACCTGTCGGAGATGTCCGTGCAGAAGCCGACGCTCGACGAGGTGTTCCTCACCCTCACCGGCCACGGCGTCGAAGACGAGAAGACGGACGAGGCGTCCGCCGACGAAGGAGAGAAGGTCTCCGCATGACCGCCCTGACCACCATCACCGCTCCCTCGGAGCGGAACCTGAAGAACCACGTGAGCGTGCGCCAGACGCTCGCGAACACCGTCACCATGGCGCACCGCGGCCTGCTCAAGATCAAGCGGACGCCGGAGCAGCTGATGGATGTGACGCTCCAGCCGATCATCTTCACGCTGATGTTCGCGTACCTGTTCGGCGGCGCGATCGCCGGCGACGTGCAGGCGTACCTGCCGCAGCTGATCCCCGGCATCCTCGTGCAGACGGTGATCACCACGTCGGTCGTGACCGGCGTCCAGCTGCGGGAGGACATGGACAAGGGCGTGTTCGACCGCTTCAAATCGCTGCCGATCGCGCGCATCGCACCGCTCTCGGGAGCACTCCTCGCCGACACCCTGCGGTACACGATCGCGACGACGATCACCTTCGTCGTCGGCTTCCTGATGGGCTATCGCCCGGCGGGCGGCCTCGGCTACGTGATCCTGGCGGGCCTGCTCGTCATCGTCTGCTCCTGGGCGATCAGCTGGATCTTCGCCTTCTTCGGCGTCATCGCGCGCACGGCCGGCTCGGTGCAGGGCATCTCGTTCCTGGTGCTGTTCCCGCTGACGTTCTTCTCGAACGCCTTCGTGCCCGTGAACACGCTGCCCGCGTGGCTGCAGTGGTTCGTGAACATCAACCCCGTCTCGCACCTGGTGACCGCGGTCCGCGACCTGGCCAACAGCGGCACGTTCGGCGCCGACGGCTGGATCGCCCTCGCCGGCGCCGCGGTGATCGTCGCGGTGTTCGCCCCGCTGACGGTCCGCGCCTACATGCGGAAGGCCTGAGCGCCGCCCTCCCCTGACGGCGGCCGTCGCATCCTGCGGAGGGATGCGGCGGCCGCTTTCGCCGTCCCCGCCGCTCCCGATGCCTTCGATTTGCGCCAAATCGCGGTTCTGCACGACCCAGAACCGCGATTTGGCGCACATCGTGTGCCCACTGGGTCGCGCACGATCCGTGCGCGGATGCGCGCAGGGACGCCGGAAAGCGGCGCGCCGGGCGACATACACTGGAGAAGTGACAGCGTACGTCTCGGCCTTCGACCTGTTCTCGATCGGCATCGGCCCCTCGAGTTCGCACACCGTCGGACCCCTCCGAGCGGCCGCCGCGTTCGCGTCCCGCCTCTCCGACGAGGGGATGCTCGACCGCGTCGACCAGGTCACCTGCGCCCTCTACGGGTCGCTCGGCTCCACCGGCATCGGCCACGGAACGCCGGACGCCGTCATCGCCGGACTCCGCGGCCTGCAGCCCGAGACCTGCCGCCCCGAAGACGTACGCGGCGCCTGGGCCGACCTCGCCCCCGGCGCGACGCTGCTGCTCGCCGGCCGCCGCAGCATCCCGCTGTCGAAGGACGACATCGCCTTCGAGCCGCGCACCCGCCTGCCCGGCCACCCCAACGCGCTGACCCTCCGCGCCTGGGGCCGCGACGTGAACGGCGAGCGGTCACCGCTCCCCCTGCTCGAGGAGACGTACTACTCGATCGGCGGCGGCTTCATCCGGCGGGACGGCGAGGAGGCCGACCTCGCCGCGCGCAAGGCGCACCCGCTCCCCTACGACACCGCCCAGGAGCTGATCGCGATCTGCGACCGGGAGTCCATCCCGATCTGCGAGGTCGCTCGGCGCAACGAGATCGCCCTGCACGGGGAGGACGCCACGCGCGAGCGCCTCGACCTGATCTGGGAGGCCATGGCCGAGTGCGTCGCCCGCGGCCTCTCCGGCGACGGGACGCTGCCGGGCGGTCTCGGCGTCTGGCGCCGTGCCGCGAAGATGCGGCAGCACCTGGAGTCCGTGCAGGACGACCCGGGCCGCGCGACCGCCCTCGAGTGGCTGCACGCCTTCGCGCTCGCGGTCAACGAGGAGAACGCGTCCGGCGGCCGGGTGGTCACCGCGCCGACCAACGGTGCCGCCGGCATCGTCCCCGCCGTCGCCCACTACTATCTGCGGTTCGTGCCCGGCGCCTCCATCGAAGGCATCCGGCAGTACCTCCTGACCGCGACGGCGATCGGCTCGCTGTTCAAGGCCAACGCCTCCATCTCGGGTGCGGAGGGCGGCTGTCAGGCCGAAGTCGGATCGGCGTGCGCGATGGCGGCCGGAGCCCTCTGCGCCGTGCTCGGCGGAACCCCGCGTCAGGTCGAGAACGCGGCGGAGATCGCGATGGAGCACCACCTCGGACTCACGTGCGACCCGGTCGGCGGCCTGGTCCAGATCCCGTGCATCGAGCGCAACGCGATCGCCTCGTCCACGGCCGTGTCGGCCGCGCGCCTCGCCCTCCACGGCGACGGCTCGCACCTGGTGTCCCTCGACATGGTGATCGAGACCATGCGCCAGACCGGGCTCGACATGTCGACCAAGTACAAGGAGACCAGCGAGGGCGGTCTGGCAGTCAACGTCATCGAGTGCTGAGGGTGCGGCGCGCCGGGCCACAGACTCGGAGCCGACTCGAAGGCTCACGCCATACGCTGCGATCATGACCGTGATGGACATCCCCTTCCACACCATCGACGGCGAGCAGACCTCCCTTTCGGCATTCGCCGGGAAGGTCATCCTCGTCGTCAACGTCGCCTCCCGCTGCGGGCTCGCCCCGCAGTACGAGAAGCTGGAGAAGCTGCAGGAGACCTATGGCGACCGCGGGTTCACCGTCGTCGGGTTCCCCAGCAACCAGTTCCTGCAGGAGCTGAGCTCGACCGACGCCATCAAGGAGTACTGCTCCACCACATGGGGCGTCACGTTCCCGATGATGGAGAAGGTGCGGCTGAACGGGCGCAACGCCCACCCGCTCTACCAGGAGCTGACGAAGTCGCCGGATGCCGACGGCAAGGCCGGGCGGGTGAAGTGGAACTTCGAGAAGTTCGTGATCACACCCGACGGCGCCGTGCACCGCTTCCGCCCGCAGACGGAGCCGGACGCCCCGGAGATCCTCGGGCTGATCGAGGAATCGCTGCCCGCCGCAGCCTGAGCAGGCTCGCGACCTGACGCGGTCACGCCCGGCGGAACCAGCGGCCCCCCACGCGCTCGGTGAGCCGCCACGGGCCGGTCTCGGCGACCGCGCCGAGGCCGGCGACGGTGTGCTCGGCGACGCGGAGGGCGGACTGCGCGGAGTCCTCGGTGAACCGGACGGTGATGCGCGCCTCACCGGCCACCACATCCACACTCGACGCCTCCACGACGGCGAGTTCGCGAGCGGCATCCGCCGCCGTCGGCTCCACACTGCGCGGGTCGACACCCGGTCGGAGACGGCCGACGGCGACGATCACGCGGAAGGAGGGCACCCGGTGAGCCTACGCGCGTCGCAGAGGCGGAATCGATCGAGCGGGCGTACCCTGACTCGATCAGAAGCACGGTCGGGGGATCGGAAGGGGTGCACTGGTGCACGAGGCACGGATGGATGAGCGGGCAGCGGCCGACGAGCCGGTGACCGCCGAGCTGCGGCTGGTGACGGACGACGACGTCCTCACGGCCGAGGAGCGCGACGAACTGGCCGCCCTGCTGCACGAACGGCGACGCGGCGACCTCGCCGAGGCGCAGCGCATGGCGGAGTCCTTGGGCGTGCTGCTCGCCTCGCGGTCGGAGTCGACCGCCGACGACGAGCACGACCCGGAGGGCCCGACGCTGTCGTCGGAGTGGAGCCGTCTGCAGGCCCAGCGGTCGGACGCGGCCCGCGACATCGCCGCGGTGGATGCGGCGCTCGAGCGGATGCGGACGGGCACCTACGGCATCTGCGTCCGCTGCGGGGAGCCGATCGGAGTGGACCGCTTGCGGGCCCGGCCGACCGCCGAACTCTGCATCCGGTGCGCGGTGGCCGTCGAGAGCTGACCGAGCCGGCGCCTCTCGCCGACCGCTCGGGACGGCCGGCGGGTCGACGCGAGCCGACCGGGCCGGCGCGGTCGACCGGGTCGACGCGGCCGACCGGTCGGGGCACGCTCAGGGCAGCGGCCTCGACGCCAGGTAGACCGCCTCGGTGCGGCTGGACGCGCCCGTCTTGCGCAGAATGCTCGACACGTGCACGCTCGCCGTCTTGGCGCTGATGTAGAGACGCTCGCCGATCTGCTTGTTGCTGAGGCCCTGCTCGATGAGCGCCAGCACCTGCTCCTCGCGCTCGGTCAGGGGCTGGCCGTGCGCCGTCGCGACGGCGGCGGGGCGACCGGCCGGGTGCTCGGCGAGCGCATCGGCGACCTGGACGAGCAGCGGGATGCCGCCGGAGACGGCCGCCTGCCGCCCCTCGGCGACGAGCACGTCGGCTCGCGAGCGCTCTCCCGCGGCCAGGGCGACACGCGCTCCGCGCAGCAGCGCGTACGGCCGCAGGTGCACGGGCGCGACGGCGTCGCCCGCGGCTGCGATGGCGGACTCCCAGGCTGCGAGAGCGTCGGCGTACCGCTCGGCGCGATCCGCGGTGTCCGAGACGGCCGCCCGGGCCGTCGCGAGCTCGGCCTCCACGAGCGGGGCCCACGCCAGCGCGGTCGGCCAGGCACGCAGCCCGTCGAGGGTGGCCTCCAGTCGCGCAGCCTCGGCCAGAACGTCGAGCGCGCCGTCGAGCGCACCGTCAGGCGCGCCGTCGCCACCGACCGCATCGTCACCCCGGACCCCACCGGCTCCGCCTCCGCGCACGGCCAGCTCGGCGAGCGCGCGCGACGCGGACGCCAGCACCGGGAGGTCGTACCCCGGCAGCGAGCGGAACGGCAGGGACCCGACCCCGCGCGCCTCCGCCCAGGCGCGGTCGTAGTCGCCGAGCGCGATCGCCACCTCGGCGGAGACCCGCGCCAGCGACAGGCGCGTCTGCTGCTCCAGCTCGGCCAGCGCGCGCAGAGGCGTGCGCAGCCGCCGGAGCAGCGCCTCCGCCCGCTGCGGCTCGCCGTGCCACACCCAGAGACGCGCCCGCTGCAGTTGCGCGGTCACCCCCGTGCGGTCGTCGAATCCGAGCGCGATGCGCAGCATCTCCTCCGCCCGGTCGTACTGCCCGAGCGCGATCAGGGGTTCCGCCGTGTTCGCCGCGAGCCACACCCCGGAGGTCCGCTCGACCCCGCGTTCGCGCGCCTGGGCGACCCCGGACTCGGCCAGGCGCACCGCCTCGGCGTACTGCCCCACCGAGTTCAGGGCGTCCGATGCGTTGACCGCGTACCGCAGCGTCGCCCCGGCATCCCCGACCGCGAGGCGCCCGGCGATCTCGAACTCGGCGAACCCCTCCTCGATGCGCCCGGACTCGATGAGCGACGCCGCGAGGATGTTGTGGGCGACGGAGCGCATCGCGGGCGCCGCCGACTCGGCCTCGGCGATCGCGGCGCGGGCGGTCTCGATCGCGATGTCGAACAGGCCGGCGAGCATGCGCTGCGCGGCGAGCTCGGTGAGCAGGTGCGGCCGCAACGGGTCGCCCGGCGACACCGCCTCGGGCGGGACCAGGGAGAGCGCTTCCTCCAAGAGCTCGGCACTGCCGGGACGGTTGAGGTTCGCGAGGTACTGCCCCTTGTCGCGCAGCAGCCGCGCGCGGCGCGACGGCGGCAGGTCGTCGGCCTCCGCCAGCGCGGACTCGACCAGCGCGAGCGCGCGCTCGTTGTTCCCGGCGTTCCGGAGTGCGGACGCGGTGCGGGCGATCACCGAGGCGCGGTCGCGCCCGCTCAGGGTCTCCGCGTCCGGGATGCGGTCCCACAGCTCCAGCACGCGGTCGCCCATGGCCGCCGTGGTCGCGTACGCATAGGAGCGCTTGGCCTCCTCCATCGCCTCCAGCGAGGCGAGGAACGCGCGGCGCACGTCGTGGGCGGCGAGCCAGTGCGACGACAGCTGCACGGCCGATCGCTGCGGGCTCTGCTCCAGCGCCTCGGCGTAGCGGGCGTGGAACCGCGTGCGCTCCCCCGGCAGCAGGTCGGCGTGGATAGCCTCGCGGACGAGCGCGTGACGGAACGAGTACTCGGTGGAGTCGGCGGAGAGGAGGTTCGCGACGACGGCCTCGCGTGCTCCCGCATCCAGCTCGTCCGGTGTGCCCTCGAACACCGCAGCGAGGAGCTCGTGCGTGACGCACACACCGCCCGCCGCCAGCACCCGCAGCAGCCGCTGCGCCGGGTCGCTCAACCGCTCGAACCGGGCGAGCACCAGCTCGCGGAGGGTCGCCGGGAGGTCGTCGCCGGACCGCAGCCCGTCGATGCACACGAGCTCTTCGACGAAGAAGGGAACACCCTCGCTCAGCTCGGTCACGCGGGCGAGCGACGGATCGTCCGGCACGCGCCCCAGGAGCTCGGCCACCAGCTCCGCGACCTGCTCGGGGCGCAGCCGGGACAGCTCCCAGCGGGTGACGCGGCGGGTGCGTTCCAGCTCGGGCAGCCACGACCGCAGAACATGGCCCCGCGGCACCTCGTCACTGCGATAGGTGAGAACGACGAGGAGGCGGCCGCCCTCGGCCATCCGCACGATGAAGCGGAGCAGCTCGAGCGTCGAGCGGTCGGCCCACTGCACGTCTTCGATCGCCAGGATGACCGGGCGGTCGCCCGAGATCTTCTCCAGCAGCACCGTCACGAGCTCGTAGAGCCGCTCTGCGCCCGTGCGCGGGGGCACGGCTGACTCGTCGGCGAGCTCCGGAAGCAGGGCCGACAGCACTCCGGCCCCCGAACCGGTCGCGTCGAGCACGCGATCGAGACCGACCGTCTGGATGAGGCGCCGCAGCACTCCGGCGAACGGCGCGTAGGGTGCGGCGTCGTCGCCCAGGTCGACGCAGCGGCCGAGCAGCACGGTGGCCGTCGCCTCCTGCCCGGCCAGGAACTCCTCCAGCAGCCGGGACTTGCCGATGCCGGCCTCGCCGCCGATCACCACGGCCTGCGGCTCACCCGACTCGGCGTCGCGAAGAGCGTCGCGCAGCGCCACCAGATCGGACTCCCGTCCGATCAACGTGGGGCTCGACGCCGGTGCTCGCATGACATCATCGTGCCACCCGCCACCGACATCCGTGGCCTCCGCGAATGCGGGTCTGCGGACGGCAGACAGCCGCCCGCCGCCGCCCTCAGCGGGCGACGTCGGCCAGCTCCCTGCGCTCCCCGACCCGGGCTTCCGCGACCGGCTCGACGGCGGCCGGCACAGCAGCGGCCGGCGCACCGGCAGCCGCCACGACGGCGACGGCGTCCGATCCCGCGGCCCGTCGCTCCCGGCGCTCCGACCGCAGCCACCGCCCCCGCTCGTCGGCGCGCCGCACCTGCTCGCGCCGCTGCTCCTCGCGCACCGTCTCGCCGGCCCGCACCCGGAAGTCCACGAACTCTTCGATCATCATGATCCGATCCCCTCGTCCTCGTTGACCTCAGCCTTCTCGCTAAGGCACCCCGCCGACATCGGGAAGATGCCCTATTCGCGAGCCCGGGCGGCCGCATAAGGGGCTTCACTCCACCGGCCTGTGGGGGCAGCATGGCCACCATGGCGACGATCAACGAGCTCCAACCTCCGTACAAGGTCGGCTACTTCGTGGGCAGTCTGTCCACGGAGTCCGTCAACCGCACGCTCTCCCGGGCGCTGCTCCGGCTCGCTCCCTCCGATCTCGTGTTCACCGAGATCCCCATCGGCGAGCTCCCGCTCTACAACCGGGACTTCGACGGCGACTTCCCGCCGGTCGCCCGCGCGTACAAGGCGCTGATCGCGGAGCAGGATGCGCTGCTCTTCGTCACGCCCGAGTACAACCGGTCGATCCCGGGGGCGCTGAAGAACGCCATCGACTGGGCCAGCCGCCCCTACGGCGAGAACGTGATCGCGCGCAAGGCCACGGCCGTCATCGGCGCGTCGCCCGGGCAGATCGGCACGGCCGTCGCCCAGCAGCAGCTGCGCAGCGTCCTCAGCTTCCTCCAGGCGCCGCAGATGAACGCGCCGGAGGCCTACATCTGGATGCGGCCCGGCCTGATCGAGGCGGACGGCACGGTCACCGACCCCGGGACGGAGGAGTTCCTCCGCGGGTTCATGAACGCGTTCTTCGAGTACATCGAGCGCGTGCTGACGGTGGTGCCGAGCGCATCGTGAGACTGCGCGACGAGGGCGGCGACCGCAGCGTCGAGCTGCGACCGGTCGCCGACGACTCGGCGACCGACCGCATCGTCGTCGACGCCGTGGTCGAGGACGGCGTGCGGCGCTGGACGCTGGCCGACACCTGCCTGACCGACGACGAGGCGCGCGACCTCGCGGCGTGGCTCGCCGGGATCGCCGACGACGCGACGGCGGCGGCCGACGAGTGGACGGCGCTCACGTTCTCCTCCCCCGTCATCACGCTGAGCGGCCACCGCATCCCCGGCGGGACGGTGGAGTTGCGGATCGCGGTGCTGCGCATGGTCGCGGCCGGCGGCGGGACGGCGGACGTCGTCGTCGGGCTCCGAGCGCCGCAGGCGGCGGTCGTCGCCGCCGCCCGCGACCTTCTCGCCGAGGTGGACGCCCTTCCGTCGTAGCGGCCACCCCGCCCCATCTCGCCGCGCCGGGCTCGCGATTCGTCACGAATGGTCGCCATTCGTGACGAATTGCGCCCATTCGTGACGAATCGCGGAGGGGCAAGCACCCGGAAGGGCTAGCGGCCGCCCTCCCGCTTGCGGTGACGCTGCTGGATCGCCTGCTCGCCGTACGGGTAGATGTCGGCGCGCGGTGCGCTCGCCTCGTCGAGACGGGCCCGCTGCTCCCCGGTCAGCTCCAGGTCGGCGGCGCCGAGGTTGTCCTCGAGCTGCTCGACGGTGCGGGCGCCGAGGATGACGGACGTGACCGCCGGGCGGTCGCTCAGCCACGCCAGCGACACCTGCGAGGCGGAGGCTCCGGTCTCCAGGGCCACCGCATCCACCGCGTCGATGATCTCCCACGTGCGCGGGTCGGCGTTGCGCGCCTCCCACGCCTCCATGCCGCGCGTCGGGTTCTCGCCGAGCCGGGTCGCGCCCGTCGGCGGCTCGTCGCGACGGTACTTGCCGCTGAGCCAGCCGCCCGCGAGCGGCGACCACGGCAGCAGGCCGACGCTCGCATCCAGCGCCGCCGGCACGACCTCGTGCTCGATGCCGCGCACGATCAGGCTGTACTGCGGCTGCAGCGTCACGGGCGGCGCCCATCCGTTCGCGCGCGCGACCTGCACCGCCTTGGTGAGCTGCCAGCCCAGGTAGTTCGAGAAGCCGTAGTACGAGATCTTGCCGGAGGTGACCGCGTCGTCGAGGAACCGCAGGGTCTCCTCGATCGGCGTCAGCGCATCCCACGCGTGCATCTGGTACAGGTCGATGTGGTCGACGCCCAGCCGGCGCAGGGAGGCGTCGAGCGCCGTGCGGAGATGGGTGCGCGAGAGGCCGAGGTCGTTGGGGCCGCCGCCCATCGGGAACCGGCCCTTCGTCGCGATCACCACGCCGTCGCGGCTGCCCGGGTTGCGGGAGAGCCACCGGCCGATGATCGACTCGGAGGCGCCGCTCGTGTAGACGTCCGCGGTGTCGATGAAATTGCCGCCCGCGTCGAGGTAGCGCTCTAGAATGGCGTGCGACGTCTGCTCGTCCGCCTCCGCTCCGAAGGTCATGGTGCCGAGGGCGAACTCCGACACGATCGTTCCGCTGTTTCCGAGGTTGCGTAGATCCATAGCGCGAAACTAGCCCCGTCCCGGCGGTTTGCGTACTGTGTGCCATCGTGAAGCTGCTCCTGATCTCCGACACGCACGTCCCGAAACGCGCCCGCGCGCTGCCCGCCCCGGTGCTCGCCGCGGTGGATGCGGCCGATGTCGTCATCCACGCCGGGGACTGGGTGGATGCGGCGACGCTCGACCTCCTGGACCAGCGGGCGCGGCGCCTGGTCGGCGTCTGGGGCAACAACGACGGAGCGGAGCTGCGGCGGCGCCTCCCCGAGGTCGCGCGCGTGGAGCTCGACGGCGTGCGGTTCGCCGTCGTCCACGAGACCGGCCCTGCTGCCGGCCGCGAGGCGCGCTGCGAGCGGGACTATCCGGATGCGGACGTGCTCGTGTTCGGCCACTCCCACATCCCGTGGGACACGGTCTCGCCCGGCGGTCTGCGCCTGCTGAACCCGGGGTCGCCGACCGACCGGCGACGGCAGCCGGAGTGCACCTTCCTGACCGCCGAGGTCGTGGACGGACGCATCGCCGACGTCACGCTGGTACCGGTCGACCGCGGCTGACGCGCCCTGGCCCGTCCGCCCGCGGGAGGGACTGTCTTTCCCTGCGCTCGACGAACGGCGAGCCTGTCCCTGAGGCGCAGACCGGGGAGGCGACCATGCGGGATCATCAGGCGTCGGGACCGGGCCGTTCGGACATCCTGGCCTGGTCGGGCACTCTGGTGCTCGGAACCGTCGGGATCGGCCTCGTCGCGATCTGGCTCGCCGGGAGGGCGGCGGCGCCTGCGGTGCCGGACGACGCGCTCGGCGACATCCTCCAGGGTGCCGTCGGGATCGGCGGGCTCCTGTGCGTGCTCGCCGTCGGCGTCGGAGCCGCCATGCTCCGCGAGCGTCCCCTCAGCGCACGATCGCACCGGGTACGGCGTGATCCGTCCCGGCACGGAGCGCTCGCGCGCTCGACGGTGTCGGCGTCCGTTGCCGCCCCGGTGGGCGAGGCGGCCGCGTCCCGTCCCGTCCCGCCGGCGCGCCGCGCACGGCATCTCTGACCCGCCCGGCCCGTGCCCCCGAACGCCTCTGTGCCCCCGAACGCCTGTGGGGCGCAACACGCCGTTACGGCTCCCTCATCACGGCGTGTTGCGACCCAGAGATGCGGACGGGCGCGAGGTCACGCCCGGAGGAAGCCGTCCGTGAGCAGTCCGCGCACGGCGGGCAGCAGGTCGGCGAGCAGGGCGTCGCCGTCCACCTCCAGCAGCTGCGCCAGGGCCGCCGCGATCGCGGCGACGGACAGCTCGCCGTCGCACGCGCCCACAAGCGCCGCGAGCCCGGTGTCGGCCGACACCGTCCTCCCGAAGCCGCCGCCCTGCCGGAACAGGATCGCCGTCGGGGAGTCCGCACCCGGCCAGAGGTGCCGCTCCTCGGTCACGTCACCGGCGACGACCGGACGCAGCCGGCCGAGCTCGTCGTCCGTCAGCGCCGCCTGCAGGTCGTGCGCGGCGAGCGCCTCGCCGAGGTGCACGCCGAGCCCGGCCTCGTTGGCGCCGAGCGAGCCGTGCAGCCGCTCGAACCGGCGCAGCGTCGGCAGCCCGGCCGACCGGCGCAGCAGGAGGTACCCGAAGCCGACCGAGCGCACGTCCCGTGCCTCGAAGTCGTCGAGCCAGGCTCCGAGGAGCCGCTCGAACTCCGGCGTGCCCGGGCGGGTGCCGCCGTCGCGGATCCACGTCTCCGAATAGCGGACCGCGTCCTCCACGTCGCGCTCGATCACCCACGCGTCGAGCGGAGCGGGGGACGCATCCACCCAGTCCCGCACCCGCACGAGGCCGTCGCCCGCTCCCCGGTACTCCCAGTTGCCAAGCAGCTGGGCGACGCCGCCCGGCTGGAGGTGCTCTCCGCATCCGCTCACGAACGCGGCGACGAGGCCGTCGCCGACCATGCCGCCGTCGCGGTACTCGTAGGCGGGCACGCCTTCGGCCCGCGGCGTGATCACGAACGGCGGGTTGGACACGATGTGGTCGAAGCGCTCCCCAGCGACCGGCTCGAACATGCTCCCGAGCCGCAGCTCGACGCCGTCGATCTCGTTCAGGGCCAGGTTCAGGGCGGCCAGGCGGAGCGCCCGCCGGGAGATGTCGGTCGCGACGACCCGGCGGGCGTGGCGGGCGGCGTGCATGGCCTGGATGCCGCATCCCGTTCCGAGGTCGAGCGCGCTGTCGACGGGGTTCTGCAGCATCAGTCCGCTGAGTGTGAGGGAGGCGCCGCCGACGCCCAGGACGTGGTCCTCCGGGAGCGCATGGCCGAGGGCGAGTTCGCCGAGGTCGGAGACGATCCACCACTCGGCCGGACCCGCCGCATCCACGAACCCGTACGGGCGGAGGTCGACCGCGGAGGCGACCGAGTCGCCGTCGCGTGTGACGAGCCCGAGCGCGACCGCTCCGTCGACCCCGAGTGCGGGTAGGGCCGCGGCGACATCGTCGTTCGAGACGGGCCGGCCGAGCACGAACAGGCGCGCGAGGGTGGCGAGGGCCGACGGACCGCGGCGGCGCAGGGCGCGCTCCGCCGGGACCCGCTGCCCGCGGTGCAGCGCCTCCGCCGCCTCCTCGCCCCACAGCTCGGTCAGCGCGTCGACGGTCAGACCCGCGGCGATCAGGTCGGACCGGAGGTCGGGGATGCGTTCGGCGGCCGGGACGGCGGGTGCGCTCATCCTTCCATTCAAGCAGGAGCAGAATGGGGCTGTGATCCGCAGGAGAGCGATCGTGTCCGGTGGCGTGCAGGGCGTCGGCTTCCGCTGGGGTGCGCGGGAGGCCGCGCAGCGACTCGGCGTGACCGGCTGGGCGCGCAACCGCCTCGACGGCACGGTCGAGACCGAGATCGAGGGGGCGCCGGACCAGGTCGCCGGGATGCTGGACTGGCTCCGTACCGGCCCGCCCGGCGCATCCGTCACGTCCGTCGCCGTCACCGACGTCCCACTCGCCCACGACGACGCCTTCCGCATCCACGAGACCGCCTGACCCGCCCCCACCCGCCCCGCGCCCCCGCCGTCGAGTCCGCAAACTTTGCACGCGACACGCGGGGGCGATGTGCAAAGTTCGCGGACTCGACGGTGGGGGCCCGGGAAGGGGCGGGGCAGAATGGGGGCATGACGCGCGCGACACTGCTGACCATCACCATGCCGACCGGAGCGCCGGAGGCCGGCGACCCCGGGTTCGTGGTGTCCGACTTCGACGCGCCGCAGGTGCGCGTCACCGACCTCGCGGTCACCCGCGGCGACGGCGTCTTCGAGACGATCGCCGTCATCGGCGGGCACCCGCAAGCACTGGAGCCCCACCTCGCCCGCCTGGCCCACTCGGCCGCGCTGCTCGACCTCCCGGACCCGGCGCTGGATGTCTGGCGCGAGGCCGTCCGCTCCGGCGTCGCCGACTACCTGACCCGGAACGGCGATCGGGATGCGGAGCTCTACGCGAAGCTCGTCTACAGCCGCGGCATCGAGGGCTCGGGCGCTCCGAGCGGCTGGCTGTTCGTCGACCAGGGCGAGGACTTCTCGCGGGCACGCCTCGGCATCCGGGTCGTCACGCTGGATCGCGGCCTCCGTCACGACGTCGCCGAGACCTCGCCGTGGCTCCTCGCCGGCGCGAAGACGCTGTCCTACGCGGTCAACCGGGCCGCTCAGCGCGAGGCCGTGCGGCGCGGCGCCGACGACGTGCTCTTCGTCAGCAGCGACGGCTACGCGCTCGAAGGCCCCACCTCCAACGTGGTGACCCTCACCGACGGCGTCGTCCGCACGCCGAACACCGATCAGGGCATCCTCGCCGGGACGACGCAGGCGGCCGTGTTCGACTTCTTCGAGCAGCGCGGCCTCCGCACCGAGTTCGCGCCGCTGACGCTCGACGATGTCACCGCCGCCGACGCCCTCTGGCTCGTGTCCAGCGTCCGGCAGGCCGCGCCCGTCACGCACCTCGACGGCCGCGAGTACCCGGTGGATGCCGCACTCACCGCCGAGCTCAACGCGTACCTCCTCGCCCGCACCGAGTGACAACGGGCCGCGCCAGGCACTGCCCGGGCGCTACCGGGCGCTGCCCGGCAACGCCGCAACCCGCGCAACGGAACGACACGTAGACCCACCGTTGCACCCCGATTGGCGTGGCGTCGGCGGCACCGCCTAGGCTGTTGCCACCGCGCGGCGATGGGGCCGGCGCGACGGGCGAACGTCCCGTCGACGACCCGGGGAAGGAGGGGTGCGAGATGACCGAACCGGTGCCGCGCAGCATCGAGCTGCTCCGTCAGCAGGCGCGCGACGAACTGTCCGCGATCATCGAGCACCGCTGCCGTGCGGGCGAAGATCCGTGGCAGTTCATCCCCGACCTCCCGAGCGTCGACGAGCAGGTCGTCATCGGCCTCCGGGCGACGGCCATCGAGGCGTTCGACCTCGCCGACGAGCAGTCGCGGGCGCACCATCCCTCGGCCGGTCGCGACGTGTTCGCCCGCTTCGAGTACGGCGTGCTGCGCCGGATCGCTCTCGAGCATCCCGAGCTGAGCGAAGCCGTCTGGGGGATGCTCGACAAGGTCGAGCGCGCCTGACTACTCTTCCCGCATGGGAATCGTCACCGCCGACATCGCCATCTCGCTGGACGGCTTCGCAGCCGGACCGGATCAATCGCTCGAGCACCCGCTGGGCGGGGGCGCGGCCGACCGCCTCCACGCGTGGATGTTCGAGTACGCCGATGCCCACACCGCCGAGATCGACGCGATCACCGCGGCCGGCGCCTACGTGATGGGCCGCAACATGTTCGGCCCGGTGAGGCACGAGTGGCCGGCCCCCGGCGAGCCGCTCGGCGACTGGATCGGCTGGTGGGGCGACGAGCCGCCGTACCACGCCCCCGTCTTCGTGCTGACGCACTACCCGCGCGACCCGCTGGAGCTGACCGGGACCACGTTCCATTTCGTCACCGACGGCATCCACTCGGCGGTCGAGCAGGCGCGGGAGATCGCCGGGGATGCGGACGTCGCCATCGCCGGCGGCGCCGAGACCCTCAACCAGGCGCTGTGGGCGGGCATCGTCGACGAGCTGCGGCTGCACGTCGCCCCCGTCACCCTGGGTGCGGGCGAGCGCGTCTTCGACCGCGTTCCGTCGCTCGAGCTGGAGCTGCTGAGCGAGCGGGTCACCCCCGAGGTCGCCCACCTCACCTACCGCGTGCGGCGCTGACGCCGCACCCCTTCGTCGGAGATCCGCAGTCGTCGGCTCCGCATCTCCTGCCCCACCGCGGTGCATCGGAGATGGGAGCGCTTTCCACCGACGGAAGCACCGCCCCGCGCTACAGCGCGGCCGCGTCCGTCACGGGCAGCCGGCAGACGAAGTCGCGACACAGATACGCGGTCGGCAGGCCATCCCGCGCGACGCGCCCCGCGAACAGCTCGAACCCGTCGGCGGTCAGGTCCGCCGCCTCCTGCTCGGTCACCAGGGCGACCAGCGGTGCGGGATGCCGCCGAGCGACCCGCACGAGGTCGCCGTCTCCGGCACCCCCGGCCGTCCCGCCCCCACCCGGCCGCACCACGACCAGCTGCTCCGGCTCCTCCGCCAGCCGAGACATCAGCGTCAGCGACGCCCCGAACCCGCTCGGGACCTGCGGGGCCTGCGCGGCCACCATCCGCATCGCCTCGCGCGCCGCCCGCTCGTACTTCCGCTCCCCCGACAGCAGGTAGAGGGTGTGCGCCGCCGCCGCGGTCGCGCTCAGCCCGGACGGATACGCGCCCTCGCTCGGGTCGACGCGCACGGCCAGTCCGGTCGCGGCGAGCACCGGGTCGCCCCCGCCCGGGGTCTCGAAGGGGCACGTCCCCTCGCCGGCCGCATCCAGGCACAGGTCCACCAGATCGCGCGCGGCCGCGGCGTACCGCGGTCCGCCGCCCGCGAGCGCGAGCTCCAGCAGACCGCCGGCGAGCCCGCCGTAGTCCTCCAGCGTCGCCTCCGCGTCGCTGACCCTGTCGCCGAGGGAGGCGCGCAGCAGCAGCCCGTCCGGCCGCCTGTGCCGGGTCAGCAGCAGGTCGGCCGTCTCCCGCGCCGCGGCGATCCAGGCCGGGCGGTCCAGGATGCGACCGGCGCGGGAGAGCGCACCGATCGCGAAGCCGTTCCAGCCGGTCAGCACCTTGGCGTCGACCTCCGGCGGCTCCAGCCGGGCCCGCTCCTCGGGCGCCACCCGGTAGTAGGTCCCCTCGACCCGGGCGCCGTCGATCACGCTCTCCGAATCCTGCGCCGACGCGAAGCCCCCGTTCGGTCGCCGCAGCACCGCCAGTAGGAACGCGGCGATGCCGTCGGCCGTCCGTTCGGCCCACGCGGCGCCGCCCTGCTGCCACGCCGTGGCGTAGGCGTCGAGGAGGAGCGCGTTGTCGTACAGCATCCGCTCGTAGTGCGGGTCGCTCCAGTCACGGCGGGTGGCGTAGCGGAAGAACCCCCCGTCGACGGGGTCGCGCAGCGGGGAGTCCGCCATGCGCTGCAGGGTGCGGTGCGCCAGCTCGCGCCCGGCAGGGCGGGCGAGCAGGAACCCGAGGACCGGCGCGACGGGGAACTTCGGCGCGGTCCCGAAGCCGCCGTACTGCGGATCCTCCGCCTCGGCGAGACGTTCGACGGCGCCGTCCAGAGCGCGGTCGTCGGGCAGGTCGGCGACCGCCGTCGCCGCTGCGGCCGCCGCCGCCATCGCCTCCCCCACGCGGGCGGCGTCGGACTGGACGGCGTCGCGCCGGTTCTCCCAGGCGTCGGCCACCGCATCCAGCACCTGCCGGAAGGTGGCCCGCCCGCCGACCGGCTCCGGCGGGAAGTAGGTGCCGGCGAAGAACGCCCGCCCGTCCGGGGTGGCGAACACCGTCAGCGGCCAGCCCAGGTTGTCGGTGAATGCGCTCGCGGCCGACAGATAGGCCGCATCCACCTCGGGATGCTCTTCTCGATCGACCTTGATCGCGACGAATCGGGCGTTCAGCTCGCCGGCGGCGACGGGGTCGCTGAAGCTCTCACGCGCCATGACGTGGCACCAGTGGCACGTCGCGTACCCGATGGAGATCAGCACGGGCACATCCCGCCTCCGCGCCTCCGCGAACGCGTCTGCGCCCCACGGGAACCAGTCGACCGGGTTGCCCGCGTGAGCGCGCAGATAGGGGCTGACCGCGTCCGCGAGCCGATTCACCATGCGCTCACCCTACGACCGCGACCCGCGAAGGGAAGCCTGGGGAAGGGAAGCCCGGGGAAGAGAAGCCCGGCGCTTCCCTCCGCGGTGCCGCGCCTGCCCGCACGCCCTCAGGCGGGCCGGTCCATCCCGTGCAGCCGAACCGACGAGTTGAGGTAGAACGTGCCGAGCACGGCGTAGGTCAGGCACGCGACGGCCGGGATGAGCGCCCCCTCCGGGCGGCTGGCCAGCGCGCCGACGCCCGAGACGAACGCCAGCAGGATCAGGCCGCCGCCGATCCAGAACCCCGCAGCGGGCCGGGCGGTCGCACGCCACCACGGCCGCGGGTCGGTGCGGTTCTCGTCGGCGCCGCGGAAGCAGCGCACCCCGACGATCACGTACGCCACGTTGAGGGCGGCGACGATCAGCACGTCGAGGGTGGCGTTCACGAGGTTCGCGATGACGAACCCGTTGAGCAGCAGGATGAAAGCGAAGACGCCGACGACGTAGGCGATCTTCCCCGTGACCGACGTGATCCTCACCCGACGAGCCTAGCCGGGAGCGGCGACAGCGGTGGGCCGCACGCTCCCGGCCGGTGGATCAGTTGACCTCGTCCGGGTGGGCGCTGACGCGTCCCTCGCGCTCCAGCGAGCTGATCGCCGCGATCTCGTCGGAGGTCAGCTCGAAGTCGAACACGTCGAAGTTCTCGGCCATCCGGGAGCGGGAGTTCGACTTCGGGAACACGATGTTCCCGGTCTGCAGGTGCCAGCGGATGACGACCTGCGCCGGCGTCTTGCCGTGCGCCTCCGCGGCCTGCGACACCTCGGGCGTCTCGAACAGCGGGTACTTGCCCTGGCCGAGCGGACCCCACGCCTCGATGGCGATGCCGTGCTCGCGCGAGAACGCGGTCACCTCCGGCTGCTGGTGCGCCGGGTGCAGCTCGATCTGGTTGACGGCCGGGACCACGTCCGTGTTGGCGAGCAGCTTCTCGAGGTGCGGAACGAGGAAGTTGGAGACGCCGATCGCCTTGGCGCGACCGGACGCGTAGATCTTCTCCAGCGACGTCCAGGCCTGCACGAAGGTGTCCTTCTGCGGCGTCGGCCAGTGGATGAGGTACAGGTCGACGTAGTCGAGGCCCAGCTTGCCGAGCGACTCGTCGAAGGCCGCCTCCGCGTCGGTCTGGCGGTCGTTCCACAGCTTGGTGGTGACGAAGAGCTCGTCGCGCGGGATGCCGGAGGAGGCGATCGCGGCGCCCACGCCCTCCTCGTTGCCGTAGATCGCGGCGGTGTCGATGTGGCGGTAGCCGACCTCGAGGGCGTCGGTCACGATCCGGGTGGTCTCGTCCGGATCGACCTTGAAGACGCCGAAGCCGAGCTGCGGGATGGTCGTCCCGTTGTTCAGGGTCAGGAGCGGAGTATTTGCGTTTGCAACCATATCCGCCACGGTACCAGCACCACGGCGGCTGTCATCCCACCGGCCGCGACTCCTCGTCCACTACCTCGTCCACCTCGTCGACGATGATCGCGTCACCGTCGAACCGGGCCACCAGCTCCCTCTTGAGCACCTTCCCGCTCGGTCCGAGCGGCAGGGTCTCGACGATCACGATGCGCCGCGGGAACTTGTAGGCCGCCACGCGCTCCTGGGCGTACGCGATCAGCTCCTCGGCCTCCGCCTCGCCGCCGGGCATCAGCGTCACCGCCGCCATGATCTCCTGCCCGTGGGTCTCGTGCGTCACCCCGAAGACGGCCACCATGGCGACGGCGGGATGCGCGGACAGCACCTCCTCCACCTCGCGCGGGTACACGTTGTAGCCGTTGCGGACGATCATGTCCTTCTTGCGGTCGACGATCGTGATGTAGTCGTCCTCGCTCTTCGTCCCCAGGTCGCCGGTGCGGAACCAGCCGTCGACCACGGCCTCCGCGTTCGCCTCCGGCAGATTGAGGTAGCCCTTCATCAGGTTGTGGCCGCGCACGACGATCTCGCCCAGCTCGCCGCGCGGGAGCAGCCGGATGCGGTCGTCCGCCTCGGCGTCGGCGATCTCCACATCCACACCCCAGATCGGCGTGCCCACCGTGCCCACCCGGGTCGGCCGGCCGCGGTGGTTGAAGGAGGCCACCGGCGAGGTCTCGGTGAGGCCGTAACCCTCG
Source organism: Leifsonia sp. 21MFCrub1.1 (assembly GCF_900107895.1). Classification (NCBI taxonomy): domain Bacteria; kingdom Bacillati; phylum Actinomycetota; class Actinomycetes; order Micrococcales; family Microbacteriaceae; genus Leifsonia; species Leifsonia sp. 21MFCrub1.1. The sequence goes on along the minus strand of NZ_LT629867.1, from coordinate 1,063,299 downwards.
TGCACGTCGATGCCGTAGACCTCCTTCATGCGCTCGATGACCGCGACCGGGATGGCCGCGCCCCCGCTCATCCCGTAGCGCAGCGGCGGGCGGTCCGGGTTGGCCTTCGCGGCCTCCAGCAGCGCGATGTACATCGTCGGGACCCCGGTCATGACCGTGCAGGCGTGCTGGTTCATCAACTGCAGGGCCGTGGCTCCGTCGAACTTGGGTACCAGCACGACCGCCGCTCCCGCCCGGAAGCCCATGTTCATCACGCAGGTCTGCCCGAACGTGTGGAACAGCGGGAGACAGCCGAGGATGCGATCGTCGGGTTCGAGGTCCAGCGTCCCGGAGAGCAGCACGTTGACCTGCTCGACCAGCGAGAAGTGGCATCCCTCCGCCCCCTTCGGCTTGCCGGTCGTCCCGCTGGTGTACAGGATCGTCGCGGTGTCGAAGGGATCGCGCGGCACGTACGTGTCGACGGGGTCCGCCGCGGCGGCGAGCTCCTCCAGCCGCGGGAAGGGCGCCTGCTCGTACATCTCATCCGGTACCAGCACCGACAGCGTCGGGATGCCGGCGAGCGCGGCCCCCCGCGCGCCCTCGGCGAGGAGCGGCGCCGCGCAGATCAGCAGCGACGCCCCGGAGTCGCGCAGCACGTACGCGATCTCGTCGGCCTTCAGCAGCGCATGGATCGGCACGACGACCCCGCCGAGCGCCAGGACGGCGTAGTACGAGCGGGGGAAGTCGGGGATGTTCGGCAGCATCAGCGCCACCCTGTCGCCCGGGCCGACGCCCAGCTCCCGCAACGCCCCCGCATACGCGCGGGTCTGCTCCCACAGCTCGCTGTAACGGATCTCCTGCCCCGCGAAGATCAGGGCGACGTTGTCGGGCATCCGATGCGCCGTCTCCGCCAGGATGCTCGCGACCGACATGGTCGCATAGCCGTGACTCATGGGTTCTCCTCGTCTTCGTCGACGCCGGACCCGATACCGGTTGAGGAGAACCTACGTCACGCCCGGGCGCGGGGCAACGCCCCCGGCCGGGGACCACGGGTGAGGACCCCGGGTGCGGACCGTCCGGGCGGGACGCGCACGCCGGTAGACTGGAGGGCTCATGTCTTCGACCTCGACCCTCCCCCGCATCGTCTTCCCGCCCGAGCTGCCGGTCAGCCGGAGGCGGGAGGACATCGCGCGCGCGATCCGCGACAACCAGGTCGTGATCGTCGCCGGCGCCACCGGGTCGGGCAAGACGACCCAGCTGCCGAAGATCGCCCTGGAGCTCGGCCGGACCAGCATCGGCCACACGCAGCCGCGCCGCCTCGCCGCGCGCACCATCGCCGAACGCATCGCGGAGGAGCTGGGGCAGTCCGTCGGCGAGCTGGTCGGCTACCAGGTCCGCTTCACCGACCGGGTGTCGAAGGCGACCAGGATCAAGCTGATGACCGACGGCATCCTGCTCAACGAGCTGCGCCGCGACCGCCTGCTGCGCGCGTACGACACGATCATCATCGACGAGGCGCACGAGCGCAGCCTCAACATCGACTTCCTGCTCGGCTATCTCAAGCAGCTGCTGCCGAAGCGTCCCGACCTCAAGCTGATCATCACGTCCGCCACCATCGACCCGGAGAGCTTCGCCCGGCACTTCGCCTCGCCGGACGGCACGCCCGCGCCGATCGTCGAGGTCTCCGGCCGCACCTTCCCGGTCGAGATCCGTTACCGCCCGCTGGTCGCCGAGGCGCTGGAGGACGACGACGACGATCCGGATCCCGTGCCGTCGGTCGACCGCGACTACCTGCAGGGCATCAACGACGCGCTCGACGAGCTCGACCGCGAAGCACGCGGAGACGTGCTCGTTTTCCTCTCCGGCGAGAACGAGATCCGGGATGCGGCCGACGCCATCCGCGGCCGCAACCTCCCGGGAACCGAGGTGCTGCCGCTCTACGGCCGCCTCTCCTCCGCCGAGCAGCACCGCGTGTTCCAGCCGTCGACCGTCCCCGGCACCCGGCGTCGCGTCGTGCTCGCCACCAACGTCGCGGAGACCAGCCTCACCGTCCCCGGCATCAAGTACGTGGTGGATGCGGGAACGGCCCGCATCAGCCGCTACAGCACACGGGCGAAGGTGCAGCGGCTCCCCATCGAGGCGATCTCGCAGGCCAGCGCCAACCAGCGTTCCGGCCGCTCCGGCCGCACCAGCGACGGCATCGCCATCCGGCTGTACTCGGAGGAGGACTTCGCCAAGCGGCCCGAGTACACCGAGCCCGAGATCCTGCGCACCAACCTCGCCGCCGTCATCCTCCAGATGATCTCGCTCGGCCTCGGCGACATCGCGGCCTTTCCGTTCCTCACCCCGCCCGATTCGCGCGGCATCAAGGACGGCCTGGACCTGCTCACGGAGCTCGGCGCGATCACGGCGTCGAAGGAGGACACCAAGCTCACGGCGGTCGGCCGCCAGCTCGCCCAGCTCCCCATCGATCCCCGGTTCGCCCGCATGGTCGTCGAATCGAAGCGGCACGGCACCTCCCGCGAGGTCATGGCCATCGTGGCCGGGCTCACCATCCAGGATCCGCGCGAACGGCCGGTCGAGCGCCGCGGCAGCGCCGACGAGAAGCACGCCAGATTCGCCGACCCGACCAGCGACTTCCTCACCCTGCTGAACCTCTGGAACTACCTCGAGGAGCAGCAGAAAGAGCTGTCGTCCAGCGCGTTCCGCCGGCTCTGCAAGGCGGAGTTCCTCAACTTCCTGCGCGTGCGCGAGTGGCAGGACGTCTACCGCCAGCTGCGCCAGCTCGCCAAGCCGCTCGGGCTGACCATCGGGGAGCCGTCCGTGAACCCCGACGGCATCCACCGCTCGCTGCTCGCGGGGCTGCTCTCGCACATCGGGCTGAAGGATGTGCGCGAGAGCGGGCCGGCTCCGAAGGGCGCGGGGAAGGGCCCGCGCAGCCGGCAGGCCGAATACCTCGGCGCACGGCAGACCCGGTTCGTGATCTTTCCCGGATCCACCCTCGCCAAGAAGCAGCCCTCCGCGCTGATGAGCGCAGAACTGGTGGAGACCTCCCGGCTGTTCGCGCGGATGAACGCGGCCATCGACCCGGCCTGGGCCGAGCCGATCGCCGGCGACCTCTGCAAGCGGCAGTACAGCGAGCCGCACTGGGAGAAGAGCCAGGGCTCCGTCGTCGCCTACGAGCGGGTGACGCTGTTCGGCGTCCCGATCATCCCGCGCCGGCGCGTGCAGTACGCGCGGATCGACCGGGAGCTGTCGCGGGAGCTGTTCATCCGGCACGCGCTCGTCGACGGCGAATGGGACTCCCATCAGGCCTTCGACCGTGCCAACCGCGCCCTGCGGGCCGAGCTGCGCGAGCTGGAGGAACGCACCCGCCGCCGCGACATCCTCAACGACGACGAGGCGGTCTTCGAGTTCTACGATGCGCGCATCCCGGCCGATGTGGTGTCGACGCGCACGTTCGAGGGATGGTGGAAGAAGGCCAGGCAGGAGACGCCCGACCTCCTCACCATGACGCCGGAGGCCCTTCTGGACGAGGAGGCCGCCGAGGTCGACGAGGACGCCTTCCCACCGGTCTGGCGGCAGGGCGACCAGCGGCTGACCCTGCGGTACCGGTTCGAGCCGGGCGCCGAGGACGACGGGGTCACCGTCCAGGTGCCGCTTCCGCTGCTCGCCGGACTCCTCCCCGACGGCTTCGACTGGCAGGTGCCCGGACTCCGCCACGAGCTGGTCACGGCGCTGATCAAATCGCTGCCGAAGGCGATCCGCCGGCAGGTCGTGCCCGCCGCCGACTGGGCGCAGCGCCTGCTCGGCGAGCTGTCCGGGACAGCCGGGATGCGCGCGCACGAGGGCGAGCGGCCCGCGGCGTCGCTCGCCGACACGCTCGCGGCGACGATCTCGCGGCTGACCGGCTCACGCGTCAGCGGCTCCGACTTCGACCTCGACCGGCTCCCCGCTCACCTGCGCCCGACCTTCCAGGTCGTCGGGGAGCGCGGGCGCACGCTCGCCGCCGGGAAGGACCTCGCCGCCCTCCAGGAGCGGCTGCGCTCGCGGGCCCGCGATTCGGTGGCCGCCGTCGCCGAGGCGCGGACGCCGAACGCGATCGAGCGGTCGGGACTCACCACGTGGGACCTCGACGAGCTCCCGCGCTTCGTCGACTCGACGCACACCGGGCCGGGCGGCACCACGAACGTGATCCGCGCCTACCCGGCGCTCGTCGACGACGGCGACGCGGTCAGCATCCGCCTGATGGGAACGCCCGCCGAGCAGGCACGCGCGATGCCGGGCGGGGTGCGCCGACTGCTGCTCGCCAGCATCCCCTCGCCCGTCGCGTACGTGCAGCAGCACCTCACGTCCACCGAGAAGCTCACGCTCGCCGCCAGCCCGTACCCGAACACCAAGGCGCTGTTCGACGACTGCCTGCTCGCCGTCGTCGACTCGGTGCTGTACCGGATGAAGCCCGACGGCCAGGTGTTCATGCGCGCCGAGTTCGAGGCGGTGCGCGATCGCGTCTCCGGCATCGTGATGGACTCGATGTTCGAGACGGTCGCACTCGTCACCCGCATCCTCACCGCCGCGCGCGCGGCCGAGAAGGCGATCGCGGGGGTGACGGCCCTGACGTATCTGTCGGCGCTGAACGACGCGAAGGGCCAGCTCTCCGGGCTCGTGTATCCGGGGTTCGTCTCCGCGACCGGCCTCGAGCAGCTGCGGCACCTCCCGCGCTACCTGGCGGGCATCACGCAGCGGATGCAAGCGCTGCCCACCAACCCCGGCCGCGACCGGGCCTGGCAGACGCAGGTGGAGACCGCGGTCGCGCTCTACACGGATGCCGGCGGACGCATCCCGCTCGCACCGGGCTCTCCGCCGTCGCTGGTGCACGCGCGGTGGATGGTGGAGGAGTTCCGCGTCTCGCTCTTCGCGCAGTCGCTCGGCACGGCCGAGACCGTCTCCCTCCAGCGCATCCGCAAAGTCCTCACCTCCTGACCCCCACCGCCCCACCGTCGAGTCCGCAAACTTTGCACGTTCGCACCGCGTGTCGCGTGCAAAGATCGCGGACTCGACGGTGTGACGGGGGCGGGTCAGACGTCGAGGTGGAAGCCACCGTTGGAGTGGAGGAGCTGGCCGGTGATCCAGCCGCCGGACACGGAGAGCAGGAACGCGACGAGGTCGGCGGTGTCGTGCGGACGGCCCAGCCGGCCGAGGGCGGTCTCCGCCGTCAGCTGCTCGACCAGCTCCGGCGTCATCCAGCCGGTGTCGATCGGCCCCGGGTTGATCAGGTTCGCGGTGATCCCGAGGTGCGCGAGCTCGACGGCCGCCGCCTTCACGATGCGATCGAGCGCGCCCTTGCTCGCGCCGTAGGGCAGGTTGTGCGCGGTGTGGTCGCTGGTCAGCGCGACGATCCGCCCCAGACCCGCCGCCCCGGACGGGAACTGCTCGGCGAACGCCCGGATGAGCAGCCACGAACCGCGCGTGTTCACGGCGAAGTGCCGGTCGAACGCCTCCACCGACGTGTCGAGGATGCCGCTGTCGACCGAGTGCGCGTGGCTCATCACCAGCGCCTGCACCGGTCCGAGCTCGTCGCGCACCCGCGCGACAGCGGCGGCCGGCGCCTCCGCATCCGCCAGGTCGACGGATACCGGAAGAGCGCGCGCGCCCAGCCGGCGCAGCTCCTCCGCCAGAGCCTCATGCTCGGCGGGATGCGCACCCCACGGCATATCCGAGTCGTAGCCGTCCCAGTACCCGAACGCGACGTCGAACCCGATCGACGCGAGGTTCCGGGCGATCGCGTCGCCGATCGACCCCGGCCGGCTCGCACCGGTCACGAACACCACAGGCCGCTTCGCATCCACCCCGCGATGCTATCGGCTCCGGAGTTTTTCGCACCGACACGCCGTGTCGAGGCGGAGAAACTCCGGAGCCGATGGCGGGAGGCTAGAGCACCTTCGAGAGGAACGCCTGCGTCCGCTGGTGCTGCGGGTTGCTGAGCACTTCGCGCGGGTCGCCGGACTCGACGACCACGCCGCCGTCCATGAAGACCAGCTCGTCGGCGACCTCGCGGGCGAAGCCCATCTCGTGCGTCACGACCACCATGGTCATGCCGCTCGCGGCCAGGCCCTTCATCACATCCAGCACCTCGCCGACGAGCTCGGGGTCGAGCGCCGACGTCGGCTCGTCGAACAGCATCAGCTTGGGGTCCATCGCGAGCGCACGCGCGATCGCGACGCGCTGCTGCTGACCGCCGGACAGCTGCGACGGGTAGTGGTCGCCCTTGTCGCTGAGCCCGACGCGGGCCAGCAGCTCGGTCGCCCGCTCCACCGCCTTCGCCTTCGAAAGCCCCTTCACGCGGATGGGCGCCTCGATGATGTTCTCCAGCGCCGTCATGTGCGGGAACAGGTTGAACCGCTGGAACACCATCCCGATCTCGCGGCGCTGCCGGGCGGCCTCCTTGGGCTTCAGCTCGTACAGCTTGTCGCCGTGCTGCCGGTAGCCGACCACCTCGCCGTCGACCGAGAGCCGGCCGGCGTCGACGCGCTCCAGGTGGTTGATGCAGCGGAGGAAGGTGGACTTGCCGGAGCCCGACGGGCCGATGATGCACAGCACCTCGCCCGGGTTGACCTTGAGGTCGATGCTCTTGAGCACCTCGTTCGAGCCGAAGCTCTTCGAGACGCCCTCGGCCAGAACCATGGGGGTCTTCGTGTCGGTCATCCCTTGCCTCCGAGGTCGTTGCCGTCCGGTGCTCCGGCCGCGGGGAGCGCGCCCGTCGCGAGGGCCGGTTCGTTGCGGTCCGGGCGGCGCGCGTTGACGCCGCGGGAGAACCGCTTCTCCAGGAAGTACTGGCCCACCATCAGCAGGGACGTGAACAGCAGGTACCAGAGCGACGCCACGATGAGCAGCGGGATGGGCGTGTAGGTGACCGCCGAGATGTCGCGTGCGACACCGTAGAGGTCGGTCGTCAGCGGGATCGCCGCCACCAGCGAGGTCGTCTTCAGCATCGAGATGACCTCGTTGCCGGTCGGCGGGATGATGACGCGCATGGCCTGCGGGATGACGATCCGGGTCATGGTCTGCCACCACGACATGCCGAGCGCCGTCGCCGCCTCCTCCTGGCCCTCGTCCACCGAGAGCAGACCGGCGCGCACGATCTCCGCCATGTACGCCGCCTCGTTCAGCGCGAGGCCGATCACCGCGATGATGAAGGCGTTCTGCATGAACCCGAGGTCGAGGGTGAAGCCGACCTGGGTCCACGGCACGCCGAGGAAGATCTGCGGATAGATCAGCGAGAACAGGCCCCAGAAGACCAGCTGCACGTACACAGGCGTGCCGCGGAAGATCCAGAGGTAGAGCCAGGCGACCGACTTCACGACCGGGTTCGGCGAGAGGCGCATGACGGCCAGAATGAGGCCGAGCACGACGCCGATGATCATGGAGTAGATCGTCAGCTGGAGGGTCACGAGCGCAGCAGCACTGATGCGCTTGTCGAAGACGTACTTGCCGACGTACTGCCAGCCGTAGGCCTCGCGCTGGGAGGCGTCCACGATGAACCAGACCAGCAGGAGGATGAGGATCGCCGCGATGACGATGCGCCAGGGGTGCCGGAGCTTGATCGCCTTGATCGGCTCGGGACGGGTCCCGCCCGGCGACGGGACGGATCCCGTCGCCGGCCGGGCGGTGTTGCTCTGTGACATGAAGGTCAGCCCTTCGAGGCCGCGTTGACCTCGGCCTTCTCGACGGCACCGTCGGCGACGCCCCACTTGTCGAGGATCTTCTTGTAGGTGCCGTCGTCGATGAGGGCCTGGACGGCCTTCTGCAGCACCGGGGTCAGCTCCGAGTCCTTCTTGACGGGGAGGCCGTACGGCGCCTCGTCGAAGGTCTTGCCGGCCGCCTCGAGCTTGCCGTTCGACTTCGAGATCGCGTACAGGGTGACGGGCGAGTCGGCGCTGAGGGCGTCGGCCTTGCCGAGGATGACCGCGTTGGTCGCGTCGTCCTGCGTGTCGTAGCGGAGCGCCTGGATGGCGGGCTTGCCCTCATCGGTGCACTTCTTCGACTTGGCGGGAACCTCGTCGGTGTCCTCGTACGTCGTCGACTGGACGGCGACCTTCAGGCCGCAGGCGTTGTCCGGGTCGATGTTCTTGCCCTTCTGGGAGGCCCAGAGGATGCCGGCCGAGTAGTAATTGACGAAGTCGACCTGCTGCTCGCGCTCGGTGGTGTCGGTGAACGACGACATGCCGTAGTCGTCCTTGCCGCCGGCGACGCTCGGGATGATGTTGTCGAACTTCGCGATCGCGAACTCCGTCTTCACACCCAGCTTGTCGCCGATGGCCTTGGCGAGGTCGACCTCCCAGCCGACGGGCTGGGCGTTGTCGTCCTTGTACTCGTTCGGCGGGTACGTGTTGTCCATGCCGACGACGAGCTTGCCGGCGTCCTTGATCTTCTGGGGCAGCTGCCCGGCGAGGGTGTCGTCCTTCTTCACGTCCGAGGCCGAGCTCGACGTTGAGCTGCCGGACGGGGTGCTGTTGTCGACACAGCCGCTGAGCGCGAGCGCTGCGACGGCGGCGACTGCGGCGATGGGAACCGCGGTACGAATGCGCATGATTGTCGTTGTCCTTCTTCCTGTGCAGGAATGTGCCTGATGCGTATTGCAAGGGTAAGGGGAGGATACCCCAGCGGCGTTGCCGCACCTCAACACTAATTCGCGCAGAGAACGGCGTTTTTCGCGGACGTTTCCGGAAGGTTTCGTGCAATCCGGCAGCGGAATTCGTGGAATCGTGCGTGGACGCGCTGCGAAACCCGCGCGGGAGGCGTCGGTCGCCGCTCCCGCGCTGCCGAGGTCACGCTCCCGTAACGACCGGCCGTTCCGGGTCGTTCGACCACGCCGAGTAGGAGCCCGCGTACAGGGCCGGCATCGGCAGCCCGGCGGTGACCATGGCGAGCGCCTCGTGGGCGGCCGTGACGCCCGATCCGCAGTACACGCCGACGGGCGTGTCGGCGCCGATGCCGAGGCCCTCGAACCGCTGCGCCAGGGCGTCGGCCGGGAGCATCCGCCCGTCCGTCCCGAGGTTGTCGGTGGTCGGCGCACTCACGGCGCCCGGGATGTGACCGGGTCGCGGGTCCACGGGCTCCACCTCGCCGCGGAACCGCTCGCCCGCGCGCGCATCCAGCAGCACCCCTCGCGCGTCGGCGGCGAGCGCGGCAGCCGCGTCGCCGTCGAGGGTCGGAAGGGCGCCGAAGCGCACGGTGATGCTGCCGGGGATCGGCGTCGCCCCAGGCCCCTTCTCCAGCGGCATGCCCGCGTCGCGCCACGCGGCGATCCCGCCGTCGAGCACCCGCACGTCGCGCACGCCCGCGTGGCGCAGCAGCCACCAGGCGCGGGCGGCCGACGTGCCGGAGGCGTCGTCGTAGACCACGACGGCGTCGCCGTCGCCGAGGCCCCAGCGTCGCGCGGCCTCCTGGAAGGCCTCGGCCGTGGGGAGCGGGTGGCGCCCGTCCGCCGGCTCCCCGTGCCCGGCGAGCTCGGTGTCCAGGTCGACGTACACGGCACCGGGGATGTGCCCGCGCTCGTACTCCTCGCGTCCGGGCGGGCCGCCCAGCTTCCAGCGCACATCGAGCACGCGCCACGCCGAACGCCGCCGGCCGGCGCCGCTCCACAGGGATTCAGCCCCGAGAGCGACGTCCAGCGCGGCGGCGGTGATCAGCGGAGAGATCTCCGAGGTCATATCAGCGTCCGGTGGAGGCCTTGGCGTTCGACTCGTAGGACGTGTTGGTCGACTCGAAGAAGTTCACCAGCTCCAGCGTGTCGTTGGCGGTCGCCATCCACTTGGCCGGGTTGGAGACCTTGTACTCGGCCTCGAAGCCCAGCTCCTCCAGGCGGCGGTCGGCCAGGTACTTCACGTACTGGTTGATGTAGTTGGCATTCAGGCCCAGGATGCCGCCCGGGAGGAGGTCGCGGTTGTACTGCTCCTCCATCTCGACGGCGTCCAGGATCATCTGACGGATCTCGGCGGCGAACTCCGGCGTCTGCAGGTCCGGGTTCTCCTCCAGCACCGTCAGGATGAGGTTGATGCCGAACTTGAGGTGCAGCGACTCGTCGCGCACCACCCAGTCGATGAGCGAGCCGAAGTTGCGCAGCAGGTTCCGCTGGCGGAACGAGAGCGCCACCATGAAGCCCGAGTAGAACCAGATCCCCTCGAGGATGACGTTGTACGCCACCAGGTTGCGGATGAAGTCCTGCTTGCCCTCGGTCGTCGTGATGTCGAGCGCCTGCTCGGTCATCCGCTTGATGAACCGGACCTCGAACTCCTCCTTCTTCGCCATCGACGGCACGTCGACGTGGGAGTTGTAGGCCTGCTCGCGGTCGATCGGGAACGTCTCGAGGACGTACTCGAACGACATGCAGTGGTTCGCCTCCTCCCACATCTGCTTGGCGAGGTAGAGGTGCGCCTCCGCCGCGTTGATGTAAGGGTAGACACCGAAGGCGAGGGCCTTGTTGACGAGCAGCTCGTTCGGGTTGAAGTAGCTCATCAGGAAGGTGACCGCGTGGCGCTCCTCGTCGGTCATCCGCTTGAAGTCGGCGATGTCCTCACCGAGCTGGATCTCGTTCGGGAACCAGGTGTTCGCGACGGCCTGGTCGTAGAGGTCCATCGCCCACTGGTACGTGACCGGCTTGAGCAGCAGGCCCTCTTCGATTCCCGTTCCCAGAATCCCCATGGTGTTCCGTCTCTTTCGTTATTCGTTCGGTCGGCGGGTTACTGGCAGGACTCGCACTGCAGGTCGTCCATCGGGTCGACCGGCACGACGTATCCATCGAAGAGGTTTGGCTCCTCGATCTTGGTGCTGTTCACTTGCTCTCACCACCCGTCGCGAGTCCGCCGAAGCCGAAGCCACGGCGAGCGGGCGCCGCGGCCGGAGCCGTCTCGGTCACCGCGGGAGCGGCCGAGGGAGCCGGAGCCCCGACGGTCGCGAAGCCCTTGCGGCCACCGCTGATCTCCTCGGCCTTGTTGACCTTGACGGTCGACTGCTCGGCCTGGTGGCGCGGCTTCATGTGGAGGTAGTACGTCGTCTTGACGCCCTTCTCCCAGGCCGCGTAGTAGATGTCCATCATGTCGCCGAGGTCGCGCGTCTCGAGGTACATGTTGCGGCTGATCGCCTGGTCGATCCACTTCTGCGCGCGGGCCGCGACCTCGATGAAGGCGTACGGCGAGAGCTGGAAGCTCGTCTTGAACGTGGCCTTCACCTCGTCCGGGATCTCCGCGATGTTCTGGATGTCGCCCTGCGACCGCAGGATCGCCTCGCGGACGTCCTGCCAGATGCCGCGCTCCTGCAGTGTCTCGACCAGGTTGCGGTTGACCTCGAGGAACTTGCCCGAGGAGGTCGAACGGCTGAAGATCTGCGAGAACTGCGGGTCGAAGCCGGGCGTGGTGCCCGCGACGAGACCGATGGACGCCGTCGGCGCGATGGCCATGAGGGTGGCGTTGCGCATACCGCCCTTGACCTTCTCGCGGAGGCGGTCCCAGTCGAGGCGGATGGTGCGGTCCACCGTGATCGGGATGCCGCGGTCGGCCTCGGTGAGGGCGATGGAGTCGTAGGGCACCAGACCCTGCGACCAGCGGGAGCCCTCGAAGTTCGGGTACGCACCGCGCTCCTGCGCCAGGTCGGCGCTCTCGTCGATGGCGGCGTAGGAGACGTGCTCCATGATCTCGTCGATCAGGGCGTAGGCCTCTTCGCTCTCGTAGCTCAGGCCGAGCTTCTCGACGATGTCGGTGAAGCCCATGACGCCGAGGCCGATGGCGCGGTTCTGCTGGTTGGAGAAGTCGGCCTCCGGAACGCTCGACACGGTGATGTCGATGAGGTTGTCGAGCTGGCGGACCGCCTGGCGGGCGCTGGCCTCGATGCGCTCCCAGTCCATCTTCCCGTCGACCAGGTGACGCGACAGGTTGATCGACGCGAGGTTGCAGACCGAGACGTTGTCGCGGTCCTGCGGCAGCGTGATCTCGGTGCACAGGTTGGAGAGGTGGATGGTGCCCGTGTTGTTGTTGAGCGCACGGTTGTTGATCGTGTCCTTCCAGGTCAGCCACGGGTGGCTGGTGGTCTGGAGGCTCATCAGGATGTCCTTGAACTGCGCGCGGGCGCTGATCTTCTTGAACATCTTCAGGTTGCCGGCCTCGGCCTCTGCGACGTAGTGCGCGTAGCGCTCCGAGAAGGCCTTGCCGTACAGCTCGTTGAGGTCGGCGACCTCCAGCGGGTCGAAGAGGTACCAGTCCTCGTCGTTCTGGACGCGCTTCATGAACTCGTCGCTGATCCACACCGCGGTGTTCGCCGTGCGGGTGCGGCGGTACGGGTCGCCGGAGTTCTGGCGGAGGTCGAGGAACTCCGGGAAGTCCATGTGCCAGTTCTCCATGTAGAAGCAGAGGGCGCCGAACTTCTTGCCGCCGCGGCTGACCGCCCGCAGCACCGAGTCGATCGTGTGCATGAACGGGATGGGGCCGGTGGAGGTGGTGTTGTTGGAGCGGATGGGCGAGCCCTGCGCACGCAGCTTGGTGACCGACAGGCCGATGCCGCCGGTGCCCTTGGTGAGCCACATGACGTCGCGGACGCTCTTCGCGATGTGCTCGATGTCGTCCTGCATCTCCATGACGAAGCAGTTGGAGAGCTGCGGGTAGGCGGTGCCTGCGTTGACGAGGGTCGAGCCGGCGGCCAGGTACTCGAGCTTCGACATCTTGTCGTAGAACGCGATCGCGTGGCTGGTGGGGTCGGCCTCGTTGAGGGAGAGGCCCATGGCGATGCGCATCCAGAAGAACTGCGGCACCTCGAGGGAGTCGCCGTTGCGGGCCTTGATGCCGTAGCGGTTGTTGAGGGTGACGACGCCGATGTACTTCAGCAGCTCGTCGCGCGCGGGGTCGAGGTAGCCGGCCAGGCGGTCGAGGTCGAAGGCGGTGGTGAAGCGGCCGTCGAGCAGCGTCTCGGCGACGCCGCGCTCGATGTAGCCGCGGAAGCGGGAGGTGTGCAGCTCGACCAGCTCGTCGTGGCTCTCGTAGTCGCCGAGCACACGCTTGTAGATGGTCTTGAGGAGGAGGCGCGCGGCGACGGTGTCGAACGCCGGGTCGTCCTTGACGTTCTGGAGGGCGACCTGGATGACCGCCTCGTCCAGCTGCTGGGTCGTGATGCCGTCGAACAGCGTGAGCTCGAGCTCGCTCGCGATCTGCGTCACCCACGTGATGTTCTCGTCGAGTCCCTTGGCCGCGTTCTCGATGGCCAGGTTGATCTTGTTGGCGTCGTACGGCTCGCGCTCGCCGTTGCGCTTCACGACTGTGATTGCCACTGTCTCTCCCTCATTCGCTAAGCCGCCTGAGCGGCGGAAATCCCCGCGGAACCGTGCCTTCCCGCATCGGGGGGAGGCTGACCGGCTCTGTGTGCTCGACCACTATATAGCGGGGGTCCGACATTTCCACTCCCCCACATCTAGTGGGCGTGTCGTCCACAGATGGGGAGAAGTTATGCACAGTTTCCACACCCCGCAAAGTGGGGATGGACCGTGTGGATGATCCCGCGGAACGGCCTCCGCGACCGATAGTGTGGATAGTCGTGAGCACCTACTCGAGCCTCCTGAAGACGCCGGGCGTCGCCCGCATCATCGCGGCTCAGCTCACCGCCCGCTTCCCGTTCGGGATGCTGTCGCTGGCCTTCCTGCTGCACATCGAGCGCGTCCACGACTCGTACGCCGCCGCCGGACTGGTGCTCGGCGCCATGAGCATCGGGCAGGCCATCGCCGGCCCGATGACCAGCAGGCTGATGGGCGTCCTCGGCATGCGCGCCGTGCTCTGGACCACCCTCGCCCTGTGCTCCGTGGCGGTCGCGGCGATCGGCATCTTCGTCATGCCCATCCCCCTCACCATGGGCGTCGCGTTCTTCGCCGGGCTGAGCATGCCGCCCATCCAGCCGGCCGTGCGCACCATCTACCCGAAGATGGTCAACTCGCGGCAGCTGACGCCGCTGTTCTCGCTCGACGCCTCGGCGCAGGAGATCATCTGGATCGCCGGACCGGTCGCCATCACCTTCGTCTCGACGCAGATCGGCACCGTCGAGGGCATCCTGATGTCGGTGGCGATCATGCTCGCCGGCGGCTGCTGGTTCATCTCGTCGCCCGAGGTGGGCCGGGTGCGCATCCCCCGCAGCAAGCGGCGGTTCGGGACGGTGCTGGCGCGGCCGCCCGTCCTGCTCGCGACGGTCGTCGGCTTCCTGCTGATCGGCTCCTGCTCGGCGGTCGAGGCCGGTGTCGTCGCCACGTTCGGCGAGGGCTCTCCGCTCGCCGGGATCGTGCTCGCCATCTGGTCGCTCGGTTCGCTGGTCGGCGGCCTCGCCTTCGGCCACGTGCCGATCGGGCCGTGGGCGACCGCGCGGCGCATGCTCATCGTGTTCGTCGGCGTGGTGCTGTCGACCTTCATGCTGTGGTCGTGGTGGGGGATGTCGCTCACGCTGCTCGTCGCCGGACTCGGCATCGCGCCCGCCCTCGCCGTGCTGTTCGCCATCGTGTCCGCGAGTGTGAAGTTCTCCGACACGGCGGAGGCGTACGGCTGGGTCGGAACCGGGCAGCTGATCGGTGCCGCGCTCGGCTCGGCGCTGGCCGGCTTCCTCATCGACGGCGTCGGTGCGGTCGGAGCCTTCTGGGTCGCCGGGGCGTTCGCCCTGGTCGGCTTCGTCGTGCCCGCCCTGGCGCACCGCATCCACCCCGACCTGCGGGGTCGCGACGCCTCCCCCATCCCCGACACCGAGCCCGTCCCCGTCCAGCCCTCCTGACCGAGTTGCGACATCCTGTCGCAACTCGGTCACCTTTCCGGCAACGACTCACGACTCGATCGGCGGGTGTGGATAAGTTCGGGCAGGAAAAGAGCGCCTCCGGCAGGGTGGCGGGATGGGTCGATACGCCGTTCCTCTGCCAGCCGAGTTCTCCTGGGCGCCGTTCCGGGTGTCCGACGCCGCGGTGCGGGGCGTCGGGCCGGGTCGGCTGCGCCGTCGCGACCTCGAGCGGCCCGTGCGCGGCGTGCGGGCGCCAGCGGGCGCAGATCTTCGGGTGCGCTGCCGGGCACTTCTGCTCCACCGGCCGGAGGGCATGGCGTTCAGCCACATCACCGCAGCGCGCCTGTACGGCATCCCCCTGCCCGAGCGGCTGCGGGGTGACGATCCCGTTCACGTCACGGTGGAGGCGCCCTCCCGTGCACCGCAGATCGCCGGCGTCGTCGGCCACTCTGCGCGGCGCCTCGCTCCAGACCACCGCACCGGACTGCCGCTGACCGGACCGGAGCATACCTGGCTGGATCTCGCGTCCGTTCTCCGTCGCGCCGAGCTCGTCGCGGTCGGCGACTACCTCCTCGCATGCGAACTCGCGTCGGCGGAATCCCTGGCGCACGAGATCGAGTCGTCCGCTGGGCGCCGCGGGATCGCCACGGCTCGCCTTGCCCTGCCGCTGATCCGCCAGGGCGCCGAGTCGCCCGCCGAGAGCGTCTTCCGGGTCCTGCTCCACGACGAGGGTCTCGCACCGCCCTGCCTGAACTACCGGATCCATGCCCGGGACGGCCAGTTCGTCGCGCGCGTGGACATGGCCTACCCCGACCAGCGGCTCGTCGTGGAGTACGAGGGCGACCATCACCGCGTCGAGCGGCGGCAGTGGCATAAGGACATCCGTCGTCAGGGCGCGCTGGAGGACCTCGGCTGGCGTGTCATCCGGGTGACCGCCTCGGATCTCGCCGACCCTACCGACGTCTTCACCCGAATCCGTCGCGCCCTGGTCAGCGAATGGTGAGTCGATGCCGGAATCCGGGACGAGTTGCGACCAGGTGTCACCACTCGGCGGGGGTGGGCTACCAGCGGGGGTGGATGGAGGCGCGGAAGTGCGTGTCGTAGATGCGGTGCACGGCCGCGTCGAAGCCGTCGGGGAGGCGCACGGCGGCGGCAGCCGCGTTCGCGCGCGCCTGCTCCGGCGAGCGCGCGCCCGGGATGACGGTGGTGACGCCGTCCTGCGCGATGATCCACGCGATGGCGGCCTGCGCCGGCGTCGCACCCTCCGGCACCAGCTCGGCGAACTCGCGCGCCGCCTGCACACCCTCCTCGAAGTCGACACCAGAGAACGTCTCGCCCACGTCGAACGCCTCGCCGTGACGGTTGTAGTTGCGGTGGTCGTCGGCCGCGAACGTCGTCTGCTCGCTGTACCGGCCGCTCAGCAGCCCCGAGGCGAGCGGCACCCGCGCGATGATGCCGACACCGGCCGCGCGCGCGGCGGGAAGCACACGGTCGAGCGGCTTGAGGCGGAAGGCGTTCAGGATGATCTGCACCGTGGCCGTGCCGGGCCGGGCGATCGCCGCGAGGGCCTCGTCCACCGTCTCGACGCTGACGCCGTAGTTCTCGATCACGCCCTCCTCGACGAGCGTGTCGAGCGCGTCGTAGACGGCGTCGGTCGAGAACACCGGAGTGGGAGGGCAGTGCAGCTGGACCAGATCCAGCCGGTCGACGCCGAGATTGCGGCGCGAGCGGTCCGTCCACTCGCGGAACTTCGGCAGGGTGAAGTTAGCCGGGTCCTGCGCCTCGCGCCGCCCCATCTTGGTGGCGACGGTGAGCGGCAGTTCGGGGTGCTCCGTCACGAACCGCCCGATGAGCTGCTCGCTGCGGCCGTCGCCGTAGACGTCGGCCGTGTCGAAGAAGGTGACACCGGATTCCGCCGCCGCCTCCAGCACGCCGAGGGCGTCGTCTTCGGAGACGTCCCCCCAGTCCGCTCCGAGCTGCCAGGTGCCGAGTCCGACGACCGACACCTCCCGTCCTGTCCCGCCGAGGATGCGCTGTTCCATGCCATCAGCCTAGGCCGCGCCGGAGGCGGTGTCGGGGGGTTGCGCACCGCCGCTTCCCGGCCACCACGCGGGCGTGATCCGCCGCACCAGGGAGAGGAACGCATCCACGTCTCGAGGCCGCGGCCGGGTGAGCCACACGTCGATCGCGCCGATGATCCCGTCGGCGAGGTAGCGCGCGATGGCCCGCCGCTCCATGTCGTCGTTCGCCGGGACGACCAGGCTGTGCTGGTCGAGCAGGAGTTCGATCGACGCCTGGAAGTGCTCGCTGAGCATGGCGTGCAGGCTCGCGGCGCCGCTGTCGGTCCCGAGGCCGCGGCGGTAGACGATGTCGTGGTCGTCGACGTGCCGCAGGACGGCGCGGGTGACCCCCACGACGGCGGCCGCTGCGTCCGACGGCTCGACGTCGACGAGGAACTCGGCGCGCAGCGCGTCCAGCTCCGACCGCAGCACGCTCTCCAGCAGCGCAGCGGGCGACGGCGCGTACTCGTACACCGTCGACCGGTGGACGCCGGCGGCGGCGGCGAGCGCGCTGACCGTGACCTCGCTCACCGGTCCGCGGCCGGCGAGGTCGAGGATGGTGGCGCTGAGCCGGGCGAGCGTCTTCTGCTGGCGTGCATCCACCGCACGATCGTACAATGGAGTTATCCGACAGTTGTCGGATAACGAAAGGAGATCTTCATGGCTCAGTACGATGTCGCCGACCGGTCCGCGATCGTGACCGGAGGCGGCTCGGGCATCGGCCGTGCCGTCGCCCTGACTCTGGCGGCGAGCGGCGCGTCGGTCCTGGTGACCGACCTCGACGAGGAGCACGCGAAGGCCGTCGCCGACGAGATCACGGCAGCGGGCGGCACCGCGCGCGCCCTCGCCGGCGACGTGACCGACCCGGACTTCGCGACGGCGAGCGTCGCCGCGGCGAACGAGCTCGCCCCGCTGCGCATCGCGGTGAACAACGCCGGGATCGGCGGCGCGTCCGCTCCGGTCGGCGAGTACCCGCTCGACGCCTGGCGGAAGGTCATCGAGGTCAACCTCAATGCCGTCTTCTACGGGATGCAGCCCCAGCTCGACGCCATCGCGGCGAACGGAGGCGGCGCCATCGTGAACATGGCGTCCATCCTGGGCAGCGTCGGATTCGCGAACTCGTCCGCGTATGTGACCGCGAAGCACGCCCTCCTCGGCCTGACGCAGAACGCCGCGCTCGAGTACGCCGGGCAGAAGGTCCGCGTCGTCGCGGTCGGCCCGGGCTTCATCCGCACGCCGCTCGTCGCCTCGAACCTCGACGCCGACACCCTGGCGTTCCTCGAGGGCAAGCACGCGCTCGGCCGCCTCGGCGAGCCCGAAGAGGTCGCGTCCCTCGTCGCGTTCCTCGCGTCCGACGCCGCCAGCTTCATCACGGGCAGCTACCACCTGGTCGACGGCGGATACACCGCCCAGTAATCCTCCACAGCCCCCGGCTTTCCACAGAACTGCCGGGGGCCTGCCGTGCCCGGTCGCGCTCGCCTAGGGTGAGGAACGTGACCGAGCACGACACCTCCCCCGCGAGCAGCCTCCTCTCCGACGACCTCCTCTCCCGCTTCCGGGAGCGGGCCGCCGGCTACGACCGCGACAACCGGTTCTTCACCGAAGACTTCGCCGAACTGGCCGACGAAGGGTACCTGCGCGCCCTCGTCCCGACCGAGCTGGGCGGGCTGGGGCTCAGCCTGCAGCAGACCGCGCGACTTCAGGCGCGACTGGCCGGAGCGGCTCCCGCGACCGCCCTCGCCGTGAACATGCACCTGGTCTGGACGGGCATCGCCAAGACCCTCCGCGACCGCGGCGACGACTCCCTCGAATTCGTGCTGCGCGAGGCCGGGAAGGGCGAGATCTTCGCCTTCGGCCTCAGCGAAGCGGGCAACGACCTGGTGCTGTTCGGCTCGACGACGGAGGCGCGGCCGGAGCCCGACGGGTCGTACCGTTTCCACGGGCGCAAGATCTTCACATCGCTCTCCCCGGCCTGGACCCGGCTCGGCACGATGGGGCTCGACACCACGAGCGACGACGCCCCGAAGATCGTCTACGGCTTCATCGAGCGCACCGGCGGCGGGTTCGAGATCCGCGAGGACTGGGACACCCTCGGCATGCGCGCCACCCAGAGCAACACGACGGTGCTGGACGGCGCCCGCGCTCCCGCCGACCGCGTCGTGCGTCGCCTCGACCCCGGCCCGAACCCCGATCCGCTCGTGTTCGCCATCTTCGCGAACTTCGAGATCCTGCTCGCCTCCGTCTACACCGGCATCGGCGCGCGGGCGCTCGATCTCGCAGTGAAGGCGGCCCACCGCCGCACCAGCCTCAAGAACGATGGGCGCAGCTACGCGAACGACCCGGACATCCGCTGGCGCGTCGCCGAGGCCGCGATCGAGCAGGATGCGCTGCTCCCCCAGCTGGATGCGCTGGCCGGCGACGTCGACGCGCTGGCCGACCACGGCCGTCTCTGGTTCCCGAAGCTGGTCGGGCTGAAGGTGCGCGCCACCGAGACGGCCCGACGCGTCGTGGATCAGGCCATCCGTGTCTCGGGCGGCTCGACGTTCTTCTCCGGCAGCGAGCTGGGGCGTCTGTACCGCGACGTCCTGGCCGGGATCTTCCACCCGTCCGACGCCGAGTCGGCGCACAACACCGTCGCGAACGCGTGGCTCGGGCCGATCGAGGAGTGACCGGGTCGCCCCGGAGGGAGACGCACATGCAGGACATCACCGCGCGGCACTTCGCCGAGCGCCTGGAGCGCGGGGCGCGCCAGGCCGAAGCGGCGGGATTCGACGGGCTGGTGATCGCGCCCGGTCCCGATCTCGCCTACTTCGCCGACTACCTTCCCGTCGCCACAACCGAACGCATCACGCTGCTGGTGATCCCGGCGCAGGGCGAGCCCACCATGCTCGTCCCCGCGCTCGAACACCGCGGCGCGGCCGAGACGCGCGCAGCCGGGGCGATCCGCCTGCGCGATTGGTCCGACGGGGAGGACGAATACGTCCCCGCGGCCGCCCTGCTCCGCCCGGACGGCCGTTACGCGATCTCCGACGCCACCTGGGCGATGCACCTGCTCGGCCTCCAAGAGAAGCTGCCCGACGCGCGCTTCGCGGCCATCTCGACCGCCCTGCCGATGCTGCGGGCGGTGAAGTCGGCCGACGAGGTCGACCGGCTCGCGGCGGCGGGCGCCGCTGCCGACGCGACCTTCGACGACATCCTGCGCGTCCCGTTCGCCGGGCGCACCGAGGAGCAGGTCGCCGCAGACCTCGACCGGTTGCTGCGCGAGCACGGTCACTCGCAGGTCGACTTCACGATCGTCGCCTCCGGACCGAACGGCGCCGACCCGCACCACGAGCCCGGGTCGCGGACCATCGCCGACGGCGACATGGTCGTGCTCGACTTCGGCGGCCTGCTCGACGGCTACGGGTCCGACACGACCAGGACGGTCCACGTGGGTGAGCCGACCGACGAGGAACGCGAGGTGTTCGACGTGGTGGCCCTCGCGCAGCAGACCGCGTTCGAGGCCGTGGCCGTCGGCGTCCCGTGCGAGGAGATCGATCGCGCCGCCCGGCGGGTCATCCGCGACGCCGGTTTCGGCGAGTTCTTCATCCACCGGGTCGGACACGGCATCGGCGTGACGACGCACGAGCCGCCGTACCTGGTGGAGGGCGAGCAGCATCCGATCGAGGCGGGGATGTGTTTCTCGATCGAGCCGGGAATCTATCTGCCCGGGCGATTCGGCGTCCGGATCGAGGACATCGTCGTCGCGGGCGAAGACGGCGCGCACCGGCTGAACAACTCCAGCAGGGAGCTGCATCTGGTGGGCTGAGCGGACGCTAGCGCACGGCCCGGTCGACCGCGACCTGGTGCGCCGCCGCCAGCGTTCGGCGCCGCCGCACGAACGGCAGCGCGATCAGACGCCAGCCGACGAGGAACGCTCCGAGCACGACAGCCGCCACCGCGATGAACGACGGCTGCACGCCCTGGCCTGCGGCGGTGCGGATGAGCATCCCGACGGCGACGGTCATCAGCCAGATCGGGATGCCGGGCCAGACGATCGCCAGCGGGCGGTACCACGCCCAGGTCACCAGCCAGCCGACGATCAGGCCGACGAGGAACGGCCAGAGGGTGTCGATGATGCCGAGGACGGAGTTCGCCTCACCGTGGCTGCGCCGCCCGACGAGCACGAAAAGGGTCACGAGGGCCACGTCGATGACGAATGCGCCGAGCGCGGTCCTCCAGGATTTCACGGGCTCCAGGCTACGCGGACACCCCCGAAGGTTGGCTGGACGGGAGCCGAGTTGATACCGGGGGTTATCCACAATCGGCAGGCTGTCCACAACCTCACCGCGCGGTCGACATGGCGTCCATACCCCGTCAATAGACTGGCGTCAGATCCGCCCCGCCCGAGCCCTGGAGCCCCGTTGCCGAACTTCGACTTCCTCACCCAGCCCGCTCTCCCGCGCCCCGACGTCACCCCCGACGACGCGGCGGCCATCGCGACTGCGCACTTCGGCCTCGCCGGCCGGATCACCGAGCTCGGCAGCAACCAGGACCGCAACTTCCGCATCGACACCGGCGACGCGCGATACGTGCTCAAACTCGCCAACCCGGTGTTCTCGGCCGACGAGCTGCGCGCGCAGAACGCCGCCCTCCGTGCGCTCGCGGGCTCCGGCATCCGCATCCCGGAGGTCATCGCCACGACCGGCGGCGACGAGCTGATCGAGGTGGAGGTCCGCGGCACCGCGCTGTTCGCCCGCGTCCTGCGCTATCTCGACGGCGACCCGCTCACCGACGTCGGCCGCCCGTCTCGGGAGCAGCTGCGCATACTCGGCGCCCTCGCCGGCCGCGTCGCCGCCGGGCTGTCGCCCCTCCGCCACCCCGGGCTCGACCGGACGACCCAGTGGGATGCGCGCGTCAGCGGCGAGGTCGTCGACCTGCTGCTCGACCACGTCGCCCAGCCCGCGAAGCGCACCGTCGTGCGGGACGCGACCGACGCGGCCCTCGCCCGGTTGCGTCCGCTGCGCGACCGGTTGCGCGTGCAGGCGGTCCACGGTGACGTGACCGACGACAACATCGTGCTCGGACACGGCGGACCGGGCGTGATCGACTTCGGCGACGTGTCCGACGGCTGGCTCGTCGCCGAACTGGCCGCGACCGTGACGAGCGCCCTGCACCATGTGCCCGACGAGCCGCTCGCGGTTCTCGACGTCATCGAGGCGTTCCACGCCGAGTCGCCTCTCGACGACGCGGATCTCGCCGCCCTGTGGCCGCTGGTCGTGCTGCGCGGTGCTGTGCTCGTCGTCAGCGGCGAGCAGCAGGTCGCCCTCGAGGCCGACAACGTCTACGCCGCCGAGAACCGCGCCCACGAGTGGGTCGCGTTCGACGTGGCACGGCGGTTGGATGCGGCCGAGCTGGAGACGCTCATCCGCGCCCGACTCGCCCCGGCCCCCGCGCAGCCGTCGACCGGCTTCGGCCGGCTCGTCGCACTCACGACCGGTCCGGAGCACCTCGCCGACCTCTCGGTCATGGCACGCGACCTCGATGCGGGCGTGTGGCTGAGCGACGACGCAGAGGACCGCATCCTCGCCCGGGTCTGCCGCGAGCACGGGCACGCCGTCACCCGGTACACCGAGGCGCGGCTGACCCGCGCCCGGCCCGACCGCCCCCTGCCGTCGGCCACCGTCGCCCTCGCCGTCACGCTCGATGCGCCCACCGGCGTCGACGTGACCGCTCCGTTCGCCGGGGAGCTCGCCCTCGTCGAAGGCTCGTGGCTGCTGCGCGGCGACGCCGTCGACCTGTGGCTCGACGGCCTCACCCGCCCGCTGACCACGGCGACAATCGACGCCGGAGAGACGATCGGCACCGCCATCCGCCTCACGGCGCAGCTGAGCACACTCGCCGGGCACCGGCCGCCCGCGCTCGTCACGCCGACCCTCCCGCTCAGCGCCTGGACGACCGTCTCCCCCGACCCCTCCGCGCTCTTCGGCATCGACCTCGCCGTGGGCGCTCCCGACCCGGAGGCATCCCTGGCCCGTCGCGACGCCACCTTCGCCCATGTCCAGGAGCACTACTTCGCGCGTCCGCCGCTGATCGAGCGCGGCTGGCGCCACCACCTGGTCGACACCCGGGCGCAGAGCTACATCGACATGGTCAACAACGTCACGCAGATCGGTCACGGACACCCGCGGCTGGTCGACGCCGTCCGGGACCAGTGGGCGCGTTTGAACACGAACTCGCGGTTCCACTACGACGAGCTCTCGCGCTTCACCGAGCGCCTGGCGGAGATCGCTCCGGAGGGACTCGACACCGTCTTCCTGGTCAACAGCGGCAGCGAGGCGGTCGACCTGGCGCTGCGGCTGGCGCAGATCCACACCGGCCGGCGCACCATCCTCGCCGTCACCGAGGCTTACCACGGCTGGACGATCGGCTCCGACGCGGTCTCCTCCTCCCTGGGCGACAACCCGCGGGCTCTGGAGACCCGGCCGGACTGGGTGAAGCTCGTCGCCGCTCCGAACTCGCTGCGCGGACGGCACCGTGGTCCCGACTCCGCTGCCGCCTACCTGGCCGACCTGGATGCCGATCTGGCCGAGCTGGATGCGGCCGGCACCGCGGTCGCCGGGTACATCGCCGAGCCGGTGTTCGGCAACGCGGGCGGCCTGATGCTCCCCGACGGCTACCTGGCGGGCGTCTACGAGCGCGTCCGCGCCCGCGGCGGCGTGTGCATCGCCGACGAGGTCCAGGTCGGCTACGGCCGTCTCGGCCACTACTTCTGGGGTTCCGAGCAGCAGAGCGTGGTGCCGGACGTCATCACGATCGCGAAGGCGATGGGCAACGGGCAGCCGCTCGGAGCCGTCATCACCCGGCGTGACATCGCGGAGTCGTTCGCGGCGGAAGGCAGCTTCTTCTCCTCCGCCGGCGGCAGCCCCGTCTCGTCGGTCGTGGGCCTCACCGTCCTCGACGTCATGCGCGACGAGGGCCTGCAGCAGAACGCCGCGGAGGTCGGTGACCACCTCGTGGCGCGGTTGCGGGAGCTGGGCGAACGGCATCCGCTCGTCGGCGCCGTCCACGGCATGGGCCTCTATCTCGGCATGGAGCTCGTGCTCGACCGGGAGACGCTGCAGCCGGCGACAGAGGAGGCCGCCCGGGTGTGCGATCGGATGCTGGCGGAGGGCTGCATCGTGCAGCCGACCGGCGACTACAAGAACGTGCTCAAGATCAAGCCGCCGCTGTGCATCACGCGCGAGAGCGCCGATCGCTTCGCGGACGCGCTCGATCTCGTGCTGGCGACGCTGTAGGGCGGAGGACGCGCCGCGCCTCCTCCCCGATCGCCGCGGCGACCGCGTCGAGCGCTGCGGACCGCAGCGTCCACTGGTGCCAGTACAACGGCACCTCGGCCGTGTGCGCGTCGTCCAGCACGACGAGCGCGCCGGAGGCGACGAGCGCATCCGCCTGGAGGTCCGGCAGCATCCCCCAGCCCAGCCCGTGCACGGCGGCCTCGACGAACTGGGTGGAGGCCGGGATGAAGTGGCGCGGCGGCCGGGCGCCCGGTGCGACCGCGTCGAGGTAGCGGTCCTGCAGGGCGTCCTTGCGGTCGAAGACCAGCATCGGGGCCCGCGCCGCCGCCTCCGCGGTCCATCCGTCCGGGCACCAGCGCTCGACGAACGCCGGGCTCGCCGCCGCGCGGTAGACCATCGACCCGAGCGGGCGGGAGGTGCACCCCTGCACCGGCTCCGGATCGGACCCGATCGCGGCGAGGGCCGTACCGTCGCGCAGGCGGTCGAGGGTGTGCTCCTGGTCGTCGATGCTCAGCTCGTACGCGACGCCGTCGAGCCGGGCGAGGGCGGGCAGCACCCAGGTGGCGAGCGAGTCGGCATTGACGACGAGCGGCAGCGGCGTGCCGGCCGCGCCGTCGTCGCCCGCGAGCTCGGCCGCCGCCTCCGCCTCCAGGAGGGTCAGCTGGCGCGCCAGCCGGAGCAGCACCCGCCCGGCCTCGGTCGGCTCGACCGGCTTGCTGCGCCGCACCAGCACGCGCCCGCTCTGCTCTTCGAGGGCTTTGATGCGCTGGCTCACCGCCGACGGCGTGACGTGGAGGGCAGCGGCCGCCGCCTCGAAGGTCCCGCCGTCCACGACGGCTGCGAGAGTCCGCAGGTGTTCGACATGGGCCGCCATATGAAGCGATGCTAATGCATCATCAGGAACCTGAGCTGTACTTAGGCGAGAGAGCCCCTTAGCGTCGAGAGGTGCTCGCAACGTTCTTCACCGGCCTCGGCTCCTCCGCCTCCCTGATCGTGGCCATCGGCGCGCAGAACGCGTTCGTCCTCCGGCAGGGCCTGCGCCGCGAGCACATCCTGCCGATCGTGGTCATCTGCGTGGCCAGCGACGCGCTGCTCATGGCAGCCGGGGTCGCCGGAATCGGCGCGCTGGTGAAGAACGCGCCGATCGCGCTCGAGATCGTCCGCTGGGCCGGCTTCGCCTTCCTGCTGGGCTACGCCGTCGTCGCCGCGCGCCGGGCGCTGCGCCCCGGATCGCTCACCTCCTCTGGGGCCGTGGCCGGCTCCCTCGCCGCCGCGATCGGCACCTGCCTCGCGATCACCTGGCTCAATCCCCATGTCTATCTCGACACCGTGCTGTTGATCGGCTCGCTCTCCGCGTCGCACGGCGACCCCGGCCGCTGGGTCTTCGGCGCGGGCGCGGCGACCGCCAGCCTGCTCTGGTTCAGTCTGCTCGGCTTCGGCGCGCGCTTCGCCGCGCCGGTGTTCGCCCGGCCGGTCGCCTGGCGCATCCTGGACGGCGGCATCGCGGTGCTCATGGTCGTGCTCGCCATCCTGCTGGTCGTGTAGCCCGGCGGACGACACGATCGCGGCAGAACGGCCTCAGCCCCGAAGCCCGTCGAGGTGCGCCGTCAGCACGGCGACGGCGCGCTCCCGCTCCCGCTCCTGTTCTCGCTCCCCCGGGCCGCCGTCCCAGAGGAGGTGGAGCGCCACCCCGTCCACCAGAGCGTGCAGACGGTCGGCCTCGACCGTCTGGTCGGCGCCCGGCCGCAGCTCCCCGACCCGGTCGAGCTCCGCGATCAGGCCGGCGCACAGCTCGCGGATGCCCTCGTTGAACTGGAGCAGCACAGGTCGCAGCTGCTCGCTGCTCAGCGCCAGCGCGCCGAGCTGGAGGTGTGCGGTCAGCTCGATGCGCCGCTCCTCGTCGAGAGGCAGCAGCTCCTCCAGCACGGCGAGCACGGCCGGTCGGCCTTCGCCCCGGACGCCCTGGATGCGCCGCGTCGCGCTCAGGCGGATGTGCTCGAGGCAGAAGCGGCGGAGGGCGTCCTGCTCGGGGAAGGCGCGGCGGAGGGAGGCGGTGGCGATCCCCGCCTCGGCCGCCACATGGCGCACCGACAGTCCCGCCAGTCCGTCGCGCGCCAGCACCCGCATGGATGCCTCCGCGATCTGGCGGTCGCGCTCGTCGTGGTCGATCAGGCGGGGCATCGTCAGCCCCGCGACGCGACGGGCTGCGCCGTCTTCTTCGGCCAGATCGTGTAGCTGACCGCCCAGAGCACGTCGATCCCGAGGATCAGCCCGAGCGCGGGGAAGAAGCCGAGCAGTTCCGCCGTGCGCGCCGGAGCGCCGACCACGAGGATCAGCGCACCCAGGATCCCGCCGGCCACCGCGCAGGCGAGCAGGGTGCGCCCTACGTCTTTCCAGCAGACGACGGTGTACGCCCAGCCGGTCGGCTTCGGCCGCGGTTCGGCGCCGCGGAACCGCTGCGCGAACTTCGCGTCCGCCCAGGCGATCATCCGGTGGCCGTAGGCGACCGAGATGCCGATGTAGAGGGCGGCGAGGCCGTGGTGCCAGGAGGCGGTTGCCCCGCCGATCAGGTCGGCCGCCACCAGGACGAGCAGCACGACGTCGATGAGCGGTGCTGCGATGAGCAGTGCGGCGCCCAGCCTCGGTCTCCCGGCCGGGTAGCGGGCGATCAGCCCGGCCACGATCGCCACCCAGAACCCGATCTCGCACGCCACGATCGCCAGCAGAATCATCTCGCCTCGCATCCCCTGTGTTAGCACGAGTGTACCAACAAACCGCTCAGGCGGTGCGAGAGGGCAAACAAAAAGGCCGCCCAGCTGGGCGGCCCTTTCGGTGGTGGTGGAGCTAAGGAGATTCGAACTCCTGACCTCTTCGATGCGAACGAAGCGCGCTACCAACTGCGCCATAGCCCCGGGGAACTGCTTAGAAACAATAGCACCCCTCGCGGGTCCCGTCGAAATCGAGCGGGGCTCAGCTGGCCGCCCGACGACGACGCAGGACCGCGTCCAGGTCCATGCTGCCGGTGTCGACCTCGTCGAGGATGCCCATGCTCGCGTAGCGGCTCGGGACGGTCGCGGCGGGCACGTTCGCAGCGGGTGCGGACACGGGCACCGCGGCCGGCCGCTCCACCGCGCGCAGCGGGACCGGCGCGGCCACAGGAGCCGGCGGCACGACCTCTGCCGCCTTCCGCTCGAACTCGGCACGCGCGGCCGCGCGACGCAGCTCGGCCGCCGCATCCACCGACGCCATCGCGGCCGCGGCGACCGTTCCGGGAGACAGGTGCAGCGGCTTCGGGAGCGGACGCGGCGTCCAGCTCTGCCGGAGGCGCTCCTGCACCGGGATGTCGTCGTGCTGCGCGTCGTCGTACAGCTCCGGCGCGACGACGGACGTGCGCACCATCGGCTGCGCGACCGCGGCGGCGCGCTCCGGCCGCGCGAGGCGGCCAAGCATCCACCCGGACAGTGCGACCGCGCCGAGCGAGGCGACGGAGAGGAGCCAGGCTCCGGTCTCGAGGAGCAGGACGGCGCCCGAGACGAGCCCGATCAGCCCGGCGACGAGCACGAGGGTCGAGAGGCCGCGCGCCCGGCGGAGCCGGCGGCGGCGCTGCGGCGACAGCACGGGGCGAGCGGTGGAGGTGGCGAGCACCCGGGCGCGCTGTGCGGCGGCCGCGCGTGCGGCGCGCTCCAGCGCGATCGCGTCGTTGGCGGCTCGTTCCGCCTCCTCGGCGGCCCGGCGGCGCTCGTCCGCGAGCGCCTGCTCGCGGCGGGCGTGCGCAGCGGCCTCCGCGCGTGCGGCGGCGAGGGTCCTCTGCTCGGACTTGCGGAGGATGCGCTGCTGCTCCGCGACCGTGCGTGCGGTGGCTTCGAGACGCACCTCGTCGGGCAGTTCGCTGGTCTCCGCGAGGATGCGCAGCGTCTGCTGCAGCCGGACGGCGTTCCGCTCGGTGGCCAGGTACTCACGGCGGCGCAGCCACACCGGGACCAGATAGGCGAGCCAGAGAGCGGCCGCGAGCGCGACGATGACCCCACCGCCCATCACATCCCCGTTCATGTCCTCTACGGTAGGGGCGGCGAGGGTCGTGCCACCGTCACTCGCGGGGGTGTGTCACCCGATCCAGCGTGCTTTCAGCACATTTCCACCGAAAGCGCCCGAGCAGGGCTCCGCGGATGAGAGCCGCCTCAGTAATGGCGGGCGATCGGCAGCGGGATGGCCGCCGCCGCGCGGTCCTCTGCGGGGATGACCGCCGCGTCGTCCGGGACGTTGTGGTCGAGCCAGCGGCGCAGCACGCCCTGGTTCAGCTCCTCCGACACCAGCGCGAAGCAGAAGTGGTCGCGCCAGTCGCCGTTGATGTGGATGTAGCGGCGCCGCAGCCCCTCGTAGCGGAAGCCGAGCTTCTCGACGACGCGGAGGCTCGGGCCGTTCTCGGGGCGGATGCAGATCTCCATCCGGTGCAGCCCCAGCTGGTAGAAGCAGTAGTCGGTCGCCAGGGCGACCGCCGTCGGGGTGATGTTGCGGCCAGCGAACTCCTCGGCGATCCAGTAGCCGATCGTCGCGCTCGACAGCGAGCCGTACGCGATCGACGAGACGTTCAGCTGCCCGGCGAGCCGGCCGTCCCACTCGACGATGAACGGAAGGCCGTGGCCGGCCCGCGAGTTCGCCAGCAGCGACCGGATGCTCGCCCGGGTGTCGAACGACCCCGGCGCGTACGGGCTGGTCGCCTCCCACTGCCGCAGCCAGCTGCGGTTGTCGAGCAGCGACCGCTCCAGCGGGCGCGCGTCGCGCAGGCGGATGGGACGCAACCCCACGCGACCCTCGGTGAGGGTGGGGACGACGAGCGCCAACGGAGTCCTCCTTCAGCCGGCCGTCAGCGGGACCGGTCGGAGAGCGTCTGGATGGGCCCGGTCGGGTCGACGGGCATCTCCTCGACGAACTCCACGGGCTCGTCCTCGAGCTCGGAGGCGAACTCGCGCAGCCACGGGCGCAGCTCCGGGCCGAGGTCCTCGCGGTCGACGGCGAGCCGCACGATCGCCTTGATGTAGTCGAGGCGGTCGCCGGTGTCGTAGCGGCGGCCACGGAACACGACGCCGTACACGCCGCCCGTCCAGTCGGGGGCCTCCGCCATCGACTGCAGCGCATCGGTCAGCTGGATCTCGCCCCCGCGGCCCGGCTCCGTGCGCTCCAGGACGTCGAAGACCTCCGGGCGCAGCACGTAGCGTCCGATGACGGCGTAGTTCGAGGGGGCGTGCTCCTTGTCCGGCTTCTCGACCAGACCGGTGATGCGCACGACGTCGTCCTCGTCCGTGGCCTCGACGGCGGCGGCGCCGTACAGGTGGATGGAGTCGGGGTCGACCTCGAGGAGGGCGACGACGCTGGTGTGGCGCTGCGCCTGCACGGTCAGCATCCGGCTCAGGAGGTCGTCGCGCGCGTCGATGATGTCGTCGCCGAGGAGCACGGCGAACGGCACCCGCCCGACGTGCATCTTGGCCCGGAGGACGGCGTGGCCGAGACCCTTCGGGTCACCCTGGCGCACGTAGTGCATGTCGGCGAGGGCGGTCGAGTAGTTGACCTTCTCGAGCCGGTCGGTGTCGCCCTTTTTGGTGAGGGTCTCCTCCAGCTCGGCGTTGCGGTCGAAATGGTTCTCGAGGGCGTTCTTGTTGCGGCCGGTGATCATCAGGACGTCGTGCAGGCCCGCGTCGACCGCCTCCTCGACGACGTACTGGATGGCGGGCTTGTCCACGACCGGCAGCATCTCCTTGGGCATCGCCTTGGTCGCCGGGAGGAACCGGGTTCCGAGGCCGGCTGCGGGGATCACTGCTTTCGTAACGCGGTCGTGATTTGCCATGCCGCCTACAGTATCCGCATTTCGGGGGTGCACAGGATGGCATCTCCTAGGATTGCCGTATGGATCCGGACACTGCCGCTCATCGCAAGCGCGCCCTGCGCGCCGAGCTCCGCGAGCGCCGGCAGAACCTCACGACGACCGAGCGCCAGACCGCAACGGCAGGCCTGACCCGCAACCTGGTCGACCTCGCCACCGACCTCTCCGCCCGTTCCGTCTCGGCGTACCTCTCCACCCCGATGGAGCCGGACACGCGCCCCTTCCTCAACTGGGCGCACGCGCAGGGGCTGCGCGTGCTGCTGCCGATCTCGCGCGAGGACGGCCTGCTCGACTGGACGACCGGCGACGGCGAGACCGAGACGGAGGGGCTGTTCGGACTGCCCGAAGCCGTCGGCGAGCTGCTCGGGCCGATCGCGATCAACGACGTCGACCTCATCCTGGTGCCCGCGGCCGCCGTCGACGCGGGCGGGATGCGGATGGGCTGGGGTCGCGGATACTTCGACAAGACGCTCGGCAGCATGGAAAAATGTCCCCCGGTGTACGCCGTCCTGTTCGACGGCGAACTCGTGGACGAGGTGCCGCGCGAGCGTCATGACCAGCCGGTGGACGGCGCGGTCACGCCGACCCGCATCGTCCAGTTCACCTGACCACCACCCCGACAGCGAGCGCAGCGGAAGAAGAATGCCGACCTACTCCTACTCGTGCCGCGACTGCGGCCATGCCTTCGACATCCAGCAGGCCTTCACCGACGACGCCCTCACGGTGTGCCCGAACTGCGGCGGATCGCTCCGCAAGGTGTTCGGGACCGTGGGCGTGACGTTCAACGGCTCCGGCTTCTACCGGACCGACTCGCGCGGTGGGGCGAAGAAGACGGATGCAGCCCCGGCCTCGGGCTCGTCGTCGTCCGGATCCGGCTCGTCGGGCTCGTCTTCCTCCGGCTCATCCGGATCGTCGTCCTCCGGCTCCTCCGGCTCGTCGTCCAGCTCCTCCACCTCCTCGACTCCGTCGACGCCGTCGTCGGGTTCCGCCGCGTAGAAGGGTTCCTCCGGTCATGCTCAAAGGGTTCAAGGAGTTCATCCTCC
Source organism: Leifsonia sp. 21MFCrub1.1 (assembly GCF_900107895.1). Taxonomy (NCBI): domain Bacteria; kingdom Bacillati; phylum Actinomycetota; class Actinomycetes; order Micrococcales; family Microbacteriaceae; genus Leifsonia; species Leifsonia sp. 21MFCrub1.1. The sequence goes on along the minus strand of NZ_LT629867.1, from coordinate 1,032,272 downwards.
GCGGCAATGTGATCGACCTGGCCGTCGCGGTCGTCATCGGCGCGGCGTTCACGGGGGTCGTGACGGCGATCGTGAACAACCTGATCAACCCGCTGATCAGCGCGTTCTTCAAAGCGAGCGATCTGGACAATGCGATGATCGTGACGCTGAATAACTCCGACATCAAGTTCGGAGCGGTCCTCGGTGCGGTGATCAACTTCCTGATCGTCGCGGTCGTCGTCTACTTCGTCTTCGTCTACCCGCTGAACCAGGTCAAGAAGCGCGCCGAGCGCCTGCGCAAGAAGGGCGTCGTCGAGCCGGAGGCCCCCATCACGGAGCTCGACCTCCTGACCGAGATCCGCGACCTCCTGCAGGCGCAGCAGTCGCCGCCCCAGCCCGCCGGCAAGCACGCCGACCCGCTCCCCTGACGCGCCCCCGTACCTTTCCCATCGAGTCGTGACTCGGTGCCCTTATCCGGCGCGAGTTGCGACATGATGTCGCAACTCGGCGGAGGGGCGGCGGTCACCAGTGCGGCGGAACGTCGCGGCGCAGCCGCTCGTCGTTCGACGACCACGCCGGCGCGTTGTCGGAGTCGGGAGCGGCCGGCGGCGCGGGCTCGTCCCGCGGTTCGGCACGCGGCTCCGGGTCGGTTCCTGGCGCGCCGGGACGCTGCACGCGGCGGTGCCGTCGCCTCCCGGGTGTCTCGCTCATCCCATCCAGCCTAGAACGGCCGACCGGGAACCGACGACCTAGACGGAACGGCTGTCGACGAGCTCCGGCAGCACGATGGGCGCCGTCACGTCGTCCGGCTCGCCCTTGCCGATGAGCGTGGCGATGCGTCCGGCGACGGCGTCGGGGTCGGCGAACAGCTCGAAGCTGTGCACGCGCAGGTAGTGCCAGCCGAGGCGGCGCAGCACGTCCGGGCGCAGGCGCAGCGACTCGCGCAGGCTGCCCTTCGACACGTCGTGGTCCGTCTCCACCGCCACCGCCCGGCCGCCGTGCGAGGCGACCAGGGTCAGCTTGCCGCGGTAGCCGAGGTGCACGTCGAGCCCGCGGCGGGCCAGGCGCTTCGCGAGGTCGAGCACCATCGGGTCGGCGTCCGGGCTCAGGTACTCCGGAGCGGCGGCCTGGATCTGGTCCGCCTCCCCCAGCACCTGGGCGAGCGCCGCGATGCCGTGCCGCATCCGCGTCTCGTCGATGTCCTCCGGCCGGAAGCAGGAGACGATGTCCATGCCGCGGCGGCCGCGCGTCATGCCGACCGCGAGCAGGCGGTCGCCGCCCGGCTCGGCGAGTGCGCCGAAGTTCGACAGCAGGCGTCCGTGCGGGGTGCGCCCGTAGCCGATGGAGAAGATGACGCGGTCGCGGCTCTGTCCGACCGACTGGTCGAGCGTCACGACGGTGAACGGCTCCGCGCGGTCGCCGAGGATGAAGTCGGCCAGCTCCGAGCGCTTCGCGAACGCCGCCAGCACGGCCTGGTTGACCCGGACGGCGTGACGCTCGCTCGCGGTGATGACCATGAGGGATTCGCGCGGACGCTCGGTGGCGTGCGCGAGCACCAGCTCGACGACCTTCGCGACCTCGGCGTCCGTCGACTCGACGGCACCGGTGTCGGTGTCGGGCATGCCCTGGCCGCCGCGGACGTAGTGCAGAGACAGGCTGCCGTGGCCGAGGTACGTCCCGGCCCACGGCAGGGAGTCGATCATCCCGCCGTAGAAGCGGCGGTTGACCAGCTCGGCGAGGTCTTCGCCGCCCGCGCGGTAGCTGCGGCTCAGCGTGTAGACCGGGAGCAGCTCGGAGAGCCGGGAGAGCGCGGAGTCGGCGTGCAGCGCATCCACGTCGACGGCCTCGACGGTCGTGCCGTACTCGTGCACGCCGATGTCGAAGCGCGACGGCGTCTGGGTCACCGGGTCGCCGAACGCGACGACCTGCTTCGCGCGGCGGATGACGGGGACGTTCTCGGCGAGGCTCGACGCGCCCGCGTCCACCAGCAGCACGGCGTCGAACCCGACCTCGCGCCCGATCGACGGCACCTCGTATGGCGAGATCAGCCAGACCGGGGCCAGCGGCCGGGCCAGGTGCGGCGCGGCCTCGTTGAGCGTGGTCGCCGTCGGCGTCGTGCTCTTCAGGAGGCGCTTGAGCGCTGCGGCCTCGTCCGGCCAGTCGACGATGCCGATCTTCCAGGTCTCGGCGAGCATCCAGGCCAGCTGCTTGCCGGTCGCGGAGGCGTGCGCCTCGTCCACGAGGCGGAAGTCGGCCTCGAGCCGGTCGAGCACGCCGGTGTTGGCGTTCAGCAGGGCGCGGTCGGAGGCGAGGAGCGACTCCAGCACCGACTGCCACCAGGCGAGTTCCAGCTCGGCGCTCACCTGCGCCTCGGGGACGTGCCGGATGGAGAGGTCCGAGATCAGCGGGTCGAGCTCCTGCTCGCGCAGCTGGGTGAGCAGCGCGGTGCGCTCCTGCAGGTTGGCGAGCACCTCGGACTCGGCGGCGAGGCCGGCGATCTGGCGGGTCAGCTCCTCCACCGGCAGCGCGGCGAGCGACTGCGGGGTGCCGGTGCGGCGGAGCGGGATGTCGAGGCGCGCGAGGTCTTCGGCCACGCGCTGGTAGGCGACCTGCACGTCCGCGATCCCGACGGGGACCTCGGGCACGACGCCGGCGACGGCGAACCGGTTCCAGAGGATGCGCTGCTGCTGGATGCGCCGCAGGCTCTCGTTCAGGTCGGTGACGTGCACGCCGGGCCGGACGTACTCGAGCGCGTGCTTGCGCAGACGGCGCCGGTTGGCGCTCGACATCGACGGCGACTCGCGGCGGGATGCGGTGGCCGCGATCAGCTCGGTGAGCGAGCGGTCGAAGACGGACGGCGTGAACTTGTCGAGCGTCTCGCGGATGTCGAGCAGGAGCCGCAGGTAGACGCCGAACTCGGCGATCGACGCGAACGGACGCATCCGGGTCTGCCCGATGAGGGCCTGCGCGCGGTCGATGAGGCGCGGGAGCTCCGCGCGGTTGAGCTTCTTCGCCAGCTCGTGCGCGGCCTTCCCCTCCTCCGTCGTCGTGAAGGAGGCGCCGTACCAGGGCGAGTCGTTCGGGCCGTAGCGGAACTCCCCGAGGCGGGCGGCGCGGATCAGCGCGTCGGCCGACGCTGCGCGGTCGCGGGCCAGCCCCTCGATCGCGCGGCGGCCGAGACGGGCCGTCGTCGACGGCGGCGCCGGAAGGAGGGACAGGCGCGACAGCTCGCGCAGCGCATCCAGCACGGAGACGCGGAGCACCGGGTCGCGGCGGGTCAGGGCGGCGCGGTAGTCGACCAGCACCTTCCGCAGCCGCACCAGCGCCTCGTCGACGTCGGTCACCTTGGGCTGTGTGGCCTTCTCGTTGCGCGCGATCGACTGGATGAGGTCGCGGCGCAGCGTCCGCGGCGTCACGGCGAGACCGGGGAGGCCGGCTGTGCTCAGCCGCTGGGCGATGTCGTCGAGGCTCGACCGCCGGGGGCTGACGACGAGCACGCGCTTGTGCTGGGCCACCAGGGCGCCGATCGCGTTCACGATCGTCTGGGTGCCCCCGGTGCCCGGGAGCGTCTTGACGACGAGCGAGTTGCCTGCCGCGATCTGCGCGACCACGTTCTCCTGCGCCTCGTCGGCGTCGAGCAGGAGGGTGTCGGTCGCGGGCGGGCGCTCGTCCTGGCGGATGGGCTCCACCGGGTTGAAGGCGCTCTCGACGGTCGTGCGCGCGGTCGGGTTGCCGGCCAGCGCATCCAGCAGCACCGTGTCGAGGTCGCGCGCCTCCTCGCTCAGCGCGGGCGCGACGTCGGCGAACGACGACGCCACCAGGCGCGGCTGCACGTTGAACCACGGCAGGTGCGAGGTCAGGCCGCGCAGGCGGTCGATGACCGGCTGCGGCTTGAACACCCCGTTGCTGACGGCGAGCGCCACGAAGGCGTCCGCATCCAGCGTGATCTGGAACTGCTCGTTGAGGGCGCGCGCCAGCTCCGGGTTGAGGAACGTCTGGCCCTTGAGCTTCAGCTCGAAGTCGCGGCCGTAGCGGCGGATGGCGAGCGGGCGCAGCAGGATCGGCGCCATGTACTCCTCGGAGCCGTGTCGCCACTGCGCCAGGCCGATCGCGAGGTGCACCGACTCGATGCCGCGCACCGAGCGCAGCTCGATGCCCTTCGCCGTGATCGCGTTCGCGGCCGCCCGCGCGGTGCGCAGGGCCAGCTCGTCGCGGATGAGGCTCGAGAGCAGGGTGCTCTGCCCGGTGATGAACTGCGGAAGGCCGCCGGGATGCGTCGTGCTCAGCTCGATGCGCGTCCGCGGGCTGTCCTCGAAGTGGAGCAGCGGAGAGACTCCGCCCACCGCCGCGATCTCGTCGCGCCAGCGCTTCCACACCGGCTCGGCGATGTTGCCGGCGACCAGCGCCGGGTCGCCCAGGCTGAGCGCGTGCGGAGCCGTCGTCGTGCGCGGGTTCAGGGCGTCATCGTCTGGGATGCCCGACGTCGCGTCGTCATCCTCGGTCTTCCTGTCCAGTCGCCACACACCGACACCCTACGTTCACATCCCCGGAAACAGCGGGAACCCGGGCGGGTTTCGCGTCAATATCATGCGCCGGACGAACGGCGCCAGCCTCGAGGCGCGCCCGGCGCGTCGCGACGGACGCACCGGGCGCGACGGACCGAGCCGAGGGGCAGGAACGTCGAGCGCGATCAGGGCGCCGGGGTGAGGGTCCCGTACGGCGGGAGGGCGCCGGTCACCACCGGCACCTGGAGTCCGACCGACTCTCCCCCGCTCGTGACGGTCACGGTCGTGAGCGAGCCGGGGGCCGCATCCAGGCCGCTCACCAGGCTCTCGTCGTCCGGCGGATCGCCCAGCTGACGGGTGTCGCGCGGGTCGAGGGACACCGAGATGCTCCCGCCACCGCTCGGGGCGATCTCCACCTGCTGGGTATCGCCGCCCTGGTTCACCAGCGTCACGACGAGGTTCGCCGTCGAGCCGCCGTCGCTCGTGACCAGCACGGCGTTGCCGACGAACACGTCCCCGACCGTGGCGCTGGACCCGACGCTCGCCTCCTCGATGTCGAGGGTGTCCTGCGGCGCGAACAGGTCGCACGCGGTCAGCCCCGCGACGAGCGCTGCGGCGAGCGCCGCCGCTCCGACGGTGCGTCGCAACGGCGGGATGCGGAAGAGCGGGGTGCGGAACGTCATATCCACCTCCGGGGGACCACGGTGGCAGCACCCTAGCGCCCGCGCGCTCCCTTACGTAAGACGGGTCCTTCCGCCGACCGGCGCCCTGTCGCGCAGGGCCACGATCCCGATGAGCCCGCAGAGCAGGTAGAGCGCCGCCTGCACGTCGAGCACCGGCACGATGTCGCCCGAGTCGGCGAGCAGACCGCCGACGAGCAGGCCGACCGCCTGCGCGCCGCCGTCCAGTGTCGTGACGGCGGCGATCACCCGGCCGAGCGCGCGCGGCGGCACGGTCGTCTGGACGAGGGTGATCTCCCCCGTCGCCGTGGTCACGCCCGGGACGCCCATCGCGATGAACAGCCCGGCGTACACCCACAGCGCCGTGGTGAACGGAGCGAGGTTCCAGGTGAGGAGGGAGAGCGCACCGAACACCAGGTACCCGACGCCGATCATCCAGCGCGGAGCCAGCCGCTTCGCCAGCGCGCCGGTCACCAGGCCGCCCAGCACCCCGCCGATCGCCTGGACCCCGCGGATGATCCCGGCCCCGGTGTCGCCCGCCCCGAGGTTCTGCGTGACGTAGACGAGGAAGAGCACCAGGAAGAGGCCCTGCGCCATCCCGGCGAGCGCCGCGATGCCCGCGAGCGTCCGCAGCGTCGCGGACCGCGCGATCAGCGCGAGCCCCTCCACCCACTCGTGCGGGATGCGCCTCTCGGCCGCGACCGCAGGCTCGCCGTCCGCGGTCGCCTCGGCGCCGCCCTTCCGCCGTTGCGGCCGGACGAACAGCATGAGCGTCGCGGTGATGAGGTACGACGCCGCGTCGGCGATCACCACCCCCGGCAGCCCCCACAGCGCGAACGAGAGGCCGCCGAGCGGGGAGCCGATGAGCCGCGCGAGGCTGTCGCTCACGGCGATCAGCGCGTTGCCGCGCGCGAGCTGGTCGGCGCCGACCAGCCGCGGGATCATCGCCTGCCGCGCCGGGTTGATGATCGCGCCGAGCACCGCTTCGACGGCGGCCACCGCGTAGACGATGCCCATCCGGTCGGCGCTCGCCGCGAGGAGGGGCAGGAGCAGCAGGCCCTGCAACAGGGCGACGACGACGATGGTGCGGCGGTGATCCCACCGGTCGACGAGCACCCCGAGGAAGCTGCCGACCAGCAGCATCGGGACGATCTCCACCAGGAACACGGTGGACGCACCGAGCGCCGACCCGGTCGCCGACAGGGCGAACAGCGGCAGCGCGATCATGAGCAGCCAGTCGCCGGTGTCGGAGACCAGGCCCGCCGTCCAGACGAGGGCGAAGTCCCGGCGGAGCAGCGGGGAGCGCTCGCGGGTCGCGGTCGCGGTCACGACGCACTGCCGTCGGTCGGCTCGACGTGGTCGGGCCGGACGGTCTCGTCGGGCTCGGCCGCGGCCCGCGCCGCGTTCGCCGCCGCGATCGCGTCCGGGTGCCGGAAGGCGTTGAGGTGCAGCGCGACGACGTCGCTGCCCTCCGGCGCCTCCGCCCGGGTGAGGGCGATGTAGGGGCGGATGAGCGCATCCAGTCCCTCCACGAGCTCGCGGAGCTCGCCCGGCGTGAGTCTGAGGGCGTACCCGCTGAGCATGCTCGCCTCGCGCCACTCGATCAGCTGCTCGTCGCGCTGGGCGATCGCGCGGTGGACGAGCGCCGCCTCCTCGTCGACCTGGCGGTCGGCGAGGGCGCGCTCGACGGTGTCGGCTCCGATGGCGAACTCGGGATCGTCCGTGCGGCCGAAGGAGAGGCCGGTGGACGACGACCGGTAGGGGCGCTCGCGGCCGTCCTCACCATCCACCGGCTCGACGAGCCCGACCTTGGCGAGCGCGCGGAGGTGGTAGCTGCAGTTGGAGGGAGTGGAGCCGACGACCGCCGCGCACTCGCTGGCCGTGCGCGGCCCGAATGACATCAGGTGGTCGAGCAGGGCCAGGCGGAGGGGATGCGCGAGCGCGCGCAGCGCCCGCGGGTCGGTGACCGTGGTGCGCCGTTCCTGGCGGCCGTCGTCGGTGTCCGCCTCGTCCGGCGACCCGGTTATGAAAGACATGTTTCAGATTGTCGCGCCGACCCTCTTCCACGTCAAGCCGGGAATGCGAGCGCCTCCCTCACGTTGTTGACCTCTATGAACGAACCCACCCGCGCCAGCGTCGGCTTCCGGTCGGAGCGCGGCCCCATCCTGATCGCCCTCATGCTGACGACCGGGCTCGTGGCCATCGACTCGACGATCCTCGCGACCGCGGTGCCCTCGATCGTTCAGGACCTCGGCGGGTTCGCGCAGTTCCCGTGGCTGTTCTCGGTCTACCTGCTCGCACAGGCGGTGTCCGTCCCCGTCTACGCCAAGCTGTCTGACACCGTCGGCCGCAAGCCCATCGTCCTGATCGGCATCGCGCTGTTCCTCATCGGGTCGGTGCTCTGCGGATTCGCGTGGAGCATGCCGGCCCTCATCGCGTTCCGCGCGCTCCAGGGCCTCGGCGCCGGAGCGATCCAGCCGATGTCGATGACGATCGCCGGCGACATCTACACCGTCGCCGAGCGCGCCAAGACGCAGGGCTACCTGGCGAGCGTGTGGGCGATCTCCTCCGTGGTCGGCCCGACGCTCGGCGGCGTGTTCTCGCAGTTCCTCTCCTGGCGCTGGATCTTCTTCGTCAACGTCCCGCTGTGCATCCTGGCCGCGTGGATGCTGATCCGCAGCTTCCACGAGAGCATCGAACCGCGGAAGCACCGCATCGACTACGCGGGAGCCGCGCTGCTGACCGGAGGGATGACGCTGCTCATCCTCGCCGTGCTCGAGGGCGGACAGGCCTGGGCGTGGAACTCGGTGTGGAGCATCGGCGCGTTCGCGCTGGGCGGCCTCCTGCTCGTCGCGTTCGTGCTGGTCGAGCGGCGGGCGGCCGAGCCGGTGCTGCCGCTCTGGGTGTTCTCCCGCCGGCTGCTCGTCACGACGACCCTCATCTCGCTCGGCGTCGGCGCCATCCTGATCGGGCTCACGTCGTACGTGCCCACCTACCTGGAGGGCACCATCGGCGTCGCGCCCATCGTGTCCGGCCTCGCGGTCGCCGCTCTGACCCTGGGCTGGCCGATCGCGGCGAGCCTGTCCGGCCGGTTCTACCTGCGCATCGGCTTCCGCAACACGGCGCTGCTCGGAACGGCGATCGCGATCGTCGGCGCGGTGTCGCTCGCGGCGACCTCGGTCAGCCCGTCCGTGCTGTTCGTCGCGGTCAGCTGCTTCGTCGTCGGCCTCGGGATGGGCCTGATCGCCACCCCGACGCTGATCGCGGCGCAGTCGAGCGTGCCGTGGAACGAGCGCGGCGTGGTGACCGGGAGCAACATGTTCGCCCGCTCGATCGGCAGCGCGGTCGGCGTGGCCGTCTTCGGAGCCATCGCCAACGCGATCATCGGAGCATCGGCGGGCGGCGCACACGCTGCCGGGACCATCCAGCAGGCGTCGACGGCGGTGTTCGTCGCAGTGGCGATCGCCGCGGTCCTGACCATCGTCGCCGGCCTCGCGATGCCGCGCTCCCGCGTCGAGGACGTGGAACTGGGCCGCGCGCCCGCCCCCGCGGAGTAGCCGCACCCGCCGCACCCCGGTCTGCCGTCGCCGGCCGCTGGTTGACGCGACGCGCCGTCGCCGGCGGCCGCCGGGCGGCGTGTCGCGTCAACTCGCGGCACGCCGCGCGGGTCAGCCCGGCAGACGCGTCAGCATGACGAACTCGTTGTACGTGAACGCCTTCCCCGCGAAGCGCGGCAGGGGGAACGAGTACTCCCGCTCCACCGTGAGGCCGAGTCGGTCCGCGAGGCGGCGGAGGCCGTCGAAGTCCGTGAACGAGACATGCGTCGCGTCGCTCGCGTAGCCGCGCTCCTGCGGTGTGATGAAGAGGACGTGTCCTCCGGGCTTCACATAGGGCAGGTATGTGCGGACGAGCTCGACGGCGAAGTCCGGGTCGACGTGCTCGACCACATGGGCGAACAGCAGCGAGTCGAAGGCCCCCGGCACCGCGTGCGGAGTCGAAGGGAACTCGTCGCTGGTGAACGACGTGAGCCCCCGTGCCCGGGCGATGGCCACGGAGTCCGCATTGTGGTCGACGCCGACGCCGTTGTTCCCCAGATGGGCCAGATTGCGGCCGAGGCCGCTCCCCACATCCAGCACGCGCCCGAGATGCAGACGGCGGATGTTCCACCGGTACGGCGCCTGGACGTTGAGGGTCCGGCGCCACCAACTGGTGTCCAGCCGGCGGAGGCGCTCCGCGTACTCGGACCCCGCGGTATCCCGGCCTTCGTTCGGCTCCGCGCCCGTTTCGTGCCCTTCGGGCTCCGACGGCATCAGCTGGCCCGGTCTCTCGACTGCATGCGTCCACGGTAGAGCACCCGGTACAGCGCCTTCAAAGCAAAGTCCCCCTACGATCATGGGAGAACTGTCCACTGTTCGATGGGATGAGCTGAATGGCAACTGGCAGAGGATCGACAGGTCCGACGAAACGCGACCGCCGCGAGGAGGCGCGTGAGACCGCCAGGAGGATGCGCGAGGAGGCCGCCAAGAAGGCCAAGCGGCGCAAGATCATCGTTCAGGGCTCGGTCATCGCCGGCGTCGTGGCCGTGCTCGCCATCATCGGCGTCGTCATCTTCACGACCGTGGGGAACGGGGGCGCAGGCGCCGCCAACCCGAAGAACATGGCGAGCGGCGGCATCCTGCTCACGTCCCCGACGACCGCGGTCACCACCCCCGCGATCCCGTCCGGCGGCCAGCCGACGCCCACGAAGATGAAGCTCGACGGCAAGACGGCGCACATCCAGATCTGGCTCGACTACCAGTGCCCCTACTGCGACCAGTTCGAGACCACCAACGACGACCAGATCAAGCAGTGGCTGCAGGACGGCACGGCGACGCTCGAAGTGCATCCCGTCGCCATCCTCGACAGCGTGCAGAACAACAACTACTCGACGCGCGCCGGCGCCGCCGCCTCCTGCGTGGCGAACTCGCAGCCCGACAAGTTCTGGGACATCAACTCAGCGCTGTTCGCGAAGCAGCCGAACGAGCAGACCGGCACCGGCCTCACCAATGCCGAGATCCTCAGCATCTTCAAGGATGCGGGCGTCAGCTCGAAGGCGATCACCGACTGCGTGAACAACCAGACGTACGCCGACTTCGTCACCACCATGACGAAGGACGCGTCGACCAACTCGCAGCTGAAGAACCCGGCCAACAACGGCTTCGGCACACCGACCGTCTTCGTCAACGGCGAGCGCTACCAGGGCGGCTTCACCGACGCCTCCGTGTTCGCCGCGTTCACGCAGGCGGCCGTGAAGGACGCCGGCTCGGGCAAGACCATCACCTTCCCCACCGCCAAGTAGCCCCACACCCCCACCGTCGAGTCCGCACAAATTGCACACCGCTTCGGCGTGTCACGTGCAAAGTTTGTGGACTCGACGGTGGGTGTAGCGTCGGAGGCGAGAGAGCGGAAGGGACGAGGCGATGGATCGGATTCCGGAGGACGGCGTGGACGGCGTCGAGATCGGCGAGACAGATGCGGGCGAGACGCCCGGATGGGCCGACCCGGCCGACGGCGACGTCGACTACGCGCTGAACGACCCGGAAGCCGAAGCCGACTTCGCCGATGAGCTGGTCACGAACGACGCGGTCGCCGGCGAGACCATCTGGCCCGGACCGGGCGACGGCAACGACGGCCCCACCGGCGGCCAGTCCCGCGAGGCCGAGCCGGTCTACGACGAGCACGGCGACGAGCCCGAGGATGACGGCGTGCTGACCGAAGAGGACGTCGAGGAAGAGGGCATCTAGCCCTCCGCACCTCCGCCGGCGGGCGCGCCCAGCGCATCCACCACTCCCCGGGCGCTGCGCTCGAGGAAGCCGACGATCTCCTCCGACGGCAGCTCCGTGCCGATCGCGCTCTCGACGAGGGCCTCCTCGGCGAACGCGATCCACGATCGCAGGCCGATGCGCAGCAGCAGCGTGTCGGGCACGCCCAGTTCCAGGAACGCCGCGATCACCCGGTCCGCCTGCTCACCGCGCGCCTCTTCGACGACCTGGCGCACCTCCGTATCGGCGGAGGCGACCCCGCGCACGAGCGAGTAGAACGTCCCGCTGTGCTCGCGGACGAACGCGACGGTCCGCGTGAGCGTGTCGTGGAGGCGGTCCAGCGGCGCCAGCCCTACCACCGGCTCCGTGGCGTGCAGCATGCTGTCGCGGGCCGTCCGCACGACCTCCCGGTGGAGTCCCTGCTTCGACCCGAAATAGTGGAACAGCAGCCCCCGCGAGACCCCGGCGCGGGCCGACAGTTCTTCGATCGAGAGCTGGTCCAGCGGGTTGTCGGCGAGGAACGCCACCCCGAGGGCGACGAGCTGCGCCCGGCGCTCGTCCGGCGTGAGCCGCGTGCGCCGGTCGGTCTCCATGCTTCGACCCTATCGGCCGTCTCCCCGACCGTGAGGTGCGCGATCGGCTATTGACAGCCGGTCAATAACGTCTAAGCTCACACCTGGACCTGACTGCGCCGACGCTGTCAAGTCCCCCGAACAGGAGGATCGATGAAGTTCCGAAAGCTCGCCGGGTCGCACGCCGGACGGATCGTGCTCGCCGCCGTCCCCGTCGCCCTCGTCTCGACCGTGCTGATGACCGGCGTCGCCCAGGGCGCAGTCCCCGTCTCGTTCGCCGTCTCCGGCAGCCAGTTCCAGATCAGCGCGACCAAGCTCGACGGCACCGGCTTCTCGCAGTACGCGGGCGTCGCTCCCGACACCGCGGGCAAGGAGCACCAGGTCGCCATCGCCAACATCAAGTCCGCCACCCTCTCCGATCTCTGCCAGGCCGTCGTCACCGACACCCCGCTCGGCAAGGTCGGGATGCTGATCACCGCGGGCGGCGGCGGGACCCCGGCCTCGGCCTCCGACCTGCAGATCGGCATGACCGACCTCAAGGGCGACTCCGAGTTCCACAACATCCGGATCGGCGTGGACGCCTCCACCGTGAACACCGCAGCCAAGGGCACAGCGGGCGACTTCGCACAGGATGCGGACACGGTCACGATCACGAACCTCCAGCAGACCGCATGGAGCACCCAGGCCTCCGTCTTCACCCTCAACGGCATGCACGTCCAGCTGACCGACGGCTCGAAGGGATGCTTCTGATCGTGGCCCGCGCGCACGCGAACGGCCCGATCCCGGCCGCCGACGAACCGGCGGCGCCGGGCGGCCGCGCACGCTTCCGGGCGTGGCGCCGCAGCCGCCCCTTCGTCGGCGGGCTGCTGACGGCGCTCGGCGGCGTCGAGATGTTCTTCTCCGGCCAACTGGACATCGGCAAGATCCACGTGCAGCTCGGCATCGAGGGGCTGCAGGCGACGATCATCCCGATCCTGCTGGTGCTGCTCGGGATCCTGGTGCTGGCGATGCCCGCGCACCGCATCTTCTACGGCGTGATCGCGCTCGCGGTCGCCGTCTACTCGCTCGTCGGCGTGAACCTGGGCGGGTTCTTCATCGGGATGCTGCTTAGCAGCATCGGCGGCATCCTCACCGTCGCGTGGATGCCGAAGAAGGCCGACGTGGACGCGGCGGGCACGGAGACGGCCGACGCGGAAGCCGCGGAGACTGACGCAGCCACAGACGCCGTCGCCGACGCCACCGATACCGCCGCCCAGCACAACACCGTCGAAGGCACGACCGCATGAGGCGGGGCCGCTCCGGCATCGTCGCGGGCGCGCTGGTCGCGTGCATCGCCGCCGCCCTCGCGGGGCTCGGCGCGGCCCGCGTGCCCACCGCGGCCCCCGCCGCGCTGTGCATCCCGATCATCATGCCGTGCACCTCGCCGACGCCGACGCCGACTCCCACGCCGACCGCCACCGGCATCCCGGGCGTCCCCACCCTGCCGATCCCGGGTGCACCCGGAGCCCCTGCGGCGCCCGGCTCCCCCACCCCCGCCCCGGCCGCACCGGCGACCCCGGCCGCCCCGGATGCGGGCGCCCCGGTCTTCACCCAGCCGCCCGCGCAGCTGGGCAGCCAGTCGCTCTCGTTCTCCGGCCTCCGCGGCATCAGCGTCGTGACGGTCCCGCTCGCCGACGGCAGCCGCATCCCTGTGCTCAAGATCTCCGCCGACAGCATCACCATCGACGGCTTCAGCCTGACCGTCCGCAAGGAGACCGGGCCCAAGCTCGCGACGACCGCCGACCAGATGGCCCTGCGCGGGAACGTCCAGGTCTACCTCGACTCGGTGACCGCGACCGGACCGGACGGGAAGACGCTGACGCTCGGCGCGGCGACGCCTCCTCCGGCGGACGGCCTGCCGCCCCAGCTGCTCCGGGTCACGCTGGGGCTCGTCGGGGTGACGGCGGACAGCATCCACTTCACCAACCCGCACCAGCACCTGACGGACTAGCCGGTCGCGCTCAGCGCCCGCGGCGCAGCCGGCGTCGCTCGCGCCAGGAGAGCGCCGCGTACGCCTCCTGCTCGGCTCGCCGCTTCGCATCCGCCTCCCGGATGCGCTCGTCGCGCCGCTGCCGCCAGCGGGCGATCTCCTCGTCGACGTCGCGCGTGCGGGTGATGACGGGCGGGCCGCCCTGCAGCTGGCGGCGCGCCTCGATCACGCGCCGGTTGAAGCTCTCGAGCTGCTCGCGCACGCTGCTCTCCGACGCGAGCCGGTCGAGTTTCGCGTCGAGTTCGGCATCCTCCGTGCGCAGCAGCAGGGCGGGCGGGCCCAGCCCCGTCAGCTGCTCGCGCTCGATCTTGCGGCGGATCCACCAGTCCGGGTCGTGCGTGCCGGTGAGCCCGGGGAGCGGCTTGCCCGCGCCGGGCAGGTTGTCGAAGTCGCCGCGGCGCATCGCCTGCTGGATCGCCGTCTCCACGATCTGGGCGCGCTGCTCCATCGTCGGCTGGCCGGGGTTGGACTCCTCCACCGGCTCTCCGCGCGCCTCCGCGTCTCGGCGCAGGCGGTACCGCGCGGCCTCCACGAGCGGGTCGGACTCGCGAGGCGCGCGACGGGTCTCGTCGCGGTTGCGGGCCATGTCTCCACAGTACGCCGCGCTGCCGACACCGCACCGGGTCGGAGCCGACCTCCGCCGGTGTCGGCGGCAGGCGCTAGCGTCGCGCCATGGAGTTCCGCATCGACGTGCCGCAGCCCGTGCTCGACGACCTGCGCCGGCGGCTGGAGGCGACCATCCTGCCCGAGCCGACGCCCGGTCCCGAGTGGTCGAACGGCATCCCGCCGCGCATCCTGGCGGCCCTCGTCGACCGCTGGAGCAGCGGGTACGACTGGCGTGCCTTCGAGCGCCGGGTCGCCGGCTACGAACAGCGGATGGTCGACCTCGATGGCTGCGATGTGCACGTGGTCCGCCTCCCCGCCCGGCGCGCGACCGGCCTTCCGATCGTGCTGACACACGGCTGGCCGTACTCGTTCGCCTCGATGCTCGGCCTCGCAGATCTTCTCTCCGAGGAGCGCGACGTCGTCATCCCCTCGCTGCCGGGCTACGGCTACTCGGCCGTGCTGCCGGAGCCGTTCTCGTCGCCGGGCGTCGCGCACCGCTGGAACGCCCTGATGACCGCCGAGCTGGGGTACGACCGCTACCTGGTCTACGGCGAGGATGTGGGCGCCGGCGTCAGCGACTGGCTGGCGGGCGCGCATCCCGAGTCGGTCGCCGGGATCATCGCACCGCACGCCTCTTTCTCCGCGCGCTCCCGCCCCGGCGTCGAGCTGACCGAGGAGGAGAAGGCGTTCCTTCGGTCGGTCGCCCGCCCCGAGGAGTCGGGCTGCGCACCAGCAGGGCACGCGTCCCGACACCCTCGCCGCCGCGCTCATCGACTCCCCCAGCGGCCTGCTCGCCTGGATCGCCGAGAAGGTGGCCGCCTGGAGCGACGGGGAGGGTCTGGAGCCGTTCGACGTGGATGACGTGCTCACGAATGCGGCGCTCTACTGGGTCACGCGCTCCATCGGCACCAGCTTCCGGCCGTACCGGGAGTCGCCGGACGACGACGAGCTGCACTCGCTGATCGAGGTGCCCGCCGCCATCGTGGTCCAGCGGCACGAGGCCGGCTACCCGCGCTCGCTCGCCGAGAAGAGCTACACCGACATCCGGTCGTTCGAGCGGCTGGAGCGCGGCGGGCACTTCACCGCGTGGGAGGCGCCGGACGCCGTCGCACGCATCGTGCGTGAACTCGAGGTGAACATCCGGAACTGACCTCCGCCGACCCGTTGACAATCCGGGAAAGCCCTTTACTGTGTGCACTAAGCAACGGATGGCAGGCTGAACCGCAGGGGGCGGGCAGCTGTACTGCGTTCCCGGTGCGCGGCGGTCGGCTTTTTTCGGGTGAGCCGACCGCCGCACCTTCTTTAACCGGCCGATCTCGCTCGAGACGCGCGACCTCGCTACGCTGGCGGCCGTGACCGATGACGAACACCTGAGGGCCGTGCGCGAGCGCTTCGACGATCGCGCGCCCACCTACGACGACAGCGAGATGCACCGGGCGCTCGCGGCCGCCGTCGCCTCGTTCGTCGACCTGGACGGCGTGGATGCTGTGCTGGATGTCGCGACCGGCACCGGTCTGGTGCTCCGCGCCCTGCACGATCGCGGCTACGCGGGCGCCGCCACCGGCGTGGACCTGTCCCCGCGCATGATCGCGGAGGCCCGACGGCACCTTTCGGAGGCCGAGCTCCTCGTCGCCGACGCGACCCGGCTGCCCCTCGGCGACGACGCGTTCGATCTCGTGACGTGCGTCACCGGGCTGCAGCTGTTCCCGCATCCCGCCGCCGCCATCGCCGAGTGGGCGCGCGTGCTCCGTCCCGGCGGACGTGCCGTCACCGCGACCTTCCTCGCCTTCGATCCCAGCCGACACCGGTCCGCCCCGCCGCAGGCCTTCATCGACCACACGCCGTTCGACTCCATCGAGAACCTCACCAGGACGGTCGCGCCGGCCGGCTTCGGCGTCGCCCGCACCGAGACGTGGACGGACGGCGCCGACGAGGTCCTCATCGCCGAGCTGACGCTCCCGCCCGGGCCCTGACCCGCGTCACACCGCACCGAACCACCGCGCGAGGTGCGCGTCCAACGCCTGCTGGTCGTCGCCCACCCAGGCGACGTGGCCGTCGGGGCGCAGTAGCACCGCGGGAGCGTCGAGCTCGTGGCTCGTGTCCGCCACGCGGTCGACCCGCCCCGACCATCCCCCGACGCTCAGCGCCCCGGTCTGGTCGAGCAGCAGGCCGCGCCCGTCGTGCAGGTGTTCGTAGAGCCGGCCGTGCGACAGGCGGAGGTCGCGCAGCCGCCGCCCGAGCAGGCCGGAGTCCGCCGGCCCCTGGCCGACGTCGTACCGCACCGCGATCCCCGCCACCTTCGCGCCGAGGAACGTGCCGACGCCGTCCACGTCCGTCAGCTCGGTCAGCAGCCGGCGCACCGCCTGTGGCCCGGGCTCCGGCGAGATCAGCTCGCTCTGCGCGCGCGTGATGGTCAGCACGTCCTCCGCGGCCGGGTGTCGCTCGGTGAAGTACGTGTCGAGCAGACCGCTGGGCGCCCATCCACCGACCTCCGCCGCGAGCTTCCAGCCGAGGTTGAAGGCGTCCTGGATGCCGAGGTTCAGCCCCTGCCCACCGAGCGGCGGGTGGATGTGCGCCGCATCCCCGGCGATCAGCACGCGCCCGACGCGGTAGCGTTCGGCAAGCCGCGTCGCGTCCGTGAACCGCGTGATCGAGCGCGGCGAGTGGATACCGAAGTCGGTTCCGGCGTATGCCTGCAGCTGCGTGCGGAACTCGTCGAGCGTCGGCGGTACCGACCGGTCCTCGGAGACCGACGCCGCGGGCACCACCGCCCGATACAGCCCCTCTCCGTTCGGCCCGATGCCGAAGCCGCGGTGCGTCTTCCGCACCTCCTCGGCGATCGCCGCGATCTCGTCCGCCGGTGCCGTCGCCTCCGCCTCGCCGAGGATCCACTCGGTGGTCGCCGCTTCGCCCGGGAAGCCGATCCCGAGCGTCCGCCGCACCAGGCTGCGCCCGCCGTCGCAACCGACCAGCCAGCGGCCGCGCACCCGCTCCCCGGAGGTGAGCTCGACGCTCACGCCGTCCGCGTCCTGCTCGAACCCGGCCACCTCCTCGCCCCGCCGGACCAGTGCCCCCAGCTCGGCAGCGCGCTCGGCGATCAGCCGGTCGGTCACCGGCTGCGGCATCCCGAGGATGTAGTCGTGCGTCGTGTCGAGGTGCACCGGCCGCGCGCTCGCGATGCCCGCGAACCGCCCGCCGCCCGGATACGTCGTGCCGACCGCGAGAAAGCGGTCGAGCAGCCCCCGCGAGTCCATGATCTCGATGCTGCGCGGGTGCAGGCCGAGCGACCGCACCGCCGTCGTCGGCTCGGCGTCCCGCTCGAGCACCAGCACCTCCACGCCGTGCAGGCGCAGTTCGCTCGCCAGCATCATCCCGGTCGGGCCGCCCCCGCTGATGATCACGTCGATCACGTCATCCTCTTTCCACCGTCCGCGCCACGATCTCTCGTGCGACCAGCCATTCTGCTGGATGGGGTGGGCCTTGCCGCAAGCCCCCGTCCGACCGGTATCCTGGAAATGCAGGCGGGGACGTCAGCCCGCCGCGTCCGGCCGCCACTCCTCCGCGAGCAGTCGATCTGCAGCCGGCTCAGGCCGCGCGCGACGAACCCGTACCGGCGGAGCGGATGCGGGCGAGCGTGGCGGCCTCGTGCGCCCGGCGCCGATCGCACCGTATGCATGCAACTTCACCCTTTCCGGATGACGCCGCCCCCTCCCTCCCCGCCCTAGCGTGCCTCGTGCAGTGATGTGAAGCCCGTGCCGGCCGGCGATTCGGGACCGCCGGCTGGCACGGGTCGAACGAAGGAGCGGATATGACCTACATCGATCTGCCCATCGGGCTGACGCCGCGCCGCGGGGCGGAGTTCCACCTGATCCGGTGGACGCGCGAACGCGACGAATGGACCGCCGAGACGATCATCGCGGTCTACATCTCGTCCACCCTCGACGAGTGGATCGTCGACCACCGTGGCCGCCGAGTGCGGCTGTCGAGGCAGGAGTGGCTGCGGTACCTTCCGTGAGGCCGGTCGGCGGCGCGGCGACCGCCGCGGTCCCGCCGAGCCCTCTGCGCCGACGGCACGGAGGCGTTCTGGCAGACTCTCCGCATGTCGAACTCCCTCGGCGCGGTGAGCGCATCGTGACGATGCCCGAAGCGCCCCACTGGGCGGCGAGCGACCCGGCGTTCCGCCGGTCCGAGGTCTCGGCGGTCATCGGGCGGGGTGCGGACGCGTGGCAGCGCGCAGGGGACGACGTTCTTCGGTGGCGGGTGAAGACGCGCAGCGGGTTCCTGGTCGGCTCGGACGCTCCGGTGCGGCCGGGTCAGCAGGAGCGGATCCGCGTGCGCGTGCTCGGAATGACGATCGTCGAGCCGGTCGAGGTCGTCGCCGTCGTCGAAGACCGTGACCGGGTCGGCTTCGCGTACCGGACGCTGCCCGGGCATCCCGTCGACGGCGAGGAGGCCTTCGTCGTCCACCGTGACACGGTCGACGGTGACATCACGCTCACCGTGCGCTCCCTCACTCGCGCTGCGCCGCAGCAGCCGTGGCGCCTCCTCCATCCCGTGCTGCGGATCGCCCAACGCGTGGCGCGGCGCCGCTACCTTCGCGCGCTTCGCTGACGGGTTCCGCATCCCGCCGACGGGACGCGCTGGCGCACCTCTGTACTGCCCGCGCCGCGGCCGATGTCCGCGGTCCCTGCGACCATCTCCCTGAAGGTTCGGACGACCGGAGGGCGGGATGCGAGGCGAGGCGACGGTGCTGCACGCGGATCTCGACGCGTTCTACGCCTCGGTCGAGCAGCGGGATGCGCCGGATCTGCGTGGCCGCCCGGTCATCGTCGGCGGCGGGGTCGTGCTGGCGGCGAGCTACGAGGCGAAAGCGCGCGGGGTGCGGACCGCGATGGGCGGCCGGCAGGCACGTGACCTGTGCCCGGAGGCCGTCGTCGTCCCCCCGCGCATGGACGTGTACTCCGCAGCGAGCAAGGATGTGTTCGCGATCTTCCGCGACACCACCCCGCTCGTCGAGGGCCTGTCGATCGACGAGGCGTTCCTCGAAGTCGGTGGGCTCCGGCGCATCGCGGGCACGCCCGAGCAGATCGCGACACGACTGAGGGAACGCGTCCAAACGGAGGTCGGCCTCGCCATCTCCGTCGGCATCGCGCGCACCAAGTTCCTCGCCAAGGTCGCCAGCGCCGTCAGCAAGCCCAACGGCCTGCTGCTCGTCGAGCCGGAGCGGGAGCAGGAGTTCCTCCTCCCGCTCCCGGTGGAACGTCTGTGGGGCGTCGGCGCCGTCACTGCAGAGAAGCTGCACCGACTCGGCATCCGCACCGTCGGCCAGCTCGCCGAGCTCGAGGAGTCCGCCGCCGAACGGCTGCTCGGCCGGGCGGCCGGCGCGCACCTGCACGCGCTGGCCCGGCTCCGCGACCCGCGCCCGGTCAACGCCACGAAGCGACGCGGATCCATCGGCTCCCAGCGCGCGCTCGGAAGCCGCCCGCGCACGGCCGAGGAGCTAGACCTCATCCTCACCCAGATCATCGACCGGCTCGCCCGCCGGCTCCGGGATGGCGACCGCACCTGCCGCACGGTCGTGCTGCGCCTCCGCTTCGGCGACTTCACGAGAGCCACGCGGTCGCGCACGCTCGGCTTCCCGACCGACCGCACCTCCGTGCTGCTGACCATCGCGCGAGCGCTCGTCGCCTCCGTTCAGCCGGACATCGCGGAGCGCGGGATCACCCTCATCGGCGTCTCGCTGTCTCACTTGGGGCGGTCCGACACCTTCCAGCCCGAGCTGCCGATCGACTGGGAGGACGGAGCGCGCCTCGACACCGTGCTCGACGCCGTCCGCGACCGCTTCGGCGCCGCCTCGGTCGCCCGCGCCGCGCAACTCGGTCGCGACCCTGGCTGGTCCACGCCGCTTCTGCCGGAGCACGAATGACGGCCTCGCGGGCGACCTTACGGGCTGACGCGGACGCTGCGCCCCTCGAACGTGACGACGTCGCCGAGCTGCAGCTGGCGTCCGCGGCGGCGATCGACCTCGCCGTTCACGGTCACGTAGCCGTCGATGATGGCCTCTTTGACGTTGCCGCCGGAATCGAGCAGCCCGGCGAACTTCAGGAACTGGCCGAGGCGGATGCCGTCGCCACCGATCGAGATGTCGTCGATGGATGTCGGGTCGCTCATCCCGAAAGGCTAACCCACCGCAGGCAGCAAAGGAGTACGGTCCCGGTGAGAACGCGCCTCGCGCATCCACCTCGTGCATCAAGGGAGACACCGGGATGAGACCGCTCCGCTACGCGATCAACGTCACGCTCGACGGCTGCTGCCATCACGAAGCCGGGCTTCCGCCCGACGAGGAGTCGATGCGCTACTGGACCGCCGAAATGGAGCGGGCCGACGCCCTCCTCTTCGGCCGGGTCACCTACCAGATGATGGAGTCCGCGTGGCGGCGACCGCCCACCGGCGCATGGCCCGAGTGGATGCTGGACTGGCAGATCCCCTTCGCCGAGGCCATCGACGGCGCACAGAAGTACGTCGTGTCGAGCACCCTGACCGAGCCCGACTGGAACGCCGAGCTGCTGCGCGGCGACCTCGGCCAGGCGGTCGAACGGCTCAAGCAGCAGCCCGGCGACGGCCTGTTCGTCGGCGGGGTGACGCTCCCCCTCGCTCTCGCGGATCTGGGACTGATCGACGAGTACGTGTTCGTGGTGCAGCCGATCCTCGCCGGGCACGGGCCGCGGCTGCTCGACGGGCTGCGGGAGCACATCCAACTCGAACTGGCCGACCAGCAGGAGTTCCGGTCGGGCGTGACCGCGATGCGGTACCGGCCGCAGGAGTAGCCGGAGCGGCACCACGAATTGCGGGGGCCACCGTCCGGGTTCCCGGTCGTACCCTGAAGGCGTCGACCGAGGGGGACGGCATCATGGGATGGAGACTCAAGAATCTGACGACGTTGACCGCGGGCGCAGGACTCGCGGTGTACCGCCCGACCGCGTGGCTGTTCGCGCAGTTCACCCGGCACGTCGTCTACCAGGGCTTCTCGTACCAGGACGGCGATGACGGCCAGCTGTATGAGCTGTACAGCAGCCAGAGCGACGACTGGAACGTCAAGAACCTCGTCGCCGAGGCGGGCGGAGCGGAGGTCGCGACCACCGCATCCGGCTACATCTGGGCACACCAGGGCTCGCAGCACGTCGTCTACCAGGGCGTGCGGTTCGACGGTCACGTGCACGAGCTCTGGTACACGGAGGACGACGGCTGGAACGCCAACGACCTGACCGCCGCGGCGCGGGCGCCGCTCACGCTGACGCAGCCGTTCGGTTTCGAGACCTCCTACGACGGCGCCCAGCGGGTCGTCTACCAGGGCCGGGACCGGCATGTCCACGAACTCCGCAACGCCGGGAGCGGCTGGCATGACCTCGACCTCAGCGCCGCCACCGGCGCACCGCTCTGCTCGGTCATCTCCGCGCCGACCGGCTACTCGTTCGAGCACCAGGGCACGGCCCACGTGCTCGTCCACACCGACAGCGACGTGCCCGGCGGCGGTCACATCCTCGAATACTGGGCGGATGCGACGGGATGGCACTGGGGCGACCTCATGGCGGCGACCGGCGCGCCCGGCGTCTCCGACTCGGACACCGTCCACGGTTACGTGTTTCGCGGTGAGGGCAGCCAGCACGTCGACTACATCGGACTCGACGGGCACATCCACGAGCTGTGGTGGAGCACCGACGGCTGGCACCACAACGACCTGAGCGTCGCCGCGTCGGCAGCGACGCCCGCGCGGCTCGGCGGGAGCCTCGCCTGCTACGCGTTCGAGGCGGGACTGTTCCAGCCGGTGGCCACGCAGCACGTGTTCTACACCGGCACCGACTCGATGATCCACGAGCTGTGGTGGAGCGCCGGCGGTTGGCACGTCAACGACATCGGCAGTCGCCTCGGCGCGCCGGCCGTGTGGGGAGACCCGGCCGGTTTCGTGGAGGTGGACAACGGCAGCCAGAACATCTTCTACCTGAGCGACGCACACCAGATCATCGAGCTGCGCTGGCGCCCCTGAGTCGGAGCGGCGTCCACGGCCATGACTCAGGGGATGATGGACGCATGCCCGCCGCCCACCGTCCCGGCCTTCGCGTCGACGCCGGACTCACGATCCCCGAGTCCGAGCTGTCGTGGCGGTTCTCGCGGTCATCCGGTCCGGGCGGCCAAGGGGTGAACACCGCCGACTCTCGGGCGGAACTGGTGTGGGATGTGGCGGGCTCCGCCGTCCTCGCGCCGTTCCAGCGGGAGCGGCTCCTCGATCGGTTGCGCGGCCGCATCGTCGACGGGAAGCTGACGATCACCGCATCCGAGCACCGCGCGCAGCTACGCAACCGGGAAGCCGCGCGCGCTCGGCTGGCCGACCTCGTGGCCGACGCCCTCCGCCCGCCGACGGCCCCGCGAAGACCGACCAAGCCGAGCCGCGGGGCCAGGGAACGGCGGCTGGATGCGAAGAAGCGTCGCACCGACGTGAAGCGCTTGCGTCGCCCTCCTCAGGACTGAGTCGGCTCGCCCCCATCCCGACGCAGCACCCACGGATCGCGCGTTGAGACGTACCCTCGCATCGTGAAAGCGAAGTGGTTGTTCCTCATCCTCGGCATCGTGCTCGTCCTCATCGGACTGCTGTGGACGCTGCAGGGGCTGAACGTGCTCGGCGGTTCCGTGATGAGCGGATCCCCGCTGTGGGGCACCATCGGCCCCATCGTGCTCATCGTCGGAGTCGTGCTGATCGTCGTCGCGCTGCTGCGCCGGCGCCGGGGCTCGGACACCTGACGGCGCCCGGCCCGGCCCGACTCAGACGCGCCGGCTTCCGGTGAGCATCCGGACGAGGAAGACGATGGCAGCGAGGACGAGGAGGACGATCCCGACCCAGAGCAGGAAGTTCAGCGACGAGACGAACCCTCCCGTGAGCAGGAGGACGATGGCGATCACGGCGATGACGATCAGCAGAATGTTCATCAGTTGACCCTTTCTGGTCGGGGGTTGATGGCTCCACGCAACCACCCGCGAGGAGGGGGCGCCTCACCCCTAGGGGTGTAATGTGCGGCCATGTCGGCAGCCCCGGACGGAGCGACGAAGCCGTTCACGATCGCCCTCGTGGACGACTACGACGTCGTACTCCTCGGCCTGGCGCACATGCTGGATGGCTTCAACGACCGGCTGGTCGTCGCCGAGATCGACGCGAACGCCCCGCTGGATGAGCCGATCGACGTCGTCCTGTACGACGCGTTCGCCCAGCCGGAGTCCGGTCACACGCAGATCGGCGAACTCGTGCGGAACCCCCGAGCCCGCCACGTCGTGGTCTACACGTGGAACTTCCACCCCGAACTCATCGAGAGCGCCAGCGCGCAGGGAGTCCACGGCTACCTCTCGAAGACCCTCACGGCACCGGAGCTGGTCGCCGCCCTCGAAGCCGTGAACAGCGGGGAGATCGTGGTGAGCGACTCCCCCGCGCGCGCCCGCAGCGCCGAAGAACTCGACTGGCCCGGCAAGCAGGAAGTGATCACCGACCGAGAGTCGGAGATCCTGGCCCTCATCACGCAGGGCAAGAGCAACGCGGCCGTCGCCGAGCTCAACTACCTCAGCCCGAACACGGTCAAGTCGCACATCCGCAGCGTCTACCGCAAGATCGGCGCCGCCAGCCGCACGCAAGCGGTGCTGTGGGGCGTGGAGCACGGGTTCACGCCGGACCATCGGAGGATCGAGCGGTGGGTTGGCGGGCGGTGAGGAGGGCGTGTGCCCGGATTTGGAGCGCGAATGTTCTGAATTTCGGCCGCCTTGAGATCAAGGTGATCGTCCGCAGTCTTACTCAGCTGCGGTACAAATCTTTATGACCGCTGGAATCACGGGCACGCCCGTAAGAGCGCGGCGGTCATCTGCATGCCCTCCACGATGAGCGCGTCCTGGGAGAGCTGTGATGCTCGCGCATGGCCCGAGACGCACTGAATCTGTCGGCCGTCCAACCGTCGCTGCCCCGCGGTCGTGTGCACCCCTTGGAATGCCACATGATCGGACTCGACGCGCTACGACGCGAGGCGACGCCGGAGGCGTCTATGCTCACAATTGTGACAACAGCAGGCTCTGAGTACGATGCCACATGCGACTTCTGTCGGATCGTGCGTCGCGAGTTGACTGCGCGAGTGGTTTACGAGACAAACGACACTCTCGCCTTCTTCCCTCTTGAGCCCGCAACTACAGGCCACACCATGATTATCCCGAAACGCCATGTTGCGAACTTCCTGGAACTGCTACCCGCGGATTTTCCTCAACTCGGCGAGGCCACTGTGCGAGTTGCGCGCGCCCTCATGGTGGCCCTTGGACCTGACGGTATGAATGTTGTCAGTTCGGCAGGTCGAGTTGCTAGCCAGACAGTCATGCATGCGCACGTGCACCTTGTGCCCCGCTGGCCGGATGATGCCGTCGGCGAAATCTGGCCAACAAAGAAGCCGACCTCAGCCGTGGTGCTGGATGACACCGCAGATGCGGTCCGCGAGATCCTGAACGCTGAGCATCTGGAAGAGCGCAACTACTAGCAACAGCAGACCCAGTCCGATCACCGTGAAATGGAGCCAACGCCACGGCTTTGACCTCCGTACACTCCTGGGCGAACACGCGGGGTACTTCGCGCTGTTCTGATATCGCAGCGTACTCATCTCGAAAATCGGAACCGCCGAGTTCGGGGCCCGAACGTCGTCGTAAAGAGCACGAAACAGCCGTTCCTGACGGAGGAAGAACAGATCCAACTTGGCGAACATTACAGGCGGCACGAGGGCGATAAGAGCCATCCACCAGCTCAAATTAGCGGCCGTGTAGCCGTAAATCACGGCCGCTACAGTCAACGACCATCCCTTGGCCGCAAAGGAGTGCGACGCCTGGCGAGCAATCGTCGCCTGCAGGAACTCCAGGTGCTTTACGCGCTCGGCAGTCCAGCTCAGTAGCTGCTGCGAATCGCGATTGCTTCTTCGACCCATGATTCGATGTTGTCGGAGATAGTCTTGTATACATCCGCGCTCGTTGAGCCGGCCGGGTTGTACACCTTCACCACTTCGTCGAACTTCTCATCGCCCAAGGCAAAACCGGCAAATGGGTTCAATCCGGCGGTCGTCGTGTTCCCGCTCGAATCAGCAAGGTTGTGGATCCGGATTCCAACGACTCCCTTGCCGTCATTCCATGCCTTTGTAAACTCGTAATTCACCCACTTGCGGCCCGCAGTGGACGCACCAATCAAGACCACATTGCAGCTCTTGCCAGACATCTCTTGGTCAATCCACTTCTGGATCTCCGCGTCCCCGCCGCCGGCCACGTCTTCCCACTCGTTGGCTGTCAGCAGCTGCTGTCCTTCGACGACGCCCATGTTCTTCACCTGGGCTACTCGCCACGCGTCTAGGCTGTACCGAAAGCTGAAAAAGACTCTTCGGGTCATAGCTCCCCCTCTACCGATGGCCATGAACGAGGCCAGGGGTAGCTAAGCGGAAAGGCCACCGGGTGAGGAATACCCCCAAAGAGGTCGCATCCGATCACGTGGCCCTCCGGTTAGTGTGCAGGTTGGCCAGAACGGGCACCTTCGAGATCGAAGACTAGCAATCGACCCACTTCCTCGACTGAACTCGGATTTGACCGGCGGGACCTGCTCGGTTGTGCGCTGGAATTCAGATAACGTTTGCGAGAGCCGTCTTCACTTCACCAAGGAGAACAGTGCCGTACGACCTGGGGAATATGCTCGTAGTAGGCGT
The DNA here is from genome assembly GCF_900107895.1 of Leifsonia sp. 21MFCrub1.1. Classification (NCBI taxonomy): domain Bacteria; kingdom Bacillati; phylum Actinomycetota; class Actinomycetes; order Micrococcales; family Microbacteriaceae; genus Leifsonia; species Leifsonia sp. 21MFCrub1.1. The sequence goes on along the minus strand of NZ_LT629867.1, from coordinate 1,006,344 downwards.
GGCATCGAGCGCGCTTTTCGATTTGTCTGCAGCTGACTCCGTGTTTCGCGAAGAGGGTGAGGACATCTATAGGGAGTACCAAGAAGCTCACATCGCTGATGCGCTCGAGCCAGGTGTGGCATTTCCCTTCATTCACAGACTTCTTTCCCTAAACGACCTCTCTACGGACGGTGCACCGCTAGTCGAAGTCATAATCCTCTCTCGGAACGACCCCGAGACCGGCCTTAGGGTCATGCGATCGGTAGCTCATCACGGTCTTGCGATAACAAGAGCGATATTTATGCAGGGGCGCTCGCCATATGAGTACATGGGCGCATTGAACATGTCCTTGTTCCTGTCACAAAATGCGAACGACGTTCGAGTGGCCCTCGGGATGGGCTTCGCCGCCGGGCAGGTGCTTGGATCACCCGCGGCAGACCCGAACGGAACTGACCTGCGGATTGCCTTTGACTTCGACGGCGTGCTGGCTGACGACTCTTCCGAGCGCGTTATGCAGGAGGAAGGTCTTCCTGCCTTCCACGCACATGAGACTGCACATCTCGAGGAGCCCTTGCCCGAAGGCAGGCTCTCCGAGTTTCTCCGCGGTGTCAACCGAATTCAGGACATCGAAGAGTCAATGGTGAAGTCTGACGCCCGCTACAACCGCCGCGTTCACGTTGCCATTGTCACTGCCCGCAATGCCCCGTCTCATGAGCGGGTCGTGAGGACGCTCCAATCGTGGGGTGTTCGAGTAAACGACGCGTTCTTCCTCGGCGGTATTGAGAAGTCGACGGTATTGCGCGTGCTGAGGCCACACATCTTCTTCGACGATCAGATTGGGCACTTGGAGGGGGCCGCTGACGAAATCCCCAGCGTTCACGTTCCCTTCGGAGTTATCAACGAGGCGCCTAGTGCATAAAGATGCCGGCGGGCTCCCGCATCACCCTTAATCGCCGGCGCATATCGAAGCGACTATCACCGTCACGGTCAAGGCCCTCGGCGTCCACCAAGGATCAACATCACAGTCGAGCCCGTACCACATTCCATGATTCACAGGACTCTAGGCGGGATTACCTACGAATTGTCACTTAGCAGCCCTGTGCACGGCCGACACGCTCCTCTGAGCATGGGCGCGGAAACTAGCGGAATTGCGCGGCGCGTCAACACCTACCCTGCTTCCAGGCTAGACGCTCAGGCGGATGCAAGAACCCGTGATTCACTCTCGCGGTCGAGATACCCGAGCTGACACATCAACGCCCGTACGACCGCCTTACCGAGCTCCAAGGGTACGGCGTTGCCGAGCTGGCGCTGCACGTCCGCGCGAGTTCCGTCGATCTTGAAGTCGTCGGGGAACGACATGAGTCGCAGCATCTCATTGATCCGGAGCCGTCGAGCGCGCTCCTCACCGGAAGCGGTGCGGACGTTCTCCCAGTGGAATGGCCCTACCCACGGGCCAGGCTGTGCCTGAAGAGTCGTGGATGGGCGGTTCGGGTCGAGCCGAAGGAGAAAGGTCCAGTAACGGCTTCTCCACTCGAAATGGTTGCGGCCGCCGTAGCGCTCGGTGTGCCAGAGGTAGTTTTGGCCGGGCGGGATTTCGGCGGCGAGCTGCCCGTAGTTGCCATCAACAATCTCGTCGTCGGACGCTTGGGCGAGCCGGGGCAGGCCCTCGAACGCCTGCGCGGCGGTGACGTGAGGAATCTTGCTGGCGTCGACCGTGCGCGTGTGCTCGCTCCAGCCAGAATGGGTGGGCTCAGGGAACTCGAACTTCTCTCCGTCACGACGTCCGACTACAAACACCCGGCGGCGTAGCTGCGGGACCCCGTAGTCGGCGGCGAGAAGCACCTTCCACTGAGGGTTGTAACCCAGCTCGCCCAGACCCTTCAGGAGACGCTCGAACTGTGCCTTGTGGGTCTTGTAAGTCAGGCCCTGGACATTCTCGAGGATGAAGGCCTCAGGGCGGGCATCGCGCACGACGCGGACGTACTCGTCGAGCAGGGAGGCGTTGGGGTCACGGCTCTCGCGCTTCTGCTCCAGCCAGAACCCCGACTTACTGAACGGGGTACAAGGCGGACCACCAACGACGAGCACGGGCTCCTTAGAGCGCAGGCCGGCGGTGGCAAGGATCTCCTCCGTCGGGACCTCGCGGATATCCCCGGTGAGCGTCTTGGTGCCACGAAAGTTCGCCTTGAGAGTTTGGAGAGCAGGCTCGTTGTAGTCAGTCGCGACCGAGACGCGAAGCAAGCCACTGCCGGGGTCACCAGACGCCAAGGGCTCTCCGTCGGCGCGCTCGACAGCGAGGTCGAGCCCTCCTGCGCCGGAGAACAAGCTCACCACCGGGAGCTGCTCGCCCATCTGCCACCTCAATCCTCTTGCCTGCACGGCCCGTCATTCGAGGGGCTAGCGATCTAACAAGTATCGTCGAGAGGATTCTGTCAGCACCCTCCGACATGCCCACGGCAGGCGGCGATGTGTGACAGATCACGGCAGATCGGAGGCCTGTGGAGGACGAGTTATTGGCTGGTCGCGCGTTCGGCGAGGTGTACCGGGTGCAGGGCCGGGCTGACATGCATGACTTCCTGCTGCGCGCGGTCGAGGCTTCTGGCGGCCGCGTCCTCTACGCAAGCGGTCCCGAGCGTGCTCCCATTTATCTCGGGGTGCAGCTTGACTCTGACGAACGAATAGGGATGCTCATTTACCCGTTCCGGGTCACCCGAAACACGATCAAGAACCGCCCCGACGATGAGGTCAGGGGTCAATTGCGCTACGGATCCGAAGACAGTTGGACTCGCGACCACCCAATCGGCCGTGACATAGCAGGCGTCGACGTGGCGATGATTCTCGGCATCGACCTGGCCGACGGTGTGATCCTCGGACTGGATGCGAACCTGTGGGACCCGCTGCCTATGGGCATCTCCTTCTACGCAAAGGAGGCGGAGATCGATCAGGCCAAGCGGACTGGCTGGCATGTCTGGGAGAAGATCAACCGAGGCGGAAACAAACGCACCGAGGCGCGCTCGCCTACCAACCTCGAGACCGTCGTTGCGTTCACGCCTGTTCGGCTGGTCGACTACGCACGACTTGAACGACGCGCTACTGCGCTCCGTCTCGACCCGCCTTTGCGCTTTGCCGCGGCGACCGCAATGGCGGATCCTGTGTTGCCAGATGAACCGCAGCACCGGCATGTCCTTGAGAAGCAGTTTGCGCTGACCAGCGAGCAGATCCTCGACATCATCGGCGGCCGGAACCGTCTTTCTGTCGCGGTCCGCGGAGGAGTAGCCGAGTACCACCTGGAGCAGCAGCTCACAGGAGCACCCGGCATAGCCTCGGTTCAACGGCTCGACGTGGACGCGATGCACGACTTCGATGTCACCCTCGATGACGGTACGTTCCTCCGGGTCGAGTGCAAGAACGCCAGCCCCAAGGTTTCCGCTGGCGGTGCGTTCAAGGTCGAAGTGCAAAAGACCCGCGCCTCAAAGGGAGATCCGGCGTCCAGGTTTTATGCGGCGGATGGCTTCGACGTGGTCGCAGCCTGTCTGTTCTCGCCGACAGGACGGTGGGAGTTCCGCTTCGGCCGCACTGCGGACATGGCACGGCACAAGGACTTCTCCGACCGGCTCGCCCCGATCCAGACCATCACCGACGGCTGGACCGACAGCCTCCAGGCGATCAGCAGGTGATGCTCTAGTGACTCGCCCGCACCTCCCCTGCACCGTCCTCGGCGTGTCGACGAGCCAGCGCTTCGGATGGCCGAACCGCTGCTTGCGACGGTGCTCAACAGGCTCAGACCGCAGCCTGATGTCCCGACAGTGATCGAGTCAGCTATGAACGTGCTCGAATAGATGGCCCCACATCCGACGCCCGGCACGCAAGAAGACGAGCGTTGGCCATCGAAGTTTGCATCTACCAGTCCCGAGGTCCAGGGTCATCAGAGAATGGTCGCGCCCGCCTCCCCTCCAAGAACTCCGCGAGGCCGTTGTACGACGGATTGGCGGGCGTCGCTCGGTTCGTGAGCGGATGCGGCGCCGAGGCCCGATTCTCGGAAACGCGACGATGAAGTAACCTCCCCTGGCGTCGCCATCTGGAGTCAGCGCGAAGGCGGAGTTCCCAGCGCACAAGGAAACGCAGCACCTGTACGCCGCCGATTGAAGAGAACAAAGCAAACACTCCGAAGCCCAACCAGTAGGCGGATGGGTTAGTGGAAGCAAGGTGTTCAAGCATCGGTGCAACGCTACTGAAGGCATCCGAATGGCCGCGATCGCCAGTACGGGGGGGGTGACCCCGGCTGGATGGCCGAGCCTACGACTTATCCAGAGTTCGGCGACGCTAAGGCGTCCACCGCTCGTCATGGCGACAGCGCGGTGCGAATGAAATTATCGACTATCTGGGCCGAATGGATAGCCCGAACTGCGGACCTCTAAGGTGCCCCTGGAGGGACTCGAACCCCCAACCGTTTCCTTAGGACGGAACTGCTCTTCCATTGAGCTACAGAGGCTGGCCCGTCGAGTCTAGCGAACGCCGCGCATCCCCCTCGCAAAAAATCTTGCTATTCAGTGTTGCTAACTACCGGTACTCATGCTTACTATGTACCGGTAATCAGCAACACTGACTAGCAAGCAGGAAGGAGGGTCCCATGGGCAAGCAAGAGACCGAGATGCTCAAGGGGACGCTCGAGGGCATCGTGCTCGCCATCCTGTCGCGTCGGCCCGCGTACGGGTACGAGATCACCGCGTGGCTGCGCGACCAGGGGTTCGCCGACATCGCGGAGGGCACCATCTACGCCCTCCTCGTCCGGGTGGAACAGCGTGGGCTCGTGGATGTCGAGAAGGTTCCATCCGAGAAGGGTCCGCCGCGCAAGGTGTACACCCTCAACGCCCGGGGTCGTGACTACCTCGAAGAGTTCTGGAGGACGTGGAGCTTCCTCGCAGAACGGATCGAACAGCTCCACGAAGGAGACAACTGATCATGGCAGCGAAGTGGATCGAGACGATCACCGGATCCCTCGAGCAGAAGAAGCAGTACCGGCAGTACAAGGCCCGCGTGCAGGCCCTGCCGGAGCCGTACCGCGGCGCCGCGAAGGCGTTCGAGCGGTACTTCATGTACAACGGCGGCATCACCGACGGCGACACGCTCGTCACGATGCTCTCCGATTTCGCCGACATGTGGGAGCGGGCGGCCATCGACGGCACGCCGATCAGCGAGCTCGTCGGGGGCGACCCCATCGACTTCGCCGAGACCTACACGGAGTCCTACGGCGGCGTGAAGTGGATCGACAAGGAGCGGGCCCGCCTCATCAAGGCGGTCCAGGAGGCGGAACAGGAGGAGAAGAAATGAGCGCACCCGCGATCAGCGTCCGCGGCATCGAGAAGTCGTTCAAAGACGTCGAGGTGCTCCGCGGGGTCGACTTCGACGTGCAGGCGGGCACCATCTTCGCCCTGCTCGGCTCCAACGGGGCCGGCAAGACGACGCTCGTCCGCATCCTCAGCACCCTCCTCCGCGCCGACGGCGGCACCGCCACCGTGCACGGGGTGGATGTGGCGGCCAAGCCCTCCGACGTCCGCGGCGCGATCAGCCTCACCGGGCAGTTCGCCGCGGTGGATGAGGTGCTCACCGGGCGCGAGAACCTCATCCTCGTCGCCAAGCTGCGCCACCTGAAAGACCCGGGCGGCATCGCCGACGACCTGCTCGCCCGGTTCTCCCTCACCGACGCCGGCAAGCGCAAGGCGTCCACCTACTCGGGTGGGATGCGGCGCCGGCTCGACATCGCGATGAGCCTGATCGGCAACCCGCCGATCATCTTCCTCGACGAGCCCACCACCGGACTCGACCCGCAGGCGCGCATCGAGGTGTGGGAGACGGTCAAGCGCCTCGCCGGCCAGGGGACGACGGTGCTGCTCACCACGCAGTACCTCGACGAGGCGGAGCAGCTCGCCGACCGGATCGCCATCCTCCACAAGGGGACGATCATCCAGAACGGCACCCTCGACGAGCTCAAGCGGCTGCTCCCGGCCGCGAAGGTCGAATACGTCGAGAAGCAGCCGACGCTCGAAGAGGTCTTCCTCGCGCTCGTCGGCGACACGGGAGACGAGAACACCGACACCACCACCGACCGCACCGAGGGCGCGGCCGCCACAGGAAGGAGAGCACGATGACCGCCACCGTTCTCAGCGACACCGGTGTGCTCACCGGGCGCTCGCTCCGCCACATCCTGCGCAGCCCCGACACCATCATCACCACCGCGGTCACGCCGATCGCCCTGATGCTGCTGTTCGTCTACGTGCTGGGCGGCGCGATCAACACCGGCTCCAGCAGCTCGTACGTCAACTACCTGCTGCCGGGCATCCTGCTCATCACGATCGCCTCGGGGGTCGCGTACACGTCCTACCGGCTGTTCCTCGACCTGCAGGGCGGCATCTTCGAGCGGTTCCAGTCGATGCCGATCGCCCGCAGCAGCGTGCTGTGGGGGCACGTCCTCACGTCGCTCGTCGCGAACATCGTCTCGATGGCCATCGTGATCGGCGTCGCGCTGATCATGGGCTTCCGCACGGGAGCATCGGTCTGGGCCTGGCTCGGCGTCGCCGGCATCCTCATCCTCTTCACCCTCGCCCTCACCTGGCTCGCGGTCATCGCGGGGCTCTCGGCGAAGACGGTGGATGGGGCCAGCGCCTTCAGCTACCCGCTGATCTTCCTGCCCTTCATCAGCTCGGCGTTCGTCCCCACGACGTCGATGCCGGGACCGGTCGCCTGGTTCGCCGAGAACCAGCCGGTCACGTCCATCGTCAACACCATCCGCGCACTGTTCGAGCAGCAGCCGGTCGGAGGGGACATCTGGATCGCCCTCGCTTGGCTCGTCGGCATCCTCGTCATCGCGTACGCCTTCGCGATGGTCATCTACCGCCGCAAGGTCACCGCGGGCTGACCGGGGTCACGCTGCCGGCCCCGGCGCCGAACGGAAGGTTCCCACGAGGGCCTTCCGCTTCGGCCGTTAAGCCGCCCTTCGCCCGCCGCCGGGACGGGCTCATCGAGATGCCGCGTCACCCTTCGCCGTTCGCGACCGCCTCGATCCAATCCGTCTCCTCATCGGAGAGATACACGCCGTCCTCGCCATCCTCCGCAGAGCCCTCGGTCAGAACTCCGCCGGCCGCGACGATCTCGTCCGCCACCGGCTCAGGAACAGCATCCCCGTTGTTGGTGATCAGCCACGCCCTCGTCGCTTCCGACAGCGTCGGCCACCACTGCTCGATATCCATGACGGAAGTGTCCCACCGCGCGAGGGCCTTCGGCTTCGGCCGCTAACGGCTCAGCTAGCGTGGTGGGCATGACTGCCACCGTCGACATCGAGGTCGCGACTACGCTGAGCCCGGCCGATCTGGATGCGATCGAGCACCTCCTCCCCCAGCTCTCCACCACCGCCGACTACGACCGTGACCGGATCCTGGCCATGCTCGACCACCCCGGAACCGACCTCCTCGTCGCCCGAATCGGCCGTCAGGTCGTCGGCATGGCGACCCTCGCCACGTTCCCACTGCCGACCGGATGGCGCGGCCACGTCGACGACGTCGTGGTCTACGACACCCAGCGGGGCAACGGGATCGCACGGCGCCTGCTCGAGGCGATGATCGAGATCGCGCGCGAACGCGGCTTGAGGACCCTCGACCTCACGTCGCGCCCCAGCCGCGCAGCGGCCATCCGCCTCTACGAGTCCGTCGGCTTCGAGCGCCGCGACTGGTGCTGATGAGGTTGCGCAAACAGGATGCCGACGGCTAGAGGGTCAGCCGGATGCCGATGTTCTCACCGCGGTCCTCGAAGCCGAGCGAGCGCGCGAGGGAACGCGAGGCCGTGTTGCCGGCCAGGCTCCTCCAGCGGGCGATGCCCGCCGTCGCGATCGCGTCGTTCACGGCCGCAGCCGCGACCCGGCGGCCATGCCCCCTCCCCCGCAGGCCCGGGAGGGTGAGCACACCGATGTCGGACGGCTGCCCCATCCAATCGCTCAGACCGGAGACCGCCGCGAGCCGGCCGTCCGCCCGGACGCCGAACATCCTGCTCGCGTCGGCCAAGCCCGACTCCTCGAACTCGGCATCCCCGACCTCGCGCGAGAACGCCAGGACCTCCACCCCCGAGACCGGCTCGATCCCCGCGCCGTCGACGGGGAGGCCGTCACCGCGGTACGAGTGGATCGCCGGCCCGAGGATGCGCGGGGAGAAGGCGCCAAGAACCCGTTGCCAGCGGTCGACGTCCAGTGCGTCGGCGCCACCCACCGTCTGGAGGATCGGCTCCAGCTCGGCGCGGGACCGGTCCGGAGCCCGAAGCCGCACGACGCCGGGCCGCACCAGGACGTAGACGCCGGGCCACGGGTCGCGCGCCCAAGTCGTGTGGATGCCGGGCTCCCAGATCCGCGCAACGTCAACGTCGAAGACCTCGGCCCAGTACGTGTCGACGCGCGCCTCCGCCTCAGCCTTCATGCGCGCACGCGGTCACCCGGCCAGCTGCAGCTCGTGGCGGCGCCAGGGCTCGGTGAACTCCTCCCAGTTGGGGTCGTTCCAGCGCATGCTGATCAGCGACGCCATGTTCAGGTGCGGCTCCTTCAGCTCGAACGGGAGCTTCCAGCCCAGCTCGCTGAGCAGGCGGTCCGACTTCACGTTGTTGCAGCGGAAGCAGGCGACGACCACGTTGTCCCAGGTGTGGGTGCCGCCGCGGGCGCGCGGGATGACGTGATCGAGCGTGTCGCCGTACTTGCCGCAGTACGCGCACACGTGGCCGTACCGCTCCAGCGCCGACTTGCGCGTCAGCGGGATGCGGCGGTGCGGCACCTTGATGAACTGGTTCAGGAGGACGACGCTCGGCGCATCCAGCACCAGGGAGCGGCTGTGCAGCTGCGCGCCGCTCTGCGCGATCGTCGACGCTTTCCCGCTCAGCACCAGCATGATCGCGCGTCGCGTCGCGATCACGCCGAGCGGCTCGTAGCTGGCGTTGAGAACCAGAGTCTTCATCTGCGGCCCTTCGGGACAAGAGGAGGGAGGGTGCTCGGGCAAACAAAAAGGGCACTGTCCGTGCGGACAGCGCCCAAGGAGGAGGCGGCATGGTGGCGGCACGCCACATGGTGGCGGTGGCAGGCCTCGACGTGGTGGCGGCAGGCGAGGAAGTCGCCCCAGCGGGAGAGCGTGATGCTCGATCCCGTCGGAAGGCCGCGCTCGTCCCACCCGGTCGCCCTCAGCGGCCCGGCGGAACGCGTTCCGACCATCGGATCCTCCGAATCTGCGGCTGCGTGACGCAGCGTCAGAACGCCAGGGTAACCCAGAAACGGCGCGCCACCTATTCGGGGCGCGCCGTTCCTGTGCTGTGGTGCGGAGTGTTCACCGAACGGAAACCCGCGGGTGTGCGTCCGGAGAGAAGGGCAACCGGGCTCAGATGCCCAGGCGGACGATGTAGTAGTCGCTGGTCCAGATCGGGCGGATCGAGATCGAGCGGCCGGAGTCCGGGGCGTCCATGATGTTGCCGTTGCCGGCGTAGAAGCCGTCGTGGCCCGGCATGATCACCAGGTCGCCCGGCTGGGCGTCGGCGATCGAGATGCGCTTGCCCCTCGCGGCCTGGCCGGACACCGAGTGCGGGAGGGAGACCCCGAACTGGGCGTACACGTACATGACGTAGCCGGAGCAGTCGAAGCCCGCAGGGGTGGCGCCGCCGTACACGTACGGGGTGCCGATGTACTGCTGGGCCACCGAGAACACCTGCGAGAGGCTGAAGTTCGGGTACGGCGGGTTGGCGAGGAAGTCGGAGACGGACGGGCCCGTCGACTTGCTGGCGTACGTGGCCAGCTCGACGGCGGCCTGGCGTCGGGCGGCCTCCGCGGCGGCGACGGCCTTCTGCGCGGCCAGCTGCTCCTCCGTCGTAGCGGAGGCGGCGTCGCGGCTGACGGTCGACGCGGCGACCCCGCCGACCTCGACGGTCTGCGACTGGGCCTTCTTCATCGAGTCGGCGGCGCTGGGGCCGAAGCCCGCGCTCTGCGCGTCGCTCGGGTTGAAAGCGAAAGCAGGGAGGGACATGGTCGCGATGATCCCGGTGGCGACGGTGATGACACCGGCGTTGAGGATCCATCCGCCCTTGCGCTTCTTCTTCGCCTGCGCTGCCGTCGAGCCGGTTGCCGTGCGGACGGCGGTCGAAGCGGCGCGGCCGTTCGTGCGCGCCGGCGACGATGCCGGGCGGGATGACGCGGCGGCCTCACGCTGCACGCGCTGCGCGCGGCGGGAGACGGGGGTGGAAGGGGAAGAAGTGATGTCCGTGCTGCTCTGGTCCGGGTTCGAACGGTCCTGGAGGGGACCGGTCGTGCTCGAGTCTGCCAAAGTGTGACCTCCAACGCTCCGGCAGCACTAGGGAGCTGCCCCCGTCCGCACGAGTGGCTTCGGCTTCACGGATCGAGAGACGGGTACTAGGGGGGTGGAGCGTCTCGATCCAGGGTCCTGATGGGCCGGATGGTGGCCCGTTCGGACTCGTAAGAGACTACGGGACGAGACCCCGTTTGTCACATCTTTTCGGGCGCTTTTTAACGAATCGGTAACGGGAATCAGGCGTCGACGAAGATGTGCGCGGCGAGTTCGTTGGGCAGTTCCAGGCCCGTCTCGAACCCGTCGATCTGCACGGCGACGTAGGAGCCGGCCGGGGAGAAAGTGCCGGTCGAGCCCGGAAAGACACCAGCCTGCTTGAGCTGCAGCAGGAGCTCGGGATCGACCTGAGCGGGCTCGCCCAGACGCCGGATCCTGGCAGTCACCCCGGAATCGCTGCCGCGCACGACGTCGACCAGGTTGATCAGGTTCTCGGTGGAAAGGGAGGAGTCGGCAGCGCCCAGCTCGCCGAGACCGGGGATCGGGTTGCCGTACGGCGACTCGGTCGGGTGGCCGAGCATGGTCAGCAGCTTGCGCTCCACCTGCTCGCTCATCACGTGCTCCCAGCGGCAGGCCTCTTCGTGGACGTACTCCCACTCGAGCTCGATGACGTCGCTCAGCAGGCGCTCCGCGAGGCGGTGCTTGCGCATCACGTGGACAGCCTTGCGGCGGCCGTCGTCGGTGAGCTCCAGGTGACGGTCGCCGGAGACGACGACCAGACCGTCGCGCTCCATGCGGCCGACGGTCTGCGAGACGGTCGGACCGGAGTGGCCGAGACGCTCGGAGATGCGCGCACGCAGGGGGACGATGTTGTCCTCCTCCAACTCCAGGATGGTGCGAAGGTACATCTCGGTCGTATCGATCAGATCGGTCATGAACCCCTCCACGTGACGGCGCGCGAACGTCGGATGACAGCCTACTTGGTGCGGCCGACAGCCAGGCGCAGGCCCGGGCGGAGCGCTCGTGCGCGCCGTCCTGAGCATGCAACAGCCAATACACTTCAGTTATGCCGGACGTCACGATCCCCTCTGAGCTGCTGCCCGCCGACGGTCGATTCGGATGCGGACCCTCCAAGGTCCGGCCCGAGCAGGTCGCCTACCTGGCCGGGGCCGGTGCCGAGCTGCTCGGCACCTCGCACCGCCAGGCGCCGGTGAAGAACCTGGTCGGCCGCGTGCGCGAGGGCCTCGGCGAGCTGTTCCGCCTGCCGGAGGGCTACGAGGTCGTCATCGGCAACGGCGGCTCGACCGCGTTCTGGGACGCTGCGGCGTTCGGCCTCATCGAGAAGCGCAGCGAGAACCTCGTCTTCGGCGAGTTCGGCGGCAAGTTCGCCAAGGCCGCGCAGACCCCGTGGCTGGAGGCCCCGCACGTCATCGAGGCGCCCGGCGGATCGCGCAGCGAGGTCGAGGTCGTCGACGGCGTCGACGTGTACGCGTGGCCGCACAACGAGACGTCCACCGGTGTCATGGCGCCGGTCCGCCGCGTCCACGGCGACGACGGCGCGCTCACGGTCATCGATGCGACCAGCGCGGCCGGCGGCGTCGATCTCGACGTCAGCGAGGCGGACGTCTACTACTTCGCCCCGCAGAAGAACTTCGCGTCGGACGGCGGCCTCTGGCTGGCCCTCTTCTCCCCCGCCGCTCTCGAGCGGGTCGAGCGCATCGCGGCGAGCGACCGCTACATCCCCGAGTTCCTCAGCCTCAAGAACGCCGTCGACAACTCGCGGCTCAACCAGACGCTGAACACGCCGGCGATCGCGACGCTGGTGCTGCTGGAGAACCAGCTCGAGTGGATGAACGGCAACGGCGGCCTCGCCTGGGCCGACGCCCGCACCCGCGAGTCGTCCGGCGCGCTGTACTCGTGGGCCGAGTCGGTCGAGTACGCGACCCCGTTCGTCGCCGACCCCGCGCACCGCTCGCAGGTCGTGGTCACGATCGACTTCGACGACCGCGTGGATGCGGCGGCGGTCGCGAAGGCACTGCGCGCCAACGGCGTGGTCGACACCGAGCCGTACCGCAAGCTCGGCCGCAACCAGCTGCGCGTCGCGACGTTCACGGCGATCGAGCCGGCGGATGTGCGGGCCCTGATCGGCTGCATCGAGTACGTGGTCGAGCGGCTGGGCTGACCGCGCGATGCGCCTCTGGCTCCGCGACGACGAACGTCGGCCCGACCCGGTCCCCGTGAAGACGGATGACCGGAGGGCCGTCGTCGTCGGGCTAGCCCTGTGGCTGGTCGCCCTCGTCGTCGTCCTGATCGTCGGCGGCCCGGCGGTCGCCTCCGGCACCTGGCTCTGGACCATCGTCGTCGGACTCGTCCTCGGCGTCCTCGGACTCGGCTACCTCACCGTCACGCGCCGCCGCTGAGGCGTCGGCGTCTTCGTCGTCTTCATCGTCTGCGTCGGCCTCGTCGTCATCTTCGTCGGCGAGCGCCGCGGCCTCCTCCGCCTCCAGATCGAGGTCGCTGTCGACGTCCGTCTCCTCGTCGAAGTCGACGTCGACACTGTCGATGTCGACGCCGTCCACATCGTCGTCGCCGTGCAGGTCGTGCACGTCGTGGTCGTCCTCGGCGTCGTCGAAGCCCTCCTCGGACTCGTCGTCGCTCTCGTCCTCGTCCTCGTCGTCGTCCACGCTGTCGTCATCCGACTCGGCGTCCGCGCTCGCGTTGGCCTCCTGCGCGGCCTGGTACTCGGCCAGGCGCTCCGACCAGGGCACCCAGTCGGGCGCCAGCAGCGATCCGTCGCCGGGCATCAGCTCAGCCTCGAGCACGGTCGGCTCGTCGTCGTCGCCGGCGCGGCCGACGGTGACGGTCCAGCGCCAGTCCGGGTAGCCCGACAGGCGGCTGGCGAAGAGCAGGGAGACGACACCCGGCCCCTCGACGACGTGGCCGAGGGGTTCGCCGATCGTGGCCTCCGGGGTGATCTCGGCCAGCGCCTGGAGTGCGAGCGGAACCGCGGCGAGCAGCTCGGGCTCGGCGACCAGCGGTTCGGCCGGCTCCGCATCCACGATCACGTCCGTCACCTCAACGGCCTCGGCCGCCTCGGCGCCCGGGTCGACGTCGTCGCCGCGCTCAGGCATCCAGGTCGTCCGCGACCTTGCGCAGCACGGCGGCGATCTTCGCGCCGTGCGCCTTGTCGGGGTACTTGCCGCGGCGAAGGTTCGCGCCGATGCCGTCGAGCAGCTTCACGAGGTCCTCGACGATGATCGCCATGTCGTCCGCCGACTTGCGCTTCATCTTCACCAGGCTCGGCGGAGCCTCCAGAACGCGCACGGAGAGCGCCTGCGCTCCGCGCTTGCCGTCGGCGATGCCGAACTCCAGACGGGTTCCCGCTTTGACGACGGCACCGGCGGGAAGCGCCGAGGCGTGCAGGAAGACTTCCTGGCCGTCATCGGAGCTGATGAAGCCGAAGCCTTTCTCCTCGTCGTAGAACTTGACCTTGCCGGTTGGCATGGGAACCTCACTTCGCATGGGGGATCGGATGACCAACCTCAATTATCCTTGATTTCGTGACCCAGCAGACCCCGCCGCCGGCATCGCGGCTCCAGCGCATCCTGTCGTACATCGTCGCCGCGCTCGTCATCGTTTCCCTGGTCTGCATCGCAGCCATCCTGATCGGGACGGCGGCCGGGCAATTCGCGGCCCAGGGTTCCGGCCTCGGGCTGTGGCCGACCGTCTTCTTCTTCCCCCTGGTGGCCCTGCCGATCGCCTTCGTGCTGATCATCGTCCTCCTCATCGTCAGCGCCCGGCGCAACCGGGCGGCCAACGCGGCCAACGGCACCAAGGGCCGGCGCTAGGGGCCGGGACGGCCGGCGGTTCGGCGCCATGACCACCACACTCGCTCTCGCAGCCCGGCTGCGGGAGCTGGACGACGCTGCGCTCGTCTCCGCGCTGCACCACCGCACCTACCGACGGACCGGGCTGTCCGACTTCTTCGACCTGGCGGACGCCCTCCTGGATGCGGACTCCCTCCAGCGCGCCCTCGCCCCGCTCGACCGGACGCGCCTGGCGGCGCTCGTCGCCCTGGGCAGCGGAGGCGGCCCGCTGACGGCCGACGAGCTCGCCCGGCGGCTGGAGGTCGAGCCCGCGACGGCCGGGACGACGCTCGAGGCGGCGGAGGCGGCGCTGGTCGACCTCGACGGCCTGCTGCTCGTCCATCCCGCCGACGCCGACGCCGACACGAGCGCCGACGCGCCCGCCGGTCGCGTGGTCGTCTACGACGCCGTCACCACCCACCTCGCCACCTGGCCCGCTTCCGGGCTGCCGTCACCCGCCGAGCTGCTCGGCACCCCGCCCCCACCCGCTCTGGCGCCCGTGCCGGACACGGAGAGCCGGTTCACCGACCGCCTCGCCTCCGAGCGCGCCTTCGAGGCCGTGACGGCCGTGTCCGAACTCCTGGCGGAGCTGGGGCGCGAGGGAGCGCGCCGGCTGCAGAAGGGCGGACTAGCACTCCCCGCGGTCAAGCGCCTGGCCGAGGCGCTCTCGGTGGACGCCGACATCGTCTCCGTGGTCCTCTCCGCCGCCGAGCGCGCCGGCCTCGCTGCGGTCGACGATGGGATGTGGCTGCCGACGGAGGCCGCCGCCGACTGGTCGCACTCCCCCACCCGCGACCGCTGGCGCGCCCTCGCCGCCGCCTGGCTCGACGCGCTTCCGGCCGACCTCCGCACCCTCCTGGCGCTGCGCAGCCGCGCCGCGTGGGGAGACAGCCTGCGCGAGCACGTCGCCTGGCTGTACCCGGCGGCCGTCGAGGAGGCGCAGCGACGGGTGGATGCGCACACCCGCCTCGCCGAGTGGCTCGGCGTCACCGCGCACCAGGCGCCGTCATCCGCCGGCACCGCGCTGGTCGAGGACGGCCCGGAGGCCGCGACCGAGGTCATGGCGGCCCAGTTCCCGTCCGAGGTGGACCGCGTCTACCTCCAGCACGACCTCACCATCGTCTCCCCCGGGCCGCTCGCGCCGGAGGTCGAGGGGAGGCTGCGCGGGATCGCCGACCTCGAGTCCCGCGCTCTCGCCTCGACGTTCCGCCTCTCCGCCACCTCGGTCGACCGGGCGCTGACCGCGGGCGAGACGGCCGACGGCATCCGCGACTTCCTGAGCGCGATCTCGCTCACCGGGCTGCCGCAGCCGATCGAGTACCTGATCGCCGACGCCGCCGAGCGCCACGGGCGGGTGCGCGTGCACGAGGCGGAGCGCGAGAACATGCGCTCCGCGGTCCGGTCGTCGGACCCGACGGTGCTGCGCAGCATCCAGGTCGACCAGTCGCTCAGCTCGCTGCGGCTGATCCCGACCGGAGACGGCGAGCTGGGGAGCCGGTACCCGCGGGATGTGGTGTTCTGGGCGCTCAGCGACGCGCGGTATCCGGTGGTCGCCGAGGACGCGGACGGCCGCGAGGTGACGCTCCGGCGGCAGCGGTTCGCGCATCCCCGAGCCGCGCAGGAGGCCGACCGCGACGCGGAGCTGGTCGTCCGGCTGCGCCAGGCCGAGGACGACGCCGAGGAGGACACCGGCGAGCGGTGGCTGGCGCGGCAGCTGGATGCGGCGGTCAAGGCGCGCCAGACCGTCATCGTCGAGGTGGCGATTCCCGGCGGCGAGGTCGTCGACTACCTCCTGGAGCCGACCGGGGTCGGCGGGGGCCGCCTGCGCGGACGCGACCGTGCCGCGGACATCGAGCGGACGCTCCCGCTCTCGAGCATCCGGGGCGTGCGCCCGGCACCCTGATCGCGGGAGCGCCCGGTTCCCGGCCATCCGGCCGAACCCCAGGACGCAGGGCGTAGGCTGGTGAGCTATGTCCGATGGCCCCCTGATCGTCCAGAGCGACCGCACCGTCCTGCTGGAGGTCGCGCACCCGGAGGCGGAGGACGCACGCCACGACCTCGCCGTGTTCGCCGAGCTGGAGCGCGCGCCCGAGCACATCCACACCTACCGCATCACCCGGCTGGGGCTCTGGAACGCGCGGGCCGCCGGGCACACCGCCGAGGACATGCTGGGCACCTTGGAGCGGTACTCGAAGTTCCCCATCCCGCAGACGGTGTCGGTCGACGTCTCCGAGACCGTCGCCCGGTACGGGCGGCTCGTCATCGAGCGCGACGACGAGGGGACGCTGCTGCTCCGCTCCACCGACCTGGCCGTCCTGACCGAGGTCGCGAGCGCCAAGCGGATCGCGCCGCTGCTGCTGCAGCGCCGCGACGACACGACGTTCGTCGTGGAGGCGTGGGCGCGCGGGCAGCTCAAGCAGGAGCTCGTCAAGCTCGGCTGGCCGGCGGAAGACCTGGCCGGGTACACCCCGGGGATGCCGCACGAGATCGGGCTGAAGGAGGACGGCTGGGCGCTGCGCGACTACCAGCGCAAAGCGGTGACCAACTTCTTCGACGGCGGCTCCGGCGTCGTGGTGCTCCCCTGCGGCGCGGGCAAGACGCTGGTCGGGGCCGGGGCGATGGCGACGGCGAAGACGACGACGCTCATCCTGGTGACCAACACGGTGTCGGCCCGGCAGTGGCGCGACGAGCTGCTGCGCCGCACGACGCTCACGGCCGAGGAGATCGGCGAGTACTCGGGTCAGGTGAAGGAGGTCAAGCCGGTCACGATCGCGACCTACCAGATCCTCACCGCTAAGCGGAAGGGCGAGTACGCGCACCTGGCGCTGCTGGACGCGCTCGACTGGGGGCTCGTCGTCTACGACGAGGTGCACCTGCTGCCGGCTCCCGTCTTCAAGCTCACCGCCGAGTTGCAGGCCCGCCGCCGCCTCGGACTGACGGCGACGCTGGTGCGCGAGGACGGCCGCGAGGGTGACGTGTTCAGCCTCATCGGCCCGAAGCGCTTCGACGCCCCGTGGAAGGAGATCGAGGCGCAGGGCTTCATCTCTCCGGCCGCCTGCTACGAGGTGCGCGTCGACCTGCCGCCGTCGGACCGGCTCAGCTACGCCGCCGCCCCCGACGACGAGCGGTACCGCCTGGCGGCGACGGCTCCCGCGAAGCTCGACATCGTGCGTCAGCTGGTCGCGCGGCACGAGGGGGAGCGCATCCTGATCATCGGGCAGTACCTCGATCAGATCGACGAGCTCGCGACCGCCCTGGATGCGCCGCAGCTGACCGGCGCGACGCCGGTGGACGAGCGCGAGCGGCTCTACCAGGAGTTCCGCGACGGCCGGACGAAGGTGCTCGTGGTCAGCAAGGTCGCGAACTTCTCGGTCGACCTGCCCGAGGCGACCGTCGCCATCCAGGTGTCGGGCTCGTACGGCAGCCGGCAGGAGGAGGCCCAGCGCCTCGGACGCCTGCTGCGGCCCAAGGAGTCGGGACTGTCGGCGAACTTTTACACGCTGGTCGCCCGCGACACGGTCGACCAGGACTTCGCGCAGAACCGCCAGCGGTTCCTCGCGGAGCAGGGCTACTCGTACACGATCCTCGACGCGCACGCGCTGCAGGCGGCGTAATCGGGCGCGAGATTTGGCGCAAATCGCAGATCTCGCGGGCGGGTCAGCGCAGGATGCGGGAGAGGGTCGTGCGGGCCTCGGGGTCGGCGGGGCGGTCGCGCAGCGTGATCGCGGCCTTCCAGAGGGCCCAGCCGCGCGCCCGCGACCACGTGTCGTCGTCGAGACCGACCGTGTCGACGAAAGCATCGCGGGCCGCGCTCTCGAACATCGTCCAGGCGGGCACGAGGTCACAGGCCGGGTCTCCGACGCCGGACGTGCCGAAGTCGATCACCGCGGACAGCGTGCCCGACGCATCCGTCAGCAGGTTCCCCGGCGCGACATCGCCGTGGAACCACACCGGCGCGCCGGCCCAGCGGGATGCGGTGGCCTCGGCCCAGAGCGCACGGGCCCGGTCCGCATCGACGGCCGGGAGGCGGGTGAACGCGGCGAGCGCCTCCTCGCCGTAGACCTCGGGCGGAGCGCCGCGGAAGAAGTTGTGCGTCCCCGGCTCGGGCGCGCCTTCGGTCGGAGCCGCCAGCAGCGCGACCAGGAAGCGGCCGATGGCCTCGGCGAGCGCCGCATCCCGCGACACGTCGCCGAGCAGCACCACCGGCCGGCCGGGCAGCCAGCGGTACACCGACCACGGCAGCGGGTACTCCGCGGTCGGCCGGCCCTCCGCGACCGGCTGCGGGATGGGCAGCGGCAGCAGCGGAGCCAGCCGCGGCAGCCACTCCTGCTCTTTGGCGACCTGCTCGCGGTATCCGGCGGCGCTCGGCAGCCGGACGCTCAGCTCGTCGCCGAGCCGGAACGTCCGGTTGTCCCAGCCGTCGTGCTCCACTGGGCGGAGGGGCAGCCCGCGCCACCGGGGGAACTGCGCGTCGACGAGGCGACGCACCAGGCCGGCGTCGATCTCCGGCCGGAGCTCGGCCTCCTCAGTTCCGGACATACCGCAGCAGCAGGGTGTCGTCCCCCGCCAGCGTGTGCGCCAAGCGCAACCCCAGCGGGGCGATCGGCGCGGCGCCCGTCGCGATCCGCGACGACGTCCCTCCCTCCAGCCGCGGGCTGACCGTCAGGCACAGCTCGTCCACGGCGCGTGCCGCGATCAGGTCGGCGAACAGGTGCGGACCTCCCTCGCAGTGGATGCGCTTCAGTCCCCGCTCGTGCAGCACGCGCAGTCCGCGCTCGGCCTGCACGCGGTCCCGGCCGCACACCACCACGTCGGCGACCTCCGAGAGCGCATCGCGCGCCTCCGGCCGCGACAGCTCCGTGGTGAGGATGATCGGGCGCTCCGGGGCGTCCTGGAAGATCGGGCTGCGCGGGTCGAGGTCCAGCCCGGCCGACACGATGGCGAACACCGGGTGCGCGGTCATCCCCGCCCCGCTGCGCGCCCGGGCCGACGCCGGGGCGACCCGCATCGCGCCGTACCCCTCGGCGCGTACGGTGCCCGCGCCCACCAGCACCACGTCGCACAGCCGCCGCAGCAGCTCGAACACCCGGCCGTCGACGTCGTTCGACAGCCCGCCCGAGAGTCCCTGGTGGGTGGCAGCGCCGTCCACGCTGGTGACGAAGTTCACCCGCAGCCACGGCTCCCCCGCGCCCTCCTGGTAGAGGGCGGTGATCTCGTCGTCGGTCAGCTCGGGCTGCGACGGCAGCGGCGACAGGCGGTGGATGGCGGGCTCACTCATTCACGTCTCCCATGTTGTGCTTGAGGTAGGCCGGCGCGCGGAAGCCGAGCACGGCCTCGGTCATGCGCACGGCGGCGACGGAGGCGCGCACGTCGTGCATGCGGACGATCCGCGCGCCGTTGACGATGCTGATGACGGCTGCGGCGAGCGACCCCTCCAGGCGATCCGCCCGAGGCGCGTCGAGCGTCTCGCCGATGAAGTCCTTGTTGGAGACGGCGGCGAGGGTCGGGTAGCCGAGGTCCGCGATCTCGCTGAGCCGGCGGGTCAGCTCCAGCGAGTGCAGCGTGTTCTTGTTGAGGTCGTGCCCCGGGTCGACGATGATCCGCTCCTCCGGCACGCCCGCGGCCTGCGCGCGCTCGACGCGGTCGAGCAGGAACGCGGACACCTCGGCGACCACGTCGCCGTACTGCGGCTTCGGGAACGGACGCCGCGGCTCGGCGAGGCTGTGGGTGATGACGAGCGTCGCGTCGCTGTCCGCGACGACCCGGGTCAGGTCGGGGTCGCGCAACCCGGTGGTGTCGTTGATGACGGTCGCCCCGGCCGCGATGGCCTCGCGGGCGACGGCCGCGTGGAAGGTGTCCACCGAGATGACCACGTCGGATCCGGCCCGCAGCGCGGCGACCACCGGAACGACGCGCTCGATCTCCTCCTCGACCGGCACGGGCTCGCCCGGAGCGAAGGGCGCGCCGCCGATGTCGACCCAGTCGGCGCCGAGCGCGACCGCCTCGAAGCAGGCGTCCACCGCCCGGTCGAAGGCGTACGTGCGGCCCTGGTCGTAGAACGAGTCCGGCGTGCGGTTCACCACCGCCATGACGGCGACCTGCCGCGAGAAGTCGAACGTGCGCGCGCCGATCCTCCGGACCGGGACGCGCAGCGGCGGCAGGTACGGCTCAGAGCGTGGCAAGATCGACGTCCCGATCGGCCAGGCGGCTCGCATCCACGTGCTCCCCCAGGCGGATGAGGCGCTGGATGTCGTCCTGCACATCCCACACGTTGACGTTCATGCCCGCCACCACCCGGTCGTTCCGCAGCCAGAACGCGATGAACTCGCGGGAGTCGACGTCGCCCCGGAACACGACGCGGGCGCCGGCGGTGAGCGGGCCGTACCCCGAATACTCCATGCCCAGATCGTATTGGTCGGAGTAGAAGTATGGGATGTCATCGTACGACGCGCGCTCGCCGAGGATGGCGTGCGCCGCGACCTTGCCGCTGGCGATCGCGTTCGCCCAGTGCTCGCTGCGGAGGTGCCGGCCGATCGCCGGAAGGAAGGGATTCGCGACGTCGCCCACGGCGTAGACGTCGTCGATGCTGCTCCGCATCCCCTTGTCGGTGAGAACGCCCTCCGCGACCGCCGCGCCGGAGCGCTCGGCCACCAGGCTGTTCGGCGAGGCCCCGACACCGGCGACCACCACGTCGGCCGGGATGCGCTCCCCCGACGCCAGCACGACGTGCTGCTCCTCGCCGCCGTCGACGCCGACGACCTTCGCGCCGTTGCGGAATGCGACACCGTTGTCCCGGTGCAGCCGCTCGAAGACGCCGCCGAGCTCCCGACCGACGGCCCCGCTGAGCGGCACCGCCGAGTGGCCGATCACGGTCACGTCGTTGCCGTACCCGCGGGCCGCGGCTGCCACCTCCATGCCGATCCAGCCGGACCCGACGATGACGACGCGCCGGCCGCCGACCTCGAGCGCGGCGCGCAGCCAGGCGGCGTCCTCGCGGGTGCGGAGCGGGAACACCGCGCCGTGCCCGCTGCCCGGCACCCCGAGCGGGCGGGCGCGCGCCCCGGTCGCGAGTACGAGGCTGTCGTAAGTGATCCGGCCGCCGTCGGAGACGAACAGCTCGTGCGCGTCCGCCTCGAACGAGCCCGCCTCGACGTTCGGAATGAACTCGACCGCATTGTCGGCGTACCAGCCGGCGGGGTGCACGTCGGCATCCTCGATCCCGCCCTCGCCCTTCAGGTACTCCTTCGACAGCGGCGGGCGGATGTACGGGTGGTGCTCCTCGGCACCGAGCAGCAGGATGCGACCGCCGAAGCCGCGCTCGCGCAGCTCGGTGGCGACGGTCGCGCCGGCCAAGCCGGCCCCGGCGATCAGGACGGTGGGTTCAGACATGATCTCAGCATCCACCGTTCACACGGCCCGCGCCAGCGCCGTGCACTCAGGGCGCACCGACGGCTCACAGCTAAGACCCAGCCGACGCGCAGATACTGTCTCCATGAACGCAGGACCCCGCATTCTCATCGTCGACGACGAGCCGAACATCCGCGACCTCCTCACCACCAGTCTCCGTTTCGCCGGGTTCGCCGTCCGCGCGGTCGGGAACGGCGCGCAGGCGATCTCCGCGGTCCTCGAAGAGGAGCCCGACCTCATCATCCTCGACGTCATGCTGCCGGACATGAACGGCTTCGGCGTGACCAAGCGCCTCCGCGGCGCCGGCTACACCGCGCCCATTCTGTTCCTCACGGCGAAGGACGACACCGAGGACAAGATCACCGGCCTCACCGTCGGCGGCGACGACTACGTCACCAAGCCGTTCAGCCTCGACGAGATCGTCGCCCGTATCAAGGCCATCCTGCGCCGCACGATGCAGGCCGACGAGGACGCGGTCATCCGCGCGGGCGAGCTGACGATGGACCAGGACACGCACGAGGTCTTCGTGGGCGACACCCCGATCGAGCTCAGCCCGACCGAGTTCAAGCTGCTGCGCTACCTGATGCTGAACCCCAACCGCGTGCTGTCGAAGGCGCAGATCCTCGACCACGTCTGGGAGTACGACTTCAACGGCGACGCCGGCATCGTCGAGTCCTACATCTCGTACCTGCGCCGCAAGGTGGATGCGCACTCCAGCGAGCCGCTCATCCAGACCAAGCGCGGGTTCGGCTACATGCTGAAGGCCGCGAAAGCCTGAGGTGCGCACCGGGCGCACACATGCCCGGCACAGCATCCCCCGCTTAGACTGACGGCCTGATGCACTCACGTCTGCTCGACCGCTGGAACGCGATCTCCCTGCGCACGAAGATCACGGGCGTGACCGTGCTCATGCTGACGCTCGGGCTGCTCGTGACCGGCATCGGCACGATGTCGATGCTGAAGCCGGTGCTTCTCGACCAGCTGGACGCGCAGCTCTCGGCCGCGTCGGGTGCGTCGTACCTGAACACCTACCTCGGCACGGCGTCGTCGGACGACGACCAGATCGCGACCGACTCGAGCCCGTCGGACTACTTCGCCGCGCTGTACGACTCCAGCGGCAAGCTGGTGAAGAGCAACTGGTCGAACATCCCGTATGCGCACCGTCCGGCGATCCCCACCACCCTGACCCTCCCCGAGGCGAAGGGCATGAACGGCGGATTCACGCTGCCGAGCAACGACGGCCGGACCACGTACCGTGCCCTCGCGACGACGCAGACGTTCGCGGGCAGCGGTGAGCTCGCCACCGCGATCGTGGCGACGACGACATCGCAGATCGACACGGTGATGGCGAGCTTCCTGGCGATCTTCCTCGGCTTCGGCGTGATCGTGATCGTCGTCGGCGCCGGCCTGACCCGGATGCTCGTCACGACGACGTTCTCGCCGTTGCGAGAAGTGGAGCAGACAGCCGCGGCCATCGCCGACGGAGACTTCAGCCAGCGGCTCGGCGGCGCCACCCCGAACACGGAGGTGGGGCGGCTCAACCGCTCGCTCAACACCATGCTGAACCGCATCGACCGGGCCTTCAGCGACCGCGCGCGCACGATCGAGCAGATGCGCCGCTTCGTCGGCGACGCCTCGCACGAGCTGCGCACTCCGCTGGTCTCCGTGCGTGGCTACGCCGAGCTGTACCGGATGGGCGCGCTGCAGACTCCCGAAGACGTGGCTCAGGCGATGGATCGCATCGAGAAGGAGGCGATCCGCATGGGCATACTCGTGGAGGACCTCCTCGAGCTCGCCCGGCTGGACGAGACCAAGCCCCTCGACCTGCACCGCGTCGACCTGGTCAAGATCGCGCAGGACGCGGCGATGGACGCGATGGCCGGTTCGCCGGGCCGCGTCGTGACCGTGCTGACGCCGGAACCGCGTGCGCCCCAGGAGGACGACACCGCGGAGCCCGGACTGGACACCGTCCCGATGACGATCCCCGACACGGACGCGCGGCCGAGCAACGCCACCGGACCGATCGCGTTCGCGGGCTCGGCGCTCGCGCGCCTGCGCCGCGGCCGCAGCCGCCGCGCGACGACCGGCCCGCTGCCGATCTCGACCGGCGAGAAGGTGGTGCTGACGCAGCCGGCCCCCTCGGAGCCCGCGATCGTCATGGCGGAGGAGAACAAGCTCCGCCAGGTCATCACCAACCTGATGGGCAACGCGCTGCGCTACACGCCGGAGGGCAGCCCGATCGAGATCGCGGTGCAGATCGACCACCGCACCGAGCGCGGCATCATCGAAGTCCGCGACCACGGCGAGGGCATCCCTCCGCAGATCCGCGAGAAGATCTTCCAGCGCTTCTGGCGCGCCGACACGTCGCGCGCCCGCGAGACCGGGGGCAGCGGACTGGGGCTCGCAATCGTCTCGTCCATCGTGGCCGCGCACAACGGGACGGTCGACGTGGTCGACACCGAGGGAGGCGGCGCGACCTTCCGCGTCTCGCTGCCGCTCGCCGGCTCCCCCGCCGCCCCCAAGCCCGTCGCGCCGTAACGGCCCGCCCGCCCGCCGAGGTGCGACATCCTGTCGCCACTCGACCCGGATTCCGGCATCGAGTCACGACTCGCTGCCCCTCCGCGATGTCGCGGAGGGGCGCACGCGAAGAGGGCGCCTCCCGAATGGGAGACGCCCTCTCTGCGTGGTGCGGGGACTTAGAAGTCCATGCCTGCGCCCGGGTCTCCGACCGGAGCCGGGTTCTTCTCGGGCTTGTCGGCGACGACGGCCTCGGTGGTGAGGAACAGGCCCGCGATCGACGCGGCGTTCTGCAGCGCCGAGCGGGTGACCTTCACCGGGTCGTTGATGCCGGAGGCCAGCATGTCGACGTACTCGCCGGTCGCGGCGTTGAGGCCGTGGCCGACCGGGAGGTTGCGGACCTTCTCGACGACGACGCCGGCCTCGAGGCCCGCGTTGATCGCGATCTGCTTCAGCGGAGCCTCGATGGCGACCTTGACGATGTTGGCGCCGGTCGCCTCGTCACCGGTGAGCTGCAGCTTCTCGAAGGCGGTCTTGCCGGCCTGGATGAGGGCCACGCCACCACCGGCGACGATGCCCTCCTCGACGGCGGCCTTCGCGTTGCGGACGGCGTCCT
This sequence comes from Leifsonia sp. 21MFCrub1.1, assembly GCF_900107895.1. Lineage (NCBI taxonomy): Bacteria > Bacillati > Actinomycetota > Actinomycetes > Micrococcales > Microbacteriaceae > Leifsonia > Leifsonia sp. 21MFCrub1.1. The sequence goes on along the minus strand of NZ_LT629867.1, from coordinate 981,643 downwards.
CGATGCGGTGCTTGCGCTCCTTGAGCTCGACCTCGGTGGCCGCGCCCGCCTTGATGACGGCGACGCCGCCCGCGAGCTTGGCGAGGCGCTCCTGCAGCTTCTCGCGGTCGTAGTCCGAGTCGGTCGACTCGATCTCGTTGCGGATCTGCTGCACGCGGCCGGCGATGGCCTCCGGGTCACCGGAACCCTCGACGATCGTGGTCTCGTCCTTGGTGATGACGACCTTGCGGGCCTGGCCGAGCAGGTCGAGGGTGACGTTCTCGAGCTTGAGACCGACCTCCTCGGAGATGACCTGGCCGCCGGTCAGGATCGCGATGTCCTGCAGCATGGCCTTGCGGCGGTCGCCGAAGCCCGGAGCCTTGACGGCGACGGACTTGAAGATGCCGCGGATCTTGTTCACGATCAGGGTCGCGAGGGCCTCGCCGTCGACGTCCTCAGCGATGATGAGGAGCGGCTTGCCGGCCTGGATCACCTTGTCGACGATCGGCAGGAGGTCCTTGATGTTGCTGATCTTCTGGTTGGCGATGAGGATGTACGGGTCCTCGAACACCGCCTCCTGGCGGTCCTGGTCGGTCACGAAGTACTGCGACAGGAAGCCCTTGTCGAAGCGCATGCCCTCGGTGAGCTCGAGCTCGGTGCCGAAGGTGTTCGACTCCTCGACGGTGACGACGCCCTCCTTGCCGACCTTGTCGATCGCCTCGGCGATGATCTCGCCGATGGTGGTGTCACCGGCGGAGATGGACGCGGTGGCCGCGATCTCCTCCTTGGTCTCGACCTCCTTGGCGGAGGCGATGAGCTCCTCGGTGACCGCCGCGACAGCCTTCTCGATGCCGCGCTTCAGGGTGATCGGGTCAGCGCCGGCCGCGACGTTCCGCAGGCCCTCCTTGACCAGGGCCTGAGCGAGGACGGTCGCGGTGGTGGTGCCGTCGCCGGCGACGTCGTCGGTCTTCTTGGCGACCTCCTTGACGAGCTCCGCGCCGATCTTCTCGTACGGGTCGTCGAGCTCGATCTCCTTTGCGATGGAGACGCCGTCGTTGGTGATCGTCGGTGCGCCCCACTTCTTCTCGAGGACGACGTTACGACCGCGCGGGCCCAGGGTCACCTTGACCGTGTCGGCCAGGGTGTTGAGGCCGCGCTCGAGGCCGCGGCGGGCGTCCTCGTTGAAAGCAATGATCTTTGCCATGTGTTTCTCGTCCCTCCCGGACGTGTGCGAAAGATTCCGTCTATTAGCACTCGATCAGATGGAGTGCTAAAGCGATTCTGGCACTCGCCGCTGTCGAGTGCAAGGTCACTCCGCGACCGGCGAACACCGGGAGCAACGGCGAAGCGCCGCCCCCGATGGGGACGGCGCTCCGCAGATTCGTTGGTTCGCTGTGCTCAGGCCAGTCGCACCGACTCGGCCTGCGGGCCCTTCTGCCCGGTGCCGACCTCGAAGACGACCTGCTGGCCCTCTTCGAGGACCTTGTATCCGTTCATGTCAATCGCGGAGTAATGAACGAAAACGTCCTGTCCCCCTCCATCGACGGTGATGAAGCCGTAGCCCTTCTCAGCGTTGAACCACTTCACGGTCCCGTTCGCCATGCATTACTCCCATTGCTGTGTCGCTCGCGCGATCCGTCGCCGCACGTTGACTCCCGATCCTAATGCTTTCAATAGGCGGCGACGCCAGAGATTTCGTGAATCGACTACGAAATGAAGCGAAAGTTAAACACGCGCGAAACAAAGAGATCCGGCCCTGGTCGGAGCGCGGATCAGCCCCGGTAGTTCGCGCCGATCACGACCGTGATGTCCGCGCCGGTGTCGTCGAACGCGTTGCTCTGCTGGATGGTCGCTCCCGGCAGCGACTGCACCACGCCCAGAGCGGCGGCCTGGTTGGCCGGGTTGCCGTAGTAGACGATCGTGGATGCCAGGTCGTTGCGGTCGGCGTTGGCGAGAGCGGCGATCTTCCACCCCGCGGCCTTGAGCTTGTCGCCGACGGTCTGCGCCAGGCCTTCCGTGGCCGTGCCGTTGAGCACGTTGACCTGCAGCGACGGGTTGACGGTCGGGACGATCGTCGGCGTCGGCGTGGGCGTCGGCGTCTGCGACCGGGACGTCGAGGCCGGCGATCCGTGGAAAGAGAGGTTGCCGTTGATGACCGAGAGCCCGAAGATGCCGGCGCCGACCAGCACGATCGTGGCGAGCGCCGCCCATCCGACCGCGATCCAGCCGCGACCCCGCGGGCGCGGCGCCCGGTGGGCGCCGACGCGCTTCAGGCCGTCGGGGATCTCGTCGAACCTGTCGCGGGGATACTTCTCAGCCATCGGGGGATGCGGTCCTCGGGGTCAGTCGCCGGACGGGAGGGTCCGTGCGTGTCGGGCGGCCAGCCTCGCCTCGCGCAGCCGCAGCAGCCTCTTGACGAGCATGGGGTCGTGGCGGAGGGCGGCCGGACGGTCGATCAGCGCACCGAGCAACTGATAGTACCGAGCTGCCGAGAGACCGAACTCCTCGCGGATGGCCTGCTCCTTGGCTCCGGCATGACGCCACCACTGGCGTTCGAACGCGAGGATCGCGGCATCCCGATCGCTCAGCTGATCCGTGTCCGAGGGCGTGCGGTCGGTGGCAGGCCGTCCGTCGGCAGACCGGGTCACGCGCACCGCCTTCCCTCGTCACGGACGCCGGGCGGTGCCGGTCGTGCCGGTCGCGCCCCGCGCTCGCGCATCATCCTAGGACGCCGGCCCTGTGTGTTCCTTGTTTCTGCCCGGCACGTCGCGGGACGAAACGGGAACAGCCGCCGGGGCGACGCCGTTTAGTCTGGTGACGACGAAAGGGACAGGCATGGCACAGAACGAGACGGCCACGAACGGGCACACCGACGGATACACGGTCTCCAAGAGCGAGAACGAGTGGCGTGAGGAACTCAGCCCCGAGCAGTACGCGGTGCTCCGCGAGGCCGGGACCGAACGCCCGTGGACCGGCGAGCTGCTCGACGAGAGCCGCGCGGGCCTGTACACCTGTGCCGCGTGCGGTGCAGAGCTGTTCAAGTCGGGCACCAAGTTCGACTCGGGATGCGGCTGGCCGAGCTTCTACGAGTCCGTCCGGCCGGAGGCCGTCCAGCTCATCGAGGACACCAGCCTCGGCATGGTGCGCACCGAGGTGCGCTGCGCCTCCTGCGGCTCGCACCTTGGGCACGTCTTCCCGGACGGCTTCGGCACCCCGACCGGCGACCGCTACTGCATGAACTCCCTCTCGCTGAACTTCACGCCGGAGTCCTGATGACGGAGGCCCCGACGGTCGCCGGCCCCGCCGGCGGCCTCGCCGAGCGCGTCGCCGCACGCCGGTCGTACTCGCGTGTGACGCCGGATGCGCCGACGCACGAGGAGCTGCTGCCGCTGGTGGCCGCGGCCGGCCGGGTCGCGGATCACAGCGCGCTGCACCCGTGGCGGCTCATCGAGCTGCGCGGCGACGCCCGCCTGCGGCTCGGGCAGGCGTTCGTGCGGGATGCGAAGGCGACCGGGTCGGATGCTGAGAAGCTCGCGTCCAAGCCGCTGCGCTCCTCCCTGCTGATCGCGATCGTCTCGGTGCGCACGAAGAGCGAGAAGGTTCCCGGCTGGGAGCAGGATGCGGTGGCGTCGGGCGTGGCGCACATCCTGAGCCTGCTCCTCCACGACGCGGGCTGGGGCGTGATGTGGCGGACCGGCCACCACACCCGATCGAAGGCCGTGCACCGGATGCACGGGCTGAAGAAGAACGAGCGGCTGCTCGGCTGGCTGTACGTCGGCGGCATCCCCGCGGACAGCCGGGAGGGGCACCGCCGGTCGATCGACCCGGAGCGGTTCCTGACGACGCTGGACTGACCGCCGGGCCTCTTGTCAGGCGGTCTGCCGGCGCCAGCCCCAGCGGATGCTGGCGACGGCGACCGCGACGATCGCCAGCAGCGTGCCGCCGATGGTCGAGAACGCGAGGACGTGGCCGGCGGTGGGCAGCAGGAGGTCGAGCAGCAGTGCGGAAGCCAGCTGACCGGCGACGGTGGCGAGGCCCAGCAGCAGGACGCCGGTGATCCGCACCAGGAACGCGGTCACCCCGATGAAGATGCAGCCGATCGCGCCGCCGACGTAGAGCCACGGCTCCGCCGGCAGGCGCGCGGGCAGCCCGGCGAGCGCCCAGTGCCCCAGCATGAGCACGACCAGCACGGAGGTGCCGACGGCGAAGTTGATGAAGGTCGCGGTGAGCGCGCTCTCGGCGACGACCCGGACCTGACCGTTGACGGCCTGCTGCCAGCCGGTGCCGAGGCCCGCGATGAACGGGAGCAGCATCATCCACACCGGAGCGCCGCCGCCGAACTGCGCCGACACGGCCCACGTGACCGCGACCAGGGCGAGCAGCGCGCCGACGAGACGCGCGGCGGTCAGCGGCCGGCGCCCCCCGGGGCCGAGGCCGATCCGGTCGAGGACGAGGCCGCTGATGGTCTGCCCCGCCACGACCGCGACCGTGAACAGCGCGACGCCGAGCGCGGCGGCGGTCAGCCCCTGCGACAGCACCAGGAACGAACCCGCGGCGCCGCCGAGGACGTACCACCAGCGCAGGCCGCGGCCGCGAAGGGCGTCGCGGACGCGCGCGAGGCCCCTCCGTCCGGCGGGGACGATCGCGAGCGCGACCGTGAGGATCACCAGGCCGGAGCCGAACGAGATGGCGGCGGCGGTGAAGCCGTCGCCCAGACGACTGCCCAGTTCGCCATTGATGCGCGACTGCAGCGCGACCAGGGCGCCGCAGAGCAAGGCGAGGACGAGCGCGAGCCAGAGCGGGAGCGAGCGAGGGGTCACTCCTCCAACCCTAGGCCCGGCGGCGACCCGGCTCAGGGTGCCGGCGCTTCGCCGTCGGTCGGCTCCGGCGTCGGCAGCCAGTCGATGTTCTCCTCCGGCGCGACCTCCTTCTCCTCGCTGAGGTCGTAGTCGTCGTCGTTCTTCTTGTCGCTCATGCCGCCACCCTACGCTCAGCCGGCGACAGCGCCGGGCGTGTCCGCCAGCGCGCCGAGCGGCGACTCGATCGCGTCGGCGATCTCCCACAGGAAGCCCGCCGCCACTCCCCCGTCGGTCACCCGGTGGTCGAACACGAGCGACAGCTGCAGGATGCGCCGGGGCACGATCGCGCCGTCCACGACCCACGGCCGCTCGATGGCCCGCCCGAGGCCGAGGATGGCGACTTCGGGATGGTTGATGATGGCGGCGCTGCCGTCGACGCCGAGGCTGCCGTAGTTGTTGATCGTGAACGTCGACCCGGCGAGATCGGCGGGAGGGAGCGTCCCGTCGCGGGCCGCCCGCGCCAGGCGGTCGAACTCGGCGTCGAGCTCGCGCACCGAGAGGCGGTCGGCCCGGCGGACGACCGGGACGAGCAGGCCGCGGTCGGTGTCGGCGGCGAAGCCCAGGTTGACGCCGTCGAAGAGCTGCAGTCCCTGGCCGTCCGGGGTCACGCGACCCGCGAGCTCGGGATGCCGCGCGAGAGCGGTGAGGGCGAACCGCGCGACGAAGGACAGGAACGAGGGAGCGCGACCGCCGCGGGCGAGGCGGCGCCGGCCGTCCCACAGCTCGGTCGCATCCACATCCACCCAGACCGTCGCCTCGGGGATCTCGGAGCGGCTGCGCGTCATGGTCTCGGCGACGGTGCGGCGGAGGCGCGAGAACGCGGCGGTGTCGCGGACCGTGAGGCCCGTGCGCGGGTCGGTGGCGGCGGCGGAGCCGGTGCCGGCGGCTTCGGGGGCGGCGGGCGCCGGTGAGGACGGGCCGGCGACGGATGGGCGCGACGGCACCTGCGCGCGCGCCGACAGCGCCGCCTCCACATCGTGTCGGGTGACGACGCCGTCCGGGCGGCTCGGACGCAGGGTGGAGAGATCGATCCCGTTGCTGCGGGCGAGCGCGCGCACCACCGGCGAGACGACGGGGACGATCGGCGGCCGGGGCGAGGTGGATGCGAGACCGGCCGGAGTCGCGGGAGCCGCGGCGGGCGGGCGCGGCGGCTCGAGAGTCGCCGTGCGCGCGGCCCGGGGCCGCCTCCCGGCGTGCGTCGTCGTGCCGTAGCCGACCAGCACGGCGCCCGACCCGCCGGACGCCGCCGGAGACTCGGCCGCCTCCTCCACCTCGATCAGCGGCGCGCCGACCAGAATGTTCTCGCCCTCGGCGCCGTGCAGCGCGGCGACCCGGCCGGCATACGGCGACGGCACCTCGACGACGGACTTCGCGGTCTCGACCTCCGCGATCGGCTGGTCGGTGACGACGGTGTCGCCGACCGCGACCAGCCAGCGCACCAGCTCCGCATCGGTCAGGCCCTCGCCGAGATCGGGGAGGGTGAACACCCGCGCGGTCATGCGTCCTCCCACTGCAGCGCATCCACGGCGTCGAGCACGCGGTCGACGTCGGGCAGGTAGAACCGCTCCAGCTTCGGCGGCGCGAACGGGGTGTCGAACCCGGTCACCCGGCCCACCGGCGCGAGGAGGTGGTGGAAGCAGCGCTCCGAGACGCGCGCGACGATCTCGGCCGCCATGCTGGCGAAGCCCGGCGCCTCGGCCACCACGACCGCGCGGCCGGTGCGGCGGACCGCCGCGCAGACCGTCTCGTCGTCGAACGGGACGAGCGACCGCAGGTCGATGACCCCGATGCTGCGGCCGTCGTCCGCGGCGGCCTCGGCAGCAGCGAGCGCGACCGGCACGGACGGCCCGTACGCGATCAGGGTCGCGTCGTCGCCCTCGCGGGCCACACGTGCGCGGCCGATCTCAGGGAGCGGCGCTTCCACATCCACCTCGCCGGTCGACCAGTACAGCTTCTTCGGCTCGAGGAAGATCACCGGGTCGGGATGCGCGATGGCGGCGCGCAGCAGCCCGTACGCGTCCTGCGGGGTGACGGGCGACACGACGGTCAGCCCGGGCGTGTGCACGTAGTAGGCCTCCGACGAGTCGGAGTGGTGCTCCACCCCGCCGATGCCGCCGGCGTACGGGATGCGGATGACGAGCGGCAGACGCACGCGGCCCTGCGTGCGGTTGCCCATCTTGGCGACGTGATCGACGATCTGCTCGAACGCGGGATAGGCGAACGCGTCGAACTGCATCTCGACGACCGGGCGCATCCCGTTCATGGCCATGCCGACGGCGGTCCCGACGATGCCGGACTCGGCCAGCGGGGTGTCGAAGCAGCGGCTCTCGCCGAAGCGGGCGGTCAGCCCGTCGGTGATGCGGAAGACGCCGCCGAGGGCGCCGACGTCCTCGCCGAACACGACGACGGACGGGTCGGCGGCGAGCGCGTCGGCGAGCGCGCGGTTGAGCGCCTGCGCCATCGTCATCGTGGCGGGAGCGGCGGCCGGTGCGGCGGCTCCGTTCTGGGGGTCGGCGCCGGCGGGGGCGTCGTGCATGAGCGTCATCGGGCGGCCTCCTGAGGGTTCGACCGACCCGCATCCGCGGCGCGGAGTTCGGCGGCGAGCTGCTCGGCCTGCTCGCGCAGCTGCGGGGTCGGGGTGGCGTAGACATGGGCGAACAGGTCTTCGGGGTGCGGCTCGGCGTCGGCCATGATCGCGGTGCGGAGGTCGGCGGCGACCCGCTCGGCGTGGGCATGCGCCTCCGCGTCGTCGCCCTCCGCGAGCTCCCCCTGGGCGGTCAGCCAGGCGCGCAGCCGGAGCAGCGGGTCGCGGGCGAGCCACGGCTCCACCTCGTCGGAGGTGCGGTAGCGGGTGGCGTCGTCGGCGTTGGTGTGCGACTTGATGCGGTAGGTGACGGCCTCCACCAGGGTCGGACCGCCGCCCTCCCTGGCCTCCTCGACGGCCTCCCCGAGCACCGCGAGCAGGGCGGCGAGGTCGTTGCCGTCGACGAGCCGGCCGCGCATCCCATAGCCGATGCCCTTGTGCGCCAGGCTCGGCGCGGCGGTCTGCCTGCTGAGCGGCACCGAGATCGCGTAGCCGTTGTTCTGCACCAGGAACACGACCGGCAGGTGGAAGACGGCCGCGAAGTTGAGCGCCTCGTGGAAGTCGCCCTCGCTGGTCGCGCCGTCGCCGCACATCGCGAGCACCACCGTGTCCTCGCCGCGGAGACGGGCCGCGTGGGCGAAGCCGACTGCGTGCAGCAGCTGGGTCGCCAGGGGCGTGGCCTGCGGGGCGACGCGGTGGCGGTTCGGGTCGTAGCCCGAGTGCCAGTCGCCGCGGAGCAGCACGAACGCCTCGAACGGGTCGACGCCGCGGGCGATCACGGCGACGGTGTCGCGGTAGGTCGGGAACAGCCAGTCCTGCTCGCCGAGCACCATCGCGGCGGCGATCTCGCAGGCCTCCTGGCCGTGCGACGACGGGTAGACGGCGAGACGCCCCTGGCGCACCAGCGCGTCGGCCTGATCGTTGATCCGGCGGGCCAGCACGAGCCGCCGGTAGCCCTCACGCAGGGTGTCGGCGGCGGGCATCCGGTGGCGGTCGTCCGGGTGGGACGCGCCATCCTGATCGATGAGCCGCAGCGGGGTGTCGCCGGGCAGCAGATCGTCCGCGTGCATCTGTTCTCCTTCGAAAGACGTCGCTCCTCCCCAGCATGACTTCGGCAGACGCGGGACGCTACGGGTGCGCGCGAGTCGAGACGAACGGGTGCGGGCAGCGCGGATCGGTGGCAGACTGTCCAGCACCATGGACGACATCGACGTACGGATCCTGGACGCTCTGCGCGCGGACGGCCGCGCCTCCATCACCTCCGTGGCGGAGGCGGCCCACGTGTCGCGCGCCAACGCCTACTCGCGGGTCTCGCGGCTGGTGTCGGACGGGGTCATCACCGGGTTCACCGCGAAGGTCGACCCGCGACGATCGGGGCGCGCATCGTCGGCGTACGTGACGCTGCGGGTGGAACAGGCGGACTGGCACGACCTGAGGGAGCGGCTGCAGCGCATCCCGGAGGTGGAGCACTTCGCGCTGGTCGGCGGCGACTTCGACGTCATCCTGCTCGTGCGCGCCCGAGACAACGAGGACCTGCGCCGCGTCGTCCTCGAGGAGCTCACGGCGATCCCCTCGGTGCGCGACACCAAGACCTCCCTCGTCTTCGAGGACCACGACCTGCGATGAGGATGGTCGGGAGCAGTGACCGCGACCCGGGCCGGGCCGACTGGATGGAGCTGTTCTTCGATCTGATCTTCGTGGCCCTGGTCGGCCAGCTGGCGCACGGCCTCCACGTGCATCCCGGCTTCGCGGCGATCGGGGTGTTCCTCGCCCTGTTCGCCGCGGTGTGGTGGGCGTGGGGCAACCTGACGTTCGTCGTCAACGTGTCGCGGCGGCTCACCCGGCGAGGGCTGTCGCTGGTGATGTTGCTGGCGATGGTGGCGGTCGGTGCGATGGCCGTCGCCGCTCCCGAGGCGATCGGCGAGCGCGCCTGGCTCTTCGCGGCCGGGAACGCCGCGCTGCGGATCGTGCTGCTCGTCGCCTGGATCCGGCTGTCGTGGGCGGACGGGGTGGCCTCGCGCATCCGGATCAGCGTCTACAACGGTGTGACGGCGGTGCTCTGGCTGGTCTCCATCCCGCTGCCGGAGCCGGCCGGCTACGTGCTGTGGGCGGTCGCGATCGCGCTCGAGGTCGTGCTGCTGGTCACGACGGCGTCGAGCTGGGCGTCCGGCGCGTTCGAGACGCTGAATGTGGACCACCTGTCGGAGCGGTTCGGGCTGCTGGTGATCATCGTCCTCGGCGAGTCCGTGCTGAGCATCGTGGCCGTGGTGAGCGAGTCGTGGACGGCGGGCGGTGCGCTCGTCGGCCTGCTGGGGCTGGTGATCGTGGCCGGGCTGGCGTGGACGTTCTTCCTCTACGGCGTCGACGTCATGCACCAGGGGCTGGAACGGCTGCTCGCGCGCGGGGATGTGCGAGGCATCCGGGACACGGTGGCCTTCCTGCCGTTCCTGCTGCTGGCGGGGGTGACCGCGCTCTCCGGCGCGCTGTCGGCGGCGATCGAGCATCCCGCCGAACCGCTGCCGCTCGCCCTCTCGGTGTGCCTCGGGGGCGGGATCGCGCTGTTCTACTTCGCGAACACGGTCATCTCCCGTCGCTACGGCGACGAGTGGCGGGTGGTGCTGCGCTGGGGCGTGCCGGCCGTCGTGCTGTCGCTGCTGCTGATCCCGCTTGGCGCGGTGCTCCCCGCCGCGGCGACGGTCGCGTGCGCCGTGCTCGTGCTCGCTTACAACGTCTCCGCCGCCGAGCGCACCTCCCGCCGCCGCGCCCGTGCCGCCTCCCTCTGACTCCGCCCACCGTCGAGTCCGCAAAGACTGCACGCTCGGGTGGCGTGTCGCGTGCAGTCTTTGCGGACTCGACGGTGGGGGATGGCGTGGGAGGCGGGTTGATTGCGCGGGCCGGGTCTGCGACGATGCAATTGCTGAACGATTGTTCGGTAATTCGTGGCGTCGAGGGAGAGGGCACGATGGCGGAGGCCTACCTGGTCGACGGGGTGCGCACGCCGGTCGGCCGCTACGGCGGCGCGCTGGCGGGCGTCCGGCCCGACGACCTCGCGGCGCTGGTGGTCGGCGAGGTGGTCCGCCGCGCGGGCGTTCCCGGCGACGCGCTCGACGAGGTCGTGCTCGGCGCGGCCAACCAGGCGGGCGAGGACAACCGCAACGTCGCCCGGATGGCCGTACTGCTCGCCGGACTGCCGGACGAGGTCCCGGCACTGACCGTCAACCGGCTATGCGCGTCGGGGCTGACCGCCGTCATCCAGGCCGCGCAGGGCATCCGGGCCGGCGACGCCGACCTCGTGGTCGCGGGCGGCGTCGAGTCGATGACCCGCGCTCCCTGGGTGCAGGGCAAGCCCGAGCGCGCCTACGCGAAGCCCGGCCCGCAGTACGACACCGCGATCGGCTGGCGCTTCACCAACCCCCGGCTGCTCGCGCGCGACAAGGCGACCTACACGATGCCCGAGACGGCGGAGGAGGTCGCGAGGATCGACGGCATCAGCCGCGAGGGCGCCGACGCCTTCGCTCTGCAGAGCCACCGGCGGGCGGCCGCGGCGGCCGATGCGGGCCGGTTCGACGCCGAGCTGCTCGCGGTCGACACCCCCGCAGGTCCGGTCGCGGCCGACGAGGGCATCCGTCGCGACACCAGCCTGGAGGCGCTCGCCCGCTTGAAGCCGGTGGTGGCCGGCGGCGGCGTCGTCACCGCGGGCAACTCCTCCCCGCTGAACGACGGCGCGTCCGCGGTCGTCGTCGCGAGCGCGGAGGCGGTCGAGCGGCACGGGCTGAAGCCGCGGGCACGTATCGTCGCCGCGGCGAGCGCCGGCGTCGCGCCCGAGGTCATGGGACTCGGCCCGGTGCCCGCAACGCGCAAAGCGCTCGCGCGCGCCGGCCTCGACGTCTCCGACCTGGGCGCCGTCGAGCTCAACGAGGCGTTCGCCAGCCAGGCGCTCGCCTGCATCCGCCGGCTCGGACTCGACCCCGCGACCGTGAACGCCGACGGCGGCGCGATCGCCCTCGGCCACGCCCTGGGGTCGAGCGGGTCGCGCATCCTGGTCACCCTGCTCGGCCGGATGGAGCGCGAGGGCGCCCGCTACGGCCTCGCGACCATGTGCGTGGGCGTCGGGCAGGGCACCTCCCTCATCGTGGAGGCGGTATGAGCGACACCCGGAGGCTCACCGTGGCCGAGCTCCCCGACCGTGTGGTGGTGACCCTCGACCGGCCGGAGCGGCGCAACGCGATCGACCAGCGGATGGTGGACGAACTGCACGAGGTCTGCGACGCCCTGGAGCGCGCGCCGCGCATCCTGATCCTCACCGGCTCCGGCGGGGTGTTCGCGTCGGGCGCCGACATCGCACAGCTGCGCGAGCGTACCGCCGCGGACGCCGCAAGCGGCATCAACGACTCGGCGTTCACGCGGATCGCCGAGCTCCCCATGCCGGTCATCGCCGCCCTCGACGGCTACGCGCTCGGCGGCGGGGCCGAGCTCGCCTACGCAGCAGACCTGCGCATCGGCACGCCGCGGGTGCGGATCGGCAACCCGGAGACGGGTCTCGGGATCATCGCCGCCGCCGGCGCGCTCTGGCGGCTGCCCGCGCTCGTCGGCCTGCCGCTCGCGACCGAGCTCGTGCTGACCGGGCGCCTCCTGACCGGCGAGGAGGCCCTCGCCGCGGGTCTGGTGTCGTCGCTGCACGAGCCGGACGAGCTGCTCGCCGCGGCGCACGCCCTCGCCGACCGGATCGCCGCGAACGATCCCCTGGCCACCCGCCACACCAAGCGCGTGCTGCGGGAGCCTGCCGACCGGCATCCCGCCGCCGAGCGCGAGGCGCAGGCCGAGCTGTTCGACTCTCCGGAGAAGCACCGGAGGATGACCGAGTTCCTGGAACGGAGGAGACGCACGTGAACCACGCGGCACTGCCCGAGCGCGTCGCCGTCATCGGCGGCGGCCGGATGGGCGCGGGCATCGCGCACGCCTTTCTGATGGCGGGCGCCGAGGTGGTCGTGATCGAACGGGACGCGTCGGCCGCGGCGGAGGCGCGCGACCGCATCCTCGCCGCAGTGGAGGGCAGCGTCCGTCGCGGCGCCGCACCGCCAGACCCGGAGAGCCTGCTGGTCACCGTCACCTGGGAGGCGCTCAACGGCGCCGGGCTGGCCGTCGAGGCGGTGCCAGAGCTGGTCGGCCTCAAGCGCGAGGCCCTGCGGAGGGCCGAGGACCTGCTGCCCGTGGATGCGGTGCTCGCGACCAACACCTCGTCCCTGTCGATCGACGTGCTGGCCGAGGGGCTGCAGCGACCGGGCGCGTTCCTCGGAATGCACTTCTTCAACCCCGTGCCCGCCTCCACCCTCGTGGAGCTCGTGACCGGGACGGCGACCGCGACGACCGCCGCCGAAGCCGCGGAGGGCTGGGTCGCCGCGATCGGCAAGACGCCGATCACCGTGCGCGACTCCCCCGGCTTCGCCTCGTCGCGACTCGGCGTGCTGCTCGGACTGGAGGCGATCCGGATGGTGGAGGAGGGCGTCGCGACGCCGGAGGACATCGACACGGCGATGACGCTCGGCTACAAGCATCCGGTCGGGCCGCTCCGGCTCACCGACATCGTCGGGCTGGACGTGCGCCTCGACATCGCCGAGTACCTCTCGCGCGAGCTCGGGCCGCGGTTCGAGCCGCCGGAGCTGCTGCGGCGGATGGCCGCCGAGGGGATGCTCGGGCGGAAGTCGGGACGCGGCTTCTACGACTGGACCGAGGGCGATGAGCCCGGGGACGCTCCCGGCTCCTCTACCGCTCCGGAGCGTCGATGATGAGGTTGGTGATGCGCGCCGTGCAGAGCCGGTTGCCCTCCTCGTCGGTGATGACGATCTCGTGCGACGCGATCGTGCGGCCGAGCCGGATCGCCGTCGCGACCCCCGTCACGAGGCCCGAGCGCGCCGACCGGTGGTGGGTCGCGTTGATGTCGATGCCGACCGCACTGCGCCCCGGCCCGGCATGGATGACGGCCGCCCACGATCCCAGCGCCTCCGCGAACGCGACGGATGCCCCGCCGTGCAGCAGCCCGAACGACTGGCGGTTGCCCTCCACGGGCATGGTCGCGACCACGCGCTCGGCCGACTGCTCCAGGATGCGCACGCCCATCTTCACGTCGAGCTCGCCCAGTTCGATCGTCCAGTCGCCGTCGGCCATGCCGTCAGCTTACGCATCCACCGTGCCCGCCTCATCCAACGCATCCAGCATCCCTCGCCCCGAAGGAGCCCGCCCATGATCCTGCCCAGCTACCTCCGCGACGGATGGTGGACGCCCGACACGGAGGAGGGCGCGGCCGACGTGCTCGACGCCTCCACGGGCGAGCTCGTCACCCGGGTCAGCACGGCCGGCCTCGACCTCGCCGGCGCACTGGAGCACGCCAGGACCGTGGGCCAGCGCTCGCTCGGCGAGCTGACCTTCCATCAGCGCGCCCTGCTGCTCAAGCAGCTCGCCCAGGCGCTGACCGAGCGCAAGGACGAGCTGTACGCGCTGTCGGCGCAGGCCGGCGCCACCCGGGCCGACGCCTGGATCGACGTCGACGGCGGCATCGGCGCGATGTTCACCTACGGCTCGAAGGGCCGGCGCGAGCTCCCGAACGCCCAGGTCGTGCTCGACGGCCCGGCGGAGCAGCTGTCGAAGGACGGCAGCTTCCTCGGCCGCCACGTCTACACGCGCCTGCCGGGTGTCGCGGTGCAGATCAACGCCTTCAACTTCCCCGTGTGGGGCATGCTCGAGAAGCTGGCGCCCTCCTTCCTCGCCGGGATGCCGACCCTGGTGAAGCCGGCGACCCCGACCGCGTTCGTGGCCGAGGCCGCCGTGCGGATCATGGTCGAGTCCGGGCTCCTGCCCGCGGGCTCCCTGCAGCTGGTGAGCGGATCGGTCCCCGACCTGTTCGACCATGTGCGGCTCGGCGACCTGGTCGCGTTCACCGGGTCGGCATCCACCGCCGAGCGCCTGAAGGCGCACGCGTCCGTGCAGACCGGCGGGGTGCGGTTCACCAGCGAGACCGACTCGATCAACGCGTCGGTGCTCGGCCCGGACGCCGTCACCGGGACACCCGAGTTCGACGCGTACGTGAAAGGGCTGGTCGTCGAGATGACGGCGAAGTCCGGGCAGAAGTGCACGGCCATCCGCCGGGCGATCGTCCCAGCTCCCCTGGCGGACGACGTGATCGCCGCCGTTCGCGACCGCATCGCCTCCCGCGTCGTGATCGGCGACCCGCGCGCCGAGGGCGTGACGATGGGACCGCTCGCCTCGCGCACGCAACGCGAGGAGGTGCTGCGGCAGGTCGGCCGGCTGGTCGCGGCGGGCGGCGAGCTGGTCCTCGGCGGACTCGACCAGCCGACCGTCGTGCGCGCCGACGGCACGACCGGCGCCGTCCTGGAGGGTGCGTTCGTCGCCCCGGTGCTGCTGCGCTTCGCCGACGCGTGGACGCCGGAAGCGCACACCGTCGAAGCCTTCGGGCCGGTCGCCAGCGTCCTGTCCTACGACACGGCGGAAGAGGCTGTCGCGCTCGTCGCCCGCGGCGGCGGGTCCCTCGTCACCAGCGTCGCGACGCACGACCCCGCGTTCTCGCGCGCGTTCGTGCTGGGCTCGGCGGCCTACAACGGCCGCATCCTCGTGCTCGACCGCGACGACGCACGCACCTCGACCGGGCACGGCTCGCCGATGCCGCATCTGGTGCACGGCGGTCCGGGTCGGGCGGGAGGCGGCGAAGAGCTCGGCGGCATCCGCGCGGTGCTGCACCACATGCAGCGGACCGCGCTGCAGGGGTCGCCGGATCTGCTCACCGCGATCACCGGGGTGTGGCATCCCGGCGCCGCCGCGTCGCCGGAGCCGCCGCATCCCTTCCGCAAGTCGCTGGCGACCCTGCGGATCGGCGACCAGGTGCAGTCCGAATCACGGCGCGTGACCCTCGACGACATCGAGACGTTCGCGACGTTCACCGGCGACACGTTCTATGCGCACATGGATGAGGAGGCGGCGGCCGCGAACCCGTTCTTCCCCGGCCGGGTGGCGCACGGCTACCTGCTGGTGTCGTGGGCGGCCGGGCTGTTCGTCGACCCCGCGCCCGGGCCTGTGCTCGCGAACTACGGACTGGAGGACCTGCGGTTCCTGACGCCCGTCGTTCCCGGCGACAGCATCCGCGTCACCCTGACGGCCAAGCAGATCACGCCGCGCGAGACCGACGACTACGGCGAGGTGCGGTGGGATGCGCGCATCCAGAACCAGCACGACGAGCTCGTCGCCACCTACGACGTCCTCACGCTCGTCGCCAAATAGCCCGCTCACAAGCCGACAGCTCCTGAGTTTTTCGCACGAATCGGCGCTGGGAGCCCGAAAAACTCAGGAGCTGTCCGTTCGGGGCGGGGGTCAGCGGAGGGCGAGGGCGAGGATGGTGTCGGCGAGGTCGTCGGGGGTCAGCGGGCCCGCCGGGGTGTACCACTCGGTGAGGGAGTTGATCATCCCGAAGAGGAGGCGCGCAACGACGGCCGGGTCCGCATCCGTACGCAGGGAGCCCTCGGCCCGCGCCTCCGCCACCAGCTCGGCGACCGCGTGGTCGAACGCGCGACGGCGGGCGAGCGCCGCCCGCTCCACGTCGGTGTTGCCGCGGACGCGCAGCAGCAGCGTCACGTACGGCAGCCGGTCGGCGAGCACCCGGACGGCCCCGCGCAGCACGAAGGCCAGCCGGTCGGAGGCCGCCCCGGTCGTCGCATCGGGCGCCCGCAGCACCCCCTCCAGCCCGTCGAGCGCTTCGTCGAGCGCCAGGCCGAGCAGCTCGTCCTTGGAGGCGACGTGGTGGTAGATCGCCGACTTCGACAGTCCGAGCCGGTCGGCGAGCATCCCGATGGAGGTCGCGTCGTAGCCGTGCTCGTTGAACGCGGCGACCGCGACCTCGAGGATCCCCCGCTGGTCGTAGCCGGGCCGCCCTCGGCGCAGGGCGTCGGAGCGCAGCGTCTCGGTCACGCGCCCAGTCTGGCACGCGCGCCCGCCCAACGGATATACTGAACGAACGATCAGTAAATAGTGATCGCGATGGGAGGGTCGACGATGACCACCACAACAGCCGACACGGCGTCCGAGACGGACGGCCGGGCCCGCTTCGACGAGCTCATCGCCGCCGACTCCCGCGTCGAGCCGCGCGACTGGATGCCCGACGACTACCGCCGCACCCTCATCCGGCAGATGTCGCAGCACGCCCACTCGGAGATCATCGGGATGCAGCCAGAGGCCAACTGGATCACGCGCGCTCCGAGCCTGAAGCGCAAGGCCATCCTCATGGCCAAGGTGCAGGATGAGGCGGGCCACGGCCTCTACCTGTACTCGGCGACGGAGACCCTCGGCGTCACCCGCGACGAGCTCACCGAGCAGCTGCTCTCCGGCCGTGCCAAGTACTCCTCGATCTTCAACTACCCCACGCTCAGCTGGGCCGACATCGGTGCGATCGGCTGGCTGGTCGACGGCGCAGCGATCTGCAACCAGGTGCCGCTGTGCCGCTGCTCCTACGCCCCCTACGGCCGCGCCATGGTCCGCATCTGCAAGGAGGAGTCCTTCCATCAGCGGCAGGGCTTCGAGATCCTGCTGACCCTGATGCGCGGCACCCCCGAGCAGCAGCGGATGGCACAGGATGCGGTGGACCGCTGGTACTGGCCGTCGCTGATGATGTTCGGCCCGCCGGACGGCGACTCGCCCAACTCCGCACGCTCGATGGCGTGGAAGATCAAGCGGTTCTCGAACGACGACCTGCGCCAGCGGTTCGTCGCCATGCTCGTGCCACAGGCGGAGGCGTTGGGCGTCACGCTGCCCGACCCGGACCTCCGCTGGAACGAGGAGCGCCAGGCCTACGACCTCGGCCCGATCGACTGGAGCGAGCTGCAGGAGGTCATCGCCGGCCGCGGCGTCTGCAACGCGCAGCGCCTGCAGCGTCGGCGCGAGGCGCACGAGGACGGCCGCTGGGTGCGGGAGGCCGCGGCCGCGTATGCCGAGAAGCAGCGCGCCGCACGCGAGAGCGCGGAGGCCGTCGCATGACCGCGGAACCGTGGCCGCTGTGGGAGGTCTTCGTGCGGGCATCCCGCGGGCTCAGCCATGTGCACGTCGGCTCCCTGCACGCTCCGGATGAGGAGCTCGCGGTGCGCAATGCCCGCGACCTCTACACCCGCCGCGGCGAGGGCGTCTCGATCTGGGTGGTGCGCTCCGACCGGATCACCGCGAGCGACCCCGACGCGAAGGACGCCTTCTTCACCGCGCCGGAGGGCAAGAACTTCCGCCACGCCACGTACTACACCGCCGCCGAGGGGGTGAGGCACCTGTGACCGACGCGCAGCACGCGCACATCGGCGCCCCCGATGTCGATCACGGCCACGTGGAGCTCAGCGCGGTCGTCCTCTCCGACGAGTTCGTCTCCGCCGACGCGCCCGCGTCCCCCGGGGTCGCCGAGTACGCGCTGTGGCTGGGCGACGACTCCCTGATCCTGGCGCAGCGCCTCGGCGGCTGGATCACCCGGGCACCGGAGCTGGAGGAGGATGTCGCCCTGGCGAACATCGCCCTCGACCTGCTCGGCCATGCGCGCTCCTTGCTCCGCTACGCCGGTTCGGCGACGGGACGCACCGAGGACGACCTGGCGTACTGGCGCGACGAGGGCGACTTCCGCTCCGCGCACCTGTTCGAGCAGCCGAACGGCGACTTCGCGCACACGATCGTGCGGCAGTTCGCCGCCGCGCACTACCTGCACCCGCTGTACGAGCGGCTGCGCGCATCCACCGATCCGGTGCTCGCCGGCGTCGCGGCGAAGGCGGTGAAGGAGGTCGACTACCACCGCGATCACGCCGACCAGTGGATGCTGCGCCTGGCGCTCGGAACGGACGAGTCGCGCCGCCGCACCCTGCGCGCGATGGAGGACGTCTGGCCCTACGTCGACGAGCTGTTCTCCGACGAGGCCGCGGGAGGAGTCGACCTGTTCGACGCCCTCGACGGCGTGGCCGTGCGTCCCTCGACGCTCCGCGAGCCGTTCGGGGCCGAGGTCGGCCCCGTGCTGGCGGAGGCCCGGCTCGAGCCGCCGACGGCCTTCCATGCGGCAGGCGGCGGGCGCCGCGGCCGGCACTCCGAATACCTCGCACCCCTGCTCGCGGAGCTGCAGGTGCTCGCCCGCCAGCATCCGGGGGCGTCATGGTGACGCATCACGCCGACGCCGCGCGGGCGTGGTCGGCGGTCGCCGCCGTCGTGGACCCGGAGGTGCCGGTGCTCAGCATCGACGATCTCGGCGTGCTGCGCGAGGTGACGGTCTCCGACGACGGCGTCGAGGTGGTCATCACGCCGACCTACTCGGGATGCCCGGCAATGGATGCGATCCGCGAGGATGTCGTGCGCGCCCTGGCCGCGGAGGGGTTCGGCGACGTCCGGGTCCGGCTGGTGCTGTCGCCCGCATGGACGACCGACTGGATCAGCGCCGCCGGCCGCTCCGCCCTGCAGGAGTACGGCATCGCTCCCCCGTCGGCCGCCGGCCCGGTCCGGCTGAGCATGTCGGTGAAGTGCCCGCACTGCGACTCGCTGGACACCCGCGAGGTCGCGCACTTCGGGTCGACGTCCTGCAAGGCGCTGTTCGTCTGCCGGTCGTGCGGCGAACCGTTCGACCATTTCAAGGCGCTGTGAGGGAGGCCTGATGGCGCGGGCACGTTTCCACACGCTCGCGGTCGCCGACGTGCGACCGTTGACGGCGGCGAGCGTCGAGGTCACCTTCGCGGTGCCGGAGGAGCTCCGCGGCGAGTACGACTACCTGCCCGGGCAGCACGTCGCCCTGCGCGCCACCGTCGACGGCCATGAGCTGCGGAGGAGCTACTCGCTGTGCCGCCCGCCACTGCCGCCGACCGGCGACCGGCCCGGCCGCATCAGCGTCGCGATCAAGCGCGACCTGGGCGGCGCGTTCTCGACCTGGGCGACCAGCGAGCTGCGGGCGGGCGACCGGATCGACGTGATGAGCCCGCAGGGCACGTTCACGGTCGACCCGTCGCGCGTGGACGGCCGGCACGTGGTGGGCATCGCCGCGGGGTCCGGCATCACGCCGCTGATGGCACTCGCCGGCAGCATCCTGGCCGGCTCTCCCACGGCGCGGTTCACGCTCGTCTACACGAACCGCACGGCGATCGACGTCATGTTCCTCGAGGACCTCGCCGATTTGAAGGACCGCTACCCCGCGCGGCTGGCGCTGCACCACGTGCTCTCGCGCGAGCAGCGCTCCGCCCCCCTGCTCTCCGGCCGGATCGACGAGGAGCGGCTGCGCAGGATGCTCGACACGCTCGTCCCCCCGTCGACCGTCGACGAGTGGTTCCTGTGCGGACCGTTCGAGCTCGTGCAGCTGTGCCGTGACGTGCTGGAGGCGTACGGGGTGGCGCGGGACCGCATCCACTTCGAGCTGTTCACGACCGGCGAACCGGGCGAACCCCGCGGCGACGCGGGTCGTCCGGTGGTGGTCCACGAGGGCGAGCGCACCGCCGAGATCGAGTTCACGCTCGACGGCCTGAGTTCGACCGTGACCACGCCGGTGGATGCGAACGAATCGGTTCTGAACGCGGCTCTGCGGGTGCGGCCGGACGTGCCCTTCGCGTGCACCGGCGGCGTCTGCGGGACATGCCGCGCGCGGCTGGTCAGCGGCGACGTGCGGATGACGGAGAACTACGCGCTGGAGCCGGAGGAGCTCGAACGCGGCTACGTGCTGACCTGCCAGTCCCATCCCCTGACCGACCGCGTCGTGGTCGACTACGACGTCTGAACAGCGGAGGCCCCGTGATCGACCTGGACATCGCCGACGGGATCGCCCGTGTCACCCTGGACGCTCCGGAGCGGCTGAACGCGCTCGGCCCCGACGACCTGCGGGCGCTGGATGCGGCCTACGCCGAGGCGGAGGCGGCTGGCGTGCGCGCGCTGGTGCTGCGCGGCGAGGGTCGCGCGTTCTGCGCCGGCCGCGACATCGCGGGCGTCGACCCCGCGACCGACGACGTGAGCGGGTACCTCGACGGCCTGGTCACTCCCCTGCTGCGCCGGATCGCAGCGTTCCCCGCGCCGACCTTCGCCGCAGCGCACGGCGCGTGTCTCGGGGTCGGCCTCGGGCTCCTGATCGCGACCGACGTGGTCTACGTGGCGGAGGACGCCAAGGTCGGCTCGCCGTTCGCCGCCCTCGGCGCCGCCCTCGACTCCGGCGGCCACTGGCTGCTGGTCTCGCGCCTCGGCCCGCACCGGGCGCTCGACCTCATCTACTCAGGCCGGCTCCTGTCGGGCGCCGAAGCGGTCGCGGGTGGCCTGTTCTCGCGATCCCTGCCGGCCGACGGCCTGCGCGACGAGGTGGATGCCGCAGCCCGGGCGGCCGCGTCCGGCGCCACCCAAGCGTTCCTGGCGAGCAAGCGGATCGTCGCGGGCCTGCGCGACGGCTCGCTCGACTTCTGGGGCTCGGTCGCCGCCGAGAACGCCGCGCAGTCGGCCCTGCGCGACACGGACGACTACCGCGAGGGGTTCCGCGCCTTCCAGGAGAAGCGGAAGCCGCGCTTCTCCGGCCGCTGATCACGCCCTGCGTGGTCTAACGGATCTCGTAGGTTCCGTCGAGGCGGGCTCGGGCGATGACGTGCCCTCTCATGGCGCGGAGGGTGTCGGCGAGGGTGAACGACGCCGGCAGATCGATCGACTCGTCGAGGGCGAAGAGCTGGAAGGCGTACGTGTGGGCTCCGTGCGAGCGGATGGGGAGCGGACCCGCGTAGCCACGTCGGCCGAACCCGCCTCTGCCGTGCCGGATCCCCCGGACGGGGCTCGGCTCGGCGAGCCCGTTCTCCGGGATGCCGTGTGCCGCCGGGTCGATCCCGACGGCGAGCGCGTGGGTGGCGGGTCTCGAGAAGGGCACATCGGGGTCCTGCACGATGAGCACGAGCTCTCGCGTCTCCGCCGGAGGCGTGGTCCACGACAGTGCGGGCGAGACGTTCGGTCCGCGCAGCCGGCCACGATGGCGGTCGGGAATCGGCGCGCCGTTGTCGAAGGCCGGACTGGTGAGCGCGAAGGTCTCCGGCGCATCCAGGCCGGGGTCGGCCCAGGCGAGGGTGCGGTGTCCTGCGCGCCGGCCGCGGAGGAGAAGACCGAGTGGATTGGCAGGCATGGTGGTCCGGCTTCCTTCTCCGTCATCGATGCTTAGGCATACTAAGGACTCTTCTTAGGTAGACTAATCACCCATGGATGCCGAAGCAAGCGCCGAGCCACGTGGAGCCCTCACCGTCCCCGGCCTCGGCGCTCAGGTCCGCTCGACGGTCGGACGACTGTACCGGCGCTTCCGCAGCGAACGCCCGGAAGGCGGCCTCGGCGACGCCGCCCTGGACGTGCTGAACTGGCTGCACAAGACCGGCCCGCAGACCTTGACCGAACTCAGCGAGGTCGCCCAGGTCACTCCCGCGTCGATGAGCCAGAGCGTCAACAGACTCACGTCGGCGGGATACGTCGTCCGAACCCCCGATCCGGGCGATCGCCGCAAGGTGCTGTTCCGCACGACCCCCGAAGGCGCTCGCCTCGCCGAGACGACACGGGCTCGGCGCGACGCGTGGCTGGAGGGGCGGCTCGGCGCGCTCAGCCCCGAGGATCAGCAGGTGGTCGCGCGCGCCTGCGCCATCCTCGCCACGATCTCGGATTCCTGACCCTCAGACGCGGTCGTGCAGCGTGATGTGGTACCCGTCGGGGTCGGCGAAGGTGAAGGTGCGGCCGAAGGGGCCGTCGATGGGCGCGGCGACGATCGTGCGGCCGTCGGCGACGAGGGCGTCGTGGATGGCCTGGACGTCGGTCGCGTGCAGCCAGATCGCGGCGCCGATGCCCGGCTGAGGAACGGAATCGAGATCGGTGCCCTGGACGATGTCCCGGAGCGCGAATGCGATGGGCTTCGTGTCGAAGACCACGGCGTGCGGTGGGCCGGCCGGCGAGCGGACGAGCCCGAGGTAGCGCTCGTAGAAGGCCTGGGATGCGGCGAGATCGCGCGTCTGCAGCGAGAGGAAGTCGGGGCCGGTGGCAGGCATGGGATGCTCCTTCATTTCGTGTCAGTTATCTGACACGACTCAAGCTATGTCAGAATACTGACATGAGTCAAGACGGAGTCGGCGTCGACCTCGAGACATCGTTGGGCTACCTGCTCAAAGAGGCGTCCAGCGCGCTGCGCGCAGCCATGGAGGAGGTGCTCCGCCCGCTCGGCATGACGATCACGCACTACTCGTGCCTGGAGCTGCTCTCCCAGCGCCCCGGCCTGTCGAACTCCGAGCTCGCCCGCGGCACGTTCGTCACCCGACAGTCGATGAACGTGCTGCTCCAGACGCTGGAGCGGGAGGGGGACGTGACCCGGCCGGCGGAGGCGCCCGTCGGCAAGGTGCTGCCCACCCGGCTCACCGCCCGCGGCCGGCGGCGTCTCGAGCGGGCGAGCGCGGCCGTACGGTCCGTCGAGCTCCGCATGCTGTCCGGTCTCACGGAGCCGGACCAGGCCGCCGCTCGCCGCATCCTGCGGAGCATGATCGGCTCGCTCCGGGGCGATGTCCCCACCGAGAGCGCTGGCGAGGTCAGCTGACGCGGGTCGCCAGCAGCCGCTGCACCGCGGAGAGCGGGATCGGGATCCACGACGGGCGGTGCCGGGCCTCGTACGCGATCTCGTAGACCGCCTTGTCGAGCTCGAACGCGTCCAGCAGCAGCCGGAAGTCATCGACCTCGGAGCCCGCGACGGACGCGTAGCCCTCGAGGTACGCCTGCCGCGCGTTCGCGGCCCATGCCGTCGCATCCACCGGCGTCTCCCGGCGCGCGAGGGAACCCGCGACGTAGTCGAACGAGCGCAGCATCCCGGCGACATCGCGCATGGTCGCGTCGGGCAGTGCGCGCTCGGCGAGCGGCCGCAGCGGCTCCCCTTCGAAGTCGATGAACTGCCAGCCGCGGTCGGGTGCGTAGAGCACCTGGCCCAGGTGGAGGTCGCCGTGGATGCGCTGCAGCAGCGGAAGAGGCGCCGCGGCGGCGTCCTCGTAGACGGCCGCGATCCCGGCCCGCAGCTCCTCGACCTCGGGGACCTCGGTCGTGGTGACCGTGAGGCGCCGGAACATCCCGTCGAGGGCGAGCGCGACATCCTCCTTCGCCGCGCGCTTCGTCGGCAGCGAGCGCGCCAGGAGCGTGTGCAGCTCGGCGGTGCCCGCCCCCAGCCGGTACGCGCGATCGGTGAAGTCCTCGCCGCGCTCCGCGGCGCTGACCGCCAGCTCCCAGCCGTCCTCGGCTCCCGGGACGAAGTCCTGCATGAGGGCGAGCTCGCCGGATGCGGTCCCGCCGACCGGGGTGGGCCAGCGGCCGGTGAGCCAGCCGAGCAGCGCGGGCGTCCGCCGCGACCCGGCCGCGGTGAGCGCGGCCAGGGTGGAGACGTCGGGGTTCTCGCCGTCCTGGACGACGCGGAACACCTTGATGAGGGCGAGGCGGTCGTCCTCCAGCTCCCCGACGATCGACGTATTGGACTGCTCGCCGGTCAGTCGCCGCGACGACCGCACGGCGAGGCGGCCGCCGAGCGTGTGGCCCTGCGCGTGCGCGTCACGGCCCTCGGCATGCTCCTGACCGGTCATCAGCTGGACGAGGGACGCGACGTACGCCTCCTCCGTGGGACCGTCGTACAGGTACCGTCCGCCCGCCTCGCCGATCAGCGCGGCCTCGTCGCCGTCGCGGCCGGCCCGCGCGACGACGGGCACCTGGTACACGCGGGGCGTGCGCGGTGCGTCATCGCAGAAGAAGTGGGTGACGACGCGGACGTCGGCGTCCGCGGGTTCGGCGTCGAACGACGCGAGAAGCCGCAGGCGCGGCTCGACGTTCTTCGTCGAATACCAGCGCTGGCGTCGCATCCACGTGCCGACCAGCTCCGTGAGTTCGGTCATGCCAGAACCGTACGCCCGCTCCGCCGTTTGTGGGCGGGGTCCAGCGAATCCTGAGGATCAGTGCCGGCCGAGCACGACACCGCGGGCGGCCAGGAAGGGCTGCGGGTCGATCTGCAGACCGTTCACCCGCACCTCGAAGTGCAGGTGGCAGCCCGTCGACAGCCCGGTCGAGCCCACCTGCGCGATCGGCTGGCCCGCGGCGACCTGCTGGCCGACGGTCACGCCGATGCCTCCGTCGCGGATGTGGCCGTAGGCCGTCTGCACGCCGCCTCCGTGATCGATGAGGACGAAGTTGCCGTAGCCGCTGAACGGCCCGGCGCGCACCACCGTCCCGGCTGCCGCCGCGAAGATCGTCGTCCCGCAGGCCGCACCGAGGTCGTCACCCGGGTGGAAGGGGTCCGTGCCGAGGGGACGCGACGGCCGCGGTCCGAAGACATCGGTCAGCGAGCCCTGCACCGGGAGCGCCCACCCGCTCGCGACGAGTGTCGGATCGGAGGTGAGCACCTGCCAGCTGGAACCGGCCTGGATCACCGTCGGCGCCGCAGCGAGGGCGGCCGACGCCGCATCGACCTGCGCCTGCGCGGTCGCGACCGCCTGCCGGCTGCTTTCGACGTCGACCGCCGAGACGGCATCCGCCGCCTTCTGCGCCTTCTCGGCCCAGCCCTCCGCAGCCTTCTTCTGGGTGGAGGCTTCGCGGATGGCGGCGTCGCGGTCCTTCGAGAGGACGGCGAGCCGGTCGGCGGCGCCGAGCTGCTCGAGCAGGTCGCCCGAGCCCTCCAGGGCCGCGCTGAGCGGGTCCTGGGTCAGGAAGCGGGCGCCGGACGAGCGGAGCAGCGCGGTCGCCAAGGCGGCGCTCTTGCGGGCCTGCTCGGCGGCGGCGTCCGCCTGCTTGCGCACGGCGTCGGCCGCGGCCTGCGCTTGATCGTGCTCGCGCTGGGCCGTCTCCGACTCCTGGGTCGCCGTCGCGAGCTGCTCCTGCGCCGAGGCGAGATCGCTGGCCAGCTGGACGGCGCGCTCGAGGTCGGCGGGGTCGACCGTGGGGAACTGCGGGAGGTCCGGCACGCTGAGAGTGATCTCATCCGTGGGCGGCGGCCCCGGTTCGGACGCGGGCGGGCTCACCGGCGGCGTCGACGGGTCGGGGGTCGGGGTCGGCGTCGGGGTCGGAGTGGGGTCGGGCGTCGGTGTCGGGTCGGGAGTGGGAGTCGGGTCCGGCGTCGGAGTCGGGTCCGGCGTCGGAGTCGGGGACGGGTCCTCGGACGGCGTCGGATCCGAGGTCGCCGACCCGTCGCCACCGGTCTTGTCCGCCATGTGGCCGCTCGATCCATCCGTTCCGGCCGGCGCGCACGCGGTGGTGCACTCCTCGGCAGAGGCGGGCGAGGAGATGCCCAGCAGACTTCCGGCGACCAAAGCGAGCACCGCCCAGGTGGAAGTCAGGCGCGGCCCCCCGAGTCGCGTCGCTCTCCTGTGTCGTCCGAGCGAACTGTGCATGATCAGAACGGCCCGGCGGCTGACGCCGTTAGGCCGATAGTGAGATGCTCTCACCGCTCGGGGTCGCGAACAAGACACCCATTCGAGGTCGGATGCGGCTCACAGCATCGGCACGTTACGGTGAGAGATTGTGACCGACAGTACTGCCACCGCGCGCCCGCGACGTTCCGCCCGGCGCACGTCCAGCTGGAAGACGTTGCTGCGCGATGTGGTGATCATCTTCGTGGTCGCGGTGCTGGTGTCGTTCCTGATCAAGACGTTCGTCGCCCGCTCCTTCTACATCCCGTCGGGGTCGATGGAGAACACGCTCCAGATCAACGACCGCATCATCGTCAACGAGCTCCAGCCCAAGGTGTTCGGGCTGCAGCGCGGCGATGTGGTCGTATTCAAGGATCCGGGCGGATGGCTGCCGCCGGCGCCGCCGAAGACCGGCAACGCGTTCCAGCAGGGCGTCGGCGCTGTCCTCGACTTCGTCGGCCTGGGAGCGTCGGACTCCGACCAGCACCTGGTCAAGCGCCTCATCGGCCTGCCGGGCGACCACATCAGCTGCTGCAACGCCCTCGGTCAGATGAGCGTCAACGGCGTCCCGCTCAAGGAGCCGTACGTGCTCCTCCCCGCGGGCGTGCAGGCGGTCTCCGAGAAGTCGTTCGACGTGACGGTGCCGGAGGGCTCGGTCTGGGTGATGGGCGACAACCGCTACAACTCCGCCGACTCCCGCTACCACATGGACGATCCGGGCAAGGGCTTCGTGCCGCTCTCCGACGTCGTCGGCAAGGCTTTCGTCATCAGCTGGCCGGTCAGCCACTGGTCCTGGCTCGACGACTACCCGGACACCTTCCGCGGCGTCGAACGCGAGGACAAGTAAGCGGTCACTCCACACCGTCGAGTCCGCAAAAACTGCACGCCTGAGCGGCGTGTCGCGTGCAGTTTGTGCGGACTCGACGGGCGGCGGGTCAGTTCTCGGAGCGGCCGAGGCGCCAGTAGCCCATGAAGGCCACGCGCGAACGGTCGATGCCGTGGTCGCGCACGAGCAGGCGGCGCAGCGTCTTGACCGCCGCCGACTCGCCCGCGATCCAGGCGTAGAAGCCGGGATGCGTCCCCTCGGGCGTCTCCCAGAGGATGTCGCGGTCCACATCCACTTCGTCGAGCTGCTGGGACGCGGTGGCCGACGCCGAAGCGACCACGTGCGGGTTCTCGGCGAGCCAGCGCCGGACGGCGGGCAGGAGTGCCGTACCGGTCACCGACTCTCCGCGCGGCAGCCAGGTGACCGACGCGTTGGCGGGAAGGCGGAGTTCGAGCTCGTCATCGGCCGAGGGCACCTCGACGAACGCCCGCGCCCGGCAGCCGCCCGGCAGGGACTCCAGGATGGAGGCGATCGCGGGTGCGGCGGTCTCGTCGCCGACGAGGAGGAGCTCGCGCGCCTCACCGGGGCGCCAGTCGATCCCGACGCCGCGGTGCTCGCTGCGCGCGTCCGGTCCGATCACGACGATACGGTCGCCGGGCGCCGCACCGAGCAGCCAGCGGGCGGCCGGGCCGCCGTCGCCGTGCATCACGAAGTCGACATCGAGCCGGCAGCCGTCCGTGTCGATCGCCCGAACGGTGTAGGTGCGGAAGGGGTTGCGGCGGTGCTCGGGCAGCGCGCGCCAGCGCTCGTACCAGTCCCCCGCGGCGAGCGCCTCCTCGTCGCCGATGCCGAGGTCGGAGAAGGAACCGTCCGCCAGCGGGAACAGCAGCTTGATCCGCTGATCCAGACACTCCGTCCCGAAATGCGTGAAGTCGTCGCACCGGAAGCTCACGCGGGTGAAGTGCGGGCTGAGGCGCTCGATCCGATCGACGGCTGCCCGGTAGGGCCGGTACGCGGGCCGGGGGCGCTCGGTGCGGGTGGGGGCGAGAACGGTCACGGCGGCCTTCCGAAGCAGGGGGACGGGACTTAGGTAAGGCTACACTAACCTCGCCTCCGGCCGCCTGGCGATCCGCGGAGCCTTCTGCTCCCGGCGCCTTCGCGAACGGCATCTCCCGGGCCAGAATGTCGAGCAGGGGCCGTCTCGTTCGACGTCCGGAATGAAAGCGTTCGCGATCGAGAGGAAGAACGATGAAGTACATGATGTTCGTGGTCACCGACTCACAGCGGGACACCGTGTCGGACGAGTCCGACGTCGACGTCTGGGTGGACGAGCTGGACGCCAACGGCAAGCGCCTGATCGGCGAAGTGCTGCAGGCTCCGTCCGAATCGCGCGTCGTCCGCGTCCGCGACGGCAAGCGCTACGTGACCGACGGGCCCTTCGCCGAGACCAAGGAGTGGATCTGCGGCTTCGACATCCTCGAGGTGGAGGACCTGGATGAGGCGATCGAGATCGCGTCCCGGCACCCGATGGCGCGCAACGGCCAACTCGAGCTGCGTCCCTTCATGCAGTGGGAGGAGACCGCCGGGGCGTGAACGGTCGGCCGGTCGTCGTCACGTCCGCGGGCGCTGTCCGCGGACGCGACGACGGCCGCGTGTCCACCTGGCGCGGCATCCGCTACGGGGAGCCGCCGACCGGCCGCCTCCGCTGGCGTGCGCCCGTCCCCGCCGCACCCTGGAGCGGCGTCGCCGACGCGGTCGCCTTCGGACCAGCAGCCCCGCAGAGACCGAACCCGGCCGTGCCGCTCGGACCTCCGGGCGAGACCCGGATGGACGAGGACTGCCTGTTCCTCTCCGTCACGCGGCCGTCCGGGGAGCCGGCGTCCGACGGTCTGCGCCCGGTGATGTTCTGGCTGCAGGGCGGCGCGTACGCGATGGGCGCATCCAGCCAGCTCCTCTACCGCGGCGACCGTCTCGTCACGGGAGGCGACGTCGTCCTCGTCACGCTGAATCACCGGCTCGGCGCGCTCGGCTTCCTCGACGTCCGCAGCGTCGGGGTGGACGACGCCGAGACGAACGTCGCCCTGCGGGATGTGCTGCTCGCCCTGCGCTGGGTGCGCGAGAACATCCACGCGTTCGGCGGCGACCCGGATGCGGTCACGGTCTTCGGCCAGAGTGCCGGCGCCGGACTGGTCACCGCTCTGCTCGCCTCCCCCGCCGCGACGGGGCTGTTCCACCGCGCCATCGCCCAGAGCCCTCCGGCCGGTTCGATGTACGGACCGGAGCGCGCGGGCACAGTCGCCCGGGCGTTCGTCGAGCGACTGGGGGCGGGTGCGGCCGGCGACCTGCGCCGCGTCCCGGTCGAGACGATCGTGGATGCGGGTGCGGCCGTCTACACCGCGATCCCGCGCGAGCACCCCGGGATGCTCGCCTTCGCCCCGCTCGTCGGCGACGACCTGCTCCCCGAGGCGCCGATCCGCGTGCTGAGCGACGGGCGCGGGATGCCGATCCCGCTGATCGTCGGAAGCACGCACGACGAGGCGACGCTGTTCCGCCTCATGCGGTCGCCGCTGCTCCCGATCCGGCGGACCGCCCTTCGCCGAATGCTGGACGCCATGCGCTCCGAGCAGCAGCGCGCCGGAGTGACCTTCCCGGAGCGCGAGCAGGTGCTGTCGGCTTACGGCCGCCGCCGGCCGGCACGCGGCGTCCGCGTCGCCACCGACATCGCCTTCCGGATGCCCGCGCTCTGGGTCGCCGCCGGTCACAGCGCCGTCGCGCCCACCCACCTCTACCGGTTCGACTTCGCCCCTCCGCTGCTCCGGCTCACCGGGGTCGGTGCGGCGCATGCCACGGACCTCCCGTATGTCTGGGGCGAGTTCGACGCCCTCCCGCGCGACCCGTCGTTCCTGCTCGGGGGTCGCGGGGTCGCCGAGCGGGTGTCCGAGCGGATGCGCGGCCGCTGGACGGAGTTCGCGCACGGCCGGGGGCCCGGCGCGGACTGGCCGGCGTACGAGTCGCGGCGCCGGGCGACGCTCGTCATCGGTGCGGACGACCGAGTGGTGCCCGACCTCGATGCGGGCCTGCGGGCCGGGTGGGGCGAGCAGGTCCTGACGTTCGGGTGACGGCTCCCTCTAGACTCGGCGCCATGCTCGTCATCCCGCTGCTCGTCATGACGCTGTTCGTGTTCGCTCTGGTGGACATCATCCTGCGACCGAGCGACCAGGTGCGGCACCTGCCCAAGCTGGCGTGGGTGTTCATCGTCATCCTGCTTCCGCTGATCGGCAGCGTCCTGTGGTTCGCGATCGGCCGCGAGTACGGACCGTCCTCCGCGCGGCCGCGCACCCTGCGGATGCCGGCCGTTCGCACGGAGCCTGCCGCTGCATCCACCAGGGACGACAGCGCTCCGAGCAGCACGGAGGCGCAGCTCGCAGCCCTCGAACGCGAGATCGCGGAGGCCGAGCGCGACCAGCGCATCAAGCGGCTCGAGGAGGAGCTGCGGCGGCGCACCGACGCGGGTGGGACGGCCTGACACTCCCCCCGGCCGCCGCGGCATGCTGAGCGGGTTCTGAGGGCCGCGTCATGCGCGCGCGCCACACCTCGTCCCTTATGGGTAAGGACGGCAACGTCGAGACGCCCACGGACGGGGGAAACAGAATGGCCGACAACACCACAGCGGACCACGCGTCCGGTCGCATCGCGCGGCGCGAGGCGGCGAGGATCCAGCTCCGCGGAGCCATCGCGGAGGAGTACGCGGCCAAGCTTCCCGATCTGTTGACGGTGGCCGAGTTCGCCCGGTTCGCGGGCATGACCATCGCGCAGGTCCGGCACGCGACGACGATCGGCGAACTCGTGATGTCGATCCGCGACGGCCGGCGTGGCATCGCGCCCGCCGACAACGTCGCGTTCCTGCTGCGGGAGCGTCTTCTCCGGCTGCCGGTGCACCAGCCGTCGTGGGAGCGCAGGGACCCGCGGTCGCTCGCCGTCAGCGAGGCGGTCTACGAGCGCGTCTGGGATGTGGCGGTCCGCTACGACACCACGCCGACCGACGCGCTCGACCGGCTGCTTCTGGCGGCCACGCACGCGGTGCGCTCTCCGCGCCCGAGCGTGTCGGTGAGGCCCGGACGCCCCGGAGCACATGACGCGACGGAGCCGGCTGCGGGACTCGAACCCGCGACCGCTCGCTTACAAGGCGAGTGCTCTACCAACTGAGCTAAGCCGGCGGCGGCGGTCACCCGCCGAGCCCATCCTAGGGCAGCGGGCGCTGGCACCGGATCAGGGGGACGGGGTGGGCGTCGGAGTGCCGGTCGACGAGTACTCGTCGCCCTGCGCCTGCAGCACGAACGCCTTGAAGTCCTCCGCGCTCGTCAGCGACCCGGTGTACGGCTTCCCGTTCACGAGCACCAGGAGGGCGTTCGTCATCTTCTTGACGTCCGAGTTCGGGATGGGCCCGCTCAGAGCACGGTCGCTAGCCGATGTCACCCACGTCTTGAAGCGTCCTTCGTCGATGCAGGAGTCGATCTCGCTCGTCCGGGTCGCACCGGCCGCATCCACCCGCTTCTTGAGCACATCGTCGCTCAGTCCGGGGCCGCCCTCCGCGGGCTGCTTCTCGAAGAGCGCCGCGTTGAACTTCCAGAACGCATTGGGGTCGTAGTTGGCGACGCAGGCGGCCGCATTGGCCGCACGCAGGGAGTACTTGGTGCCCGCGGAGTGGCTGGTGTAGATCGCGACGGGATGCATCTCGACCGTCACCGCGCCGTTCTTCACGAGCGGCTCCAGCTGCTTCAGGTTGGTGCGCTGGAAGTCGCCGCACAGCTTGCACAGGTAGTCGGCGTAGATGCGGATGTCGACCGTGCTGCCCGCCGGGTCCGGCGAACTGGCGACCGGCTTCGCATCCGCGGCCAGTGCGGTGGTCGTCTTGACCTTCAGGCCCGATCCGACGACGACGCCGTCACTGGCCATGTTCTTCGGACCGGGGACGGTGGGGCGGATGGCGCTCACGATCACGACGGCGACGATGGCCACGACGGCGAGCACTCCCACGACGATTCCGCCGGACAGCAGCAGTCGGTTCCTGCGGTCCTTGCGCTGCTGCGTCGTGCGGAGCTGTCGTGCCTTCTCGCGCGCAGCCGCGCGGACATCGCTGTTGCGACTGTCGTCGGGATCGGTCATAGGGCTCATATCTTCCGGATACTGCTCTCGGGTCGAACGGGCCGCGCGGGGGGACGCAGCGGATGGTGCACCGCCGGCGCACACAACCGGGAAAGCGTAAACCGCCAGTCTGGGAATCGACCAGACGGGGGCTGGACGCGCGGGTACAGCGGAAGCGCGCGGCTCCGGGCGCTCCCGGCGGGTATCCGCACGTCCGGGTGGGGCTCCGGTCGTGAGCATGTCCGCCGATGCCATATTATGGCCACGTGGCACCGACGCCCATCGGACGTCGACGCCACGTTCATCCATTCACAACGGATCGTCCGGCACGTACCTGCCGGTGAAGGAGACACAGAAGAAAATGGCGACAGTCACCTACGACAAGGCGACCCGGCTCTACCCGGGATCGACCCGCCCCGCCGTGGACGCACTGGACCTGGAGATCGCAGACGGGGAATTCCTCGTTCTCGTCGGTCCCTCCGGTTGCGGCAAGTCCACGTCCCTCCGCATGCTCGCGGGCCTCGAAGAGGTCAACGACGGCAACATCTTCATCGGCGAGCGCAACGTCACCGACGTGCCGCCGAAGGACCGCGACATCGCGATGGTGTTCCAGAACTACGCGCTGTACCCGCACATGACCGTCGCCGAGAACATGGGCTTCGCGCTCAAGATCGCCGGTGTCGGCAAGGAGGAGCGCGCCCAGCGCGTCCTCGAGGCCGCCAAGCTGCTCGACCTGGAGCCGTACCTCGGCCGCAAGCCGAAGGCCCTCTCCGGTGGTCAGCGTCAGCGCGTCGCCATGGGCCGCGCGATCGTGCGTTCGCCCCAGGTGTTCCTCATGGACGAGCCGCTGTCGAACCTCGACGCGAAGCTCCGTGTGCAGACCCGTACGCAGATCGCGTCGCTGACCCGCCGTCTCGGCGTCACCACCGTCTACGTCACGCACGACCAGACCGAGGCTCTGACCATGGGCGACCGCATCGCGGTGCTCAAGGACGGCGTCCTGCAGCAGGTCGGCACCCCGCGCGACCTGTACGCGCAGCCGAACAACGTCTTCGTCGCCGGCTTCATCGGCAGCCCGGCCATGAACCTGTTCACGGCAGACGTCACCGACGGCGGCGTGAAGTTCGGTTCGGCCGTCGTGCCGGTCGAGCGCGACACCCTCGCCGGCGCCGGCCAGTCGGTCACCATCGGTGTCCGCCCGGAGGACGTCGTCGTGTCGAACACCGAGGGCAGCGGCCTGAAGGTCACGGTCGACCTCGTCGAGGAGCTCGGCGCGGACGGCTACCTGTACGGCCACTCCGAGGTCGACGGCAAGCGCACCGACATCGTCGGCCGCGTCGACGGCCGTGTCCACCCGAACGCGGGCGACACGGTGTTCATCACCCCGAAGCCGGGCCACGTCCACGTGTTCAACGCGGAGTCGGGCGAGCGCCTCGGCGGAGCTGTCGTCGACTAAGGTCCAAGAAGCGATTCCTCACTCTGCCGCAGTCCGGATCGGGCTGCGGCAGAGTGCTTTGCGCCAGAGAACACCGCCCCACCACCGACCGGAGGACCACCGTGGCCGGATCCGTCAACATCACCGCAGCGACCGTCGACCCGGCGCTTCTCGACCTCCCGTGGAACGTGCCGCTCGATGAGTGGTCGAACGAGCACATCGCGGTGCTTCCGAAGGGCATCAGCCGTCACCTGGTGCGGTTCGCGAACCTCTCCGGCTACGTCATCGCCATCAAGGAGACGACGGCGGAGATGGCGCAGCGCGAGTACGACATGCTGCGGACGCTGCAGCGCCTCGACGTGCCCTGCGTCGATCCCGTCGCGGTGATCAAGAACCGGACCGACGACAACGGGACTCCTCTGAACGCGGCCCTGGTCACCCGGCATCTGAAGTTCTCGCTCCCCTACCGGGCACTGTTCTCGCAGACGCTGCGGCCGGACACCGCGACCCGCCTGGTCGACGCCCTGGCCGTCCTGCTGGTGCGCCTGCACATCGTCGGCTTCTTCTGGGGTGACGTGTCGCTCTCGAACACCCTGTTCCGTCGCGACGCGGGCGCTTTCGCCGCCTACCTGGTGGATGCGGAGACCGGTCAGCTCTACGAGGGCGGTCTCTCGAACGGCCAGCGCGAGAACGACCTCGAGATCGCGCGCGTCAACATCGCCGGCGAGCTGATGGACCTGGAGGCCGGCGGCCGGGTGGATGAGGAGCTCGACCCGATCAGCCTCTCCGACGGGATCGTGGCGGCCTACCGCAAGCTCTGGAAGGAGCTGACGGGCAGCGAGTCGTTCTCGTCGTCGGAGCGGTGGCGCATCAGCGAGCGTGTCGAGCGCCTGAACGAGCTGGGCTTCGACATCGAGGAGCTGGCGATCAAGACCTCGGAGGAGGGCACGAAGGTGCGCATCCAGCCGAAGGTCGTGGATGCCGGTCACCACCAGCGCCGCCTGCTGCGCCTCACCGGCCTCGACACCGGCGAGAACCAGGCTCGTCGCCTGCTGAACGACCTGGACTCGTACGCGGCGACCCTCGGCAAGGAGGGGCTGGACGAGGAGGCGATGGCCCACGAGTGGCTCATGCGCGTGTTCGAGCCCGTCGTCCGCTCGATCCCCGCCGACCTCAAGGGCAAGCTGGAGCCGGCGGAGGTCTTCCACCAGTTGCTCGAGCACCGCTGGTTCATGTCGCAGAAGGAGGGACGCGATGTTCCTCTGGCGGAGGCGCTGACCTCTTACATCAACGACATCCTGCGCCATCGACGGGACGAGGCGACCGTGATCGCCCCGCCGACGGAGACCATCAGCATCCCGGTGCTGGGCAACGGGGCCGCGGCGGACGACGAGGACGAAGACGACTGGCGCTCGAAGGTCTGACGCTGAGCCCTCTCCCCGGCTACTTCGCTGCGCGCGCCTCGGCTCGCAGCTTGGCGATCTCGTAGAGTGTGACGCTCGCCGCGATGCCCGCGTTGAGCGACTCGGTCGCCGCGCTGATGGGGATCGAGACGACCGCGTCGCAGGTCTCGGTCACCAGGCGCGACAGTCCCTTGCCCTCGCTGCCGACGACGATCACCACCGGCCGGTCGGCGAACGACAGCCCGGGAAGGCTGACGTCGCCGCCGCCGTCGAGGCCGAGCACGAAGACGCCGGCCTTCTTGAAGTCTTTGAGGGTCTGCGTCAGGTTGGGCGCCATCGCGACGGGCGTACGCGCCGCCGCGCCCGCCGACGTCTTCCACGCCGCCGCCGTCATGCCGACCGACCGGCGCTGCGGCACGATCACGCCCTGGCCGCCGAATGCCGCCGCCGACCGGATGATCGCACCGAGATTGCGCGGGTCGGTGATGCCGTCGAGCGCGACGAACAGCGGCGTCTCGGATGAGCGCAGAGTCCGGTCGAGCAGCTCGCCCGGGTGGGCGTACTCGTAGGGCGGTACCTTCAGGGCGACGCCCTGGTGCACCGCGTCACGCCCGGCGAGCCGATCGAGCTCCGGCCGCATCACCTCGAGGATCGGGATGCCCCGGCCGGTCGCGATCGACAGGATCTCTTTCATGCGGTCGTCGAACTCCACCCGGGCCGCGACGTACAGGGTCGAGGCCGGGATGTCGGCGCGCAGGGCCTCGAGCACCGAGTTGCGGCCGGTGACGATCTCGCTCTCGTCTCCGCTCTTGGCCCGCCGCGACGCGCCGGAGGCGCCACGCGGCGCGGTGTCGCGCCCGCTCCGTGCGGCCTTCGCCGCCGCGCGCTCGCGCAGCGCCTTGGCCTTGCCGGCGGGGTGATAGTCGCGGTCCTCCGCCTTCGGCGTCGGGCCGCGGCCCTCCAGCGCCTTGCGGCCGTGGCCGCCGGTGCCTACCTGGGCGCCCTTCTTGCTCTTGCGCACCGCCCCGGCGCGGGGCTTTCCACCCGAGTTCTTCATGATCCGATGCTCCAATGCGACCCCGTCGGGGTGTCTTCGATGGTGATTCCTGCCGCCGCCAGCTCGTCGCGGATGCGATCGGCTGCGGCGAAGTCGCGTGCGGCCCGTGCCGCCTGCCGGTCGGCGAGAAGCCGCCCGATGAGCTCGCCGAGCGCCGACTCGGCGACCGACGAGCCGCCGGTGCGCCACTGCGGCGACAGCGGGTTGATGCCGAGCACCTCCGTCATCGCGAGGACATGCCCGCGCGCGGTGGCCGCCGCCTCCAAGTCTTCCGCATCGAGCGCCGCGTTGCCTGAACGCACGGTGTCGTGCAGCACGGCGAGCGCTTGCGGCACCGCGAGGTCGTCGTCCATCGCCTCCGCGAAGGCCTCCGGAACGATCTCGACGCCGTGCCCGGCGAACCGCGTGCCGGACAGCCGCCGCTCGACCCGCTCGAAGAAGCCGGCGATGCGGTCGAGCGCCGCCTCGGCCTCGCTCAGCGAGCCGTCGTGATAGTCGATCGTCGATCGGTAGTGCGCCGACCCGAGGTAGTAGCGCACCACCAGCGGGCGGGCGGCGCCCAGCAGATCGGCCGCGTAGACCGAGTTGCCGAGCGACTTGCTCATCTTCTGACCGTTGACGTTCACGAGGCCGTTGTGCACCCAGTAGTTCGCGAACGCGTCCCCCGCTGCCGTGGACTGCGCGAGCTCGTTCTCGTGGTGCGGGAAGCGCAGGTCGAGGCCGCCGCCGTGGATGTCGAACTGCGGCCCCAGATAGCGGCGCGACATGGCCGAGCACTCGATGTGCCAGCCGGGACGGCCGTCGCCCCACGGCGACGGGAAGGCCGCCGACGGCGGCTCGTCTTCTTTGCGGCCCTTCCAGAGGGCGAAGTCGCGGGGGTCGCGCTTCGCTCGCGGGTCGGCGTCCGCCGCCGCCTCCATGTTGTCGATGCTCTGCCGGGTGAGCTCGCCGTACGACGGCCAGCTCTTCACGTCGAAGTACACGTCGCCCGAGCCGTCGGCCGCCGCATAGGCGTGGCCGGCGTCGATCAGGCGCTGGATGAGCTCCTGCATCTGCGGGATGCTGGCGGTCGCCCGCGGCTCGTACGTGGGCGGCTGGACGCCGATCGCGCGGTAGGAGTCCGTGAACTCCAGCTCGAAGCGGTAGGCGAGCGCCCACCACTCCTCGCTGCCGCCCTCGGCCTGCCCGGCCGCGGCGTTGACCAGGATCTTGTCGTCGATGTCGGTGACGTTGCGCACCAGGGTGACGTCGAGCCCGCGGTAGGTGAGCCACCGCCGGAGCTGGTCGTAGACGAGGGCCGATCGCAGGTGCCCGATGTGCGGCGACGACTGCACGGTGGGCCCGCACACGTACATACCGACCTCGCCGTCCCGCAACGGGACGAAGTCGCGCAGAGCGCCCGCCTTGGTGTCGTAGAGCCGAAGAGTCACGGCATAAGCCTACGGGCCGCACCGCGGCCGCCGCTCCGCCGTGACCGAGTTGGGGAAAACAGCGCCTCACCGCGGACTGTGGACGGATTCAGCCCAGCAGCAGCGCCGTCGCCTGCGCGGTGACGCCCTCGCCGCGTCCGGCGAAGCCGAGGCCGTCGGTCGTGGTGGCCCCGACCGACACCGGCGCCCCGAGGATCGCGGACAGCCGGTCCTGCGCCTCCTGCCGCCGCGGAGCGAACTTCGGCCGGTTGCCGACCAGCTGCACCGCCACATTGCCGATCCGGAAGCCGGCTCCCTCCACCAGCCGCCGTGCCTCCGCGAGGAACACGTCGCCGTGGGCACCGGAGAACCGCGGATCGCCCGTCCCGAACACCCCGCCGATGTCGCCGAGACCGGCGGCCGACAGCAGCGCATCGACGATCGCGTGAGCGACAGCGTCGCCGTCGCTATGACCCGCGAGCCCCGGCTCCCCCGGCCAGTGCAGCCCGGCGAGCCACAGCTCCGCCGTCGGGTCGAAGGCGTGCGTGTCGCTCCCCGTTCCGATCCTCGGGGTCGCCGAGCCCGCGAGCAGTTCCTCGGCCCGCCGGAGGTCCCACGGCGTCGTCACCTTGAAGGCGTGCGCGTCGCCCGGCACCACATCCACCCGGAAGCCCGCGGCGGCCACGAGACCGGCGTCGTCCGTCTCGTCGCTCTCCGCGAGCGCGTACGCCGTCAGCAGCTGCTCGCGTGGGAAGCCCTGCGGCGTCTGCACCGCCGACAGCGCCGAGCGGTCGACGGTCTCGTGGACCTGACCGTCGCCGCCGATGCGCTTCACGGTGTCGCTCACCGGCAGACCGGGGACGACCCCGTATCCGCGCTCGACCACCGCGTCCACCACCGCGTCGAACAGCGCGGAGGGAGCGAGTGCCCGCGCCGCGTCGTGCACGAGGACGATGTCGGCGTCCGCATCCACCACGACCAGCCCTTCGGCGACCGACGCCTGCCGGGTCGCACCGCCAGCGACCACGGCGACCGTGCGGCCCATCACCGCCGCCGCAAGGACTCCGGCCTCCTCCACCCGGTCCGCCGGAGCGACCACAATCGGGTCGGCGACGTGCCGCATGCCGCGGACGGCATGGAGCGACCGCTCCAGCAGGGTGAGCCCACGCAACGGCACGAAGGCCTTGGGGAGTTCCGCGCCCAGGCGCGTGCCCGATCCTGCTGCGACGACGACGACCGCGACGCGCGGTCCGGGGATGCTGTCCACCCGTCGAGCGTACCCGGCGGCCCGCCCTCCGGACACGACGAAGGCCCCGCCGCACGGAGCGACGGGGCCTTCGAATTCGTCAGGAGCGCCTAGGAGGCCAGCACCTCGTCGAGCAGGGTGGACGCCTTCTCGTCGTCGGTCTTCTCGGCGAGCGCGAGCTCGGAGATCAGGATCTGGCGGGCCTTGGCGAGCATGCGCTTCTCGCCGGCGGAGAGGCCGCGGTCCTGATCGCGACGCCACAGGTCGCGGACGACCTCGGAGACCTTGATGACATCGCCGGAGGCGAGCTTCTCCAGGTTGGCCTTGTAGCGGCGGGACCAGTTGGTCGGCTCCTCGGTGAACGGAGCGCGCAGCACCTCGAAGACGCGGTCGAGACCCTCGCGGCCGATGACGTCGCGCACACCGACCAGATCGACGTTCTCGGCGGGGACCTCGATGGTGAGGTCGCCCTGCGTCACGTTGAGCTTGAGGTACAGCTTCTCTTCACCCTTGATGATTCTCTTCTTGACTTCGGTGATCGTTGCGGCACCGTGGTGCGGATAGACGACGGTCTCGCCAACCTCGAAAAGCATAGATTTGTTGTCCCTTCAGCAATGAATAGGATACCACACGAGGCACATGCTAAGGTTCGCCCTCACGCCTCCCGACGGCCGGGAAGACCCCTCCTCATGGGATAGAGTTGCAGGGGAAAATCACCGGGAGGGTCATTCAGTGAAAGCTCGAGTCGCGGCGTCCGTCGCCCT
The DNA here is from genome assembly GCF_900107895.1 of Leifsonia sp. 21MFCrub1.1. NCBI lineage: Bacteria > Bacillati > Actinomycetota > Actinomycetes > Micrococcales > Microbacteriaceae > Leifsonia > Leifsonia sp. 21MFCrub1.1. The sequence goes on along the minus strand of NZ_LT629867.1, from coordinate 942,520 downwards.
CGCCCTGGCCGTCGCGTTCGGCACCGCGGGATGCGGTTTCATCGCCCCACAGGCCACCACCAAGCACTACGACGCGAGCGACGGCGTGAGCGGGAATGTCGGCTCGATCGACGTCCGCAACGCGATCATCGTCACCGACGCGAAGAACGGCACGGTCGGCAACCTCGTGGTGACCCTCGTGAACACGGACACCAAGAGTCACCGCGTCGCCATCAGCGCAGGAGACCAGAGCTCCAGCGCGGCGTACGTCACCGTCCAGCCCGGCCAGGTCAAGCAGCTCGGCCAGGACCCGGAGAACGGCGGCCCGAGCAACGTGCTGATCCCCGAGTTCACGACGAAGCCCGGCGCGCTCTTCCCCGTCTACTTCCAGTACGGCGACGAGACCGGCGTCAACCTCAAGGTGCCGGTGCTCGACGGCCAGCTGCCCGAGTACTCCAGCCTCGTGCCGCCGACGATTCTTCCGGCCGCGCGGTAACCACCGCCCGGCACCCCGGACAGCAGAAGCCGCCCCGCGCATCGCGCAGGGCGGCTTCTCTCGTCGGTGGCCCTCAGGCGTTGAAGCGGTACCCCAGCCCGCGCACGGTCACCAGCATGCGCGGCTCCGAGGGGCTCTCCTCGATGCGCGACCGGATGCGCTTGATGTGCACGTCGAGCGTCTTGGTGTCGCCGAAGTAGTCGCTCCCCCACACCCGGTCGATCAGCTGGCCGCGCGTGAGCACGCGTCCCGCGTTCCGGAGCAGCAGCTCCAGCAGCTCGAACTCCTTCAGCGGCATGGAGATCTCGGCGCCGTTGACGGCGACCGTGTGGCGGTCGACATCCATGCGGACAGTGCCGGCCTCCAGCACGCCGTCGTCCTGCTGCTCCTCCTCGTCGACCCGGCGGCGGAGCACAGCACGGATGCGCGCGAGCAGCTCGCGCGACGAGTACGGCTTCGTGACGTAGTCGTCGGCGCCCAGCTCCAGCCCGACCACGATGTCCACCTCGGAGTCCTTGGCGGTCAGCATGATGATCGGGACATTGGACCGGGTGCGGATCTCGCGGCACACCTCGGTGCCCGGGATGCCGGGGAGCATGAGGTCGAGCAGGATGAGGTCGGCGCCGTCGCGGTCGAACGCGGCCAGCGCTGACGGGCCGTCCTCCGCGATCTCCACCTCGTAGCCCTCCCGCTTCAGCAGGTACGCGAGCGGCTCGCTGAGCGAGGCCTCGTCCTCGACGAGCAGGATGGATGTCACTGGTTGTCTCCTATCGGGGGTCGGACACTGGATGCCTCGGGCAACCGGATCGTGAACGTGGAGCCGCGGCCCGGCTGCGACCAGACGCGCACTTCGCCGCCGTGATTCTGGACGGCGTGCTTGACGATCGAGAGGCCGAGGCCGGTGCCGCCGGTGTTGCGCGACCGCGCCTGGTCGACGCGGAAGAAGCGCTCGAAGACACGGTCGAGGTCCTCCTCGGGGATGCCCTCGCCCTGGTCGGTCACCGCGATCTCGACCACCCCTCCCGTGCTGCGCACGCCGATCCCGATGCGGGAGTCGTCCGGCGAGTACTGGATCGCGTTCGAGATCAGGTTGTGGACGGCCGTGACGAGCAGGTTCTCGTTGCCGATGACCTGCGCCTCCTTGTCGCCGCGCATGGCGATCTCGATGTTGCGGGTCTCGGCGGCCACGCGGTTCTGGTCGATGGCGGCTTTGACGACCTTGCTGGCGGACAGCTCGGTCGCGTCGCCGAGCGCGTCCGTCGCCTGCAGCCGGCTCAGCTCGATGATGTCCTGGGTGATGCGGGCGAGCCGCTGCGCCTCCTCCGAGAGCCGCATGGCGAACCGGCGAACCTGCTCCGGGTCGTCGGACGCCCCGTCGAGCGCCTCGGCGAGCAGGCTGACGGCTCCGATGGGCGTCTTGAGCTCGTGGCTGATGTTGGCCACGAAGTCCCGGCGCACCGCATCCAGCCGGTACGACTCCGTGCGGTCCTCGGCGAGGAGCAGGATGTAGCGCGAGCCGAGGCGGGCGACCCGGACGCTCAGGTGGATGCCGGCGTCGCCGAACGGTCCGCGCGAGAGTTCGCACTCCTCGGTGAGCGACTCGCCGCTCCGTCTGACCCGGTCGACGAGGTCGACGAGGTGCGGATGCACGAGCGCGCCGTTCCAGACCAGGCCGATGGCGTGCGCGCCGGGCGACGCCTTGATGACGTTGTTGGACGGGTCGAGCACGACTCCGGCCGACTCGAGCGCGTCCAGCACCTGGTCGACGCCGTCGGGCACCGCCGGGTTCACCACCTCGGCGGCGTGGTGACCGCGTCGGGCCGCGATGTGCAGGATCCACACGAAACCGGCGCCGACGGCGAGCCCCAGGCCCAGCGACAGCAGCACCAACCAGGTGGAGTCCATGGCCCCAAGCGTAGGTGATGCCGATGCACGCGCATGGACGGATACCGCCACCGGCCGCGTGTTTTCGCGGGTACGTTAGACAGTGTTCAGCCGCGCGGCACCGTTTGTTAACCTGCCGCGGCGAACATGCAATACGGGGTCAGAAGGCCCCGACATCCCGCGTGCCCGCGCACGCCAGGAAGGACCACACCCCATGCGCGAAGTCTTCCAGCAGGAGCTGGCGGAAGTTCAGGACCGCCTCGTCGAGATCGCCGAGCTGGTCGTCCGCTCCATCCAGAATGCGACGGCTGCGTTCAACGAATCCGATGTGACGCTCGCCGAGGACGTCATCGCGAACGACCACCGCATCGACGAGCTGACGGTTCTGCTCGACGAGCTCTCCATCCAGATCCTCGCCCGGCAGCAGCCGGTCGCGCGCGACCTCCGCATCGTCGTGAGCGCGCTGCGGATCAGCGCCTCGCTCGAGCGGATGGGCGACATGGCCGAGCACATCGCGCAGCTCGCGCGGTACCGGTTCCCGGACAAGGTGGTTCCGAAGAGCCTGCGCTCGACGTTCGCCGAGATGGGCCGCCTCGACGTGCAGATCGCGCAGAAGCTGGCCGAGCTGCTCCGCTCGCAGGACATCCGGCTCGCCGACGAGATCCGCAACGACGACGACGACATCGACGAGCTGCACATCAGCGTGTTCGACAAGGTGCTCGGTGAGACGTGGAAGGGACAGGCGGTCGACACGGTCGACGCGACCCTCGCCTCCCGCTACCACGAGCGCTTCGCGGACCACGCGGTCTCGATCGCGAAGAAGGTGCAGTACCTCGCCACCGGCGACTGGGCTCCCGAGCTCGCCTCCTGACCTCACCACCTCGGCGACCCCCGTCGAGTACGCAAAAACTGCACGTCGACACGGCTTGTCGCGTGCAGTTTTTGCGTACTCGACGGAGGGTGTGTGGGACTACTTCTTGCCCTGCGCGGCGACCGCGGCGGCACCGGCGGCGGCGGCCTCCGGGTCGAGGTAGTACGACGGCTCGAGCGGAGTGAAGTCCTCGCCGAGCTTGTAGACCAGCGGGATGCCGGTCGGGATGTTCAGGCCGGCGATGTCCTCGTCGGAGATGCCGTCGAGGTGCTTCACCAGGGCGCGCAGCGAGTTGCCGTGGGCGGTGACGAGCACCGTCTTGCCGTCGGCGAGATCACGCGTGATGTCGGACTCCCAGTACGGCAGCATCCGGGCGATGACGTCCTTCAGGCATTCCGTCCGCGGGAGGTCGTCGCCGAGGCCGGCATAGCGCGGGTCGCCGACCTGCGAGAACTCGCTGTCGTCCGGCAGGGGCGGAGGCGGAACGTCGAACGAGCGGCGCCACAGCTGGAACTGCTCGGGGCCGTACTTCTCCAGCGTCTCCGCCTTGTCGAGGCCCTGCAGCGCGCCGTAGTGGCGCTCGTTGAGGCGCCAGGAGCGCTGAACCGGGATCCAGAGGCGGTCGGCGACATCCAGCGCGTAGTTGGCGGTCTGGATCGCCCGCGTCAGCACCGACGTGTGCAGCACGTCCGGCGTGAGCCCGGAGTCGCGGAGCAGTTCGCCCGCCCGCTTCGCCTCGGCGACGCCGGTCTCGCTGAGACGCACGTCGACCCAGCCGGTGAACAGGTTCTTCTCGTTCCACTCGCTGCTGCCGTGGCGCAGGAGGATCAGGGTGTAGGGAGCGGCCATGCCACCAATCTATCGCGTCGCGGATGGCCGCGAGCGCCGCGGATACCGGCCCGCTGGCAGGATGGAGGCATGGCTTCCGGTGCGGTCGGCACGGTCACCCGTGGCACGACCAACACGAACCGGCTGCGCCGGGTCGACCGCTGGATCGCCGCGCAGCCGGCGCTGCGCCGCACCGCGGACCCGGTGGTCGTCGACCTCGGCTACGGTGCGAGCGGGGTCACCGCCCTGGAGCTGCAGCAGCGGCTGGCCCGGGTGCGCCAGGACGTCGAGGTGGTCGGGCTGGAGATCGAGCCGGGCCGGGTGCGGACGGCGAACGAGCAGCTGGCGGCGGTGCGCGACGGCCGCACGGGCTTCGCGACCGACGCGCGCATCCGGTTCGCCCTCGGCGGGTTCGAGGTTCCGCTGCCCGCCGGGCGGAAGGCCGCCGTGATCCGGGCGTTCAATGTGCTGCGGCAGTACCGCGAGGCGGATGTCGCCGGGGCCTGGGATCGGATGCGCGAGCGCCTGCAGCCGGCCGGCATCCTGGTCGAGGGCACGTGCGACGAGATCGGACGCATCTCGAGCTGGGTGGAGCTCGGCCCGGAGGGCGCCCGCACGCTGACCGTGTCGCTGCGGCTGCGCGATCTCGACGCCCCGTCGATCGTCGCAGAGCGGCTCCCGAAGGCGCTCATCCACCGCAATGTGCCGGGCGAGCGCGTGCACGACTACCTGGCGGAGCTCGACCGGCTGTGGCGCATCCACTCGCCGCTCGCCGCCTACGGCCCGAGTCAGCGCTGGATCGCGGTCGCCCAGGGGATGCGCGACGCCGGCTGGCCGGTGACCGGCGGCCGCTCGCGCTGGCGGCTGGGCGAGCTGACCGTGGCGTGGGATGCGGTGGCGCCGAACCCCTGAGCCCGCACCGGCCGCGACCGGCGGCATCGGCCGGCACCTCCCCGCACGGGCTCGCTCATGCCTCGGCCCGCGACCTCCACAGCAGCCACAGGAAGTACGGCGCGCCGATCACGGCCGTGACGAGCCCGACCGGGATCTGGGCGGGGGCGATCAGCGTCCGCCCGACCGTGTCGGCCACGCTGACGAGGATCGCTCCGAGCAGCGCGGCGACGGGGAGCACGCGGGTGTGCCGCTGCCCCACCAGCGACCGGGCCGCATGCGGCGCGACCAGGCCGACGAAGGCGATGACGCCGACGGCCGCCACCGCCGCGGCGGTCAGCGCGACCGCGATGGCGAGCAGAGCGAGCCGTGCCCGGCCGAGCCGCACGCCGAGCACCCGCGGAGTGTCCGGGTCGAGGCCGACGATGTCGAGTTCGCGGGTGGCCGCGGCGAGCAGGGGAACCGCGACGAGGAGCACCACCAGCACCGGGAGGACCTGCGGGAACGTACGCCCGTAGGTCGAGCCGGAGAGCCAGACCAGCGCCTTCGCGCCGTTGAACGGATCGGTCAGCACGATGAACAGGCTGGTCAGGGCCGTCGCCCCGGAGGAGACCCCGATGCCGATCAGGATGAGGCGGTTCTGCTCCAGCCCCCGGCGCGCGGCGAGGCCGAACACCAGCAGGGCCGCCGCGGCAGCACCGGCGAAGGCGGCCCCGCCGACGAGCCAGAAGCTCGCCAGCGGCACAGCCGTGATGACGGCGATCGCCCCGACCCCCGCTCCCCCGACCACGCCGAGGATGGCCGGCTCGGCGAGCGGGTTGCGCGAGACGGCCTGCACGATCGTCCCGGCGAGCGCCAGCGCGGCTCCGGCCAGCAGGGCGGCGGCGACCCGTGGGAGGCGCGTGTCGAGCACGAACGACACCACCCGTCCGGCGCGGCCGGTGATGCCGTTCCACACGTCTCCGAGCAGGAGGCGCGCATCCCCCAGCAGGACGGCGGCGATCACGGCAGCGACGAGGGCCAGGCAGCAGACGACGAGCGTGATGACGAAGGCACGTCTGCTGCGCAGCCGCACGGCGGCGTTCGTGGCGGTGTTCGAGGACGAATCCCGCGATCGGTAGGCGAGGAAGACGAGCACTCCCGCTCCGAAGACGGTGGTCACGATCCCGGTGGGCACCGCGACCCCGGCCTGCCCGCCGAACACCGCGCGGAGCAGCACGTCGGCGATGAGGACGACGAGCATCCCCGCCACCGCCGAGGCCGGAAGGAACGCCCGATGGCGCGCCAGCCCGGGCACGCGGGGGGCGAGCAGCCGCACGATCGCGGGCGCGCACAGCCCGACGAACGCGACAGGGCCCGCGATGGTCACCGCCACCGCCGAGAGCAGGACGGCCAGGACGACGACGGCGGCCCGGGTGGTGCGCGGGTTCACCCCGACCGAGACCGCGCCGTCGTCCCCGAGCGCGAGGATGTCGAGCCGGCGCCCGAGCACCAGCAGCCCGGCGAAGGCGACGACGGCGAGCGGAAGGAGTTGCACCACGCCGTCCATCCCGGTCTGGACGAGCGACCCGTTGCCCCAGGCGAAGAGGCCGGTCGTCTCCTGCGCGTAGAAGAGCAGCAGCATCCCGCTGACGCCGCTCAGGGCGAGCGTCAGCGCGGAGCCGGCCAGCACCAGCCGCACGGGCCCGGCCCCTCCGCGCGACAGCCCGAGGACGACGACAGCCGCGATCAGACCACCGCAGAAGGCGACCGCCCCGGCCGGCAGCACGGGCAGGGAGACGCCGAACGCGGCGACGGCCACGACGGCCAGGTAGGCGCCGGCGTTCACCGCCAGGGTGTCCGGCGCGGCCAGCGGATTCCGCGAGACCGACTGCAGGGCGGCTCCCGCCGCGCCCAGGACGGCGCCGACGACGAGGCCGGCGACCAGCCGCGGCATCCGCGAGGCGGCGAGCACCGCGTCGGCCTGCCCGGAGCCCGCACCCGTCAGGACGCGCCACAGGACGTCGGGCCCGAGCACGGCCGTGCCTTGCGAGAGGTGGATGAGCGAGAGCGCCACCACCGCGACCGCGGCCGCGCCGGCGAGCAGCGCGAGCCGTCCGCCGGCCCGGCGGCGGACGGCGACGGCCCCGCTCACGTCGTGAGGGCGTCGACCAGGGCCGCGACGTACTGCGTCATCGACGCGGGGCCTCCGAACATCCAGATGCCGTCGGGCAGCCGGTGCACCTGCCCTGACTTCACGAACGGGAGCGACGTCCACACGGCGTTGTCCTTGAGGGCGCCCAGGAACGGGTCGCTGCCGTCGGCGTCGTTCGCGATGTAGGTGAACTGCACGTCGCCGAGCGAGGTCAGGCCTTCGACGTCGGTCGCGGCGAGGCCGTACGCCTCGTCGCCCTTGAGAGTCCACGGATTGGTCAGGCCGAGCTTCTCGTTGACGTCGGAGATCAGCGAGCCGGCCGTGTACGGCCGGACCGAGACACTGTTGCCCTGGACCCATCCATCGGCGAAGGCGACCTTCGCGCCGGCGAGCCCGGCGTCGGCGAGCTTCCGCTTGCCGTCGGCGAGGGCGGTGTCGAACGACGCCAGCTCCGTCTTCGCGCGAGCCTCCGTCCCGGTCGCCTTGGCGATCAGGTTGACGTTGTCGGTCAGCTGCTCCAGCTGCCGGGAGGCGTCCGCGGAGCGGACGACCAGGACCGGTGCCACACGCTCCAGCTGGTCGATGGCCGAGTCGGAGAGGTCGGTGGTCGCCACCACCAGGTCCGGCTTCAGCGCGGCGACCGTGTCGACGCTCGGCTCGCCGCGCGTCCCGATGTCCTTCACGCCCTTCGGCAGTTTCTCCGCGGTGTCCCAGGCGCTGTAGCCCTTCACATCCGCGGCCCCCACCGGCTCGACGCCGAGCGTGAGCAGCATCTCCACCACGTTCCACTCGGTGCCGATGACCTTCTTGGCGGGCCCGTCGAGGCGGACCTTCTCGCCGCGGGCGTCGGTGATCGTCAGGGCGGCGCCGCTGTTCGTCTCGCCGCTGGCGGCTTCGGTCGTGCCGCAGCCGCTCAGCGCGATCACAGCGGCGACCGCCAGGGCGGCCACGGGCAGGTGACGTCGGATGTTCATCGGGTCCTTTCGGTTCGGAGGTGGTGGGCGCCGACGGCCCGCGTGCGCGGGGCGCCGGAGATCGGATCGGTCTCGACCTCGATACGGATGCCGTAGACGTCGGTGAGGAGAGCGGGGTCGTACACCTCGCCGGCGGTGCCCGCGGCGACGACGCGGCCGTCGCGGAGGAGCACGACGCGGTCGGAGACGGCCGCCGCCTGGTCGAGATCGTGCAGCACGAGACCGACCGTGACGCCGTGGAGGTCGGCCAGCTCGCGGACCAGGTCGAGGATCTCCACCTGGTAGCGCAGGTCGAGGTACGTCGTCGGCTCGTCCAGCAGCAGAACATCCGTCTCCTGGGCGAGGCAGCAGGCGAGCCACACGCGCTGCAGCTGGCCGCCGGAGAGCGACTCGACGCCGCGGTCGGCGAACGGCGCGACGCCGGTGAGCTCGAGCGCCCGATCCACGGCGGCGCGGCCGTCGGGGTCGGTGGAGCGGAAGCGCCGGCGGTACGGGTGACGTCCGAATCCGACGACCTCGCGGACGCTGAGGCCGGCAGGCGTCGGACGGCTCTGGGCGAGCAGGGTGACGCGGCGGGCGAACTCCGGGCGGGAGAGGGCGATGGCGTCGATCATGGCGTCCGCCTCGTCGGTGTCGCCGGTGTCGGCGGTGTCGGCCTGGGCCGGCAGCAGCACCGATCCGCTGCGCGCATCCTTCAACCGGGCGATGGCGCGCAGCAGCGTCGACTTGCCGCTGCCGTTCGGTCCGATGAGGGCGGTCACGCGTCCCCGCGGGAGCAGGAGGTCGGCGCCGTGGACGACGTCGACACCGTCGTAGGCGATGGTCACGTCGGAGGCGAGGAGGCCGGCGGTCGCAGTCACGAAGGTTAGGTTAGCTTAACCTAACTCGGTCGCCAAGCGACCGCGGAGGACAGCGCTCTCCAGCGGCCCAGCGGCCCAGCGAGACGGCGGGACGGCGAGACGACGGGACGAAAGCGTCAGGGACGCTGGGCTCTAGGAGCGCGGCGTCCGCGTGACGGCGCCCAGGCGCGGGATGCGCGGCACCTGCGCTGCGGAGCCGGCCTCCGGCGGCACCACGATCTCCTGTCCGGCCGCGACCTGCACGCCGTCCGCCGCAACGGTCAGCGTCGCGTCGGGGTCGGTCGAACGCTTCACCACGGCGAGGGCGATCGGCCCGAGCTCGTAGTGCACCGCCGACGACGTCACGGCGCCGACCTCGCGGTCGCCTGCGGAGACGACGGCTCCGGATGCGGGGAGCACTCCCTCCGATCCGTCCAGGTGCAGCATGACCAGCCGGCGCGGCGGGTGGCCGAGGTTGTGCACCTTCGCCACGGTCTCCTGGCCGCGATAGCAGCCCTTGCTCAGGTGCACGGCCGTGCGCAGCCAGTCCAGCTCGTGCGGGATGGTGCGCTCGTCGACCTCCGTCGAGAACCGCGGGCGCCAGGCGGCGATCCGCAGGGCGTCGGCCGCCAGCGTTCCGGCGGCGGAGAGCTCGCCCGAGCGGACCCGGGCGACGATGGAGGGCAGCGCGTCGCGCGGGACGAGACGCTCGCTCCACGACCATCCCGCTCCGGGATGCTCGCCGTGGGCGTACTGGTGGCCGCCCGGGGTCACCGCGCGCCAGGGATCGTGCCACACCAGGGGGACGCCGTTCGGCGCGGCGAGCGGCAGCGGCGGGTCGCCGAGGGTGCCGATCGTGGCGAGCTCCGCGGTGCGGTCGGCGAGCTCGACGCGCAGCATGAACCGCATCGAGTCGAGCCAGCCGAGAAGGCCCTCCGCCTCCGGACGGTCGACGAGCAGCCAGAGCGTCTTGCCGTCGTCGACCAGGCGGACGGCGTGCTCGACGCGACCCGTCACATCCAGCAGCAGGGTCTCCGACGACTCCCCCGGCCGCAGCCCGGTGAGCGCCTGGCTCGTGAGGGAGTTCAGCCAGCTGAGCCGGTCGGGGCCCTGGATGGTCAGCACCGCGCGGTCGGACAGGTCGACGATCGCGCCACGTTCGGCCAGCGCACGCTGCTCGGAGAGCGGGCTGCCGTAGTGCGCGGGGACGCCCGTGCCGTCGGTGTCGACCGCGCCGGGCAGGTCGAGGAAGGGCGAGCGCTGTTCGGGCTCCGGGTGGTCGGACATCGGCGGCGCCTCTCAGTCGACCTTGGCGAGCCGGGCGGAGGCGTGCGTGCGCAGCTCCTGGCCCAGGGCGGCGATGTCCCACGCCCACAGCAGGTGGCCGTCCACCAGACCGTAGAGGCGGGTGGCCGCCGTGTACTCCTTCGCCCCGGCCGTGCGCAGCACTGCGTCGGTCGCCAGGTCGATGCGCGGGCCGGCCACCTGCCCGACGTAGAGCTCGCTCACGCCGTCGGGATGGATGATCGACACGTCGATGTCGAAGGCGCCGTGCGAGTTGCGCAGCGCTTCGACGGACTGCGCGGTGCTGAACGGACGGGCGCCGACGCCGGGCAGCATCGCCGGACCGGCGTCGCCCTCGATGAGCTTGCGGCGCAGCCGCCAGTAGCCGGTCTCGGCCGCGAGCGGCGTGTTCTCCTCGTCGAGCACCCACGAGGTCGCCGAGTAGTTGAGGTAGCCCAGCCCGTCGTGGCTGAAGCTGACGCGCTGGCCGAACTCCAGCTGCGTGTGCTCCTCGCCGGCGGCGTAGTCGAGCACGCCCGTGCCCTCCCAGACGCCGATCAGCCAGGAGAGGGGGACCAGCTCGGCGGGGAGATCAGTGGGGATCTCGATCATGACGTCGGCCTCAGGGCTCAGCGCTGACCGCGGAACAGGTTGTAGACCACCAGGCCCGAGACGCCGAGGATGGCGAGAGTGGCCAGGCCCAGAAGGCCGATGAAGAAGAGTTCGAGAGCGACCAGCATGGTGCCAGTCTACCCAGCACCCGCCGACACCAGGGCCAGGATGCCGCCGAAGAGTCCGAGGATCGCGAAGCTGCCGGCGAAGGTCACCGCGAGGCGGTCGATGAAGCCGTCCTTCTGCTGCGTCGCCAGCTGCGCGACGAACCCCAACAGCACCGAGACGCCCAGCGCGAGCGACAGCCACGAGGCGTACTCCGACGCATGCGCGACCGTGCCGATGAGGATGCCGAGCACCAGGGAGACCACCCAGACCGACCCGATGCTCGTCAGCGTCGCCCACCGCGGCAGCGGCGGCTGCACGGGGCCGGCCGCGGCAGCCGGACCCATCGCGTGCATCGGAGGGGTGTCCGGGGTCTCGTCGCTCACGCTCCCATTCTGCCCCGGCGCGGGGCCCCAGCGGCTGCCGGACAGGGCGGGCGGCTGTTTCCGGTAGCATTACGGCACGGTTTCCCGGCGGGTGAGGAGGAATGTGTGGCGCAGCTTCTGATCCTGACCTCTGCGCCGAGCACCACCGCGCCCCGCACTCCAGGGGCGACCTCCTCGGTCGGCGACGCCGCCGGTCCGGGTGCCGAGGTGCTGCCATCGCTCGCGCTGCTCAGCCACCGGGTGCGCCAGATCCCGGCAGAACCCGCCTCGCTCGTCAACGCCCCGAGCTGCGACCTCATCTTCGTGGATGCGCGGCGCGACCTGGCGAGCGCGAAGTCGCTCTGCAAGATCCTGACGACGACCGGGGTCACCGTCCCGCTGGTCCTCGTGCTCACCGAGGGCGGCCTCACGGCGGTCAGCGCCGACTGGGGCGTCAGCGACGTCGTTCTCGACTCCGCGGGCCCGGCCGAGCTGGATGCGCGCATCCGTCTCGCGATCGGCCGTCAGACGCAGGAGCACTCGCAGTCGAAGATCCAGGCCTCCGGCATCACGATCGACGAGGCCAGCTACTCGGCGAAGGCCCACGGCCGCCAGCTCGACCTCACCTTCAAGGAGTTCGAGCTGCTCCGCTTCTTCGCGACGCACCCGTCGCGCGTCTTCACGCGCGAGCAGCTGCTCAGCGAGGTGTGGGGGTACGACTACTTCGGCGGCACCAGGACGGTCGACGTCCACGTGCGACGCCTGCGGGCCAAGCTGGGCGACCTGGAGTCGCTGATCGGCACCGTGCGCAACGTCGGGTACCGGTTCAACGTGTACGAGGAGGAGAACGACCGCCTCCCCACCTCCGTCCGCCCCTGACCTCCGCGACCCCGCGCAGCCCTTCTCTCCACAGCCAGCGTTTATCCACCGTTTACGCAGGCCCGTCACGAGGGCTCCCTCACGGTGCCATGATGGGGGGATGGACGAGCGGACGACTCTGGAGAACGGCCTTCTCGACACGGGGCTGGGCGGGAGCCTGGGCAGCGACTTCGACGACGACTTCGCCCCCTTCATCTACGAGCCCGACCCGACCCTGCCGGACGACCGCTACCTCGACCGCGAGCTGAGCTGGCTCGCGTTCAACCAGCGCGTGCTGGAGCTGGCGGAGGACCCGCTGCTCCCCGTGCTCGAGCGCGCCAACTTCCTCGCCATCTTCGCGAGCAACCTCGACGAGTTCTTCATGGTCCGCGTCGCCGGCCTGAAGCGCCGCATCGCCACCGGCCTCGCGGTGCCCACCAACGTCGGGCGCGCGCCGCAGGACGTGCTCGCCGACATCTCCGAGAAGGCGCACGAGCTGCAGCTCCGTCATGCTCGGGCCTACCACGACCTGGTCCTCCCGGCGCTGCGCGATGCGGGCATCACCGTCGTCACCTACGACCAGCTCGACGACGCCGACAAGGTGCAGCTCCGCGAGATCTTCTCGCAGCAGATCTTCCCTGTGCTGATGCCGCTGGCCGTGGACCCGGCGCATCCGTTCCCCTACATCTCCGGGCTCTCGCTCAACCTCGCCGTGCGGGTGCGCAACTCGCGTACGGGCAAGGAGCAGTTCGCCCGCCTCAAGGTGCCGCAGATGCTGCCGCGCTTCGTCCGCATCGACCAGCGCGAGACCGTCGGCCAGGTGCGCTTCATCACCCTCGAGGAGCTCATCGCCAACCACCTCGGCGACCTCTTCCCCGGCATGGAGATCCTCGACCACCACGTCTTCCGCGTCACCCGCAACGAAGACGTCGAGATCGACGAGGACGAGACGGAGAACCTCATCCAGGCCCTGGAGCGCGAGCTGCTGCGTCGCCGTTTCGGTCCGCCGATCCGCCTCGAGGTCACCGACGACGTCGACCCGGTCACCCTCGGCCTGCTGGTGCGCGAGCTCGACGTGACCGATCAGGAGGTCTACCGCCTCCCGGCCCCGCTCGACCTCGGCGGCCTCTTCGACCTCGCGAAGATCGACCGGCCCGACCTGCACTACCCGAACCACGTCCCGACCACGCCTGCGCAACTCATGCCGAGCGAGCCGAACGCCAAGCCCGACATCTTCGCGGCGATCACCCGGCAGGACGTCCTCGTCCACCACCCGTACGAGTCGTTCGCGACCAGCGTGCAGGCTTTCCTGGAGCAGGCGGCGGCCGACCCGCATGTCCTGGCCATCAAGCAGACGCTGTACCGCACGTCCGGCGACAGCCCCATCGTCGAGGCCCTGATCGACGCGGCGGAAGCCGGCAAGCAGGTGCTCGCCCTCGTCGAGATCAAGGCCCGCTTCGACGAGCAGAACAACATCTCCTGGGCGCGGAAGCTCGAGAAGGCCGGCGTCCACGTGGTCTACGGCCTGGTCGGGCTCAAGACGCACTGCAAGCTCGCCCTCGTCATCCGCGAGGAGAAGGGCGTGCTCAAGAGCTACAGCCACATCGGGACGGGCAACTACAACCCGAAGACCTCCCGCATCTACGAAGACCTGGGGCTCTTCACCGACGACGACCAGGTCGGCAAGGACCTGACGCGCCTGTTCAACGAGCTCTCCGGCTACGCGATCGAGAAGAAGTTCAAGCGGCTCCTCGTCGCGCCGCTGCACCTGCGCAAAGGCCTGCTGAAGCGGATCGACACCGAACGGGCCAACGCCGAGGCCGGGCGGCCGTCCGGCATCCGCATCAAGCTCAACTCGATCGTCGACGAGGCCATCATCGACGCGCTCTACCGCGCCAGCCAGGCCGGCGTCCCTGTCGACCTCTGGGTGCGCGGCATCTGCGGGGTCGTTCCGGGGCGCGAGGGGCTGTCGGAGAACATCCGGGTGCGCTCGGTGCTCGGCCGGTACCTGGAGCACTCGCGCATCTTCTCGTTCGTCAACGGCGGCGACCCGCAGGTGTACATCGGCAGCGCCGACATGATGCACCGCAACCTCGACCGCCGGGTCGAGGCGCTCGTGCGCCTCACCGAACCGGAGCACCTGCGGGAGCTCGGCGACCTCTTCGACCTCGCGTTCGACGAGCGGACCGCCACCTGGAAGCTCGACGAGGACGGCGTGTGGACGCGCCACCACCTCGATGAGAACGGCAAGCCGCTGGTCGACCTGCAGAACAAGCTCATCCAGCAGTACAGCCACCGCCCGCGCAGCACCCGTACGGGAACGAGGCGGTGAGCCCGGCCATCTACGCCGCGGGCGCCCTCTGCTGGCGCGTCGTGGACGATCGGATCGTCGTGCTCGTCGTGCACCGCACCAAGTACGGCGATGTCACCATCCCCAAGGGCAAGGTCGACCCCGGCGAGACGCTTCCGCAGACGGCGGTCCGCGAGATCGAGGAGGAGACGGGCCTGAAGATCGGCCTCGGCGTCCCGCTCGGCGTCTCGACCTATCCCCTCAGCAGCGGCCGCGAGAAGATCGTGCACTATTGGGCGGCCGAGGTCGGCGAGAAGGCGATCCTGCGCTCCACTTTCGTTCCGAACAGCGAGATCGCGGCCATCGAGTGGGTCACGATCAAGAAGGCGCGCGGCTACCTGACCTACGAGCGCGATGTCGAGATCCTCGACGCGTTCGACGCGCTCGTCCACCAGGGCATCACCTCCACGTTCGCGCTGATCGCCCTGCGCCACGGCAAAGCGGCGCCCCGCGACCGCTGGGACGGCTCTGACGCATCGCGCCCGCTCACCGAGCGCGGCGTCAAGCAGGCCGCTGCCGACGTGGCGACCCTCCAGACCTGGCGCCCGAAGCGGATCGTCACGAGCGACGCGGTCCGGTGCGTGACCACCGTCGCCCCGCTCGCGGCCGCGACCGGCATCAAACCGCAGCGCGACCACGGCATCAGCCAGGAGGCCTACGAAGAGGGCCGCGGGGAGGTGCGGGGCGTCGTCGGAAAGCGCGTCCGCTCCCGCAAGACGGCCGTGCTGTGCAGCCACGGGCCCGTGCTGCCCGAGATCATGCGCGAGATCGCGCTGGCGACCGGCACGATGCCCGGCGCCTATCTCGACGACGCGGCCGATCTCGACACCGGCGGCTTCTCGATCGTGCACCTGTCGGCGACGAACCCCGCGTCGGGCATCGTGTCGATCGAGACCTACGCACCGGTCGAGACCGCACCGTGACACGGAGCGGGTGCGCCGGGTTCACCGGCTGACCCGCGGATTCACAGGAGCACGAGGACAAGAGGACGCCCGGCGTTAACCTCCCGTTTACCACCGCGGGGGACTCTGGACAGACACCGGGAATAGCGTCTCACGCGGGTCGCACCGACCCCGTCCTGTTGTTACTGATCCCCGAAGGGACAACTGTGAAACTCAAGCGCATCGGCGCTCCCGTGGCACTTCTCGCCGCAGCCGCCATCTCTCTCACCGCGTGTGCGGCGAACGAGGGCAGCACGCCGTCGACCACGACGGCCAAGGCCTCGAACCTGTCCGGCACGCTGAACGGCATCGGCTCGTCCGCCCAGGGCGCGGCGCAGACGGTGTGGGCCGCCGGCTTCCAGGAGGCCAACCCCAAGGCCACCGTCAACTACGACCCGCAGGGCTCCGGCGCCGGCCGCAAGAGCTTCATCTCGGGTGCCGCCGACTTCGCCGGCTCCGACGCCGCCCTGAAGACCGAGGAGCTCGCCTCCACGTTCGCCGGCTGCGCCGCGAACAGCAAGGGCATCGACCTCCCCGTCTACATCTCCCCGATCGCCATCGCGTACAACGTCGACGGCGTGAAGGACCTCAAGCTCGACGCCGCGACCATCGCCGGCATCTTCTCGGGCAAGATCACCACGTGGGACGACGCCAAGATCAAGGGCCAGAACTCGGGCGCTTCGCTCCCGTCGGCCCCGATCACGGTCGTGCACCGCTCCGACGACTCGGGCACCACGCAGAACTTCACCGAGTACCTCGCCGCGAACGCCCCCGACGTCTGGACGGCCCCGGCCTCCCAGACCTTCCCGTTCCAGGTCGGTGACGCAGCCAAGGGCACCTCGGGTGTCGCGGACGCCACCAAGAACGCGAAGAACTCCATCACGTACATCGACGAGTCGGGCTCGGCGGGCCTCAGCATCGCCCAGCTCAAGGTCGGCAGCAACTACGAGAAGATCAGCGCCGACGGTGCTGCCGCCGTGGTCGCCGCCTCCCCCATCGCCGACGGCCGCGAGGCCAACGACCTGGCCATCCAGATCGACCGCAAGGACACCTCGAAGGGCGCCTGGCCGCTCGTCCTGGTCTCCTACGTGATCGCGTGCCAGGAGTACAAGGACGCCGCCAAGGCCGATCTGGTCAAGGGCTACGTCGACTACATCATCTCGAGCGACGCCCAGAAGGCCGCTGCGGAGCAGGCCGGTTCGGCCCCGCTCTCGAGCGACCTGGCCGACAAGGTCTCCAAGGCCGTCGCCAGCATCAAGTGACACAACGCCGCTCGGCCTGGGCTGCCACGCAGCCCGGGCCGAGCGGTGCTCCCGTCCTCAGCCGCCCCCCACGGCACACCCGATGAGAGAAAGCAACGAATGACCGCCGGAACCGTAGGAGCCATCAGGCCGAAGGCGAAGGTCCGCCTCGGCGACCGGGTCTTCTCGACCAGCACCATCGTGGCCGGATCGCTGATCCTCGCCACCCTCGCCGCCGTTGCGATCTTCCTGGTCGTGCAGAGCATCCCTGCTCTGTTCGCCCACGCCGGCGAGCTGCCCAACAACGCGACGAACTTCTGGTCGTGGGTCTGGCCGCTCGTCTTCGGCACCATCTGGGCGGCCCTGATCGCGCTGCTGATCGCGACCCCGCTGTCCATCGGCATCGCGCTGTTCATCTCGCACTACGCCCCGCGCCGCGTCGCGTCCGTGCTCGGCTACATCATCGACCTCCTCGCCGCTGTCCCCTCCGTCGTCTTCGGCCTCTGGGGCATCGCGACGCTGTCGTCGTTCGTCCAGCCCTTCTACGTCTGGCTCGGCGACAACCTCGGCTGGATCCCGTTCTTCGCGCCGCCGGTCTCCGGCACCGGCCGCACCATCCTCACCGCCGGCCTCGTGCTCGCCGTGATGGTGATCCCGATCATGACCGCGATCTGCCGCGAGATCTTCCTGCAGACCCCGCGCCTCCACGAGGAGGCCGCCCTGGCCCTCGGTGCGACGCGCTGGGAGATGGTCAGGATGGCCGTCCTCCCCTTCGCCCGCAGCGGCATCATCTCCGCCATCATGCTCGGCCTCGGCCGCGCGCTCGGCGAGACGCTGGCCATCGCGATGGTGCTCTCCCCCGCCCTGATCGTGAAGTTCGCGGTGCTGCAGGCGCAGAGCCCGAACACGATCGCCGCGAACATCGCCCTGCAGTTCCCCGAGGCGACCGGGCTCGGCGTGAACGCGCTCATCGCCTCCGGCCTCGTGCTGTTCGTGGTGACCCTGCTCATCAACATGCTCGCCCGCTACATCGTCAGCCGCCGCAAGGCCTTCTCTGGAGCGAACTGATGGCCACCACCACCGCCACCGCCCCACGTCCGCTCGTGAACTCGTACACCGCGGGCAAGCTGCCGCGCTGGGCGCCGTGGACGATGCTCGTCGTCTCCTGGGTCGTCTTCGGGGCGATCTTCGCCATGCTGGCCGCGAGCGGCGCGACCAAGGACTTCAACATCGTCGGCGCGATCTTCTTCGGGACCGTGCTGTTCGACGTGGCGATCTACACGACCTCGCTGCTGGTCGAGGGCTCCCGCAAGGCCATGGACCGGCTGGTCACCTCGCTGGTCGCCACCGCGTTCATCATCGCCCTCCTCCCGCTGATCTCCCTCGGCTGGACGGTCGTCTCGCAGGGCCTCGCCCGCTTCGACATCGCCTTCTTCTCGGAGTCGATGCGCAACGTCATCGGCGACGGGGGCGGCGCGCTGCACGCGATCGTCGGAACACTCGAGATCACCCTCATGGCGGCGGTCATCTCCGTGCCGATCGGCCTCCTCACCTCCATCTATCTGGTCGAGTACGGCCGTGGAGCTCTCGCGCGCGGCATCACCTTCTTCGTGGACGTGATGACCGGCATCCCCTCCATCGTCGCCGGCCTGTTCGCGTACGCCCTGTTCGCGCTCTTCTTCGGCCCCGGCATCCGCAACGGCTTCATGGGAGCCGTCGCGCTGTCCGTGCTGATGATCCCGGTGGTCGTCCGCTCCAGCGAGGAGATTCTCCGGATCGTGCCCAACGAGCTGCGTGAGGCGTCGCTCGCTCTCGGCGTCCCCAAGTGGCTGACCGTGCTCAAGGTGGTGCTGCCCACCTCGCTCGCCGGCCTCGTCACCGGCGTCATGCTCGCCATCGCCCGCGTCATCGGCGAGACGGCGCCGCTGCTCATCGTCGCCGGCTTCACCACGAGCATGAACTACGACCTCTTCAGCGACCGGATGATGACCGTCCCGGTCTTCGTGTACACCCAGTACACACAGGCCGCGGGCCTCCACGCGCAGGCGCAGATCGACCGCGCCTGGACGGGCGCCCTCGCGCTCATCATCATCGTGATGCTGCTCAACCTGGCCGGCCGCATCATCGCGAAGGCCTTCGCCCCCAAGTACGGCCGCTGAACCCGCACCCCTCCACCCGACAGCCAAGGAATCAAGTGTCCAAGCGCATCGAAGTCAACGACCTCAACGTCTACTACGGCAAGTTCCGCGCCGTCGAGGGCGTCTCGCTCACCATCGAGCCCCGCTCCGTGACGGCCTTCATCGGCCCGTCGGGATGCGGCAAGTCGACGTTCCTCCGCACCTTGAACCGCATGCACGAGGTGATCCCCGGCGCGTACGTCGAGGGCGAGGTGCTCATCGACGGCAACAACCTGTACGGCCCGGGCGTCGACCCCGTTCTCGTGCGCCGCCAGGTGGGCATGGTGTTCCAGCGCCCGAACCCGTTCCCGACCATGAGCATCCGCGACAACGTTCTCGCCGGAGTGAAGCTCAACAACCGCCGGATGTCGAAGAGTGAGGCCGACGACCTGGTGGAGAGCTCGCTGCAGGGCGCCAACCTGTGGAACGAGGTCAAGGACCGCCTGAACCTCCCCGGGTCCGGCCTCTCCGGCGGCCAGCAGCAGCGTCTCTGCATCGCCCGCGCGATCGCCGTCTCCCCCGACGTGCTGCTGATGGACGAGCCGTGCTCGGCCCTCGACCCGATCTCGACGCTCGCGATCGAGGACCTCATCGAGGAGCTGAAGAACGACTACACGATCGTCATCGTGACCCACAACATGCAGCAGGCCTCGCGCGTCTCCGACCGCACCGCGTTCTTCAACATCGCAGGCACCGGCAAGCCGGGCAAGCTCATCGAGTACAACGACACGAACCAGATCTTCTCCAACCCGACCGTGCAGGCCACCGAGGACTACGTCTCCGGCCGCTTCGGGTGATCCGGGAGCGACCGGATGGTCGCAGCACCGACGAGAAACGCCGCCGATCCGTGCGATCGGCGGCGTTCTTCGTCTCGTGGCCCGAGCCTGTCGGGGACGGGTCAGGACGCGATCGCGACGATGGGCGGCGTGGTCGGCTTGTCCGACCCGCCGCTCGGTTCGACCGTGACGCCGACCGCGTCGCCCGCCGCCATCTCGCCGGTGAGCACCCGCCAGGTCGATCCGGACTCGGCCGGGGTCATCGTCCCGGCCGGGATGGCCTTGCCGTCGCGCAGGTACCAGAGCTCATAGGTCTTGTCACCTGGAAGGGCCGGGAGGCCGTTGGCGACGAGCGCGGAACGCCCCAGCTCGCCCGACCACACCAGGGTCGCCGTGCCGCCGCCCTCGACCCGCGCGGTCGCCCGCTGGACGTCGGGGGCCGCGTTGATCTCGGCCAGAGCGGACGCCTGCTGCGACTGGTAGGAGTTGCCGCCCGAGAGCGTCGAGCCGACGACGGCACCGCCGACGAACAGCACGATCGCCGCGGCCGCGGCGCCGAGGAGCAGGCCGGGGCGCTGGAACCAGCGGCGCTGCGCAGCGCGCTCGGCACGGCCCTGCGCCGGCTCGGGTGCAGCGGTGGGCGCGGGTGCAGCGGTGGATGCGGAGGTCGCGTCGGATGTAGTAGTCGCGTCGGCGGCCGGAGCAGCGGCCGGCTGGGCGGCATCCTGAGCCGGCAGCTGCGGCGTGCTCTGCAGCTGCGCGAACAGCGCCGCCTTGAGCTCGGGGCGCGGCTGCACCGGCTCTGCGGAGAGCGCGAGCTCGGCGGCGACCTCCTCGAAGGCACGGGCCTCCTGCTCGTCGTCCGCCCCCAGGCGGTAGCCGAGGCGCCCGGTGTCGGGGTCGTCCTCGCGGGTCATGTCGTCACCCCCAGTTCCTCTCGCAGCCGTATCATCGCATCGCGCAGCCGAGTCTTCGCTGTGCCGAGCGGGATTCCGAGTTCGGCTGCGACCTCGGACTGGCTGAGTCCTCCGTAATAGGCGAGGGTGACGGCGCGCCGCTGCGGCTCGCTGAGTTTCGCCATGGCCACCTCCACCCTCTCGTGCTCGACCCGGACCTCCACCGTCTCGGCCACCTGGTCGTAAGCGGTCGGGAGGTCGCGGATGCCCACGGCCGTGTCCCGGTCGCGCGATGCCTGCGATGCCCGGATCCGGTCGACTGCGCGCCGGTGGGCCATGGTCATGATCCACGTCTGCGCTCGACCCTTATTCGGATCGAACCGCGGAGCGGATTGCCAGGCCTCGAGGAAGACCTCCTGGGCGACCTCCTCCGACTGCGCAGCGTCGATGAGGAGGCGGCGGATCAGCCCGAGGACGCGCGCGGCGGTCAGGTCGTAGAAGCGCGAGAACGCCTCCTGGTCGCCGGTCGCGGTGCGGACGAGGAGGTCGTCGAGGTCGACCGCAGGGGCGTCGTCCACGTCGTCTCCGCTCTCATCCGGTCCGCCGGGGTTCGACCCGCCGATGTTCGAGCGGGCCTCCCCCGACAGGAGAGTGCCGGGCCGCAGAACGCCTCTCGGCGCGAGGCCGCTCGAAGCGGCTAGTTTTGGAGCCCGGGGTTACTGCGGCCCGGCGACATCCAGTGTACAGGAGCGTCCGCGCGCCCTCTCGGCGTGGCGTTCGCAGCGGGAGAACGCGGATGCCGGATCGGGGGTTGACCGCGTCGCCGCCGTGGCTTCAGTCGAGCGAGTCCGACCGCCAGAGCCGCGCACATGCCGTCAGCTCCTCAGCGGTGCGGGTGAATCGCAGCGCGCGGGTCGTCAGCTCGCTCGCCCGCTCGGGGTCGAGCACGTCGCGGTCGTCGGCGACGGAGGCGGCGCCGGCCGCCGCGACCCGGCAGAACGCCGCTGCCCGGTCGAGCGCGACGGCGAAGTCGCCCTCGAACAGGCCGCGGAGGATGCGGTCGGCGAGCTCGGTGATCTCGGCCGGTCCCGTCGGGTCCGGCGCGCCCGCGACGACGGCGTCGATGGACCCGAGCACCTCGGTGCCGCGCTGGAACAGGTACGCGGTGCCCTCCGCATCCTGCCGGATGAGCAGCCGGATCAGGTAGATGCGCCACAGGGCGCCCGGCAGGCTCTTGGCGTTCGACCGCGACCACAGCTCGGCGAGCGCGTCGATGCCGTGCGCGTCGGTGAACGCGACCAGCCGGTCGACGACTTCCGGATCGGGGTTCTCGCGCACGCGGGCGAGGAGCGCACGCGCGGTCTCGTGGGCGACCCTGCTGATCTGCGCGGGGTCCTCCCCGCCCATGAAGGCCTCGAACATCCCACTCGTGAACAGCGCGGGCTTGTGGAACCGGTCAGACATCCCCCTATTCTGCCCCCGCCACGGGACGGGGTGAATCCACGCTAGATTGGACGTGAGGGCCTGTAGCTCAGTTGGCAGAGCATCGGACTTTTAATCCGCGGGTCGTGGGTTCGAGCCCCACCGGGCCCACTGTTTAGCCAAGATTGCGACGTCAGCACCTCGTCATCCATCACAAACCCATCACTTTGGGCAAGGGCCCTCCATCCGGGGGACGGCGAGGAAGTTGTCCACAGCTCTTGTGCCCCGTTTAGGGGGGCGCCGGGGGTGTCCATCTACAGGTTTGAGCTCTACCATGGGGACATGCCCACCCTCATCCGCACGAACGTTCGCCGCACCCAAGAGGCGCGCAAGCCCGTCGAGGCGCAGGTGGCTAAGATTCGTGATCTTCCCATCGAGCAGCTTCGGGAACGCATCGCCGCGTCGCGAGCGCTTTCCGCCGAAGAACTGGCCCAGAAGCAGGCGACTGATATTCGCGCGCGCGCCGAGCAGGCCGCTGGGCGTATCCGCGACATCTAAACCGTGGAGTCCCCGCGTCTCCGCGCCACCGAGCGCTGCGTTGTCGACGACCTGGGGCTCAACGCTAATCACCACGTACGGGACGCGCGCCACTATTGCGCTGAGCACGAGGCTCTTCGCGCATTCGTAGTGAAGCGCGCTGGCATGCCTGGAGGCGGCGAACCGATCAAGGACGTGGGCAGACATGGACTCGTCAAGAGTCTTCACGTTGGTCGAGCTCGCGGTGCCACGCTCTGGGACGCAGAAAACGACGTCTGTTGGCTACTTGCCTACGGGGCGACACACGCGACGCATGAGAAGCGCGACGTATACAAGCACTTCATGGCTCTACACGATCGCCAGGAGCTGTTGCCGACGGCGTCGGACTACGAGGCGCTGTTTAGGACATTCGCCGTCAATCTGCTCGATGGCATTGCGGCGACCGCGGAGGACATTTACGGCGAAGCTCGTGCGCACCCTCGGGCGGCCGTGCATCGCTCGTATGGGGACGGGGAAGTTCGGATGCTCGTGGACTTGTTGGTCATCGACGACGCCGAGTGCGAGGAAGGTTGGCTATGTCTGACCTTCCCGTGGGAGGCGATGCCTCTCGAAACGGAGATCATCGACCTAGTGGGACGTCTGCTTCCCGACGCGGTCGACCTTGACACCCTGCAGCTGATCTCAGAGTTCGACCATCAGCAGCTTGACCCGAACCAGATCGGCTTCACCTGGTCAGTTCTGCCGGAGGGCTGAGCGGGAGGCCGCATGACCGACAGGGGAGGTACGAGTACCAACTCCTAGGAGCGGCTTCGAGCGGCGCGGACCGTCTCGCTGCAGCGGTCGGCGCCGCTGTCCCGACCCTAACCCGACCATGGCCGGTGGCGAAAGATACTCAATGGTCGCTCTCTCGCCGCGGCTGCCTCACACGGCGCCGCGAAGATTTATTGACCTCGGTCTCGCGAACGCCCGCAACATGGTTGCGCGTCTCGACGACGAGAATGGCAATCAGTCATGCTCGCTCGGTCGGTAGCGACTCAATCCAGCTGTGTAGGTCCTCTGCGAGGATGATCACCTTGGAGTTGGCGTAGTGGACGACCAGGTCGTTGTGATTCACGAACTCGCGGAGGAAGGACGGAGATACTCCGCACTCCTCCGCTGCTGCACTCAGTGTGTAAGCGACTCGCCTCGGTGCCGACATTGCCGAGGGCGCCTCGCGGATGACGTAAGCATCGCTGACCCCACCGTCTCGCTTGCGGCGCTCCCAAGGGCGATTTGGTGGCCCTACTGGCTCTCCGCGCTGCAGCGCGGTCAGGCGAGCGCCGAGCCAGTGTCTCATCTCGAGGTAGGCGTCGCGCTGATCCCACAGGCACCAGAAGTTCACTCTGAGGTCATCGATTGGCGGGGCGCTATCGGGTAGATCGGTGCGTTGCGCGCGGACCCTGATGCGCCCGGATGTGTCGGTGATCCTGGCCGGCACTAGAGAGCCGTGCTTCTTCGAATGCCAGGCCCAGACCTGGTCGACTTCCATCTGGGGACGTCGGGAGACGTCAACGTCGCTCATGGCGGAAGGGTACGCAATGTTGCGCATCCTTGGCCAGCGTTCGTTGGATCATTCAGCCGCCTCTCGCGCGCGAGCCTCGTCTCGAGTGGGGAGGCGCCTCAGATGAGCGATTCGGTCGGGCGTATCGATGATCCAGCGGCGGCCGGAGCCATCGATCCAGGTGAGGATCGGGTACATGCGTCCAGGAGTGGTCTCCGGGTCCTCCATCGATCGCGCTGCCCAGATGTCGAACCACATGCCGTAGAACGAGTGCGCCTCACGGCCGAGGATGGCCGGGGTGACGTAGTCGTGCTGGATCTGCCAAATCATCGGGGCCCCATCTGGGGAAGTACCGTGCCCGGCATAGATTCTGACCTCCATGATTGGCCCATCGCCGGCGTTGACGACATACCAGCTGCTGCCATTCACGGTCCACTGATGATCCACGACGACCTTCTGTGCCTCAAGCAGTGCGCGCTGCTCGTCCACCCGTGCATCACGGGCAGCCACCGCCTCCGCATCGCGCTTACGGAGGTGATTGTCGCGGATTGCCGATCCGACGGCGATGCCAACGGCAGCAGCCGTGGCCAGGAATGACGCGATTATCGGCAACCACGTCTCCCACCAGGGCTGATCGACGATGACGTGGATGGGCACCGGAGTCATGCGGTCAAGCTATCGTCTCCAAATCGGCCCGGGAAGATCGCCACGACGACGGAACGGCTACTCGCTGTGGCGACCCCACAACCCCATCTCGGTTAGGTGCTGCACGCGATCACGACTGAGGTGCGGTGGGCGTTCGATCCCCAGTGCTCGAAGTGCGTTCAGGTCCACGAAGCCCTTGCTACGGGGCATGACGAGCCCGTTGACGCGGGCCCAGGCCTGCACAGCCTCCCAGTACCTGTTGGACGGTGACACTTCATCCCAGTTCGCTTGGTAGTGAGACGGCACGGTGTCGCCGAAGCCGTGGGCTTTCAGCCAGTTGGTCGAGTGGTGTCCAGCTGACCAAGTTGCATCGTCGACGTCGAGCAGCTCTGCTGGCACGCAGGTGCGGTCGATTCCTGCGTCGGAGATCCTGCGTGGCATACGTTCTACCTTTCCTGCGCTTCCCAGCGCCTCTGAGCGGCCCACTCCGCCGACCGGACGCGGTCGGGTTTGATGAGTACCGGCCGGGGCCCATTCTTCCCGGCACCGGGGACAGCATCCGGGACCTTGAACGTCGCGATTCGGTTGCCGAACGCCGCCTGCTGTAAGCGAAACTCGCTCGCCGAGCGCCGTCACGTCTCTGACGCCACAATGGTTCTTCTCGTCTCACTCCAAGAACTGGGAAGATGCAAACATGGCCGCCCCTACAGTTTTCGTGAGCTCGACCTTCTATGACCTCCGGTACGCGCGAGAATCGCTCAAACGATTCATCGAACAGTTTGGCTATATCCCCGTGCTGAGCGAAGAGGGTGCGGTCTATTTCGATCCGGCCACCACAGCCGCGGAAGCATGCCTGAAGGAGGTATCAAACGCCGACCTGATGGTGCTGTTGATCGGTGGCCGTTACGGGATGGCGCTTCCCGGATCGGACGAGTCCGTCACGAACGCGGAGTATCAGCGCGCAGTAAAAGACAAGATTCCGGTCTTTGCGATGGTAGAACAGTCGACGTTCAACGATTACGCCGTCTATCAAGCTAACGTAGGTTCGCCTGAGGCGTTGGCACAGATGAAGTTTCCCAATGCCGACAACGTGAAGATATTTGAGTTCATTGATTCGGTTCGGAAGCAGGCAGAAAACAACGCGCTAGTGCCCTTCCGCACGATCTCGGACATTGAGACATACCTCCGCGCGCAGTGGGCAGGAATGATGCACGATCACCTTTCCAGCACTTCCAGAGAAGCCCAAGTCGTGGACACGTTAGAAGTCCTGACTAGCGTCAACACTCGAGTCGAACTCATCGCATCGCAGATTCTTCGATCAGTGGGAACACCCATGGACAGGGTGTACGTCAATCTGCTCCAAGCCATGGTCGGCGAACCTATCGTCGGCGACTTTCGCTATTTCGGCGGAAGCCCTAAGCCGGGCGACATTCTGAAATGGACAACCCTTGAAGAGTGCGCAGTAGCACTAGGCAAGGAGTTGCGACCGTACCGGGGGCCGGAAGACACAGATGAAGTGAACATCATTTCGAGCTCCGGCGCGGTGACCAACGCTCGCCGCCGCGAAATGGTGCGCAACTATGAGGAACTTCGCGAAAAGCTCTCTGCAATCCTCGGAGCCTCAGGCTTCACCTTGGAAGACGTAGTGGAGTACGAGCAGTCCGGTTCTGCCGGGAACGACCCGGTTCGCAACGCGCCCGTGGCCCGACCCGCCGCCCGCTAACCAGGGCGGGTTTGCGAGAGTACTTGGACAGCGCCCAGACCCGACCCTGAGCAGCCCTGGTGCAATGAGCCGACTGCGGCACCCGCCGCTACCTTGACGCATCCGGCTGAGTGGGCCTGATCCGCCTCTTCGGATCTCCGCTGATCACCACGGGAGGACTTAGAGGCCGATTGCCGTCGACCAGCCATGTCCAGATGGTACGATATCTTGTACCACTTGGAGGAATCATGGCCATCACGGCAAGCGAGGCTCGCAGCGACCTGTTCGGGCTCATCGAGCGCGTCAACCTCGACCAGACCGAAGTCGAGATCACGTCCAAGCGCGGTTCGGCCGTACTGATGTCGAAGGACGAGTACGACTCCCTGCTCGAGACGACCTACCTCCTGCGCTCCCCCAAGAACGCACGCCGCCTCATCGATGCCATCGAGAGCGCCCGCTCGGGAGACACCACCGAGCACGACCTGACCAGTGAGTGAGCGCAAGCTCGCGTGGACGGCCGGCGGGTGGGAGGACTACCTCTACTGGCAGGGCCAGGACCGGCGAACGCTCAAGCGGATCAACCTCCTGGTCGAGGACATCCTGCGCGACGACCCATTCGAGGGCGTCGGCAAGCCGGAACCGCTGAAGCACGCGCTGGCCGGGGCGTGGTCGCGTCGCATCGATGAAGCCAACCGTCTCGTGTACGTGGTGGACGACGCCTACGTCATCATCCTGCAAGCGCGTTACCACTACTGACCTGGTGTCAGTGGTGCCGTTGGCAGAGCATCGGACCTTTGATCCGCGGGTCGTGGGCTTCGAGCCCCACCGGGCCCACCCTCGTCGGGACGCGGCTAACCCGCGACCCGGTGCCCGAGCGATCCGACGTGACAGTATGAACGCGTGACGTCGCGCGCGAAGATCCGCTCAAAACTGAAGGCCGGCGTCGGTCGCGAAAAGATCATGAAGATCCGTCGGCGATCGCGTCCCGGCTACACGATCGACGGGTTCCTCCTCGCTATCGGACGAAGGTGGGTACTGCTGTCACAGACCTCCGACGGCGGGCACATGAACGGCTTCGCGGCAATTCGGATCAGCGATGTGCAGAGCATCAGACCAGACCGGTCGTTTCGGTCCGAGTTCGCCAAGACGAGGCCCGACTGGCCTCCGACGCTGCCTCCCGTGAGCACGGAACTCGACCTCGACAGCACTAAAGGGATGCTGCGATCGCTCCTCGTCCCGGGTCACCTGCTCGGCATCGAGCGGGACCGTCGACCTGACGCGTTGTGGATAGGCGTACCGGACGGCTTGACGAAGAAGTTCCTCTATCTCTGGGAGGTCACTCCCCGCGCGACCTGGGACGAAGGGGCCCTGGGTTACAGACTCAAGACCATCACAACTGTGGTTTTCGGCGATCAGTATCAGGCCGCACTCGCGGCGATGGCGGGGGAACCACCTGCCCAAGCGGCGAGCGACTGGCTGCATGATCTCGTAAAGATCGGCTGAGGGATCGAATCGTGGCCCCAGCTCACAGCGCAGTGATCGACGAGTTGCGGGCCCTCCCCCAGCGGTCGTGGGGTCAGACCGCTCTCCTGAGCTGTCTCGAACGTCTCGGTTCGGGCGGCCCGACTTCCGCGGAGGAGGTCACCATCGTCGACGCGTGGGCGTTCGACGACGGCTTCTGCGTCGTGTACGGATCACCGTGGGGTCCCACCGTGGGGCTGCGTGTCACGGCAGACGGCGAGCAGTACGACGGTGCTTACACCGACGATCCGACAGCGGAGGAGTTCGGGGCGGACATCGCCGACTTCAGCATCGGCGAGCCGCTAGGGCGCTTCGCCGACCGACTCGTCTTCGACGCCGGCGGTGTGGGCTGGTGGGGCGATCCGCCCTTTCCGCGGGAACAACGCTGAACTCCATGCCTCTCAGTACCACGTGCCGCCCTCCTCTTCGGCGAGTTCAGCCCGGTAGTCGAAGAGTGTCCACATCTCGTCGTTGAACCTGCGCCCAGCGCGTAGCGGCAGGTGTGTCGTCCACCAGCTTTCGCCGCGCGCGACCGGCATCGGAGTGAGCAGCCGCCGGAATTGCTCATCCAAGTCATCGACCTGGCGCGCGAACTTAATCCCCCCGAGACACTGGTCGCCCCGGCGGCCAAGCCACACCCTAGCCGCCCGGCGAATTCCTAATCAATTCTCATGGAACTGTATGGACCATCGTGGGACGCCCCCAGTGGGGGCCTTGACCGGAGGGGGACGTTATCCCGCCGTGGAGAAGTCCCTACAGACAACGCGTTCACCCGCGGGGCGTCGCTCGCGGAGCTCGCACTAACATCACAGTGAGGACAACGGTCACCAGAACGCTGTAGAGCCAGCTTCCGACGACCGCGAGCAGCACGAGCCAGCGCTGGGGCGACGGCGTCACCGCGACGGCCCAGATGGCGGCGCCGAGGAAGGCGGACATGACCAAGGTTGCCGACCACCGCGCGGTCAGCCGCCAGGCCATCCCCCACGTGCTCACCGGCCGCGCGGGCATCGTGACACCCACCAGCCATCCGCCAGGCTGCACGAGGCCCGGTGCTCGGCTCTCTTTCACGGGCTGACCGCCAGGCGCCGTCCCGTCAGTAGGCGCGCGACCGTGCGGTCCCATCGTTGCCGCCGGGCCGGGTAGCTCACACGCCACAATCTACACCGGAGCACGCGGCGACCGCTCAGCGGGTGGGCCAGTGCCAGGTGGGACGGTCGAGGAGGCCCTCCTGGCCGCGCACGAGCGTCTCCCCGAGCTGCTTCTGCAGCTCGATATGACGCAGGTCGTCGGCGACAGCGCGGTCGGCCGCCGAGTGCTGGATCGCATCCTGCAGCTCGTGCGAATGCGTCACGACCACGAGCTGCGCGTTGGCCGACGCGGCGACGATCAGGGAGCCGAGCGCGGGGAGCAGGTCGGGGTGCAGGCTCGTCTCGGGCTCGTTGACGACGAGCAGCTGCGGCGGACGCGGCGACAATAGCGCGGCCGCCCAGAGCAGGAAGCGCAGCGTGCCGTCCGACAGCTCTGCACCCGCGAGCGAACGGAGCAGGCCGGGCTGCCGGACGGCCACCGAGAACTGGGCGCCGTCAACCACGATCTCGACCCGGCTGCCGGGGAAGGCCGCATCCACCGCCGCATCGAAGGGGTCGCCCCCGCCCGACTCCCGGATGGTCTGGATGGCCGCGGCCACGTCCGTCCCGTCGGCGGCGAGCACCGGCGTGCGGGTTCCGAGTTGCGGAAGCCGAGCGGGAGCGGCGGTGTCGGTGCGGAAGTGGTCGTAGAAGCGCCACGCGCGCAGGTTCTCGCGCACTCTCAGCACCTCGGGGGCGCGAACAGGATCCACGACCTCGGTGAGGATGCTCTCGAACGTGCGCAGGGACTTGCCCAGCTCCGTCCAGTCGCCCTCGTCACCGCGGACGCGGACATGGCCGCCGCGTCGCTCGGCCGCCAGACTCGACGGTCGAGGAGCCGGGCCCGTCCACACGGTCTCCAGCTTCAGCTCGGGATCGCGGCCGAACGCGGTGTCCGTGCTCGGCTGCGGTAGCCCGAGGTCGAGAGCGTAGCCGAGTCCCATGCCGCCGTCGTCGAGCTGAACGCCCAGCCGCAGCGCGACCGGATCACGACGGACCGTTCCCTGAACGGGCGCGTCGCCCTGGAGCATCGCCCGCCCGAGCCGCTCCGGACCGGCCCACAGGGTGGAGTCGAGTCCGCCCTCGCGCGCGACCGCGACGACCACCGCATCCCGCCCGCAGGCCGCCAGCAGCCGCAGCGCCCGGTAGAGCGACGACTTGCCCGCCCCGTTCGCACCGGTCACCACGGTCAGGCGCCCGAGCAGGATGACGAGGTCGCGCAGCGAGCGGTAGCCGGAGACGGCGACGGTGGAGATCACTCCCGGATCGTATCGGGGGCCGCCGACGCGCCACACGCACCTGCGCTGAGGGCGTCACGCGACCCCAGTGACCCGCGTCCGCTCCAGCACGTAGCCGACGGCGACCGCCCCGGCGATGCACAGCATCACCGGGACGAGGAGGTCGGGACCCTGGCCGGTGAACTCCATCGTCAGCAACAGGCCGGTCACCGGGGCGCGCATCGTGACGGCGAGGAAGGCGGCGGCGGCGATCAGCGCGAAGGCCGGCAGCTCGGCGCCCGGCCAGAGGAGGTTCCACGCGGCGCCGCCCGCCAGCCCCAGTCCGGCGCCGATGGCCAGAGACGGGGTCAGCGTGCCGCCCGCCGCCCCCGCCCCGATGGTGCCGACGGTCGCCGCCGCCTTGACGACGGTGGTGAGCAGGATGAGCAGCACCGGCAGCGCCGCCGCGAACGCGAGCTGGCCGAGCGCACGCCCGTTGCCGAGGATCGCGGGCAGCCAGAGCGCCGCCACCCCGACCGCGACGAACGTCAGCGGCATCACGATGAGGATGCCCCACGAGCGCGGGCGGTGAGCCTGCGCGAAGCGCGCGGCACGCACGAAACCGACCGCCGCGCATCCGATCAGCGGCCCGGCGAGCACGGACCAGACCACGATCGTCGGGCTCAGGTGCAGCTCGGGAAGGACGTACAGCGGGTTCGCCGGCACCCAGATGCGCGCGACGAGCGCGGCGATCGCCGAGGCCGCGAAGGCGGGCAGCACGGTGGCGAAGCTGATCTCGGCCAACAGGATCTCGACGGCGAAGACCGCGCCGCCGAAAGGGACGTTGTAGACGGCCGCGAGCCCCGCCCCGGCACCGCACGCGACAAGGATGCGCCGCTCGCGCGCCGAGAGTCCCGCCCGCTCGGCGAGCCATCCCGCCCAGAGCGCTCCGACCTCCCGCGGCGCGACCTCCCGGCCGATGGAGGCGCCGAGGCCGACGATGATCACCTGCAGCCCCGCGTTCAGGAGCGTCACGACCGGCGGCATCATGCGGCCGTTCACCGACTGCTCCACGGAGACCACGGCGTGGGCCGGCGACCGCTGCCCCCAGCGGCGGAGGGCCCACCAGCCGACGGCGCCCACGACTCCGGCGACGGCGAGCGCCACGACGCGGTTGACCGGGGGCGCGTTCAGCAGCCCCTCGAAGAAGTCGCCCTCGGAGTAGCCGAAGACGAGATGCTGGAGGGCGTGCAGGCCCAGGGAGACGAGACCGCCGCCGATGCCCGCCCCGACGCCGACCAGCGCCGTGACGACGACGAGCCGGACGATCCAGCGCGGCGTCGCGGAACCGGTCGCGGATCGGGCGGGAGGCACGGCACCCAGCGTATCCGGACCGCTTCGCAGGCAGCGACCCGCGGGAATCGTGCAACGAACTGTTCACCCGGCGGCTCTAGCGTTACGAATGTGACCCTCTCGCGCCAGAGCGGACCCGACGTCGAGGCGGACGTGGACGCGGCCGTCCTCCCCGCCCCGCGCCCCGCGCAGCCCCGGCTGCTGGCACGGGCCGCTCGACTCTGGCCGGGAGCGGCCGCTCTCACGCTGGGGTGCGTCGCGGCCGTCGCGATGCTCGCCATCGCGGCGGGTTCCGAGTTCCCCCTCTTCTCCGAGGCGTCCGCCGAGCGCGGCCGCGACTGCACGGCCGTCCGGAGCGCGCGGCACGCCCTCGACGCCGCGCTGGATGCGCACGTCGCGGCGCTCGGCGCGCATCCTGTGGAAGCCGGCACGGCCATCCAGGAGGCGGTGACGTCGTTCCGCGCGGCCACCAGCGACATCGCGACGGATGCGGTGGCGCGTGCCCTCGCCCCGGTGGACCGCAGCCTGGACGGCCTGCAGGGCGCCGTCGACGGGGAGGCCTTCGCCGACGACCCGCGGGGGGCGCTCGCCGACGCGAATGCGGCGGTGGCGGAGCTGCGATCGGGCTGGTCCGGGCCGCTCGCGCGCGTCTGCCAGTGAACGCGACCGCCGGCGAGAACCCCGACAGCCCCCGAGAACCCCGAGGGCCGGCGGGTCAGCCGGCGACCAGCGCCCCCACGGTGAGCAGCGTCACGGAGTCCTTCGTGCACGCGGTCACGTTCGCATCCTTCACGAACAGCGACTCGGTCGAGCCCGGCGGGTACACGCGGAAGCCGTCCGCCTGCTTCGGCTGGCAGTCGGCCTCGGGGTAGTTCAGCGCCTGAGTGATGCGCAGCGGCGCCTGAGCGGTCCCGCCCGGCTGCAGCACCACGGTGGGATGCGGCGTGCTGCGGTCGAACTCGGCCGCGGCTCCGAGCTGCGTACCGTTCCCATCCCCGACGAACGACACGCCCGGCCAGCCCTGCAGCGAGCATTCGCCGGAGCCGTTGTTGGTGAGCACGAGCGTCACCTCCACGCTTCCCGCCGCCCCTCCGCCGCCCCGCCCGATGGTCCCCGACAGGTCGCCGGTGTCGCACTGGCCGTCGATGGGCGTCGCGGTCGTGGTCGCGGTGGAGGTCGGACGCGGTGTCGTCGTCGTGGAGGCGGAGGGCGATCCGGTCGGCGACGGGCTCGGCGTGGCGCATCCCGCCAAGGCGAGAGCGAAGGTGACGGCGACGGCGCTCGCGGAGGCGGCGCGGAGGGTCCTGTTCCCGGTCATGAGCCCATCCAAGCGGTGCGCAGCGCGAGAACCGGCGGGACCCGCCGATAGCCGCCGACGGAATGCACCCGACGGCTTCGGAGGGGCGTGCTGGCAGGATGGACGCATGAAAGCGATCGGCTCCTGGCTCGCACGATGGTGGACGATCGGGGTGCCGGCGATCGGCGTCGTGGTCCTCGTGGCGTTCTGGGCGGTGGAGCTGAACGGTGTCGCCGTCGCGATCATCGCCGTCGTCCTGGCCGGGACGGTGCTGGCCGCCGTGCAGCACGCGGAGGTGGTGGCTCACAGGGTCGGGGAGCCGTTCGGATCGCTGGTGCTCGCCGTCGCCGTGACGATCATCGAGGTGGCGCTGATCGTGACGCTGATGACCACCGGCAAGGACTCGCCGGAGCTCGCCCGCGACACGGTCTTCTCCGCCGTGATGATCACCATGAACGGCATCGTCGGGCTGTCCCTGCTGCTGAGCGCGTCCCGTCGCGAATCCACGGCGTTCAACGCGCAGGGCAGCGGAGCCGCGCTGGCGACCGTGACCGCTCTCGCCACCCTGACGCTGGTGCTGCCGAGCTTCACGTCGACGCCCGGTCCGGTGTTCTCCGGGCCGCAGCTGGTGTTCGCGGCGATCGCCTCTCTCGCCCTCTACGGGATGTTCGTCTTCACCCAGACGGTGGCGCACCGCGACTTCTTCCTTCCGGTCGGCAGCAAGGGCCAGCCGTTGACCGAGGACGACCACGCCGAGGCGCCCTCGAAGCGCACGGCGCTGATCAGCCTGGGGCTGCTGCTGGTTTCCCTGGTCGCCGTCGTGGGGCTGGCCAAGCTGGAGTCGACGCCGATCGAGCGGGCGGTGACCGCGATCGGGCTGCCCCAGTCGTTCGTCGGTGTCGTCATCGCGCTGCTCGTGCTGCTGCCGGAGGGCATCGCGGCGGCCAAGGCGGCCTCCCTCAACCGCACGCAGACCAGCCTCAACCTCGCGCTCGGGTCGGCCATGGCGAGCATCGGGCTCACGATCCCGGCGATCGCGGTCGCGTCGATCTGGCTGCCCGGCGCCCTGCACCTCGGGCTCGGGTCGAGTCAGATCGTGCTGCTGGTGCTGACGGTGCTCGTCAGCATCCTCACCATCGTGCAGGGACGCGCGGTGCGACTGCAGGGCGGCATCCACCTGGTGCTGTTCGCGGCGTTCATCTTCCTGTCGATCGCGCCGTAGCGCGGCGGCCCACATTCGTGCCGAATGTGCGGGGAGTCAGGCGGCGGTCGCGGCGTCGAAGAGCTGGGCGGCGGCGAGGCGCGCGGCGTCGGGCGTTCCGCCGCGCATGGCGGCGCTCGCGGACGCCCCGTCGAACAGCAGGGTCAGCTGGATGGCGAGGGTGCGGGGGTCAGCGGCTCCGGCCTCCGCGGCCTGACGCTCGAAGTAGGCGGTCAGCCTGTCCTTGAACCCGCGGGCGACGACCGCGGCGGGATGCTCGCGGTCGCGCAGCTCGGTCGCCACGTTGACGAAGGGGCAGCCGTAGAAGTCGCTCGCCTGCGCAGCCGCCTGGAGGGCGTCGAAGACGTGCAGCACCCGATCCCGCTGGTCCCCCTCCGCATCGGACTCGAAGTACCCCGCGACGACGCTCGGCCCGTACTCCTCGAGCATCGTGGCGACGATCGCATCCTTGCCGTCGAAGTGCTGGTAGATCGAGCGCTTGGAGACCTGGGCCTCCTGCGCGAGCCGGTCCACGCCGACCGCGTTGACGCCCTCGCGCACGAACAGGCGCGCAGCGGCGGCCAGCACGCGTTCCCGCGGCTTGGGCCGGGGGGAAACGGTGGCTGTGGACATGCCTCGATCCTAATCGGGCGCTTGCAGAATGTAAACCGATCTGTGTACATTGCAGGTACACAGATCGGTTTACTTTCGGAAGGACCCTCTCATGACCGACATCACCGGCCGCGTCGCCCTCGTCACCGGCGCCAATCGCGGACTCGGCGCCGCCTTCGTCGCGGCGCTCCTGGAGCGCGGCGCGACGAAGGTCTACGCCGCCGCACGCCGACCCGAGACCATCTCCGCCGACGACCCGCGCGTCGTCCCCCTCGCCCTCGACGTGACGGACGCTGACAGCATCCGGCGGGCGGCCGAGATCGCGACGGACGTCACGATCCTCGTCAACAACGCGGGCATCGCCGTCAACGAGTCGCTCGTCACCGGAGACCTCGCCGAGATCCACCGCGAGTTCGACACCAACTTCTGGGGACCGGTGCTCGTCACGCGGGCGTTCGCCCCCATCCTCGAGGCGAACGGCGGAGGCGCCATCGTGAACATGCATTCGGCGCTCAGCTGGCTCGCCTTCGGCTCCTACAGCGCCACGAAGGCGGCGCTCTGGTCGGCCAGCAACTCGGCACGCGTGGAGCTCGCTCCCGCGGGTATCCAGGTCGTCGGCGTCCACGTCGGATACGTCGACACCGACATGGCGGCGGACGCGGAGGGAGTGAAGGTCCCGCCGCGGCAGGTCGTCGACGAAGCGCTCGACACGGTGCAGGAGGGCGGCGCGGAGGCGATCGTCGGCGAGGTGGCGCAGCAGGTCAAGGCGCACCTCCACGAGGATGTGCGCGTGCTCTACCCCCAGCTGGCCAGGTAGGCCTCTCCGCCGAACCCCTCCGGACGGACGCCCCAGCTCACCGACCAGGTCTCGCCCGGCTCCAGCCAGCGCAGCCCCCGGCCCGAGTTGAGGGCGTTCGCCGGGGCGGTCATCGGCTCGATCGCGAGCGCCACTCCCCCGGGCTTGGTCGCGAACGACCGGTGCGTGAACACCTGCACATAGCGGAACGCTTCATCGGCCCAGAGCACGACACGGCGGCCGTCGTCGGCGGCGAGGACGTGCTCCACCGGCCCGTCCGGCAGGTCGGCGAAGCCGGTGTCGAGTTCCAGCTCGCTGACGCGGCGTCCGGCCGACAGGTCGAACGCCGTTCCGGCGACCGGCGCCTCGCCCGTGACGTTGCTGCGGTCGTCCGTCTCGAACCGCGTGCGCGCCGCCACGGTGACGGTCAGCTGCTCCGCCGGGACGTCCGCGATGCGGAGGTAGGGATGCGCGCCGACGGCCACCGGCGCGGCGCTCTCCCCCGCATTGCTGATCGTGTGCGTGACCTGCAGCCCCTCGGTGTGCAGCTCGTGCGTCACCGTGGTGTCGAGGAGGAACGGATACCCCGGCTCGGGGTAGACGGTCGCGGCCTGCGTGACCATCGAGTCGGAGCGATCGACCAGCTCGTACGGACGACGCCGCAGCAGGCCGTGGATGGCGTTCCGCTTCGCCGGTTCGGTCAGGTCGAGCTGCCGCGCCTCCCCGCCGAGCTCCCACCGGCCGTCGGCGACGCGGTTGGGCCAGGGCACCAGGACGATCCCGCACGCGGAGGGCGGCTGCTCCCCGACCGGATACGGCTCGGTGAGGTCGGATTCCGCGAAGCGGAGCGAGCGGATGCCCGCTCCCACCTGCACGATGGTGGCGCTCAGGTCGCCGAAGTCGAGTTCGTACTGTTCACCGGTGGCGGGTCGCATGGCACAAGATTAGGCCTCAGGCGACGATCACCGGGAGCCCCGCATCCCGCAGGGCCGCCACCTCGGGCAGGGGCGCGGACTCCCCCGTGATCAGCTCGGCGACCTCGTCCACCGCGGCGATCCGGCCGAGGTGCGTGCGGCCCAGCTTGCTGCCGTCGGCGACCACGACGGCGCGCTCGGCCGATCCGACCATGACGCGCTTGAGGTCGGCCTCCGGCAGGTTGACGTTGGTGACGCCTCCGACGGGGTGGACGCCGGTGCAGCCGATGAAGGCGATGTCGGCATGGATGCGACCCAGCAGCGCGGCGGCCAGGGGCTCCACGAGCGAGTGCTGCAGCGGCCGCAGCGTTCCTCCGGTGACGACGACCTCGAACCGTGGGATCGCCCGCTCCAGCTCGAGGGCGATCGTGAGCCCGTTGGTGATCACGGTCACGTTCTCGAGGTCGTCGCGCTCGACCAGGGCGCGGGCGATCGCGGCGGTCGTCGTGCCGACATCGAGCAGCACGCTGGTGCCGGAGGCGACCATCGCGGCCGCGGCCTGAGCGATCCGGCGCTTCTCGTCGGCCGACGACTCCAGGGCCTCCTCGAAGCTCGGCTCCCGCATCCCCGCCGTCCGCAGCACGGCACCGCCGTGGACCCGCCGGATGCTCTGCTCGCGGTCGAGCGCGTCGAGGTCGCTCCGGACGGTGACGTCGGAGACCTGGAACGCCTCGCTCAGATCCGACACCCGGGCGAAGCCGGCACGCCCGATCAGCTCGAGCATCCGTTCGCGCCGGAGCGCCGCGGGGAGGGCTTCGCTCATACGCCCATGCTGGAACGCTTGCGATTGCTTGTCAATACGAAAGAAGAGACGGTATTCTCGCTTTCGCAATCGAAAGGATGGCATGGCCTCGATCACGAAGCGTCCCACCCGTCTCTCCGACGGCCGGGACCTCATCTACTACGACGACGCCGACACGACGCTCGGCGCGGAGCGCAAGCCCGACCTGCGCGAGCCGGCACCCCGTCCGGCCACCGCGACGATGCGCCAGGACCCGCTCACCGGCGAGTGGGTGTCCATCGCGGCCGCACGCCAGAACCGGGTGATGCTCCCTCCGGCCGAGCTCGACCCGCTCGCCCCGGCCACTCCGTCCAACCCGTCCGAGATCCCGGACCTCTACGACGTCGCCGTCTTCGAGAACAAGTCGCCGTCGTTCGGTCCGCTCCTCGTCGACGACAACGCCCCCGAGGGGCTCGACGACCTCGCGCGGGTGGGGCTCGGCCGCACCCGCACCTCCGTCGGCCGCTGCGAAGTCGTCTGCTTCAGCCCGGCGACCGCCGGCTCCTTCGGAAGCCTCAGCCCGTCGCGTGCGCGGACCGTCATCGAGGCCTGGGCGGACCGCACCACCGAGCTCTCCGCGCTGCCCGGTGTGCGCCAGGTGTTCCCGTTCGAGAACCGCGGAGAGGCGATCGGCGTCACGCTGCACCACCCACACGGGCAGATCTACGCCTACCCCTACATCACGCCGCGGACGACCGCCCTGATCCGCTCGCTCGACGCCTACGGGCCGACGCTGTTCCCCGACCTCCTGGAGCGCGAGCGCGCCTCCGAGCGCGTGGTGCTCGCCGGGGAGCACTGGACCGCCTACGTGCCCTTCGCCGCACGCTGGCCGATCGAGATCCACGTGCTGCCGCACCGCCACGTCGCCGACATCGCCGAGACGAACGCCGCGGAGCGGGACGAGCTGGCCACGCTCTACCTGCGTGTGCTGCGCGGGGTGGATGCGCTCTACGACACCCCCACTCCGTACATCGCCGCCTGGCACCAGGCGCCCGTCGGCGTGCGGCGGGACGAGATCCGCCTCATGCTGCAGCTGACCTCCCCCCGGCGCGGCGCGGATAAGCTGAAGTTCCTGGCCGGCTCGGAGTCGGCCATGGGCGCCTGGGTGGGCGACATCCCGCCCGAGCAGGCGGCCGCGGCTCTCCGCGACGCCGTCGCCCGCGCCGACCGCGACAACCCGGTCGGCGATCTGCCGGTCTCCGTGACCGGGCTCGTCACCGGGCCCGTCGTGGCTCCGGCGGGCACCGCATCCCCTTCCGACCGAGAGGCTGACCGATGACCGACCTGCGCACCGGCGTCCGCGACGACTTCGCCGAGGTGTTCGGCCGCGAACCCGACGGCGTGTGGTCGGCTCCCGGCCGGGTCAACCTGATCGGCGAGCACACCGACTACAACCTGGGATTCGTCCTGCCGTTCGCGATCAACCGGCGCACCGTCGCCGCGGTCGGCGCGCGCGATGACCGCATCCTCCGCGTCGGGAGCACGTTCGCGGACGAGGTGGTCGAGGTCTCCCTCGACGAGCTCGCGCCCGAGGTCCTCTCCGGCTGGTCGGCGTACCCGCTGGGCGTCGCCTGGGCCCTCGGCCAGTTCGGCGCCGACCTGGCCGCCGTGCCGGGCGTCGACATCCTGCTCGACTCCAACGTGCCCGTCGGCGCCGGCCTGTCGTCGTCCGCGGCGATCGAGGGGGCCGTCGCGGTCGCACTCAACGACCTGTGGCGGCTCGGCTTCGACCGCCGCACCCTGGCGCGTGTCGGCCAGCGGGCCGAGAACGTCGCCGTCGGCGCGCCCACCGGCATCATGGACCAGTCCGCGTCGCTCCTCGGCGAGCGCGACGCCGCCGTCTTCCTCGACTGCCGGTCGCTCGACTCCGAGGTCGTGCCCCTCGGGCTCGAGGCCGCCGGGCTCGAGATCCTCATCATCGACACCGGTGTGACGCACTCCCACGCCACCGGCGGCTACGCCGAGCGTCGCGCCTCGTGCGAAGAGGGCGCGCGCATCCTGGGCGTCGAGGCGCTCCGGGATGTGTCGGTCGGCGACCTGGACCGCGCACGCGAGCTGATGGACGACGTGACCTTCCGCCGCGTCCGCCACGTCGTCACCGAGGACCAGCGCGTGCTCGACACCGTGCGCACTCTGCGCGAGCAGGGACCTGGCGCCATCGGCGAACTGCTGGACGCCTCCCACGTCTCCATGCGCGACGACTTCGAGATCTCGGTCCCGGAGCTCGACCTGGCCGTGGAGACCGCACAGGCGAACGGCGCGATCGGCGCGCGGATGACCGGGGGCGGCTTCGGCGGCTCGGCGATCGCCCTGGTGCCGACGGATGCCCTCAGCCGCGTGCTCGTCGCGCTCGACGGCGCGTTCGCCGAGCACGGCTTCGGCCAGCCCGACCTCTTCACCGTGCAGGCGTCGGAGGGTGCGCGGCGCGAAAGCTGACCGCATCCCGGGCCGGTTCACCTCCCGGTCACCCGCGGGTGCCACACTGTGACGCGTGAGTGGACAGGGAGTGAACGATCCGGTCGTGGTCTGGCTCGACGCGGACACCGTCCAGCTGCGGCAGCCCAAGACGTCGCACTGGGAGGCGCCGTTCCTCTACCTGCTGTTCGGGCGGGAGCGGGCGCTGCTCATCGACACCGGCGCGACCGCAGACGAGGCGGTGTTCCCGCTGCGCACGACCGTCGAGGGCCTCATCGCGGAGTGGCTGCGCCGCAACCCGGCTGTGTTCGTGCGGCCGTATCCCCTGGTCGTCGCCCACTCCCACGGGCACGGCGACCACATCGCGGGCGACGCCCTCCTGCGGGACCGGCCGGGCACCACGGTCGTCGGCACCAGCCCCGCCGAGGTGATCGGGTTCTTCGGATTCCCGACCTGGCCGGACGCGACGGTCTCCTACGACCTCGGTCGCCGGGTCGTCGACGTGATCGGCGGGCCCGGGCACGAGCCGTCGGCCGTCGTCTTCTTCGACCGGCAGACGGGCATCCTGTTCACCGGGGACACCGTCCTGCCCGCCCGGCTGTACGTGCGCGACCTCGGGCAGTACCGGGCGACGATCGAGCGGCTGATCCGGTTCCGCGACGACCCGCCCGCGCCGGTGCGCGAGCTGCGCGGCGCGCACATCGAGATGTCGTCGGAGCCGGGCGTCGACTATCCGGCGGGGACGGTCGAGCAGCCGGACGAGGCTCCGCTGCCGCTGCGGCCGCGCATCCTGGACCGCGTGCTGGCCGCCCTCGGCGAGCTGCGCGGCGTGCCCGGCGAGCGCGTCGTCGCGAAGCGCTTCATCGTCGTCGTCGACCGCTGACCCCCGTCCCCCGTCCCCCCGTCCCCACTGTCCCCACCGTCGAGTCCGCGATCTTTGCACGCCGCGGGGGCGTTTCGCGTGCAAAGTTCGCGGACTCGACGGTGGGGGCTAGAGGAGGGGCGGCTCGACGGGGGTGGGCTCGCCGCCGGTGAGGCGGATGAGTTCGTCGAAGGTCGTCGGGAACACCGTGTGGGCGTGGCCGGCGGCCGCCCAGACCTCCGGGTAGTCCGCGAGCGCCACATCCACCACGGTCCGCAGCGGCTGCGGGTGGCCGACCGGCGCGACGCCGCCGATGGTCTGGCCGGTCGCCGCCTTGACGGTCTCCGCGTCGGCACGGCGGATGCGGCCGCCGAGCCGCTCGCCGAGGAACGCGGTGTCGACGCGGTGCGCGCCGGAGGTCATCACCAGGAGCGGCTCGCCGTCGATCGTGAAGACCAGCGAGTTCGCGATCGCGCCGACCTCGACGCCGAGCTCGGCCGCGGCGGACGCGGCCGTCGGCGTCGCCGACGCGAACCAGCGCACCCGCGGCTCGACGCCCGCGGCGAGCAGTGCCGCCTCGACGCGTTCGACCGCGGGATGCGTCCGCTCGGCCGCGGCGTCGCTCACAGCAGCTCCCGCTCCGCCGACTCGACGACGTTCTGCAGCAGCAGCGCGCGCGTCATCGGGCCGACGCCGCCCGGGTTCGGGGAGATCCAGGAGGCGACCTCGGCCACATCCGGAGCCACATCGCCCGCGACGACGCTCTTTCCGGTCACCGGGTCCTCCACGCGGCTCACGCCGACGTCGAGCACGATGGCGCCCGGCTTGACGTTCGCCGCCGTGACGAGGCCGGCGACGCCCGCGGCGGCCACGATGATGTCGGCGCGGCGGAGGTGCGCGTCGAGGTCGCGCGTGCCGGTGTGGGTGAGGGTGACGGTCGCGTTGTACTCACGGCGGGTGAGCAGCGCGCCGATCGAGCGGCCGACGGTGACGCCGCGCCCGACGACCACCACATCCCTGCCGCGGATGTCGATGCCGTGCCGCAGCATCAGCTCGATCACGCCGCGCGGCGTGCACGGCAGCGGTGACGTGATCGGCCGGTTGACGTTGAGGACCAGGCGGCCGAGGTTCGTCGGGTGCAGACCGTCCGCATCCTTCGCCGGGTCGACGAGCTCGAGGATGGCGTCCGTGTCGAGGTGCCCGGGCAGCGGGAGCTGCACGATGAAGCCTGTGCAGTCGGGGTCGGCGTTCAGCTCCTCGACCACGGCCTCGAGCTCGGCCTGCGAGATGTCGGCGGGCAGGTCGCGGCGGATGGATGCGATGCCCACCTCCGCGCAGTCGCGGTGCTTGCCGGCGACGTACCACTGCGAGCCGGGGTCGTCGCCGACGAGGATCGTGCCGAGCCCCGGGACGACGCCCTGCTCACGCAGCGCGCTCACACGCTCCTTCAGCTCCGCCTTGATCGCGGCGGCGGTCGCCTTCCCGTCCAGAATCTGTGCGGTCACGGTGTCTCCTTGCGTTTCCTCCGTCGAGTACGCAAAAACTGCACGGCGAACGCCTCGCGAACGTGCAAAGTTCGCGTACTCGACGGGGGGGTGGGGTCAGATGGAGGAGGG
Organism: Leifsonia sp. 21MFCrub1.1; assembly: GCF_900107895.1. Classification (NCBI taxonomy): domain Bacteria; kingdom Bacillati; phylum Actinomycetota; class Actinomycetes; order Micrococcales; family Microbacteriaceae; genus Leifsonia; species Leifsonia sp. 21MFCrub1.1. Next base: position 900,401 of record NZ_LT629867.1, on the reverse strand, counting down.
GAGCTCGACCTGGACGGCCTCGGCGCCGGAGGGCGTGAGGCCGGGGTAGAGCGGGAACGCGGCGGTCAGCGCGTCGACGCGGGCCCGCAGGGCGCGGGTGTCGGCGCCCGGACGCAGGGCCAGCGCGATGATATCGGCCACCTCGGTGAACTCGGTGTCGCCGAAGCCGCGGGTCGCGAGCGCCGGGGTGCCGATCCGGAGACCGGAGGTCACCATCGGCGGGCGCGGGTCGAACGGCACGGCGTTGCGGTTCACAGTGATGCCGACCTCGTGCAGCACGTCCTCCGCCTGCTGGCCGTCGAGCTCAGAGGTGCGCAGGTCGGCGAGCACGAGGTGCACGTCGGTGCCGCCCGTGAGCACGTCGACGCCGGCGGCGCGGGAGTCGTCGGCCGTCAGGCGCTCGGCGAGCAGCTTCGCGCCGCGGATGGTCCGCTCCTGGCGGTCTTTGAACTCCTCGGTGGCCGCCAGCTTGAACGCGGTCGCCTTCGCGGCGATCACGTGCATCAGCGGGCCGCCCTGCTGGCCGGGGAACACGTTCGAGTTGAGCTTCTTGGCGAGCTCGGTGTCACGGCTCACGATGAAGCCGGAGCGCGGTCCGCCGATGGTCTTGTGCACGGTCGAGCTGACCACGTCGGCGAAGGGCACGGGCGAGGGATGCAGCCCGGCGGCGACGAGACCGGCGAAATGCGCCATGTCGACCCACAGCTTCGCTCCGACCTCGTCGGCGATCTCGCGGAACGCCGCGAAGTCGAGCTGGCGCGGGTAGGCCGACCAGCCGGCGATGATGACCTGCGGCTTGTGCTCGATGGCCTTGTCCCGCACGACGTTCATGTCGACGAGGAAGGTCTCCGGGTCGACGCCGTAGGAGACGGCGTCGTAGAGCTTGCCCGAGAAGTTGAGCTTCATCCCGTGGGTGAGGTGGCCGCCGTGGGCGAGCTCCAGACCGAGGATGGTGTCGCCCGGTGTCGCGATGGCGGAGAGCACCGCGGCGTTGGCCGAGGCGCCCGAGTGCGGCTGGACGTTGGCGTACTCCGCGCCGAACAGGGCCTTGGCCCGGTCGATCGCCAGCTGCTCGGCGATGTCGACGTACTCGCAGCCGCCGTAGTAGCGGCGGCCCGGGTAGCCCTCCGCGTACTTGTTGGTGAGGACAGAGCCGACCGCTTCGAGCACCGCGCGCGGCACGAAGTTCTCGGAGGCGATCATCTCGAGGTAGTCGCGCTGGCGGCCGAGCTCGAGCTGCAGCACCTCCGCGATCTCGGGGTCGACCTCCGCCAGAGGGGCGGTGAACGTCGAGGGGAGGGTATCGGTCATTGCCGGCTCCTTCGTACAGGGATGGACCATTGCGTGGCGACCCAGGCGCGCGGCCGCATCCATCCGTGTTCTCGAGGTTCCGTGTCGCTCCCCGATGGTGACCATCTGAGCGCCAGTCGCGACGGGCCAAGCATAGCAAAGCGCACGCCGGGCGGAACCCTTGCTCAACGCCGGACGCGCTGCGATACTCGCTGGTGGCCGACGCACGCGGGGCGGGCGGAGTCGGTCTCCTCCGCTCTGCCCCGACCCGCAAGGGAGCCCACCGTGGTCGTGCCCCGCCCCGTTCTCACCCAGCCGTCGCCGGGCTCCCCCTTCGTGCTGGGGCCGACCGCCCGCATCAGCGTGGCCGGGCCAGGAGCGGACGCCGTCGGACGCCTGCTGAGCGAGGCGCTCGCGGACGACTGCTCGCGCGACCTGCCGGTCGTCGCGGAGCCTCCCGCGTTCGGCGACATCGCCGTGGTGATCGCGCACGGCGAGGGGGCGCACGACGACGGGTCGGACAGCGCGGAAGGCTACACGCTGGAGGTCGCCGCCGAGGGCGTGCGGATCGGCGCCGCCACCCCGGCTGGCGCGTTCTGGGGCGTCCAGACGCTGCGTCAGCTGCTCCCGGCCGCGGGCGACGGCGACGGCGACCGCGACGGGCTGACGGTCGAGCAGGTCCGCATCCACGACCATCCCCGATACGCGTACCGCGGCGCGATGCTGGATGTCGCCCGCCACTTCTTCACGCCCGCCGAGGTGAAGCGGTTCATCGACGCGATCGTGCTGCTCAAGGTCAACCACCTCCACCTGCACCTGACGGACGACCAGGGGTGGCGCATCCACATCGAGTCGTGGCCGGAGCTGACCCGCATCGGCGGCTCGACCGGCAGCGACGGCAGCCGCGGCGGCTTCTACACGCAGGACGAGTTCCGCAACATCGTCGCCTACGCCGCCGAGCGGAACGTCACCGTCGTCCCCGAGCTCGACATGCCGGGGCATACGAACGCGGCGCTCGCGTCCTATCCCGTGCTCAACCCGGACGGCGTGGCCCGGCCGCTGTACACCGGGTCCGACGTCGGCTTCAGCACACTGCGGACGGGGGATGCGGTGACCCGGCGATTCGTGCGCGATGTCGTCCGCGAAGTGGCCGCCCTGACACCCGGTCCGCTGCTCCACCTCGGCGGCGACGAGTGCCTGAGCACCGCGCCCGACGACTTCGTCGCGTTCGTCGAGGAGGCGGCCCATGTCGTCGCCGAGAACGGCAAGACGCCGGTCGGCTGGCACGAGATGGGCAAGGCGCACGGTCTGCCCGCCGGGACCGTCGGGCAGTACTGGGACTTCACAACGCCGCGCGATCGCTCGGCCGAGTACGCCGTGACCTTCGTCCGCGGCGGCGGGTCGCTCATCCTGTCGCCGTCGGACGCCGCCTACCTCGACATCGTCTACGCCGAGGGCGACCCGATCGGCCAGGACTGGACCGGCAAGCCGACCACCCTGCGCGATGCGTTCGTGTGGGACCCGGCGCGGGTGATCCCCGGCGTCGGGGATGCGCACATCCTCGGCGTGGAGGCCGCCCTGTGGACCGAGACGGTCGGCACCATCGAGGAGGTCGAGGAGATGGTCCTCCCCCGGCTGGCCGCGGTCGCCGAGGTGGGCTGGTCGCCGGCACCGGCCGACACCGAGCCCGTCGAGGCCGCCCGCGATCTGGACGAGTTCGGCGCGCGCGTCGCCCGGCTCGCCGAGCACTGGGATGCGACAGGCACCCGGTACCGGCGCGTGCCGGACGTGCCGTGGCCGGAGCCCGTCGGCTGAGCCGCCTCCCGGCACGGTCTCCCGGCAGGTCGCCCGCTGATCACGACCGGATCAGGGGTAGCCGATGAACCAGAGCAGCACGATCGCCACCGGCTGCAGCGCGATGCCGGCGATCAGCACCGCCTTCCGCGCCGTGCGATGGCGGGTGAGCCCCCGCGCTCCCGCCAACGGAGCGAGCGGCAGCAGCAGCCGGAACGTGCTCTGCTGCGGGAGGAACACCGCGAAGAGGTACAGGCCGTAACTCGCCGCGTAGGCGACGGTCTCCGTCCCGAGCGCCCGGACGGACGGCCGCGCCAGCACCCACGCGAAGCCGGCCACGACCGCGAGGACGATCAGAGCGCCCAGGATGCTCAGGTAGCGCCAGCTGAGCAGGAACCACGGGGTCAGCGGGATGAACGCGACGGTGCCGATGAATCCCGTCCACCAGGAGAGCTCGGTGGCCACATAGGCATCGCCCGTTCCCGTCACCACGGCCGCGATGATCGGCCAGGCGAGGCCGGCCAGCGCCATCAGCCCGCCGGTCAGCAGCATCGTCAGGCGCTCCCGCGGCCGGAACGCGTCCACGCCGCGCCGGACGAGCACCATCCGGACCACGAGGACGATCGCGAGCGCGAGCGGCAGGGCCAGCGCACCGGGCCGGGTGAACGCGGCGGCCACACCGAACGGCAGCATCAGCCAGTACTTCCGCTGGATCATGGCCAGCAGCGCCGCGAACATGAGGAAGAAGAACATGCTCTCGGCGTAGGCGATCTGCAGCACGAACGAGAGCGGTCCGAAGCAGAAGAACGCCGTCGCCCAGAACGCGCTCGAGACGCCCGCCCGTGCTGCGACCAGCCGGAACAGCACGACGCTGGCGGCAGCCCCGAAGACCATCGCGACGGCGAACCCGGCGGGATAGAAGCTCAGCCCGGTGAGGACCATCACGACCCGCACGACCATCGGGAACAGCGGAAGGAACGCCCAGGGGTTCTGCTGCACGGAGCCGTCGCTGTCGCGCGGCAGGCTGGTGGGGTACCCCTGCTCGACGATCTGGCTGTAGTAGGAGCCGTCCCACGATCCCGAGAAGGTGAAGAACGTCGGGTTCATCCGCGGGCTCGCGTAGTCCCAGTGCGCCACGTTGGCGGTGATGAACAACGCCAGCATGAGGGTCGTCGTGAGCAGCCGCGAGACGGCGTACAGCACGAGCACGGCCGCCCACCAGGGCACATCGCGGCCCGCGAACCGCAGCCGCCGCGGTACCGCCATCGGGCGGCCCAGAAGCTCCGGCCGCCTGGTGCTCGTGGTCCCCGCTGTCATCGTCCCGTCCGTCGCCCGCCGATCCCCGACCGAGGACCGCCCCTTGGGATGGTACCCGCCGGAAACGGTCCTCCGGCAGCCGCCCGAACTCGCCTGAGAGAGTCCTCATACGGCGGGAGACGACCGCGTCGCGCCACACGCGCGGCGCCTCCCGCCGGGTCCGGGGGTGCCCTACTTCACGCTGCCGGCGGTGAGTCCGCCGACGAGGCGCTTCTCGATGAGCATGAACAGGATGACGACCGGGATGACGGCGACCACCGAGACGGCGAAGACGTACTGCCACGCCGCGTCGTACTGGCCGACGAACTTGGTGAGCGCCACCGAGAGCGGCTGGTTCGCATCCGTGGACAGGATCACGAGGCTGGCCGCGAACTCGTTCCACGACGCCACGAAGGTGTAGATGATCGCCGTGACGATGCCCGGCCAGACCAGCGGCAGCTGCACGCGGAACAGGACGGTCCACTTTCCTGCGCCGTCGAGCTGCGCCGCCTCGTCGACCTCCTTCGGCACGCCCGCGAAGAAGCTGTGCATGATCCAGATCGCGAACGCCAGGTTGAAGGCGGCGTTGACGAGGATCATCGCCAGCCAGGTGTCGTTGATCCCGAGAGCCACCATCTCCTTGAACAGACCCGTCGCGAGCACGGTCGGCTGGAGCATCTGGGTCACGATGACGAGGAACAGGAAGATCCCGCGGCCCGGGAAGCGGAACCGTGCCGTGTAGTACGCAGCGGGAACGCAGACCAGCAGCACCAGCACCGTCGCGAACACGGAGATCACGATGGTGGAGATGAGGTTGTACGGCAGCGGCGTCTCGGGCGTCGACCACATCGTGAGGTAGTTCTCGGGATGCCACTGCTCGGGCAGGTAGGTCGGCGGGACGGCGAGGATGTTGTTCCTGCTCTTGAACGAGCCGATCAGCATGATCAGGTACGGCGCGATGAAGACCAGGGCGATCACGATGCCGGCGACGGTCTTCCCGGCGACGCGCCAGGAACCGCCGGCCGACCGGGGGCGGCGGCGGCGCGGCGTCGGCGCTCCGGCGAGGGCGACGGGGGCTGGCGCGGTCACGAGACCTCCTTCATCGGCTTCACGACCCACAGGTAGATGCCGACGACGACGAGCACGATCAGGAAGTTGATCACGCTGAGGGCGCTGGACAGGTCGATGCGCTGCTCGTTCTGAAGCAGCTTGAACACGTAGGTTGTCGTCGTGTCCGCTTTGTATCCGGGGATGGACCCGGTCATCAGTTTCAGGATGGGCAGCGAGTTGAACACGTTGATGATGTTGATCAGCGCCGCGAGGGCGATCGCGCTCCGCAGGTTCGGGAGGGTGACGCTGAAGTAGGCGCGGAACGCTCCGGCGCCGTCCATCTTCGCCGCCTCGAGCATGTCGCCGGGGATCCCGGCCAGCCCGGCGAGGATCGTGTACGTCGTGAACGGCAGCGAGACGAACACCGCGATGCCGATCGACGAGATGAACGCCGGAACCGGCTCCTTCGTGAAGCCGAAGGGCTCGGCGAGCAGGTGGATGTCGACCAGGAACTTGTTGATGATCCCGTAGAACGGGTCGAGGCCGTAGACGAACACGGTCGTGGTCATCACCACGCTGGCGGCCCACGGGACGATGATCGCCATCCGCACCCAGCGCCGCCCGGGGAAGTTCTTGTCGAGGAACTGGGCCAGGGCGAGCGAGATCACCACGGTGATCACGACCACCGAGACCACCCAGACCAGGGAGTTGAGCAGGATGCCAGGGAGTTCTGGCCGCGACAGCACCGTGATGTAGTTCTGCAGGCCGACCGATCCGTGGTCCACCCCGGCGATCGAGATCTTCCGGGTGGAGTTGTAGATCATGTAGCCGGCCGGGAACAGCACGACGCCGAAGATCAGGATGAGGGCGGGCAGTGTCCACGGCACGGCGTGCCAGAGATCGGACGCCCCGCCGGTGGGCTTGGGGGACGCCCCGCGGCGGGGACGGCCGGTGGCCGCCCCCGCGCGGGTCGCTTCAGCGGTGCTGGTCATCCGGGTTACTGGCCGTCGGCCTTCGCCTGGATGGACTTCAGCAGGTCTTCGGGCTTCGCGCCCTGACCGAGCTGCCCGATCTGGCTCTGGATCGCGCCCTGCGCGGCCGACCAGTTCGGGTTGGTGGACGGGTAGAACTTGGCGTTCGGCAGCAGGTCGAGGAACGGCTTGATGGTCTCGTCCGAGCCCATCGCCTCCGCACCGGACTTGGTCGTCGGCAGGAAGCCTTCGGCCGTGACCCACTTGGTGTAGACGTCCTTCGAGTAGAAGTAGTCGAGGAACTTCTTGATCGATGCCGTCTTGTCGGTCTTGTTCTTGAACGCCATCAGGTGGTCCGCGACGCCGAGGGTGAACGGCGAGCCGTCCTTGGTCGGGATCGGCGCGATGCCGTACTGCAGCGACGGGTTCTTGTCCTTGATCTGGCCGACGGTCGGCGGCAGGCCGACCTGCATGCCGAGCTGGCCCTGGATGAAGACGTTCAGCAGCGGGGTGCGGTTGGTCGAACCGGGGTTCGCCTCCGTGTAGCCCTGCGTGATGATCTTCTGCATCTCGGTGGCGCCTTCGACGTTCTCCGAGCTGTCGATGGTCAGCTTCTTGGCGTCGCCGTAGCCGCCGCCGGCCCCGTAGAACCAGAGCGCGGTCTCGGCCTGCGCCTCCTCGCTGCCGAGCGGCATGCCGTACGGCGTGATCCCGGCGGCCTTCAGCTTGGCGGCCGCGTCCTCGAACTCGGCCCACGTCTTCGGCGGGGCCGAGATGCCGGCCTTGGAGAAGTCGTCCTTGTTGTAGAACAGCGCGCGAGCGGAGGCGATGAACGGGAGGCCGTACTGCGTGCCGTCGATGCTCGCGTTCTTCTTGAAGGCGTCCTGGAAGTCGTCGAGCGTCGCGGAGGAGACGATGTCCTTCGCCGGGTAGAGCAGGTCGTCGGCCGCGAAGCCGGCGAACGCGTCGATGTTCAGGATGTCGGGCTGCTTCTGCGCCTGGATCCGCGTCTTGATGACGTTGTTGATGTCGGTCCAGGATTCGACGTCGAGGTTGACCTTGATATCGCTGTTCTTGGCCTCGAAGTCCTTGATGATCTGCTGCCACTCGGTCTTGGTGTTGTCCGAGTAGCTGGCGACCATCAGGTCGAGCGTCTGCGCGCCGCCGGACGAGCCGCCGGACCCGCCGCTGAAGCCGCAGGAGGCGAGCGTCATGGTGGCGACCGCCGCGGTTGCGACCGCCGCTCCCCACCGCAGTGACTTCTTCATTGACTTCCTCACTTCTCAAAGGGAATACGCGAACCGTCACTGCCGATGGAACCTGCGCGACGATGCGTAGCTGTTGATGCTTAGTGATTTGTTTCTGCTTGAAACAAGCACTTGCACTCAATGGATGATCGAAATCATGACGCGTCAGCACCGTTGCGTCAAGAACAATGCACAAGATCGTTACACGGCGTTTACAGGATGGCGGCGCTCTCCGAGGTTCACCCCGTGAAACGATTGAACATGATCACTAGACAACCCGTTCGATCATCAGTGATCATTGTTGCCAGACCTACACGCATTTCAGCAGCCGACGGCGCAGAACAGGAGCGATCAGTGACGCACGCACCAACCGCAGGAGCCCACATGGAGGCCGAGCTGCGGTCGCAGCCGGAGACGTGGGCGACCGCGGCCGGACTGCGCGAGGAGCAGTCGCTGCTCCCCGCGACCGGCGAGCGCATCGCCGTCGTCGGCTGCGGCACCTCGTGGTTCATGGCGCAGTCGTACGCGGCGCTGCGCGAGACCGCCGGACACGGCGTCACCGATGCGTTCGCCGCTTCCGAGGCGTTCGTCGACCGCGACTACGACGCCATCGTCGCCATCACCCGCTCCGGCACGACGACCGAGGTGCTCGAACTGCTCGACCAGCTGCGCGGCTCCGGCAACCGGGCCCGCACCGTCGGCATCGTCGGCGACCCGGACACCCCGCTCGTCGGACTGGTGGATGTGGCCATCCGGCTGCCCTTCGCCGACGAGCAGTCCGTCGTGCAGACCCGGTTCGCCACCACGGCCCTCGCGCTCGTCCGCGCCTCGCTCGGCCACGACCTCTCCCCCGCGATCGACCAGGCCGCCGCGGCGATCGAGGAAGACCTCGACGACGAGCTCGTCACCGCGGATCAGTACAGCTTCCTCGGCGCGGGCTGGACGGTCGGGCTCGCCCACGAGGCGGCGCTCAAGATGCGCGAGGCGTCGCAGTCGTGGACGGAGTCGTATCCCGCCAAGGAGTACCGCCACGGACCGATCGCGATCGCCGCGCCCGGCCGGGTCACCTGGATGCTCGGTGAGGCGCCGGCCGGGCTGGCCGGTGACGTCGCCGCCACAGGGGCGCGCTTCGAGGACCGCCCGATCGACGGGATGGCCGACCTGGTGCGCGCGCAGCGGGTCGCTCTGGCCCGCGCCCGTCGCGCCGGACTCGACCCCGACAGCCCCCGCAACCTCACCCGATCGGTCATCCTCCCCTCGTGACCGCAGAGCCCCTGACCCCGCTGCCGGCCGCCGCTCCGCTGGGAGACGGCGCACCGGTGCTCGCGTTCGACGTCGGAGGGACGGACACCAAGGCCGCCCTCGTGGATGCCGCCGGCCGGCTGGTGCAGGTGGTGCGCATCCCGACCCCGCACGCCGGCGATGCGACCGGCGACGCGGTGGTGGCGGCGATCGCCGCCGTCGCCGAGCGGTTCCGGGCGGAGCACCCGGGCGTCGTTCCGCAGGCGGCCGGGCTGCTGGTGCCGGGCCACGTGGACGACGACGCCGGGGTCGGCATCTTCGCCGAGAACCTGGGCTGGCGCGACTTCCCGTTCCGCGACCGCGCTGAGGCCGCGCTCGGCGTCCCGGTGGCGTTCAGCCACGACGTCCGCGGCGCCGGCGAGGCGGAGCACCGGCTGGGAGCCGCAGCGCCCTACCGCGACGTGGTCGTGATGGCGATCGGCACCGGCATCGCCGGGGCGATCTTCCTCGACGGCCGGCTGCACACCGGCGGCGGCCTGGCCGGCGAGATGGGCCACTCCCGGGTCGCCGACGGACCGCTCTGCGCCTGCGGCGGCATCGGCTGCCTCGAGGCCGTCGCGTCGGCCGCGGCCATCGCGCGGCGGTACAACGCGCTCACCGGCTCCGACGTTCCTGGCGCGCGGGAGGTGCTCGCCCTGGCGCAGTCCGGGGACGAGGCCGCCCGCGCGGTCTGGGACTCTGCGGTGGATGCGCTCGCCCTCGACCTCTCGCACACCGTCGCGCTGCTGGCGCCCGAGGCGGTGGTGATCGGCGGCGGACTGGCGCAGGCCGGCCCCGCGCTGTTCGAGCCGCTGGCGGAGAAGCTCGACGCCATCCTCACCTTCCACCGGCGTCCCGTGCTGCTGCCGGCGAGCATCGGCGAGAACGCCGGGCTGATCGGGGCGGCGCTGCGGGCGCGGGACCGCAGTGCCGGTTCGGCGGCGCGGTCGGTCGAGCCCAGCGCCGAGGTGGCGTCGTGATCCTCACCGTCACGCCGAACCCGGCGCTCGATCTCACGTACCGGGTGCCGCGGCTGCTCCCCGGCGAGACGCATCGCGCGGCCGCCCCGGCCGTCCGCGCCGGAGGCAAAGGGCTCAACGTCGCCCGCGTGCTGGCGCAGACCGGGAGCGCCGCGTTCGTCCTCACCACCGCGGGAGGCGCCCCCGGACTCCGGCTCGCCGACGATCTGGAGGCGTCGCAGCTGCCCTCGGAGCTCGTGCCGGTCGCCGCGCCGACGCGCAGCAGCGTCGCCGTCTTCGACGAGTCGAGCGGCGAGACGACGGTGATCAACGAGACCGGCGGCCCGCTCACCCCGGCCGAGTGGACGGCCCTGCACGACGCCGTCGACCGGCTCGTCGTTCCCGCGACCTGCGTCGTCGGGTCGGGCAGCCTCCCGCCGGATGCGCCGGACGACGTGTACGCCCGCCTGGTCGCCGCCGCCGACGCGCACGGACTGCCCAGCGTGATCGACGCGGTCGGGGCGCCGCTCGTCCGCGCGGCCGAGGCCGGCGCCTCCGTCGTGAAGCCGAACCGCCGCGAACTGGCCGAGACGACCGGCCTGGACGACCCGGTCGCCGGGGCGCGCATGCTCCTCGACGCCGGAGCCGGGCTGGTCCTCGTCTCGCTCGGCGCCGAGGGCATGCTCGCGGTGCCGCCCGAAGGCGCGCCCGTCCACGCCCGCCTCGGAACGCCGCTGACGGGCAATGCCACCGGGGCCGGGGATGCGGCCGTCGCCGCGGTCGCGAGCCTGCTCGCCGCCGGTGTCTCCGATCCGTCCGCCCTGGTCCGCCGCGCCACCGCCTGGTCAGCCGCCGCCGTGCTCGCCCCGCTCGCCGGCGAGCTCGCGCCCGGCTTCCGGGACTTCGCGTCCCGGATCGAGACCGGCTGAGCCGGCGATCGCCCGCCGCCATCCCGCCGCCATCCTGCCGTCGTCCACCCCTTCGCCCATCAGCCACCGTCCCGGAGCCGCCGCCATGCCCCTCGTCCCCACCGCCGACCTGCTGCACGCGGCCGTCGGCCGCCGCACCGGGCTGGCCGCCTTCAACGTCATCCTGCTGGAGACCGCCGAGGCCCTCGTCGACGCGGCCGAGCAGACCGGGCTCCCCGTCATCCTGCAGATCTCGCAGAACTGCGTCGCGTATCACGGCTCGCTCGACCCCATCGCATCGGCGACGCTCGCCCTGGCCAGGGAGTCGACCGCGCACGTGGCCGTGCACCTCGACCACGCGGAGGACGAGCAGCTCGCCCGACGCGCCGTCGAGAGCGGCTTCGGCTCGGTGATGTACGACGGCGCCGCCCTCGACTACGAGCACAACGTCGGCGCGACGGTGCGGGTGGTCGAGCACGCGCACGCCAACGACGTGCTGGTGGAGGCGGAACTCGGCGAGATCGGCGGGAAGGACGGCGCCCACGCGCCCGGCGTCCGCACCGACCCGGACGAGGCCCGGCGCTTCGTCGAGGAGACCGGGGTCGACGCCCTCGCCGTCGCCGTCGGCAGCTCCCACGCCATGACCGAGCGGACCGCCTCCCTCGACCTCGACCTGATCGCCCGGCTGCGACACGCCGTACCGGTTCCGCTCGTCCTGCACGGCTCCAGCGGCGTCGCGGATGAGACGATCGAGGCGGCGATCCGCGCAGGGATCACCAAGGTCAACGTCTCCACCCACCTCAACCGGTTCTTCACGGACGCGATCCGGGCGTACCTCGCCGCGCATCCCGACGTCGTGGACCCGCGGAAGTACGTGCGGGAGGGACGCTCCGCGGTGACCAGGGAAGCGGCACGCCTGATGACCCTGTTCGATGTGGCAGGCGGAACGGAGAGCGCACAGCGATGAACAGAGCCGAACGGCTGAACGCCGTGCTCGACCTGCTGGCGGAGGCCGGCCAGATCGAGGTCGACGACATCGTGGCCAAGCTGGATGTGTCGGCGGCCACCGCGCGCCGCGACCTCGACGCGCTGGCCTCGCAGCAGCTGCTGACCCGCACCCGCGGCGGCGCGATCGGGCAGTCGGTCGCCTACGACCTGCCGATCCGCTACAAGCGCGAGCAGCACGCGCCCGAGAAGCTGCGGATCGCGCAGGCGGCGAGCGCCCTCGTCCCCCGCGGCGCCGTGGTGGGGCTGTGCGGCGGCACGACCAGCACCGCCGTCGCGACCGTGCTCGGGTCGCGCCCCGACCTCATGGAGGCTTCGCCGCATCCCAGCCTCACCGTCGTCACCAACGCCATCAACATCGCTGCGCAGCTGGTGATGCGACCGCAGATCAAGACCGTGATGACCGGCGGCGTCGTGCACGCGCGCTCCTACGAGCTCGTCGGTCCGTACAGCGACGTCGTACTGGAGAAGATCACGATGGACATCGCCTTCATCGGCGTCAACGGCATCGACCCGATCGTCGGAGCGACCGTGCACGACGAGGGCGAAGCGAGCGTCAACTCGCTGATGGCGCGGCGCGCGACCCGGGCCGTCGTGGTGGCCGATTCGTCCAAGATCGGCCGCAAGGCGTTCGCGACCCTGGGCGGCCCGAAGGTGCTGACGACGCTCATCACCGACGACGGCATCACCGACGAGCAACGGGCCGCGTTCGTCGAGCACGGCATGGAGGTGATCGTCGCGTGAGCGACGACCGGCTCATCCACTCGACGCGACTGATCCACTCGGCACGGCTGGTCGACGGCGGCACGGTGGTCGAGAACGGCTGGGTGCGCTTCGACGGCGACACCATCGGCGCGGTCGGCACCGGCGACGGGTGGCGCGACGAGCCCGGGGCGATGGATGCGGCGGGAACGGCGTCCTCGACCGTGACCGACGCGGCCGGAGCCTGGCTCACTCCCGGTTTCGTCGACATCCACGTGCACGGAGGCGGAGGCGCCTCCTTCGACGACGGCCCGGACGCGATCGCCCGCGCTCTCGAGCTGCACCGCCGCCACGGCACCACCCGCTCGGTGCTGTCCCTGGTGACGGCGCCCGTTGCGGAGCTCGCCCGGCGCGTCCGGGAGGTGGCGGCGCTCACCGCGGCCGACCCGCGCATCCTCGGCTCGCACCTGGAGGGGCCGTTCCTCGACGTCGGCCACAAGGGCGCGCACGACCCGGCGCTGCTCCGCCCGGCCACCCGCGCCGACATCGACCTGCTGGTGGAGGCCGCCGCCGGCACACTCCGGCAGATCACCATCGCCCCGGAGCTGCCCGGCGGGATGGACGCGGTGCGCGCCTTCTCCGCCGCCGGTGCGGCCGTCGCGGTCGGCCACACCGCCGCCGACTACGACCAGGCGCTGGCCGCCTTCGACGCCGGGGCGAGCATCCTCACGCACGCGTTCAACGCCATGCCGGGACTGCACCACCGCGCGCCGGGGCCGGTCGCCGCCGCTGCCCGCACGCCCGGCGTCACGCTGGAGATCATCAACGACGGCGTCCACGTCCATCCCGAGATGGTCCGGATCGCGTTCGCCGCGGCACCGGGACGGATGGCGATGGTGACGGATGCGATGGCCGCGGCCGGCTCGGCCGACGGCGACTACATCCTCGGCTCGCTCGACGTCGAGGTGCGTGACGGCGTCGCCCGTCTCGCCGGCGGCGGCTCGATCGCCGGCTCGACGCTGACCCTCGACGACGCACTGCGCCGTGCGGTGCTCGAGGTCGGCATCCCCGTCGCGGAGGCGGTCCGCGCGCTCACCGAGACGCCGGCGGCCGCCGTCGGACGCGGCGGCGACCTCGGCCGTCTCCTCCCCGGCTACGCCGCCGACGCCGTGCTGCTCGACGCCGGCTTCCGCGTCGTCCGGGTGTGGGCTGCGGGCGCGCCCGTCCCCACCTCCGTCACCGCCTGATCCGTGGGGCGCGACATGCCGTCATCCCCGGCGGATGACGGCATGTTGCGACCCACGGACGGCGTCAGGCGCGGGCGAGGACGGTCCGGGACATGCGGCCGACGACCAGCACCAGGGCGACGGACACCACCAGCAGGCCGACGTACGCCCACGGCAGCACCAGCAGGCCGCCCGCGTCGAAGATCAGCGACCCGACGAGCGCGCCCCCGCCGATCCCGACGTTGAAGGACGTCGTATACAGCGCGCTCGCGGTGTCGCGGAACGCCGGGGACGACGTGTGCAGCATCCGCGTCTGCAGCAGAGGAGGGAGGGCGCCGAAGGCGAGCCCCCAGAGGATGAACGCGATCAGGGCCAGCACGATCTGCCCGGCCAGAACGGCGAGCGCCGCGACCGCGATCCCGGTCACGACGAGCGCGAGGATGAGCCCCAGCTGCGGCCGCGGGCCGAACACCGACCCGGCGAGCACCAGGCCGCCCGCCCCGGCGATGCCGTAGATGAACAGCAGGGCCCCGACGTTGCCGGCGGGAACGCCCATCGGCCCGGTCAGGAACGGCACGACGAACGTGTAGAACGCGTAGTGCCCGACCATGGTGACGGCCGCGATCACGCACACCATGACGACGAGCGGGATGGTGCGGTCGCGCGGACGCGGAACCGTGCGGTCGCGCTCGCGCCTCCGCTTGCCGTCCGCCTCCCGCTCGACGGCGGGCAGGAACTTCCAGATCACCACGGCGCCGACGACCATCAGGGCGGCCAGCAGCCCGAACGACAGCCGCCAGCCGAAGACGTGCCCGGCGAACGTGCCGAGCGGCACACCGAGCACGAAGGCCAGCGTTCCGCCGCCGAGCGTGATGGAGACGGCCCGGCCGATCTGCTCCTTGGGGACCAGGTGGCCGGCGTACGCGCCGACGATCGACCAGAACATCCCGTGCGCGACGCCCCCGAGCACGCGCGAGCCGACCACGAATGCGTAGTCCGGCGCGATCGCGGTGAGCGCGTTCGAGACGGCGAGCACGAGCAGGATGCCGATCAGCAGACCGTGGCGCGGCCAGCGCCGCGTCAGGGCCGTGAGCGGGGCGCTGCTGACCACCACCGTGAAGGCGAACACCGTCACGAGCAGCCCGATCTGGGCCTCGCTCACCCCCAGGGATGCGCTCATGTCCGGCAGCAGGCCGGTCGGGATCATCTCGCTGGTGACGGAGAGGAAGGTGGCCGCGGCGAGGGCGATCAGCCCGGTCCACGGGAATTTCGGCGCGATGCGCGCCGGAGTCGTCGAAGTGGCAGTCATACGGATCTGTCCAACGGACGGCGTTCCCCGGCCATTCCGCCGCGAATGCGGGCCGCGGCGCCTGTGCCTGAAGCTGGCTGCCGGGAGGGGATGGCGGGTCGACTACGCGCCCATGTGCGCGCCCAGGGCCGTGCGGGAACCGCCGACCACCGACGATTCTACCGGAGGCCGTCGAGAATGGCAGTGCTGTCGGAGATCTCGATGAGCGGCGCGTACAGCGCCATCGCATCCAGGGCGCGCTGGTGATCGGCGTCGCTGAGACCGGCGCACGCGTCGGCCGCGACGCGGATGCGGACGCCGGCGTCCGCGGCTCCCAGTGCCGTGCTGAGCACGCAGCAGTCGGTGGAGACGCCGGCGAGCACCACATCCTGCGACCCGTCCAGCGCCTCCCGCAGCGCAGGGCCCCACTTGCCGAACGTCGTCTCGGTCACCACCGGGTGCCCGGAGTCGCGGAACGAGAGCACCAGGTCGTAGATCGGATCGTCGGCCGGGACGAGCGCGAACGGCCACTGCTCGTAGTACGGCACCCAGGCGCCGTCCGGCCGCTCCGGCGCGACGAAGCGCGTGAACACGACGCGCTCGAACGCGGGCACCATCCCGGCGATGACGGCCTCCGCCTCGGCGAAGCGCGGGGTGAACCACGGGCTCGCCGGGGCGCCGAACACCTGCTGCATGTCGACGACCACGAGGGTCGGGCCGGTCATCGCTCCTCCTGGCGGCGCACTGCGCCGCGGGAGAACAGCAGGGTGCCGAGGTATCCGATCACCAGCGCGACGAGCACGCCGAGGTTCGCGAACGCCCAGTCGCCCTGCTTGCCGCCGATCGGGCCGAGCAGGTATCCCTGCCAGCTGAGCCACGACGCGGAGCCGTTGGTGACGAGCCCCCAGCCGATCGCGGTCCCGACCACGATGAGGGCGATCGGCAGCCAGCGCACGGCGCCGTAGCGTCCGCGGCGGTCGTAGAGCTCGGCCTCCGCGTAGTCGCGGCGGCGCAGCTGGATGTCGGCGATGAAGATGCCGCACCAGGCGGCGATCGGCACGCCCAGCGTGATGAGGAAGCCCTGGAACGGCCCGAGGAAGTCGGTGGCGAAGAACACGACGTAGACCGCCCCCGCGGTCATGATGACGCCGTCGATGCCCGCCGCGACGTAGCGCGGGACGCGGACGCCGACGCTGAGCAGCGCCAGGCCGGAGGAGTAGATGTCGAGCACCGCACCCCCGACCAGGCCGAGCACCGCGACGATGACGAAGGGCACCAGGAACCAGGTGGGCAGAAGCGACGCGAGCGCGCCGATCGGGTCGGCGGCGATGGCCTCGCTCAGCTTCGACGAGGAGCCGGCCAGCAGGATGCCGAAGATCAGCAGGACGACCGGAGCCAGCGACGAGCCGAAGGTCGTCCATCCCACGACTCCCCCGCTGCGGGCGCTGCGCGGCAGGTAGCGCGAGTAGTCCGCCGCCGCGTTCACCCAGCCGAGCCCGAAGCCGGTGAGCATGAAGACGAAGCCGCCGATGACGTGCGGGGCGTCACCCGCCGGAAGCGCCGCCACGGCTCCCAGGTCGATGTGGTTCAGCACCAGCAGGATGTACACGACGGTCAGCACGCCAGTCACGATCGTGATGATCATCTGCATGCGCATGATCAGGGTGAAGCCGATCACGCCGCCCACGATGACGAGCGCGACGACGACGATCAGCGCGACCAGCTTGGTGACGACCCCGCCCTCCCAGCCGAGCTGCTGGAACACGGTCGCGGTGGCGAGCGCAGCGAGCGAGACGAGCACGGTCTCCCAGCCGACCGTGAGCAGCCACGACAGCGCCGAGGGGACGCGGTTGCCCTCCACCCCGAACGTGGCGCGGCTGAGCACCATCGTCGGAGCGGAGCCGCGCTTGCCGGCGAGCGCGATCACGCCACACAGCAGGAACGACGCGACGATGCCGATGACGCCGACGATCGTGGCCTGCCAGAACGAGATGCCGAATCCGAGCAGGAACGAGCCGTAGCTGAGGCCGAACACCGAGACGTTCGCGCCGAACCACGGCCAGAACAGGTCGCGCGGCCGTCCTTTGCGCTCGCTCTCGTGGATGGTGTTGAGCCCGTTCAGCTCCACGTCGAAAGCGGACGCCGCGCCCGTACGGGTATCGGGCGCATCCTCACCGGTGCTGGTCATGCACCGATCGTGGTGCACGCCGCCCCGCACGTCAACATCGACGCGCCCGGGGCTGCCGGGGTGGGCCGCGGCCTGGGCTCATCACGCCGACCGCTACCCTGAACGGGTGACCGACTCCTCCACGTCCAACCACTGGGTGCTCACCTTCAGCTGCTCCGACCGTCCAGGGATCGTGCACGCCGTCAGCGGCGCGATCGTCTCCGCGCGCGGAAACATCACCGAGAGCCAGCAGTTCGCGAGCACCGACACCGGCCGCTTCTTCATGCGGCTGCAGGTGGAGTCCGAGGCAGGACGCGACGAGTTCGAGCGCGCGCTCGCCCCGGTGGTCGAGGAGTTCGGGATGACGCACCGGGTCGACAACGTCGGCCGGCCGCTGCGGACGCTCGTGCTCGTGTCGAAGGCAGCGCACTGCCTCAACGACCTGCTGTTCCGGCAGCGCGCCGGTCAGCTGCCCGTCGAGATCCCGCTGGTGCTCTCCAACCACGACACCCTGCGCGACCTCGCCGGCTTCTACGGCGTCCCGTTCGAGTCGCGCGCCGTGAGCGGCCCGGAGGCCAAGGCGGCGTTCGAGCAGCGCATCCTCGAGGCGGTCGAGGAGCACGACATCGAACTCGTGGTGCTCGCCCGCTACATGCAGATCCTCTCGCCGGAGCTGTGCGAGCGGCTGGCCGGACGCGCCATCAACATCCACCACTCCTTCCTCCCCGGGTTCAAGGGCGCCAACCCCTACCGTCAGGCGCACGCGCGCGGCGTGAAGCTGATCGGAGCGACCGCGCACTTCGTCACGAGCGACCTCGACGAGGGCCCCATCATCGAGCAGAACGTCGTGCGGGTGGACCACAGCAACACCGTGCAGGAGCTGGTCGCCATCGGGCAGGACGAGGAGAGCAGGACGCTGACGCAGGCCGTGAAGTGGTTCGCGGAGGACCGCGTGCTGCTCGACGGCGCGCGCACCATCATCTTCCGGTGAGTTCGGCTGGGGAATCGCCCGCTGCCGCCGGGCCGCACGGCCTCGGTAGACTGCCGTGGTGACCTCCGCACCCGACCAGCACGCCCGGCTCACGGTGGGGCCGAACGACATCCTGCGCTTCGTCCTCGAGCTGTTCGCCATCGTCTCGCTCGGCATCTGGGGCTTCCTCGCCTGGCCGCTCCCGTGGAACATCCTCGTCGGCATCGGCGCTCCGGTCGTCGCGATCCTGCTGTGGGCGCTGTTCCGGTCGCCGCGGGCCGTGCTCCACGTCGACCCGTTCGTCAAGGCGATCGTCGAGATCGTCGTGATGGGTTCTGCGGCGTTCGCCTGGTGGGACCTCGGTCAGCCCGTCGTCGCCATCGTCTTCGCCGTCATCGCGACCATCAGCGGCGTGATCAACGGACGGCGCGAGTTCTCGTGAGCGGCCTCGTCATCCACAGCGCCCGCAAGCTGGATGCGGAGGGGCTGGTCGACGACTTCTGGCTCGTCGCCGAGGGCGCACACATCACCGCGACCGGCACCGGCGCGGGCTGGCGCGAGGCGGTGCGGAGCGGCACGGACGACGATGCGGCGGGCCTCGACCCGTCCAGCACCGACGTGCAGGTCATCGACGCCCACGGCCACTGGCTGACGCCCGGCTTCATCGACCTGCACTGCCACGGCGGCGGCGGGCACCCCTACGACGACGGCGTCGACCAGATGCGCGCTGCCCTCGCGACGCACCGCGCGCACGGCACCACCCGGTCGCTGGTCTCGCACGTCGCGAACCCGCTGGCGTCGCTGCGCGAGAGCCTCGCGGTCGTCGCCGAGCTGACCGCGAGCGACCCGCTGGTGCTCGGATCGCACCTGGAGGGTCCCTTCCTCGCCGCCGAGCGGCGCGGCGCCCACGACGCGCGATTCCTCCGCGACCCCGAGCCGGAGGCCGTGGAGGAACTCATCGCCGCGGCCCGCGGGACGCTCCGGACGGCGACGATCGCACCGGAGCTGCCCAACGCGCTGGAGGCGATCGGCGTCCTGATCGAAGCGGACGTCGTGGTCGGCGTCGGGCACACCGCCGCCGGGTACGCCCAGACGGCCCGCGCGTTCGAGGTGGGCGCGCGGCTGCTGTCGCACGCGTTCAATGCGATGCCGGGCATCCACCACCGCGCGCCCGGGCCCGTGATGGCCGCGATCGACCACCCCGAGGTGACGCTCGAGCTCATCCTCGACGGGCTGCACGTCGCCCCGACGGTCGGGGCGCTGCTGTTCCGGGAGGCACCGGGCCGCGTCGCGCTCGTGACCGATGCGATGGCCGCCGCCGGCGCCACGGACGGCGACTACCGTCTCGGGGGCCTCAACGTCACCGTCCACGACGGACTGGCCGTGCTCTCGGGCACCGACACGATCGCCGGATCCACCCTGACCCAGGATGTCGCCCTCCGGAACGCGGTCACGCTCGCCGGGCTCGATCCGGTCGTCGCGGTCGCCGCCCTCACCCGCACGCCCGCTCGGGTGCTCGGCGAGGGCCACCGCCTCGGGCGGCTGCACGCCGGCTACGTCGCCGACGCGGTCCTCCTGGACCACGACTGGAACGTCACCGCCGTCGTCGCCGACGGCGCCCCGCTCCCCCGCTGACCAGCCCCGCCCGCCCGGCCCGCCGTCGAGTACACGAACTCTGCACGCTCCGGCGGCGTGTCGTGTGCAGTCTGTGCGGACTCGACGGCGGCGCAGTCGGGTACGGGTCAGAGGGTCTGCCAGGAGGGCTTGTTCGCGTACGCGTAGCGGTAGTAGTCGAGGTTCTTCAGGCGCGACGCGGCCGCCTCATCCACCAGCACCGTCACGTGCGGGTGCAGCTGGATGGCCGAGCCGGGGTTCGAGGCCGACACCGGCCCCTCCACCGCACCCGCCAGGGCCTCCGCCTTGCCCTCGCCGAACGCGAGCAGCATCAGGTGCCTGGCGCGCAGGATGGTCGACAGCCCCTGCGTGATGCAGTGCATCGGCACATCGTCCTCCGAGGCGAAGAAGCGCGCGTTGTCCTTCCGCGTCTGCTCGGTCAGCGTCTTCACGCGGGTCACCGACGCGAACGACGAGCCGGGCTCGTTGAACCCGATATGGCCGTCGGTCCCGATGCCCAGGAGCTGCACATCCACTCCGCCGGACTCGGCGATCGCCTTCTCGTAGTCGGCGCCGGCGTGCTCGATGCCGTCGAGCGACCCGTTCGGCACGTGGATGAGCGACGGCGTCAGCCCGAGCGGCTCGACGACCTCGCGCGTGATGACCGCGCGGTACGACTCGGGATGCCCGGCCGGAAGCCCCACATACTCGTCGAGCGCATAGCCGCGCACATGGGACACGTCCACGCCGCGCTCCCGGATACCGCGCTCCAGAGCCCGGTAGACCGCCAGCGGGGTGGATCCGGTGGCCAGCCCCAGCACCGCGTCGGGCTTGGCGGCGATCAGATCGAGGATGCTGCGCGCGGCGAGTTCACCCGCGGCGTCCTGGTCGCGGACGACGACGATTTCGGCCATCAGTTCTCTCCTACGAGTGCCGCGCCCAGCGCGGCGACGGGGGTGTCTTCGGGGACGAGGCGCACCCTCCCGGGCAGGTCGAGCGACGCCAGGAACGGCGACGTGCGCTCCCAGTCGTGCAGCACCTCGTGGACGTCGCCCAGCAGGCGCTCCCCCAGGTGGCTCAGACCGCCGCCGATGACGACGGTGCCGACATCGACGGTGAGCACGAGGACGCGCACCGCGGAGGCGATGCCCGCAGCCAGCCTAGCCGTGATCGCCCGCGCGGCGGGGTCGCCTTCCGCCGCGGCGAGGAACAGCGCGCGCACGGGGAGCGGGTCGTCGGTCGGCCACTGGCGGGCGACGCCGGAGCCGCTCGCCACCGTCTCCAGGCAGCCGCGCTGACCGCAGGCGCAGAGCACGCCCTGCGGGTCGACGGGCAGATGGCCGATCTCGCCGGCGATTCCCGTGCTCCCGCGCCAGAGCCGGCCGTCGACGACGATGCCTGCGGCCATCCCCGTCCCGAGATTGAGGAACGCCATGGTGCCGGTCAGCCGCAGCAGGTGGTAGGCGCCGAGGGCGGCGGCCTTCACGTCGTTCTCGACGCGGACGCCGACGCCGAGCCGGCCGGCGAGCATCCCGCCGAGCTCCAGCTGCTCGAGTCCGAGGTTGACCGCGTGCGCGACCTGCCCGGAGGCGGTGTCGACCATGCCGGGCACGCCGATCCCGATCGACTGGAAGCCGCCCGGTGCGAGCCCGGTGAGCTCGCCGATGCGCGCCACCGCCGCGACGGCGGTCTCGAGGACGGCGTCGTGCCCGAACCCGGTCGCCAGCCGCACCCTCTGTGTGAGCGCGCCGAGCTCATCGACGGCGACCGCGTCGGTCTTGGTGCCGCCGATGTCGATCCCGAGTCTCACGTCCGGCGCCCGAGCAGCTCGAGCAGCGCGCGTCCGACCAGCCGGGATGCGCCGAAGGTCGCGATGTCGGCGTAGGCGCGGTCGTCGCTCGGCCAGCCCATGTCGACGACGAGCACGCGCTCGCGTTCGGCGCGCAGCCGGTCGATGGCGGCGCGGGCGAAGGCGTGCCGGTGGTTGTCCTTGCCGATGACGAGCACCGGCGACTGCGCCGCGAGCACGAGGTCGGGATGGTCGCTCTCGGTGAACACGACGGCCGGGTTCGCGGTGAACGCCGTGGCCCACGGGCTGCCCGGGTCGGCCTCCACCTCGGAGAACGGGCCCCACGGGGCCGTCCCGACCGCGATGTTGGCTTCGGTGTCGATGCGGACGACCGAGTACCGCCCTCCGCCGTTCTCCCGCAGCCACCCTCGCGCGTGCTCGCTCACATCGAACGCCCGCTCCGCCGCCACCACGTCCGCCGCCCGCACCCCGTCCGCCGCGTCCGCATCCCCCACCGTCGAGTCCGCGAATTTTGTACGCTCATCCGCCGTGTCGCGTGCAAAACTCGCGGACTCGACGGTGGGCGGGAGGGAGCGCGCGAGGGCACGGACGCGGGCGGAGGCATCGGCGATGCGGGATGCGGCGAGACGTCCCGTCGCGAGCGCGTCGGCGATGGCCCGCTCGATCGCGGCGAGCTCGTCGTCGGTGTTCTCGGTGCCGATGCAGAGCAGGTCGCAGCCGGCGGCGAGCGCGAGCACGGCCGCCTCCGGGATGCCCCGGTCGCCGCTCGCGCCCCGCATGTCCAGCGCGTCGCTGACGACGACGCCGTCGAAGCCGAGCTCGCCGCGCAGCATCCCTCCGATGATCGCGGGGCTGAGTGTCGCCGGGAGCACCGCATCCAGCTGCGGGAGCAGGATGTGCGAGGTCATCACCGCGCGTGCTCCTGCGTCGATCACGGCCAGGAACGGCACGAGCTCCCGCTCGCGCAGCTGCTGCGGCGACAGGTCGACGACCGGCAGTTCGAGGTGCGAGTCGGTCCCGGTGTCGCCGTGCCCAGGGAAGTGCTTGGCGGCGACCGCGACGCCCGCGGACTGCAGCCCGCGGGTCCAGGCCGCGCCGTGCTCCGCGACGACCTCGGGCGACGACCCGAAGCTCCGCACGCCGATCACCGGGTTGTCCGGGTTGGAGTTGATGTCGATGTCCGGGGCGAAGTCGAGGTTCACGCCGGCCCGGCGCAGCTCCTCCCCGACCCGGCGCGCCACGCGCTCCGTGTAGCCGGGGTCGCCCAGGCGGCCGAGGATCGCGTTCCCCGGGTACGGCGAACCGCTCCCGTAGTAGAGCCGCGTGACGTCGCCACCCTCTTCGTCGATCGCGACGACGGCATCCGGGTTCGCGGCGTAGATCGCGTCCGTCAGAGCGCGCAACTGCTCCGCCGTCGCGATGTTCTGCCCGAACAGGCACACCCCGCCGAGGCCGCCGCGCAGGCGCTCCTCGAGCCAGGCGGGCAGCGTCGTCCCGACGAACCCGGGCAGCAGTGTGGCGGCGATGCTGCGGCGGAGGTCCGGATCGACGGCGGCGGTGTGGGCGACGGAGGCGCCGCTCACCCCTTCACCGCCCCGCTGACGAGGCCGCTGGTCATCCGGCCCTGCACGATGAGGAAGAAGATGATGACCGGGACGGCGACCAGCGTGGAGGCGGCCATGACCTGTCCCCAGTCGGTCGCCCTGGATGCGGACTGCTGGACGAACCCGCGCAGCCACAGCGGCAGCGTCGCGCTGCTCGACTGCGGCAGGATGACGAGCGCAACGGTGAACTCGTTCCACGCCTGCAGGAACGCGTACACACCGGACGCGACGAGCCCCGGGGCCAGCAGCGGGAAGGTGATCCGCAGGAAGGCCTGCGTGCGGCTGAGGCCGTCGACCATGGCGGCCTCCTCCAGGTCGGCCGGGATGCCGGCGACGAAGCCCCGCAGCATCCAGATCGTGAACGGCACGACGGCGGCGATGTAGAGGATGCTGACCCCGACGACCGTGTTCAGCAGGCCCAGCGTGCCCATCAGCTTGTACTGCGCGATGAACAGGCCCTCGGCCGGAAGCATCTGGATCAGCAGCACCGCGAGGACGAACGAGCGCCGACCGCGGAACTTGAAGCGGCTGATCGCGAGCGCCGCCAGGAAGGCGAACGCCAGGCAGCACACGACGGTGATGAGGGCGACAGCGACGCTCATCCCGAGCGCGGGGAAGAACGTCCCGCCCTCGACGACCGCCGAGAAGTTGTCGAACGAGCCGCCGAACGGCAGCCACGTCGGCGTGGAGTTCTGCAGGATGACGTTCGGCAGCAGCGCCGAGTTCACCATCCAGTACACCGGGAACACCCACACCAGGGCGAGCACGACGGCGAGGGCGCCGAGCAGCACACGGGAGACGCGGATGCGGCGGCGGGGGCGGGGCCGCGCGGCGACGGCGGCGGGCCGGGTCGAGGTCGCGGTGGTCACGATTCGTCCTCCTTGAGCAGGGAGCGCACGTAGAACCAGCTGAGCGCGACGGTGAGCACGAGCACGAAGACGCTGACGGCGCTCGCCATCGCGAAGTCGCTCGAGCCGACGCCGAGCTGGTAGATGTAGGTGCCGAGCAGGTTGGTCTCGCTGGCGATGGAGCCCTTGTCCTGCAGCAGCTTGATCTGCGCGAACACGCGGAGATCCCAGATGATCTGGAGCAGCAGGACGATGCCGAGAACCGGTCGGATGATCGGCAGGATGATGTAGCGCAACCGCTGCCAGCCGCGAGCGCCGTCCATCTGGGCCGCCTCGACGACCTCCGTGGAGACCTGGGTCAGCCCGGCGTAGACGGAGAACGCGACGAAGGGCACGCTCATCCATGTCACGATCACCATCGCGACGAAGAAGAACGACAGCGGGTTCTGCAGCCAGTTGTGGTCCTGGAAGTCGAGCCCCCACGAGGTGAGCACGTAGTTGACGACGCCGCGGCGCCAGTCGAACAGCCAGTTCCACACCGTCATGGCCGCGACGACCGGCATCGCCCAGGCGAGCAGCAGGGCGACCTGCAGGATGATGCGGACGACCTTGTTCACCGCGTTCATCAGGAGGGCCATGCCGACGCCGATCACGACCGTGACGAAGGCCGTGACCAGGCAGAAGGCGATGGAACGGCCGACGACGACCCAGGTGTAGCCGTCGGAGAAGAGGGTGATGTAGTTCTCGAACCAGACGAAGTCGGCCGGCTTGCCGAACTGCTGCGCCAGTCCGAAATGCTGCATCGAGGTGATCAGCTGCCACACGATCGGGTAGCCGAGCGCGAGCAGCAGGATGAGGATGGCCGGGAGCAGCAGCGAGTACGGCGTCAGCTTTCCGCGGCGGCGGCGCGGTGCGTCCCGGGCCGGGGCCGGCGGGGCCACGGCGATGCGGGTGTCTTCGGTGGCGGTCACCTGCGGCCTCCTTCCGTGATTGTCATCGAGTCGACGCAACACGCCGTGCCGGTGCGTCCCGGCACGGCGCGTCGCGTCAATCGGGTGGAGAGCGCTAGCTCTTGACGTTGAGCAGCGCGTCGATCTTCTTGTCGTACTCCTGCGCCAGCGCCTTCAGGTCGGAGGCGTCGCGGATCTTGGAGAAGAACTCCTCCATCACGTTGCCGGCCTCGACCGAGGCCCAGCCGGGAGCGGCCGGGGTCAGCTTCGAGTTGGATGCCGACTCGATGAGCGCCTTCGCGAACTGGTCGTCGCCGAGCGAGGAGGTGTACTTCTCGTTCGCCGGGCCCAGGCCGTTCTTGCCGAGCATCTCCTGGTACTCCTTGGAGAAGATGATCTTCAGGAGCGTCTTGGACAGGCCCGGCTCCTTGGTCTTCGCCGAGATGCCGATGTTGGAGCCGCCCGCGAACACGGGGGCCGGCTTGCCGTCGTTCCCCGGGAGGACGAACGTTCCGAAGGTGTTGTCGTTCCAGGTGCGCGTCGGCTTGCCGTCTGCGCCCGTTCCGAGGTCGCCGATCGACCAGTGCGCCCATCCCGGAGCCATGATGGTGGCCGCCGCAAGGGAGGTGTCGCCGCTCTTGTTGCCGTCGGCGTCGAGCGTCTGGTCGGTGTCGTTCAGGTAGATGTACTGGTTCGAGTCCTTGGCGTCGTTCGGCGCCTTGGAGGCGTTCTTGTACAGGTCCTGGAGCTGCTGGAGACCCTTCAGCGACTCCTCCGACTCGAGCGTGGCCTTCCACTTGTCGCCGTCCTTCGTGGCGATGTCCCCGCCGTTGGCGAAGATCCAGGAGATGCCGTCGCGCCAGTCCTGGCCGCCGAGGAAGAAGCCGGAGAAGTTGTCGATCCCCTTCGGGTTCTTCGCCGTGATCTCGGCCACGTCGGTGTTGAACTGGTCCAGGGTCGTCGGCACGCTCACGCCGGCGGCCTGGTAGATGTCCTTGCGGTAGAACATGTAGCGCGAGCCGAAGTAGTAGGGCAGCGTGTAGTTCTTGCCGTCCACCTTCCCGGCCTCGACGAAGGACTGCAGCAGGTCGCTCCCGCCGAGGTCCTTGTACATGTCGGAGATGTCGAGGAAGGCGCCGACGTTGGTGAAGGTGGGCGACTGGGTGTTGCCCATCTCGGTCACATCCGGGGTGTTGTTGGCGTCCGGGAGGGCTGTGGTGAGCTTGGTGACGATGTCTCCCCAGTCCTGCTGCTCGATCTTGAGTGTCGCTCCGGTCTCCTTGGCGAACTCCGTCTTGAGGTAGTCGCGGAGCTTGTCCGGGGTGTCGGAGCCGACGAGCCACAGGGTGACCGTCTTGCCCTTGCCGTCGGTGCTCGCGGCGGTCGAGCCTCCCGAGGCGCATCCGGCGAGCACGAGAGCGGAAGCCGTTGCCACAGCGGCGAGGCCGACGAGCTTTCTCTTCATTGCTGGTTCCTTTCGTAGTGGTCAGTGGCTGCGGGTGCAGCACACCGTCGGTGCAGGGGTCGAGTTCGGGTGGTGCTGTGTCAAGAGACCCCGAGTTGTCCGGAGAGGACGAGTACGGCCGCGCCGCGGAGGACGATGTCCTGCCCCTGCGTGGTCATCCGGAGGGACAGGTCGGCATGGTTCTGAGCCATGGTCCGGTTCCGGAGCGTGTGGACGGTCGCCTCGGCCAAGGCGCCGTCGAGCAGTTCGGTCGGGCCGCTGAGCACGATCTCCGACAGGTTGAGGGCGCCGACGACGGGCGCGAGCGCGATGCCGAGCCGCTGGCCCGCTTCGCGCAGGATGGGCGTGGCGTCGGCGCCGGCGGCGTCGGCCTCCCGGATCCCGCGCTGCAACTGCGGGACGCTGAGCCAGTGCTCCAGCACCTGGTCGCGGTTGTAGGTCGCATCCAGGCCCAGGTCGGTTCCGACCATGACCTGCCCGATCTCGCCGGCGGCGAAGTGGCTGCCATAGACGAGGGCGCCGGCGACCAGGAGGCCCGCGCCGATGCCGTGACCGACGCGGATGAGCATCATGTCGCCCGCGGCGCCGCCGTACGTGTGCTCGGCGAGCGCCGCGGCGTTGGCGTCGTTCGCGACGACGACCGCCAGCCCGGTGCGGTCGGCGAGACGTCGCTGCAGCGGGAGGTCGTCCCAGCCGAGGTTGGGCGCCGTCAGGATCGTGCCGGTCAGGTCGACGACACCGGGCGAGCCGACACCCATTCCGAGCACGGGAGCGGTGGTGGAAGCGGTCAGCCGGTCGACGAGCGCGTCGACCTTCGCGGCGGCGGCCTCGCCTGTCGCGGACTCGCCGCCCTCGTCGTCGGCGAGCATGACCTCGGCCCGGGCGAGGATGCGCCCGTCGAGGTCCATCACCGCTCCGCGGAAGCGGTCGTGGTCGCTGAGGTCGATTCCGATGATCTGGTGCGCCGCACGGTCGATGTCGAGGAGGACGGCCGGCTTGCCCGGTCGCGCCGACTCCCGCTGCCCGAGTTCGACGACGAGCCCCTCGGCGAGCAGGTCGGCGACCAGGTCGGACACCGTCACGCGGGTGAGCCCCGTCTCCCGCGCGAGGTCGGCGCGGCTGCGCTGTCCATCCCGGTACAGGGTCTGCAGGACGAGCGACCGGTTGTGGCTGCGAGCGTGCTCGGGGAGCACCTTGGCGCGCGGACGGAGCGCCCGTCCCGGTGCCAGTCCCCCGGTGCCGCTCTGCACCTCGGTCGTCGTCATGTTTGTTAGTAAAGCTTACGAACAAATGAATTGCAAGAGACGAAACGAAGTCGTTACACAGACGCGTGAGCGCGCGTCGCGAGCGTCGCGGGCGGCGGGCCGCTCCGCGCCCGGTTCGCCGGACGGCGGCGGGTTAGGCTCCCCCCATGGTCGCAGAAGCCGCCCCCGCCCCCGCCCGCACCCCGTTCGCGCTCACCGGATCGCGCGCGCTCGTCACCGCCGCCAGCCGCGGCCTCGGGCGCGAGATCGCGCTCGAGCTCGCCGGCCAGGGCGCCGACGTCGTGCTGGGCGTCCGCGATCCCGACGGCTCCGCCGGGCTGCTCGAGGAGCTGCGCGCCTTCGGCGTCGATGCTGCCGCGATCCGGATGGACGTCCTCGACCTGGCCGCGTGCCGCGCGGCCATCGACGCGGTCACCGAGCAGCGCGGTCCCATCGACATCCTGGTCAACAACGCCGGCGGCGGGATCGACGCACCGGCTCTCGAGGTCACCGAGGAGGACTTCGATCACGTCTGGCAGCTCAACACCCGCTCGACGTTCTTCCTGTCGCAGCACGTCGCGAAGAGCATGCGCGAGAACGGAGGCGGCGCGATCGTGAACGTCGCGTCGCAGGCCGGGCTCGTGGCCCTTCCCGGCGAAGCGTCCTACTGCGCGGCGAAGGCCGCCGTCGTCCACCTGACCCGCTGCCTCGCCGTCGAGTGGGGACAGTACGGCATCCGCGTCAACGCCGTCGCGCCCACCTTCATCGAGACCGACGGCACGTCCGCCGCGCTCTCCGACGACGCGTTCCGTGCCGACACCGTCGAGCGCATCGCCGCCCTCCACCGCATCGGGGAGCCGCGGGAGGTGTCCGGTGCCGTAGCGTTCCTGGCCTCGCCGTCCGCCTCCCTCATCACCGGCCAGACCCTGGCGATCGACGGCGGCTGGACCGCCCGCTGACCCGCGCCACACCTTAACGATTCGTGCCGAATGCGCGCCATTCGTCACGAACGGCGCGCATTCGGCACGAATGCGGAGCGAGGATCAGGCCAGGCGCGCCTTCAGGTTCTCGCTGATGGCGTCCAGGAACTCCTCGGTGGTGAGGAACTTCTGCTCGGGACCGACGAGGAGCGCGAGGTCCTTCGTCATCTTGCCCTCCTCGACCGTCTTCACCACGACGTCCTCGAGGGTGTGCGTGAAGTCGATGAGGTCCTGGTTGCCGTCGAGCTTGCCGCGGTGCGCGAGGCCGCGCGTCCAGGCGAAGATCGAGGCGATCGGGTTGGTCGAGGTCGGCTTGCCCTGCTGGTACTGGCGGTAGTGGCGCGTGACGGTGCCGTGCGCGGCCTCCGCCTCGACGACCTTGCCGTCCGGCGTGGTCAGGACCGAGGTCATCAGACCCAGCGAGCCGAAGCCCTGCGCGACGGTGTCGGACTGCACGTCGCCGTCGTAGTTCTTGCAGGCCCAGACGTAACCGCCCTCCCACTTGAGGCTGGAGGCGACCATGTCGTCGATGAGGCGGTGCTCGTAGGTGAGGCCGGCCGCGTCGAACTTCTCCTTGTACTCGGTGTCGAAGACCTCCTGGAACAGGTCCTTGAACCGGCCGTCGTAGGCCTTCAGGATCGTGTTCTTGGTCGACAGGTAGACCGGGTACTGGCGGTCGAGACCGTAGTTGAACGACGCGCGGGCGAAGTCGCGGATGGACTCGTCCTGGTTGTACATCGCCATCGCCACACCCGCGCCGGGGGCCTGGTAGACCTCGAAGCTCTGCGCCTCCCCGCCGCCGTTCGGCTGGAAGCTGATGGTGAGGGTGCCCGGGCCGTCGAACGTGAAGTCGGTCGCGCGGTACTGGTCGCCGAAGGCGTGACGGCCGATGATGATCGGCTTGTTCCAGCCCGGGACGAGCCGCGGGATGTTGGAGATGATGATCGGCTCACGGAAGACCACGCCGCCGAGGATGTTGCGGATGGTGCCGTTCGGGCTCTTCCACATCTTCTTCAGGCCGAACTCCTCGACGCGGGCCTCGTCGGGGGTGATGGTCGCGCACTTCACGCCGACGCCGTGCTTCTGGATGGCGTGGGCCGCGTCGATGGTGATCTGGTCGTCGGTCTCGTCGCGCTTCTGGATGCCGAGGTCGTAGTACTCGAGGTTCACATCGAGGTACGGGTGGATGAGAGAGTCTTTGATGGCCTTCCAGATGATGCGTGTCATCTCGTCGCCGTCGAGTTCGACGACCGTTCCGTCAACCTTGATCTTGTCCATGGTTCTCCTGGGGTGTCTGCCGTTTTACGCCGACGACAGCTTACCCGAGCGCGACAACTATCTTGACATCGAGACATTTTCTCTCGGCAGACGGTCGGCCGCCGCGCGACTATGCTGCGGTCGCCCGCGCACGTTACCCTTTCGTCATGGCTGAGTTGAGACTGGAAGAGTTGAGCGCGCGAACCGTGATCGCGGCGAACGCGCTCACGCTGAAGCCGGGCCAGGAGCAGTTCATCGCTCCGGTCTCCTACTCGGCCGCGGCCGCGGTCGCCGATCCGAACACCTCGTGGCAGCGCGTCGTGCTCGACGGCGACGAAGTGGTCGGCTTCATCATGGGCAACTTCGACCCGAACGCCGAGCACGAGGAGTTCAAGGCGATCCTCTGGCGCATCAACGTCGACGCCGACGACCAGGGCCGCGGGATCGGCACGTTCGCCGTCCGCGCGCTGGCCGATGAGGCGCGCGCCCGCGGGCACAAGCGCCTCTACGTGATCTGGGAGTCGGGCGAGCTCGGACCGGAGCAGTTCTTCCTGCGCAGCGGCTTCCAGCCGATCGGCGAGACGCAGTACGGCGAGACGATCGGTGCCCTCGAACTCTGACCGCGGGCCTTCTGACGAGGGACCCGCCCCGGACGACGGGGAGAGCGCATCCTTCGTCGAGCGGGTGCTCGACGTCGTCGACGCGATCCCTCCCGGACACGTCATGACCTACGGGGATGTGGCGGCCGCCCTGGGCTCGCGCGCCGCGCGCATGGTCGGGCAGGTGATGGCGTACTACGGCTCCGACGTGCCGTGGTGGCGCGTGGTGCGGGCGAGCGGGCATCCCGCCGTCCACCACGAACACATCGCGCTGCAGCACTATCGCGCGGAGGGCACACCCCTGCTGGGCGGTGGGACGACGCCGTACCGGGTAGATTTACGAGCGGCCCGCTACGACGACGCGCGGAATCATCCCTCCGACCGATGAACCATTCAGTTCCGTAGTGTTCACTCGTAGGAGATCCTTGTCACCTTCCTCTGGAGCTGCCGTGCCCCGCATCCGAACCGTCGGAGTCCTCGCGACGACGTCCGCCCTGGCGTTGGCCCTGTCGGGCTGCTCGGTGCTGACGGCGTTCGAACCTCACGTGGACTCGGCGATCTGGGACACCGCGAAGGAGATGAAGGCGTCGAACACCGCGCTCATCGGCTCCCCCACGTTCGTCCCGGACGACGCGACGATCATCCGCGTCGACTACGACACCACGAACGGCTCGGCGATCATGACCTATTCGTCCAAGACCCTGTTGGCGCCGAACGTGTGCTCAGGCAACGTCGCGACGCCGAAGCCTCCGATCGAGGACAGCTGGTGGCCGGTCCAGGGCATCCCGCCGCAAGCCTCCAAGTGCCCCAACGGATGGGCCGCCTTCGCCATCGGCGAGCAGGTCTGGGCCGTGAAGTCGCCGGCGAAGTAGGCCGGCCCCTGCGCCACTGCGGCTGCGGGTGACTCAGTGGAACTGCGGGACGATGAGCCAGATCCCGAACAGCACCGCCGCGCCCGCGACGGCGAAGCAGACGGCCGCTCCGACCGTCGCGACCACCGGGCGTCGCGTCGTCCGGACGGCCACCGCTCCCCCGGCGTCGTCGGGCGGAGCGCCGACCGCCAGCAGCCGGAGCGCCGCCGCGTAACCGATGACGACCACCGTGGTCGCGGCGAACGCGACAAGCAGCACCACCACGAACGAGCCCCAGTCGACGCCGAGGAACGACCCCTCCGGCGCCGCCGCATGCAGGATTGGCTGTCGCATCCTCATCCCTCCTGTCCAGCGCCGACGGAGACCGTCGAGCGCGCGTCCGCGGCGTCACGCCCGGTGTCGCCGCCCTCGTTGACGTTGTGGCGGGTGACCGGGTTGCGCCGGGACAGCGCGTACAGCCCGAGACCCGCGATGAGCCCGACCACGGCGACGCCGATGAGTCCGGCGACGCTGACCGAGGCGATCCACGCCGCCAGACCGCCGACGAGCGCCGCGGCGGGAAGCGTCACCACCCAGGCAGTCGCGATGCGGCCGACGATGCCCCAGCGCACCGAGGCGAGCTTCCTGCCCAGCCCGCTGCCGACGACGGCTCCCGACGTGACCTGAGTGGTGGAGAGCGCGAAGCCGAGGTGCGACGAGACGAGGATGGTCGCCGCCGACGACGTCTCGGCCGCGAACCCCTGCGGCGCCTTCACGTCGGTAATCCGCTTGCCGACCGTCCGCATGATCCGCCAGCCGCCGAGGTAGGTGCCGAGCGCGATGGCGAGGCCGCAGGAGACGATCACCCAGAGCGGCGGAGCGCTCCCGGAACCGAGGTAGCCGGCCGCGATCAGGGTCAGGGTGATGACCCCCATGGTCTTCTGGGCGTCGTTCGTGCCGTGTGCGAGCGAGACGAGGGAGGCGGACACGGTCTGGCCGTGCCGGAATCCGGTCTCCGCCCCGTGCACCCGCGCGTTGCGCGTGATGCGGTAGGCGGCGAAGGTGGCCACCAGGGCGACGCCGCCGGCCACCAGCGGCGACAGCAGCGCGGGCACGATGACCTTGCTCAGCAGCACGCCCCAGTCCACGGCGCCGAAGCCCGCGCCGATCACCGCTGCACCGATCAGGCCGCCGAACAGCGCGTGCGTCGAGCTCGACGGGAGGCCGAAGTACCAGGTGACCAGGTTCCACAGCACCGCGCCGACCAGCCCGGCGAAGATCATCGTCGGGGTGATGTCGACACCCGACGACCCCTCTTTGATGACGCCGCCGGAGATGGTCTGGGCGACAGCGGTCGACAGGAACGCGCCGACCAGATTCAGGACGGCCGAGATGAGGACGGCTGTCCGGGGTCTGAGGGCGCCGGTGGCGACAGAGGTCGCCATCGCGTTCGCGGTGTCGTGGAAGCCGTTCGTGAAGTCGAAGACGAGGGCGACGACGATCACGGCGACGACCGTGACGATGATGTCCATCGGCGTTCCTTCCGGTGAGGGCGGGCGCGCGCTGCGTCCATCCCCTGAGTACGCCGATCCCCGGCCGCGTTCGTGAACGGGGGGTGAATTCTGGTCAGGGAGTCTGCACCGGGATGGTCAGCTCGATGATGGTGCCGAGCCCCTCGACCGAGCGCACCTCCGCCCGGCCGGACACGGCCTCCACCCGGTCGCGCAGCCCCTCCAGACCGCCGCCCGGCTCGATGCGGGCGCCGCCCTGGCCGTCGTCCTTGACGATGACCGTGACGGTCGAGTCGGAACGCGTCACGCTGACCGTGCAGGTGCGCGCCCGCGCGTGCTTCGCCGCATTGGCGAGGGCCTCGGAGATGCAGTAGTAGATCGTCTCTTCGACGACCTCGGGCAGCCGCTCGGCGATGTCGACGTGGACCTCGACGGGCACGTGGCTGCGGAGTCCCAGCTCGTCGATCGCCGAACGGAGGTCGCCGTCGGTGAGCACCGTCGGGTGGATGCCGCGGGCGAGCTCCCGCAGCTCGCGCAGGGCGTCGGCGAGCTGCCCGGACGCGCGCTGCAGGTCGTCCGCGAGCTCCTGGTCGCCGTGCGCCTCGGCCTTCGCCGTCGCGATGCGCAAGCTGATGGCCAGCGACACGAGCTGCTGCTGGCTGCCGTCGTGCAGGTCGCGTTCCAGTCGCCTGCGGGCCAGGTAGCCTTCCTCGACGATGCGCAGACGGGACTCGCGGAGCTCCTGGATGGTGTGCTCCAGCCTCCCGCGCAGCCGGTCGTTGTCGACCGACAGCAGCAGGGCGGAGGACACGGCATCGAGCAGGCGGTCGTCCTGGCTGAGCGCGACATCGTGCTCGATCAGGGCGATCGGTCCCTGGTCCGAGTCGATCGCGAGCACCGACCGCCCCGGCCGGTCGGCCGGGCCGGCCTCGGGCATCGGCCTGCCGTCGCTGGTCTGGTAGCTCTGCAGCGGTTCATCCCACCAGAACACGCGCAGCGAGCCGTCGTGCAGCATCCGGGCGAGGCTCGACTCCCACAGTCCGCGGTCGACCTTGTCGCGCGCGACGATGACGAGGTCGGCCATCCGCGAGCGCAGTCCCCGCGCGTAGAGCACGCCACCGACGAAGGCCGGAGGGATGAGCGCGATCGCCACCGGCGGGATGAACTGCAACCAGCCGCCGTCCCACCCGAACGCGAAGCTCAGCGAGTCCTGCACGGTGCCGTAGCACCACAGCAGGATGGCGAGCGGCATCACGAACGCCACGCGGCGCGCCGGGAGCGAGCTGGTGAACCAGCGCGCGATCAGCCGGGCCGCGACGGTGAGCATGAGCGCGAGCCCGACGAACCGCCACGCGAGTCCCAGCCAGTAGTCGGCCGAGTCGCTCGGGAGAGCCGCGTACGGGTTCATCGTGCAGCCGCACTCCGCCGGCTCGGGCGAGGAGAAGAGCAGGGTACCTCCGAGGCGCACGGCGAAGGCGATGGAGATGGCGAGCAGGATGGCCCGGTCGAAGCGCGCCGCCAGGCGTCCGGTCGGGTAGCAGAGCACGAGCAGACCGACGAACACCGCCCACAAGTCCGTCGCCCCTTGAACCCACGGCCAGACCCAGCCCCACTGCCGGAGCAGTGGATACCAGGCGCCCGCCGACCAGAAGAATGCGGCGCCGACCATGAGCCAGCCGGGGATGGGGCTCCGCACGATGCGCCAGGCGATGACCGCGCAGACCACATAGACGACCGCGACCGAGACGAAGACGATGGCCCACCCGATGCCCGACGGCCGCGGTCCGTAGTCGCCGGTGATCGCGCTCATCACCTGCGCGGTGACGTTGGAAGCGATCGTCACCGTGACGGCCAGCGCGCGCAGGATCAGCCGTGCCGCCCCCGGGCGTGCGGGCCTCGCATCCACGCCGCCGACCGCGGCCTCCGGACGCGCGGTGTGCGCGACATCCATGGGCTCAGGAGTCCCGGCCGAGGAAGCGCAGCACCGCGAGCACCCGGCGGTGACCCTCGGCGGAGTCCTCCACGCCCAGCTTCGCCATGATGTGCCCGATGTGCGACTCGACGGTGCGCAGGCTGAGGTGCAACTCGGTCGCGATGCCGACATTCGATCGTCCTTCGGCCATCAGCCGCAGCACGTCGCGCTCTCGAGAGGACAGCGCTTCGACCGTCGCCTCCGACGAGCGCGCGGTGACGAGGAGCTGCACGACTTCGGGGTCGACGACGGAGCCGCCGCGCGCGACGGTCCGGACCGCGGTGACGAGGGTGTCCGCGTCGGCGACGCGGTCCTTCAGCAGGTACCCGGTGCCGCTGCCGGCGCTCATCGCCCGGATCGCGTACGACGCCGTGGTGTACATGGAGAGCAGCAGGATGCCGGCACGGGAGCCGTCGGCGCGCAAGCGTTCGAGCGCTCGCAGCCCCTCATCCGTGTGAGTGGGCGGCATCTTGATGTCGAGGACGATCGCGTCGACGTCCCCGTCGGACCCGACGGCGCGCAGGAGTTCCTCGGCGGTGTCCACCGAGGCGACGACCTCCATACCGCCCGCGCGCAGGATCTGTCCGATCCCCTCGCGCAGCAGGACTGCATCGTCGGCGACGGCCACTCTGAGCGCGCGAGACTCGACAGTCTGTCCCCCGCTCACGCGCTTACCTTAGCAGGGTGCGGATCGCCTCACCGGTCAGCTCGTCCTTGTTGATGAATCCCTCCGCACCGCTATCGGCGACGCGTCGTCCGTAGTCGGTCGCGGACCGGCTCGAGGTGAGCACGACGGCGGCTCCGGTCGCCCGCATCGCCGGCACGATGTCGAAGCCGCTGGCGTCGGGCAGGCCGATGTCGAGCAGCACGACGTCGGGGGCGAGACGGCGGCTCAGCTCGATGCCGCCGGCCGCGGTCGCACTGTCGCCGACCACCATGAAGCTCTCCAGGCGGAGCAGCTCCGCCGCCTGTTCGCGGAACCGCTCGTGGTCGTCGACGATCACAACGCGGAGGTACATGGCACCATCATCTCCGCACGCACCCCGAGGTTCATCCGTGCCTCCACGCAATCGGAATGAGGTGACCCCCCGGATGTGGGCCATCAGGGGCAGGACCAGGATGTGAGACAACCTCATCGACCCGAACGATGGGGTCGCCCGCCGCAGAGCGGGCCGCAGTTCCACCCGAGGAGATGGCGATGTCCACCGCGACCCGAACCGCCGACCCGACCGGCGCCGCTGCCGTCCTCACGGACGCGGCGACCGGGGCGGTCGCGGTGGACGGCCGTCCCTCCGGGCGCGGGCGGCGCGGTGGCCCCGAACTGCCCGTCGTCGTCATCGACCTGGCGCGCGCTGCCCGCCGCTTCCGCGACCTGCGCGAGGCGTTCCCCTGGGTGGACGTGCACTACGACGTCAGCGCGCTCGCGCATCCTGCTCTGCTCGGCACCATCTCGGCGGAGGGCGCCGGCTTCACGATCACGCACGAAGCGGCCCTCCCCGCCCTGCGCCGGGTGGATGCCGACCTCGGCCGGGTGCTGCATGCCGCGCCCGGCGCCCGCTGGCTGCAGCGGCGTTCCGCCTGGGCGGCCGGCGTCCGGCTGTTCGTCGTCGACGACCCGTACGACCTCGATACCTTCGTGTCCGCTCCGGCCGGAACGGCCGTGTTGCTGCGGGTCGACCCGGACATCGCCGTTCCCGTCGCGCGGCATGCGTCGGCCCTCGGAGTGCAGGTGGCCGGGCTGTCGCTCCCCGTCGCCGCCGCGACGGGCGCATCCGACCTCGTCGCGCTGCTGCAGCGCGCCGTGCGGGCGAGCAGCGACGTCGCGGCGGCCACGGGCCGCCGCCTGGAACTCCTCGACCTCGGCGACACCTTCTCGGACGGCACCGCGATCCGCCCGGCGGAATGGCCGGCGCTGGCCCGCACGGTCCGCTCGCTCGTCGCCCCGGCGACATCCCGCACCACCGTGCTGGCGACGGCCGGGCGCGCGCTGGTGAGCGACTGCATCACCGTCTCCGCCGGTGGCGGCGAGCAGTACGCGGACGGCGCGACGGCGAGCGCCTGCATCGACGCAGGCTGCGAGGTGGTCGTGCTGCGCGAGGGGATGCGCGACGGCCTCCTGTCGCGCCTGCCCCTCTTCCGCACGGCACCGGCCCGCGAAGGCGCCACCATGCGCCGCACTCCGCACGCCCGCGGCGGCCACCGCACGCTGCGTCCCTCCCGGGCGCGTTCGACCTGGTCCCCGGCCGGCTGACTCGACCCCTACCTGCCCGGAGACCGGCGGCGGGGACTACGGGAGGCTTCCCGTGGTCCCCGCCGGGAACCGAACGACGCGCGCATCACGAACGGGGTGGTCACCTCGTCTTCATGAACGAGATGCCAAGCGAATCACCGGGAACCACCCTCGACAGCGCGGCCGCGATCGTGCTGAGCGTGCTCGCGGTCATCCTCGGGTTCCTGTGCAGCTTCGTCGTCGCCCTTCTTCAGACGGGGGTCGCCGCATGCGGGGCGGGAACATCCTGCGATGTCGCCGCCCTCGGCTGGGTGGGTCTCATCACGCCCGGCGTCTCCGTGGTCGCCGTGCTCTCGATCCTGATCTTGATCCTCGCCCGCAGGGCCGGAGGGCGCATCTGGTGGGCTCCGGTTCCCGCCATCGCGGCGATCGTGTTGGCGTTCTTCGTATCAGCCGCGCTGACTTCTGCCCTTCTCCCCTGACACGGCGACGGGGACCACGGGAGCTTCCCCGTGGTCCCCTCCGGACCCGCGACCGCGGCCGCTACACGAGCGAGTCGCGCCAGGCGGCGTGCAGCTGGGCGAAGCGGCCCGTGCCCGCGATCAGGTCGTCGGGCGTGCCGTCCTCGACCACACGGCCGTGCTCCATGACGAGCACCCGGTCGGCGATCGCGACCGTCGACAGACGGTGCGCGATGATCACCGCCGTCCGGTCGGCGAGCAGCGTCTGCAGCGCCTCCTGCACCAGGCGCTCGCTCGGGATGTCGAGCGAGCTCGTCGCCTCGTCCAGGATGAGCACGGCCGGGTCCGCCAGGAACGCCCGGGCGAACGAGATCAGCTGACGCTGACCGGCGGAGACGCGGCCGCCGCGCTTGTTCACGTCGGTGTCGTACCCGTTGGGCAGACCCTCGATGAACTCG
Source organism: Leifsonia sp. 21MFCrub1.1 (assembly GCF_900107895.1). Lineage (NCBI taxonomy): Bacteria > Bacillati > Actinomycetota > Actinomycetes > Micrococcales > Microbacteriaceae > Leifsonia > Leifsonia sp. 21MFCrub1.1. The sequence continues at coordinate 862,393 of NZ_LT629867.1, read as the reverse complement.
TGCGCGCCGACGGCCTCCGCCGCCCGCACGATCTCGTCGCGCGTCGCATCCGGCTTGCCCAGGGCGATGTTGTCGGCGACGGAGCCGCTGAACAGGTACGCCTCCTGCGTCACCATCACGATCGCCCTGCGGAGATCCTTCGGGTGCAGGTCGCGCAGGTCGACGCCGTCCAGCTTCACCGCGCCCGCCGTCGGGTCGTAGAAGCGCGAGATCAGCTTCGCGAGCGTCGACTTGCCCGCGCCGGTCGAACCGACCAGCGCGACCGTCTGCCCTGCCGGGATGTCGAGCGTGAACTCCGGCAGGATGACACGGTCCTTCTTGTAGGCGAACGAGACCTCGTCGAAGCTCACGTGCCCCTGCGCCGACCACAGGTCGACCGGCCGCACCGGATCCGGAACGCTGGGCTCCTCCTCCAGGACGCCGGAGATCTTCTCCAGCGCCGCGGCGGCCGACTGGTAGGAGTTGTAGAACATCGCCATCTCCTCCATCGGGTCGAAGAAGCGTCGCGTGTACAGCAGCACCGCGAGCAGCACGCCGATCGCCAGCTGGCCGTCGGCGACGCGGAAGCCGCCCACCAGCAGCACGACGCCGACCGTCACGTTGCCGATCATCACGAGGCCGGGGTCGAAGATCCCGAACAGCTGGATGACGCGGGCGTTCACGTCGCGGTACTCCTCGACCAGACCGCCGAAGTCCTTCTCGTTGCGCTTCTCCTTGCGGAACGCCTTGACCGCACGGATGCCGGTCATGGTCTCCACGAAGTGCACGATCAGCTTCGCCGACGCCACCCGCGAGATGCGGAACAGCACCTGCGAGCGCTTCTGGAACCACCGCGTCAGCAGGTACAGCGGCACCAGCGACACCAGCAGCACGACACCGCTCACCCAGTCGATCGAGAACAGCGCGATCGCGATGAACAGCATGTACAGGAAGCCCTGGACCAGCTGGTTGATGCCCGAGTCGAGCAGCTCCCGGATGGAGTCCAGGTCGCTCGTCTGGCGCGAGATGATCCGGCCGGAGGTGTACGACTCGTGGAACTCCAGCGACAGCTTCTGCGTGTGCAGGAACACCCGTTTGCGCAGGTCGAGCAGGATGGCCTGGCTGATCCGAGCGCTCAGCACCGTGTACCAGGCGATGAGCACGGCGCCGATGACGCCGGTGACCAGGTAGGCGGCGCCGGCGGCGGCCAGCGGGAACCAGTCCTGCTTCAGCAGCGCCGGGAGGCCGTTGTCGATGCCGAACGCGATGATGGCGGGGCCCGCCACCTGGGCGGCCGTGCTCACGACGACCACGACGGCCGTCAGCGCGAGCCGCATCCGCAGGGGGTGCAGCAGGGAGCCCAGCAGACGCAGCGAACGGCGCCGGACCTGCCTGCTCTCCTCTTTGCTGAGGTCGTTGCGCTCCTCGCCTTCGACGCCCAGGACGGTCGTGGTGCTCACAGGTTCACCTCCTCGAGGATCTCTTCGTTCTGTTCGTCCTCCAGGCTGGAGATGACGAAGCGGTAGTGCTCGCTGGTCGCGAGCAGGTCGTGGTGGGTCCCCACCGCGGTGATGCGGCCGTCCTCCAGCAGCGCCACCCGGTCGGCGAGCATCACCGTGGACGGGCGGTGGGCGACGATGAGGGCCGTCGTGGATGCGAGCACCCGGCGCAGCGCGGCCTCGACGAGGGCCTCGGTGTCGACGTCGAGCGCCGACAGCGGGTCGTCGAGCACCAGGATGCTGGGGTTCGCGGCGACGGCACGCGCGAGGGCGAGCCGCTGACGCTGGCCTCCGGACAGGCTGAGCCCCTCCTCGCCGACCTTCGTCTCGACGCCTTCCGGCAGGTCGTAGACGAAGCCCGCCTGCGCCACCTCGAGGGCCTCGGTCAGCACGCGCTCGGCCTCCGCCGAGGCGGGGTCGAGGTCGTCGCGGCCGAGCAGGACGTTGTCGCGCACAGACGCCGAGAACAGCGTCGCATCCTCGAACGCCATGGCGATCGCCTTGCGCAGGTCGTAACGGGTCAGGTCGCGCACATCCACGCCGTCCACCTTCACCGCACCGCCGGTCACGTCGTAGAGACGCGTCGTCAGCGCTGTGAGCGTCGACTTGCCCGAACCGGTCAGTCCCACCAGCGCCATCGTCTCGCCCGGGCGGACGGTCAGATGGACGCCGTCGAGAAGGTCGGGGAAGCGCTCCGGCGAGTCCTGATACCGGAAGTGGACGTCGTCGAAGACGAGCTCGCCCCGCGGCTCCGCGATGCGCTGGGGCTCGGCCGGATCGGTGATGGCGTTGACCTCGTCCATCACGTCGAAGTAGCGGTCCGCCGCCGTGCGCGTGTCGAAGGTCATCGACAGCAGGAAGCCGATCGACTCCACCGGGAAACGCAGCACGGTCGCCGTGGCGAAGAAGGCGACGAGCTCGCCCACCGACAGCTGACCCTGAGCGGACAGCCAGACGCCGACGACCAGGCAGATGCCGAACGCGACATCCGGCACCAGCAGCAGCCACAGCCAGATGCCGGCGATGGCCTTCGCCTTCTCGATCTCGGTGCCGCGCAGTTCCTCCGCGCGCGACTCGAAGGTCTTCAGGGCGTGCTTTCCGCGTCCGAATGCCTTCAGCACGCGGATGCCGTGCACCGACTCCTCCACCGCCGTCGCCAGGTCACCGGCCTGGTCCTGGCTGCGCCGGGCGATCACCGAGTACTTGTTCTCGAACACGAACCCGTAGATCCAGAGCGGGATGGAGCACACCAGGAAGATGAGCCCGAGGATCCAGTTCCACCCGATCAGGATCGCGAACCCGACCACGATGGTGACGACGTTGACCACCAGCAGCACGATGCCGAAGGACAGCCACCGGCGGATCATGCTGAGGTCGCTCACCGCGCGCGACAGCAGCTGGCCGCTCGGCCAGCGGTCGTGGAAGGCGACGGGCAGGTCCTGCAGCTGCGCGTACAGCGCGTTGCGCATCTTCGCCTCGACGTGCGTCCCCGGGGTCAGCACGAACCAGCGCCGTAGCGAGATGAACACCGCTTCGGCAGCGCCCAGCCCGACCACGAGCAGCGCGGCGGGCCACACGGCCGACGGGTCGCCCGTCGACAGCGGCCCGTCGACCAGCCACCGGAGCACCTGCGGAATGCTCAGCGCGACCAGGCTGGCGAGCAGCGCGGCCACCATGCCGAGCACGATGCGGGGCGCGGCGGACTTCGCGTACGGGAGGATGCGCAGCAGGATGCGCGCGGTGCTCTTCCGCTTCGCGGCGGTCTTCGGAGTCCGAGTGTTCGGAGTCTGTGTGTTCGGAGTCTGTGTGTTCGGAGTCTGGGCGACAGACATGGATGATCCGTTTTCTGTGAGTGTCCGACGTCATGGAGCCGGCGGCGAGCACGCGGAGGAGTCGCCGAAGACACGCCGACGATGGCGGGTCTTGTGATGGGGATGCGAGGAGCGTCCGCGGACGCTCCCGGTGTCGCGCGCGGCGGCGCGGCGAAGGGCGGGGAGCTACCGCCCGGACGGTCGGGCGTCGGCCGCGAGGGCGGCGACGAACCCGGGCACGGTGATCTTTCGTGCGGTCTCGATCGTCGTCATGGCGTCCTCTCAGCCTCGATGTACACGTCCGTTGTGCCGCGACAAGGCAGCCCTACAGCTTATGCCCAGGTTCACAGGAAACGCAATACCCCGTCAAGACGTGAGTCGTTGCGGGAAATCGCGTCGAGTGGTGACGTGATGTCACCACTCGACGGGAGGGGGTCAGCGGATGCGGACCGAGAGGCAGGTGACGCAGCCCTCGAGCTTCTCGAACTCGGAGATGTCGACCTGGACGACCGTGTAGCCGAGGTCCTCGACGAGCGCCACCGACTGCGGAGCCGAGGACGACATCAGCACGGTGTCGTCGGAGAGCACGACGACCGCGGTGCCGTGGGCCTCGGGCACCGGGAGGAAGCGCTCGAAGACGCGCGTGTCGTCCACGATCGGCTCGTAGCCGATCACGGTTCCGTCGGGCAGGGCGGTCACGGCCGTCTTGAGGTGCAGTGCCTTGGTGACCGGCACGGCGACGACGGTGTACCCGAGCGGCGCCGCGATGGCACGGAGCTGGCGGATGCCCTCCGCGTTCGTGCGTCCGCCGCGGCCGACATAGACGGTCGAGCCGACCTTGAGCACGTCGCCGCCCTCGAGCGTCCCCGGCGCCTCGATGCGCTCCAGGTGCAGCCCCTGGGCGCGCAGCGCGGCCTCGGTGCCGACGACCTCCGCGCGGCGGGACTCCGCGCCGGGCAGCGTGATCACAGCGGTGTCGCCCAGGACGACGGCGGTGTCCTCCACGAACACCGAGTCGGCCAGCGTGTCGGCGCTCGCCACCTCGACGGTCTGCCAGCCGGCCGCGGACAGCGCGGCGACGTAGGCGTCCCACTGCGCGTCCGCGCGCTCCGCATCCACCGGCTGACGGTCGATGTGGGTGACCAGGCCCTCGGCGAGGTTGCCGGCGGGGATGCGGACGAGCGCGACCTTGCGGTCGGTCTCGAACCGGCTGCGGGCGCCCTCGACGATGCGGAACAGCCAGCGGCCGAAGGTCGGGGTGAGCGCGGTGATGGCGACGGCGTAGAGCAGGTTGATCCCCAGCAGGGTGCCGAGCACCGCGACGATCAGATCGCCGGTGAGCGGCGAGCCCGCCGAACCGGAGCTCCCCGCCGTCGCCGTGAGAAGCGTCCCGAGCGCAGGCGCGAGCACACCGGTCAGCACGCCCGCGATCAGCGCCGTCCACCACCGGTCGAAGGCACCGACGAAGCCTGCGATCCAGAGCAGCACGAAGGCGATGACGCTGGTCAGCGAGAAGTAGTTGCTGACGGCGACGATCAACGCCCCCGACGGGGCCGACGACCCGGCGAGGCTCCCCACGTAGAACGCGGCGATCATCGCCGCGTGAACGACGAGGACCACCACGAGGGCAGCGACAAGGGATGCGATGAGCCGGCGGCCCCAGGAAGACGTCATGGGATCCAACCTAGCGGAGCGCTGCTATGCGTTCGCTGGCTCCCGGAGCCGGCCGAGCGCGAGCTCGTCCGCCGCCTGCAGCGTGGTGATGCCGCGCTGGTCGGCCGCGCGGAAGATCTCGGCGAGCGTGTCGCCGATCCGCTCGACGCGCTCCTGCGTCGCCTCGGCCGTCACGCCGGGCTCGCCCGCCATCGACAGGAAGATCACACCACCCGCGTTGACGACGAAATCGGGGGCCCAGAGGATGCCGCGCTCGGCCAGGCGCTCCGCTCCGGAGCGGTGCGCGAGCTGGTTGTTCGCGGGACCGACGACGGCCGCGACCCGCAGCTCGTCGATCACCCGGTCGGTCAGCACGCCGCCGACACCGGCGGGGACGAACACGTCGCCCTCGACGCGGTGGGCGTCCTCCGGCTCCACCCACGTGGCTCCGAGCGCCTCGGCGAGGGCGCGCTTCGCGGGGTTCACGTCCGTCACCGTCAGCACGGCTCCCTCACTCGCGAGACGCATCGCGATGAGCGACCCGACATGGCCGAGTCCGAGCACGATGACATGGCGGCCGGCGACATCCCGGTTGCCGAACGCCCGCTCCATGGTGGCCTGCAGGCCGGCGTAGACGCCCGCCGCGGTCGCATCGCTGGGCTCGCCGACACCGCCCTCCGACGGCGGGAGGCCGCAGACGTGGGCGGTGCGCGTCGCGACGACGGACATGTCCTCCGCGCTCGTGCCGACATCCTCCGCCGTCATGTAGCTGCCGCCGAGCGTCTCGACCGCGTCGCCGAGATCGAGCATGGCCTCGTAGCGCTCGGTCGGCGTGAGCACCGTGCCCCGCGGCACGTAGACGACGGCCTTGCCGCCGCCGCGGTTGAGGCCCGCAGCGGCGTTCTTGAGCGTCATGCCCTCGGCCAGCCGAAGCGAGTCGGCGACCGCCTCCTGCCAGGAGTCGTACGTCCAGACCCGGCAGCCGCCGAGGGCGGGGCCGAGGACGGTGGAGTGGACCGCGATGCTGATGGTGAGGCCGCTCCGCCTCCCCTTCACGACGTGCAGTGTTTCGTGCGGCAGGTCTGCGGGCAGGACGGACATCGGTGTCTCCTCGTGGGATCGCGGCGAAAAGGTGTGACGGTCTTGTGGACCGTCGTCCATTCTCCCGCGACCCGGCCGCGGAGGCAACGTCGCCGCGCGTTCTCCTAGTGGAAGAAGTGGCGCTCGCCCGTGAAGTACATGGTCACGCCGGCCGCCTTCGCCGCCGCGATCACGTCCTCGTCGCGGATGCTGCCGCCCGGCTGCACGATCGCCCGCACACCGGCGTCGATCAGGATCTGCGGGCCGTCGGCGAACGGGAAGAAGGCGTCGGAGGCCGCGACGGACCCGACCGCGCGCTCTCCCGCCCGGCTCACCGCCAGGGTGCACGAGTCGACGCGGTTGACCTGGCCCATCCCGACCCCGACGGACGCGCCGTCGTGGGCGAGCAGGATGGCGTTCGACTTCACCGCGCGGCACGCCTTCCACGCGAACTCGAGGTCGGCGCGGGTCGCAGCCTCCGCCTCCTCGCCGGCCACCAGCGTCCATCCGGCGGACGAGAACTCATCGAACCGATCCGAGTCCTGCACGAGCACGCCACCCGAGATCTGGCGGAACTCGGTCAGCGCCCGGGCGTACCCCTCGGGCAACTGCAGGATGCGGAGGTTCTTCTTCGTCTGCAGAAGCTCCAGCGCCTCCGGCTCGTAGGCCGGGGCGATGAGCACCTCAGTGAAGATCCCCTTCACGGTCTCGGCCATGGCGAGCGTGACCGTGCGGTTGGCCGCGATGACCCCGCCGTACGCCGACACCGGGTCGCACTCGTGCGCCTTGCGGTGCGCTTCGGCGATGTCGTCCGCCACCGCGATCCCGCACGGGTTCGCGTGCTTGATGATGGCGACGGCCGGCTCGCGGAAGTCGTAGGCACTGCGCAGCGCGGCGTCCGCATCCACGTAGTTGTTGTACGACATCTCCTTGCCGCCGAGCTGGGTCGCCTGGGCGATGCCGGCGCCCTTCGGGTCGGCGTAGAGGGCGGCCGCCTGGTGGGAGTTCTCGCCGTAGCGGAGGGTCTGCTTGAGCTCGGCCCGCGCCTCCCAGCGCTCGGGGAAGTCGTCCGTGGAGGGGGCGTCGCCGGCGAACCAGGCGGCGACGGCGCCGTCGTAGGCGGCCGTGTGCGCGAAGGCCTTCGACGCGAGCTCACGGCGCTGGTCGAAGGTCGTTCCGCCCGCGGCGACCGCCGCGACGATGCCGTCGTAGTCGGAGGGCGACACCACGATCGCCACGTTCGCGTGGTTCTTCGCTGCGGCGCGGACCATCGCCGGGCCGCCGATGTCGATCTGCTCGACGACATCGTTCCCGACCGCTCCGGAGGCCACCGTCTCGACGAACGGGTACAGGTTGACGACGACGAGCTCGAACGGCTCGATGCCGAGGTCCTTGAGCTGCTCCTCATGCGACGCCAGGCGCAGATCGGCGAGCAGCCCGGAGTGGATGGCCGGGTGGAGCGTCTTCACGCGCCCGTCGAGCGACTCCGGGAAGCCGGTGACGCTCGCGACATCGGTCACCTCGTGGCCCGCATCGCGGATGGTCTGCGCCGTCGAGCCGGTCGAGACGATCTCGACGCCCGCCGCGGCGAGCGCCCCGGCCAGGTCGAGCAGACCGGTCTTGTCGCTGACCGAGATCAGGGCGCGACGGATCGGGACGATGTCCCGCTCGCGGTACAGGCTGGCGTCGTGACGGGGTCCGCTCATGCTCGGGCAAGCTCCTCGAGGTCGATGTGTCCGTTGGCGATGTCGAGCACGGCGTCGATGAGCAGCCGTCGCTCCACGGGTTTGATGCGCTCGTGGAGGGCGGCCTCGGTGTCGCCCGGCTCCACCTCCACGCGCTCCTGGCTGATGATGGGGCCGGCGTCCACACCGTTGTCGACGACGATCAGGCTGGCGCCGGTCTGCGTCACGCCGGCGGCGAGGGCGTCGCGGACCGCGTGAGCGCCCGGGAACTCCGGCAGGTACGCCGGGTGGGTGTTGATCAGCCACGGCGAGAGCGCTTCGACCACGCGCGGCGGAACCAGGCGCATGAAGCCGGACAGGATGGTCAGGTCGGGCTCCCACTGCCGGATCTGCTCGAGCAGGGCGTCGCCCCACTCCTCGCGGCTCGGGTACGAGGTGAAGGGCACCGTGAAGGTCGGGATGCCGAAGCGCTCCGCGTGCTCCAGGCCGTCCGCATCCCGGTCGGCGCCGACGGCCACAACGCGGGCGGGGAACTCGGCGTCCTCCGACGCCTCCAGCAGGGCACGCAGGTTCGAGCCGCCACCGGAGATCAGCACCACGATCGAGAGCACGCCACCAGCCTAGCGGCGCTCGGCTACCGCCTCGGTCACCGCCGGCCGCGCCCGGCCGCCGCCAACCCGATCGCGGCGGCGACCGCGACCTCCGCCGCCGCGAGTCCCGCGACGATCCACGGGTTCGGGCCGACGTCGTGCAGCCTTCCCGGACCGAGAGCGCCGGACGACCACCACGCCAGCAGCCCGAGCTGGATGCCCGCGACCGCGCCGATCCCCACGGCGATCAGCAGGAGCGCCCGCAGACCGTCCAGTCCGCGCACGGCCGTGCGGGAGCGGACGAGGACCCCGGAGACGAAGCCCGCAAGGATCGGGACGACCACGCCGACGAGCCCGAAGCTCCAGCCGCCGGCCGGGATGATGCCGAAGATCGGGAGCCCGGGCACCGGCCCCAGCGCTGTGCCGATCGGACTCACAGACGACCCCGTGCCGAGGGCGAATCCGGGCCCCACCAGCCAGGACGCCATCCACACGACCACGTTCGGGATGACGGCGAGCTGTCCGATGGTCAGCGCAGCACCGCCGGCGACACCGGTCTGGAGCTGCTCGTACAGGCTGATGATCGATCCGTAGTTGCCGAAGATGAGGAGCGCGACGACGAGTGCGGCGACGCCGATCACGATGGCGGTCGCCGCCGTCCCCGCCCGCAGGGCGGCACCCGCTCCGGTGCGCAGCGCGCCGGGGATCGGTGCGGTCGCCGTCCGCAGCACCGCGAGGACGGCCGGTGCGGCCGTCCGTCCGGACGTCGGGCCGCCGGAGCCGCCGTCGAAGGCGCCGGTCGCATCCCCGTCATCCCGGGACGACCGCGGAGTCTCGGAGAGAGCTCCTCCGCGCAGCGCCGCGAACCCGAAACCGGCCGCGATTCCGACCCCGTACACGAACGGCGGGAGGACGATGCCCTGCCAGATCGACGGCTGCACCATCGGGGATCCCGCGGTCAGGACGACCAGGGTCGAGATCACGGCGAAGGTCACGAGCGCGCTGAGGGCGCCGACGAGACGCTGATCCGTCTCCGCCGCGCGCATCCCTGTCCGCACGCCCAGCCCGGCGCTGAGCGCGGCGAACCCCAGCAACGCGATCGTCACCTGGAACGGCACGGCCGCGCCGGGAAGCCCGAGCTGCGCGACCGTCTGCGGGTCGAGCGAGACGGTCAGGTTCACGCCGTGTCCGACCAGCCAGACATCGGCGGCCGAACGCCACACCACGGTGAAATCGGCGCCCAGCTGATACTGCGCCGCCCAGAGGATCGTGATGGGGACGAGGCAGATCCCGATGCCGATGGCGGCGACGATGAGCGCTTCCAGCGCGGCGAGCAGGGCGACGGTTGTGCGACTCATGACCGAACGGAGCCTACCGGCGCGCAGACGGCTCAGGCCGCCGACACTTCGGCGCTCAGGAGACCGTGACGACCGGCGTCTCGTCGTCGGTCGTCTCGGGCGCGGTGATAGCCGGTCGTTGCAGCAGTTCGAGCACGGCGACCACGAGCGCTGCGAGCACCAGGGTCCAGATGACCAGCGCGGGCGTCAGCGGGCGGACGAACAGTACGACCGCCGCGGCGATCACCGCCACCGCGGCCCGCAGCAGCGTGCGCTGGGCGTACATCCACTCCCCCGCCCTGCCCGTCGTGATGCCGTGGCTCTCCGCGGATGCACGGACCCAGGAGACCCCGGCGCCGAAGAAACCACGCAGCCGCCGGGGAACGGCGAACGGACCGGAGAACCACCCGACGATCGCGACCGCGATGGCGAGCACCAGCACGGCGACCGCGGTCGCGATCATCGCGTCCGTCACGGTCGAATACAGGGTCTGCGCCAGCCCGGACGGCACCAGCGACGGCGACACCGAGGAGACGAACACGATCCGCCCGATGCCGATCGCCGCCAGAGTGATTCCCATGGCGAGGGCGAGTGCGACCGCCGCCCAGACGAGCGCGAGAGCGCGTCGACGCGCCACGACGACACCGAGTGCGAGCAGAGCGATCGCGACCCAGGGCAGCCATGCGCCGGCGGCGACAGCCAGCCCGTAGAACAGCTGCAGTGTCGGGATGGAGGAGTTCTGGGCGACCGTGATCGTGCGATCCACCGACGGGATCTGCGCGGCGAAGCTGACGCCCTGCTCCACCAGCAGCTGTTTCACGCGGTCGATGATCGGGCCGAGCTGGATGCCGACCGAGCCGTCCGAGCCGACGGTGATCGCCGCATTCGGGTCGTTCTGCATGGTCGCGATCAGCTGGTCGTGACTCGTCCGGAGCGCCTGCTGCCAGACCTGTGCGAACGCGTCGGAGGCGACGAATCGCTGGACGGTCGACTGCAGCAGCGACACGATGCCCTGCGCCAGCGGGCCCTTCAGCGACTCCAGCGCCTTGGTGGCGACCGGGCCGGTGCCGAGGCCCGTGATGCCGTCGATCACCTGGGAGGTGAGCTGGTCGATGTCGACGTTGTCCTGCACAGCCTTCACGGCCTCATCGGTGACGAACGCCTGCACGCCCGGGTCGTGGGCGAGCGGGGCGTACGTCGCGACGAACGAGTCCGTGTCCGTCAGCTGGACCTTCGCCCACGAGGCGATCACGGCGACGGGCGCGAGGATCGCACCGATGACGATCAGGACCGTCGCGAGCAGCGTCCACGCCCAGCTGCGCTGCCGCTTCACCGGCTCCGGCCGAGGGATCGGCACGGTGTCGCCATCGGCCGCCGGCTCAGCGCTCCTGCGGAGGGCGGCGTTCTCCTCCTCCAGAGCGGCGATGCGCTGCAGGAGCTCGGTGTTCGTCGGACGAGCCATCGGCGCCTCCTTCCGGCACGGTGCGCTCACTGTAGCGCCGGGGCCGCGGTGTGCGGCAGGGAGTATCTGACCGGGTACGACGAAGGCCGGGACCGATGTGGTCCCGGCCTCCGGTGTCCGTGCGTCGCGCGCTCAGAGCGCGGCGTAGACCTCGCGGAGCAGTTCGGCGGTCTCGGACGGCGTCTTGCCGACCTTCACGCCGGCGGCCTCCAGGGCCTCCTTCTTGGCCTGCGCGGTGCCGGCGGAGCCCGACACGATGGCGCCGGCGTGGCCCATGGTCTTGCCCTCGGGAGCCGTGAAGCCCGCGACGTAGCCGACGACCGGCTTGGTCACGTTCGCCTTGATGAAGTCGGCGGCGCGCTCCTCGGCGTCGCCGCCGATCTCGCCGATCATCACGATCGCCTTCGTCTCCGGGTCGGCCTCGAATGCGGCGAGCGCGTCGATGTGGGTCGTGCCGATGACGGGGTCGCCGCCGATGCCGATCGCGGTCGAGAAGCCGAGGTCGCGCAGCTCGTACATCATCTGGTACGTCAGCGTTCCCGACTTCGAGACGAGCCCGATCGGGCCCTTGCCGGTGATGGTCGCCGGGGTGATGCCGACCAGCGACTCGCCCGGCGTGATGATGCCGGGGCAGTTCGGGCCGATGATCCGGGTCTTGTTGCCCTTCTCCTTGGCGTAGGCCCACGCCTCCGCCGAGTCCTGCACCGGGATGCCCTCGGTGATCACGACGAGCAGCGGGATCTCGGCGTCGATCGCCTCGACCATCGCGTCCTTCGCGAACGCCGGCGGGACGAAGATGATCGACACGTCGGCGCCGGTCTTCTCGATGGCCTCGACGACCGTCCCGAAGACGGGGAGCTCGACGTCGCCGTGGGTGACGGTCGTCCCGGCCTTGCGGGCGTTGACGCCGCCCACGACCTGCGTGCCGGCCTTCAGCATCAGCGCGGTGTGCTTGGTGCCCTCGCCGCCGGTGATGCCCTGGACGATGACCTTGGAGTCCTTGTTGAGGAAGATAGACATTCTCGTTCGTCCTTCGCTTACTTCGCGGCCAGCTCGGCGGCCTTGTCGGCGCCCTCGTCCATGGTGAGCGCGAGGGTCACCAGCGGGTGGGCGGCCTCGGTCAGGATGCGGCGTCCCTCGTCGACGTTGTTGCCGTCGAGACGGACGACCAGCGGCTTGTTGGCCTCGTCGCCGAGGATCTCCAGCGCCTTCACGATGCCGTTGGCCACCGCGTCGCACGCGGTGATGCCGCCGAAGACGTTCACGAACACGCTCTTCACCTGCGGGTCGTTCAGGATGACGTCCAGGCCCGCCGCCATGACCTCGGCGGATGCGCCGCCGCCGATGTCGAGGAAGTTGGCCGGCTTGACGCCCTTGTGCTTCTCGCCCGCGTAGGCGACGACATCCAGCGTCGACATGACCAGTCCCGCGCCGTTGCCGATGATGCCCACCTGGCCGTCGAGCTTGACGTAGTTCAGGTTCGCCGCCTTGGCCTTGGCCTCCAGCGGGTCGGCCGCGTCCTTGTCCTCGAGGGCCTGGTGGTCGGGGTGACGGAAGTCGGCGTTCTCATCGAGCGAGACCTTGCCGTCGAGCGCGATGATGTCGCCCTCCTCGGTGAGGACGAGCGGGTTGACCTCCACCAGGGTCGCGTCCTCGCCGGTGTAGACCTCGTACAGCTTCACGAAGACGCCGGCGACCTTCTCGACGAGCTCATCGGGGAAGCCTGCGGCCTGGGCGATCTCGACGGCCTTGGCGTGGTCGATGCCACCGCGCGGGTCGACCTCGACGCGAGCGAGCGCCTCCGGCTTCTCGACCGCGAGCTGCTCGATCTCCATGCCGCCCTCGACGCTGGTCAGCGACAGGTACGAGCGGTTGGCGCGGTCGAGGAGCACCGAGAAGTAGAACTCGCGCGCGATCCGGGCGCCGCCCGCGACCATGACGCGACGGACCACGTGGCCCTTGATGTCCAGACCCAGGATGGCCTTCGCGGCCTCCTCCGCCTCGTCCGGGTTCTTGGCGACCTTGACGCCGCCCGCCTTCCCGCGGCCGCCGGTCTTCACCTGCGCCTTGACGACGGTGACGCCGCCCAGCTTCTCGGCCGCTGCGCGCACCTCCTCCGGAGTGTCCGCGACGATGCCCGGAAGGACCGGGACCCCGTACTTCTCGAACAGGTCTCTGGCCTGGTACTCGTATAGATCCACGGTTATCCAATCCGCTGATTGCCCGGTGCGCTCGTGGCTGCCGGCTGATTTCTCTCTGGCGGTCCGACGCGAGAATAGCTCGACGCCGAGATAATTTCGCCACGCAGAATCGTAGTCCCTCCGCCTGAACGAGCCGAAACCGGGAATGTGCTCACAGCGGCAGAGAAGCCTGCGTTCTCCACCGATCGGGCTGAAGCGGTCCTCTCGCCCGGCCTCCCGGCGACCGTGGATGCATGACGTATCGACCTCTCACTCTGATCACCGTGGTGAGCCTCGCCGGGCTCGCCGTCTTCTTGGGCGTCCTGCAGAGCCTGTTCACTCCGACGGCGGCTCGCGCGCTGACGGGCGACGGCCACGGCCCTGGCTACCTGTCCTCGGACGGCTGGTGGCTCGGCGCCTACCATTTCGACGACGGAGCCCTCGGCTTCTGCCTCCATCCCGGCAAGAAAGCGCCGACCGGCATCGGCTACCGGTATGCGGACGCCTCCGAGGTCGGCGGGTGGACACCGGAGCAGTCCGCGGTCTTCGCCTACATCGCTCGGACCTGGGCCGGAAGCGGTGACCGCATGACGGCCGCTGCAGGCCAGCTGGCGACCTGGATGCACGCCGGGCTGCCCGAGGCAGAGGCCCGGGATCGGGCGCGCCGGGCGGGCGCGGACGCCGATGCGGTCTACGCGCGAGCGCTCGAGATGGTGGCAGAAGCGAGCAGCCGCGCGTCGACGGGTGTTCGGGCCGCCGTCGTCGTCGAGCTCGCGGAGACAGGACCCGGCCGCGTGCGGGTCGAGCTGACCGTCGATCGCATCACCGGCCCCGAGCTGCTCCCTGGCGGCGCCCACCCCGTCTCGGTGACGCTCGACGGAGCGGACTTCGACGACGGCGGGAGCACGGCGACCATCCGCTCGGGGACCGACGTGGCGATCCGGCCGACCGGAACGGAGGCGAGCGTCGCCGTGAGCGCCGCCGCGACGGCGGGGGATCTCCCCTACGGCAACCGCATCACCGTCGCCCTCCCGACGACGGATGCGCAGGCCGTGCTGATCGCGCAGCCGTCCACGGCGAGCGCTCAGGCCGAGGCGCACGTGACCGGTCCGTCCCCTCTGCCGTTCCAGCCGCGGGTGGGCACGCAGACGTCACTGGCCGAGGCGCATCCGGGCGCAGACATCGCCGACCACCTCACCGTGAGCGTCGACGCGGGCGACGGCCTGCTGCCGACCTGGGGAGTGCGTTCCGGCGATGACGGCTTCACCCCCGTCGCGGCGGTCGTCGAGAGCACGCTGCACGGGCCGTTCGCCGACCCGATCGTGCGCACCGCCGGCCCGCCGGAAGGATCGCCCACCGTCTGCACGGTCGAGACGGTGATCGACGGGGTGGGCGAGTACACCACACCGACGTGCACGCTTCCGGCCGACGGCTACTACGTCTGGACGGAGCGGATCGACCCGGCCCGCACCGAAACCGAGGGCGGCGGCACGCGCCTGCGTCCCTGGACCTCCGAGTTCGGGATCGCGACCGAGATCACCAGGGCCACGACCCCGGCCATCCCACTCTTGGACGCTGGACCCGCCCTCGCGCAGACGCGCCTCGCCGACACCGGCGCCGACACACTGCCGCCCGCACTCTGGGGGTCGGGAGCCGGCGCGGCCGGAGTGCTGCTGATGGTCGCCGGGCGGGTGCGCGCCCGGCGGGCGCGCCGGCCGCGCGGGCGGCGCGCAGCGCTGGAGGAGGCTTTCCTCGATCCGGAGGCGATCGGCCGTCCCGGTCGACGGCCGCGCGTCACCGGCCGACAGAATCTCCGGCCACGACGCGCCCGCTCGACCTGGGTCGCGCGGTGAGCGGCGCACAGGCGCGGCTCTCCGCTCCCTTGCAGGAGGCGGCGACAGGATGGCCGGGTGCGCAGGAACCCCCGCAACAGGCCGGTCGAGGCCGAGGACATCGTGTCCGAGGCACTGACACTTGCGGGCGGAGGCCGGGCGCTTCTGCTGCAGATCGCACATCCCGCGGTCGGGCGGGGCGTCGCGGAGCACAGCGACTTCGCCTCGCGGTTGATGGACCGGTTCGACGCCACGATGCTCTACCTCACGGCGACGATGTTCGGCTCCCCGGCGGAGCGCGCGGCCATGAGGAGGGTCGTGAACCGGGCCCACGCACCCGTCCGCGCGGAGGGAACGACAGGCGGCCCGGCCTACAACGCCTACGACCCGGAGCTCCAGCTCTGGGTGGCCGCCACCCTGTACCAGACAGTGATGGACCTGCACCGGCGTGTGTTCGGTCCGCTGACACCGGCGCAGGAGGACCGCGCGTACGACGAGCTCTCGCGGGCGCTGTCCAACCTGCAGCTCACGCCCGATCGGTGGCCGAGTGGACGCCTGGCTTTCGACACCTACTGGGAGCGGATGGTCGCATCCCTCCGGGTGGACGACGATGTGCGGGCGGTGTCCCGCCAGATCCTCTTCCCGCGGAGGGTCCCGTGGTGGCTGCGTCCGACGCTGCCTCTCGTCCGTCTCGTCACCGGGGGTCTCCTCCCCGGTCCTGTGCGGCAGGAGTTCGGGATCGCCTGGGACGACCGGCGGCAGCGCCGGTTCGAGCGGGCGATCCGCTGGACGGCTGCGGTGTATCCGCGGCTGCCGCTCCGGCTGCGACACCTCCCGCGCGAGCGCTATCGGGCGAAGCTCCATCGAGCCGTGCGCACGGACCACGTCGGCGGCGGTGCGCCGCGGCCGTCCGGGGAGCGCTAGGCGGCGAGCCCTCGCCGACGCTCGACGACGCGCGCGAGCAGCACCAGCGCGATGCCGACGCCCGCGCCGAGGACGGTCTCCAGCACACGGTCGACCACCAGGACGTTCAAGGGCGTCGGGCTCGACAGGTGCGAGACCGACAGCGCCAGCGGCGTGATGAACACCAGAGCGGCGCCGTAGTGCCGCGCGACCAGGATCTCCGCGAAGAACTGGCACACCACGATGACGCAGATCACCACGAGGGCGGGAGGCGACCAGACGAGGAGCAGAGCAGTGACGGCGATGCCGACCACCGTCCCCACGATCCTGTGCACGGACCGCGAAATCGAATGGGCTGCACGGGCCGGAGGGATCACGGCCACCAGGCTCACCACGGCCCAGTACGCGTGTCCGAGGCCGAAGCTCAGAGCCACCCCGCCGGCGATCAGCACCCCCACGACGTTCTGGGCGACCGTGAGCCAGACGCGCGGATCACGGACCGCGCCGATATCGACGCCCGGACGCCGGCGGAGCTCGGTCACGAACCCGGATCGGGCGAGCGGGCCGCGGGAGATCCCCGGGATGCGACGGAGGACCCACCCGGACATCGTCAGGGCCCAGGCGAACGCCGCCGTCGCGGCCGCCAGGCCGATGCGAGGAAGGGCGTCCGCGGCCGGCGTCGGCACGGCGGCGCAGACCAGCAGCGCGAACACGAAGAACAGGGCCTGCGGCGGCACCATCTGGAAGATCGTGACGAACAGGGTCCCGCCGCCGACGACCACGACGAGCGCGACCGCCAGCAGAGCGAGCGGTTCGCCGAGCACAGCGAGCCACACCCCGGCCGAGATGCTCAGCAGGAGCGCGACGGCCGCGACCGTGAGCGTCCGCACGCGCACCCGATACGGCTCGTTCCTTCCATAGAGAGCGGTGAAGGCGCCGAATGTCGCGTATGCGGTCAGATCGAGACGACCGGCCGCGAACAGCAGGAACAGGGGGACGGCGACCGCGACGGCCGCCCGCATACCCACCTCGAGGTTGCGCGGCGCCCAGCCCTTCCGCTCTGCCGGGGCGGCCGGCGTCACAGCTTGTCGATCGGGGCGATCTTGATGAGGAGCTTCTTCGCGCCCACCTTGTCGAACTGCACGTGCGCGACGCGCTTCGCGCCCTGCCCCGTCACCTGGGTGACGCGGCCCTCGCCGAAGTCGGCGTGGCGGATGCGGTCGCCGGGGGCGAGCTCCAGGTCGCCGTTGTCGCGGACCTTGCCCGTGACGCGGTTGGGCCACTCGGCCTTCGGCCGCTCCTGGCGGAACGTCGACGACGAGAGCGGGTCGTTCCAGCCGGTGCCACCCGAGCCCGCTCCGAGGCCGGGGCGCCGGGCGTTGAGCGCGCGCGACTGCGTGCCGCCGCGGCCGTTCGCCGACCCCGGCGACTGGCGCCAGTCGATGAGATCTGCGGGGATCTCTTGCAGGTAACGGCTCGGCATGGCGACCGCGGTCTCGCCGAACTGCGCGCGCGTCATCGCCAACGACAGGAACAGGCGCTTCTTGGCGCGCGTGATCCCCACGTAGAACAGGCGTCGCTCCTCCGCAGGTCCGCCCGGCTCGTTCGCCGACATCCGGTGCGGCAGCAGATCCTCCTCGATCCCGGTCAGGAACACGGCGTCGTACTCCAGACCCTTCGCCGTGTGCAGCGTCATCAGCGACACCGAGCCGCTCGAGTCGTCGATCTCGTCCGCGGCCGCGACGAGGGACACCTCGGTGAGGAAGTCGACCAGCGTGCCGTCCGGGTTGTTGCGCGCGAACTCCCGGGTCACGGCGACGAGCTCGTCCACGTTCTCGGCTCGCGCCTCGTCCTGCGGATCGCGGCTGTTGCGCAGCACGTCGAGGTAGCCGCTCCCGTCGAGGAGGAAGGTCAGGATGTCCGCGACCGGCGAGACACCGGCGGGGTTCGACGGATCGATCTTGGCCGCCGCCTCGTCCAGCAGGTTCGACAGCTGCAGGATCGCGTTCGTCACCTTCGGGCCGAGACCGAGCGAGCCTGCATCGCGCATGGCCGCGCGGAACGTGAGTCCGTTGTCCTCCGCATAGCTGGCCAGCTGCGTCTCCGTCGCCGGGCCGATTCCACGCTTCGGGGTGTTCAGGATGCGGCGGAGCGCCAGCATGTCGCTCGGGTTCGCCACCGTGATCAGGTACGCCATCGCGTCCTTGATCTCCGCGCGCTCGTAGAACTTCGTGCCGCCCATCACCTTGTACGGCAGGGCGGAGCGGATGAAGATCTCCTCCAGCGCACGGGTCTGGGCGTTGGTCCGGTAGAAGACCGCGATGTCCTTGTAGTCCATCCCGGCGCTGTGCAGCTTCTCGATCTCGTCGGCGACGAACTGCGCCTCGTCGTGTCCCGAGTACCCGGTGTAGCCGACGATCTTCTCGCCGTCGCCGACCGCGGTCCAGAGCTTCTTGTCCTTGCGGTCGAAGTTGTTGGCGATGACGGCGTTCGCGGCGCTCAGGATGTTCTGCGTCGAGCGGTAGTTCTGCTCGAGCAGGACCACCTTGGCGCCGGGGAAGTCGCGCTCGAACTCGACGATGTTGCGGATGTCGGCCCCGCGGAACGCGTAGATCGACTGGTCCGAGTCGCCGACCACTGTGAGCGAGGCGCTCGGGATGACGCCGGCGGCGTCGCGCAGCGGGCCGACGTTGCGGCCGTGCGCCTCCAGCTCGTCGGCGATGTCCGGCGCGACCGGCATCGTGAGCTCGCGGATCAGCGAGTACTGCGCGTGGTTGGTGTCCTGGTACTCGTCGACCAGGATGTGGCGGAAGCGGCTCTGGTACAGCGCCGCGACCCGTGGGAAGGCGCGGAACAGGAAGACCGTCTCGGCGATCAGGTCGTCGAAGTCGAACGCGTTCGCGCGCCGGAGCTCCCGCGTGTACTGGCGGAAGATCTCGAGGAACATGACCTCCTGCGGGTCGCTCAGGTTGGCCGAGCGCGCGTGGGTCTCGAGGTCGGTCAGCTCGTTCTTCAGCTTCGAGATGCGGTTCGCCGCGCTCCCGACGGTGAAGCCGAGCGTGTCGGCGTCGAGCTCCTTGATGATGCGCTTCAGCAGCGCCCGGGAATCGCCGGAATCGTAGATGGTGAAGCTCGGCGTCTTGCCGATCGTCTCGGCCTCGCGACGGAGGATGCGGACGCACGCCGAGTGGAACGTGGAGATC
Organism: Leifsonia sp. 21MFCrub1.1; assembly: GCF_900107895.1. Lineage (NCBI taxonomy): Bacteria > Bacillati > Actinomycetota > Actinomycetes > Micrococcales > Microbacteriaceae > Leifsonia > Leifsonia sp. 21MFCrub1.1. The sequence continues at coordinate 843,179 of NZ_LT629867.1, read as the reverse complement.
CACATGCCCTGCGCCTTGCCGCCGAGAAGCTGCTCGACGCGCTCGCGCATCTCGTTGGCGGCCTTGTTGGTGAACGTGATCGCCAGGATCTCGCTCGGCCACGCCTCACGGCTCTCGATCAGGCCGGCGATGCGGCGCGTCAGGACACTGGTCTTGCCCGAGCCGGCGCCCGCGACGATCAACAGGGCCTGGCCCCGGTATTCCGCGGCTTCCCGCTGCTGCGGGTTGAGGCCGTCGAACAGGCGCTCGCTCGGGCCACGCCACGGGCCGGGGCCGCCCGCGCCCGCCGATCCGCGCGAGCCCCGCCCGCCCGCGCGGGCGTTCGCGTCGACGTCTGTACCGTCGCCCTGCCACCCGTCCAGGATGATCGGGACGGAGGAAGGGGTGGTCTGCGGGGCGTCGGGAAGGCTCGTCATGTCTGCAGTCGATTTTAGTCGCTGCCACCGTCATTCGGTCGCGAGCGCGGTCAGCGGCCGTCGCGGACGGCGACGGCCAGGTCGGGATGGTCGGCGAACACGCCGTCCACCCCGGAGTGCAGCAGGATCGAGAAGTGGCGCCGCCAGTCCCCCCAGGCCGCATCGGCGTCGGTGCCAGCGCCGCCGCCGGTGTCGCCGGCGGCAACGGTGCGGAACTCGGCGGGCAGCATGGCGTTCTCGGGGCGGAGCGTCCAGCAGAACACGGCGAGGCCCGCCGAGTGGGCGAGATCGACGAGATCCGAAGTGACGGCGCCGACGTCCGCCGCGTCGTCCTCGCCGAACAGTGCCATGGACACGGAGCCGGACGACAGCACCAGGGAGGTCTCGACGCTGATGCCGTCCACCCGGTCGGCCGCCGAGGGAGCCGCCGAACCGAGCGCGTACAGGCCGCGCAGGCTGAGATCGGTGTCGTAGCCGGGCGCCGACGAACCGAGCGCGGCGACGCGGTCCGCCGGCGCGCCCGCATCCTCCAGCAGGTACACCCGGCGCCCGCGGAACCCGCGGTCGTGCAGCTTCACCAGCACGGTGCGCTCGAAGCTCTCCACCACGACTCCGGCGCGATCGGTCCAGCCCGCGTCCGCCAGATCGCGCAGCAGGAGCTCATCCAGCGGATACCCCGCCGCCTCGAAGTACGTCGCGTGCTTCAGCTCGGCCACGAGCCCGGGCGGCCGCGCAGAGCCCTCGCCCGCGCGGTCGATCAGATCGAGCAGGTCGCGGAGGCGGAGCAGCGGGTAGTGGCCGTCGAAGGTGGAGCTGTGCTGCCTCAGGCCCGGGATGCGCTCCCGCGCGCGCAGGGTCGACAGCTCGTCCCACGTGAAGTCCTCCGTGAACCAGCCGGTCTGCGCGACCCCGTCGACCTCCTTCGTCGTCCGGCGGTCGGCGAACTCCGCGCGGTCCGCGACATCCGTCGTGCCGGAGATCTCGTTCTCGTGCCGGAGGACGAGCACACCATCCTTCGACGCGACGATGTCGGGTTCGACGGCGTCCGCGCCGAGCTGGAACGCCAGCTCGTACGAGCCCTGCGTGTGCTCCGGCCGGTACCCCGGTGCTCCGCGGTGGCCGATGACCACCGGAGCCGTTCGCGCGCGCATGGCCCGATCCTAGCCCGGAGGACGCGGTCCACCCCGGGCAGCGACATGCCGCGCCGCGGCCGCATCGGAGTGCCAGAATCGACGGGTGTCCGCCGATTCCAGCACGGCCCCCGCGCCCCGCGATCCCGCCGGGCCGGGCGCCGGCGCGCCCGGCCGCGGCGGCTGGACGGAACCCGCCTCCCTGCTCCCGCTCCGCTGGGGCGCGTACCGCCCCCGGCTGGTCGCGGGGCTCGCGATGCTCGTCGTCGGGACCGCATGCGTGCTCGGCACCACGACGTACAGCCTCACCCTCCTCCTCATCGGGTCTCTCATGCAGCCCGCGGGGTGGGCCGTGCTCCCGTCGACGATCGGCCGCCGGGTCGCCGTGCCGCTGCCCGTGCTCGGGTTCACGTGGCTCATGCTCGGCGGCTCGGGCTTCGCCTGGTGCTACGCAGTCGTCCTCGCGGCCTGGCTGCTCGTCCGCCTCCGACCTCTCCCGTCGTTCGCCGTGCTCCTCCTCCCGGCCGCCTGGAGCGCCCTCCTCCCCCTGTTCGTCCACGACTACGAGCACGGCTGGATCACGATCGTCACGAGCACGGCGGTCATCGTCGGGGCCGCCTGGCTGGCGAAATGGATCGCGATCCGATTCGATTCATGGCAATCTGTCAGAACTCTCAGAAAAGAACCCCGTAGATTTGACTGAAGACGACCGGTAACCGGTCCACCCATAGAACGAGGAGCTCATGGCACTCAACAACCCGGCCTTCTCTACGAACCCGGCGTTCTCCCCCAACGGTCAGGCCGCGACCGTCTCCGCCGAGAAGCTGGAGCAGATGTACCAGTCGCCGTCGGCGACGGCGGCGGAGACCGACCGTATGACGGTCGAGGACACGATCACCAAGACGGCCATCTGCTTCGTCCTCCTGCTCGCGGGCGCCGGCGTCGGCTGGTTCGTCCCCGTTCTCGCCATCCCCGCCGCGATCGTCGGCTTCGTGCTGGCGCTCGTCAACATCTTCAAGCGCAAGCCCTCCCCCGGCCTCATCCTCGGATACTCGGCCGCGCAGGGCATCTTCCTCGGCGCCATCTCGATGTTCTTCGAGTCGCAGTGGTCGGGCATCGTCATCCAGGCGGTCATCGCGACGTTCGCCGTCGTGGGCGTCACCCTGGCGCTCTTCGCCTCGGGCAAGATCCGCGCCTCGGCGAAGGCCACGAAGATCTTCCTCATCGCGATGTTCGGCTACCTCGCCTACTCGCTGGTCAACCTGGTCCTGATGTGGACGGGCGCGACCGGCGGCAGCTTCGGCCTGAACAGCGTCGAGCTCGGCAACACCGGCATCAAGCTGGGCCTGATCATCGGCCTCCTGGTCGTCCTGCTCGGCGCCTACTCGCTCGTGCTCGACTTCGACGCGATCAAGCAGGGCGTCGCGAACCGCGCACCGCGCATCTACGGCTGGTCGGGTGCTTTCGGCATCATGGTCACGGTCATCTGGCTGTACCTCGAGATCCTCCGCATGCTGGCGATCTCGCGCGACTGACGCCGCCGCTCCACGCAGAAGGCCCGGGATGCTGTCTCAGCAGCCCGGGCCTTCCGCATTACCGGTGCGGGATCACTCCCACTCGATCGTCCCCGGCGGCTTCGACGTGACATCGAGCACCACGCGGTTCACGCCGTCCACCTCGTTGGTGATGCGATTCGAGATCTTCGCGAGCAGGTCGTAGGGCAGTCGCGTCCAGTCGGCCGTCATGGCGTCCTCACTGGAGACCGGGCGGAGCACGATCGGGTGGCCGTAGGTCCGGCCGTCGCCCTGCACGCCGACCGAGCGCACGTCGGCCAGCAGCACGACGGGGCACTGCCAGATCTCGGCATCGAGGCCGGCGGCGGTCAGCTCCGCACGCACGATCGCGTCGGCGTCGCGCAGCAGGTCGAGACGCTCCTGCGTGACCTCGCCGACGATGCGGATGCCGAGCCCCGGGCCGGGGAACGGCTGACGCGAGACGATCGCCTCCGGCAGTCCCAGCTCGCGGCCGATGGCGCGCACCTCGTCCTTGAACAGTGTCCGCAGCGGCTCCACGAGCTCGAACTGCAGGTCGTCCGGGAGGCCGCCGACGTTGTGGTGGCTCTTGATGTTGGCGGTCCCCGTGCCTCCGCCCGACTCCACCACGTCCGGGTACAGCGTGCCCTGGACGAGGAACCGGATGGGGTCGCCCTCGCTCGCCGCCTCGGCGATCAGGTCGGCCTGCGCCTTCTCGAAGACGCGGATGAACTCGCGGCCGATGATCTTGCGCTTCGTCTCCGGGTCGCTGACGCCGGAGAGCGCGTCGAGGAACTGCTTCTGCGCGTTCACGGTCACCAGCCGGACGCCCGTCGCGGTGACGTAGTCCTCCTCCACCTGGCGCGCCTCGTCCTTGCGGAGCAGCCCGTGGTCGACGAACACGCAGACCAGCTGGTCGCCGACGGCCTCGTGGACCAGGGCGGCCGCGACGGCGGAGTCGACCCCGCCGGAGAGGGCGCAGATCACGCGACCGGACCCGACCTGGGCGCGGATGGCCGCCACCTGGTCGGCGATCACGTTGCCGCTGTTCCAGTCGGCCGGGATGCCGGCCGCCCTGTGGAGGAAGTTCTCGAGCACGGCCTGCCCGTAGGCGGAGTGCTTGACCTCGGGATGCCACTGGACGCCGTACAGCTTGCGCTCGTCGTTGGCGAACGCCGCGACGGGGGTTCCGTCGGTCGAGGCGAGAACGTCGAAACCCTCGGGCGCGCGGGCGACCGAGTCGCCGTGGCTCATCCAGGCGGTCTGCTCGGCCGGCTGCCCCTCGAGCAGGACGCCGGAGTCGGAGATCCGGACGGCGGTCGAGCCGTACTCGCGCTGGCCGGTCTTCGCGACCTCGCCGCCGAGCGCGGTCGCCATGACCTGGAAGCCGTAGCAGATGCCGAGCACCGGGACGCCGAGATCGAGGATGGCCTCGTCGAGCTGCGGTGCGCCCTCCTCGTACACCGAGGACGGTCCGCCGGAGAGCACGATCCCGGAGGGTCGCTTGGCGGCCACCTCGGCCGCGGTGACCGTGTGCGGCACGATCTCCGAGTACACGTTCGCCTCACGCACGCGCCGGGCGATCAGCTGCGCGTACTGCGCGCCGAAGTCGACCACCAGGACCGGCCCGGACGGGTTGGCGGAGTCGGCTCCGCCCAGAAGATCGGTGAACGCCGCATCCGTGCTCATCGGGTCAGGGCTCCTTGTCTCGCCGCTAATGTGCCGCCTCCACGAGGTCGGCTGCCTCGGCCTCACGGCCGGCCAGGTACGACTTCACCTGCTTGGTGATGCGGGCCTCCACGAAGAACGAGAGGAACGGGACGACGCCACCGAGGGCGATCATCACGAACTTCGTGAACGGCCAGCGCATCAGACTCCACAGGCGGAAGTCGGAGATCAGGTACACGACGTACAGCCAGCCGTGCGCGATGAGGATGCCCGTGCTCAGGTCCACGCCGGTCGGTGCGACGGCGGTCTGCACGGGGACGAAGGTCAGGGCTCCGTAGTTGCTGAACGCGAAGAGCTCGTACCCGAGGCCGTACTTGACGATCATCTCGGCGCACAGGAGCAGCAGCATGATGCCCGTGACGTACGCGAACACCTGGTAGAACCGGAGCGCCCCGCGGATCTTCGGGAAGTCTTCGAGCTTGGGAGCGAGGGGCATGGGCCTATTCTAAAGGCTCGACCCGGGGGTTCTCCCCGGCAGCCGCAACCTGCTTCTCGCGCTCGAGCAGCTGCTCCTCGCGCAGCTCGTCCTCCCGCTGCTTGGCGTCCTTCACCAGGCGGTACCAGAGGAACACCGCGAAGCAGGCGAAGATGATCCACTCGGCCGCGTAGAAGATGTTGAGCCAGTTGAGCTCGGTCTGCGCGATCGGCGGCGGGGAGGAGATCTGGACGAGCCCGGCCGGCGCTCCGCGCTCGACGACGTACGCGGCGTACACGGGCATATCGTCGACGCCGGTCCAGAGGTTGTAGAGGGCGCCGACGCCGAGCGTCCGCATCGCCGTCGGGTCCTTCTTGTCGGTCGGCACCTCGGGCTGCTCGTCGGGCAGGATGCGGCCGACGATGCGCTGCGGGCCGGCATCCGGCTGCCGCGACAGCCGCTCGACCGCCGCCTGCGCGGCCGCCTTGTCCGGCGCCCACCCGCGCGCGACGGCGAGCGCCACCGGCCGGCCGTCCCGCTCCAGGTTCAGGTGGCCGACGACCCACCAGCCGCTCCGTCCGTCGTTGAGGCGGTCGTGGAGAAGCTGGTAGTCCTCCGGCACGAACGTCCCGGTGAACTCGACCAGCTGGCCGACAGCCACGTCGCGGAGCGGCGACGACGGACCGGCGACCTCCGCGAGTGGGAGCACCGTCTCGCTCGGCGCCTCGACGGCCTTGCCGGACTCGACAGCACGCTCGAGCTGCCACTGGCCGAGCCAGGCGAACCCGGCGGCGAGGAGCAGCGCGAACACGAGCGCGCCGATCCACCGCGGGCGCCGCATCATCTGGAAGAGGGTGGTCTCGCCGGCGATCGGCTCGGCCCCCGTGGTCGTCTCGATGGTCAGTCCCGTTCCCGTTCGCCGCTGGTGTCTTCCTGCATCGCCCGCTCGACCATCCGGTCGACGGCCCGCTGCGTCTCGTCGGCGCTCGTCGTCTCGCGCCGTGCGTCCGAGTCGAGGTCGGCAGTCGCGGCCTCGACGAGGGCGATCTCCTCGTCCAGCATGGGCTCGCGCTTCTTCTTCCTGTCCCGTCGGCGTGACGGCCCGGACCGTAGGATCATCGCACCGATCTTCTCGGAGTTCGCTGCGAGGATCGGCCCGATCACCGCCATCACGAGCACGTAGAGACCGGCGAACGGCTGGATGCGCTCGTCCAGCCCGGCGGCGAGCGACAGCGTCGCGAGGATGAGGGCGAACTCACCGCGGTTCTGCAGGATGACCGTCGTGTTGATGCCCGCCTGCACGCCCATGCCGTTGATCCAGGCGACGAACTGGCCGGCCCCGATGTTGAGCAGGATGGTGAGCACCACCGCGATCCCGACGGGCAGCAGCACGGACGGGAACTTGGCCGGGTCGAGCGCGAGGCCGAAGTTGAGGAAGAAGAAGGCCGCGAACACATCCCGCAGCGGGATGGCGATCTGCTCGATCTTCCTGCGGTACTTCGTCGCCCCGAGGACGAGGCCGATCAGGAAGGCGCCGATCGCGTCGGTCACGCCGAGCAGCTCGCCGATGCCGGCGAACAGCACGGCGAAGCCGAAGAACAGGATGGTGAAGAGCTCGTCGTCCTTCGTTCGGAACAGCCGCGAGACGAACCGGCCGCCCCAGCGCGCGACCGTGAACATCACGACCAGGAAGGCGAAGGCGATCGCGAGCTTGCCGACCACCGGCCAGAAGTCGGTCTCGCCGCTGAGCACGACGGAGACGATCGCCAGGTAGATGGCGATGAAGATGTCCTCGACGACGGTGACGCCGAGGATCATCGGGGTCTCGGTGTTCGCCAGCCGCCGGAGCTCGATCAGCAGCTTCGTCACGATCGCCGAGGACGACGTCGCCGTCATCCCGGCGATGATGAGCGCCTCCCGCGTTCCCCAGCCGACCATGAACCCGAAGATCAGGCCGACGCCCATGTTGATGACGATGTACGAGCCGCCGGAGACGATCAGCTTGCCGAAGTTGCCGAAGAACTCGTCCTGGTCGAACTCCAGGCCGAGATTGAACAGCAGCAGGATGAGCCCGAAGATCGCGATGAGCTCGATGTAGTCGCTCTCGAAGTTGAGCGGGAACCAGCCGGTGTGCGGACTGGCCAGCAATCCGACCAGCATGTAGATGGGGATCGCGGGGAGACTCACCAGCCTGCCGAGGCGCCCGAGCACGTACGCGACGAGCAGGAGGATGCCGAGAATGATGAGGTCTTCGCCGAGATGCATCGTCGATCAGCCTCCGGGCGGAGCGTCGGCGGTGACCCGGTGGGCGACCTCGCCCGTGCGGAAGAACGAGAACGCCTTCGCGACCTTCTCCGGCGTTCCGGCGACCACGAGCGTGTCGCCCGGGAACACCTTGAAGTCGGCAGCGGGCGCCGGGTTGGCGGAGTCCCCGCGCACCACGGCGACGACCGTGAGGCCGACGAAGCCGCGGTCGCCGGGGGCGCCGAGCTGCTGGCCGGCGATGTAGTCGTCGTAGTCGACGGTGAACCAGTCGATGCTGAGGCCGGGGATCTGGTCGAGCGCCGTCAGCGCCTCGGTGATCTGCGTGCCGCCGAGCAGCTCCGCCAGCGTGTGTGCCTCATCCTCGTTGAGCCGGAGCGACACCTTGGTGACGTCGCTGCCGTCCTCGTGGTCCGAGAAGGTGATCAGGTCGCTGTGGCCGGACCGGTGCGCGATGACGCCGACTTTGCCGCCATCGTCGGTCACGAAGGTGTGGAGCACTCCGACCCCGGGCAGCTTCACCCGTCGAACGTCTACCATCATCCGTCTCCATCCGCCGGGTGGGCCGGCATAAGGGGGGTATGCCTCCAGCCTACCGGAGGCGCGCGGAGGCCCTCCCGGAGAGCGGACTCCGGAAGGGCCTCGTGCGATGCCTCGCGTCGGTGCGGCGCCTAGCCGTCGGTCTAGGGTCTAGCCGTCGGTCTGGGGTCTAGCCGTCGGTCTGGGGTGCGTCCTCCGCGCCTGCGCCCTGCACGTGCTTCGGCGCCTGGTCGGCGCTCGTCGGAGTGCCGGCCCGGGACGTGCCGGCCTTCGCCGTTCCGGCCTTCGCTGCGGCAGCCTTCGACGCGGACTTCGCGGCGGCGGCGTCGGCTTCGACGATGTCGGGCGCTTCGAGGCGGATGCGGTCGGCCGACTCGTCATCGGGCTGCAGCTGGCTGGCGCGCTCCGCCTCGACCCGCCGCAGGTAGGTGCGCACTTCGCGCTCCTCCCGGTCCGAGTCCCAGCCGAGCACGCGCGCCATGAGGGACGCGGCGACCGGGGCGGCGGAGGCGCCGCGGTCCCACGCCTCGATGGAGATGCGCGTGCGCCGGGCGAGCACGTCCTCCAGGTGCAGCGCGCCCTCGTGCGTCGCCGCGTAGACGACCTCCGCGCCGACGTAGTCGTCCGCGCCGGGCAGCGGGTCCGCCAGCGACGGGTCCTCGCGGATGAGGGCGAGGATGTCGTCGGCGAAGGTGCCGTAGCGGTTGAGCAGGTGCTCGATGCGGGCGACGTGGAGGCCGGACTCCTGGGCGATCCGGTGGCGCCGGTTCCACGCGGCCTGGTAGCCCTCCGCGCCGACCAGCGCGATGTCCATCGTCGTGGATGCGGGCGTCTTGCCGTCGAGAGCGCTGACGGCGGCATCCACCGCGTCCTTCGCCATCACGCGGTAGGTCGTCCACTTGCCGCCCGCGATGACCACGAGACCCGGCACCGAGTGGGCGACCAGGTGCTCGCGGGACAGCTTCGACGTCTGCTCGGACTCTCCGGCAAGGAGGGGCCGGAGCCCCGCGTAGACGCCCTCGACGTCCTCCCGCGTCAACGGGATGTTGAGGATCTCGTTGACGTGGGCGAGCAGATAGTCGATGTCGGCGGCGGTCGCTGCGGGGTGCGCCTTGTCGAGGTGCCAGTCGGTGTCCGTCGTGCCGATGAGCCAGTGCCGGCCCCAGGGGATGACGAAGAGCACGCTCTTCTCGGTGCGCAGCAGGAGGCCCATCGTCGACTGGAAGCGGTCCCGCGGCACCACCAGGTGGATGCCCTTGGACGCGCGCACCTTGAACTGGCCGCGCTCCCCCACCATCGACTGCGTGTCGTCCGTCCAGACGCCGGTCGCGTTGACGACCTGCTTGGCGCGGATGTCGAACCGCTCGTCGGTCTCGAGGTCGTGGGCCCGGACGCCGACCACCCGCTCGCCGACCTTGATGAAGCCCTCGACCCGCACGCGGGAGGCGATGTGGGCGCCGTAGTGCGCCGCGGTCCGCACCAGGTTAGCGACGTAGCGGGCGTCGTCGACCTGCGCGTCGTAGTAGGTGATGCCGCCGACCAGGGCGTCCTTGTTCATGGACGGAATGGCGTTCAGCACCTGCCGCTTGCTCAGGTGCCGGTGGTGCGGGACGCCGGGAGGCCGGCCTCCTGTGTACGAGAAGATGTCGTACAGCATCATCCCCGCGCCGATGTAGAAGCGCTCCCACACCCGCTTGTGCAGCGGGTACAGGAAGCGCACGGGCTTCACGAGGTGCGGAGCGATGCGCTGCAGCAGCAGCCCGCGCTCGATGAGGGCCTCGCGGACCAGGCGGAAGTCGAGCTGCTCGAGGTAGCGGATGCCGCCGTGGACCAGCTTGGACGACCGGCTGGAGGTTCCCGAGGCGAAGTCGCGCGCCTCCACGAGTCCGGTGGTGAGACCCCGCGTCGCCGCATCCACCGCCGACCCCGCGCCGACGATGCCGCCGCCGACCACCAGGATGTCGAGCTCGGTGTCCTTGAGCGCCGCGATCGCCGCCGCGCGCTCCGCCGGACCGAGCCGCGACGGGTAGGTCACGGCCGGGTTCGATGCGGGCGTCGCATGCCTGTCGCCGCCTGGGGCAGATTGGGACTTCACCATCGTTCTCTCCCTCTCCGGCCGCCATCGGCCGGCGCTGCTCTACTGCGTACGGTACGGCGCGACGACCACCTCGACGCGCTGGAACTCCTTCACGTCCGAGTATCCCGTCGTGGCCATGCTCCGGCGCAAGGCTCCCACGAGATTCGCAGAGCCTTCGGCCACGGGAGCCGGCCCGTAGAGGACCTCCTCGAGCGGCGCGACCTGGCCAACGGCGACGCGGTTGCCGCGCGGCAGCTGCGAGTGATGCGCCTCGGCGCCCCAGTGCCAGCCGCCCCCGGGGGCGTCGGTGGCGCGGGCGAGCGTGGTGCCGAGCATGACCGCGTCGGCGCCGCAGGCGATCGCCTTGACGATGTCGCCGGAGCTGCCGAGCCCGCCGTCGGCGATGACGTGCACGTAGCGGCCGCCCGACTCGTCCATGTAGTCGCGGCGGGCGCCGGCGACATCGGCGACGGCGGTAGCCATGGGCGCGTGGATGCCGAGGGTGGATCGCGTGGTGGACGCCGCGCCGCCGCCGAAGCCGACGAGCACGCCGGCCGCGCCGGTGCGCATGAGGTGCAGCGCCGCGGTGTAGGTGGCGGCGCCGCCGACGATGACGGGGACGTCGAGCTCGTAGATGAACTTCTTGAGGTTGAGCGGCTCGACGTTCTTCGACACGTGCTCCGCGGAGACCGTGGTCCCGCGGATGACGAACAGGTCGACGCCGGCGTCGACGACCGTCTCGTAGAGCTCCTGGGTGCGCTGCGGCGAGAGCGCGCCGGCCACGGTGACGCCGCCCTCGCGGATCTCGGCGAGCCGTCGGGTGACGAGCTCCGGCTTGATCGGCTCGGAGTAGATCTCCTGCATCCGGCTCGTCGCGCGCTCGGCCGGGAGCTCGCGGATCTCGGCAAGCAGCGGCTCGGGGTCCTCGTACCGGGTCCAGAGGCCCTCGAGGTCGAGCACGCCGAGGCCGCCGAGCTGGCCCATCATGATGGCCGTCGTCGGCGAGACCACCGAGTCCATCGGGGCGGCGATGAACGGGATGGAGAACTGGTAGGCGTCGATCGTCCACGACACGGAGACGTCCTCCGGGTCGCGGGTGCGGCGGCTCGGAACCACGGCCACGTCGTCGAAGGCGTACACACGGCGGGCGCGCTTGGCGCGGCCGATCTCGATCTCCATACTCACGCGCTTCAGTCTAGGCCGCGCACCTGTCCGGCGTCGGGGGCCTGTGGAAAGGTGGATGTCGTGACCGTCGAAGCCGAACCCCTCAGCCGTCTCCGTCAGCGCACCAGCGAGAAGTGGCGCGCGTATCCGGACGACGTCCTCCCGCTGTTCGTCGCCGAGATGGACTACCCGCTCGCTCCCCCGGTCGCCGCGGCGCTGCACGCGGCGGTCGACCGCAGCGACACCGGCTACATCGGGCCGGACGATCGCACGCAGCGCGCCTTCGCCGACTTCGCGCGCGACCGCTGGGGCTGGGAGGTCGACCCTGCGCAGACCCGGACCACCACCGACGTGAGCGTGGTGATCGTGGAGGCGCTGCGGATGCTGATCGAGCCCGGCGACCGGGTCGTCATCACCACCCCGGTCTACCCGCCGTTCTTCGAGCTCATCCCCGAGGCAGGCGGCGTGGTCGAGGAGGTGCCGCTGCGGGAGGGCGGCACGGACGGGCGCGGCTGGGCGCTCGACCTGGCGGGCCTGGAGCGGGCGTTCGCGGGAGGGGCGAAGGCGTTCCTGCTGTGCAATCCGCACAATCCGCTCGGGCTGGTCCACCCGCGCGCCGAGCTGGAGGCCGTCGCGGCGCTCGCGGCCCACCACGGCGTGTTCGTTCTGAGCGACGAGGTGCACGCGCCGCTCACCCACTCCGACGCGACCTTCACGCCGTTCCTCAGCGTGTCGGACGACGCCCGGCGCATCGGCGTCGCCGCGCACTCCGCCAGCAAGGCCTGGAACCTGGCGGGGCTCAAGTGCGCGCTGTTCGTGACGGCGTCGCCCGGGCAGGCGGAACGCATCCACGCTCTGCCCATCGAGGTGGAGGTGCGCACCAGCCACTTCGGCCGCATCGCCACCGAGGCGGCCTACCGGGACGGGCGACCCTGGCTCGACGACGTGCTGCGGGCGATCGAGACCAACCGCGAGCTCCTGTCCGTCCTGCTCACCGACCGCCTGCCGCGCGCCCGTTACCGCGAGCCGCTCGCCGGCTATCTCGCCTGGATCGATCTGCGCGAGCTGGGCTGGGGCGACGACCCGGCGGCGCGCATCCTCGAGGAGGCCCGCGTCGCGGTCAACCCCGGGATCGACTTCGGCGCGCCCGGCGCCGGCTTCATCCGGCTCAATCTCGCATGCTCCCCGGAGGTGCTGACCGAGGCGATCGACCGGATCGCCGAGCTGGACCGCCGCTGACGCCGACCAGCCGTCACCGTGCCCGGCTGACCCTCCGCTCGTCCCACACCGGCTCGTCGGCCTCGTAGACCGCGCCGTCCGAGCCGAACACCAGGAACCGGTCGAAGCCGCGGGCGAACCAGCGGTCGTGCGTGACCGCGATGACCGTCCCCTCGAAACCGGCGAGACCCTCCTCGAGCGCCTCCGCGGAGACCAGGTCGAGGTTGTCGGTCGGCTCGTCGAGCAGCAGCAGGGTCGCACCGGAGAGCTCGAGCAGCAGGATCTGGAGGCGCGCTTGCTGGCCGCCCGAGAGCGACTCGAAGGTCTGCTCAGCGGCCCCGGCGAGCCCGTAGCGGTCGAGCACCCGGCTCGCCGCCTCCCGCGGGAGCCCGTCACGTCGTTCGTCCCCGCGGTGCAGGATCTCCAGCAGCGTGCGCCCGACCAGCTCGGGATGCTCGTGGGCCTGGGCGAACAGGCCGGGGGCGACCCGCGCGCCGAGTCTCGCGGTGCCGGTGTGCGGCACCGGCGCGCCGGCGGACTCCGCCGATGCGAGGTGGCCCGCCGCCGGGTCGGGGTCCGTGCCCCCGGCCGCGAGCAGCCGGAGGAAGTGCGACTTGCCGGAACCGTTCGACCCGAGCACCGCGATGCGCTCACCGAACCAGACCTCCGTGTCGAACGCGCGCATCAGCCCGGTGAGCTCCAGGTCGTCGACCTGGAGCACCCGGCGGCCGGTGCGGGACCCGGTCAGGCGCATCCGCACGTTCTGCTCGCGGGGCACCGCCTGCGGCGGCCCGGCGGCCTCGAAGCGCGCGAGGCGGGTCTGCGCGGCTTGATAGGCGCTCGCGAGATCGCTGTTGTACTTCGCCTTCTCCTTGAAGCGCAGCACGAGCGCCTTCAGCTTGGCGTGCTCCTCGTCCCACCGGCGGCGCAGCTCCTCGAGCCGGTCCATCCGCTCGCGCCGTGCCTCGTGGTAGCCGGCGAATCCGCCGCCGTGCGTCCACGTCGTGTTCCCGGCAGCGCCGAGCTCCAGCGTGATGATCCTGTCTGCCGCGTTGGCGAGCAGCTCCCGGTCGTGCGAGACGACCAGCACGGTCTTCTGCGTCGCGCGGAGCTGCTCCTCCAGCCAGCGCTTCGCCGGGACGTCGAGATAGTTGTCCGGCTCATCCAGCAGCAGCACCTGCTCCGGGCCGCGCAGCAACGCTTCCAGCACCAGCCGCTTCTGCTCACCGCCGGACAGGCTGCGGACCGCCCGATGGCGCGCACGCTCGAACGGGACGCCGAGCGCGGTGACCGTGCACTGATCCCAGACGACCTCCTGCTCGTATCCCCCGGCGTCGGCGTACTCGGCGAGCGCGGTCGCATAGCGCAGCTGCGTGTCGGTCTCGTCGCGTTCGATGATGGCGTTCTCAGCGGCCTCCAGCGCTTCGGCAGCGGCCTTCACCGCCTTCGGCGCCACTCCCACCAGAAGGTCGTGCACCGTCCGGTCGTCGCGGACATGCCCGACGAACTGGTCCATCACCCCGAGACCGCCGTCGATCACGACGCCTCCGGATTCGGGCCGGAGTTCACCGCGGATGATCCGGAGCAGGGTCGACTTCCCCGCCCCGTTCGCGCCGATGAGAGCGCCGACGCGCCCCTCCCCGACCCGGAACGAGACGTCGTCGAGAAGCGGTCGGCCGTCGGCGAGCGTGTAGGAGACGCCGGAGACGTCGATGTGGCTCATGGGGTGATCCTGATCTGGGAGGCGGGCAAAGCCTTCCAGAGTAGACGAAACCGCCGCCCGAGGGAACGGGCGGCGGTTTCTCAGACCTGGACCTGCGTGTCAGCGACGGTAGTTGGGCGCCTCCACGACCATCTGCACGTCGTGCGGGTGCGACTCCTTGAGCCCGGCCGCTGTGATGCGCACGAACTTGCCGCGCGACTTGAGCTCCGGGATGGTGCGGGCGCCGACGTAGAACATCGACTGCCGCAGACCCCCGACCAGCTGGTACGCGACCGCGGACAGCGGACCGCGGAACGGCACCTGACCCTCGATGCCCTCGGCGATCAGCTGCTCGTCGCTCGGCACGTCCGCCTGGAAGTAGCGGTCGCGCGAGTAGGACGTCTTCTTGCCGCGGGTCTGCAGGGCGCCGAGCGACCCCATCCCGCGGTAGTTCTTGAACTGCTTGCCGTTGACGAACACGAGCTCGCCCGGCGACTCCGAGGTCCCGGCCAGCAGCGACCCGAGCATGACGCTGTCCGCTCCGGCGACGAGGGCCTTGGCGATGTCGCCCGAGTACTGGAGGCCGCCGTCGGCGATGAGCGGGACGTTCGCCTCGCGTGCGGCGAGCGACGCCTCGTAGACCGCCGTCACCTGCGGAACGCCGACACCGGCGACGACGCGGGTGGTGCAGATGGAGCCGGGGCCGACGCCGACCTTGATGGCGTCGGCGCCCGCGTCGATGAGCGCCTGTGCGCCAGAGCGGGTGGCGACGTTGCCGCCGATGACGTCGACGTGCGACGCGCGGGGCTCTGCCTTGAGACGGCGGATGATGTCGAGCACGCCGGCGCTGTCGCCGTTGGCGGTGTCGACGACGATCACGTCGACGCCCGCGTCGACCAGCGTCATCGCGCGCTGCCAGGCGTCTCCGAAGAACCCGATCGCGGCGCCGACGCGCAGCCGGCCCTCGTCGTCCTTCGTGGCGTCCGGGTACTTCTCGCTCTTGTCGAAGTCCTTCACCGTGATGAGTCCGCGGAGCTTGCCGTCCGCATCCACCAGGGGCAGCTTCTCGATCTTGTGCTCGGCGAAGATGGCGACGGCCGAGTCGGGGTCGATGCCGACCGGGGCGGTGATGAGCGGCTGGCGCGTCATGACGTCGCGGACCTTGGTGGTCGACCGCTCGAACGGCGACACGAACCGCATGTCGCGGTTGGTGATGATGCCGACCAGGGTGCCGTCCGGCTCGACGACCGGGAGACCGCTGACACGGAACTGGCCGCAGAGCGCGTCGACCTCTTCGACGGTGGCCTCCGGGGTCGTGGTCACCGGGTTGGTGATCATGCCCGACTCGGAGCGCTTCACCTTGTCGACGTGCGACGCCTGGTCCTCGATCGAGAGGTTGCGGTGGATGATGCCGATACCGCCCTGGCGCGCCATGGCGACGGCCATGCGCGACTCGGTGACGGTGTCCATCGCGCTGGAGAGCAGCGGGGTCGCCATCGAGATGCGCTTGGTCAGGCGGGTGGTGGTGTCCGCCTCACTGGGGATGACGTCGGTATGCCCGGGGAGGAGCATGACGTCGTCGTAGGTCAAACCGATGAAACCGAACGGATCCGCCTGATCCATCTCACCCCTTCAAAAATGCATCCCGTGTGAGGACGCGCGACTGTGGATGCTCAATGGTAACGGCAGAATCTGGACGGATATTCCGGCCGGTGCGCGGTCAGTCGACCGGGGCCAGATCGAGCTCGGCCGCGCGCTTGCCCTGCCGTGCGGCGACGATCATGTCGATGCTCAGGATGAGCAGCGCGAGCCACACGATGGCGAACCCGACCCAGCGCTCCGGCGGCATCGCCTCGTGCAGTACGGCGACGCCGACGACGAACTGGATGAACGGGGCGAAGTACTGGATGAAGCCCATGTAGACGAGAGGGAGACGCCGGGAGGCCGCCGCGAAGAACAGCAGCGGGACGGCCGTGATGACGCCGGCCCCGACGAGCAGCACCGTGTGCCAGACGCCCGCCGTCCCGATCGTGAGCGCACCGGTGACGGCGACGACGACGAGCTGGATGATGGCGACAGGGGTCAGCCACATCGTCTCGAGGGTCAGGCCGGAGAGCGCATCCACCCGGTTGCCGACGCGCTTCTTGATCAGCCCGTAGAGGCCGAACGAGAAGGCGAGGATGAGGGCGATCCACGGCATCGAGCCGTAGCCGACGGCCAGGACGATGACGGCGACGACGCTCACGCCGACGGCGACCCACTGGGCGACGCGCAGCTTCTCGCGCTGCACGACGACGCCGAGGAACACGGTGACGATCGGGTTGATGAAGTAGCCGAGGGCCGCCTCGACGACGTGGCCGCTCACCGTCGCCAGCACGTAGGTCTGCCAGTTGACGTAGATGAGGGCTCCGGCGAGGCCCATGGTGAACAGGACCCGCTTGTCGGTGAGCAGTACGGTGAACGCCCGCCAGGAGCGCGTCACGGTGATCGCGATCGCGCAGAACCCCAGGGAGAAGATCACCCGCCAGCCGACGATCTCCCAGGCGCTGGCCGGCGCGAGCGCCAGGAAGTAGATCGGGAGGATGCCCCAGAGGACGTACGCGGAGACCGCGTAGACGAGTCCGGACGTGCGGTGGGAGCTGAGGTCGTCGGAGGGTGCCACTCGTCCGACTCTACCGCCGTGGCCGGGAACGACGACGGCCCGGATGCTCAGAGCATCCGGGCCGTCGGTGAAGGGTTCGTCAGCGGACGACGACCGCGAGCACGTCGCGGGCCGACAGGACGAGGTAGTCCTCGCCGCCGAACTTGACCTCGGTGCCGCCGTACTTCGAGTAGATGACCTTGTCGCCGACAGCGACGTCGAGCGGGACGCGGTTGCCGTTGTCGTCGATGCGACCCGGACCCACCGCGACGACCTCGCCCTCCTGCGGCTTCTCCTTGGCGGTGTCGGGGATGACCAGACCGGAAGCAGTGGTCTGCTCAGCCTCGACCTGCTTGATGACGATGCGATCCTCGAGCGGCTTGATGGAGACCGACACGTTGACCCCTTTCCTGTGAAGAACAGTGTCTCTACTAAGACTGATTAGCAAACTCGCAGTGAGAGTGCTAACACGAGTCTAGGGGGTGCGTTAGCAGTCACGCAACGTGAGTGCCAGGCCGGGCGGGCCGGGACGTCCGGGGTAGCGTTGAGCGCATGGAACGCTCCGAGCTGGTCGCCCTGCTGAGCCCGGAAGGGCTGCGCCTGCTCGACTCCCTTCCGCCATACAGCAGCGAGCGGGATGTGCTGGCCATCGTCAGCGATCTCCGCAAGCAGGGGCACTCCCCGGCCCTGGTCGCGGCCGTCCTGACCCAGTCGAAGCTCCGCAGGAAGGCCGTCGCCAAGTTCGGCGACTTCGCGTCGCAGATGCTGTTCACCGAGGCGGGACTGGAGCAGGCGACCCGGCTTCCGGTCGCCGCCCGCCACGCCGGACGGTTCCGTGCGGCCGGTCTCCGCCGCGTCGCCGACCTCGGCTGCGGCATCGGCGGCGATGCGCTCGCCCTCGCCGCGCTCGACCTCGACGTCCTGGCGGTCGAGGCGGACGAGGTGACCGCGGCCATTGCCTCCTTCAACCTGGCCCCGTTCCCCAGCGCGCGGGTCGAACACCGACGCGCTGAGGACGTCGACCTGCGCGAGATCGACGGCGTCTTCCTCGACCCGGCCCGCCGCACGGCCGGCCACACCCAGACGGAGCGCCTCACCGATCCCGACGACTACACCCCCTCACTCGGCTTCGCGTACGAGCTCGCCACGGGCCGGTCCGTCGGGCTGAAGCTCGGTCCGGGGTTCGACCGCGACCTCATCCCCTCGACGGCGGAGGCGCAGTGGGTGTCCGCCGACGGGCAGGTCGTCGAGCTCGGGCTGTGGTTCGGCGCGCTCGCCCGCCCCGGCATCCGCCGCGCGGCGCTCGTGCTGCGCGGCGAGCAGGCGGACGAGCTGACGGCCGACGCGGACAGCCCCGACGAAGAGGCGGGTCCCCTCGGCGAGTTCCTGTACGAGCCGGACGGCGCCGTCATCCGCGCGCGGCTCATCGGCGACCTCGCGCGCAGGCTCGGCGGCCGGATGCTCTCGGAGCAGATCGCGTACATCACGACCGACCGGGCGACCGAGACGCCGTTCGCCGCCGGTTTCCGCGTGCTCGAGTCGCTGCCCTACGCCGAGAAGGACCTCAAGAAGGCGCTCCGTCAGCGCGGCATCGGCACCCTCGAGATCAAGAAGCGCGGAGTGGATGTCGACCCGGCCGCCCTGCGCCGCAGGCTCGGGCTCAACGGCGACCGCCCGGCGACCCTGATCCTCACCAGGGTCGCCGGGCGGCACACGGCGTTGCTCGCCGAACGGCTCTGAGGCCGTCGGCGGGCTGTTTCAGAGGGCGCTGATCAGTACGTGCCCTGGTAGCTCGCGATGCTCGCGAAGATGATCGCGAGGAAGATCCAGTAGATGATCGCGATCAGGATGCTCACGAATCCCAGGATGATGCCGGTGAGCCAGAAGCCCTTGGCCTGCGGCTCCTTGTTGCGGCCGATGAAGCCGAGCACGACCGCCGCGATGCCGAACAGGAACCCGATGCCCCAGGCGATGTTGAGCAGGATGCCCAGGATGCCGCCGACCAGGGACAGGATGCTCAGGATCGGCGACTTGGCGGCCGGCTGCCCGTAGGGCTGCGCGTAGCCGGGCGCGGGCTGGCCGTACGGCTGCTGACCCGGCTGGCCCGGCTGCTGGCCGTAGGGCTGCTGGTACGGCTGGCCGTATCCCGGCGCCGGCGGCTGCTGGCCGTATCCCGGTGCGGGCGGCTGCTGGCCGTATCCGGGAGTCGGCGGCTGCTGGCCGTAGTCCGGGGCAGGCGGCTGCTGGCCGTAGCCCGGCGCGGGCGGCGGGACGGCGCCGGTGTCGGACGCGGGAGGAGCAGGAGGCGGCGGCGGAACCGATCCGTTCTGCGAGTTCGGGTCCGTCGGTTCGACGGGGGCGTTCGGGTCGGTCATGAGACCCATCTCCTTCGGTGCGGAAGCTGGTGGTCGGCGCCTCGGCGGAAACACATTTCCTGAGAGAACGCTGTATCAGATCTATCGTGGCAGGGCCCCCGGAGGGTGTCAACGCACCACTCAGGCGGTGACCTGGATGTCCGTCACGGGGAGGGTGGAGTCGGCTGAGAAGGTGAGCTCGCTCGGGCGGTGGCCCGCCATGATGAGCTGCGCGCCCAGCGCGGCGATCATGGCGCCGTTGTCCGTGCAGAGCGACAGGGCGGGGATGCGCAGCGCGACACCGGCCTCGGCGGCCCGGGCGACGGCGAGACGGCGCACGCGGGCGTTGGCCACGACACCGCCGCCGAGCAGCAGTCGCGGCACGTCGTGGTCGCGGCAGGCGGCGAGCGCCTTGGTGATCAGCACGTCCGCCACCGCCTCGCGGAACGACGCAGCGACGTCGGCGACGGGCACCTCCTCGCCCGCGTCCTGCCGCTGCTCGACCCACCGCGCCACCGCGGTCTTGAGGCCGGAGAAGGAGAAGTCGTAGCGGTGGTTCTCGAGGTCCTTCGGGCGGGTCAGCCCGCGCGGGAAGCGGATCGCCTTCGGATCGCCGTCGGCGGCGACGCGGTCGATCTGCGGTCCGCCGGGGTACGGGAGGCCGAGCACGCGCGCGACCTTGTCGAAGGCCTCCCCCGCCGCGTCGTCGATGGTCTCGCCGAGCAGCCGGACGTCCGAGACGAGGTCGCGGACGAGGAGCAGGGAGGTGTGCCCGCCCGAGACGAGCAGGGCGATGGTCGGCAGCTCCACCGGGTGCCCCGGTCCGCCCTGCGCGTCGAGCAGGTCGGCCCCGACGTGTCCGACGAGGTGGTTGACCGCGTACAGCGGCTTGCCGAGCGACACCGCGAGCGCCTTGGCCGCGCCGACGCCGACCATGAGCGCACCCGAGAGCCCTGGACCGCTCGTCACCGCGATGGCGTCGACATCGGCCAGCTCGATCCCGGCGTCCGCGACGGCCGTCCGCAGCGTCGGCTCGAGGGCCTCCAGGTGCGCGCGGGCGGCGACCTCCGGCACGACTCCGCCGTAGCGGGCGTGCTCCTCCATCGACGAGGCGATCGTGTTGGCGAGCAGGGTCGTTCCCCGGACGATCCCGATCCCGGTCTCGTCGCACGACGTCTCGATGCCGAGCACGAGCGGCTCCGTCACGGATGCCGGATCGAGGCGAGTGGATGCTGCACTGGTCATGCGACGGTGGTCTCCGGGCTGGGGACGGCGAGACGCATGACGATCGCATCCACGCCGTCCGGCTGGTAGTACTTCGGGCGCACGCCGATCTCCTCGAAACCGAGGTCGCGGTAGAGGGTCTGGGCGCCCGGGTTGTCGGCGCGCACTTCGAGGAACACCTCGCGGGCGCCGCGTTTCCGCGCCTCCGCGATCAGCGCGAGCATGAGCCGGCGGCCCAGCCCGCGACGGCGGGCGTGCGGAGCGACGGCGATCGTCTGGATGTCGCCCTCCCCTCCCCCGTGCGGGGCGAGGAGGCCGGCGTAGCCGTCGATGCGGTCCGGCGACTCCGGCTCGAAGGCGACCAGGTAGTAGCCGTGCTCCCCGGCGACCTCGGAGCGCATGGACCGCTCCGACCAGGCGTCGTTCTCGAAGATGCTGCGCTCCAGCTCCATGATCGCGGGCACGTCGGCGGGCGCGGCGCGACGCAGCTGGTGGACGGCACGGGCCGGATCGGTCACGCCGTCACCCGCTTCGGCCCGGCGGACGGCGTCACATCCGGCGAGCGCAGGTAGAGGGCGACATCGGCGTCCATCGGGAGCCGGTTCGCGTAGCGGAGCTCTGCGATCATCCCGAGCCGGCCGGCGGGGACCACGTCCGCGTCGAATCGGGACACGTCCGGATGGGGCAGCTCCTCCGGCCGCGCGAGCCCGGGACCGTCGAGGCGGACCGGGAGGCCGAAGGCGTCGACGCCGGAGTAGGCCGTCCAGTAGCGCTCGCGGCGGCGGGCGTCCGTGACGACGAGCAAGGGACCCGCGTGGCCCGCCTCATAGCGGTCGTAAGCGACCGCGTCGTGGCTGACGACCGGGACGAGCGGCTTGCCCGCGCCGATCGCGAACGCCTTCGCGGCGGCGATCCCGACCCGGAGTCCGGTGAACGGACCGGGACCCATCCCCGCCACGACGCCCGACAGGGAGCGCACCTCGATGCCGGCGACGGTGAGCGCCTCGTCGATCAGGGTGCCGATCACCTCGGCGTGGCGCATCGTGTCGGTCTCGATGACCTCCGAGAGGACTCCGCCCTCCCGGTCGACGACGGCGACGCTGGTCCCGGCGGACGTGTCGATGGCGAGGAGCATGCTTCCAGCCTAAGCGGGATCGACGGGTGACGGGCCCGCCGCCGATGCCCACCGCGGGCCGAACCCGGTCAGCGTGACGGTGCGCGGTTCGTCGGCGTCGTCGACCTCGGCATCGGCCGCGTCCCCCTGGTCGGCCGCGCCCTCCGCCGCGCCCGTCGGCCGCTCGATCGCGACCTCGAGCCACGACTCGGCGACGCCGTCGAGCATCCCGGCGCCCCACTCCACCACGACGACGGACCGCGCGAAGTCGATGTCGAGGTCGTCGAGCTCGAGCGCGCTCGACAGGCGGTAGGCGTCGACGTGCACGAGCGGTGCGCCGCCGGAGAGGCTGGGATGCGTCCTGGCCAGCACGAAGGTGGGGCTGGTCACCGGGCCGCGCACCTCCAGTCCCTCGCCGATCCCCCGCGTCAGCGTGGTCTTGCCCGCGCCGAGCGGACCGGACAGCACGACGAGATCGCCGGGGCGGAGCGCCGCGGCCAGCTCGCGCCCGAGGTGGTGCATCTCGTCGGCGGTGGCGATCCGCCGGACGGCGGGCACCTGCAGCGCAGCCGTCATCGGGTGCCTCCGGTGTAGCTCCGTCTCAGCCGGCCGCCCAGGCGGGTCACGATCTCGTAGTTGATGGTGTCCGCGGCCTCGGCCCAGTCGTCCGCGCCCGGCACACCGGTCGCGGGGTCGCCGAAGAGGACGACCTCGTCTCCGACCGCCACCTCCAGGTCGCCGACGTCGACCACGAACTGGTCCATCGCCACCCGCCCGCTGATGCGGAACGTGCGGCCGCCGATCGAGACGGGACCGCGGTTCGACGCGTGACGCGGGATCCCCTCCGCGTACCCGAGCGGGACGAGCACGAGCGTCGTCTCCTTCTCGGTGCGGTACGTGTAGTCGTACGAAACGCCCTTCCCCGCCGGCACGCGCCGGACGGCGGCCACCCGGCCGCGCAGCGTCATCGCCGGGCGCAGTCCGAGCTCGACGGCCGACGCGCGACCGAACGGCGACAGCCCGTAGACGGCGATGCCGAGGCGGACGAGATCGAAGCGGGACTCCGGCAGCGAGAGCGCGGCCGCACTCGCGGCGATGTGCCGCAGCTCGGGCTGGAGCCCGGCGGCGGATGCGCGGTCGAGGGCGCGCTCGAACACCGCGATCGCCGCACGGTCGTCATCCGGTGAGGCGTTGGACAGGTGCGAGAAGATCCCGCGCACACGGATCAGCCCGGCGACCTCCAGCTCGCGCGCTCGCGCGACCACCGCCTCCCACTCGGACTCCGGGATGCCGTTGCGGCTCAGGCCCGTCTCGATCTTGAGCTGCACGACGGCCGGCCGCGCGGGCGACGCCACGGCCGCCGCCGCCGCCTCCAGCTGGGAGCGCGACGAGACGCCCAGGTCGAGGTCGGCGCGCACGGCGTCGGCGAAGTCCTCCTCCGGGTCGTGCAGCCAGGCCAGCACCGGAGCGGTGATGCCCGCCTCGCGCAGCGCGAGGCCCTCGGCGATCTCGGCGACGCCGAGCCAGTCGGCCCCGCCCGCGAGAGCGGCGCGCGCGCACTCGACGGCGCCGTGGCCGTACGCGTCCGCCTTGACGACCGCCATCGCGTGCGGCGTCCCGACCAGCTCGCGCAGGCGTGCGACGTTGGCGGTCACCGCATCGAGGTCGACGACGCGCTCGCGGAACGCCGCGGTCACGGCGCGCACTCCGCCACGACGAACGCCGTCGCCACCCCCGCGTCGTGCGTCATCGACACGTGGATGCGGACGATGCCGCGCTCGCGGACCTGCGCCTCGACCACGTTGTGCAGCACGAAACCGGGGTTCCTCTCGGCGTCCGGGACGATCTCCATATCGTGCCAGCGCACCCCCTCGGAGCCGCCCAGCGCCTTGATCAGCGCCTCCTTCGCGGCGAACCGCGCCGCGAGGGAGTGCACGGGCAGCTGGCGCTCGTCCTCCGTGAACAGCCGGTCGCGCAGCTTCGGCGTGCGGGCGATCGACCGCTCGAAGCGGGCCAGATCGACCACGTCGACCCCGATGCCGGCGATCACGGCGTCACTCGACGGTGACGGACTTGGCCAGGTTGCGCGGCTGGTCGACGTCGAGGCCCTTGGCCGCCGACAGCTCCATCGCGAAGATCTGCAGCGGGACGACCGCGAGCAGCGGCTCGAACAGCGGAGCGGCCAGCGGGATGCGGATGACCTCGTCGGCGAACGGCAGCACGGCGGCGTCTCCGGCCTCGGCGATAGCGATGACGCGGGCGCCGCGTGCGCGGATCTCCTGGATGTTCGAGACGACCTTCTTGTGCAGCTCGTCCGACCAGCGCGGGCTCGGCACGACGACGAACACCGGCTGCCCGGGCTCGATCAGGGCGATCGGGCCATGCTTCAGCTCGCCGGCGGCGAAGCCCTCGGCGTGGATGTACGCGAGCTCCTTGAGCTTCAGCGCACCCTCCAGCGCGATCGGGTAGCCCACGTGACGACCGAGGAACAGCACCGCGCGGGTGTCCGACATCCACTTGGCCAGCTGAGCGATCTCGGCGTGCGACTCGAGCACCGTGGCGATCTTGGCGGGAACCTCCTGCAGCTCCTCGATCGCGTCGCGCTGCTGCGCCGCGCTCAGGGTGCCGCGCACGCGCGCCAGGTGCAGACCGAACAGGTACAGCGCGGTGATCTGGGCGACGAAGGCCTTCGTCGACGCGACGGCGACCTCCGGGCCGGCGTGCGTGTAGAGCGCGGCGTCCGACTCCCGCGGGATGGTCGCGCCCTGCGTGTTGCAGACCGAGATCGCCTTCGCGCCGCCCTCGCGGGCGTACTTGACGGCCATCAGCGTGTCCATCGTCTCGCCGGACTGGCTGATCGAGATGACGAGGGTGCCATCGGTGAGGACCGGCTCGCGGTAGCGGAACTCGTGGCTCAGCTCGACCGTGACGGGCACGCGCGCCCACTTCTCGATCGCGTAGCTGCCGACCAGGCCCGCGTAGGCGGCGGTGCCGCAGGCGATGATCGTGATGCGGTCGATGCCCGCGAAGTACTCGTCGCCGAGCGCATCGAGCTCGGGGATGTGCACGGTGCCGTCGACGAGACGGCCGCGGATGGTGTTGGCCACCGCATCCGGCTCTTCGGCGATCTCCTTGGCCATGAACGACGACCAGCCGCCCTTCTCGGCGGCGGAGGCGTCCCACGCGACCTCGAACGGCTCGACCTCGACCGGCGCGCCGGCGAAGTCGGTGACCGTCACGCTGTCCGGCGTGATGGTGACGATCTGGTCCTGCCCGATCGCCATCGCCCGGCGGGTGTGCTCGACGAACGCGGCGACATCAGAGCCGAGGAAGTTCTCGCCGTCGCCGAGCCCGATGACGAGCGGGGAGTTGCGGCGGGCGCCGACGACGACGTGCGGCTGGTCCTGGTGCATGGCGAGGAGGGTGAACGCGCCCTCGAGGCGCGAGACCACGCTCTGGAACGCCTCGGGCAGGTCACCCGTCCGCCGGTACTCGCGGCCGAGCAGGACGGCGGCGACCTCGGTGTCGGTCTCCGACGCGAAGGTGAAGCCGTCGGAGAGCAGCTCGTCCTTCAGCGTCGCAAAGTTCTCGATGATGCCGTTGTGGATGACGGCCAGGCGACCGTCGTCGCCCAGGTGCGGGTGGGCGTTGACGTCGGTCGGGCCGCCGTGGGTCGCCCACCGGGTGTGGCCGATGCCGGTCTGCCCGTTCGGGATGGGGTGTTCCTGCAGGTCTTCGGTCAGCACGGACAGCTTCCCGGCCTTCTTGGCGGTGCCGAGGGCCCCGTCCGGGCCGATCACGGCGATGCCGGCGGAGTCGTATCCGCGGTACTCCAAGCGCTTCAGACCGCCGAGAAGCACCTCGAGGCTCTTGTCGGTACCGACGTACCCCACGATTCCACACATGCACCCGAGTCTATCGTGGGTCATAGTGGGAGCCTGCTCGGAGCGCCCCCTAGAATTGGGGCCCTATGCTTCCGAACGGCGACTCCTCCACCCCCTTCGTCGAGCTGAGCAGAGCCGACTGGGCGGAGCTGGCGGAGAACACGCGGCTGCCGCTGCAGGAAACCGAGATCGTCCAGCTCCGCGGTCTCGGCGATCCGCTCGACATGCGCGAGGTGTCGGAGGTCTACCTCCCCCTCAGCCGCCTCCTCAATCTCTACGTGGGCGGCGCGAAGCAGCTGCACAGGGTCACGAGCGACTTCCTCGGCGAGCGGGCGGCCAGTACACCGTTCGTCATCGGCGTCGCCGGCTCGGTCGCGGTCGGCAAGTCGACGATCGCGCGCCTGCTCCGCGAGCTGCTGTCGCGCTGGGACGACACCCCCCGCGTCGAGCTGGTGACCACGGACGGCTTCCTGCTGCCGAACTCCGAGCTCGAGCGGCGCGGCCTGATGCAGCGGAAGGGCTTCCCCGAGTCGTACGACCGTCGCGCCCTGCTGCGCTTCGTCACGGCGATCAAGAGCGGCGCCCCGGAGGTCCGCGCCCCGTTCTACTCGCACCTCAGCTACGACATCGTGCCGGATGCGGAGATCGTCGTCCGGCGCCCCGACGTGCTCATCGTCGAGGGGCTGAACGTGCTCCAGCCGGCCGGAGGCGGCAACCGGCTCGCGGTGAGCGACCTGTTCGACTTCAGCATCTACGTGGATGCGCGCACCCGCGACATCGCGCACTGGTACGAGGAGCGATTCCTCAAGCTGCAGCGCGGGGCCTTCGCCAATCCGAAGTCGTACTTCCACCGGTATGCCGAGCTGACCGAGGATGAGGCGCGCGCGCGGGCCGCATCCATCTGGACGGCCATCAACGAGCCGAACCTGCTCCAGAACATCCGGCCGACGCGTTCCCGCGCCAAGCTGGTGCTGCGGAAGGACGTCGACCACGCGGTCAGCTCCGTGCTGCTGCGCAAGCTCTGAATCGGGTCTTTAGACCCGAGGCGCACAGGGGTGAGGTCGTGGCACTCTGGCCATGCATGCATATATCCCCTAAGCATGAGGCATGCCAGCACCACGCTCCCGCGCAGCCGAGCTCTTCGGACAGCGCGTCCGCGAGGCGCGGATCGCGCTCGGGATGAGCCAGGAGGACATCGCCAACCTGGCCGACATGCACGTCACGAACTACGGGCGGGTCGAACGCGGCGAGGCGAACTCGGAGCTGCACACCATCGTCCGCATCGCCACGGCTCTCGACGTCGACCCGGGCACGCTGATGGCCGGACTGTACGGCACCGAGATGCTGCCCGACCGGTCACGCGCGTACTCGGTGGCGGACTTCATCGCAGCCCGCCGGGCGCACGAGACGCGCTGACGCACTGACACACTGACGCCGCACGCCCACGCGCTGGATCGGCGCAGGCGAATGCTCCGCGCCTCCCGCTACAGGGCCAGGCGCTCTCGCACGACGTCCGCCAGCTCGTTCGCCAGGCGCTCGGCCGTGACCTGATCCGCGGCCTCCACCATGACGCGCACCAGGGGCTCGGTGCCGGACGGACGCAAGAGCACGCGCCCGGTGTCGCCGAGGGCGCTCTTCGCCGTCTCGACCGCGGTGCGCAGCCCGTCGTCGGTGTGGACGGCGTGGTGGTCGACGTTCTTCACGTTGACCATCACCTGCGGGTACACGGTCATGACCTTCGCGAGCTCCGCCAGCGACTTGCCCTGCCGCGCCATCTCGCTGAGGAGGTGCAGTCCGGTGAGGATGCCGTCGCCGGTCGTCGCGAACTCGCGCATGATGACGTGCCCGGACTGCTCGCCGCCGAGGGAGAAGTCGTGCTCGTTCATCTCCTCGAGGACATAACGGTCGCCGACCGCGGTCTCGACCATGCGGATGCCGTGATCGCGCATGGCGAGCTTCAGGCCGAGGTTGCTCATCACCGTGGCGACGAGGGTGTCGTCGCGGAGCTTGCCGCGCTCCTTCATGCCGACCGCCAGGATCGCCATGATCTGGTCGCCGTCGACCACGTTGCCGTCGGCGTCGATCGCGAGGCAGCGGTCCGCGTCGCCGTCGTGGGCGATGCCGACATCGGCGCCGGCCGCGAGAACGGCCTTCGCGAGGTTGTCGAGGTGCGTGGAGCCGACGCCGTCGTTGATGTTCATGCCGTCGGGCGCGTCGCCGATGACGGTCACGCGCGCTCCGGCGTCGGTGAACACCTCCGGCGAGATCCCGGCCGCGGCGCCGTGGGCGCAGTCGAGGACGACGTGGATGCCGTCGAGCCGGTGCGGGAGGCTGCCGAGCAGGTGGAGGACGTAGCGGTCCTCCGCGTCGGCGAAGCGGCGGATGCGGCCGACGTCGGCGCCCGTCGGGGTCAGCTTCTCGAGGTCGAGGTGCTGTTCGATGCGGTCCTCGACGACGTCGGGGAGCTTGGTGCCGCCGCGGGCGAAGATCTTGATCCCGTTGTCCGGCGCCGGGTTGTGCGAGGCCGACACCATCACACCGAAGTCCGCGTCGAAGTCGGAGATGAGGAAGGCCGCGGCGGGCGTGGGGATGACTCCCGCGTCGTACACGTCGATGCCGGAGCTGGCGAGCCCGGCCGCGACGGCGGCGGAGAGGAACTCGCCGGAGACGCGGGGGTCGCGGGCGACGATGGCCGTCGGGCGCTTGCCCGCGGCACGCCGCGCCTCGGCGCTTCGGCCTTGCGTCAGTACAGCAGCAGCTGACTGCGCAAGGCCGAGCGCCAGGTCGGCGGTGAGACTGCCGTTCGCGAGACCGCGAACGCCGTCGGTTCCGAAAAGGCGGGGCATGGACCGGAGCCTAAACGCTGACGTGGGTTAGCGCTTGGAGAACTGCGACGCCTTGCGGGCCTTCTTGAGACCGGCCTTCTTGCGCTCGGTGACGCGGGCGTCACGGGTGAGGAAGCCGGCCTTCTTGAGGGTCGGGCGGTTGTTGTCGCGGTCGATCTCGTTGAGCGCGCGCGCGATGGCGAGGCGCAGGGCGCCCGCCTGGCCCGAGGGGCCGCCGCCGGTGATGCGGGCGACGACATCGTAGGAGCCGATGAGGTCGAGCACCTTGAACGGGTCGTTGATGAGCTGCTGGTGCAGCTTGTTCGGGAAGTAGTCGGCGAACTCACGGCCGTTGACCGTGATGGTGCCGGAACCCGGGACCAGGCGCACGCGCGCGATGGCCTCCTTGCGGCGGCCGACGGCCGCGCCGGGAACGGAGAGGACGGCGCGCGGGGCGGCCGGGGCCTCGGAGGCCGGGGTCTCGGTCGAGTAGGACTCGACGTTCGAGGTCTCGGCCGAGTCGATGCTGTCTGCGATCTTCGCCACGGTGGTGATAATCCTTTGTCTCTTTAAGTCGTGAACGTCTACGTCGTCGCGGTTACTGCGCGACCTGGCCGAGCGTGTAGGGCTTCGGCTGCTGGGCGGCGTGCGGGTGCTCGCTTCCGGTGTAGACCTTCAGCTTGCGGAGCTGGGCGCGGCCGATGGAGTTCTTCGGCAGCATTCCGCGAACGGCCTTCTCGACGGCGCGCACCGGGTTCTTCTCCAGGAGCTCCGAGTAGGTGGTCGCCTTGAGGCCGCCCGGGTAGCCCGAGTGGCGGTAGGCCTTCTTCTGCAGAGCCTTCTGACCGGTCAGCGCGACCTTGTCGGCGTTGACGATGATGACGAAGTCACCGCTGTCCATGTGCGGGGCGAAGGTCGGCTTGTGCTTGCCGCGGAGGAGGGCGGCGGTGTGGCTGGCGAGACGGCCGAGCACGACGTCGGTCGCGTCGATGACGACCCAGTCGCGCTGGATCTCGTCTGCCTTCGGGGAATAGGTGCGCGTCACAGTAGTGGCTGCTTTCTGTCTCGAACGGAGGTGTTCGTGAATCCCGCTCCGTTGGTGGTTCGCTCGCGATGGCGTCGAACCGGACCGGTGGAGGGCTCACGTTCGTGTGTCCGGCCGCAGGGGGCGCGGACACCAAAGAGCAATACTACGGGAGCGGGCGTACCCGGTCAAACCGGCAAGGGGACGCCGACCTGCTGCTCGGAGACCTCCCACACCCGGGCGGCCTCCCGCACGTCCCGGAGAGGCGCGTACAGGGCCTGCTCCGCCGGTGCGCCGCCCAGGTGGCCCGGTCCGCTCGGCCCGTACATCCGTCCGCCCCGCGCATCCGGACCCGTCGCCGCGAGCAGCGCGGGCAGCGCCGCCGTCTCCGGCGTGCCGACCAGGATGCCGCGGGCGGACAGCCAGCGGATGACGCGGACGGCGCCGGTGTCCGCCGCGCGCCCGTACCCGGGCTGTGCCGCGAGCAGGTTGGTCGGAGCGACTCCGGGATGCGCGAGGTTGCTGCTGATCCCCCAGCCGCCCGCGGAACTCCGCCGGTCGAGTTCGAGCCCGAACAAGCCGAGCGCGATCTTCGAGGCGCTGTACGCCGCTTGGGCGCGGTACCTCCGCTCGGCGGCGAGGTCGTCCCAGTCGATCGCCCCGCTGCGCGCCGCCACGCTCACCTGCGAGGTGACCCGTGCGCGTCCGTCGCGGAGTAGCGGGAAGAGGGCGCCGAAGAGCGCGAGATGGCCGAGGTGGTTGGTGCCCCACTGCAGCTCGAAGCCGTCGACGGTGGTGCGGCGCTCCGGCGGCGTCATCAGCCCGGCGTTGTTGATGAGGATGTGGACGGGGTCGCCGTCCGCGCGCATCCCCTCGCCGAACGCGGCGACCGAGTCGAGCGAGGCGAGGTCGAGGTCGCGCAGCACCAGGCGCGCCTCCGGGACGGCGGAACGGATCCGGTCCGCGGTCGCGTTTCCCTTCGCCCGGTCGCGCACCGGCATGACCACCTCTGCGCCCGCCCGCGCGAGCCGTGCCGCGATCACGGACCCCATGCCGTCGCTGGCCCCCGTGACGACGGCCCGCCGGCCGGTCAGGGCGGGGATGTGGATGTCGATCGTGCGTGCCACTGCGTCCTCCTTCAATCGGTGTCTCCACCCTGACCGTTCCGGCCGGCCGTAGCCACGGCCCGGTGATCCGTGGCTACGGCGCGCGCCACGCGGTAGACATGAGGGGTGATCGACCGCATCGGACTCGCCGAGTTCCTCCGGACACGGCGAGAGCTGCTGCAACCGGAGGACGTGGGCCTGCCGCGCGGCAGCCGACGCCGCACCTCCGGGCTGCGGCGCGAGGAGGTGGCCGCGCTGGCCCACATGTCCGTGGACTACTACGCGCGCCTCGAGCGGGAACGCGGCCCGCAGCCGTCCGAGCAGATGCTCGCCTCGATCGCCCAGGGGCTCCACCTCTCCCACGCGGAGCGCGATCACCTGTTCCGCCTCGCCGGCCACACCCCGCCGGCGCAGGGCTCGGAGAGCGAGCACGTGAGTCCCGGTCTGCTGCGTGTGCTCGATCGGCTGGATGACACCCCCGCCGAGATCGTGACAGAACTGGGAGAGACGCTGCGGCAGAGCCCGATGGGCGTCGCGCTCACCGGGGACACGGCGTCCCTGCGCGGGCCGGAGCGCAGCCTCGGCGTGCGCTGGTTCACCGCTCCCGACTCGCGCCGCCTGTACGCGCCTCGGGACCACGACTTCCTGAGCCGGATGTTCGCGTCCGGCCTGCGCGAGATCGCGACGGCCCGCGGCCCCGGATCCCGCGCGGCCGCGCTGGCGGACCACCTCCTGGCCCGCAGCGACGAGTTCCGGACGCTCTGGGCGGCGCACGAGGTCGGGCTCCGTCCGACGGAGGTCAAGCACTTCCTGCACCCGGAGGTCGGCGAGCTCGAACTGCACTGCCAGCAGCTCGTCGACCCGGGCAACGCGCACTCGCTGCTCGTCTACACCGCGATCCCGGGCAGCGAATCCGCGGACAAGCTGCGGCTGCTGTCCGTCATCGGGGCCCAGACCCTGGGCTGAGCAGCGCTGGGCTTTGCAACGCTGGGCCGTTCAGGAGCGGACGCATCCTGCAGCGGTGACGAAGCACCCCGTGCCGTCATTGCCGGGCGGGTAGCCCCATGACCTCCAGGACTGGCTCTCGGTCCACACGTGGTTCTGCACTGCCCAGGTCGGCACGAACGAGGTGTACCCGAAGCCGGCGCCCGTGATCCAGCCGTAGAGCTTGATGCCCCCGGGAGCGTAGTCCCACACCGGTCCGCCGGAGTCGCCACCCGAGGCGGGCACCGAGAGCTGGCACTGAGTACTCGGCGGGGAGCAGTCGAAGCCCATGGTCCCGCACCGGTAGCCGCCCGCAGCCATCGTCTGCGGGGAGGTTCCGGAATGACACAGGGCGAGGCCCTGCGTGATGTCGCCTGGATGGGCCACATCGATGACCATGGCGTTCGACCAGGCCGCCGACACGCGAACGGTCGGTGGGACGGGTGTGGTGCCGGTCGAGACCAGGCCGATGTCCGGAAGCGCCGGCTTCCCGTCGTAGGTGGTGTAGGCGACTCGCCCGAGAACGCCGGTACCGGTCTCCTTCTCTTCGCGCCAGGTGCCGAGCGGCTGATCGATGTGGCCGACGCCCGGGATGTAGTACACCCCGCGCCAGAGGTAGACGCCTCCGCCCGCTGTGCCCCAGCCGAGCGGGCCGATGGAGGCGGCGCCGGCCGGATGTGTCGCCGTGCTCCAGGTCCAGGTGTCGGCGCCCTGGGCCGGTGCCGCCCCCGCCAGCGCGGCTGTGATCGCGACCGCAGCCGCCGCGGTGGCGACCCGCCACCGCGTCCGAAGAGTCGTCCTTCGTGATGTCGTCATCTGCCCTCGTCCGTTCCGGCGGCAACGCTGACGCCTCTACTCAAGAAAGACGACGCGACGGGACGGTCGTGACGCGCGTGATCGCAATCCGCCCAGGCTGCGCTCGTTCTGCGCGCAGGGCGGACCGGTTGAACGGCACTCAGCCCCAGGGCTGAAATCCGGCGCGATGGCACCCGCGGCGGATCGACCCGCCCTAGCGTTGCCGTATGAGATCACTCCTGCGTCGCAGTCGGTGGCTCCTCGAGCCCGCCATCGCCGTGGCCTTCTTCGTCGTCCTGGCCATCGCCGAGACGGGACGCCATCAGCTCCTGCCCGGGGCACTGCGGTCGACCGTGCCGTTCTGGGCCGCTCTCCTCGTGCTCGCGTGCACCATCGGGGTCTCGAGGCTCAGTCCCATCGCCGCCATGGGAGGAGGGACTGCCGTGCTCATCGGGCAGCTGCTCTTCCCGTCCGGGATCTTCGAGAACGGGCTGATCTACCTCGGCTACGCGATCGTGATCGGCGTCGTCGCCGCCACGGTGGGCGGGCGGATGCGGGTCGTCGCCCTGGCCTTCGCGGTCGGCGCCGGCGTTTCCATCGCCGGCCTTCTCTCGTGGGCGCAGGGCATCGGCCACACCGACGCCGGCGCGCGGGCGCTGTTCTTCGTCCTCTGCGCCGGGGCGGGCGCATTCGCCTGGCTCCTCGGGACGCTCGCCGGTGTGTGGATGCGCACGCGGCGCAGCGAGAAGGAGCTGGCGCGCACGACGGCCGAACTCCGCAGCGCGGAGGCCGAGACGATGGTCGCAGGCGAGAGGGAGCGTATCGCCCAGGATGTCCACGACATCATGGCCAACTCCCTCGCGGTGATCCTCGCCCAGGCCGATGGCGCCCGTCTCCTCGCCGACGACCGTCCGGCGTCCGTCGCACCGTCGCTCGCCACCATCGCGGACACGGCGCGGGCCTCGCTGACGGAGGTCCGGGTCCTGATCGAGACGCTGGTGGGCGAACCGGGCGGCCCGGAGCATCCCGGCCTGGCCGACCTCGACGAGCTGATCGCGCGGATGTCCGACGCCGGCCTGTCGATCTCCATCGAGCGATTCGGGGAATCCGCTAATGTGACGCCCGCCCAGGAGCTCGCCGTCTATCGGATCGTGCAGGAGGGCCTCACCAACGCCCTCAAGCACGCCGGGTCCGGAGCGCACGCACGACTGGCCCTGGATGAGCGGGGAGACGGCATCGCCCTCTCCCTGGCATCCCGGCCCGCGGCTGCCGGGGTCGCGCCACCGCCCAACCCGGCAGGCCGCGGAGTCATCGGGATGCGGGAGCGCGCCCGGTTCGCCGGAGGCTGGCTCGACGCCGGTGCGGACGAAGACCAGCCCGGCGGGTATCTGGTGACCGCCTACATTCCGGCGGTCGGGCGTAGCACGGTGACCGCATGATCCGAGTCGGGGTCGCCGACGACCAGCCCCTGTTCTGCGCCGGGTTGCAGATGATGATCGAGTCGCAGCCCGACCTCGAGTTCGCGGGAACCGCCGCCGACGGCCTTCAGGCCGTGCAGCTGGCGCGGTCCGCCCGCCCGGATGTGCTGCTCATGGACATCCGGATGCCCGGGCTGGACGGCATCGCGGCCACGGAGGCCATCCGGCGCGATCGAACGGGGCAGCTCCCGCGCATCGTCGTCCTCACGACGTTCGACCGCGACGAGGCCGTCGCCGCGGCGCTTCGCGCGGGGGCGGACGGCTTCCTGTTGAAGGATGCGACGACGGACTTCATCCTCGCCGCGATCCGCACCGTGCACGACGGGCACTCGGTCATCGCGCCGAAGCAGACCACCGAGTTGTTCCGCGCGCTGGCCCGCCGCCGACCGGAAGCCATCGACTCCCTGTCCGTACGGGAGAAGGAGGTGTTCCTTCTCGCGGCCCGTGGTTTGAACAACGGCGACATCGGGCGGACGGCCTTCATCTCCGAGGCCACCGTCAAGTCGCACGTCCGCAGCATCCTCGCCAAACTCGGGCTCGTGTCCCGCGTGCAACTGGTGGCGTTCGCCTACGAGAACGGGCTGGTCCGGTGAGCCGCGGTCACAGCTCCCGCATCGCCCGGGTGCGCTCCGCGCGCAGCGCGAGCTCCGCCCCTTCGGGGTAGCCGACCTCCATCAGCGTGAGCCCGCGGGCGGGCATCACCTTGAAGGCGCTCGTGCGCTGCTTCTCGTCGCGCAGCGCGATGAGATCGCCGGCGCCGAGCTTGCCCTCCCCCACTTCGACGCACGCGCCGACGAGGGCGCGCACCATGCTGTGGCAGAAGGCGTCCGCGGTCAGCTCGGCCACGAGCACGCCGTCCGGATCACGGCGCCAGGCGAACGCCTGCAGCGTCCTGATGGTCGTCGCACCCTCGCGCGCCTTGCAGTAGCTGGCGAAGTCGTGGAGGCCGAGGAGTCCGTGAGCGGCCATGTCCATCGCATCGACGTCGAGGTCAGACGACACCCACGCCGTCCGGTGGCGCTGCAGCGGGTCGCGGAGGGCGAGACGATCGGCGACCCGGTACTCGTACCGCCGCCATAGCGCTGAGAAGCGTGCGTCGAACCCCTGGGGCGCCACCGTGGCGGACAGCACGACGACATCGGACACCGGCCCCAGGATGCCGTTGAGGCGGCGGCCCAGCGCCTCCTCCGCCGAGAGCGGCGGACGCTTGCCGTGCGGCTTCCGCAGCAGCGACACCTGCCCAGGCGTCAGGTCGACGTGCGCCACCTGCCCGATCGCGTGCACGCCGGCGTCGGTGCGCCCCGCGACCGTCAGCAGCGGCGGCTCCCCCGCCCGGCGGAAGATCGTGGCGAGCGCATCCTCCAGCGTGCCCTGGACCGTCCGGAGCCCGGGCTGACGCCCCCACCCGTTGAAGTCGGTGCCCTGGTAGGCGATGTCGAGCCGGTAGCGCGTCGTCGGGGCCGGAACGGGTTCCGTCGGCACGGACTCAGTAGGCACGGACTCAGTAGGCACGGACCAGCCCCACCTCCTGCTGCGAGGTGACGAAGCCCATCCCGGTGTAGAGACCGAGAGCGCCGGTGGGGTTCTCGGCGTCCACGTCGAGCACGACCTTCTCGAGACCGCGCGCCGCCGACGCCTCCAGCACCGCGCGCAGCAGTGACGGCGCGATCCGGCGGCCGCGGTAGGGGCGCGTGACGGCCACGGTCGAAACGTACGAGCCGGTGAACCCCTGGCCGGGCCAGTCCTCCTCCGCGACGTCGGTCAGCACGATGCCGGCAACATCGCCGTCGATCATCGCGACGTACGAGAGGTCCGCGGCGAAGGTGCCGGAGACCAGCCCGTGGAACTGCTCGTCCGACAGCGGCTGGCTGCCCCAGTGGTCGCGGAAGGCGTCGTCGCGGGCGGCGTGCACCGCCGCGGAGAGCTCGTCGCGGTAGGGCTCGATCCGCACGTCGCCCACCGGCGTCACGTCCGGGACGGGGTCGGCCAGGTCGCGCTCCATCGTCTGGAAGTAGCGCACCACCTCGAAACCGCCCGCCTCGAGCAGACGCTGCCGGCCGGGTGCGCGCTCGTCGGCGTACCCGACCAGCCAGCCCGGCAGCCGCTTGTCGGACGCAGCCAGCTTCTGCTCGCCGCGGGCGCGCTGCCACGCGAGCAGTTCGCGCCCGATCCCCCGCTCCCGGAATTCGGGATGGACGCCGCCGTTCATGAACTCGCGCACGAGGCTCTCCTGCCGCGGCGGCTCCATGACGATGCCCACAGCGGCGACGCGCCCGTCGGCGGCGATCGCGAGGAGGGTGTCCTGCTCGAGATCGATGAAGCTGAAGCCGAGCTCCTCCTCGACCTGCTCGCGGTTGGTCAGGTAGTTCGGATGGTCCGCCGTGTCGATGGCGCGGTACACCTCGTGCACCGCATCCACGTCGGCCGCCGTGGCCGGGCGCCACTCGGCGATGAGGGGATGCTGCGGACGGTAGGTCGGCGGCGCGGCGACCCGCTCGCTGAGCGGGCTCAGAGTGTCGTCGGTCATCCCTTCACCCTAAAGCCTCGCCTTCCGGGCGTGCCCGGCATCCGTGGGTCGCAACACACCGCTTGCCGGCCCCCATGACGGCGTGTTGCGACCCACAGGCGGCCGGGGACGACGAAGGCCCCGCATCCGGGGATGCGGGGCCTTCGTGCGGACAGGGGAGGGCGTTACGCCTTCTCCGCCTCGCTCTCGGCGTCGGTCTCACCGGCGGCGTCGGCGTCGGCGGTCGCGGCCTCGACGGCCTCCGCCTCAGCGGCGGCGGTCTCGGTGCTGGTCTCCTCGGCAGGAGTCTCCTCCGCCGGGGTCTCCTCGGCGGGGGTCTCCTCGACCGGCGCGGCCTTGGGGGCAGCGGTGGTCTTGGACGACTTCACCTTCGGGGTGACGGGCTCGAGCACGAGCTCGATCTGCGCCATCGGCGCGTTGTCACCCTTGCGGAAGCCGAGCTTGGTGATGCGGGTGTAGCCGCCCTCACGCTCGGCGACCAGCGGCGCGATCTCGGTGAAGAGCTCGTGCACGACGGTCTTGTCCTGAATCACGGCCAGAACGCGGCGGCGGGCGTGCAGGTCGCCGCGCTTCGCGAACGTGATCAGGCGCTCGGCCACGGGACGCAGGCGCTTGGCCTTGGTCTCGGTGGTCTTGATGCTCTTGTGCGTGAAGAGCGCAGCGGCCAGGTTGGCGAGCATGAGGCGCTCGTGCGCCGGGCCGCCCCCGAGGCGGGGGCCCTTGGTGGGCTTAGGCATGATCGGTTATCTCCAGTGTTGAAAAGGTCTGATGGCTGAGTCGGGCGACGTGCCTCAGATGGTGGTGGACTCGTCCTCGTCGTAGCCGCTGTAGAAGTGGGCGCCGTCGAACCCGGGAACCGAGTCCTTCAGCGACAGGCCCATCTCCGTCAGCTTGTCCTTGACCTCATCCACCGACTTCTGACCGAAGTTGCGGATGTTCATGAGCTGCGTCTCCGACAGCGAGACGAGCTCGCTCACGGTGTTGATGCCCTCGCGCTTGAGGCAGTTGTACGAGCGGACCGACAGGTCCAGGTCCTCGATCGGCATCGACAGCTCGGAGCTGAGGACGGCGTCGACCGGAGCCGGGCCGATCTCGATGCCCTCGGCGGCGCTGTTGAGCTCGCGGGCGAGACCGAACAGCTCGACCAGGGTGCGGCCGGCCGAGGCGATGGCGTCGCGCGGGCTGATCGCGGGCTTGGTCTCCACGTCGACCACCAGGCGGTCGAAGTCGGTGCGCTCACCGGCACGGGTGGCCTCGACGCGGTAGGTGACCTTGAGAACGGGCGAGTAGATCGAGTCGATCGGGATCTGGCCCGCCTCGCTGTACTCGTTGCGGTTCTGCTGGGCCGACACGTAGCCGCGGCCGCGCTCGATGGTCAGCTCGACCTCGAACTTCGCCTTGTCGTTGAGGGTCGCGATGACCAGCTCGGGGTTGTGGATCTCCACACCGGCCGGGGCCGAGATGTCGGCGGCGGTGACCTGACCGGCGCCGGTCTTGCGGAGGTACGCGGTGATGGGCTCGTCGTGCTCGCTGGAGACCACCAGACCCTTGATGTTCAGGATGATCTCGGTCACGTCCTCCTTCACGCCCGGCACGGTGCTGAACTCGTGCAGCACGCCGTCGATGCGGATGCTGGTGACAGCCGCTCCGGGGATGGAGGAGAGGAGGGTGCGGCGCAGGGAGTTGCCGAGGGTGTATCCGAAGCCGGGCTCCAGCGGCTCGATGACGAACCGCGAGCGGAACTCGGAGATGTTCTCTTCGGTGAGCGTAGGACGCTGTGCAATGAGCACTATTGATTCCTTTCGGCTAAGTGTCCGCTATATGACACTTGCTTCTACTGAGGGGGGTTCGTCACGCCGCCAGGCGGCGGCCCGGTCGGACCGCCGCCTGCGGCGGACGAGAAGAGAACTTAGACGCGACGACGCTTCGGCGGGCGGCAACCGTTGTGCGCCTGCGGGGTGACGTCGTTGATCGAGCCGACCTCGAGGCCGGCGG
Source organism: Leifsonia sp. 21MFCrub1.1 (assembly GCF_900107895.1). Lineage (NCBI taxonomy): Bacteria > Bacillati > Actinomycetota > Actinomycetes > Micrococcales > Microbacteriaceae > Leifsonia > Leifsonia sp. 21MFCrub1.1. The sequence continues at coordinate 805,044 of NZ_LT629867.1, read as the reverse complement.
CCTGGAGGGAGCGGATCGCCGTCTCACGACCGGAGCCGGGGCCCTTGACGAAGACGTCGACCTTCTTCATGCCGTGCTCCTGCGCCTGGCGCGCAGCCGACTCGGCGGCGAGCTGTGCCGCGAACGGGGTCGACTTGCGGGAGCCCTTGAAGCCCACGCCGCCGGACGAGGCCCAGCTGATCACGGCACCGGTGGTGTCGGTGATCGAGACGATCGTGTTGTTGAACGTGCTCTTGATGTGGGCCTGGCCCACAGCGATGTTCTTCTTTTCCTTTTTGCGCGGCTTGCGAGCGGCCGACTTGGGTGCTGCCATTTTTTCTCCTGAATCCTAAGAGCTACGGGCCGCGGGCCTTAACGCGCCTTCTTCTTGCCGGCCACGGTGCGCTTCGGGCCCTTGCGGGTACGAGCGTTGGTCTTGGTGCGCTGGCCGCGCACCGGGAGGCCCTTGCGGTGGCGGATACCCTCGTAGCTGCCGATCTCGACCTTGCGGCGGATGTCGGCGGCGACCTCGCGGCGCAGGTCACCCTCCACCTTGAAGTTGCCCTCGATGTAGTCGCGGAGAGCGACGAGCTGCTCGTCGGTCAGGTCCTTGACGCGGATGTCGCCCGAGATCTCGGTCTCGCGCAGAGTCTGGAGGGCGCGGGTGCGGCCGACTCCATAGATGTAAGTGAGTGCGACCTCGACGCGCTTCTCGCGCGGGATGTCGACGCCTGCTAGACGTGCCATGTGTTGGCTTCTCCTGTGATGAGTGGAGGTCTGCAGCGATCCCGGTGCCCCGGCCTCCTCCGAGGGTGTCCCCCTCGCCCGTTTCCGGACGAGGGATCTGGCATCGCCTGTGTTCTTATTCGGTTATGACTGCGTTCAGCCCTGGCGCTGCTTGTGGCGCGGGTTCTCGCAGATGACCATGACCCGGCCGTTGCGTCGGATGACCTTGCACTTGTCGCAGATCCTCTTGACCGAGGGGTTGACCTTCATGAGTGTTTCTTACCTTTGTTCGCTGTCCTCGTACCTCACCCGGGGCTACCCGTTGGGTGGGGCCGTTACTTACAGCAGACCTTTACTTGTAGCGGTAGACGATCCGGCCGCGGGTCAGATCGTAGGGGCTCAGCTCGACGATCACGCGGTCCTCGGGGAGGATGCGGATGTAGTGCTGGCGCATCTTGCCGGAGATGTGGGCAAGAACCTTGTGACCGTTGGTCAACTCCACGCGGAACATCGCGTTGGGAAGAGCCTCGATCACGGATCCTTCGATCTCGATGACACCGTCTTTTTTGGCCATAGCCTCACTGTCGCTAAAAGTCGTGGTTTGCTGGTCGTGCGTTGATCGGCGGAAGGCTCGTCTGAAACGTGCCTAAGACACCAAGGATCTATCTTATGGGAAAGGGCGCGAATCCGCCAATCCGAGTGTATGATCCCCCGCCGCCCTGAGCGAACGCCGTCTCGCGGGCGCCCATCAGGCGATCGGAACCGGCGTGACGCCGAACTGCGCCAGGCCGGCGGCCCCGCCGTCCGTGGCGGTGAGCACCCAGATGCCGTCCGCGTGCACGGCGACGCTGTGCTCCCAGTGAGCGGCCGCCGATCCGTCCTCCGTCGCGACGGTCCAGCCGTCGTCCTTGACGTAGGTCTCCTGCGATCCGAGCACCACCATCGGTTCGATCGCGACGACGAGTCCCGGGCGCACCTCCGGGCCCTTGGCGCGGACGCGGTAGTTGAACACCGGCGGCTCCTCGTGCATGCGGCGCCCGATGCCGTGGCCGATGTAGTCGGTCAGGATGCCGTAGTCGCCCTGCGCCGAGATGTAGTCCTCGATCGCCTCCCCCACGTCGTTGAGGTAGCGGGCCGAGGCCAGGGTCGCGATGCCGCGCCACAGCGACTGCTCCGTCACCTCGGAGAGACGGGCGCGCTCCGCGACCACCTCGGGATGCGCGGGATCGGGCAGCACGAAGGTGCGGGCTGCGTCACCGTTCCAGCCTCCCAGGATCGCGCCGCTGTCCACGGACAGGATGTCGCCGGGCTCCAGGATGCGCGCACCCGGGATGCCGTGCACGACCTCGTCGTTCACCGACGCGCAGATCGTGTGGTGGTACCCGGGCTCCAGCTGGAAGTTCGACGCGCCGCCGGCCTCCACGATCGCCCGCTCGGCGATCGCATCGAGCTCGAGCGTCGAGACGCCGGGGCGTACCCCCGCGGCGACCGCCTCGAGGGATGCCGCCGTCGCGCGCCCGGGCGCGACCATGTCGCGCAGTTGGGCGGGCGTCTTGTAGATCGACCTCTTGAAGACCACTTCTAGGCCACGGACTCGCCGGCGGACGCGGACGCGCCCGCGACGGGGGTGATGCCGCGCTCGGCCAGAGCAGACGCGATCCGCTCGGCGACCTCGTCCATCGCGCCCAGGCCGTCGACCGGGACCAGCAGGCCTCGCTCGCGGTAGACGTCGATCAGCGGGGACGTCTCGCGCAGGTAGACCTCCTGGCGGTGGCGGATGGCCTCCTCCGAGTCGTCGGCGCGGCCCTGCTCGAGGGCGCGCTTGGTCAGGCGCTGCACGATCTCGTCCTGGTCGGCGGTGAGCTGGATGACCGCATCGAGCTTCTGCCCCTTGCCCGCGAGGAGCTCGTCGAGGTAGTCGACCTGCGCGAGCGTGCGCGGATACCCGTCGAGCAGGAAGCCGTTCTTGGCGTCCTCCTCGCCGAGCCGGTCGGCGACCAGCTGGTTGGTGAGGGTGTCCGGGACGTAGTCCCCCGCATCCACGATGGCCTTGACCTGCTTGCCGAGCGGCGTCTCGTTCTTGATGTTGGCCCGGAAGATGTCGCCCGTGGAGATGTCGGGGATCCCGTAGGTGGTCGTGATGCGGGAGGCCTGGGTGCCCTTGCCCGCTCCGGGGGGTCCGACGATCAGCATTCGGGTCAACGCAGAAGCCCTTCGTAATGCCGCTGCTGGAGCTGGGAGTCGATCTGCTTGACCGTCTCCAGCCCGACACCGACGATGATCAGGATGGACGTGCCGCCGAACATGAAGTTCTGGCTTGCGCCGATCAACGCGAAGGCGACCAAGGGGATCAGCGCGATGATGCCCAGATAGAACGAACCGGGCAGGGTCACCCGCGTGAGCACGTAGTCGAGGTACTCGGCCGTCGGACGGCCCGCGCGGATGCCGGGGATGAAGCCACCGTACTTCTTCATGTTGTCCGCGACCTCCTCCGGGTTGAAGGTGATCGCCACGTAGAAGTAGGTGAAGCCGACGATCAGGAGGAAGTACAGCAGCATGTACAGCGGGTGGTCGCCCTTGGTCAGGTAGTTCGTGATCCAGGTGACCCACGGCGCCGGGGCCTTGCCCGCGGCCGGCTGGTTGAACTGGGCGATGAGCGCCGGCAGGTACAGCAGCGACGAGGCGAAGATCACGGGCACCACGCCGGCCATGTTGACCTTGATCGGGATGTACGTGTTGTTGCCGCCGTAGGTGCGCCGGCCGACCATCCGTTTCGCGTACTGCACGGGGATGCGCCGCTGCGACTGCTCGACGAACACGACGCCCATGACGATGAGCAATCCGATCGCGATCACGACCAGCAGGATCTCGATGCCCTGCGACTGGCCGACCGCCCACAGGGAGGACGGGAACTGCGCGGCGATCGAGGTGAAGATGAGGAGCGACATGCCGTTGCCGATGCCCCGCTCGGTCACGAGCTCGCCCATCCACATGATGAGGCCCGTTCCGGCGGTCATGGTGACGACCATGAGCATGATCGCGTACCAGGAGTCGTCCGTGATCAGCTGCGTGCACTGCGAGACGGCAGTGGTGCCGAACAGGGCGCCGCTCCGGGCGACGGTGATGAGGGTCGTCGACTGGAGGACGCCCAGCGCGATCGTGAGGTAGCGCGTGTACTGCGTGAGCTTGGCCTGACCGGCCTGGCCCTCCTTGTAGAGGGTCTCGAAGCGCGGGATGACCACGCGCAGCAGCTGCACGATGATCGACGCGGTGATGTACGGCATGATGCCGAGCGCGAAGATCGAGAGTTTGAGGAGGGCACCGCCGGAGAAGAGGTTCACCAGCGAATAGAGGCCGGAGGTGTCCTGATTGGCGTTCAGACAGGTCTGGACGTTGCCGAAGTCGACGAACGGCGCCGGGATGAAGGACCCCAGCCGGAACAGGGCGATGATGCCCAGCGTGAAGAAGATCTTCCGGCGAAGATCCGGGGTGCGGAAGATCCGCCCAACGGCGCTAAACAATCCTGCGTCCTGCTTTCCTAAGAGTCAGTCGGGTGGCCGGTTCCCCGGCCACCCGACTCAGCTGCTCTGCGGATGACTACTTGACGGAGCCACCTGCGGCGACGATCTTCTGCTCGGCAGAGCCGGAGACCTTGTCCACCGCAACGTTCAGCTTAACCGCAATGTCCCCGTTGCCGAGAACCTTGACCTTTTCGTTCTTGCGAACGGCACCCTTGGCGACCAGGTCGGCGACGGTGACGTCACCGCCGGACGGGTACAGCTCGGCGAGCTTCTCCAGGTTCACGACCTGGTACTCGACGCGGAACGGGTTCTTGAAGCCGCGCAGCTTCGGCGCACGCATGTGCAGCGGAAGCTGACCGCCCTGGAAGCCGGGGCGCACCTGGTAGCGCGCCTTGGTTCCCTTGGTACCGCGGCCGGCCGTCTTGCCCTTGGAGCCCTCACCGCGTCCGACGCGGGTCTTCTCCTTCTTGGCACCGGCGGCGGGGCGCAGGTGGTGCACCTTCAGGACCTGCTCGCGCGGAGCGGCGACGTCCTTCTTGGCGGAGGACTTCGCGGCCGGCTTCGCGGCCACGGTGTCGTCCGTGCTGGAGGCTGCGGCCTTGTCAGCAGCGGCCTTCGCCGGTGCCTTCTTGGCCGGAGCCTTCTTCTCGGTGCTGGTCTTCTCGGCGGCCGGCTTGTCGGCGGCAGCCTTCGCGGCAGTAGCCTTCGTGCTCGCGGCCTTGGTCGCGGGCTTCTTGGCGGCCGGCTTCTCAGCGGCCTCTGTTGTGGCCTTCTCTTCAGCCATTAGTCAATCTCCTCGACCTTCACCAGGTGAGCGACGGTGTTGACGTACCCGCGGTTCTGCGGGTTGTCCTCGCGGACGACGACGTCACCGATGCGCTTCAGTCCCAGACTGCGCAGCGTGTCGCGCTGGTACTGCTTCTCGCTCACTTTCGACTTGATCTGCGTGATCTTCAGACGCGCAGCCATCAGGCACCTGCCTTTGCGGTCGCGGCGGCCTCGGCCAGCGCTGCCTCGGTGCGAAGCAGGCGCGCCGGGGCGACCTGGTCGTAGTCGAGACCACGGCGAGCTGCGACGGCACGGGGCTCCTCGAGCTGCTTCAGCGCCTCGACGGTCGCGTGCACGATGTTGATCGTGTTGGACGAACCGAGCGACTTGCTCAGGACGTCGTGGATGCCGGCGCACTCCAGGACGGCGCGCACCGGTCCACCGGCGATAACACCGGTACCGGCGGCGGCCGGACGCAGGAGGACGACACCGGCGGCGGCCTCACCCTGCACCGGGTGCGGGATGGTGTTGCCGACGCGCGGGACGCGGAAGAAGTTCTTCTTCGCCTCCTCGACGCCCTTCGAGATCGCCAGCGGGACCTCACGGGCCTTGCCGTAGCCGACGCCCACCAGACCGTTGCCGTCGCCGACGACCACGAGAGCGGTGAAGCTGAAGCGACGACCACCCTTCACGACCTTCGAGACGCGGTTGATGGTGACGACGCGCTCCAGGAACTGGCTCTTGTCGGCGTCACGGCTGCCACGGTCGCGGTTGGGGTTGCGCTCGCGGCCACCACGGCGCGGCTCGCGCTCGCTCCGGGTGTTGTTGTCGGTGCCCGCAGCGGTCTCCACCGGCTGCGCGCTGTCCGTTACCTGATCGGCCACGGTCTGCTCCTTGTTGTTCTCGTCGCTCACAGGTTCAGTCCACCCTCTCGAGCTCCCTCGGCGACAGCGGCGACGCGGCCCGCGTACTTGCTGCCTCCACGGTCGAACACGACGGCCTCGACACCGGCGCTCTTCGCGCGCTCGGCGACGAGCTCTCCGACCTTGCGGGCCTTGGCGGTCTTGTCACCGTCGAAGGTGCGCAGGTCCGCTTCCATGGTCGACGCGGACGCCAGCGTGTGGCCCTTCGCGTCGTCGACGACCTGCACGAAGACGTGGCGGGCCGAACGGGTCACGACCAGGCGCGGACGGACCGCGTTGCCCTCGATCTTCTTGCGAAGGCGGGTGTGACGGCGGTCGCGGGCGGCCGCCTTGCTCTTTCCTCTGGTACCCAGAGCCATGATTACTTACCAGCCTTTCCGGCCTTGCGACGAACGACCTCGCCGGCGTAGCGCACGCCCTTGCCCTTGTACGGCTCGGGCTTGCGGATCTTGCGGATGTTCGCGGCGACCTCACCGACGGCCTGCTTGTCGATCCCGGCCACGGTCAGGCGGTTGTTGCCCTCGACCGTGAACGTGATGCCGGCCGGCGGCTCGACCGTCACCGGGTGCGAGAAGCCGAGAGCGAACTCGACAGCCGAGCCCTTCTGGACGACGCGGTAACCGGTGCCGACGATCTCCAGGCCCTTGGAGTAGCCCTGGGTGACGCCGATGATCTGGTTGTTGATGAGGGTGCGGGTCAGGCCGTGCAGCGAACGCGAAGCACGCTCGTCGTCCGGACGGGTCACCAGGACCTGGTTCTCCTCCAGCTTGACCTCGATGGGCTCCGCGACGGTGAGGCTGAGCTCACCCTTCGGGCCCTTGACGGTGACGGCCTGGCCGTCGATCTTCACATCGACCCCGGTCGGGATGTCGATGGGCAGTCTTCCAATACGCGACATGGCGGATTACCACACGTAGGCGAGGACTTCCCCACCCACGCCCTTCTTCTCAGCCTGGCGGTCCGTGAGCAGACCGGAGGAGGTGGACAGGATGGCGACGCCGAGCCCGCCGAGCACCTTGGGGAGCTCCGTGGACTTCGCGTAGACGCGAAGGCCGGGCTTCGACACGCGCTTGATACCGGCGATGGAACGCTCGCGGTTCGGACCGAACTTGAGCTGCAGGGTCAGCGTCTTGCCGACGCGGGCGTCGGTGACGTCCCAGCCCGCGATGTAGCCCTCCGTGGTGAGGATCTCGGCGATGTGGGCCTTGAGCTTCGAGTGCGGCATCGACACGGTGTCGTGGTGAGCCGAGTTCGCGTTGCGCAGTCTGGTCAGCATGTCTGCGACCGGATCTGTCATGGTCATTTCGGTTTTCCTTACGGTCACCAGGTTTCGTTCAGCCGGTACACGACTGACGACCTGTGGTGGAAGCGGGCCGGCCGGACGGCCGGCCCGCAGGTGGGCCTAGTTGGCCGCGTCGGTGGAACGGAACGGGAAGCCGAGCTGCTTGAGCAGCGCGCGGCCCTCGTCGTCGTTCTTCGCGGTGGTCACCACAGTGATGTCCATGCCGCGGACGCGGTCGATGCGGTCCTGGTTGATCTCGTGGAACATCGACTGCTCCGTGAGACCGAACGTGTAGTTGCCGTTCCCGTCGAACTGCTTGTCGCTGAGGCCGCGGAAGTCGCGGATTCGCGGAAGCGCGAGCGAGAGGAGACGGTCGAGGAACTCCCACATGCGGTCGCCGCGCAGCGTGACGTGCGCGCCGATCGGCTGACCCTCGCGCAGCTTGAACTGCGCGATGGACTTGCGGGCCTTCGTGACCTGGGGCTTCTGACCGGTGATCAGGGTGAGGTCGTTGACCGCGCCGTCGATCACCTTGCCGTCACGAGCCGCCTCGCCGACACCCATGTTGACGACGATCTTCACCAGACCGGGCACCTGGTGCACGTTGGTGAAGCCGAAGTCGCCCTGGAGCTGCTGGGAGATCTCGTTCTTGTACTTCTGCTTCAGGCGCGGCTGGATTTTGCCAGCAGCGGTTGCAGTGTCGGTCATTACAGGTCCTTACCAGACTTCTTGGCGTAACGAACGCGGACCGTCTTGGTGACGCCGTCCTTCGTGACGCTCTCTTCGCGGAAGCCGACGCGGGTCGGCTTCTTGGTCTCGGGGTCGACCAGCGCCACGTTCGAGACGTGGATCGGGGCCTCGTGGGTCTCGATGCCGCCGGTCTTCGTGCCACGCTGCGTCTGGCCGACGCGCACGTGCTTCGTCACGAAGTTGACGCCCTCGACGATGACGCGGTTCTGCTCGACGAGAACCTCGATGACGCGACCCTGCTTGCCACGGTCACCACCGCGGGCCTGCGAACGGCCCGAGATGACCTGGACCAGGTCGCCCTTCTTGATGTTCGCCATGGGTTACAGCACCTCCGGTGCGAGCGAGATGATCTTCATGAACTTCTTGTCGCGGAGCTCGCGGCCGACCGGTCCGAAGATGCGCGTGCCGCGGGGGTCACCGTCGTTCTTCAGGATGACAGCGGCGTTCTCGTCGAACTTGATGTAGGAGCCGTCCGGGCGGCGGGTGTTCTTGCGAACACGCACGACGACCGCCTTGACGACGTCGCCCTTCTTGACGTTCCCACCCGGGATCGCGTCCTTGACCGTGGCGACGATGACGTCGCCGAGGCCGGCGTACCGACGGCTGGAGCCGCCGAGCACGCGGATCGCGAGGAGCTCCTTGGCGCCGGTGTTGTCGGCGACCTTGAGTCGGGATTCCTGCTGGATCACTTGGCCTTCTCCAGAATCTCAACCAGGCGCCAGCGCTTGCTGGCGCTCAGGGGACGGGTCTCGTTGATGAGAACGAGGTCGCCGATGCCGGCGGTGTTGTTCTCGTCGTGCGCCTTCACCTTGGAGGTGCGGCGGATGACCTTGCCGTACAGGGGGTGCTTCACGCGGTCCTCGACCTCGACGACGATGGTCTTGTCCATCTTGTCGCTGACGACGTACCCGCGACGGGCCTTGCGGTACCCGCGGACGAGGGCCTCGTCAGCCGCCGACTCCGCGGCCGCGGCCTTGGTGGTCTCAGCCATTACTTGGCCTCCTCATTCGTGGTGTCGACCTCGGCCTCGGCGGCCGGGGCCGCCTTCTTGGCGCGGGTCTTCTTCTTCTCGGCCGGCGCCGCCTCGGCCGGAGCCGGGGTGGCCCGGATCCCGAGCTCGCGCTCGCGGATCACGGTGTAGATGCGAGCGATGTCACGCTTCACGGCGCGCAGGCGGCCGTGGCTCTCGAGCTGGCCGGTGGCCGACTGGAAGCGGAGGTTGAACAGCTCTTCCTTGGCCTTCTTCAGCTCGTCGACGAGACGCTCGTCTTCGAAAGTGTCGAGCTCGCTCGAGGCAAGCTCCTTGGATCCGATCGCCATTACGCGTCGCCCTCCTCGCGCTTGATGATGCGTGCCTTGAGGGGCAGCTTGTGGATTGCACGGGTCATGGCCTCGCGAGCGAGCTGCTCGGAGACGCCGGAGACCTCGAAGAGGACTCGACCCGGCTTGACGTTCGCGACCCACCACTCCGGCGAACCCTTACCGGAACCCATTCGGGTCTCGGCCGGCTTCTTCGTGAGCGGACGGTCGGGGTAGATGTTGATCCACACCTTGCCGCCGCGCTTGATGTGACGCGTCATGGCGATACGAGCGGACTCGATCTGACGGTTGGTCACGTAAGCGGGCGTCAGGGCCTGGATGCCGAACTCGCCGAAGGAGACCTTCGTGCCACCGGTCGCCTGGCCGCTACGGCCGGGGTGGTGCTGCTTGCGGTGCTTGACTCTGCGTGGGATCAACATGGTTATGCCTCAACTCCTGCTGCGGCCGGCGCGCCAGCGGTCTCGGGGGCGTTGCCCCGGCCACCGCGACGCGGACGGTCGTTGCGCTCGCGCGACGGCTTCTGGTTGGCCTGCTCGCGAGCCAGTTCCTTGTTCGTGATGTCGCCCTTGTAGATCCACACCTTCACACCGATGCGACCGAAGGTGGTCTTGGCCTCGTAGAAGCCGTAGTCGATGTTGGCGCGGAGCGTGTGCAGCGGCACACGACCCTCGCGGTAGAACTCGGAGCGGCTCATCTCGGCGCCGCCGAGACGGCCGGACACCTGGATGCGGACACCCTTGGCGCCGGCGCGCTGCGCGCCCTGCAGGCCCTTGCGCATCGCGCGGCGGAAGGCCACGCGGGCGGCGAGCTGCTCGGCGATGCCCTGGGCGACGAGCTGAGCGTCGGCCTCGGGGTTCTTGACCTCGAGGATGTTCAGCTGGATCTGCTTGCCCGAGAGCTTCTCGAGGTCGGCGCGGATGCGCTCGGCCTCGGCGCCACGACGACCGATCACGATGCCCGGGCGGGCGGTGTGGATGTCGACGCGGACGCGGTCACGGGTGCGCTCGATCTCGATGCGGGACACGCCCGCGCGGTCGAGCGACGTCTTCAGCAGGGTGCGGATCTTGACGTCCTCGGCGAGGTAGTCGCTGTAACGCTGACCCTTCTTGGTGCTGTCGGAGAACCAGCGCGACACGTGGTCGGTGGTGATTCCCAGACGGAAGCCGTACGGATTGACTTTCTGACCCATTACTTGCTCGCCTTCTTGCTGACGGGGGCGGCCTCTGCCTCGTCCGGCGTCGCGAGGACGACCGTGATGTGGCTGGTGCGCTTGTTGATGCGGAAGGCCCGGCCCTGTGCACGCGGCTGGAACCGCTTGAGGGTGGTCCCCTCGTCCACGAAGGCGCGGCTCACGTACAGGTCCTGCTCGTCCAGGTAGGTGTTGCTCTGGTCGGCCTTGACACGCGCGTTGGCGATGGCCGAGGCGACGAGCTTGTAAACAGGCTCGCTCGCGCTCTGGGGGGCGAACTTCAGGATGGCCAGGGCCTCCTGAGCCTGCTTGCCGCGGATCATGTTGACGACGCGGCGGGCCTTCATGGGGGTAACGCGGATGTGTCGCACGCGGGCGATCGACTCCACCATTTCTCTCCTCCTTACGCCACCGCGATCAGCGGCGGCGACCCTTCTTGTCGTCCTTCACGTGTCCACGGAAGGTGCGGGTCGGCGCGAACTCGCCGAGCTTGTGTCCGACCATGGTCTCGGTGACGAACACCGGGATGTGCTTGCGACCGTCGTGCACCGCGATGGTGTGACCCAGCATGGCCGGGACGATCATCGAGCGGCGCGACCAGGTCTTGATCACGTTCTTGCTGTTGGCCTCGTTCGCGGCGACCACCTTGCGAAACAGGTGCTCGTCGACGAAGGGGCCCTTCTTGAGACTGCGTGGCATCTTCTCGAACTCCTACTTGCGCTTCTTGCCGGCGTTGCGACGGCGGACGATGAGCTTGTCGCTTTCCTTGTTGGGGTGGCGCGTACGGCCTTCCTTCTGACCCCACGGGCTGACCGGGTGGCGACCACCGGAGGTCTTGCCCTCACCACCACCGTGCGGGTGGTCGATCGGGTTCATCGCGACACCACGCACGGTCGGGCGGACGCCCTTCCAGCGCATGCGGCCGGCCTTGCCCCAGTTGATGTTCGACTGCTCGGCATTGCCGACCTCGCCGACGGTGGCGCGGCAGCGCATGTCGACGTTGCGGACCTCGCCAGAGGGGAGGCGCAGCTGGGCGTAGGGGCCGTCCTTCGCGACGAGGCGGACCGAGGCACCGGCCGAACGGGCGAGCTTGGCGCCACCGCCCGGCTTCAGCTCGATCGCGTGCACGACGGTACCGGTCGGGATGTTGCGCAGCGGCAGGTTGTTGCCCGGCTTGATGTCCGCGCCGGCACCCGACTCGACGACGTCGCCCTGCTTCAGGCCGGCGGGCGCCAGGATGTAGCGCTTGGTGCCGTCCACGAAGTGCAGCAGCGCGATGCGCGCCGTGCGGTTGGGGTCGTACTCGATGTGGGCGACCTTGGCGTCGACGCCGTCCTTGTCGTTGCGACGGAAGTCGATCACGCGGTACTGGCGCTTGTGGCCACCACCGATGTGACGGGTCGTGATGCGGCCCTGGTTGTTGCGGCCACCGGTCTTCGACAGCGGACGGAGAAGGGACTTCTCCGGCGTCGAGCGCGTGATCTCGGCGAAGTCGGCGACCGAGGAGCCGCGACGACCGGGGGTCGTGGGCTTGTAGTTACGAATTGCCATGTCTGTTTTCCTCTAGTCCTTCGCTCAGCCGACGGCCGTGAAGATGTCGATGGAACCGGACTTCAGCGTGACGATGGCGCGCTTGGTGTCCTTGCGCTTGCCGGTGCCGAAGCGGGTGCGGCGGGTCTTGCCCTGACGGTTCAGGGTGTTCACCGACGCGACCTCGACCTTGAAGATCGACTCGATCGCGAGCTTGATCTCGGTCTTGTTGGAGCGCGTGTCGACGAGGAAGGTGTACTTGCCCTCGTCGATCAGGCCGTAGCTCTTCTCGGAGACGACCGGGGCGATGATGACGTCGCGCGGGTCCTTGTTGACGGCCATTACGCGTCCACCTCTTCCTTCTTGGTCTTGGCGGCGATGAAGGCCTCGAGCGCGGCCTGCGAGAAGACGATGTCGTCACTCACCAGGACGTCGTAGGCGTTCAGCTGGTCGTACGTCAGCACGTGCACGGTCGGCACGTTGCGGACGCTCTTGAAGGTGAGCACGTCGTCGCGCTCGAGCACGACGAGCACGTGCTTCGAGGTCGCGATGCCGCTCAGCAGGTCGACGACCGCCTTGGTGGACGGCACGTCGCCGGTCGTGAACGCCTGAACGGCGTGCAGACGGCTGCCGCGGGCGCGGTCCGAGAGAGCGCCGAGCAGAGCAGCGGCGATCATCTTCTTCGGGGTGCGCTGCGCGTAGCTGCGCGGCGTCGGACCGTGGACGATGCCACCGCCGGTCATCTGAGGAGCACGGATCGAGCCCTGACGAGCGCGGCCGGTGCCCTTCTGCTTGAACGGCTTGCGGCCGGCGCCGGAGACCTCGCCGCGACCCTTGGTCTTGTGCGTGCCCTGGCGCGCCGCAGCGAGCTGAGCCGTGACCACCTGGTGGATCAGCGGGATGTTGGTCTGAACGTCGAACAGGGTCTCGGGAAGCTCGATGGAGCCGGCCTTCTTGCCCTTGAGGTCGACGACGTCAATCGAGGTAGCCATTTACCTTAGGCCCCCTTCACTGCGTTGCGGACGAAAACGATGCGGCCACGAGCGCCGGGAACGGCGCCCTTGACCAGCAGCAGGCCCTTCTCGGCGTCGATGCCCTGCACCTTGAGGTTCAGGACGGTGACGCGCTCGCCACCCATGCGACCGGCCATGCGCATGCCCTTGAAGACACGGCTCGGGGTCGAAGAGGCGCCGATGGAGCCCGGCTTGCGGTGGTTGCGGTGCGCACCGTGCGAAGCGGAGACGCCCTGGAAGTTGTGGCGCTTCATCACACCGGCGAAGCCCTTGCCCTTCGAGGTCCCGACGACGTCGACCAGCTGGCCGACCTCGAAGGTCCCGTCGACGGTGAGCTCCTGGCCGGCCGCGTACTCGGCGGCGTCGGCGGTGCGGACCTCGGTGAGGTGACGACGCGGGGTGACGCCCGCCTTGTCGAAGTGGCCGGCGGACGGCTTGTTGACCTTGCGCGGGTCGATCTGGCCGTACGCGATCTGGACGGCGTTGTAGCCGTCGGCCTCGGGGGTGCGGACCTGGGTCACGACGTTCGGCGTGATCTCGATGACGGTCACGGGGATGAGCTTGTTGTTCTCGTCCCAGACCTGCGTCATACCGAGCTTCTTGCCGAGGAGGCCCTTGGAAGTCTTCGTGTCAGCGTTGGACATGGTGGCACTCCCCCTTAGAGCTTGATCTCGATGTTGACGTCGGCGGGCAGGTCGAGACGCATGAGCGAGTCGACGGCCTTCGGCGTCGGGTCGATGATGTCGATCAGCCGCTTGTGCGTGCGCATCTCGAAGTGCTCGCGGCTGTCCTTGTACTTGTGGGGCGAACGGATGACGACCACCACGTTCTTCTCGGTGGGAAGCGGCACCGGCCCGACGACGGTCGCGCCGGCACGGGTCACCGTGTCGACGATCTTGCGCGCCGAGGTGTCGATGACCTCGTGGTCATACGACTTAAGCCGAATGCGGATCTTCTGTCCCGCCATGTCTGACTCTCTCTCTTGTTATGGCGTCGTACGAGACGACCCTCTCGAGTCGTTCTTCGCATTGGACGCGGGCGACGTACGCGTGGAACGCCACTATTCTTCTGTCAACTCCTCGACCCCCGCGCTCGGGCGTGTCACCCTGCGCACGGCACAGAGTTAGCCCCTTGCCGCGTGTTGGTCGAATTGAGCGTGTCCTGCTGCCTGCGGCCTAACCTCGTCCCGCCGGTCGCCCTGCGCTGAACGCAGGAGACTCTCGCGATGGGCTATGCACTGCCTGGCAGTGATCCGGTTCGCGCGCACACCTGCACGCACGTTCTGGAATGTTGAACTAGATAATCTTGCCAGATCGCGACGAATGCTGCAACCCGGGCGTGTCGCGTCGGCGGGGCGCGCGGGGTGCATGGGGCGCCGGTGAGGCGCCATGAGCGTGATCGGGGGCGACGGGAAGGAGAAGGGGAAGCACGAAGAGAGCGGGGCCGGCGAAGCCGACCCCGCTCGAGTGGCGCCTCGCGCCGCCACTCAACTCATTGGTTTACGACCGCTATGCGGCTCCCGAACTTCCGTCACGAGATCCTGTCAGCGGCGTGGACTGGTTTGCGAGGCCGTTGGTATCCATAGGCACTCCTCTCATCGACGAACCGTCCGGTTGAAACGGTGCACCAATTCTGCGCCGTGTGCGCCGGGAGGTAAACCCCCGGCGGCCAACCCGCAGCACGTCGTCAGCCATCGAGCCGACGTGACCGTCGCAGGACTCCGCCTATTCCGAGCACGACCCCCAGCGCCAGAGTCGCCGCTCCCACGGCCACGGCCCAGCGGGCATCGGTGCCGGTTGTCGCCAACGCCGTGCTCCCGGCGGCCGCCGCCGTCTTCCCCTCCGCCGACCGGTCTCGGTCGCTCCGGTCGGCCACCCCGGCACCGCCCGCATCCGCCGGAGGATCGACGATGTCGATGGTGACGGTACCGGGAGCGCTCGTGACGCCCGAACGCGTGGCCGTGTAGCGGAAGCTGACGGTGCCCGTGAAGTCCGCGGCGCTCTGGTAGAGGTGGGAACCACCCTCAACGACGAGGAAGCCGGCGACCGGCGGCTGCACGATCTCGAACGTCGTCGACGCCGCGGGATCGTGCGGGGTCGCGGCCAGGGTGATCGGGACGGCGGCGCCCCGCACAATGGAGTGGTGCGCGTCGAGCGCCGACAGCACAGGTGTCTCTGGCGCCACGGGTGCCGTGACCAGCACGGTGACGGTGTAGGGAGGGGAGACGTCGACACCGTCCGACACGGTGTAGGTGTACGTGACGAGTCCCGAGAAATCCGCCGGGGCCGTGTAGACGACACCGGTGGGGCCGGACACGAGCGTTCCGTGCGCCGGCGGATCGAGCACCGTGTAGGTCAGCGGGTCGCCATCGCCGTCGGCGCCCGGATAGACGACCTCGCCGGACTCGCCCTGCACGACGGTCAGTGCGACGTCGGCGGCGGTCGGCGGAGTGTTCGATCGCACGCTCCCGGCGGAGATGAGCACCGTGGAGTCGAGGCTATGGTCTCGCGCGTCGGCGATGACGAGCTTCGCATGATTGACCTCCCCCTTGTTCACCGCTGCCTCGCAGGTGAGCGGCGTCGTGAATCCGTTGAACGCCGTGCCGTCCCGCGGAGTGGTCGCGTTGTTCGCGATGTAGAACGCGGTGTTGACCTTGTGGTTGACCGACACCACCGACACGGGCGTATCGCCGATCACCGCGCAGTTCGTGCCGTTGATGAAGAAGCGGAACGAGTCGTTGACCAGCCCGATCCAATCGGGGTACTCCTCGGACGCGAACACGTAGGTGAACGACACGGAGTCGGCACGTGGAGTGAAGTCGAACTCGAGGACGGCAGCGTCGAAGGTGTTCAGACCGATGGACGCTTCGATGTCGTCATCGCCCGGAGTGCCCAGATAGCCGCTCCGGTCGTCAGTGTGCACGCCCGGAAGGCCGACGACGCGTCCCGTGCTCAGCGCTACCCCTTCATCGATGCCCATCGTCGACATGCCCGAGAAGGTGCCGAGCGCCTGAGGGTCGCCGAGCATGGTGGCCCCCAGGATCTCGATCCCAGGACCCGCCAGTGAGGCGGCGAGCTCACCGGCGGAGGAACCGGTCGCATCGGTCACCAGCCCGCCGCCGGCCGCCGCCGGCGACACGGCCAGGGTCGTGGTCGCGGCTACCGAAATGGCTGCGATGACCCCGCAGATGATCGTGACATTCTGCATCGCAATTCCTTCTCTCCGATGATGTGTGTCAGCATATCTGCCGACCCCTCACCGTCGTCAAGGCTTGCAATAACACGAAAGAGGGCCGAGCCCGAAGGCCCGACCCTCTTCCGAGTGAAGTCGAAGGACTTACTTGATGATCTTCGTCACCGTACCGGCACCCACGGTGCGGCCACCCTCACGGATGGCGAAGCCGAGGCCCTCCTCCATGGCGATCGGCTGGATCAGCTCGACCGACATGTCGGTGGTGTCGCCGGGCATGACCATCTCGGTGCCCTCGGGCAGCGAGATGACGCCGGTGACGTCGGTGGTACGGAAGTAGAACTGCGGACGGTAGTTCGTGTAGAAGGGGTTGTGACGGCCACCCTCGTCCTTCGAGAGGATGTAGGCGGTGCCCTCGAAGTTGGTGTGAGGGGTCACAGAACCCGGCTTCGCGACGACCTGACCGCGCTCCACGTCCTCGCGCTTGGTGCCACGGAGGAGCAGACCACAGTTCTCGCCGGCCCAGGCCTCGTCGAGCTGCTTGTGGAACATCTCGATACCGGTGACCGTGGTCTTCTGCGTCGGGCGGATGCCGACGATCTCGACCTCGGAGTTGATGGCCAGCGTGCCACGCTCGGCGCGGCCCGTGACGACCGTTCCACGACCGGTGATGGTGAAGACGTCCTCGATCGGCATGAGGAACGGCTTGTCCTTGTCACGCACCGGGTCGGGGATGGAGTTGTCGACGGCGTCCATGAGGTCGAGGACCGACTGGACCCACTTCTCGTCGCCCTCGAGAGCCTTGAGGCCCGAGACGCGCACGACGGGGGCGTTGTCGCCATCGAAGTCCTGGCTGGAGAGCAGCTCGCGAACCTCGAGCTCGACGAGCTCCAGGATCTCCTCGTCGTCCACCATGTCGGACTTGTTCAGCGCGACGAGCAGGTACGGCACGCCGACCTGCTTGGCGAGCAGAACGTGCTCACGGGTCTGAGCCATCGGGCCGTCGGTGGCGGCGACCACGAGGATCGCGCCGTCCATCTGAGCAGCACCGGTGATCATGTTCTTGATGTAGTCGGCGTGACCCGGGGCGTCAACGTGCGCGTAGTGGCGCTTCGGCGTCTCGTACTCGACGTGCGAGATGTTGATCGTGATACCACGCTGACGCTCTTCCGGAGCCGAGTCGATCGACGCGAAGTCGCGCTGAACGTTGGTCGCCGACGGGTACTTGTCAGCAAGCACCTTGGAGATCGCCGCGGTGAGCGTCGTCTTGCCGTGGTCGACGTGACCGATGGTTCCGATGTTGACGTGCGGCTTAGTCCGCTCGAACTTGGCCTTAGCCACTGTGGGTCCTCCTCAGGACTCTCGTGTAGAGGCGCCGGTCGATGGATTTCGACCGGAAGCTCTACGGGATTGGTTTCTTATGTTACGGGATGTTGCCGAAGGCTTGAGACCCGAGGTCACTCGCCCTTGCTCTTCTGGACGATCTCGTCGGCCACAGCCTTCGGGACCTCCGCGTAGCTGTCGAACTGCATCGAGTACACCGCGCGGCCCGAGGTCTTCGACCGCAGGTCACCGATGTAGCCGAACATCTCCGACAGCGGGACGTTGGCACGCACCACCTTGACGCCGCTGGCATCTTCCATCGACTGGATCTGCCCACGGCGGGAGTTCAGGTCGCCGATGACGTCGCCCATGTACTCCTCCGGCGTACGGACCTCGACCGCCATGAGCGGCTCGAGGAGCACCGGGTTCGCCTTCCGAGCGGCCTCCTTGTAGGCCATCGAGCCGGCGATCTTGAACGCCATCTCCGAGGAGTCGACGTCGTGCGCTGCACCGTCGAGGAGCGTCGCCTTGACGCCCACCGTCGGGAAGCCGGCGAGGACGCCGACCTGCATCGCGTCCTGGATGCCCGCATCCACCGAGGGGATGTACTCGCGCGGGACGCGACCACCGGTGACGGCGTTCACGAACTCGTACGAGGTCTCCGGGGTGACCTCCATGGGCTCCAGGCTGATCTGCACCTTTGCGAACTGACCGGAACCACCGGTCTGCTTCTTGTGGGTGTAGTCGTACTTCTCCACCGTGCGGCGGATGGTCTCGCGGTAGGCCACCTGCGGCTTTCCGACGTTCGCCTCGACGTTGAACTCGCGCTTCATGCGGTCCACGAGGATGTCGAGGTGGAGCTCGCCCATGCCCTTGATGACGGTCTGGCCGGTCTCCTGGTTCTGCTCGGTGCGGAACGTCGGGTCCTCTTCGGCCAGCTTCTGGATCGCGGTGCCCAGCTTCTCCTGGTCGGCCTTGGTCTTCGGCTCGATGGCGACCTCGATCACCGGCTCCGGGAAGGTCATCGACTCGAGCACGACCTGGTTGTCCGGGTCGCTCAGGGTGTCACCGGTGGTGGTGTCCTTGAGGCCGATCACCGCGTAGATGTTGCCGGCGGTGACGAAGTCGACCGGGTTCTCCTTGTTGGCGTGCATCTGGAAGATCTTGCCGATGCGCTCCTTCTTGCCCTTGGTCGAGTTGATGACCTGGGCGCCGGAGTCGATGCGGCCCGAGTAGACGCGGACGTAGGTGAGACGACCGAAGAACGGGTGCACGGCGACCTTGAAGGCCAGCGCGGAGAACGGCTCGGTGGCGTCGGCGTGGCGCAGGATGACCTGCTCCTCGTCGCGCGGGTTGTGCGCCTCGATGGCGGGCACGTCGAGCGGCGACGGGAGGTAGTCGATCACGGCGTCGAGCATCGGCTGCACACCGCGGTTCTTGAACGCGGAACCGCAGAGGACCGGGTAGATCTCGTTGTTCACGGTGAGCTTGCGGATGGCCGCCTTGATCTCCGGAACGGTGATCTCCTCGCCGCCGAAGAACTTCTCGAGCAGCACGTCGTCGCTCTCGGCGACGGTCTCGATCAGCTTCGCGCGGTACTCCTCGGCCTTGGCCTGCAGGTCGGCGGGGATCTCCTGGACCTCGTACTTGGCGCCCATGGTGACATCACCCTTGGCGTCGCCGGGCCAGACCAGCGCGCGCATCTCGATCAGGTCGACGACGCCGACGAAGTCGGACTCCGAGCCGATCGGGAGCTGCATCACCAGCGGCTTGGCGCCGAGGCGGGAGATGATGGTGTCGACCGTGAAGTAGAAGTCGGCGCCGAGCTTGTCCATCTTGTTGACGAAGCAGATGCGCGGGACGACGTACTTGTCGGCCTGGCGCCACACGGTCTCCGACTGGGGCTCAACGCCCTCCTTCGCGTCGAACACGGCGACGGCGCCGTCGAGGACGCGGAGCGAACGCTCCACCTCGACGGTGAAGTCCACGTGACCGGGCGTGTCGATGATGTTGATCTGGTTCTTGTTCCAGAAACAGGTGACGGCCGCGGACGTGATGGTGATGCCGCGCTCCTTCTCCTGCTCCATCCAGTCGGTGGTCGAGGCGCCGTCGTGCGTCTCGCCGATCTTGTGGTTGACGCCCGTGTAGAACAGGATGCGCTCGGTCGTGGTGGTCTTGCCGGCATCGATGTGGGCCATGATGCCGATGTTGCGGACCTTGTTCAGGTCGGTGAGCACGTCCTGTGCCACAGGGTTCCTCCGAATTGTTGAAAGTGAGGGGTGCCGTCCGGGCGCGGCACTATGAGGTATAACGCCCGGACGGCCAGATTTATTACCGGCGGTGCGGTGCTTACCAGCGGTAGTGGGCGAAGGCCTTGTTCGACTCGGCCATCTTGTGCGTGTCCTCGCGACGCTTCACAGCGGCGCCGAGGCCGTTGGACGCGTCGAGGATCTCGTTGGTGAGACGCTCGGTCATCGTCTTCTCACGACGACCCTTGGCGTAGCTGGTGAGCCAGCGGAGCGCGAGCGTGTTCGCGCGGTGCGGCTTGACCTCGACCGGCACCTGGTAGGTCGAGCCACCGACACGGCGGGAGCGGACCTCGAGGGTCGGACGGATGTTGTCGAGAGCCTTCTTCAGCGTGGTGACCGCGTCCTGGCCGGACTTGGTGGCGACGCCCTCGAGCGCGTCGTAGACGATGCGCTCGGCGAGGCCCTTCTTGCCGTCGAGGAGGATCTTGTTGACGAGCTGGCTGACGACCGGCGAGCCGTAGACCGGGTCGGCGACGACGGGGCGCTTAGGAGCGGGACCCTTGCGAGGCATTACTTCTTCTCCATCTTCGCGCCGTAGCGGCTGCGAGCCTGCTTGCGGTTCTTCACGGCCTGGGTGTCCAGGGCGCCACGAACGATCTTGTAGCGGACGCCGGGGAGGTCCTTCACACGACCGCCGCGGACGAGCACCATCGAGTGCTCCTGCAGGTTGTGGCCCTCACCGGGGATGTAAGCGGTGACCTCGGTCCCGTTCGACAGCTTCACACGGGCGACCTTGCGGAGCGCCGAGTTCGGCTTCTTGGGGGTGGTGGTGTACACACGCGTGCACACGCCGCGCTGCTGCGGGTTGGCCTTCAGGGCGGGGGCCTTGGTCTTGGTGACCTTCGGCGTCCGTCCCTTGCGGACCAACTGCTGAATGGTTGGCACTGAACTTCTCCTTATATGGACTGCACGGTGACAGTTGTTGCTTCTTCCCCATGAGCCACCCACCGGCTTCGCGCCCGCCATCGTGAACGATGGAGGCTGTCGTCGGGTGGAACGGCACTTGGGGGAATCGGACGGCAGGGCCGGCCGATATGCCGTGGGGGCGGGGGTTCCGTGCGGTCTCCCTGCCCATCGGATGAGTACGTGCCAACCCGCTCGCTCCTCGCCCGGAAACCGGGCACGAAGCAAGCGCGCGACAGAGCGCACACCCGATAAATACTATCCGCCGTGGAGCGGTCGGTCAAATGAGCGCGGGTGCGGGCGGCCCCTGTCCGCGCACGGCGAATCCGGACGCCCCCAGGGCTCAGCCCTGGGTCGAGCCGTCGGAGAGCTGCGGCGTGAAGACGGCGCCGCCGGGGCCGAACGTCACGAACCCGAAGTACTCGAACTCGAACGGATCCGTCGAGGCCTGACCGGTCGAACCGTCGGAGGGGCTCGTCACCGTTGCGGAGGCTTCGATGCTCCCCCTGTCGCTCGACACCATCCATCCGCCGTGCGCCCAGGAGGAGTCGACCGCCACCAAGGGCCTGTCGTCAAGAGTCCAGTGGACGCCGCTCACGGTGTACCCGTCGTCGGTCGTGTCGTCGACGACGAAGGGGCAGCCGGCCGGGTCGGCGACGGTCGTCGCCACGCACGCGTCGAGCCACGCGTCGACCGCGGCGCGGGCCGCGGTGTCGCCGTCGGATGACAGCTGGGCCGGGAAGCGGGTGGTCTGCGGCCGGCCGGAGGGGCGGGAGGCGACATCCGCATCCCAGATCCGGTAGGCGGCGTTGGGCGACGTGAAGCTCATGGGGTAGCTGCCGGGGAGCGCACGCAGCGTGACGATCGTGCGCAGCGCCTGCTTCGCCGGCCGGATCCCGGCGATGGAGTAGGTCATCCCGTCCGGCGCCTGCACCTCGAACGAGACCGTGTCCGGTGCCACCTTCGCCATGCGCCAGAGCGGGACGCCCGGCAGCCCGCCCGTGCGCTCGAACGCGAAGGTACGGCGCTGCTCCTGGTCGCCCTGCGTGAGGACGGCCTCGACGGTCGTGCGCCCCGACCGGGTCACCGGGCGACCGACGGTGAACGAGGTGATGCGATGCGTCGCCGCGGCATAGACCTTGTCGGTCAGCAGGATGTCACCGGCCGAGCGGTGGATCCCGGCGATGCGCATCGCCTGCTCCGCCTTTCCGTGCTCCAACGCCGTCAGATAGCGCGCGACCAGGGTGCGCGGCAGCTCCTGCGCCATGCCGATCGTGGCGACCGACATCGCCGCGCCCGCCAGCGTGGCGAGCACCACGGCCGTGACGCCCACCCACAGCGCCGTCCGTGTCGACCTCCCCACGGTCAGCCCTGCGAGCCGTCACCGCGCGCGGGCGTGAAGACCGCGCCGTCGCCGGTGAAAGTGACCGTGCCCGAGTACGCGAACGGGATGTCGCCGGTCGTGACCTGCCCGGTGGCGCCGTCGGCGAGCCTGGTCACCTTCGCGGTCGCCGTGACCGAGCCGCCGGAGCCGCGCACATCCCACCCTCCGTCGTACCAGTCGCCGTACATGTCGACCCCGGGACGCGTCACCAGCGACCACCGCAGATCGCTCAGCCGGACGCCGTTCGCCGTCTCCTCCTTCACCAGGAACGGGCAGTTCGCCGGAGCGGCGTCCTGGGTGGCGAGGCACGCGTCCAGCCAGTCCTCGACGGCCTTCTTCGCGTCCGCGTAGCCCGTGTCCGAGAGTTCGGCGGCGAACACCGTCGGAGTGACGACGCTGCCGGCCGGGTGCGAGATGGCGACGCCGCTCTTCGCGGAGTAGTCGGCACTCGACGAGCTGACCTTCACCGGGTAGCTGCCGGGGAGCG
The DNA here is from genome assembly GCF_900107895.1 of Leifsonia sp. 21MFCrub1.1. Taxonomy (NCBI): domain Bacteria; kingdom Bacillati; phylum Actinomycetota; class Actinomycetes; order Micrococcales; family Microbacteriaceae; genus Leifsonia; species Leifsonia sp. 21MFCrub1.1. The sequence goes on along the minus strand of NZ_LT629867.1, from coordinate 782,448 downwards.
CGCGCAGCTTCGCGACAGCGTCATGGCTCGACGGCGTGAGGCCTGCGATGGTGAAGCTCAGGCCGCTGGGCCCCGCGGTCTCGACCTCGACGGTGTCCGGCGTGACCGGCGCGAGCTTCCACAGCGGCAGGAACGGCAGACCGCCCGCGCGGACGACCCGGAAGGAGCGGTGGTAGGGGCGATCGCCCTCCTCGACCGTCGCATCCACCGTCGTCACACCGTGGCGGGTGACCGGCGCGCCGAGCGCGAACGAGGTGATGCGGTCGGTCGCCGTGGCGTACGCCGCCTGGGTCAGCAGGATGTCGCCGGAGCGCGGCGTGATCGCGCCCAGCTTCATCGCCTCGCGGGCGTGGCCGTGGACGAGGGCGTCGAGGTAGCCCGCGACCACCGTGCGCGGCATGCTCTGCGCCGCCGCGACCGTGGTGACGGAGAAGACGGCGCCGGCGGCCGTGCACAGCACCGCGGCGGCGGCGAGGACCCACCAGAACCAGCGGACGCGGACGATGCGCTTCGCGGGCGCGGCTTCGGACTCGGTGCTCACGTGGACTCCCCCAGACCGGCCGGATACCGATCGGCCGACAGTCAGCTTAGGGGCGGGACGCAGAAGAGCGCGGGCACCCGTTCGGGGTACCCGCGCTCCGCTGTCGTGTGGGTCCGGCTCAGCCGCCGATGCCCTTGGCGAGCTCGCTGTCGACGTTCTGCAGGGCGTCGGCCGCCTTGGTGAGGAACTGCGACATCCCGTCGAGTCCGTTCACCGCCTCGGTGGTGCCCTTGGTGAACTGCTCGTACGAGGTGTGGAAGGCGCCGGACGCCTGGTCAGTGACGAAGCCCCCGTTCACGAGCCCGTTCACCAGGTTCTGCAGCTCGTGGAGCTTCGCGGTGATGTCGTCCTTGCCCGCGATCAGGCGGTTGGCGGCATCGGTCATCTCGCCGTACGTGACGTTCATGTTGGCCATGACGGTCCTTATCCCTTCGGTTCGAAAGAGGCCGTACCCCCGGGGCCGACCAGCTACGTCCACCTAACCAGGCCTGCGGAGTGGACGGAATGGGGAGCACTCCCCATGTGCCGGGGTTCACCCACGCCGGGCCAGCGGGATAGCGTGGCAGCCATGCCGTCGTACAGTCCGATGAAGCCGAACCCGAACTCCGCCGCTGCGCGCAGCACCGGGTCACGGCAGGACCGCTCCTCCACCCCGCCGTCGCAGGTCGAGCGGGCTCTGCGCCCGTTCGGGTATCTGCTCGTCGCGCTCGTCTGGACGGTGCTCGGGGCCGTCACCCTCGCCCTCCCGGCCGCTCTGCCCTTCGGGCTCTGGAGCACGAACCCGGACTTCAGCTCGCGCGAGTTCGTCACCGGCGGCGACACCGTGATCACCGTGCTCTTCCTGGTGTTCGCCCTCGTGGTGCTCGTGCCGCTGCTCGGGTACGCGTTCGTCGCCCTGCCGCTCGGCTCCGTCTCGCTCGCCGTGCTGTCGTGGACGTACGTCGTCCGCAGCCTGCGACCGTCGTATGCGGGCGAGCGCCTGTCGAGCACGGGATGGTCGCGCAACGTCATCGGGCCGGTGACGGTCGGGAAGACGGCGCTGTCGCTGTTGCCCGTCCGGCTGACGCCCTGGACGACGCTCTGGACCGAGATCATGTTCCTCGGCTGGCGGCCGGGCCGCGCGGTCCTGGTCGCCGGCATCCCCTACGCGCTCGCGTCGTTCCTCGTCGCCGGCTGGCTGTTCTGGCCGGTCGGCCCGGTCGCGGCCGTGGTCTGGGTCGTCGTGACGGCGGCGCTCGTGGTGACGACCGTCGTCCTGATCGTCCGCGAATACCGCCGACGGGTCGGCGGAAGGAACGTCAGCGGCCGGAAGCCGGCTGCCCGAGCGGAGCGCGGAAGCTGATCGAGTCGATCATCGCGTCGAACAGCTCCAGGTAGAGCTCCGGAGCGGTCGCCATCGGGGCATTGATGCGCGCATGGATGAGACGCGAGCCGTCCGGGACGGCGAATCGGTAGTCGGCGACCAGCTCGGGGGCCGACTGCTCGTCGTACGTGGTCTGGCGGACCTGCGAGCGACGCCGCACCGGCCCGATGGAGAACTCGAGCGCGTCGTCGTCGGGGAAGCAGCGCTGCAGGTGCGTGGCGGTGACGTCATCCGGTCCCGGCGCGGTCGGCCACTCCTCGCGCGACAGCACGATGGAGGCGGGGAACGGCACGCCGGGCAGGATCTCCATCGAGAGCGCCAGCGCGAAGGCCGAGCTCTCGTCGGCCAGCGCGACCAGGTGCTCCAGCTCGGTCTTCGCGGTGCGTCGCACCCGCGCCAGCCGGTCGGCGCGGCCGACCCGCTCGGTCACCAGACGCGCGATGCGCCGGGCGGCCGCCTCCTCGTCGTGCAGCGGGATCATCACCCACGTGCCGGGGAAGACGATGGTCAGCTCCTCATCGAGCGAGGTCAGGCGTGCGTCGGTCATGCGAACTCCCCCAGGGTGACGCGCAGCGAGTCGGCGATGGCCTGCGTGTCGGTGACCATGTCGTCGAACCCGCCGATGAATCCCGAGCGGAACACCGTGTGGAACGCCTGCGCGGACCCGACGGGGAAGATCGCGAACACCACCCGCTGCTCCAGAAGCGCGTCTCCCGCGTCGTCGTCGGCGAGCGCGGTGAGGTGCGTGAAGCCGACGAGCTCGCCGACCGCGTGCGCCGTCCGCCAGGAGCGGTAGCCGAGGGTCTCGTAGCCCGGCTCGCGCACCGCGGCGTCCGCATCGGTCGCGGCGAGGTAGCTCTCCGGGGTGTCGTCGACCTCGAGCTGCAGCAGCTCGAACGTCTGGTACGCGTTGAGCACGCCCGCCGACGGGATCGGGATGAACACGCGGGCCCTCGTCGCACCGCTCGGGTCCTCCGCGTGCAGCACCTGCTGCAGTGCGCGCAGCTGGGCGGTGAGCCCCGCGGCCTGCTCCCCCGCGTCGAGCGATGCGGCGAACCGCTCCGGCCAGTCCCCTCGCGGGTCCTCGCTCAGCAGCTCGACGTCGTACCAGCCCTCCGGGGCCTCGAACGTGAAGTCGACGATGTCGCGCGGGCGCAGCGTCATACCGGGTCAGCCTCCTCAGCCGTTGTGGCTCTTGTACGTCGGAACATACTTGTCCGCCTGGCCGAGCGCGAACTTCTGCAAGTCGATGCTGGGGATCTTCGGCAGGTCGGTGTGGTTGCCTCCGTCGAACTTGTTGGCGATCTCGTCCACCTTGCCCGGCGCGTTCACCAGCTCGATGCCCTTGTTGATCAGCGCGGAGCCCTGGTGGTACGCGGCGACGACGGTGAGCGGGTTGACCTCGCGGGCGCCGACGTCGTGCGAGACGGCGCGCACGACGTTCTGGTCGATGCCGAGGAGGGTCCGCATCGCCTTCGCCTTGTCGGCGCCGTCGGTCACCAGCGCCTTGTAGGCGGCGCGCTGGCCGGCCGCCGACTCGCCGGCGGCCTGCCAGATCTTGACCGGGTTGACGTCGTTGAGCGGCTTCTCGAACAGCTTCTTGGTCGCCGACTTCATCAGGCGCTTGCCGATCTGCATCTTGAGCATGGCGTTCGGGCTGGTGCGGACACCGCCCACCAGACGGGGAGCACGGGCCAGCGCCTTGATGCGCGCGGCCTTGCCGAGGAACGCGAAGATGCGGCCGCCGAACAGGCTGAGCGCGACGCCGACGGCGGCCCCGATGATGTCGAGGAAGGTGCCCTCGCCGTTCGCGAACTTCACGACCGCGTCGACGAGCTTGATGATGGATGCGACCAGCGCGATCACGACGAGCACCTGACCGAGGATGGGCACCCAGGAGAGGAAGATCGCCAGCACCCCGGCGATGTCGCCGATGGTCTCGATCACATCCATGACCTTGTCCCAGAAGCCCGGGTTCTTCAGGCCGTTGTTGTGGTGGTCGACGACGTCGACGATCGCGTCGACCGCCTTCTCGGCCGCGCGGTTCTTCTTGTCGCGGGCGTCGTACCAGGCCTGGTGGGCGGCCTGCAGCGCGGCGTTCGCGTCGCGGGCCGCGTCGTCGGCCTTGTCGGCCGACTTCCCCGCCGTCGCCGCATCCTCCGGCTTCGCCTTCTGCGCGTCGGTGTGCGCGGTCGTCGCCGCCTTGTGCGCGGCATCCGCCGCGTTCTGCTTCTGCTCGATCAGGGCGATGGCCTTGTCGGCGTCGTCCTTCGCCTCGCGCAGCTCGGCCGCGTACGTGATCAGCGCGTTGGCCGTCTTGGAGTAGCGGTCCTTGGCCTTGTTGATGTCTTCGGCGGTGTCCTTCGACATCTCCTGCAGCTTGGACACGGCCTGCGATTTGTACCCGTCGAGGTCGTGGATCTTGTTGAGCTCCTTCACGGAGCGCTGGATCGCCTCACCGATCGCCTGGTAGTGCCGGGCCTTCGCCTCCAGCACATCGGGGTCGCCGGTCAGCGGCTGGAACTCCGTGTCGCTCACTTGTGGTCCGCACCCTTCTTCTCGTCCAGCGCCTTGGCGAGGTCGCCGTCCACCTTCACGAAGTTGTCCGCCACAGCGGCGATGACCTGCTGCACGTTCTTCACGTTCTCGGTCATCTCCTTGCGCTTCTCGTTCCACTTGTGGGCGAAGTCGCGGACATGGCTGTGCAGGTCGTCGTGCCCGGTCGCCTCGGCGACGGAGTCGCTGAAATCGTCGGCGTTCTGGAACTCGCGCACGACGGCATCGAGGTCGTCGCGCAGCTGCACCAGCTCGTCCAGCTTGAGTACGAGATCGGACACTGTTCCTCCCCTTCCGGTGGCGACCGCCGGAGTCCTCCGGTCATCCTGCCTTCAGCAACGTACCGGTGGACCAGCGGGGAAGCGATGGGGAGCGGTCCCCATCCACGTGAAGGCGAGGAGGTGGGTATGGTGCTGAAGTGCGACTGAAACTGACTCTCGCCCGCCCGTCCGGGACCAGCGATGACATCGTCGTCACCGCGGACGCCGCCGCCAGCATCGCCGAGGTCGCCTCGACCGTCGCGCGGATCGACCCGCGGAGGACCGGTCCGGTCGCCGCCCCCGGCGCGCTGACGCTGCGCGCGCAGCTCCCCGGGCAGGCCGACCCGCTCGTCCTCCCGCCGGACGCCCCGGTCGGCGAGGCGTGGATCGGGAGCGGTGCGACCGTCGCGCTGGCCGACGCCGGCCTCCACTACGTCTCCCCCGAGCTCGGCGACGTGCCGGTGGTCGCGACACTGCGGGTACTCAGCGGCCCGCAGGAGGGCGCGGAGTTCCCGCTGCGCGCAGGCAGCACCGTGCTGGGGCGCGACGAGTCGTGCGACATCGTGCTGCAGGATCCCCTCGTGTCGAAGCGCCACGTGCGCTTCGAGGCCGGCGACGGGGTGGAGGTCGTCGATCTGGGTTCGGCGAACGGCGTCGTCGTCGACGGCGGGCTGGTGACCCGGTTCACCGTCCGGCGCGCGGAGACGCTGCTGCTCGGCGACACCGAGGTGGAACTGGAGGTGAAGGCGGGGTCGGAGCTGCCCGCCGCGCCTCCCACCGCGGGCCCGGTGTTCTTCAATCGGTCGCCGCGGGTCGAGCGCCGCTACTCCGGCCAGGTCTTCCAGGCCCCCGAGGTTCCCGGCGAGAAGGACGACCCGCCCTTCCCGCTGCTCGCCATGATCACCCCGCTGCTGCTCGGCGGCGCGATGTTCTTCCTCACGAAGAACCCGACCAGCCTGCTCTTCGTGCTGCTGTCTCCGGTGATGCTGGTCGGCAACTACATCAGCGGCCGCACCCGCGGCAAGCGCAAGCTCAAGAAGCAGATCGCGCTGTTCGAGCAGCGGCTGGAGGCGCTCTCCACCAAGCTGGAGCAGGAGCGCCGGACGGAAGTCGAGCTGCGGCAGGCCGAGACGCCGACCACCGCGGACGCCCTGGCCGAGGCGGTCCGCCGCGGCCCGCTGCTCTGGACCCGGCGCCCGGAGCACTGGTCGTTCCTCAACCTGCAGCTGGGCCGGGGGACCATGCGCTCGCGCAACACCGTGCAGGCGGTCGACCGCGGCGAGCTCATCGTCGAGTTCCAGGATCGCCTCGACGCGGTGATCGCCGGCAACGCGACGGTGGACGACGTCCCCGTGCTCGACAACCTCTACGAGTCCGGCGCGCTCGGCATCGCCGGACCCACCGACCTGATCGCCGGATCGGTCAACTCGGTGCTGGTGCAGCTCACCGCGCTGCACTCGCCGTCCGAGCTGGCCGTCGCCGCGCTCGTCTCCCCGCGCTGGTCGCGCGAACTCGGCTGGCTCAAGTGGATGCCGCACACCTCCTCCCCGCACAGCCCGCTGGCCGGCGGCCACCTGGCCGACAGCGCCTCGTCCGCCGCCGGGGTGCTCAGCGCGCTCGAAGGTCTCGTGGAGGAGCGCCTCGCGTCCGCGAAGGCCGGCCCGCAGCGGCGCGGCGCCATGGAGCAGGAGAGCGCCGCCCTGGAGCGCGGCGCCGAGGTGGGACGCTCGCAGACCGGCAACGGCACGCCGTCCCCCGTCCCGGCCGTCGTGGTCGTCATCTCCGACGACGTCGCCGTCGACCGCGCCCGCCTCGTGCAGCTCGCGGAGGCGGCCGCCGACGCCGGCGTCTTCCCTGTCTGGATCTCGGACGACGTCGACCGGCTCCCGGCCGTCTGCCGCACCTTCCTGCAGCACACCGACCAGCCGCACCGCGCGCGTGCCGGGTTCGTCCGCATCGGCGAGACCGTGGAGGACGTCGTCACCGAGCCGGTCAGCGCCGCGACCGCGCTCGACTACGCCAAGCGGATGGCCCCCGTCATCGACGCCGGAGCCCTCGTCGCCGACGCCAGCGACCTCCCGCGCTCCGTGTCGCTGGTGACGCTGCTCGGACACGAGCTGGCCGAGTCGTCGAGTGCCGTGGTGGACCGCTGGCGGCAGAACGCCTCCATCCATGACCGCACGGCCGGGGCGAAGCCCGCGCGGCGGCGCCCGGGGACTCTGCGCGCGACGGTCGGCTCCGCCGGCGTCGACGCCATGCACCTCGACCTGCGCACGCAGGGGCCGCACGCCCTGGTCGGCGGCACCACCGGAGCCGGCAAGAGCGAGTTCCTGCAGGCGTGGGTGCTCGGGATGGCCGCCGAATACAGCCCCGACCGCGTCACGTTCCTGTTCGTCGACTACAAGGGCGGGTCCGCCTTCGCCGACTGCGTCAGCCTCCCGCACTGCGTCGGCCTGGTCACCGACCTCAGCCCGCACCTGGTGCGCCGCGCGCTCACCAGCCTCCGCGCCGAGCTGCACTACCGGGAGCACCTGCTCAACCGGAAGAAGGCGAAGGACCTGCTGGAGCTGGAGAAGCGCGGCGACCCGGACAGCCCGCCCGCGCTCGTCCTCGTCATCGACGAGTTCGCCGCGCTCGTCGGCGAGGTGCCGGAGTTCGTCGACGGCGTCGTCGACATCGCCCAGCGCGGACGCTCGCTCGGCATCCACCTCATCATGGCGACCCAGCGCCCGGCCGGTGTCATCAAGGACAACCTGCGCGCCAACACCAACCTGCGCATCGCGCTGCGGATGGCCGACGAGTCCGACAGCCAGGACGTGGTCGGCGTCGCCGATGCCGCCCACTTCGATCCGTCCATCCCCGGCCGCGGCATGGCGAAGACCGGACCCGGCCGCCTGGTGCGGTTCCAGTCGGCGTACGCGGGCGGCTGGACTACCCGCGAACCCGAGCGCGCGGGCGTCGAGGTCGCCGAGCTCCGCTTCGGCGGCGAAGTGCGCTGGGAGGAGGAGCGGCCCGCGGAGGAGCCGGATCGCGACCTCGGCCCGACCGACCAGCAGCGGATGGTCGCCGCGATCGTCCGCGCGCAGTCCGCCGCGCACATCCCTGCTCCCCGGCGCCCGTGGCTCGACGAGCTCGCCGCCGCGTACGACCTGGGGCTGCTGCGGCAGCGCACCGACGCCGAGCTGCTGCTCGGCGTGTCCGACATCCCGGACCGCCAGGAGCAGCGTCCCGTCTACTTCCAGCCCGACGTCGACGGCAACCTCGCCGTCTACGGCACCGGCGGCTCCGGCAAGTCGACGGTGCTGCGCACGCTCGCCTCCGCCGCCGCGATCACTCCGCGCGGCGGGCCCGTGCACGTCTACGGCCTCGACTTCGGCGCCGGGAGCCTGCGGATGCTGGAGAAGCTGCCGCACGTCGGCTCGATCATCCCCGGCGACGACCCGGAGCGCATCATCCGGCTGTTCCGGATGCTGAAGCAGACGCTCGAGGACCGCGGCCCGCGCTTCGCCGAGGCGAACGCGTCCAACATCACCGAGTACCGGTCGCTGACCGGGCGGCAGGAGGAGCCGCGCATCCTGCTGCTCGTCGACGGCTTCCCCAGCTTCCGGGAGGACTTCGAGATCCCGGCCGGGCGGTCGCAGTGGTACGACGTGTTCCGGGACCTGCTGGCCGACGGCCGGCGCCTCGGGATGCACGTCGCGCTGACCGGCGATCGTGCCGGCGCCGTCCCGACCTCGATCGGATCGCTGGTCCAGCGCCGCGTCGTCCTGAGGCTCGCGGACGACGGCTACGGCATGCTCGACGTGCCCAGCGACATCCTGTCGCCCGCCTCTCCCCCGGGTCGCGCGATCGTCGACGGCTACGAGACCCAGATCGCCGTGCTGGGCGGCTCGCGCGCCGTCGCGGACCAGTCGGAGGCCGTGCGGCGGCTCGCCGAAGCGATGGAGCGCGCCGGCATCCCCACGGCACCCGCGGTCGGCTCCATGCCGAAGGAGCTGGACCCTGCCTCGCTGCCGGACAGCATCGGCGGACTGCCCGTGCTCGGCATCGGCGACATCGACCTCGGCCCGCTCGGCTTCGAGCCGTCCGGCACGCTGCTCGTCGCCGGCCCCCCGGCCAGCGGTCGCACGACAGCGCTGGCGGCAGTGGCGGATGCGGTGGCACGCTTCGACGCCGAGACGCGCCTGTACTACGTGGGAAGCGCCCGCTCCCCGCTGTCCGCATCGTCGCTGTGGACGGACCGCGCCCTCACCCCTGCGGACGCGGCCGAGCTGGCGAAGGACCTCACCGTCGCCATCGCCGACCCGGACACCGAAGGCCGGATCGCGGTGTTCGTGGAGAGCATCGGCGACTTCCTGCAGACCCCCGCCGACTCGCCCCTCGTTGAGCTGATCCGCGCCGTCCGCCGGAGCGACCACCTGCTCGTCGCCGAGGCGGAGTCGAGCGCGTGGGGCACGTCGTGGCCGCTGCTCGGCGAGGTGAAGAACGGCCGGCGCGGCCTGCTGCTGCAGCCGGACTCGGTCGAGGGCGACATCCTGCTCAAGACGCCGCTGCCGCGGATGGGCCGGTCGGAGTTCCCTCCCGGTCGCGGCGTGTTCATCCAGAAGGGCGGCTTCACGCGGGTGCAGGTGCCGCTGGTGGATGCGTCGCTGCCGGCGCGCGTCCGCGTCTGATCGGCCTCGGCGGCTACTGCTGGCGGCTACTGCTGGCGGCTACTGCTCTTCGTCGCCCTCCCACGGCCAGCGCGGACGCCCACGCTGCCGGAACCGTCCGACGAGCACCAGCTGATAGAGCAGCGTCACCGCGAACGCCAGGATCGCGATCGTGATGGCCGGCCAGCGCACCAGCTGCGCGAACGCGAACAGGAAGTAATGGAATGGATCGTTCGGATCGCCGGCCGCACCCGCGACCCCGCCCGCCGCGATGAAGACCGCGTAGCAGGCGACGCCGACGCCGAACGCGACCCCGGGCGAGATCCGCTGCCGCTCGGCGGGAACGCGGGTGCCCAGCACGATGAGGAACACCAGCAGCATGACCGCCGACGCGATCACCATGACCGGCCCGACGATCGGCCCGACCTGGGGGTCGGCGACGACATCGCTGTCGGTCGCGAGGGAGACCAGCCCGAACACGGCGACGACCAGGGCGAGGTAGAGCCCCGTCGCGAAGAAGGCGACCACGGTCGCGTAGACGCGCTCGTCACGCATGGTCGGCTGAGCGTCCTCCCCGGTCAGTACCCCTGCTGCGCGTAGGCGGCGACGGCCTGGTTCTGCGCGTCGGCGACCTGCTGCTCGTAGTCGGCCTGCGCCTCCGCGTTGCGCGCCTTCAGCTTGCGGCCGCGCGCGGCGAGCCAGGCGCCCGTCCAGATCGACATCTCGCGCGCGATGACGCCGGCGAGCACGGCGAACGGGTTGACCCACGCACTGCGGATGAGGATCGCGAACTCGTCCGGGTTGCGCTGCCAGTACTGCGCGTCGATCAGCCCGGCGCCGATGTAGACGAAGTACACGAACACCGCGACGAAAAGCCCGCCGAGGATGTAGGCCCACCAGCGCGCACGGTTCAGGATCTGGATGAGGACGACCATCCCGATGAAGAACGCCACGACGGGTGCCCACCCACGGAGCCCGAACGCGGGACCGCCGGTGAAGAACTGGACGAGCGCCGGGCCGAACTCGTTGCTCGGCGTCAACAGGGATCCGACGATAAGCACGGCGCCGGCCCACAGCACGGCGAACGCGACCGTGCCGACGAGCGCGATGAGGATGCCGATCCCGCGGTTGCTCTTCTTCTTCGGCGGCTCGGGGCGCTGCAGGTAGATCGGGGCGACCGGCTGCGGGGCGGGAGCGGCTGTCCCGTCCGCGGGCGGGGTGCCGTACGCGGTCGTGGGGGCCCCGGTCGTGGGGGCCCCGGTCGTCTCGGCCTGGCGGACGGTCGCGGCTTCGGCGGCGACGATCACCGGGGTCGCCGACTCGACGGGGGACGCGGTGTCGACCGTGGCGTCGCCGGCGGCGGTCGCGCCCGGCTCGGTGCTCGAGCGCGCGACGGCCGCGGCCACGTCGTCGTCGCTCGTCACGACGGGCTCCGGCTCGGCGATCGCGGCGGGACGCTGCGGCTCGGTGGCGGCCGGGACGGCGGCATCCTGCTCGTCGTCCCCGGCGGGACGGTTGATGTGTCCGCGCGCCGACACCGGGTTCGACGGCGGCTCGACGACCTGTGCTCCGGTGTCGGTGGCCGGCTCCGCGGCGGCGGATTCCGCCGGGGCGGTGGCAGGGGCGGCCTGCTCGTCGGCCGGCGCGGGCTCGTAGCTCGCGCGCTTGGGCGCAGACTCCGGCGTGTCGGTCATCGTTGGCTCCTCTATCGGCCCGGCGGGCCCGTCGTCGCCCACTGTAGCAACGGCACGCGTGGAGTCCAGGGAGGCGTACCGGATCGGCTCAGTCGTCCTCCGCGATCACTTCGACGCCTCCGCCGTCGATCCCGACGTGGTTCCGGTCCCGCCCTGAGCTGTTGCCCCGGCCGGAGTGACGGCATAAATGTATCCGCCGATCGTCGCGTCCACCGTCCCTTCTGGGACGCCTTCGTCCGTCGACGGCGACGACGAGAGAGCCGTCACCAGGAAGAGCCGCTCCCCCTTCTGCGCACCAGCCAGGAAGTCCAGCACCTGACTCAACGAGCCACGGACTCCGACCTGAACAGGAGTCGCGAAGAAGTTCGTCGAGGTGATGAGAGGACTGGTCACCGGTGCGGGGGCCGCCGGACTGGCCGACGGCGACGGTGTCGGAGCGGGGGTCGCGGTCGAACCGGACGCGGTGGGCGTGGGCTCGGCCGGCGCGACCGGCGGTTTGTACGACACCGCATCCGAGAACGTCAACGAGCGGATCGTGACCCCGGTGCCCGCCGCAACCCCGTTCAGCTCCGTGACGAACGTGGACGACTCCGTGCCGCTCGGAACGGATGCCGCCAGCGCGGCCAACCGGGCCGTCAGCTCGGGGAGTCGGTCGTGCTCCGACTTGAGCTTGGCGAGGACGGCCTCGTATCGGGCGTTCGTCTGCTCGACGTCGATCCGCTGGACCGTCGCGGTGGCGGCCGCCGCCAGTTGCGGCTGGACGCCGACGATCCATCCGAGGACGAGGACGACCACCGTGATCAACACGGAGCCGATGATCCACAGTCTGTTGGAGTTCTTCATTTCTTCTCCTGGCCGCCGAAGCGCTCGGAGTACGCGCGCTGGTCGATGTGCATCGTGATGTTCACCGTGTACTCGGCGGACTGCTCGTCGAGTGTGACCGAGCCGGGGACCGCGTCCACGAAGCCGGGTAGCGACTTCAGGGCGTCCAGCCAGGACGGCACCTGCGGAAGCTGGGGGCTGCGCGCGGAGATCGTGAGCGTCGCCACTCGGGCGCCCTGCAACGGCGCGGTCGCTTGCACGTACGTGACCAGGGGCGAGGCGGAGTCGATCGTGATGGTCTGCAAGGTCACCGTGGGCGGAAGGGTCTGCTGGACCTTGACGAGGTAGTCGCGCCAGTCGATCTCGCTCGAGGCGCCCACCTTCTGCGCCGCCTCGACGGTCGTGATGTCGTCCTGCACTTTGCGGACCTCGACGTACTTTCCCTGTTGGGCCAGGAGATCCGTCGTGGCGTTCTGCGCGGTGCGCAGCTGACCGCTCGCCGAGGCCGCCAGCAGGCCGGAGCCCACGACCCCGGCGACGGTCAGCAGAAGAACGCCCACGACGCCCAGCGCTAGGGCACGGCGCGTCGCCGCTCCTCGGCGCAGAGCCCTGATCTCGTCGGGTAGGAGGTCGACGCGCGGCTCGCCGCCGACCACGAGCAGTTCTCCCTTGGCGCTCATGCGGCGCTCCCCAAAGCCAGACCGAGTGCCACGCCGGGCACCGATCGGTGCTGTCGCAGAGCATCGACGTCCAAGCGCCGAGCGAGACCCACGGAGCCGAGCGGGTCGCCCATTGCGACCGGGAGCCGCGTCATCTCCGACAGCGCCTCCTGCAGCCCCTGAAGCGACGCACCGCCGCCGGTCAGGATGATGCCGTCGACAGAGGCCGGCTGGCGGGTGTTCACGTAGTAGGTGATGGTGTTGCGAAGGCTCGTGAGCAGATCGCTGGTCACGCGGTAGATGACCTCCACCGCGCGTTGCTCCTCGACACTCGAGACGGAGGACGCGAGACCCAGCCCGACCTTGACCCTCTCCGCTGCAGCCTCGTCGAGGTCGAGCTCCGTGCGGAGTGCGCGTGTCAGGTCCGCTCCCCCGGTCGGGATGATGCGGACGAACTGCGGAACCCCGTCCGTCGCGATGAGCACGCACGTCGTGTCCGCACCGATCTCGATCAGTGCTCTCGTCCCCGCGGCCCGCTGCCGGCCGATCATGACCCGGCTGAGGGCGAAGGGGTTCAGATCGACGTTCAGCGTGTTGAGCCCGGCCAGCCTCACCGCCTTCACGTTGGCGAGCACGGCGTCCTTGATCGCGGCGATCAGCAGTCCGTTCACTACGGGGCCCGATTCGGTGACCGTCTCGGAGATGGGATAGAAATCGAGGAGCGCTTCCGACGCCGGCACGGGGAGCATGTCCTGCACGGTGAAGGGAAGCGTCTCCCGGATTCGGCGCAACGACATGCGCGGAACGGTCAGATCGCGGGCGAGGACGCGCTGGTTGCCCATCCCGAGCACGACGTTCCTGCTGCTGAAGCCGTTCTGCTTCCAGAGCGCTTTCATGGTTCCGGCGAAGGTGTTCGGTTCGATCACCTCGCCACGACTGGCGGAGCCCTCCGGCAGCGGCACCTCGCCGTAGCGGAGCAGCGTCGACCGGCCCTTCGCCGAGATGCGCACCTCCGCGGCGCGCACGGTCGTCCTCCCGATGTCGACACCGACGATCGTGGATGCCATCGAATCCTCCTTCACCTAGGCCGGCGCGACCAGCGCCAGGTATGACTGCCACAGCATGGGGCCGGCCAGGATGCCGACCCATGCGCCCGCGAACATCCACGGGCCGAAAGGGATCCCGTGCCGTCGACCGCGGCGCGCAAGCATGACGCCGATCCCGAAGAGACCCCCGAGCACGAAGGCGGCGAACGCACCGATCAGCAGCGGTCCGACGCCGAGGAACCCCAAGTACAGCCCCAGCACGCCGGCGAGCTTCACGTCACCGAACCCCATGCCGCGCGGCGAGACCAGCGCGATGATCAGGTACAGGATGAACAGGCCGGCCATGCCGATTCCCGCCGACGCCAACGACCCCAGGTCTCCCGACACCAGACTGCTCGCGCCGAGCAGCACCGAACCGACGATCAGGGAGGGGAGCACGATGACGTTCGGCAGACGCTGGGTGTCGAGATCGATCACAGACAGCGCGACGCTGATCGCCGCGAAGTACAGGAACGCTACGAGTTCGAGTGCGCCGGCGATAGCGTGCCGCGCGTCCGGCGCGACGAGCACCCCCGGCAGGAAGCGCAGCGCCGCGACGGCGAAGAGCACCGCGGTCGCGGTCTCGACCAGCGGGTATCTCCACGAGATCGGCTCGGCGCAATCGCGACACCGTCCGTGCAACAGCAGCCACGAGACCACGGGGATATTGTCGCGGGGGCGAATCGCTGCGCCGCACCCGGGACATGAGCTGCCCGGGGTGACGACGCTCATCCCGGCGGGGACGCGGTACGCGACGACATTGAGGAACGACCCGATCAGGAGCCCGAATACAGCGACCCCGACGAAGATCGAACCCGTCCACAGGGACGCGGTCGCGGCGGCGCTCACAGGATCGTCCCGTCGGCGGCGAACGCCGTCTTGACCTCGACGAGGACGCTCACGCCATAGCTCGTCGACACCGGAGAGAGGAACTTCGGCGGGGCGACGTAACGGAACCGCGGGTCGTAGACGTAGTTCTTGGTGTAGCCGTTACTACCGCGTGTGACGATGCCACGGAACTTCTGCGCGATCGCCCCCATGACGGTCAACGTTCCACGCCCGCCGCCGCGATCGTAGTTCTGCACCTGGAAGGTGTGCGCAACGGACAGCACGGCTGCCTGGATGGTGCGCCCGCTGCCCGTCAGCAATGGTGCGTTGTTGACATCCATCGGGTTGTACACGAAGACCGCATTGTTGCCGACGAGGCCGAGGATGTCCGCGTTCGCATCCGCGTACTTCACGTCGCCTGTGACGTAGACGTAGTTCTCGGCGTACACCGTCTCCGCTCCCTTCAGGGTGCCTTTGACGAACAGGTCGCCGACGCGCGGCTGGTAGGACGTGGAGCTCGGCGCCACCTCGGCCGCCATCGGATATCCGAGGCCGTTGCCGTTGGACTGGCCGCTCGCTCCCTTGCAGGCGAGCGTTCCGCTCACGAGCTGGCAGGACAGCGTGGACGGGTACGCGTTCGAGGGCCAGTAGTTCGGGTCGCTCGAGGTGCTGGGGACGTTCTGCACGTAGATGAGGTTCTGCGCGATGACCGGTATGGTCGCGCCCGCCGCTGATCCCAATTGTCCGGTGGCGGTTCCGACCGGCCCGCACTCCGCCGGGGTCTGCGCCGCTCCGCTCGGCGGAGAACCGGACACCCGCGTCGACTTCGTCCACGGCGAGCGGATCGTCATCGTGCCGTTGCTGTTGTAGACGATCGAGGTCGGTCCCGTGTAGAGGCAGCCCGGGCGCGGAACATCGATGGGGAGATCGCTGCGCACTTCGTTCTTCATGGCGGCGTTCGTCGGCGGCATGCCGACGACGGGCGAGTAGGTCGGCGCGGTCGGATCGTCGAACTTCTGCCCGGTGCACGTGCTGCCCGTCGAGTCCTTCGCGATGTACCGCTTCCCCGAGGCCGGGTTGTAGGCCGTGGTCACCGACTGGGTGAACTCGGCATCGCACACCCGGATCGCGTCGTTCGAGTGGACGGGCCCATTGACGACATCACCGTTGCCGAAGGCGATCTCGGAGCAGCCCGACCCGCGACCGGCCCAGTAGTACTTGACACACGACTGCGGGTCTCCGCTGAGGTCGGGGTCTTGGATCTCGTAGTCGGTGAAGTACAGGAAGTCGATGAAACCCTGCTGCTTGAGATTCACGACGATGCTGCGGGTCGTCGTCCCGACTTTGCCCGTCGAACGCACACGGAGTACGCCGGTGGAGGCGTACTTGGAGTTGTCGACCTCGTATCGGAAGTACGCGTTCGTGCTTCCGTAGACCTGAGCCCACCCCTGGGTGCTGCCGACGCCGAATGCCGGGTTAGCCTGCGCTCCGGTCGGAAGCGACACCGAGCTGCCTGTGCTGAACGTCGAAGCAGGGTTGCCGTATTGCTGATAGGTGTTGTCGTTCGCCAGCCGGCTCTCATACTCCTCGACGCCCGCGTATGCGGCCGCCATCGCGCCGTTCCAGTCCTGATCGCTCCGAGCCGTGCGGACGCTGCTGACCGAGTAGGCGAGGGCGGTCGCGACGAGGACCATGAGCACCGCCGTGATACCGATCACCATCACCAAGGCCACGCCGCTTTCGTCCCGCCGCAGCCCGCGGCCCCAGGACGCTCCCCGTCGCACGAACATCATCCGAACGTCCTCGCCAGTCCGAGGTTCGGGATGCCGACGACGTTCTGCAGGGTGACCTGCTGCGAGGAGTCCGTCGCGCTGCTCCGGACGGTGAGCGCTATCGAGACCGCGGCGATCGAGCGGAGAGCGGTCGCGTCGGTGATGCCGTTGGGGCCGGTCGGGATCGGGATCGTCGAGTTGTCGGTCTTCACGAACGTGAACAGCTGGGTTCCACCTGCCGCGACCGAGGGAACCACGTACGACGCGATCGTGCGCGTCGACGCCGGCGTACTGGTCGCAGCGGGGAACAGCCAGTAGCCCGCCGCGTTCTGCGTCGCCGGCCAGCGCTTCTCGATGAGCGACCCGTTCGAGACCGAGAGTTCGATCATCACCGGCAATTCGGACGAGCCGCTGAGGTTGATGTAGGCGTACAGGCGCACCTTGTCGGCCATCGCCACCTCGAACGCCGGGTTGTTGAGGGGCTGGTTCTGGACCGGGTTGTCGGTGCCCGCGCGGATGACCCGGGAGATCTCATTCATCGCGTTCGACGCCTGCAGGCTGTTTCCATGCACATCCCGGCCGATCGACATGGCCTGCATGGAGCTGGTGTACAGCGCGGAGACCACCGTCGCGAAGATCCCGAGCAGACCGATCGCGACGATCAGCTCGGCGAGGGTGATCCCGCGCTCGTCGCGCCGGAGGTCGCGCAGACGGCCCAGCACCGTGCCGGTCATGATGCCACCCTCGGGTCGAAGGTGACGGCGTTCGAGCTCTCCTTGATGATCGTGGTGCCCGTGGACGGGGTCATCCCGGAGTTGCCGATCTGGCTGGTGGTCGCAGTCGAGCTGCCGCCCTGATAGAGCTTCCAGGTGCCCCACGGCAGCGCGAGCGTGACCGACTGGCTGCTCCCGGTGACCTTGCTGCCGAAGGTGTAGCTCATCGCGACCGGGCACCCGGGATTGCCGCTGGTGGTCGCCGCGGACTGGGAGACGGCGTTGATATACGCACCGTTCGCCTTGTTCAGGACGACGGTGATGACCCCCATCGTGACCTTTGCCGTATTGGCGGCCGGCTGGCCTGGCGAAGCGGCGACCGGATCGGGCCGGTGTCCGGAGTACGTGACCGAGCCGACCGTCGTGTCCGGCCAGGCCTCGGGGTCGAGCGCCGGGCAGACCTGGGACGATGTCACGGAGTCGACGTACTTGCCGGCCAGTACCGTGTACCCGTCGGCGTAGGGATGCAGCGGCACGGCCGATCCTGTGTACGGTCTGACGTAGTTGCCATAGGTGCTCAGGTAAGACAGGTCGAGGTTGGTGGGAACCAGGATTCCGGGCGTGGGCGCTGCGTTCACCGCCAGGGCGCTCGAGAAGAGACCGGCGTTGTCGAACTGGAAGGCCGCGGACGCCGACGTTCCCTGGGCGACGCCGACCGTCTTCGTGGCCGAGCCGAGGGTCTTGTTGTCGTCGGCGATGTATCCGGCCTTGGTGACGGTCACGTCATAGGTGCCAGGCGTCACCTTGAGGATGTAGCTGCAGCCCTGCACATCCGTGTTCGCGGGGGTGACCGTGAGGGCGGCGGCGGTGTTGCCGGTGACGCCGGGCGTCGGCACGGCGTTCACGGCGATGCCGGATCGATCGGTGCCATCCGGCCCGAAGACATGCACCAGGATGGTGCCCTTCGTCGGGTCGTTGATGCGGCTGTTGGGCGCGAGGAGGGTGTCGGCCACCGCCGGGACGGTGTCGTTGCGCATGCCGTCCCAGGTCACGGTCACCTTGACGCGCTTGTACTGGAGGGTGCTGCCGGCGGAGTTGGAACCGCAGTCGCCGTCGCCTCCGTTGAACGGCTCCCAGTTGGTCGAGCGCGAGACGTGGAACGTGACGCCGCCGACCACCACGTTCGTGGCGGTCGGCGTGTCATTGACGGTGAAGACATCGCTGACGGAGCGCACGAGGTCGATCTGCGATGCGGCGAGGTTGAGGGCCGTCTCGCGGTCGCGCGAGTCACGGACGTTGACCAAGCTGGCGGTGACCCCTGCCGCGATGCCGACCGAGACGATGCCGAAGATCGTCATGGCGACCAGGATCTCGATGAGGGTGAGGCCGGATTCGCCGCGCGCGAGAGGCGAGAGTCGTCGACCGAGTCGGCTGAAGATGCTCATCCGGGCGCTCACCTCCCTCTGGGCTGGATTGCTGGATGGTTGGGGAAAAGCGTGCCGGGGGTGGAGGTGCGAACGCACCCTCCACCCCCGGCATAGCGACGACCGAGTTACGGTGCCGCCGTGAACCCGCCGGTGTCGCTGCAGGTGCCCTTGGCGACGCCCTTCGTGTCGGTTGCCGCGAAGTTGGTGCCGGTGCTGCTCGTGCCCTGGACGCACCAGGCCTTCCCGTCGGTCGAAGCCTTCAGGATGAGCGCGGTGGTGTCCGTGCTCTTCGACAGTCCGTACTTGGAGTCCATCGTCGTGATGTCGCCGGCGGTGGGCAGGGCGCCCTTGTCCGTCTGGTAGGCCACGACCGCGGTCTTGGCGTTGGTCACGTCGGACTGGGTGGCGCTCTCCTTGGCGTTGTTCTGGATGCCGAGGTACACCGGGATCGCGATCGCGGCGAGGATGCCGATGATGATCACGACGACGAGGAGCTCGATCAGGGTGAAGCCCTTCTCGCCCTCTTCGAGCAGGCCCTTGCGGCGAGCGTTCAGCTTGCCCATGAGTCGGAAGTACATTGCAGGTTCCAATCGGTCGGGAGATTGCGGGGCGCCGATCGAGCGAGTCCCGTCCGGCTCGTCGATGGTATTTCCGGGCAAATTCACGGCAGAATCCCACAAACGGGGGCAATTACATTGATATGCCACCCCAGTACAGGGGCTCCCCATTCGAGTGACGCCGACCCTCGGGCGGTCACTTGACCAGGCTGGAGATCTGGAAGATGGGCATGTAGAGGGCGACCACCATCCCGCCGATGACGACTCCGAGGAAGGCGATCATGAGCGGTTCGATCATGGCGGTGAGCTGCTCTGTCGCCGCCTCGACCTCCTGGTCGTAGAAATCGGCGATCTTCGTCAGCATGGTCTCCAGCGAGCCGGAGTCCTCGCCAACAGCGATCATCTGCGTCACCATGCTCGGAAAGACCGGCTGTGCGGCGAGCGGCCCGGCGATCGACTCGCCCTGGCGCACCGAGTCCGCCACCTTCACCAGCGCATCTTCGATCACCCAGTTGCCGGAGGTCTCGCCGACGATCTTGAGGGCCTGCAGAATGGGCACGCCGGCGCTGATCATGTTGGCGAAGTTGCGGCTGAACCGCGCGACAGCGATCTTCTTCATCAACGGCCCGAACACAGGCAGCTTCAGCTTGATCGGATCGACTCGCCTGCGGACCGCTTGGCTGTTCTTGTTCCTGCTCCACCAGATCGCTCCGACGACGCCGATCACGAGGAGCGCCGGGGCGATCCAGACCATCGCGTGGGAGAGCTCCACGAGAATCAGCGTCGGCAGCGGCAATTGGCCGCCCAGGCCGGTGAACATGTTCTCGAAGACCGGCACGATGAAGAGCAGCATCGCGATCACGGCGACAATCGAGAGGCAGAGCACGATGACCGGATAGGTCAGCGCCGACTTGATCGTGCCGCGAAGCTTGACCTCCTTCTCGAAGTTCGTCGCGATCGACTCCAGAGAGCTGTCGAGGAAGCCTCCCGTCTCGCCGGCCCGGACCATGTTGATCATCAGAGGCGGAAAAGCGTCAGGAGTCTTCTGCAACGCCTCGGAGATCGCGACACCCGACTCGACGTCGTCGCGCACCGTCGCCATGATCGCGGCGAGCTTCTTGTTCTCCGTCTGTTCGGCGATGATGTTGAGCGTCCGCAGGATGGACAGCCCCGAGCCGATCATCGTCGCCATCTGACGGCTCATGATCGCAAGGTCCTTCAGCTTGACGCCGCTGCCGAACCCCAGCGAGATCTCGCGGTCCAGCCCTGTTCCTTCCGCGGCCTCCTCGATGGAGACGGGCGAGAGCCCCATCGTCTTGAGGCGCGCTGCCACCGAGCCCTGTCCCGTGGCCTCGAGTCTGCCCTTGACGATCTTCCCCTCGGCGGTTCGGCCGCGGTACGCGAACGTGGTGGTCGAAGCCATCACCGCACCTGCCCGGAGAAGCTGTCGCCGAAGTCCGGCTCGCTGGCGGCGAAGGCCTGCGCGGAGGCGTCGGTCGAGGAGTCAGCGCGCTGGATGAGGCGGCCGATGCTCTCCAGGTCGTGGGCCTTCTCCAGTGCGGCCGTCCGGGTGATCGCGCCGCTGTCCACCAGGTCGGCCAGATGCTGGTCCATGGTGTGCATGCCGTCGCCCGCGCCCGCCTGCATGGCGGAGGCGATCTGGTAGGTCTTCCCCTCCCGGATGAGGTTCGCGATCGCGGGGGTCATCATCAGCACCTCCGTCGCCACGACCCGGCCGCGGCCGGAGGCGCGCTTCACGAGCGTCTGGCAGACGACCCCCTGCAGCGTCCCGGCGAGCTGAGCGCGCACCTGTCCCTGCTGGTGCGGCGGGAAGACGTCGATGACGCGGTCGATGGTCTGCGGGGCGTCCTGCGTGTGCAGGGTGGCGAAGACGAGGTGGCCGGTCTCGGCGGCGGTCAGGGCGACCGAGATCGTCTCCAGGTCGCGGAGCTCGCCGATGAGGATCACGTCGGGGTCCTGCCGCAGCACGTGCTTCAGCGCGTTGTTGAAGCTGTGCGTGTCGTGGCCCACTTCGCGCTGGTTGACGATCGACTTCTTGTGGGTGTGCATGAACTCGATCGGGTCCTCGACCGTGACGATGTGGTCGGCACGCGTGGAGTTGACGAGGTCGATCAGCGCGGCGAGCGTCGTCGACTTGCCGGAGCCCGTCGGTCCGGTCACGAGCACGAGCCCGCGGGGCAGGGAGGCGAACCGGCCGATCTGCTCGGGGACGCCCAGCTCGCGCAGCTGCTTGATCTCGGTCGGGATCAGACGGAAGGCCGCCCCGATCGAGCCGCGCTGCTGGTAGAGGTTCACGCGGAAGCGGGAGTTGGCGGAGATGGTGAACGCGAAGTCCAGCTCGAGCTCGCGCTTGAACATCTCCTTCTGCCGTTCCGTCAGCAGGCTCATCAGCGCGCTCATCGTGCGCTCGGTCCCCCAGGGGGCCGCAGGGCCGGCGGGCGTCAGCGCGCCGTCGATCCGGACCATGGGCGGCGCTCCGACGGTGACATGCAGGTCGGAGGCCCGCTGGAGCACCACCTCCCGCAGGGCGGCGACCAGCTCGGGGTCTGCCTTCTCCAGAGCCTCGCGTTCGGTCGCGGTGAGGGTGGAGGTGTCCTCGTCGAAGGTGCGTGTCTCGCGGCCGGCGCCCTGACCGTTCGCCGCCTCCGCCTGCTGCGCGGCACGGCGTCCGCCCGGGACGAGACGGCTGGTCGGCGCGTGGTCGGCGAGGTCCCACACGGGAGCCTGCGCAGCGGGCGGCGGACCGGCGGGGACGACCGGGAGGTCGGCTCCCTCGGCGACAGGGGCAGGCGGAGGAGGTGCCGGCGCCGCCGCCGGCGCAGCCGCCGCGGCCGACCAGGTCGGCGGCGGGCTCAGCGGCGCACCCGGACCCGGCGTCCATCCTGCCGCGGTCGCGCCGGGCGGGGTCACGGGGATCTCGTAGACCGGCTTGGCCGTCGGCGGCGGGAAGCCGCCCCAGCTGTCGTCGTTCGTCATGTGCCCTCCTAGGCGACCACTCGCAGGATCTCTTCGATGGATGTGAGGCCGAGTTTGACTTTCTCCCAGCCGTCCTCCCGCAGGGTGAGCATCCCCTGCTCGCGCGCGGCGCGGCCGATCTCGGCGCTCGACGCCCGCTCGACGGCGAGGCGCTCGATCTCCTCGGTGACCGCCATCACCTCGTGGACGGCGATCCGGCCGCGGTAGCCCGTGTTCGAGCAGGCCGGGCAGCCGACGGGCACGAACATCGCCGGCGGCGCACCGTCGGCAGGGACCGGGAACCGCATCCTCCGCAGGTCCTCCGGCGCGTACGCACCGGGCTGCTTGCAGCGGTCGCACAGGCGGCGGGCGAGCCGCTGAGCGACCACGCAGTCGAGGGCGGAGCCGACGAGGAACGGCTCGATGTCCATCTCGGTCAGACGCGTCACGGCGCTCGGTGCGTCGTTGGTGTGCAGGGTCGAGAGCACGAGGTGGCCGGTGAGGGAGGCCTCGATCGCGATCTGAGCGGTCTCGTGGTCGCGGATCTCCCCCAGCAGCACCACATCCGGGTCGGAGCGGAGGATGCTGCGCAGCGCGCTCGCGAAGGTCAGTCCCGCTTTCGGGTTCACCTGCACCTGGTTGATGCCGGGCATGCGGTACTCGACCGGGTCCTCGACGGTGATCACGTTGATCTCGGGGCGCGCGACGGCGTTCAGGGTCGTGTACAGCGTCGTCGACTTGCCCGAGCCGGTCGGTCCGGTGACGAGGATCATGCCGTACGGCTTCGAGTACGACTCGCGGTAGATCTCGAAGTTGCGCTCGAGCAGGTTGAGGTCGGTCAGGGTCATGCCGGTGTTCGTGTTGTCGAGGATCCGCATGACGACCTTCTCGCCCCACACCGTCGGCAGCGTGGCGACGCGGAGATCGATCTGGCGGCCGCCGTGCACGACGGACATACGGCCGTCCTGGGGTTTGCGGCGCTCGGCGATGTCGATGTCCGACATGATCTTCAGCCGCGAGATGACGCCGTTCTGGATGCTCTTCGGCGCGGACTGCATGGCGTGCAGCACGCCGTCGATGCGGTAGCGCACCCGGACGTCGTGCTCGGCCGGCTCGATGTGGATGTCGGAGGCGTGGTCCTGGATCGCCTGGCTCACCAGCAGGTTCACGAACCGCACGATCGGGGCGTCGTCGTCGGACGACTCGGAGACGGCGGTGTCCTCGGAGGGCGCGGTCTCCTCTTCGAGGGTGGAGGTCAGGTCGCTGAGCTCGTCGTCGGCGCGGATGTAGCGGTCGATGGCCGAACGCAGGTCCGACTCCTCGGCCACCGCAGCCGCGACGTTCATCCGGGACGCCGCCCGGACGTCGTCGATCGCGAACACGTTGCCCGGGTCGGCCATGGCGACGACGATCATCCCGTCGGCCGTGGCGATCGGGAGGACGGTGTGGCGGCGGCAGATCGCGCCGGGGATGAGGGCGACGGCCGCGCGGTCGACCGGATAGTCGGCGAGCTCGACGAACGGGAGGCCGGCCTGCGCGGCGCGGGCCCGCGCCAGCTGGGATGAGCTGATGGCGCCGCGCGCCATCAGCTCGCGCACGACGGACTCGTCCGCCGCCGGCTCGGTCGCCACACGGTCGAGGTATTCGATCGGCAGGTGGCCGTGGAGGATGAGGATCTCGGTCATGGACGCCACGGGGACCTCCTACGGGAAGCGGCTGCCGACGGGGTCGGGTGAACGGCAGGCCCGCCGGTCGGAGGCGAGACTCCCCGGTCGACTGGGCGTAGCCACCCTATTCAGCGGCCGGAACCGGCCGACAGACCCGCGAGAGGGTGCCACACGCGTGGGGGGCACCCTCTCGCGGGGCGTGCTTCCATCCTCCGGTGGAGGGTGCGGACGGACCAGAGCCCCGAAGCGCGATAATGCGGACGAAGCCCGCCCGGGCTCAGCCGAGCTTGCCGCGACGGCTCGCCAGGTACACCAGGATGCCGGCGACGACCGCGCATCCCATCGTCGTGAGCCAGTAGGGCAGGGTCGCTGCGGCGTGGCCGGAGACGGCCTGGGCGACGCCCACGACGAAGCTCACCACAGCGACCACCAGGAGCACAGCTCCGAAGCCGAGCATGGCCCGCCCGGCGGTATCCGTGTACTGCAAGAGCTGGCGCCACATGCTCCCATTCTCCCAGGTCGAACGGGCCGCGAACGACGAAGGCCCCCGGCGCAGTGCGCCGGGGGCCTCGTCGTACGGGACCTTAGTTGTAGGTTCCGGGGGTGTAGTCGTCCGAGCTGAAGCTGTCGAAGTCGACGAAGCTCAGGTCGCTCTCGCTGAACGCGGAGTCATCGGCGAAGATGCGGTTGGGGTACCGCTCCGCCTTGGCCTCCTCGGTCGCCTCCACGGAGACGTTCCGGTAGCGCGACAGACCCGTTCCAGCCGGGATGAGCTTACCGATGATGACGTTCTCCTTGAGACCGATCAGCGGGTCGGACTTGCCCTCCATGGCCGCCTGCGTCAGGACGCGGGTGGTCTCCTGGAAGGACGCGGCCGACAGCCACGACTCGGTCGCCAGCGAGGCCTTGGTGATACCCATGACCTCCTGACGGGCGGACGCCGTCTTCTTTCCCTCCTGCAGCGCAGCACGGTTGATCTCGTTGTACCGCGAACGGTCGACGAGCTCACCCGGCAGCAGGTCGGTGTCGCCGTGGTCGACGACGGTGACCTTGCGGAGCATCTGGCGGACGATGACCTCGATGTGCTTGTCGTGGATCGGCACACCCTGCGAGCGGTAGACGCCCTGCACGCCGCCCACCAGGTGCTTCTGCACCTCGCGGACACCCTT
Organism: Leifsonia sp. 21MFCrub1.1; assembly: GCF_900107895.1. Taxonomy (NCBI): domain Bacteria; kingdom Bacillati; phylum Actinomycetota; class Actinomycetes; order Micrococcales; family Microbacteriaceae; genus Leifsonia; species Leifsonia sp. 21MFCrub1.1. The sequence goes on along the minus strand of NZ_LT629867.1, from coordinate 757,707 downwards.
GACCCGGAGGACCTCCTTCGGGTCGACCGTGCCGACGATCAGCTGCTGGCCGAGCTCGACGCGCTGTCCGTCCTCCACCAGGAGGGTCGAACGCTTCAGCACCGGGTAGACGTGCGGCTCGTCGCCGTTGTCCGGGGTCAGGATGACCTTGCGGGACTTGTCCGTCTCCTCGATGACGATGCGGCCGGCGGCCTCGGCGATCGGGGACGCACCCTTGGGGGTACGAGCCTCGAACAGCTCCTGGACGCGCGGCAGACCCTGGGTGATGTCGTCCGCGGAGGCCGAACCACCCGTGTGGAACGTACGCATGGTGAGCTGCGTTCCGGGCTCGCCGATCGACTGGGCGGCGATGATGCCGACCGCCTCGCCGATGTCCACCAGCTTGCCGGTCGCGAGCGAACGGCCGTAGCAGGCGGCGCAGACGCCGACCGCCGACTCACAGGTCAGCACGGAGCGGACCTTGATGTCGGTGACGCCGGCGGCGACCAGCTTGTCGATGAGCACGTCGCCCACGTCGTCGCCCGCCTTCGCGACCACGGTGCCGTCCGTGCCGACCGCGTCAGCGGCCAGCGTGCGGGCGAACACCGAGTTCTCGACGTTCGGGTCGCGGGTGAGGGCGCCGTCCGCACCGACCGTGGCGATCGGCAGGTCGAGACCCTTGGTCGTGCCGCAGTCGTCCTCGCGGATGATGACATCCTGCGAGACGTCCACCAGACGACGGGTCAGGTAGCCCGAGTCCGCCGTACGGAGAGCCGTGTCGGCCAGACCCTTACGGGCACCGTGCGTCGCGATGAAGTACTCCGCCACCGACAGCCCCTCGCGGTACGAGGAGATGATCGGACGAGGGATGATCTCACCCTTCGGGTTGTTCACCAGACCACGCATACCGGCGATGTTCCGGACCTGCAGCCAGTTACCACGGGCACCGGACGTCACCATGCGGTTGATGGTGTTGTCCGCCGGGAAGTTGGCGCGCATGGCCTCGGCAACCTCGTTGGTCGCCTCGGTCCAGATCTTCACCAGCTCCTGGCGACGCTCGAGGTCGGTCGTCAGACCCTTCTCGAACTCGGCGGTGATCTTGGCGGCCTTCTTCTCGTAGCCGGCCACGATCTGCGCCTTGTTCGGCGGGGTCAGGATGTCGCTCAGCGACACCGTGACGCCCGAGCGGGTGCCCCAGTAGAAGCCGGCGTCCTTGATCCGGTCGAGCGCCGCGGCGACCTCCACCTTCGGGTACCGCTCGGCCAGGGCGTTCACGATCGACGAGATCGTGCCCTTGTCGGCGACCTCCTCCACGTAGGGGTAGTCGGCCGGGAGCGTCTCGTTGAAGAGGGCGCGACCCAGCGTGGTCTCCACGATGGCGGTGATCGGCTCGGCGCCGGTGTCGGCCGCGTCGGACGGAACGTAGTTGTCCAGACGGATCTTCACCTTGGCGTTGAGGTGCAGCGTGCCCTGGTCCTTCGCGAGGATCGCCTCGGAGACCGAGGAGAACGCGCGACCCTCGCCCACAGCGCCCTCGCGGACGGTGGTGAGGTGGTGCAGACCGATGATCATGTCCTGCGAGGGCAGGGTGACCGGACGGCCGTCCGACGGCTTCAGGATGTTGTTCGAGGCGAGCATCAGGATGCGAGCCTCGGCCTGAGCCTCCACCGACAGCGGCAGGTGCACCGCCATCTGGTCGCCGTCGAAGTCCGCGTTGAACGCGGCGCAGACGAGCGGGTGGAGCTGGATGGCCTTGCCCTCGACGAGCTGCGGCTCGAACGCCTGGATGCCCAGACGGTGCAGCGTGGGAGCACGGTTCAGCAGCACGGGGCGCTCGCGGATGATCTCCTCGAGCACGTCCCACACCTGCGGGCGCGAACGCTCCACCATCCGCTTCGCGGCCTTGATGTTCTGAGCGTGGCTCAGGTCGATCAGGCGCTTGATGACGAACGGCTTGAACAGCTCCAGCGCCATCTGCTTGGGCAGACCGCACTGGTGCAGCTTGAGCTGCGGACCCACGATGATGACCGAACGGCCCGAGTAGTCGACGCGCTTTCCGAGCAGGTTCTGGCGGAAACGGCCCTGCTTGCCCTTCAGCATGTCGCTGAGGGACTTGAGGGCGCGGTTGCCGGTACCCGTGACGGGACGACCGCGGCGGCCGTTGTCGAACAGGGCGTCGACGGCCTCCTGCAGCATGCGCTTCTCGTTGTTCACGATGATCTCGGGAGCACCGAGGTCGAGCAGGCGACGCAGACGGTTGTTGCGGTTGATCACGCGGCGGTACAGGTCGTTCAGGTCGCTGGTGGCGAAACGGCCACCGTCGAGCTGGACCATCGGGCGCAGCTCCGGCGGGATCACCGGGACGACGTCGAGGACCATCGCGGCCGGCGAGTTGCCGGTCGCCAGGAACGACGAGACCACGCGCAGTCGCTTGATCGCGCGGATCTTCTTCTGGCCCTTGCCGGTGGCGATCTGCTCGCGGAGCAGCTCGGCCTCGGCGTTCAGGTCGAACGCCTGCAGGCGACGCTTGATCGCCTCGGCGCCCATGTAGGCCTCGAAGTACAGGCCGTAGCGGTCGACGAGCTCGTTGAAGTCCGCGTCCTCGGGCTTGAGGTCGCCGACCTTGAGGGTGCGGAACGACTCCCACACGCGCTCCAGGCGGGCGATGTCCTCGTCGAAGGACTTGCGGATCTGGCCCATCTCCTTCTCCGCCGTGTCCTTGACACGACGCTTCTGGTCGGCCTTCGCGCCTTCCTCCTCGAGCGCGGCGAGGTCGGTCTCGAGGCGCTGCAGACGCTCGGCGACGCGGGCGTCGCGCTGGTCGGACAGCGTCTTGATCTCGAGGCGCAGTTCGTTCTCGAGGCCGGGGAGGTCGGCGTGACGGCCGTCCTCATCCACCTCGATGACCATGTACGCGGCGAAGTAGATGACCTTCTCGAGGTCCTTCGGCGCCATGTCGAGCAGGTAGCCGAGACGGCTGGGCACACCCTTGAAGTACCAGATGTGCGTCACCGGGGCGGCGAGCTCGATGTGGCCCATGCGCTCACGACGGACGGAGGACTTGGTGACCTCCACGCCGCAGCGCTCGCAGACGATGCCCTTGAACCGGACGCGCTTGTACTTGCCGCACGAGCACTCCCAGTCGCGGGACGGTCCGAAGATCTGCTCGCCGAAGAGTCCATCCTTCTCCGGCTTCAGGGTCCGGTAGTTGATGGTCTCCGGCTTCTTGACCTCGCCGTAGCTCCAACGACGGATGTCGTCAGCGGTGGCCAGGCCGATACGCAGCTCGTCAAAAGTTGTTGCGTCGAGCAATGTTCCTTCTCTCCTATGGAAGATTCGTCAGTAGGTCTGGCTGCCGCTTAGATCTCGTCGATCGACGACGACTCGAAGCGGGAGGAGATGTTGATGCCGAGCTCCTCCGCGGCGCGGAAGGCCTCGTCGTCCGAGTCGCGCAGGCTGACCGCCTGGCCGTCGGCCGACAGGACCTCCACGTTCAGGCAGAGGGACTGCATCTCCTTGATGAGCACCTTGAAGGACTCCGGGATGCCCGGCTCCTGGATGTTCTCACCCTTGACGATGGCCTCGTAGACCTTCACGCGGCCGAGGATGTCATCCGACTTGATGGTCAGGAGCTCCTGCAGCGCGTACGCGGCACCGTAGGCCTCGAGGGCCCACACCTCCATCTCACCGAAGCGCTGACCACCGAACTGCGCCTTACCACCGAGCGGCTGCTGGGTGATCATCGAGTACGGACCGGTCGAACGGGCGTGGATCTTGTCGTCGACCAGGTGGTGCAGCTTCAGGATGTACATGTAGCCGACCGACACAGGGTCCGGGTACGGCTCGCCGGAGCGGCCGTCGAACAGCTGCGTCTTGCCGGAGGAGCCGATCAGGCGGTCCCCGTCGCGCGTCGGGAGGGTCGCGTCGAGCAGACCTGCGATCTCCTCCTCCTTCGCGCCGTCGAACACCGGGGTGGCGACCTTCGTGTTCGGCTCGGCCGAGAACGCGGCCTCGGGGAGCTCAGCGGCCCACTTCGGCTTGCCCTTGATCTCCCAGCCGTTCTTGGCGATCCACCCGAGGTGGATCTCCAGGACCTGACCGAAGTTCATTCGACCGGGGACACCCAGCGGGTTGAGGATGACGTCGACCGGCGTCCCGTCGGCGAGGAACGGCATGTCCTCGACCGGGAGGATCTTGGAGATGACGCCCTTGTTGCCGTGACGGCCGGCGAGCTTGTCACCCGCGGTGATCTTGCGCTTCTGGGCGATGTAGACCACCACGCGCTGGTTCACGCCGGAGCCGAGCTCGTCGTCGCCGTCCTGCGAGTCGAAGACCTTGACACCGATGACGGTGCCCTCCTCGCCGTGCGGGACCTTGAGGGAGGTGTCGCGCACCTCGCGGCTCTTCTCGTTGAAGATCGCGCGGAGCAGGCGCTCCTCGGCCGACAGCTCGGTCTCGCCCTTCGGCGTGACCTTGCCGACGAGGATGTCGCCGGGGCGCACCTCGGCGCCGATGCGGATGATGCCGCGCTCGTCGAGGTCGGCCAGGAGGTCCGGGCTGACGTTCGGGAGATCGCGGGTGATCTCCTCCTTGCCGAGCTTGGTGTCGCGGGCGTCGACCTCGTACTCCTCGATGTGGATCGAGGAGAGGGTGTCGTCCTTCACCAGGTTCTGGCTGAGGATGATCGCGTCCTCGAAGTTGTGACCCTCCCACGGCATGAACGCGACGAGCAGGTTCTTGCCGAGCGCGAGCTCGCCGTTCTCGGTCGCGGGACCGTCGGCGACGACCTCGCCCTGCTCGATGCGGTCGCCCTCGTCCACGATCACGCGGTGGTTGTAGGACGTGCCCTGGTTCGAGCGGTCGAACTTGCGCAGGTAGTAGGTCTGGTACGTTCCGTCGTCCGCCTGGACGGTGACCGCGTCGGCCGAGACCTCGGTGACGACACCGGACTTCTCGGCGGTGATCACGTCACCGGCGTCGATGGCCGCGTAGCCCTCCATACCGGTTCCGACGACCGGGCTCTCCGAGCGGAGCAGCGGCACCGCCTGGCGCTGCATGTTCGCACCCATGAGGGCTCGGTTGGCGTCGTCGTGCTCGAGGAACGGGATCAGCGACGTACCCACCGACACCATCTGGCGCGGGGAGACGTCCATGTAGCCGATCTCCTCGGCGGGGATCAGGTCGACCTCGCCGCCCTTCTGACGGGCGAGGACGCGCTCCTCCACGAAGTGGCCGTTCGCGTCGAGCGGGGCGTTCGCCTGCGCGACGACGAAGTCGTCCTCCTCGGAGGCCGTGAGGTAGTCGATCTGGTCGGTGACCCGGCCGTCGACGACCTTGCGGTACGGCGTCTCGATGAAGCCGAAGGAGTTGATCCGCGCGAACGACGCGAGCGAGCCGATCAGACCGATGTTCGGGCCTTCCGGCGTCTCGATCGGGCACATGCGGCCGTAGTGCGACGGGTGGACGTCACGGACCTCGACGCCGGCGCGCTCACGGCTCAGACCACCGGGGCCGAGCGCGGAGAGGCGGCGCTTGTGGGTCAGACCCGCGAGCGGGTTGTTCTGGTCCATGAACTGCGACAGCTGCGACGTTCCGAAGAACTCCTTGATCGCGGCGACGACGGGTCGCACGTTGATCAGGGTCTGCGGGGTGATCGCCTCGATGTCCTGCGTGGTCATGCGCTCGCGGACCACGCGCTCCATCCGGCTGAGGCCCGTGCGGACCTGGTTCTGGATGAGCTCGCCCACCGCGCGGATGCGACGGTTGCCGAAGTGGTCGATGTCGTCGATGTCGAGGCGGATGTCCGTCTCGACGCCGTTGCGCAGACCCTTGATCGTGGTCTGGCCGTCGTGCAGGGCGACCAGGTACTTGATCGTGGCGATGATGTCCTGGACGGTCAGCACCGACTCCGACAGCGGGGCCTCGAGGCCGAGCTTGCGGTTGATCTTGTAGCGGCCGACCTTGGCGAGGTCGTAGCGCTTCGGGTTGAAGTAGAAGTTGTCGAGCAGCGCACGCGCGGCCTCGGCGGCGACCTGCTCGCCCGGACGCAGCTTGCGGTAGATGTCCTTGAGCGCCTCCTCCTTGGTGAGGATGGCGTCCTTCTCGAGGGTCAGCTCGATGGACTGGTACCCGGCGAACTCGGAGAGGATCTCCTCGCTGGTGAGGCCGAGGGCCTTCAGGAACACCGTGACCGACTGCTTGCGCTTGCGGTCGATGCGGACACCGACCTGGTCGCGCTTGTCGATCTCGAACTCGAGCCACGCACCGCGGCTCGGGATCACGCGTGCCGAGAAGATGTCCTTGTCGGACGTCTTGTCGGGGGTGGCCTCGAAGTACACGCCCGGCGAACGGACGAGCTGCGAGACGACGACACGCTCGGTGCCGTTGATGATGAAGGTGCCCTTCTCGGTCATCAGCGGGAAGTCGCCCATGAAGACCGTCTGGGTCTTGATCTCACCGGTGAGGTGGTTCATGAACTCGGCCTCGACGTAGAGCGGGGCCGCGTAGGTCTTGCCCTTCTCCTTGCACTCGTCGATGGAGTACTTCTTCTCCTCGAGGAAGGGGTTCGTGAACGAGAGCTGCATGGTCTCGCCGAGGTCCTCGATGGGAGAGATCTCCTCGAAGATCTCCTCGAGGCCCGTGTTGGCGGGAAGATCCTGACGGCCCTGGGCCTCGGCTTCGGCGACGCGAGCCTTCCACGCGTCGTTGCCGACCAGCCAGTCGAAGCTCTCGGTCTGCAGTGCGAGCAGATCGGGAACGGTCAGGGTGTCCGTGATCTTGGCGAAGGAGAGTCGGGATGCGGCTCGTCCGTTCTTGGGTGTCTTGTCGGTGTTGGTTGCGTTGCGCGCAGCAGCCAAGGAAATAACCTCCGGGGCCCCGTCGGGCCAGTTACTGTCGGTCGTGTATCTATCAGGACGAGTACTCCCAGTCACGTCGCGCTGCGTATCTGACCCGAAAGGACGGGCCCAGGCACACGCGGAGAAAGTCAGAGCCGACCGCAATATGAAGGCAGAAGTTTGACTGGGAGCGCAAAGAACAACTATATGTCAATCGGACGCGCCGTGTCCAGTCTTTTCTTGACCGGAGACACGTCCTGATGTATAACGCGGGTCCGGCGATGCTATTCCCGGTCCCCGGCGGGTCAGATCAGCGGCTGCGCGGGTGGTAGGTCGGGAGGGTGTCGACGGTGGCGATCACGGCCTCCTCGCGCGACCGCGGACTCCAGCCCAGCACCGTGATCGCCTTCTGCGAGGTGGCGCGGCGCACCGTGCCGATGTCGGGAAGGGAGTCGCGCACGCGCCGGCTGAAGGGTGCGACCGCCCGCAGCATCCACTCGGGCATCAGCTTGGTGCTCACCCGGCGTCCGGCGGCCTCGCCGAGGTGACCGCGGATGAGCAGCGCGACCTCCTGCGCCGACATGACCTCGCCGGCGATGGCGAGGAACCGCTCGCCCGCCCCCTCCGGTCGCGTCATCGCGAGGAGGTGCAGCGCGGCGACGTCGCGCACGTCGACGATGCCGAAGTGCACGTCGGGGAGGCGAGGGAGGCGTCCCTCCTTCACCAGGCGGATCAGCTCGACCGAGGTGGAGATGTCGGGCCCGAGCACCGGCCCGAGGATCCCGACCGGATTCACGGTCGCGAGCTCGAGACCTCCGCCCTCGGCCGCGACGAACGCCCAGGCCGCCCGCTCTGCGATGGTCTTCGACTGCACGTACGGACTCAGCGGGCGGCCGCTGTCGAGGTCGGTCCAGTCCTCCTCGGTGAACGGCCGGTCGGTCGGCGGGTGCCCGTAGCCGATGGCCGCGAAGGATGAGGTGAGCACCACGCGTTCGACGCCGGCGTCCCGCGCCGCCCGCAGCACGCGCAGGGCGCCGTCGCGGGCGGGGACGATCAGCTCGTCCGCATCCTTCGGCTGAGACGACGGGAAGGGAGAGGCGACGTGCAGCACGAACCGGCACCCGGCGACGGCATCCGCCCATCCGTCGTCGGAGGTCAGGTCGGCGATCGCGAACTCGAGCCGGTCGCCCGGGTCGTCGACGCCGCCTGCCGCGAGCTGCTGCCGGACGTCGGCGGCGCGGGCGGGCGTGCGGATCGTGGTGCGCACCCGGTAGCCCGCGTCCAGCAGAGCGAGGATGCAGTGGGCGCCGAGGAATCCGGAACCGCCGGTCACGAGCACGAGATCGGCGGAGGGCGGGGAGGGCGGGGTGGCCGCGTTCGGGTCGCTCACGCCCCCATCCTTCTCCGGCAGTGCGTCAGAGGGAAGCGGCGCAGCCGACCCCGTCAGGAGCGGACGAGCGCGATCGCCTGGGACCGGTCGCGCACGGCGAGCTTCGCGAAGATGGCGTTGATGTGCGTCTTGACCGTCGCGACGCTCACGAAGAGGGTCCGGGCGATCTCGGCGTTGCTCAGGCCGTCGCCGATCAGCGCGAGCACCTCCGCCTCCCGGCGGGTGAGCGCGGGGAAGCGGACCACGAGCGCACCCGCCGCATCCGGCGGCGCGACCTCCGCGGCGCGGGCCGTGCCGGTGAGCGCGCCGATCACCCGCGCGCCGACCTCGGGCGCCAGCGTGGTCTGGCCGCTGGCGACGGCCCGCACCGCGGCGGCGAGCTCGGCGCGGCCGGCGTCCTTCGTCAGGTACCCGCGCGCTCCGGCCCGCAGCGCGCCGAGGATGGACTCGTCGTCGGCGTAGGTGGTCAGGATGAGCACGGCCGTGTCCGGCGCGGCCTGCCGCACGCGGGCGGTCGCCTCCGCGCCGTCGAGCACCGGCATCCGGAGGTCCATGAGCAGCACGTCGGGATGCGCGGCCACGGCGAGCGCGACCGCCTCCTCGCCATCCGCGGCCTCGCCGACCACCTCGATGTCGGGCAGCAGGCCGAGCACGGTGACCAGCCCGTCGCGGATGATCGCCTGGTCGTCGGCGACGGCGACCCGGATGAGCGCATCGCCGGTCATCGGAGCATCGCCTCCGCCGTCAGGACGAACCGGCCGGCGACAACCGCAGCCGAGGCGGTGCCTCCGCCGGGAAGCGCGGCGAACCGCTCGCGCATCCCCTCGACCCCGTACCCGCCGCCGGATGCGGCCAGCGCCGACGCCGGGGTCCCGGTCGCGGGCAGCGGGTTGGAGACGACGAGGCGCACGCGGTCATCCTGCCAGACCAGCTCGACCGTGACGGGCTGTCCGGGCGCGTGCTTGCGGGCGTTGCTCAGCCCCTCCTGCAGGGCGCGCTGCAGCGCCTCGGCCTGCTGCGCGGTGAGGGTCGCGGCGTCGCCGGTCACCCGCAGCTCCGCGCGGCCGCCGAGCGAGCGGTGCGCCGCCACGAGCTCGTCCACGGCGCCCGGGAACGCATCCGCGGTCACGGGCTCCGTCTCCGCGGCCACCGGGTCGCGCAGAGCGGCGACGGCACGTCGGGCCTCCCCCAGCCCGTCCGCCGCAAGCCCGCGGGCGGCGACCACGCGCGACCGGGCCGCGTCGGCGTCGCCGGATTCGAGGAGGGCGTCGACCGCATCCAGCTGGATGACGAGGCCGCCCAGGCTGTGCGCGAGCACGTCGTGCAGATCCCGGGCGATGGCGATCCGCGACGCCTCCTCCTTCATCGCGACGGCACGCTCCCGCAGCAGCGCCGCCTGTTCCTCCGACACGCGGAACTGCCGCCGGCTCAGCCCGGCGAAGACCGCGAGCAGCATCCCGCCCATCTGGGTGAGGAGGTTCGGGATGGCCGTTCCGGCGGGAACCGCGCCGAGGGCCACCAGGGCGATCCCGACACCGCCGACGAGGAGCCCGACCCACAGCGGATCGCGCGGATCGCCGAGCACGACGAGCACGCCGATCGCGGCGGGGACGACGGTCAGGCCGTCGGTGGGCGCCGCGACGAGCGCGCCCAGGACGACGAGGACGACGGCGCACGCGAAGGCGGCGCGACGGAGGCCGGCCTTCGCGAGTGCGCCGCGCACCACCCACAGCGCCACCGAGACCAGCCCGAGGACGAGCACCCACACTGGGCGGTGTCCGGAGTCGGTGCGGATCAGCGCGTAGCCGACGGCCCCGGCGCCGACCACGGTCAGCGCCAGGGCGAGCCAGCTGGGGCGGAGGGAGACGTTCACCCGACCATCATGCTTCCCGCCGGCCGTGGACGACGCCCGCTCACGCGGCGAGCGCGGCGTGACGGTCGAGGCGCGCGGCGAAGACGGCAGCCCGGGCGAGACGGTTCGCCGCGAACACCAGCAGGATGATGCCGGTCGCGGCACCCAGGTGCGAGCCGGCCTGCGCGGCGAGCACGTCGACGCCCACACGCACCGCGATGACGACCATCCACAGCACCAGGCCGAGCACGCCGGTGCGCGACTCGTAGACGGCGATGTCGGACGGGTTCTTGCCGACGACGGGCTCCGGCAGCCGGCGGAAGTGCGCGATGCCGCCGATCCACGCGCCGATGGCGAGCGACAGGACGATCTCCCCGGCGACGACCGCGAGGTCGAGCGGAGTGATGGTCGCCGGCTTCACCTGCTGCACCAGCAGAACGGCGCCGACAACGGCGAGGATGCCGGGCATCCGCCACATCTTCGCGATCACCACCGGGCGCCAGGTCAGCTGCCGGTAGCCGACCCATCCGATGAGCAGCAGGATGAGGAGCGCGTTGCCGAGGGTCTGGACGGTCATGATCGCCTTTCCGGGACGGAGTGCGCCGGAACCTCCGGCACACCACCAGCGTCGTGTCCCGCCGCGCCGGGCGGGACCGCCCGCGGGTGGAGACCGGGTGGACGCGCGGGTGGAGATCGCGCCGCACCGGCTCGCATGCGCCGCGACTAGGCTGCCGGTGTGTCTCCGAACCCGACCCCCCAGAACCCCTCGGTCGTCCTGTCGGAGAGCGGCTACCTGGCGATCGTGGAGCCCGACCGGTTCGTGCCGGGCGCCTACCAGCTGGTCGTCGACGGCACACCGCAGTCGCATGTCAACCTCGACGACCCGTCGCAGCTGTTCTTCGAGTACATCCAGCGGATGGGCAACGTCATCGACCTGATCGGCGAGCCCGGTCAGCCGATCACGGCCGTGCACCTCGGTGCCGGCGCGCTGACGCTCCCCCGCTACATCGCATACACGCGACCCGGCTCGCGTCAGCAGGTGGTCGAGCTGGAGAGCCGCCTGGTGGACCTCGTGCGCGAGCAGCTCCCGCTGCCGCGCTACGCGCAGATCCGCATCCGCCACGGCGACGCCCGCGAGGTCGTCGGCAAGCTCCCGAACGGGCTGCGCGGCGAGGTCGACCTGCTGGTGGTGGACATCTTCAGCGGCTCGCGGACCCCGGCGCACGTCACGAGTGCCGAGTTCTACCGCTCGGCGGTCTCTCTGTTGAAGCCGGACGGGATCGTGCTCGTGAACGTCGCGGACGGTCCGCCGCTGAGTTTCGCCCGCAGCCAGGTGTCGACGCTCGGCTCGGTCGTCGAGAACGTCGCTGCGCTCGCCGAGACGCAGGTGCTGAAGGGCCGCCGCTTCGGGAACGTGGTGCTGGTCGGATCGAACTCGCCGCTGCCCCTGGAGTGGCTGCCGCGTCTGCTGGCGAGCGGTCCGCATCCCGCGAAGGCCGTGGCCGGTGAGGAGCTGCGGACATTCGCGGCGGGCGCGCCGATCGTGACGGACGCGACGAGCGTCCCGTCGCCGCCCCCGGCGCGCAGCATCTTCCAGAGCGGCACCCGCCGCGACTGACGCTCCCGCGAGGTGCTCGCACCTGCGAGCGACACGCCGCGGACGGCGACCACGACGAGCACTTCGCGGGCGGGGAGGGCGTCAGGCGTGGCGGAAGGTCAGGGTCTGACCGGGCCGCAGCTGCGCGAACGCGTCCAGCGCGGCGTCGGCGACCACGGCGATCACCGGGTATCCGCCGGTGACGGGGTGGTCGGCGAGCAGGACCGTCGGACGGCCGTCGGGCGACACCTGCACGGCGCCGGCGACCATCGGCTCGCTGGGAAGCTCGTGCCGCACGGCCCGCTCCAGCAGCGGATCGGGATGCGGGGTCACGCCCGCGGCGTGCGCCGGCGCCCGCACGGGGTCGAGCCGCGCACCGATGCGATCGCTCTCGGGTGCGACGCGCCACTCGACGGAGAAGAAGGCCTCCAGCGCGGCCGGGGTGAACCAGTCCGCGCGGGGTCCCCGGTGTGCGCGCACCTCGACGGCTCCCGGCGCCGGGTCGGCGACGGGGACGAAGTCCAGCAGCGGCAGGTCGGAGCCGGGATGCTCGCCGACCGGCACGCGGTCGCCCGCCCGCAGCGGAGCGGGGCCGAGGCCGGCCAGGGTGTCGCGCGAGCGCGACCCGAGGACGGCCGGCACCGCGACCCCGCCGCGCACGGTCAGATACCAGCGGAGTCCGGCGGTCCCCGATCCGATGCGGAGGACCTGCCCGGGGTGCGCGCGCACCGGCTGGTGCGCATCCACCGGCCGGTCGTCGAGGAGCAGCGGACCGGTCGCTCCCGTCACGGCGAACCAGGCGTCGTGCTCGAAGACGGCCTCGAACCCGCCGAGGAGCACCTCGATGCCCGCGTCGCCCTCGTCGTTGCCGAGCAAGCGGTTGCCGAGCCGCAGCGCCGCACGGTCGAGGGCGCCCGACCGGCCGACGCCGAGGGCGGCGAGGCCCGGCCGCCCGAGGTCCTGGACGAGCGCGAGCGCGCCCGGGCTCAGGATGCGCATCCCGCTCATCGCACCTCCCGGAACCGCACGACGGTCCCCGGCCGGAGCAGCGCGGGCGGATCGGCGTTCTCGTCCCACAGCGTCGCGTCGGTGCGGCCGATCAGCTGCCAGCCGCCCGGGCTCGACCGCGGGTAGACGCCGCTGAACGTTCCCGCCAGCCCGACCGAGCCCGGGGGCACCGCGGTGCGCGGCGTCGCGCGGCGCGGCACCTCGAGCTCGTCGGCCGCGCCGCCGTCCACGGTCCCGTCGCCGACGAGGTAGGCGAAGCCGGGGGCGAAGCCGCCGAAGGCGACCCGCCAGCGCGTGCCGGTGTGAACGGCGACGACCTCCGCCTCGGTGCGTCCGGTCAGGCGCGCGACGTCCGCGAGGTCCTCGCCGTCGTAGCGGACGTCCAGCTCGACGACGCGCTCCGCGACCGCGTCCGCGGGCAGCGGACGCGTGCGCTCGATCCAGCCGCGGGCGGCGCTCAGCGGGAGGATGCGGGGGTCGACCACGACCGCGATCGTGCGGGCCGCCGGCACCAGCTCGACGACGCCGTCCGGCCGTGCGGCCTCCAGCCCGCGGAACAGGGCGAGCACCGCATCCAGCCCGTCCAGCTCCACGAGCAGGGCGTGGTCGCCGTACGGCAGGATGCGGCCGGTCACGCGAACGGCTCCACCCGCACACCGGCAGCGGCGAGCGCGTCGCGCACCGCGCGGGCCATCGCGACCGCCCCGGGGGTGTCGCCGTGGACGCAGAGCGAGTCCACCCCGACGGCGAGGTCGGTGCCGTCCGCCGCGACGACGCGGCCCTCGGTGACCATGCGGAGGGCCCGGGCCGCGATCTCCCGCTCGTCCGAGAGCAGCGCTCCCGGCTCAGTGCGCGGCACCAGCGTGCCGTCCGGGCGGTAGCCGCGGTCGACGAACGCCTCGCGGACGAACCGGACGCCGGCCTCGTCGGCCGCCCGCTCGACGGCGGATCCCGCGAGCCCCAGCAGAGCGAGCGTCGGATCGAAGGCGACGACCGCGTCCACCACGGCCCGCGCCTGGCCCGCGTCGTGCACGATGCGGTTGTAGAGCGCGCCGTGCGGCTTCACGTAGCGCACCGCCGTCCCGGCCACCCGGGCGATGCCCGCGAGGGCCGCGAGCTGGTACAGCACCTCGTCGCGCAGCTCGCCGGCGGGCACCTCCATCGGCCGCCGGCCGAATCCGGCGAGGTCGCGGTAGGAGACATGGGCGCCGACGGTCACGCCGTTCGCGGCAGCCTCGCGGCAGGTCGCGAGCATCGTCGACGGGTCGCCCGCGTGGAAGCCGCAGGCGACGTTCGCGCTGGACACGACGCGCAGCAGCGCGGCGTCGTCGCCCATCGACCAGGCGCCGAACGACTCCCCCAGGTCGCTGTTGAGGTCGACGGAACCGCTCATGCTCCTATTGTGGCGTGCGAGCCGCGCGGGCACGGTGCGCGCGCACCTTCGCGCGGTTGCCGCAGCGCTGCATCGAGCACCAGCGCCGGGTTCCGCTGCGGGAGGTGTCGAGGTAGACCAGTTCGCAGTCGTCGGCCGAGCACTCGCGGATGCGGCCGTCGACATCCGGCCCGAACAGCCGCACCGCGTCACGTGCGATGGTGCCGAGCGCCTGGTGCGGGCGGGCGTTCGTCCGGCCCGCCTGACGGCCGCCCCCGGCGAGCACCGGAGGGATGTCGGGGGTCGCGGCGAAGAGGTTCACCACGTCGATGTCGTCGGGCGAGAGCTCCTCCGATCGGCTGGCCTGCCGGGCGAGGCGGGCGATCGCCGTGCGGAGGGTCCGGGCGTCGCGGAACTCGCGGTCGCCCGCGGTGGGCGCCACCTCCGGGAACCGCTCGACCAGCCACGCGTTGAGACCCGCGGCGTCGCGCACCGCGGGCCGCTCGTCCTCCGGGCCGGCGGAATCGTCGGCGTGGGCGAACTCTCCCGTGTAGGCGAAGTCGAGCGCCAGCGATCCGGAGTCGAACCACCAGCGCTGGCCGTCGACGGGTTCCATCCACTGGCCGGTTCCGCGGGTGAGTATTGCTTCGGTCGCCATGTAACCAACATAGTCGGTTACGGCACCCTCATCCGCCGCCGCCTCTCCCCCCAGCCTACCGACCCGGCACTTCCCCCCATCCATGGGTCGCAACACGCCGTTCTGAGACGCCGGCAACGGCGTGTTGCGACCCACGGATGGCCCACGGACGGGCTGGCATACTGGGCGGATGACCGCCACCCGACCGGATGCCGACGTCCCGCTGGAGGGGGCGACCGTCCGCCTGCGCGCCCTCACCCTCGACGACCTTCCCGACCTGTTCGACGCGATCGGGCACCCCGAGGTATTCGCCGGCGGCTGGGGCGGCGGGCCGGCCGCCTACCGCGACACCTACGAGGAGTGGCGGGAGTTCATGCTCGGGTACCTCGCCTGGGGCACCGGGAACGTGACCGCCGTCGTGCTCCGGGACGGCGACCGCCTGGTGGGCACCACCACGCTCGGCGACTTCGACCTCGGCAACCGCTCGGCCCACATCGGCTGGACGGCGTACGCGCCGGAGACCTGGGGCACGCGCGTGAACGCCGAGACGAAGCGGCTGCTGCTCGGGACGGCCTTCGACCACGGGTTCGAGCGGATCAAGCTGCAGGCGGATGTCCTCAACGCGCGCTCGCGCTCCGCCATCCTGCGCCTCGGCGCGCAGTTCGAGGGCGTCCTGCGGCACACCCAGCTGCGCGCGGACGGGACCTGGCGCGACACGGCCGTGTACTCCATCCTCAGCGAGGAGTGGCCCGCCGTGCGGGACGGACTGGACGCGCGGCTCGGCGTCGCGCACGCCTGACCGCGGCGCGACGGCTACTCGGTGGCCGCTGCGGCGGCGGTGCGCCGCTGCGCCGGCGACACCTCGCGGTGCTGCCACGAGATGAGGTTCGCAGCGTCGAAGCGCCGGCTGCACGCGCCGCAGGCCAGCGCCCGCGCCGGCTTCCGGTAGCGGTAGTGCGTGTGCCCGTTCGGGCAGGTGCCCACCCAGGGCGCCAGATCATCGGCGATCGCGCCGCCGTGCAGCCGCTTGCCCTCGTACCCGAGGTCGAGCGCGATGGCCCGCCAGCGCGGTCCGTGCCCTGCGCGGGAACCGGCGAGCGCGTGCGCCACCTCGTGGAGCAGGATCTGGTGGATCTCGTCGTCCTCGTATCGCGCCGCCAGATACCGCGACACGGTGATCCGCTTCGACGTGTAGTTGCACAGGCCGGCGCGCGTCTTGGCGTTGTCGAAGCCGAAGCTCCAGACGGCCGGGTCGAGATGCAGGGCGATCAGGGCATCCGCCCAGCGCCGCACACGGTCGAGCTCGGCCATCAGCGACGGGTCCCGTCCGGAGCGCTCCCTACCTCCATGACGTGCATCCTACGCGTGATCGGAGCCGCCCTCGCCGCGGTCGGCACGCGCCGACCCGCGCTGCGCGTCGAGCGCGGACTGCACGACGGCGACCGCGGTCAGCGCCGCCTGGATCTCGGCCGGGGACGCGCCCAGCTTCTCGCGCAGGAAGACGGCGGCGGTCATGTCGGCGAGAGCGCTTTCGTAGTCGCCGGTATCGAACGAGACCTTGCCCCTGCTCTGGATGGCGAACGCCTCCAGCGCGGTCCACTCCCGGCCGCGGGCCTCGTCGACGCAGCTCGTCAGCTCCACGATCGCCTCGTCCGTCTTGCCCTGGTACTGCAGCACCTGAGCCCGACGGATGCGCGCGCCGAGCAGCTGCTCGCGGTCGCCGGTGAAACGCGCCTGCCGAACCGCCTCGTTGCCGATCTCGATCGCCTCGTCGAGGCGCCCCAGCAGTCGCAGCAGCACCGTCTTCTCGTTGAGCCCGCTGAGGCTGCGCAAGCTGCCCAGCTCCTCCAGACGCTCGCCGGCAGCGCGCAGATCGACGCGTTCGCGCAGGGTGGTCGGATCGTATCCGAGGATGATGCTCAGGGTTCTGCTCCCGATCGGTGGTTCCCCCCAAGACTACCCGCAGGAGCGCATCCACCCGGGTGAGGTCAGCCCGGGCGTTTGACGGACAGCGCGGGCACGAGCGGCGCCGCGATGAGCCGGTCGTCGCCGGAGCGGGGCGACCCGCGCCCGTCGGTGTTGTTCGTGAGCAGCCAGAGACGGTCCCCGACGGCGACGACATCCCGCAGCCGGCCCAGCTCTCCCTCGAAGAAGGGTGCGGCCGTCACCGGCGCCGCGCCGTCGGTCGACCACGCCGTCCACAGCCGTTCGCCGCGCAGCGCCGCGAGGAACACGGTGTCGCCGACGACCGCCAGACCGCTGGGGCTCGCAGCGTCGGTCGGCCACTGGTACACCGGGTCGGTGTACTTCGGGTCGCCGCCGACGCCCTCCACGACCGGCCAGCCGTAGTTCGAGCCAGGGCGGATGATGTTGAGCTCGTCCCAGGTGTTCTGGCCGAACTCGCTCGCCCACATCGTTCCGCGGGAGTCCCAGCCGATCCCCTGCGGATTGCGGTGGCCGTACGACCACACCGGCGACCCGGGGAACGGGTTGTCGCCGGGCACCTGCCCCTCGGGGGTCACGCGCAGGATCTTGCCGCCGAGAGACGCGACATCCTGCGCGTTTCCGGGGGTGGACGCGTCCCCGGCGGTCACGTAGAGCATCCCGTTCGGGCCGAACGCCAGCCGGCCGCCGTCGTGGTTCGACGCCTTCGGGATGCCGGTGAGCACCGGTTCCGGCGAACCGATCGCGTAGCTGCCCGGCACCCCGGAGAGCGGCAGGCGCACGACGCGGTTGTCGTCAGCGGTGGTGAGGTACGCGTAGAGATACTTCGGTGCGGACTCCGCCTGCACGGCGAGCCCCAGCAGACCGCTCTCGCCGGTGTGGACGACGCCCGGCACGGTGCCCACCGTGCGGAGCCCGCCCTGCGGAAGGCGCTCGACGATCGTGCCGGAGTCGCGCTCGCTGATGAGCGCCGACCCGCTCGGCAGCGGCACCACCGACCAGGGCGCCTCCAAGCCCGTCTCGAGCACGGTCGTCTGCCCGCTCGGCTGCCACGGGATGGCGGCGACCGCGGCCGAGGTGCCGGTGGGCCGTGGTGTCGAGGTCGGGGTGCGCGTCACCGTCGGCGTCGGAGGCGAGGCAGAGCAGCCCGCCACCACGAGCACGGCCGCCGCCAGAGCCGGGAGGCTCAGGCGGCGGCCGAGACGGATCATCGCGGTCTCCGGTCGTCAGTCGACGACGCGGACGTCCTTCCAGAACGCCACGTAGTTGCTGTAGTCCTTGCCGACCCGGTCGAAGGAGCTCGGGTACGGCGTCGGATAGCTCCACGCGCGGTCCTGCAGCAGGCCGTCGTCCGACTTCACGGAGAAGTACTGGCACTCGCCCTTCCACGGACACGTGTACGGGGTGGCGCTCTCCACGAGGTACTCGGACTTCACGCTCGCCGGAGGGAAGTACCAGTTGCCCTCGATGCGGATGAGGTCCTCCTGCGGGGCCTCGGCGATCACGGTGTCGTTCAGCACGGCTTTCATCGATAAAACCTCCTGTGCACCGCAACGTACGCCGGCGGGCGATCATTCCGCCGCGGGCGCACCGTTCTGCCGGGGAGCTCGGAGCACCGTCACAGCGTCCGATGCGTCGAGACGCCCGGCGGGGGCGATGTCGGCGGGAACGGCGCCGGCGGCGACCCGCTCCTGGCCGGACACCGACGCCGTCAGCAGGTGCGCGACGGCACCGCGCAGACCGGTGAACGCGGCGCAGGCCGCCGCAGCCTCCGGAGAGGAGTAGTCGATGCCGACGGAGGCGAGCGCATCCACCACGGCGCCGGCGGCGAGCAGGTCCTCCACGGCGAAGCGGGTCGCGCCCGACGGCGTCGCACCGCCCGCGGCGACGAGAGCGATCATCGCGCGGCGGCCGAGACGCACCTGCTCGGCGAGGATCCAGCGCGCGACGGCGGAGGCATCGGTCAATCCGGCGGCCAGTACGGCCCCATCGCCGGGCAGCTCCGGCGCTGGGGCGTCGGCCAGCGCATCCACCCACACGACCACATCGGCGTCGGCCGCGACGGCCGCCGCGCCCTCGGCGGACCAGTCGAAGCGCACCTGGTACTTGGCCTGGCGGTGGGCGGCCGGAACGGCGCCGTCGATCGCGCTGCTGATGGTGTCGGAGTCGAGAGAGGCCGGCTGAGTCACCGGGCCATCGTAATGCGGCGGCTCGCGGCCGACGGCCGTGTTTCGCCCGGTGACGGCCGCATCTGCCGCCGGATCAGCTCGAAGTCGTGGCGGGTGAGCTCGATGAGCCCGCGCCGCAGCTGGTAGCCCCAGTCGGGTCGATCGCGCGTGAAGTCCAGCGCGCCCAGCAGCGGGCGGATGGGCGTCGCCACGGCGTCGTGGTCCCACTCGACCCGTCGCCGCCAGGGCTTGAAGTCGGACGCGGGACCCTGCATCGCCGGCCCCTGCGTCACCTGGAACACCTCGTCGTCGGCGAGACGGCCGACCGCCGTGAACTGCTTGAGCGGCTCGCCGTCCGGGTACGACGCCCGCGGCGAGTAGAAGACGAAGCCGTCGGCCGCGCCCATCCGCTCGAGCGGCGCCCGGGCGCCGTGGTTGACCTGTGCGAAGCCGCCGGCCACGCCGCGGAGAACGTGATCGAGCTGCACAACGCCCAGCCAGTAACGGATCGCCATGCTCCCGTTGTAGCGCACACCACCGTCACCCGTGTCGAAACCGGCGCATCCCGTTCGACGCAGGGATGACTCCACACGCGTTCGACGAGAGGATGGGACCATGCGTTACGTGCTGATGGCGCAGGCCGAAGAGGGCGACGGCGCCGAGCCGGCCGTCCGGGACCGCGCCGCGCTCGACCGCTACGAGCAGGAGCTCGTGCGCGCCGGCGTGCTGCTCGCGGCCGAAGCGCTGGAGCCCGTCGGGACCGGCGTGCGCATCCGCTTCGACGGCGAGAGCCCCACGCCGGACCGCTCTCCTGACGCGGGCACCCGGGTGACCGCCCTGTGGACGCTGCAGACGGCCGGCGAGGACGAGGCGCTGGAGTGGGCCCGCCGGCTGCCGCTGACGAGCGGGAGCGTGGAGGTGCGCCGCGTGGCGGGCGACGCGGGGCGATGACCGACGGCGAGCGGCGCGACGAGACCCGTCGCACGGTCGAGTCGGTCTGGCGCATCGAGTCCGGGCGCCTCATCGCGGGGCTCGCCCGCTCCACCGGCGACGTCGGCCTGGCCGAGGAGCTGGCTCAGGATGCGCTCGTCGCCGCCCTCGAGCAGTGGCCGGTCAGCGGCATCCCGCGCAACCCCGGCGCCTGGCTGACCACCGTCGCGAAGCGCCGCGCGGTCGACGGATGGCGCAGGCGGGAGCGCCTCGACGACCGCTACGCCGCCATCGCCCACGACCTCGAGCAGGAGCTCGGGTCGGACGACCCGGCACGCGTCGCGCAGGAGCCGATCGGGGACGACCTGCTCCGCCTCGTCTTCGTCGCATGCCATCCCGTCCTCCCGCAGGCGGCCCGCGTCGCCCTCACCCTGAAGCTGCTCGGAGGCCTCTCGACGGAGGAGATCGCCCGGGCGTTCCTCGTCCCGCCCGCGACCATGGCGCAGCGCATCGTCCGGGCCAAGCGCACCCTCAGCGCGGCCGGCGTGCCGTTCGAGGTGCCGGAACGCGCGGAGTTCCCGGAGCGGCTCGCCTCGGTGCTGGAGGTCGTCTACCTGATCTTCAACGAGGGGTACTCGGCCACGGCGGGCGACGACTGGATGCGACCCGACCTCTGCCGGGAGGCGCTGCGGCTCGGTCGTGTGCTCGCCGAGCTGACGCCGCGCGAGCCGGAGGTGCACGGACTGGTCGCGCTGATGGAGTTCCAGGCATCCCGGCTCGGAGCCCGGACCGCGGACGACGGCAGCCCCATCCTGCTGCACGATCAGGACAGGGCCCGCTGGGACCGCCTTCTCATCGGCCGCGGCGTCGCCGCCCTGAAGCGTTCCGACTCCCTGCGGCTCAGCAGGCGGCCGCCGGTCAGCCGCGGGCCGTACGCGCTGCAGGCGGCCATCGCGGCCTGCCACGCGACCGCCCCGACCCCGGACGCGACGGACTGGGAGGAGATCGTGGCGCTCTACGGCGCCCTCGGCGAGCTGCGGCCGTCCGCCGTCGTCGAGCTCAACCGCGCGGTCGCCCTGTCGATGGCCTACGGACCGGAAGCCGGGCTCGAAGTCGTCGACCGGCTGGCGATCGATGGCACCCTCGCTTCGTACCATCTGCTGCCGTCGGTGCGCGCCGACCTGCTGCTGCGGCTGGGCCGCCGGGACGAGGCGCGGCAGGAGTTCCAGCGCGCCGCCGCCATGACCGGCAACGCCCGCGAACGGGAGCTGTTGCTGGCGCGCGCCGACGAAGCCTGAGGAACCGCCCATCCCTCGGCCCGCGGCGGCCGGGTTGGGGAGACACTGGGATCATGCGCGTGCTCCTCAAGCTGACGCTCGACTGCGATCCGGATGCCGCCTGGCGTGCCCTGCAGAGCCCGACGGCGTTCCGCGAGGTCGCCCTGCCCTGGCTCGACTTCCGGTCGGACGAGCCGGGCGGCTTTCCGACGCGGTGGGGCTCGGAGCACCGCGTGCGGGTGAAGGCGCTCGGTGCGTTCACCGTCGGCACCCAGGCCATCCGGCTCGACACGCTGCGGTCGACCGATCCGCGCGAGCGGGCGACGCGCATCCTGCACGACAGCGGCGGCGGCACCGGAGGGATGCTGTCCGCGGTTCCCCGCCTGGACCACCGGATGGCGATCGCCCCGGACCCCGCCGGTCCGGACGAGCACGGGCGGCTGCGGACCCTCTACCGCGACCAGCTGATCGTCCGCGCCGGCGCGCTCACGCCCGTCGCCTGGTACGCCTTCTGGCTGTTCTGGCAGTGGCGCGGCCTGCGCCTGCGGCAGCTGGCGCCCACCTGGGCCTACGATCCCGAAGTGCGGACTCCGGCAGACGCGGAGGCCGCGGGCGACACCACGAACCCGGAGGACAGATGACGAACACCGAACCCCTTACCGGTGGAGACGTGCCCGGTGGACAGACGGGCGCCGTGACCCGTGCGGTCACCGCCGTGCAGACCGCGGACTGGCGGCGACGGGTGTTCGCCCTGTACGCGTCCGTCCGCCGGCTCGCCGGTCACGACCCGGCCGAGGCCCACGCGCACTGGGTGTCGTGCCGCAACGACCTGTTCTCGTCGCATCCCGCGTCGCCGCTGCTGCCCGAGGACCGCGAGGGCTTCACCGGGCTCCCGGTGACGCCGTACGACCCCGACTGGCGGTTCGAGCTGCCGATCCGCCCGGCCGCCGAGGCGACGCGGATGGACGTGGAGACCGGCACGGACGGCGTCGTCCCGTTCGAGCTGCTCGGGACGGTCCGCGTCCCGCTGGCGGGCACGCTGGACGTCTGGCGGCTGTCGTCGTACGGCGGCGGCCTGTTCGTCCCCGTCAAGGACGCCCTGGCCGGGCGCCCCGGAGGCACGTACGGCGGCGGGCGCTACCTGATCGACACCATCAAGGGCGCCGACCTGGGGCTCGACACGGATGAGGGCGAGGCCTCGCTGGTGCTCGACTTCAACTTCGCCTACAACCCGTCGTGCGCCTACGACCCCGCCTGGGCGTGCCCGCTCGCGCAGGCCGGCAACACCCTCCCCGTCGAGGTCCCCGTCGGCGAGCGCTACCCCGGCACCTGACCCGCACCCCGCTCCCCGCACACCCCGCTCCCCACCGTCGAGTCCGCGAATTTTCTACGTTTTCGCGGGACCCCGCGTGCAGTTTTTGCGGACTCGACGGTGGGGGTCAGCGCGCGACGAGGGTGAGGCGCTGGGTCGGGCGGGTCATCGCGACGTAGAGGGATGCGGCGCCGCGCGGCGACTCGGCGGCCAGCGCATCCGGGTCGGCCAGCACCACGGCGTCGAACTCGAGGCCCTTCGCCTCGTAGCCGGTGAGCACGGCGATCGGGCGGCTCAGGCCGGTCGCGCCGCGCCCCGCTGCGTCTCCGAAGCGCTCCTCCACCGCGGCGGCGACCTCCGGCAGGTCGGACGCCGTCGTGATCACCGCGAGCGTCCCGCCGTCGTCGATGCCGCGATCGTGCGCGACGGCACCGGCGACGGCCGCGGCGAGCGCCGCATCCCCGCGCTCCGCCGTGACGCGGCGGATCGGCCAGTCGCCCTCGCGGACGGCACGCGTCGGCGTGATCGGCAGGCCGGCGGAGGAGGCGATGCGCTCCGCCTCGCGGGTGATCTGCGCGGGCGTGCGGTAGTTGACCGTCAGCTCCTCCAGACGCCAGGCGTCCTTGAAGATCGGGTTCAGCGCGTCCTGCCAGCTCGTCGCTCCGGAGGCGGACGCGACCTGGGCGATGTCGCCGACGATCGTGAACGACTTCATCGGGCAGCGTCGCACGAGCACCCGCCACTGCATCGGCGACAGCTCCTGCGCCTCGTCCACGACGACGTGACCGTACGTCCAGCTGCGGTCGGCTGCTGCACGCTCCGCCGTCGTCCCGCGGTCGGCCTGCTCGGCGAAGCCGTCGGCCAGCTGCTCGGCGCTCACCAGCCCCTGGACGCCCATGTTGCGGATGGCCGCCCGCGCGTTCTCCAGGTCGCGCTTGCGCTGGCGGTCGCGCTCCCGGTCGGCGGGGTCCGGGCGGCCCGGGAAGTCGCCCAGCAGCTCGGCGGCCTCGTCGAGCAGGGGGACGTCGGAGACGGTGAAGGGCTCGGTGCGGTCGCGGTGCAGCGCGTCCCTCTGCTGCTCCGTCCAGCGCGGCGCCAGCTCGGCGAGCCAGGCGGGACGGGCGTAGAGGTCCTGCAGCAGTTTCTGCGGCGTCAGCGGCAACCAGGCCGTGTTGAGGAGCACGCGCACGTCGTACGAGGTGCGGAGGTCCTCGCGCAGCACCTTCAGGTCGGCGTCGTCGATCGTCGAACCGGAGGCGCGCAGCTGCGCCGCCAGCTGATCGGTGAGCTCAGCGAGGGCGTGCTTGACGAACGTCACGCGCGCGACGTTGTGCGGCTTGCCGGTGCGCTGGGCCTTGGCGATGGCGCGCTGGATGAGGTCGGGCGCGACCACCAGACGCTCGTTGTCGACGACGATGGTCTGCTCGTCGGCCGGCGCCTTCTGCCGCGACTTCACGGCCCGCGAGAGCAGCCGGGCCATCTGGGCAGAGCCCTTGAGCACCGCGGCCTCCGGCGCATCCTCAGCGGTCGCCTCGACGCCCGGGAACAGCTCACCGAGCGTCGACAGGACGACGCCGGTCTCGCCGAGCGACGGCAGGACGGCCTCGATGTAGCGCAGGAACGCCGTCGACGGGCCGACGACCAGCACGCCGGAGGTGCTCAGCCGCTGACGGTTCGCGTACAGCAGGTAGGCCGCACGGTGCAGGGCCACCGCCGTCTTGCCGGTGCCGGGGCCGCCCTGGACGACCAGCGCGCCGCGGAGGTCGGAGCGTATGATGCGGTCCTGCTCGGCCTGGATGGTCGCGACGATGTCGTGCATCCGGCCGGTCCGCTGCGCGGTCAGCGCGGCGAGCAGTGCGCCCTCGCCCTGCACCTGCTCCCCAGCGCTGCCGCCGTCGAGCAGGGACTCGTCGAAGACCTCATCGTCGATGCGGGTCACCTGGCGGCCCGACATCGTCAGGTGCCGCCGGGCGCGCACGCCCATCGGCTCGCTCGCCGTCGCCTGGTAGAAGGCGCCCGCCTGCTGCGCGCGCCAGTCGACCAGGAGGGAGCGCTGGTCGTCGTCGCGCAGGCCGACACGGCCGATGTAGCGGTGATCGGAGCCGTCCACCGGCTCGTCCAGCAGCAGACGACCGAACACCAGACGCGCGTCCACATCCCGCAGCTGGGTGAGCTGGTCCTCATAGAGGCGCGCGAAGGCGTCGCGCTCGCTGCGCGCCTGATGGTTGCTCCCGACGCTGTCGCGGCGCACGCGGGCCAGCCGCTCCTCCGTCTCGGCACGCAGCTCATCCAGCCGCTGATACAGCCCAGCGACCACGGCGCGCTCGCGTTCGAGCTCCGATTCCAGCACGCCCATGGCCACCTCTCGTTTCCGGGCCGACAGTCTACGACCTCGGGATGAGAGTGCGCTCCCAGCACTCGTACGGCCGGATGCTCTATGGTGGAGGAAGCGGGCGACGAATCTGCCCGCGGCGTCGTAGAACGCTTCGCGTCGCGCCGGGCCAACGGCCCCGCCGCGCTTCTCTTCATACGGCGAACGATCGCGCCGCTCGGTGCGCTCGCCATTTCCCCGGTCCGCCCCTGCCGACCGGGTCGATGCCTGAAAGGCACATCCTTGACTCTCTCCTTCGCCGAACTCGGCGTACCCGCTCCGCTCGTCGCCGTCCTCACGGCCGACGGCAAGACCACCCCGTTCCCGATCCAGGCCGACACGCTTCCCGACGCCCTCGCGGGCAAGGACGTGCTGGGCCGCGGCAAGACCGGCTCCGGCAAGACCATCGCCTTCGCCCTGCCGCTCGTCGCGCGCCTCGGAACCGTCCTCGCCGGCGGTCGCCGCCGCCCCGGACGCCCGCTGGCCCTCGTGCTGGCGCCGACCCGCGAGCTCGCCACTCAGATCGCGACCGCCTTCCGTCCGCTCGCCGACGCCTACGGGCTGCGCGTCTCCACCGTCTTCGGCGGCGTCTCGCAGAACAAGCAGGTCGCCGAGCTGAAGGCCGGCGTCGACATCCTCGTCGCCTGCCCCGGCCGCCTCGAAGACCTCATGAAGCAGGGATTCGTGAACCTCGACGCCGTCGAGATCACCGTGCTCGACGAAGCCGACCACATGGCCGACCTCGGCTTCCTGCCGGTCGTCACGCGCATCCTCACCGCAACGCCCGCCGACGGGCAGCGCCTGCTGTTCTCGGCCACGCTGGACAACGGCGTGGACAAGCTCGTCAAGCGCTTCCTGCACTCCCCCGTCCTGCACTCCGTCGACGACGCGAACAGCCCCGTCGAGGCGATGACCCACCACGTGCTGCAGGTGGAGACCCCGGAGGAGAAGAAGGACCTGGTGGAGGCGCTCGCCTCCGGCACCGGTCGCCGCATCCTCTTCACCCGCACCAAGCACCAGGCGAAGAAGCTCGCCAAGCAGCTCACCGCGTCCGGCATCCCGGCCGTCGACCTGCACGGCAACCTCGCCCAGGCCGCGCGCGACCGCAACCTGGCCGCCTTCGGCCAGGGCGACGTGAAGGTGCTCGTCGCGACCGACGTCGCCGCCCGCGGCGTGCACGTCGACAACGTCGAGCTCGTCGTCCACGTCGACCCGCCGGCGGAGCACAAGGCGTACCTCCACCGCTCCGGGCGCACCGCCCGCGCGGGCAGCGCCGGCGACGTCGTGACCGTCATGCTCTCGGCCCAGGCGGGCGACGTGAAGACGCTGCTCCGCAAGGCCGCCATCGACGCCACCCCGCAGCGCGTCACCGCGACCTCGACCGCCGTCGTCAGCCTCGTCGGCGACGTGGCGCCCCGCGTCGCGCCGTCGCTGCACGTGCCGCAGTCGACCGGCGGCGGGATGTCGCAGGGCGCGAACGCGCAGCGCAAGCGTGCGCGCCGCTCCGGCGGCCAGGGTGCCGGCACCGCCTCCGGCTCCGGCCGTGGCGGCCAGGGCGCCGGCTCCGGCCGTAGCGGCCAGGGCGCCGGCAACGGCCGTGGCGGCCAGGCTGCAGGTAACGGCTCCGGTCGTGGCGCAGGCAACGGCTCCGGCTCGCACGGCGCTGCCGCGGGCGGCGGAACCGCGGGCGGCTCGCGCCGTCGCGGCGGATCCCAGCGTCCCGCCAGCGCGCAGTCGGCCGGCGCGTCCCGCTCCGGCGGAGCTCCGCGCGCGACCGCGGGCCACGGCGACACCTCGGTGCGTCGCGGCAACGGCTCGCGCCGCGCCCAGGGCTGACGCCCCTTCGCTCCCGACCGCTGACGCGGGCGTTCCGATGGAACGCCCGCGTTCGTCGTTTCACGGCTCGGTGTCTGCCGCCCGGCCCTCCTCGGAAGCCACCGCCCCGTCGGCCGGCGCGTCCTCCCCGGATGCGCCGTCGCCATCGAGCTTCCCCGTGGGCTGGAGCAGGGAAACCGCGATGAACGGCACCACGAGTGTGCTGGAGAGGATCGCGAACACCAGGTGCTTCGTGTTCTCGATCGCCTCGCCGAAGACCGCGGTGATGAACTGCACCACCGTGAACGCCGCCATCAGCACCGCGGCATTGGCGAACCCCCAGGCGGGCGAGCCGCGTTGCGACCTCCGGCGCGCGAGCGCGCCGAGGGTGAACGCGAGCGCCCCGCCCACCACGAAGAAGTGCAGGCCGTTGATGGCCTTGCCGACGGCGGCGATCAGGGAGAAGGCCGGCTGCTTCTTCGGGCCGTGGCCCGGTTCGTTCGCACCCATGTAGGTCGGCTGGGCGACGAAGAAGTCGTACGCGCCCGTGTTGAGCAGCGGCCAGACGCGGTCCGGGTGGGCGAGCAGGAACCGGGCGACGGTCCCGTAGTTCATCCGGTCGCCGTACTCCCGCCACTCCGGAGTGTGCATCACGGACCCCTCGTCGCCTGCCGTCTTCCCGGCATACTTCGCCATCTCGGCAGGGAACCCCATCTCCTCGAGATCCTGCGCCGGGGTGTGACTCGGCCCGAGGATGCCGACGGAGATGAGTTCCCAGGGATTGATCTGCTGGAACTCCTTCGGGTTATTGGACAGCATCCACCCGGCGGACGCGACGAAGACGACGACCAGCGCGGCCCCGATGATCCGACCGGTGAACGCACCGGTCACGCTGCGCCGTCTCCGCCGCCCGCGCCGGCTCGAGATCGGGATCCACAGCAGCATCGCCGCCAGGGGCACGAGCAGAGTGATCATCTGCACCTTCGAGGTCACGACCAGCCACCCGCCGGCCCCCACCAGCAGCACACCCCACCACTGCCGCCCGAAGGTGGAGTAGTAGACCGTTCCCACCCCGACCAGAGCGACGCCGACCAGGCCGACGTACTCGCCCATCGGACCGGCCGCGTAGGACGCGAAGACGGGGTCGCTGAGGATCAGCAGCATCAGCGCGCTCCCCAGGAGCCGGACCGCCAGCGACGCCCGGTTCGCCGCCGACGCGAACAGCCCGACGATCAGACCGATGAGAAGCGCGTTCGCGATGACCAGCCAGTGGAAGTCGAGGGTGCCCGGCCGCCCGGAGATCGCGGACGAGAACCATTCGAGCGCCCGAAGCACCCAGATCTGCGACGACGGGTAGGGGATGCACGGGCTGGCCGGGGGCGATCCGGTGTGCTGCCACTCGAAGAGTGCGAAGTCCCAGTAACGCGGGGCGTCCTTCAGGACCGGCTCGACCGCGTCCGTCCCCAGCTGGCAGAGGTACCGGTCACCGTCGGGGTGCGGACCCTGCCCGGCGAACGTCGGTACGGTCGCCCGCAGCAGAGCGACGACCGCGGCGATCAGGCCGGTGGCGACACTGATCAGCGCGGACGGGAGACCACGGGAGAACCGCGACGACGCATCCATCGCTCTGGAAGTGAACCTGGACACCTGACCCCTGCCTCGGCCGTGACGACCGGCCCCGGGAGGGGTCCCCCGGGAGAGAGACGCCGTCGCTTCTAGGGACGACCGTGCCCGCGGTTTCGTGACGCGGAGGCGCGTGATCCGCAGCGGACGTGTCTCTCGCGGGTCAGGCGGCCAGCCGCTCCACTCCGGCGATCACCCCATCGACGAGCACAGAGTAGCTGCGGTCCAGATCGTCGGAAAGACGGAAGCCTCCGCCCAGCTCGAGCGTGACGAACCCGTGCACCGCGCTGCGCAGCATCCGGATGGCGTCGACCAGTTCGTCGTCGGGCAGGCCGAATCCGCGCAGCACGCCGGCCAGCACGGTCAGCGACTCGCCCGCCCGCGCGGCGAGTTCCGCGTCGGCCGGGTCCGCGGCGTCCGCCGCCACCTGCGTCGCCGCGTAGCGTCCGGGGTGCCGGTGGGCGAATCCGCGGATGGCGTCCGCTGCGGCACGGACCGCCTCCGGCCCTGCCCGCCCGATGGTGGCGCCTGCCAGCACGCGGGTGAGTTCCGTGACCGACTCGGTCGCGACCAGGCGTCTCAGATCCCCGAGCGACGCCACGTGCTTGTACAGGCTGGGGACGGCGACGCCGGCACGGCCGGCGACGGCCGCGAGCGTGAGCCGCTCGAAGCCCGCCGTGCCGCCCTCGTCGACCAGCTCCAGGGCGACCGCGGTGACGGCAGCACGCGTGAGCCCGGCCCTAGGCACGGGCCGCCCAGGCCGAGCCGTCGCCGTCGCGCCGGGAGGCGATGAACGCCAGCGTCGTCGGCACGGTGAGGTCGGGTCGCTGTGCGTGGGGGTAGTGGGCGGCGTCGGGCACGCGCACGACCTCCGCGCCGATGGACTCCATCCAGGCGCATTCGGCCGGGAGGTCGCGGAAGTCGGGGTCGAGGTCGCCGACGAAGGCGAGCATCGGGGCCCGCACGTCGGCGAGGCGAGGCTCCACCACCGAGTGGGTGAGGGCGAGCGTGAGGCGCCGGAAGCTCCTGAGGCGCCCCGGTTCGCTCAGGGAGGCGCGGATCCGCGCCGTGTGCTCGGCGAGCCAGGGGGCCTTCCTCCCACGGTTGAGGGTTCCGCCGTAGTAGCCGGCCCACGTGGCCGCACCCCACGGCTTCACGAACATCGCGCGGTACAGCAGGTGCATCAGGCCGGTGGCCGCGCGTCCCATCGCCGGGTCGCGGAGGAGCGGGCCGTAGAAGACGAGCCCGGCGACGAGGTCGGGACGTTCGGCGGCGGCCCACGCGGCCGCTGCGGCGCCCATGGAGTTGCCGAGGACGACGGCCGGGCCGCCGAGCTCCTCGATCAGCGCGATCACGTCGCGGCCGGTCGCGATGTCGCCGAACTCGGTGAAGGTCGTGTCCGAGTCGCCGTGCGCCCGCAGGTCGGTCACGGCCACGCGGTATCCGGCGGCCACGAGCGGGCCGACCAGTTCGCGGTAGCTGGAGCGGAGGTCGCCCATGCCGGGCACCGCGACCACGAGGGGCCCGGAGCCCTCGACGGTGTAGCTCACGCGCCCGTCCGGACGCTGCAGGAAGTGGACCTGCGAATCGGCGGAAGTGTTCATAGCCATAAAGCTAATGCCATTAGCCGAAGCGCGCAAGAGGTGATTCGGCAGCCATCGCGCCGAACGCTCAGGCGATGCGGCCGAGCGAGGCCATCGCCGCCTTCACGAGCGCACCGCGGCCCCCCTCGAGCTCCTCCGACACGGTGAGGGACACGGCCTCCTCCGGTGTCATCCAGGTCAGCTCGAGCGCATCCTGCCGCGGATCGCACGTACCGGTCACGGGAACGACGTACGCCAGCGAGACGGCGTGCTGCCGCTCGTCGGTGTACGGCGATACCCCCGGCATCGGGAAGTACTCCGCCACCTGGAACGGCACCGGGCTCGCCGGCAGCTGCGGGAACGCCATCGGGCCCAGGTCTTTCTCGAGGTGACGGAACAGCGCCTCGCGGAGCGTCTCGCCGTACATCACGCGCCCCGAGACCAGCGTGCGGGTGATCTGCCCGACCGCGTTGGCACGCAGCAGGATGCCGACCTCGGTCACCTGCCCGAGCCCGTCGACCCGCACAGGAACCGCCTCGACGTACAGCAGCGGGAGCCGGCGACGGATCTGCTCCAGCTCGATGTCGGACAGCCAGGCGGGACCCGGCTGCGGCCCGTCGCCGGGCAGCGGGTCGGGAGTCGGGTCCGGATCCGGGGTGCGAACGCTCATGCATGCATCCTACGGACGCTGAGGGTGGCGGCCTACGGGGGACAGACGGATCTGTGGACGGGCGGCACTCCGACGGGGGCTGTGGACGACTTCGGGTCCTGGCGCAGAATGGAGGGTGCCTTTCCCCGCCCCCGACCTGCGCATCGACCGCGACGCGGTCCTGTGGTCCGCCTCCGAACGCGACCGCGCGGGACGCCCGCTCCTCGTCCTCCTGCACGGCTACGCCTCCGACGAGGCCGATCTGTTCGGCATCTCGGCGTACCTGCCGCTCGAGCCGGTGATCGCCTCCCTGCGTGCGCCCATCCCGGAGGGCGCGGGCTTCGCCTGGTTCTCCCGGTTCACCAATGTCCCGGGCGACCCCCTCGCGGGCAACGCGGACGCCGCCGCTCGCGCAGTGCTCGACTGGCTGGACGAGCAGCCGCGCGTGCCGACGGGCCTCCTGGGCTTCTCGCAGGGCGGCGCGCTGGCCCTCCAGCTGCTGCGCCTCGCCCCGGAGCGCTTCGACTACGCCGTTCAGCTCTCCGGCTTCGTCGTGAAGGGCGATCAGCCGCGGGACGCGGAGCTCGCCGAGGCGCGCGTCCCGGTCTTCTGGGGCCGCGGCACGCTCGACGACGCCATCCCGACGGCATCGCTCGACCGGACCGCCGACTGGCTTCCCGGCCACTCCTCCCTGGACGCCCGCATCTACGAGGGCATGGGCCACGCCATCTCCCCGCTCGAGCTGGGCGACATCTCGTCGTTCATCCGCACGAATCTGCCTCGCTGAGCGTTCTCCACCGGTCCTGCAGAAGCCCCTGACAGTGTCGGTGGCGGGGTGCAGGATGGAGGGATGGCCGACGTGCTGGATCGATTCTCCCCCGCGACCCGGGAGTGGTTCCGGGGGGCCTTCGCCGCGCCGACGGCCGCGCAGGAGGGCGCGTGGGAGGCCATCTCCCATGGCAAGCACGCACTGGTGATCGCGCCGACCGGCTCGGGCAAGACGCTGGCCTCCTTCCTGTGGGCGATCGACCGCCTCGCCAACGATCCGCGGCCCTCCGACGCAAAGCCCGGCACGCGCGTGCTCTACATCTCGCCGCTGAAGGCGCTCGGCGTGGATGTGGAGCGCAACCTGCGCGCTCCGCTGGTCGGCGTGACGCAGACCGCCAAGCGACTGGGGTCCGAGCCGCCGCACGTGAGCGTGGGCGTCCGCTCGGGCGACACGCCGGCCTCCGACCGGCGGGCGCTGCTGAGCAGTCCGCCCGACATCCTGATCACCACGCCGGAATCGCTGTTCCTGATGCTCACCTCCCAGGCGCGCGAGACGCTGACGTCGGTCGAGACGGTCATCGTCGACGAGGTCCACGCCGTGGCATCGACCAAGCGCGGCGCGCACTTGGCGCTGTCGCTGGAGCGGCTCGACCAGCTGCTGGAGCGTCCGGCCCAGCGCATCGGGCTGTCGGCGACGGTCCGCCCGCCGGAGGAGGTGGCGCGCTTCCTCGCGGGCAACGCCCCGGTGGAGGTCGTCGCGCCCCCGGCCGGCAAGCGCTTCGACCTGAGGGTCGTCGTGCCGGTGGAGGACATGAGCGAGCTCGGCACATCGACCTACGCCAGCGAGAACCCCGGCGACGGGTCTCCCCCGCAGGCCGGCTCGATCTGGCCGCACGTCGAGGAGGCGATCGTCGACCGCGTGCTCGAGAACCGCTCCACCATCGTGTTCGCGAACTCACGCCGGCTCGCCGAGCGCCTGACGGCCCGGCTGAACGAGATCTACGAGGAGAGGATCCTCGGCGGGACGGCCGCCGAGACGGCCGCCCGCGCCCCCGCCGAGCTGATGGGGGGCTCCGGCCAGACGCGCGGGTCGCAGACGGTCGCCGACGCGGAGGCGCTGGTGCTCGCCCGCGCCCACCACGGCTCGGTCAGCAAGGAGCAGCGGGCGCTCATCGAAGACGACCTGAAGTCCGGTCGCCTCCGCTGCGTGGTCGCCACCTCGAGCCTCGAGCTCGGCATCGACATGGGTGCCGTCGACCTCGTCATCCAGGTGGAGGCACCGCCGTCGGTCGCGAGCGGCCTGCAGCGCGTCGGCCGCGCCGGGCACCAGGTCGGCGAGATCTCGCGGGGCGTGGTCTTCCCCAAGCACCGTGCCGATCTCATCCACTCGGCGATCGCGACGGAGCGGATGGCGGCCGGGCTGATCGAGTCGCTCTCGGTCCCGGCGAACCCGCTCGACATCCTCGCCCAGCAGACCGTCGCAGCGGCCGCGCTGGAGCCGATCGACGCAGACGACTGGTTCGACACCGTCCGGAAGAGCGCCCCGTTCTCGACCCTTCCGCGGAGCGCCTACGACGCGACCCTCGACCTGCTGGCCGGCCGCTACCCGTCGGACGAGTTCGCCGAGCTCCGGCCCCGGATCGTCTGGGACCGCGACACGGGAGCCATCACCGGCCGGCCGGGAGCACAGCGGCTCGCCGTCACGAACGGTGGCACGATCCCCGATCGCGGGCTCTTCGGCGTCTACATGGTGGGCGAGAAGGCCAGCCGCGTCGGCGAGCTCGACGAGGAGATGGTCTACGAGTCGCGGGTCGGCGACGTCTTCGCGCTGGGATCGACCAGCTGGCGCATCCAGGAGATCACGCACGACCGCGTCCTCGTCACCCCCGCGTTCGGCGAGCCGGGCCGGCTGCCGTTCTGGAAGGGCGACGGGATCGGCCGGCCGGCCGAGCTGGGCCGGGCGGTCGGCGCGTTCACGCGCGAACTGAGCACCGCATCCCCGGCGGATGCGGAGCTGCGGTGCGTCGAGGCCGGCCTCGATGCGTGGGCGACGAACAACCTGCTGGCCTTCCTGCGCGAGCAGAAGGAGGCGACGGGCCACATCCCGACGGACAAGACGCTCGTCGTCGAGCGCTTCCGCGACGAGCTCGGCGACTGGCGCGTCGTACTGCATTCCCCGTTCGGCATGCAGGTGCACTCGCCCTGGGCGCTCGCCGTGCAGGCGCGCGTGCGCGAGCGGTACGGGATCGACGCGGGAGCGATGGCGGCGGACGACGGCATCGTGGTGCGCATCCCCGACACGGAGGCGCAGCCGCCCGGCGGAGAGCTGTTCGTCTTCGACCCGCAGGAGCTCGACGAGCTGGTCACGGCCGAGGTCGGCGGGTCTGCGCTGTTCGCCTCGCGGTTCCGCGAGTCGGCCGCCCGGGCCCTCCTGCTTCCCAAGTACAACCCGGGCAAGCGCTCGCCGCTGTGGCAGCAGCGGCAGAAGGCGGCGCAGCTGCTGGACGTCGCACGCAAGTACCCGAGCTTCCCGATCATCCTCGAGACCATCCGTGAGGTGCTGCAGGATGTGTACGATCTCTCCGCGCTGACGGACGTCGCGAAGCAGATCGAGCAGCGCAGCATCCGGCTGGTCGAAGCGGCGACCGAGACGGCGTCGCCGTTCGCGCGGTCGCTGCTGTTCGGATATGTCGCTGCGTTCATGTACGAGGGCGACAGCCCACTGGCCGAGCGCCGAGCGGCGGCTCTCTCGCTCGACACGGGCCTGCTCGCCGAGCTGCTCGGCCGGGCGGAGCTGCGCGAGCTGCTCGATCCGGCGGTCATCGAACGCGTCGAGCTGCAGCTGCAGCGGCTCGCGCCGGAGCGGCGCGTGCGCGGCGTGGAGGGCGTCGCCGACCTGCTGCGGCTCCTCGGCCCGCTCTCGGTCGAGGAGGTCGCCGAGCGCCTCGAGGCGGAGGGCGAGACGGCGACAGCAGCGACGGGAAGCGCCGCGGGCGCCGCGAGCCCGGATGGCCCAGAAGCCCCCGATGGCGCAGAAGCCCCCGATGGTGCCGAGGACGCCGGGAACGGCGAGGCCGAACCCGCCGCACCGCATGCAGACCGCGCCACCGCCGCCGGGCATCTCGCGACTCTGGTCGACACGCACCGGGCGCTGGCCGTCACCATCGCGGGCGTCGAACGCTTCTCCGCGATCGAAGACGCCGGCCGTCTGCGCGACGCCCTGGGCGTCCCGCTTCCGATCGGCGTTCCCGTCGCCTTCATCGAGCCCGTCGACGATCCGCTCGGCGACCTGGTGAGCCGCTTCGCCCGCACCCACGGACCGTTCGAGACGGCCGACATCGCGACACGCCTCGGGCTCGGCCCGGCGATCGTCCACGACGCCCTGCGGCGGCTCGCCCGCGACGGTCGCGTCGTCGAGGGCGAGTTCCGCCCGCACGCGCACGGCAGCGAGTGGAGCGACGCCGAGGTGCTCCGGCGGCTGCGGCGGATGTCGCTCGCGGCGCTGCGGCACGAGGTCGAGCCCGTCGACACCGCGACGTTCGGGCGATTCCTGCCCGAGTGGCAGCACGTCGGTTCCACGCTGCGCGGCGTGGATGCGGTCGCCTCGGTCATCGAGCAGCTGGCCGGCGCGCGCATCCCGGCGTCGGCATGGGAGTCGCTCGTGCTGCCGAGCCGGGTGGCCGACTACAGCCCGGCCATGCTCGACGAGCTGACGGCGACGGGCGAGGTGATCTGGTCCGGAGACGGAAGCCTGCCCGGCGACGACGGGTGGATCAGCCTCCATCTCGCCGATTCCGCCCCGCTCACCCTCGCGCCGCCGTCCGATCACGAGCCCGACGAGCTGCAGCGCGGCATCCTGGAGGCCCTGGGCCGCGGGGGCGGGTACTTCTTCCGCCAGCTCTCCGACACGCTCGGCACGGAACGCGGCTCGGCGATCGACGATCCCGAGCTGGTGACAGCGCTCTGGGACCTGGTGTGGGCCGGACGCATCACCAACGACACGCTCGCACCGCTGCGCACGCTCACCGCCGGTGGCTCCGGGGCGCACAAGCGACCGCGCCAGCCCACGCGAGCGCGCATGTACCGCGGCCGCGTCCCGACCCGCTCGGCGATGGTCACCCGGATGGGCCCGCCGACCGCGGCGGGCCGGTGGTCCCTCCTGCCGGAGCGCGACCTCGACTCGACCGTGCGGGCGCACGGGCAGGCCGAGACCCTGCTCGACCGCTACGGCGTCGTCACCCGCGGATCGGTGATGAACGAGGGGACGCCGGGCGGCTTCGCGCTCGCCTACAAGGTGCTCAGCGGATTCGAGGAGACCGGGCGCGCGCGCCGCGGCTACTTCATCGAGACGCTGGGCGGCGCGCAGTTCGCCAACGGCGCGACGGTCGACCGATTGCGCTCCTACGCTCGGGACCACACGCAGCGACGCCCGTACGAGGCCGTCGCTCTCGCGGCGACCGACCCCGCGAACCCGTACGGTGCTGCACTGCCCTGGCCGGCCGTCCCTGGCGAGAGCGGGACCGGCCACCGCCCCGGCCGGAAGGCGGGTGCCCTCGTGGTGCTGGTCGACGGCGAGCTGGCGCTCTACGTCGAGCGCGGCGGCAAGAGCCTGCTCTGCTTCGTCGCCGGAGGTGAGCAGGACGAGACCGCCGAAGAGTCGGGCCTCGTGCTCGCCGCGGCGGCCCGCGCACTGGCCGCCCTCGTCACCTCCCGCCGCGTGGACAAGCTCGCGGTGGAGACCGTCAACGGCGGCTTCATCCTCGGCTCGTCGCTCGGCGACGCGCTCGGCGAGGCCGGCTTCCTCGCCACGCCACGCGGATTGCGGTTGCGGGCATGACGGGCCGTCCACGACAGCGGGTGCAGCATGCCTGAGGGCGACACCGTCTACCAGGCGGCCCAGCGCCTGCACCGCGCCCTGGCCGGCCGGATCCTCACGCAGACGGACTTCCGCGTCCCCGCGTACGCGACGGTCGACCTCTCCGGGCAGCACATGGACGAGGTCGTCAGCCGCGGAAAGCACCTGCTGATGCACGTGGGCGACCACACCATCCACAGCCACCTCAAGATGGAGGGCTCATGGGAGGTCTACCCGCCGGACGGCCGCTGGCGGCATCCCGGCTACCAGGCGCGGGCGGTGCTCCGCACGGCCGAGACGCAGGCCGTCGGCTTTCAGCTCGGGGTGCTGGAGGTCCTCCCCCGCGACCGGGAGGAGGACGTGGTCGGGCACCTCGGCCCCGACCTGCTCGGGCCGGACTGGGACGCCGACGAGGCGCTCCGCCGGCTCGCCGAGCATCCGGACGTGCCCGTCGCCGTCGCGCTCCTCGACCAGCGCAACCTCGCCGGCCTCGGCAACGTCTACGCCAACGAGCTGTGCTTCCTCCGCGGGATGCTGCCGACGCGGCCGGTCCGGGAGGCGGATCTGGCAGCCGCGGTCGACCTCGGCCACCGGCTCATCACGGCCAATCGCGATCGGAGCGTCCGCGTGACGACCGGCGACACGCGTCGTGGCCGCAACACCTGGGTGTACGGCCGCCGCGGTCAGCCCTGCCGCCGGTGCGGCGCGCGCATCCAGTCGTCGTCCCTCGGCCGGACCGAGCTCGAAGAACGGGTGACGTACTTCTGCCCGGTCTGCCAGACGTAGCAGACCGGGCAGAAGCCGGAGAGAGGGACGTCAGGCCGCGGCCTCGTCCTCGTCCTGCTGGGCGCCGGAGCGAACGGTCTCGAGCGCGGCGGACCACGCCTCGACCTGGTCGAACAGCGGGGTGAGCGCGGCGGTCTGCTGCTCGGTCGGCTTCAGCTGCCAGTTCTCGAAGTCGTGGGCGAGGCTGAGGCCCACGTGCGCGCTGACCGTGGCGACCTGGAGCTGCGAGAGCACCAGGCGCAGGTGCTCGACGGCGCGGGCGCCGCCGAAGACGCCGTAGCTGACGAACCCGGCGGCCTTGTTGTACCACTCGGCGCCGACGTAGTCGATCGCGTTCTTGAGGGCGCCGGAGGTGCTGTGGTTGTACTCGGGGGTGACGAACACGAAACCGTCGAACTCGGCGATCTTCGCGGCCCACGCCTTGGTGTGCTCACCGGCGTACTGCCCCATGGCGGCGGGCATGGCCTCGTCGAGGTGCGGAAGGTCCCAGTCCTTGAGGTCGACGAGCTCGTACTCGACGCCGGAGCGCTTCGCGGCGTTCTCGTAGACCCAGCGGGCGACGGCCTCGCCGTTGCGCCCGGGGCGCGTGCTTCCGATGATGATGGCGATCTTCGTCATGTCAGCCTTTCGTTTTTGATGACGTGTCATCCAACGCGAACCAGCCCGGTTCCTGATTCATTCCCGGCTAGGCTCGCCGCATGTCCGACCAGCGCGAACATCGGAACGACGACATCCATCTGCCCGCCGATGCGTCCGAGAACGAGCGGCGTCAGGCCGGCGACCGGCTGCGGGAGCGGATCTACGTCACCTTCACAGCGCTCGCCATCCTCATGGCGATGAACGCGCACGGCGAGGCGCTCGACTCCCCCACCGTGCTGTGGACGCTGGTCATCTCCGTCGTCGGAGTGCTGCTCGCCGGACTCGTCTCCGACCTCGTTTCGCACATGATCGCGCACAACACCCTCCCGTCGATCGCGGAGTTCCGGCACATGCTTGCGGTGTCGTCGCGCGCCCTCGGCGTGCTCGTGGTCCCGCTGATCGCCGTCGGGCTCGCCGTCTTCGACGTGATCGAGGACCGCACCGGGCTCACCATCGCGATCGTCGCCCTCATCGTGTCGCTGGCCGTCATCACGTGGATCGCCGTATCGCGGACCGGACTCTCGGGCTGGCGCCAGCTCGCGGTGCTGGCGGCCGTGGTGGCGCTCGGCGTGCTCGTCGTCTTCCTCGAGGCCCTGGCCCACTGATCCCGCGCGCGTGTCAGGATGGCGTATGGCCACCGTGCGCACCCGTCCCGACCCGCGGAAGCTGACGGACGACGAGCTGGAGCTGTTCCGCGCCTTCCATCTCATGCGACGCGGATTCGAACGGACCCTGGATGCGCAGCTGCAGCAGGACGACGGCATCTCGATCTCCGAGCTCGAAGTGCTAATGGCGCTGATCCGCTCGCCGGGGCGGCGACTGCGCGTCCGGGACCTGGTGGATGCGACGGGCTGGGAGAAGAGCCGCGTCTCGCATCAGGTCACCCGGATGGCGGCGCGCGGTTTCGTGGAGCGCCAGGAGTGCGCCGAAGACCGCCGTGCGACGTGGATCCACCTCACCGGGGAGGGCCGCCGCGTCGTCGTCCGCGCGTTGCCGAAGCACTCGGCGACGATCCGCCGCATCCTGTTCGACGCCCTCACGCCGGACCAGCAGGAGCACCTGCTCGGCATCGCACGGACGATGAACGCGGCCATCGACGCCGAGGAGTGCGAGCCGCCCGCGGACTGCGACGACTGAGCGTTCTCGCAGGCTGACCGCCGTCGCATCCCGGCCTCCGCTGTGAAGCCCGGGCGGAAAAGCTGGTGATTCCTCGGGAACACCGTGCGAAACCAGGCGGTTCCAAGCCGCCGCCCCCTAGCGTTTCGGTGTGCGACGCCCGAACTTCCCCGCCTCAGAGCCCGGTGCCGGCGGCAGCGACCAGCAGATGCCGCCGACGCAGGTCTTCGGCCGCGCGCCGTCGGCCGACCCGCGCCGGCCCGTGCGCGCGACCCGACCGGCCTCGGGCGTGCCGACCGGGAGCGGCGGCGCGCCGTTCGACCCGTTCGGGCTCGGCGGCGACGCCCCGGGTCTCGGCGGCGACGGCGCGGGACGCCGGGGCGGGTCCGGCGGCGGTAACGGCGGTAACGGAAACGGCCGTGGCGGTAGCGGCGGTGGCGGCGGAGCCGGCGACGACGGCACCCCCACCCCGCCCCCGGGCGGCCGACGTGGCAAGGCCCCGCGCAAGCACCGCCGCGCGAAGCGCATCATCGGCTGGACCGCCGCGGCCCTCGCGGTCATCCTGGTCGTCGTCGGCGGGTACGCCGCCTACAGCTACTTCCGGTTCGTCGGCGGCGTCAAGCACGTCGACGTGATCTCCAAGCCCGCCAACGACGTGGACGGCCAGGACCAGAACATCCTGCTCGTCGGCGACGACCACCGGCCGGACGGCGCGTCGCAGGCCGAGCTCGATCAGCTGAGCACGACCGACGACGGCGGCGGGACCAACACCGACACGATGATGATCCTGCACATCCCCGCGAACGGGAAGTCGGCGACCCTGATCTCGCTGCCGCGCGACTCCTGGGTGGATGTGCCCGGCCACGGCATGAACAAGCTCAACGCCGCCTTCTCGCTCGGCGGCGGTGCGACCGATGCCTCCAGTGGTGCGAAGCTCCTCATCCAGACCGTGCAGAACCTCACCGGCCTGAGCATCGACCACTACGTCCGCGTCTCGCTTCTCGGGTTCTACACGATCGCGCAGGCACTCGGCCCCGTGCAGGTCTGCCTCAACAACGCGGTCGGCGACCCCTACTCCGGAGCGAACTTCCCCGCAGGAGTGTCGACCCTCGATGCGAAGCAGGCGCTGTCGTTCGTGCGTCAGCGGCACGGCCTCCCCCGCGGCGACCTCGACCGCGTGGTGCGGCAGCAGTACTTCCTGTCGGTGGAGGCGCACAAGTTCCTCTCCGCCGGGACTCTGCTCAACCCCGGCAAGCTGACGAAGGTGCTGGATGCGGTGAGCGGCTCGTTGGAGACCGATCCCGGTCTCAACTTCCTGCAGCTGGCCGCCCAGCTGCAGGGCCTGACCGGCGGCAAGATCCAATCCGCCACCATCCCGGTCTCCGGCACGCCGACAATCACCGTGGACGGGTCGGACCTCTCGATCGTCGAGGTGGACACGGCGGCGATGCCCGCGTTCATCCAGAGCCTGATGGGGACGCCGACGGCCTACGACAAGGCGACGGCGGCGAAGCCGGCGGACACCAGCGTGACCGTGCTCAACGGCGGCAGTGCGAACGGCGCCGCGACGACGGCGACGCAGACCCTCGCCGCCGCCGGCTTCAAGACCGGAGCCCCTGGCGACGCGGACACCCGCGCGACCACCGTCATCCAGTACGCGGCCGGCCAGGAGGCGCAGGCCAAGGCCGTCGCCGCGTCCCTGCCGGGCGCGGCCGTGCAGGAGACCTCCGGCGTGAGCACGGTCACCGTGATCCTCGGCGACGACGGCATCATGCCGGCCGCCCCGTCCGCCGGCGGAGCGGCGACCGCCCCGCCGGCGCCCGCACCCACCCCGTCCGGCCCGGCCGCCAACTACAGCTCCACGGTCTGCATCAACTAGTTCAGCGTCTGCTTCTCCCCCGTGCCGCCCACATCGAGGGTGACGACGTCGCCCGGGTTCACCGTCACGGCTTGGCGGTACACCCGGTAGCCGGGGACGCTCGACAGCGAGAGATACCAGGCGTGCTCACCGGCCACGTGCGAGAGGTAGTGCCCGTTGTTCCGTGCCGTCACCCCGGGGGTGGTGTACAGCGTGTTGATCGGCACCCAGATCTCCAGCACGGAGGACGTGCCGCCCGTGTGCACGAGCTGGCCCGTCACCCCCTGGAAGGAGTCCGGGAGCGGAGTGAGCACCTGTCTCGTGCCGTTCTGGTGGACGCGCAGCTCGACCTGATCGCCCGGCGTGACCGTGATCGTGTTGTAGTAGGTGCGCGTTGCGGCCCCGGTGCGTTGGTACAGGTAGTAGTACTCGGAGCCCTTCACGGTGCCCAGGTACTCGCCGTTCTTCGTCGCGGCAACGTCGGGCACGGACGTCAGGCTGCGCGGCACAATGATCTGCAGCTGGTACTGGTCGCCGCCGAGGGGCGCGAGCTGGCCGCGGATGCCCTGGAACGCATCTCGCGGCTGGAGCGCCGCCGCGACGGCCTGGCCTGTCGCCTTCAGGCCCGCTGCATTGGGGTGGAAGGACTGCGGGGTCGCTCCGGAGAGGCCCCTCAGCTCGAGCGATCCGATGTACGGCTGCCCGGATGCGGAACAGACCGTGTGGTCGGCGGCCGTCGTCAGCTGCGACAGGTACTCCGCGCCCGTGTTCTCCGCCGCCTGCTGGAACTGGACGTCGACGGTGCGCTGCACCGAGTGCATCCACTCGAGGTCCGTTGTGACGAACGGGAAGATCGCCCCCTGCAGCGTCAGCTTCTGGAAGCAGCCGCCGGCCGGGGTGTGAGCGGCATCCGGCATGAGAGGCAGGTAGCCGACGACGAGGATGCGGGCCTTCGGGTAGGTGGTCCTCAGCTTCGCGAGCGTCGCCTCGAACTTCGGCGTCACCTCGTTCGTCAGCTTCTGAACGATGTCGTCGACGCCCCCGCTGGTGTGCTTCTCGCGGCAGGACGCCGCCCCGTCGGTGATCGGTCCCGTCGCCGAGACGGCGAGACAGTTCGTGAGCACCGAGCGGAAGCCGAGGTCGTTGCCGCCCATCGAGAGGGTGATCAGTCCGATCGAGTCCGCCGGCGCGCCGGCCTGCGGTGGCCGGCCGGCCGACGACGTGCTGAACACGTCGTCCAGCACCGCGCCGCTGCAGGTGTTGTCGGTGAGGGCGAGGCCGAAGTCGGCCGCGATCTGCGAGGGGTAGCTCGCCGGGGACTGCAGGCAGGCCGGATCCGCTCCCTTCGCACCGCCGATCGCCTGGCCTGTGGCGTACGAGTCGCCGAGCGCAAGGTAGCCGTTCGATGCCGCGAACGCGGGCGCGGCCGTCAGCAGGGACGCGGCGAGCGCGGCCGACGCGGACGCGGCCGCCAACCACCTGGCACCGCGGCCCCTTCTGACCGCGGGGTGAACGATTCTTCGAGTTGCGTGCATGATCCGTCCCTTCGTCACGACCGCCGTTCGAAGGCAGCCGTCACTCTGTAGACGGGTCAGTACACCGTTTGATAACGGAGGAACGCGAAAATACCGGCGGCGTCAGTCGAACAGGCGCCGGAAGACGTTCGTGTCGGCCAGGTCGATCAGCTCGTCGCCGCGTCCGCTCATGATCGTCCGGAGCGCGTACAGCGTGAACCCGCTGACCTGCTTCGCCGTGATCGCGGGCGGGATGCTGAGCTCCTGGCGGGCGGTCACGACCTCCACCAGCGCCGGGCCGTCGTGGGCGAAGGCCGTGCGCAGGGCGTCCTCGAGGTCGTCCGGCTTCTCGACGCGCTGGCCGTGCAGTCCGATGGCCCGGGCGACCTCACCGAAGTCCGGGTTCTCCAGCCCGGTGCCGAAGTTGACGAACCCCGCCGCCTTCATCTCGACTTCGACGAAGTTCAGCGACGAGTTGTTGAAGACCACGATCTTCACGGGCAGCTTGTTCTGCCGGAGCGTCAGCAGCTCGCCGAGCAGCATGGCCAGGCCGCCGTCTCCGGCGAGCGCGACCACCTGCCGGCCCGGGAACGCCGTCTGCGCCCCGATCGCCTGCGGGAGGGCGTTCGCCATGCTGCCGTGCGAGAACGAGCCGATCAGTCGCCGGCGTCCGTTCATGCGCAGGTAGCGTGCCGCCCAGACGACCGGCGATCCGACATCCGGGATGAACACGGCGTCCTCCGCCGCCAGCTCGCTCACCAGCCGGGCGACGTACTGCGGGTGGATGGGCGTGCGGTTGCGGTCGTTGACCGCCAGGTCGTCCAGACTCTTCCGGGTCTTGGCGTAGTGCGAGAGCGATGCGTCGAGGTGCTTGCGGTCCTTTCGGCCTTTCAGCAGCGGCAACAGCGCCTCGGCCGTGTCCCGCACGCTGCCGACCAGGCCGAGGTCGAGCGGGACCCGGCGACCGAGGTTCTCACCCCGGATGTCGACCTGGATGACCTTCGCCTTCGACGGGAAGAACTGCTGGTACGGGAAGTCGGTCCCGAGCATGAGGAGCACATCGCACGACTCCATCGCCCGGTAGCCGGAGGAGAACCCGAGCAGGCCCGTCATCCCCACGTCGTAGGGGTTGTCGTACTCGATGAACTCCTTGCCGCGCATCGCGTGCACGATGGGCGCCTGGAGGGCACCGGCGAGGCCGACCAGCTGCGCGTGCGCGCCCTCGGCTCCTGCGCCGGCGAGGATGGTGACCCGCTTGGCATCGTTGAGGATGTCGGCGGCGGCCTGGAGCTCGGGGTCGGTCGGCCGGGTGACGCGCGGCGAGAACGTGATCGGGGCCGACTTCTTGCGGCCGGCGCTGTCGGCGAGGAAGATCTCTCCGGGCACGACGATCACGGCGACGCCCCGGCGCTCGATGGCCGTGCGCATGGCGATCTCGAGGACCCGCGGCATCTGGTCCGCCTGGCTGACGAGCTCGGTGTAGACGCTCGCCTCGCGGAACAGCTCCTGCGGGTGCGTCTCCTGGAAGTACGCGCTGCCGATCTCGGCGCCCGGGATCTGGGCGGCGATCGCGAGCACGGGGACGCGGCTGCGGTTGGCGTCGTAGAGACCGTTGATGAGGTGGGTGTTGCCCGGGCCGCAGCTGCCGGCGCAGACGGCGAGCTCGCCGGTCAGCGCCGCCTCGGCGGAGGCCGCGAAGGCCGCCGCCTCCTCGTGCCGCACGTGCTCCCACGTCACGCCGTCGGTGCGGCGGATGGCGTCGGTGAAACCGTTGAGCGAGTCTCCGGGGATGCCGTAGATGCGGGTCACCCCCGCATCCCTCAGGATCTCGACAGCGGTATCGGCGACTGTGGGCACAGCGGTCTCCCCTCGATTCGGATGCGGTGCTGCCGGCCCGCAGCGAACGGCCCGGCAGACCCAACGCTACGCCGGGGAGGTGAATCGTCGCATCCTCCCCGGAGCAACTGTGCGTTAACGTGAGCGCATCATGGTGAAGCAGGAGCGGGCCCAGGTGACGCGGGGGACGATCGTCTCCGGAGCCGCCGCGGTGTTCGGCCGCCGGGGGTACGGTCTCGCCTCGATCGCCGACATCGCCGCCGAGGCGGGCGTGACGAAGGGCGCGCTGTACTTCCACTTCCCGTCGAAGGACGAGCTGGCCCGCGCGGTGATCACCGAGCAGCACCGGCGGACGATGGTCGCGGCCGCCGAGGTGGTCCAGCAGGGCCTCCCGGGGCTGGAGACCGTTGTGCGGCTGAGCGCGGTGCTCGCGCACCAGCTGCTGACGGACCCCGTGGTGCAGGCGGGGATCCGGCTGACCACGGACGTGTCGATGTTCGATCCCCCGGTGACGGAGCCGTACGAGGACTGGCTGCGGACCACGGAGGCTCTGTTCCGCCAGGCCGCCGAGGAGGGCGATCTGCGGCGCGACCTGGACCCGGGGATGCTCGCCGGCGTGGTCGTCCCGGCGTACACCGGCGTGCAGCTGGTCTCGGAGACGGTGGCGCGCCGGGCAGACCTGCTGGAGCGCGTCCGCGATCTGTGGACCGTCCTGCTCCCCGGAATCGTGCCGCCGGGCGAGTTCGAGCGGCTGCGTCGCCTGCCCGAGCTGATCCGCTGAGACGGGCCGGTCCGACGGGCCGGTCCGACCCGGCCGCAGCGCCCCCAATCCGCTACGGCCGCGCCGGAATACCTTTATATTCTACTCCAGAACCGGACGATCGGTATGGACTCTCGGAGGACGCCCAGCGGGTCGGCCGGGGCGCGGTCCCCTAGACTTGGCCGACGGGGAACGCCGGAGACGGCGGGAGCAACAGGGGGAGGCCGGATGCCGTCTCGGGGCAGCAAACAGAAGAAGCGCGCGACGATGCGGCTGGTGTACATCGACTTCTGGTCGGCACTGAAGATGTCGTTCCTGGTCAGCATCATCGTTGCGGCGATCACC
Source organism: Leifsonia sp. 21MFCrub1.1 (assembly GCF_900107895.1). Classification (NCBI taxonomy): domain Bacteria; kingdom Bacillati; phylum Actinomycetota; class Actinomycetes; order Micrococcales; family Microbacteriaceae; genus Leifsonia; species Leifsonia sp. 21MFCrub1.1. The sequence continues at coordinate 712,887 of NZ_LT629867.1, read as the reverse complement.
GTCGTGATCGGCCTGCTCATCTGGAGCGCCCTCGAACGTTTCGGTCTGGTCGCCGCCGCCAGCAACTTCCTCGAGGACATCGCGGGGGCGCAGGGCGCCGACCTCGTCGCCGGGCTGACCTTCCCCAATGTGCTGACGTTCACGCTCGTGGTCGCACTGCTCGAGGTCATCGTGGTGTCCGCGCTCGGGGCGATCTTCGCCGCCCTGTTCAACCTCGCCGTCCACGTCGTGGGCGGCTGGAAGGTCACCTTCGGGAGCGACTGAGCTCCAGTCCGCCGACCAGCAGGTCGACGCCGAAGGCGAACGCCGCGGCGGGGTCGTCCTCGTCGAGCGGGGAGCTGTCGCCCGTGGCCAGCACGCCGAGCGAGTCGTACTGCAGGCGCTGCTGCTCGTGCGAGACGTGGCCCAGCACGAAGTGCAGCAGCGCGGTCGCGGCGCGGCGGGAGGTCTCGGCGTCGAAGCCGCCCCGCGCGACCGCGCGGGCGAAGCGGTCCACCGTCTCCGGCGACCCCAGGCCGAGCGCCAGGGTGCTGGAGACCACCTCGGCGCCGTCGCGGTACGCCAGCAGGGCGTCGCGCAGGGCGGCGGCCTCCGAGCGGACGGATTCCGCCCAGTCCGTGTCGGCGCCGCCCGCAGCCTCCGGGCCCGCGTCCTTACCGGCAGCACTCCCCTCCGGCCGCGTCGCGACGATGCGGTCGGCGAGCTCGGCGAGCAGCGTCTGCTTGTTCGGGAAGTGCCAGTAGAGCGCACTCGGCTGCACATCGAGGGATGCCGCCAGCCGCCGCATGGTCAGGTCCGGCAGCCCGAGGTCGTCGAGGATGCGCAGAGCGGCCTCCGCCACATCGTCGCGCGAGTGCCGCCGTCCGGTTTCGTTGCCTGCCACGTTCTCACTATAGTGAACACCGTTCAGGTGAACAGTGTTCAGGTAAGGATGTCCGCATGACCGTCAGCACCCCCATCGCCCCCCGCCGCCGCCTCGACGCGACCGACCTGGCGCGCGTCGCCGTCTTCGCCGCGCTCGTCGCGGTGCTCGGCCTGCCGTCCGGCGTGACCGTCTTCGGCTCGGTGCCGATCACCGCCCAGACGCTCGGCGTGATGCTCGCCGGCGCCATCCTCGGCCCGTGGCTCGGAGCGCTGAGCATGGCCGTGCTGCTCGCCCTGGTCGCCGTCGGGCTCCCCCTGCTCGCGGGCGGCCACGGCGGCATCGGCGCCTTCGTCGGACCGTCGGCCGGCTACCTGTTCGGCTGGATCGCCGGCGCGTTCGTCATCGGCCTGATCGTGCACGCCGGCCGCCGCACGCCGGTCTGGTGGCGGACGCTGCTCGGGATGATCGTGGGCGGCATCCTCGTCGTCTACCTGTTCGGCGTTCCGGTGCAGAGCCTGGTGACCCGCCTGCCGCTCGACGCCACCGCCCTCATGAGCCTCGTCTTCGTACCGGGCGACCTGGTGAAGGCCGTCATCGCGACCGCGGTGGTGACCACCCTGGTGCGCGCGTACCCGCGGGCCTTCCGCCGCACCTGGGTGACCGACCAGCGCGGCGTGGCGGCCGACGCCCCGGCTCCGGCGGACTCGCGCGTCCCGTGACCGGAAGCGTCCCGATGCCCGGCAGCCTCCCCGCGCCGGACGCCGTCCCCGCCCTGCGGCTGGACGGCGTCGGCGTGCGCCTCGGTGAGGTGGACGCGCTCCGCGACGTCAGCCTGGCCCTCGACGCGCGCACCGTCGCGGTGATCGGCGAGAACGGCTCCGGCAAGTCGACCTTCGCCCGCCTGCTCGCCGGGCTGGTCGCCCCGGGCGCCGGCGTCACCCGCATCCTCGGCCTCGACCCGGTGCGGCAGGCCGCCGAGCTCCGGCGGCGCGTCGCCGTGGTGTTCAGCAATCCCGACGCGCAGATCGTGATGCCGACCGTCGCGGAGGACGTCGCCTTCTCGCTCCGTCCCGAACGCCTCGGCCGTGACGAGCTGCGACGGCGGGTGGATGCGGCGCTCGAGCGCTTCGGGCTCTCCGCGCTGCGTGAGCGCTCGTCTCACGACCTGTCGGGCGGCCAGAAGCAGCTCCTCGCCCTCGCCGGTGCGTTCGTCCGCGAGCCCGAGCTGGTCGTCGCCGACGAGCCGACCACGTACCTCGACGCCCGCAACGCGCGCCGCGTCTCCGACCATCTGCTGGCCGACACCGGGCACCGCCTGGTGCTCGTCACCCACGACCTGGCGCTCGCCGAGCGCTGCGAGGCCGCCGTGCTCTTCGCCGGCGGCCGGGTGGAGGCGGTCGGACGACCCGCGGAGGTCATCGCGGACTACGAAGCGGCGCTCGCGTGCTGAGCCTCTACCGCCCCGGCGACGGCCTCCTGCACCGCCTCCCCGCGGGCCCGAAGCTGCTCCTGCTGCTCGTCGTCGTGCTCGCCGTCTCGCTGCTCCCCTCCGCGTGGTGGGCGGTGGGGGTGGCCGCTGCCACCGCGGTCGTCGCGTACGCGGTCGCCGGGCTGCGGGACGGGATGCTCGGGATGCGCGAACTCGCTCGCCAGCTCGTCGCCCTGCGCTGGCTCATCGTCGTCACGCTCGCGGGCCAGCTGATCTTCCTCGGGCCGGAACCGGCGGTGTCGAACACCGCGCGCGTGACCGCCGCCGTCGTGCTCGCCGGTCTCCTGGTGCTCACCACGCGGGTCGGCGACCTCCTGGACGCCGTCGAGCGCGGGCTGCGGCCGCTCGACCGCTTCGGGTTCGATTCCGGGCGGGCGGCGGTGCTGCTCACGGTCGCGCTGACCACGGTCCCGGTGCTCGGGCGACTGGCAGGCGACGTCCGCGAGGCGCAACGCGCGCGGGGTGCCCGGCAGGGACTGCGCTTCTTCGCGGTGCCCTTCCTCATCCTGTCGCTCAAGCACGCCGACCAGCTCGGCGAGGCGCTCGCGGCGCGGGGTGTGCGATGAACGGCCGGCCCCGGGTGCTCGGCGCGGTCGTCGACGACGAGACGCGCTGCATCCACTACCGGTCGCCCCTCGACGTGATCGCGATCCGCTTCGCGTGCTGCGGTGAGTACTACCCGTGCCACCTCTGCCACGCCGAGGCGGCCGGACACCCCGCCCGCCAGTGGGCCGCCGACCGCCGGGACGAGCGCGCCGTGCTGTGCGGCGTCTGCGGCCACGAACTGACCATCGCCGAGTACCTCGCCACCGACGACTGCCCGGAGTGCGGCGCCGGCTTCAATCCGGGCTGCCGGCTGCACACGCATCTCTACTTCGAGTAGCCGACACCCCGGCGCACGGCCCCCGAACGCACGGATGCCGGGCACGCGCCCGCGTGCCCGGCATCCGTCAGGGTGTGGCTAGAACCAGCCGAAGAGGCGGTCCAGCAGGTCGAGCAGCCAGTCGATGACCGGGATGCCCGTGTGCGGCTTGTCGGCCTTCACCTTGAGGGTGGTCCAGCCGATCACCTGGTTGGACGCGTCCTGCACCGACAGCTTGTGCTGACCGTTGCCCGCGTCCTTCGGGAGGGTGAGCGTCAGCACGCCGTCCGCCGGCACCTGCACCCAGCCCCCGCTGAGGTTCTGCGGCTTCGAGTACAGCCAGACCGACACCCACTCGCCGGCGTGCTTCGCGCCGACGGTCACCCGGATCGCGTCACCCGGGCGGTAGGTGTCCTTGTCGACGGTGACCTTGTCCTCGAGCGCCTTCTTGAGCGCCGACTCCTTGGCCGCCTTCGGGTCGGTTCCCGGCTTCGGGTTGGTCGGGGCGTCCGCCACGGTGAGCGGGACGCGGACCGTCGTGCCCGAGTCGGGAGCGGTCAGCACGAGCGCGCTCGCGCCGGCCGCATCCGCCGGGACGGTGAAGGCGACGGTCGCGCTGCCCGCGGCATCCACCGGCACCGAGCCGATCGGGGCCGAGCCGTTCCAGGTGAGGTCGAGCTTCGTGTTCGCCGGGCTGCCGAGCGAGGTCAGGTTCAGCTTGGACACCTGGAGGGTGACCTGCTGACCGCGCTGCAGCGTCCCGGTCGGCACGCCGCTCACGCCGACGCCGCGCTTGGCGAAGCTGGGCGAGAGCGGGCTGTTCTTCTGGATGTAGCTGATCCACGCGTCGCGGTCGATCAGCCCGGAGTCCTTCGTGTTCGCCCCCGCCGCGAAGGCGCGGAAGTTGTCGCCGCCCTGGAGCAGGAACGAGAAGGACCCGATGCGGTACGACTTCGCCGGGTCGATCGGCTGGCCGTTCACGACGATGCTCGTGATGCGGTCGCCCTCCGGCCGGGAGGCGTCGTACGTGTAGCTGACGTTCTTCGACAGTCCCAGGTTGAGGAACGGCCGGGTCGGCACGGTGCCGTCGGCGTTCCGCTGCCACTGCTGCTCGAGCGCCTGCTTGAACTGCGCCCCGGTGAGGGACGTGGTCCACAGGTTGTTCACGAACGGCAGCACCGCGTTGGCCTGCGCGTAGGTGACGGTCCCGTCGGTGCCGTACAGCAGCTCCGCCCGCAGTCCGCCCGGGTTCACCACGCCGATCTCGGCGCCGCCGAGCTCCTGCGAGGAGAGAGTGGACAGCAGCGAGTCGGCGACCAGGTTGCCCAGGGTCGACTCGCTCGAACGGTCGTCGCGCGCTCCGTTGAGGTAGGCGGTGGTGATGTCCTTCGTCACCGAGCCGACCTTCTGGTTGCCGATCACGGCCGCGTCGGCGAGCGCCTTGTCGACGATCGTCTTGACGGCGGCGACCCGCGGGTACGCGGCGACGAGGGCGGCGTCGGCGTCGGTGGTCCTGGCGACGTTGCGGGCGGTGTACGAGGTGACCTTCTCGGTCTCCGGGTCCACCGTCAGCTTCACCTGGCCGATGTTCTCGCCGTAGCTGCCGGTCTGGAGGATCGGGCGGGTCTTACCGTCGACTCCCGGCACCGGGGCGTCCCACGCGTACTGCTTGTGCGTGTGACCGGTGAAGATCGCGGCGACCTTCGCGCTCGTCTTGGTGACGATCTCCGCGAACGCGCCGCCTGCGGCGACCTCCAGGTCGAGCGTCGCCCCCTCCGGCGTGCCGAAGCCGGCGCCCTCGTGGTACTCCGCGACCAGCACGTCGGCCTCGCCGTTGGCGGGGTCGCCGTCGGTCAGCTCACCGGCGACGCGGTTGACCGCATCCACCGGGTCGCCGAAGTCGAGCGACGAGACGCCACCCGGCGAGACGAGCGTCGGGGTCTCCTGCGTGACGGCTCCGATGACGCCGACGGTCAGTCCGTCGATGTCGAAGGTGGCGTACTCGGGAAGGGCCGGGGTCGTCGTGCCCTTCTCGTACACGTTGGCGCCGAGGTACGAGAAGTCGGCCGCATCCTTCACGCGTCCGGTGAGGTCGGCGTAGCCCTTGTCGAACTCGTGGTTGCCCACGGCGCTCGTCTTCAGCTGCAGCGTGTTCAGCACGTCGATGGTCGGGATGTCGCCCGCCGTCGCCGAGGCGAACAGCGATGCGCCGATGTTGTCGCCGCTGGAGAGGAAGAGCGAGTTGGCCTCGCCCGACTCCGCCTTGAGCTTCTCGATCGTGCCCGCGAACTTCACGGTGTTGGCGTCGATCCTGCCGTGGAAGTCGTTGATGTTCAGCAGGTTGAGGGTGACCGGCTTCGCCGTGAGGCCGAGGCCGACGACGATCGGGTCGTGGTCGCTCGACCGGTACGGGTCGGCCGCGTAGAAGTTCGTGACGTTGTAGTTGTAGCGGCTGTACTCCAGCGCCACCGACTCGCCCGAGTTGATGTTCCACACGTCCGCGCCCGTGATGGCCGCATCGGCCGCCGGGGATGCCAGCACGTGGTCGAGCGAGCCGACCGTTCCGCCGAAGGAGTAGGTCGCCTTCGTCGTGCGGGTGCTGACCTGGTCGACGTAGCCGGCGTCCGTGAGGACCTTGATCGGGTCTTCCTTCAGGTACGCGTTGAAGTCGCCGATGAGGAGCACCTTGTCGGTCTTCAGCGCGGCCTTGCGCTCGTCCGCGAACGCGACGAGGGCGGTGGCCTGCTTGACGCGGGAGGCGTTCGACGCTCCCTGGCCGTCGCCCTGGTCGGCGTCCGCGCCGGTGCCGGACCCCTTCGACTTGAAGTGGTTGACGATGGCGAGGAACGCGGACGAGTCCTTCGCGCCGACCTTCTTGAAGGCCTGGGCGAGCGGCTGGCGTGCGTTCGAGAACGCCGAGTCGTCGAGGATCTTCGCGTCGCCGACCGGGGTGGCGTTCGCCTTCTTGTAGATGAACGCGGTGCGGATGACGTCCTCCGTCGCCGGGAGGGTCGCCGGCGACTTCACGTACGCCCACACCTCGGATCCGGCGGCCGCGTTCAGCGCGATGACCAGGCTCGCGAGAGCGGAGTCGCGGTTCTCGCCGAAGCGGGCCGAGTTCTCGATCTCCTCCAGCGACACCACGTCGGCGCTCAGGCCGTTGATCGCCGCGACGATCTTGTCCTGCTGACGCTTGAGGTTGGCCGCATCGGCGGCGCCGCGAGCGTCGCATCCGCTGTTGACCGTGATGGGGTTGCCGTCGCGGTCGGTGTAGAAGGTGCAGCCGCTGAGCTGGTCGCCCGTCGTGGTGAAGTAGTTCAGCACGTTGAAGGTCGCGAGCCGCAGGTCGCCTCCGACGTTCCCGGGGGCGGCGGTCCGGGTGTTCGTGAACGTGACCGGCTGCACGGCATCGGCGTTGGCCGGCGTCAGCTCGCCGGTCGGCTGGAACTTCCAGGTGTTGTTGCGGTAGTCGAGGACGACCGGCTTCGTGAACGCGACCGGCTCGCCGACGCGGACCGGGTTGCTCAGCGAGAGGTACGGGAGCGGCTTCGACTTGTTGGCCGCGCTCAGGAAGTTGGTCGAAGCGCCGTCGTCGAGCGTGACCGCGCGGGCCGCGTTGTCCGCGACGACCGCGGCGTACTCGGCCGAACCGGGGCGCGCGGCCTCCGTCGGCTGCACCAGCGGCTTGTCGCCGGCGGCGAGGCCGATCTCGCCGTACTGGTTGGCCGCGTAGACGTCGGTGACGGTGAACGCGCCCTGCGGCGCGAGCAGCATGCCCTCGAGGCTCTCCCGCTGAGCGGCCGTTCCCGGCAGGCCGACCGTGGCCGGCACCGGCGCGGTGACCGTCGACGCGTCGAGCTTGGTGACGCCCGTCGCCGTGATCTCGGTGAGCCCGTTGAACTCGCTGACCGCTCCGGTGACCTTCACGTAGTCGCCCGCGGCGACCGTCCCGGCGAAGGACGAGCCGTAGACGAAGACCGCGTCGGAGGCCGTGTGCGTCGCAAGGTCGATCGCGCCGCCCGTGCCGGGTGTCTGGATGTAGAAGCCGTTGAAGCCGCCGGTCGCGTACTGCGCCGTCACGACGCCGACGGTGGTGACCGTCGTGCCCGCCTTCGGGCTGGTGTCGCCGGTGCCCTGGATCTCCGCGATCGGGGTGGTGGCGCCGTCGCCCGGCGTGCCGGGGTCGCCGGGGTCACCCGGGTCACCTGGCGCGCTCGCGGCGTTCTGCGGGGTGATCGTCGCGCTGAGGGTGAAGTCGGCGCTGTTGTCGTCGGTGTCGGCGAAGTTGGTGCGAACCAGCGACTTGACGTCGGTGTTACCCGACGGCGCCGTCGCCTTCGCCTTCTCGAACGTGTTCGACGTTCCGTAGCCGAGGAGGTCGGCGACGTTCGCGTCGCCCGTGATCGAGCCGGTCGGCAGGGTCAGCGCCGAGGCGGTCTTCGCGAGGACCAGCGTCCCCGTCGTGCCGCTCGGGTTGAGGGCGCCGCTCGCCACGTCCGGGGCCGGCAGCGCCTGCCCGTTCGTTCCGTTCGACCCGCCGGCGACGAGGTAGTAGCCCTTGGCGCCGATCGAGCCGGTCAGCGGAACGACGCCGGTCGATGCGTTCGTCCCGGTCGCCGGGCGGTACTGGATGCTCCATCCCGCCAGGCTGACAGCGCTGTCACCGGGGTTGTAGAGCTCGACGAACTTGTTCGTGAAGGCGGCACCGGCGCTCCCGCCGGACAGGTAGGCCTCGTTGATGACGACACCGGTGCCGTCGGTGCTGGCGAACGCCGGAGTCGCGACGAGCGAGCCGGCGGCGAGGCCGGCCCCCGCGAGCGCGGCGGCGGCGACGCGCGCCAGCCTGCCGAATCTGGTTGACATTGTTCTCCTCGGTCGGTGAGGTGTGGGATGAGTCCGCGCCCACGGTAGGGACGGCGTGAAACGGGACTGTTTCTCGTGTGTGAACGTACAGAAAACTCGTTCAGGGGTAGACCGCTCATTTGAGCACCACACGGGGGAACGCGCCGATACGCCATGATGAGAGGCATGCGGATCGACGAGATCGCCCACTTCCGGGCGCTGGCCGCGGAGGGCCATCCTGCTCTCGCCGCCGAGACCCTCGGGGTGTCGCAGTCGACCCTCACGCGATCCCTCGCCCGCCTCGAGCACGAGATGGGCGTCGAGCTGTTCGACCGCCGTCGCGGCCACCTGGAGCTCAACCAGTACGGCGAGATCCTGCTCGCGCACGCGGTGCGGGCCGAATCGGAGCTGGAGAACGCGCGGGCCCGCATCGAGGCGCTCCGGGACCCGTCGGGCGGCACCGTCTCGGTCGCCTACGTTTCGTCGTTCGGCGGGTGGCTCATCCCGAAGGTCATCAGCGAGTACCGCGGCCTGTTCCCCGACATCCGCTTCGTGCTGAGCGGCGGCACGGCGGACACCGTGCTGGATGCGCTGCGCGACGGCGCGGCCGACGTCGCCTTCCTGAGCCCCGATCCCCGCGACCCGGAGATCGAGTGGGAGCCGCTGACGGCCGAGCGCCTCGTGCTGGGCGTGCCGGAGGGGCACCCCCTCGCCGGAGCGGCGGCGGTGAGCGTCCCCGACCTCGAGCCGTACGACCTCGTCGCCCTGCGCACCGGGTCGGGCCTCCGGCACATCGCGGATGCCTACTTCGCCGCCCACGGCGTCGTGATGAGCCCGGTCATCGAGGTCACGGAGCTGTCGACGCTCCGCGGTCTCGTGCGCGACGGGGTCGGCGCTGCGCTCATCCCCGACACCCCCGCCGAACCGGGCATCGTCGCTGTCCCCCTGCGGGACGAGGCCACACGCATCATCGGGCTGGCACGCAACCGCACCCGCTCGCAGTCCGCGGCGGCCGCGCAGTTCGCCCGCTTCGTCCGCGAGGAGCTCGACTCCCTCGGCTGAGACCGCTGGGCCAGCCGGAGGACACGCCGCGTCACAAGAGACGCACAGCGGTCTCCCATGCGCTTGACTATGGCCGCTCCACCTCACCGAACACGTGTCTTGGAAAGGACTCCCTCGTGACGTCTCCGCAGTACCCGACAACTCCCGCCGCCGCACCGACCGGCGAGACCCCGCTCTGGGCGCCGCTCTACGGGGCGTCGTTCGGCCAGTCCGTCCAGCGCTTCTTCAAGAAGTATGCGGACTTCACCGGGCGCGCCAGCCGCAGCGAGTACTGGTGGTGGATCCTGTTCTCCGTCATCGTCGCGATCGTGCTCGAAGTCCTGGCGCTCGTGCTCGGATCGATCGGCGCGACCGTGAACGACGACGGCACCTCGACTCCCGGCCCGCTGTTCTGGCTGGTCGGCGTGCTGATCCTCGCCTGGGGGCTCGGCACGATCGTCCCCCACCTGGCGATCGTCTGGCGCCGCCTTCACGACGCGAACCTCGCGGGCCCGTTCTTCTTCCTCAGCTTCATCCCGTTCGGCAGCATCGTCGTGCTCATCCTGACGATCCTGCCGTCGAAGCCCGAGGGCGCGCGCTTCGACCGCCCCCGCGCCTAGCGGGAGCCGGGCCGGCTCAGCGGGAGCGCATCCTCAGCGGGAGCGCCTCAGCAGGAGTCGGCCCACAGCCGGCGCGGCCGCTCGGGGTCGGTGTCGTCCAGCAGGACGGGCGCCACCTCGCGCGGCGCGCCGAGCGGATCCTTCTGCCCGGTGGTGACGAACGACCAGTCCGGGCTCCGCTCCGGGTCGTGCTCGACCCACAGCGAGAAGTTCCAGAATCCGCGGAACTCCGCGTCGAGCAGGCCGCGGCCGTCGACGACCAGCACCCCGTCTCGGGAGCGGAACGGCGTGACGACCGCATCGCGGAACGCGTCAGCCCCTGTGGCCGGGTCGACAGTCGCACGCTCGACCTGCTGGCCGGCGTCGCGCAGCGCTCCCGCGAGTGCGTCGGCCACGCGCGCGGTGTCAGCGGCCGGGACGCCCGTCACGGCGACGAACCGCGGCCCGCGCGTGTAGTGCTGCAGGAACTCGGCCGCCACCCCCGCGAAGAACTCCGCAGCCTCCGTCGACGCCTTCTCCGTGTCGGTCATCGTCCGCTCCTTCCGATGCGCTCACCGTCTCGAACGCTACGCGCAGGGCGGCCATTCCGGGAGCGCCGACGCCGAGCTCAGTCGTCGCGGTCGATCGTCCCGATGCGCGCGCCGGACGAGTCGTAGACCGTCATCACGTTGCCGTCCACCTTCCCGCTCGCGGCGGTCGACATCCACGTGTCCACTCCGTTGCAGACCTTCTTCGTCATGGCGACGGTGCCGAGGTCGATGGTGTTGCCGGAGATCGTGCCGGTGCCCTTCATCGTGTTGCAGCCGTCCGATCCGGAGTACGAGCCGTTAGCGTTGATGATGAGGTTCGGTTCTCCGGGGTCGGTGCTGCCCCACTTCCCCGGGACGTCGCCGCCCTGCGGGGTGCACGCCGTCAGGGCGAGGCCGGCGGCGAGGATGGCCGTGAGCGCGGCCGAGCGTGTCCTGTTCATGGCCCCGGAGGATACGCGCGTCGCCGACCGGCCGAATAGACAGTCGTCGGGTCGCGTCGTCGCGATCCCTTCTCGTCCTGTGGCGGGCGTACCTCCGTTCCGCGCCGGCGGGTCGGGCCCGTCGCCCGTACGCGCCTGAGGGTTCGCTGCAACCCCTCCACGCGGCGCGCAACGCGATCTATCCTCATCGCAACGAGGACAGCGGGGAGGGGACGGCTCATGGACGAGGCACCCGAGGAGACCCTGCGCCCACCGGACGCCGTGCCGGAACTAGCGGAGGAGCAGGCTGTGGAGATGGTGGCCGTCTCGGCCGAGCGCGAGGCGGAGCTCGAGCAGCGCGCCCGCGACTTCATTCGCGAACTCGCGGCGGCGGAGCCAGGATCGGACGCGTTCACGCGCAAGATCGTCGGCTTCTCTCACCTGGGAGAGGCCGAGATGCGCGCCTCCAGCGACGCATCGCGCCAGCTGCTGGAGCGGCCGGCCAGCTCGCTCGCCGCGGCCCGCGGCAAGGCGGTGCGCACCGACCCGCAGTACGGCGTCATCCGCACGCTGCAGGATCTCCGCGCCACCGTCAGCGACTTCGACCCGCAACACCTCACCGGCCGCAACCGGATGCTGTCGCGCGTGCCCGGCGGGCGCCGGCTGCGCCAGTACGTGCAGCGGTTCGAGTCGGCGCAGAAGCAGCTCGACGGCATCGTCGAAGCGCTGGACCACGGCCAGGAGTGGCTCGCCCGCGACAATGTGGAGATCGAGAAGGAGCGGGCGTCGCTCTGGAAGACCACGGAGCGGCTCAATGAGTACGTCGTGCTGACCGCAGCGCTCGACCGGGCGACGGTGGAGGCGGCGGCCGAGTTGCGGATGACCGATCCCGCACGCGCGACCCTGCTGGAGAAGGAGGCGCTCTTCCCGATCCGGCAGCGCCGCCAGGATCTGACCACGCAGATCGCCGTCTCGGTGCAGGCGTATCTCGCGCTCGACGTCATCAAGAAGAACAACGTCGAGCTGATCAAGGGCGTCGAGCGCGCGAAGACGACCACCGTCTCGGCTCTCCGCACGGCCGTCGTCGTCGCCCAGGCGCTGGAGAACCAGAAACTCGTCATCGACCAGCTCGGCGCGCTGCACGACAGCACCAACGCACTGATCGGGCGCACGGGCGAGGTTCTCAGGACGCAGACCGAGCAGGTGCAGAAGGAGCAGACATCGTCGGCGGTCGACGTGGAGGTACTGCAGCGCGCCTTCGACAACGTGTTCGCGACGATGGACAGCATCGACACCTACCGCACCGAGGCCGTGGCGCGCATGGCGACGACGGTGGACGCGCTCGACCAGCAGGTCGCCCGGTCGCGCGCCTACCTGAAGCGATCGCGCCCGACGGAGCCGCCCCGGTAGGCGAGATCCACCGGTCACGCTCGGGGCCGTGCGCGTTACCGTTGACGCCATGAGCCATCGGATCTTCGCCATGCCGTTCGCCGACATCTACCCGCTCTACGTGACCAAGGTGGAGCGCAAGGGGCACGGCAAGGACGAGGTGGACGAGGTCACCCGCTGGCTGACCGGCTACGACCAGGCGGGCATCGATGCGGCCATCGCCGACCGGATCGACCTCGAGACCTTCTTCGCCGCCGCGCCGCACTGGAACCCGAACGCAGCGCTCATCACCGGAGTCATCTGCGGCATCCGCGTCGAGGAGATCGAGGACCCGCTGATGCAGAAGGTCCGGTACCTCGACAAGCTCGTCGACGAAGTGGCGCGCGGCAAAAAGATGTCGTCGATCCTCCGCGGCGAGACGGCGGCCCCCGCATCCCGCAGCTGAACCGAGTGCCGGAGCATGGCCATCGGCCGCCGCGCGTATTAGCCTCGTCGCAGGCGGTCCCACCCGGGGACCGGCGCGAGGGTGGGAGGACAATCGTGGACGACCTTCACGGCTCAGCGGCGGAGCGGCTCCGGCAGCTCGACGACCTCGTCTCGGCCGGGGAGCCGTCGAACGAGTGGCTGACCCGGCACCTGCGCCAGACGCTGAGCGAGCTGGCCGAAGCCGAGCCGGTGGTCGACGCCGAACGGGACCGCCGCGAGGACTACTGACGCCCGTCAGGTGCGGGCCACGCCCGCGATCTGCGTGTTGAACGGCAGGAACGGGGTGTGGAGGCGGTAGCGCTCCACCTCCACGGCCGCGAACCCGGCCGATCGGATGGCGTGCTCCAGGTCGCGCTCGCACGAGCATCCCTCGAAGGTCCACGCCCACGGTCGGCGGACGAGGCGCTGGGATGCGCGGGTCGGCGTCCCTCTCGGAGCGGCGACGTGCTCCACGAACCGGAAGGCGCCGCCCGGGCGCAGGATGCGGCGGATCTCAGCGAGCACCGCATCCGGGTCCTGCACGGAGCAGAGCACCAGCGACGAGATGACGCTGTCGACGCTGGCGTCGGGCAGGCCGGTCCGCTCGGCCGTCCGCTCCCGCAGGTCGAGTGCGACGCCCGCGCGGAGAGCGGCGGCGCGCAGGCCGTCGTGCATGGAGCGGTTGGGCTCGATGGCGACCAGCGCCGCTCCGGCGGGAACGTAGGGGAGGTTCGCACCGACTCCCGGGCCGATCTCGGCGACCTCACCCGCCAGCCCCGCGAACACGCGCCTCTTGCGCGGACGCAGCGACGCCTCCAGGTACGGCCCCATCACCCGGAAGAAGGCGGCATTGAAGCGTCCGCGTCCGGGATGCTGCACGAACCCCGCCGTCGCTTCGTCGCCTGTCGCGGTCGTCCTGGTCATGGCCTCTCCTGCCCTCGGGTGTTGCCGTCGGGACGACTCTGCCGCGCCTCGGATGCTCGATCAGGCGGGGAACTACCCCACTTCGCCCGTCGCGGCACCGATCACGGCGCAGGGGGAGCGGCCGGCCGCTCCCCCTGCGCCGCCCACCAGGACGCGATCTGCGCACGCGACCGGAACCCCAACCGCAGCCGGATGCGCTCCACATGCCCCTCGGCCGACCGCTCGTCGATCCCGAGCCGCTCGGCGATCTCGCGGTTCGTCCGCCCATCGCTCACCAGGGCGGCGACCTCGCGCTGGCGCGGCGTCAGCCCTCCCTCGGCGGCTCCGACCGGGCGCAGACCGAGGAAGCGGCGGATCGTGGCGGCGAGCGCCACGGCATCCCCGGCCCAGGGCAGGTGCGAGCGCCCGGGGAGGACGACGAGCTCCGCTCCGGGGATGCCGCGCGCCAGCTCCTCCGCCTGCGCGAGAGGCGCCGCGCGATCCCGCTCCCGGTGCACGACGAGCGTCGGCGTGCGCACCTCCGCCAGCAGCGGCCCGACGTCGAGCGCGTAGCTCAGGGCGAGGAGCGACTGCGCGGTCGCCGCGTCGGACGCGGCGCGCTGGTAGCGGCCGAACTCCGCGCGGGCGGCGGCGGACGCATCCGGGGCGAACAGATCGGTGAGGACGTCCGACCCGAGACCCCAGTGCGAGCCGACGAGAGCCAGCACGTGCTCGCGCGCGCTCGGCGGCGAGACCGCGGCGCCGGAGACCCAGCCGCCGGAGAGCACCAGCCGCCGGACCGTCGCGGGATGGGCGGCCGCCCACGCCACCGCGACCAGCGCGCCCAGCGAGACGCCGACGAGGTCGAACGGCTCCGGGCCGAGCGGTGCGACGACCGCCGCGAGCTGCTCCAGCTCGGAGGCGAGAGAGGGAGGCTGTCGGGCCGGACCCGACATCCCGCACCCGGCCCGGTCGTACCGGATCAGCCGGCAACCGCGTGCGAGGCGCCGGTAGAAGGCGCGCTCGTCGGGAAGCCGCCACCCGTGTTCGAGATGGCTCAGCCAGCCTGAGATGTAGACGACCGGCCGGCCCGCGCCGATCGACGCGACGGCGATGACAGTGCCGTCGGCGGTGGTGACGCTGCCGAGGTGCTGCCGGTCCGACTCAGGCGTGACCATCCGGCACCCCAGCGGCCAGTTCGGCGAAGACCTCGCGTGCGTCGTCGTGCCGCGACAGCCCGGCGCTCTGCCCCATCCAGAGGCTCAGCAGGTCGGCGTCCCCGATCTCGGCCGCTCGCCGGCGGAAGATGCCGGTGAGGATGTTCTGCAGCGGGAAGGGGGCGATGGCGCCACCCTGCTCGATCGTCCGCACCGCGCGGTTCGGCAGTCCCCGCGCCGCGCGCCCGCTCATCGCACGGGTCAGCACGGTCTCGTGGGCGAGTGCGGTGCGGATACGGTCCCGGTGGACGGCGGGCGCCGCCGACTGCCGGGTGGCGAGGAACGCCGACCCGACCTGCGCGCCCGAGGCGCCGAGGGCGAACGCGGCGGCGACACCGCGCCGGTCGGCGATGCCGCCGGCGGCGATCACCGGAACGCTCACCGCGTCGACCACCTGCGGGATGAGCGCGAGTCCGCCGACCAGGCTGTCGGCCGGATCGGACAGGAACGACGGGCGGTGGCCGGCGGCCTCCGAGCCGGACGCGACCACCGCATCCGCCCCGCCCGCTTCGAGCGCCTGCGCCTCCGGCACGGTCGTCGCCGTGCCGATCACCCGGATTCCTCGCGCGTGTGCCGCCTCGACGACGTCGGCCGGCGGGACGCCGAAGACGAAGCTCAGCGCCGCCGGCTGCGCGTCGAACGCCGCCGCGAGCTGGTCGTGGAAGTCCGGAAGCGGGGCGATCGGTCCCTCGGGAACAGGAGCCCCGGCCTCCTCGAACAACGGCCGCAACGCGGCGAGCGCGCGGTCGACGTCGTCGCGCGGGAAGCCGTCTCCCGGCTCGGGCTCGCCGGGGCCGCGAAAGGGCAGCCACAGGTTGAGGGCGAACGGCCGGGCCGTCCGCCGGCGCACCTCGTCGCCGACGGCCCGGATACGCTCAGCGCTCAGGCCGTAGAGGCCGTACGAACCGAGACCTCCGGCCTCGCTCACCGCCGCGGTCAGCTCCTCGGAGGACATGCCCCCGAACGGTCCGAGCACGATCGGAGTCTCGATGCCGAGCAGCTCACGCAATCTCACGGGTCTTGTCTACACCCGCCGGGACGATGCGTACTCTGGACTTTCCCCCACGGAGGGCGCACGCTTGACCCACCGAAGCTATCGACCGGTAGCGTTGGTGGAATGGACAGCGGCACCGGATGAACGAGAGCATCGCGGATGCGCGCCCCGGTGACGCGCAGCAGGCGGAGTACTGGCGCCCCTTCATGGAGGCGCTCCCCGTCACGGGGACGGCCGTCTCGACCATCGGAGACCTGCTGGGCACGGAGACGGTCTCGGCCAGCGATGCGGTGGCCGCCCGCCTCGACGAGCTGCAGTTCGACCTCGGCGAAGGCCCGTGCTGGGACGCCCTGACCCTGCGCCGTCCCGTGCTCGAGCCCGACCTGCAGGGCCGTCCGCGTCGCGCGTGGCCCTCGTTCACGGCCGCCGCGATCGATGCGGGAGTCGGCGCCCTGTTCGCCTTCCCGATGCTCGTCGGACCGCTGCGGATCGGAGCGGTCGACCTGTACGCGCGCGAAGCGCTGCCCCTCGACGAGGCCCACACACAGGCGGCGACGCGGCTCGCGGAGGCCGCCGGGCGCACGCTGCTGAGACGTGCCCTCGCCGCGGCGGGGCGCGAGGAGCCGCCCGAGGACGCGAACCCCTTCTCGCGCCGTGTCGTGCATCAGGCGACCGGGATGGTGCTCGCCCAGCTGGATGTCAGCGCGGACGACGCACGGATGGTCATCCAGGCGCATGCGTTCGCGACGGAGCGGTCGATGATGGAGGTCTCCCGCGACATCCTCGATGGGCGGCTCGACCTGTCGGAGCTCGATCGCGAGGGGGGTCCGGAGCGATGACCCTGACGCGCGAACAAGGGATCCTGCGGGCGTTCGCCCAGCTGGCCGACACGCTCGTCGACGACTACGACGTCGTCGACCTGCTGCAGAACCTCGTCGATCTCTCCAGCCGCTTCCTCGGCGCGACCGCCTCCGGTGTGATGCTGGCCGACGAGCACGGCGATCTCGACGTGATCGCCTCCACCAGCGAGGCCAGCCGGCTGGTCGAGGTCATGCAGCTGAGCGCGTACGCCGGGCCGTGCATCGAGAGCTTCGAGACCGGGGCGGTGGTGTCCGTCGCCGATATCATGCAGGTGCCCGACCGCTGGCACGCGTTCCGCGACCGGGCTCTGGAGCAGGGCTTCGTCGCCATCGACGCGATCCCGCTGCGCCTGCGCACCCAGACGATCGGCACCCTCAATCTGTTCCGCGACAGGGTCGGCGACCTGCCGGAAGACGACCTGGTCGCCGCCCAGGCGTTCGCGGATGTGGCGACCATCGGCATCCTCCACCAGCGGAGCCTCGCCGAGAGCGACGCCATCCGCCGCCAGCTGCAGTTCGCCCTGAACAGCCGGATCATCATCGAGCAGGCCAAGGGCGTCGTCGCCCAGACCCGCGGGGTCCCCATCGATCAGGCGTTCACGCTCATCCGCGACTACGCGCGCCGCAACCAGCGCGGCATCTCGCTAGTCGCCTCCGACATCGTGGAGCGCCGGCTGGGACTCTGAGCGGACCCGTCAGACGGACGTCAGGAAGGACGACACCGTGTCCAGCGAGCCGGGCACCAGCCGGTAGTACGCCCAGGTGCCCCGCTTCGATCTGCTGAGGAAACCGGCGTCGACCAGGATCTTGAGGTGATGCGAGACCGTCGGCTGGGAGAGCCCGAGCGGCTCGGTCAGATCGCAGACGCACGCTTCTCCCCCGTCGTGCGCGGCGACCATCGAGATCAGGCGGAGGCGGGCAGGATCGGCCAGCGCCTTCATCGCCCGCGCCACCGAGTGCGCGTTCTCCTCACTGAGCACCTCTTTCGTGAGCGGTGAGCAGCAGGCCTGCAGGTCGCGCAGCGGGAGGAGTTCGGTGATCGCCATACGTCGATTCTCATCCATACATTGACAAACGTCAATGTATGCGTCCATCGTAGTTCATCGATGCTGATCGATGAAGAAGGGAGGGTCATCATGGGATGCTGCGACACCGACGAGTGCCAGACGCTGCCGGACGGCTCCTGCGCGCCGGACTGCTGCTGACGGCCGAGGCCGAGGCCGTCGTCGTCGCGGGCGCGACGGCGACGGCCCGGCATCAGGGCGCGGTCGGGCTCACGCGGCGCCGCTGAGCGCCTTCCCCTTCAGGGTCTCGAACTCGGCCGGTGTGATCGCGCCGCTGTCGAGCAGGCGCTTCGCCGACTCGATCTCCGCAGACGGCGAGCTGGCGCCCGCCACCGCGCGGACGTGGTCCGCGGCCGCGGCCTGCGCCTCCATCGCCCCCGCAGCGCTCCGCTGCGCCATGCGGCCGCCGCGAGCGATGAGGTAGATGAAGGCCGCGAGGAACGGCACCAGGACGAGGAACAGGACCCACAGTGCTTTCGCCCAGCCGTTCAGCTCGGGATCCCGGAAGACGTCGATGATCACGCGGATGAAGATCGTGATGCAGACGACGACCAGGTAGAACCAGAACGTCCAGACGATGAAATCCCAGAAAGTCATAGCAACTCCTCTCAGTGGGCGGAGCGGCCAGCACTTCGCGTGGCCTGAAGCTACGACGCCGGGATCATCCGCGGCTAGTAGGCAGATTCGGTCGTCTCAGACCCCGACGTCGCGGACGAAGGTGAGCAGCTGGAGGCTCCGGCCGTCCGGGAGTTCGACGATGCCCTCGCGGTCGGGCTCCCGGCGGAACCCGAGCTTCCGGTAGAGGGCGTGCGCACCGACCATGACCGGGCCGCTGTTCATCACGACCGCCCGCTGGCCGCGCTGCGCCGCCTGATCGAGCGCGAACTGCGTGAGGGCGATCCCGATCCCCCGCCCGCGGGCCGATGGGTGGGTCGCGAGCAGCCGGAAGTACAGCTCGTCCTGCGCGATCTGGCCGCCCTGGTCGCGGCCCGGCCGGAGCAGCGCGATGGTGCCGAGCAGCTGTCCGGTCCCGGTGTCCTCCGCCACGAAGAACTCGAAGTCGTCGAGCAGGGCTTCCGGATGCTTCAGCTCGTCGCGGTAGTGGGGCGAGAGGTCGGTGTAGTCGGTGGTGTACGCGGCGTGGGTCAGCTCCCCGATCGCCGGGTACTCGTCCGGCCGGGCCGGCCGGATGAGCGGAGTGGTCATCCCTCCAGTATCACCCGCATCGTGGGCCACTTCCGACGGTGCGAGGATGAGCCCATGACCTCCTCTCCCGTCCTCCTCATCACCGGCACATCCTCCGGCATCGGCCTCGCCACCGCCATCGCGGCAGCGCGCCGCGGTTTCCGCGTGATCGCGACCATGCGCGACCTCGCGAAAGCCGGGCGGCTACGCACCGCAGCGCTGGACGCCGGGGTCGAGCTCGACATCCAGCGCCTCGATGTCACCGACGAGGAGGCCGTCGCGGCCGAGCTCGACCGCATCCGTGGCGCGTACGGCCGGCTCGACGCCCTGCTCAACAACGCGGGAGCCGGGCACGTCGGCACGGTCGAGCTGGAGTCTCTCGACGAGGTCCGCACGGTGATGGAGGTCAACTTCTTCGGGGTGGTGTCCGTCACCCGGGCCGCGCTCCCCCTGCTGCGCGAGAGCCACGGCCGCATCGTCACGGTGTCGAGCGTCGGCGGCGTCGTCGGCCAGCCTTTCAACGAGGCGTACTGCGCGGCCAAGTTCGCCGTCGAGGGGTTCCTGGAATCCCTGACCCCGGTCGCGGCCAGTCTCGGCGTGAAGGTCACCATCGTCGAGCCCGGTGCTGTCGGGACGGAGTTCGTGGCGAATGTCGGCCTGGAGGAGACGCCCGCCGCCTTCGGAACCCCGTACGAGGACGCCCTCCGCGCGTACCTCGCGCGCACCGCGGCCGCGTTCGATCCGGCCGCCGCGCAGACCCCGGAGAGCGTTGCCGACGTCATCGTCGACGTGCTCGCCGCCGAGAACCCGCCCGCGCGCATCCAGACGTCGGAGAACGCCCGGCGCTTCGCGGCCATCAAGCTGTCCGACCTGGACGGCGCGCACGTGCAGGCGGTCACCCGCCGGTGGGTGGCACCCGCCGAGGCGTGAGCCCGCGGCGGGGCCGCCTGAGACGTCGCCCCGTCAGCCGGCGACGCGATCCAGCTGCGGCACGTCGACCGGTTCTTCGGTCACCACGAGTCCTGTCTTGCTCGTGGCCGACCGCAGCATGTCCTCGATCCACCGCCTGTTCAGCTGCGGCGCACGACTGCCGAAGAACTGGAACCGGAGGTCGGTGGTCGGCGAGATCCAGATGGTCTCGCGTCCGTATCCCTCGTTCATCGCGTGGGTGAAGGTGAACGCGACTCCCTGGCCGCTCCGGAGGAGTGTGAGGATCACGACTTTGACGTGTGCGAGCGTCCGGTCGTCGACGCCCGCGATCGGGGTCCGGGATCGGGTTCACTCTACCGCCGCCGACGCCGTGCGTCACGGCCGATCTCAGCCGGTCGGACGAACCCCGTCATCTGGCGGTGGACGACGAGCGGCCAGGTAGACGAGCCGCGGCCAACGGCGGAGCATGGTGGCTGTGGGAGCGGGGATGGAGATCGTACGGGCCGGCGCTGTGCCGTGGCCCGATATCCTCAGGCTGTTCGGGCCGGCTGGGGCCTCGAATGGATGCTGGTGCCAGTACTGGCTCCTGGGCCCGGACTACCATCGGCGCGACCGCAAAGCGAATCGCGACGACCTCCATCACCAGGTCGACGCGGATCGCGCCGGCATCGTGGCACTGAGTGACGGCGAGCCGGTGGGATGGGCACGGCTGACGCACCGGTCGCAGCTCGGCTACCTGACACGGCGGTTCGCCCGCTATCCCTTCCCGGACGACGACCCGCTATCGCTCGCGTGCTTCTCCGTACGCCCTCAGGCGCGCGGCGGGGGCGTGATGTCGGCGCTGATCGACGGCGCCCTGCGCGAGGCCGACCGCGCGAAGTCTCCCCTGGAGGCGTATTCGATCGACCCGGCCGCTCCGTCGGCGACGAAGAACCGCTTCTCGGGGATACTTCCGGTGTTTCTCTTGCTCGGCTTCACCGAGATCGGGCGCTTGTCCGAAGACCGCGCGGTCGTCCGCTCCGATTGAGACGCGGCGTCCTCCGGCGGCGCATCGGCCAGCCGGGAGAGCGCGAAGAACTCGAGTGGGCCACAACATCCGGAGGGGTTGCTTGCCGGCGCCGATCCGGCGTAGCCGCGAGCGAAGTCCGCTCCTATACTTTCGCCCGAACGGCAGTCGCCGCTCTTCTGAGGAGGCTCGACATGACCGATGCAACATCCACTCCCGCCGACAAGACCGGCGCGGATGACGAGGCCGTCAGCGTGGAGGCGGCGGCCATCAGCGACGGCGCGTACACGCTCATCGCCGCCGATTTCGCGGACACCGACGTCGCGATGGAGGCATACGAAGCGCTCAAGAAGGTCGAGGACGGCGCGACGGTGAAGATCGACGGAGTCGTGGTCGTCAGACGGAATGCGGGCGGCAGACTCGAAGTGCAGAAGGCCACCGACCACAGCACGCGCGAGGGCCTCACCTGGGGCGCCGTCGGCGGCGCCGTGCTGGGCGTCCTGTTCCCGCCTTCGATCATCGGCAGCGCTCTCGTGGTGGGCGCAGGTGGCGGTCTCATCGGCAAGCTGCGTGAGCTCCATCACAAGAAGGAGCTGGCGAAGGAGCTCGAGGACGCCATCGAACCCGGCCACTCCGGCATCGTCGCCCTCGTCTCCAACCCCGGCGAAGTCAAGATCCGCGCGGCGCTCGAGAAGGCCGACCGTATCGTCGAGAAGGCCATCGACGATGCCGCCGCTGCGGACATCAAGGCAGCGGGCAAAGATGCAGACAGCGCGTCCGGTTCCGGTGCCGCGACCGATGCATCCGCCGCCGAGGGCGGTGCTGCCGACACGAAGTAGAAGCCGCATCCGGTGCCGATTCGGGAAACGAGAAGCCCCCGGATCCCTGATAAACACGGGGATCGCGGGGGCTTGCACGTGGCGGTACCGGTGGGATTTGAACCCACGGTGGGCTTTCACCCACACAACTTTTCGAGAGTTGCACCTTCGGCCGCTCGGACACGGTACCGCGGACTATCGTACGCGATTCGCGCGGCCGTCTCCAATCGGGAGGGAGGCCACGCACCGGGTCACCCGGAGGCGTGCTTCGTGGAGGCGCGGGCCATCTCGTTCTCCAGCCAGGGCGCCAACAGCGCCATGCCTGTCGCGTTGAAGTGCGCACCATCCCGGTAGATGCCTTGGCCGTTCGCGTCCTTGTCGAGGCACGGACCCTCAGGACAGACCGCCTTCTCGAGGTCGAGGGTGACGATGTTGGAGTGCCGGGCCGCGGCGTCCGCAGCGACGCGGTTCACGCAGTCGAGCCTCTCGCGGCTGAGCGGGCCGTCAGGAGCGCGCGGGTGGTCGTTGGAGAGGAGGATGACGGGCTTGTGTCCGGAGGCATCGCCGATCGATACCAGGAGGTCGAGCTGAGAGGCGTAACGCTGCTGCCACTGCGGAGTACACGGGCCGACCCACTCCCCGTCGATGAGCTGGTCGTTCGCATCCCAGAGATTGTGGACGACGTAGGCGTCCACCGGCTGCTCGGCACTCGCCGAACGCAGCTCGGGCTGCCACTTCCAGCACAGGTTCTTCGAATCCATGATGTAGCCCTCACCCGAACGGGCCTTCTCGGCATCGATGATGCCGCAGCCGCCGACCGTCACATCCACCGCGGCCACGGCCGGCGAGCCGTACTGGGTGAGGGCGTCGTACATGTTCTCGGCGACCGAGTCACCGATGACGGCCACGCGGAAGGGACCGCCACCCGCACCCGCGGGCAGGGCTGTCGGATTCTTCAGGGCGAGAGGCACGGGTGCGGGGGTCGGTGCTGCCTCTCCACGGAACCCGGACGTGGGCCGGCTCTCCTCAAGAGCCGCGGCATGCGACTTCGGGTGGCCCTCACGCTCCATCGGCAGCAACCACGCCGCAGCGAGCACCGCACCGAACGCGATCGCGATCGTCAGCACGGCAGACAGCGGCCGCCACGTCCTCTTCCGAAGCGGCTCGGTGACGAGATGGTGCAGCACCACCGCCGCGAGCCAGGTGATCAGCCCGCCGACGAGGAAGAGCACGAGGGGCGGCATGCCACCCCTTGCCTGCTGCTGCACGATCCAGAACACGGGCAGGTGCAGCAGGAACATGGAGTAGGAGACCACGCCGATCGCCGCGAACGGACGCCAGGCGAACACATGCATCACGGCGCTCGCACGCAGGCAGAGTGTGGCGACGAAGATCCCAGCAGCGACCGCGACCACGGCCAAGCCACCCCGGTACAGCCACGGGTCCTGGTAGCTCACCGTCGCGATGCTCGCAGCGACCACTACGCCGAGTGACAGTATGCTCACCGCCGTCACGGCCACGCGGGCCCGGGCGCCAGGGCGGTCACCCGCCCAGGCCGCTCCGCTCCTGCGCAGCCACGCCACGATCGCCGCGCAGGCACCACCGGCGACGAAGGCGACGGCTCGCGCGTCGGTGCCGAGGTACAGGCGGTCCTGATTGGAACCGTCGAAGAGCAGGGGCGCAACCAGAGCCGAGAGGACGAGGAGCACGAGCAGGGCGACAGCGAGCCGACCGATCCGGCGGCGGCAGGCGAACCAGAGCGCGGCCAGAAGGAGCGGCCAGACAAGATAGAACTGCTCGGTGGCGGACAGCGACCACATCTGGCCGAAGGGCACCAGCGCGCCGCTCGATTGCTGGTAAGCGATGTTCGCGTCGAGCTGCTGCCAGTTGGCGACCTGGAACACCGAAGCGATGGCGGTCGCCGCGGCATCCTGCAGCTCTTGCAGCGAACCCGCCCACCAGAGGACGAGGAGGACGGCGAGCAGAGTGATCGCGAGCCCGGGAAGCAAGCGCTTCGCACGTCGCGCGTAGAAACGCCCGAAGCGGATGCGGCCCTTCGCCTCCGCCTCTTTGATGAGCAGGAATGTGATGAGAAAGCCCGAGATCACGAAGAAGACGTCGACACCGAAGAGCCCTCGACTCGACCAGCCGGCGTGATACAGGAGGACGGAGACGATGGCGATCCCGCGGGCGCCGTCCACGCCGGCGAAGTGCTCCGCGGCGGCACGTCGTCGCGCTGCCCGCGTCTCGGGCTGCACCGCATCCGGCGCGATCTCCCGGATACCACTCATAGTCATCCCCCGATCAGAGCGGAAGCCCGGCAGGTGAGAGGCTCCGCTTCTTAAAGAGACCTCGCCGTGCACCGTTCCATGACGCGCCGAATCCCCGGCGACGGTCGGCAGGCCGGGGTACCCTTCCGTGCATGGAAGCTCTCGGTCGTATCCTCGCGGTGGTCTTCGGTATCGCGACAGGCAGCGTTCTCGCCGCCGTCGGGTGGCGGCGCGTCCAGGCCACGCGGGCCGCCGTCGCCGAGGGTCGGGTCCGGCTCAACGAGATGCTCCCGGTGCACTCGAAGTGGTGGCGGGATGCCGAGAAGGACCCGGGAGAGCTGCTCTACGTGGCCATCGGCGACAGCGCCGCCCAGGGGATCGGCGCCTCGGCACCGAAGAACAGCTACGTCGGCGTGATCGCCGACCACCTCCGATCCGTGACCGGCCGATCGGTCCGGATCGCCAATCTCTCCGTGTCGGGCGCCACGGTCGCCCTCGCGGTCGCGGACCAGCTGCCCCGCTTCGCGAAGCTGGAACCCGACATCGTGACCGTCTCCATCGGCGCCAACGACATCGCGGCGTTCGACCCCGAGCGGTTCCGCGAGGGGATGCGCGCGGTGTTCGCCGCGCTCCCGCCGCACGCCATCGTGGCGGACCTCCCCTACTTCTACCTGCCCTGGAACGAGCGGCTCGTCGCTGAGGGCAACCGCATCCTGCGCGAGGAGGCCTCCGCCCGCGGGCTCACCGTGGTCCCCTTGCACGCGACCATGCGCCGGCAGGGGCTGCGCGGGGCGTTCACGCAGTTCGCCGAAGACCTCTTCCACCCGAACGACCACGGCTACCGGGTGTGGGCGTCCGCGTTCCTCCCCGCCGTGACCGCCCGTGCGCGCGCGCTGTACCCGCGGCACGGCGAGGCCGCGACGCAGGAGGCGCTCAGCGCCTAGGGCAGTGCCCCCGCCTCAGTGCGTCACGTGCGCCGGGGCGACGTGCGAAAGGACGCGTCCCCAGGTCGGGACGATGGCCAGATGCCCGGCGCCCGGCACCATCTCCATCCGGGCGTCCGGCAGCGACCGCTGATACCAGGCCGCGTGCGCGTGGCCGGCGAGCGCGTCCGCCTGACCGGCGATCACCAGCGTCTTCGCCGTGACGTCCGCGAGATCGAAGCCCCACGGGCGTGCGGTGTAGCTCAGGATGTCGCCCGCCACGCCCCCGGTGCCCTGACGGAACGCGTCGATCAGCATCCGGCCGAGCCGATCGCGCACGCCAGGGAGAGCCAGCGCCGACGCATCCACGGCGCCGATGCCCAGCGCATCCAGCGGCACCTCGCCCGGCTCGGCGGCTGCGGCGACGGCGTCCGCCTGCGGCTGGAGCATCGCCGAGAGGCGGCCCATCGCCTCGTCCGGCGCCATCGCCGCGAGCTGATCGGACACCTGCTGCAGCTGCGGATCGATCCACGGTACCGCCTCGTTCGGAGCGGGTGTTCCGACGATCGCGACCCGGTCGACGAGCTGGGGATGGCGTGCGGCGAAGGCGAGAGCGACCCGGCCGCCTGCCGACCATCCCACCACGCCGACCGTCCGCGGGCGGGTGACACCGATCACGGTCTCGGCGACGACGACGGAGCGCACGTACTCCGCGATGTCGTCGGCGGCCTGGACGATGCTCGGCCAGTGCCCGGACGGCCACGGGTCGCTCGATCCGTAGCCCGGCCGGTCGAGCGCGACGATGTGCGCGCGGCGCTCGGCCGACGCGTCGGGGTCCGGATCGAACACCGACGACCCCGGAGCGGGGTGGCAGAAGATCACCAGCCGCTCGGCGTCGGAGTCGCCGAAGCCGGTCAGCCCGACCACGCGGCCGGAACGGAGAGTGAACGTACGGTCAGCCATGCGGCCCATTGTGCACGCCGCGACCGACACGCAGAAGGGCCGCACGCAGAACCGGCCGGCGGATGTGCCCACAGCGTGGGCGCGCGGCGACTTGTGCACGGCCTCCGCGATCCTCCCTCCGATGACAGTGGCTCACCGTAGTGTTGACCCCGATCGAGGAGGTGCCGTGCCGAAGGCGTCTGTCAACTACCGCTGCTCCGACTGCGGGTGGTCCACTGCCAAGTGGGTGGGCCGCTGTCCGGAATGCCAGGCCTGGGGCACGGTGGCCGAGACGGCGCAGCCGACCGGGGTGCTCCGGGCTCTCAAGCCGGTGACGATCGCGGCAGGCCGGGAAGCGCGGGCGATCACCGACATCGACCCCGCCGACGGCACCAACCGGCGGCCGAGCGGCATCGGCGAGTTCGACCGCGTGCTCGGCGGCGGGATCGTTCCCGGGGCGGCCATCCTGCTGAGCGGCGAGCCGGGCGTCGGCAAGTCCACCCTCCTGCTCGAGGTCGCCTCCCGCGCCGCCCGGGCGCGCAACCGCGTGCTCTACGTCAGCGCCGAGGAGTCGGTGAGCCAGGTCCGGATGCGCGCCGAGCGCACCGGCGCCGTCCACGACGAGCTCTACCTCGCCTCCGAGACCGACCTCTCCACGATCGTGGCGCAGATCGACGCGGTCGACCCGTCCCTCGTCATCGTCGACTCGGTGCAGACCGTCTCCAGCAGCTCCGCCGAGGGCATCGCCGGCGGCCCGAGCCAGGTCCGCGAGGTGGCGAGCGCGCTGATCCGCATCGCGAAGGAACGCGATCTGCCCGTGCTGATCGTCGGCCACGTGACGAAGGACGGCTCGATCGCCGGTCCGCGCCTGCTGGAGCACCTGGTCGATGTGGTGTGCCAGTTCGAGGGCGACCGGCAGACGGCGCTGCGGTTCATCCGCGCTCTGAAGAACCGGTTCGGGCCCACCGACGAGGTCGGCTGCTTCGAGATGACCGGAGACGGCATCGCCGAGGTGCCCGACCCGAGCGGCCTCTTCCTCAGCCGCACCACGACCCCGGTCTCCGGCACGTGCGTCACCGTCGCCATGGAGGGCCGCCGTCCGCTGCCCGTCGAGGTGCAGGCGCTCGTCGTCGGCACGACCGCCCCCAACCCGCGCCGGGTCACGAACGGCGTGGATGCGTCCCGCGTCGCCATGCTGCTGGCCGTCCTCGAGCGCCGCGCCGGCATCCGTCTCGGCGACAAGGATGTCTACGTGTCCACAGTCGGCGGCGTGCGCCTGACCGAGCCGGGGGCCGACCTGGCCATCGCGCTGGCCATCGCCTCGGCGGCGACCGAGCGCGCCATCCCCCACACTCTCGCCGCGTTCGGCGAGATCAGCCTCGCGGGCGAGATCCGCCCGGTCGTCAGCGGCAAGCAGCGCACCGCCGAGGCCGCACGCCTGGGCTTCGCCACGAGGGTGGACGACCGCAGCGCCACCGTGCGCGAAGCGCTCCGTGTCGCGTTCACGGCGGCGAGCACCGATCGGGAGCGCGAGCTCGACGCCGCATTCTGACGCACAGTCGAAAAGCGCGGACGCCAGACGACGCCCTGGTGACGACATCCGTCAGACGGAAGGACCGACCATGCCGCAGTACGCCATCCTCATCTACTCCGACCCCACCGCGGAGCACGACGCCGCAGAGCTCGCCGAGCACGACGCGCACTCCGCCGACCTCATCCGATCCGGCGCGCTCGCGGCCGCCTATGCGCTCGCGCCGCGGACGGCCGCCCGCTCGGTTCGCGCCGAGGGCGTCACCGACGGACCGTTCACCGAGAGCAAGGAGCTGATCGCCGGCATCGGCATCATCGAGGCTCCCGACCTGGACGCGGCCCTCGCCATCGCGCGCCGCAATCCGGCGACCCGGCACGGAGCCGGCGTGGAGGTGCGCGAGATCGAGAGCGGCTACCTGCGCGAAGCTACTGCAGGATGAACTGCTTCGTCTCCGCGCTCTTGATGCCCGAGACGGTGGTCTCCAGGTGGTACGAGGCTCCGGCCGCCGGCACCTGCTCGCGGCTCGCCTGACAGGTGGACGGGTCCGAGCGGGTGCGGTCCCACGTGATCGGCGCCTTCGAGGAGATCGTCTTGGCGGGCTCCAGCAGCACCTCCGCATCCACCTTGTCGCTCTGGCAGTCCGTCGACTTCCAGTAGACCTCCGACCCGCTGGTGATCGTGAACACCTGCTGTGCGGTGCCCGCGTCGATCGTGCACGCCTTCGAACCGGTGTTGGTGAGCGCGACCGACAGTTGCGGGAGCTCGCCGGCGGCATACACGGCCTTGTCCGTCACGGCCTCCACCTTCACATC
This sequence comes from Leifsonia sp. 21MFCrub1.1, assembly GCF_900107895.1. NCBI lineage: Bacteria > Bacillati > Actinomycetota > Actinomycetes > Micrococcales > Microbacteriaceae > Leifsonia > Leifsonia sp. 21MFCrub1.1. The sequence goes on along the minus strand of NZ_LT629867.1, from coordinate 684,910 downwards.
GGCGGGCTTGCACGGCTGGCCGTCCGCCGTGGCGCTGGTGGTCGGGATGCTCGTCGCCACAGCAGCCGGGGTGGTGGTGCTGCCCGGCGCGGGCTTCTTGCCGGCCGGCTCTCCGTTCGAGGCGCCGGGACGCACGACGATCAGGACGATGACGACGACGACGGCGATCACGCCGAGGAGGACGATGAGCCTGCGGCGCCAGTAGACGCCGCTGGGCTGGGGGCCGACCGGGTTCTTGAACGTCGACATGCCCGCACTATAGCCAGCGCCCGGCGGCGCGCCGGGCAGGCGCGCCCGGCGTTCCGCGAGCCCTCAGCGAGCGGACGGACGCGCTGCGACGCGACTCAGAGCCGCTTCAGCATCCGGGTGTTGCCGAGCGTGTTCGGCTTCACGCGCGCAAGGTCCAGGAACTCCGCGACACCCTCGTCGTGCGAGCGCACGAGCTCGGCGTAGAGCTGCGGGTCGACCGTCGACTCCCCCATGTCCTCGAAGCCGTTGCGCGCGAAGAAGTCGACTTCGAAGGTCAGGCAGAACAGGCGGTTCAGGCCGATCTCGCGCGCATCCGCCTCCAGCCGGCCGAGCAGCGCCCTGCCGACGCCCTTGCCGAGCCAGCCGTCGGCGACCGCGAGCGTGCGCACCTCGCCGAGGTCGCTCCACATCACGTGCAGCGCGCCGCAGCCGATCAGGCTGCCGTCGGCGTCCTCCGCCACCCGGAACTCCTGCACCGACTCGTAGAAGGTGACGGTCTCCTTGCCGAGCAGGATGCGTCGCTGCACCAGAGGCTCCACCAGCTCCTGGATGCGGGGGACATCGCCTGTCCGCGCCCGCCTGATGCTGAACCCTGGTCCGCTCTCACCGCTCACCGTTCCACCCTACCGAGCCAGAACACGGCGGAAGGGCCGGCCTCCGAGGAGACCGGCCCTTCCGTGTATCACGCTGTCGCGACGACGATCACTCGTTCGCGGCGAGGTCCGGCGTCGCCGGCCCGGTGCCGATCGCGGCCGTGGCGTTGATCCCGGCGCCGATGGGCTCCTTGCGCGCGGTCGTCGTGAAGACGAACTCGCCGTCGGCGAAGTCGACGTGGACGTGGTCGCCCGCGTTCAGCTCGCCGTGCAGGATCCGCTCGCTCAGCCGGTCCTCGATCTCGTGCTGCACCGCGCGGCGGAGCGGGCGGGCGCCGAGCGTCGGGTCGAACCCGACCTCGATCAGTCGCTCCTTCGCCGGGACGGTCAGCTCGATGGTCATGTCGCGGTCGAGCAGGCGGGTCGAGAGCCGCTTGATGAACAGGTCGACGATCTGCAGGAGCTCGCTCTTGTCCAGCTGCGGGAAGACGATGATCTCGTCGACACGGTTCAGGAACTCGGGCTTGAAGTTCTTCTTCAGCTCCTCGTAGACCTTGCCGCGCATCCGGTCGTAGCCGGTCTGCGGGTCGCCCTCGATCTGGAACCCGACGGGGCCGCCGGAGATGTCCTTCGTGCCGAGGTTCGTGGTCATGATGATCACGGTGTTCTTGAAGTCGACCACGCGTCCCTGGCCATCCGTCAGACGTCCCTCCTCCAGGATCTGGAGCAGCGAGTTGAAGATGTCCGGGTGCGCCTTCTCGATCTCGTCGAACAGCACGACGCTGAACGGCTTGCGGCGGACCTTCTCGGTGAGCTGGCCGCCCTCCTCGAAGCCGACGAACCCGGGAGGGGCGCCGAAGAGACGGGAGACGGTGTGCTTCTCGCCGTACTCCGACATGTCGAGGGAGATCATGGCCGACTCGTCGTCGAACAGGAACTCGGCGAGCGCCTTCGCCAGCTCGGTCTTACCGACACCGGTGGGGCCGGCGAAGATGAACGAGCCGGACGGACGCTTCGGGTCCTTCAGGCCGGCGCGGGTGCGGCGGATCGTCTTCGAGAGGGCCGCGATGGCCTCCTCCTGGCCGATGACGCGCTCGTGCAGCGCCTTCTCCATGTAGACGAGCCGGGCCGACTCCTCCTCGGTGAGCTTGAACACCGGGATGCCGGTCGCCTGGGCCAGCACCTCGGCGATGAGGCCCTCGTCGACCTCGGCCGTGGTCTTGACCTCACCCGAACGCCACTGCTTCTCGAGGCGCAGCCGCTCGCCGAGGAGGTTCTTCTCCTCGTCGCGGAGGCTGGCCGCCTTCTCGAAGTCCTGGTCCTCGATCGCGCCCTCCTTCTGGGAGCGGACGGCGGCGATCTTGTCGTCGAACTCGCGGAGCTCCGGCGGCGCCGACAGGATCGACAGGCGCAGGCGGGCGCCGGCCTCGTCGATCAGGTCGATGGCCTTGTCCGGCAGGAAGCGGTCCTGGATGTAGCGGTCGGCGAGGTTCGCCGCGGCCACGATCGCGCCGTCGGTGATGGACACCTTGTGGTGCGCCTCGTAGCGGTCGCGCAGCCCCTTGAGGATGTTGATCGCGTGGGGCAGCGACGGCTCGGCCACCTGGATGGGCTGGAAGCGGCGCTCGAGGGCCGCATCCTTCTCGAAGTGCTTGCGGTACTCGTCGAGGGTGGTCGCACCGATGGTCTGCAGCTCGCCACGGGCCAGCAGCGGCTTGAGGATGCTGGCCGCGTCGATCGCGCCCTCCGCGGCACCCGCGCCGACGAGCGTGTGGATCTCGTCGATGAAGGTGATGATGTCGCCGCGGGTGCGGATCTCCTTCGTGACCTTCTTCAGGCGCTCCTCGAAGTCGCCGCGGTAGCGGGAACCGGCGATGAGCGAGCCGAGGTCGAGGGTGTAGAGCTGCTTGTCCTTCAGCGTCTCCGGCACGTCGCCGCGGACGATGGCCTGCGCGAGGCCCTCGACGACGGCCGTCTTGCCGACGCCGGGCTCGCCGATCAGCACGGGGTTGTTCTTCGAGCGGCGCGACAGGATCTGCATCACGCGCTCGATCTCCTTCTCGCGCCCGATCACCGGGTCGAGCTTGTTGTCGCGCGCCGCCTGAGTGAGGTTGCGGCCGAACTGGTCGAGGATCTGGCTACCGGCCTGCGCGGTGGTCTGATCGTTGCCCCCGACCTGGACCTGCTCCTTGCCCTGGTAGCCGGAGAGGAGCTGGATGACCTGCTGGCGCACGCGGTTGAGGTCCGCGCCGAGCTTCACGAGCACCTGGGCGGCGACGCCCTCGCCTTCGCGGATCAGGCCGAGCAGGATGTGCTCCGTGCCGATGTAGTTGTGGCCGAGCTGCAGCGCCTCGCGGAGGCTGAGCTCCAGCACCTTCTTGGCGCGCGGCGTGAACGGGATGTGCCCGGTCGGCTGCTGCTGGCCCTGGCCGATGATGTCCTGGACCTGCTCGCGGACCGCGTCCAGCGAGATGCCGAGCGACTCGAGCGCCTTGGCGGCGACGCCCTCACCCTCGTGGATCAGGCCGAGCAGGATGTGCTCCGTCCCGATGTAGTTGTGGTTGAGCATCTTGGCCTCTTCCTGGGCCAGGACGACGACACGGCGGGCGCGGTCGGTGAATCTCTCGAACATGTCTACTCCTCGGCGACACCGTTGCAGGTTCGGCGTCGATACAAAGAGAGTAACCACCGCTCCCCCTGTCCCGTTGCCCTGTTCGCCGTGGGCGTGACGTGCCGTCGGGGACCGAGCGGATTGCGGCCGATCAGCCCCGATCGGCGGGCAGCGTGAGCGTCGAGTCGGGCAGGACGACGCTCACACCGGAGTCCTTCGCGATGCGGTCGGGCGTCGCGAAGACGGTGGTGTGCGGCACGTAGTCGCGCGTGCAGATGCCTCCGGGTGCCGGAGCCAGCGTGGCCGTGATGGTGTCGCCCGCGGTCGCGGTCACGCTGGCGACCTTCGGGGGGCACGTGGAGCTGCCGTAGAGGACGATCGCGAACCGGTCGCCGCCGTCGAGCCAGGCGGCCCAGGACGCGCCGCCCGCGCTGCTCGCCGGAGCATCCACCCCCTTGGGCTCCCCCGAGTAGTCCTCGACCGGCTTGCCCGCCGCCGTGCTGCAGCCGGCGAGCGCCGCGACCACCAGGATCGCCGCGGCGGCGGGGAGGAGTCTGGTCGCGATCCGGGGCACTCCACCATTCTAGGAAGCCCGCCTCCGACCTTCCTGCCCGACGCCTAGGATGCCGCTATGAGCAATCTGGAGCGCGATCCGGCCGAGCTCGTCGCCACATCGGCCGTGCTCACGGACGCGGGCGTCGAGATCCTCGAACCGCGGGATGTCCCTCTCGGCGGCCCGCGCGCGATGACCGTCCGGCGCACCCTCCCCCAGCGTCGCCGTTCGCTGATCGGCGGCTGGTGCTTCATCGACCACTACGGCCCCGACGACGTGTCGGCGACCGGCGGGATGCAGGTCCCGCCGCATCCGCACACCGGCCTGCAGACGGTGAGCTGGCTGTTCGAGGGCGAGATCGACCATCGGGACAGCGTCGGCAGCCATGCGCTCGTCCGGCCGGGCGAGCTGAACCTGATGACGGCCGGTCGCGGGATCAGCCATTCCGAGGTGTCCACACCGGGCACGCAGCGACTGCACGGCGTCCAGCTCTGGGTGGCGCTACCCGGCGCCTCGCGCGATGTCGCGCCGTTCTTCGAACATCACACGCCCGCCGTGGGCAGCATCGGCCCGGCCACGGTGCGGACGTTCGTCGGCTCGCTGGCCGGGAGCGGGACGACCGCGACCGTGTTCTCCCCGCTGGTCGGGGCGGAGATCGTCGTCCCGGCCGGAAGCCGCATCGAGGTCCCGCTCGACGTGGACTTCGAGCACGGCGTGCTCGTCGATGCCGGCGATGTCACGATCGACGGCACCCCGGTTCCGGTCTCGCATCTGGCCTATCTGTCCCCTGGGCGCACGAGCCTCTCGGTGGGCGCCGAGACGGATGCGCGCATCGTGCTCCTCGGCGGGGAACCGCTGGGCGAGCAGATCGTGATGTGGTGGAACTTCATCGGCCGCAGTCACGAGGACATCGTCGCCTCGCGGACCCAGTGGCAGGCCGAGGTGATCGCCGGCGCCGATCCGCACGGCCGTTTCGGCACGGTCGACGGCTATGACGGGATGCCGCTTCCGGCGCCCGAGCTGCCGACGGTCCGCCTACGGCCGCGCGGCTGACGCGGTTCCGTCCCCAGGCTGACGCCGACCCGACTTCTCCACAGTTCGGAGGGCGGCCGGGCGCTCCGGCGCACGCCCGGGTCAGAATAGACGTACAGTGCATGCAGATCTCTTGTTTCTGCATGCATCAACGTCTAAACTGAACCCATGGGAGTCACCGTGCAAGTGAGAGATCTGGATCCGGCCGTCAACGATCGCCTGAAGGCGGCGGCAGCGGCGAAAGGGTTGTCGTATTCCGAGTATCTGCGCAGGCAGCTCACCCGCATCGCGGAGAGGCTGCGCATCGAGGAGCGCTGGGCGGAGGTGACGGTCGAGCATCACGCGCTGAGCGAGCGCCAGGGTTCGAACGCGGCTCCGCGTCGTCGACCGCTCGACATCACCACCGAGGAGATCGTCCACGGCATCCGCGACGACCGGCAGAGCCGATGATCGCGGCGGTGATGGACTGCAGTGCGCTCGTCGAACTGCTGTCGCGCGACGGTCTCGCCGCGTTCGAGGAGAACGACGAACTGGCGGAGTGCATCCTGGTGGCGCCTCACCTGATCGACCCGGAGTTCGTCAGTGCGATGCGCCGGCACGCGCTCCGGCGACCGGGCGACGCTCAGCTCGCCGAGCAGGTGATCCTCGAGTTCTCGCGGCTCGAGATCATGCGCGTGGAGCACGAGCCGCTGTGGCCGGACGCCTGGCGGTGGCGCGATGATCTGACCGTCTACGACGCGATGTACGTGGCTCTCGCCCGCCTCCTCGAGTTGCCGCTCGTCACGGCCGACGACCGCCTCGCCGCGGCAGCGGAACGCTGGTGCGAGGTCAGGCCGCTGCGCGAGCTCCAGCCGGCATGACGTTCCGGGGCGCGGCTCCGCATGCGCGGCGTCGCCTCACTGCAGCGCGGAGGTCAGCCGGGCCAGGTTGTCCAGAACGGTGGAACGGAGCGGCTGCTTCATCCACTCGTCCAGGGTGAGTTCGCGGCTGTCTTGGCGATAGCCGTCCTCGACCTTGCGCATCTCGTCCACGAACGAACGCCCTCGCACCATCAGGGAGACCTCCATGTTCAGCTGGAAGGAGCGCATGTCCATGTTGCTCGAACCGATGACGGCGACGTCGTCGTCGATGGTGAAGTGCTTCGCATGCAGGATGTAGGGGGCTTTGTACATCCAGATCCGGACTCCGGCCCGCAGCAGCGCCTCGTAGTACGACCGCTGGGCGTGATAGACGAGCGCCTGGTCGCCGATCTCGGAGACGAACAGGTCGACACGGATGCCACGCTGCACCGCCGAGGTGATCGCCATCAGCATCGACTCGTCCGGCACGAAGTACGGAGAGGTGATCACGATGCGCTCCTGCGCGTAGTACAGCAGGGCGAGGAAGAGTCGGAGGTTGTTCTCGCCGGCGAACCCGGGCCCGGAGGGGACGACCTGGGCGTCGAGCTCGTTGGCGTCGATCTCGTCGGTGATGGGCTCGGTCTCACGGCGGAGGAGCTCGTCGGTCTCGCTGTACCAGTCGGTGATGAAGATGGCGTTCAGACCGGCGACGATGGGCCCCTCGAGACGGACGATGAGCTCCTTCCACTTCAGCCCGCGCCTGATGTTCGACTTCTTGTTGTAGCTGCGGTCGATGACGTTCTGCGATCCCATGAACGCCACGCGGCCATCGACCACGAGCAGCTTCCGGTGGTTGCGGAGGTCGGGCCGCTGGTACTTGCGTTTGAGCGGCTGGACGGGCAGCATCAGCTGCCACCGTGCCCCCATGGCAGTGAGCCGCTTGAGGGTGCGCTTGTAGTCCGGCGTCCGGAGCGACGCGATGTGGTCGAGGAGCACGCGAACGGTCACCCCGCGCTGGACGGCGGCCTCCAGGGCGTCGAAGAACGGGGCTGTCGTCTTGTCGAGCGTCAGGATGTAGAACTCGACGTGGACGTACCGCTTGGCCGTGCCGATCTCCTCGGCCATCGCGTCGAGCGAGCCCTGGTAGTCGCCGTTGAGGGTCGCCCGGTTACCGCCGACGAGCGGCATCGCCCCGAGGTTGCGATTCAGCTCGACCACGCCCTCGAGCCACGGGGGCCACGGATGATCGCGGCGGACGCGCTCGATGCCCTCCGTGCTGTCGATGATGAAGCGGTTGATCTCGTCCTGCTTCTGCCGTCGGCTCTTCGGGAGCTTGTAGCTGCCGATCAGGAGGAAGAACAGGATGCCGATGTACGGGATCAGGAAGATCGCGAGCAGCCAGGCGGTGGCCGAGGTGGGCTTGCGATTCCGCGGCACGAAGATGATCGCGAGAACGCGGATGACGAAGTCGATGAGAAGTGCCAGGACGATGGAGAACGAGACCCAGAACCCCGTCTCCATGCACGCATCCCTCGGTCGACCGCGGAAGACGCGAACGCGTCCCCAGGGATACCGTAGCGGGAACGGCATACCGTCGCGGCAACGGCATACCGTCGCGAGAACGGCGCGGCCGCGATATGAGTGCACCCGTATGGGTGCGCGCGGGGTCACCCGCGATACGAGGGGTGTCGCGCGGGAGCTCAGGCCTTGGGGGCGAGGCCGCGGCGGGCGCGCTCCTCGGCTTCCAGCCGCGAGTAGGCCTTGCGCTCGTTGCGGTCGGCGCGCACGATCGCGCGCATGATCGCCCAGAACAGCAGGCCGACCAGCACGGTCGGTGCGAGGGCCCAGACGATACCGCTGATGACGTCGTTCATAGCGCCTTCATCGTACCGCCGGCTCCTGGGAGGCTACTTCACCAGTGGGAAGAGGATCGTCTCGCGGATGCCGAGGCCGGTCAGCGCCATGAGCAGGCGATCGATTCCCATGCCCATGCCGCCCGTCGGCGGCATGCCGAACTCGAGGGCGCGCAGGAACTCCTCATCGAGACGCATCGCCTCGTTGTCGCCCGCGGCCGCCAGCTTCGCCTGCTCGACGAAGCGCTCCCGCTGCACGACCGGGTCGACGAGCTCCGAGTAGCCCGTCGCCAGCTCGAAGCCCCGGGTGTACAGGTCCCACTTCTCGACGACGCCATCGCGCGAACGATGCGCGCGGACCAGCGGGCTGGTGTCGACGGGGAAGTCCATGACGAAGGTCGGGCGCACCAGGTCGGTCTTGACGTAGTGCTCCCAGAGCTCTTCGACGTACTTGCCGGGCAGCGGGTGCTCGATCTCGATGCCGGCGAGGGCCGCGAGCTCGCGCAGGCGCTCGATCGGGGTCTCCGGGGTGATCTCCTCACCGATGGCGTCCGAGAGGCTGTCGTACATGCGGATGCGGTCCCACTGGCCGCCGAGGTCGTACTCCGTGCCGTCTGCCCACGTCACCACGTGCGATCCGGAGACCGCGACGGCGGCATCCTGGATGAGCGTCTGGGTGAGGTCGGCGATGGAGTTGTAGTCGCCGTACGCCTGGTAGGCCTCCAGCATGGCGAACTCCGGCGAGTGCGTGGAGTCGGCGCCCTCGTTGCGGAAGTTGCGGTTGATCTCGAACACGTGGTCGATGCCGCCGACGACGGCGCGCTTCAGATAGAGCTCCGGCGCGATGCGCAGGTACAGCTCCGTGTCGAAGGCGTTGGAGTGGGTCACGAACGGCCGAGCGGAGGCGCCGCCGTGCATCACCTGCAGCATCGGCGTCTCGACCTCGACGAATCCGCGCTCGCCGAACGTTCGACGGAGGCTCGCCACCGCGGCCGCGCGGTCGAGGACGGTCTTGCGGGCCTGATCGCGCGCGATCAGATCGAGGTAGCGGGCGCGGACGCGGGTCTCCTCGCTCAGCTCGCTGTGCAGGTTCGGCAGGGGCAGGAGTGCCTTGGCGGCGATCCGCCACTCCCGCGCCATGACGGAGAGCTCGCCGCGGCGGCTGGAGACGACCTCGCCGGAGACGAACAGGTGGTCGCCCAGATCGACGAGCTCCTTCCACGCGCTCAGCGACTCCTCGCCCACCTCGGCGAGGGACACCATGACCTGGATGCGCGAGCCGTCGCCGGCCTGCAGCACCGCGAAGCACAGCTTGCCGGTGTTGCGCAGGTGCACCACGCGCCCGGCGATGCCGACGATCTCGCCGGAGCCCTCGTCCGGCTGCAGGTGATCCCACTTCGCGCGCACGGCCGGGATGGTCGTGGTGACCGGGACGTGCACCGGGTAGGCGCCACCGCCGGGGCCCTCCGCCTCGGCGAGCAGACGGTCGCGCTTGCCGAGCCGGACCGCCTTCTGCTCGCTGATCTCGGCCTCGCTGAGCTGGTCGTCGCCGAGGTCGGCCGCGGTGGTCTGCGCGTCGGTCATCGCTGTCTTTCCGTTCGAGGGGGCGGGCGGTGGTGCGGTGGTCACGTCGTGAGGCGCTGGTTGTCGATCAGCCGGGTCGTTCCGACGCGAGCGGCTATCAGCATCAGGGCGGGACCGTGGTGGTCAGGCGACGCTTCGCGGAAGGTATCCGGGTCGACGATCGCGAGATAGTCAAGCTTAACGGCTGGGTCCGCCTCCACGTGCGCGCGGGCGGCGCGGAGGGCCGCCTCCACTCCGTCTCCCGCTCGTTCCGCCCCGGCGCCGAGAGCGCGGGACAGGGTCACGGCGGCGAGCCGCTGGTCGTCGTCCAGGTACCGGTTGCGGCTGGAGAGCGCGAGACCGTCCGACTCGCGCACGGTGTCGACGACCGCGATCGAGACCGGGAGGTTGAGGTCGTCGACCATGCGGCCGATGACGTGCACCTGCTGCGCATCCTTCTGACCGAACACGGCGACGTCGGGCTGGACGATGTTGAAGAGCTTGCTGACGACCGTCAGCACCCCATCGAAGTGTCCGGGGCGGGATGCACCCTCGAACAGGAGTCCCGACTCCCCCGCGGTCACCCGCGTCTCCGAAGGACCGCTCGGGTACATCTCGGACGCGGACGGCGCGAACACGACATCGGCGAGGCCCTCGAGGGCGGTGACATCCGCATCAAGCGTGCGCGGATAGCGTTCCAAGTCCTCGCCCGGGCCGAACTGCAACGGGTTCACGAAGATCGACACCACGACGAAGCCCCCGAGGTCGCGGGCCTGCGACACCAGCCGCAGGTGTCCCTCGTGCAGCGCACCCATGGTCGGCACGAGCACGACGCGACCGGTGGGCGCGTCGGACGGGCCGTCCTGTTGCGCGACACGGCGCGCATCCGCGACCCGGGCCCGCAGCTCGGCGATGGTGGTGATGATCTCTGGCATGCGCATCCCTCCGGCCGGGTCGGAACCGGCCGGAACCAGGCTACTCGCCGCGCAGGAACCACCCGCGCCCGTCGTCGTCGGGATCGCCCTCGGCGGAGCGGTCGCGAGCACCGCCCGAGCCGCCCGACGAGCCGGGAAGCGGTCCGACCGAGGCATCGTCGTTCAGCGCACCGATCACATCGAGGTCCAGCCGGGTCGGCGCTCCCGCGCGGGTCAGCGCGTTGTCCACCGCCGAGCGGATGAGCGAACTGAGGAAGGAGCCGGGCTTGTCGACGCCGATGCTCTTCAGCAGCCCCGTCGACTGCTCGACGATGGACCGCGAGAAGGCCGTCGCCGTCGCGATCGCCTCGGCGTAGGCGGGCCGATCGCCCTCGTCCACCACCACCGGCTCGCCGCCGATCTCGACCACCAGGGCCTGGGCGATCGGCAACACCGGCGCCGGGGCGGTCACCGCGAAGTAGCTCTCGCCGAGGCGGGCGAGGTCGAGGCTCGTCCCGGTGAACTCGAGGGCCGGGTGGATGGCGAGCGGGATGGCGCCGGCGGCCGCCGCGGGCTGCAGCACCTCGATCCCGAACCCGGGTGCCGTGTGCATCACGATCTGCCCGGGCTGCCATGTGCCGGTCGCTGCGAGACCGGCGACCAGGCTCGGGAGTTCCGCAGCGGGGACCGCGAGGATCACCAGCTCGCTGCGTTCCACCACGGTCGGGATGTCGAGCACCGGAACGCCGGGGAGCATCGCCTCTGCGCGTTCCCGGCTCTGCTCGGAGACCGCGGACACCCCGACGATCGCGTGGCCGGCGCCCGCGAGCGCGAGGCCGAGCACGGGGCCGACGCGTCCGGCGCCGACGATCCCCACGCCGAGCCGGCCGGAACGCTGCGAAGGCGGACGGGCGGATGGCAGCATCAGTGCTCCTTCTTGATCGGGGGTGCAACGTCGACACGCGGTGCAGCGTCGACACGCGGCACGGCATCGCCACGCGGCGCAGCGTCGACACGCGGCGCGGCGTCGACACGCGGCGCAGCGTCCACGCGCGGCGCAGCATCGGCGCGGGAGCCGCCGTCGGGCACAGCCTGGCCCCAGCGGTGGCTCCGGTCGGCGGCGGCAGCCGCGACGGCGCGCGCCGACACCTCCTCGAACAGGCGGACGCCGGTCGGAGCGTCGATCGCCGCCAGGCGCGGCCGGACCGGGCCGGACACGGTGTGGAAACGGGCCTCGGCGAGCGCGAGCGCCGCATCCAGCGGCCCCTGCTGCAGCTCCAGGCTCTGCAGGCGCGCGAGCGGCACGATCGCGAGACTCCGCCAGACGAAACCGCGGCGCAACAGGATCGCATCGTCCACCACGCGGAAGCCGGTGCGCTGCCAGGAGAGCGGACGGATCCACGCCGCCCGGCGGGGACTCCCGACGTAGACGTCGCGGCCGGCCGACGACATCCCCGACTCGATCAGCTCCCGGTGCTCGTCTGTGGCGAAGCCGGGCAGCGCCAGCGCCAGGACGCGGAAGACGTCGGCCGCGTCGCCCACCGGCAGCATCGTCGTGTTCGGCTGCCCGGCCGCCCCCTTCTCGCGCGAATGGCCCGCCGTGTCGATCCGGATCTGCCACCAGCCGAACGGGCGCCACAGCAGCGGCTGCAGCACCTCGACGGCGTGGATGCGGCCGGGCGGCAGCGTCTCGTTGCTCGTGCTCAGCAGGCCGAAGCCGACGCGCACGCCGTCCGGCGTCCCGGCGATCGAGTACCGCAGCGACTTGGTGAACCGGTTGATGTAGAAACTGGCCGAACCGATGAGCCCGGGCAGCACGACGATGAGGAGCCACAGCTCGCCGCTCGACGCTCCCCAGATCAGGAACGCGACGACGACGAGCACGAAGACCGTGAATCCGCTCAACAGCAGGGAGCCCAGCAGCCGGAGCGGCGGGATCTTCACGACCGACTCCGGCGGCGCCGCGTTCGGGTCGAGCTCGGGCGCCAGGAACTCGTTCACGCGACGACCGACGAGATCCCCCACCGCGGCGACGCGCGACGGCCCCGCGCCGGGTACGTTCTCGCCACCGACGGCCTCCGCAGTCGCCCTCGCACCGTCCGCTGCCGCCGCACCAGCAGCCGCCGCGGCGGCCTCCGCCGCCTCCGCCGCCTCCGCCGCACGCACCCCCGACGCCAGCCGCAGCACATCCGCGCGCAGGCCGTCCGCCAGCGACGACCCCAGGTACGCCAGCTGCACGTTCGCGTCGTGGCCGGCGACCGACACATCCAGCTTGGCCGCCCCGAAGATCCGGGCGAGCACCGGGCGCACGACGTTGATGCCCTGGATGCGGTCCAGCCGCGCCTTGCGCTGGGTGCGGAACAGGATGCCGCTGCGCACCTCGACCGCGTCGCCGGTGATCCGGAAGCTGTGCATCCTCCACGACAGATAGAAGGCGCCGAAGCAGAGCAGCAGCACGACCGCCACCCCGAGCAGCGCCCAGCCCTCCCAGCCGTGGTTGTAGATCGCGTCCAGCGGGTCGCCGCCGTAGTCGGGGGCGCCGACGAAGAAGCCGATCAGGCGTTCGCGCAGGTTCGACAGCACGAACCCGAACAGGGCGATGAACACGATGCCGCCGCGGAGCAGCGGGGTCGCGGGATGCAGCCGATGCCACTCGCCGTCGGTGTACCGCTCGGCGGCCCGCTCCGCACGCGTGAGGGGCGGGCCGAGGGGCGGACCCGTCGGCGCGCCGCCATCCGGGGCGCTCACAGTCCCGCCCGTCTGCTCTCTGCCAGCTCGACGAGCCGGTCGCGAAGCTCGGCGGCCTCCGGCTCCGGGAGGCCGGGGACCATCACCCCGGTGGAGGCTGCGGCCGTCACGAACTTGAGGTCGGCCAGTCCGAGCATCCGGCTGACCGGTCCGCGGTTGATGTCGATCAGCTGCATGCGCCCGTACGGCACCGACACGAAGCGCTGGAACATGATGCCCCGGCGGAACAGCAGGTCGTCGTCACGCAGCCGGTAGCCGATCGAGCGGGCGCGCCGCGGGGCGATGATGAGGGCGATCACCGAGATGACGACAACGACGACGAGCGCCAGCCAGCCGAACGGCCAGCCGCCGACCAGCCACAGGAACAGCGAGGCCGCCGCCAGCACCAGGCCGGTGATCACGGTGCTCGCGATGACGACGAGGACGTACTTGGGTGAGACGCGGCGCCAGTCGCCGATGCTCAGGTCAATCCGATCGGGCATTCACGGTCTCCGTGCGGTCGTCGTCGTCGCCCGGGGGCAGGGTGCAGAACAGCTCGGCGACGAGCCCGGCGACGAGCAGGATCACCGCTCCGGCGGTCGCGAGGGCGGTCAGCAGGATGGCGTTCCCGCCGGGCAGGACGTCCCGGCTGAGCAGATACGCGCCGAGCCCGACACCGATGCCCGTGAGGAGGGCGCCGCTCAGGCCGCACGCCTTGGCGAGCACCACGATCCTGGTCGCCTGGAACGGGTCGATGCGGCGCACGCTCCTGCCGCGGACGGCACGGCGGATCGGCAGCGCGAACGCGATGACGATGATCGCCACCGCGACCAGCGTGATCGGCAGCGTCAGCGGCGGGATGAAGATCGGCTGTCCCATCCCCGCGGCGGTCAGCTCGGCCAGGAAGCCGATGACGAGCCCGGCGACGCCGAGGCCGATGAGCGAGCTCGGACGGGTGCGCTTCACGAGCGGGCCTCCCAGACACGGACCGGATCCGTGGCGCGGGCGGCGAGGTCCGCGACCGGCCCGAAGCCGGCGAGCCGGGCGTCCGGATCGACGTCGAGCCAGGGCACGAGGACGAAGGCCCGCTCGTGGGCACGCGGATGCGGCAGCACGATGCGCGGGTCGTCGTCGGACACCATCCGGTCGTAGTCGACGATGTCGATGTCGATGGTGCGGTCGCCCCAGTGCTCCTCGCGGACGCGGCCCAGCCGGTCCTCGACGCGGTGGACGACGTCCAGCAGCGCGAGCGGTTCGAGCAGGGTGCGGACGAGCGCGACGGCGTTGAGGTACGCGGGCGCCTCGACATCGATGCCGTCCGGCTTCAGCGCGGGCGTCTCGTACAGGCGCGAGACGGCACGCACGTCGACGCCGGCCTCCTCCCCGAGCGCGTCGACAGCGGCCTGGATGGTGCCGGCACGGTCGCCGAGGTTGCTCCCGAACGCGAGCACGGCGGGAACGCCGACCCGCATGCGGACCGGCTTCCCCAGCGGCGCGGCGTTCACGCGCGCCCCCGGGTGATGCGGACGGCGACATCCCCGAATGGGACGCTGATCGGCGCCTGCGGCTTGTGGACGGTCACCTCGACGGCATCCACCGGCTCATGGGCGAGCACCGCCTCGGCGACGCGCTCGGCGACTGTCTCGATCAGGTCGACCGGGTCGCGCTCGACCGCCGCGACGACCTCCTCGGCCAGCTCGCCGTAGTGCACGGTCGCGGCGAGATCGTCACTGGCCGACGCGACCGAGAGGTCGAGCCACGCCGTCACATCGACGACGAACTCCTGCCCCTCGGCGCGCTCGAAGTCGAACACACCGTGGTTGGCGTGGACGCGCAGACCGGTCAGGATGATCGAGTCGGTGGGCCGAGGCTGGAGGCTACTCATCGCGTCCAGCTTGCCATGCTCGCACAACGTCGAGGGCGATCCGGGTCGACGGAACGTCGTGGACCCGGACGGCCCACGCTCCCGCCTGCGCGGCCAGCGCCGAGATCACGGCCGTCGGGGCGTCACGCGCCTCGGCGGGCGCACCCTCGGGCAGCAGCGCCCCCAGGAACCGCTTGCGGGAGGCGCCGATCAGCACCGGGTACCCGAGCGTCTCGATCTCGTGCAGCCCGGCGAGCACCTGCCAGTTGTGACGCGCGTTCTTCGAGAAGCCGAGCCCGGGGTCGAGGATGAGTTTGGCAGGGTCGACGCCGCGCCGCACGAGGTCGGTGACGCGTGCCGACAGCTCGGCGCGGACCTCGGCCACCGTGTGCCGATAGACCGCCCGCGAGTCGGCCGCGTCCAGGCGTCCGCGCCAGTGCATCGCGACGTACTGCGCGCCGGTCTCGAGGAGCACCTCCGGCATCCGCTCGTCGGCGAGCCCTCCGGAGACGTCGTTGATGATCGCCGCGCCCGCCTCGACGGCGGCCCGCGCGGTGGACGCGTTGAGCGTGTCGACGCTGACGGTCACCCCGCGGGAGGCCAGCTCGCGGATCACCGGGACGACCCGCGCCTGCTCGTCGACCGGGTCGACGCTCGCGGCTCCCGGCCGGGTGGACTCGCCGCCGACATCGACCAGGTCGGCGCCCTGCGCTACGAGGTCGAGGCCGTGCGCGATGGCGGCGTCCGGCTCCAGCCAGAGCCCGCCGTCGCTGAACGAGTCCGGCGTCACGTTGAGGACGCCCATGATGAGGGTCACTTGACGCCGCGCCCGATCAACGCGATGAGCTCGGCCCGGACCACGGGGTCGGTGTACGCGCCGCGAGCGGCGACGGTCACGGTCGTGCTGCCGGTCTGCCGGGGGCCGCGAGTGGTGACGCAGGAGTGCGCGGCGTCGAGGACGACGAGCACGCCGCGCGCGGCGGCGCCCTGCTCGATGGTGTCCGCGATCTGCTCGGTCAGGCGCTCCTGGATCTGCGGGCGCGACGCCAGGGTGTCGATGGCACGCGGGATGCGGCCGAGCCCGATCACGGTGTCCCCCGGCAGGTACGCGACGTGCGCGACGCCGACGAACGGAAGCAGATGGTGCTCGCACACGGAACGGAACTCGATGTCGCGCAGCAATACGGTCTCGGCCTGGCGGCCCTCCTCGAGCGGAACCGGCTCCCCGAGGTCGGCTTCGGCATCCCGCCCGATCCCGGCGAAGAACTCGGCGTAGGAGTCGGCGACGCGCGAGGGCGTGCTCTCCAGCCCCGGACGCGCCGGATCCTCGCCGATGGCGGCGAGGATCTCGGCGACGGCCGCTTCGATGCGCGGACGATCGATTCCGCTCATGCGCGCGACGGCCCTAGGCGGTCGCCGGGCGCGGCTTGATCGCGGGCGAACGCTTCGGCTTCGCCGCCGGCGGCTCGGAGTCGACGCCGCCGTCCACCGCGCCCGCGTCGATCGGGGCCTTGGGGAACGGGATGGGCGGGACATCCGAGATCGGACGCTTGTCGCTGGACAGCCACTGCGGGCGCTCCGGCAGCTTCTTCACGTCGGCGAAGATCTCGGCGATCTGATTGTGGTCGAGGGTCTCGTGCTCGAGGAGCGACGCGGCCAGACGGTCGAGCACCGCGCGGTTCTCGTTGAGCACCTCCCACGCCTCGTCGTGCGCCTTCTCGATGAGGGCGCGCACTTCGGCGTCGACCCGCTCGGCGATCCGCTCGGAGTAGTCGCGCTGGTGGCCCATGTCGCGGCCGAGGAACATCTCGCCGTTCGCCTGGCCGAGCTTGACCGAGCCGATGTCCGCGCTCATGCCGTACTCGGTGACCATCTTGCGGGCGATGGAGGTCGCCTTCTCGATGTCGTTCGAGGCGCCGGTGGTCGGGTCGTGGAACACGATCTCCTCGGCCACGCGACCGCCCATGGCGTAGGCGAGCTGGTCGAGCAGCTCGTTGCGGGTGATGGAGTACTTGTCCTCCAGCGGGAGCACCATCGTGTAGCCGAGGGCACGGCCGCGCGGCAGGATGGTGATCTTCGTCACGGGGTCGGTGTGGCGCATCGCCGCGGCGGCGAGCGCGTGTCCGCCCTCGTGGTACGCCGTGATGAGCTTCTCCTGGTCCTTCATGACCCTGGTGCGCTTCTGCGGACCGGCGATGACGCGGTCGACGGCCTCGTCCAGCGCGCGGTTGTCGATCAGCTGCGCGTTCGACCGGGCGGTGAGCAGGGCGGCCTCGTTGAGGACGTTGGCCAGGTCGGCGCCGGTGAAGCCCGGCGTCTTGCGGGCGAGCACCTCGAGGTCGACCGATGCCGCCAGCGGCTTGCCGCGGCCGTGCACCTCGAGGATCTTCTTCCGGCCGAGCAGGTCGGGCGCATCCACGCCGATCTGGCGGTCGAAGCGGCCGGGGCGCAGCAGCGCGGGGTCGAGGATGTCGGGACGGTTGGTCGCCGCGATGAGGATGACGTTGGTCTTGGGGTCGAAGCCGTCCATCTCCACCAGGAGCTGGTTCAGCGTCTGCTCGCGCTCGTCGTGCCCGCCGCCGAGTCCGGCGCCGCGGTGACGGCCGACCGCGTCGATCTCGTCGATGAAGATGATCGCGGGCGAGTTCTCCTTCGCCTGCTGGAACAGGTCGCGGACGCGGCTCGCGCCGACGCCGACGAACATCTCGACGAAGTCGGAACCCGAGATCGAGTAGAAGGGCACACCGGCCTCACCCGCGACGGCGCGGGCGAGCAGGGTCTTGCCCGTTCCGGGAGGGCCGTACAGCAGCACGCCCTTCGGGATGCGGGCGCCGACCGCCTGGAACTTGGCCGGCTCCTTCAGGAAGTCCTTGATCTCCTGCAGCTCTTCGATCGCCTCGTCCGACCCGGCGACGTCGTCGAAGGTGACCTTCGGCGTCTCCTTGGTCACGAGCTTCGCCCGCGACTTGCCGAACTGCATGACCTTGTTCCCGCCGCCCTGCATGCCGGAGATCATGATCCAGAAGAACACGCCGATGAGGAGTGCCGGGATGAGGAAGCCGAGGATGTTGACGAACCAGTTCGGCTGCGGGACCTCGTCGTCGTAGCCCTTGGGGAGGTTCGCGTCGTCGACCGCCTTCACGACGTCCTGGCCGCGCGGGGTGACGTAGTAGAACTGCACCTGGTTGCCCAGGTTGCCGTCCGGCTCCTTGAGCGTCAGGTCGACGCGGTTCTCGCCGTCGACGATCTTCGCGCTCGACACCTTGTCCTGGGAGAGGTACTCCAGGCCCTTCTGCGTCGACACGCTCTTGAAGCCCGACATCGTGATGAGGCTGGAGCCGATCCACACGATGATGATCGCCAGCACGACGTACAGAATCGGGCCGCGGAAGATCTTCTTGACGTTCATGGTGCGACCACAGTACCGCCTGGGCGCTGTGGGTCGCCTGCGTGTTCGCTCTGGGCGGTCTGCGTGCGGCCCGCTGCCTCAGCTGTAGACGGCGGGGGCCAGGATGCCGACCCCGCGCAGGGTGCGGTAGCGCTCGTCGTAGTCGAGGCCGTAGCCCACCACGAACTGGTTCGGGATGTCGAAGCCGACGTACTTCACGTCGATCTCGACGCGCGCGGCATCCGGCTTGCGCAGCAGGGTGAAGATCTCGATGGACTCCGGGCCGCGGCTGCGCAGGTTCGACAGCAGCCACGAGAGCGTGAGGCCCGAGTCGATGATGTCCTCGACGATCAGGACGGTCTTGCCGCTGAGGTCGGTGTCGAGGTCTTTCAGGATGCGGACGACGCCGCTGGACTGCGTCCCGCTGCCGTACGAGCTGACGGCCATCCAGTCCATCGTGACGGGGATGCGCAGCTCACGGGAGAGGTCGGCCATCACCATGACCGCGCCCTTCAGGACGCCGATCAGCAGGACGTCCTTGCCGGCGTAGTCCCGCTCCACCTCCCGGGCCAGCTCGGCGATGCGGGAGCGGATCTGCTCCTCGGTGATCAGAATCTCGGTCAGGTCGTTCTGAACGTCCGTGAGTTCCATGGGGGAGGCGCTGTCCTTACGTGGTGGGGTGAAACGTGAGCAGCCCGTTCTGCCTGACCACTCTAACGCCTGGCAGGTCGACCGGCCCCTGCCCGTGCCAGTCGGTGATGAGCGCCGCGACCGCGAGCGTGTGGGCACGCGTGAGGGACACGCCGAACTCCGCGGAGACCACCAGCCGGATGATGCGCTGGCGGAGCGCCGCGGGGTCGGCCGCCAGACCGCGGACGTCGAGCGCGACCGCGCCGTCGTCGGTCTGGCTGACCAGTTCGAGCGCCCATTCCAGCGCGAGGCCATCGAGCGCCTCGTCGTCCTCGCGCAGCTGCTCGGCCGTCCGCGCGAGGGCCTCGGCGACGCCGGGGCCGAGCTCGCGCTCCAGCACCGGGAGCACCGTCGTGCGCACGCGCACGCGCGTGTAAGAGGGGTCGTCGTTGTGCGGGTCGTCCCAGGGCTCCAGGCCACTGTCGGCGCAGAAGGCCCGCGTCTGGGTGCGGCGGAGGCCGAGGAAGGGGCGCAGCAGGCGGCCCGTGTCGGGCAGCATCCCCTGCAGGCTCGACGGGCCGGAGCCGCGGGCGAGGCCGAGGAGGACCGTCTCCGCCTGGTCGTCGAGCGTGTGGGCCAGCAGGATGCGCTCGGCGCCGGTGGCTACGCGAGCGCGGTCGAACGCGGCGTGACGGGCCGCACGCGCCGCGCCCTCGGGGCCGCCGTCGCCCTCGACGGCGACGCGGTCGACGATCACCGGGTCGAGGCCCAGGGCGGTCGCCTGCTCCGCGGCACGGGCGGCCACGGCATCCGAGCCGGGCTGCAGGCCGTGGTCGACGATCACCGCACCGGCACGGAATCCGTTCCTGGGCGCTTCGAAGGCGGTCGCCGCGGCGAGGGCGAGCGAGTCCGCTCCCCCGCTCAGGCCGACCAGGACGAGCGCTCCCGGGTGGAGGGGCGATGGCCGCTCCGGACCGTGGTCGTTGTGCGGGTCGACCTCCGGCAGGGCCGCCGCCGCAGCGAGCGCCGTGCGGACGGCGCGGCGGGCGTCGGCGATCGGCGGGGTCAGGCGCGGGCGGCGCTGCGGGTCGGGCGAGGCCTGCCCGGCCTCCGATCCGTCGAGGTGCATCCAGTAACGTTAGTGCAGGTTTCGCACAGAGCTAAGGAGTACGGAATGGCCGAATACGACGTCGTCATCGAGATCCCGAAGGGGAGCCGCAACAAGTACGAGGTGGACCACGAGACGGGTCGCGTGTACCTCGACCGCGTGCTGTTCACCAGCTTCGTCTACCCGACCGACTACGGCTTCTTCGAGAACACGCTGGGCGACGACGGCGACCCGCTGGACGCCCTGGTGCTGCTCGAGTACCCGGTGTTCCCGGGCGTCGGCGTGAAGGTCCGCCCGGTCGCCGTGCTCAACATGAGCGACGAGGCCGGCGGCGACGCGAAGGTCATCGCGGTGCCCTACAAGGACCCGCGCTGGCAGCACATCCAGGATGTGAACGACATCCCGGAGCAGACCCGCAAGGAGATCGAGCACTTCTTCGCCCGCTACAAGGACCTCGAGCCGGGCAAGTTCGTCAACATCGAGGGCTGGGGCGACGCGGCCGAGGCCGACGGCCTCATCCAGAAGGCGATCGCGAAGCTCGCCGCCGAGGGCCACTGACCCCTCCACCGTCGAGTACGCAAAAACTGCACGTCATCCGGCTGGATGGCGTGCAGTTTTTGCGTACTCGACGGTGGGGGGTCAGGCGCTGGGGCGGGCGACGAGGCGCCAGGGGGAGCCCCAGACGGACTGCACCTTGACGACGTCGCCCTCGGTGGGAGCCGCGATCATCATGCCGCCGCCGATGTAGATGCCGACGTGGTAGAAGTCGCCGGGACCGCTGCCCCAGAAGATCAGGTCGCCGGCCTGCTTGGCGCTGTACGAGACGAGCTGGCCCCGGTTGGCGGCGGTGTAGTACTGGTTGTTCACCGAGTGGGAGCCGATGTAGAGGCCGGCGTAGGCGTACGCCTTCATGGTCAGGCCGGAGCAGTCGTAGCCGACCGGGCCCTCACCGCCGAAGATATACGGCTTGCCGAGCTGCGCGCGCGCGTACGAGATCGCCGTCTGCACGACGTTGCCGTTCGGGGCGGCCGGCGCCGACCCTCCGCCGCCCCCACCGCCGGACGAGGCCGGCGGCTTGGGCGCCGCGGCCTGCTGCTGTTGCTGCTGCTGGAGCGCCGCTTCCTGCGCCTTGCGTGCGGCCTCCTGCTGCGCCTTCACCTGCTCCCCCTGCAGATACGCGGCCTCGGTCTGGGTCGAGGTGTTCTTCAGCGTGGCGAGCTGGGCGACGAGCTCCGTCGACTTCTGCTGCTGGGTCGCGAGGGCGGACTGCGCGGCCGCCTGCGCGGACTGCGCTGCGGCCAGCGCCTTGTCCGCCTCGGCGGCCAGGGCTTCGCGCTCGGTCTTGGCGGACTTGGCCTGCGCGGTCAGTGCGTCGGCGGTGTTCTTGTCCTTCGTCGCCTGCTCGTAGACCGCCTTCGACTGCTCCGTCAGCTTGCTCATCGTGCCGAGCTGGAACAGCAGTTTGTCCGCCGCGTCGCCGGATCCCCCACCCTTCAACATCAGGTCGGTGGTGACGTCCCCGCCGCCCGACTTCGCCAGGTGGGAGGCGAGGAGCCCTGCGCGCATCTTCGAGGTCTTGGCCTTCTCGGCCGCGGCCCCCGCCTGCTTCTCGAGGTCGGCGGCCTTCGCCGTGGCCGCGTCGAGCGCGTCCTTGGCCTGGAAGTAGGCTTCCGCCGCCTTCTCCGAAGCGATGCGGGCGGCATCCACGCTGGACTGGAGGTTGCCGATCAGCGTGGTGATGTTGTCGATCATCGCCTGCTGGTTGGCCACGTTGTTCTTGGCCTGCTGGACGTCGTTCCACGACGGATAGTCGACCGCCTGAGCAGGGGTGACGATGCCGATGGATGCCGTGACCGCGCCCATGACACCCGCACCGATGGCGAGGCCCGGACGGACCCGGCTGCTCTTCTCGTTCTGGTTAGCCAAGGGGGGCCCGCCTGTCTCTCATGAAGGGGATGCCGTCGATCTTCTCGCCACCGACCCGCACCTCGTAGTGGAGGTGGCATCCGGTGGAGGCACCGGTCGTCCCGACGCGGGCGATAGGCTGGCCGGCTCCGACCTGCTGGCCGATGCCGACCATGATGCCGCCGTTGCGGATGTGCGCGTACCCGGTCTGGATGCCGCCGCCGTTGTCGATCAGGACGAAGT
Organism: Leifsonia sp. 21MFCrub1.1; assembly: GCF_900107895.1. NCBI lineage: Bacteria > Bacillati > Actinomycetota > Actinomycetes > Micrococcales > Microbacteriaceae > Leifsonia > Leifsonia sp. 21MFCrub1.1. The sequence continues at coordinate 662,838 of NZ_LT629867.1, read as the reverse complement.
TTCCGTACGACCCGTTGGGTCCCGCGTAGACGACCGTGCCGTCGTGGGCCGCGTAGATCGGCGCGTTGCAGGAAGCGCCGATGTCGATACCCAGGTGGTAGGTGCTGCCGACACCGCCGGGGGACGGACGGGCGCCGAAGCCGTCGGTGATCGGACCGGCTGCGGGCACAGCCCACCCCTGCGGTCCGACGTAGCCGCCGGGGAGTCCGCCTGAACCGCGGGCTGCTGCCGCTGCGGCAGCAGCCGCGACGCCGGCCTGATAGCCGGCGACGGTCTGCGCCGTCGCGTCCTTGAGCGCGGCGAGCTGCGCCTGCATGATGACGATCTGCTTCTGCTGCTCGGCGAGTTTGTCCTGCGCCGCTTTCGCCGCCTCGATCGCCGCCTGCATCGCCGCCTCTGCGACGACGCGCAGACGCTCGCGCTCGGCCTTGGCGACGGTCGCCTGGTCGGACAGCGATTTCGCGGTGTTCTGCGCGGCCTTGGCGTCGGAGTACACCTTGTTGGACTGCTCCACCAGCTTCGACATGCTGCCGAGGTCGGAGAGCAGCTGCTCCGGACTCGTGGAGGTCGCGTGGTTGCCGCTGAGGAAGAGGTTCGCCGTGAGGTTCCGGCCGCCGGTGCGGTAGAGCTGAGCGGCGAGCTTGCCCGCTTGCGTGCTGGCGTCGTCCGCCTTCTTCTGGCTCGCCGCCGCCTGCGATTCGAGATTGGACGCCTGGATCGCGGCCTTGTCGAAGTCCGCTTGAGCGGCCTCGAGCTCTTCGCCGCGCTTGACCGCGGCGGCCTGCGTGTCGGCGACCTCCTGCTGGAGCTGGGCGATGAGGCCGTTGATGCGGTTGACCTGAGCGGAGGCGGCCGCTTCATTGGCCTTCGCGGCCTGAACATCCTGCCAGCTCGGATAGTTGTCGGCGTAGGCGGGGGCGGCGACCGCGCCGATCGAGGCGACGACACCCACGACGAGGGCGGCGAGGGCTCGCGTCGCGCGGGCGCCGAGGACCGCCCGGCGGCGTTCGCCGCGGGTGGTCGGGGGAACCGTTCGGCTGGTCGTTTCGCGTCTCATGCTGTTTCTCGGCCCGCTCACTTCTGCGTCGACGTTCGTCACGCGAGTCACACGCGCCTCACCGTCAACATGCGCAACTCTAGCAACATACGCTTTTCCGTCCTGGTCGGAGGCCGGAATTGGGGTGGGATCGGCGTGCGTCCGCACGAGCGGTCGGGGGACCGCCTGGCTCGCAGACTATGGCGCTGCGTCGCCCGACCCGAGGATTTCCGAGTGGCGTTGCGCGAACCGGTGCCGGGCTCCCCACACGCCGACCCGCCCGGGATCCGAACCCGATTCGCATTCTCCTTCGCACTTCCGTATGCTTATGCGTCGGTGGTCATCGGAAAGCGCAAGCAATTCGGGACAATCCGGCCCCATCGTTTAGCGGCCTAGGACGCCGCCCTTTCACGGCGGTAGCACGGGTTCGAATCCCGTTGGGGTCACGCCGAACGGTGTCCACTAGTATGGATGAGCAGTAAAAACTCAGAAGCACCACACAATTGAAAAAGCACCACAGTAAGGCCCTGTAGCGCAGTTGGTTAGCGTGCCGCCCTGTCACGGCGGAGGTCGCGGGTTCAAGTCCCGTCAGGGTCGCCACGGCGACAAGCCCTTCCCACCGGAAGGGCTTCCGTCTAAGTGGATGCTCACGCATCCCCTGGCTCTGTAGCTCAGTTGGTAGAGCGTTCGACTGAAAATCGAAAGGTCACCGGATCGACGCCGGTCGGAGCCACCGAGAAAAACCCCCGGATTCCCAGCGGAATCCGGGGGTTTTTCTTTTCCGTCCGCCGATGACCCCTGTCAGGGCTGGGCGCTCTCGGACATGGGTGCGGCTTCGTCCTGAACCATCATCCCGACCATGTTCCCGGCCGGGTCACGGAACATCGCGAACGTCCCGACTCCGGGCACGCAAAACGGGATCCCGCCGCTGGTCTGCAAGACGCCCCCGGCGAGTGCGCCGCCACCGGGCGAGAGCAGTCAGTACTCCGGGCCGGAAGGCCGGACCTCCCAGCCGAACAGGCGGCCGTAGAAGCCCGCCAGCGCTCCGCCGTCCGGCGCGCCGAACTCGAAGTGTATGACGGGATGGGACATTGCTCCGCTCCTTCTGATCGAGTGTTCCCTCACGCCCGGCCGCTGCCTGGGGCGAAGAGACGGCGGCACAGCAGGACGCCCACGACCGTGTCGGCGATCACGGCAAGCACGTACAGGGTGTACGCGCCCACGACGAGCGCACGGGGCCAGCCCTCCGCTGGCGTGTCACCGGAGGCGAGACCCGTGAGGTCTGCGCTGACTCCGGTCAGGACGAAGAAGGCGACGATCGCCGCCAGGCCGGTGCCGGTGGCCCACCGGAGACTGCGCGCCAGGACCGCCGCAACGACCAGGGCTGCCGCTCCGGCGACGACGAAAGCGACGAGCTCGCCCGGCATGAGGACGTCGAACCGGAGCGGACCTCCCGCGAACAGAGTTGCAACCATGAACAGGATCGGGATTGCGAGCGGTGCACCCGTGAGGACCGTGCCGCCCACCCCCAGTGACTGCGCCACCACGGACCGTGTGCGTGGCTGACTCACTGTTGTCCGTCGGGCTGGTGCTTCGCCCGTGCCCGCGAATGACGATTCGTGTTGCATGCACCCACACTGCACACCGAGGGAAGGCGTGAACCGGGTCGAAAGTCACTCGGAACCCGATGGTTCCGACGATCCTCACGTCACGCGTGCTTCTCCGGGGCGGAGGCGGCGGAAGGATCGGCGGGATCCCGGGGCTCGCCGTCCTCGACCGGGAGAGAGACCACCATCGTGAGGCCGCCGGCCGGGGTGTCCTCCGCCGCGAGCGTTCCGCCCATGCCCTCGACGAAGCCCTTGGTCAGCGCCAGGCCGAGGCCGATGCCCGCGGTGTTGTCGGTGTCCCCCATCCGCTGGAACGGGTGGAAGATCTCCTCCTTGCGGTCGTCCGGCACCCCGGGGCCGTGGTCGGAGACGCGCAGCTCGATCCAGCCGGCGAAGGTGCTGGCGCTCAGGCGGGGCGGACGTCCCTCCGGCGAGTAGCGCAGCGAGTTGCTGAGCAGGTTGACGATCGCCCTGCGCAGGAGCACGGGGTCGGCGGTGACGGGCGGGAGCGAATCGGGGACGTCGATGGTGACCTCGCCCGGCTTCACCGCGAGCTCGTCGAGGACCGGTGGCAGCAGGTCCTCCAGGTCCACGGCCTGCAACGAGACTCCGAGCACACCCGCCTGGACGCGGCTGACATCGAGGAGATTCGTGAGGAGGTCGCCGAGGTCGCGGAGGCTGTCCTCCGCCGTGTCGAGCAGTTCCGTCTCGTCGCGGGCCGAGAGGCGGCTGCCGGCGGAGCGGAGGCCCGTCACCGCGGCGGTCGCGGCGGCCAGCGGGCGGCGCAGGTCATGGCCGACGGCCGCGAGCAGGGCGGTGCGGACGCGGTCGGTCGCCTCCAGCGGTCCCACCTCGCGCGCCGCCGTGCTGAGGTCCGCGTGCTCGAGGGCCGCCTCCAGCTGCGTGACGATGACCGAGAGCAGCCGCCGGTCCGCCGCCTGGAGGTCGTCGCCGAACAGCTCCAGCGTTCCGCGCTCCCCCACCGGAACGGAGGTCGGGAGGGTGTCCGCCGGGATGTCGCCGTCGGCGGACTGCACGGCGCCGTCGTCGGCCGTGAACCGCACAGCACGGAGTCCGAACGCCTCCCGCGTGCGCGACACCAGCGACTGAACGGCGTCCCCTCCGCGGATGACGCTTCCCGCGATGGTCACGAGAAGCTCGGATTCCGCGGCCGCCCGGGCGGCGCTGCGCGTCCGTCTGGCGGACTGGTCGACGACCACGCTCACTAGGACGGCGATGACGATGTAGAGGGCGAGCGCGATCAGGTGGGTGGGCCGGCCGATGGTGAGGGTGTTGTAGGGGCTGACGAACACGAAGTCGAGGGTCAGACCGGACAGCACCGCGGCGAACAGCGCCGGCCAGATGCCGCCGACCAGAGCGACGACCACCACGAGGAGCTGGTAGCTGAGGGCTTCGGCGGTCAGCGAGTCGTCGCTGCGGATGCGGGTGAGCGCCAGCGTCAGCGCCGGACCGGCGATCAGGGCGAGAGCGAGTCCGTAGAGCCGCCGTCGAACGCTCAGGGCGCCGGTGCGGCGGAACCGGGGGAGGTTGCGACCGCCCGCGGCTGCGTGCGAGACGATGTGGACATCGATGTCGCCGGACTCGCGGATCACGGTGGCGCCGACGCCGGAGCCGGTGAGGAACGCGGTGAGACGGTTGCGGCGCGACACCCCGATGACCAGCTGCGTCGCATTGCTCGCCTTGGCGAAGGCGACCAGGGCCTCCGGGATGTCCGTGCCGACGACCTGGTGGTAGCTTCCGCCGAGCTGTTCGACCAGCTTCCGCTGTGCGGCGAGTGCGGCTGGGTCGGTCTCGCGGAGTCCGTCCTGGCTGGCCACGTGCACGGCGAGGAGTTCGCCGCTCCCCGATCGTGCGGCCACCCGGGCGCCGCGGCGGAGGAGGGTCTCGCCCTCCGGACCGCCGGTGAGGGCGACGACGACGCGCTCCCGCGCCTCCCACTTCTCCTGGATGCCGTGCTCGGCACGGTACCGCTGGAGCGACTGGTCGACCTCATCGGCCAGCCAGACCAGTGTCAGTTCGCGCAGCGCCGTGAGGTTGCCGAGCCGGAAGTAGTTGGACAGGGCGGCGTCGATGCGGGCGGCGGGATACACCTGGCCGTCGGCGAGGCGGTCGCGCAGCGACTGCGGGGTGAGGTCGACGACCTCGATCTGATCCGCGCTGCGGACGATGGCGTCCGGGATGGTCTCGCGCTGCGGCACCCCGGTGATCTGTTCGACCACATCGTTGAGCGACTCGATGTGCTGGACGTTCACGGTGGAGATCACGTCGATCCCGGCCGCCAGGATCGCCTCGACGTCCTGCCAGCGCTTCGCGTTCGCCGAGCCCGGCGCGTTGGTGTGCGCGAGCTCGTCGACCAGGGCGATCGCCGGCTTGCGGTCGATCACGGCGGCGAGGTCCATCTCCGTGAGCGTGATGCCGCGATGCTCGACCGCTCTGCGCGGTATCAGTTCGAGGCCGTCGACGAGTGCTGCGGTGGCCTCGCGTTCGTGCGTCTCGACGACGGCGATGACGACGTCCTTGCCGAGGTCGTGCAGTCGATGCCCCTCTTCGAGCATCAGGTAGGTCTTGCCGACCCCGGGTGCTGCACCGAGCAGCACCCGGAGCCGGCCTCGAACCGCCATCCGGCCGTGTTCCTACTTGTTTCCGGCGGGGTCCATCGCGGCGAGCGCGATGTTCAGCTGCAGGACGTTGACCGTCGGCTCTCCGAGGTAGCCGAGATCGCGCTGCTGGACGTGGGCGTCCACCAGTGAGCGGACCGTGTCGGCGCTGATCCCCCTGGCCCTGGCCACGGCGTCCACCTGCAGGTAGGCGTAGGCGGGCGAGATGTGCGGGTCGAGTCCCGATCCGGAGGCCGTGAGCGCGTCTGCGGGGATGCGGCCCGCGTCCACGCCGTCGGTCTTCTCGATGGCCTGCTTGCGCTCCTCCACCGCCTTCAGCAGGTCGGGGTTGTTCGGCCCCAGATTGCTGCCGCTGGAGGCGCCGCCGTCGTAGCCGTCGCCGGCCGCGGACGGCCGGGACTGGAACCACTGCGGCAGGGATTTGCCCTTCTTGTCGGTGAAGGACTGGCCGATGAGGGCCGACCCGACGACCTTGCCCTGCGACGTGACCGCGGAGCCGTTGGACTGGTTCGGGAAGGCGAGCTGGCCGATCCCGGTGACGACGAGCGGGTAGGCGATCCCCAGCACGACGGTGAGGATGAGGAGGGCCCGCAGGCCCACCCAGTACTGGCGACCGGTTCCCCGTGCCGAAGCGTTCATGATGAGTTCCGTTCCTGGTTTCTCAGAGTCCGGGGATCAGGCTGACGAGCAGGTCGATCAGCTTGATTCCGATGAAGGGCGCGATGATGCCGCCGAGTCCGTAGATCAGCAGGTTGCTGCGCAGCAGCATCGACGCCGAGGTCGCCCGGTAGCGGACACCGCGCAGCGCGAGCGGGATCAGGATGACGATGATGATCGCGTTGAAGATCACCGCAGACAGGATCGCCGAGGACGGCGAGTGCAGCTGCATGATGTTGATCGCCTGCAACCCGGGGAAGACGCCGACGAACATCGCGGGGATGATCGCGAAGTACTTCGCCACATCGTTGGCGATCGAGAAGGTGGTCAGAGCGCCGCGGGTGATCAGCAGCTGCTTGCCGATGCGGACGATGTCGATCAGTTTCGTCGGGTCGGAGTCGAGGTCGACCATGTTGCCGGCCTCCTTCGCCGCCGAGGTCCCCGTGTTCATGGCCACCCCGACGTCGGCCTGGGCGAGCGCCGGGGCGTCATTGGTTCCATCGCCGGTCATCGCGACGAGGTTGCCGCCCTCCTGCTCCTTGCGGATCAGCGCGAGCTTGTCCTCCGGCGTCGCCTCGGCGAGGAAGTCGTCGACCCCGGCCTCCGCGGCGATCGCCTTCGCGGTGACGGGGTTGTCGCCGGTGATCATGACCGTCCGGATGCCCATCCGGCGCATGTCGGCGAACCGCTCGGTCAGGCCGGTCTTCACGATGTCCTTCAGGTAGATGACGCCGAGGATCGTCGCCTCGCCCGAGGCCGACTTCCTGGCGACGGCCAGCGGGGTGCCGCCGACCTCGGAGATGCGCAGGACCTTCTCGTCGAGGTCGCTGAGGACGGACGACGGCACGCGGGCCGACTCCTCCGCCCAGGCGACCACCATGGACGCGGCGCCCTTGCGGATCTGCGATCCGTCGGCGAAGTCGACGCCGCTCATCCGGGTCTGGGCCGTGAACGGCACGACCTCCCCGGCGAGCTCGCCATCGTGCGTGTAGCCGAGCTGCGCGGCGAGCGCGACCACCGAGGAGCCCTCGGGGGTCGGGTCGCTCAGCGAGGCGAGAGCAGCGGCCTCGACCAGCGCGGCGGAGTCGACGCCCTCCAGTGCGGTGAACTCCGCGGCCTGGCGGTTGCCGTAGGTGATGGTCCCGGTCTTGTCGAGAAGCAGCGTCGTCACGTCTCCTGCGGCCTCGACGGCACGTCCGGACATGGCGAGCACGTTGTGCTGCACCAGCCGGTCCATGCCGGCGATGCCGATCGCAGAGAGCAGCGCGCCGATCGTGGTCGGGATCAGGCACACCAGCAGCGCGACGAGCACGGTGACGCTCGGAGCCGCGTTCGCGAAGCCGGCCGTCGGGCCGAGGACGAGCACGACCACCACGAAGATGATCGTCAGGGCCGCGAGCAGGATGTTCAGGGCGATCTCGTTGGGGGTCTTCTGCCGGGCGGCGCCCTCCACCAGTTTGATCATCCGGTCGACGAAGGTCTCACCGGGCTTGCTGGTGATCGCGACCACGATGCGGTCGGAGAGCACCCGGGTGCCGCCGGTGACGGCGCTGCGGTCGCCGCCGGATTCGCGGACCACCGGGGCGGACTCGCCCGTGATGGCCGATTCGTCCACCGAGGCGATGCCCCAGATGATGTCGCCGTCCCCCGGGATGAGCTCCCCGGCGGAGACGATGACGACATCGCCCAGTGTGAGGTCGGCCGAGGCGACCTGGGTGACCGTCGCGTGGGTCGCGGCCGCATCGTTCCTGCCGTCGTAGCCGGTCACCCGGTTGGCGACCGTCGTCGTGCGCGTCTTGCGCAGGCTCGCCGCCTGCGCCTTCCCGCGGCCTTCGGCCACCGACTCGGCGAGGGTGGCGAAGAGCACGGTCAGCCACAGCCAGATGGCGATCGCCCAGGTGAAGGCCACGGTCGTGACCGTTCCGCCGGACTTCTGCGGACCGAGGAACGGCTCGGCGATCGCCAGAACGGTCGTGAGCGCCGCGCCGACCTCGACGATGAACATGACCGGGTTGTGCCACATGTCCCGCGGGTCGAGCTTGCGGAACGCGCCGGGGAGGCCGGCGATGAGCTGGCGGGCGTTGAAGGCGCCCTTCGGGGCCTTGTCGCCCTGATCGTGGTGCTGCTGTCCGCGGGGTTCCGCGGTGTCGGTGAGAGTGGACATGGTCAGTGAAGCCCTTCCGCCAGGGGACCCAGCGCGAGAACGGGGAAGTAGGTGAGCGCGGCGACGATGATCACGACGCCGACGACGAGGGAGACGAACAGCGGGCGGTGCGTCGGCAGGGTTCCCGACGTCGCGGGGACCTTGTCCTGCGCCGCGAGCGAGCCGGCCAGCGCGAGCACGAACACGATCGGAAGGAACCGGCCGAGGAACATCGCGGTCCCCAGGGCCGCGTTGAGCCACGGCGTGTTCGCGGTCAGACCGGCGAACGCGGAACCGTTGTTGTTCGCTGCGGACGTGAAGGCGTACAGGACCTCGGAGAAGCCGTGCTGGCCGGGGTTCCAGATCGAGACCTTTTCGATGTTGTCCCTGATCGCCGGGATCGCGAAGCTGAGCCCCGTCCCGACGAGCACCAGTGTCGGTGTCATCAGGATGTAGAGGCCGGCGAGCTTGATCTCCCGTGCGCCGATCTTCTTGCCCAGGTACTCGGGGGTCCGGCCGACCATCAGCCCGGCCAGGAACACCGAGACGATCGCGACGACCAGGATGCCGTACAGACCGGCTCCGATACCACCGGGCGCGACCTCACCGGTCATCATGTTGAGCATCGTCATCATGCCGCCCAGCGGCGTGTAGCTGTCGTGCATCGAGTCGACGGCGCCGGTCGAGGTGAGGGTGCTTGTCGTCCCGAACAGTGTGGAGCCGAGGATCCCGAACCGCTGCTCCTTGCCTTCGAGCGCACCGCCGGCGGCCTGAGTGGCCGTGCCGCCGCCCTGCAGCTCGAAGAGGGTCAGCGCCACCAGCGAGACGACGAAGATCGTCGCCATCGCGCCGAGGATCGCGTACCCCTGGCGGTTGTCGCCGACCATCCGGCCGAACGTGCGCGGCAGCGAGAACGGGATCAGCAGCATCAGGTAGATCTCGATGAGGTTCGTCCACGCCGTCGGGTTCTCGAACGGATGCGCGGAGTTCACGTTGAAGAACCCGCCGCCGTTGTTGCCGAGGAGCTTGATGGCCTCCTGCGACGCGACGGGGCCGCCGGGGATGGTCGCCGTGCCGCCCGTGATGGTGCTCACGGTGGTGAACCCGTTGAAGTTCTGGATCGCTCCGCCGACGATCAGGATGATCGCGAACACGAGCGACAGCGGCAGCAGGATGCGGAACGTGGCGCGGGTCAGGTCGACCCAGAAGTTGCCGATCGTGCCGGAGCGGTGCGCGGCGAACCCGCGCACCAGCGCGATGGCGACGGCGATGCCGACGGCCGCCGACAGGAAGTTCTGCACCGCGAGACCCGCGATCTGCACCGTGTAGCCGAGGGTCACCTCGGGCGAGTACGACTGCCAGTTCGTGTTGGTCACGAACGAGATCGCCGTGTTGAAGGACAGTCCCTCGGGAACGGGCGGAAGGCCGAGAGAGTACGGCAGCACCGCCTGCGCGCGCTGGAGGACGTAGAGCAGCAGGACACCGAGGACGGAGAACGCCAGGACGCTGCGCAGATACACCGGCCAGTTCTGCTCCACCCGGGAGTCGACCCCGATGATCCGGTAGAAGCCGCGCTCGACGCGCAGATCCTTCCGCGAGGTGAAGGTCGCGGCCATGTAGTCGCCCAGGGGACGGTAGGACAGCCCGAGCAGGAGGACGAGCGTGGCGAGCATCGCCACGAAGAGCCAGAACGTCATCTCTAGAACTTCTCCGGCTTCAGGAGGGCGTACACCAGGTACGCGATCGAAGCGACGGCCAACGCCGCCGCCAGCAGGTTGAAGAAGATCACAGCTTCTCCACCCCTCTGCCGACCAGGGCGACGATCGCGCCGAGCGCGATGATCCCCACGACGCAAATCAGGTCCAACACGGGAATGTCTCCATCCGGGTATCGGCACCTCGTCCTGACGACGAGGCGTCGGGTCCCGGCGCTCTGCCGGAACCAATCACCCATACAACGGCAGGGGGAGCGCGCGAATCCGGGTCCTAACGCGATCCATACGGGCTCGGCCGAAGTCCTAACGGCTTTCCCCCGGGCGAGCCGCGGCGCGCATTCGCGAAGCGTTAGTTTCCCGGGCCGGGGCGTTGAGGTTCCGTTAGGAGCGCCCCGCGACGCGCTCGGGCGGCGTAGAACCGTCGCTTGTGATCATCTTCCGCAGTGCAGGTGCCTCATGACCCTGACCCACATCCTCCCCACCCTCCGCGCCTCCGTGCCCGACCCTTTCGGCCGCGACCTCTGGCCGGAGTTCACCACCGCATCCGTCGACGACGTCACCGTCGCCGGCGTCTCCCTCACCTGCCTGGCCGGATGGTGCGGCACGCCCTGCGTCCACACCGCGGCGGCCGTGATCCCTGGGACCGGAGGGATGCCGTCCCTCACCGACATCGCCTCGGTCGTCGTCACCCGGGTCATCCAGATCAACACGGCGTCCGACGGAGTGCTCGACGTCTGGATCGATGCGCGCCTCGCCGGCGCCGACATCGAGATCGGCGAACTCCGGATGATCGGACGCGTCTCGACCGCGGGCGACGCGCGCGCACGCATCCACTCGGCGGGGGAGGCCGCCGGACCCCGCCCGGTCGAGGCGGTGGTCTCCGATCTCCGTGTCGGAGACCTGCTCGTCCTCCCCTGCCGCGGCGCCGCCCTGCTGCGGGAGGTCGACCCCCGTCGCCGGCATCGCCCGGAGCACCAGGACGCCGCCCCCTGGACGTCGGCGGTGTGCGGACGGTGATCGCGACGCAGAACGGAGGACCGATGAAGGAGACGGTTCGGCGCCTGCTCGAAGGCCGTGCCCTGTGGGGGACCCTCGACGTCTCCCCCGCGACGCGGGGCATCTGGCAGCAGGTGCGGCTCACGGTGTACCCGCCCGGGACCACGCCCGGTCAGCGTCGCCTGCTCCATCTCGGCCGCAGCTGGCCGTCCGGCGGAGCGGCGCTGTGCCTCGTCGTCCTCGTCTTCCTCGGCGACCAGGGGCCCGTGGTGAGCGTGGCGGCGGCAGCGACGATGTACCTCGCCGGCCTCGTCGTCACCGCGCGGCTCACCCGCGACCTGCGCGCACGATGCCGCCGGATCGCGGTGGCCTCCGAGCTCGTCGCCGGCGAGGTCCGCGAGTTCGGCGATGTCCCCCTCCTCCGCGCCGCGGCCACGCGTCTCCTGGAGCTCGAAGCGCGACGCCGGTCCGGTCTGGTCGACCCCGTCCGCTACGAGGCGGAGTGGAGCGAGGTGTACGACGCGCTGCCGGCCGCGGACGTATCGTCGCTCGAACGTCGCTGAGGGGCGACGCCGCGGGATGACCGCGGGGACGCGGCCCGCACGCCGTTGCTAGCATCGACGCCATGACTCCCGCGTCGCTGGCGCTCATCGTCGCGGTCGGGCTGCTCGGGCCGCTGCTCTCCGCGCGGAACGTGTGGCACGTCCCCGTGGTGGTCGGCGAGCTGGCGGGCGGAATCCTCATCGGCGACACCGGGCTGCGGCTGATCGACCCGCGCGCCCCGGACCTGCAGCTGCTCGCCAACATCGGATTCGGCCTCACGATGGTCGTCGTCGGCTCGCAGATCCCCGTGCGGGACCCGCGGCTCCGGTCGCGCACCGGAGCGCTCGGCGTTGCGGGCGCCGCGGTCGCCGGAGCAGCCTCCGCGGTGCTCGGGGTCGCCCTCGCCGGCGCGTTCGGCACCGGGCACGCCGCGGTCTACGGGATCGTCCTGGCGTCGTCCTCTGCGGCCGTCGTGCTGCCGATGCTCACCTCGCTCGGCCTCGCCATGGGGAATCTGGGCCAGCTGGTCACGCAGATCGCGGTCGCCGACGTCGTCTGCGTGATCGCCCTCCCCTTCGCCGTCGCCCCGGCGCACGCGGGCAGCGCCGCGATCGGCGCGCTCGTCATCGCCGTCGCCTCCGTCGCGCTGGTTGCCGTGCTCACCTGGCTGGGGCGGTCCGGCCTGCGGCGGCGGGCGCACGCCTACTCGGAGCGCCGCAGGTTCGCGCTGGAGCTGCGCCTGAGCCTGCTCGTGCTGTTCGTGTTCGCGGCCATCGCCCAGCTGGCGCAGCTGTCGATCATGCTGGCCGGCTTCGCGCTGGGGCTCGTCCTCGCCGCCGTCGGCGAGCCGCACCGCCTGGCCCGGCAGCTGTTCGGGATGACGGAGGGCTTCTTCGGACCGCTGTTCTTCGTCTGGCTGGGCGCATCCCTCGACATCCGCGGGCTGGGCGGGCACCCCGCCATGGTGCTGCTCGGGCTGGCGCTCGGCGCGGGCGCGGTGATCGCGCACAGCGCCTCCCGAGCGGTCGGCCTGCCGTTGACGCAGGCGGTGGCCTCCGCCGGGCAGCTCGGCGTGCCGGTCGCCGCGGTGGCCCTCGGCGTGCAGACGGCGACCCTCCTCCCCGGCGAGGGGCCGGCGATCCTGGTCGGCGCGCTCCTGACCGTCGCGGCGGCGGCCCTCGCGCTCGGCAGACTCGCCGGGCGCGCGTCCGCCGGAACGGTGCGGGCGCCGCGCTGACCCCGGAGGCACGCCTGCAGGACTGGGTGCCGGACTACCAGGAGAACGGCGACCATGCGCCGCCGCGCGCTCTCCCCGTAGCGTCACGCCCATGGACCTGCATCTGACCGACAGACTCGCCGTCGTCACGGGCGCGAGCTCGGGTATCGGCCTGGCGATCACGCGGGCGTTCCTCGACGAGGGGGCGAGGGTGGTCACCGGGTCGCGCACGGTCTCCCCCGAGCTGGCGGCGCTCGTCGACACCGGCCGCGTCGACGCGGTCGTCGTCGACCTGTCCACCCCCGACGGGCCCGCCGAGCTGGTGAGGCGCGCAGAAGCCCAGGGCGGCGCGGACATCCTGGTCAACAACGTCGGTGCGCTGACGCCGCGGACGGAGGGCTTCCTGGCGGTCGGCGACGACGAGTGGATGCGGACCTTCCAGCTCAGCTTCTTCGCCGCCGTGCGCGCGATCCGCGCGGTGATCCCGGGGATGCAGGCGCGCGGCGGCGGCAATGTCGTGACCATCGGATCGGTCAACGCCTTCCTGCCGGATCCCTTCATCGTCGACTACTCCGCAGCGAAGGCCGCCGTCTGGAACCTCTCGAAGGCGCTGTCGAAGGAGTACGGGCCGGACGGCATCCGCTTCAACACCATCAGCCCCGGGCCGGTGTCGACGCCCCTGTGGCTGGGCGAGCACGGGGTCGCCGCGACGGTCGCCGCAGCGCAGGGCACCGACTTCGAGACCGCGAAACGCGACGTGGTCGCCGCGCAGGGCGGCTTCAGCACCGGACGCTTCACCGAGCCGTCCGAGGTGGCGGACCTCGTCCTGCTGCTCTCGAGCGACCGCGCCGGCAACACCACCGGCGCCGACTTCCTGATCGACGGCGGGCTCGTGAAGACGCTCTGACCCCGCCGACCCCGAACGACGAATCGAAGGAGCCGCCATGCCCGCTCAGCCCGTGATGTTCATCCACGGCCTCTGGATCCACTCGTCCGCCTGGCAGCCCTGGCAGGACCTGTTCACCGAGGCCGGATACGAGACGGTCGCCCCCGGCTGGCCGGGCGATCTCGCGACCGTCGAGGAGACCAGGGCCGACCCGTCCGGCCTCGACGACGTCGGGATCGAGGCGATCTGCCGACACTATGCCGGCCTCATCGATGCGATGCCGGCGAAGCCCGTCCTGGTCGGGCACTCTTTCGGCGGACTCATCGCGCAGGAGCTGCTGGCCAACGGATACGGCGTCGCCGCGGTCGCGATCGATCCCGCGCCGATCAAGGGCGTCAACATCCTGCCGTTCTCGCAATTGCGTTCGGCCTTTCCGGTGCTGGGCAACCCGGCGAACAGGAAGCGCACGGTCGCCCTCACCGCCAAGCAGTTCCGCTACGCGTTCGGGAACGCGATCCCCGAAGCCGAATCGGACGCCCTTCATGACGCGTGGACGATCCCCGGGCCGGGTCGCCCGCTGTTCGAGGATGCGACGGCGAACTTCGTGAAGGGGTCGCCCGCCACCGTCGACACCCATGTCGCCGACCGGGGACCGCTGCTCTTGATCACCGGGACGGAGGACCACACCGTTCCGCGGTCGGTGACCGCAGCGGTGGCGAAGCTCTACGCAGGCGGTCCCGCGGTCACGGACTTCCAGGAGTTCGAGGGACGCGGCCATTCCCTCACCATGGACTCCGGGTGGCGCGATGTCGCCGACGCTGCGCTCGCGTGGATGAAGGAGAAAGGCTTCTAGCCCGCGACGCCGGACACGACGACCTCCAGCCGGGCGAGCGCCTCCTCGGAGGCGCTGCCGCGCTCGGCGTGGTAGACGACGATGACGGGGTGGTCGCTCCCCGCGAAGCACAGACGTTCGAAGGCGAGCTCGATGGGGCCGACCACTGGATGCGACAGCAGGTTCACTCCGCTCGCCGCAGCCCCCACGTCGTGCCTCCCCCAGAGCTCGGCGAACCGGCTGCTCCCCTCCATCAGGCCGGCGACGAGGTCGGGCAGGCGCGGATCCAGCGGGGGCGTCGCCGCCTGCGCCCGCAGGTAGGAGACGAGCCGCACGGTCATCTCCTCCCAGTTGACGTAGAGGGCGCGCAGGCGCGGGTCGAGGAACGCCGCCTCGACGAGGTTCACGCCGGGACGGAACGACGGCGACAGCGCTCCCGCCAGGGGATTGGCGCCGATCACGTCGAGGATCCGGTCGTGCACGATGGCGGGAGTCGACAGTGCGGCGATGAATGCGGCCAGGCGGTCCGCGCCCTCCGGCGTCTGCTCCGCTTCGTATCCGCGATCGGGCAGCGGCCGCACCAGCCGGTGGAGGAACTCCTCGGAGGCGGGGGCGAGCAGCAGCGCACGGGCGATGGCGGTGACCACCTGGGTCGACGGGTGACGTTCGCGACCCTGCTCCAGGCGCAGGTAGTACTCCGAGCTGATCCCGGCGAGCGCCGCGACCTCCTCCCGGCGGAGCCCGGAGACAAGGCGCCGGCGGCCGTCCTCGGGCAGGCCGACGTCCTCCGGCCGCACCGATTCGCGCCGAGCACGCAGGTAATCGCCGAGGGCGTTGTCCGCCATGAGTGGATGCTAGCCGTTCGCCTCCCGGATCACACCTGCGCCGGAGCACCGCCGCCGACGACGGGAGCCCTGGCCGCCCGGGGCGCCCGCGCGGCGCGCAGGGCGGCGAGGATCGTCGCGAGGTCGACGGCCTCCTGGAGGAGCGCTCCGACGATGGCCGGGATGACGCCGAAGGCGGCGATCAGCATCAGGACGACGGAGGCGGCGATGCCGAGCCAGATGCTCTGCAGTGCGATGCGGACGGTGCGGCGGGAGATCGCGACCGCGTCGACCACGCCGGCGATGTCGTCCACGAGGAGCACGACATCCGCCGATTCGCTCGCCGCCGTCGCGCCCTTCGCACCCATCGCGACGCCGACGTCGGCGCGGGCGAGCACGGGGGCGTCGTTGACGCCGTCCCCCACCATGACCACGGGACGGTCGGCGATCTCGGCCACCCTGCGCACTTTGTCGGCGGGGAGGCATTCGGAGAGGTACCGGGTGATGCCGAGCGCGGCAGCGGTGTGCGCGGCCGTCTCCTCCGCATCGCCGGTGAGGAGCTCGACGTCCGTCACGCCGAGGTCGCGCAGACCGCGGAGAGTCGCCTCGGCGTTGGGCCGCGGCGGATCGGCTTCGATGATGACCCCGGCGTAGGCGTCGTCGACGGTGACGTACACGGCCAGCTCCCCCGGGCCGATCTCGGCGCGCGGGGTGTCCGGTGCGAACTCCCGCGCGAAGGCGAGCTTCCCGACCGCCACGCGGCGTCCGTCCACCTGGGCGAGCACGCCGTTGGTGGCGTGCTCCTCGGCGGAGGCCACCTCGCGGAGCGCGACGGACCGCTTCTCGGCCGCCTGGACCACCGAGGCGGCGAGGACATGCGAAGAGTACTGCTCGGCGCTCGCCGTCAGCGAGAGCAGCTCGGTCGCGTCGACTCCGGGTGCCGGCCGCACCTCGCGGAGCACGGGGCGGCCGGTCGTCAGCGTCCCGGTCTTGTCGAAGACGACGGTGCGGGCACGCGCGAGCACCTCGAACACCGACCCGGTGCGCACCAGGATGCCGGTGTGCGCCGCCCGGCTCATGCCGCCGATGAACGCCACCGGCGCCGCGATCAGTAGCGGGCACGGCGTCGCCAGGACGAGGACCTCCGCGAACCGCACGGGATCGCCGCTCACCGCCCAGGCGACGGCGCCCAGCAGGAGGGAGAACACGGTGAACGGCACGGCGAACCGGTCGGCCAGCCGGACCACCCGCGGCCTGCTGCTCGCCGCCTGCGCAACGAGGGCGACGATCTGCTGGTATTGGCTGTCGGCGGCGACGGCCGTCGCGCGCAGCCGCACGGCCTCCGAGCCGTTGACGCTGCCGCTGAGGACCTCGTCGCCGGGCGACCGGTCGACGGGAAGGCTCTCGCCGGTGAGCGACGACAGATCGAACGCGGCGGCATCCAGCAGGACTCCGTCCACCGGCACCACTTCGGCCGGCCGGACGAGCAGGATGTCGCCGATGCGGACATCGCCGATCGGCACGTCCTCCAGCCGGTCGCCCGCGAAGCGGTGCGCCGACCGCGGCTCGCGCCGCAGCAGCGCATCCAGCTCGTGCCTGGCCCGGCGGTTGGCGTAGTCCTCGAGCGCCTCCCCGCCGCTCAGCATGAGGACGACGACGAGCGACGCCGCCACCTCCCCCACCGCCACGGTCGCCACGATCGCGACGACCGCGAGCAGGTCGACGCCGAGCCCGCCGGTAGCGAGCGTCCGCAGCATCCGGACGGTGTAGCCGACGGCCACCGCGATCGCGTACAGACCGGCGGTCCACTGCGCGGCGGTCACCGCCCCGGCGAAGAACAGCACGAGCGCGACGACGCCCACCAGCAGCGTCAGCGTGATCACGCGGTAGCGGAGGGCCGCCCTCACCAGCCGTCCCCCGACGCGCGGGCGCTCGGGAGCGGTCACTCCCGTGCTGCTGCGCCCGCGTCGGCAGGCGATTCGACCGGGAGCCCGGAGTCGTAGACGAAGACAAGCCGCGCGGGCACCTGCCCGGCGAGCACCTCTTCGACCGCCTCGTTCACGTCGGCGATGTCACGACGGGCGGCGACGACGCGGGTGCGTCCCGCCGCGTGCAGCGCGAACACCTCGACGAGGTCCTGCCGCGTCCCGACGATGGAGCCGATCACCGAGATGCCCTTGAGCACGGTGTCGAACACCGGGATGGTGAGGGTGCCGTCGGCCGGGAGCGAGACGAGCACGAGCCGGCCGCCGCGATTGAGCGACTGGAAGGCCTGGTCGAACACAGTCGGCGCGACGGCGAGCACGATGGCGACATCCACGCCGCCCAAGTGCCGGATGGCCTGCACCGGGTCGACCTCGGCCGCGTTGACGGCGTGGTCCGCGCCCAGCTCGACCGCCAGCTCGAGCTTCTCCTCTGTGACGTCCACGGCAACCACCTGCGCTCCGACCAGCCGCGCGTACTGCACCGCGAGGTGGCCGAGACCGCCGATGCCGAAGACGGCGACGCGCTCGCCCGGCACCACGCGTGCGGCCTTCACCGCGGCGTACGTGGTGACGCCGGCGCAGGTCAGCGGGGCGGCATCCAGCGGGGACACCCCGTCGGGGACCGGGACGGCGAACCGCGCCTCGGCGATGGCGTACTCGGCGTACCCGCCGTCGACGGAGTACCCGGTGTTGTGCTGCGCCTCGCACAGGTTCTCGCGTCCGTCGATGCAGTAGCGGCACTCGCCGCACGCGTACCCCAGCCACGGGAGCGCGACGCGCTGCCCGACCTCGCGCGTCGTGACGCCGTCGCCGAGGCGCTCCACGATCCCGACGCCCTCGTGCCCGGGGACGAACGGGAGGCCGGGCTGGACCGGCCAGTCGCCGTCGATGGCGTGGATGTCGGTGTGACACAGTCCGCACGCCTCCAGGCGGACCAGCACCTGACCCGGGCCGGGGGTCGGAATCGGACGGTCTTCGAGGGTGAGCGGTTCGCGGTACTGGCTCACGACGGCTGCGCGCATGGGCGGCTCCTTTCGGTATGCCGACAGTGTGCTGCGCGCCCGGCGGCGGCCGCCGGGCCGAAGGTCCCGCGGCCCGGTCGTGGGCCTTTGGACCCTGAACGACCGGCAGCGTCCTCGCCATCCTGGGAGCGAGAGTTCGGAGGAGACATGAAACGCTGGACCCGCATCGTCCTGACCGTCCTGACGGCCGCCGTCGGCCTGAGCGCGGTCGCCGGAGGCCTCGCGCTCATCATCGGAGGAGCGACGACGACGACCGGAGCGGGCGTCGTGCCCGACCGCGCCTACCTCGGCGGCAGCCCGTTCACCTCCTATGTCGCGCCCGGGGTCATCCTCGCGGTCATCGTCGGAGGGACGCACCTGCTCGCCTCCGTCTTGGTGGGCCGGCAGTCCGACGCCGGTGCGTTCGCCGCAGCGGTCGCCGCCTTCGGTCTGCTGATCTGGATCTTCGTGCAGATGATGTTCATCCCGTTCAGCCCGCTGCAGGCGGTCTACTTCGCCGCGGGTCTCGCCGAGCTCGGGCTCGTCCTCCTCGGCCTCGGCCTGTTCGGGCAGCGCCGGCCGGTCACCCCGTGACCGCATCGCTGCGGTTCCTCGGCGCGACCGACACGGTCACCGGCTCCCGGTACCTGATCGAGGACGACGGCGCGCGCATCCTCGTCGACTGCGGGCTGTTCCAGGGCTACAAGCAGCTGCGGGAGCGCAACTGGCGGCCGTTCCCCGTGGAGCCGGCGAGCGTGGACGCCGTCGTGGTCACGCACGCGCACCTCGATCACACGGGCTACCTCCCGGCCCTCGTGCGGGACGGTTTCCGCGGCCGCATCCACGCGACGATGGGGACAGCGGAGCTGAGCCGCCTCGTGCTGCTCGACAGCGGGAGGCTGCTGCAGGAGCAGGCCGCCTTCGCCGACCGTCACCACACCTCCCGGCACGCACCGCCCCGCCCGCTCTACACCGAGCAGGACGCCCTCGCCGCGCTGGAGCACGTCGAAGCGCACGCGTTCGCGCAGCCGTTCGACCTCGGCGGGATGACGTTCCGGTTCGTCCCGGCCGGGCACATCCTCGGCGCCGCCCAGGTGCTGGTGACGACCGGCGCGGGACGGCTGCACTTCACCGGCGACCTCGGCCGTGTGGACGACCCGCTGATGCGGCCGCCGTCGCCGCTGGAGGAGACGGACGTGCTCATCTCCGAATCCACCTACGGCGACCGCATCCACTCGCGGGTGGACGCGGAGGACGCCCTCGGCCGCATCGTCACGGACGTGTGCCGCGGCGGCGGCGTCGTGCTGCTGCCCGCGTTCGCCGTCGGCCGCGCAGAGACCCTGCTGCTGCACCTGAGCCGCCTGCGCGCCACCGGCCGCATCCCCGATGTGCCGATCTTCCTCAACAGCCCGATGGCGGTCGACGCCTCCGAGATCTACGCGCGCCACCCGGAGGAGCACCGGATCCCGCGCGACGAGTTCGCCGCGATGTACCGGCTGGCCACCCTCGTGCGCACGGTGGACGACTCCAAGCTGCTGAACCTGCGCGGCGGCCCCGCGATCATCATCTCCGCCAGCGGAATGCTCGAAGGCGGCAGGATCCTGCACCACATCGACGCGTACGGCGGCGACCCGCGGAACGCGATCGTGCTCACCGGCTTCCAGGCCGGCGGCACGCGCGGTGCTGCGCTGCGGCGCGGGGAGCGGGTGCTGCGCATCCACGGCCGCGACATCCCGATCCGGGCGCGCGTGCACACCCTCGACATGCTCTCCGCGCACGCGGACGCGCAGCAGATCGTCGAGTGGATGTCGACGGCGCCGACCGCGCCGGCCGCGGTGTACCTGACCCACGGCGAGCCGGATGCCGCCGACCAGCTGCGGCTGCGCATCCGCCGCTCCCTCGGCTGGTCGGCCCGCGTGCCCGAGTTCGGCGAGACGGTCAGCGTGAGCGCGGCGACCGGGCCGTGAACCGCGACGCCCGCCGCGCGACCCGGTGCGGGTACGCGCGGACGCGCTGCGGCAGCTCCGGCGGGCGCGACAGCCGCGCGTAGTACCAGATCTTCGCCACCTCGACGAGCACCAGGTAGGCGACCACCATCGCGGCGAGCGCCAGCACGAACACCGCGGGAAGCGGGGTGAAGCCCAGCACGCCGGCGAGCGGCGAGTAAGGCAGCCACGCCCCGATCGCCACGACGGCCAGCACCGAGAGCACGAGCGGACGCGACGGACGGCTGCGCAGGAACGGCACGCGCCGCGTCCGCACGGCGAAGACGATCAGCGTCTGCGTCGCGATCGACTCGATGAACCAGCCGGAGCGGAACTCGGGCGGAGCCGCGTTCAGCGCGAACAGCATCAGCGCGAAGGTGGCGAAGTCGAACAGCGAGCTGATCGGGCCGAACAGCAGCATGAAGCGACGGATCGCCGGGATGTCCCAGTGCGCGGGCGCGCGCAGCTGCTCCGCATCCACGTGGTCGGTCGGGATGGCGAGCTGGCTCGAGTCGTAGAGCAGGTTGTTCAGCAGGATCTGGCCGGGCAGCATCGGCAGGAACGGCAGGACGACGGAGGCGACCGACGCGCTGAACATGTTGCCGAAGTTGCTGGAGGTGCCCATCAGCACGTACTTGATCGTGTTCGCGAAGATGCGGCGGCCTTCGGTCACCCCGTCGGCGAGCACGTCGAGGTCCTTCTCCAGCAGGAGGACGTCCGCGGCGTCCTTCGCGACATCCACCGCCGAGTCGACCGAGATGCCCACGTCCGCGCGGTGCAGGGCGAGCGCGTCGTTGACCCCGTCGCCGAGGAACCCGACGGCGCGGCCCTTCCTGCGCAGGGCGCGCACGATCCTCGCCTTTTGCTCGGGCGAGACGCGCGCGAAGATGGAGGCCGCGCGCGCCGCGTCGATCAGCGCTCGGTCGTCGAGCGCATCCACCTCGTCGCCGGTGAGGGTGCCGCGCCGAGCCATGCCGAGCTGATCGCAGACGCGCTCGGCCACCGTCGCGCTGTCGCCCGTCGCGATCTTCATCTCGACACCCAGCGCGGTGAGGCGCGCCAGGGAGGCGGCGGCGTCGGGACGCACGGCATCGGCGAACACGAGGAAGCCGCGGATCGCGAGGCCCTCCTCCGCGGAGTCGTCGAGCTGGGTGAGCCCCGGGGCGGGGCGGGAGGCGACCGCCACCACGCGCGCGCCGGTCGCGTACAGTTCCGCCAGTTCCGCGGCGACGGCGTCCCCGGCGGCGGTGCACAGCGGCAGCACCGACTCCGGCGCGCCCTTGACGACCACGATCGGCTCGGAGCCGGCAGCGGCGGCGAGCGCCGTGCACCGGCGGCGCTCGTGGTCGAAGGGACGGACCGCGAGCCGCCGGTAGGCGCCGACCGGCGCCTCCGCAGCCCCGGGCGCCCCGAGCAGAGCCGCGTCGAGCGGGGTCAGCCCGGCGGCGTCCCGGCCGGATGCCCGGACGGCGACGGGATCGGCGTCGGTGGCCAGCAGGGCGAGCAGGAGGAGCTCGTCGGCCGGGACGCCGCCCACCGGGACGGCACGGTCGAAGGCGATCCTCCCGGTCGTCAGCGTCCCGGTCTTGTCGGTGACGAGGAGGTCGAGGTCGCCGAGGTCCTCGATGCACACCATCCGCTTCACCAGCACCCGCCGGCGGGCGAGAGCGCGCGACCCCGCCGCGAGGCTGGTGCTCACCACCGCGGGAAGCAGCTGCGGGGTGATCCCGACGGCGATGGCGAGCGAGAACAGCAGGGACTCGATGACCGGCCGGCCGAGCAGCAGCGCCGCAACGAAGATCACCGACGAGAGGATGAGCGCGACGACGAGCAGGAACACCGAGAACCGGCCGAGCCCGCGCTGGAACTCGGTCTGCGGGTTCTGGACGCCGAGGCCGACCGCGATCCGGCCGAACTCGGTCTCCCCCGCCGTCGCCACGACGGCGCCGGTGCCGGTGCCCGCGTGGACGACGGTCCCCATCAACGCGCACGACGCGAGATCCCCGATGCCCGCACTGTGCTCGACGGGCTCGACGGACTTGGCGACGGAGGCGGCCTCGCCGGTGACGATGCTCTCGTCGCATTCCAGCCCGGACGTCTCGATCAGCCGCAGGTCGGCCGGGACGACGGTGCCCACCGCCAGCGCGACGAGGTCGCCGCGGACGAGCTCCGTGACGTCCACGCTGCGGCGCACGCCGTCGCGCACGGCGACGACCGTGTGCCGCAGCCGGTCGTGCAGCGCGTCGGCTGCCCGCTCCGCGCGGAACTCGTTGACGAAGCCGAGGCCGATGCTGACCAGCAGGATGACGCCGATGATGAGCGCTTCGGCCCGCTCGCCGACCACGGCGGAGACCGCAGCGGTCGCGAAGAGGAGCACCAGGATGGGGCTGCGCACCTGCCGCCCGAGCACCCGCCACGGGCGGGCACGATGGCCGCGCACGGCGTTCGGGCCGAAGCGCTCCAGCCGCGACGCGGCCTCGGCGCCGCTCAGCCCGGCGGCGGACGATCCGACCGTGGCGAGCACCGCCTCGACGGACTCTGCTGCGGCTTCGCGCACCGGGCTCACGCCCGGCGGCGGAGTGACCGCCGTGGCGGGGCGGCTCACCGGCGTCCGGCGCCTTCGGCTCCGGAGCCCGACCGGCGCACGACGACGACGGGGGTCCGCACGTTGAGCAGGATGTCGTGGCCGACCGAGCCCAGCATGAGCCGCTGCATCCCGTGCCGGTCGTGCGTGCCGATCACCAGCAGGCGTGCGCCGTCGGCCTCGGCGACGAGGCCGCGGGACGGCGCCGTGTCGAGCACGTCGGTGAAGACGGTCACCCCGGGGTGCCGTTCCTTCGCCCGGTCGGCGGCCTCGGCCGCGATGCGCTCGCGGCGGTCGCCGAGCGAGATCTCCGGCACGAGGCCGGCGAGGAGCGGGTTCGCGACGTAGCCGGCGCAGGCGACCGTCAGCGGCTCGCCGAGGATCTCGGCCTCGGCCGCCGCGAACTCCACCGCAGACTCCGTCTGGAGTTCGCCGTCCACGCCGACCACCACGCCGCGTCCGCCGTCCACCCAGCCGTGCGGGACGGCCGCGACCGGGCACTCCGCCACGGCAGCGACGCGCACGGCGAGCGAGCCGGCGAAAGCACGGCGCCGGTCGGCTTCCGCCGGGGTGCCGATCACGAGCAGGTCGGCGTCGCGCGAGACATCCGCGAGCTCCGGGCCGATGTGGCCGTAGCAGTAGCGCGTGCCCACGTCGATGTCGTCGCCGGTGTCGGCCGGTGCCGCCACGGTCCCCGTGGAGCCCGCCGGGACCGGCCCGCGTGCCCGCACCTCGCGCGCATGGTGCAGCGCGATCGTCTTCTCGGCGTCCAGCAGCGATCTCACCGCGAGGACGAGCAGGTGGCTCGGCTCGTCGGCGCTGTCGCCCCAGGAGCGCTCGATCACGTGGACCAGCTCGAGGCGGGCTCCGTCGCGTGCGGCCCGCGCCGCCGCCCAGTCGAGGGCGGCGCGGTGATCCGGCTCCCCGTCGACAGCGACCATGATCGTGTAGGACATCGCGACCTCTCCTCTGCGCCCGGCCGATCCCGGGATGATGACGACACCTCCGACGATGCCTTCACTCCGCCGGACGCCGTAGAGCCGAAGGTCCCGACCGGTCACGTGACTTTCGGCCCTGCACAGCTGTGCGCGCCATCGTCACACTGACGGGATGAACCAGACACCTCCGGTCGCTCGCGCGACCATCATCTACGAGTCCATGTTCGGCAGCACCCGCGCGGTGGCCGAGGCGATCGCCGACGGGCTGCGCTCTGCGGCGACGGTCACCGTCCTCCCCGTGAAGGATGCGCCGGAGGCCTTCCCCGACGTCGATCTGGTCGTCGTCGGCGCACCGACGCACGCCCACGGCCTGAGCCGGCCGGCCAGCCGCACGGAGGCCGGCGCCTGGGCCGACGATCCCGATCGTCACCTCACGCTCGAACCGGACGCCGAGGGGATCGGCGTCCGCGAGTGGCTGGACAGCTGCGGGAACGCCCCCGCCCGGTTCGCCGCCTTCGACACGCGGGCGGACATGACGGAGCTGTTCACCGGGTCGGCCGCGCACAGCATCGAGAAGAGGCTCCAGAAACTGGGGTCGCGGCGATTCGTGCAGAAGCAGAGCTTCCTGGTCGACAAGAACAGCGTGCTCGAACCGGGCCAGCTGGAGCTCGCACGCGACTGGGGCCGGACGCTGGCGACCGAGCTGCAGACCCCGGCACTCCGCTGAGCGGAGCGGCGCGGACGCGGAACCCCTCCGGCCGTTCGGGTCGGCCGGAGGGGTTGCGTGTCCGTGCCGATAGTTCGGCGCCCTCAGTGGCGGGCGGCGCCCTCTGCTCCGTGGATCACCAGGACCGGGCAGTCGGCGTGCTCCACGCACGAGCGGGAGACCGATCCGAGGAGCAGGCCGGTGAAGCCGCCCAGACCGCGGCTGCCCACGATCAGCATCTCGGCATCCTCCGACTCGGCGATCAGCTGGCGCGCGGGCGACCCGTTGCGGATCACCTTCGAATACCACTCCGGGGTCGTCGGTCCGAAGACCTCCGCCGCCGCCTCGTCCGCGATCGTGTGCGCATCCGCCTCCGGCGACCATCCGTCCATCACGTAGCCGGGCCACGACTGCGGGAACTCCCACACCGTCACCCCGGCCAGCGTGCACCCGAGCCGCTCCGCCATCCGCGCCCCGCGCCGGAGCGCGGAGAGCGAGGAGGCCGAGCCGTCGACGCCGACGACGATGCGGCCACCGGGGTGGATGCGGTCCTCCGACTCTGCGGCGGATTCGTTCCGATCGGACATGTGCGTTCCTTTCCGGGGAGGGGTCACCAGCGCTCGGGCTCCGCCGTGCGGCGGAAGCGCCGGCCGCTGAGAGCGGTGACGTCGATGTGGATGTAGCGGTACTTGAGCGTGGGCACCCACGGCTGCAGGGGCGCGCGATCCGCCTCGTCGATCTCGGCCTGCTGCTCAAGCTGGCGCGCGCGGCCGTGGGCGACGACGCTCCAGGCGTCGGTGTCCGTATAGCCGTCGGTCTCGAACGCGACGGCGCTGTGCACGGTGAGCTCGAGCAGCTTGGTGCCCGGTGCGGTGCGGATCAGGATGCTGTCGCCGTCGGAGTAGTAGTTGACGGGAAAGATGTCGACCTCTCCCCCGACGGTGGTGGCGAGCCGGCCGAGCACGCCCTGCTTGAGCAGTTCGCGGCATTCGGCCCTGTCCAGCTCCTGGACGGGATCATCGGACGACATGGGCCTCCCCTTCCGGTTGCGGCTCCGCCGGAACCGCGGGCGGAGCGTGGACGACGATGGTCGGCGACGACACGTTGAGCAGGACGTCGTAGGCGACGGAGCCCAGACCTCCCGGCTGGGCCTCCTCGCGCCGGGAGTCGCCGACGACGAGCACCTCGGCGCTGCGGGCGATGTCGTTGAGCGCGGTCCCGGGAGGCCGTCGCACCACCCGGCTGCGGATCGTGATCCCCGGCTGGCGGCGGCGGACGCGCTCGACGGCCGCCGCGAGCAGGCGCCGGGCATCGTCGTCGTACTGCGCCAGCTGCTCCGGTTCCGTCTCCCGGCGGGCGGCGCCGGTGGCGGACGCTCCTGCCGACCGCACCGCGATGAGCTCGCAGTGGTGGTCGCAGGCCAGGTCGGCCGCCAGGTCGAGGGCCGCGTTGCCCGCCGCGCTGTCGTCCACACCGACGACGACGCCGCGACGCAGGCGCGATTCGGTATCCGGCACGATCGTGACCGGGCCGACAGCGAGATTCGCGAGCTGCAGGCTGCGGGAGCCGAATGCGCGGCCGTAGTGGAATCCCGTCTTGTGCGTGCCGACGACCAGCATGCTCTCCGCATCCCCGAGGGAGGCGAGGACGGTCATCGGGCTGCCGCTCAGCAGCTCAGCGCGCAGCCCGGCCGTGCCCTCCAGCGAACGCGCGTACGCGACCTCGCCGTCGAGCAGCCGGCGGGCGCCGGCGTCGACCTCGTCGATGAGCTCGGCGCCGACGGCGCCCCACTCGTCGTCGGCGATGTGTGCGAGCGTGACCTCGGCGCCGTGCTCCCTGGCGTGGCCGATGGCCCAGCGGATCGCGGCGCGGGAAGGCAGTGAGCCGTCGACGCCGACGATGTATCTGCGGATCTGCATTCGGGTACCTCCGCTCCCACTGTCGCGCGCGGGAGAACGCGGCGAAGGGTCCTTGGTCCCGCGGGACCTTCGGCCCGGAGCGCTCCGCAGCGGACCGCTTGACTCGACCTCGAGGAGGCGGGCTATGACGTCCATGCGAGCGTGGCGGACCACGGGTGAGCCGGGAGGCCTGGAGGCCGTCCGCATCCCGGTGCCGGAGCCCGCGGCGGACGAGGTGCTCGTCCGGGTCGAGGTGTGTGGCATCTGCCGCACCGACCTCCACGTCGTCGACCACGAGATCCCGGTGCACCGCCCGCGTGTCGTGCCCGGGCATCAGGTCGTCGGGCGCGTCGAAACGGCCGGAGCCGACGTGCGCGGTCTGGCGCGCGGGGATCGCGTCGGGGTCGCCTGGCTGCGGCGCACCTGCGGCGAGTGCGCCTTCTGCCGCGCGGGTGCAGAGAACCTCTGCCCGCGGTCGGAGTACACCGGCTGGGATGCGGACGGCGGCTTCGCCGAGTACCTCACGGCGCCCGCGGCCTACGTCTACGCGCTTCCGCCGGACGCGGACGCGGAGACGACCGCGCCCCTTCTCTGCGCGGGCATCATCGGCTACCGCGCCCTCGAACGGGCGAACCTCGTCCCGGGCGGCACGCTCGGCATCTACGGTTTCGGGTCGAGCGGCCACGTCACCGCCCAGCTCGCGCTCGCCTCCGGAGCCCGCGTGTTCGCCCTGACCCGCGGCGAGCAGAACCGGGAGCTCGCGCGGGAGGTCGGCGCCGCCTTCGTCGGCGCGGAGGACGACGCGCCGCCGGAGCCGCTCGACGCCGCGATCGTGTTCGCCCCGGCCGGCGAGCTCGTGCCGGTCGCGCTGCGGGCCACGCGCAGCGGCGGCACGGTCGTCCTCGCCGGGATCGAGATGTCCGACATCCCGGCGCTGTCCTACGCCGACGCGCTCTTCCGGGAGCGCGACCTGCGGACGGTCACCGCCAACACCCGGGCCGACGGGATGCGGTTCCTCGCCCTCGCGGCCAACCTCCGGCTCCGCCCGCGGGTCACCGGCATCCCGTTCGAGCAGCTGGACGACGCCATCGACCGGCTCCGCGACGGCCGCGCCCGGGGGTCGATGGTGCTGCACGTCGCAGCGGGCCAGAGCGGGTCCTGACAGACGGAGCTCCCGGCACACGGAGCTCCTGGCGCACACAGAGAGAAGGACAACGGATGCTGAAACGGATCGTCGTCTGCTGGAACGGCTCGGTGGCCTCGGAGGCCGCGCTCGCCTGGGCGCTCCGGCTGTCCCGCGACACCGGGCTCCACATCGAGGTCTTCGATGTCGTCGAGCGCGCGCTCTTCGTCGGCGACGACGGCGCGCTCGAACGCGCCACCGCGCAGGAGGAGCAGCGTCTCGCCCTGCGGCTGGAAGAGCTGGCGGCCGATCATCCCGGCGCGGTGACGGCGAGCGCGCTGCTCGTCGGCGATGCGCTCGAGGTGCTGTCCGAGCAGACGACACCCGCGGCGCTGGTCGTCGTCGGCACCGCGCACCGGGTCGGACCGCGCGTCCGCTACGGCTGGTCGCTCGGCGCGCGGCTCGCGACGCAGGCCGCGGGACCGGTCGCGATCGTCCCGGTCGAGGATCCCGCAGTGGCACGCCAGCGGTCCGGCATCGTGGTGGGCGTCGACGGCTCCGCCGTGGCGTCGCGCGCACTGGAGTTCGCAGCCGAGCAGGCCGTGACCCTCCATCAGCCGCTGCGGGTCGTGCACTGCTGGCAGGAGCCGCTGGCGCAGGAGCCGCTGATCGTGCCGGAGGACGATTTCGTCGACTCGCTGGAGGAGGCGCACCGCCAGCTTCTCGACGCGCTCGTCCGCCAGGCCAGGGAGGCGCATCCCGCTCTCACGGCGGAGCCGGTGCTCCTCCGCCGCACGCCCGTCGCCGGCCTCCGGCTCGAGTCGGAGCACGCGTTCCTGCTCGTCGTCGGCAGCCGCCGCCTCAGCGGGTGGTCGCGCACCTGGCTGGGATCCGTGTCGCACGGGCTCGTGCTCGACCTGGTCGCTCCGACCGTCCTGGTCGGACCGGAGAGCGGAGACGACTGACCCCGAGGCTCCTCACGCCGGGGATGTGCCCGGCTCCGGCGGCTCGCTAGAATCGCCCGGGGAGGCGCCCTGCCGCGCGTCTCGCCGCGATGCCTCCGAAAGCGGGTGAGAGCCATGTCGGGCGACGACCCCATCACGTTCCCCGACGCGCCGCGCGCCGAGCTCGACAGCGCGCTCGCCCAGCTCGTGGACCAGGCGTCGAAGGTGCTGCAGACCCAGGGGCGCCTGCGCGCGCTCGTGCGCGCGAATCGCGCGGTGGTCTCGCATCTGGAGCTGCCGACCGTGCTGCGGACCATCGTCGAGGCCGCCGTCGACCTCGTCGGCGCCCGCTACGGGGCGCTCGGCGTGATCGCGGAGGGCGGCGGCCTGGAGCAGTTCATCCACGTCGGGATGACGCCGGAGGACGTCGACCGCATCGGCCACCTCCCCGAAGGGCACGGGCTGCTCGGGGCGCTCATCGACGACCCGCGGCCCATCCGGCTCGCTGCCATCGCCGACGACTCCCGCTCGGCCGGCTTCCCGAACGGGCACCCGCCGATGACGGCATTCCTCGGCGTCCCCATCACGGTGCGCGACACGGTCTACGGCAACCTCTACCTGACCGAGCCGGAGTCCGGCGAATTCACCGAGGACGACGAGCAGCTCGTCAAGGCGCTCGCGGCGAACGCCGGGTTCGCCATCGACAACGCGCGCCTCTACGCGGAGTCGCGCTCCCGCCAGGCGTGGGCGGCCGCGACGGCGGAGCTGACGGCGTCGATCCTGGGCGGCGAGTCGGCCGAGACGTTCACCGAGCTGGTCGACCGGGCGAGCCCCCTCCTCGGCGCACGGGCCACTGTCGTCCTCCAGCAGGAGGCGGACTCCCTCCCGCACATCGTGGCGGCGGGCGAGGACGACCGGTCGCTCGCCGAAGCCGTGGCGGAGGCGGAGCAGGTGCGCAGCGCGCTCGAGGGGATGCAGCCGACGCGACTCGTCGGTCTTCCGGCCGGTGCGCCCGACGGGGCTCCGGACGCCGGCCCCATCCTCGTCGCACCGTTCGCGCTCCTGGACGGCCGGACGGCCGCACTGGTGGCGATCCGCGACGCCGGCGCCCCCGGCTTCAGCCCCTTCGAGCTGGAGCGCGCCACCGCCTTCGCCCGCCAGGCCGAGCTCGCGCTGGAGCTGGCCGCCGGCCGTGCGGACCGCCAGCGCGCCCTGCTGCTGGAGGAGCGCGCACGCATCGCCCGCGACCTCCACGACCACGTCATCCAGCAGCTGTTCGGCGCGGGCATCGAACTGCAGAGCGTCGAATCCGTCCTGGGGCCAGGGGCCGTCTCCGACCGGATCGACGGAGCGGTCACCTCCATCGATCAGGCCATCGCCGAGATCCGGACGGCGATCTTCGCCCTCTCGCACCACAACGGCTCCAGCGGCAGCCTCCGGCACCGCCTGCTCGACATCGTCCACGAGGTCGGCGGCGGGCTCCCCGTCCCGGCGACCGTCTCCTTCGGCGGACCGGTGGATGTCGTGTCCGAGCCGCAGCTGGCGGACGACATCGCGGCGTTCGTGCGCGAGGGCCTGACGAACGTGGTGCGTCATGCGGGCGCCGAGACGGCATCCGTCACCGTTACGGCATCGGCCGACGCGATCACGATCGCCGTCGCCGACGACGGGAGGGGCCTGGGCGACACGACCCGGCGGAGCGGCCTGCACAACCTGGCGGAGCGGGCGCGCCTGCGCGGCGGCGAGCTCCACATCGAATCCAGCGAACGCGGGACGCTGCTCCGGCTGCGCCTGCCCGTCCCGGAAGGACCCCGATGACCGCGACGCCGATCCGCGTCTTCCTCGCCGACGACCACGAGATCGTGCGTCGCGGCCTCGCGGCGCTCATCGACGCGCAGGAGGACCTGGAGGTGGTCGGGGAGGCGGCGACGGCCGCGCAGGCGCGCTCCCGCATCCTCGCCGTCCGGCCCGACGTCGCGGTGCTCGACGTCCGCCTCCCGGACGGGAGCGGCATCGACGTCTGCCGGCGGGTCAAGCAGGACGACCCGGCCATCCGCTGCCTCATGCTCACCGCGTACGACGACGAGGACGCCCTGCGCGCCGCATTGATCGCGGGAGCCGACGGGTACGTCATCAAGGACATCCGCGGCAGCTCCCTGCTCGACGACATCCGCGCCGCCGCCCGCGGCAAGAAGCTCATCGACCCGCGCATCGCCTCCCGGGTGGCATCCCAGTTGCGCGAGCCCGCCGACGACCCGCGGTTCGCCTCCCTCGGCCTCCGCGAGCGACAGGTGCTCGCGCTCATCGCCGACGGGTTCACGAACCGGCAGATCGGCGAACGGCTGGGCCTCGCCGAGAAGACGGTGAAGAACTACGTGAGCTCGCTGCTGGCGAAGCTGGGCCTCGAACGGCGGACCCAGGCCGCCGTCCTCCAGCTGGAGCACCGCCGGTCAGATCACTGACCAGCCGTTGTCGCTCGGCAGGACGGCGCCGTTGACGTTCGCGGAGTCGTCGCTCAGCAGCCAGGCGATGGCCGCGGCGAGCTCGTCCGCGGTCGCCGGCTGCGGCACGTTGGTCTGCATGTATGGCGCCATCCGCTCGCCCGCGAAGGCGGAGCGGAACTCCGCCTGGATGTTGGTGATCGTGGCTCCCGGCGCGACCGCGTTGCAGCGGACGCCCTTCCCCGCGTAGAAGAAGGCCGTGCTGCGGGTCAGGCCGATGACCGCGTGCTTCGAGGCCGTGTACGCGGCTCCGGCCGCCGACCCGCGGAGGCCGGCCTCCGAGGAGACGTTGACGATCGTCCCGGCGCCGCGCTCGACCATCGCGGGGAGGACTGCTCGCGTCAACCGCATGACGGCCGTGAGGTTGACCCGGAGGACCCGGTCCCAGACCTCGTCCTCGACCTCGGCCGGCGGAAGGAAGTCGTCCATGATCCCGGCGATGTTCGCCAGCGAGGTGACCGTTCCGTCCGCGGCCTGGACGACCCGGCCGACGACGCTCTCGTCGGACACGTCGCCGGCCACGGCGATCAGCCGCTCCGTGGCCGCCTCCTCCGCGAGGGCGCTCAGCCGCGACTCGCTGATGTCCGTCCCGATCACCGTTGCGCCCTCGGCCAGCAGCCGAAGGGCCGTCGCCCGCCCGATCCCGGAGCCTGCGCCCGTGACGATCACCCTGGCCCCGTCGAAACGTCCCTCATCGATGCGCATGGCGCCTTCCTCTCGTTGCGGCGAGCCCTGGACTGCTCGGCCTCCGGCGACAGGCTAGGGGCCGCCCGCGATCGTCGTCCGGGTCGAAGGTCCCGAGCGGGCGGCCGTGCCGGCGGGACCTTCGACGCGGGACCTTCGACGCGGGACCTTCGACTCAGCCGCGGCCGCCCGCGCGGGGTCACGCTGGAGGGCATGGACACTGCATCGGAATCCCCGGCCCGGCCCGCGAAGGATCACGCCCGGCGTTTCGACGACCTCACGGTCCGCCAAGCGGTGGAGGCCGAGCTCGCCTGGGCTCCGGATGTGGACAGCGCGGCCATCGGCGTGGCCGTCGACGGCGGGGTCGTCACCCTCACCGGGGACGTGGGCTCGCTGCACGAGCGGATCGCCGCCGTGGAGGCCGCCGAGCGCGTCGTCGGTGTGCGCACCGTCGCCGACGAGCTGCGGCTGGTCTCCAGCGACGGCGAACCGCACGGGCACCGGCTCGCCCAGGCCGTCGACGCGATCCTCGCCTGGACCGCCGGCGTCCCGCACCAGGGCATCCGGGCGGAGGTGAACGGCCATCGCGTCGTCCTGCTCGGCACCGTCGACTGGGACCACGAGCGCGTCGCCGCCAAGAAGGCCGTGCAGCGCATCCACGGTGTGCACGAGGTCGAGAGCAGGATCGAGCTGACCCGCCGACCCGATGGCGAGGCGGTCGAGGAGCAGATCCGCAACGCCATCACCCGCAACGCCGTGGTCGACGCCCGGCGCATCCACGTCACCGTGGACGGCTCGGAGGTCACGCTCACCGGGCATGTCGGATCGTGGGCAGAACGGACGCAGGCCGTCCGCACCGCGTGGTCGTCGCCGCACGTGTCGGCGGTGCGCGACCGGCTGGTCGTCGACACCTCGTCGACCGAGATCGGCTGAGGCCGGTCCACGCGGACCGGCCGGCCGACTCCGATCAGGCATTCCTCAGATCAGGCATTCCGGGGCGACCACGATCGTGGGCGTCTCGATGTGGAGGATCATCGTGTGGCTCACGGACCCCAGCAGGAAGCGGTCGACACCGCGGGCCTGCTGGGTGCCCAGCACGAGCAGCGAGGCCGACCGCGCGGGCTCCGCCAGCGCGTAGTAGACCTGATCGCGCACGAGCGACGACGAGATGGTGAGATCGGGGTTCGCGCTGCGGAGGCTGTCGACGACCGAGTCCAGCATCCGCCTGTGCTCCTCCTCCAGCTCGCCGAGGAGGGGTCCCTCCATCCGCATGTCCGAGACGGCGATCAGCGGGTCGAGCCAGCCGTGCGCCACGACGAGCTCGTGCCCGAGCCTCCGCGCCTCGCGCGCGGCGTAGCGGGCCGCCTTCAACGACACCTCCGAGCCGTCGATTCCGACGACGACCCTCGAGCGGGCCTCGTCCGGCAGAGCCGGGATGATCGCGACGGCCCCGCGCGCGGTCGTCGCCAGACGCGCCCCGAGCGACCAGTGGTAGCGCGACCGCGGACCGCGGCGCACACCGGTGCCCACGACGACGAGGTTGTCGGGCCGCGAGAAGCTGCGCAGCTCATCCACGCGGTCGCCCGCCATGATGTGGGTGTTAACCCGCAGCCCGGGGTGCTCGTCGGAGAGACGCTGCGCCTGCCGATCCGCGGCCTCGTGCCGCGCCGCCACCATCTGCGGGGTGATCACCTGGCCGGGAACCGGCAGGCCGGCGTCCTCGACATCGACGAGGATGATCCCGTCGTCCAGCTCCTCGGCCCGGCGGACCGCCCACTCCAGGGCGACGTCGGCCTCGAGCGAACCATCCCAGCCGACGATCGTATTGGTGCTCATCGTGACTCCTCTGTTCCGCGCGTCCGCCTCACCGGCGGTGCGCATCCCCACTGTCCGGACGGACGACGAGCACCGGGCACGGCGCCTGCGTCGCGCAGTACAGGCTCACCGAGCCGAGGAACGGCGAGGCGAGACCGCTCAGGCCGCGGCTGCCGATCACCAGCATGGCGGCGTCCCTGGCGGCTTCGACGAGCACGGTGCCCGCGTGGCCCGCCTGGGCGCGGAGGTGGACCCAGTCCGGGACCGTCTGCCCGAACTCCGCCGTGACCAGCTCCTGGAGCGTCGTGTACGCCACCACCTTCGGCGACTGCTCCGGCGCAGGGAAGTAGGCGTCGTACATGGAGGTCGAATGCTGCCAGGCCATGACGACCTCGAGCCGGGTCTCGAGCGCCCGTGCCAGGGTCGCCGCCTCGTGCAGTGCGCGCTTCGACTCGTCCGATCCGTCCACACCGCAGACGATCGGCGGCGACACGCTCGAGTGCGTCTCCATGGTTCTTCCCTCCGTCGTCGTCGGTTCAGATCGTGTCGTCGTCCGTGCCGGGGACCACGTACCGGTACTCGGCCGGTGTGACGATGACCGGGCAGGGCAGGTTCAGCAGAACGTCATGGCTGATCGACCCGAGTATCGAAGCGGCCACCGCGCCGCGACCGCGGGTGCCGACGACGAGCAGCGCGGCATCCCGCGCCTGTTCGACGAGCGCGGAAGCGGGGTTCCGGCGCACCACGACCGGGCGGATGCGCGCCTCGCGGGCGATCGGGACGTCGGCGACGGCGTCGGGGATGACGCGGGCCTCCGCCGCCTCGAACTCCGGGTCCGCCTTCCTGCCCTCGTCGATGGCCCGCTGGAACGACTCGGGGACGTCCCAGGCATGCACCGCCACCACGTCCGCGTCCAGCCAGCTCGCCTCCTCGACCGCGAGCGCGAGCGCGGAGCGTGCGAACGAGGATCGATCGACGCCGACCACCACGACGTTGCGCTCGACGGGTCGCGTGTCCAGAGGGCCCGGGTCCGGGACGACCGCGACGGCACCGTGCGCCTTGGCCGCCAGCCGGAGCGGCAGCGAGCCGATCCGCGGCCCGGTTCCGTCGGTGCGCCGGTCGGTGCCGACGACGAGCAATGCGGCATCCCGTGCGGCGCGGATCAGCGCGCCGGACGGCGGTCCGTCCACCCAGCGGGCGCTGACCGGGACACCGGGGGCGCGGCCGCCGGCGTGGCTCTCCGCCTCGCGGAGCCCCGACTCGACGGTCTCCGACAGGTCGGTGTGCGGCCCGAACACGGCCGCGCCCAGGCGGGTGTCGAGCGCCGTCACGATCTCCAGCGTCCCGCCGCGCTGCTCCACGCGGTCGAGCGCCCAGTCCAGCGCACGCCAGGCGGCCGTCGTCCCGTCGAACCCGACGACGGTCCTCCCGTCGCTCATCGTCGTCCCTCCGCACGGCCGGTGACCGTGTGCAGGCGCAGCCGGAAGACCGCTGCGGCCGCGTTCGGGCGTCCGAGCTCCGCTTCCGCTTCGGCCAGGCGCGGAATGTCGAGCGTCCGCACCATGCCCATCTCGGCTCCGGGATGCTCGCTGCCCGACGCCTGCGCCGGCGGACGCAGCCGAGCGAGGAGCACATCCAGCCCCTCCCTGGCCTCGGCCCCGAGCAGCTGCTCGAACGTGCCCCAGGCGATCACGCTCCGCCATTCATCGAGAGAGACCACGTCGTCGACCTCGAAGCACACCTCGGGGTGGCTCCGCAGCGCGTCGAGCTTGCGGCCCTGCGCGCTGTGCGCGTAGATGTCGCCGTCGCGATAGGCGTACGCGATCGGCACCACGTAGGGGACCTCACCGTCCGTCAGGCCCAGACGGCCGACCGGCTGACTCGCCAGCACGTCGTCGATCTCATCGCGGCTCAGTTCCACAGGCATCGGGGGCTCCTCACATCCGTCGGTCCCCCGAGCGTCCCGCGCCGAGGCGGCCCCGCGCCAGGACCTTCGACCCTTCACGGCCGGAGGCGGGGCGGCTTGAGTGGCCGCATGAAGACCAAGCAGCAGAAGACGACGTGGATCAGCGGCCGCGATGTCCCGCCGGGACGCGCCGCGGCATTCGGCGCGATCGTGGCGTGGAGCCTCGCCTGGAAGGGCGTGTCGCTCTGGCGCGCCGCACGGAACCAGAGCAAGCCCTGGTTCGTCACCCTGCTCCTCACGAACACTCTGGGCGTCCTCGACGCGGTGTACCTGTTCGGCATCGACCGCCGGCACCGCACCGACGACCGGGTGGAGCAGGCGATCCTCGCCGCGACGGGCGAACCGCCGCAGCGCGGCCACACCCCCGAGACGTGAGGGGCACCGAGACGTGAGGGGCACCGAGACGTGAGGGACAGCGACGTGATCGACAGCACGGCGCGAGGGACACGACACATGACGGACAGGGGAGGTCCTGAGATGAACGCACGGTCGCACCGCCGCCGGCTCGCCGTGGTGACGGCGATCGCCGGGATCCTGATGCTCGGCATCGGGGGCGCAGCCGCCTATCCGGCCGCGACGGCCGCAGCGGGCGGGGACACCGGCCCGCACTTCTACACCGGCACGGCCATCGACGTCTCCGGTTCCGTCGACGGCGATGTGTACGCCGCAGGCCAGAGCGTGAACATCAGCGGCGACGTCACCGGGGATGTCATCGCCGCCGCCCAGACGATCACCGTCAGCGGAACCGTGGACGGCAACATCCGGCTGGCCGGGCAAGACGTCACCATCTCGGGCGACGTCATGCGCAGCGGCACCATCTTCGCCTCCAGCATCGTGGTCTCGGACGGCGGGTCGGTCCGCAACGACATCGTCGCGGCCGCCGCCACCATCACTGTC
Source organism: Leifsonia sp. 21MFCrub1.1 (assembly GCF_900107895.1). Lineage (NCBI taxonomy): Bacteria > Bacillati > Actinomycetota > Actinomycetes > Micrococcales > Microbacteriaceae > Leifsonia > Leifsonia sp. 21MFCrub1.1. The sequence goes on along the minus strand of NZ_LT629867.1, from coordinate 626,718 downwards.
GCGGGAGATGTCGGACGGGACATGGAGGTCAGCGTCTCGAGGCTCACCATCGACGGATCGGTCGGCGGTGATGTGACCTACTCCAGCGACACCACCGCACAGATCGCGAGCGGAGCGGTCGCCGGAACGGTGCACCACATCCGGCCGCAGCGGGCGTCGACAGTCGAGATCTCGCCGTGGGCGGTGGCCTTCGGCTGGCTCCTCGGCCTGCTGTACGCCCTCGTCGCCCTCAGCCTCATCACCGTCGCCGCGGGACTGCTCATCCCGCGCTGGCTGGAGCGGGTGACCGATCAGCTCATCCCGTCGCCCTGGCGCGCCCTGCTGGTCGGCTTCATCGCGGCGATCGTCGTTCCCTTCGCCCTGCTCTTCCTGCTGGTGACGATCGTGGGGGCGCCCCTCGCCCTCGCGGGCATCCTGGTCTGGACGGTGCTGACGCTCGCGACGTTCCTGTTCAGCGCCCACTATCTCGGGCGGCTCGTCCTCCGAGGCCGGCACCACCCGGTCCTGACCTCGTTCGTCGGCGGGCTGATCCTGATCGTCGGGCTCCAGATCCCGTGGCTCAACATCCTGGTCTGGCTGGCGATGGTGTTCTTCGGCCTGGGGGCCCAGCTGCTCGAGTTCCGCCGGCAGCGACCGTGGAACACGACGAACCGGCCCGTGGCAGCAGCGCCGTCCCCGGCACCGTATCCGGCGGCGCCCGCGGCGGCGCCGGCCGCACCTGCAGCGGCGTCGGCCGCACCTGCAGCAGCGCCCCCGGCCGGGGCGCCGGTGGAGCCGCCCGTCGTCCCGACGACCGGCGAGCCCCCGCAGGGCGGCAGCACCCCGACGACATGAGCGGAACACCGAGGCGGGCGTTCATCGTCCGCTGGATCGCCGCGGTCACCGTCGGCGAGACGGCCGGGTTCGCCGTCGCGGCGACGGTCGCCGTCGGGGTGACCGTCGCGGGTACGGCCCTCCCCACCTGGGTCGCCTACGCGATCGTCGTCGCCGGAGGAGCGGCCGAGGGCGCGATCCTCGGGGTCGCCCAGCAGTGGGCGGCGGGCAGAGCGCAGGTCGGCCCGGCCTGGGTCGCGGCCACGAGCGGCGGGGCCGCCCTCGCCTGGGCCATCGGGATGCTGCCGAGCACCCTCGGCGTCGACCTCCGCACTCCCGTGGGGATCGGCGCGGCGGTCGTCGGCGGCGCGGTGCTCCTCGCATCCATCCCGACGGCCCAGTGGATGGCGCTCCGCCGGCGCGGCACGGTGCGGTGGATCCCGATCACGATGGGCGCGTGGGCGGTGGCGATCCTGTGGACCGCCGCACCATCGCCGATCATCGACGAGCACACGCCCGTGCCGCTCATCGTGGTGGCGTACCTGGTCGCCGGGCTGCTGATGGCCGTGACGATCGCGGGGCTGACCGCGCCGACGGCCGCGTCGCTGTTCGTGGCGGACCCGGCATCGCGGGAGGACTTTGGGCCCGCCCGGGCGACGCGCGGAACCCTACGCTCGCATCCAGAGAGAACATGAGCACAAGAGGGCATGAGAAGGGATGGGCACCATGTCGTTCTTCGAGGCGATCGCGACCGCGTTCAAGAAGTATGCGACGTTCACCGGCACGGCGGGACGACCCGAGTTCTGGTGGTTCGCGCTGTTCGTCTACCTCGGCGCCGCCGCGCTCAACGCACTGAATCTCATCACGCCGCAGGGCACCATCTACCTCGGCAGCAGCCTCTCCGCCGTCTTCGGCCTGGCCGTGCTCCTGCCGTACCTGGCGGTGACCGTCCGCCGGCTGCGCGACACCGGGCGCTCGTGGGCCAACCTGTTCTGGCTGCTGCTCCCCATCGCCGGGCTGATCGTGCTGATCGTGCTCCTGGCTCAGCCGGGGACCTCGGCGCAGGCGCAGGGGCGACTGCCCGACAACACCGTCCGCGCCTGAGCGGCGCCGGAGCACGCGGGAGTCCGAGATGACCGGATCCGGGCCGTGGACACCACCGGCCGTCCCCCTCTGGGCGCCTTACTACAGCGCGCCGTTCACGGAGGCCGTCGCGCGCTATTGGAAGAAGTACGCGCGGTTCGACGGCCGGGCGAGCCGGAGCGAGTACTGGTGGTGGGCGCTGGCCGACGCGATCGTCGTCGTCGTCCTCGTCGCGACCGTTCTGCTCGGCAGCCTGGTCGGATCGACCATCGACGAGGACGGCAGCTTCACCCCGGGACCGGGGATCGCGATCGGCATCCTCCTGCTCGTCGGCTGGCGGTTCGCGACGCTGATCCCGGGCCTCGCCCTCGGAGCCCGCCGGCTCCACGACGCCGACCTCAGCGGACTGCTCCTGCTTCTGCTCCTCATCCCGAGCCTCGGCGGCATCGCCGTCATCGTGATGACGCTTCTTCCGCCGAACCCGCGCGGCGCCCGCTTCGACCGCCCGGACGGCGGAGCACCGCCGTCGCCGTGGCTCGCCGCCGAGGCCGGCCGCCCGAGCGCGTGACTCACGCGCCGAGCAGGACCAGGACGTGATAGACGACGTAGACCGGCCAGACGATCGCCTGGAGCAGCCCCAGCACGACGCCCCAGAAGGAGCCGTCCGACACGGAGATGAAGTAGATGGCCGCGCCGATGTAGGCCAGCAGGAAGAAGAACCCCCAGGGTCCGTCCCGCACGATGGTCCTCGCGTTCGTCCCGTCACCCATGGCGCTCTCCTGTCTCGCTGTTCGTCTCGTCGTCTCACTGTTCGTCTCTTGGCGACATCCTCGCGGCGGGCGGCGGCCCCGGTGAAGGGACTTTCGCCCCTCGGCCGTCACCCGGTCCGCTCGACCGCGGCGGAACCGTGGGGTGTCGCAGCGACGGGCGGGCGGGCTAGCATGCGGCCACCGGGAGCGGCGCGGGAGGTGCGGCGATGGCGGAACGCTGGGGTGCGGTGACGGTGCTGGGGGCGGCGCAGTTCGTCATGGTGCTCGACAGCACGGTCATGAACGTGTCGATCTCGACCGTCGTCGCCGACCTCCACACGACCATCGCGGCCATGCAGTCGGCGATCACGTTCTACACGCTGACGATGGCCGCGTTCATGCTGCTCGGCGCGAAGCTCGGGGACGTCTGGGGTCGCAAACGCGCACTCGTCATCGGGTCGATCGTCTACGCCATCGGGTCGCTGACGACCGCGCTCAGCCCGAACATCGTCGTGCTCTTCCTCGGCTGGTCCGTCGTCGAAGGGCTCGGCGCCGTGCTGGTCATCCCGGCCATCGCCGCGCTGATCGCCGACAACTACCAGGGCCACGCGCGCGTGACCGCATTCGCCGTCATCGGGGCGTCGTCGGGAGCGGCCGTCGCCGCGGGCCCGCTCATCGGCGGGTTCCTCACCACGTATGCGAGCTGGCGCTACGTCTTCGCCGGCGAGGTCCTCATCATGGCGGTCGTGCTGCTGTTCAGCTTCCTGGTCGGCGACCACGGCACGCGCTCGCGCACCCGGATCGACGCGCTCTCGGTCCTGCTCTCCGCCGCCGGCCTCGTGCTCATCGTGTACGCGCTGCTGCAGACCAAGAGCTGGGGATGGATCCTCGCCGGGGCGGGGGCGCCCTTCACACTGCTCGGGCTGTCGCCCGTCCCCTACCTCGTGGCGGCCGGCTGCGTCCTGCTCTGGCTCTTCTTCGTCCGGCAGCGACGGCTCGTGGCGCAGGGCCGGCCACCGCTGCTCGACGTGTCGCTCCTGCGCATCTCCCAGCTGCGCGCGGGCGTCGGGAGCCTGGCGATCCAGTACACGGTGACGGCCGGGCTGTTCTTCATCGTCCCGATCTATCTGCAGCTGACCCTGGGACTGGATGCGCTCGAGACCGGCATCCGCGTGTTCCCGCTCTCCATCTCACTCGTGCTCTTCTCGGTCCTCGGCACCATGCTGTCGAAGCGGTTCTCGCCCCGCCTGATCGCGCGCATCGGCCAGCTGACCCTGGTGGTGGCCAGCCTCGTCCTGCTGGGCTCGGTGGACGTCCAGCTGAACAACTGGCTGTTCGCCACCGGGATGTTCGTGGCCGGGGCGGCGCTCGGCCTCCTGGCCTCGCAGCTCGGCAACGTCACGATGTCGGCGGTCGGGCCGACGCAGCTGAGCGAGGCGGGCGGCGTCCAGGGCGTCTTCCAGAACCTCGGCTCGTCGCTCGGAACGGCGCTGATCGGCTCGGTGATGATCGCGTCGCTCTCGAGCGTCTTCGCCGGAGCCGTGGCGGAGAGCACGCTGCCCGCCGAGGTGAAGAGCGCTGTGCAGGTGCGCACCGAGCACGGCATCACCCCGGTGGCCGTCGCCGATGTCCCGAAGATCGCGACCGACGCGGGCGTGAGCGGCGACGACGCGACCACGCTCGCGGGGCTGTACGAGACGTCGCAGCTGCGGTCGCTCGAACTGTCGTTCGGGGCGCTCGCCCTGGTGTCGTGCGGCGCGCTGTTCTTCTCGCGCAACCTGCCGAGGGACGTGGTGGGCGGCTCCGCCGAGCCCGTGCCGTCTCGGCCGCAGCGGCGGCGGTCGGCCCGCCGGGCCTGAGCGAGCCGACGCGCCCGACGCGCCCGACGACGTCTACGGCAGCACGATGGAGAAGTCCGGATCGCCGCGCTGCAGCACGGCCGTCAGCTGCTGCAGCACACCGGCGTCACCCTCCAGCACCAGGCTCGGCGGCGCCGGATCGCCGCCGAGCAGCGCGAGGAAGTCCGGCTTGGTGATCGTCACGCGGAGCGGTGCGTCGCCCGCGCTCCGCCGTTCGACATGGATGAGCACGCCGTTCGTCAGGGTCAGGTGGAAGGTGCGGCCCAGGTCGCTGAACACGACATCCAGCGCCAGGTCCAGATCCCACGCGCGCGGGCCGTCGACGGTGATGGCGATCGAGTCGAAGATCTGCTCCGGCGTCAGCTCGGCGAGCACGGCCGGAGCGTTGGCGGCGGTCGGGGTGCCGAAGTTCCCGTCGCGGAGCTCGGTGGCGCCCGAGAGGAAGAAGTTGCGCCAGGTGGCGTTCTCCGAACCGTAGGCGAGCTGCTCCAGGGTGTCGGCGTAGAGGGCCTTCGCCGGCGCGCTGCCCGGATCCGCGAACACCGCGTGGTCGAGCAGGGTGGCCGCCCAGCGGAAGTCCCCGTCGTCGTACGCCGTCTGCGCCAGCGCGACCACCCGGTCCACGCCGCCGAGCGCCGCGACGTACCGCGCGGCGAGGGCTTCCGGGGGATGCGGCCAGAGCCGTGCGGGATTCCCGTCGAACCAGCCGAGGTAGCGCTGGGCGATCGCCTTGACGTTGTGCGAGACCGAGCCGTAGTAGCCGCGCGTGCTCCACTCGCGCTCCAGCGCGGGCGGCAGGGTCAGATCCTCCGCGATCTCCGCGCCGGTGAATCCCCGGTTCAGCAGTCGAAGGGTCTGGTCGTGGAGGTAGCCGTACAGATCGCGCTGGACGCGGAGGAAGGCGACCAGCTCGTCCCGCCCCCACGTCGGCCAGTGGTGCGAGGTGAACAGGATGTCGGCGCGGTCGCCGTACCGTTCGATCGCCTCGGTGAGGTACTGCGACCAGACGTGCGGGTCGCGCACGAGAGCACCGCGCAGCGTCAGCAGGTTGTGGAGGTTGTGGGTCGCGTTCTCCGCCATGCACAGCGCGTTGTAGCGCGGGACGAAGAAGTGCATCTCCGCCGGCGCCTCGGTGTTCGGCGCCAGCTGGAACTCGAACTCCACCCCGTCGAAGGTGAGCGTCTCGCCGGTCGCTGCCACGTCGACCGTGGGGACGAGCAGGGTCGTCTCGCCGGTCGAGAGCGTCAGACCGAGCCCGGCGCCGACCTGGCCGGACGGGCCGCGGTCGAGCGCGGCTCCGTACATGTAGCCGGCCCTCCGCGCCATCGCCGTTCCCGCGAACACGTTCTCCGAGATGGCGTGCTCCATGAACCCGGCCGGAGCGACGATCTCGACCCGGCCCTCGTTCACGTCCTCCGCAGCGACGATGCCGAGCACCCCGCCGAAGTGGTCGAGGTGGCTGTGGGTGAAGATCACGGCGACGATCGGCCGGTCGCCGCGGTGCCGGCGGTACAGCCCCAGAGCGGCGGCTCCGGTCTCCTTCGTGAGCAGCGGGTCGACGACGATGACGCCGGAGTCTCCCTCGATGAACGACATCACCGACAGGTCGAGACCCCGCACCTGGTACAGGCCCTCCGTCACCTCGAACAGCCCGTTCTTCAGGACGAGCCGGCCCTGCCGCCACAGGCTGGGATGCACCGTGAGAGGCGCATCCCCGTCGAGGAAGCCGAACGTGGAGGTGTCCCAGACCACCCGGCCGGACTCGTCGCGGATGGCCGGGTCATCCAGGGTGCCGAGGAAGCCGCGATCGGCTGCCGCGAAATCCGCATCGTCGGAGAACGGCAGCGTCGCGCTCGCGGCGCGGTGGGCCTCCCGGATGCTCGGTGCCGGTTCGTTCTGCTGCATGGTGCTCCCCTCGTGGCGATGATGACGTGCAGATCATCCAGCGCGGCGGGAGTGCGCGGCTAGCCCCCGCGTCCGGCCTCCGCGGGCAGCTGGGCGGGCGTTGCGCCCGGCGGGACGATCGCCCGCTCGAGGCGGCGGACGACCTCGAGGTAGTCGGCGGTCCAGATGATGCGGACGGCCGTCGCGGCTCCGGTCGGCGAGTGGTCGAGCTCGCCCAGCACGGCGGAGGCGAGCGACCGGTCGGAGGCGGGATCCCACGGTGCCGGCGCCGGCAGGTCGTCGCGGGCGGTCAGTGCGGAGGCGAGGGCGCTGTACCAGTCCTCCAGGCGGTCCACCTGCCCGTCGAGGGTCGGGTGCGCTGCGGCGGCGCCGGGAACGGGATCGAGCGTGCGCGGGATGCGGTCCGCATCCGGCTGTGCACTGGCGTCAGCCTGGGCACTCGGGTCGGCCGCCTGGCCGCGCCACAGCTCCAGGATCGCGTCGGCCGCGAGACGGATACCCGCGACACCCGAGACCGTCGCCGTCACCTCCGCGAGCGGGCGCGACTTCGCTCCCCGCTCCGTCAGATAGGTGCGGAAGGCGTCGTCCAGCCGACGGGACGCCGCCGCCGCGCGCAGCGACGCCTGCCGGGGCTCGGCACTCCGCGAGGTCGCGGGGTCGCAGCGCGCCAGCCCGAACTCGACCGCGGCCCGCAGGTAGGCGATGCCGGTCAGGTAGGCGTCTCCGACGGCCGAGCGCAGCGATGCCGAGGCGCCGCGCGGCCAGAACAGGGCGCCGACGACGAGGCTGACGGCACAGCCGAGGGCGACATCCTCGATCCGGATGAGGCCGACGGTCCACCCGGTCGGCGCCATAGCGTTGAACAGCAGGACGAGGACGACGGTGAACGCCGCCTGTCCTGCCGCGAAGGAGATGGTGGCCGGCGCGATGCCCGCGATCAGGATCGCGACGGGGAGCACCAGCCAGAGCGCCACCGGGTTGCCGCCGATGACGAACAGGGCCGCCGCTCCGACGATCACGCCGACGACCGTGCCGAGCACGCCGCGCAGGGCGGTCTGCCCGGTGTTCAGCGCGCTGGAGCGGAGAACGGACAGGGTGCCGAGCACCACCCAGAACGAGTGCTGCACGCCGGTCGCCTTGGCGAGCAGGACGGCGAGGCCGAGACCGATCGCACCGCGGATGCTGTTCCGCAGCCACACCGAGTTCCAGCCGACGAACCCGGTCGCCCGTTCGGTCGCCGCCGCGAGCGGGCCGCTCAGATCGCCGGGCTGGCGGCCCAGCATCCGCTGCCACCAGGTTCGGCGCTCCGCCCGAGCCGTCAGGACGATGTTGCCCGCCACGGTCTCGACGGCGTAGGCGAGCTCCTGGGCGCGGAACCCCGGGTCCAGGGCCGCCACGAACCGCTCGGCCTGCGCGTCGGAGACCGCTCCCCCCGGCACAGGCGAGACGGCAAGCGTCGCCTGCTCGACGGCGACGCGTTCGGCGGCGAGGCGATCGAGCGCCGCCTCCAGGGCTGCGGGATCGGCGGCGTGCTGGGCGAGGACGATGGCGCCCTCCTCGAGCACATCCGCGGCCGCCGTTCCGAGCCGCGATGCCGCCGCCCGTGCCGGGCCGATCGCCTCCCCGTCGAGCGCTGCGGTGCGATGGCGGACCATCTGGCCGATCACCGCATTCAGCCAGTTCAACTCGTCGACTAGGCGGACGACCGTGCGCGCCGGCGCGCTCAGCCCGGTCGGACGGTAGGGCGTTGCGAGGAAGACCTGCTGCAGCGCGCCGACCGCGGCGTCCCCTGCCGCCGCCGTGCGCTCGCGCAGAGCGGCGATGTCCGCGGCGTCCCCCATCGCCGGGAGCTCGGCGCGGATGCGGGCGGCGAGGGCGCGGGACGCCTCGACCGCCGGACGCCGGAGCGGCTCGCGGGCCGGCGCCGGCCAGAGCAGGGTGATCGCGACGAGGGCGACGACCGCGGCGATGCCCCAGCCGAGCAGCCGCGGGCCGATGTCGGCCACCGTGCCGGGCACGGAGACGGGGAGGACGAAGGCGAGGAGCAGGGAGGTTCCGGCCGAGGCGATGACCGAGCTCACCGATCCCGCGAACAGCACCACCAGCGCGACGACCGCCATGGCGACCGCGGACAACCACACCGGCGACGATGCGAGTGTGCCGAGGCTGACCAGGATCGCGCCGGTCACGGCGAGCGCGGCGTGCGCCTGGACGCGTTCGCGCAACGGGCCGCCGAAGTCGACGAAGAGCAGCATGGCGAAGGCGCCGAACGCACCGAACAGGGCGACCTCGGGGTTGCCGATCACGCGGCTCCCGAGCAGGAACAGCAGCGGCACGACGATGGCCGCCCGCGCCGCTCGACGCAGCGCGCTCAACCCCGGATCGTGTCGTCGGAGCCAGGACGTCACCCGCACGCGGCCTCCTCCCTCGGCCACACCCTACCCGCGCCGCCCCCCGTCGAGTCCGCGAATTTTGCACGCCCGCGCGGCGCGTCGCGTGCAAAGTTCGCGGACTCGACGGTGGGGGGATGGGGGGATGGGCGCGGGTCAGGTGCGGTCGAGGACGCCGATCTGGGTGCCGGCCTGGTCGTAGACGTTCAGGGTGTCGCCGTCGGAGCGCGCGCTCGCGGCCTTCGACAGCCACGGATCGATGTCGGGGCAGGCCTTCTGCGTCGCAGCGAGGGGGCCGAAGGTGATCGACCCCTTCGACTCGCTCCACGTGCCCGTCAGCGTGTTGCAGCCGTCGTCGCCGCTGAGCTGGCCGCCGTCCTTCAGCTCGAGCCGGGTGCCGGACGGATGGTCGGACGTCCAGGTGCCGGTGTAGTCGGACGGGCTCGACGGGGCGCACCCGGCGAGCACGGCGGCGGTCAGCAGGAGCGCCGAGACGCCCGCGATGGCGCGTCCGGCGGCGGGTCGAGGGCGATGCACTGCGTTCACGGCCGCAGTATGGGCGCGGTCGGCGTCACCCGGCTAGGCAGTACCGCCGAGGCGTCAGGAGGCGAGGGCGACCTGGCGGAACCGGATGACCGACGAGTCGGCTCCGCGGTCCGCCCGGTCGTACGCGGCGCGGATCGGGTTCACCGTGCGCCCGTTCGGGAGCACCACGGCGAGCCCGGCGTCCTCGCGGACTCCCCGGCGCGGCGCGGCGGTACTCCACCGGCCGCCGTCGGTGCGGACCAGGATCTCGCCGATCAGGCAGCCCAGGCTCTGCAGCGTGAACTCGTCGCCCACGAACCCGTCGTCGGTGCGGAGATCGGTGAACAGCCGCTCGACGTAGACGAGGTCTTCCGGGACGTACGTGACGGTGTGGCCGTAGATGTCACGGATGCCGCCCGCCATCGCCCCAGCGAGCAACGAGCCGACGGCGGGGTCGGGCCGCCGCCGGCGCGTCGCTTCACGAGGGAACCGGAACATGCCGCCAACGGTAGACCTCCGCTCCACGGCGTTGCGCGCCCCAATACGAGTGGCCCGTGTTCGTGGGGCGCGGTCTGATGCTCCGACTCATGCCACAGGCCGGCTCCCGGCACAAGGCCCACGGCTCGTCATTGACGGGACGGCCGGACGGGAGTCAGATGTGGGCATGATAGCTCTCATCATCATCCTGCTCGTGGTCTGGGCGATCCTCGCCATCCTCGGGTTCGCCATCAAGGGCCTCATCTGGCTGGCGATCCTCGGACTCGTCCTCTTCGTGATCACCGCCATCATCGGATGGATCCGGCGAGGTGCGAGCCGAACCTGATCCCGGCCCCCGACCGCGAAGCGGCGGCCGTGTCCCTCCGGGCACGGCCGCCGCTTCCGTCTCACCCGAGGGCGCCCGGGGGCGCAGGGCCGATCGAGCAGCGCCACCGATGGATCCGATCCGTTCGGGATGTTGGACAGCACCGGCCCGCGTCGGCGAACCTGGACGCATGGCCTACGTTGCGAACCCCTCCCGCTATGACGACATGATCTACCGCCGCACCGGACGCAGCGGGCTCGACCTGCCCGCCCTCTCGCTCGGACTCTGGCACAACTTCGGAGACGACCGCCCCTTCGAGACCCAGCGCGCCATCGTCCGCCGCGCCTTCGACCTCGGCATCACGCACTTCGACCTGGCGAACAACTACGGACCGCCCTACGGCGCGGCCGAGATCAACTTCGGACGCATCCTCGCCGAAGACCTCCGGCCGTACCGCGACGAGATCGTCGTGTCGAGCAAGGCCGGCTGGGACATGTGGCCCGGCCCGTACGGCCAGGGCGGCGGCAGCCGGAAGTACGTCCTGGCGAGCCTCGACCAGTCGCTGCAGCGCCTCGGCCTCGACTACGTCGACATCTTCTACTCGCACCGGCCCGACCCTTCCACCCCTCTGGAGGAGACCATGCAGGCGCTCGACACGGCCGTCCGCTCGGGCAAGGCGCTCTATGTCGGCATCTCGTCCTACGGACCGGACGAGACCCGCCGCGCTGCCGAGATCCTGCGCGACCTCGGGACGCCGCTGCTCATCCACCAGCCGTCGTACTCGATGTTGAACCGCTGGATCGAGACCGAGGGCCTGCTCGACACGGTCGAAGACCTCGGCGTCGGCGTCATCGGATTCACCGCACTGGCGCAGGGGATGCTGACCGGCAAATACCTCGACGGCGTCCCGGAGGGGTCGCGCGCGAGCGCAGGGACCTCGTTCGACGCCGACTGGCTCACCGACGAGGCGGTCGCGCGCTTGCGGGCGCTCAACACCATCGCGGAGCGACGCGGACAGACCCTCGCGCAGCTCGCGCTGGCCTGGGCGCTGCGCGACGAGCGCGTGACGTCGCTGGTCATCGGCGCCAGCCGCGTCGAGCAGCTGGAGCAGAACGTCGCGGCCCTCGACAACCTCGAGTTCACGCCGGAGGAGCTCGCGGAGATCGACGAGCACGCCACCGACGCCGGCGTCGATCTGTGGGCGGGCGCGCGCCGCGGCGAGGTCTGAGCGGCGACGCGATTACCACCGCTTCGCGCGGTCGTCATCCCCTGCCCGTCGGCGTCAGGGCGGCCTAGCCTCGGCTGCGAGCACGCTGGATGTGACGACGGCGCCCCCGTGGCGCCCGAGTGTTCCCGGCGTGTGTGGGGCGGACCCCGGGCGCCCGGCGTGAGCTGCTGGAACGCCCGGGGTCCGGTGACCCCGCTCGGCCGGGCGGTGCCGCTTTGAGTTTCCGAAGTGCTCGCCCGGGGTTCGCCCAGTGTTGTCTGATTGGCTGGGCGTGTACTCACCCGGCGATCAGAAGCTGTGTCCATGACTGTCCTCGTCGAACCGGATCTCCGTGCCGGCCGGCCGCTGCGCGCGGTGCGGCCGTGGACGATCGCGGTCGCCGCCGGGCTCGTCGCGACCATCCTCTGCGCCGCGTTCAGCTGGGTGCCGTCCCTCTGGGGCGACGAGGCGGCGACCCTGCTCTCGGCGAAGCGGCCGCTCGGCAGCCTGTTCGGGATGCTCCTGCACGTCGACGCGGTGCACGGCGTCTACTACCTCTTCATGCACGGCTGGATCCGGCTGGCGGGCGAGAGCGCCTTCGCGCTCCGGCTGCCGAGCGCGCTCGCGGTCGGCGCCGCGGTCGCGGCGGTCACGCTGCTCGCCGGCCGGCGCGGCGGAGCGCGGGCCGCGGTGGTCGCCGGCGTCGTCGCCTGCGTTCTCCCCCGGCTGACGTACGCCGGGGAGGAAGCGCGCTCGTATGCCTTCACGGCGGCCGCCGCCGCGTGGCTCACGCTCCTGCTGGTGTGGCTGATCGACGGGGGCGGCCGCCGGCTCGCGCCGGGGGCGCGGCGCCTCGCCTGGCTGCTGTACGGGGTCGGAACGGCGCTCGCGGCCTACCTCTTCCTGTACTCGCTGACGCTGCTCGTCGCGCACGCCGCCATCCTGCTGTTCTCCCGGGCGCCCCGGGCGACGCTGCGCCGCTGGGCCGTCTCCGCCGGCGCTGCGGTGCTCTCCGTCGCGCCGCTTGCGGTCCTCGCCTACCTCGAGCGCGGTCAGATCGCCTACCTCAGCAGCGCCCCGGAGGAGGCATCCACCTGGTACTTCTTCCTCTGGTTCGGGATGCCGTGGGTGGCCGTCCTCGCGTGGCCGCTGATCGGCGTGGCCCTGTGGCCCGCCTGGCGCACCTGGCGGCTCCGCGCATCCGGCGCTGCTCCGCCGATGCCGCCGGGCCCCCGTGCGGTCTCGACCCGGCTCGTCGGCGCCGCCTGGCTGTTCCTGCCGACCGGCGCGATGCTGCTGGTGAACCTGGTGCAGCCGATGTACACCGGCCGCTACTCGACCTTCGCCGCGCCCGCGGCGGCACTGCTGGTGGCCGAGGGCATCCTGGTGCTCGGCCGGACGCTCGGGAGCGACGTGCGGCGAACGGTCGCCGTGACGGCCGCTGCCACGATCGCGTTCGCCGCCGCGTGTGCGCCGGTGTACGCGCTGCAGCGCGGTCCGTACGCCAAGAACGACAGCGACTGGGCGGAGGTCAGCGCGGCGATGGCCGCCAACGCCGGGCGCGGCGACGCCGTGGTGTTCGACGAGTCGGCCAAGCCGTCACAGCGCCCCCGGCTGGCGATGCGCACCTATCCGGACGGCTTCCGCGGGCTGAAGGATGTGACCATCCATGTGCCGTACAGCCGCAACACCTGGTGGGCGGACCGCGCTTACTCGGTCGACCAGGCGGCGCAACGCGGCCGGTTCGACGGCGTCGAGCGGGTGTGGCTGATCGAGCTGGACGTCGATGGCGCGGAGGACACCTGGGGCCTGGGCGAGCTCCAGTCGCTCGGCTTCGCCGAGACCGGGCGCCGGATCGAGACGCACCGGAGCGCGATCATCGAGCTGACCCGCTGAGTCGCTTCGCGGCTCGACCGGGGGCAGCTTGCGCCGGAGGGCCAGTTCGCGCCGGACGGTCGATCTCCCTCAGGCCGCGTCCACCGGCCGGATGAGCTGGGGGCCGTCGTCGGAGGTCTTGAAGGGAGCAACCTGGTCGAAGCGCAGGGTCTCGGCCTCGGCGACGCCCGCGCGGACCGCCTCGTCGACGAGGGCCTGGTCTCCGACGATCGACGGGTCGATCCAGTGCTGCCACATCTCCTCGGGCAGGATGACGGGGTTGCGGTCGTGGATGTCGGCGAGCGTCTGCACGGCGTCCGACGTCAGGATGGTCGCCGTCAGCACCCAGCGGTCGGGGTCGTCGTCGGCTTTGCTGTGGTCGCGCCACCACGAGTACAGCCCGGCGAACCCCATCAGCCGGCCCTCGGGGTAGCGGATGAAGAACGGCGTCTTACTGCCCTTCGGTCCCTGCCACTCGTAGTAGCCCCGCGCCAGGACGATCGCGCGATGCGATTGCACCGGCTTCTTCCAGGTCGACTTCTCGGCGATCTCCTCCGCCCGGGCGTTGAAGGTCGGGAACTTCAGCTTGAGCGTGTCCGACCATGAGGGCACCAGCGACCAGTGCGCGCGCTCGAACCGCAGCTCCCGGGTCTTCGGGGAATCGATGAGCACCGGGATGTCGTCGGTCGGCGCAATGTTGTAGTCCGCCTCCCAGTTCGCCGTCCACTCCTCGGGCCGGCGCCCCGTCGCCTCGACGAACTCGGTGATCTCGGCGTTGACTCTGTCGTCCATCGCGAACCTGCCGCACATGCCGCCAGCTTAGGCGCGACGACCGACAGACGCCCCCCGGGAGGATGTTCGCGGACCGAAGTTGAGGAATTTTCACCCCCAAAAGCGGGTGACGCGAAGCTGAGAAAACGATGTATTCTCACTTTTGTGGATAGGTGAGGAACAGTCACTTAACGGTAGCCGAACTCCGATCGTCCACACCACCCGAAGATGCACCAACCCGACCCGCAGGTGACAAACGTGTACCCGATTTCGCCACGCCGAGCGCTTCCCGCACTCAACCCCATCCGAACGGGGAGCGCTCGGCGCGCGCGATTCCACGACCGTCACCCCCTGAGCGGAGTCGGCGGCGGTGAAGCCGTTCGAGACCACGGTTTCCCCCCAGCCGCCGTCGGCTCCCCGGTGGGCCGCCTCGTGGGGGCGCAGGCATGACTGTCATCCGCCCGCGCCTCCACGCCCCGGTCGCCCCGACCGCGCTGCATGGACTGAGCACCGAGCGCAACTGGGCCCGCCTCTACCGGTACCGCCTGCTCGCGACCGACACGGCCATCATCCTCGCCGCGACGATCGGCGCGGTCTTCGTGCGCTTCGGCTTCGACGACGCGGCGGCCCCGGCGGCGGTGTTCCACATCGACTACCTGTACCTGTCGCTGATCATCGCGACGACCTGGCTGTTCACGCTGTCCGTCTACCACACGCGGGATGCGCGCGTCGTCGGCCTCGGCGTCTCGGAGTACCGCCGCGTCGTTTCGGCGACCGCGACGACCTTCGGCCTGCTGGCCATCCTCTTCCTCGTCGCTAAGGTCGACATCGCGCGCGGCTACTTCATCGTCGCGCTGCCCGCCGGGCTCGCCGGCGTCCTCTTCTCGCGCTGGCTGTGGCGCCACTGGCTCATCCGGCAGCGCATCTTCGACCACTACCTCTCGCGCGCCCTGGTCGTCGGGCGCTTCGACGACGTCGACTACGTCGTCCGTCAGATCCACCAGAAGTCGGGAGCGGCCTACAACGTCGTGGGTGCCGCTCTCGACACAGGAAAGCGCAAGGGGGCGAAGAAGGACGCAGAGATGCGGCGCCGGATCGCCGGCCCCGAGCGCGAGGTACCGATCGTCTCCGACCTGTCGGGGGTCGCAGACGCTGCGGCGCGGCTGGGCGCGGACACGGTGATCGTGGCCGGCCGCGCCCTCAGCAGCGGGGACTTCGTCCGCAAGCTGGCGTGGAAGCTGGAGGGCACGGCGACCGAGCTGGTGCTCGCCTCGCCGCTCACCGATGTCGCGGGTCCGCGCATCCACTTCCGCCCCGTCGAGGGGCTCCCGCTCATCCACGTGGAGATCCCGCAGTTCGAGGGCGGCAAGCACGTGCTCAAGCGCGCCTTCGACTTCTTCGTCTCCGGGATCGCGCTGCTGCTGCTCTCCCCCCTCTTCCTGGCGATCGCCGTGCTGGTGAAGCTCGACGACAACGGTCCGGTCGTGTTCGCGCAGGAGCGCGTCGGCCGCAACGGCGAGCGCTTCACGATGTACAAGTTCCGGTCCATGGTCGTCGACGCGGAGGCGCGCCTCGCCGCCCTGCAGGAGAAGAACGACGGCAACGGCGTGCTGTTCAAGCTGAAGCACGACCCCCGGGTGACCCGCGTCGGCCACTACCTGCGCAAGTTCTCGCTCGACGAGCTCCCGCAGCTGGTCAACGTCTTCCTCGGCGACATGAGCCTGGTGGGCCCGCGCCCGCCGCTGCCCTCCGAAGTCGAGGGCTACGAGAACCACGTCCACCGCCGCCTCTACATCAAGCCGGGACTCACCGGGATGTGGCAGGTGAACGGTCGATCCGATCTCTCCTGGGAGGAGAGCGTCCGTCTGGACCTCTACTACGTGGAGAACTGGTCGCTGACCGGCGACCTCGTCATCATGTGGCGCACCGTGAAGGTGCTGACACATCCCGTTGGGGCGTACTGATGCGCCCCGACGCCCAACCTCCTCGCTCCCTCCCCCGACCGAAAGACACCGAGGTTGTCATGAGCACAACACACCGCCCACGCTCTCGCTCACTGGGCATCCTGACCGCCGTCCTCACGGCGATCGGCCTCGTCTTCGGCGGCCTCGCCATCGCGCAGCCCGCCGCAGCGGACACGGCACCGCCCGACCCGACGAATCCGGCGACGCCGGTCACGGTCAGCGATGACGTGCTCCCGGCGCCGCAGATCAACGGCGTCGCCTGGGCGCAGACGGTCGTGGGCAACACGGTCTACGTCGCGGGCAAGTTCACCTCCGCCCGTCCGGCAGGGTCGCCGGCCGGGACGAACGAAGTGGCGCGCAACAACATCCTCGCCTACGACATCACCACCGGCGCGCTGCTCCCGTTCGCGCCGAACCTGAACGCGCAGGCGCTGGGCATCACCGCATCGCCCGACGGCAGCCGCATCTACGTGGTGGGCGACTTCACCTCGATCGACGGCAAGGGCTACTACCGCCTTGCCGCGTTCTCGACGGCGACGAACACGGTCATCAGCTCGTTCCGCCCGATCATGGAGTCGCAGACGCGCGCCGTCGCGGCATCCAACACGGTCGTCTACACCGGCGGCGACGCCTCCACCATCAACGGCGTCGCCCGCGCGTACGTCGGAGCGGTCAGCGCCACCGACGGCTCGACCCTCAACTGGCAGGCCAACGCCGACGCCCCGGTGGATGCGCTGACGCTGACGAAGGACGGCTCCAAGCTCATCGTCGGCGGCCGCTTCCAGAACATCGGCGGCGTCGCCAACTACGGCCTCGCGGCGGTGGACGCCAGCACGGCCGCCATCCTCCCCTTCGCTGCGAACCAGACGGTCCGCAACGCGGGCACCCAGGCGAGCATCACGGCCCTCTACGCCACCAGCGACCGGATCTACGGCTCGGGCTACGTGTTCGGCGCCGGAGGCAACCTGGAGGGCAGCTTCTCGGCCGATCCGAACACCGGGTCGATCAACTGGGTCGAGGACTGCCACGGCGACACGTACTCCATCTACCCGCAGGGCGACAACGGCCCGCTGTACGTCGCCGGGCACCCGCACTACTGCGGCAACATCGGCGGCTTCCCGCAGACCAGCCCGCAGTGGACGTTCTACAACTCGATCGCGTTCAGCAAGGCCGCGACCGGCACGATCACGGCCGACCCGTACGGCTACTACAACTGGGCAGGCACGCCGTCCCCGTCGCTGCTCGACTGGTTCCCGAAGTGGACCGTCGGCACCTTCACCGGGCAGAGCCAGGCCACCTGGAGCGTCTCGGGCAACAGCAAGTACGTCGTCTACGGCGGCGAGTTCCCGACCGTGAACGGCATCGCGCAGCAGGGCCTCGCCCGCTTCGCCGTCCCGTCGTCCGCACCGAACAAGGTCGGCCCGCAGGGCATCCCGCTCACGCCGACGGCCGCCTCGTTCAACGCCGGTCAGGTGCGCGTCAGCTTCGCCGCCACCTACGACATGGACAACGGCTACCTGACGTACAAGGTCTACCGCGACGCGGGGACGACGCCTGTCTACCAGACGACCGTCCGCTCGAACTTCTACACGCGACCGCTGATCGGCTTCACGGACACCGGCCTCACCCCCGGCAGCCATCCGATCTACCACGTCAAGGTCTACGACCCGTTCGGCAACACGACATCGCGTGACACGAACGCTGTGACCGTCACGGCCACCAGCTCCGGCGGACCCTACGCCGACGCGGTGACCCAGGCCGGGGCGTCCGCCTACTGGCCGATGGACGAGGCGAGCGGCACGACCGCCCTCGACCACATCGGGTACACCGACCTCACGGAGACCGGCGTGACCCAGGGAGCGGCCGGACCGATCTCGGGCGTCACCGCGGCGACCTTCAACGGCAGCACCGGTTTGGCCGTGACGCCGACCGCGATCGCCGGACCGAACACGTTCACCGTCTCCGCCTGGTTCCGCACCACCAGCACCAGCGGCGGCAAGATCATCGGCTTCGGCAACGCGAACACCGGCACATCCGGGAGCTACGACCGGCACGTCTACATGGACAACTCCGGCCGCATCATCTACGGCGTGTACACCGGAGCGACGCAGACGCTGAGCACGGGCACCGGCTACAACGACGGTCAGTGGCACCAGGTCACCGCGTCGCTCGGCGCGAACGGCATGCGCCTGTACCTCGACGGCCGTCCCGCCGGCGCTCGCACCGACGTCACCGCCGGCCAGGCCTACACGGGCTACTGGCGGATCGGCGGAGACAACGTCGGCGGCTGGCCGAACCAGCCGGCGAGCAACTTCTTCGGCGGTGACATCGGACAGGTGTCGCTCTACCCGACCGTGCTCGACAAGACCACCGTCACCAACCAGTACATCGCCTCCGGCCGGCCATCGCCGCTGACGCCCGCCCCCGCGGACGCCTACGGCCAGGCCGTCTACAACGCATCGCCGGACATCTACTGGCGGCTCGAGGAGACCAGCGGCAGCACCGCCGCCGGCTCCGACCCGTACGGCACCACCGGCGCATACTCCGGGACCGCGACGACGAAGAACCAGACCGGCGTGCTGCCCGGCACCACCGACAAGGCGGTGAAGTTCAACACGAACAACTCCGGCTCGACCGGCGGTCTCGTGACCAGCAAGACGCAGATCAGCAACCCCACCACCTACACCGAGGAGATCTGGTTCAAGACCAGCACCACCAAGGGCGGGAAGCTGATCGGGTTCGGCGACGCCAAGACCGGACTGTCGAGCAACTACGACCGCCACGTCTACATGCAGGACGACGGACGGATCGTGTTCGGCACCTGGACCGGCCAGGCGAACACCATCACATCGCCCACTCCGCTGAACAACAACCAGTGGCACCAGGCGGTCGCCTCGCAGGGCGCCGACGGCATGAAGCTGTACGTCGACGGCCAGCTCGTCGGCACCAACCCGCAGACGAGCGCGCAGGCCTACAACGGCTACTGGCGCATCGGCGGGGACAACACCTGGGGTTCCACCGGCCCGTACTTCAACGGGACGCTGGACGAGGCCGCGGTCTACGGCTCGGTCCTCTCTGCTCAGGATGTGGCAAACCACTACAGCCTGGCCACGACGGGCACCCTGCCGAACCAGACTCCGGTCGCGTCGTTCACTCAGAGCACCTCGGTGCTGACGGTGAACGTGGACGCGTCGGCGTCGTCCGACCCGGACGGCACCATCGCCTCCTACGCCTGGGACTTCGGAGACGGATCGACCGGCACGGGAGCGACCGCGTCGCACACCTACAACGGCACCGGCGTCTACGCCGTGACGCTCACGGTGACCGACAACCAGGGCGCGACCAACGCGACGACGCAGAACGTGGGCGTCACCGCACCGCCGCCGAACCAGCCCCCGGTGGCCGCATTCACCTCGAACGCGACCTTCCTGAACGCTTCGTTCGACGCATCCGGATCGTCCGACCCGGACGGCACCATCGCCTCCTACGCCTGGGACTTCGGAGACGGAGCGACGGGGACCGGCGCGACCGCGACCCACAGCTACGCCGCCGCGGGCACCTTCACGGTGAAGCTGACGGTGACGGACGACAAGGGAACGCCGACGAGCGTCCTGCACGACATCACCGTGCAGGCTCCGCCGCCGAACCAGCCGCCCGCGGCCGCGTTCACCTCGTCGGTGACCAACCTGTCGGCAGCGTTCGACGGCTCGGGCTCGACCGACGCGGACGGCACCATCGCCTCCTACGCCTGGGACTTCGGAGACGGAGCGACCGGCACCGGCGCGACCACGACCCACGCCTACGCGGCGGCCGGCACGTTCACCGTGACGCTGACCGTGACGGACGACAAGGGCGCGACCAACCAGGTCCAGCACCAGGTCACCACGACCGTCCCGCCGAACCAGCTGCCGACCGCCTCCTTCACGGCGACGGCCAGCAACCTGCAGGTCGCGGTCAACGGCAGCGCATCGGCCGACCCGGACGGCACCATCGCCTCGTACGCCTGGGCGTACGGTGACGGCGCCACCGGGAGCGGAGCCACCGACAGCCACACCTACGCGGCCGCCGGAACCTACACGATCACGCTCACGGTGACGGACAACCGCGGAGGGACCGCCACGGCCACCAAGACCGTGACGGCCACCGCGCCGGCACCCAACGCGATCGCTCAGGACGGCTTCGAGCGGACGACGGCCAACGGCTGGGGCACCGCCGACATCGGCGGCGCGTGGACCCTCTCGGGCGGCGCGACCAGCTTCAACACCACCAACGGCCTCGGCCAGCAGGTGGCCGCGGCCGGGTCCACCAAGACGGCTCTGCTCAACTCGGTCACCTCGACCAGGTCGGATGTCACGGTCACCATCTCCGCCGACAAGGCGGCGACCGGCGGCGGCATCTACTACTCGGCGATCGGCCGCATGGTCGGATCGGCGGACTACGAGGGCCGCGTCTGGGTGAAGTCGGGAGGCGCCGTGCAGCTCCAGCTGCTGCAGGGCTCCACCACCCTCCAGGCCGCCAACATCACCGGGCTGACCGCTCTCGCGGGCGACCAGCTCAAGGTGCGGGTCCAGGTGTTCGGCACATCGCCGACCACCATCCGCGCCAAGGTGTGGTCCGCGACCGGCACGGAACCCGCGAACTGGATGCTCAGCACCACGGACACGACCGCCGCCCTCCAGGTGGCCGGCACGACCGGGCTGCGCACCTACATCTCGGGCACCGCGACCGACATCCCCGTCACCACCCGGTTCGACAACTTCGCGGTGGTTCCGGTCCCGTGAGCGGAGCGGGCAGAGCTCGCCGCACCATCCTCGTGGCGCACCCCGGTTCGGAGCTGTACGGCTCCGACCGGGTGCTCCTCGAGTCCGTGAGCGGGCTGGTCGACGACGGCTGGGACGTCATCGTGGCGATCCCCGGCGACGGCCCCCTCGTCGCCGAGCTGCGACGGCGGGGCGCGCGGGTGGAGCTGTGCGCCTCGCCCGTCCTCCGCAAGAGCGTCCTCCGGCCCCGCGGCTTCCTCCGGTTCGCCGCCACCACGGCCCGCGGCATCCGGGCCGGCTCGGCTCTGCTGCGCCGTGAGCGGCCGGCGGCCGTCTACGTGAACACGGTGACCATCCCGCTGTGGATCGGGCTCGCCCGGCTGGCCCGCGTGCCGGTCGTCGCACACGTCCACGAGGGCGAGGCCACCGCGTCCCGTCTGGTGAAGCGCGTGCTCTCGGCTCCCCTGCTGCTGGCGGAGAGCGTCATCGCGAACAGCCGCTTCAGCGTCGGCGTGCTCGAGAGCGCCTTCCCGGCCCTCGGCCGCCGCACCCACATCGTCTACAACGCCGTTCCGGGCCCGGAGACCCGCAGCCCGGCGCGTCCGCAGCTCGACGGCGACCTCCGGGTGACCTACATCGGGCGGCTCTCGCCGCGCAAGGGCGTCGACGTCGCCATCGACGCGATCGCCGAACTCGACGCCCGCGGGATCCCCGCCAGGCTCGATCTCGTCGGCGCCGTCTTCCCCGGTTACGAGTGGTACGAACGCGACCTGCGCGACAAGGTGGAGGCGAAGCGCCTCCAGTCGCGCGTCTCCTTCCGGGGCTTCCAGCCCTCCGTCTGGGACTTCCTGAGCACCGGCGACGTCGTCCTGGTGCCGTCGGTCGCCGACGAGCCGTTCGGCAACACAGCGGTCGAGGGCATCCTCAGCGGCCGGCCGGTGATCGCCAGCGCCACCAGCGGGCTGCTGGAGGCCACGGACGGCTACCGCACCACGGTCACCGTCGAGCCGGGCGACGCGACCTCGCTGGCCGACGCGCTCGAGCGCACCATCGCGGAGTGGGACGCTGCGGCGCCGCTCCTCGACGACGACGCCGAGACCGCGCGGCGCAAGCACAGCCCGGAGTCGTACCGCCGGCGCATCGCGGAACTCGTCCGGGCCGTCGCACGGCGCTGACGATTCAGCCGCCGCGCCGGTCCCGGCTCAGCGGCGTCCTGCGGCGAGCTCATCCTGCGACGCATCCCGCTGCGGCACGCGCGCAGGAAGCCCGAGGACGAGCGGACGGCTGGCGTCCGGCGCGAGCTGCGTCGTCGCCGCCAGCCCCGCGACGAACCAGACGAAGATCGAGTACTGGGTGATCAGGGCGACCGTCGCGAACGCCGGGATCTGCGCGACGAGCGCGATCGTCGCGGGCGACGCCTTCCCGCGGAGGACCAGCAGGATGCCGAAGGCGAGCGCGACCGCGATCGCGATGAGCACGATGATCCCGTTCGTCAGCCCCGTCAGGATGAGCTGGCTGTCGATCGACCGGAAGTTGCCGAAGTAGAGGGAGCCGGCCGAGTTCTTCTGCGCGGAGCCCGCCACGCCAACCAGGTTCATCGTCCCGAACAGGGAGACGAGGTCGCCGCGGTAGTCGGCACTATTGGACGCCTCCGCCCCCGCGTCGTCGAACACGGCGGAGACCAGGGGGAAGACCACGGCGGAGGCCAGGACGACAGCCGTCGTGATGGCGATGCGCGCGCGGCGCGAGATCGCATCCCGCATGAAGAGCACGGAGAGGGCGACGCCGAGCAGGGCGCAGATCATCCCGATCCGGCTGAACGTGTAGACGGTGGCGACGAGCATGGTGAGCACCATCAGACCGCGCACCCACAGGCGGAACGGCGCCGCCAGCGTGATCGGGACGGCCATCGCGAGGCTCGCGCCCAGAGCGATGCTGTGCCCGAACGCCCCCTCCGCCCGCGGCACGCCCCCGCGCTCCTGGATGGTTCCCCAGATCGAGTAGAGGGAGTTGCCCGACTTGATCAGCACGAAGGGGTTCCAGTGCGTCAGCCCTTCGACGATCGCGAGGACGGCGACGATGGTGAAGCACACCGCGATGGCGCCGTGGACCCACGCCGGGTCAACGCGGAGCGGGGCGATGCGGCCGACGACGTAGCCCGCGACGAAGTACGTGACGACGATGATCGCGGCGCCGAGGGCGATGCCCGCGTTCCCCGCAAGGATGGACGCGAGCGCCGCCACCACGACGAGGGTCATCAGCGCGTCCATCCAGCTGAGCCGGAACCGGCGGACGGGAAGCAGTGCCGCGACGACCAGGAGCGCCGCCGCGGTGGCGGGCGGCAGGTAGTAGTTGCCGTTGAAGCCGATGCCGAAGCCCAGCCAGATCGGCACGAAGCACAGCACGACGATCCAGGAGGCCACAGCCAGTCGGGGCGCACGGCGCAGCACCAGGAAGCCCAGCACGGCGACGCCGAGCGCGACCGCCAGCAGGAGCATCCGGTCGACGAGCGCGCCGCTGAGGAAGCCCATGGGTCAGGAGGCGCTGTGACTGCGCGCCGCGTCGGATGCGGACTCGGCGTCCGCTGCGTTCTGAGCCGCTCCGCCCTTCGACGGCCGCTTCGTCGAGCCTGCCTCCGCGTCCGTGTCCGTACCCGCCTCCGCCGCGGCCCCGGCTCCGCGGCGGCCGGGGAGACCCAGGCGGCGCGCCGGCTGCTCCGCCATGTAGTACGCGTTGCGCTCCTTGCCCGACGCGACGCGGTTGAGCACGATGCCGAGCACGGCCGCTCCCGACTTCTGCAGCGAGTCGACCGTCTGCGCGAGCTGCTGCTTCCGCACCCGGGTGCGGTCGACGACGACCAGCGCGCCGTCCACCTGGCGCGCGAGGATGGAGGCGTCGGCGACCGAGCCGAGCGGCGCGGTGTCGATGACGATGACGTCGTACCGGGCGCGCAGGCGCTCCAGCAGATCGCTCATCGCCCGCGACGAGAGCAGCTCGCTCGGGTTCGGCGGGATGGGGCCGGCGGCCAGCACATCCAGGTCGCCTGCGCCCCAGCGCTGCACGACGTCCTCGAAGTCGGCGCGTCCGGCGAGGACGGACGTCAGTCCGGCGTTCCCCGACAGCGCGGTGTAGCCGGCGATGGCGGGACGACGCAGGTCGGCGTCGATCAGCAGCACGCGCTGACCGGTCTCGGAGAGCGCGAGCGCCAGGTTGGAGGAGATCAGCGACTTGCCCTCCGACGGGATCGACGAGGTGATCACGAACGACCGCGTCGGGGAGCCGAGCGTGACGAACTCGAGGTTCGACCGCAGCTGGCGATAGGCCTCCGCCGCGTTGGAGAGCGGCGCCGACACGAGCACGGGGACGCCGTCCTTGTTCCTCTCGCGCTGGATCGATCCGACGAGGGGGGCCTTCGCGACCTCGGTCGCGGTCTCCGCGTTGTGGACGCCGGTGTCGAAGGTGGCGCGCAGCACGACGATCAGCGCTCCGGCGATGAGCCCGAGCAGCAGACCGGAGAGCACGTTGAGCCGGGTGTTCGGCGAAGAGGCGAACTTCGGGACGGCGGCGTGCTCGATCACGCGAACGGACACCGTCGCCGCGCCCTGCGCGGTCTTCGGTGCGATCTGCTCGACCGTGCTCGACAGGCTGGACGCCACCGCGTTCGCGATGTCCGCCGCCTGACGCGGGCTGGTGTCCGTCACGGCGAGCTCGAGGATGACCGTGTTCTGCGGCGTGCTCACCGAGATGGAGTCGGCCAGCTGGCTCGGCGTGATGGCCAGGTCGAGCTGGTCGATCACGGGCGTGAGCACGACGGGCGACTCGGCGAGCTGCGCGAACGACAGCATCTGGTTCTGCGTGTACGTGGACCCCTGACTGAGGTCGTTGGCGGACCCGCCGAAGTTCAGCGAGAAATACAGCCCCGAGGTCGCGGTGTAGCTCTTGACCGCCAGCTGCGACAGGCCGAAGCCCAGGAGCGCTCCCGCGATCGTCGCGATGACGACGACGTACCAGAAGCGCCGGAACGCCTGCGCGTACTGCTTGGAGCTCATCGATTCTCCCCCTCGGTCGCCCGGTGCTCGGTCCCGCGGCCCTCCGCCGGCCTCACTGGAACACCACGAGCTGGGCGCCCGCCTGGTCGCTGAGGGTCACGGTGACCGCTCCATCCTCGTCCGCCGGAACCGTGAAGACGTACACCGCCGTGGCGGATGCTCCGGGCTGGAGCGATCCGGTGAACGGCTTGGCGGCGGTGTCGCCCGCCACCGGCGCCGCGGGCGTCGCACCCGAACCGTAGTAGGCATTGACGGTCGCCGTCGAGAGGGGGAATGCCCCGCCGGTCCCGTTGGTCAGCCGCAGCGTCACCTTGACGGCCGGTCCGCTGACCTCGCCGGGGCGGGTGGCGGTCGCCGTGTAGGACTCGACGGAGACCACGTTCGCGGTCAGACCCGACGGCGTCTTCACATCCTGCTTGACCTCGGCCGTCTGGGCGACGACCCCGCCGAAGCGCGCATCCATCTCGCCGGGTTTCGCCGGGGATGCCGTCGCCGGCGCCCCCGTCGGTGCGTCAGAGGGCGCTGGAGTGGACGTCGCTGCATCGGTGGGCCGCGGCAGCTGCGTCGCCGCCGGCTTGAGGGCGTTCGCCACCGGGCCGCCCGGGGGACGGGCGAAGGAGTACACCGAGGCGATCACGATCGCGGCCACGATGGCGAGGCCGCCGACCGCGGCGAGAGCGACCAGCGCGATGCGCTTGCGCGTCCACCGGCCCTTCTTCTCCTGCGACGGCTCGTCCGGGGTGGGCAGCGGGGTGGTGGTGTCGTCCGACGTCATGGCCGGCCTCCTTCGGAACGGAGCTCGCGGAACCAGGTGACGGCTGCGGCGAACAGGAAGAGCGTCGTCGCGAGGACGATGAGGGTGTAGAGCACGAGGAAGCCCGGGAGCCAGCCGAGCAGGACGAACGAGAGGCAGAGCACCCCGTAGTCCATCGGGAGGACCAGCACCGCGCGCAGCCAGGACGGGCGGCCGGGCGCGTCGGCGGCCAGGGAGACCCGTCCGTGCTGGCGGCGCAGCTGCTCGGTGAGGATCATGCCGAAGAACAGGACGGAGGAGATCACCGCCGAGACGAGGGGGACGACGAGCCAGGCGACCGGTACCGCGTCGTGCAGGTAGAGCCCGAGACCGAGTGCCAGCGGCATGCTGACGACCTTCGTGGCGTCCACCATGTGGTCGAGCCACTCGCCGGCCGGGCTGCTGCGCCCGGTCAGCCGGGACAGCTGGCCGTCCGCGCTGTCGAAGGCGTAGCCGATGAGGAGCATGAGCGCGACGCCGATGCCCAGCAGCCAGGACGGCGGGAACACGACCAGCAGGATGAGGGCCGCGAACGTCCACGCGGCGCTGATCGCCGTGACACCGTTCGGGGTGAGCCCGGCCCGGTAGGCCCACGCCGTCAGGTACCGGCCGAGCCGGCGGTTGACGAAGCGGGAGTAGGCGGGCGCGCTGCGGGCGGCCGGCTTCTGCGCGGCGGCGAGCCGGCGGAGGACCGACCCGTACGTCTCGCGTGCGGCCGTGCCGTCGAGCGTTCCGCCGGTCACGACTCGACCGCCTTGCCGGTGAGGCGCGGGGCGGAGCCGACGCGCTGCGCGGTGAGAGGCCGCCTCGCGCGCACCTGCACGCCGTCGGCGAGGTCGCGGCAGAGCAGTTCGTACTTGTCGGCGACGTCGTCCCAGTCGTAGCCGGCCGCGCGGGCGCGGGTGGCCGCACGGCGGGCGGGATGCCCGGCCGGGTCGGCCTCCGCCGCCTCGACGACGCCGGCGACATCCGCCTCTGTGGTGAAGTAGGCGCCGCTGTCGCCGAGCACCTCGCGGTTGAAGACGACGTCGTAGGCGAGGGTGGGCGCTCCGGCGCCGATCGCCCGGAGGAGCGAGGGGTTCGTCCCGCCGACGGAGTGCCCGTGCAGGTAGCTGAAGGCGTTGGCGTAGAGCTGGTCGAGGAGGCGCTGGTCCCAGACCCCGCCGAGGAAACGCACCCGGTCGTCCGCGAGGTCGTGGACGCGGGCGGTGTATGCGTCGGCGTACGGCGCGGAGCCGACGACGATGAGCGGGAGGCGGGCGCCGCTCCGGCGGTATCCGTCGACGATGGTGTGGACGTGGTTCTCCGGCTCGAAGCGGGCGACCAGGAGGTGATACCCCTGCGGCTCCAGACCGAGCCCCGCCAGCAGGTCGGATTCCTCGGCGACCCGCGGTGCGCCGTAGGCGATCAGCCGGGTCGGCGCGTGGAACTCCTCGCGGTAGTAGTCCGCGATCCCCTGCGCGTCGGCGATAAGCCCGTCGGACCAGCGGACGGCCGCCGATTCGGCGAGCCGGTAGTAGCGGCGGCCGGTCCCCTTCCACTTGTCGCGCTTCCACTCCAGGCCGTCGACGTGGGTGGCGACCGGGATGCGCGCCGCGCGGATCAGCGGCAGGTACGGCGAGTTGGCCGCGTTGAAGACCAGGGCGACGTCCGTTCGGTGGCGGAGCAGGTGGGCGACGGACAGGCCCGTGTGGCTCAGGGTCTCGAGCGAGCGGCGGTGCATCGCGCCCTTGTGGACGAGCTCCATCCCGCGGTACTCGGCGGGGCGCTCGCCATCGCCCGGGCGGCAGTAGACGACGACACGGTGGCCGCGCTCGGCCAGGCGCGATCCGACCTCTTCGACGGCGGTCTCGAAGCCGCCGTACCGGGCGGGAACGCCGCGCGTTCCGACCATGGCGATGCTGAGCGGATCCCCTGATCGCCTCGCCTTGCTGTGCATCGGCTTCTCTCGTTCTCGTCGGTCGGTACGGACGAACCCGACGACGGAAGCGATGGCCGTGACGGGCGGGCGAGAATCCGCGTATCTCGGTCTTCGGAGTGCACCAGGGTCGGGTCTCTGTTGCCCTCACAGTCTATGACGAGAAATCCTCAATTGTTGCTCCCCTGTTCGGGGGACTTTCACCGGGAGCGTGTACCCCGAGAGGCCCGCAGACCGTCGCGCACCCCGCGGAACGCCGCCGCGAGCGGGGCCGGAGACCGCAGAAACTGACGCCGTCCGCCCTGCAGCAGCACCTCGTAGGCGATCGGGATGCTGGCCCGCCGCCAGCGCTTCACCGACGCCGCGTCGAGGTTGCGCGCCGCGAACACGAGACGGTTCCGGATGTTGAAGTAGTAGTAGGTCGCCGACTTCGCCTCGCCGCTCGTCGCATGCCCGTCGCCCTGCGTCCCGCCCTCGGCGTGCACCGCGGTCGCCGCATCCACGACCTCCACCCGGCCGCCGGCGCGACGCGCCCGGAAGGACAGCTCCACATCCTCCCAGTACAGGAAGTACCCGTCGCCGAACCCGCCGATCCGCCGCCACAGCTCGGCGGTGGCGAGCAGACAGGCCCCGCTGAGCCACTGCTCCGCGTCGCGGACGCCGAGACGCTCGCGGTTGCGGGTCGCTGTGATCCTGCCGTCGCCGAGGTGCAGGTCGGAGCCGTCGAACCACACCGATCCGTCGGGCCGGAGCACGCGCGGCGCCAGCAGCACCAGCGGGTCGTCGCCGGCCGCGGCGAGCAGCGCGGACACGTCCGCCGGCTCCATCGTGGCGTCCGGGTTGAGCAGCAGCAGCCGCGTCGCGCCTGCGGCGATGGCGCGCTCCGCGGCGAGGTTCATGCCGAGCCCGAAGCCCAGGTTCTCCGCCGGTTCGAGCAGCTCCCAGCCCTCGGCGGCGGAGAGCCGGCGCATCGCCGCGCGCTCCGCGTCGGACGTACGGTTGTCGACGACGAACGTGCGTGCGCCGTCCAGCCTCCTGGTCAGCGGAGCGAGGTTGCCGGCGAGCAGTCCGGAGGAACCGTAGCCGACGACGATCACCGCGAGCCCGTCGAACGACATCCCGCTCCCCTCCTGCCGGCCGCCCCCTCCGGGCGCTGGCGTGAAGCCTATACCTGTGTGAGCATGGTGACTCCGCCACCCGATCCGAGGACCAGAACGCGATGACCGACCAGCGCCTCCCCGTGACCATCGCCGTTCCGACGTTCCACCGGCCCGAGGAGCTGCGCGTCCTGCTGCCGCTGCTGAAGGCGCAGGCCGAGGATCTGGATGCCGCGGGCGCGACGAGAACCGACGTCCTGGTGGTCGACAACGACGCCGGGGCGAGCGGTCGCGCGGCGGCCGAGGAGGCCGGCGTCCGCTACGTCGTCGAGCCGCAGCCCGGCATCGCGGCGGCGCGCAACCGGGCGCTCGACGAGAGCGCCGGCTCGCGGCTGCTCGCCTTCATCGACGACGACGAGCATCCCCACGCCGGCTGGCTGCGCGAGCTCGTGCGGGTGTGGCGGATCTCGGAGCCCGCCCTCGTCTCCGGCCGGGTGGTCGCGGAGTTCGAGCGGCCGCCGGGACGGTGGATCGAGGAGGGCCGGTTCTTCGTGCGGCGGTCCCTGCCGACCGGCACGCCGCTCCAGGTCGCCGCGGCGGGCAACCTCCTGCTCGACCTCGACCAGGTGCGCGAGAGCGGCGTGCGGTTCGCGCTCGACCTCGGCCTGAGCGGCGGGGAGGACACGCTGTTCAGCCGACGCCTCGCCCATGCCGGTTACCGGATGGTGTGGTGCAACGAGTCCGTGATCACCGATCTCGTGCCCGCCGCGCGGATCAGCCGCCGGTGGGTGCTCCGACGTGCGTGGAGTCACGGGAACTCGACAGCGGTCGTCAGCGTCCGCCTGGCCGGGGGCCGGGCAGGTCGCGCCGTCGCGCGCGTCCGCGCCGTCGTCGGTGGCGCCGCGCGCGTCGTCCTCGGGGTGGCGAGGACGGCACTGGGACTTCTGCTCCGGTCGCCCGGCCACCAGGCGCGCGGCTCGCGGGCCGCCTACCGGGGTGCCGGAATGGTGTGGGCGGCGTTCGGCGGCGTCTACCAGGAGTACGCGCGGACCGCCGACGGGGCCGGGAAGTGAGCGTCCGCGACGCGGTGGTCGCCGCCGTCCGCCGCGCCGGGGCTCCGGTCGGATCCGTCATGCGCGTCCGCACCGAGGAGCCGGTGGTCATCGCGACGTTCGACGACGGTCCGTCGTTCCGCACGGCGACGGTGCTGAGCGCGCTCGCGGACGCGGGGGCGACGGCGACGTTCTTCGTGCTGCTCAGCCGCACGCGCCGCGATCCCGGTCTGCTCGACGACATCCTCGCCGCCGGCCACGAGCTCGCCCTGCACGGTCCCGATCACCGGCGGCTGACGACGCTCCCGCCGGACTCGCTCGCGGGGCGGATGCGCGACGCGCGCTCCGAGCTGGAGGACCTCGCCGGCCGCCGCATCCGCTGGTTCCGGCCGCCGTACGGCGCGCAGAGCCTGCGCTCCTGGCGCGCGGTGAGGGCGGCGGGCATGGAGCCGGTGCTGTGGGGGCCGACCCTCGCGGACTGGCGCGACGCCCCGCACGACGAACGGCTGCGGCTGGCGCTCTCCGCCGAGCGCGGCGCGATCGTCCTCGGCCACGACGGCCATGCGGACGCCGTCGACGGCGTCGACGACGGACCAGCCCCCACGGTCGACCACCGCACGCTGCTCTCCGAGGTGACGGCGGGCTATGCGGCGCGCGGCCTGCGCCTCACCTCGCTCGGATCGGCTGCGGAGAACGGCCGGCTGGTGCGGGAGGCGCGGTTCAGGAGCTGACCGCGCGGCCGCGCCGGAGCAGGCCGATCGCCCGACGGTACGCGGTGGCGTGCTGCGGCCCCGCATCCGCCCAGGAGCGCGCGCTCAGGTCGGGCCGCCCCTCGACCTCGCGGGCGTGCTCGGCGGCCTCCCGGATCACCTCGGGCGTCAGCTCCGCGTACCGGCTCACCCACGCCGGGCCCACCTCCTCGGCGAGCGCCGCGGTCGTCGCGTTGTCGGGCACCAGCACCGGGCGATCCAGCGAGAGCGCGGTGAGCACCCCTCCCGAGTTGTGCATGTCCCGATAGGGCAGCACGATCAGCTCGCTGCGTCCGACCAGGTCGGCCAGCTCGGAGTCCTGCAGGAAGCTGAGCTGCACCCGCACCCGCTCGTCACGGTCGGCCAGCGCGCGGATCGTCTCGGCGAGCTCCTCGGTGGACGGCTTGCCCGCGACGGTCAGCCGCAGGTCGTCGCCCGGCACGCGGGAGAACACCTCCAGCAGCTGCTCGACCCCCTTGTAGCGGCGGATCAGCCCGAAGTACCCCAGCCGTCCGGGCTCGCGCTCAGGCCGCGGGTAGCGGCCGAACCACTCCCGGTAGTCGCCGTGCAGGATCGTCTCGTACGCCGTGCCGTCCGGGAACGGCGTCGTGGGGTTGAGGCGGATGCGCAGCGTCGTCCGCCGGTCGAACCAGCGCAGGATGGCGCGCTCGCGCCGTGAGATGCCCTCCGGGAGGTGGAGGTTGTGGACGGTCCGCACGATCGGGGTGCGGGTGACCCGGAGCTTCAGGAGGAGCACGACTGTGAGGCCCTGCCGGACGAGCGCCTTCGCCGGGCTCTGGCCCGCGACGAGGATCTCGGGCCAGTGGGCGTGGAACACGTCGTACCGGCCGAGCAGCGCGCGCCGCCACGAGAACGTGCGCACCTCGAGGCCCGGGGTCGCCGTGAGCGCATCGCGCAGCATCACGATGTACGGGTTGGTGGTGGGCCGGGGGTCCGGGAAGGACTGCTGGACGACGATTCGCTCGGGCTCGGTCATGGTGCGATCCACCCTAGGGGCCGTTCCACGGTCGGAGCCAGCGCCGACCCCCAAGACTGGGTGCATTTTTGAGAATATCTCGTTATTTGGCCTCCGTCTGTCTAGACTCGCTCAGCAGAGGCCCGACACCCGACACGAGGGCCCGACCAGACCCGGAGCTGCCCGTGGCCAGCGAAGCGCCAACTCTTCACCACCAGCACGTCCGCCTGTACGACCAGGTGCGCAGCGTGCACCTGGAGCGCGCCCACGAACTCGACCCCGCCGCGATCGTCTACCGGGTCAAGCGCTACGACTTCGACCCGCAGCTCGCCTCGGGCATCGAGCTCGCGCAGGCGGGCAGCCTCGCTGCGGCACGGATGGCGCTCCGCAGCAGGATCACGCGGGTGGAGGTCGACGAGCCGCTGTACCTCGACTCCCTCCCCCGGACCGCCGCCGTGCTCGCCACCCTCGGCCTCAAGCGCCTGTTCGGAGCACCCCGCGCCGAGGTCGCGACCTACGCGATCGAGAACCTCGACCCCTTCGCCAGCCGGCCGCCCCGGATGCGCAGCCGCCTCCGCCGCGCCCTCGAGCGCGTGCTCAGCGGCTACGTCTGGCACCGGCTCGACACCGTCGTGTACGGGACGCCCGGCGCCCGCGACCTCTACGGCGAGACCTTCGCGCGGCGCCCGCGCCGCCAGCTGACGGTCGAGGCCCTCCCGAGCCCGTGCCGCTGCGATGCCGGGCGCACGATCCAGCGCGATCCCGATGGTGTCGTCTTCCTCGGCGCGTTCTCACCCCGCAAGGGCTTCGGCGACGTGCTCGCCGCCTGGCCGGCCATCCGCTCCCGACGCCCGCAGGCGACGCTCACGCTGATCGGGTCGGGCGGGATGCTCGATCAGGCGCGCGCCGCGGCCGAGGCCGACCCGTCCATCCGGCTCCTCGTCGATCCGCCCAGGGACGTCATCCACACCGAGCTGCTGCGCGCGCACGTGCTCGTGCTGCCGTCGCGGCGGGTCGGGGGCTGGCGCGAGCAGATCGGCCTTCCCCTGGTGGAGGCGCTCGCCCACGGCTGCGAGGTCGTCACCACCTCGGAGACGGGAATCGCGGAGTTCCTCATCGACGCCGGCCACCTCGTGCTCCCCGGCGACGCCGACGCGGCACGGATCGCCGACGGTGTGGATGCCGCACTCGCCCGCCGCCGCACCGCCGCCGACATCCGCTCCGCCCTCCCGGCCGTCGACGGCCGGATCGCCGCCGGCCGAGCTCTCTTCGAGGAGCGGACCCCGGCATGACGGCCCTGAGACCGCAGAGAACCGGGATGGTGCGGGCCGTCGGGTCGACGGCCGTCATCAAGGTCGTCGTGATGGGGATCTCCGGGCTCATCGGCATCGTCAACAGCCGGCTCATCATCCAGAACTTCGGCACGGACGCCTACGCCCAGTACGGCCTGCTCGCCGCGCTGCCCGCTCTGCTCCCGTTCGCCGACCTCGGTATCGCCGCCGTCGTGATCAACGCGGTCGCCGGGTCCGACAAGCCCGCCTCGGACCGCCTGGTCCGCAGCACGATCGTGACGGCGTTCCGCATCCTGCTCTGCTCGGCCGCCGCGATCGTCGGCGTCGGACTCGTGATCTCGCTGCTCGGCTGGTGGCCGGCCATCCTCGGCGGAGCGCTGCTGCCCGACGGTGGGAGCCTCGCCGCCTTCCTGTGCCTCGGCACCTTCGCGCTCGTGCTGCCGCTCACGGTCGGTTCGCGCGTGCTGGTCGGACTCGGCCGCACCAGCACCCAGACCGCCAGTCAGGCCGTCGTGGCGCCTGCGATGTTCCTCGGCCTCGCGACGCTGGTCGCCCTGTCGGCGCCGGCCGGCAGCTTCCTCGCCGTGCTCTCCTACATCGCCAACGGCCTCGCCTCGCTGATCTGCCTGATCGTCGCGGCGCGTCTCATCCGCCCGCAGATCGGGAAGGCACTGCGCGAGGTCCCGTTCCCGCGGCGCTACCCCGGCGTGCCCGCGATGGGCGTGGCCTGGCCGATGCTCGTGCAGATGGTCGCCCTCCCCATCGCCATGCAGACCGACCGCCTGCTGCTCAGCCACCTGACGACAGGCACCGAGCTGGCGCAGTACAACCTCGCCTCCCAGCTGTTCGGGCTGGTGGTGCAGACCATCGCGGCCGCCGGCGTCGCCCTCTGGCCGATCTACGCGAAGGCCCGCTCCGAGTCGCGCATCGAGTCGCCGATGAAGCCGACCCTGTGGTTCCTCGCCGGCGGCCTCGGCCTCGGCCTCGTGCTCGCCGCGCTGTCGCCGCTGCTCACCCACTTCATCGCGGGCGACAGGTTCACCCTCGACCCCTGGCTGGTCGGCGGGTTCGTGGTCTTCGTCGCCCTGCAGGCGGCGAAGTACCCCGCCGGGATGTACATGACCGACAAGCGCGGCCTCACGTTCCAGGTGTGGCCGATCCTCGCCAGCGTCCCCCTCAACCTCGTGCTCTCCTGGTGGCTGATCGGCGTGATCGGAGCGGGCGGCCCGATCGTCGGCTCTGCGATCAGCGTCGCTGTCTGCCAGGTGCTGCCCAACCTCTGGTACGTCACACACGACCTCGGCCGCCGCCGGGCTGAGGTGCCCGGCGACGGCCGAGAGGACGTGCTCTAGAGATCCCGCGCTGCGGGCGCCCTTACTACCAGGCGCCGACGTGGACGGTGCCCGCCGGCTTCCCGATCAGCGACGCAATGTCGCCGGGGAGGGCCGTCGCCGTTCCGACCACGGACGCGATCAGCTGGGACGGCGCCAGCGACGGAGCGTTCTCCGCCGTGGTGCTGTGCGCCTCCTGCCCCGTGGCCGACGTGAACGCCGAGAACGTCGGGTACACGGCGGGGTCACCGGCGCCGCGGGACCAGATCACGGCCCACGACGGGGACGACGCCGAGGCACGGCGGTACACGTTGTAGTCGCTGCTGATCTGCATGCGCTCCGCGGAGAGCTGGTGCGAGTAGTCCTCGACGCACAGCAGGCAGTTGCCCGTGCCGCCGGAGATCACGTTGTTCCGGATGGTGACCGGCCCGGTGACCCAGGTCATGGTCGGGTCCGGGAACGCCTGGCGCGGGTCGTGACCGGCGTCCGACGCGTTGTTCCCGCGACGCGCATCCTGCGTGATGTCGAGGTTGCGCGCGTTGTCGCTCAGCGTGTTGTTCCACACCTTGGCGGAGCTGATGTTGTTCAGCTTGATCCCGGCCGAGGTGTTCCGCGACGCCACGTTGTCCACGAGGGTCGCGGTCGACGAGATCTCCAGCGAGATGCCGTTGCCCGCGTTGCCGATGGCGTCGTTGTGCGCGATCGTCATCCCGTACACCGACTCGTCGAGCCAGAGCCCGGCCGCCTGGTTGCGGAGGAACGCGCTGTTGCGGATGTCGATGATCCGCGATCGCGTGATCTTCACGCCTCCCGACACCGGCGAGGTGTTGAAGTGCTCGGAGTTGTTGTCCGCCGCGAGCACCCCGTCCAGAGTCAGGTGGTCGGAGGAGTTCGCGTGGACGCCGAGCAGGCCGTTGCGTGCCACGGTGACGGAGCGCAGCGTGTTGCCGTCGCCCCCCAGCGAGACGCCGGTGGTGGCGTTGTCGGTGAAGGAGACGTTCTCGAAGAGCGCGCCGCCCTTCCACGCGGTCACCGCACCCATGTCGGGGACGGACGGTGCGTAGCGGCGGACGCCGACGCCCTTCAGGACGAACCCGGCGGACTGCACGCTGATGGCCTTCTGCAGGTCGCTCGCGCGGACCTCCTGGCTGCCCGGGTCGGTGCCGAGCACGAGGGTCTTGCCCGCGGTGTCGTAGTAGAACGTGCCGGGGCGGACCTGCGACCGGCTCGCGACCTGCTGCTGGGCGGCGTTGCCGATCCAGACCTGGTCGGGGTGCGCGGCCATCGGGTACGACGGGTTCAGCCACTGCCAGCCCGGGGTCGAGCCGTCGCCGGCGCCGCGGGTGTAGGTCGGGCTGGAGTCGAAGACGTGGTTCCAGCCGCCGGCGACCCACGTCGAGCCGCTCTGCGTCCAGCCCTTCACGAGGGAGCTGCCGTCGAGGTAGGCGGCCTCCTTCGGATACGACTGGATGGTCAGCTTCTTCGTCGCGGGCACGGTCAGCGACTCGTGGTAGCTGCCGGCGCGCAGAACGATCGTCGCGCCGTTGCCGGCGACGTCGATGGCGTGCTGGACGGTCCGGAACGGAGCGGACGCCGTGCCCGAGCCGGTGTCGGAGCCGTTGGGAGCCACGAGCAGGGCACCGGCGGGAACCGCGTACGCGGTGCTGCCGATGGCGGCCGCTCCCGTCGGGAAGCGCGTGCCGGAGGTGTCGACCGACGGGTCGCCGGTCGGAGCGGGCTGCGGCGGGGTCGGCTCGGTGACCGGCGGGGCCGGGTCGACCGGCGGGGCCGGGTCGCTCGGCTTCGGGGTCGGCGTCTGCGTCGGGGTCGGCGTCTGCGTCGGCGTGGTCGTCGGCGTCGGGGCGGGGGTGTCCTGCACCGGCTTCAGGCTCGAGGCCGTCAGCGTGTCGAAGGCGACGGGCTGCGCGGCGGTCGATCCGGAGACGTACGACCAGGCGGCGAGGCTGCCCGCGGAGGTCAGCCGCTTCGCACTGGAGTCG
This sequence comes from Leifsonia sp. 21MFCrub1.1, assembly GCF_900107895.1. Classification (NCBI taxonomy): domain Bacteria; kingdom Bacillati; phylum Actinomycetota; class Actinomycetes; order Micrococcales; family Microbacteriaceae; genus Leifsonia; species Leifsonia sp. 21MFCrub1.1. Next base: position 590,758 of record NZ_LT629867.1, on the reverse strand, counting down.
TCGGCGACGGACTGCCAGTCCGGCTTGGCCTGACCGTCGGGCCACGCCCGGGCCTGCAGATGCACGGGGTTCGTCCCCGTGGCCTGGAACTCGAGGTGCACAGAGGCTCCGGCCTTGAGGCCGGTGGCGACGCGGATCTCCTTGCCGACCGTGGTCTGAGCGGCGGTCGAGCCGTTGACGCGGAGGATCGTGAGGGTGAGGGCGCCTGCGGCGTTCACGCGGACGTTGGCCTGGTAATACGAGCCTGCGGCGACGCGTGTCTGCACACCGGCGAAGATGCCGTTGCCCCCGGAGGGGATGCGCGGGACGTCGATCGTCGCCGAGGTCGTGACGTCGCCGGCGGTGACCGATGGCAGGGACGCGGTGAGCGAGGAGCCCGGACGCGGCAACGTCATGCTGCCGGCGTCGCCGGTCGCCGAGAAGGGCGTCGTGCCGGTGGTGCGGTAGGCGCCGCCGATCGGCGCGCTGCCCCATCCGCCCGCGGTGACACGGGAGAAGTCGTCGGAGACCAGCTGGCTGCCGACGACGTAGTTGGAGGGCGCAGCCGACGCCGTGATCGCCGGCAGGCCGAAGACGGCGATACCGGCGGTGGCGACCGTCGCCACAGCTGTGACGACGATGTTGCGGGTGAAGATGCGGGGAGCGGGGGACTTTTGGGTGTTGGTGAGGCGGTGTCTGGCCTTGCGGACCATGGACTGTCTTCCAATACTGATAGTTCGCGAACAGAAAAACACAGAGGTGAGACCAGGCCTTCTGCGCGGAGCTGAGAAGAAAGCTAGCACGCACTCCTGCGAGATCGCGAACCAAAACCGTTAAATCTATCGCGCGTCGCTGTCATCACGCCATGCCGGCGCACCCCCCCTTTCGGGTGGCCCAGCCCGGTGCGGCGGAGCGGAGGGACGGCCCGGCCGGCTTTCCGGAAGAATGGCTGCATGCCCGGCTCCGACTCGTTCCGCATCCTCACCGTCTGCACGGGGAACATCTGCCGCTCCCCCGCGATGGAGTTCCTGCTGGCGCAGGAGCTGGCGGCCGAGCCTCGATTCCACGTCCACTCGGCCGGGACGCACGCCGAGCGCGGCTGGCCCGTGAACCCTCCCATGGATCGCCTGCTCGAGGACCGCGGGATCGACGTCTCGGACTTCTCGGCCCGCCAGGCGGACACGCGGCTGCTGTCCGGATCGGACCTGGTGCTCACCGCGACCCAGCAGCACCTCGCCTGGGTCACCGAGCACGAGCCGCGGATCGTGCGGCGCGCGTTCACGCTGACGGAGTTCGCCGACGCGATCGCCGACGTGCCGGACGAGACGGACCTCCCCGGCCTGGTCGCGTGGGCGGCGGCGCATCGCCCGGCACTCCGCGTCCGCTCGCTCGGCTCTCCCACCCGACGGGGATACGACGAGGGCGACATCCTCGATCCCTACGGTCGCGGCGAGGCCGCCTACCGGGCAGCGCTCGGCCAGATCGAGCCCCTCGTGCAGCGCATCGCCCGCGCGCTCCTGGGGGCAGCACAGTCCGCCTGACGCCCGCCACGGGCACACCCGGCGTCTCCCGAGATCACTTGGTGACAAATCCTCACTAATCCGCCAGAATAGGTGAGGAAATCTCAAACCAAGGGGGGAAGCCCGTGACCCGACGCGTCGGCTACGCCGCAGGGGCGTTCGATCTGTTCCACATCGGACACCTGAACATCCTGAAACACGCCAAGAGCCAGTGCGACTACCTCATCGCCGGCGTCGTCTCCGACGAGATGCTCGCGCTCACCAAGGGCATCAGCCCCGTCATCCCCCTCGCGGAACGGCTCGAGATCGTCCAGAGCATCGACTACGTCGACGAAGCCGTCGCCGAGACCGTCCCCGACAAGCTCGACACCTGGCGCGAGCTGCGGTTCGACGTGTTCTTCAAGGGCGACGACTGGCGCGGCACCGAGAAGGGGATGCGGCTGGAGCGCGAGTTCGCCGCGGTCGGCGTCGAGGTCGTGTACTTCCCGTACACGATGACGACGTCCTCCACGCAGCTGCGGAAGGCGCTCGCGGCGCTGGCCGGTTAGCCGGCGAACCGGTCGGTCGCCTCGATCAGCGCATCCAGGATGCCCGGCTCGTCGAAGGCGTGCCCGGCATCCGGAATCAGGTGCAGCTCCGCCTCCGGCAGCGCGCGATGCAGGTTCCACGCGGTCATCGGCGGCGTGCACACGTCGTAGCGGCCCTGCACGATCACGGTGGGGATGCCCTCCAGCTTCGCCGCGTCCCGGATCAGCTGGCCCTCCTCGAACCAGCCGCCATTGACGAAGAAGTGGTTCTCGATGCGCGCGAAGGCGACGGCGTGCGTCGGCTCGGTGAACGCCTCCACGAGCTCCGGGCGCGGCAGCAGGGTGATGGTGGACGACTCCCAGCGCGACCAGGCGACGGCGGCGGGCAGGTGCACGTCCGGGTCGGTGTCGAACAGCAGCCGGTTGTACGCGCGCATCAGGCGCGAGCGCTCGCCCGCCGGGACGGGCTCCAGGAAGCCCTCCCACAGATCCGGGAAGAGCGCGGCGGCGCCGCCCTCGTAGAACCAGTCCAGCTCCTGCGCCCGCAGGGTGAAGATGCCGCGCAGCACGAGCTCGGTGACCCGCTCGGGATGCGTCTCGGCGTATGCGAGCGCGAGCGTGCTGCCCCACGAACCGCCGAACACCTGCCAGCGCTCCACACCGAGGTGCTCGCGGAGCCGCTCGATGTCCGCCACCAGGTGCCAGGTGGTGTTGACGGTGAGGTCGGCCTCCGGCTCGCTGGCGTGCGGGAGGCTGCGGCCGCACATTCGCTGATCGAACAGCAGGATGCGATAGCGCTCCGGATCGAACAGCCGGCGGTGCGCCGGGGTCGTCCCGCCGCCCGGTCCGCCGTGCAGGAAGACGACCGGCTTCCCCTCCGGATTGCCGCTGACCTCCCAGTACAGCTGCTGGCCGTCGCCGACGTCCAGCATTCCGCTGTCGTACGGCTCGATCTCGGGGTACAGGCTCCGCATGGGTCGAGGCTAGCGGCTCAGAGCCGCGACGCGGGGACCGCGAAGGTGTCGCAGGCCGCGGCGCCCTGCCGGAACCCGGTAGTGAACCAGCGCTGCCGCTGCTCGGCCGACCCGTGGGTCCAGCCCTCTGGGTCGACCCGGCCGGTGGAGGCCTGCTGGATGCGGTCGTCCCCCACCGCGGCCGCCGCACTCAGGGCGTCGGCGATCTGCTCGTCCGTGATCGGCTCCAGGAAGGGCCGCCCGCTCGGGTCGTCCGTGGAGGATGCGGCGCCCGCCCAGCTGCCCGCGAAGCAGTCCGCCTGCAGCTCGGTGCGCACGCTGTCCGACGCCGGTCCGGTCTCCCGGCCGCTGTGCTGCTCCATGATGCCGCCGATGTTCTGGATGTGGTGCCCCCACTCGTGCGCCACGACGTACATCTCGGCCAGCGGGCCGCCGCTCGCCCCGAAGCGCGAGCGCAGCTCGTCGAAGAAGCCGGTGTCGACGTACAGCGTCCGGTCGGGCGGGCAGTAGAACGGGCCGACGGCGCTCGTCGCCGAACCGCATCCCGTGCCGGTCTGGCCGTCGAACAGGATGAACTCGGGCGACGAGTACGTGGCGCCGAGCTGCGGCGCCTCGCTCGACCAGTACGCCTCGAGGGACGCGGCGGCGCCCTTCATCCGGCAGTCGACGCTCGCGTTCGCCTCGGCGCCCGTCGTGCAGTCGACCGCCTCGTCGCCCGTGCCGATCTGCTGGGTGCCGCCGCTCGCATCCCCGCCGACCAGCCCGGTGAGGTCGACCCCCAGCAGCTGCGAGACGAGCAGGATGACGACGGCGCCGAGGCCGACACCTCCCGCCGCGATCCCGGCGGTGCGGCCACGGCGCCGCACCCGGCCCCCACTGATGTCGGCATTCGGATCGAACGTCATGCCGCACACCGTACGCCGCGATCGGGGAGTCCCGGGCGCGTCGGGGGCGGTCTAGGCTCGGCAGCGTGAGCGCATCCACACCCCCCGTGAACGTGACCGTCACCGGGGCGGGCGGGCAGATCGGCTATGCGCTGCTGTTCCGCATCGCCTCCGGCCAGCTCCTCGGCCGCGAAACCCCCGTCCACCTGAGGCTGCTCGAGATCCCGGCCGGTCTGCGGGCCGCCGAGGGCACCGCGCTCGAACTCGAGGACGGCGCGTACCCGCTGCTGCACGGCATCGACGTGACCGACGACGCCCGCGCCGCCTTCGACGGCGTCAACATCGCCCTGCTCGTCGGCGCGCGCCCGCGCGGACCGGGGATGGAGCGCAGCGACCTGCTCGAGGCCAACGGCGCGATCTTCGGGCCGCAGGGTGAGGCGATCAACGCCGGCGCGGCGGACGACGTGCGCGTGCTGGTGGTGGGCAACCCCGCCAACACCAACGCGCTCATCGCCAGTGCGCACGCGCCCGACGTGCCCGCGGAGCGCTTCACCGCCATGACGCGGCTCGACCACAACCGCGCCGTCGCGCAGCTGGCCCGCCACCTGCATGTCCCGGTGCGCGCCATCGACGGCGTCATCGTCTGGGGCAACCACTCGGCGAGTCAGTACCCCGACATCACCCACGCGACGGTGGACGGCCGTCCCGTCGCCGAGCTCGTCGACGAGCGCTGGCTGACCGGCGAGTTCATCCCGCGGGTCGCCAAGCGCGGCGCCGAGATCATCGACGTGCGCGGGTCGTCGTCGGCGGCGTCGGCGGCGAGCGCGGCGATCGACCACATCCACGACTGGGTGAACGGCACGGGAGAGCGCTGGACCAGCGCCGCCATCGTCTCCGACGGCTCGTACGGGGTGCCGGAGGGACTGGTGTCGTCGTTCCCGGTCCGCTCGGTCGACGGAGCCTGGCGGATCGTGCCCGGCCTTGCGATCGACGCGTTCTCACGCGAGCGCATCGACGCGTCCGTCGCGGAGCTCGTCGCCGAGCGCGACGCCGTGCGCGCCCTCGGCCTCCTCTGACCCCTCCCTCCCCGAACCAACAGCTCCTGAGTTTTTCCGCCTTTTCGCGTCGATTCGGCGGAAAAGCTCAGGAGCTGATGGCGTGGGAGTGGCAGAGGGGTCAGCGCTTCTTCTGCGACTTCTCGGGGGTGGGGAGGGTGCCCGCGGCTCGGCGCTCGGCGTAGTAGGCGCGGGCCTCCGCCTGGCGCTCCGCCTCGGCGCCCGACGCGATCTTCGCGCGCACCAGCTCGTCGTCGTAGCCGAACGCATCCACCAGGTCGACGGCGTGCGGGCGGATGCGCGTGAGCAGGCGGTCGATGTACGCCGACACCGCCTGCGCCCGCTGGGGCGAGAGGCGTCCGTTCATCAGGTACCAGGCGAGGTGCTTCTCGATCAGCCCGAAGCCGAAGAGGTCGCGCAGCCAGGTGAGCACCTGCTTCGTGCCGGCGTCGGGAGCCTGCTCCAGCGCGTCCGTGAACGCCTCCCACTGCAGCAGCTCGCCGTGGGCGCGAGCGGCCTCGATGAGCTCGTTCTGCTGCGAGTTGAACAGCTCCGCCGCGGCCTTCTTGCCGAGCTTGGACGCAGGGCGGAGACGGCCGGCGATCTGGGCGATCATGGTCTCGACGCGGCCCGTCAGCAGCTCCCGCTGGGTGGCCGGCTCCTGGAGCCAGTTCACCGAGCGCGCGGTGGACCCGAAGTCGCGGACGGTCTGGGCGACCGTGCGCAGCCCGGAGCCGTGGTACGCCTTGCCCGCGGCCTGGGTGACCACGTACCGCGCGAGCGCGCCCGCATCCGCCTTGGCGAACTTGCGGCTGTAGTCGGTCAGCAGGCGCTTCGCGACGAGCTGGAGCAGGACGTTGTTGTCGCCCTCGAAGGTGACCCAGATGTCGAGGTCCTGCCGAAGCGAGGTGAGCCGGTTCTCGGTCAGGAAGCCCGAGCCGCCGCACGCCTCGCGCGCCTCCTGCAGCGTGTCGAGCGCGTGCCAGGTGCTCAGCGGCTTGAGCGCCGCCGCCATCGTCTCGAGGTCCTGCCGGTCGGTGTCCGTGTCGGCCGTGCCGCTGAAGACGTCGTCGAACTTGTGCAGGAAGACCTCGTGGGCGAAGCTCGCCGCGTACGTCGTGGCGAGCAGCGGGAGGAGCCGGCGCTGGTGCCGCTGGTAGTCGAGCAGCACCTCCTCGTCCGTGTCGCTCCCCGCCGTGAACTGGCGGCGCTGGTCGGCGTACGTGAGCGCGATCTTCAGGCCGATCTTGGCGCCGATCGTGGCGGACCCGTCGAGCGAGACGCGGCCCTGCACGAGGGTGCCGAGCATGGTGAAGAAGCGGCGACCGGGGCTCTGGATGGGCGAGGTGTATGTGCCGTCCTCGGCCACATCCCCGTACTTGTTGAGCAGATCGGTGCGCGGGATGCGGACGCCGTCGAAGTGCAGGCGGCCGTTGTCGATGCCGTTGAGGCCGCCCTTCTGGCCGTCGTCCTCACCGCCGATGCCCGGGAGGAAGTCACCGTTCGCGTCGCGGATCGGCACGTAGAAGGCGTGGACGCCGTGGTTCACGTTCTTGGTGATCAGCTGAGCGAAGACGACAGCCGCCGTCGCATCCACCGCCGCGTTTCCCAGGTAGTCCTTCCACGCCCCGCGGAACGGGGTGTCGATGACGAACTCCTGCGTCTCCGGGTCGTAGGTCGCCGTCGTGGCGATGCTGGCGACGTCGGAACCGTGTCCGGTCTCGGTCATCGCGAACGCGCCGGGGACCTCCAGCGACATGATCGCCGGCAGGTACTTCTCGTGGTGCGGCTCGGTGCCGAGGTGCAGGACCGCCGCACCGAACAGGCCCCACTGCACGCCCGACTTGATCTGGAGGGACGGGTCGGCCGCGACAAGCTCCTCGAACGCGGCGATGTTGCCGCCGTTGTCCTCGCTGCCGCCGAGCGACTTCGGGAAGGCACGGTGCACCTGCCCGTTCTCCACCAGCAGCTTCAGCTGCCCGAACACACGCCTGCGGTGATCGGCGACCGAGAGTCCTTCCTCCTTCTGCATCTCGGGGCGCCTCGACAGCTCCCGGGACGCCAGCCGGGCCTCGGCCCAGTCGCCCAGCAGCTGACGGCCGAGTGCTTCGACGTCGACGCGCGGGGTGACGGCGGGCGCGGTCGCCGGGGCCGGGGTCGTGGCGGGCGCCTTCCCGGTGGCGGAGGTGGATGCGGGGGTCGCGCTCGGGACGCGTTCGGCAGTGTCGACCATGACCTCTCCTAACGAAAATCGTGGATTCCGTCACGCTACGACCGGTCGTCCGCCAATGGAAAACGTCGGTGCGCCGCCTACAAATGACGAGTCCGACGCCCCTCCGCCCGATTGTGGAAACCTCCAAATCCGACCACGCGCGACGTGACACCCCGCACAACGCGTGCCGGACGCGAAAACGCCGCCCCGAGCGATCGGGGCGGCGTCTTCTGTGAGCTCGCGGGTCAGGCCGCGCGACGCGGGGCGCGGGGCGTGCGAGCGGCGCGCAGGTCGCGCTGCTGCGTACGCGGCGACCGGAGCGGCGTGGTCAGCGCCGCGCGCGCGGCGGCCGATCCCTTCAGCTCGATGACGGCGCCGGCCGCCACCTGGGTGTCGCGCTCGATGCGCGCGCCGTTGCCGACCATCGCGTTCTCGCCGAGCTTCGCGCCGCTGCCGATCTTCACTCCGCTGCCGACGATGCAGCCTGCGCCGATGTGGACGTTCGCGCCCACGAAGGTGCGGTCGCCCACCGTGGCGCCCTTGTCGATCCAGCTGCCCGCTCCGACGTACGCCTCCATGCCGACGCGCGCGTCGGCCTCCACGTAGGCGGTCGGCTCGATGTAGGCCGACTCGGCCACACGCGCGGACGGCGAGACCAGGCCCCGGCCGTTCACGTGACGCTTGTACTTGATGACGGCGCCGGTCTCGTCCTCGAGCTCTTCGATCATTCGTGCCATCTACTACTTCCTCCTCCGAGATCGCCGCAGTAATCGTTCAATGTCATAACACAGGCGGCCAGGAAAAGATTCCCTGATGACCGCCCGGAACGAAGGACGGTACCCCTCCTTCCGCCGGCGGCACAGGGGTGGTCACGAATCGACGCGCGGCCTCCGTGCGCGCCGGCCGCGCGCCGAGTTGCGACATGATGTCGCAACTCGGCCTGAGTTGCGACATCATGTCGCAACTCAACGGTCGCGGGCGCGGATCTCCGACGGTAGGACGCGGCGGAGCGGCCGGGCGGCGGAGCGGCGGGGCGGCGGGGCGGCCGGGAACCGCGGAGCGGCTACTGCGCGGGCGGGATCAGGCGGAGGCGACGACGGAGAGGAGGGCCTCGCCGTAGGCCTCGCGCTTCTTGGCGCCGATGCCGGTGATCCCGTCCAGGTCGGCGAGGGAGGCCGGGCGCGCGGAGGCGACGGCGCGGAGGGTGGCGTCGCCGAACACGATGTAGGCCGGCACACCCTGCTCGCGGGCCTGGACGGCCCGCCAGCTGCGCAGCGCCTCGAAGAGGGGCTGGTCGGCGGCGGCGAGGTCGGCGGACGCGGTGCTGCGGGAGGCGCGCGGCGCCCGTTCTGGACGGTCCGGCTCGCGGCGCAGCACCACGGGGCGGCCGCCGGAGAGCACCTCGGCGCTGGCCCGCGTGATGGTGAGCACGCCATACTCCCCCTCAGGCTTCAGCAGCTCCTTCGCGATCAGCTGGCGGATGACGCCTCGCCACTGACTCTCGGACAGGTCGTCGCCGATCGCCCACGTCGACAGGCGGTCGTGGCCGTACTGCTCGACCCGTGCGGTGCGCTTGCCACGCAGGATGTCGACCAGGTGCCCGGCGCCGAACCGCTGGTTGCGCTCGCGCTGCAGGCGCACGACCGTCGAGAGCAGCTTCTGCGCCGGGACCGTGCCGTCCCAGCTCTCCGGCGGCGTCAGGCAGGTGTCGCAGTTGCCGCACGGTCCGGACGGCTGCCCGAAGTAGCCGAGCAGGTCGATGCGGCGGCACTGCACCGTCTCGCAGAGGGCGAGCATCGCGTCCAGGTGCTGCGTCATCCTCCGCCGGTGCGCCAGGTCGCCAGGGGAGTCGTCGATCATGCGGCGCTGCTGCACCACGTCTTGCAGGCCGTACGCCAGCCACGCCGTCGACGGGAGGCCGTCGCGCCCGGCACGACCGGTCTCCTGGTAGTAGCCCTCGACCGACTTGGGCAGGTCGATGTGCGCGACGAACCGCACATCCGGCTTGTCGATGCCCATGCCGAACGCGATCGTCGCGACGACGATCACGCCCTCCTCGCGCAGGAAGCGCGACTGCGTCCTCGCCCGGAGCGACGCATCGAGACCCGCGTGATACGGCAGAGCCGTGAGCCCGTGCGAGGACAAGAACTCGGCCGTCTTCTCGACGGACGCCCGCGACAGGGCGTACACGATGCCCGCATCGCCGGGGTGCTCGCTCGTGATGAAGTCGAGCAGCTGCTTACGCGGCTCGACCTTCGGCACGATGCGGTACTGGATGTTGGGCCGGTCGAAGTCGGAGACGAAATGCTCCGCGCCCTCGAGCTTCAGACGGGAGGTGAGCTCCTGGTGCGTCGCCTCGGTCGCGGTCGCCGTCAGGGCGATGCGCGGGACGTCCGGCCAGCGCTCGGCGAGCTCGGACAGCGCCAGGTAGTCCGGACGGAAGTCGTGCCCCCACTGGGAGACGCAGTGCGCCTCGTCGATGGCGAACAGCGCGATGCTGCCGCGCTCGAGGAAGCGCTTCGTCGACTCCGACGACAGCCGCTCCGGCGCGACGTAGAGCACGTCGAGCTCGCCGGACAGATAGGCGCGCTCGACCGCCGACCGCGCCGCCGCATCCTGCGTCGAGTTGAGGAACGCGGCCCGCACGCCGACGGCGGTCAGCGCATCGACCTGGTCCTGCATCAGGGCGATGAGCGGCGAGACCACCACCCCCGTCCCCTCCCGGAGGAGCGACGGGATCTGGTAGCAGAGGCTCTTGCCCCCACCGGTCGGCATCAGGACGACGGCGTCTCCACCGGCCGCGACGCGCTCGATGATCGCCTGCTGCTGCCCGCGGAACTCCTCGTACCCGAACACCGTGCGCAGCGCCTCGGCCGCCGAGGCGAACCGCGCGGGCGTCGCGCGCACGACCGGGGCCGTCCGCACCGCCGTCCGCACCGCGGCACCCCCACCGGCGCCCGGAGCATCGGCCTCCCCCGACGACGGCACGCTCGCGTACGGGTCGCCGAAGTCGGGCATCGGCGGCTCCTCGTCGAGGGGAGGGGCATCCCTGTCGTCGGGGATCCAGCCGTCGGTGAAGCTCATCCCTCGATCGTATCCGGGGCCGCCGACGATCCGCCGGGCTCCGCGGAACTGTGGAGAACTTCCGCATCCACAGGCCGGCCTCGGGTACCATCGCGGACATGCGGCGGCTCATCGTGACCGAGTTCATGACGCTCGACGGAGTCGTCGAGGCTCCCGGCGGCGAACCCACCCACCGGCATTCGGGATGGACGATCCCGTTCAGCTCCGACGACCTCCGCGCCTTCAAGCTGCAGGAGGTGCTCGAGGCCGAGTCGCTGCTGCTGGGCCGACGCACGTACGAGCAGTTCGCGGAGGCCTGGCCCCCGCGCGACGGCGAGTTCGCGGACAAGATGAACGCCATGCCCAAGGCGGTCGCGACGTCCCGGCCGGCGGAACTGGGCTGGAACGCGACCGCCCTCGAGCCGCCCGTGCGGAGCTCCGTCCAGTCGCTGAAGGACGGCGACGGCGGTCCTCTGCTCGTCGCCGGCAGCGCATCCCTCGTCCGCTCCCTGCTCGTGTGGGGCCTCGTCGACGAGCTGCGGCTGCTGGTCTACCCGGTGATGGTGGGCGGCGGCATCCGGATCTTCCCCGACGACCGCGAGAAGTGGACGTTCGAGCTGACCGAGCTGCGGCGCTTCGAGTCCGGAGCCGTCCTGCACACGTACCGGCTGGCCGGGAGCTGATGCCGGCCGCAGTCCTCGGGCTGCTGAGCGCCGTCGTCTACGGGTCCGCCGACTTCCTCGGCGGCGTGGCGGCACGACGCATCGGCCCGGTGCGCACCACCGCCGTCGGCGCCGTCAGCGGCCTGCTCCTCCTGCTGCTCGCCCTGCCGTTCGCCGGCGGCGCGTGGTCGGCCGCCGCCCTCGGCTGGGGCGCGCTGTCCGGTTTGGCCGGGTCGGTCGCCGTCGGCCTGCTGTACGCGTGCCTGGCCATCGGGCCCATGAGCATCCTGTCGCCGCTGACCGCCCTGGTGTCCGCCGTCGTGCCGATGGCGTGGGGCCTCGTCGGCGGCGACCGGTTCGGGGCCGTCGGCTACCTGGCGCTCGGGATGGCGCTGGTCGCGGTGGTCCTGGTCGGGTTCGTCCCCGAGAAGGGCGCCGTGCGGCCCTCCGCGCGCGCTCTGCTGATGGCGGTCGGGGCGGGCGCGATGATCGGCGTGTTCCTCATCCTGCTCGACCAGGCGCCGGAGGACTCGGGGGTCGTCCCGCTGATCGCCAACCGCGCGGTCAACGGGGCGGTGATGTGGACCTTGGTCGGAGTCCTCGTGCTCCGGGGGCGGCGCCGGGCGGAGGGACATCCGCCTCGGCTCGAACCGCGCGGCACCGGCATCGCCGCGGCGGGCGGCGCCCTCGACGCGTCCGCCAACGTCCTCATCCTGCTCGGCCTGCGGCTCGGCGACCTGACCACGATGTCCGTGCTCGTCGCGCTCTATCCGGCCGGGACCATCCTGCTGGCCGCCGTCGTGCTGCGCGAGCGGGTCGCACCCGTCCAATGGGTCGGCCTCGTGCTCGCCGTCGTCGCCGCCGCGCTCCTCTCCCTCACCTGACCCCCGTCGCGCCCGCGCCCGCAGGCGACGAGTCGTGAGTCATTGCCGGTATCCGGGTCGAGTTGCGACATCGTGTCGGAACCCGGCGGGTCAGGAGGCGGGCGGGGCGACCTGCGCGGCCTGCTCCAGCGCGGGGAGAGCGGAGCGGACGGCATCCACCTGCTCCGGGGTCAGCTCGGCGAGGATGCCGGCGACGGCCCTGGCGCGGTCCGACCGCGCCTCCAGCAGCAGCGCGGTGCCGGCGTCCGTGCCGGAGACGAACAGCGAGCGGCGGTCCTGCGGGTCCGGCGTCCGCTCCACCAGGCCGCGCGCCCCGAGCTCGGCGACGATGCGCGTGATCGTCGGCGCCGCCGCCACCTCGATGGCCGCGAGCTCGCTGGGGCGCAGCGGGCCGGTGCGGACGATGGTCGACAGGGCGGAGAGCTGGCCGTGGCTGAGCCCGCCGGTGGACGAGCGGATGCGGCGGTTCAGCCGCCCGACGGCCAGGGCGAGTCGGCCGGAGACGTCGTCGTCTCCTCCGGCCGACGGTCGCTCGTCAGCTTCATGCGCGGTGGGCACCGACTTCCTCGCCTTCCTCGGTGGCCTGCCGCTCGGGTGCGACGGCCTCCTCATGAACATACTTGGCTCCGCCCAGGAAGGAGGCGACGGCGCCGATGACGCTCATGACGGCCGCCGCGATGAAGACGACAACGAGGCCGTCGTGGAAGGGCCCGGAGATCAGCTGCGGGAAGAACTCCTTGCCGGTCAGCGTGGCCCCGTCGACGTGCGGCGCGGTGAGGATGCCGGTCGGCCCGAGCAGGCTCTGGATGGGGTTGTAGCCGAGGAAGGCGGCGAACAGGCTGCCGACGGGCGGGGTGTTGCCCACCTGCGCCGCGATGTTCGCGGGGACCCCGTGCGAGGTCAGCCCGTTGGTCAGCGCCGACGGCAGCGCGACCGACAGCCCGGCGATCATCAGCGAGAAGAAGATGCCGATCGAGAGCGAGCTGCCGGCGTTGAGGGCGACCCCGGCCATCCCCGATGCGGCACCGCGCTCGTTCGCCGGGACGCTGTTCATGATCGCCGTGCGGTTGGGCGACGAGAACAGGCCGGAGCCGATGCCGTTGAGGCCGGTCAGCAGGGCGAACTGCCAGTAGTCGAAGTTCACCGGGATCAGCAGGAGGCCCACGAACGTCGCCGCGACCAGCAGCAGCCCGACGGTGGCGAACGCCCGCGATCCGAACCGGTCGGAGAGGGCGCCCGAGATCGGGCCGGCGACGAGGAAGCCGATGGTGATCGGCAGCATGTAGATGCCGGCCCACAGCGGTGTGGACTCGTAGCTGTACCCGTGCAGCGGCAGCCAGATCCCCTGCAGCCAGATGATGAGCATGAACTGCAGCCCGCCGCGGCCGATCGCGGCGAGGAAGCCGGAGAAGATGCCGGAGGAGAACGCGCGGATGCGGAACAGCCGCATGTCGAACATCGGCGCCGGCACCTTCAGCTCGACGACGACGAACAGCGCGAGCAGCAGGATGCCGCCGATGATCGATCCGAGCACCCACGGGTTGCCCCATCCCTGGCTGGAGCCGCCGTAGGGCTGGATGCCGTAGGTGATGCCGGTGAGCAGGGCGATCAGTCCGATGCCGAACGTCGCGTTGCCCAGCCAGTCGATGCGCCCCGGGTTCTTCTGGCCGACCTCGTGCAGCGACTTGATGGACCAGATGGTGCCGATCACGCCGAAGGGAACCGAGACGAAGAACACGGCGCGCCAGTCGATCTCGGCGAGCACGCCGCCGAGGATGAGGCCGATGAAGCTTCCGGCGATGGCCGCGACCTGGTTGAGGCCGAGGGCGAAACCGCGCTTGTTGGCCGGGAACGCGTCGGTGAGGATCGCGGTCGAGTTGGCGAACAGCATCGCACCGCCGATGCCCTGCACGAACCGCCAGACGATCAGCCACATCGCGCCCGGTCCCCCGCTGAACGGGTCGAGGCAGAGCGCGACGGCGGCGAGCGTGAAGATCACGAAGCCGAGGTTGTAGATGCGGACGCGCCCGAACTGGTCGCCCATCCGCCCGAACATGACGACGAGGACGGCCGTGACGAGCATGTAGCCCATCAGCATCCAGAGCAGGTAGGAGACGTTGCCCGGCTCGAGCGGGTTGAGCTTCACGCCGGTGAAGATGGCGGGCAGCGAGATGATGACGATCGACGAGTTGATCGTCGCCATGAGCATGCCGAGCGTGGTGTTGGAGAGCGCCACCCAGCGGTAGTGCGGGTGGTCTTTGGTGAAGATGCCGGTGCGGGCCACGGGAGTCCTTGTCAGAGTGCGCGCGAGTACGTGGGAAGTCGGTTGTTTATATGCGTCAACTATATAACTGCAGAGCGCGGGCCCGAGGGCCCCCTCACTCGTTCCCCCTCCGTTCACCTCCGCTTCCCCGCGCATACCGGCGGCTTCGTTAGCTTCCGTTCCTATGCGACTTCTCAGAACCCGAGCCGTGGCGGTCCTGGCCGCCACCGCGACCGCCGGAACCCTGGCGTTCGCACTCCCGACCGCGGCCCAGGCCGCGGCGACCCCCGACGTCCGGATCACCGAGTGGATGTACAGCCCCGGCACCACCGGCGGCGAGTTCATCGAGCTCACCAACCTGGGCTCGACGCCGGTCAGCCTGGCGGGCTGGTCGTTCGACGACGACAGCGAGACGCCGGGGACGGTGCCGCTGGACGCGCTCGGGACGCTGGCGTCCGGGGAATCCGCGATCATCACCGAGTCGACGGATGCCGCCTTCCGGGCCGAGTGGTCGCTCGGCGCCGACGTGAAGATCCTCGCCGGGAACACGACCGGGCTCGGCCGCGCCGACGAGATCAACCTCTTCGACGGCACGGATGCGGTCGCCGACCTGGTCGACCGGCTCACCTACAACGACCAGGGCACCGGCGCCGCGAAGGGTCCGCGTACGCAGGGGAAGTCCGGCGTGCCCGCGACCGCCGCGGCCCTCGGGGCGAACGACGCGTCGCAGTGGCAGCTCTCCGCGGTCGGCGACGCGGAGGCGTCGTGGGCATCGGCCAGCGGCGACATCGGCTCGCCGGGCGCGAGCCGCTTCGCACCGGCCCTGCCGGCGTGGAAGAGCATCCACATCAACGAGGTGTCGTCCGACAACACCGCCACCCCGGTCGGCGACGCGATCGAGCTCGCCAACACCGGGTCGGTGGATGTGGACATCACCGGCTGGCTGCAGACCGACAGCAGCGCCGCGACCGCGGCCGCGACCTTCTCGGCGTCGCTCGCGGACGGCAGCCCGACCACGGTCGTTCCCGCGCACGGGTTCGCGTACTTCTCGTCCACCAAGGGCCTCGGCAGCGGTGGGGACAGCGTGAAGCTGTACCTGCCGGACGGCGCGGGAGGCACCGCGGGCACTCTGGTCGATTCCGTCGACTACACCGCGGGCGAGGCCGGCACCGACGAGGGCAACGGGTTCGGAGCGGGCGCTTACGCGCGCTGCCCCGACGGCACCGGCTCCTTCGCCTCGGTCGCGACCAAGAGCTTCGGCTCCTCCAACGCCGGCGCGTGCCAGAACGTGCTCACCAACCCGGCCGACGGAGGCAACGGCGGCGGCAGCACGCTGACCTGCCAGCCCGAGGCGCCGTCCGGAACGGGCACCCTCCCCGCGAGTGCGCCGACCCCCTCCACCTGGCCGGGCAGCAGCACCGTCGCGGTCGCCGATGCGCTCTGCGCGTGGGAGACCACGACCGGCCCAGAGGGCCGCGACGTCAGCGGCCTGGTCTTCGACCCGACGAACGCCAACGTGCTCTACAGCGTGAAGAACAAGAGCTGGGTGTTCCGCATGGTGAAGCAGAACGGCCTCTGGGTGGCCGACACCGCCAACGGCTGGGGCGCCGGGAAGCAGATCTTCTTCCCTGGGAGCACCGACACCGCGACGAACCAGCCGGACTCCGAGGGTCTGACGGTCGGACCGGACGGCGCGCTCTACGTCACCACCGAGCGCAACAACGCGGCCAACACCATCCCGCTCAACTCCATCCTCCGTATCGATCCCACGTCGTCGGCCACGCAGCTCGTCGCGACCGACCAGTGGAACCTGACGTCGGAGTTCCCGGAGCTGCACGCCGGCAATAAGACAGAGGCCAACCTCGGCTTCGAGGGCGTCACGTTCGTGCCGGACAGCTACCTCACGAGCACCGGCTTCGTGGATCAATCGACCGGGACGACGTACCGGCCCGCCGACTACCCGCTGCACGGCACCGGCCTCTACTTCGCCGCCCTCGAGAACGACGGGAAGCTGTACGCGTACGCGCTCAACAGCGACCGCACCTTCCACCGGGTCGCGGTGGTGGACACGAAGATGGGCCACGTGATGGACGTGCAGTTCGACACGGCCACCCAGCGCATCTGGGCCCTCTGCGACAACACGTGCGGCGTCACGTCCACGGTGCTGAAGGTCGACGGGACGGGCGCGATCGTCCCGCAGGTCGCGTACAGCCGGCCCGCCGGCCTGCCGAACGACAATCTGGAGGGCTTCGCGCTGGCGCCCGCGTCGACCTGCGCCGGAGGGACACGCGAAGCCCTCTGGGCGGACGACGGCGTGTACGGCACCGGCCCGGGCAGCGCGACGGAGGGCCACGCGCTCTACAGCGGGCGCATCGCGTGCGATCTCGCGCTGGGCGCCCAGGGGGTCGCGGGCTCGGTGACGAACCCGGCGACGGCGCTCACGCTGTCCGCCGGCTCCGGCGCCGTCGGCGACCGCATCACGGTCAGCGGCACGCACTTCACTCCGGGTACACAGGTCGCTCTGGTGTTCAACTCCACTCCGGTGACGCTGGGCACGGCGACTGCGCAGGCCGACGGCACGCTGACGCTCGCCTTCTCCGTGCCGACCGTCCCCGCGGGCGCGCACACCGTCACGGCGTCGATCGGCGGGACCGTCGTCGCCTCGGCGGCCTTCACGGTGACGGCGGCCGGAACGACGTCGTCCAGCGGCGATCCGGCGGCCCTCGCCTCGACGGGGTCCGACGTGAGCGGGGCGGCGGGCCCGATCGCCCTGGTGCTGCTGATCGGCGGCGCGCTGCTGATGCTGCTGCGCCGGCGCGCTCGGACGCGCACGACCGGGGAATGAGCGCACCGGGGGAGGTCCGGCACGGCCGCGCCCTCCCCCGGAAGCAGTCACGACGAGATCCACGCCCAGGTTGCGCTGCTATGGTTCCCGGGCCGGCACTGCGCCGGCTTCAGGGAAGACGCCTCGTTGACAGATGGATCCTCCGGATCCGGCCACGACTCGTCGCCTCCTCTGTGCACACAAGAGGAGCGCCATGCCCGCGTCCGTGAAAGCCGTCGTCTACTGCGAAGGACTGTTCGGGAGGCTCGACGGCAAGACCGCCAACGGTCTCGTCCGCCATTCCGAGAAGTACGAGATCCTGAGCGTCATCGACAGCACCCGTGCGGGCGCCGACGCAGGCGAGGTCCTGGACGGTGCGCCGAACGGGATCCCGGTGCTCGCGAGCCTGGACGCATCCCTCGACCGTGCCGGCTTCACCCCCGACACCCTCATCTTCGGGATGGCGCCGACCGACGGTCTGCTGACCGCCGACCACCGCGCCGTGCTCCTCGACGGCATCGACCGCGGGATGAACCTGGTCAACGGACTGCACGAGTACCTCAACGACGACGCCGAGTTCGTCGCCGCGGCCCTGGTGGCCGGTGTGACGATCAACGACGTGCGGCGACCGAAGGAGATCGCGGAGCTGAAGCTCTTCAGCGGCCGCATCTTCGATGTCACGTGCCCGCGCATCGCGGTGCTCGGCACGGACGGGTCCGTCGGCAAGCGCACGACGGCCACGCTGCTCACTCAGGCGCTGAACGCGCAGGGCATCCGCGCTGTGATGGTCGGGACCGGGCAGACGTCGCTGATCCAGGGCGCCCGGCACGCGGTCGCGCTCGATGCGACCATCCCCCAGTTCTGCTCCGGCGAGGTGGAGGCGCAGGTCGTCGCCGCGTTCGACGAGGAGGACCCGGACGTCATCATCGTCGAAGGCCAGGGCGCGCTGAGCCACCCCGCCTACCTCAGCTCGGGCGCCATCCTGCGCGGCAGCCGGCCGGAGGGCGTCATCCTCCAGCACGCGCCGGCTCGCGTGATGCTGGGCGACTTCCCGATGATGCCGATGCCGACGGCCGCGAGCGAGATCGCCCTGATCCAGGCGTTCAGCGACACCAGCGTCATCGGCGTCACCATCAACCACGAAGGCCTCACCGCAGCCGGGATCGACGACGCCATCGCCGAGCACGAGGCCGAGCTCGGCCTTCCCGTCACCGATCCGCTCACCCGCCCGCTGGAGGAGCTCGTCGACATGGTGCTGCTCGCCTTCCCGGAACTGGGTCTCCGCGGCGGGCCGCTCGCCGGTGTCGCGGCCACGGCATCCCGCCGGGCGTAGTCGGCGCGCCTGACGTCGTCGGTGGGCCGGAATACACTTCCGGCATGGCCGTCGACGTCCTCCCCGCCACCGGTCGTTTCGACGACTTCGCCACCTTCATGGTGCCGCGGAAGCCCGGCGCGGGCGGGTGCGTCTGCATGTCGTACCGGGATGCGCGGCTCGACACCGCCGGGCGGGTGGCGCACATGCGCGCCGAGTGCTCCACCGAGCCCGGCCCCGGTGTGCTCGCGTACCTCGACGGCGACGTCGCAGGCTGGTGCTCCGTCGCCCCGAAGGCGACGTACCGCCGGCTGATGAACTCGCGCACCATCCCGCATCTCGACGAGGATCGCGACCCCTGGTCGATCGTCTGCTTCGTCGTCCGCGGCGGCTTCCGGAAGCACGGGCTGATGCACGACCTCCTGGACGGCGCGGTGGAGCACGCGCGCGCCTCCGGTGCCGCGCTGGTCGAGGGGTACCCGGTCGACACGGGCGGCGAGCGCGTGGACGTGATCAGCGGCTACGTCGGAACGGTCGAGCTCTTCGAGAACCACGGCTTCTCGCGCGTCCGGGCGACGGACGCACACTCGGGCGGGCGCGTGCGCTGGCTGATGCGGCGCGAACTGGGCACCTGACGGGCGCCGCGCCCGATCCCTGTGAGAGTTCACATGTACGCTCTCTCAGGTTCATCCCGGCGTCACCGGCGCCCGGTCGGATGGTCCGGTCACTCGACCGAAAGGACCACCCCGCATGTTCCGTTCCGCTTCGCGCTGGAAGGGCGGCGCCGTGCTCGTCGCCGCCTCCGGCGTGCTCGCCGCCGCGCTGCTCCCCGCGCCCGCGCTGGCCGCGACCTCCGACAACGGCGGCGCCGCCCGCAACCCCGACGACTCCACGACGGCGCTCCGGCAGTCGATCGTCAGCGGGCCGGCCAAGAACGTCATCCTGCTCATCGGCGACGGGATGGGCGACAGTGAGATCACGGTCGCCCGCAACTACCAGTACGGCGCGGGCGGGATGCTGCCCGGCATCGATGCGCTGCCGCTCACCGGCCAGTACACGACCTACTCGCTGTACAAGGACGGCGCGAACAAGGGCAAGCCCGACTACGTCCCGGACTCCGCCGCCACCGGTTCCGCCTGGGCCACGGGCACCAAGACCTACGACAACGCGGTCTCCGTCGACATCGACGGGAAGCCGCAGGCGACGCTGCTGGAGCTGGCGCGCGCCAACGGCCTGCGCACCGGCAACGTCAGCACCGCCGAGATCCAGGATGCGACGCCGGCCGTCGAGGTCGCGCATGTCGGCGCCCGCTCCTGCTACGGTCCCGACAGCGCATCGTGCGGCTCCGACGCCCTGCAGAACGGCGGCCTCGGCTCGATCAGCGAGCAGCTGCTCGACACCCGCGCCGACGTGACCCTGGGCGGCGGCTCGGCCTCCTTCACCCAGACCGCGAAGGCCGGTCCGTGGTCGGGCAAGACGCTGTTCGACCAGGCTGCCGAGCGCGGCTACCAGGTGGTCGGCGACGCCGCCGGCCTGGCCGGGGTGACCGCGGCCGACCAGCAGAAGCCCCTCCTCGGCCTGTTCACCGCGGGCAACTTCCCGACCCGGTACGCCTCGACGACGGCGACCGTCGGCGGCGCGGACCAGGCGCCGGTCACCTGCAGCCCGAACCCCGACCGCCTGGCGACCGACCTGTCCCTTTCGTCGCTGACGAACAAGGCGATCTCGCTGCTCGATGCGCCGGGCGGCGACGGCTTCTTCCTCCAGGTGGAGGGCGCGAGCATCGACAAGCGCGACCACTCGGCCGACGCGTGCGGTCAGATCGGCGAGACCGTCGACCTCGACGAGGCCGTGCAGGCGGCGCTCGCGTTCGCGAAGAAGGACGGCAACACCCTGGTCATCGTCACCGCCGACCACGCCCACACCAGCCAGATCGTGGACAGCACCCCGCCGGCGACGCTGTCGACCGCGCTGACGACCGCGGACGGCACCGTGATGAAGGTGGCATACGGCACGGCGGCCGCCGGCGGCTCGCAGCAGCACACCGGTTCCCAGCTCCGCATCGCCGGGTACGGGCCGGGCGCCGCGGACGTGGTCGGCCTGACCGACCAGTCCGACACCTTCTTCACCATCGCCCGCGCTCTGGAGCTGAACCGCGACTATGCAGCACTCAGCGCTGGAGCCTCCGTGGCTCTCAGCGCGACCACGGTGGAGCCGGGCGACCCGATCACCGCGACGCTGGCGGGCTTCCGCGGCGACCGGCAGGTCACCGGGGTCATGCAGTCCGACCCGGTCGCCCTGCCCCGCACCGATGTGCTCGGCGGATCGGCGGCCGTCACGGCGACCGCGCCGACGGAGCTCGGCGCTCACACCATCACCGTGACCGGAGCGCAGAGCGGGAAGGCGGTGACGGTGAACTTCGAGGTCACCGCCGACGGCCAGCCGTCCGGCGCGCTCCCCGGCGGGTCGACGGGGAGCGGCAACGGAGCAGTCACCGGCGGATCGGCCTCGACGGCCGGCTCGCTCGCCTCGACCGGTTCGGTCGTCGCGCCGCTCATCGCGGTGATCGCACTGGCCCTGCTGATCGCGGGCTACCTGTTCGTCACCCGGGGCCGTCGCCGCCCGGGCGGCGCCCCGCAGGTCTGACGCACTGCACATCGTGAGGGGAGGGATCCGACGCGATCCCTCCCCTCACTGCGTTCCCCTTGATTGCGGCCATACCCGGCTCGCTGCCTCGTCGCCGATGCTAACCTACTCCAAAATATCCATTGATATATCTGGAGCGCGGATGGCGAGAATCGGTGCCGACGCAGGGCGATTGCGCGAGGGCTCGAAGGCGTTGAAGCGCAGCTCCGCCGGACGCCGTCCAACAGCGGACGGAGCGGATGGCTTCGGATCGTCGGTGGCGCGTGCCGCCGTAGCCCGTTTCGAACGGTATTGGGTTTCCGGGCAGTCGGCCGTCGATGAGTTGGTGGTGGGACTGGCCGGTGCTCTCGAGCAGGTGGCGGCCGCCCACGAACGGCGGGATGCGGAAGACGCCTCCCGGTTCCGCATCGACGGGGGTGAAGTCATTGGGTTCTAGATGGGCGGATTGGTCGCCGGCCGGGTTGGACACCGACCCGACCCCGGGCGACCCCGGAACGGTGGATGCCCTGGCCTCTCACCTCACGACGTGGGCGGAGCGACTGGACGGGCAGGCCACGGCGGCGGACGACCTGGTGAACACCGGGCTCGAGGCCGCCGCATGGTCCGGGCTGGCCGCCGACGTGTTCCGGGACCGGTTGAGGACCCTGGCAGACGCGGCGCGCATCGCATCCTCGAGGCACTCGGCGGGCGCCGCCGCCGCGACGACCTGGCTGACGTCGATGACGACATCGCAGAACACGGCGGACGCGGCGCTGCAGGACGCGGAGGAGGCCCAGGCCGACCTGGAGGAGGCAGAGGCGAAGGTCGCCGCACTCAGCGTCGAGCATACGGCTCTGCTGCTGGCCGCGGATGCGCTGCAGAGGGCCTATGCGTCCGGGAAGGAGTCCTCGCGCCGGACGATGCTCGACGCCCGGCGCGCGGAGCAGGACGCCGAGGACACGCTGATCCGGGCCCGGTTCGCGATCGAGGACGCCCAGGAGCGTCTGGACGACGCCCGGAAGCGCGCCAGGCAGGCGGCGCACGAGTACGACGCTGCCGAGAAGACCTTCGCGAGCGCACTGGACGACGCTCTGCAGGGCGCCATGCCCGTCATCCCGGCCCCACAGGTGGCCGCGTTCGCGACAGCGGTGAGCAAACTGTCCGCCATCGCGGGGTCGGCGAGCGCGAACGCGTCGCTGATGGAGAGTCTGACCCGGCTGACCCCGGAAGAACTGGGCATCCTGATCGCCCAGGACCCGGAGATCGTGCAACGGTTCTGGGAGCATCCCCCGCCTCCGGACCGGGTCGCGACATGGTGGAAGCGTCTCCTCCCCGAGCAGAGGACCGCTTTCCAGACCGCCGCGCCCGAGATCCTCGGAAACCTCGCCGGGTTGCCCTACGTCGTGCGGAACACCTGCAACCTGACCATCTACGAACGTGCGAAGAAAAGGCCCGATCTAACCCCGGAGCAACGGAAGGTGCTCAGCGCACTGAAGGACGTGCTCGCGAGAGGGTCCGCCTCGCTGGTGTCCTTCAACCTGGATGCGTCGGTGCCGATGGTCGCTATCGGCTACGGCGACCTCGACACCGCCCACACCGTCACCTGGGCCGCACCCGGCATGAACTCCGACGCCACGGACGCCACCCGGAACTGGTCACAGGCCGCGTGGAACCTGTACGAAGAACAGAGAAAGCGTGATGGTCGGCACACACATGGGGTGATCGGCTGGCTGGGCTACGACACCCCAGACCTCGTGACGGTCAACAATCCCGCGCTGGCGCAGGACGGCGCCTGGCGGTTCGCCACCGAACTGGACGGCACCCACGCCGCCCGGGCCGGCAACCTGCCGTCGGTGGCCGTGCTCGCCCACTCCTACGGGACGACCATGGCCGCGAACGCTCTGACTCACACGAAGTATCCGGTGGACTCGTTCACGATGCTCGGCTCCGCGGGCATCGACACCGACACGGTGACCTCGCTCGCCGACCTGCACGTGAAGAAGACCGACGTGCTCCCCTCGATCTACACGACCGCCGCCTCGCAGGACCACCTCGCCCCGTTCGGCTCGACCGTCGGGGGCCGGGCCGAACCCAACCCAGAGGTCGCCTTCTCACCCGCCGGCACCCTGGCCCCGGCCGCGGTCATCCGCGGGGCCCAATCGTTCTCCTCCGAGGGCACAACCCTCCCCAACGGCGACCGGCTGAAGCAGACCAGGGGCCATAGCGCCCTCGGAGAAAACCACGACGGGTTCAACTTCCTCAACGGGTACGCCCCCGAAGGTCACGGCTACCTCGACCCCAAAACCGAGGCGCTCTACAACGCCGCGCTCACCACGACCGGCCACCCCGGCGAAGTCGTCGGCGGATTGAGGCCCACCCGATGACTCACGAAGCCAGCGCGATGAGTCGAATCGCGAGAATCTGCGCTGCCACGGCGATCGCCGCGGCAACCGTGTCATTGATAGGAGGATGCATGCCCATACCTGCGCTCAGTGGCCCGGCCCCACAATCACCGGGCGCCCCGCAGAAGACGATCACCCAATTGCTCACCCAATGGGCCGACCTCACCAACGCCGCCATCGCCGCCACCGGCGACACCCAGAACTGGAAGGAGGACGTCCCACTGGACAAGAGCCGCACCTGGGACCCCGCCGCCGAGAACGTGGGTCTCGCTCCATGCCACACCCGGGGATCGGACGACGCATCTCAAGTACAGGCGGTCGTCTACCACGCACCGTTCGAGCCTGACCCGCACCCGATCGCGGACACACTCACCGCCTACTGGGAAAGCCAGGGCTTCACCGTCACCAGAACCGTTGACTGGACCAACCCCAGCGGCGAGCAGTCCGTCCTCCTCCGTGCCGAACGACCTGACGGCGTCTTCTACGGACTCGACGCCTCCACCGGCCTCGTCGCCATCGACGTCTACACCGAATGCTCCGCCCACCCCTCGATCGATGCCTGGGCGGAGAAGCGGCTGCAGAAGCGGTTCGACCAACTGCACGACACGCCGACGCCCACCCCGTCGGCGTCGTCCCTCGGGCAGGGCTCAGCCGACAGGGGAAACCAGACGGCCGCCGCAACGATCAGCGACCCCTCAGACCTGTTGCGCGAACACCGCGACGACCCAGACAAAGACAGCTCTCCCCCGGCGACGGACCGCACCACGAACGACTACGGCTGGATGTGGTGACCGCCTTCACTACCGTCGGTCGCCCAGGCGATGTCACCGGCGGGCTGAGGCCCACCCGATGAACCACATATCCAACGGGTCAAGCCGCGGATGCCGAGCCCGCGGTGGCACGGTGATCAGCGCAGCGGCCGTGTCATTGAGCTAGGAAGAGGACCGCGAACGCGTGGCCGACGTCCTGCGCGCGCTCGGCATCGACGGCGGGACCTCCTGACCGTCAGGGCAGCAGGCGCGTGAAGTGGTGGGGGACGCCCTGCCAGACGGTCGTGATCTCGACCGGGCGGCCCTCCTCCGGCGCCTGGATGAGCACCCCGTCGCCGAGATAGATCGCGATGTGCTCCTCGTCGTCGAACACCACGAGGTCGCCCGGCTGCGCTTCGCTCTCGCTGATCGGGCGGCCCGCGTCGTCCTGCAGATGGACCAGGTGCCCGAGGGGGATGCCGACCGCCGCGTACGAGACCATCACCAGGCCCGAGCAGTCGATGCCCGAGTGGTCCGCGCCGTCGAGCACATACGGGTCGCCCAGATAGCTGAGCGCCGTCGCGACGATCTTCTCGCGCACGCCGCCGACGGCGAGCGCCGACACGATCGCTCCCGCCGCACGCTCGCCCGCCGCACCGCCGTGCCCGGCGATGATGCCGGCGACCGCCGAAGCGACCGGGTCGTCGCGATCGACGCGGGCGGAGGCGACGATCGCCGAGACGGTCATCGTCTGGTGGGACGCGCGACCGGATGCCGCCGCCGTCACGATGTCGATGGGCTCCGCCATGGCAGGCGGCGCCATGGCGATGCCGGCGAGGAGCGCGATGGTCGCACCGGAGGCGCCGAGCGCGACGCCGCGGCGCGAGTCTCCGCGGGAGGGCCGGGCGCCGACCGCCCGTCGGCGGCGTGAGCGCCCGGCGGTGCGCTCCGCGCGTTCCTGCTCCAGAGCCCGCCGTCGTTCGCCGCCCGTCATCCAGACCTCGCCCGTGTCACGACCCGCACCCCATCGCCCGATGTCCGCGCGACCGGGATCGAGCCTAGGTGGGCGCGCGGCGCCTCCCCCGGGAGTCCTCTGAGTCGGGCTGATGTTCCTCTCAGACGGAGCACACCGGGCGGAATGCCGGGCACGGCCGGGATGAGAATGGGCACGCCCGCCACCGATCGGAGCCGCTCACGCCCCCCGTCGCCGTCTTCCTCACCACCTGGTCGTTCGACCCTGCCGCAGCCGGCCTGCTCGCCGCTGCCGCGCTCCTCTACCTCGGCGGGGTCCTCCGCCTCCGCCGGAACGGCCGCCGCTGGCCGCTCCGGCTGACGGCGGCGTTCCTCGTCCTCGGCCTCGGGTCGTACGCGGTCATCTCGTTCGGGTTCCTCGGCGCCGAGAGCACCGACCTGCGCTGGGCGTTCACGACCAGGATCGCGCTGCTGCTCTTCGTCGTGCCTGCGTTCCTCGCGCTCGGCCGGCCCGTCGCCCTCGCGCGCGTGGCGCTCGGGCCGGCCGGGCGCCGGCGCACCGACCGGGTCATGCGATCCTGGCCGGTGCGCACGTTCGGCAACGCCATCGCCGCCCCGGTGTTCGCGTGCGCGGTGTTCCTCGTGTTCCTCACGCCCCTCGCCGCGGTCCTGCGCGACTCCGTCTGGTCCGAGTGGACGATCTCGGTCCTGACCCCGCTCGTCGGCCTGCTGCTGGTGCTGCCGATCGTCGCGCACTCCGTCGTCCGCACCGGTTTCTTCATCACCGTGGAGTTCCTGCTCGCTTTCGTCGAGCTGGTGCTGGACGCGATCCCCGGCCTGCTGCTGCGTCTCAACGACGGCATCCTGGATCACGCGCCGGCGATCGTCGCGCGGACGCCGTTCTGGTTCCCCTCCCCGCTCCACGACCAGCACCTCTCCGGCGACCTGCTCTGGTTCATCGCCGAGGTCGCCGACGTGCCCGTGCTGGTCCTGCTGTTCGTCCGGTGGATGCGCCTGGAGCGCACCGAAGGCAAGCGCTACGACGACCTCAGCGACGACGAGCTCGCGGAGCTGACCCGGCAGCACCTCCGCCAGAGGGGCTGAGCCGAGCCAGCGTTACGCCCGATGACGGACCGCGTGCGGCCCCGGCGCGGTTCGCTCATCCTGGACCCATGACCAGGCAGATCCGCTTCAACGCGTTCGACATGAACTGCGTCGCCCACCAGTCGTCCGGCATGTGGCGGCATCCCGAGGACCAGGCGTGGCGCTACAAGGACCTCACCTATTGGACCGAACTCGCGAAGCTGCTGGAGCGCGGGAACTTCGACGGCATCTTCATCGCGGACGTGCTGGGCACCTACGACGTGTACGGCGGCAGCAACGAGGCCGCCATCCGCCACGGCGCGCAGGTGCCGGTGAACGACCCGATCCTGCTGGTCTCCGCGATGGCGCTGGTGACCGAGAACCTCGGCTTCGGCATCACGGCGGGCACGGCCTACGAGCACCCCTACCCGTTCGCGCGGCGCATGTCGACGCTCGACCACCTGACCAACGGCCGCGTCGGCTGGAACGTCGTCACCGGTTACCTTCCCTCGGCCGCCCGCAACATGGGCCACGACGACCAGCTGCAGCACGACGACCGCTACGACCACGCCGACGAGTACCTCGAGGTGCTCTACAAGCTGTGGGAGGGCTCCTGGGAGGACGACGCGGTCATCCGCGACCGGGAGTCCGGTGTCTTCACCGACCCGTCGAAGGTGCACGAGATCGGCCACCGCGGCACGCACTTCACGGTGCCGGGCATCCACCTCTCCGAGCCGAGCCCGCAGCGCACGCCGGTCATCTACCAGGCCGGGGCGTCCAAGCGCGGGATCGCGTTCGCCGCAGAGAACGCGGAGGCGATCTTCGTCGCCGCCTCCACCAAGGAGGGCCTGAAGGCGACGGTCGGCAAGCTGCGCGATGCCCTGGAGGCGGCCGGCCGCGACCGCTACTCCGCCCGCATCTACACGCTGCTGACGATCATCACTGACGAGACCAGCGAGAAGGCGCAGGCGAAGTTCCAGGACTTCCTGCAGTACACCAGCGACGAGGGCGCGCTCGTCTTCATGTCCGGCTGGATGGGCGTCGACCTCTCGCAGTACGACCTGGACGAGCCGATCGGCAACGTCGACAGCAACGCCATCCAGTCGGCTGTGGCGAACTTCCAGCGGCCGAACGAGGACGGCGGCGAGTGGACGGTGCGCGACATCGGCCGTAACGGCGCCATCGGCGGGCTCGGGCCGTTCATCGTGGGGTCGGCCGTCGAGATCGCCGACCAGCTGCAGGAGTGGGTCGAGGAGACCGACGTCGACGGCTTCAACCTGGCCTACGCCATCACGCCGGGAACTTTCGAGGACATCGTCGAGTTCGTCATCCCGGAGCTGCGGAAGCGCGGCGCCTACCCGGAGGAGTACGCGCCGGGGACGCTGCGCAACAAGCTGCACGGCGCGGGCGACCGGCTGCCGGAGACGCACCGCGGAGCCCGGTACAAGGTGACCCCGTCGGTCCCCGCCTCCCCGGTCGTCTGAAGGTCAGGAGACCGTCGCTCCTCTAGCCTGGCTAGCGATAGGCTGAGATGGACACGCGGTCCCCCACCGCGCGCACGGTGGCGACCGAAAGGCGGGCCATGACGGACACTGCTGCGATCCAGGACCAGCTGCGCGAGCTGCTCGACGGCGAGCGCGGGCTGAAGGAGCTGCTCGGCGCGAACCCCGACTGGCTTCCCGTGCTGATCCGTCAGCTGGAGCTCGCCGTCGGCGACCACCGGATCATCTACCTGGGCGCCGCCATCGCGTCGGGTCTGTCCACCGTCACCCTGCGCGTCGGGATCTTCACCGATCACACCGTCGTCGCCGCCGAGGTCGTCGACGACAGCACACCGGGAGCGCAGGTCGTGACCCGCGTCGAGAGCCGCGCCGGACTGCTCCGCTTCGAGCTGTCCGGCGGGACGGAGAACGACAACAGCAACGAGTCGTCGTGGCAGGGCGGCTTCCGCGTCCGGGCGTTCTACCGCTCCGGTCTGGTCGTCACCGTTCCCGCCAACATCGTCGACACCGAGGCGAAGCGCGTCTCCGTGCACGCCGTGCTCGACGGCATCCGTGCCGACCTGCAGGCGCACCCGCCGTCGTCCGTGCAGGACGACTGAGCATCCCGGGCCGGGAGGAACCATGATCTCGTCAGCGGTCGCCCTCAGCTATCGCGACGCCCCGGCTGCGATCGCCTGGCTCGAAGCGCTCGGATTCGATGTCCTGCAACTGCAGTCCGGCGAGAACGGCTTCGTGCTGCACAGCGAACTGCGCTGGGCCGACACGGTCGTGATGGTGGCATCGAACGATGCGGCCTACCAGGTCCCCCCGCTCGTCGGGGTCTCCACCGGGATCGGCCTGTACCTCGTCACCCAGGACGTCGACGGGATGTTCGCGCGCGCCGTCGACGCCGGTGCGAGGGTGGTCTTCCCGCCCGAGGACACGGACTGGGGCAGCCGCCGCGCACGCGTGCTCGACCCCGGCGGCCGGGAGTGGAGCTTCGGGTCGTATCGCCCCGGCGAGCAGTGGAGCGCCTCCGCCTGAGCGGGGTCGCCCCGGGTGAGCGTCACCCCTGCGCGAGGTCGCGGAAGAACCGGGTCAGCAGCGCCCGCGAGCGGTGATCGAGCCGGGAGGCCACCGCGCGGGCGCCGTCCAGGTCGGGGTCCGCCTCCAGGGCGTCCGCGAGCTGCTGCACCATGAGGGCGATGTCGTCCGCGGTGTGCTCTGCCCGTGCGTCCGCATCGCCCGCCCCATCCGCCTCGGCCGCCTCTGTTCCGTCGCCCGGCCGCCGGGCGCCGCTGCCCAGGGACACCGTCGCCAGCAGGCCGACGACCAGGAACCCGGCCGCGGCGAATGCCGCCCATCGCGTGCCGTCGCTGAACGCCTCCTTCGCGTCCGCGGCGACGGGAGCCGTCCGCGGGTCCTGCTCCAGCCCGGCGATCGCGGCCCCGGAGCTGTCGACCACCGCCGACACGAGCTGGTCGCGCTGCGCGGCCGGAACACCCCGATCGTCGAGCCGGGCGTCGAACACCGCCGTCGCCGTGGCGAACAGCACGGTCCCGAGCACGGCGATGCCCAGGGCGGAGCCGATCTGGCGCGCGGTGCTCGTGGTGCCGGAGCCCTGCCCGCTCTGCTCGACCGGCACATCCCGTAGCACCACGCCCGTGAGCTGCGCGGTCGCGAGCCCGACGCCGAAGCCATAGACGAAGAGGAAGGGGATGAGCGCACCCCACGGGGTGGTGGACGAGATGACGAACCCGAGGCCGGCGACCCCGACGATCTCGGCGACCAGGCCGACGCGGACGATCGTCACGGGGGCGATCCTGTTGCCGAACGCGCCGGCGAAGCCGCTCGCGAGAAAGGACCCGATCGCGAGCGCGAGCAGGATGAGGCCGGTGTCGAGCGCGCTGTAGCCGAGCACGTTCTGCAACCAGATCGGGAGCGCCAGGATGATGCCGAACTCGCCGAGCGAGACGATCGTCGCGGCGATGTTGCCGTTGCGGAACGAGGGGATGCGGAAGAGGTCGAGCGCCAGCATGGTGCTGCGGCCCGCCCGGATGCGCGCGCGTCCCCGCAGGACGAACAGCACTCCCCCGAGGACCGCCACGGCGAAGGCGATCGGCACGGGCGAGAGGTCGAACGGCCAGCGCCAGTCGCCGATCTCCGGTCGCGTGTCCACGAGCCACCAGCCGTAGGTCCGCCCCTCGATGAGCCCGAAGACGAGGCTCGCGGAGGTGACGACCGAGAGCAGCGCGCCCACCCAGTCCACGCTGCGCGCCGCCCGGGTGTCGCGGGACTCCGGCACCGTCGCGAGCACGCCGACGACGATGAGGATCCCGAGCGGGATGTTGATGCCGAACGCCCAGCGCCACGAGAACGCCGTCGTCAGCCAGCCGCCGAGCAGCGGGCCGAGCGCCGTCATGCCGCCGATGGTCGACCCCCAGACCGCGAAGGCGATCGCGCGCTCCTTCCCGCGGAAGTTCGCGTTGATGAGGGAGAGGGTGGTCGGCAGGACCATCGCACCGCCGACGCCCTGCAGCAGCCGTGCCCCGATCAGGAAGGCGCCCGTCGGAGAGAAGGCCGCGGCCACCGAGGCCAGCGTGAAGATCGTCACACCGAGCAGCAGCATCCGACGGCGTCCGAACCGGTCGGCCAACGTCCCGAACACGAGCAGGAGGGCGGCGAACACGAGCGTGTACGACTCCTGCACCCACTGGACGCCGGTCGACCCGATGTGGAGCTCGTCGACGATGGAGGGGATGGCGACGTTGACGATCGTCGAGTCGACGATGATGAGCGCGACGCCGATGCTGATGAAGACCAGCCCGGCCCAGCGGGTACGTGGGGACATCAAAACTCCCTTGCCTGGAGATTAGTCAGCAAGCTTATGGTCAGGTTACGCTGGATTCGTGAGCCGGTCCAGCAGAACCCGTCATCGCGTCCGGAACGCCGTCGTCGCGGTGCTCGGCGTCGTCCTCCTCGTGGTGATCGGCTTCCTCGCCTGGGCGTCGACGCCGATGATGGGTGAGCGCTCAGCCGCGCTCATGGCCTGGCGCGACCCGGCCGTCCGCATCCACGACGCCGGCGACGCCGTCGTGATGGAGCCGACCGGAACGGCCTCTGGCGACGGCCTGGTCTTCGTCCCCGGCGCGCTCGTCGACCCGTACGCCTACCTGAACAAGCTCTCCGGCGCCGTCGCCGAGACGGGCCTCACCGTCGTCATCACCAAACCGACACTCAACCTGGCGTTCTTCGACCAGCGCCCGCTCTCGACGTTCACCCGGCACGCCCAGCAGGTGACCGACTGGTACGTGGGCGGCCACTCCCTCGGCGGGGTGCGCGCCTGCCAGCTGGCCGAGCAGCCGGGCGTGACCGGCCTCATCCTGTTCGGCTCGTACTGCGCGAACGACCTCAGCGGCACCGACCTGCGGGTGCTGTCGATCGGAGGCACTCGGGACGGTCTGAGCACCCCAGCCAAGATCGCGGCCGGTCGCCCGCTGCTGCCCGACGACGCCAGGATGGTGCAGATCGCGGGCATGGACCACGCCCAGTTCGGCGACTACGGCGAGCAGCCGGGCGACCGGCCGGCCACCATCGACGACGAGACGGCCCGCGCCCGGCTGACGCAGGCGCTCAGCGCCTTCCTGCGGGACGACGGATCGGGCGGCCGCTAACCGACGGGCGATCCGTCCGCCGACCACTCCGCCGACCACTCCCCGGCCACGACCCTCCCGCTCCGCAACTCGGGGAAGTGCGCGCCGACACCCGTCGTACCCGGTTCCGCCAGCTGGGCCCACAGGGCCTGACGCGTGCGCTCGGCGATGGCGGCGTCCACGTCGCCCATCGAGCGCCAGCCGTCCTCGGCCATCTGCTGCGGGATGGTGATGGAGTCGCCCAGCAGGAGCAGCCGCTCTCCGCCCGACTCGGCCACCACCGCCAGGTGACCGGGCGTGTGACCCGGCGCAGGGACGGCACGCACGCCGGGTGCGACCACGACGTCGGTCTCGACGGGACGCAGCGCCGGGGTTCCTTCGGCGGCCCGGAATCCGGCCTCGATGTGCGGGGCCATCTCGCCCGGGCCGTTCACGAAGTGCGCCCACTCGGCCGCCCCGAACCAGACCCGGGCGTTCGGGAAGATCGGCCGGGCGTCCCTGCCGAACAGCCAGCCGACGTGGTCCAGGTGGAAGTGCGTGATCACGACGTCGGTGATCTCCGCCGGGGCGACGCCCGCGGCGTGCAGACCGGTGAGCAGCTGACCGCCGACGAGCATCATCCCGTCCGGCATCGGGTCGAGCGCAGGGCCGAGGCCCGCATCCACCAGGACGACCGGTGCGGGAGCGTCGGTGCCGGTCTGCTCCTGCCGGATCAGGAAGCACCCGATCGGGAGCCACGCCGCCCCGTCGCGGTCGAAGACATCCGGCCGTTCGGTACCGGAGACATGGTCGCCGAAATAGCTCGGCCGCGCGACGAACGCGCCGTCGGAGATCGCATCCACTCGGAGTCCGCCTACCCGCATGGAGGCAGCTTACGGGGGCACGACAGACGACGCGGCCGTGCAGCGGGATGCTGCACGGCCGCGTCGGGACGGGCTGATGCCGGGACTTACTTGGCCGGGGGCATCAGGACCGAGTCGATCAGGTAGACGGTGGCGTTGGCCGTCTTGACGCCGCCGCAGATGACGTTGGCGTCGTTGACCTTCATCGAGTCGCCGGAGCCGCTGACAGTCACGTCAGAGCCCTCGACGGTCTTGTGGGTGCCGTCGATCTCGGAGGGCGAGAGCTGCCCGGGCACCACGTGGTACGTGAGGATCGAGGTCAGCGTGGCCGTGCCGGCGTCGGTCTTCAGCGTCTCGATCGTCGCGGGGTCGATCTTCTTGAACGCGTCGTCGACCGGGGCGAAGACGGTGAAGTCGCCGCCGTTCAGGGTGTCGACCAGGTTGACCTGGGGGTTGAGCTTGCCCGAGACGGCTGCGACGAGCGTCGTCAGCAGCGGGTTGTTGCTCGCCGCGGTGGCCACCGGGTCCTCGGCCATGCCGGAGACGGAGCCGGCGCCCGACGGGACCTGCTTGGCGTAGGCCGCGCAGCCGGGGCCGACGAGGTCGGCGGCCGGGTCCATCTTCGAGGCGGACGGGGTGGACGAGCTCATGGAGCCGGAGTCGCTCGAGCCGGAGCTGGAGCTGCCCGAACCCGAGGAACAGGCGGTGAGGGTGAGGGCGGCTGCGGCCAGGATGGCTGCCGCTGCGAGACGAGCTGTGGATCGCATGGTTCTTCTCCTTCGAGGGATGGTGACGATCGTTGCGGCCGCCGCGGGGCGGTCATCAGGGGTTCGGCCCCGGCGGCGAATCGGATTGGAAGCAATCCGCGGAGCCTCTCCGCCCCGAACTCCAGGCATGTCAGCGAAGAAGAGAATCGGCACCATCGCCCTGGCCGCACTCGCCGGGGCGGTGAGCGGTGGCGTGTTCCTCGGGGCGGCCGAACTGGTGGCTCTGCTGACGGTGCGCGACGCGAGCCCGATCGTCGCCGTCGGCTCGTTCGTGATCGACATCGTTCCGCGCTGGGCGAAGGAGCTGGCGATCGAGCTGTTCGGGTCGAACGACAAGCTGTTCCTGCTGGCGAGCCTCGGCTTCGCGGTGTTCGTCGCTGCCGCCGTCGCCGGTGTGCTGGAGCTGTGGCGGCGCGGGGTGGGTGTCGCGCTGTTCGCGGTCGCCGGTATCGCGGCCGTCGTC
Source organism: Leifsonia sp. 21MFCrub1.1 (assembly GCF_900107895.1). NCBI lineage: Bacteria > Bacillati > Actinomycetota > Actinomycetes > Micrococcales > Microbacteriaceae > Leifsonia > Leifsonia sp. 21MFCrub1.1. The sequence continues at coordinate 557,562 of NZ_LT629867.1, read as the reverse complement.
GCGACGCTGACGCGCGCGGGCGCCAGCCCGTTCGGCTTCCTGCCGTCCGCGGTGGGAGCGGTGGCGGGAGCCGTCGTGCTGCGGCTGCTGATCGGCCGGCTGCACGCCTGGCGCGGCGGCACCGCCGGGTCGGAGGCGGCGGGTGTCGACCGCCGCCGGTTCCTGGTGCTCACGTCGGTCGCAGCGGCAGGAGCGCTGGTCGCCGGGGTCGGCTCACGCCTGGGGTCCGCTGCCACGTCCTCCATCGCAGCGGTGCGCTCGGCGCTGCGGCTGCCGGCGCCGGCCTCCCGGCTGACGGTGCCCGCCGGGGCGGAGCTCGACGTCCCGGGGATCAGCCCGCTGTTCACCCCGAACACGGACTTCTACCGGGTGGACACGGCCCTCACGGTCCCGTCGGTCGACCCGGCGACCTGGCGTCTCACCATCGACGGGATGGTCGAGAAGCGCGTCGAACTGAGCTTCCAGGACCTCGTCGACATGCGCCCGTCGGAGTACGGCGTCACCCTCACCTGCGTGTCGAACGAGGTCGGCGGCAATCTCGTGGGCAACGCGCGCTGGCTGGGCGTCCCGGTGCGCGACATCCTTGCCCTCGCCCGGCCGCGACGGGGAGCCGACATGGTGCTGTCGCGCAGCGTCGACGGCTTCACCGCCAGCACGCCCCTCGACGCCCTCACCGATGACGGCCGCGATGCGATCCTCGCGATCGGCATGAACGGCGAGCCGCTGCCCCTCGAGCACGGCTTCCCGGTGCGGATGGTCGTCCCCGGTCTGTACGGCTACGTGTCGGCGACCAAGTGGCTGACCGAGCTGAAGGTGACGACGTTCGCCGCCGACCAGGCGTACTGGACCCCGCGCGGCTACAGCGCGAAGGCCCCGATCAAGCTCTCCAGCCGCATCGACACCCCGCGCGTGGACAAGCCCCTCTCCGCGGGCCCGACGAAGATCGCCGGTGTCGCCTGGGCGCAGACGGTCGGCATCCGCACCGTCGAGGTGCGGATCGACGGCGGCGACTGGCAGCAGGCGAAGCTCTCGACGCCGATCAACGCCGACACCTGGGTCCAGTGGTCCCTGGACTGGGACGCGACGGCGGGCAGCCACACGCTCGCCGTCCGCGCCACCGACCGGGCGGGCCGCGTGCAGGAGCAGAAGCGCACCCCGATCGCACCGGACGGATCGACGGGCTGGCAGCAGACGCTGGTGCGAGTGGCGTGAGCCCCGCCGGCCGCCGCCATTCCGCCGGGCACCCGCGCGCGGCCTAGGAGCGCCCGGTCTCCGGCGACGACGACGTCTGGATCAGCTGCGCAGGATCGTCGGAGGCGGCCATGGCGCGGTAGCGGACCCACGACGCGAGCTGATGGGCGGTCGGGGTCCGTCCTTCGTGGACGGCCGCAGCGATCTCGTTGGCGTAGAGATCCCGCATCTCCTCTGCCTGACGGCGAAGTGGCACTGTGTCCTCCCTGAGGTTCAGCCCGTCCGGGCCCGTCCGGTCGTGCCGTCGCACGAACCGCCTCCCCCTATCATCGCCGACGGGCGCGATCACCCCATCCGGCGTGGCTCGTCGTCCCAGGGAACGGGCGTCGTCGTGCCCTCCCGCCAGTCGTGACGGAGGATCGCGTAGGCGACGGAGGCGACGGGCCGCCCACCGGCCACCGGCCAGGCCTCGCGGTAGTGCGCTTCTTTGACCCACCCGCACCGGAGGAACACCCGCCGCATCGCGACGTTGTCCTCCCTCGTCTGGCCCTCCAGACGGTCCACGTCCGCCCTGGTGCCGAACACGTGGTCCGTCGTCGCGCGCAGGGCGAGCGTGCCGAGCCCCCGACCGCGTGCCCGCCCGTCGATCCGGAGATCGACCAGCGGCGTCGGGTCGCTCAGATCCTCCAAGCGGACGGTCCCGATCCGCTCGCCGCCCGGTCCTTCGAGCCAGAACGCCTCGTGGTCGTCATCGCCGTACGCGCCTGCATCGATCGCAGCGAGCACCGCCGCGCGATCGGGCCGCGTCACGACATGGAAGGGGAAGTCATTGCCCGTCAAGAAGCTGACGAGGGCCTCGCGATCCGGCCCGTACGGATCGAGCGGACGCAGCGAGACGGTCATCCGCGCACTCTATCGTCCGCGGCGGGAGGCCGCGCGACATGCGGACAGCTCATTGGGCCCGCTCGCCCGCGGAGCTTGACCGTCCGTCAGGCGCGGGCTTTAATCTGCATATGCATGCAGATAAGCCGATATGCGGGCGCCTTCCGGACAGTCAGTACGTCGAGCTCGCCGTCGAGGTGTTCGCCATGCTGGCGGACGCCACGCGCGTTCGGATCGTACTGGCGCTGCGGGATGCCGGCGAGCTGTCCGTGAACCATCTCGCGGACATCCTCGACAAGCAGCCCGCGGCGGTGTCTCAGCATCTGGCCAAGCTGCGGCTGGCCAGGATCGTCGCCACCCGGCAGGACGGCCAGCGCGTGTTCTACCGGCTGGAGAACGAGCACGTCAGCCGGCTCGTGAGCGATGCGATCTTCCAGGCCGAGCACTCGCTCGGGGGCATCCCGCGGCACCACCATCCGGCAGCGTCGGCAGAGGACGAGGCGACCGCATGACCTCCGAGACGCACACGCACCACGACCACGACCACGACCACCATCACCCGACCGGGTTCCGGGGCATTGTGCACGGCCTGTTCGTCCCGCACTCGCACGACGCGGCCGATTCGATCGACGACGCCATGGAGGCGAGCGTGGAGGGGGTCCGCGTCCTCAAGATCAGCCTGCTCGTGCTGCTCGCGACCACGCTGCTGCAGGCCGTCATCGTCGCGTTCAGCGGGTCGGTCGCCCTCCTGGCGGACACGGTGCACAACTTCTCGGACGCCCTGACCGCCGTCCCGCTCTGGGTCGCCTTCGTGCTCGGCCGTCGGGCCGCCTCCCGCCGCTACACCTACGGCTACGGGCGTGCGGAGGATCTGGCCGGGCTGTTCATCGTCGCCGTCGTCGCACTGTCCGCCGTCGTGGCCGCCTGGCAGTCGATCGACCGGCTGTTCCATCCGCATCCACTGGAGAACCTGGGCTGGGTGGTCGTCGCCGGTCTCATCGGGTTCGCCGGAAACGAGGCGGTCGCGGTCTATCGCATCCGGGTCGGCCGGCGCATCGGATCCGCGGCCCTGGTCGCCGACGGCGTCCACGCCAGGATCGATGGCTTCACATCCCTTGCGGTGGTCCTGGGCGCGCTGGGGGTGATGCTCGGCTTCCCCCTCGCCGACCCGATCGTCGGGGTGCTCATCTCGGCCGCGATCGTCGTCCTGCTCTGGGGCACCGTCCGCAGCATCGGCAGGAGGCTGCTCGACGGCATCGAGCCGCACCTGGTCGACCAGCTCGAGCACGCGCTGGCCGGGACGCCCGGCGTCGTCGCGGTGCCGCGCGTGCAGCTGCGCTGGATCGGCCATCGGCTGCACGGAAGCGCCGAGCTCGAGGTCGACGCGGTGAGCCTGAGCGACGCCCGGCGGATCGCGGAAGCGGCCCGCGCGCATGCCAGGGAGCACCTGGGCACCCTCGACGACCTTCACCTGCAGGTCGCGCCGGGCGGCGCGCCGGGACGGACGTGACCCGGCGATGAACACCACGGCGAACCCCGGCACCCGGACGGCGCTCGTCCGGGCGGGCATCGGCCTGGAGGCGGTCACCCTCGGCTGGAACATCGTCGGCGTGGTGGTCCTGGCCGCCGCGGCCTTCGCCAGCACGTCGGTCGCCCTGCTCGGGTTCGGCCTCGACAGCCTCATCGAGATCGGCGCCAGCATCGTGGTGATCTGGGAGCTCACCGGTTCCGCGGAGCGACGACGGCGCGTCGCCCTGCGGTCGATCGGCGTCGCGTTCGTGCTTCTCGGCGCCTATCTGCTCGTCCAGGCGATCGTGACGCTGGCGGCGGGTCACCGCGCCACACCGAGCCCGCTGGGCGTCGGCTGGACGGCCGCGACAGCGATCGTCATGTTCCTCCTGGCGTTCGGGAAGGCGCGGGTCGGCCGGCGCCTCGCCAACCCGGTGCTGATGGCCGAAGGGCGCGTCACGCTCGTCGACGGCATCCTGGCCACCAGCGTCCTGCTCGGCATCGGCCTCGACGGGCTGCTCGGCTGGTGGTGGGCCGACCCGGTCGCCTGCCTCGTCATCGTCGTCTACGCCGCGCGCGAGGCTGTCCACATCTTCCGGGAGTGACCGTGCCCGAGTGGATGTGGACCGTCATCGGAGTGCTCGTCGCGCTGGTCGCGATGTGGATCGCACTCGTCGTCGTCCTGCTCGTCCAGCACCGGCGGGCCTCGCGAGCCTCGTGGCTCTCGCGCGCGTGGCGCGCCCGCCCGCGCAGGAGCCGCCGGACCAGCACCCTCCGGCGTGACGCGCGGGCTGGGAGGCCGCCGCGCATCCACCCTTCTCCCACCACGTCACGGGTAGCCTCGTCGCCATGACAGGACAGCTCATCGCCCTGCCCGTCGGCGCGTCGCCGCTGCAGACGCAGACCGACCCCTCCGAGCTCGGCGGCATCGCCGGACTCGCCGCCCGGATCATGACCGCCCTCGGCGAGATCGGGGTCGGACTCTGCTCCCTGGCGGAGGTGGTGTTCCCGCCGATCCCGAGCGAGGTGATCCTGCCGTTCGCCGGGTTCCTCGCGTACCAGGGATCGCTGAACGTGGTGCTGGTGCTGCTCGCGGCGACACTGGGCAGCTTCGCAGGGGCCGCCCTCCTCTACGTCCTCGGGCGGCGAGTGGGCGAAGAGCGCGCCGTCCGGCTGCTGTCGCGGCTGCCGCTCGTCGAGGAGGAGGACTTCCGGAAGGCCGCCGACTGGCTCACCCGGCACGGACGCGGGGCCGTCTTCTTCGGCCGGCTCGTCCCGCTGGTCCGGAGCCTGATCTCGCTCCCGGCGGGTGCGACGCGGATGCCGTTCGGCCGGTTCGCCGCGTTCACCCTCGCGGGGACGCTGCTGTGGAACGCGCTCCTCGTGGGCGCCGGGTTCGCGCTCGGCACGCAGTACCACCTGGTCGAGCGCTACACCGAGTACATCGACATCGTGGTGTACGCCGCGGCCGGCCTGGTTCTCGGCTGGCTGGTGCTGCGCCGCATCCTGCGTCACCGCGGAACACGACGGGATGCCGGCCCGTCGCGCGCAGACTCACGCCTCGCGAGTGATGGAGACCGAGACGAACAGTTCTGACCCACTGCCGCCCGCGTAGACGCCCCGCAGGGGTGTGACGTCGGTGTAGTCCCGGCCGTGGCCGACGCGCACGTGACGGTCGCCGATGGGGATGCTGTTCGTCGGGTCGTAGCCGTGCCACCCGCCGCAGAACCACTCCACCCACGCGTGCGACTCCCCGACGACGGTCTCCCCGACGGCGGCGTCAGCCTGGGGATGCAGATAGCCCGAGACGTAGCGTGCGGGGATCCCCACCGAGCGGAGCGCCCCGACCGCGACGTGCGCGATGTCCTGGCAGACCCCGCTCCGCGCGTCCCAGGCCTCGGCGGCAGCGGTTCGAACGCCGGTCACTCCGCTCACGTACTCCATCTCGGACGACACTGCTGCGACGATCGCCTGGGCGGCGGCGCAGGGTCCGTCGACGTCGGGTCCCAGGCCTGCCACGACGGATCCGGCGAGCTCGGCGAGGGAGGGCGGCGGAGCGGTGAGCGCCGTCTGACGGAGCTGCTCGACGCACGCGGCGGACCTCGGGACGACGGCGGCGAGCTCCTCCCAGCCGACAGCCGAGGTGGGGTGCTCCGCCTCGAGCACCTCGACGAGACTGCTCGCCGTGATCGTCAGTTCGCTGTGCGGGGCGAGCACATCGAATGCCAGGACCCTGGTGCCCCAGTAGTCCGTGTACTGGTGGTGGGAGGAGACCGGCTGCACATCGAGGGACGAGTGGAGCACGAGCTGCCGGGAGCCGGAGACGGGGAGCATGCGCGCCTCGTTGTACGAGGCGGTCACGTCGCCGTCGTAGCGGTAGCCCGTCGAATGCACGATCCTGAGCCGTTTCACGCCCTGTCCCCCGTCCAGCTCGGCGCAACGCTCTCGGGGAAGTAGCGCATGGCGACCGCCGTCGTCGCCGCGCTCGTCGCGTCCTGGATGGCCGACATGAAGGCCGGGAGGTCGTCGAGAACGTCGGCCACCGGCCGGAACTCGAGCTCGCTCCGCACCTGCCCGAGCATCCGTGCCGCCTGATCGGAGACCCCGACCCGCTCGAGTCTCGGCTCGATCTCGCGCAGACTGTCCACCGCGCGCGCCACCGAGTAGAGGATCGATCGCGGGAAGAGCCTGTCGTGAAGGAGGAACTCCGCCGCGTTCCTCGCGGACGGCACTCCGCGATACGTCCGCAGGTACGCCTCGTAGGCGCCGCAGGAGCGCAGGAGGGTCGTCCAGCTCGGCCCGCTCGCCTCGGTCAGCGACCGGGTCGCGAGCAGGCGTGCCGTCATGTCTGCCCGCTCCAGGCTGCGGCCGAGGGTGAAGAAGTGCCAGGCCTCGTCGCGGCTCGCCCCGGACTCCATCAGCCCGACGGCGAGGGCCGCCCGCTCTCGCACCCAGCTGAAGAACTCGTGCACCTTGTCGCTGGTCACCCGTCGCGGCATCCGTGCGGTCGTGGTGTTGAGGCACTCCCAGAGTTCGGTCGAGATGATCTCGCGGGCGCGCCGGGCGTTCTCGCGCGCAGAGGCGAGCGAATAGACGATGGATGCGGGCGCCGCGCGGTCGACCGCCAGGATGCGGAGCACGTCCTCCCGGACGATCGCGGACTCCGGCGCCGGGCTGCCCATGACGCTGAGGAGCGATCGGCACGCGGTGTCCTCGTCGATCCACGGGTCTTCGAGGAGGAGTTGCAGGTGAACGTCGAGGATGCGGGCCGTGCCGTCGCTCCGCTCGATGTAGCGGCCGATCCAGAAGAGCGAGGAGGCGATGCGACTCAGCACGAGGTGACCTCCTCCGGGACGCCCTGCTGCTGCTGTTGCTGTTGTTGCTGCTGATCGGAGCGCGGCGCGTCCTCCGCGGAGTGGTCGGGCACGTGCTGAGCGGAGACACCCGGCCCCGCCGCCTGCTCGGCGACGATTCCCGCCACCCGGGAGGCCCCCTCCACCGCATCGCCGGGGCGCGGCTGACCCGAACGGTCGGCCGTCCCGTCGGCCACCGGGGCGCCGACCACCCAGGTATCCTTCGATCCGCCGCCCTGGCTGCTGTTGACGACCAGCTGGCCCTCGGCGAGGGCGACACGGGTGAGACCTCCCGGGAGGACCCAGATGTCTCGGCCGTCGTTGACGGCGAACGGGCGGAGGTCGACGTGCCGCGGACGCATCCCGTCGTCGACCAGAGTGGGGATGGTCGACAACTGCACGACCGGCTGGGCGATCCACCCGCGCGGGTCGGCGGCGAGACGTGCGCGGAGGTCGGCGAGCTCTGCGCGGGAGGCGTCCGGCCCGATCACGAGGCCCTTGCCGCCGGAGCCGTCGACCGGCTTGACGACGAGCTCGTCGAGCCGGTCGAGCACCTCGGCGAGCGACTCCGGTTCCTCCAGGCGCCAGGTGTCGACGTTGGGGAGCACCGGCTCCTCGGCGAGGTAGTAGCGGATGAGGTCGGGCAGGTACGTGTAGACGAGCTTGTCGTCGGCGACGCCGTTGCCGACGGCGTTGGCGATCGTCACATTCCCGAGGCGCGCGGCCAGCATCAGGCCCGGCGTGCCGAGGACGGAGTCGACGCGGAACTGAAGCGGATCGATGAAGTCGTCGTCGATCCGCCGGTAGATCACGTCGACCTTCTGGGGTCCCGACGTGGTGCGCATCCACACGTGACCCCCCGAGCAGAACAGGTCGCGCCCCTCGACCAGCTCGACCCCCATCAGCCGGGCGAGGAGGGTGTGCTCGAAGTAGGCGGAGTTGTAGACGCCGGGGGTCAGCACGACGACGTTCGGGTTCTCCATGCCGTCGGGGGCGCTCGCCCGGAGCGCCTGGAGCAGCCGATACGGATAGTCGCCGACCGGGCGCACCCTCATCGAGGTGAACAACTCGGGGAGCGTCTGGGCCATCACGCGCCGGTTCGAGATGACATAGCTGACGCCGCTCGGGATGCGGACGTTGTCCTCGAGAACGCGCCACGCTCCGACCTCGTCACGGATCAGGTCGATGCCCGACACCTGGATCCGGACGCCGTTGGCCGTCGTGATCCCGGCCGCCGCCCGATGGAAATGCGCCGACGAGGTGATCAGCCCCGCCGGGATGACGCCGTCACGGACAGCGTTCTGGTCGCCGTACACGTCGCTCAGGAATGCCTCGAGCGTGCGGACGCGTTGCCTGACTCCCGCCTCGACGTGGGCCCACTCGTCCTGCTCGATCACCCGCGGGACGGCATCAAGCGGGAACGGCCGCTCCTCGCCGGCGAAGTCGAAGGTCACGCCCTGCGCGAGGTACGACCTGGCCAGCGCCTCTGTCCGCCCCCGCAATTCCTCCTGGGTGAGCGAGGCAAGGGCCGCGAACAGCTCGCGATAGGCCGGGCGGATGCCGCCCTCGGATGCTGCCGTGTCCGCGAACATCTCGTCGAAGGGGGCGCTGCCGCCCTGACGCCTGCCGGACGCCGCGGTCGTGTATCCGCCGAACAGCTCGCCCATGGCCAGACGCTATCGGCGGCGCGTTTCGCCCGCGTTTCGGCGGTGTTGCGAGTGTTTCGACTCCGTCCGCGGCCGATCAGGCCTCGTCGGCGAGCTCGCGCAGCTCGACCGTCCGCTCGCCGGGCCGGTCCCCGGTGTTGACGGTGCCCTGCGGCTCCACCATGACGACGAGCGCGTCCTCGTCGGCCTTCGGGCAGTGCTCGACGCCGCGCGGCACCACGAACACGTCGCGTGGGCCGAGCTCCACATCCCCGTCGCGCAGCTGGATCGTGAGCCGTCCCTCGATCACGAGGAACAGCTCGTCCGTCTCGGGATGCGCGTGCCAGACGAACTCGCCGCGCAGCCGGGCGACCTTCACGTCGTAGTCGTTGACGCTCGCGAGGCGGTGCGGCTGCCACGGCTCCGGGATGAGGGCGAAGGCGGCGTCGAGGTTGTGGACCTGGTTCATGTCGTCAGCCTAGATCCGACCCGCCGGCGACGTCGGAGGCGGGTGGTTGGATGGGGGCGTGCTCCTCGACACGCTCGTCACGACGGCCGAGACCGTCGCATCCACGCGGTCCCGGCTGGCGAAGGTGGATGCGCTCGCGGCGCTGCTCACCCGCCTCGAACCGGACGAGATCGCACCGGCCGTCGGGTTCCTCGTCGGCAAGGCGCGGCAGGGGCGCGTCGGCGTCGGCTGGCGCGGGCTCGCCGGCGCGATGGGCGAACCCGCGGCGGAGGCCTCGCTGACCGTCGACGATCTGGATGCGCTGCTCGACCGGCTCGCCGCCCTGTCGGGATCCGGCTCGGCCGGGGAGCGCAACCGCATCCTCCGCGACTTCACCGCGCGGGCCACCGCGCGTGAGCAGGACTTCATCGCCCGCGTGCTCCTCGGCGAGATGCGGACCGGCGCGCTCGAAGGCGTGCTGACCGACGCGATCGCCCGCGCCGCCGACCGCCCCGGCGACAGCGTGCGCCGCGCGGCGATGCTGTCCGGAAGCCTGGGCGAGACCGCGCGGCTCGCGCTCACCGGCACCGCGGAGGAGCTCGACGCCGTCGGCCTCGTCGTGGGGCGCCCGGTGCTCCCGATGCTGGCGGCCTCCGCGCCCAGCGCCGCGGACGCCCTCGCCACCACCGGAGAGGCCTCGGTCGAGTACAAGCTGGACGGCGCGCGCATCCAGGTGCACCGGCACGGGGACGAGGTGCGCGTCTCCACCCGCAACCTGGCCGACATCACCCACCGCCTGCCCGACGTGGTCGAGGTGGCGCGCCGGCTGCCGGTCCGTGACGTGATCCTCGACGGGGAGACGCTGTCGCTGGATGAGGACGGTGCGCCCCGGCCCTTCCAGGAGACCATGTCGAGATTCGGCGCCGATGCCCTGCGGGAGACGGTGCTGCGCCCCTGGTTCTTCGACATCCTGCACGTCGACGGGCGCGACCTGCTCGACGAGCCGCTCTCGACGCGTCTGGCGGAACTGGAGCGCGTGGCTGTAGAGCACCGCATCCCCGGCGAGGTCACAGCCGACCCCGAGGAGGCGGAACGCGTGTCGCGCGAGGCCATCGCCGCCGGGCAGGAGGGCGTGGTCGTCAAGGCGATCGACTCCCCCTACGCGGCGGGTCGGCGCGGCTCCAGCTGGGTGAAGGTCAAGCCGGTGCACACGTACGACCTGGTCGTCCTCGCCGTGGAGTGGGGGTCGGGCCGGCGCCAGGGGCTGCTGTCGAACATCCACCTCGGCGCTCGCGATCCGGAGGGCGCGTTCGGCGAGCCGGGCGGCTTCGTGATGGTCGGGAAGACCTTCAAGGGCCTCACCGACAAGCTCCTGGCTTGGCAGACGGAGCACTTCCAGGAGATCGAGGTGCGCCGAACCGCCGGGACGGTCTGGGTCGCGCCGACGACCGTCTTCGAGATCGCGATCGACGGTGTGCAGCGCTCCAGCCGCTACCCCGGCGGCATCGCCCTGCGCTTCGCCCGCGTCAAGCGGTACCGCGACGACAAGGACGCCGGCGAGGCCGACACGATCGAGACGCTGCGGGGCCTGCTGCGGGAGTGACCGCCCCGCACGCACCTCACCCTCGGCCCGAAACGGAGGAGTTCCCGGTCCGATCGGCTCGGGAACTCCTCCGTTTCGTGGATTCCGCCGGAGTGTCGGACGGAAACTCCTCCGTTTCCCGCCACCTCGCGGACGGCCGTGGAAAGGGAGGAACTCCCACGGCGACGCGCGGCGTTTCGTCACGAACGGAGGATGCGCGGAGCCGGACGCGCGGGATGTCCTCCGTTTCAGCAGCACCGACGGAGCCGACCGCACTGGACGCAGACGCGAGGGTCACGCCCGCAGCCGCTCCGCCTCGTCGGCGTAGCCCACCTGCGCCCGCCACCACGGCGTCTCGATGAATCCGCGCTTGAGGTACAGCAGCTCCATCGCCCCCGTCCATCCTTCGACCCCGTCGAGCACAGACAGCGTGTGCGAGATGAACTGGTTCAGCTCTGCCACCGAGGGCGTGATGAGCTCGCAGAACAGGGAGTTGTCGTCGAGCAGCGAGGCCAGGTAGCGCACGGCGGGATAGCCGGACAGCTCCTGCGCGACCGCCTCCAGCCGGGACGGCGCGACTTTCACCAGCAGCAGCGTCTCCGCGCCCATCCCGAGCGCGGCAGCGGGGACGAGCGTCAGGATGTCGAGGCAGCGGTTCGCGCGCATGCGGTCGAAGCGGCGCCGCACGCTCGACTCGTTCATGCCCGTCCGGTCGCCGATGGCCTGGAAGGTGACGCGCCCGTCGTCCCGGAGGGCGGCGAGGATGCGGCGGTCGGCCTCGTCCAGGTGGTCCGGCTCGCACATCTCGGCGTCGACCAGCGACGCCTTCTCGTCCTCCTGCGGCAGCTTCATCGTCTCGGCGAAGAGCTGCCGGCTCCAGTCGTGCCGCACCTTGTGGACGTGCATGATCAGGTCGCTGCGCCAGCGCTTGATGCCCGCGATGGATTGCAGCTGCTGGATGAGCTGCGGGTAGTGCGCAGCCCCTCCGGTCACCACGACCTCGGCCATGATGTCGTACTGCCCGGTCACCAGCGTCAGGAAGCGGACGTCGGCGTGCTCCACGAGCGCCGCCGCGACCTCGAGCTGCGTGCCCGGCCGGCAGTTCAGGCGAACCAGGAAGGTGTCGACCTGGCCGGAGCTGCCCAGCGCCGGGACCACGGCGATCCGCACGACGCCGTCCTGCACCAGCTGCTGACCGCGACGGGCGACGGTGGCGGAGGAGCTGCCCACCATGTCGGCGATCGCCGTCCAGCTGGCGCGGCCGTCGTGCTGCAGCGCGACGATGATCCGGCGGTCGAGGTCGTCGAGGGTGTCGAGCGCCTTCACTCGGACGCCGCGCTCCGCACCGGCGGCACCACTTCGTGCAGGAATCCCCGCACCGTGTCCGTCCATGCCTCCGCCTCCTCGATCTGGGGGGAGTGACCCGATTTCTCGAAGATCGCCAGCCGCGCATCCGGGATGAGCGACGCGATCGTCTCCGAGCACGAGACCGGCGTGATCCAGTCGGTCCGCCCGACGGTCACCAGCGTGGGTGCGGTGATCCCCGGGAGCGCCCCCTTGAGATCATAGGTCGGAAGGTTCTTCGAGAAGGCGTAATTGTGCGCTTCGTACCGGTACGGGGTCGCCGCGACCTTCCGCTCGACGGCCTCCGGGTCGTAGACGAAGTCGTACAGCGGGAGGATCTCGCGCCAGCAGTCGCGGAGGTCGTCGTTGTCGCGCACGCGGCCCTCGTCGATGCGGTCGAACTTCTCCATGTCGACGGTCACGCGGTCGGAGGCGAGCGCGTTCTTCCGCGACAGCTCCGAGTGGGAGTTGTCGGCGGCGGTGTCGCGGAGCACCAGGGCGAGCACGCGGTCCGGGTAGCGCGTTGCGTACTCGAGCGACATGAAGCCGCCGTAGGAGCCGCCGGCCATGATGATCCGCTCCGCGCCGATCCACTCGCGGAGCGCGTCGATGTCGGCCGCCCACTGCTCGTGGCTGAACTCGCCGTTGCCCTCGCTCTCGCCCGACCCCCGCGCGTCGAACACGACGACGCGGTACTCGTCCGCCAGGCGTCCGAAGCTGGCGCGCGGCTCGGCGCGCGAGCCGAGGCCCGGCGCCCCGTGGTGGGTGATGATCACCGGCGCGCCCTCCGGTCCGAGCACCTCGACGGCGAGGCGATTGCCGTTGATCTCGACGAACTGCGCGGTGGTGGTCGCTGCGGCGAACTCGGGGGAGACGTCTGTTGTCACGGTGTTCCTTTCGATGGCGGTGCTGTCGTGCGGCGGTTCAGAGATCGATGGTGCAGTGGTCGAGGTCGCGGGGGAAGGATGTCAGCGGCCTCGCGCCGTCCTCCGTGACCAGCATGGAGTCCGAGATGCGGTAACCGGCGTGACCGGGGATGTAGATGCCCGGTTCGTTGGAGACGATCATGCCCGCCTCCAGCAGTGTCGGGTCGCCGTCCTCCAGCCACGGCGGCTCGTGCATCCCCAGCCCGATGCCGTGCCCCTGCCGATGGCGGAGGAACTCGCCGAGTCCCGCCTCGCGGATGACGTCGAGGCAGTCCGCGTTCGCCTGCCGGCATTCGCGGCCGGGCCGGATGGCGGAGGCACCGGTGGCCTGCGCGAGCCGGACGGCGTCGTGGTAGCGGCGCTGGTCGGCGGTCGGCTCGCCGAGGACGAAGGTGCGCTCCCCCTCGACGAAGCGGCCGCCGACCGCGCAGCCGAGCGACAGCATGAAGGTGTCGCCGGGCTGCAAGCGGTAGCCGGACGGCAGGCCGTGCGGGTACGCCGAGTTGGCTCCGGCGTAGACCAGGCCGCCCGCGAGCGGCGACACCACGACGACGTCGTCGTGCTCGGCGTACATCGTCGCGACGCCGACACCGCCGACGTGCGAGGCCAGCTCGGCCTCGCTCGGCAGTTCGCCGCCGGCCGCGACGCGTTCGCGGATGAGCGCGACGCCGGATTCGAGCATCCGGTCGGTGATGCGGGCGGCCTCGGCGTGGAGGGCGATCTCCTCGGGCAGCTTGACGTAGCGCGCCACCGTGACCAGCTCCGTCGGAACGGCCTCGGCCGCGTCGAGCTCGGCGAAGGCGGCGGACTGCCGCTCCCACGTCATCCCGGTCGAGAATCCGACCCGGCCGGCGCGGCCCACCCGGTCGGCGAGCGCGCGGAACGGCGGGACGACACCGGGGAACTCGGGGAACGAGACGACGTCGGCCCGGGCGGACTGGCGTTCCGCGTTCTCCCGCTCCAGTTCGGGGACGAGGAGGACGGTGTCGCCGTCGGCGTCCATCCACACGGCGACGGGCCGTTCGCTCGGGTGGTGGAAGAAGCCGGTCAGATACGCCACGTCCTCCGGCGAGTCGGTCAGCAGCGCGTCGAGCCCCTCGGCGGCGAGCCGCGAGCGGACGCGGTCCTGGATGCGGTCGAGCGCCTCGGCGGTCAGGCGGGTGCGGAACACGGGTCTCCTTCCGGTCAGCGGCGTCGCGACTTGGGGTTGCGCGCGTCGTTGTAGGCGATCGACAGCAGGGTCGCCGAGAGCACGAGCAGCAGGATCGCGATGGACGGGAACAGGGTCAGCCACCACGCGCTCGACATCGCGCCGGACTGCTGCGCCTCGTAGAGGATGCGTCCCCACGACCAGACGTTGGGATCGCCGAGCCCGAGGAACGCGAGCCCCGCCGCCGAGAGCACGGCGCGCGATGCGGTGACGACGACCGAGACGACGATGACGGGGGTGACCGCCGGGACCACGTGCCGCACGATGATCCAGAGCGGGGACGAGGTCATCAGCCGGGCGGCGTCGACGTACGGCAGGCGCACGACGGTCAGCGCCTGCGACCGCACGAGGCGGGTGACCTCCGGCCAGGAGAAGGCGGCGACGACGAGGATGATCGTGGTGGTGCTCGGGCCGACCAGCGCGGCGATCAGGATCATCAGCGGGAGGACGGGGAGCGAGAGCGTCAGGTCGACGACGACGCTGATGAAGCCGTCCAGCCGCCGGAAGTAGGCGCCCGCGACCGCGACGATCGTCCCGACGACGATGGCGATGGCGGACGCGGCCACCGCGACCAGGATGCTCTGCTGCGACCCCCAGACCACCTCGCCGAACACATCCCGGCCGAGGCTGTCGGTTCCGAACCAGTGGGCGCCGCTCGGCGGCGCGAGCACGGGGTCGCCGTAGCTCGGCGGATAGGGCGCGATGAGCGGTGCCGCGATCGCGACGATGGTGAGCACGATGAGCACGCCGAGCGCGAGCATCCCGAGCGGCTCGCGGCGGAACGCCCGCCAGGTCTGCGCGGCCGCACGGCCGTTCTCCAGCGCGACCGGCTCGATGCCGACCGCGGCCTCGGTGACTGCTGCCTGGGTCATGCCTTCTTCACTCTCGGGTCGAGGAATCCGTAGACGGTGTCGGTGATCATGTTCGCCACGACGACGGTGATGGCGAGCATCAGGAACGCGCCCTGCAGCACCGGGAAGTCGAGCTGCGTGACCGCCTCGTAGATCCCGCGGCCGATGCCCGGGTAGGCGAACACGGTCTCGGTGAGCACGGCGCCGCCGACCAGGAACCCGAGCTGGAGCCCGATCAGCGTCGTGGTGGGGAGCAGGGCGTTCCGCAGGGCGTGCTTCCAGAGCACGCGGCGGTACGGCAGCCCGTTGGCGCGGGCGAGGGTCGTGTAGTCCTCCCCCAGCGCGTCGATCAGGGTGGAGCGCATGGTCAGCACGTAGGAGCCGAGCTGCACCAGCATGAGCGAGACGGCGGGCAGGATGAGGTGGCTGGCGACCGAGCCGTACCAGGCCATCCCGTAGGCGTCCTGGTCGTAGGCACCGCCGATCGGCAGCCAGTGCAGCATCAGCCCGAACACGAACAGCAGCAGCACGCCGATGCTCGGCACGAAGATGGACTGGCCGGTCACCCCGACGATCTGCACGACCTTGTCGAGGAAGCGGCCGCGGTGGGAGGCCGCCAGCACCCCGAGCGGGATGCCGACGGCCACCGTGAGCACCAGTGCGGTGCCGGTGAGCAGCAGCGTCCACGGGAGTCGCTGCATCAGCACGTCGAGCACAGGAATCGACTGCGTGAACGAGACCCCCAGGTTTCCCTGGACGAGCTGCCACAGATAGATGCCGTACTGCACGATCAGGGGTTGATCGAGCCCGTACTGCTGGAGCAGGGCCGCCCGCGTGTCCTCGGTCATGTTCGGGCTGGCGACCGCCAGCGCCGGGTCTCCGGGCAGCAGACGCAGCAGGAGGAACGTCACGGTCACGGCGAACCAGATCGTGAGCACACCCCTCCCGAGCCTCGGGAGCAGGAACAGGAACCGGGACACGCGGGTCGGCCTCGCTTTCGTTACTTGCCGGTCGGGTGCGCGCTGGCGACCGAGACCGGGTTGACGATGGACAGCAGCTCGCTGGGCTTCGAGACGAACCCGGTCCACTTGGAGCTGGACGCGAAGTACAGGTTCTGCGTGTACATGATGTTGTCGTACACGTTGTCCCGCACGATCTTCGCGGCCTCCCGCATCAGCTTCACCTTCTCCTTCTTGTCGGTGGTCGCGGTGCCCTGGGCGATCAGATCGTTGAGCTTCGCGTCGTCGACGTAGGTGTAGTTGATGGCGCCTCCGGGGAGGTAGGCGAGCGTCATGTTCGTCACCGGGTCGTCCATGATGGCGAAGTTGCCGGCGTAGATGTCGAAGTCGCCCTTGTTGGTCATCGCCAGGTAGGTGTTCCGCTCGGTGCCCTGAAGCTCGATCGGGATGCCCGCCTTCGCCGCGCTGTCCTTGACGAGGGTCGCCCACTGGGAGGTGACGCTGTCCTGGAGGGAGTAGATCAGCCGGAACTTCACCGGGAACATCCCGTCGGAGCCTGCGGTGTAGCCCGCCTTCTCCATCAGCGAGCGCGCCTCGTCGGTGTCGAAGGAGTACTCCTTGATCGACTTGTCGTAGTAGTCCTTCAGCACCGGCATCAGCGGGCTCGACCCGGTCGAGACGGCCTGACCTTGCAGCACGACCTTGCGGATCGCGTCGTAGTCGACCGCGTGGGCGAGCGCCTGACGCACCTCGAGCTTCGCGAGCGCCGGGTTCTTCATGTTGTAGGTCATGTGGGCGTAGCCCAGTCCGACCGCCTCGGTGACCGTGATGCCGCTCGTCGACTTGAGCTTCGCGACCTGCGCCGGGGGCAGCGCGTTGGCGATCGCATCCACCTCGCCGCTCTGCAGCGCCAGGATCTCGGTGTTGACGTCCGGGAAGACCCGGTAGACGACCTTGGCGGAGAGCGGCGTTCCGCCCTCGACCAGGGGGTAGTCGTCGACGCGGTCGAGCGTGTAGCTCTGCCCCACCTGGACGGCCGACAGCTTGTACGGACCGGCGCTGACCCAGCCGCCGTCCTTGCCGTCGTTCGGGAAGGTGGCGACCGAGTCGGCCTTCTCGAAGACGTGCTTCGGGACGATGTTGCCCCAGAAGCCGATCTCGTCGACGATCGAGGAGTCCGGCTTGGTCAGGGTGAACTCGACCCGCGTCTTCGAGACGGCCTTCGCCGTGTCGAGGTTCGCGAGCTGGCCGTAGAAGGTGCCGGAGGGCTTGTCCTTCTTCACCGCGTTCATCGTCCACGCGACGTCCTCGGCGGTCAGCGGCTGGCCGTCGCTCCACTTCATGTCGTCGCGGATCTCGTAGTACCCGGTGGTGTCGTTGACGTAACCCCACTTGGTGGCGAGCTGAGGCTTCTTCGAGCCGTCGTTCGCGATCTCCAGCAGGTGCGGGTACATCAGGTTGGTGATCCAGTAGTCGCTCCGGCTGTTGCCGACGAGCGGGTTGTAGTTGACGACGTCGGTCGTCGTGGCGATCGTGAGCGTCGCCGAGCCGGCCGTAGCGGTGCTCGCCGCGGGCGGTGCGCTCGGCGCGCACGCGCTGAGCGTCAGGGCTGCGACGGCGAGAGTGGCCGCCGCGACCGCGATCTTCCGTGGGCGCATCAGACCCACACCTCCTTCAGGACCCGAAGAGTGTTGCCACCCACGACGGCGCGGATCTCGTCGTCGGAGTAGTCGTGCTTCACCAGCCAGCCGATGATGTTGTAGAACTCCTCGGCCGGGTTCTCGATCCCGTCGACGTACTCGACCTTCTCGTACTCGACGTGGCCGTGCGCCTGCCCGAGGGACAGGTTGGACGAGAAGGCGTCGTGCAGTCCGACGTGGTCGCCGAACAGGGTGTCCGGTCCGAAGCTGACGTGCTCCAGGCCGACGAGGTCGACGCAGTACTGGAAGTGGTCCATCACCGACTCCAGGGAGTGGCGCGGGTGCTCCGGCGACAGCGTCGTGTGCGGGGCCGCCTCGATGCCGATGACGCCGCCGCGCTTCGCGCACTCGACGATCGTCTCGTCGGTCTTCATGCGGTTGGTCGGCCAGACGCTGCGGGCGCCCGCGTGGGTGATGAAGACGGGCTTCGTGGAGGCCTTGATGGCATCCACCGCCGTCCGGTCGCCCGAGTGGGAGACGTCGATCGCGATGCCGAGCTTGTTCATCCGCTCGACCGCGCGCTCGCCGAAGTACGTGAGCCCGCCGTCGCCGCGCTCCTTGAGGCCGGAGCCGAGGGTGTTCGCCTCCGAGTAGGCGATGCCCATCTGGCGGACGCCGAAGCCGTACAGCACGTCGAGCCGGTCGACCTCGTTCTCGATCATGGTCGACGCCTCGAGCGCGAAGATGTGGGCGATCCGCCCGGTCTCGGCGGCGTACTCGATGTCCTTGATCGTCTCGCCCTTGATGACGAAGTCCTGGTGGGCCAGGTCGGCCATGCGGACGCCGAGGTCGAAGAGCACGTCCTGGTACTTCCAGCCGGCATCGCTCGAGATGCAGCAGGTGCCGTCCATCCCGTTGTCGAACACGGCGGTGAGGCCGGAGCGCGAGAGGCCCTGGTAGCCGGTTGGTTCGCGGCCCTGGCGGATGTGGTCGCGGAGCTGCGTCATGTCTTCGGGGAAGACCTGCACGTGGTCGTGCAGCGAGATGACCGTCGACTCGGCGAGGAGGCGCGTGGTGCGCTCCTTCTGCGCGTCGCTGAGGTCGAGGCCGGCGTACTCGGGCACCCGGTTGATCTGCTTGGCGTAGCGGAACTCGCGGTAGTCCTTGCCGGCCTCCAGGTAGTCGTAGGCCGTATAGCCGGTGTAGCGCGGGGAGGGGTCGAGCACGCTGTCTCCTTCGTCCTGGTGAGGGTTGGCCGCTGCGCAATCAGGCGCAACAGCAGCCAATCTCGCGGATATCCGGCAGCTGTGTCAACATTGATTTGAAAATTCGGCACGGATGTTTCCTGATTGAAACATTCCGGAAACGACTCACATGCGAGGATGTCGACGTGGACACATCGAACGCGCACAGCACCGACGTGCTGCAGGTACGCAATCTCTCCGTGGCCTTCACCGGCGGCGGCCCCGACATCCCCGCGGTCCGCGAGGTCGACCTCCGCGTCGGCCGGGGCGAGTTCGTCGCGCTCCTGGGCGAGTCCGGCTCCGGCAAGTCCGTCACGGCGCGGGCGATCATGGGGCTGGGCGAGGAGAACACCCGCGTCACGGCCGACGTGCTGCGGCTCGGGGACGTCGACCTGCTGTCCATCGGCGAGGAGGCGCGCAGGCGGCTCCGCGGCGAGCGCATCTCGCTCGTCCTGCAGGACGCCCTGTCGGCGCTCAACCCGGTGATGACGATCGGCGACCAGATCGGCGAGCTCTTCCGCGTGCACCGCGGCGCCGGCCGCAAGGAGGCGCGCGCCCGCGCAGCGGAACTCCTCGCGCTCGTCGGGATCCCCGCCCCGGAACGCCGGGTCAACGACTACCCGCACCAGTTCTCCGGCGGCATGCGCCAGCGCATCCTGATCGCCATGGCCATCGCCCTGGAGCCGGAGCTGCTCATCGCGGACGAGCCGACGACCGCGCTGGACGTGACGGTGCAGGCGCAGATCCTCGACCTGCTGGGATCGCTGCGCGACCGGCTCGGGATGGGCGTGCTCCTGATCACGCACGACCTGGGCGTCGTGATGGAGGTCGCCGACCGGGTGGCCGTGATGTACGCCGGGCGGATCGTGGAGTCCGGCGACGCCGACACCGTTTTCGCGCGCCCCGCGCACCCGTACACGGAGGCGCTGCTGCGGTCGGTTCCGCAGGCGGCGCAGCGCGGGTCGGATCTGCTCACCATCCCGGGATCCCCGCCCAGCCCGGCGCGCGTCCCCTCCGGCTGCTCGTTCCATCCCCGCTGCCATCTCGCCGTCGAGGCCTGCCGCAGCATCCGTCCCCCGCTCGAAGAGGTCGCCCCCGGTCGGCGAGCGGCCTGCATCCGATCCGAGGAGCTCATCGGTGAACTCGTCCGCTGACACCCGTTCCGTCATCGACCCGCTCGCCGAGCGCGGGGACGCCCCGGACGCCGAGGTCGTCCTCAGCGCGCAGGGCCTGGTGCGCCGCTTCGCGACAGGGTCGGCTCTGCGGCCCGCGACCGTCTCGGCGGTCGACGGCATCTCGCTCGACCTCCACGCCGGCGAGATCCTCGGCATCGTCGGGGAGTCGGGATGCGGCAAGTCGACGCTCGCGCGCATGCTCGTCGGGCTTGAGCGCCCCGACGGCGGCACCCTCTCGTACCGGGGCACCGACGTGAGCCGCGGACGTCGGCGCGACCGCAAGCGCCTCCGCGAGGGGGTTCAGATGATCTTCCAGGACCCGTACGCCTCCCTCGACCCGCGCATGACGGTGCTCGACATCGTCACGGAGCCGATCGCCGCGGCACACGCGATGAACCGCTCCGCTCGGCGCGCACGGGCCGTGGAGCTGCTGGAGCTGGTCGGGCTCGGCGAGGACATGCTCACCCGGTTCCCGCACCAGTTCTCCGGCGGCCAGCGCCAGCGCATCGGCATCGCGCGCGCCCTGGCGCTCGACCCGGACGTGCTGGTCTGCGACGAACCGGTGTCCGCGCTGGATGTGTCGGTGCAGGCGCAGGTGATCAACCTGCTGGGCGACATCCGCCGCCGGCTCGGAGTGTCGATCGTGTTCATCGCGCACGACCTGTCCGTCGTCCGTCACATCGCCGACCGCGTCGCCGTGATGTACCTCGGCCGCATCGCCGAACTCGGCGAGACCGACGTGCTCTACGAGAGCCCGTCGCACCCGTACACGCAGGCCCTGCTGTCGGCAACGCCGACCGCCACCCGCGAGGGCCGCGGCCGGCTGGCGCAGCGCCGCATCCTCGCCGGCGAGCCGCCGTCGCCGGTGGACCCGCCCTCCGGCTGCCGGTTCAACCCGCGCTGCTGGATGGCGACCGACGAGTGCCGGACGGCGGTCCCCCCGCTGCGCCCGCTGGACGGCCCGGGCATCCCGCTGCGCGAGGTGGCCTGCCACCACGCCGAGGAGGCGGTCGGCATCCCGGTCGCGTGACGCCGCACCATCTCGCACCGCCCCGTCCCCCCCTCCCGCGCCCCCTTCCCTAACCAGCGAGAAGCGGAGGTCCCTAAGCCCATCGCGGCCAGAAACTCCTCCGTTTCTGGCCTCCCAGCGGCGGGTCGCGCCGTTTCTCCTCCCTTCCTGCCGACCGCAGCGGCCGACCGACCGAC
Source organism: Leifsonia sp. 21MFCrub1.1 (assembly GCF_900107895.1). Classification (NCBI taxonomy): domain Bacteria; kingdom Bacillati; phylum Actinomycetota; class Actinomycetes; order Micrococcales; family Microbacteriaceae; genus Leifsonia; species Leifsonia sp. 21MFCrub1.1. The sequence continues at coordinate 536,396 of NZ_LT629867.1, read as the reverse complement.
CGACCCGTCGGTACGATGACCGCATGACGACCTCCTCCCCCGCGTGGGGCATCCTCGGAACCGGCGGCATCGCGGCCGCCATGACCCGCGACCTGCAGCTGGACGGCCACACCGTCGCCGCGGTCGGCTCCCGAACCCCGGAGGCGGCCGCACAGTTCGCCGCCGCGCACGCCGTCCCGCGCTCCCACGGCAGCTACGAAGACCTGGTCGCCGACCCCGACGTCGACGTCGTCTACATCGCGACGCCGCATCCCCAGCACGCCCCCAACGCCCTGCTCGCGCTGGCGGCCGGCAAGCACGTGCTCGTCGAGAAGCCGTTCACGATGAACCAGGCCGAGGCGCAGCGGATCGCGGACGCCGCGCACGCGGGCGGCCTCGTCGCGCTCGAGGCGATGTGGACGCGGTGGCTGCCCCACATGGAGCGCCTTCAGGAGATCATCAGCGACGGCACCCTCGGCGAGCTGCGCTCGGTGGTCGCCCACCACTCCCAGCTCACCAACCCCGACCCGGCCGGGCGGATGCTGAACCCGGCGCTCGGCGGCGGCGCGCTGCTCGACCTCGGCATCTACCCGGTGTCGTTCGCCTGGGATGTGCTGGGGGCGCCGACCCAGGTGCTCGCCCTCTCCACGCCGACCGCGACCGGCGTCGACCGGCAGACCTCCATCCTGCTCGGCTACGAGAGCGGGGCGCAGGCCGCGCTGACCACCGAGCTGGACGCGGCGGGCGACAACAGCGCAACCATCGTCGGGACGGACGCCCGCGTCGAACTCGCCGCGACCTTCTTCGCCTCCACCTCCTTCCGGGTCGTCGACGCGAAGGGCCACGTCATCGAGACGTACGAGTCGCGCATCGACGGACGCGGGATGCAGTACCAGGCGCGCGCGATCGAACGGCTGATCGCGGCGGGCGGCGGAGAGGATGTGCGCCTGCCGCTCTCGCAGTCGGTCGCGATCATGGGCACGCTCGACACCATCCGGGAGCGCATCGGCCTCGTCTACGGCTGAGGCGCGGCCGAGCCGACCGCCGCTCTTCCCCGTTCCCGACGCGCAGCGTTAGAGTGCGCGTGGAGCGCACGGCGATCCGCGGCCCGCGGGCCGCTGGCCCGGCGGGAAGGAGCGTCGACGATGACCGATCTCACGGGGAGGCGCGCGCTGGTCACCGGCGGCGCCAGCGGCATCGGGCTGGCCTGCGCCGAGGCGTTCGCCGCCGCCGGCGCCCGGGTGACGATCGCCGACCTGAACGGCGACGCGGCGCGCGCGGTCGCGGAGCGGCTCGGCGGCGACGCGTGGGAGGTCGACCTGTCGAAGACCGGCGAGCTGGCCGGGGCGGCGGTGGATGTCGACATCCTCGTGAACAACGCCGGCATCCAGCACGTCCGCCCGATCCCCGAGTTCGAGCCGGAGACGTTCGCCCTGATGCTGCGCATCATGGTGGAGGCGCCGTTCCTCCTCATCCGTGCGGCGCTGCCCGGGATGTACGAACGGGGTTTCGGCCGGATCGTCAACATCTCCAGCGTGCACGGACTGCGGGCGTCCGAGTTCAAGTCGGCGTACGTCACGGCCAAGCACGCCCTGGAGGGGCTCTCGAAGACGAGCGCGCTCGAAGGCGGGGCGCACGGCGTCACCTCCAACTGCATCAACCCCGGTTACGTCCGCACCCCGCTCGTGGAGAAGCAGATCTCCGACCAGGCGCGCCTCCACGGCATCCCGGAGGACGAGGTGGTCGAGAAGGTGATGCTGACGGAGGCGTCGATCAAGCGCCTGGTGGAACCGGCCGAGGTGGCCGGCCTGGCGCTGTGGCTCGCGGGAGACGACGCGGGGATGGTGACCGGCGCGAGCTACACGATGGACGGCGGGTGGAGCGCGCGGTGAGCACACGGGCGGGCTACGCGCCGTTCACGGTCCCGGTGGCCGGCGGCGACCTCGCCGGCGGTGTGTGGCACCCGGACGCCGAGGGGATGCCGATCCTCGCCGTCCACGGGATCACCGCCAGCCACCGTGCCTGGCTGCTGACCGCCGACCGCCTGCCGCACCGGCGCCTGATCGCGCCCGATCTGCGCGGGCGCGGGCGCAGCTCCGGCCTCCCCGGACCGTTCGGGCTCGTCCAGCACGCCGACGACCTGGCCCGGGTGCTGGATGCGCTCTCTCTCGACCGCGTCGTCGTCGCCGGCCACTCCATGGGCGCCTTCGTCGCTGTCCGCTTCGCCGAACGCCACCCGGACCGGGTCGAGCGGCTGGTGCTGATCGACGGCGGCCTGCCTCTCCCGCCTCCGGAGGGTGTCGCGCCCGAGGACGTGCCCGCCGTGGTGCTGGGCCCCGCGATCGAGCGCCTGCGGATGCGGTTCGCGTCGCCGGAGGAGTACGAGGCGTTCTGGCGGCGGCATCCGGCGATCGGTCCGTGGTGGAATCCCGCGATCGCCGACTACGTCGCCTACGACCTCGTCGGGGACGCCCCGGAGCTCCGGTCGAGCGCCGACGCCGAGGCCGTCTCCGTGAACGCGCTCGAACTCGACGGGTCCGCCGGCTACGCCGAGGCGCTCGCCTCCCTCCTGCTTCCGATCGACCTCGTGCGCGCGCCCCGCGGCCTGCTGGACGGACCGTCCCTCTACGACCCCGCCGTCGTCGCCGAGTGGCACGAGCGTCTGCCCGGGATGCGCATCCACGAGGCCGACGACGTGAACCACTACACGATCCTGATGACCGATGCCGGACTTCGGCAGGTCCTCCCCGTGCTCGACCCGAAGGAGACACCCCGATGAGTGGAACGCTGCTGCCCGGCATCGACGCCCGCGCCGTCCGCACCTCCCGCTACACCGCCAACGTCCTGGAACGCCCGGCCGCGGGCGACCCGCTCCGCACCGTGCTGTTCGTGCACGGCAACGTCTCGTCGTCGCTGTTCTGGCAGCCGCTCATGCTGTCGCTGCCGGAGGGCGTGCGCACGCTCGCGGTCGATCTCCGCGGGTTCGGCGACAGCGAGACCCTCCCGGTGGATGCGACCCGCGGCGTCCGCGACTTCTCCGACGATGTCGCGGCCGTCGCCGACCAGCTCGGCCTCGGCGCCGTGCACGTGGTCGGCTGGAGCCTCGGCGGCGGCGTGGTCATGCAGCTGCTGCTCGACCGGCCGGACCTCGTCGCGAGCCTGACCCTGGTCTCCCCCGTCTCGCCGTACGGCTTCGGCGGGACGGCCGCCGACGGCAGCCTGCTGAACGCGGATGCATCGGGCACGGGCGGCGGCGGGGCCAACCCGGACTTCGTGGCGCGTCTCGCCGCGGGCGACACCGGCGAGGAGGCGCCCACATCCCCGCGCGCCGTGTACCGCTCCTCGTACGTCGCGCCCGGCTTCGTCTCCGAGTACGAGGACCTCTGGGTGGAGTCGATGCTCTCCACGGCGACCGGGCCCGACAACTACCCGGGGGATTCGACGCCGTCCGAGCACTGGCCGGGGTTCGCGCCGGGCACCCGCGGCATCCTGAACACGCTGGCCCCGACGTACTTCGACACCTCGGGCATCGTGGATGCGCCGGCCAAGCCGCCCATCCTGTGGATCCACGGCGCGGCCGACGCGATCGTCGGCGACGCGTCGTTCTTCGACCTCAACCAGCTGGGCGCCGCAGGCATCATCCCGGGATGGCCGGGCGACCAGGTCGCGCCGCCGCAGCCGATGCTCGCGCAGACGCGGGCCGTGCTCGACCGCTACGCCGCGGCCGGGGGCACCACGCGCGAGGTCGTGTTCGAGGACTGCGGGCACTCCGCCCACATCGAGAAACCGGACGAGTTCCGCGCCGAGCTGCTGGCCTGGATCGGCTGACGCCCCCGTCCCTTCCCCAACCACTCGGCCCGAGTTCCGACATCATGTCACCACTCGGGGCGGATTCAGGCAACGAGTCACGACTCGGCGGCGCAGGGGATTCGGCGGAGCGGATTCAGGCGGCGAGCGTGCCGCGCCGGAGGCCGAGGAGGCCCTCGACGGCGTGCGCCAGGACGGGCCCGCGATCGCCGCCCGCGCCCCAGCGCACCAGGGCCTGCGCGTTGAGGCCGTCGATCATCCCGAGCAGCTGCCACGCGGCCTGCGCCGGGTCGTCCGCGTGGAAGACGCCGGCGGCGACCCCGCGCTCGACGACGTCGAGGAGGAGCGCCTGCCACGCGTCCATCTGGTCGCGCACCGCCGCGGCGAGCGCCTCGTTGCGCCGGCCGAGCGCCCACGCCTCGACCCACACGAGCGTGACGTCGTCGCGCGTGCCGTCCAGCAGCGTGCGCAGCAGCGCAGCGAGCCGGGCCGTCGGGTCGTCCTCGCGGCCGAGGAGGGCGCGCACCTCATCCAGCTCGGCGGCGACGACCGCGGTGAAGGCGGATGCGACCAGCTCGTCCATCACCGGGTGGTAGTGCGCGACCAGGGCGGGAGCGACCCCGGCGCGGCCGGCGACGCCCCGCATGGTCACCGCGATGAGCCCGTCGGCGAGCGCGAGGTCGCGCGCGGCGGCCGAGAGCTCGGCGCGGCGCTCCGCGGGCGGGCGGCGGGGTGCTCTTGACATGGTCCGCCCAGTATAGGTACGGTCGCCTCAGATATTGATCATTCGATCAACAATCGTCGCCGACCGCGGAGGACACCGATGACCTGGCGCATGCCCGCAGAGACCGCACCGCACGAGCGCACCTGGATGGCCTTCCCCCGCACCGGCCTCACGCTCGGCGATGACGCCGCATCGGCCGAGGAGGCGTACGCCGCGTGGACGGCCGTCGCCCACGCCGTCGCGGAGTTCGAGCCGGTCACGATGGTCGTCGACCCGAGCGAGCGCGACCGCGCCCGCCGGATGCTCGGCAGCGACATCGAGCAGGTCGAAGCTCCCCTCGACGAGTTCTGGATGCGCGACTTCGGCCCCACCTTCGTCGTCGACGACGACCGCCCCGGCGTGCTCGGAGCCGTCGACTGGACGTTCAACGGCTGGGGCGACCCCGAGTGGGCGGAGTGGCACAAGTCGGCCGAGATCGCCCGGTTCGTCGCCGAGCGCACCGGCGCCGAGCTGATCAGCTCGCTCCTCGTCAACGAGGGCGGCGGCATCCACGTCGACGGCGAGGGCACTGTGCTGCTGACCGAGACGGTCCAGCTCGACCCGCGGCGCAACCGCTACGCCGACAAGGAGCGTGTTGAGGCCGAGCTCGCCCGCACGATCGGCGCGACGCGCGCGATCTGGCTGCCGCGCGGCCTCACCCGCGACTACGACGACTTCGGGACGAACGGCCACGTCGACATCGTCGCCACCATCCCCGCCCCCGGCCGGCTGCTGCTGCACACCCAGCGCGACCCGGAGCACCCCGACCACCCGGTCTCGCGCGAGCTGCACGCCCTGCTCTCCGGCACGACCGACGCCGCCGGCCGCAGCTGGGACATCATCGACCTGCCCGCCCCCGCCACCCTCCGCGACGAGGAAGGCTTCGTCGACTGGAGCTACGTCAACCACCTCGTCGTCAACGACGGCATCGTCGCCTGCGGCTTCGGCGAGGAGCGCGCGGACGCCGAGGCGACGGAGATCCTCGAGGCGGCGTACCCCGGCCACCGGGTGACGATGGTCGACTCGCGCCCGATCTTCGCGCGCGGCGGCGGGATCCACTGCATCACCCAGCAGCAGCCCGCGGTGAGCGCATGACGTTCGATGTCGTGGAGGCGCCCATCGCCGAACTGCGGCGGGCGCTCGAGGCCGGGGACACCACCAGCGAGGAGCTGGTCACGGCGTACCTCGCACGGATCGATGCGTACGACGCGGCCGGCCCGCGCCTCAACGCGGTCGTGGTCCGCAACCCGGACGCCATCGCGGAGGCCCGCGCCTCCGATCTGCGGCGCTCGCGCGGCGAGACGCTCGGACCGCTCGACGGCATCCCGTACACGGCGAAGGACAGCTACCTGGCACGCGGGCTCACGGCGGCGGCGGGCTCACCGGCCTTCGAGCACCTGATCGCCCAGCGGGACGCGTTCACGATCGAGCGCCTGCGCGCCGGGGGCGCCATCCTGCTCGGGCTCACCAACATGCCGCCGATGGCGAACGGCGGCATGCAGCGCGGCGTGTACGGCCGCGCGGAATCTCCGTACAACGCCGACTACCTCACCGCCGCGTTCGGGTCGGGGTCGTCGAACGGCTCCGGCACGGCCACGGCGGCGAGCTTCGCGGCGTTCGGCCTCGGCGAGGAGACCTGGTCGTCGGGCCGGGCCCCCGCATCCAACAACGCCCTGTGCGCATACACGCCGTCCCGTGGCGTCATCTCGGTGCGCGGCAACTGGCCACTGGTGCCGACGATGGATGTGGTGGTGCCGCACACGCGCACGATGGCCGACCTTCTTGAAGTGCTCGACGTGATCGTGGCCGACGACCCGGAGACCCGCGGCGACTTCTGGCGCGCGCAGCCGTGGGTTCCGATCCCGCGCGCGTCGGAGCTGCGGCCCGTGTCGTACCCCGCTCTCGCCGGAAGCGTCCCGCTGGCGGGGCGGCGGTTCGGGGTGCCCCGGATGTACATCAACGCCGACCCGGAGGCCGGCACCGGCGAGGGCGGACCGGGCGGCCGCGGCGGCATCGGCGGCGCGACGGGCCGGCCGATCGAGACCCGCGCATCCGTCATCGCGCTGTGGGAACGCGCCCGCCGCGACCTGGAGGCGGCCGGGGCGACGGTCGTCGAGGTCGACTTCCCGGCGGTGACGAACTACGAGGGCGACCGGGCCGGCGCGCCGTCCATTGCGACCCGCGGCCTGGTGACCCCCGCGTTCCTCCGGCGCGAGATCGTGGACCTCTCCGCGTGGGCGTGGGACGACTTCCTCGCCGCCAACGGCGATCCGGCCCTCCGCACCCTGGCCGACGTCGACGGCGCACGCATCTTCCCGCACCCCGACGGCGCTCTGCCCGATCGGTACGACGGGTTCGAGGACGACATCGCCGACTACCCCGCCTGGGTGCGGGCGCATCCCGGAACGGCGCTGTCCGGCATCCCGGAGCTCGCCGACGGCCTGCGCGGACTCGAGCAGACCCGGCGCGTCGACCTGGAGGAGTGGATGGACGGGCTCGGTCTCAACGCCGTCGTCTTCCCCGCCGTCGCGGATGTGGGGCCGGCCGACATGGACGTGAACCCGGCGTCCGCCGACCTCGGCTGGCGGAACGGCGTCTGGGTCGCGAACGGGAACCTCGTCCCGCGTCATCTCGGCATCCCCACCGTCACCGTGCCGATGGGGACGATGGACGACATCGGGATGCCCGTCGGCCTCACCTTCGCCGGCCGCGCGTACGACGATTCGGCGTTGCTCGCGCTGGCGTCCGCCTTCGAGCGCCTCGCGCCGCGCCGCACCGCTCCCCCGCGCACGCCCCGCCTCCCTTAGCCGGATACCCTCGCGCGAGCCACTGCGCGAAACCCCGCGCCAGCCCGAGCGTCCTCCACCGCGCACATTCGTCACGAATGGTCGCCATTCGCGCCGAATGGCGACCATTCGTGACGAATGCGGACGGGATCGGCGGGGGCGCGAGGTCGTCCGCTGGGGGGACCCGGATGCGCCCCGAGACGGACGCGAGCGACCGCCCGGCACTGCGAGCGTTGAGGCATGCACCCAACAAAGCGCCTCGTCGGCGTCGCCTCCGCCCTCCTCCTCGCCGTCGCCCTCGCCGGATGCTCGACGACCGGCTCCGGCGCTCTGGCGCAGACGGTGGGCGCTCCGGCGACCGTGCCCGGAGGCGGATCCGCGGGGAGCGGCGGGAGCGGCGGTCCGGGAGCCGTCGGCCTCACCGACGCCGACGGCTACATCCCCGACGGAACCTCCCTCCCCCTCGAGAGCGACCGCCCCGCCGTCGCCCATCTCGACCCGGACCTGCTGGCGGCGCTCCGTCATGCGCAGTCCGCGATGCGGCAGGAGGGCGCCGGCTCCGCCATCACCATCGCCGACGGCTGGCGCTCCGAGCGCTACCAGGAGCACCTGTTCGCCCAGGCGGTGAAGCAGTACGGCAGCGAGGAGGAGGCCGAGAAGTGGGTGAAGCGCGGCAGCGACTCCGCCCACGTCCGTGGCGAGGCGGTCGACATCGCCGACGCCGGGGCGATGGACTACCTCAACCGCTTCGGGGCCGAGTGGGGACTCTGCCAGGTCTACGCGAACGAGGCCTGGCACTTCGAGCTGCGCACGGCGCCCGGCGGAACCTGCCCAGCGCAATCCCTCGACGGCCGCGGCTGACCCCGCCCGCCTCACGATTTGCGCCACATCGCGGTTAGCAGCGGGCGGAAGGGGGCGAGGGAGGCGCGCAGTAAGCTGGATGCCGTGTCCAAGGTTCTGAGCAGTCTGCCCGTCGGTGAACGAGTCGGCATCGCGTTCTCGGGAGGGCTCGACACCTCCTGCGCGGTCGCCTGGATGCGCGAGAAGGGGGCCGTGCCCTGCACGTACACGGCCGACATCGGCCAGTACGACGAGCCCGACATCGACGCCGTCCCCGGCCGCGCGAAGGAGTACGGCGCCGAGATCGCCCGCCTGGTCGACGCCAAGCGCGCCCTGGTCGAGGAGGGCCTGATCGCGCTGCAGTGCGGCGCCTTCCACATCCGCTCTGCGGGCAAGACCTACTTCAACACCACCCCGCTCGGCCGTGCGGTCACCGGCGTCCTGCTGGTGCGCGCGATGATGGAGGACGGGGTCGAGATCTGGGGCGACGGCTCCACCTACAAGGGCAACGACATCGAGCGGTTCTACCGCTACGGCCTCATCGCCAACCCGCGCCTGCGCATCTACAAGCCGTGGCTCGACGCCGCGTTCGTCGAGGAGCTCGGCGGCCGCACCGAGATGAGCGAGTGGCTGGTCGCGCGCGGCTTCCCGTACCGCGACCCGAGCGAGAAGGCGTACTCGACCGACGCGAACATCTGGGGAGCCACCCACGAGGCGAAGCGTCTCGAGGAGCTGGATGCCGGCCTCGACATCGTCGACCCGATCATGGGCGTCGCCGCGTGGCGCGACGACGTCGAGGTCGTCCCCGAGACGGTGTCCGTCCGCTTCGAGGCCGGCCGCCCGGTCGCCATCAACGGCGTGGAGTTCGACGACCCGGTGGCCCTGGTGCTGGAGGCGAACGCGATCGGCGGCCGCCACGGCCTCGGCGCGTCCGACCAGATCGAGAACCGCATCATCGAGGCCAAGAGCCGCGGCATCTACGAGGCGCCGGGCATGGCTCTGCTGCACATCGTCTACGAGCGGCTGCTCAACGCCATCCACAACGAGGACACGGTCGCGAACTACCACAACGAGGGCCGCCGCCTCGGCCGCCTGATGTACGAGGGCCGCTGGCTCGACCCGCAGTCCCTCATGCTGCGCGAGTCGCTGCAGCGCTGGGTCGGCTCGGCGATCACCGGCGAGGTCACCGTGCGCCTCCGCCGCGGCGACGACTACACGATCCTCGACACCACCGGGCCCGCGCTCAGCTACCACCCGGAGAAGCTGTCGATGGAGCGCGTCGGCAACTCCGCCTTCGGCCCCGGCGACCGCATCGGCCAGCTGACCATGCGCAACCTCGACATCGCCGACTCCCGCTCGCGGCTCGAGCAGTACGCGGCGGCCGGGCTCATCGGCGGCCCGACCGGCGCGCTGGTCGGCGAGCTGCAGGAGGGCAGCGCCCGCGCGATCCTCGAGGGCGTCGAGCCGGTGGATGCGGAGCTCTCGCGCGAGATCGACCTCAGCTCCGAGGGCGCAGCGTTCGACTCCGGCACCGACTGAGCGGCGGGCGCCGCGGTGGGCGCCCGACATCCGTACGATGAGGGTATGGATGCCAACCCGGCGGAAGCGGAGGAGCACCGCCCCGAGAACTGGCCGCTCGGCCGGCTGCTCGGCGCTGCCTCCCGTGCCGTCGAGCGCGCCTGGGCGGATGCCCTCGAGCAGCGCGGCCTCACGCACGCCGGCCTGATCGTGCTGCACCTGCTCGAACTCGGCTTCGACTCGCAGTCGGACCTCGCGCGGATGGCGCACGTCGAGCCGCAGACGATGTCGCGCACCGTCGACCGTTTGGAGCGCGAGGGCCTCGTCACCCGCGCTCCCGACCCGGGCGACCGGCGCCGCCATGTCCTCGCCATCACCGACGCCGGACGCTCGGCGTTCGAGGGCGTGCGCGGGCTCGAGGACGAGGTGTTCCCGGCGGTCGACGACCCGGCTGCATTCCGGGCGGCCCTGTTGCAGATCGTCACCGCGCGGCCGTGAGCGCCAACCACGTCGTCGCGGTGCTCGTGCTGGAGGGCGCGAAGCCGCTCGACGTCGGCATCCCGGCGCAGGTGTTCTCGAACCGGCCGAGCATGCCGTACGAGGTGCGGGTGTGCGGACCGGCACCGGGGCTGATCGCCGGCGGCGACGGGCTCTCGTATCACGTGGCGGAGGGCCTGGAGGCGCTGGAGCAGGCCGATACCGTCTTCGTCCCCGGCTATCGCACCCCGGCGACGACCGACCCTCCGGCCGCGGTGGTGGATGCGCTGCTCGCCGCCCACGAGCGCGGTGCACGCCTGGCGGCGATCTCGACCGGCGCGTTCGCCCTGGCGGCGACCGGCCTGCTCGACGGAAAGCGGGCCACGACGCACTGGCACTACACGCACCGGCTGGCCACGCGCTATCCGCTGGTGCGGGTGGATGAGAACGTCCTGTTCGTGGACGAGGGCGACATCCTCACCTCGGCCGGGGCCGCCTCCGGCATCGACCTCTGCCTGCATCTCGTCCGGCGCGATCACGGCGTCGGACTCTCCAACCGCGTCGCGCGCCGTCTGGTCGCCGCGCCGTATCGCAGCGGCGGCCAGGCGCAGTTCGTTCCGCGGAGCGTGCCGGAGCCGCTCGGCGACCTGTTCGCGGAGACGCGGGAGTGGGCGCTGGCGCACCTGGCCGAGCCGCTGACGCTGGAGGCGCTGGCCCGGAACGCGCGGGTGTCCGCCCGCACGTTCTCGCGGCGGTTCGTCGAGGACACCGGCTATACGCCCATGCAGTGGGTCCTCCGCGCCCGCGTCGATCTGGCGCGTGAGCTGCTGGAGCGGTCGGATCTGGGGGTCGACCAGATCGCGGCGCAGGTCGGTCTGGGCACGGCCGCCAACCTCCGGCTGCACTTCCAGCGCATCCTGGGGACATCGCCGACCGAGTACCGGCGCACCTTCTCGGCCTGAGGCCGTGGCGCCTCTGCGGCGTGGCGCGATCCTTGCGCATGCTGGCCTTCCTTCTGGCGGGATGCTTGCGCACCATGTCGTGCCAGCCACTTTCGACCGGCGCGACGAGCCCGGAACATGGATGCGGTCCCACGAAAGGAACAGCATGACCCGCATCGCCATCAACGGTTTCGGCCGCATCGGCCGCAACACCCTCCGCGCCCTCCTGGAGCGCGACTCCGACCTCGAGGTCGTCGCCATCAACGACCTGACCGCTCCGGCCACCCTCGCGCATCTCCTGAAGTACGACAGCTCCCTCGGACGCCTGGGCCGCACCGTCGAGGTCGACGGAGACGCCCTCGTCGTCGACGGCCGCCGCATCCGCGTGCTGGCCGAGCGCGAGCCCGCCGATCTGCCGTGGGGCGAGCTCGGCGTGGATGTCGTCCTCGAGTCCACCGGCCGCTTCACCTCGGCCGACGCCGCCCGTGCGCACATCACCGCCGGTGCGAAGCGCGTGCTGGTGAGCGCGCCCTCCGACGGGGCGGACGTGACCCTGGCCTACGGCGTCAACACCGACGCCTTCGACCCCGCGCAGCACGTCATCGTCTCCAACGCCTCCTGCACGACGAACGCGCTCGCACCGCTGGCGGCCGTCCTGGACGACCTCGCCGGCATCGAGCACGGCTTCATGACCACCGTCCACGCGTACACGCAGGAGCAGAACCTGCAGGACGGCCCGCACCGCGACCTGCGCCGCGCCCGTGCCGCCGCGGTCAACATCGTCCCGACCACGACCGGCGCCGCCAAGGCGATCGGCCTGGTGCTCCCGCAGCTCGACGGAAAGCTGTCGGGCGACTCCATCCGCGTGCCGGTCCCGGTCGGCTCGATCGTCGAGCTGAACACGACCGTCGAGCGCGACGTCACGCGCGACGAGGTGCTCGCCGCCTACCGTGCAGCCGCCGACGGACCGCTGCGCGGCATCCTCGACTACGCGGACGAGCCGCTGGTCTCCAGCGACATCACCGGGCAGCCGGCGTCGTCGATCTTCGACGCGGCGCTCACCCGCGTCGACGGGCGGCACGTCAAGGTCGTCGCCTGGTACGACAACGAGTGGGGCTTCTCCAACCGCGTCGTCGACACCCTGGAGCTCCTGGCCCGTTCCTGATCCCGGTGACGGTGCCGCCGGTCACGTGCCGCGCGGCACCTTCACCGTCAGGCTGGACGGGTCGATCCAGGTGCGGAGAGCCGAGGCGCGCCCGAACAGGTCGCCGTCCAGCTCCACCTCCTCGGCGCGGCTCAGCCGCATCACGAACTCGCGGCCCTTCAGGTAGTTCATCGCACGCACCTCGCGGTCGGCGCCCATGAACCGGCGTCCCACCGTCGTCCGCCGGAGCACGCCGTTCTCCCAGAAGACCTTGACGACGATCTGGAGCCAGCCGATGAACCCCTCCGGCCGCAGGATGACGATGTCGAACTCGCCGTCGTCGACCGCGGCGTCCGGGAGCAGCAGGATGTTCGCGGGCAACGATCCGCAGTTGCCGATGAGGACGGTGTGGGCCCGGGCAGAATGCACACCGGCGCCGTCGAGCCGGTAGCGGATGCGCAGCTCGTTCTTGTCGCGCAGCACCTTCCCCATCGCCTTCACATAGGCGAGCCAGCCGTGGCGCGCCTTGAGGTCGTCGTCGGTGGCGGCGATCATGCGCGCGTCGATGCCGACGCCGGCCATGACGAGGTAGGAATGCCGGCGGATCGGCTCGTCTCCGTTGCGCAGCTCGGCCACACCCACGTCGATGGAGCGGTCGTCGCCGTCCAACGCCGAGTCGAGCGCGTTCTCGACGTCGTCGAGCGTGAGGTCGAGGTTGCGGGCCAGCAGGTTCCCCGTGCCGGAGGGCAGGAGCGCCAGCGGCACACCGGTGCCCTGCAGGGTCTCCGCGACCGTGCGCACCGTGCCGTCGCCCCCGGCGGCGATCACCACGTCGACGCCGCGTCCCAGTGCCTCGCGCGCCTGACCGGTGCCCGGGTCGTCCTCCGTCGTCTCGAGCCAGAGCGTCTCGGCCCAGCCCCAGCGCTTCTCAGCGGCGGCGAGCGCCTCGCGCAGGGCGGGCGCGTCCACCTTCACCGGGTTCACGACGATCGCGGCGGTCCTCGTTTGCTCGGGCATCCCCCGACAGTACCGGCGGATGGGGGGCGGGGGAAGCGGGTCGGAGGGTCAGCCTTTGCCCTTTCCGTTTCCGCTGTTCTTGCCCGGGCCGCCGCCGGGGGTGTCCTTGCCCGGTCCCTTGTCCTTGCCCGGTCCTTTGTCGTTGCCCGGGCCCGCGTCCTCGCTCGGCGACGGCGTCGCGACCGGCTCGGTCGTCGTGGCCGGCGCGACCGTCGTCGGCGGCGCGGTCACGCTGGGCGTCGGACGCGGTGTCGTGTCCGTCTCGGGCTGAGCCGCCGGCGCCATCATCGTGCCGAGCGCGAGCGCCGACGCGGTCACCAGCACGGCGGCCGCCGCCACGCCGCCGGCCAGCAGCCCGCGCCGTCGCGTGCGGGAGGGGGTCGGCGCGCCTGCGCCCCGGGTCGGGAGGATGCGCGTCGGCGCGAGTCCCGCGTCAGCATCGCCTGCGGACGATGCGGCCGCGGGGACGGCCGCAGCGGGCGCGGCCGCAACGGTCGCATCCCCACCGATCGCCGCCGCCACGGTGGGCTCGTCCGGCTGCCAGTCCGCCAGCTGCGGGCCCAGCTCGCGCGCCATCACCGCGACCTCCCAGGCGGTGGGGCGGATCGCCGGGTCTCTCGCGGTCATGGCGGCGAGGAACCCGCGCCAGTCCTCCGGGAGCGACGCCGGGATGCGCGGATCGCGCGCCGAGCGGGCTGCCACCGCCTCCACGGGTGTGCCCGGGAACTCGCGGACGCCGGTCAGCGCTTCGAGCACCACGAGGCCGAGCGAGTAGATGTCGGCGGCCGGTCCCGGCTCCCCGCCGAAGATCTGCTCGGGGCTGAGATACCCGGCGGTCCCGATGACGGTGCCGACCGTGGTGATGCGCTCCGCGCCGATCAGGTGCGCGATGCCGAAGTCGGCGAGCTTCACGACGGAACGACCGCCCGGGACGCTGGCGTCGGACAGCAGGATGTTGCCGGGCTTGAGGTCGCGGTGGACCATGCCGGCTTCGTGGACGACCACGAGCGCCTCCGCGATGCCCACCGCGATCTCGACCGCCTCCTCCGGGGCGAGCGGTCCGCGTTCCAGCCGGCTGCGAAGGTCCTCGCCGTCGACGAGCTCCATCACCAGGAAGCTGGGGGTCGTGTCGCCGTCCGCCGCCAGGTGCGCGTCGTGCAGCGCCACCAGGTGCGGGTGACTCAGCCGCGCGAGCATCGTCGCCTCGGTGCGCCTCCGCGCATCGTCGACGGCTGCGCCGGAGGTGAAGACCTTGACGGCGACCTCGCGACCCAGGCGCCGGTCGTGCGCGCGGAACACGGTCGCCATGCCACCGCGGCCGAGCCTGTCCTCCAGCTCGTACCGGTCGAGAAGTACTCGTTCGTCCACTGCGCGAGCATACGCGCCCGATCCGTGGCCGTGAATCCGCCGACAGTCGGGTCCACCCCCATTGCGCGGAAGCGCGTGAAAGGCATGACTGGAGAAGGTGAAGCACGAACCGGAAACGCCGCGGCCGGACACGGCCGTGCTCGAGGCGTTGCAGGTCTACCGTGCGGCCGAGGCGGCCATGCGCCGCCGTACGGGGGCGGCCATGGGGATCGGCGAGAACGACCTGCTCGCTCTCCGGCTCATCCTCGACAACACGTCCGCCGGCCGTCCGACCTTCGCCAAGGACCTCAGCGCGTACCTGGGCGTCTCGAGCGCATCCACCACCCTGCTCATCGACCGCCTGGTCCGCGGCGGCTTCGTGGAGCGACGGCCGAGCACGGTCGACAAACGCTCCGTCGAGCTCGTCCCGACGCTCGCCGCGCAGGGCGACACCGGCCCGCTGCTGGCGGCAGCGCAGGAGCAGCTCGCGGCCGCGACCGCCGAGCTCAGCCCGGACGAAGCCGAGACGGTCACCCGGTTCCTCACCAAGATGCGGCAGACCGTGGATCGGATCACCGCTGAGCGCGCCGCTAGGCCGAAACGAACCTGAAGTCAAGGGGATTGCTAGGCAAGTGAAGCAGTTGTTGTGTGGAGCGCGTCAAGGAAAGGACACTTCTCCATGAACATCCTGCTCATCATCATCGCCATCATCGCGATCATCCTGCTGCTCACCGGAGGGTTCGTGCAGTCGCTGAACTTCCTCCTGTGGGTGGGAATCATCCTGCTCGTGCTGGCCGTGATCGTCTGGCTGGTGCGACTGCTCACCGGGAGCCGACGGGTCTAGGCCCGGAGGAAGCCGGATGAGCCTCGGCGCTGGCATCTTCCTGGTCGTGGTGGGCGCGATCCTCGCGTTCGCGCTCA
This sequence comes from Leifsonia sp. 21MFCrub1.1, assembly GCF_900107895.1. NCBI lineage: Bacteria > Bacillati > Actinomycetota > Actinomycetes > Micrococcales > Microbacteriaceae > Leifsonia > Leifsonia sp. 21MFCrub1.1. The sequence continues at coordinate 520,856 of NZ_LT629867.1, read as the reverse complement.
ACCTCCAGGTCGCCTGGATCGATCTCCACCTGGTGGGCTACATCCTGATGGTTGCCGGCGTCATCGGCATCATCATCGGGATCGTGCTGATCACCCGGCGTCGCACCTCCGTCGCCACCACCCGCACGGCCGTCGATCCTGCGACGGGCGAGCGTGTGACGCGCCGGACGGGCGAGTCGGACGACATCGTCTGACACCCTCCCTTCTGGAAACGACGAAAGACCCCGTGCCACCCGGCACGGGGTCTTTCGTCGTGTGCTGTGGGCGCTCACTCCATCGTGTCGAGGATGCCCACCAGGTTCTCGAAGGTGGTGAGCGGGTTCAGGATGGCGAACCGCGTGTTCGGGCGGCCGGCGTGCGAGCTCGGTGTGACGAATGCGCGCTGCTCCTCCAGCAGACGTGCCGACCAGAGGGAGTAGTCCTCCTTGGTCCAGCCGTCGCGCTCGAACACCACGACCGAGAGCTGCGGCTGCCGCACCAGGCGGAAGCCGTCACGGCGCTCGATCTCCTCGGCCACCCGCTCGGCCAGCCGGATGGATGCGGTCACCGCGTCCCGGTAGGCCGCCGCTCCGTGCGAGGCCAGCGAGAACCAGAACGGCAGCCCGCGGGCACGGCGGGTGAGGTGCGCGGCGTAGTCGGAGGGGCTCCACTCCGTCGTCTCGGTCAGGGTGTCCAGGTACTCGGCGTGCTGCGTGTGAGCGCGCCGCCCTGCCTCCGGGTCACGGTAGATGAGCGCGCACGCGTCGAAGGGCGCGAACAGCCACTTGTGCGGGTCGACGATCACCGAGTCCGCCTGCTCCACCCCGGCGAAACGATCGCGCGCCAGCGGGGACAGCATCCCGGCGAGGCCGTACGCGCCGTCGACGTGCAGCCAGAACGAGAAGTCGGACTTCAGGGCGGCGATCGACGCGATGTCGTCGACGATGCCGAAGTTAGTCGAGCCCCCGGTGGCCACCACCGCGAACACCGCGTCCCCGTACTCCTCGAGCGCAGGGCGCACCGCATCCCCGGTCAGCACGCCGCTCTCCCCCGGTGAGACCGCGACGACGTCGACGTCCATCACACGCGCGGCGGACGAGACGGACGAGTGCGCCTCGGAGCTGCAGACGATCACCCAGCGGCCGGCCGGGTTGCCGCGCTCGGTGCGGGCCGCGTCCCGTGCCGCGACGAGGGCGGAGAGGTTGCCGAGCGTCCCGCCCTGCACGAAGACGCCGCCGGCCGTCGCGGGCAGCCCGAACTCGGCCGCCAGCCAGGCCAGCACCTGGTTCTCGGCGTAGACCGCGCCGGATCCCTCCAGCCAGGATCCGCCGTAGACCGCGCTGGCCGAGACGACGAGGTCGAACGCCGTCGCCGCCTTCGTCGGGGCCGTGGGGATGAACGACAGGTAGCTCGGGTGGTCGGTGGTGATGCAGGCGGGCGCGAGCACGTGCTCGAACAGCGCGAGGGCGCGCTCGGCACCGATGCCGCTCTCCGAGACGGTCTGGCCGGCCAGACGGCGCAGCTCGTACTCCGGCAGCGGCTTGTCGAGCGGGGTGTCCTCGCTGAGGATGCGCCGACGGGAGTAGTCGAGCACCAGGTCGACGAGCTCACGGGTCTCCGGCGTCACCGCGTGCATGCGGTCGTGGGGCTGAGCGGACTGCTGAGTCATGAAACCTCCGGTGGCCATGCTTTCACAAAGAACCCGCATGAGTTTGGCGATGAACGCAACGTCCGTGCGCTTCGCTCTCGTTGACGACGATATCCCGCGTGCCGGCTCGCCGAGACGGGCGGACTGCTACGGTCGAGCGGGTGAGTGACACGCCCGCCGCCGACATCCCCACCGACGCGCAGCTCGTCGCCCGGCTGCTCGCGGAGCAGCATCCCGATCTCGACGGCGAACTCCGGCTCGTCAGCGACGGGTGGGACAACCAGTTGTACCGGCTCGGCGACCGGCTCGCGGTCCGCGTCCCACGGCGTGAGGCCGCCGCGCACCTCATCGAGCACGAGCAGCTCATGCTCCCCGGGATCGCGGAGCGGGTGAGCGTCCGCGTGCCGGTCCCGGTTCGCGTCGGCGTCCCGTCCGCGTCCTTTCCGTGGCCGTGGAGCGTCGTGGAGTGGTTCGAGGGCATCGACGGCGCCTCCGTCGGCGCCGCCGGCCGCGTCGGCCTGGCCGAGCCGCTCGCCCGCTTCATCGGAGAGCTCGCCGTGCCGGCACTCGAAGCGCCGCGCAACCCGGTCCGCGGCGTCCCGCTCGCCTCCCGCCGGGAGGTCGTGGCCACGCGCCTGCGCTCCCTGTCGGGTCGTATGGAGGTGGCCGACCTCGAGCAGGCCTGGCGCGAGGCGCTCGACGCTCCCGCCTGGGACGGGCCTCCCCTGCTGCTCCACGGCGACCTGCACCCCGGGAACCTGCTGCTCGGCCCGGACGGCGAGCTGACGGCCGTCGTGGACTTCGGCGACGTCACCTCCGGCGATCCCGCGACGGACCTCGCCACCGCGTGGCTGACCTTCGACCGGGAGGCGCGCGAGCGGTTCCGCCGGGCGCTCCCGACCACCCCGGACGCGGCGACCTGGGCGCGGGCGCGCGGCTGGGCGGTGGCGATGGCGTCCGCTCTGGCCACCGCCTCCGACGACAACCCGCGCATGGCCGCGCTCGCCCGGCACGCGCTCGCCCAGATCCCGGAGTGAGCACGGCTCCCCGAGTGAGCACGGCTCCCGGAGTGAGCGCCGAGTGGGTGCTCCGGATCAGCCGGCAGGCTCATCGTCGACCGTGAGCCCGAGCATCCTGAGCTCCTCCTGCGATCGACCCGACAGCTTTCGTCCGAGCAGCGGACGCCGGTCCGGGTGGACCTTGAGGCCCTTCGGCCCGCGCGCGAGCGGCTCCTCCCATCCCCGATAGAGTGCCAGCACCCGGAACGTGAACCCGACCAGGAACGCGGCCGCGACGCTCAGCCAGTACGGGACGCCCACCTCCGAGAGCACGATCCAGACGAGGCCGGTGCCGACCGCCGTGGCGACGAACCACTCCCCGCGCACGAACTGCTTGGGGGTGACGCCACTGGTCACGTCGATCAGGTAGCGGCCGGCGGTCGGCGCGATCACGGCGATCGCGAGCGCACCGACGATCGGGTAGCCCGCCTCCGTGGCCTTCTGCGCGCCGATGATGGCGTACCACGGCAGCGAGAACGAGGTCATGAACTGGAAGAGGCCCTCGCGGAACAGCTGGCCTTGCGCGTAGGCGAGCAGGTAGCCGACCACGCCGGCGGTGACGCTGAAGACGAGGTAGGCCGGGTTGACGAAGGCGGACGGCGTCTCGCCGAGGATCACATCCCGGGTGACACCGCCGGCGATCCCGCCGATGACCGCCATCAGCACGATGCCGACGAAGGTGTAGTTGCGGAAGTGGTCGGGCCGTCGGGCGAGCAGCGCGCCGTTCAGGGCGTTGGTGGTCGCCGCGATCAGGTCGATGAGCGTCCCGCCGCCGTACAGCGACCACGTGCCGAAAGAGAGCTCCGTCGGATGCATCCTCGTCCCCTGCCCGCGGCACCGAATGGCCGCAGGCACACGGTAGCGACGCGGGACGGTCGAGCGAGAGACAGCAATCCCCCGAGGCGTGGCCGGGGCTACAGCCCTCGCTCGTGCGTGGACCCGACGACCGGCTGGCCGTCCTCGTCCACCGCGATCAGGCCGGAGGAGCTCGCGGCGGCCGCCGCGAGGCGCTCGACCCAGTCGCGGTCGAGGGCGGGCGGCCGCGAACCGCTGAACCGGAAGCGCAGGGGGATGGACGGGTCGATCCACACGGTCGAGCGGCCGTCGCCGTTCTCGGGGGTCTCACGCCAGCTCAGCGCGAACGACTCCTTGCGGCGCAGCTTCGACACGATCACCACTTCGAGATGGGCGAGCACGCGATCCTCGAACGTGATCATCGTGCTGCTGTCGTACATCATGTATCCCATCGGGCACCTCCAGCCAACACCGTACGCCACGACGCCCGGCTGATGGACGCGCGATGCCCGACGGCACACCGCGCCGTGCGGTCAGGCCCGGCGGTACGCGCCTGCGGCAGGGCAGTCGAACGGGTCGCGGGCCGAGAGGCCGACGCGGTTCAGGTACTGGATGACGATCGTGTACGACCGGACGAGCGACGTCTCGGTGTACGGCACCTCGTTCGCCGCGCAGTGGGCGATGGTGAGCTCGCGAGCGCGCGCCAGGTGCGGGCGGGGCATGCTCGGGAAGAGGTGGTGCTCGACCTGGTGGTTGAGCCCGCCCATGAGGATGTTCATCCACCAGCCGCCGCGGATGTTGCGGGAGGTGCGCACCTGCTTGTCGAGGAAGCTGACGCGCGAGCCCTCGGGCAGCTGCGGCATGCCCTTGTGGTTGGGGGCGAACGAGGCGCCCATGTAGAGGCCGAAGACGGCGAGCTGCACGCCGAGGAACGCGAAGGCGACCCCGACCGGCATCAGCAGGAAGACGGCGCTCAGGTAGATGCCGAAGCGGATGAAGATGGCGGAGAGCTCACGGCCACGGCCCGGGACGGGCGCCTTGCCGAAGAGGGTCCGCAGGGACGTGAAGTGAAGGTTGACACCCTCGAGCAGCAGCAGCGGGAAGAAGAGGTAGCCCTGACGGCGCGTCACCGCGCGCAGGATGCCGGTGGCCCTGGCGGCGTCCGCCTCGGTGAACGAGATGGTGTCGCGGGCGATGTCGGGGTCTTTCCCGATGGTGTTGGGGTTGGCGTGGTGACGCGTGTGCTTCGTCATCCACCAGTGGTAGCTCATGCCGACCATCCAGGTGGCGAGGAACCGCCCGGCGCGGTCGTTGGCCGGGCCGGATTCGAACACCTGACGGTGCGAGGCCTCATGCGCGACGAAGGCGAGCTGGGTGAAGATGATGCCGAGTGCTCCGGCGATCAGCAGGACGAACCACGAGTCGCCCAGGAGGACGATCCCGGCGAACGCTCCGGCGAGAGCGAGGATGAGGACCGCGAACGTGGTGATGTAGAAGCCCCGGCGACGCTCGAGGAGACCCTCGCCGCGAACCTCCGTGAGGAGTTCGCTGTATGTGCTGGTCACTGACGGCCGGCCGGAACGGGGCTTGGTGGTCCGGATCGGACCGAGAAGGGTTGCGGTCACGCGTGACCTCCGCTGTGTCAGACGACTTCCCAGCCGAGGTGTTGGACGTTTCGCCCTAGATTCTCGAAGCATATGCGCCGTTCCTGGGCGCCAGCACCGAGATATGCCCGAAGGGGCTTGGGATCGATGCGGGGCCGGAGAACCGGCCCCGCATCGAGGACCGGTCAGACCGGTCGGATGTTGGATGCCTGGAGGCCCTTGGGGCCGCGGGTCACCTCGTACTCGACCTTCTGATTCTCGGCCAGGTTGCGGAACTCGCCCTGCGACGCGATCTCGCTGAAGTGGGCGAAGACGTCGGCCGTGCCGTCATCCGGGGCGATGAACCCGTAGCCCTTCTCCGTGCTGAACCATTTGACGGTACCTGTGGCCATCGTTTCTTCCTTCTTATTTGGTGTTGGGGACCATGACGGTCCCATTCGCCGCGCAGAGAGCGCGGACGGCTGAGAGAGCCACGACGGAGTAGACCGGTCGCGGCGATTCGACGGAGAGGGAGTGGCCCTCGCCGGAGAGGTGAACGGCTGATGCAGCCGGACGGAGGGTGAGATACTTTTCCTTTTTCGCGGCCGTGGCCGCGGGTACACATGCGCACACTCTCGCGGAGAGGTGCGCTCAATCGGCCCGGTGCGAGACGTCGTCGGCTGACCGGGTTCCCGCAAGACTACAGGACATCGGGCCGGAGTGCGCCAATCCCCCTATTCCGGTCAACGGCGGACTGGATAGTCGGCGGGAAACTGATATTCTTGAAAAGTTTCTGATCGATGCCCATGTCTGAAGCGGCATCCGATCGTCATCACATCATCGAGGGGGAATATTGAGCGACCCGACTGTGCCCGCGGACGACAACGACAAGGCTGCCGAGGGGGCACCGACAGCGCCTGAGCCGACGGCAGCGGAGCAGCCCGCGCCGCCCGCATCCGAGCAGCCCGCGTCGGAGCAGCCCGCACCGCCCGCACCGGAGCAGCCCGCACCGCCCGCACCGGAGCAGCCTGTACCGCCGGTTGCGCCGGAGCAGCAGCCCGCGTACGCCGGGGCGCCCGGCCCGCAGCAGCCGTACGCCGGCCAGCCGAATCCGTACGCACCGCCGGCGGGCGAGAAGAAGAAGCCGGCCGTCCCGCACTGGGTCTGGTGGGTCATCGGCGGCGCCGTCGCCTTCGCCGCCGTCGCGATCGTGGCGATCGTCGTGATCGCGAACCTTCTCGGCGGCGGCGGCGCGAAGGCCGTCGCGCAGGACTACCTGAACGACATCGCCAAGGGGAACGCGTCCGCCGCCAACAAGCTGGCGCGCGTCGACGCCTCCGAGGGGGAGAACTTCCTGCTCACCAACGCCGTTCTCGGCAAGGCGCAGCACATCACGGCGCCCGTCGTGAGCCGCACGCTGTCGAGCCGCAGCTCGGATCTCACCCAGGCGAGCGTGACCTACAAGCTCGCCGGCAAGACGTACCGGGGAACGATCGAGCTCGACAAGGACGACAAGGGCTGGTACGTCAGCCGCGGGCTGACCTACAACCTGCCGTTCGTCTCCTCGAGCATCCCGGGCTACTCGGTGCCCGGGGCCGAGCACTCGCTGACGTCGAAGGACTCCGAGGTCGTCGCCTACCCGGGCGTGTACAGCATCCAGGCGCCGAACAAGTATTACGAGCTGGCCGGCTCCCCGAAGCTGACCGTCGCCGCCGACTCCTACCAGGTGAAGGACCTCAAGCTGACCCCGTCGCAGGCCTACCTCGACGAGGTGCAGAAGCAGGTCGACGCCCACTACGCGGAGTGCGCCACCAAGACGGCGTACTACGACGTGGAGGACTGCGGCATCGACCTCAGCTACCCGAGCAACATGTCCGTGTCGAAGTCCACGGTCGCTGTGACGGTCGACGAGTCGCCGAAGGTCGAGATCAGCGACGATGCGGACTCGTACTACCAGTTCAAGATCGGCCCGGGGAAGTTCTCGGCTGTGATGACGGGCTCCGACTACAGCGGGAACCCCGCGAGCGAGAACCTCACCGGCCAGGCCGGTTACATCAGCGCCGACATCAAGATCGACGACGACAAGGTCGTGGTCACCTTCAACTGACCACGGACGATGAAGGGCCGGGCGTCTCGGACGCCCGGCCCTTTCTCGTTGGCTCTCGCCAGTCGCCTCACCGACCTCGGCGGCAGGCTCCTTCGGTGCGCGGTGGCGTGTCGCTCCGCGCCGCCCTCAGCTCCACTGGGCGCGGATCAGCTTCTTGTTGACGAACTCGTCGGCGCCGAACCGGCCCAGCTCGCGGCCGGACCCCGAGCGCTTCACGCCGCCGAAGGGCAGCTCGGCCCCGTCGGCGAGGACCACGTTGACGAACACCATCCCGGCCTCGATGCGGTCGGCGACGCGCGACGCCTGCTCCTTGTCGGTCGTGTAGAGGTAGGAGCCGAGGCCGAACGGGGTGTCGTTGGCGATGCGCACGGCGTCGTCCTCGTCCTTCGCGCGGTAGACCTGCGCGACCGGGCCGAAGAACTCCTCCTTGGAGGCCGGATTGTCCGGCGTCACGTCGGTGAGCACCGTCGTCTCGAAGAAGGCACCGTTGCGGCCTCCGCCGCGCACCAGCTTGGCGCCGTTGTCGACGGCGCGCTTCACCTGCTCGTCGAGGTTCTCCGCCGCCTTCAGCGACGACAGCGGGCCGAGGGCCGAGTCCTCGCTGGTCGGGTCGCTCGCCTCGACCTCGGAGAGCTTCGCGGTGAACTTCTCCAGGAACGGCTCGTAGAGCTCGTCGATGACGACGAACCGCTTCGCGGCGTTGCAGGACTGGCCGCTGTTGTCGAGGCGCGCGTCCACCGCGTTCTGCACCGCGGCATCCAGGTCGTCGGTCGAGAGCAGGATGAACGGGTCGGACCCGCCCAGCTCCAGCACGACCTTCTTGAGGTTGCGTCCGGCGATCTCGGCGACCTTCGCGCCGGCCCGCTCGGATCCGGTGAGCGAGACGCCCTGCACGCGCGGGTCTGCGATGACCGTCTCGATCTGCGCGTGGCTCGCGTAGATGTTGACGTACGCACCCTCGGGGAACCCGGCGTCGAGGAAGATCTGCTGGATGGCGGCGGCCGACTCCGGGCACTGCTCCGCGTGCTTCAGCAGGATGGTGTTGCCGATGACGAGGTTCGGTCCGGCGAAGCGGGCCACCTGGTAGTACGGGAAGTTCCACGGCATGATCCCGAGGAGCACGCCGAGCGGCGAGCGGCGGACCACGGCAGACCCGTCTCCGTCGAGCAGCTGGATCGGCTCGTCCTTCAGGAACTCGTCCGCGTGGTCCGCGTAGTACTCGTAGATGGCGCCGGCGAAGTCGACCTCACCCAGCGCCTGCTCGACCGGCTTCCCCATCTCGAGCACGATGATGTCGGCGAGCTGCTGCCGACGCTCGACGTGGAGTTCGCCGACGCGGCGGATCAGCGCTGCGCGCTCCTGCACGGTCGTCGACCGCGACCAGGTGCGGAACGTGGTGTCGGCGGCGGCGATCGCCGCCTCCAGGTCGGCGTCGCTGATGGTGTCGAAGGTCTTGACCGTCTCGCCGGTGGCGGGATTGGTCACGGCGTAGCTCATGGCGCTCCTCTTCTTCGCTGAAACGGGTCTGGCCCATCATGACAATACGGCTTCCGAATGGCCTGTGACCCGCCACATCGTCCACGCGCGAGGACGCAGGTCGACACGGCGTACAGCGGGTCTGGACGTACCGGTCACCAGTTCTTCGGCAGCACCGGGTCGTCCGGGTCGATCGGGGCACACCGGCTGTTGCCGTCGAAGTCGGCATAGTTCTCCCCGATCGTGAATACGATCCCGAAGCCGTCCTCGCGTTCCCCCGTCAGGTAGGGCGGGTACGACACGACCTTTCGGGGCGGGTAGATGTGGTTGTCCTCGACGACCTTCGTCGGGAACCCATAGTCCGTCCACAACTTCGCCACCCGCTCCGCCGTCTCCTCCGCACTGAACTTCGTCGGACCCTTGTACTGATTGAAAATGCCCCAGCTCTCCGACTCGGTGCCATCGGCATAGTCACCACACCCGTAGCCCCACCCCATCTCTGGTGCGTTCGGCCACGTATCGGCGACTAGAGCGGTCGCCTCGTCGTACAGGCGCTGGATCTCCAGTTGAACGGCTGCTCGATCGGCTCTATCTTGGTCTTCCACCTGCTGTATCTCCTTCGCGGTCTTCGGCTGTTGCGCGCACCCGACCAGAGTCCCCACGGCCACCAGCGCAGCCAGCGCCACCACGCGCATCACCATGCGATGGCAACGGGCGGTCGTGGGGATCATCGGTGCCCCCCGGGCGGCGTCGGGGACGGTAGCGGCTCCGGGTGCGGCACCCCCTATCCCTTCTAGCGACGCGCCGAGCGAAACACCCATCACCAGTTCTCGGGCCGCCGCGGGTCGTCCGGGTCGACCGGAGCACACCGGCTGTTCCCAACGAAGTCGGCGTAGTTCTCGCCGATCGTGAACTCGATCCCGAAACCGTCCTCGCGAACTCCCGTCAGATACGGCGGATAGGACACCACCTTCCGCGGCGGGTAGATGCGGTTGTCCTCCACCACCTTCGTCGGGAACCCATAGTCCGTCCACATCTTCGCCACCCGCTCCGCCGTCTCCTCCGGACTGGACTTCGTCGGACCCTTGTACTGATTGAAAATGTTCCAACTCTCCGACTCAGTGCCATCGGCATAGTCACCACACCCATAGCCCCACTCCATCTCTGGTGCGTTCGGCCAGGTGTCGGCGACCAACGCGGTGGCCTCGTCATAGAGACGCTGGATCTCGTGTTCGACCGCGGCACGGTCGGCTCTGTCGCTGTCTTCCACCTGTTGGATCTCCTTCACGGTCTTCGGCTGCGGCGCACACCCGACCAAAACCCCCACCGCCAGCAGCGCAGCCAGCGCCACCACGCGCATCACCATGCGATGGCAACGGGCGGTCGTGGGGGTCATCGGCGCCCTCCGGACGGCGTCGGGGAGAGCGGTTCCTTCTCACGGCCCGGCAAAGCGCCGAACAGACCACCGCTCACCAGTTCTTCGGCAGGACCGGGTCGTCCGGGTCGATCGGGGCACACCGGCTGTTGCCGTCGAAGTCGGCGTAGTTCTCCCCGATCGTGAATACGATCCCGAAGCCGTCCTCGCGAACTCCCGTCAGATAGGGCGGGTAGGACACCACCTTCCGCGGCGGGTAGATGCGGTTGTCCTCGACCACCTTTGTCGGGAACCCATAGTCCGTCCACATCTTCGCCACGCGCTCCGCCGTCTCCTCCGGACTGGACTTGGTGGGACCGAAGTACTGGTTGAAGATGCTCCAGGTCTCCGATGGGGTGCCGTCGGCATAGTCACCACACCCGGTCTGCCAGCTCTTGTCAGGCACCGTCGGCCAAGTGTCGGCCACCAGGACCGTCGCCTCGTCATAAAGACGCTGGATTTCGTGTTCGACCGCGGCACGGTCGGCTCTGTCGCTGTCTTCCACCTGCTGGATCTCCTTCGCAGTCTTCGGCTGTGGCACGCACCCGCTCAGCGCCCCTACGACAAGCAGGGCAGCCACGGTGGCACCACGCAGCACAGCGCGGCTGAGCGCGGCGGTCATCGTGCCCCCAACGGAGTAGGGCTCGGGAGCGGTTGCGGGTTCGGCAGGGTCGCGCGGTCCTGCGGGGCACCGCCGGCAGGGATCTCCTGCCCGCGCCCCATCGTCGCCATCGCCGTCGCGTACTGAGCCGAGGTGAGGTTGTCGAGGTAGCTGTAGGAATCAGGATCCCTAGGATCGTTGCCGAAAGGACCGTGCTTCGTGATCCCCTTGAGCTCAACACCGTCGAGAGTGGTGCTCTCGGCTGTGAACGTGTGGGCGCCGAACCCGGGACTGGTGGGGTCGGTGCGCCCGGAGAGGAGCCGCCCGGTGGCGGCCCACTCATCCCGGACGCCCTCGGCCGCATACACTTCCCCGGCTGGCACGTGCAACGCGGCCGCCGACGGGATACTCCCGGCGACACCCGCAGACCCGAGAAGCACCACGTGTCCTGCCGATACGCTTGCCTTCGTGAGGGCGAGGGTGGCGACGTTGGTTCCGTAGGAGTGGGCCACGACCGAGAGCCCGGCCGCGTTCGCCGGCCAGTCCTTCACAGCGGTCAACCCGCGGAGGGTGCTCGCCAAGCGTTCCGCCCCTGCCTTGGCGAGGTCGTTCCGGATGACTCCCAACACATCCAGACTGCCGGGCGGCTCGTAGTCCAGCCAGGACAACACCGCGATCTTGTCGCGGGGGACACCTGATGCTTTCGACTGCTGCTTCCGCATGTTCTCGGCGGCGTTGCCGTATTGTCCGATGTCGTTGGCCGTGGTCCCCATCCCGGGCACCACGACACTGATGTGGTCGGCGGTTTCGAGCAGCCCGGTGCTGATGGCCACCTTCGTACGCTCGCCCGGCTGGTACACGTACAGCTCGCGCGGCGGGGTTCCCGTCGGCCCCTTCCCATAGGCCTTGTCGATCCGGGACAGCGTCTCGGTCAGCTGCTGCGCGGCGGCGAGGCGACTCAGCGCGAGCTGGCGAATCCCGTCGATCGAGGATGTGAGTCCCGGGTCCGCCTTGGCATCGCTCAGGCGCTTCTTCGCGTCCTTGAGGTCGGCGACCAGGCACGTGCGGTTGGCGTCGGACCGCACCCGCGGCGGGACGCCGTCGAGGTTGCCGATCAAGCGCGGAACCGCCTTCGCCCATTCGGTCCGCTGTTTCGCGTCGAGCTTCTTCCACCACGCGGCCGTCTTCTCCGGCGCCGGCGGGTTGTCCCAGAACCGCTGCAGCAGCTCCGGGTGCGCCGCCAGCACCGTCTTCATCTGCGACGGGGACAGATCCTTCAACAGCGATGACAGCTCCTCGGGCGTCGCGGATGTCCAGTCCTTCGACGACAGCGCCGACAGGTAACCGAGAAGCCTCCTCCTGGCCGCCAGCCCCGCTCCGGCACCCACGCCGCTGATCGTGAAGCCGCCCGTGCCGTCGAGCTGGTGCAGGAGGGCGACGGTGTCGCCGATGGCGGACGCGAGCCTCGCGGTGCTGTCCCGGAACAGACCCCGGGTCGCGGAGGCGAAAGCGTGCAGTGCGGTCAGCCGCTCCTCGATCTCGCGAATGTCCTTCTCAAGCTGACCGAGCACCAGCTCCAGCTGACGGCTCTTCACCTCCATCGCATCGCTCCATCCGGGCACCGCGATCGGCAACGTCGCCGCCCGGTCGGTGATCTCGATCAAGCGCTCGGTCGCGTCGCGTTGGTTCGTGGCCGCGGTGAGCTGCGTGGTGAGTTCGGCCTCTTTCAGCACGCCGTACCGGCTGACCTTCGAGTCCTCCCAGATGTACCTGTCGAGGTCTCCCCGAATGGCATCGATCTCCCTCACCGCCGCGGCGATGCAGGGTGCGATGATCTCGGCGAACAACGCGCCGACCGCGGAATAGCCCTTTCCCGACAGCTCTCCGGTATTCAGTCCGGCGAGCAGACGGTCGGACGCTGTCTCCATCGTGTCCAGCACGGATGAAGCGGCCGCGAGATTCGCCGACAGCGCGGCCTTCACGCTGTTCGAGTCGTCCGAGCGGTAGATCATGCCCACGGTGCACCCGCTTTCTCGCGTCTCAGGCGTTCCGACTCCGCCTCCGCGGCCGAACGGATCACCCGGGCGGCCTCTTCTACGAACTCCGATTGCTCCTGGGCGAGTTGTCCGACATAGCGATCGAGCTCGCGATGCGCCGCCAGGCGTTTCTGCACGTCGGGGAGATCAACGCCCAGAGCGACGCCGGCGTCTTCGAACACGAGAGCGTTCTGCCGGATCAGCTGCCGATACTCGTCCCAGTGCTCGTCCACCCGGCTCACCGCCGCCACGTCGTCTGCCATCGCGGCTTCGTGAGCCCTGATCTTCTGCTCCACCTCGATCTGGTGCGGACTCGGGTCCGGCGTCACGCTTCGCCCCACCCTGTTGCGTCTCGCCTGTCGCGACTCTCGATCTCGGCGGCCAGCACAGTCACGTTGCCGCCCTGCCTTCTCACCAGGGACGCCAGGTCGGAGATGCTCGTGAGAACGGCGTTCGCGATGCGCGCTCCGTCGTGCATGCTCGTGACCGTGCTCGATCCGACGATCGCGTGCTGCCCTCTCGCGCTCGTCTCGATGTCAGCGAACGAGGAGACGGCCGCGTGCGCGGCACCGATGTTCGACGCGACCTTCACGAGACCTCCTCTCCGTGATGCTCCGGGACCGGCCCGCGAAGGTCGACGACTCGCCGCTGGGCCTTGCCGAGAAATTCTGCATCGACCGCATCAGTGTAGCAATGATGAACACCAGTATGAATGTCAGTGGCCGGAATCGATGATGCCCCCGACGAGACCGTCACGACACACCGTTACGGCCGGTCGGGTGAACCAAGGCACGGAGTTCGTGGAACGGATCCGCGCGAGACCGTGCCGCTGCGTCACTCTCCTCGACGGCCGAGGCCTCGGGAATGGTCGTGAGCCCTTCGGCGAAGTGACGGGCGCGCGTCATCGGACGTCGGCCGTTCTCCATCTGATCCAAGAGATCTGCGAGAAATCCGGCATCGGCGGCATCGGTGTAGCCGTGATGAACGACGCTCTGGATGTCAGTGGCCAGAACAGGGAAGGTCTCCCGGTCGGGTGCCTCCCCGTACGGATGCGGACCCACCAGATACTTGGGCACGACCTCGTTCCTGGCGTTGTCCGGCCGGAATGCTCCTCGCGCGAGCACCACGTGCAGACCCGTTCCGGTGTCGTCGCCCAATCGGACGATGGAGCCCAAACCGAGGAACTCCTGTGTCATCTCGAGGGTCATCGTCACCCTTCCCCGCGCTGCGCGGTCGGGATGACCACCTGGAACAGTTCGTCATCGGTGAGCGAATACAACACGTTCTTGCCAAGCGACTGCTTTCGCACCGCGAGAGGCAGATTCTCGACGAACCGCTGCGTGGCCAGGTCGCCGCCGAAGAGGATCTGGTCCACGCTCTCCTTCAGGGGCGCTATCAGGGAGAAGCTCCCACTCACCTTCGAGACGTGGTCCAACAGGATCAACTGGACGGTGTCGCTGCCGGTGCCGAGAAGCTCTCTGACCTGATCGGGCGAGAGCATGAGCCTGTCCAGGACATCGATCGCACCGCTGAGTACGATGCACCGACGCTTCTGTGTTCCGTGCTCCACCAGATCCGTGATGGCTCTCTTCACCGCCTCGGCATGCCTTCTCACTTCGGCCTTGCCGACATAGAGACACTCCGTGGCGGAGAGAAGCGGCTTCAGCGCGTCATGGGTGTCGAGGATCACGAGGTCTGAGGGATCGACAGCATTCACGAGACTGTCGATCACGAATGGGTAGATCAGGGCGGCCTGCTTGGCGGTCCCCGGGAAGACAGCCAAGCTCTTGCCCTCGAACAGCCCGAAGCTCTCCGGCTCGGCCGTGCTCTTGTTCAGCCCCAAGAAGAGCGTGTCCCGCGAGGCTCGCTCCGAGACCGTCCCGAACGCCTCCACCGTCAACTCCGCCGGCACCATCGGGATCCGCTCCGGCCGGACACCCGTCCATGCCGCGTCGATCGCGCCGACCTCGCGCTCGAGGGCGTCCAGCACCGCCGCGTCGTCGGCGCCCTCGCACGGCAGGAAGAACTGGATCGCGGTGGGGGTCTCCCGCTGCAGCTGGCCGCGGCCGAGGATCTCGCTCTGCACGACGCGGTCGCGGCCGAACAGCGTCGCGACCTCGTTCTCGTCGTTCAGGTAGAGCGCGATCGCGTTCGGGATGGTGCTGCTCATGTTCATCCGGATCGAGTTGGCCCGATTCGCGGTGAGCACCAGGTAGACGCCCAACGCCGCGCCCTCCCGGAGCACCTGGAGGAGCTGCGTGTCGATGGCCTCCTTGCGCTTGTCCTGCGCCAGCGCGTCGTACCTGTCGACCACGTTCAGGATGGTCGGGAGCGACTCGCCCGTCTTGACCTCGTACTGGGCCCGGGTCGCGACCCCGGCCGAGCGCAGGCGACGCCTGCGGCCGGCGAGCTCGGCGGCGATCCGGTCCATCGCCTTCTGCAGCTTCTCCTCTTCCTCCAGCGTCACGATGTCCGCGACGTGCGGGAGCGGCGCCAGCGGGAGCAATCCGTTGGTGCCGAAATCCAGCAACAGGAACTGCATCTGCTCCGGAGTCTTCTGCCGCGCCAGGTTCAGCACCATCGTCTGCAGCAGCGTCGACGCACCGTAACCCGGGCTGCCGAAGACCGCGGTGTGCCCGGCATCGTCGAGCGCGAACCGGTAGATCTCCTGCGCCTGCCGGCCCGGGATGTCGAGCAGACCGAGCGGGATGCCCGGGCCGGCACCGACCGGCGGGGTCGCGATCCGGCTCCCGAGCGGAGGCAGCCACGGTCTGTCCGGGAGCACGGCGGCGGCCTCCCGCGCGACCCCGGCGATGTGGTCGACCACCGCCTCGAGCTCGCTCACCGTCTCGGCGCGGGACTCCACGGCCGCCTCGTCGCCCGAAAGGTCCTGCGTCCACAGGTCGTATTGGCCGAAGCCGTTGATCAGGTAGATGCGCTCGTCCACCGTCTCCACGTCGGTCCTGTCCGGCTCGTAGGCCGCCCCCGACCACGCCGACTGGAAGAGTTCGTAGATCTCGTTGTTCCCGACCTGGAGGTAGGCGCGGCCCGGCTCGACGATGCTCGCCGCGTCCGGTGTCTTGATGATCTCGTTCGAATCGGAGGCGTCGGCGACCTTGAGAGCGAGCTTGAAGCGGCTGTTCGACCAGATCTGGTCGTTGACCACCCCGCTCGGCTTCTGGGTCGCCAGGATGAGGTGCACCCCGAGTGAGCGGCCGATGCGGGCGGTCGACACCAGCTCGTCCATGAACTCCGGCTGGTTGGCCTTCAGCTCTGCGAACTCGTCGGAGACCAGGAACAGGTGCGCGAGCGGCTTCGTGGGGTACGCGCGGCCGTCTGCACGCACTCCCCCGGCCTTCCCCTGCTTGTAGAGCCGGGTGTAGCCGTTGATGTGGTTCACCTCGAACTGCGCGAAGAGCCGCTGACGCTTCTGGAGTTCCGCCCGGATCGATGCGAGAGCCCTGGCGGACGCGGCGCCGTCGAGGTTCGTGATCGAGCCGAGGAGGTGCGGGAGGCCGGCGAGCAGGTTCGCCATGCCGCCGCCCTTGAAGTCGATGGGGAGGAACCCGACGTCCTCCGGTGCGAAGTTCACCGCCAGCGACAGCAGGAACGACTGGACGATCTCCGACTTGCCCGAACCCGTGGTGCCGGCGACCAGCCCGTGCGGGCCGTGTGCACGCTCGTGCAGGTTGAGTTCGACGATGTCGTCCTTCCCCCGGAGCCCGAGCGGCACCGCGAGGGTCTTCGAGGTGTCCGCGGCCGCCCAGCGCTCCCCCACGCCGAGGTCGCCGACGTCCGTCACGCCGTACAGCTCGAGGAAGGTGACGGCGGTGGGCACGGCGTTCTTCTGCACCTCGACGTGCCGGAGGTTGGAGAGCCGACGAAGCGCACGCTCCAGTCCGTCCGGCGTCTCATACGGCACGAACTCCCGGTCGACGTAGTCCCCCTCGTCATTGACGAGCGTCCCGGCGCTCCGGTTCGCGTAGTCGACCAGGGCGGTCACCGTCTCCGGAAGGAGCTTTCGGTCCTCCGTGCCCCAGATGACGGTCACGCCGAGCTCGCTCAGGTCTTCTGCCAGGTACTCGTTGATCCCGTGTCCGCTGAGGTGCGAGCCATCGAGCACAGTGAACACGTAGTGCGGGAAGAACGCCGGCGTCTCCCGGCCCGCCTGCCGAAGGGACTGCCTCCGCTGCGCGAGGATCTGGGCGAAGCTGTTCAGGACCAGGTCGCGGGTCCTCGCGTCGTGAACGAGCCCGCGGATGTTCAGGCCGTGAAGCGTGACGTGGGGGAGGAACCGCCACCGCCGCCAGTCCGCGCGATAGGACTCCTCGGAGACCAGCGCGATCAGGTTCACCTCGCGGTAGGAGTGGAAGACCGCGGCCTGGAACAGCAGATTCTGCACCGCGGCGGTCACCGTGTCGCCGGACCCGACCAGGCCCACGGTCTGGGCCCGCAGGTTCACCGGCACCGGCACTCCCCGCTGCGTGGCGAACCGTTCGGCCAGCGCGATGACCCGCCGGGCGTCCTCCCCGTCGTCGCGTTCGTCCACGTCGGCCGTGACCGCGACCGCGGAGGGGGCGTCGCCCGTGCCGAGGGAGACCCGCAGGAAGTCTTTGTTGTGCGGCAGCCTCTCGTAGATGCGCGGGTCGTATCGATCGGCCAGCTCCACCAGCGCTGCCGGACTCGGCGCCGCGTAGTCGAGCACCTCCCGCTCCCGCGACGCGTTCCGAGAGAGCGAGGCCGCGACGTTCAGCAGGTAGCGCTCGTACTCGTCGCGCCTCGCCCCGTCGCGCTTGCGACGCTCGCGCCGCTCGCCGATGAACTGGGACAGGGTGAAGCTCGCGGTCAGGAGGCTCAGGATGCCCATCCCCATCATGAGCAGCGGGTTGCGGCCGGAGACCACGCTCGTCACGACGCCCACCGCGACCATGCCGAGCGGCGGGAGGAGCGCTTTCAGGATGCTGTTCTTGTCCGGCTTCTCCGGCGGGTCGATCTTCCGGATGCGGACGGTGCCCGACGGCGGCTCCATCGTGATCCGGGGACTCCGGCGGTAGTCGGGGAAGTCGGGCGGGAACTCCGCCGCCTGCTCCTGGAGGAGGAAAGCCGCTTGGTCGAACTCGACCCGATCCGCGAAGGAGGTCAGCCTCCACTGATCCGGGCGCTTCTCGAGCAGGTACTCCGACGTCAGGACGGCGTCGCCGACACTCGCCCGCCGCACGGCGCCGGCCGCGGGGACGCGTCGGGCGCCGAAATACATCAGGTCGTCGGCGGGCACGAGGGTGAGCTCGTCGCCACGGACCACGACGGTACCGGCGTTCTTCACTCGGGCACCCGCCGAGCCGCTGTCCCCGATCAGGAAGGACGCCCCGCGGTCGAAGACGAGATGCCTGGTCGTGGCGCTGCGCGCATCCACCACCAGGAGGCGGCGGCCGTCGATCTCCGTGACTCCCGCCGGGACGGTACCGCCGTTGACGAACAGCCGGTCGCCGACCACACCGAGCATCAGGTCGTCGCAGACGGCGGACGGACGGTCGGTCGTGAGCGTGATCCGGCCGAACTCCTCGTCGAGCAGGTACACCGTGAAGAGCACGGTCCGCGGGTCGAACCGGTCGTCGACCGGACGCAGCTCGTCATCTTCCTCGACGTCCTCACCGAACGGCGCGTTCGTCACAACGCTCACGGAGTGCTGCCCAGCTCTGCGCTCAGCTCTGCGATCTTCTTGGCGTACTCCGCAAGCAGCTTCTGCTTCTGCGCACCGTCCATCGCGGTGTTGAGCTTCGTGGCCTGGTAGAGGTCGGTGTACGCGAGGAGGGTGAGCTGGTCGTCGCCGACGTTCTGGGCGAGGTTCAGCGCCCGTTCGAGATCGCCCCGCTCCAGGGAGATCCAGTAGTCGAGGGTGTTGTCGTCGGTCTTGGTCGAGATGTTGTTGAGGACCGCCTCCTTCTGAGCGGCGGACAGGTCGGCGAGCTTGACCGAGCTCACAGCGAGGACATACCGCGCGGACTTCGGCAGCTCGGCGGCGGGGTAGTCCCTCAGGTCGGTCAGGGCCTGGCCGTAGTCGCCCACCACGAAGCTGGACTGGGCCGCGATGACGGCCTCGTGCTTCGGGATCGCGACGGCGTACGACGACCAGGTGAACCCCGCGAGGACGACGGCCGTGACGACAGCGGCCGCCCCCAGCATCGTCGTCACCCGGTACCGCCGCCGCGGGAGGCTCAGTGTCCGGCGCGCGGACTCGGCGGCCTCTGCTTCGGCCTCCGCGTCCACCAAGGCGACCACCTCGCCCACGGTCCCGCACGCGACGATCCGCTCACTGAGCGGGTCGCGGAGGGTCGAGGAGCCGTCCACGAGCTTCTCGTAGGGCAGCCGCGGATGGAGGACGCTCAGCACGAGGGCCTTGTAGCCGCGCAGGAAGAGGTCGTCGTCGAAACCCATCGGAGCGAGGATGCCGACAAGCCCGGAGTGGACGGACACCGCTCCCGCTCCGGTCAGTACGACGTTCTCCGGGTGCAGGAACGGCACCGCGAAGCGGTCCGCCGCGGTGCTCAGCGCAGCGAGCCGCTGCGCCGCCTGCAGCTTCGCGAGCCGGGTCTTCGCTTCGCTCGCGACCCGTCGCACGGTACGTGCGCCGGCAGGAACGGTGTAGCTGAGGGCGGCCTGATACTCCTCGGGGCAGTCGTCGGACACCGCGACATGCTGTCGCACGACATCGACCGCCGCCGTCCGGATCTGCGCACCGGTCAGCAAGACCGTCACCTGGTCGCCTGCGCGCTCGAACACCAGGCTGTCCCGCCCGTCGAAAAGTCTCATTCGCCACTCCTCAGGATTGGTCTGTATCCTAGTATAGGGACTGACATACTGCGCTCTGCATGGTTGTTCCAGGCGGTCTCCTCGCTCGATTCCGGAGGTACGGTGCTCAAGAAGATCCTGATCGGACTGGCGACGCTGGGCGTCGCCGGCCTCCTGATCGCCTCCTCCAGCTCGGTCGGTGCGCCCGGCACGAGCGCGGGCCGGAGCGCGCCCGCGATCGCGCTCGTCAACGAGGATGAGCCGGCATCCTTCAACGGCACCGAGTACCTGTTCGGCACGGAGTTCGTCGGTCTCGTCTCGAACGACAGCCGCTACAACTGGCAGGTGGTGTCGCGCGGAGTCGCCGAGAGAGCGTACTCCGACGGGGCGGTGAGCGCGGTCATCGTCCTGCCGCGGTCGTTCACCCACGACATCCTCACCCTGCAGGACATCGACCCCACCCGGGCCGTCATCGACTACCGCGTCTCCCCCGGCGACCAGCTGGCCCGGCAGCGCCTGCAGAACGAGGTCTCCACGATCCTGCACGACTTCAACACTCGGGTGGTGGAGATGTACTTCGCCAGCGTCGCCGCCAATATCTCTGCGGCCCAGGCCGGCATGGAATCGGTCGTCGGACGCTACTCCACGCTCGTCGGGACGCTGGGGAACGACGTCCGACCGCAGCTCACCACGACAAGCGAAGGCCACAAGCGGAGCGAGAGTCTCGCCCAGATCCTGCGCTCGATGAACTCGGCGTGGATCCAGGCGCAGAACGGCTTCACCACATCGACGACCGGCACGCTCACCTCGATCAGCGGGTCGCTCGCCGCCCGGCAGCCCGAGCTCTCGGACTACTTCTCGCTCCAGGAGCAGATCGCGAAGACGAACGTGCTCAACGGCAACACGGCGATCGGCGACCAGGCGACGTCGGACCGGGACTACTACGACCAGGCGTTCGCGGAGCACATCCGGGTGCTGCGATCCGGCGACGGGACCTGGTCGGGTCTCGACGGCCTGTCCTCGGCGGACGCCGGCGGCACACGGACCGGCGCCCTCGCCGAGCTGCAGAAGGCGGTGGCGGGGTACGACGCGCTCGCGGGCGCCTACAACGCGGATGTCGCAGAAATCGCCGGATCGCTCGAGCAGCAGAAGCAGGCCCTCGAGGCGTCCTCCACCCGACTGGCCGAGCTGACGACCCGCCTGTTCTTCGAGTACTTCGGCATCACGGTCGCCATCGACGGCGGGAACTACACGGGGATCGACCCTGCGACCCTCTCGACCGACGCACTCGCGCGGACGGCACTCGCCGAAAGAATCAGCAGGTCCTTCGCGGCGGAATCGTCGACCGCGAGCACCCGGGGTACGTACGAGCAGGAGATCGCAGCACTCGTCTCCCACATCTCCACCGACCAGGCCGCGTACACGCAACTGTTCGAAACGCTGGGGTCAGCCACCGACCTCGATCCGACACTGTACGAGAACCGGCTGGAGCTGATCGAGAGGTACGCATCCGCCAACGGCATCGCCGGCCCGGCGCTCACCGTCCTCCGGACCGCCCCGTCCGAGACCGAGCAGATCGTGACCAAGACCCTTCCCGTCACCGTCCCGGCGGGCCAGAGCGAGCAGGTGGAGATCCAGCTGCCGAACACACTTACGCCGTCGGATGTCACGGTGAGGGTCGCCTCGCCGAGCGCCTCGGAGCCGGGCGCCGACCGGACGACGATCGACCCGACGACGGACGTCGTCACCATCGACAACACGCAGAGGTCGGAGCCGGTCACCGTCGAGCTCGGCTACACCATCGACCTCCACGACCTCGAGGGGGACACGCTCCTGGAGTACACGGCGAAGGACACCGAGACCCGGCCCTCCCCCGAGGTCCGCAGCCTCGGAAGCGATCGCTACCTCCTCATGCCCGCGAGCGCCGCGGCCGGCGCTGTCGCCGCCGACTACCAGGCCACCACGTCGTACCTCTCCGACATCACGGCGGCGGCGAACCTCCTGCGTTTCCTCTACGGGGCGCCCGGCGAGAGCGAGACGGCCTTCGGCGCCGCCGTGCTCGCCGACGGGGAGTTCCGCGACCACAGCGCCGATTCGGTGTACAAGCGCTACGGGGTCGTCCCGGCCGCGACGATCGAGGATCGACTCGACGACCAGGACGTGTCGGATTACCGGGCCCTCGGAATCGACAACATCAACGCCGTCCTGAAACAACTCGGCACCGTGGCGACGGCGCGCGCGGCGATCGACCGGGACAGCACGCGCCTCTCGCAGCTGAACGTGACGCCGTCGTACTTCACCAGCGCGCTCCAGCAGCTCGAGGCCTGGTACGCGGCGGCTCGCACCAGCGTCGACGCCGCCCCGGATCTCTGGGCGCAGAAGTCGAACACCGTCATCCAGCTCACCACCACCGCATGGGACGGCCAGAAGCCCGGCCTGTCGGAGCTGTACCTCGACGAGAAGACAGGTCCGGCGCTCTACAAGACCCTCACCCAGCTCGTCGAGACGTCGAGTCGCAACGCGGAGGCCGTCGCCGCCAGCGCCCGCGCCATCGACGACAACTCGGCGCAGTTCGACGACCTCATCGCCGGGGTGCAGCGCACGCAGGCGGAGACGAACACGCTGCTCGGCACCATGGACGGCACCATCGCCGCCGATAACGACGGTGTCGCGCAGAGCAGTGCGTTCAGCAGCCGCTTCTCCACCGTGCTCGCCAACACCCGGGCGAGCGGCGCGGATCCGGCGAAGATCTACGAGACCTTCGCCAACCCGGTCGCGGTCAAAGACAGCACACCCGCTGCCAACGCCGACCGCGGAGAGGCGTTCGACTACCGGTGGATCGCGATCTTCCTGGCCGGGTCCTTGATCGGCGGCCTCGTCGCGGCGCTCGTGGCGCGGCGGAAGCGCAACCCGAGGAGATCGGAGAACGCCGGGCCGTGAGGGTTGCAGCGCGCAGTCATCGAACGCAGCGCGCTGCCCCCGTCAGTGGAGGCCGGCTGCCGCGGTGACGACCACTTCGAACACGTCGCCGTCGCCGACCGGGAAGTCGCCGATGACGTCGTGCTCACCGAGCGCGATCGGCTTGTCCTTGAGGCGCAGGCGCCACTCCGGGGGCATACGGATGCCGCGCTCGGTGAGCACGGCGTGGATGAGGTCGGACAGGCGCGCGAGGGTCACCGCGGTCGGAACCCGCAGGTCGAGCTGCTGCCCGGTGAACTCGAGGCTGATGTCGATGTGCCGGTCAGGCATGCCTGCTCGCTCTCCGTGACGACCGTCTGAGGCCGAGAAAGGCTGCGAGCCCCGCGAGGGGGGTGGCCGCCACGACGAGAACGACGAGCCAGACATCCGCACCCTGAGGTGCGCTGCGACGTTCGGCGCCAGGAATGGCCTGGTGGGAGTAGTCCTGAAACAGCCGTCCACGCGTTTCGGCGAACTGCTCGGTCGTCGCGGGGCCGGTCGTGCGGTCGAAGGCGAGCTTCTCGCCGGCGCGCGCCAGTGCGTCCTTCGACTGCTCCGCCTGACGGGCTCGGTCCTCCACTTCGGGGAGGAACAGCCGCCCCGTGACGGGGAAGTCCGCGTGTCCCCCCGCACTGATCCCTTCGTTGGAGATGACCTCCGGAATGAGGCGGAGGCTTCCATCGCCTGTGCCGCCGGCACCGGAGCCCGTGTCGGCGCCAGCGCCCGTGGCCGTGCAGGCGAACAGGCCGAGGCCCCCAGCGACGCTGAGGGCCACGGCCGCCGCCCGCATCCGACGGGGCGGACGCTCAGAAGCCGAAACTCTGCGCATCCTGGGCATCGCGCTCCGCAACCGTGTCCGCGTACGAGTTGAGCTGCGTGTGGATGCTCTCGAGGAGCTGCTCGAACTGCTGCACGTTCGTGTAGAGCTGGTCGTACTGGGTCAGGTAGGCCTCGAACGCCGCACCCTTCCACTCCTCGGCGATGGTGCTGTTCATGCTGTTGACCTTCTGAAGCGCGGACTCGATCTCATCCTTCGCAGCGAGATACACCTGCGCCTGACTCTTCAGCTGCTCGGGAGTGACACTGATAATCGCCATGATGGCACCTTTCCTCTGGAACTCATGTTCCGATGCAGAATATCAAGACACCACCGTGACCTCACGGCCGTCTGACCGCAATGAGAACGCACAGAGCTCCCGGGAGTGTCGCTTACTGCGCGAGGGTGAAGAGCACGTCGTCGCCGGGGCGGCCGGCACGACGTCGGCCTCGATCTCGGCGCGGCCGGATGCTGGTGGAGCGCGTCATCGGCCACCGGCGCCAGGCGATCGCGGACGTGCTGGCTGCGATGCCGCCCTCGGAGCGGGCCGCCGCCGCGCAGGCCTTCGGAGCCTTCGCGCGCGCCGCCATCGCCGACCCCGGCGACGACGGGCGCTTCACGCTGCTGCAGCCGGGAGGGCGGCTGCGGAGCTAGCCGTCCTTCCGAAGGGAATGCAACATCACTGACTCTCTATCGACGCGCACTCTTACTCCGGCGGACGCGGCGTAGTCGCTGGCCCAGAAAGTATGCTCCGGGGGCACCCAATGCTGTGGCGAGCACAGCCCTGGGCTCCGCGGAGATCATCACGAGCACAGCCGCAGAGGAGCAGCCGACGAGGACCGCAACGATGAAGTCCTCGATGAGGTAGAACAGCGGTCCCTTGACCTTCTCAGCACTTGACGTCATACATGAGCCCCAGTCCCACGTACGGAATATTCAGCTGAATGCATCGCCCCGCTCTCAGCGCATTCTGTGCCGCGTTCTTGACGATCTGCAGGCCGAGATTCGCGACGGTCGTGCATGCGGCACCCGCAAGACCACCGACGATGCAAAGGTAGGAGAACATCTGTGCCGAATCGGTGAAACGGACGACCTCCTGGGTCTCAGCCTTGCTGTACTTGACCGTGCGTCCCCACAACAGCCAGGTGACAGCAGGATCCGCAACGACGGGGAACGCCGTGGATGGGGTGAAATCGACAACCTGGGTCAGAGTGTCACCCTGGACCTCGTAATGCGTCGGGACGGGATTGCCGAGAGAGTCTTTCGCCCACGGTGCCGCGATGACAGCGCTCAGCCCCCCTGCATCGTCGCCAACGATGGCAGCCCCACTTGCCAGTAGTCGTAGCGAATGCCCTTCCGGAACGCGAATCGGGTAGTCATATCGCTGCGGCGCTGTAGCCGCACTGATGACCGTGTTGATGAGCACCGTGCCATCGCGTTGGACGACCGGGACGGTGGTAGACCCGTTGTTGTTGTCAAACGACACCACACCCGGCTGCTCGACGATTGCGTGATCGGCTCCCCGAGCGAACGGCAAGCCGATGGACATCGCTCGTTCACCCATACCAAGGGTGATACCTGCCGCCGGATCGACCGGCACAGTGACCGCCGTTGTACCTGCCGTGGAATCGATCGCGTTGACCCCTGTGCCCGTCGTCGAGACGCTCGCCGCGGCGGCGACCGTTCCAGGGGCCACTGCCCGCACCACGTCCAGCGGATCTGCTTCTATCGCATCAGCCGGTGCAACGCTCGTGAGAACCACCGCGACTGTGCTCAGCACCGCCGCACCAGCGCCGACAAGGTTTCGTACTCTCATGAGACTCTTCCCGTTCATCATCGAACGGCGACGACTCAGAAGCCTGTCCTCCACCCGGCACACCGGAGAGGTCATTCGTCGTCGATCCGGAGAGAAAACTTCTCTCACCCATTCAGACGCAGGCATCGTCTGAACGTGACGCGTCGCTGTCCGTATCACCGTGACAGGGACGGCGACGCCGTCAATCGGCGGCTCGCGCCCTAACGGACTCCGCCCACCGCGGCCCCACGAATTCGTGGAGTCGACGGTGGGCGGGGGGAAGCCCGCGCGCTTACTGCCCGAGGGTGAGGAGCACGTCGTCGCCGGGGGCGGCCGGCACGAACTCGGCCTCGATCTCGGCGCGGCCGAGGAGGTCGTTCATGCGGCGCTGGCGCTGCTTCGGGATGAGGGTGACGACGGTGCCCTGCTTGCCGGCGCGGCCGGTGCGGCCGGAGCGGTGCAGGTACGTCTTGTACTCGTCCGGAGCATCGGCCTGGATGACCAGGTCGATGTCGTCGACGTGGATGCCGCGCGCAGCCACATCCGTCGCGACCAGAACGTTCACGCGGCCGCTGGTGAGCTGCGCGAGGTTGCGGGTGCGGCGGGACTGGTTCAGGTCGCCGTGGAGGCTGACGGCGGGGATGCCGGCATCCTCCAGCTGGTCGGCCAGCATCTCGGCGAAGGCGCGGGTGCGGGCGAAGACCAGGGTCTTGCCGTCGCGGTCGGCCAGCTGCTCGATGATGGCGCCCTTGTCGCGGTGCTCGATCACGAGCACGCGGTGGTCGATGGTCGAGGACGCCTGGTCCTCGCCCGCGACCTCGTGGACGGCCGGGTCGACGAGGAACTCGTCCACCAGCTTCGCGACGCCCGAGTCGAGGGTCGCCGAGAAGAGCAGCTTCTGGCCACCCTCGGCCGTGTGGCGCAGGATGCGCTGGACCGGCTCGAGGAAGCCGAGGTCGCACATGTGGTCGGCCTCGTCGAGGACGGTGATCTGCACCTCGCTGAGGTCCAGACGTCCCTGCTCGACCAGGTCCTCGATGCGGCCGGGGGTGCCGATCACGATGTCGACGCCGCGCTGCAGCGCACCCACCTGACGACCCTGCGGCACGCCGCCGTAGATCTGGGTGGTGAAGAGGCCGACGCTGCGGGCGATGGGCTGGACGGTGCGGTCGATCTGCAGGGCGAGCTCGCGCGTCGGCGCCAGGATGAGGGCGCGGGGCGCGCGGCCGAGCTGGCGCTTGCCGCCGGACTTGCCGGACTCGGCCCACAGCTGCATGAGGCGCTCCGCGAGCGGCGCACCGAACGCGATGGTCTTGCCGGAGCCGGTTCGGCCGCGGCCGAGCACATCCTTGCCTGCGAGCACGTCGGGAAGGGTCGCCGCCTGGATCGGGAACGGCTTGTCGGCGCCGAGCTCGGCAAGGGCACGCACGATGTTGCCGCCGAGGCCCAGGTCGCCGAAGGTCACACCGTCGACGTCCTCCGCCTGGATGGCGTCCGCCTCGAGGCGCTCGAGAACGACGTCGTCGGTCGGCACGAAGGCCGGCTTCTCGTCGCGCGACGGGTAGAAGTCCGAATCGCGGCGCGGACGCTCGGCCCGGTCGTCGAACTGACGACGCGGGCGGTCGGAGCGGTCGCCGAAGTCGCGACGCGGACGGTCGTCGTACTCACGACGCGGACGCTCGGTCCGGTCGCCGAAGTCGCGACGCGGACGGTCGGAGCGGTCGCCGAAGTCGCGACGCGGACGGTCGTCGTACTCACGACGCGGACGCTCGGCCCGGTCGCCGAAGTCACGACGTGGACGGTCGTCGTACTCACGACGCGGACGCTCCGTGCGGTCGCCGAAGTCGCGACGCGGACGGTCGGTCCGGTCGCCGAAATCACGGCGCGGACGGTCGGTGCGCTCCGTGCGGTCGCCGAAGTCCCGACGCGGACGGTCGTCGTACTCACGACGCGGACGCTCGGTCCGGTCGCCGAAATCACGGCGCGGACGGTCGGCACGGTCGTCGAAGGAGCGGCGCGGGCGGTCGTCGCCGTCGCGGCGGGGACGGTCCTGACGCGGAGCGCGCTCCTCCCACACCCGCTCGGTGCGGCGCGCATCCTTGCCGCGGGGCTCCCAGTTGGGTCGCTCGCCGCGGCCGCGGCCTGCGCTGTCGTCACGGGTGCCGTACGTGGAGCGGCCGCGTGCGGCGCGCTCGTCGGCGCTCCAGCGGGGCTTCTTGCCCGCGGCGGGCTCCTCGGCGCGGTAGCCGCGGTGCTTGGGGCTGGGGTTGCTGCTCTTGGGCGCAGCGCCGCGGGACGGCTTCTGCGATCGTCGGTCGTTGTTGTATCCGGGCATGGATGTTCTTCCTGGGTTCATGTCGAGTGCGCGGCGGCACGCCGCAGCGCACCGGATGAATCCCGGGCGAACTGTGTCCGGGGCCGTTCACGATTGTGTGATCCCTGCCACTGATCGGGGAGGGAACCGGCCCGCTTGACTTACAAACCCATCTGCGCAGATCGCGCAGTGTCAAGAGCCGACTTGTCAACGATAGTGCATGGATGCTGAGAACGGGCTGCCGATCGCCCTCCGTGCGCGTCGAGGGGCGGGGTATACAGGGAGGTATGACAGCCCCCTCCGCGACAAGGCCCTCCGCGAACAGCCTCGACGCCGTCGTGATCGGGTCGGGCCCGAACGGCCTGTCCGCTGCTGTGACGCTCGCCCGCGCCGGCCTCTCCGTGCGCGTCTACGAGCGCAACGCGACCGTGGGCGGCGGCCTGCGCACGGAGGAGCTGACGCTCCCCGGCTTCCGCCATGATGTCTGTTCCGCCGTGCATCCCCTCGCTCTCGCCTCCGGCTTCTTCCGTCGGTTCGGGCTGGAGAAGCGCGTGCCCTTCGTCGTGCCGACCGCGTCGTACGGCAACCCGCTGGCGGGCGGCCGCGTCGCGATGGCGTACCGGGACCTGGAGCGAACCGCCGATGCTCTGGGGGTCGACGGTCCGGCCTGGCGTGCGCTGCTCGGACCGCTGGTCGCCAACGCGGACGCCGTCGCCCAGTTCACCGGATCGCAGTTGCTTCAGCTTCCCCGGCATCCGTTCGTGGCCGCCCGGTTCGGGCTGACCGCCATCGCCCAGGGCGGGCCGTGGTGGGACCTTCCATTCCGGACCGAGGCGCCCGGCGCTCTGCTCTCGGGTGTCTTCGCCCATACGACCGTGCCCCTGCCGAGCGTCGCCGGCGCGGCCGCCGGGCTCACCCTCGCGACCTACGCGCACGCCCGCGGCTGGCCCCTCCCGGTCGGCGGCAGCCAGGCGATCGCCGACGCGATGGTCGCCGACATCGTGGCCAACGGTGGCGAGATCGTGACCGACACCCCGGTCGCGTCGCTCGCCGAGCTCCCGGACTCGCGGATCGTCGTCTTCGACACCCACGTGAAGTCCGCGGTCGACCTGGCCGCCGACCGGCTGCCCGGCAGCTACCTGCGGCGCATCTCCCGGTTCCGCGACGGCAACGGCGTCTTCAAGGCCGACTTCGCGCTCTCCGGCCCGGTGCCGTGGGCGAACCCGGAGCTGAACGAGACGGCCACCGTGCACCTAGGCGGATCGCGTCGCGAGGTCGCTCGTGCGGAGAACGCCGTCGCGTCGGGCCGGACCAGCGATGCTCCGTACGTGCTCGTCTCCCAGCCGTCGCTCTTCGACGGGACGCGGGCGCCCGCGGGGAAGCACGTGCTGTGGACGTACACGCACGTCCCGCGCGGTTCGACCGAGGACCAGACCGAGGCGATCATCCGCCGCATCGAGGAGTTCGCTCCGGGCTTCCGCGATCTCATCCTCGGGACGGCGACCAAGAACGCGGTGCAGATGGAGCAGCACGACCCCAACTACATCGGCGGGGACATCTCCGCGGGCGCGCCGGACTTCGGCCAGCTGGTGGCCCGTCCCGTCCTGTCGGCCGATCCCTGGCGGATGCCGGGTCGCGGGCTGTACCTGGCCTCCTCCTCCGCGGCTCCCGGACCGGGCGTCCACGGCCTCGGCGGCTACTACGCCGCGCGCAGCGCCCTGCGGCACGAGTTCGGCTTCACCCGGATGCCGGACCTCGCCCCCGGGCCCGGCCAGACCATCGCACGGCCCGTCGACGCCCTGCCCGACCCCGCCCATCCCCACGAGCTTCCGGAGCAGTGAACATGTCTGTCAACGTCCGCCGCATGGCCTGCACGCCCGACGAGGTCTTCGCCGTCCTCGCCGACCCCTGGGTGTACCCGACGTGGGTCGTCGGAGCGTCGCGCCTGCGCGCGGCCGACAGCCGGTATCCGGCCGTCGGATCGCGCCTCCACCACTCCATCGGGGTCTGGCCGCTCGTGCTCAACGACGAGACGCGCGTCGACGAGTGGGATCCGCCGCGACGGATGGTGCTCGAGGCGAAGACGCGCCCGTTCGGCTCCGAGCGCGTGATCATCGACGTCAAGCCGCGCGGCGTTGGCTGCGTCGTGCGGATGGAGGAGTTCCCGGACTCGGGGCCGGTGACCCTCATCCCGGACGCCCTGGCCGACGCCATCCTCCACGTGCGCAACGCGGAGGCTCTGCGCCGCCTGGAGTGGGCGGCGCGAGGGCGCGCCGTGCAGTGACGGCGCGCCCTCCTCTCCGGCGCTGACACCGGCCGGATCAGCCGGCCGACACCGCCTTCGTCTCGCTGGAGCCCGACGACTCCACGGCGATCTTGCGCGGCTTCGCCCGCTCGGCCACCGGGATGATGACGCTGAGCACTCCGTTGTCGTACGACGCGGTGATGCCGTCGGGATCGACGTCGTCGCCGATCGTGAACTGCCGCATGTAGGCGCCGTACGGGCGCTCCTGGGCGAGCCAGCGGGCGCCGTCGCGGTCGGCCGCGCTGCGCACCGCCCGGATGGTGAGCAGGTGCCCGTCGACGTCGACGTCGACCGACGCCGGATCGGCGCCGGGGAGGTCGGCGTTCAGGATGTAACGCTCACCCTCGCGGAACAGATCGACCGGCATGATGCGCGGCTGACGGCTGGTGTCGAAGATGCTCTGCGCGATCCGGTCCAGCTGGGAGAAAGGATCGAACGACATGGCCATTGGATGTACCCCTTTCTTCTGGATCACCTGGTGAGAGGCCCTTTGCACTCTCTTTTCGACCACAGATTTTAGCACTCTCCCCCAGGGAGTGCCAAGGTGCTCCGACCCTGTCAACCCGCTTCCGCAGGCTCCGGCATCGGCCTACCGTCCGGGACGTCCGATCGAACGGAAGGGACCCCATCGTGGCCGTTAGCCAGTCCAAGACGAGCACCAAGAGCACCGCGAGCACCAAGAGCACCGCGAAGAAGAGCACCCAGAAGACAGCGCCCGTGCGCCGGACCGCCGCCGTCGGCGTCGCCCCGACCCGCCGTGAGCACGCCGAGCACGGCTTCGTCGCCTCCGCGGAGCTGGCGCGGAACCTCCAGCGCGTGCACGTCGACCTGATCGAGCTGCACCTGCAGGGCAAGCAGGCGCACTGGAACGTGGTCGGACGCAACTTCCGCGACCTGCACCTCCAGCTCGACGAGATCGTCGAAGCGGCGCGTGAGTTCAGCGATGTCATCGCCGAGCGCCTGCGCGCCCTCCACGCGACCCCGGACGGGCGGAGCGCGACGGTGGCGGAGCAGACCAGCCTCCCCGAGTTCCCCAACGGAGAGGTCGACACGACCGAGACCGTCGACCTGATCACCGAGCGCCTCGAAGCGGTCGTCCGCACCATGCGCGACGTGCACGACGACGTGGACGAGGAGGACCCGACCTCCGCGGACCTCCTCCACGCGATCATCGAGCGCCTCGAGCAGTACGCCTGGATGGTGAGCGCCGAGAACCGGACGCCCAGCCGGGTCTGATCGCCGCGCTGGGGCGGGTCGCCGGCCGGGGCGGGTCGCCGGCCGGCCCGCCCTGCGGACACCGGAAACACCGGCGACACACGCCGCCGCTAGCATCGACGCATGCCGATCGAGATCCGCCCGGAGCCGGCGCGCCAGCCGGAGGTCGAGGAGCTGCTGCGGCTGAGCGACGAGTTCGCCTTCGCGCTGTACCCGGCCGAGAGCTGCCACCTGCTGGATGTGTCCGAGCTCGAGCGTCCGGGCGTCACGGTCTTCGTCGCGCGCGTCGACGGGCGTGCGCTGGGGATCGCCGCGCTGGTCGCCGGCGCCCGGCCCGACGCCCTGGCCGATGCCGGTGCCCGCGCCGAGCTGAAGCGGATGTTCGTGCACGAGGACGCGCGGGGTCAGGGGCTCGCGCGCAGCCTCCTCGGCGCGGTCGAGGCCGCGGCCGCCGATGCGGAGATCGCCGAGCTGCGCTTGGAGACCGGTCCGCTGCAGCACGCGGCGATCGCGCTGTACGAGCGCTCGGGCTACGCGCGCATCCCCAACTTCGGGGCCTACGTCGACGATCCGTGGTCGGTCTGCTACGCCAAATCGCTCGCGGTTCCCACCCGCTAGCGGCCGTCAGGTGCCGCGGATGCGGCGCGACAGCTCGGCCGCGGCCTCGCGCACCCGGGCGGCGAGCGCATCCCATCCCTCCTCCGGGACGTTCTCCCGCGGGAAGGTGACCGCGATGCCCGCAGCGGGCCAGCCGGCGTGGTCGCGCACCGACACCGCCACGGAGGCGAAGCCCGGCGTGACGTCGCCGTCCTCCGTCGCGTATCCCCGCTCGCGTGCCTCGGTCACGACGCGTCGCAGCTCGGCGTAGGAGTGCGGGCCGGCGCCCGTGCGGTCCTCGAACGCGCCGGAGTCCGGGTACAGGGCGCGCAACTGCTCGCGCGGAAGGGTCGCCAGCAGCGCCCGCCCGCTCGCCGTGAGGTGGGCGGGCAGCCGCACGCCGACATCCGTCACCAACCGCGGCCGACGCGGCGCCCGCTCCTCCACGATGTAGACGACGTCGCGGCCGTGGAGCACGGCCACATGACCGGACTCGCCGATCGCATCCACCAGCGCGGCCACGATGGGCCGGCCGAGCCTGCTGAGCGGTTGCTGCCGCGAGAACGCGCTCGACAGCTCGTACGCGGCCACGCCCAGTCCGTACCGCCGCGCCTCGGGGAAGTGCAGCACGAAGCCGTGCTCGGTCAGCACGGCGAGCAGGTGGTAGACCGTCGAGCGCGGCAGCCCCAGTGCGGCGGCGATGGCGGCGGCCGGGGCCGGACCGCGCTGGGCTCCGAGGTAGGCGAGCACACGCAGGGTGTTTTCCGCGGCGGGGACCTTGCTCACGCATCCACCCCCGCTCGCGGTCGTCGTCATGTCTGGGATACCGGACACCGAGCAGCCTACAGCTGGAGCGCGAATACCCGGCCCGGGGCGAGGATCGGACCATGCTCCAGACCCAGACCGCAGTCACCGTCGGCGCCGGACCGCTCACCATCGACGACGTGGTCGCCGTCGCCCGTCACGACGCCCGCGTCGAGCTCGACGGCGACGCCCTCTCCGGGGTCGCCGCCTCCCGCGCCATCGTCGACGCCCTCGCCGACGACACCGAGCCGCACTACGGCATCTCGACCGGCTTCGGCGCGCTCGCGACAACGTTCATCCCCGCCGATCGCCGTGCCCAGCTGCAGGCGAGCCTGGTGCGCTCCCATGCGGCAGGCTCCGGTCCGGAGGTCGAGCGCGAGGTGGTCCGCGCCCTCATGCTGCTGCGCCTGTCCACGCTGATGACGGCGCGGACGGGCGCACGCCCGCAGACCGTGGAGACCTACGCGGCGCTGCTCAACGCCGGGATCACGCCCGTCGTCCACGAGTACGGCTCGCTCGGCTGCTCCGGCGACCTCGCGCCGCTCGCGCACTGCGCGCTGGCCGCGATGGGCGAGGGGCACGTTCGGGTCGACGGCGAGCTGGTCGATGCGGCCGACGCCCTCGCCGCCGCGGGGATCGAGCCGGTGGTCCTGGCCGAGAAGGAAGGGCTCGCGCTCATCAACGGCACCGACGGGATGCTCGGGATGCTCGCGCTCGCCATCCACGACCTCCACGGTCTGCTGACCGACGCGGACATCGCTGCGGCGATGAGCGTGGAGGCCCTGCTCGGCACCGACGCGGTGTTCGCCGCCGACCTGCAGCGGCTGCGGCCGCAGGCCGGCCAGGCGATCAGCGCCGCCAACCTGCGCGCCCTGCTCGCCGGCTCCCCGATCGTCGCGAGCCACAAGGGGCCGGAGTGCACGCGGGTGCAGGACGCGTACTCGCTCCGCTGCTCGCCGCAGGTGCACGGCGCGGCACGCGACACGGTCGCGCACGCCGAGCTGGTCGCCGGACGCGAGCTGGCGTCCGCCGTCGACAACCCGGTGCTCACGCTCGACGGGCGGGTCGAGTCGAACGGCAACTTCCACGGAGCACCGGTCGCGTACGTGCTCGACTTCCTGGCAATTGCCGTCGCCGACGTCGCCAGCATGTCCGAACGCCGTACCGACCGCTTCCTCGACCCGGCGCGCAACCAGGGCCTCCCGCCGTTCCTGGCCCACGAGGTCGGCGTCGACTCCGGTCTGATGATCGCGCAGTACACGGCCGCGGGCATCGTCTCCGAGCTGAAGCGGCTGGCCGCACCCGCATCGGTGGACAGCATCCCCTCGTCGGCCATGCAGGAGGACCACGTGTCGATGGGCTGGGCGGCCGCTCGCAAGCTGCGGCGGGCCATCGACGGGCTCGCGCGCGTGATCGCCATCGAGGTGATGACCGCCGCGCGCGGAGCCGACCTGCGCGCTCCGCTGCAGCCCGGCCCCGCGACGGGAGCAGTGATCGCCGCGCTGCGGACCGCCGTCCCCGGTCCCGGCCCCGACCGCCACCTCTCCCCCGAGATCGAGGCCGCCTACGCCCTCGTGACCTCCGGCGCCCTCCGCGCCGCCGCCCACCTCCCGTAACCCCCACCGTCGAGTACGCACAAACTGCACGAAATCAGCGCCGAAACCGTCAGTCTTTGCGGACTCGACGGGGCAACGAAAGGAACGAGAACCATGGATGGAGCCCGACCGGTGCGCGCGGCGCGCGGAGCAGAGCTCAGCGCGAAGAGCTGGCAGACCGAGGCGCCGCTGCGGATGCTGATGAACAACCTCGACCCGGAGGTCGCCGAGCGTCCGGACGACCTGGTCGTCTACGGCGGCACCGGGCGCGCCGCCCGCAGCTGGGAGGCGTTCGACGCGATCGTCCGCACCCTCCGCGACCTCGAGGCCGACGAGACGCTGCTGGTGCAGTCCGGGAAGCCGGTCGGCGTGTTCCGTACGCACGAGTGGGCTCCGCGCGTCCTCATCGCCAACTCGAACCTCGTCGGAGACTGGGCGACGTGGCCCGAGTTCCGCCGGCTGGAGGCGCTCGGCCTGACCATGTACGGCCAGATGACCGCCGGCTCGTGGATCTACATCGGCTCGCAGGGCATCCTGCAGGGCACATACGAGACCTTCGGCGCGGTGGCCCGGAAGCGCTTCGGCGGCTCGCTGGCCGGAACGCTCACCCTGACCGGCGGATGCGGCGGGATGGGCGGCGCGCAGCCGCTCGCCGTCACCATGAACGGCGGCGCCGTGCTCATCGTGGATGTCGACAAGACCCGTCTTCAGCGCCGCGTCGACCACGGCTACCTCGACGTGCTCGCGGACGACCTCGATGACGCGGTCGCGCAGGCGCTGGCCGCGAAGGACGAGCACCGGGCGCTCTCCGTCGGGGTGGTCGGCAATGCCGCAGAGGTCTTCCCCGAGCTGCTCCGCCGTGGCGTGCCGATCGACATCGTGACCGACCAGACCAGCGCCCACGACCCGCTCAGCTACCTCCCGATCGGCTACACCGTCGACGAGTGGCACGAGCGCGCCGCCTCCGATCCCGAACGCTTCACCGACGACGCGCGCCGTTCGATGGCCGCGCAGGTGGAGGCGATGGTCGGCTTCCAGGACGCCGGCTCCGAGGTCTTCGACTACGGCAACTCGATCCGTACGGAGGCGCAGCTGGGCGGCTACGACCGGGCGTTCGACTTCCCCGGGTTCGTGCCTGCGTACATCCGCCCGCTCTTCGCCGAGGGCAAGGGCCCGTTCCGCTGGGCGGCGCTCTCCGGCGACCCGGCCGACATCGCCGCCACCGACCGTGCCGTGCTCGACCTGTTCCCCGACGACGAGCACCTGCGCCGCTGGATCACCCAGGCGGGAGAGAAGGTGCATTTTGAAGGGCTCCCCGCGCGGATCTGCTGGCTGGGATACAAGGAGCGCCACCTGGCCGGACTCCGGTTCAACGAGATGGTGGCGTCGGGCGAGCTGTCCGCCCCGGTCGTGATCGGGCGCGACCACCTCGACTCCGGCTCGGTCGCCTCCCCGTACCGGGAGACCGAGTCGATGGCGGACGGATCGGACGCCATCGCGGACTGGCCCCTCCTCAACGCCCTGCTGAACACGGCGTCCGGTGCGACCTGGGTGTCGATCCACCACGGCGGCGGCGTGGGGATCGGCCGCAGCATCCACGCCGGTCAGGTCGTCGTCGCCGACGGGACACCGCTCGCCGCGGAGAAGATCGAGCGGGTCTTGACGAACGATCCGGGGACGGGCGTCATGCGGCACGTGGACGCTGGCTACGAGCGCGCCGTCGAGGTCGCGGAGGAGCGCGGGTTGCGCATCCCGATGCGCGAGGGTGCGGCCGAGCAGGCGGCGCCGGGCCGATGACCGCGACGCTGGTCACCAGCATCGGCGAGCTGACGACGTTCGACCCGGCGCACCCCGGTCCTCTCGGCCTGGTCCGGGACGCGGCCGTCCTCGCCGTCGACGGCCGGATCGCGTGGACGGGTGCGTCCTCTGCGGCGCCCCGATCGGATGCGGACGCGGTGGTCGACGTCGCGGGTGCTGCCGTGATCCCGGGGTTCGTGGACGCGCACACGCACCTCGTGTTCGCGGGTGACCGGGCGCACGAGTTCGAGGCGCGCATGGCCGGGCGGCCGTATACCGCCGGCGGCATACGGTCTACCGTGGCGGCGACCAGGGAGGCGACCGAGGATGCGTTGCGGACGCGACTGGCCTGGCTCGTGGCGGAGCTGCACGCGCAGGGCACGACGACATTCGAGGTGAAGAGCGGCTACGGCCTGACCGTCGCCGACGAGGAGCGGCTGCTCCGCCTCGCGCGCGAGGTGACCGACGAGACCACGTTCCTGGGTGCGCACGTCGTGCCGGCGGAGTACGCCGACGACGCCGACGCGTACGTGGATCTCGTCACCGGTCCCATGCTCGATGCCTGCGCACCGCACGCCCGCTGGATCGACGTGTTCTGCGAGACCGGAGCGTTCAGCGTCGAGCAGTCGGAGCGCATTCTGCGGGCGGGAGCGGAGCGTGGGCTGGGCGTCCGCGTGCACGCAGCGCAGCTGGGCCCCGGAGGCGGCGTCGCCCTCGCGGTGGAGCTGGATGCGGCGAGCGTCGACCACTGCACCTACCTCACCGACGAGGACGTGGAGCGGCTGGCCGCCTCCCGGACCGTCGCGACGCTGCTGCCGGGCGTCGAGTTCTCGACGCGGCATCCCTACCCGTCCGGACGTCGGCTGCTCGACGCCGGAGCGACCGTCGCGCTGGCCAGCGACTGCAACCCGGGATCGTCGTTCACGTCATCGATGCCGTTCTGCATCGCCCTCGCCGTGCGCGAGCTGGGTCTGACTCCAGCCGAGGCGCTGCGGGCGGCGACACTGGGCGGGGCCGCAGCGCTCCGCCGTGACGACGTCGGCCACCTCCGGCCCGGCGCGCGCGCCGACCTCGCGGTCCTCCGTGCCCCCAGCCACATCCACCTCGCCTACCGCCCCGGCGTCCCGCTCATCGAGTGCACCCTCCGCCTCTGACTCCCGCCCCCACCGTCGAGTCCGCAATCTTTGCACACGACACGCCGCGCCGGCGTCCAAAGTTTGCGGACTCGACGGTGGGGCGGTGGGGTCAGCGAGCGGCGAGGCCGGCGGCGGCCTCGAGGACGAGGAGCGCGGCGAGACGGACGGTGCGCTGGTCGGGGGCGTCGGCGGTCGCATCCACCTCGGCGATGTCGAGCGAGCGGACCAGCGGGGATGCGGCGGCCAGCCGCGCGAAGCGACGCAGCTCCCACGCCGAGAGTCCCCCGGGAACGGACGCCGGGCACCCCGGCGCCACCGAGCGGTCGCAGACGTCCACGTCCAGATCGACGTGGATCGGACCTCCGGCGGCCCCGGCGATCTCCAGCGCCTCCGCCATGATGTCGTCCAGCGGGCGGGTGTGCAGCTCGTCGCGCAGGATCACGGTGATGCCGTAGTCCGCGGCGCGGCGGGCGTACGCGGCCGAGTTGGCGAAGTCGGCGATGCCGATCTGCACGATCCGCCGGCCGTCCAGCCCGGCCTCGATGAGCTCCCGGACCGGGGAGCCGTTCGAGGTGCCGTCCCGCAGGTCGTGATGGGCATCGAGCGTGATGAGTCCCGCCCGGCCGAGGTCGCCACCGACGGACCCGAGCGCGGCCGGAACGGTCAGCGCGTTGTCTCCGCCGACCGCGACCGTCAGCCGCGACCGGGCCGCCGCCTCCGCCATCGCCGCTGTGGCGCGCGCGCGTCCCTCCGGGCCGTCGGGAGAGGGCACATCGCCCGCGTCCGCGAACCGGAGCCCCTCGACCGGCGTGCCCGGCGCGAACGTCGAGTAGCGGCGCAGGGCGTCGCGCACGGCCGCGGGGGTCGCGCCGGCGCCGGTCGCAGAAAGCGAGGTCTCCTGCGTCGGGATGCCGATCAGCGTCAGGTCCGCACCGTCCGGTCCGAGCGGAGGCCAGTCGCCGGCGCGCGGCCACAGCGGGTCGACGGAGAGTCCGAGTGCGCTCATACCCGCGACCCTAGCGACGACCGACACGGATGCCGTGGCCGCCTCAGGCATCCCCGTCTGGGATCCCGGACGGGGACCCCAGACGCGCGTGCCGGACGCGAGCGGCGGTCAGACCTGCGAGCCCCCGGCCGGCCGGGTGAAGACAGGCGGCTGCGGGGCGGAGGACGCATCGGTGCCGCCGGAGCGATCCGGCCCGGCGGGCGCGGGAGTCACAGGCGCGCCACCGCCGCCCTCACCACCCTCGCCGTCGCCCGGGCCGCCACCGGCCGCGGCCTTCGCCGCCTTCCGCGCCGCCTTCCGCTCGCGCCGCCCCTCGACCAGGTTGTAGAGGGTCGGCAGCACGACCAGCGTCAGCACGGTGGACGAGATCAGTCCGCCGATGACGACGATCGCGAGCGGCTGCGAGATGAACCCGCCGTGCCCGGTGAGTCCGATCGCCATCGGGGTCAGGGCCGCGATCGTGGCCAGCGCCGTCATCAGGATGGGCCGGAGTCGTCGCGACGCGCCATGTGCCACGGCGTCCGCCACCGCGAGACCGCGCCGTCGGTACTGGTTCACCAGATCGATGAGCACGATCGCGTTGGTGACGACGATGCCGACGAGCATCAGCAGACCGATCAGCGACGCGACGCCGAGCGGGATGCCCGAGGCCAGCTGCAGCAGGATGGCGCCCGTCGCCGCGAACGGCACCGACACGAGCAGCAGCAGCGGCTGCCGCAGCGAGCGGAACGTCGCCACCATGACGATGTACACGATGAGGATCGCCGCGAGGAGCGCGAGGCCCAGCTGCTGGAACGCGTCGGACTGACTCGACGAGACACCGCCGATCTTCGCGCTCGCCCCGGTGGGGAGCTTCGCGGCCTTCAGCGCGGCGGTCACGTCGGCGTTCGCCGTGGTCAGGTTGTCCGTGGCCGGCGTCGCCGTCACCGATGCGGTCCGGAGTCCGCGCTGGGTGGTGACCGTCGCCGGGCCCTTGACCTCCTTCACGCTGGCGAGCGTGTCGAGCGGCACGACACCGGCCGCCGTCGGGATGGACAGCTGCGCGAGCCCGGCGACGGTGGTCGGCGGGTTGTCGCTCTGCAGGTAGATCTTCAGGGTGGTGTCGTCGATCGCGACGGATCCCGCCTGCGTCGGCTGGACCGCCTGCGAGACGATCGTGCCGACGGCCACCTCGCTGAGTCCTGCGGCCGCGGCCTTGGAACGGTCGACATCCACCGAGACGTAGGGCAGGGAGGCGCTGAGGTTGTCGGTCACCTGCTTCAGCGACGACTTCTTCCGCAGCTGGGCGACCACCGCATCCGTCGCCTTCTGCAGGTCGGCGTTGCTGCTGGCCGA
This sequence comes from Leifsonia sp. 21MFCrub1.1, assembly GCF_900107895.1. Lineage (NCBI taxonomy): Bacteria > Bacillati > Actinomycetota > Actinomycetes > Micrococcales > Microbacteriaceae > Leifsonia > Leifsonia sp. 21MFCrub1.1. The sequence goes on along the minus strand of NZ_LT629867.1, from coordinate 481,696 downwards.
GATGTCCACCTGGATGTCGGTCGATCCGCCGAAGCCGCTCGACGCCGAGAGGGTGATCTCGCCCTGGTCCTTGATGGCGGCCAGCTCGTCCTCGATGGTGTTCTGCAGCTTCTCCTGATCGGCATCCGGGTCGGTCGTGATCGAGAAGGTCGTCCCGCCTCCGCCGCCGGTGAAGGCATCGCGCAGCGAGGAGCCGCTGGAGCCGATGGAGACCTGGACCGTCTTCACGCCCGTGGTGTCGAGCAGCTTCTTCTCGACGACCTTCGCCGCGTCGTCCTTGGCCTGGAGGCTGGCCCCTGGTTCGAGGGTCTGCGTGACGGTGAGGGAGTTCTGGCCGCTCGACCCGAGGAAGTTCGTCTTCAGGAACGGCACGGACAGGAACGTCAGCACCAGCACGACCACCGCAGCGATGATGGTCAGTCCCGAGTGCTTCAGCGTCCACCGGATGATGGGCAGGTAGCCGGCCTGCAACCGCGAGGGATGCTCGAGCTCGTCGACCCCGGACGCGGCCGCCTCCTCCACCGACAGGCCGGCGGCCTCGACGTCCTGACCGCCCTCGTGCTTGTGCGCCTTCGGAGCGCGGAGGAACCAGTAGGCGAGCACCGGCACGATCGTCAGGGCGACGAGCAGCGACGACAGCAGGGCGATCGTGACGGTCAGCGCGAACGGCCGGAACAGCTCACCGGTCACATCCCCCACGAACGCGAGCGGGAGGAAGACGGCGACCGTCGTGATCGTGGATGCGGTGATCGCGCCGGCGACCTCGCGCACGGCCCGGACGATGGTCACCGCCCGGTCCGCACCGGGCACGAGCTGACGTTTGATGTTCTCGATCACCACGATGGAGTCGTCCACCACGCGTCCGATCGCGATCGTCAGAGCACCCAGCGTGATGATGTTGAGGGTGTAGCCGGTCGCCCACATGACGATGAAGGTGATCAGCACGCTGGTGGGGATGGAGATCGCGGTGACGAGCGTCGACCGCACCGACAGCAGGAACACCAGGATGACGATGACCGCCATCGCGAGGCCGAGCAGGCCCTCCTCGGTGAGCGAGTTGATCGACTGCGTGATGAACGGCGCCTGGTCGAAGACGACGGTGATCTTCGTGCCGGAGCCGAGCTTCTTCTCCAGGCTCGGGATGAGGTCGTTGACCGCGTGCGAGACCTCGACCGTGTTGGCGGACGGAAGCTTGGTGACGGCGATCGTCAGGGCGGGCTTGCCGTCGACGCGGGAGAGCGTGGTGGTGGGGTCGTCCGTCTCGGCGACGGTGGCGACGTCGCCGATCGTCGGCGGGGTCGCGGTGGCCGACGCCGCCGCGGCCGCTGCGCCCGTGGCGCCCGCCGCTCCGGCCGCTCCCGCAGCACCGGAGGCGCCCGTCGCGCCGGCAGCGCCGCCCGCACCCACCGCGGCAGCGCCGCTCGACCCTGCCCCGGCCGCACCGGCCGAACGGATCAGCGGCAGCGCGGCGATGTCCTCCACCGACGACAGCTGCGTCCCGGACTGCACGGACAGCGTCTGCCCGTTCTCGGTGATGTCGCCGCCCGGGATGAGCACGCCGTTCTGCTGCAGCGCATCCTTGATCGCGGACGATGAGACGCCGGCCGCGGCGAGCTTCGCCGGGTCCGGCGTGATGGCGATGCGGCGGCCCAATTCGCCGACCAGCTGCGCGTCGTTGACGCCCTTCACATCCTTCACGTCGGGGAGGACGAGCTTCGTGATGTCGTCGCCGAGGGCGCGCTGGTCCGACTTCCCGGTGACCGCGAGCTGGATGACGGGAAGGTCGTCGATGCTGCCGGAGAGCACCTGCGGCTCGACGCCGGACGGCAGCGTCGACTTGATCCGGTTGACCGCCTGATCGATCTTCTGCTCGGCCGTGGCGAGGTCGGTCCCGTAGGTGAACTTCGCGGTGATGATGGACTGGTTGGTGCTGCTGACCGCGCTCGTGCTGTCGAGGTCCGGGACGCCCTGGATGGCGGCCTCGACCGGCGTGCTGACGTCGTTGTTCACGACCTCCGGCGACGCGCCGGGGTAGCTGGAGAGCACCACCAGCTGCGGGAACGAGATCGACGGCGCGAGCTCCTGCTTGAGGTTGGTCAGGGCGAGTCCGCCGAAGACCGCGGCGACGATCGTGACGAGCGCGATCAGGGCACGGTTCTTCATGCTCAGGACAGCGAGGAAGTGCACAGGGTTCCCCTCGGGGACGACGGTTTCAGGACCGCGCCGACGCTGGCGCAGAGGAAGTATGACATCGCGGGGTGGGCGGTTTCTTCATGCCTGGGTACGACATCCCGCTACTCCGCCGGGAGTCCCCGGGCGGAGGGCCCTCGGCCGCGCTCAGACGACGCTGGGGAGCGCCCCGGAGTCGAAGTAGGGCACCGGCTCGTTGGCGGCGACCGCCCAGGCCCGGGCGAGTGCCGTGAACGCGCGCGCGTACTCGTCGGCGGTGTATGTGATCGGGATACGGAGGAAGCGCTCGAACGCCCCGTCGATGCCGAACCGCGGCCCCGCCGCGATAAGCAGACCGTGGCTGCGCGCTGCCAGGGCGAGCGCCGAGCTGACCGGAGCGCCGATCCCGACCCAGGCCGTGAGACCGCCGTGCTGCACGGGCATCGTCCAGTCGGGGAACGTCTCCGCGACCAGCCGCCGGACGGTGTCGCGGCCCTGCCGGAGCTGCTCGCGCCGCTCCTCCATGATCTCGGGCAGCTGCGGGATCATCCGCGCGACGACCAGCTGCTCGAGCACCGGCGTGCCGAGGTCGGTGGACGGCTTCGCGGCGATGAGGCGCTGGATGTGCGAGCGCTCGGCGCGGATCCAGCCGATGCGCAGCCCGCCCCAGAGGGTCTTGCTGGCCGAGCCGATCATGATCACCGGGGCCCCGGTCGCGGCGGAGTCGGCGTAGGCCGGCATCGGCAGGAACTCGCCGATCCGGTCGATGTCGAGCTCCGCCGTCGTCTCGTCGGCGACCACGATCGCACCGTGGCCGGCCGCTGCCGCGAGCACCCGCTCCCGCGTCTCCGGCGACATCGTCGCGCCGGTCGGGTTGTGGAAGTCGGGAATGAGGTACGCCAGCGCCGGATTCGCGCGGCGGAAGGTCTGCTCGATGGCCTCCACATCCCAGCCGTCGGGCTGGTCCTCGATGCGGTGCGGGCCGGACTCCGGCGTGGAGACCGTGATCGGGACGAGGCGTGCGCCCGCCAGGCGGATCGCCTCGATGGCGTGCGGATACGTGGGCACCTCGATGACGACGCGGTCTCCGCGCCCGAGGAACGTGCGGGCGATCAGGGCGATGGCCTGCTGGGCTCCGACCGTCACCAGGATCTGGTCGGCGGTCGTCGGCAGACCGCGCGCGGTGTACCGCTCCGCGATCTCGGCGCGCAGGTGCGGGAGCCCCACCGGGTCGTAGCCCGGGTCCGGCAGGAAGCGCGGCAGCTCCTCGGCGGCCGCACGCGCCGCCGCCGCCAGCGGTGATGCGGCCGGGAGCGACGCCTTGGTGAAGTCCAGCATCCCCTCGCCGCCCACCGCGGGCAGCGGAAGCGCCGGGCCGGGGAGGCGGGCGACACTGCCGGAGCCCCGGACGCTGTCGATGAAGCCGGCCTCGCGCAGCTGCCGGTAGGCGGCCGCGACGGTCGTGCGGCTCAGCTCGAGCTTGCCGGCCAGGTCGCGCTCGGCGGGCAGCCGCGTGCCGATCGGGATGCGGCCGTCCAGCACGAGGAGGCGGATGCGGTCGGCGAGCGCCTGGTAGCCGGCTGCTCCCGTCCGCCAGGTTCCGAGAAGGTGCTCCAGCGAGCGCGCGGTGAGTTGGGCATCCGACATGCAGGCCACTTTAGTCGGATTGGCATCTTGTTGCGAGTCCAATCACTGCGATTGGATTGTGCCCATGGCCGCCCGACTTCTCCTCACCCGCCGCCTCGTGCAGCTGCTGATCGGACTCTTCCTCTATGGGATCGCGATCGCGCTCATGGTGCGCGCCGGCATCGGGCTGTCGCCGTGGGACGTGCTCGCCCAGGGGCTCTCCCTCAAGACCGGGATCCCGTTCGGCTTCGTGACCAACCTCGTCGGTCTCGTCGTCCTGGCGTTCTGGATCCCGCTGCGCCAGCGACCGGGACTCGGCACCGTCCTCAACGTCCTGCTGGTGGGTCCGAGCGCGCAGCTGGGCCTCGACCTGCTGCCGCAGCAGACGGAACTGTGGGCGCAGGTGCTGTTCTTCGTGGCCGGCCTCGCGCTGCTCGCCGTCGCCACCGGCCTGTACATCGGCCCGCGGCTGGGCCCCGGCCCGCGCGACGGCCTGATGACCGGGTTGCACGCCCGCACCGGCCGGCCGATCTGGATGGTGCGCACCGCCATCGAGGTGACCGTGCTGATCGTCGGGTGGGTGCTCGGCGGGAATGTCGGGATCGGGACGCTCGCGTTCGCGCTCCTGGTCGGCCCGCTGTGCAGCGTCACCCTCCCCTTCTTCGCGATCCGCCTGCCGCAGGACGCTGCAACGACTGCGGCACGGCTGGAGAGCGAGCTCGAGGGAACGGCCGAGCAGTCGGCCGGCCTCGAGGACGAGCAGGATGCCGTCCGTTTCGACGTGCGCGACGGCATCCTGCTCGAATCCGACCGGGCGGCGCACGACCGCTTCGCGCGGGCCGACTCGCCGTTCGTCCAGGGTCCGCAGCCCGACCGCGCACCGCGCACGCCGCGCACGCCGGACGCATCCCGTCCGTCGCGCATCGTCGCCGCCCACTGGCTCGACGACCGCATCACGCGCCGCCCCCGCCACCCCTGACCCCCCTCCGTCGAGTCCGCACAAATTGCACGCCGAAGGGGCGCAAAGCGGTAAGTCTTCGCGGACTCGACGGTGGGGGCTTAGGCGAGGTGGGTGGTGGCGTAGAGGCGGAGGGCGTCGCGCACGAAGGTCGCGTTGTCGGCGCCGCCATAGGTGGCGGCGAAGCGCTCGTCGGCGACGTACATCTCGCCCAGACCGGTCAGGTAGGCGGCTGTCGGCGCGCCCGTGCCGTACCCCGGGGTTCCCGGGATGTCCGCCAGCCACTCGGCGTGACGCTTCGCGAGCGCCTGCGCCTCGTCCGATCCGGGCTCGACGCCGGAGGACGCGGTGGCCTGCCAGTCGGCCGCGAGCCGCGCCTGCCGGGCCTGCCAGTCGGCGCGCTCTTCGGCGGTCTTGCTGCGCCACCAGCGGTCCGACGCCGCGTAGGCGTCCTTCCCCCAGCGCTGCTCCACCTCGTCCTTGTATTGCGTGTGATCGAATCCGTCGAACATCTGCTCGGCCACGATCTCCGCTCCTTCCTCCACAGCGTGGATCGTCGACTCGACCGACGCGATCTGCCGCGCCAGCCGTTCCCGCTCCGCCTGCAACCACGCCAGGTGGTCGCGCAGTGCGGGCACCGCATCCGTGCGGTCGTCGAGCACCCGGCCGACGGCTTCGAGGCCGAGGCCGAGCTCCCGGAGAAGCAGGATGCGCTGCAGCCGCACGAGGGAGTCGCGGTCGTAGTACCGGTAGCCGTTGCCGCCGACGCGGCTCGGCTTCAGCAGCCCGATGGCGTCGTAGTGGCGCAGCGTGCGGCTGGTGGTGCCGGCGATCCGCGCGATGTCCTGGATGGACCAGTCCATGTCTTCCTCCTCTCGTGCGGTGCGTCATCCACGCTAGGAGTTGACGTTACGTCAAGGTCAAGGGGCCCGGCTAGGGTGATCGGGTGCACAGCATCCGTTCGACCACACGGGTCGCTCCCGGCATCCTGTTCGTCGAGGGACCGCTCTCGAACTGGACCGTCTTCCACGGCGGCGGGGCGGTCGAGCTGGTCGACTGCGGCTACCCGGTCGACCGCCCGCTCGTCGAGGAGTCCATCCGCCTCGCGGGGGCCGACCCGGCCGACCTGAAGCGCATCCTGATCACGCACGGGCACTCGGACCACCTCGGGGCGAGCGCGCAGTTCGCCGGCGAGCGCGGCGTGGTCGTCGCGGCCGCGCCGGCCGAGCTCCCGAACGTGCGTCGCGACGTCACAGAGCAGGTGACCGTCGCCGACCTGCTGCCCTCTGTGCTGAAGCGCGGCACCGTGCGCTGGGCGATCGCGGCCGTGCGTGCCGGTGGCCTCGGCGATGTCGGGGTGCGCGATGCGGTCGCGCTGGAGGGCGATGCCGTCGCCCTGAGCACGGGTCACACGCTCCGGCTCGTCCCGTCTCCCGGTCACACGTCGGGCAGCGTCTGCTTCTTCGAGCCGGAGTCGCGCGCCCTGCTGACCGGCGATGCCATCGTGACGGGACACCCGCTGCTGCGCGAGAGCGGCGAGCTGCAGCAGCTTCCCGCGTTCTTCCAGCACGACGCCGACGAGGCCGCGCTCAGCGCCCGGCGCCTCGTGCTGTGCGACGCGGCCGTGGTGCTGCCCGGTCACGGACAGATGATCGCGTTCCCGGCGGGCGCCCGGCCCTGAGGCAGAGGCGGCTGCGCACTCGGCGCCGCACGATCAGCGTTTGGCGCGCGCCGGCACCTTCTTCTGCGCGGGAGCCGCCGCGCCCGTCCCGGCCGGCCGCTGGCCGCCATCTGGCTGGGGTTCCGGGATCGTCCCGGCGACCGTCTCCGCGCTCTCCTGCGGCTCCCCGATCGTGATCGGCACCGAGTGGATGTGGATGCGCGTGTGCGCCTTCGACGCCGGGACGAGGGGCCGGCGGGCGACGGGCCGCACCGGCTCGCCGCGGCGGTCCTGACCGGGGAGCGGGCGCGAGCGACGGCCGTAGATGAGCGAGGACGAGTCGAGCAGCCACGGGACGAGGGCGACGGTCACGCCGTGGCAGAGCATGAGCTGCTTGCTGATGCGGCGGGCGCGGTGGTTGTGCAGCAGCGCCTCCCACCAGTGGCCGACGATGTACTGCGGCAGGTACACGGTCACGACTTCGGAGCCGTGCTCCTCGCGTCGGTGCTTCAGGTACTTGATGAGCGGAACGCCGAACTCGCGGTAGGGCGACTCGATGATCGTCAGCGGCACATGGATGTTCTGGTCCACCCACTGGCGCTGCAGCTTCTGCGTCGCCTCCTCATCGATGGAGACGTGCACCGCCTCGATCGAGTCGTGCCGCGCGGCGATCGCGTAGTCGAGGGCCTTCAGCGCCGGCTTCTGCATCTTGCCGATGAGGACGATGGCGTGGTCGCCGACGCTTCCGAACGTCGTCACCGGGTCGACCTCGACCTCTTTCTCGACGTCACGGTAGTAGCGGTTCACGCCGAGCATCAGGAACCACAGGATCGGCATGAAGATGAAGACGAGGTAGGCGCCGTGCGTGAACTTCGTGATCGTGACGACGATGAGCACGATCGCGGTGAGGCAGGCGCCGAACGCGTTGATGCAGAGAGACCGGATGATGCCGGTGCGTTCTCGGCCGGTCTGCCCGCCGGACCGCAGCAGCGTGATCCAGTGCTTGACCATCCCGGACTGCCCGAGCGTGAACGAGACGAAGACGCCGATGATGTACAGCTGGATGAGCTGGGTCAGGTTCGCCTGGTAGACGACCAGCAGGACCGTGGCGGCCAGCGCCAGGATGATCATGCCGTTCGAGTAGACCAGGCGGTCGCCGCGGGTGTTGAGAGCCTTCGGGGCGTACGAGTCGCGGGCGAGCACCGAGCCGAGCAGCGGGAAACCGTTGAAGGCGGTGTTGGCCGCGAGCAGCAGCACGACCGCGGTCGCGGCCTGCACCAGGAAGAAGAAGAACGTGTTGTTGCCGAACGTCGCCGCGGCGATCTGGGCGATGAGGCTGCGCTGCGGCTGGGTGGCGCACTGCGCCCATCCCTGCAGGTCGCAGGGGTTCTCGGCGTAGTGGACGCCGCTGATCAGCGCGGTGGCGGTCAGGCCGGCGAACAGCGTGATCGCGATGCCGCCCATGAGGCCGAGGGTGATGCGGGCGTTGCGGATCTTGGGGGTGCGGAAGGCGGGCACGCCGTTCGCGACGGCCTCGACACCCGTCAGAGCCGAACATCCACTCGAGAAGGCGCGCAGCAGGAGCAGCACGACGGCGGCCTGGGTGAGCGAGTCGGCGTGCACCTGGTAGCCGGCGGACTCCGCGACCGGGGCGTTGCCGAGCACGGTGCGGACGAGGGCCGTCACGACCATCAGGGCGATGCTCCCGATGAAGATGTAGGTCGGCAGCGCGAACGCCTTCGACGACTCCCGCACGCCGCGCAGGTTGATGGCCGCGATGATGATGACGCAGAGGATGGCCAGCTCGACGCGCCAGGGTGCCAGGAACGGCAGCGCGGAGATGACGTTGTCGACGCCGGACGCGACGGACACCGCCACGGTGAGCACGTAGTCGACGAGGAGCGCGGAGGCGACGATCAGCCCCGCCTTCTCGCCGAGGTTCTTGTGAGCGACCTCATAGTCGCCGCCACCGGAGGGATACGCCTTCACGAGCTGGCGGTAGCTGAGGACGACCGTGATGAGGAGCACGACGACGGCCGCTGCGACCCACGGAGCGAAGGTCAGGAACGCGAGCCCGCCGAGCAGCAGGATCATCAGGAGTTCCTGGGGAGCGTACGCGACACTCGACAGCGCATCGGAGGCGAAGATGGGTAGCGCGAGGTGCTTCGGGAGCAGCTGCCCTTCGAGCTTTTCACTCGGAAGCGGGTCGCCGATCAACCAGCGCTTCGGGGATCTCCCCTCATTTGTCACGAGTGGCGAGCATACTCGCTGGCAATCCACTGTCAAGTCGGCGCGTCGGCGCCTCCGAACCCTGTCGTTCTGCAAAGACTGGGGCCCGCTCCTCCCGGGGGCGCTCCCCCGCGGATTGCCGCGGCGGAACGACCCGAAGAGGTCTCACTGGGAGCCGGATGAGCATTTACTGACTCTTTCCCCAAGTGGACGAATCGCGGTCAGCGTCGGCCGATCGCCTCGATGAGCACGCGCCGGACACGGTTCAGCTCGTCCGTGAGAAGCGGGACGATGTCCGCTGGGAGCGCGCCGCGAGCGGCCTGGTAGCGGAGGTCCGTCCGGAGCTGCTGACGGAACTCGTTCAGCACCGCCTCCGCCTCGCGGGCGGCCGCGTTGCCGGCGGCGCGCGCATCCCGCCCGGCGTCCCGAGCCTCCTGACGGGGATCGACCCGGGAGCCGTTGCGCTTCGCCTCGCGGGCGGCGGAGGCGAGCTCGGCCCGCAGCGTCCGCATGGCATCGTTCACTCCGGCGCGCACCTCGTCGGCCAGGCGGCGCACCGAGTCGGTGACCTCGTCCTCGATCGCGTCGAGCTCGGGTCTGCGGGCCTCCAGCTCGGCGCGGCCGGCATCGGTGATCTGGTACACCGTCTTCCGGCCGTCGACCGCCTTGGTGACGAGGCCCTCCTCCTCCAGCTTCGCCAGCCGGGGATAGATGGTCCCTGCGCTCGGGCTGTAGGTGCCGCCGAACCGCTCGGTGAGGGCCTGGATGAGTTCGTAGCCGTGGCGCGGCGCCTCGTCCAGCAGGCTCAGCAGGTACAGCCGGAGGCTCCCGTGCGAGAACACGGGAGTCACGCCGATGCCTCCGCACCGTGCGCGGCGCCTGCACTGCGGAGCACCGCGGCGTCGCCGGAGACCGAGTTGATGCTGATCTCGACCCAGGTGCCGTCGAGCGTGCCTGCTGTGCCGGTGTATCCCTTGCCCATCCCGCCGACGACGGTCATGTTGTCGAGCTGCACCTTTCCGGAGACCGTGTTGACGCGGTAGCGGGCGCCGACGGCCTCCGGGATGCGGATGGTGGTGTCGCCGGAGACCGTGTTGACGGCGATCTCGTCGGGCGTTCCCGTGACGTCGATCATGACATCCCCCGAGACCCCGTCGGCCGAGAACCGGCGGATGGCCCCGGTCGCCGTCACGTCGCCCGAGACGGTGTGGGCGACGATGCGCCCGGAGTGATCGCGGACCGACAACTCGCCGCTGACCGAGTTGAGCTCGATGTCACCGGTGAGGCCGTCGGCGACCACGTCGCCGGAGACGGTGCTGAGGCGCGCGTCCGTGTGGAGGCCGGAGACCAGCGCGGTCGCCGACACCACGCCGAACGTGAGCGCGACGTCCCGCGGCACGAGGATGCTGACGTCGGCCCGCGCGCTGGAGCGCATGGACTTGAAGACCTCGATGAAGTTGTCCCAGCGCAGCTGCGGATGGTCGATCTCGAGACGGTCGCCGTCCACCACGATCTTGAGGTCGCGCCCGGTGACGGAGTGCACCTCGATGCGCGCGCCGGGGTCGTCGTGACCGACGATGTCGATCTGTCCGCCGAGGAACCCGACCTTGAGGGCGCGGACGACCTCCACGTCGATCGTGCGGCTCTCGCCCGGCTGGATCAGCCACTTCTCCTGTGCCATGCTTCCTGCTCCTTGCTTCTCCGGCCCGTGCCGGGGCCGTCGGTGACTCGCGTTATATCGCGACTGTTGACGGGATCACGATATATCGCGAGTGACGAGGATGCAAGGCCTTCTCGACCCGATTGACGGGATTCAGGGCGACGTCAGGGACAACCCTGACCGGACGGCGAACATTGCCTCTCCCGGTTGAGCTCCACGCCGTGAAGCTGTGCGAGGTCAGCCTGGTCCGTGTATGGGCTATCAGGACAGCAGCGTGCTCGCCGGGGCTGTGGTGCGCGGGATGGATGCGAATGACAGACACCCCGTGGGTTGATCTAGTTGTTGCTGGCCATGACGTTATGCGCAGCGAGGGCAGCAGCGATAACGCCGGCAACCAGGGCTGTGTCCTGATTGGCGTGGTGGAGGGCGAGGACCGGGGTGGGCGGTGCGTCGGTGACGGGGATGAAGGTCACGTCTGGGTGGCGATACCGCTGTCCGACGAGGGACGGCACGAGATGCACGTTGTTGCTGCCTGCGAGGAAGTCGAGACGGTCGTCGGCGTCGCGGAGCTTTCGTCCGCTGTGGTCCGCTGAGTCGAAGCGTGCGCGGTCGAAGGGTGCCAGATCCCCAAGTGTCAATGTCGGTCTCTGTGTTAGTGCATGGGTCGCTGACAGGGCGACCATGGTGGGTTCCTCCCAGAGCACGGTCGAGGTGACACCGTCGGGTGGCGTGAGGAGACAGACCACGGCGACATCGACCGCGCCCGACATCACCGCATGAGTCTCTTGGCCGTGGTCGAGTGGTACGACCGTCACATCGACGGCAGGATGCGCGCGTTGGAATGCCTGGACCATCCGGCGGACTGAAACAGCGCGATGGTGTCCGATGGTGAGGCCGAGGGTTCCGGTTGCGAGGCTACGTACGTCCTCGGACAGGCGCGTCGCTGCGGTAAGAAGACGTCGCCCATCTGTGAGGAGCTTCTTCCCTGCTGGTGTCAGTTCCAGTCGGCGCGGGTGGCGGATGAACAGCGAGCCGCCGAGTTCGTGTTCCAGCTCCTTGATCTGGCGGCTGAGCACTGGCTGGGCGATGTGCAGGGAGAGTGCCGCACGCGTGAAGTTCCCTTCTTCGGCCACGGCAACGAAATAGCGCAACTTCCTCAGGTCAAACTCGCGCGCCATACCTGCAGGGTATTGCACCAGGTCCGAAGAGGTCTTGGACTCACGCGACCCATGACGGAGAAAGTGGACGTATTCGGTCCATCTCACAGAAGGCGCACCTCCCATGACGAATGCTGCTCTACGCCCACGGCCCGTGGGAAATGAACTCACCGATCAGCGGGTGATCGTGATCGGTGGGACCTCGGGCATCGGTTTAGCCACGGCGCAGCGGTCCGCCGCGCTCGGTGCAGAGATTGTCGTCGCGTCCCGCAACGCCGAATCGGTCGCTACCGCACTCACCCAGTTGCCCGAATCGAGCACGGGGCACGCGCTTGACGTGCGCGACCCGGACATGGTGCGGGAGTTCTTTGACCTCGTCGGCCCACACGATCACCTTGCATACACCGCAGGCGATGAACTGAGCTTCGGCGCACTCGCAGACAACGACATCGAGACGATGCGGAGCTTCCTCAACGTGCGTCTCTGGGGTGCAGTCGCCGCAGTCCGTGCCGCGCTGCCTTACGTGCGCCGTTCGATCACGCTGAGCGGCGGAGCCGGCATGCTGCGGCCTACCCCCGGCTTCACCACAGCAGCCATCGCGCTCGGGGCGATCGAAGCGTTCACACGGGCTGCCGCCAGTGAGCTCGCACCAGTACGAGTCAACGCGGTCTATCCTGGCGTTGTCCGCAGTCCACTCTGGCGAGGAATGTCTGCAGAGGAACAGGATATGTTCTTCGCCGAGACTGCCGCGAGCATCCCCGTGGGCCGGGTGGGCGAGAGCGAAGACATCGCCGGAGCGTTCACCCACCTGATGATCAACGACTACACCACCGGCCAAACACTCGTCGCCGACGGCGGAGCGACGATCGGTGCACGGTAGATCCATGCCCGACTGCCCATCCTCGACGCGAGGGCAATCCGTCCGTCTGCACCGCAACGCGCCCCTCTCGCCAGAAGGTCGACGTCGACTGGTTGAACGTTGTCGCACGAGACCGATCTCTCATGTCGCCGCGGAAATGGGGATTTCGCGTGCGACCGCCTCGAAATGGGTCAATCGGTACCGCCAGTTCGGTGAACGAGGTCTCGTTGATCACTCGTCGGCCCCGGCGCACCAACCCACTGCCACACCAGGCCGATTGGTGGAGCGGATTGAAGCGATGCGCCGGGAACACAAGTGGTCGGCCTCGCGGATCGCGTTCGAGCTTCACCAGGTCGGCACGCCGGTCAGTCGTCGAACGATCACCCGGCTGTTGGCGCAGCTCGGCTTGAACCGGCGGAGGTTCATTGACCCGAACGGTGAGACTAACCGAGAACCGCGGAAGATCATCGCCCAGAGGCCTGGACACATGGTGCATATCGATGTGAAGAAGACCGGCCGCATTCCAGACGGCGGCGGCTGGCGCGTGCACGGCAAGAACAGCGCGGAAGCCAAGGCGGTTGCGCGCACGAAGACACGCGGGGCGAAGACCGGTTACGTTTTCCTGCACTCGGCGATCGACGGATACTCAAGACTCGCCTACACCGAGGCGTTACCCGACGAGAAGGCCGTCACCGCCGTCGCGTTCCTCCACCGAGCACGATCCTGGTTCGCCGCCCACGGCATTGCCCAGATCGAACGAATCGTGACCGACAACGGCCCCTGCTACCGAGCAGGCGCGTTCGCTGACGCGATGGGTGAGAGCCGGCACCAACGGATCACCCCCTACACGCCCAGACACAACGGGAAGATCGAGCGTTACAACCGCATCCTCGCCGAAGAGTTCCTCTACGCCCGAATCTGGGACTCCGAACAGGAGCGCGCCGCCGCGCTCAAGGTCTGGAACCGGCACTACAACTACCACCGACCCCACGGCGTGCACGACGGACAACCTCCGGCCTCGGCGATGCCGTCACGCGTCAACAACGTCTTGGCCTCCTACATCTAGTCGTCACTCCTCGGGTGAAGGGTTGGCGACCGGGGTTTGGTTTGCCGCGACCCAGCTCCCGGCCAACACGGTCGCCATGGCGACTATCGTCGACGCCAACGCCGGCCAACCGCTGGAGCCGGGAGCGAGCACCGTGACCACCATCAGCGCGGACACCAAGACAGCCGCCAAGACGGCGAGATATACGCGAACGGCGGCGGTCAGTGGCGACGGAAAGACCGGACCCCTGGCGCGACTCCACACTCGATCAACGGCCACACACAGAAGCGCTCCCGCCGTTAGCGCCATCCCACCCCACGGCTGCGGGAGGAGCGAGGCGCCCAGCAATGTGCCCCCCACGACGAGAGCCGTTGAAGCAAAGTAGGCGAAGTGCCGAGGCCGCGTCGTCATCAAAACCCTTTACAACTTCCGGCGATTCCCGCCGCCGCGAATGCACTGGTCACCACCCAGGCGGTAACCCCGGCAGGCGGGAACCACACCAGTGCGACCGCCGCTCCACCGAGGGCGAGGATGCATCCGCTCTTCCAGGTGACCTTTGTGTAAGCACCGCCATGGTAGACGAGGCCGAGCGACTGAACCATGCGGCCGTTGATGTACTTCTGGAGGTAGCTCCCCTTGCAGTTCGTAAGGTTCTCGTTCGGCTTCATGAAATAGCTGCTGCCGTTCGGGTTCACACAGTTGTACGAATACACCCCGGTCGTCGTCGGATCAGCGACGACGGGGAAGGTGGTGTGCTCCGTGAAGTCGACAACCTGCGTGAGCATGTTGCCACGCAACTCGTAGTGGGTCGGCACAGCTTCCCCGTTGGCGTCCTTCGCCCATGGTTCACCGAAGACGCGCAGCGGCGACCCGTCCGCTTCGACCACCGCAACAGTGCCGTTCGCGTCCTGGGTGAGCGACGCGTCGGTGGGAACGTCGATCGGGTAGTCGTACCGTTTGGGGGCGCTGGCGTTCTCGATCACCGTGTTGATCTGCACGGCACCATCCGCCTTGATGAGCGGGACTGTGGTCGAGCCGTTGTTGTTGTCGAACGCCACCACGCCCGAAAGCTGTGAATCCGCGGCGTCGGACGCCTGCTGAGCAAACGGCAACCCGATCTGAACCGAGCCACCCAGCGAGACGCCGTCGGCAGGGTCAACCGGGACTTCCACCCTGCCGCCCTCGAGTGTAACTGCCGCCGCAGCAGTGTCGCTATCACCGCTAACCGCGGCCACGCCTGAAAGCGACTCGGGCGCAACGCCTTGGATCGCGGCTACGGCATCTACCGCGTTGACTTCCTCCGCGTCCAGCGCGGCGAAACCGGTCAGGCTCGCTCCGATGACGCAGGCTCCTGCCAGCGTCGCGGCCGACCTTATTACACGAGATTTCTTCACTGAGGTCTCCCTCTCGTTCTCACGTGGAACGAAGTGGACACACACCCATTACCCGGCAAGCCGGAACGGTCTTTGTCCACTACCCGCAAACGCAAAGCGCTGTTCTACCTACTTCGACGCAGCAACCACGGCGCCATGACGCGGCACGTGAAACTCGTGGTCGGCAGGCTGGCGCTCGGCATCCGCAGCACGGGTTCGCGGCGGGCCACGTCCCCGCGCGCGCGAGCCCAGCAACGCGCGTTGTCACCGTGAATCAGGCGTCGGAGCCGAGAACCCTGCCCTCGCCGAGCCGGAGGTCGGAATGAGACGCGGATTTCTCGCTCTCGCGCAGCTCGGCGACATCCTCGGCCCTCTGTCGCGTGGGCACGTCAGGAAAATGGCCACCGTTGAGTTCGAGGGCGCGAGCCGGGCCAGCGAGGACCTGGAAGGTCACCTGATTTTCCGTTCTGCATGCCGCAGGGCTAGCGCCTGGACCTAGACGCTCGGGGCGTTTGCATTTCGGGGTATAGCCACTGTGGTGAAGCCCCGCGAGACGCCGGAACTGTTCACCTCACGACCGCCCCCCCATCGTCGCCCTGGAGATGCAGCGTGTCTTGTGGGGACGGGATTCCGCCCCGCTAGCGCCGGAGCCACGGCTGCAGCAACCGCGTGACGAACGGCAGGAGCAGGTACGTCATCGTCGGCGTCAGGCACAGCGTGGTGATCAGCACCGTCGCGATCGGCCACAGCTCGTGCCAGCCCGGGACGAAGGAGGTGACGAGGGTCGTGAAGAGCAGCGACAGCGGGAAGAAGCCCAGCCAGATGGTCACGGCCTGCTTCCACCGTGGCGGCGCCGCAGGGACCCCCGGCTGCGGCGCATCGAACCAACCCTCGATGCCCGTGCGGCGCTCCACTCGGGCCACTTCCACCAGCTCGCGACCCTCGTACAGCCAGTCAGCGCGGTCGTCCGAGGCCTCCCAGGCCTCCAGCGTGTCGGCGTCCGCGAAGCGGTAGAGCATGTGCCACTCGTCCGAGTCGGCGTGGGCGCGCACCCAGCCGGACCCGAGGAACCCGTCGTAGCCGTTCGCGATGTTGACCCCGGACTGGACCCACCTGGTCACTTCGGCGAGGCGGCTGCCGTCGACACGGCGGGTGATGGAGACGGTGACGGGAAGGCGACGCGCTCGTGACGCATCCAGAAGCGGCTCTTGTGGAGACATGCCTCCATTGTCTCCACGGCGCGTTACGCGCGGATTTCGGGCCGCTCCGTGCCCGAAGGTCGATGCCGCCGGGTCAGCGTCCGCCGGGTCAGCGCGGCCCGATCAGCGGCGGCCCGTCCCTAACAACGAGCCGGGGCGCGACCAGCCGGTGGCGCGGGTCGGCGACATCCTCGCCCGGGCGGACCCGGCCGCCGTGCGCGCCGGTGAGCAGCTCCAGCACGCCGGCCGCCACTTCGTCGAGCGGCTGGGCCACGCTGGAGAAGCCGAGGGAGGCCGCGACAGGTGTGTCGTCGTAGCCCACGACGGGGATGCGTCCGCCGGCGACCGTGAGCACCCCGAGGGCCAGGGAGTCGGAGGTGCACACCACGCCGTCGACCGGCCCGGCCTGT
Source organism: Leifsonia sp. 21MFCrub1.1 (assembly GCF_900107895.1). NCBI lineage: Bacteria > Bacillati > Actinomycetota > Actinomycetes > Micrococcales > Microbacteriaceae > Leifsonia > Leifsonia sp. 21MFCrub1.1. The sequence goes on along the minus strand of NZ_LT629867.1, from coordinate 465,351 downwards.
GCCTCCAGCCGGCGGATCGCGTCGGCGCCGAACGGCACGCGGTCCTCGGCCGCGACCTCGAGCAGACGCAGCTCGTCGTCCGCCAGCCCGCTGCGCTCGCGCATCGCCTCGAGCCAGCCCTCCCGGCGGTCGTCGCCGGTGCCGGATCCCGCGGGCCAGCCGATGAACCCGATGCGCCTGCGGCCCTGGGAGAGCAGGTGCGCGGTGGCGTCGCGGAGCCCGGAGCGGCCGTCCACGTCGACCCAGAGGTGCTCCGGATCGGTCATGTCGTCGATCCCCCACGGCCGGCCGAAGGTCACGAAGGACTGCCCGTGCTCGATCAGCCACTCCGTCCGAGGGTCGCCGTGGAAGGTGGAGGTGAGGACGAACGCGTCCACGTCCGCGGCGTCCGAGAGCCGGCGGAACTGCTCGATCTCGTCGTCCGGCCCTGCGGCCGTGAACAGCAGCATCCGCAGGCCCTGGCGGTCGGCGCGCTCGGTGAGCGCGTGCAGGAAGCGGTCGAGGATGCTGCCCGAGATGCCGTCCTGTGTGATCGGGTCGAGCCGGATGCCGATGGTCGAGCTCTTCTGGGTGCGCAGGCGCCGGGCGGAGGCGTGGGGGCGGTAGCCGAGCGAGTGGATGGCGGCCTGGACGCGCTCGCGCGTCTCGGGGCGGACGAGTTCCGGGGCGTTGAGGACGTTCGAGACCGTCTGGCGCGACACCCCGGCGACCCCGGCGACATCGCTGACGGTCGGCTGCGAACCCATCGCGACTCCCTCCTCCGGCGGCTGGATATGACCCTACTGGTCTGCTTGACACCCCGTGAACGTCGTGATTAGTGTGACAAGCATCCCGCTTTGATCGTTCAAAGTCACCGTAGCAGGTGAAAATTTGATCGATCAAACCACGGGAAGGACGGACCAGGCACGGACGAGGAGGTCACAATGCACGCATTGCTGCGTCGCATCGGCGCCTCCGCCGTGCGCCGAGTCGTCCACAACCAGCACCATCCCCGGGTTGTCCACGACCTCCCCCACCCTGCACGCGTGCGCCCCCTCCGGCGGGCACACTCACATCAAGGAGAGACACGAATGCGCAAGATCACCCATCGCTGGCTCGCGGGCGGCGCCGTCGCCGCCGCGGCTGCGCTCACCCTCACGGCCTGCGGCTCCGGCTTCAGCGGCGGAAGCACCGGCGGCGACACCGGAAAGCTGACGTCGTCCGACAAGGCGCTCAGCGTCATGATCGGCTCGTCCGGCGACGCGGAGACGGCCGCGGTCAAGTCCGCTGTCGCCGACTGGTCGAAGAGCTCCGGCACCAAGGCGTCCGTCGTCGCCGCGAGCGACCTCAACCAGCAGCTCTCGCAGGGCTTCGCGGCGAAGAAGCCGGCCGATGTCTTCTACCTCTCCACCGACGCTCTGGCCGGGTACGCCTCCAACGGCTCGCTGCTCGCCTACGGCGACCAGCTGAGCAACAAGAGCGACTTCTACCCGAGCCTGGTCAAGTCGTTCACCTACGACGGCAAGTTCTACTGCGCCCCGAAGGACTTCTCGACGCTGCAGCTCATCATCAACACCGACGCGTGGAAGGCCGCGGGCCTCACCGACGCCGACATCCCCACGACATGGGACCAGCTGGAGTCGGTCTCCAAGAAGCTCACCACCGGCAGCCAGGTCGGCCTCGGCATCTCGGGCGAGTACGCCCGTGTCGGGTCGTTCATGGTCCAGGCCGGCGGCAACCTGATGAACGACGACAGCACGAAGGCCACCGCGAACAGCGACGCCAACGTGCAGGCGCTCGACTTCGTGAAGAAGATGCTCGACGGCGGCGAGCTCAAGTACGCGAAGGACCTCGGCGCCGGCTGGGGCGGCGAGGCGTTCGGCAAGGGCCTCGCGGCCATGACGATCGAGGGCAACTGGATCACCGGAGCCCTGAAGTCCGACTTCCCGAACATCAAGTACAAGGTCGCGGAGCTCCCGAAGGGCCCGGCCGGGCAGGGCACCCTCCAGTTCACCAACTGCTGGGGCATCGCCGCCGACAGCCCCAACCAGGCCGCAGCGCTGAAGCTCGTCGAGAAGCTCACCAGCAAGGACGACCAGCTCGCCTTCTCGAAGGCCTTCGGTCCGATGCCGTCGATCAAGTCGGCCGCCGACGAGTGGAAGTCCGCCAACCCTGACCTCGTGCCCTTCCTGAACGCGGCCGACTACGCCAAGGGCGTTCCGACCGCGAAGGGGGCCGCCGACGTCGTGACCGACCTCAACAGCAAGCTCGAGTCGCTGGCGACCGGTGACCCGAAGGCGATCCTCGACGCCACGCAGAAGAACCTCGAAGCTCTGCTGAAGTAAGGAACCCACCCGTCATGTCCACAACCACGAGTCGGTCTCGTCGCACCGGTCTGCGGCGCGGCGAGGCCGCCTCGGGGTGGTTGTTCACCGCCCCGGTCATCCTGCTGCTCGGCGTCTTCCTGGTCATCCCGGTGCTCATGGCGCTGTGGGTCAGCTTCTCCGACTGGGGCGGCCGGGGCAGTCCGTTCTCCTCGGACGTGAACTTCGTCGGCTTCGACAACTACGCGAAGCTCCTCTCCGGCGGCGGCCTCGCCGAGCAGGACTTCGGCATGTCGCTGAAGAACAACGCCTGGTACGTGGTGCTCGTCGTGCCGATCCAGACCGCGGTGTCGCTCGGGCTGGCCGTGCTCGTGAACCGGGCGATCCTCCGCGGCCGCGGGTTCTTCCGGACGGCGTTCTACTTCCCGTCCGTGACGAGCTCCGTCGCCATCACCGTGCTGTGGCTCTTCCTTTTCAGCACCAGCGGCGCGGTCAACAAGGTGCTGTCGTGGGTCGGCATCCACGGCCCGAACTGGTTCAACGACCCGTCGGGCATCATCCACGACCTGCTCGCCGTCTTCGGCGTGACGCAGGGGCCGGCAGCGCTCACGCAGAACACGGCACTCGGCGTCTCCTGGTGGGACTGGCTGGGCGGGCCGTCGGTGGCCATGACGGCGTACATCATCATGGCCGTCTTCACCACGAGCGGCACGTTCATGCTGCTCTTCCTGGCCGCGCTGCAGAACCTCGGCGGCGACATCACGGAGGCGGCGATGATGGACGGCGCGAACGGCTGGCAGCGGTTCTGGCGCATCACCCTCCCGCAGCTGCGCCCGACGTTGTTCACCGTCCTCACCCTCGGCCTCATCGGCTGCTGGCAGGTGTTCGACCAGATCTACACCGGCACCCGGGGCGCGCCCGGCAAGACGACGCTGACCCCTGCTTTCCTCTCCTATCAGACCTCGTTCGTCAACCAGGAGTGGGGTCAGGGCGCCGCGATCGCCTTCATCCTGTTCGTCATCATCGTCGTGTTCACCCTGCTGCAGCGGTGGATCCTGCGCGAGCGCTCGGTCTCCAAAAGGCGGATGCGGCTCTACCAGCCGGCGCTCGCGGCCGACACCGGTGCGGCGGGTGCGCCGAGCAGCGTGCCGTCCTCGAGCAGCGACGACTCCGAGCGGAAGGGAGCGAACCGATGAGCTCCACCACGATCCAGGCGGAACAGCGGTCCACCGCTCCCGCCCCGACGCCTCCGCCGCGGCAGCGACGCCGGCGCTCGACGGCGACGATCGTCGCGACCTCCGTCACGTACGCGGTCCTGATCGCGCTGGCGGTGGTGTACATCATGCCGTTCCTCATCCAGGTGGCCACGTCGTTCAAGACGGATGCCGAGGCGACGGCCAACCCGGTGGCGCTCATCCCGCAGACCTTCACCACCGCGGCGTACACGAAGCTCTTCGTCAACTCCGACTTCCCGGTGTGGTTCGCCAACTCCGCGGTGGTGACCGTCTTCGTCACCCTGGGCAGGGTCTTCTTCGACTCGCTCGCGGGCTACGCGCTCGCCCGGCTGCACTTCCGTGGCCGGACGATCGTGTTCGCCGCACTGGTCGCCGTGATGTCCGTGCCGATGGTCGTGCTCCTCATCCCCAAGTTCCTCGTCATCAACCAGTTGGGCATCTACGACTCCTACACGGGCATGATCCTGCCGCTGCTGACGGACGCCGCCGGGGTCTTCATCATGAAGAACTTCTTCGAGTCCATCCCCGCGAGCGTCGAGGAGCAGGCGCGCATCGACGGAGCCGGCACCTTCCGGGTGTTCTGGTCGATCGTGCTCCCGATGGCGCGTCCGGCCCTCATCACGATCATCATCCTGTCGTTCCAGGGATCGTGGAACGAGCTCGCCCACTTCATCGTCTCGACGCAGAGCCCGTCGCTCACGACGCTGACCAAGGGCGTCGCCGGGCTGGCCAGCGGCCAGCTGAGCCAGGGCAGTCAGTACCCGCTCAAACTGGCGGCGGCCGCGATCATGACCATCCCCGTCGCGGTGCTCTTCTTCATCTTCCAGCGACGGATCATGAACTCGAGCGAGGGGGCGGTGAAGGAATGACCGCGACGGAACCGACCATTCTCGCCACGTGCGGCGGGCTGAACGGCGGCGAGTGGACCGACTCGGTGTACGGTCCGCTGCTGCACCACGCCATCGACCTGGCGCAGGTGCACGGACGCGCGCCGCGCGTCACCCACATCAACACGGCGGGCGGCGACCAGCGCCACATCGAGGGCGCCGAGCTCGAGGCGGCCCGGGCCGCCGGGGTCGAGGCGACGCACCTCCGGCTGTTCCCGCATCCCAACATCGCCGACCTGCGGACGCACCTCCTGACGCAGGACGTCGTCTGGGTGAGCGGCGGCAGTCTCGTGAACCTGCTGGCCGTCTGGCGCGCTCACGGCCTCGACCGGCTGCTGGCCGAGGCGTGGCGGAGCGGCGTCGTGCTCGCCGGGGGATCGGCGGGCGCGCTGTGCTGGCACGAGGGCGGCACCACCTCCTCCTTCGGCCCCGGGATCTCGGCTGTCCGCGACGGGATCGGCCTGGTGCCCGGCTCGCTCGCCGTACACTACGACTCCGACCCGAAGCGACGTCCGGCGCACCAGCGTGCCGTGGCAGACGGCACCCTTCCCGACGGGTACGCCCTCGACGAAGGGGTCGGCCTCGTCTATCGGGGCAGCTCGCTGGTCGACATCGTCGCCGAGCGACCGGGCGCCTCCGCCTGGCGCGTCACCCGCGCGGGCGACGGCGTGCGCGAGGAACGCCTCGAACCCCGCCTGCTCGCCGAGGAGGCCGCCGCATGACCCGCGCCACCGGGACGGACCGCGAGCCGGCCGGAACTCCCCTGGCGGGAACCGCAGCCGCTCCCGTCCCCGCATCCACCCCCGCTTCCCCGTCCACCTCGGCTTCCCCATCCACCCCCGCTTCCCCATCCAACTCGGCTTCCCCGTCCACCCCCTCCGACGACCGAACGACCGAACAGCACGCCGGCGCCCCGCAAGCGCCCGGCGACGACCACGAAGGCACGACCCTGACGATGACCCAGCCCCTCCAGCCGCTCCTCCACGACAGCGTCGTGGTGCTGACCGCCCCCTCCCAGGCCTGGTCGGCCGCCGACGGGCGGATCGACGGGCACGGCATCCACGGCTTCTACCACTCCGACATCCGGGTGCTCGATCGCGCCCTTCTCGCGGTCAGCGGTGCAACGCCCGAGCACATCGCCACGGCTTCGCCCGCCGCCGCGTCGACGGTCTTCACCGCACTCGCGCGCGGCATCGACGACGCCACGGCGGACCCCCGCGTGCGCATCGACCAGCGACGGACCGTGGACGCCGGAGCGCTCGGCGAGCGCATCGTCGTTCGCAACGCGCTGGGCGACGACCTCCGCACCACCGTCGAGGTGGACCTGCGCGCCGACTTCACCCCCATGCAGAAGGTCAAGGCCGGGCTGACCGGGAGCGAGCATCCGGTGACCCTCGAGCGTTCCGAGAACGACACGGTCGTGATCGGCAGCGGCCCGGTCACGGCCCGCGTGTCGGCCGCCGGCGCCGCCATCGCCATCGACGGACTGCGCGTGACCCTGCGCTGGGAGATCGAGGTGCCCGCGCACGGAGACGCCGTCGTGGAGTGGAGCACCACCGTCGACGACCCATCGGCCGTCGTGGCCGGTGCGGAGCCGTCGCAGGAATGGTCCGCCTTCCGCGCGTCGACCGGCGACTCCCGGCTGTCGTCCTGGCTCGATCGCGCGATCGCCGACCTGCAGGCGCTGCGGATGTCGACCGTCGAGCACCCGGACGACGTCTTCCTCGCCGCGGGAGCCCCCTGGTTCTTCACGCTGTTCGGGCGCGATTCGATCTGGGCGGCACGCATGCTGCTGCCGCTCGGCCACGAGATCGCGGCGTCGACGCTGCGGGTGCTCGCCCAGTACCAGGGCACGGAGACGGTCGCCGAGACCGCGGAGCAGCCCGGCAAGATCATGCACGAACTGCGGCCGGGGGCACTGGTGATCCCCGGCGAAGGCGTCGTCCTGCCGCCCCTGTACTACGGCACCGTCGACGCGACGGCCCTGTGGGTCTGCCTCCTGCACGACGCGTGGCGCTGGGGCATGCCCCGACACGAGGTCGAGGCGCTGCTCCCCCACCTGGAGGCGGCCCTCGCCTGGATGCGCGACGACGGGGACAGCGACGGCGACGGCTTCCTCGAATACATCGACACGACCGGGCACGGCCTCGCCAACCAGGGCTGGAAGGACTCCGGCGACTCCATCCAATGGCGGGACGGCACACTCGCGGACGGCCCCATCGCCCTGTGCGAGGTGCAGGGGTACGCCTACGAGGCCGCTGTCGGCGGCGCGGCGCTGCTCGACGCCTTCGGCCGCCCGGGCGGCGACGACTGGCGCCTCTGGGCCGCCGAGCTGAAGCAGCGATTCGCGGACGAGTTCTGGATCGCCGACCCCGCGGGCGCCTACCCCGCGGTCGCACTCGACGCGGCCAAGCGCAAGGTCGACACCGTAACGAGCAACATCGGTCACCTCCTCGGCACCGGCATCCTCGACGAGGAGCAGGCGGCTCTGGTGGCGCGCCGCCTCGTCTCGCCGGAGCTCTCCTCCGGCTACGGTCTGCGCACCATGGCGACGGACTCGGGCGGCTACTGGCCGCTCAGCTACCACGGCGGCTCGGTCTGGGCCCACGACACGGCCATCGCGATCACAGGGCTCGCGCGCGACGGATTCCGCACGGAGGCCGCCCAGCTCTCGGACGGGCTGCTCGCCGCGGCAGCCGGCTTCGGTTACCGAATGCCGGAGCTGCACTCGGGCGACAGCGCCGCGGAGAGCAGCGCGCCCATCCCCTACCCGGCGGCCTGCCGGCCGCAGGCGTGGTCGGCGGCGGCAGCCGTGGCCGTGCTGAGCGCCCGGCTCGGGCTGCGCGCGGACGCCCCCGAAGGACACTTCGACGTGCGTCCGGACGCCTCGGCGGGCGGCATCCGTGTGGACGGCCTCCGTTTCAACGGCGAGTCCCGGTCCGTCACCGTCTGACGCACGATCGAGCCGTGAGTCGTCGCCGATATCGGCGCCGAGTGGCGACATCATGTCGCACCTCGGCGCCAGGTCGGTCAGAGCTGCGCCATGATCTGGCGCGCGATGATCCGGCCGGCGCGGTTCGCGCCGATCGTCGACGCCTGCGGGCCATACCCGGCGAGGAATATGCGGGAGTCCTGCCAGGATGCTCCGGACGCGACGGTCAGGCCGCCGGTCTTCTCCCGCAGGTGCAACGGGGCGAGATGACGCAGCTCGGGACGGAAGCCGGTCGCCCAGATGATCGCGTCGGCGCGGGTGAACGAGCCGCCCGGCCAGCGCACGCCGTGCTTCTCGATGCGGGTGAACATCGGCCGCTCTGTCAGGACGCCGCGCTCGACGCCCGCGGCGATCCGGCGGGTCCGCGGCACGCCCGTCCCGCTCACGATGGACGGGAGCGCCTGCCCGGCGCGCGCCGCAGCGTCCTGCATGGCCACGGCCGCGACCCCGCCCTCGATCGTGAGCTCCGACTCGTCGCGGAAGTCGACCGGCCGCCGGGTGGCCCACGCCAGCGACTCCGCGACGCCCTCCAGCTCGAGCAGGAAGCCGATCGCGCTCGTGCCGCCGCCCACGACGACCACCGACTGGCCGGCGAACTCATCGGCCGACCGATACGTGGAGGTGTGGACGTGACGCCCGGCGAAGTCGTTCATCCCCGGGTAGTACGGCACGAACGGCGAGCCCCAGGTTCCGGAGGCGTTCACCACGATGCGCGTCGCCGTCTCGCCTGCGCTGTGCTCGACGACGAGGTCGGCGCCCCGGTCGGACACGCTGCGCACGGAGACCGGTCGCTGCACCTGCAGCCCGAAGTGGTCCTCGTAGCGGCGGTAGTAGCCGGCGACGATGTCGCGGGCCGGGAGCGAGCGGTCGGCCGTCTCGAAGCTGAGACCGAGCTCCGACATCCCGGGCAGATCGTTCACGTGATGGGCGCTGCCGAGCTTGAGCGCATCCCATCGGTGCTGCCAGGCTCCGCCGGTCAGGGGACCGCGGTCGTACACGATGAAATCGACGCCGGGGGTCAGCTCGAACCGCCGCAGATAGTAGGCGACTGCGAGGCCTGCCTGGCCCGCGCCGATGACCACCACCTGGGTCTCGGTCCTGGTCGTGCTCACACGCTCATCCCATCACTTCTCGCTGTGCGGGAACTCGGGGGTCCGTGATGTCCGCATGCTAAACTCCATGCTAGTTTTCACTGTTTCTATTCGATCCCCGGGGAGCCTCTCTCGCCCGGGCTGGGACCAAAAGGGGGTCACGCATGGGGCGCGGCCGTCAGAAGGCAAAACACACCAAGATCGCACGGCAGTTGAAGTCGTTCAGTCCCAATGTGAACTACGACGCTTTGGAGCGTGAGCTGACCGGCCACGCCCACGGCGACGACGAGCAGTATGCGAAGTGGGCCGAGTACGAGGCGGAGGACGAGACCGAGTCCGAGGACGCCTACGCGTACGAAGACGAGGACGAGGAGACAGGCACTCCGAAGCGCGCCTGAGCGCTGACCGGCCGACCGACCCCAGGTACGGAGCCTCAGAAACCGAGCCTCCCGCACGGAGCCCGCCCCGGCTCCCCGCTCCGGGCCTCGCCTCAGAGCCATCCCTGGCGCGTCGCGATCGAGACGGCCTCCGAACGATTGCGGGCGCCCGTCTTGCCGATCGCGCTGGACAGGTGGTTGCGCACGGTCCCGTCGCTGAGGTGCAGCCGCCGGGCGATGTCCGAGATCGTCCCGCCCTCCGCGGCCACCTCCAGCACCTCGGCCTCCCGCAGCGTCAACGGCGATGCGCCCGAGGCGAGCGACTCCGCCGCGAGCGCGGGGTCGACAACCCGCAGCCCGGAGGCGACCCGGCGCACGGCGTCCGCCAGCTGGCCCGACGGGGTGTCCTTGACCACGAACCCGGAGGCGCCGGCCTCCATCGCCCGCCGGAGGTATCCCGGCCGGCCGAACGTGGTGACGATCAGCGACCGGCAGGCGGGGACCGCGGCTCGCAGCAGCGCAGCCGCCTGGATGCCGTCCGCGCCGGGCATCTCGACATCCAGCAGCGCGACCTGCGCCCCTGACGCGCGCGCCGCATCCACCACCTCGTCGCCCCTCCCCACCTGCGCGACGACCTCGAGGTCCGGTTCGAGGTCGAGCAGGGCGGCGAGCGCGCCGCGCACCAAGGCTTGATCGTCGGCCAGCAACAGCCGGATGGTGTCGGTCACGTCGCCCTCCGCACGCTCAGCAGCGTGCCTCCGCGCGGCCCGGCTCCGACCGCGATCCTGGCGCCGACCAGGGCGGCGCGGGCACTCAGCCCGGCGAGCCCGGAGCCCCCGTCGGCGACGCGCGAGACGTCCGCCCCCACCGGCGCCGGTTCCTGGGCGCTCCCCTGCGGGCCACGCCCGTCGTCTTCGATGTCGAGACTCTCCGGCCCGACGGTCACCCAGCAGTTGCGTGAGCCGGAATGGCGGATGACATTGGTGACGCCCTCCCGGAGCACCCAGCCGAACAGCTCGCGCAGTTCTGGCTCGACCTCCTCGCCGTTGCGGGGAAGGTGCGCCTGAATGTCCGCCGCGGCGAGGCCGGCCTGCGCCGCGGCCAGCTCGGTCGACAGACTCATCTCGCGGTACCCGGCGACGGCGGCGCGCAGGTCGGCCAGTGCCGAGCGGCTGAGGCGCTCGATGTCGGCGATCTCCTCCACGGCGCGGTCCGGGTCGGTGGGGATGAGTCTGCGCGCCAGCTCCGACTTCACCGTCACGACGGTGAGCGAGTGGCCGAGCACGTCGTGCATATCGCGCGAGAACCGGGCCCGCTCTTCGATGACGGCGAGCCGAGCGATCTCGCCCTGGGCGTTGCGCAGACGCCGGAGGGCGTCGAGCTGCCGGGCGAACGCGCTCATCATCACACCGATGGACACGGTGACCAGCGCGATGAACCAGTCGTCCTCCACGGTGCCGACGACGGTGAAGACGATGAGCTGCAGAGCGCCGAGGGAGCCGATGATCGTCAGGGCGATCGGGGTGCGCGCGATCACCATCCCGACCGCGCACGCCACGTAGACCCAGGTCCAGCAGGCGACGACCCCGATCACCGGGAAGAGCGTCAGCGTCAGCGCGAAGTAGAGCCCGACGCCGATGTACCGCCTCCGCTCGCTCTCCCACCAGAGGAGCGGCGGGAGCACGAGGAAGGCCACGTAGACGACGGCGAGCAGGGCCGTGGTGCCCAGCTTCTCGCCGACCGTGCCCGACGAGTTCCACAGGGCGATGAGGACGGAGACCTGGTAGAGGAGGCCGATCATCGCTCCGGGGTACCAGCGGTACGCCGCCGGGTGGGTGAGCCGGGCGCGCCATCCGACCGGACGGACCTCCAGCATCTCGCGCGAGAACACGTTGCTACCTTAGCCAGCGGCCCAGCGCCGCTCAGCCCCGCGCCGCATCCCGCCGGTAGCGCCACACGATGAGCGCGCCGAGCGCGAGCGCCCACGCCGTGAGCACGATCGCCGGCGTGAGCGCGTCGCCGCTCTGCAGCGCGCCGAGCTGACCGACGCGGTTGAGCCAGTACGACGGGACCGCCTTCGCCACATCCGCCACCCAGGCCGGGAAGAGCTGGAGGGGGATCCACAGGCCGCCGAGCACGGCCATGCCCATGAACACCGCCATGAACAGCGGCTGCGCGAACTCGGGCTTCGCCAGCTGCCCGATCAGGATGCCGAGCAGCGCGAACGGGACGACGCCGCACCAGATCGCCAGCGCCGCGAGAATCCAGCTGCCCGCGGAGAGGTGGGGATGGTAGAGCGCGATGGAGACGCCGATGATGACGACGATGCTGAACAGGGCGAGCGCCAGCGCGGCAACGAGCTTCGACACCAGGTAGCCCGTGCCGGTCAGCGGGGTGATGCGCAGCTGGCGGTTCCACCCGATCGAACGCTCGGTGACGATCTGGAACGCCTGTGAGAGGGCGGACATCATCCCGCCGTACGCAGCGACCTGGATGGTCGTGACCGCGATCCAGGGGAGGTGCGTCGCCGCATCCACCTGCCCCGCGCCGCCGAAGGTGCCGCCGAAGGCGAAGAGCATCACCAGCGGCACGGCGAGGGTGAAGATCATCGCGCGCATGTTCTTCAGCTGACGGAGGGACTCGCGCCCCAGGTAGGCGATGCTCATGAGAGGGCTCCTTCCGTGTCGCGCGCCTCGGTGAGAGCGAGGAAGGCCTCGTCCATGGTGTGCGCGGTCACTTCGATGTCGTGGATGTCGTCGTGCGCGGCGAGCAGGGCCCGCAGGGTGGCGTCGGAGTCGTCGCTGATGAGGGTCAGCACGTCGCCGCGCCGGTCGGCGCTTCGGACCCCGGGGAGCGCGACGAGCGCGGCGGTGCTCTCCGGCGTCTCCGCGAAGGCGGCGGTGGCACGGATGCGACGGCCGGAGACGACCGCCTTGACCTCGGCGGGCGTGCCGTCGGCGACGATCCGTCCGCGCGCCATCATCACGATGCGGTCGGCGTACTCGTCCGCCTCGTCGAGGTAGTGGGTGGCGAACACGACGGTGCGCCCGGCGGCCGTGAACGCGCGCATCGACTGCCAGAAGGTGCGGCGCGCCTCCACATCCATCGCCGCCGTCGGCTCGTCGAGGAACAGCAGGTCCGGATCGGAGACCACGGCGACCGCGAACCGGGCGCGCTGCAGCTGCCCGCCGGACAGCTTCGAGACCCGCTGGCGCGCGATCTCGGTGCACCGCGCCCGGTCGAGAGCCTCGGCGACGCTGAGCGGGTGCCGGTGCGCGGCGGCGACGAGCGCCACCGACTCTGCCACCGTCAACGTCGGCAGCAGCGCGCCGCCCTGGAGCATGGCGCCGACCCGACCGGCGGCGACGGCGTCGCGCGGAGGAGCGCCGAACAGCTCGACGCCGCCCGCGGTCGGTCGCGCGAGCCCGAGTGCCAGGTCGATGGTCGTGGACTTGCCGGCACCGTTGGGGCCCAGCAGGGCGACGACCTCACCCGGGCGGATGCTCAGGTCGACGCCGTCGACGGCCGTGAGCGCGCCGAAGGTCTTGCGCAGGCCGGACAGATGGATGGCGGGTGTCTCGTTCACCTCTCCAGGCTGCCGCCGACCGCCCGGCGACGAGCAGAGCGGGTGTCAGGATCTGCGGGTGACGTTTGTCATGCCCGCGCTTCGCGCATCCCCGCGGCACGGACGAGCCCGAGGACGCCGAGGATGCCGCCGGCGGTCAGCAGGATGCCGCCGAACAGCAGGGCGAGGTCCTGTCCGGTCGCCGCCGTCGCGCCGGGCCCCGCCGTCGGGTCGTCCGGCGGGAGCACCGAGGAGACCGCGACCGCAGCGTCCGCGTTCGTCTTGCCCGCTGCGGACGCGGGGGTCGCGGCGGGGACGGCGGGCAGCGCCACCGTCGCCGAAGCGGTGGTCACCGCGGTGGATGCGCGCTGCAGGAGCACGAAGAAGGTCGCGGCGGCCGAACCGGCCGGCCGGGAGGCGAGCGGCACCCGGACGGTCGCCGACGTCTGACCGTCGGCCAGTGCGACCGTCGTGGCGACGGCCGTATAGTCGGCACCCGCGCGGGCGGTGCCGTCTGCGGTCATGACGTCCACCGTGGCGTCGCCGACCGTGGAGGAGCGGGCGACGGTGACGAGCACGCTGGTGCTCCCGGCGACGACGGAGTCGGTGGCGACGGTCAGGGGAGCACTCGGCGCCGTCGCCGTGAACGCGGCCGTTCCCACTGCGGCGAGGAGGCCGGTTCCCTGCTCGGGCTGGAAAGCCGCCGTGACGGTGTGCGCGCCCGCGGCCGAGACCGGGAGGTCGGCGCGGGCGACCCCGCCGGCGGAGACCGCTGCCACGACCGGCGCGCCGCCGTCGAGGGCGAACGCGACGGTCCCGGAGCCCGGGGCGGCGAGCAGCATCCGCGTGACGGTGGCCGAGACCGAGGCGGTGGCGCCGGCCGTCACGCGCGTCGGCGTGCTGATGGTGACGGCGGTCGCCGCCGTGCACGCGGGGGCTGAGGTGAAGTCGGTCGTCGTCGCGCCCAGCCGCCAGGCGAGCGCGGGCTCTGCTGCGGCATCCAGGGTCAGCAGCCAGACGCCGTGGTGCTCACCCGGGTCGAAGCTGGACGGCTGCCCGCGGTCGGCAGCGCCCGAGGTGAGGTCGTTGGCTCCGCTCCCCGCCGGGACCGAGACGGGCGCGGAGGCGGTCGAACGGTAGCCGAGCACGACCGTGCGGGCGGCGACCGCACCGAGCGGCGCATCCTGCACGCAGTCGACGAGCGGCGTGAGGGCATCGGACGGCGCCGGCTGTGCGGCGACCGATTGCGCCGCCAGGGCCGGGGAGGCCGCCGCGATCCCGAGGCCGGAGAAGACCGCCAGGGTGAGCGCCGACGCCAGGCGGAAGCGGGCGTGCGGTCGGCTCACACGCGTCACTCTAGCGGGGGGACGCCCGGTCGCGCTCCGACCAAAAAGGGTGACGTGCGGTCAGCCGGCGTAGGAGCCGACGAGGCGGACGGCGCCGCCGTCGACGCCCTTGGCGCCCTGCTCGAAGCCGGTCAGGTCACGTGCGGCGGTCGAGACGGTGCCAGCGCGCCAGGTCGGGATGCCGTCGGCCGTGATCGCCGCGGCCACCGCGTCCGCCGCCTCCGGGGCGACGACGGCGAACATCCCGATGCCGAGGTTCCAGGTGCCCTCGCTCGACTCGAGCGTGTTGCCCGCCAGGTCGCTCAGGATGCGGAAGACCGGCGTCGGCGACCAGGTGGAGCGGTCGATCTCGACCCACGAGCCGACCGGGAGCACCCGGGCGAGGTTCGCGGCGATGCCGCCGCCGGTGACATGGCTGAGGGAGTGGACGGCTCCGGTCAGGGCCGGGTCCTGCAGCACACGCAGCAGCGGCGCGGTGTAGAGACGCGTCGGCTCCAGCAGGGTCTCGCCGACAACGCCGCCGAACTCGGCCGACCGGTCGGTGAAACCGATGCCGCGGGCCGCGAGGATGTGGCGGACGAGCGAGAAGCCGTTGGAGTGGAGACCGGACGAGGCCATCGCGAGCACGACGTCGCCGTCACGGACGCGGTCGGCGCCGAGCACCGCATCCGCCTCGACCGCGCCGACCGCGGCGCCCGCGACGTCGTAGTCGTCCGGCCCCAGGAGGCCAGGGTGCTCGGCGGTCTCACCGCCGACGAGGGCGGTGCCGGTCTGGGCGCATGCGGTCGCGATGCCCGCGACGATCGCGGCGATCCGCTCCGGGACCACCTTGCCGCACGCGATGTAGTCCGTCATGAAGAGCGGACGGGCTCCCACGACGACGATGTCGTCGACGACCATCCCGACCAGGTCCTGTCCGATCGTGTCGTGCTTGTCGAGCGCCTGCGCGATGGCGACCTTCGTGCCGACGCCGTCGGTCGAGGTGGCCAGCAGCGGGCGGTCGAAGTCCTTGAGGAACGAGACATCGAACAGCCCGGCGAACCCGCCGACCCCGCCCAGCACCTCGGGACCGTGGGTGCGGCCGACGGCGGCCTTCATCAGCTCGACGGCCCGGTCGCCCGCTGCAGTGTCGACGCCGGCGGCGGCGTAGGAGGCGGACGAGGAGGCGGAGGAGTCGGTCACCGCTCCATCGTATCCGTGGCCCGCCGGCACCGGAAAAGCGGTCCTACTCCTGGCGTCCGGGGTCGCCGAAGCTCAGCAGCGGCTCCAATTCGGAGTCAGGGCCGGGCTCGCAGCCGTCGGACGTCGCGTCGGAGCCGTCGTCCGTTTCGGCGACGTCCGGGCGCTCCAGCAGGTTCTTGCCGAGGTGGTGCGCATCCGGAAGCTCGATCGGGTACTTGCCGGTGAAGCAGGCGGTGCACAGCAGCTCGCGCGGCTGCTCGGTCGCGTCGATCATGCCGTCCTCGGAGAGGTAGCCGAGGCTGTCGGCGCCGATCGACTGGCGCACCTCGTCCACCCCGAGGCCGGTGGCGATGAGCTCGGCGCGGGAGGCGAAGTCGATGCCGTAGAAGCACGGCCAGGTGATGGGCGGGCTCGAGATGCGCACGTGCACCTCGGCCGCGCCGGCCTCGCGGAGCATCGACACCAGGGCGCGCTGCGTGTTGCCGCGCACGATGGAGTCGTCGACCACGATCAGGCGCTTGCCCTTGATGACCTCCTTCAGCGGGTTCAGCTTCAGCTTGATTCCGCGCTGGCGGATGGTCTGCGACGGCTGGATGAACGTGCGGCCGACGTACGAGTTCTTGACGAGGCCCTGACCGAACGGGATGCCGGACGCCTGCGCGTAGCCGATCGCCGCGGGGGTGCCGGACTCGGGGGTCGGGATGACCAGGTCGGCCTCGACCGCGTGCTCGCGCGCGAGCTGGCGGCCCATCTCGACGCGGGCCTCGTAGACGCCGCGGCCGGAGATCGTGGTGTCGGGGCGCGCCAGGTAGACGTACTCGAAGACGCATCCCGCGCGCTTCTCGCTGGCGAAGCGCTTGCTGCGGAGGCCGTTCTCGTCGATGGCGATCAGCTCGCCCGGCTCGACCTCGCGGACGAAGCTCGCGCCGACGATGTCGAGGGCCGCGGTCTCCGAGGCGACGACCCAGCCGCGCTCCAGACGACCGAGCACGAGCGGGCGGACTCCCTGCGGGTCGCGCGCCGCGTAGAGGGTGTGCTCGTCCATGAAGACCAGGCAGAAGGCGCCGCGCAGTCGCGGCAGCACCTCCAGGGCGGTCGACTCGAGCGTGTGGTCCAGGTCGCCCGTGAGCAGCGCGGTGACCACTGCGGTGTCGGTCGTGTTGCCCCGGCTGAGCTCTCCGTCGTGCTGCGGGTACCGCTCGTGGACCAGCTGCATCAGCTCGGCCGTGTTGGTCAGGTTGCCGTTGTGGCCGAGGGCGACGGTGCCGCTCGCCGTCGAGCCGAGCGTCGGCTGCGCGTTCTGCCAGCTGGATGCGCCGGTGGTGGAGTAGCGCGTGTGGCCGACGGCGATATGGCCGGGCAGCGAGTTCAGCGCGTTCTCGTTGAACACCTGCGAGACGAGGCCCATGTCCTTGTAGATCAGGATCTTGTCGCCGTCGCTCGTCGCGATGCCCGCCGACTCCTGGCCGCGGTGCTGGAGCGCGTAGAGCCCGAAGTAGCTGAGCTTGGCGACCTCCTCACCGGGGGCCCAGACGCCGAAGACGCCGCAGGCGTCCTGCGGTCCCTTCTCGCCGGGTAGCAGATCGTGACTGAGAAGACCGTCGCCTCCGGCCACAGCGGACCCCTTTCAGGATGTCGGGATGTTCAGCTCTGGGTGTCGCTCGTGCTGGTGTCGTTCGTGCCGGGCTCCGGCTGCGAGCCCTCACGCCGCGCGGGCGACGACCCGGGCTCGGGGACGCGCACATCGATTCTATCCGCCTGGACGCTGCGCGCTCGACGGGCGGTCACCCGGTCGAGCACCAGGGCGACGATCGCGCCGACGGCGACCCCCACGGCCACGCCGATCGCGAGCAGGAAGCCGAAGACGGAACCGCGGTCGTAGGTCGGGTTCTCGGGGAACGAGAAGGTGAGGATGAGCGCCACGATCGCGAACAGGACGGCGCCGGTGATCATGAACCGGAAGTAGCGCGGCGACCGGCGCACGCGGACCTCGGCGGGCGTGACGGTCTCCTCGATCCCGTCCGGCTCCGGCGTCTGCTCCGGGTCGGCCGGACTGTCATTCATGCATCCATTTTCACAGATCGAAACTGAACGACCGTCGGGCGTCATGGATGCGGGGATGGTGCGTCTTTAGGTGTGAGAGGCGTTGGAAGGGGGTGCGGGCGTGGCGAGGTATCGACGGGTCGTCGTTGCGGTGCTCGTCGTCACGCTTGCCACGGGCGTCACGGCGGGACTGGGCGGGTGCTCGGTCTTTCGCGGAGTGGTGAACCAGCAGCTGACCACGGAGGAGAACCTGGCGAATCAGAAGAAGGTGGCGCTGCAGACCATGCGCGACTACCCGAATCCGGCGCTTGAGTCGATCCGGTTCACCAGTGAAGGTCACGTTGACGGCGGGGGCGACTGGAGTGCCAACGCCACTGTCACGATCGACGGCAAGGACTACCGGGAGATCCTCGGGATTCTTACGTCTGTCGGGGAGGTATTTCCAAAGCCGTCACCCGGATCAACACCCGGGGCCGTAACCGTCATCTACAGCGACGACACGTCGGAGGTCCTGAAGTGACGCACTATCGACGCTTCAGGCGAATCATCGCGGCAGCACTTGCCGTGACCATCGCCGCAGGAACCACAGCAGGCCTGAGCGGCTGCTCGATCTTTGGAGGAATCGTGAACCAGCAGCTCTCGACCGAGGACAACCTCGCGAACCAGCGCAAGGTCGCCGAGCAGACCATCCGCGACTACCCCCACCCAGCGTTGGAGTCCATCAGATTTACGTCCGAGGGCCACGTCAACGGGGCGGGCGACTGGAACGCCGATGCCGTCCTCACGATTGACGGAGAGGAATACCAGGAGCTCCTCGGAATCCTTCTCTCTGGGGGTGACGGCGTTCCTACCGTGCCGCCGGGATCATCCTCACCGCACGGTCCGGTCAAGGTCATATACAGCGATGGAACAAGTGAGGTGCTGAAATGACGCTGCACCCCCGATTGCATAGACCAGTGGCCAGGGCAGCGCTCGTCACGGTGATTGCGGCAGCAATCACGACCGGCTTGGGTGGCTGTTCAATCGATGGAGGAAAAATGAATCACCAGCATTCGACGAATCTGGCGAATCAACGCAAAGCTGCGATCGAGTTCATTGGCTCTCACCCTGAAGTCGAGGCAATCGCCTTCACCCGGGAGGGCAGCGTCAGCGGCAGCGGGACATGGGCTGCCAATGCTCTCGTGTCCGTGGGTCAGGTCGAATACCAAGCGATTCTGGGCATCGGAATCGGTTCGACCTCTTGGGAGCCCTGGCCAACCGGGGTTCCTGCTCCTACCCCGATGCGCGTAGCTCTCACGTACAGCGATGGCACGTCCGAGATCGTCAAATGACTTCTGACTCCGACGACGCAGCAATCGCGAACGAGGTGTATTCCGCGGACCCCGGCTGGACAAATCCGCCCATTGCCAAGGGCAGACATTTCACCGACGGCCAAGGCGGCACCATATTCGAAGTCATCGACGAGCCCGTGAACGACCCGGTGACGGGGTTTCAGGCGATCACGGTCGCGCCCCTGGTCGACGGCACGCCGGACCTCTCCCGCCTGTACGTCTCGTACGCCGGGACGAACCCCGCCCACCACGGCGACCTGAACACGGATGCGCAGACGGTCATCGCGGGCAGAGTGACGGCGACACAGACCGAGCAGGCTGTGAAGTACGCCACGGAGATGCAGGCCAAGCACCCCGGCGCGAGCTTCACCGCCGTCGGCCACTCGTTGGGCGGGTACCTGGCGATGTATGTCGCGGCGGAGAAGCACTGGTCGTGCACCAGCTTCAACGGCCCCGACCCGTGGGAGCACCTGTCCCCGCAGGCACGGAAATGGGTCGAGCAGCAGCACGCTGCCGGAAAGAATCCGCTCCGCAACTTCCTGAACGAGTGGGATGCCATCGGCAACGCGCACGGCAACGGCACCGGCGCAGCCATCTACGTCACAGGCAAACCGTTCCAGGGCCTCCTCACCAACCACAACCTCTCCACCGGCTTCCGCTTCGACGGCAGCGGTCGGATCGAAGGCGCCGGAGTTCCCGCCCGCAACTCGTACCAGATCACGGAGAACCTCCTGCACGCGGTCCCGCCGATGCTGCGGGAGCCGCTGGCCGTGCTGGTCGCCGGCGCCATGACCGCCCTCCAGGTGCCCGTGATCGGGGAATCCGTGGGCCGGACCGCCTCCACGGTCATGGTCATGATGGACACACTGGCGGCCACCTCTCTGGCCTCCAACATCTTCAGCGCCGCCGACATCCTGACCACCATCAAATCCGTGAACGAAGGGCTCGCCGCGCGGATGCACCTGGACCTGCTCGAGGCCAAGAACAGCGCCTTCACGATCCCCTTCCTCACCCAGGCGGACATCGAGGACTGCGTGGTCACCGAACGGCTGCGGGTGGAGGACAACATCGACGAGCACGCCGTCCAGGCGGTCAACCGCCGCATCGACGACCACGTCGACACCATCCACTCGCTCTACAACGGCATCAGCAACGCCGTCGTCCACGCCGGCGAACAAGACGCCCGATGGGCGTCGGCGTTCGCCGGCCGGTGAGCAGACGAAGGAGCGAGCCGTGTCCGAATACTTCTCGAACCAGCGCGGTCAGAACCTCGAGGATCTGATCGCGGGGATCGGCGAGGGTCTGGAAGGCGCCGCCGAGGCCGTACAGGCGGCGATCGACGACATGATCCACTCCGCCGCCGTCGGGCTCCTGCACTCGATGCTGCCGCCGATGGTGCACGTCAAGAACGCGACGACGAGAGCCACCGCCTGGACGACGGTGCAGGGGCTCTCCGCGGAGGTCTTCCTCACCGTGACCGGTGCCCGCGTGGACACCGCCGTCCTCGCCGGTCAGGTCGCCCAGAAGGTGGAGCAGGGAGTCGGCCGAATCACCGCGAACCTCGACTACACGGGCGGGGTGAACAGCATCACATGACCGAATTCCACAGCATCGGGGAACTCGAAGACGCCCACGAACGCGAGGCGTCGGCCGCACGCGACCGGATCGAGCAGGCGGAAGAGCACATCCACTACTACCGCTCCCAGATGATCCGCATGCAGGAGCACTTCTACGGGGTCGCCCGTTCGGCGGGTGTTCAGGACGACCCCGGCTTCCAGTACGAACTGCGGCGGGTCACCGCACGCATCGACGAGGACGTATCCGCGGCGACCCGGGTGGTCATCCGCTTCGACGACGAACTCACGGACCTGGGCGCGCGCCAGCGCCGAGAGCGCGAGGACCTCCAGCAGCGTCTGCGCCGGACCGGCGCGGGTCAGTAGCGCAGCGGGACGAGTCCCTCCAGCGACGCGCGCTGGCCGGACGCGTGGACGGCGCCGGAGGCGAGCCCTTCGTCCCACGCCATCGACCCGGAGGCGAGGGCCAGCCAGGTGGCGGCATCCGTCTCGATCACGTTCGGGGGCGTCCCGCGGGTGTGACGCGGACCGGGGATGCACTGCACCGCGCCGAACGGAGGGACCCGCACCTCGACCGTGTTGCCCGGGGCGCGCTCCGCCAGGAGCTGCAGCAGGTACCGCACCGCCGTCGCCGTGGTGTTGCGGTCGGCGCCCCCCGCGACGGCCGTGCGGACGGCCGGGCCGCCGACCTCGTCCGCGATCTTCGCTCTCGCCATGGCATCCATCCTTCCACCGCGGCGACACGAGGCCGGAGTGCCGCATCCACTCCCTCTAGCATGGTGGCGTGAAGATTCTCGTCCTCGGTTCCGGTGCCCGTGAGCACGCCATCATCACCGCGCTGCTCGCCGAGGAGGCGCGCCACGACATCGTGGCCGCGCCCGGCAACGCCGGCATCGCGCAGGACGTGCGCGTGGAGCCGTCGCTCGATCCGCTCGACGGCGTCGCGGTCACCGAGTACGCGCTCGAGCACGGCATCGAACTGGTCGTCATCGGCCCGGAGGCGCCGCTCGTCGCCGGCGTCGCCGACCCGCTGCGCACCCGCGGCATCCCCGTCTTCGGCCCGGGCAAGGCGGCGGCCCAGCTGGAGGGGTCGAAGGCGTACGCGAAGCGGATCATGGATGCGGCCGGCGTTCCGACCGGCCGCGCCGTCCGCGCGGAGACGCTCGCCGAGGCCGAGCGGGCGCTCGACGAGTTCGGCGCGCCCTACGTCGTCAAGGCCGACGGCCTGGCCGCGGGCAAGGGCGTGCTCGTCACCGAGGAGCGCGAAGCGGCCGTCGAGCACGCGGCGCACTGGCTCCGGCACGGCGGAGTGCTGATCGAGGAGTTCCTCGACGGGCAGGAGGTCTCGCTGTTCCTGCTCAGCGACGGCCACGACGTGCTCCCGCTCTCACCCGCGCAGGACTACAAGCGGCTGCTCGATGGCGACGCCGGCCCCAACACCGGCGGGATGGGCGCGTACTCGCCGCTGCCCTGGCTGCCGGAGGGCTTCGTGGACGAGGTCATCGACACGATCGCGCTGCCGACCGTGCGCACGATGGCGCGCGAGCAGACGCCGTTCATCGGCCTGCTGTACTGCGGGCTGATCCTGACCGACCGCGGCATCCGCGTGATCGAGTTCAATGCCCGGTTCGGCGACCCGGAGACGCAGGTCGTGCTCCCCCGGCTCGTCACGCCGCTGTCCACGCTGCTGCACGCGGCGGCGACGGGCGGCCTCGGCGGTCTGCCCCGGCCCGAGTTCGCCCTGGACACGGCCGTGACCGTCGTGCTGGCCAGCGAGGGGTACCCCGAGGCGCCGCAGACCGGTCGGCCGATCACCGGTCTCGGCGAGGCGGCCGCCGTGCCCGAGGTGACGATCGCGCACGCGGCGACCGTTCTCGACGAGGCGACCGGGGAGCTGCTCGCGACCGGCGGACGCGTGCTGTCGGTCGTCGCGCGCGGCACCGGCTTCGCCGAGGCGCGCTCGCGTGCCTACGCGGCGCTCGACCGCATCCACCTCGAGGGCGCCCAGTACCGCACCGACATCGCCGCCCGCGTCTCCTGACCCCGCCCCACCCACCGTCGAGTACGCAAAAACTGCACGCCCCAGCGGCGTTTCGTGTGCAATTTGTGCGGACTCGACGGTGGGGGTCAGGGGAGGAGGCGGGTGAGGAAGGGGTTGCGGAAGCGCGCGGCGGGGTCGAAGCGGGCGGCGAGGGCCGCGAAGTCGGCGAGGCGCGGGTAGAGGGACGGGACGACGCGGTCGCGGTCGACGTAGAGCTTGCCCCAGTGCGGACGCGCGCCGAGCGGCAGCAGCGCCGCCTCGAGCTGCGGGAGCACGGCCTCGACGCCGGCCTGATCGCGGAACCACGTGAAGTGCAGACCCACCACATCCGTCCCGTACGCGCTGGACAGCCAGAGGTCGTCGGCCGCGACGGTGCGGATCTCCGAGATCTGCAGCAGCGGGGCCACCACCGGCGCGAGCGCGCGGACGGCCTCGATCGCCTCGACGGCGCGAGCCCGCGGCACCAGGTACTCCGACTGGATCTCCTCGCCGTTCGACGGGGTGAACTCGAAGCGGAAGTGCGCCAGCCGCTCGCTCCACGGGCCGACGACCCCGAGCTGCTCGGTGGTGTTGCGCACATCCATCGTCTGGATCATGTGCCGCGGCTCGGTGAGCGCGGGCGCTCCGAAGAAGTCGTCCTCGATCAGCGAGTCGACCCCATCCAGCTCCTTCAGCCAGGCGAGTGAGACGGCCTCCTCGTCCCACGTCGTGAAGAGGCTCACGCTGTAGGCGGAGGAGGTGACCTCGTCGAACCGGTCGATCACGGCCTCCCACGGCACGCCGCCGAACAGCCGCTGACGCGCGTCGTACGTCGGCCGGATGTCGAGGGTCACCTCCGTGACAACGCCGAGCGCCCCGAGGCCGACGACGGCGCCATCGAATCCCTCGTCGCCGCGCCGCACGTCGACGAGCTCCCCCGTCCCGGTCAGGATGCGCAGGCCCGCGACGGCCGTGGCCAGGTTGCCGTTGCGGTCGCCCGAGCCGTGCGTCGCCGTGGCGATGGCGCCGGCGACCGAGATGTGCGGAAGGGACGCGAGGTTGTGCAGCGCCCATCCCGCGTCCTGCAGCACGCGCGCGAGGTCGCCGTAGCGGACGCCGCCGCCGACGGTGACCGTACGTGCGGCCTCGTCGATGCGGACATCGCCCGGCAGTCCGGCGGTGCTGATGAGAAGCCCCGGGGTGTCGGCGAGGTCGTTGAAGGAGTGCCTGCTGCCGAGGGCGCGCACCGCGGGGGCGCTCAGCACCAGCTCCCGGAGTTCGTCGATCGTGTCCGGCCGGGCGATCCGCTCCGCCTGGTACTCGTAGTTGCCCGCCCAGTTCTTCTCGGCCATCGAGGTCCTCCCGGTTGGTCGTCGGGCGGCCATCCGCTCCGATCGACATCCCCATTCTAGGAATGTGACCGGGCACATGACGCCGCTCCCCGATCCGCGAAACTGCTGCATTGCCGGGCCGCTCACCGCCGCAGTATGGTGCGCGTGACAGCGGGGTGGGCCGCGGAGAAGAGGATGAAATGGCCGAATTCGAGTACGGTCCGGCGGAGTTCATGGTCGCTCAGTTCGACACCGACCGGCCGTCTCCCGGCGTCGTCGAGGCGATCCTCGACCTGGTCGAGAACGGCACGGTGCGACTGCTCGACCTGGTGTTCGTCGAACGCCACGACGACGGGAGCGTCGACATCATCGAGCTCGAGGAGATCGGGGACGAGATCGGGTTGACCGACATCTCGCTCGACGCCACCGGGCTCGCCGGGGACGAGGACGTGCAGCAGATCGCGGAGCTCCTGGAGCCGGGATCGACCGGGGCGATCCTCGTGATCGAGCACCTCTGGGCGAAGGATCTGGCGAACCGGTTCTTCCAGTCGGGCGGCGTCGTGCTGCACAGCGAGCGCATCCCGGCGCCCGTGCTCAACGCGGTCGCCGCGGACGCCTTCGACGAGCTCGAGACCACGGAAGGCTGAGGAGGACACCATGCCATTGAGACGATTCGGACGCCCGGGACTGATCGGGATGGCGGCGCGCACAGCGGTCGTCGCCGGAACCGCCACGGCGGTCGCCGGCGGTGTGCAGCACCACCAGCAGCAGAAGTACCAGAACCAGTACGAGCAGGAGCAGTACGAGCAGCAGCAGGCGGCACAGCAGGCCCAGGAGGCCCAGGCGCAGCAGCAGGCGGCCGCGCAGCAGGCCGCAGCACAGCAGGCCGCAGCACAGCAGCAGGCGGCTCCGGAGGACGACATGATGACCCGGCTGCAGCAGCTGGCGACGCTCCACACGCAGGGAGTGCTCACCGACGAGGAGTTCTCGGCCGCCAAGGCCAAACTGCTCACCTAGCGGCCCCGCCCGGGAGGTTCGCCGCTCGCCCTACGATGGACGGGTGAGCGAACTTCCGGGATGGGTCCACGTCTACTCAGGCAAGGTCCGCGACCTGTACGTGCCGGAAGGCGCGTCCGGCCTCCACGATGCGGACAGCGTGCTCGTGGTCGCCAGCGACCGGGTGAGCGCGTTCGACCACGTGCTGGAGCCGGGCATCCCCGCCAAGGGCGAGCTGCTCACGACGCTGAGCCTGTGGTGGTTCGACCAATTGGACGACATGCCGAACCACCTGATCCCCGATCACACGCTGGTGGGCGACACCGTCGTCGAGCGCATCCCCGCCGCGGTCGCCGGGCGGTCGATGCTGGTGAAGCCGCTCGACATGTTCCCGGTCGAGTGCGTCGTCCGCGGCTACCTGACGGGCAGCGGCTGGGCCGAGTACCGCGCATCGCAGAGCGTGTGCGGCATCCCGCTGCCGGCCGGCCTGCGGAACGGCGACCGGCTTCCCGAGCCGCTGTACACGCCCGCGTGGAAGGCTCCGCTCGGGCAGCACGACGAGAACATCAGCTTCGAGCGCACGGTCGAGCTGGTCGGGGCGGATGTGGCGGAGGAGCTGCGGCGCCTCTCGCTGCACGTCTACGAGCGCGGCTCCGCGATCGCCGAGGCGCGGGGCATCATCATCGCCGACACCAAGTTCGAGTTCGGCGCCGACCGGACCACGGGCGAGATCACGCTCGCGGACGAGGTGCTGACCAGCGACTCCAGCCGGTATTGGGATGCGGCCGTCTACGCGTCGGCGCCGACGCCGGAGGAGCGCATGGCCAGTTTCGACAAGCAGATCGTCCGTGACTGGCTGGCCGCGAACTGGGACAAGACCGGGACGCCGCCCGAACTCCCCGCCGACATCGTCGAGCGCACGGCGGCGCGGTATCGCGAGCTGCTGGAGCGGCTCACCGGGGCGTGACGCCCGCCGCGCGCCCGCCGTGGGCCCCGGCGCGGCACGCATGCCGCAGCGCGCATGCCGCGCGGTATAGCGTCGCGTCATGGACGCTGCAGCCACCTCCGCTCCGCCTCCCGCGACGGCCGCCGTCGCCGACGCCGCCGTGCGTCTCGGCCTCGCTGTCGGGACCGCGCCGGTCGACCTGGTCGCCCTCCTTCCCGGCCGACCCTTCCAGGGTCCGGCCGCTCCGGTCACCCACCTCGGCAGCGTCGACGTGCTGCTGGAGACGATCGACGACGCTCCCCCGGGAGCGGTGCTCGTCGTCGACAACGGCGGTCGCGACGATGAGGCGTGCGTCGGCGACCTGATGCTGCTGGAGGCGGCGACAGCCGGGATGTCGGGTGCGGTCATCTGGGGACGCCACCGCGACACCGCACAGCTGCGCGAGATCGGGCTGCCCCTGTTCAGCCGCGGGTCGCATCCCTTCGGGCCCCGCCGTGTGCCGCCCGCGGGAACGGCGATGCGGTCGGCGTTCCTCGACGGCGTCGCGGTCTCTTCGGAGCACTGGATCGTCGCCGACGACGATGGCGTGCTCGTGATCCGCGCCGACGACCGGGAGGTGCTGTTCGCCGAGGCGGCGCGCATCCAGTCGGTCGAGGGCGCTCAGGCGGAGCGGATGCGGTCGGGCGCCTCCCTGCGCAGCCAGCTCGACTTCGCCCGCTACCGGCGGATGCAGTCCGCCGACCCCGCCCTCACGCTGCGCCGCTACCTGGCCGAGACCGGCGGCGCGATCGAGACCTGACGCCGAGGGCGCCCTCCGCCCAGGGTCGAGAAATACCGCGGTGACCTGGGGCGTTGTGTCTGGCATGACAGACCTCCTCCCCGCAGACTCCGCGATGGGCGCGGTGACCCTCCGCGTCGCCGACCTCGACCGGATGACCGCGTACTACCGCGACGCCGTCACCCTGAGCGTCCTCGCCGCCGAGGGCGGACGGGTGGTGCTGGGCCGCGGAGCGACACCGGCGGTCGTGCTGGAGCACGCGCCGGAGCTGAAGCACGCGGGCCCGGGTGAGGCGGGGCTGTTCCACACCGCGATCGTGTTCGACACCCCCGAGACGCTGGCGGCCGCCGTCTACTCGGTCGCGCGCCGCGCGCCGGGGACCTTCACCGGAAGCGCCGACCACCTGGTCAGCACGGCGTTCTACTTCACCGACCCGGAGGGCAACGGCGTCGAGCTGTACTGGGACCGCGACCGCTCGCTGTGGAGCTGGACGCACGGCCAGGTCGAGATGGACACGCTGTACCTCGACCCCAACGCCTTCCTGTCGGAGCACCTGACGGAGCGCGGGGTCGCGCTCGCGGAGGCGACGCAGGCCGCGACGACCCTGTTCGGCGACGCCTCCGTCGGGCACGTCCACCTCTCGGTCGGAGACGTCGCGACGGCCCGCGAGTTCTACGTCGACCGGCTCGGGTTCGAGGCCACCGCATCCCTCGGCGGTTCGGCCCTGTTCGTCAGCGCCGGGGGCTACCACCACCACATGGCCATGAACACGTGGAACAGCCGCGGCGCCGGCCGCCGCCGCCTGGCCCTCGGCCTCGGCGAGGTGCAGCTGAAATTGCCGTCGTCCGACGATGTCGGTGCTCTGGCCGAGCGGATGCGGCACTACGGCGTTCAGACCCGTGAGGACGGCCGGTCGCTTGGCTTCGACGATCCGTGGTCCAACGCGGTGCGCGTGGTGACGGAAGCGGAGGAGTTCTCGGCCTGAGCCGCCGCGAGGAACGCGAAAGGGAGGAGGTCGCAGCCGGGGTGGCTGCGACCTCCTCCCTTTTTCGTGTCGGTCGGCGTCAGTCGGTGACGGGCGCGGCGTGGAGGCCGTGCGGCGGCTCGTCGCCGGGCGCGAGATCCGTCGCGGGCGGCGCCGGAGCGGCATGAGCACCGTGGGTGGTCGCATCCACCGGGACCGGGGCGGCGTGGGCGCCGTGCGTGGCGGCCTCAGAGGACTCAGCCGTCGCACCCGCGGCGACCGGCGCATCGGCCGGCGCACCCTCGGCGGCCGGGGCGCCGGCAGCTGCGGCACCCGCACCGGCCCCGGCTCCACCGGCCTGGCGCGCCCACGCGGGCGGCTTCGGCCGCTCCCACCAGACGACGACCAGCGCGCCCAGGAAGGCGACGGCCGCCGGAAGCAGGAGGGACTCCGCCATCGCCTGGGTGAAGCCGGCGTGCAGGATCTGCGGCAGCTCGGTGCCTGCGGCGGCCTCGCTGGCGTTCGCGGCTCCGCCCGGGACCTTCGGCAGGTCGACGGCGAGACGCCCCTCGATGAGGGCGGCGATGGACGCGCTGCCCAGCACCGCGCCGATCTGACGGGTGGTGTTGAACACGCCCGATCCCGCTCCCGCCTGGTTCATCGGCAGGTTGCGCGTCGCCGTGGTGGAGATCGGCCCCCACACGCCCGACATCGCGATGCCCATCAGGGCGCTCGGGATGAGCAGCAGGAAGATGTTCACGTCCGGGGACAGCATCCGCGAGTAGAGGAACAGCGCGAAGGCGAACAGCACCAGCGCGGGGGTGGCGATGTTGCGCGGGTTCACCTTGTCGATCAGCCGGCCGACGAACGGCGCGAGCACTCCCGAGAAGATGGCGGTCGGCGCGAGCATCAGAGCGGACTCGGTCGGCGTGAGACCGCGCACGGTCTGGAAGTAGAACACCAGCGGCAGCGCCATACAGGTCACGGCGAAGCCGACCGTGGTGATCGCGCCGTTCGACAGCGAGAAGTTGCGGTCGCGGAACAGCGGAAGGGGGAGCAGCGGCTCCTTCCTGTTGAACGCCTGCCAGACGACGAACGCGGCGAGCACGACGATCCCGGCGATGATGAGGCCCCAGACCGAGATCGGGCCCCAGATGACGCCCCAGTCGTAGGTGCTGCCCTCCTGGATGCCGAACACCAGCAGGAACATGCCGACGCCGGACAGGATGACGCCGAGAATGTCGAAGCTGTGCGAGTGCGTGGGGAGCTTCGGGACGAGACGCATCGCGAGGATGAACGCCACGACGCCGACCGGGACGTTGATGAAGAAGATCCACTCCCATCCCAGGCTGTCGACGAGCACGCCGCCGAGCAGCGGGCCGATCAGCGTGGCGACGCCGGCGACGGCACCCCAGAGGCCCATGGCCGCGCCGCGGCGCTCCGGCGGGAAGATGCGGGTGATGACGGCCATGGTCTGCGGCGTCATCAGGGCGGCGCCGAGTCCCTGCACGACGCGCGCGGCGATCAGGAAGCCGATGGACCCGGCGAACCCGCACCAGGCGGACGCCAGGGTGAACACCACCAGGCCGACGAGGTAGAGGTTCTTCGGGCCGAACCGGTCGCCGAGGCGGCCGGTGATGAGCAGCGGCACCGCGTAGGCGAGCAGGTATGCGCTCGTCACCCAGATGACGGCGTTGTAGTCGGTGCCGAGGTTCAGCCCCTTCATGATCGACGGGTTGGCGACCGACACGATGGTGGTGTCGATCAGGATCATGAAGAACCCGATGACGAGCGCCCAGAGGGCGGGCCACGGCTTCAGTTGACGTTCCATTGGTCTTCTCTCAATGCTTTTCTTCGGACCACGACACGGCGCCCGATTGGAGGTCTGCGATCAGGGTCTCGAGCACGTCCGCCTCGGTGGCGGCGATGGCTCGCTGGTAGCGCACGTCCAGCCAGTACTTCGCGGGCACCCCCCGCAGCGTCAGGTCGGCGATGGCGCCATCCAGCACCCCGGTGTCGGCGCGGATCAAGCCCACGCGCTTGCGGAGCAGCGCGATCACGGTGTCGACGGGGAGGTTGTGCGCCTCGCCGAGGCCGAGCGGGAACTCCGGGTACTCGTTGGTGGGCGTTCCGATGATCTCGGTGATGCGCTCGCCGAGTGCTCGGGTGCCCGCGTCGGTGATCTCGTAGGTGGTGCGCTCCGGCCGGTTGCCTTCGCGCTCGGTGCCGGTGGCGCGCACGAAGCCGTGCGCCTCCATCCGGTCGACGGTGTGGTACAGCGAGCCCGGGCGCACCTTGACCAGCCGGTCCTCCGAGCGCTGCATGAGCGTCTGGTACATCTCGTAGGGATGCGACGGGCCCTCGGCGAGCAGCGCGAGCGCGGCGACGGCGAGGGGGGTGAGGGTGCGAGGTTCGGACATGCTCTCAATGTTTTCGAGTTGATTATTCCATGAGGAATATACGGCATGGGTGAATGGTCGTCAAGTACCGTGGGGAACACGGCCGGAAGGAGATCCCATGCTCTTCGCCCTCCCCGACGGAGGCTCACCGCAGGTCGCCGACGACGCCTGGGTGGCGCCCGGCGCGACCGTCGTCGGCGACGTCACGCTGAATCCCCGCGCGAGCGTCTGGTACGGAGCGGTCGTCCGCGCCGACAACGCGCCGATCGTCATCGGCAGCGACTCCAACCTGCAGGACAACGTCTCGGCCCACGTCGACCCCGCCTACCCGCTGACGGTGGGCGACCGCGTCTCCGTCGGCCACAACGCCGTGCTCCACGGCTGCACGATCGAGGACGACGTGCTCATCGGGATGAGCGCCACCATCCTCAACGGCGCCCGGATCGGCGCGGGTTCCCTCGTCGCAGCGGGCGCCGTGGTCACCCAGGGCGCCGAGATCCCTCCGCGCTCGCTCGTCGCCGGCGTTCCCGCCAAGGTGCGCCGCGAGCTGACCGACGACGAGGTCCGCGGCATCGCCGAGAACGCGGCCGGGTATCTCGACAAGACCCGGCAGCACCGCGAGGCGGTTGCGCTCGACTGAGCGGGTGGATGCGCTCAGCCGGCGTCGAGCATCGCGCGGTTGAGCGCGATCAGCTGCTCGGAGAACATCCGCGCACCGCCCTGCGCGGGATGCCGGACGGCGGGCGCCTCGATGCCCGCCTCCGCGAGCGCGCCCTGCGCCTTGCGGCCGACCGCGACGATCGTCTCGACGCCGAGCTCCCGGATCAGCTCCAGCGCAACGGGCCCCCCCTCCCGCACCTCCGACGAACGCGGAGTGCGGTTCGTCTGCGGGCGGCCGGCGACGAACGGATGGTGCGGGTAGATCGGCCAAGACAAGGGAAGCGGGCCCCGCCATTCGCGCATCGTCTCCCAGACGACGCGGCTGGATGCCTCCCACGGCGCCTGCGGCTCCGGCGGGAACTCGAGGCCGGGAAGCACGCCCGCCTCCACCTCGCGGACGGAGGTGAAGGGCACACCGGTCACCGTCATCCCCCGCCAGCCCGGAGCCTCGCCGAGCAGCAGGACGGGCGCGTGCGGAACGGCGAGGTAGCGTCGCAGATTGCGCTCGCGGAGCCGGCCCAGCTCGTCGTCGCCGTACAGCAGCTCGGCGTCGTCCGGCACGGGAACCGCGCGGATCAGGTCGAAGAAGCGGTCGAACACCACCCCAGGCTACGGCCGGACCGCGACCCGCGGGTGCGTGCGTGCGGCGAGCGCCGCATCCACGTCGGCCAGGGCGAACGTCTCGCCGACCTGCTCGGCGAACGGGTAGCGCTGCCACGCGTCGCTCAGGAACCGCACGGCCTGCTCCAGGTGCCGGGCGGCGTAGTTGTGGACGCCGCGGATCGTGATCAGCCGGCGGATCAGGGCCTCCGGCGCGACGCCGAGGTCCGGCCCGGGGGCCGACTGGCCGACCAGCACCAGCACCCCGCCGACGTCGACGGCGTCGAGCAGCGAGCGGGCCGCTGCCGGGTTCCCGGAGAGCTCCAGCGCGATGGTCGGGGCCGGAGCGCGACCGCCCGCCTTCGCGAGCACCGCGGCCAGCCCGGTCGAAGAGCCGGCGGGAGCGGCAGGGTCGGCGGCGCCCGCTGCGCCGAAGGCGAGCGCGGACTCGCGGCGTTCCGGGATCGGCTCGCTCACGACGACGCGGGCGCCCGCCTCGACCGCCATCGCCGTCGCCGTCAGCCCGAGCATCCCCGCGCCCGCGATCAGCACGAAGGCGCCGTCCAGCGGGACGAGTTCTGCCGCCGCCTCGATCGCCGCCGCCACCGACGCGGTCGCGCACGACGCGGGCGCGAGCACCGCGGCCGGGATGTCCTCCGGGACGCGCACCAGCGGCGTGCCGTCGAGGATGTGGGTGTGCGTGGCGAAGCCGCCCGACAGCTCCCAGCCGCGCCGCATCCGCTCGTGGCCGTACTTCTGGAGGCTCAGGCACTGCTGCTGCAGCCCGCGGCGGCAGCGCACGCAGCGCCCGCACGGGACGGCGGCGGACCACACGATCCGCTCCCCCAGCGAGACGCGATGACCGTCCGTCGTCTTCGCGCCGCCGCGGCCGAGCGCGACGACGCGGCCGACCTGCTCGTGGCCGAGCACCAGCGGCGCCTGCGTGCGGCGATGGCCGAGCACCGCCTCCACGTCCGTGCCGCACACGGTCGCCAGCTCGACCTCGACCAGGACGTCGCCCGGAGCCAGACGGACCCCGGGCACCGCCACCGCCTCATGCGTGTGCGCGTCGCCCGGCCACACCATGGCCGTGGCCGACGGGTACACGCTGACCCCCATCCCCAGGCGCGCCGGCGGCTCGACGACGCGCGGGGTCACCGCCTTGATCGTCACCGGATGCCGTGTCCCGCAGCGGCGCCGCCGTCGGCCTCGTAGCCCAGCAGATCGGGCAGGTCGGCGACGCTGGGGAGCACCGCGTCCGCTCCGGCGTCGAGCAGAGTCTGCTCGTCGTGCGCGCCCGTCAGCACGCCGACGACCAGGCCGGCGCCCGCCGCGATGCCGGAGGCGATGTCGCTCGCCGTGTCGCCGACCACGACCATGCCCTCGACGCTGGATGCGCCCGTGCGCAGCAGTGCGGTGAGGGGCAGATCGGGGAACGGGCGGCCGCGGCCCGCCTCCTCCGGTGTCAGCGTGACGTCCGCCAGGTCGTGCCAGCCGAGGGCGTCGAGGACGATGTCGCACGTCCTCCGCGAGAAGCCGGTGGTCAGTGCGACGGTGACGCCCGTCGCCCGCAGTCGGCGGATGAGGTCCTCGGCGCCGGGGACCGGCCGAAGGCCCCCATCGGCCACGAGCTCGGCGTACGTGGACTCGAAGACGGCGTCCGCGTGCTGCGCCTGGTCATCGTCGGCGCTCAGCGAGCGGAACACGGCCAACTTCGCCTGTCCCATCGTCTCGTGAACGAAAGCCAGGACGGCAGCGCGCTCGTCCGCGGAGGACGCGAGACCCGCGGCGTCCACCGCGCGCTCGAACGCACGCTGCACCAGGCCGTCGTCGAGGACGGTCGTCCCCGCCAGGTCGAGCACGACGAGTTCCAGATCGGCGAGGTCGTCCTCGTCGCGGTCGTCGACGTCGCCCTCGTCGAGCGCGTCCTCCCGCTCGTCCAGGTCGTCGAGGTCGTCCCACTCCTCGTCGGTGAGCCCCGCCGCCGACGGGATGCCGCCCCGGACCGGCCCGACGCCGACGGTGACATCGTCGACGGTGACATCGTCGAACTCGCTGGTGATGCGTCCGTCTGGGGTCACGATGGTGCCTTTCGTTGCGGTAGTGCTAGCGCACGCGGGCGGCGCCCGCGGGGATCAGGGCGCCGGGGGCGTCGGAGAACAGCTCGTCGACGACGCGGTCGGCGAGGCCGAGCCCGGTGGTCATCCCGATGCCGGTGGTGACGGAGACGACGCGGACGCCGGGGGCCGGCGCGGC
Organism: Leifsonia sp. 21MFCrub1.1; assembly: GCF_900107895.1. Classification (NCBI taxonomy): domain Bacteria; kingdom Bacillati; phylum Actinomycetota; class Actinomycetes; order Micrococcales; family Microbacteriaceae; genus Leifsonia; species Leifsonia sp. 21MFCrub1.1. The sequence goes on along the minus strand of NZ_LT629867.1, from coordinate 432,475 downwards.
GACAAGGAACTCGTCCGGCGCGGCCGCGTAGACGCCCTGCCAGCGCTCCCGGACGCGCAGGTCGGCGACGCCGAACAGCTCGCGCGTCTGCTCCAGCAGCAGGGCGAACGCCTCCTCGTGCTGGAACGGGGACGCGTCCGCACCGCGCGCGTGGGTGTCGCCGACGATCAGGGTGCCGTCGGGGCGCTGGGCGAACATGAGGTTCACGTCCAGCGCCGCCAGGGCCGGCTGCTCGGCCGCGAGGCGTTCGCGCAGCGCCGCAGCGCTGGGGGTGCGGGCGAAGCCGGAGTAGCGGACGAGGGACCAGCCGGTCAGCACCGGCGTCGCCAGCGGCAGCTCGAGGGCCGCCTCCACGAGCATCATGTCCAGCCCGCAGCGCTCGATGCCGTGCGCCTCGGCGATCCCGGGGAACAGGTGGTCGACGTCGTGCCCGACGGCGACGACGACCGCGTCGGCCGCGACCCGTCCGCGGGGCGTGCGCACCAGTCCGGGCTCCACACCCGAGACCGCGGTCTGCCAGAAGAAGTCGACGCCGTGGGCGTCCAGCCAGCGGGCGATCGCCGCGGCGGCCTCGCGCGGGTCGATCTGCAGGTCGGAGGGCAGCAGGGCGCCGCCCACTGCGACGCCGTCGGCGACCGGGACGCTCTCGCGCACCTCGGCGGGGGTGAGGAGCCGGACGTCGTGGCCTCCGCGCCGCTCGCGGAACTCCTCCAGCACGGCGAGTTCGTCGTCCGCCCGCGCGACGACGATGCTCCCCGACTCGCGCAGCCAGAAGCCGGCCTCGGGAGCCAGGGTCAGCCACAGCTCGCGGGCGAGCTCGGAGTACGCGCGCGCCTCGCCCTCCTGCCCGGTGATGCCGAGGTGGCCGAAGTTGCGGACCGACGCCCCCTGCACGCCGGAGGCGCGGTCGATCACGGCCACCGTCAGTCCTCGCCGGAGGGCGGCGACGGCATGCCCGAGCCCGACGATCCCGGCGCCGACCACTGCGAGGTCGTAGTGCCTGCCCATCCGGAGCCTCCCTGCGTCCCCGCTCACCGCGTGCCTTGTTCGTGGGTCAGTGCGCCACGCTATGAGCCCGGTGCGACGGTGGTCGCAACTGGAGGTAACGCCAGGGTGAACGGAGCGAGGACGGCGGGTGCCGCCATCGTCGGGGAACAGTACCCATACCGGCTGTTGCAGTATTGCGGCGGTCGGCGCAGAATTGCAGCATGGCCGACGGCGACAACACCCGCGAGTTCGATCCCGACATCGTCACCGACTTCCGCGAGCGGATGTCGTACGGCTCCTACCTGGAGCTCGACACGCTGCTCAGCGCTCAGCGCCCGGTGAGCCGCCCGGAACACCACGACGAGCTGCTGTTCATCATCCAGCACCAGACGACGGAGCTCTGGCTGAAGCTCGTCCTCCACGAGCTGGAGTCCGCCCGCGACCTCCTGCGCGCCGACGACCTCTCGCCCGCACTCAAGCGCATCGCCCGCGTGAAGCACATCCAGCGCACCCTCACCGAGCAGTGGTCGGTGCTCGCCACGCTCACGCCGACGGAGTACGCGGAGTTCCGCGGCTTCCTGGGAAACTCGTCCGGCTTCCAGTCGTACCAGTACCGCGCCGTCGAGTTCGTGCTCGGCAATAAGAACCGCCGCATGCTCAGCGTGTTCGAGAGCGACCCGGCCGCCCACGCGCTCCTCGCCGCCCTGCTGGATGCGCCCAGCATCTACGACGAGTTCCTGCGGTACCTGGCGCGGGCCGGTTTCGCCGTTCCGGCCTCGCTGCTGGAGCGGGACGTCACGCAGGCGCACGTCTTCACCCCGGAGCTGGTGCCGGTCTTCCGCGAGATCTACGAGCACGCCACGGACCACTGGCCCGAGTACGAGGCCTGCGAGGAGTTCGTCGACCTGGAGGACAACTTCCAGCTCTGGCGGTTCCGTCACCTGAAGACGGTGCAGCGCACCATCGGGATGAAGACCGGCACCGGCGGATCCACCGGCGCCGCGTTCCTGCAGAAGGCGCTCGAACTGACCTTCTTCCCCGAGCTCTACGCCGTCCGCACCGAGATCGGAGCACCCGCATGAGCGACGACGCCTACCTCACCGTCGATGCCGTGTGGAACGGCCATCGGTTCTTCGGTACGACGACCTTCCGCAGCGACGGCGAGCGCCTCCACGCGGTGGACGACATCCCTTCGCACGCCCGGCACGAGCACCTCGGCGGCACGATCTTCCCGCGCCTCACCGACCACCACACCCACGTCGGGCTGACCGACCAGCACGCCGTCTTCTCGGGCGGCATCACGCACGCGATCGACCTCGGCTGGGTGCCGGCCGTGGCCGCCGGATGGCTGACCGACGACCTCACGCGTCCGTCCGTCGCGATCGTCGGCTCGCTCATCACCTGCGAGGGCGGCTACCCGGTGAACGCCGGATGGGGACCTCCCGGCTCCTCGACGGAGGTCGGCGGCGAGCGCGAGGCGCGGCTGGCGGTGCGGGCGAACATCATGATGGGAGCCTCCCTCATCAAGGTCACGCTCAACACCGAGGCCGGTGAAACTGTGGACGATCACGTTCTCCACAGCATCGTCGCGGAATCCCACGCGCAGGGGGCGCCGGTCACGGTCCACGTCCAGGGCGCCGGGCAGACCGCCCGCGCCGTCCGCGCGGGGGCCGACCAGCTCGCGCACACCCCGTTCACCGAGCGGGTCGACGACGACCTCATCGCCGAGTGCGTCCGCCGCGGCATGAGCTGGGTCAGCACCCTCGACATCCACGGCTGGGGAGACCCCACCGAGCAGCATGCCGTCGCGTCGGAGAACCTGGGCCGCTTCGCCCGCGCCGGCGGCCGGGTGCTCTACGGAACGGATCTGGGGAACGGGCCGCTCGCGGTGGGCGTCAACGAGCGCGAGCTGCGCGGGATGCTCGAGGCGGGCGTCCACCCGGACCACCTGATCCGCTCGATCGCCGGCCTGCGCCGCCCGGACGACGACCAGGCGCCGACCGTCGGCCCCCGCCTGGCCTGGGCACCGGCCGCACCGCCGACCGACCCCGACGCGCTGCCCGCCTGGCTCGCCACCGCGCGCGGACTCACCGCTCGTGCCCTCACCGCATCCGACCGTTTCACCGCATCCGACCGTCCGACCGCCCCGGAGGACCCCGCATGACCGACTTCGACACGGCACCTCCAGCCGCCCTGTCCCCCGACCCGCTGAGTGCGGCACGCGCCCTCGACGCCGCCGACCCGCTCGCCGCCTTCCGCAGCCGGTTCGCCGGGATCGACGACGGCAGCGGCGCCGTGACCGCCTACTTCGACGGCAACTCCCTCGGCCGGCCGACGCGGGCGAGCATCGACCGCATCCAGCGGTTCCTCGTCGAGGGCTGGGGCGATCGGCTGATCCGCGGCTGGGACGAGGAGTGGATGGAGCTGCCGTTCGCGATCGGCGACGACCTGGGCCGCGCGGCCCTCGGCGCGGCTGCCGGGCAGACCTTCATCGGCGACTCGACCACGGTCCTCCTGTACAAGCTGGCGCGCGCGGCCGTCGACAGCCTCCCCGAGCGCAGCGAGATCGTGCTCGACACGGACAACTTCCCGACCGACCGCTACCTGCTCGACGGCATCGCCCGCGAGCGCGGCCTGCGCCTGGTGTGGATCGAGGCGGACACCGAGGCGGGTGTGACGGCGGAGCAGGTGGCCGCGGTCGTCGGGCCGCAGACAGCCCTCGTCGTGCTCAGCCACGTCGCCTACCGCTCCGGCTTCCTGGCCGACCTGCACACCATCACGCGCATCGTCCACGACGCGGGCGCCCTTGTGCTGTGGGACCTGTGCCACTCGGCAGGGTCGGTGCCCGTGGAGCTGGACGCCGCGGACGTGGACCTCGCCGTCGGCTGCACCTACAAGTACCTGAACGGCGGCCCGGGGTCGCCCGCCTTCGGCTACGTGAACGCGCGGCTCATCCCGCACATCGCGCAGCCGGTCCAGGGCTGGATGGGCGCTCGCGACGTCTTCCTGATGGGCCCGGAGTACGTGCCGGCCGACAGTATCCGGCGCTTCCTCAGCGGAACGCCTCCCATCGTCGGGATGCTGGCGATGCGCGACACCATCGCGATGATCGAGGAGGCCGGCATCGCGGCGGTGCGGGCCAAGTCGATCGCGCTGACGGAGTTCGCCGTCGCTCTCGCCGACGAGTGGCTGACCCCGCTCGGCGTCACCCTCGCATCGCCGCGCGACCCCGAGCGCCGCGGCGGCCACATCACGCTCAGCCACCCGGCCATGCGCGAGGTCACGGCGCTGCTGTGGCAGCGCGACGTCATCCCCGACTACCGCGACCCGGACGGCCTGCGCGTCGGACTGTCGCCGCTCAGCACCGGCTTCGAGGAGGTCTGCACCGGGATGGCCGCGGTGCGCGACGCCCTCGGCGAGCTCACGCATGACTGAGGCCGGCGTCGCCTCGCGCACCGACGCACGCGTCGTGCGCGATGATCCCGAGGCCGCCAGCGGTAGCGCGACCGCGCTGCTGCGGACCGTGGTGGGCAGCGTCCTCCGCCCGATCGGCGGGTGGATGAGCGCCGCGGGCGCCGTCCGCCTCATGGATGCGCTCGGCGTGCCCGCGGCGACCGCGCGTTCCAGCCTGGTGCGGCTGTGCGCGCGGGGCGTCCTCCGGCGAGAGCCCCGAGACGGAGTCGCCGGCTACGCGCTCGACCCGGCAGCGGTGCCGATGCTGGAGCGCGGGGACGCGCGCATCTTCGGCGAGCGGGTGGAGGCGTCGCGCTGGCTGCTGCTGTCCCTCTCGTTCCCGGAGCATGCCCGCGGCTCGCGCGACCGGTTGCGTCGCCGCCTCGCCGCGCTCGGCTGCGGAACGGTGGCCGACGGCCTGTGGATCGCGCCGTCGGCGCTGGAGGCGGAGCTGGCCGCCGCCGTCACGGAGAGCGCGTCGGACGACCACCGCGCCGGCCGCCCGGTCGTCGCGATGTTCGCGGACGCGTCCCCGCGCGGCGACCTCTCCGCCGGGCTCGCGCGCTGGTACGACCTCGCCGTCATCCGCACGGCGCACGAGTCCTTCCTCTCCCGGTTCGGCGAGCTGCCGCATCCCCTGGACGACGCCCGGGCCTTCGCCACGTGGATCCGCGCCCTCGACGAGTGGCGGGTGATCCCGTACCGCGACCCCGGGCTCCCCGCCGCTGCCCTTCCCGCCGACTGGCCGGGGACCGCGTCCGCTCGGCTGTTCCAGCAGTTGCGGGCACAGCTGGAGGAGCGCGCGATCGCCCACGCCGCCGCTGTGGCGGCGCCGGACCGCATCCCCGCGCCCGCACGGTAGAATCGACGCGAAACCCCCACCCTTTGCGCCCGAGTGAGCGGAGTGTCCCCGTGCCGACGATCGTTGTTGAAGTGATGCCCAAGGCCGAGCTGCTCGACCCACAGGGGAAGGCGGTCGCCGGTGCGCTCGCCCGCACCGGTCGCGGCGTCGTCACCGGAGTGCGCGTCGGGAAGCGCTTCGAGCTGACCGTGGACGGCCCCATCGACGACGAGGTGCGCGCGACGGTCGCGGAGATCGCGGGCGAGATCCTCTCCAACTCCGTGATCGAGGACGTGGTGGGCATCCACTACCCGGCCGAGGTCGACGCCTGATGCGCATCGGCGTCATCACCTTCCCCGGTTCCCTGGACGACCGCGACGCCCTGCGCGCGGTGCGCATGGCGGGCGCCGAGCCCGTCGCGCTGTGGCACGGCGAGCACGACCTGCAGGGCGTCGACGCCCTCGTGCTGCCCGGCGGATTCTCGTACGGCGACTATCTGCGCTGCGGCGCCATCGCCTCCCTCTCGCCGATCATGACCGAGGTCGTGGATGCGGCGGAGAAGGGGATGCCCGTGCTCGGCATCTGCAACGGGTTCCAGATGCTGGCGGAGGCGCACCTGGTCGCCGGCGGCCTGATCCGCAACGACCACGGCACCTTCATCCGCCGCGACCAGCACCTGACGGTCGAGAACACGCAGACGCCGTGGACGAACGGCTTCGAGCAGGGCCAGGAGATCGTCATCCCGCTGAAGAACGGCGAGGGCGGCTTCATCGCGTCGGCCGAGGAGCTGGCGCGGCTCGAAGGCGAGGGCCTCGTGGTCTTCCGCTACGCGGGCGTCAACCCGAATGGCTCGCTCGACGACATCGCGGGCGTCCGCAACGAGCGCGGCAACGTGGTCGGCCTCATGCCGCACCCGGAGCACGCGGTCGAGCCCGGCTTCGGCCCGGACACCCCGGACGCGATGCGCTCGGGGACGGACGGCCTCACGTTCTTCACCTCCGTCATCCGCTCGGCGCTCGTCGAGGCGTAGCGCTAGCCGGCCTTCCGCGGCTTCGCCGGTTTCGGCGGCATCCGGGCGACCTGCTCCAACGCGACCGCGATCCATTCGCGCAGCCGGTCGGGGTCGTCCTTCCATGCCTCGGGCAGCGAGACGTACGCGGCCATCCGCCGTCCGGGCGGACCGTACGGTCCGGTGCCCTCGACCGCGCGCAGCTCCGCGCGCGTCCCCTCATCGGGAAGGCGCACTCCGATGCTGTCGCCGAACAGCCCGGCGAACATCGTGCCGTTGACGAACGCGCACAGGTTCGCGAACATCGGCCGCACGCTCACACCGGGCGCCTCCGGCACCACCGAGCGGAACAGCTCCTCGGTCTCCTTCGACGGGCGCGGGACATGCATGGCGGCCTCCTCGCGCTCACCCTAGCGCGGGGCGCCGTCGCGGAGACAGGGGCGGCGGCGCCCCCCGGCTCGCGGCTAGATGGTGCGCGCGGTCGCGAGCACCAGCCCGTGGCCGAGCGGGAACAGCGGGTCGGCCGAGCCGCCCGGCTCGTCCGGCGCGTGCGCCTCGACGGCAGCCATCGAGGACGGAAGCTCGAACGGGAGGCGGCCGCGCGGCGGGATGCGACCGGTCAGCGCATCCAGCACGGCGGCGTCGCTCGCCCCGTAGACGCCGGCCAGCGCGGCGATCCCGGGCATGTCGGCGAACGGCGTCAGGATGGCCGCCCGGTCGAGCGTCACCACGAGGATGACCGGCACCTGGTCCGCGATCGCCCGGATGCGCGACACCTCCGCCTCCGGGAACTCGAGCGAGCCCTGGTGGAACCACGCCTCCAGGAACAGGTCGTCGCGGTGCTCCCACGGCGCGGCGACGCGGACGATCGCGACATCGGCCGCGGCCGGCTCCTGCACGACGGCGCCGTAGCGCGAAGCCACCGCAGCATCCACGCCGTCGACGTAGAGCCGGATGCCGTCCGGCAGCGGCAGGGCCTCGTCCGCCGCCTGCAGAAGCGTCAGCGACTCGGCCTGCGCGCGATGGCCCGCCTGCTGGAAGTCGTCGCGGCCGACGATGCGCTCGGCGGCGTCCTCGTCGACGTACGGGTCGTCGAAGAGCCCGAGCTGGAACTTGACGGCGAGCAGCCGGCGCGCGGACTCGTCGATGCGCTCCTCGGAGACCCTCCCGGCGCGGACCAGACCGAGCAGCAGGTCGACGCACTCCTCGCCGCCGAACTGGTCTGCACCCGCGTCGAGGATGCGCAGCATGCGCTCCTCCGGCCCCAGCTCCTCCACGCCCCAGGCACGCGCGGGCAGCACCTGGTCGCCGACGTGGTTGTCGTTGACGAGCTCCCAGTCGGTGACGACGACGCCGTCGTATCCCAGCTTCTCGCGCAGCAGCCCGGTCACGATCTGCTTGTTGTAGCCGAACCCGACCTCCTCGACCGGTTCGCCGTCGAGTTCCAGGCCGACGGGCATGCCGTAGTAGGGCATGATCGCGCTCGTCCGCCGGGCGATGGCCAGGCGGAACGGCTCCAGGTGATCCTCGAAGCGACCCGCCGTGTAGGTCTGCTCGCGGCCGTAGGGGAAGTGCGCGTCCTCGCCGTCCTTCTGCGGGCCGCCCCCGGGGAAGTGCTTGGTGGTGCAGGCGACCGACTGCGGCCCCAGCTCCGGCCCCTGCAGCCCGTCGAGGTAGGCGCCGGCCAGCCGGGTCACCAGCTCCGGGTCCGCCCCGAGCGTGCCGGGCAGCCGCGCCCAGCGGGGCTCGGTGGCGAGGTCGACGGTCGGGTGGAGCGCAGCGCGGATGCCGATCGCCGTGTACTCCTGCCGGACGATGTCCGCGAAGCGGCGGACCGCGTCCTCGTCCCCGATCGCACCGAGACCCAGCGGCTCCGGCCACTGCGAGAGGTGGCCTGCCGAGAACGAGACGCCCGAGTTCTCGACGAACGCGTGGCGTGGATCGGTCGAGACGGTGACCGGGATGCCGTGCGGCGTCCGCTCCGCCAGCTTCTGCAGTGCGTTGCTCCACCGGGCGGAGAGCCGGGCACCGGGCAGCTGGTGGACGTTGAAGTGGTTCATCCGCTTGCCCACGACGACCGTGGAGGTCGGCGACTTCGAGATGGCGCCGGCGGTCTCGATGAGCGTGCCGTCCTGCCCGGCCTCGATGACGGTCTGGAACATCAGACCGACCTTCTCCTCCAGGCTGAGCCGCCCGAGGAGGTCGGCGACGCGATCCTCCACGCTCCGGCGGGGATCCTCGTAGGGGTCCATCCGCCCGTTGCCGTTGAGGTCGCGGTAGAGCACTCCGTCGTCGGATGTGCGGTAGTCGGGGGTCACGCGAAGGTCTCCGTTCGGTCGGGGGTGGGGGCGGTGCGCCGGGCGTCGGGGAGGGGCAGGATGCGGTGGCCGCGCGGGGGCAGGAGCACGGGCTCGGCGGGCAGCGGCGCCCCGTCGAACGCGGGCGCCACCGTGACCGGGTAGGGGGCGACGTTGATCGCAACGATGGCCGCCTCGCCGTCCGCCGCCACCGGGACGGCGACCACCCCTGGGCGGTCCCCGTTCAGCTCCAGGCGCGGTCGCGCTCCGGCGAGCGCCAGGAGATCGCGCCAGAAGCCCGCATGCACCGGGTAGTCGGCACCCAGCAGCACCGCGACGCCGCCGCCGTCCAGGGTGACGCGCACCGCCGCCGGCCGGCCGGTCCCGCGCTCGCGCAGCAGCTCCTCGCCGGCGCCCGCGAAGAGCTGGGCGCCGCCGACGCGGACCTCTCGCACGCCGTGGTCCGCGAGGGGTCCGACCGCTCGCACCGTCGGGTGGTACTCGCTGTCCGCGTCTACCCGCTCCTGAGTATGGCCGGCGCTCGTCACTCCGAGGGCGTCGGCCAGCGTCGTGCACGGCGTTCCGTCGGCGTCGTGGGCGGGCAGATCGCCGACGAGCAGCAGCCGGCCGCCGGTCCGCACGTGCCGGGCGAGGAACTCCTGCACGCCGCGACCGAGCTCCGCGCCGGTCGCGAGGACGATGAGCTCGCGGTCGCGCCCGTCGCGGTCGTCGCCCGGCATGCCCGCGCTCCAGGCGGGGTCGGTTCCCGCGGCCGCCTGCAGGTCGAGCGCGCCGAAGCTCCAGCCGCCGAGCACGAGCGCGCGGACGAGCGTCTGACGGGCGCCGAATCCGCGATGCCGCTCCAGGTCGCGCACCTGCTGCTGCCGGCGACGAGCCGCGGGATGCGCGTACTCGGTCAGGTAGTGGTCGGCGACGAAGCCGAGCACCAGATCGTCGGTGACCTGGGTGCCCACGGCGAACAGCCGCTCGTGCTCCCGCACCGCGGCCGTCGCCTGCGCGACACCGTCGAGGGACGGCGACCGCTCCCCCTCCGGACCGATCGGGGCGGCGAAGCCGTGGCGTTCGCCGGTGAAGCCGATGCGGTCGTCCCCGTCGCCGACCGGGGCGTCGAGCAGCGGGTTGATCCCGCCCGCGAACAGGTAGTAGTTGATCCCTCTGACGCCCTGGGCGGCATCCAGCAGCGTCTTCAGCACGGTGGCCTCCGGCGAGGTCAGTGCGGCCAGGTCCTCTCCGTAGTCGCCGTCGCCCGCGTCGAACTCGAGGGCGGTCAGCGGCTGATCGGCACCGTGCACGGAGGCGGTGATCGCGTTGCCGAGGTACAGATCCGCGACGTTCTCGACGGTGAGCTCTCCCAGGTACATGTCCGTGCCGCCGGTGAGCCCCGCGCGGCCGCGGTAGGCGGGCGCCAGCTGGCTCACCCCGATGGGATACGTGAGCCCGCGCCCGCCGCCGGTGCCGTGGATGTTGACGAGCAGCGGAGCGGTGATCCCCCGGTCGCGCGCCCAGGCCTCCAGCGTCTGGAGGTAGCGCGCGAAGCGTGTCCGCGTGAAGCGGCCGAGCGCCGCATGGAGGGCCAGCTCGTCGTCCGTCCCCGCCGCGCCGCCGCGGGGGTCGAGGGCGATCCCGGACGCCGCGGAGAACTCCCGGACCGCCTGATCGGTCAGCGTCGGGGTGTTGGAGACCCAGTCCAGCATGCCGACCTCGTTGTCCAGCTGGACCGCGATGACCGGGCCGCCGTGCTCGCGCTGGCGCTCGGCGAGCGGGGCGAGCACGGCGTCGTACCAGCGCTCGGCCTCGGCGAGGAAGGCGGGAGCCAGGTAGTCGACCGTGCGTGTGGAGGCAGGGGCGCCGTCCCAGCCCACGGGGTGGATCTCGGGATGCTCGCGGCGAAGCCGGTGGGGCAGACCCTCGTTCTTCAGCTCGGCCATCTGGAAGGGGCCGGGGCGGGCGATGAACCAGAGCCCGTGCTCGGCGCACAGGTCGATGAACGCCCCGAGGTCCCGCTCCGGGCGGCTCTCGCCGGTGACGTCGATCGTGCCGTCGGGGAGTTCGTGCCAGATCCAGGGGATGTAGCTGGCGACCGCGTTCAGGCCGGCGTCGACGGCCGCGCGGATGCGGTCCTCCCAGTCCGCGCGGGCCAGCCGGAAGTAGTGGATCTCGCCGGCGAGCACCATGCGCGGCTCGCCGTCGATCACGATGCGCGCGCGTTCGAGTCGTGTGGGGATGGACATCATCGGCCTTCCTCGGAGGGGTTGTGATCTGACGACCTGGGGCTTATTGTCGCTGTAACCGATTACTGCAACCGGTTACTGGCGAGCGTACCAAATCGTCCGCGGAGGACAACCCCTCCCGGCCGGCGAAGTCGCCCGGCGGTCCCCGGCACCGACGAAGGAGTGGATGTGAGCAGCGGCAAGCGCGAGGGCGACCGTCTCAACGTGCGCCAGATCGCCGAGCTGGCGGGCGTCTCGACGGCCACGGTCTCGCGCGTCTACCGGGGGATCGGCCAGGTCTCGCCGGAGATGCGGGAACGCGTCTCGCGGGCCATCGCCGAGCACGGCTACCGCCCCAGCCACTTCGGCACGGCCCTGGCCAACCGCCGCAACGGCACCCTCGGCATCGTCTTCCCCGGCCTCAGCGGCCCCTACTTCGGCGAACTGATCGAAGGCTTCGACCGCGCGGCCATCGCGGCCGGGGTGAGCGTCAACATCCTCGGCACCCACGCCCTGCGCAACACCGCCGCCGACCTGGAAGCCATGACCGAGCGGGTGGACGGGCTGGCCGTGCACGCCGGCGTCGTCGACGAGGAGACGCTCCGCCGTCTCGCCGACCTCGTCCCGGTGGTCGTGATCGGCGGCGACTCGGGCGGGTCGGGCATCCCGGACGGCGCGCTCCAGGTGCGCAGCGACCACTCCCACATGCGCGAGCTGGTCGCCCACCTCATCCACGACCACGGACGCACCCGGCTGGCCTTCCTCGGCCGCCCGAGCGACTCGCCGGACATCCAGTCCCGGTACGACAACTACGCCGCGGCCCTCCGCGACGCCGGGCTCGAACCGGCCGCGCCCATCCACGCGTGGCTGGCCCAGGCCGACGGCGTGCTCGCCGCTCCGCGCATCCTCGACCTGCTGCGCGCCGGCGAGATCGACGGCGTCGTCGCCGCCAACGACGAGCTCGCCCTCGGCCTCATGTTCGCCCTCCTCAGCGAAGGAGTGACCGTCGGTCGCGACCTCGCCCTCACCGGCGTGGACGACGTGCCGATGTCGTCGCTCGTCAGTCCCGGCCTCACCACGCTCGCGCGGCCCCTCCGCGACCTCTCCGGCATCGCCGCCGACCTCCTCCTCGACCTGATCGCCGGCCGGCCCGCCCAGAGCGCCGTCGTGCCGTCCCAGGTGATCCGCCGCGGCAGCTGCGGCTGCCCCTCGTAGCGCGGATCGCACCCCGTCCCCCATCCACCTCTCGCACAGAACCACCCCATCCCCCGACACAAGGAGGTGTCCACCATGGACCGACCACGCCCGATCTCGAAGACGCGCAGAAGGCTCACGACCGTCCTCGCGGCGACTGCTGTCGCCGCCCTCGCCCTGACCGGATGCTCCGGCGCAGGCGACTCGAGCGCCGCAGGGACCGACGGCCGCATCCCCGTGCTCAACTTCGGCGGCTTCGGCGGAGGCTCGAACCCCAAGGAGAACTACAACCCCTACCTGGCGACGGCCCTCAGCGTCGGCAACTACCTCTACGAGCCGCTGATGATGCTCAACGAGTACTCCTGCGTCTACGAGCCCTGGCTCGCGACGAAGATGGAGTGGGCGGATCCGTCGACGCTGGAGTACACCCTCCGCGACGGCGTGAAGTTCTCGGACGGGAAGCCATTCACCGCCGACGACGTCGTCTTCACCTTCGACATGCTCAAGAAGTACCCGGCTCTGGACACGCGCGGCGCGTGGGCCTCCCTGAAGTCGGTCGAGAAGACGGCGGACGACGCGGTCACCTTCCACTTCGACGGCCCGGGATCGAGCAGCCTCGTGGCCGTCAACAGCGTGCTGATCGTGCCGAAGCACATCTGGTCGAAGGTCGCCGACCCGACCACGTACACCAACACGAAGCCGGTCGGCACCGGACCGATGACGACCGAGAGCTTCACGCCGACGAAGCTCGTGCTCAAGCGCAACCCCGACTACTGGCAGGCCTCGAGCATCCGGGTCGACAAGATCCAGTTCAACAACTCCGACCAGGGCCAGGTGGAGCAGCTGAAGCTGGCTCGCGGCGACTACGACTCCAACGCGATGTACATCCCCGACATCGACAAGTCGTATGTGGCGAAGGACCCGAAGCACAACAAGTACTGGTTCCCGGCCGGGTCGCCGATCAGCCTCTACATGAACCTCGACAAGAAGCCGTTCGACGACGAGGCGTTCCGCGACGCGGTCGCCCAGGCGATGGACAAGGACTCGATCGTCGAGGATGCGCAGCAGGGCTACGTCAAGGCGGCCAGCCAGACCAGCCTGGTGCTGCCGAACGCCAAGGACTGGCTCCCGTCAGGCATCCCCGACGACGGGTACATCTCGTACGACGTGAAGGCCGCCAAGGCGGCGCTCGACGAGGCCGGCTACCGGCTGGACTCCGACGGCAAGCGCCTCGGAAAGGACGGGAAGCCGATGAGCTTCTCCATCCAGATCCCCGGCGGCTGGAACGACTGGATCCAGGCGGGGAAGATCGTGCAGAAGGACTTCGCCGCGCTCGGCATCACGGTCGACATGCAGAACCCGACGCCCGAGGTCCAGGGCCAGAACCGCCTCACCGGCCAGTACGATCTGACCTTCGGCGTGCGCGGCGGCAGCTGCGACATGTACCGGAACTTCCTCGAGCCGCTCGCCAGCAGCGAGACCGCACCGATCGGCGAGGCCGCGAAGACCAACGAGGTCCGCTGGCGCGACGGCACGACGGACGCCCTGATCGATCAGCTCCGGCAGGAGTCCGACCCGGCGGCCCAGAAGAAGACCGTCGGCGAGCTCGCGACCATCATGTACGACAAGAAGCCGTACATCCCCCTCTGGTACGGCGCGAGCTGGTTCGAGTACTCGACGAAGCGCGCGGTCGGCTGGCCGAGCGCGAGCGATCCGTACGCGAAGCCGAGCAACATGCCGATCATCCTCACCCACCTGAAGCCGGCGAAGTAGGAGCCCGGCCATGCGGTACTTCCTCCGGAGAGCGGGGTTCTTCGTCGCCACCCTGTGGGCGGCGATCACCCTCAACTTCCTGATCCCCCGGCTGCAGCCGGGGGATCCGGCGGAGGCCATCGTGCGCAAGCTGGTCGGCCGGAACGCCTCCATCGACCCGGCCCAGCTGCACTCGGTGCGTCTCATGCTCGGCGTGAGCGACAAGAACCTGTTCCAGCAGTACCTCGACTACCTCGGGGCGATCGTCCGCGGCGACTTCGGGGTCTCGTTCACCTACTTCCCCTACAAGGTCACCGACGTGATCGCGCAGGCGATGCCGTGGACGATCGTGCTGGTCGGTGTGACGACGATCGTGTCGTTCGTCATCGGCACGCTGCTCGGGTCGTGGGCCGCCTACCGCCGCGGCTCGCGGGTCGACTCGGTCCTCACGCTCGGGTCGACGTTCCTCGGGACGCTGCCCTTCTTCTGGATCGCGCTGATGCTGATCTTCCTGTTCTGCTTCACCTGGCAGGTCTTCCCGGAGTCGGGCGGCTACGGCGACACCGTGCCGGGATGGAACTGGCCGTTCATCGGCGACGCGATCTCCCACGCGGCGCTGCCGATGATCGCGCTGCTCATCACCGGGCCGCTCGGCTGGATCCTCGCGATGCGCAACAACATGGTGCAGACGCTCGGTGAGGACTACTCGCGCCTGGCGAAGGCGAAGGGCCTCGGCGAGCGCACCATCGCCCTCTCCTACGGGGCGCGCATCGCCATCCTGCCCTCGGTGACCGGCTTCGCGCTGGCGCTGGGCGGCCTGCTGGGCGGCACCATCCTGGTCGAGACGATCTTCAACTACCCGGGCCTCGGACGCCTGCTGTTCGAGGCGGTCGGCAACAGCGACTACCCGCTGCTGCAGGCGATCTTCCTCCTGACGACCGTCGGCGTTCTCGTCGCGAATCTCGCGGCGGACATGCTCTACGGCGTCCTCGACCCCCGAGTCCGAAAGGCGGCAACCGCATGAGCGCGGCGACGAGCCTCCCGGCCGCAACGGCGGCCGTGCAGCCCATCGGGACCGAGCGCGGGCGTGGTCCGCGCTGGTACGTCCTCCTCTGGCGCGATCCGAAGTGCCGCATCGGCCTCATCCTGCTGGGCGTCTTCCTGCTGACGGCGCTCCTCGCTCCGTGGATCGCACCCTACGATCCACGCGCCGCGGTAGGCGGTCCGAGCGAAGGACCGAGCGCCCAGCACTGGCTGGGCACGACGGACAGCGGGGAGGACGTGTTCAGCCAGCTGATCTGGGGCGCGCGCACCTCACTGCTCGTCGGACTGGTGGCGGGCCTGATCTCCACCGTCATCGGGCTCATCATCGGCCTGGTGTCCGGCTACAGCCAGGGCGTGGTCGACGACATCCTCTCGTTCCTCACCAACCTGGCCCTCGTGGTGCCTGTGCTCCCCCTCATCGTGACGCTCGCGTCCTACTCGCCGGTGCGCGGCATCGGGATGATCATCTTCGTCATCAGCATCACCGGATGGGCGTACGGTGCGCGGATCAAGCGCTCGCAGGTGATCTCCCTCCGCACCCGCGACTACGTCGCCGCGGCGAAGCTGGCCGGCGACAGCACCCCGCGCATCATCCTCCGGGAGATCATGCCCAACATGACCTCGCTCATCGTGGTCGGCTTCATGGGCGCTGCGCTCGGCGCGATCGGCGGGGAGGCGGGCCTCTCGTTCCTCGGCCTCGGCGACCCGCAGACCGTCAGCTGGGGCGGGATGCTCAACCAGGCCAACATCGGCGGCGCCCTCCTTACCGGCCAGTTCGCCTGGCTCGTGGCGCCCGGCCTCGCGCTCGCCCTGCTCATCACGAGCTTCACCCTGATCAATTTCGGCATCGACACACTCAGCAATCCGCAGCTGAGGGAGGGATGACCATGGCGCTCCTCGAGGTCACCGACCTGTCCGTCGTCTACCGTCCGCGCGACCACGCCGCGCACCAGGCGGTCAAGCACGTCGGGTTCACCATCGACGACGGCGAGTTCGTCGGGCTGGTCGGCGAGTCCGGCTCCGGCAAGTCCACGCTCGGCAACGCCGTGCTCCAGCTGCTCAGTCGCCCGGCCTACCAGGAGGGCGGGTCCATCGTCTTCGACGGCCGCCGCCTCGACGGCCTGAGCGACGACGAGCTGCGCGGGATCCGCTGGGTCTCCCTCTCGACGGTGTTCCAGTCGTCGATGAACTCGCTCAACCCGGTGCTGACCGTCGCGGCGCAGTTCAAGGACACCTTCAGCGCGCACAAGCTCCCTGCCTCACGCGACCGGGCCGCCGAGCTGCTGCGGATGGTCGACCTCGACCCGGAGGTGCTCGACAGCTACCCGCACGAGCTCTCCGGCGGGATGAAGCAGCGCGTCGCCCTCGCCCTCGCGCTCGCCCTCCGGCCGAAGCTGGTGGTGCTCGACGAGCCGACCACCGGCCTCGACGTGCTGGTGCAGCGCCGCATCCTGGACCGCCTGCGCGACCTGCAGGCGCAGCTCGGCTTCGCGGTGCTGTTCATCAGCCACGACATGGGCACGGTGCTCGAGCTGAGCGACCGCGTCATGGTCATGCTCGACGGCGAGCTGGTCGAGCAGGGCAGGCCCGCGGAGCTGCTGGCCGGCGCCCAGCACCCGTACACCGAGATGCTGCTGGATGCGTACCGCGTCAGCTCGGGCGGCGTCGCGAAGGCGCAGACCGGGACGACCGAGGCTCCCATCCTCTCCATGGAGTCGGTCGGCAAGACGTACCGTGTCGGCCGCGGCCGCACCAAGCGCAGCGTCACCGCGCTGCAGGACGTGTCGCTGACTCTGCGGCAGCGCACGGTCTCGGCCCTGGTCGGTCAGTCCGGCTCGGGCAAGTCGACGATCGCGCGGCTGCTGCTCGGGATGGAGCGGCCGGACAGCGGCACCATCACGCTGACCGCGCCCGGGGCTTCGCCGGTGTCGGTCGGAGCGTTGCGCGGCGCCCGCCTGCGTGCCTACCGGGCGACGACGCAGCTGGTCTTCCAGGACCCCTTCTCGTCGCTCAACCCCGCCAGCACGGTCGCATACACACTGTCGCGGCCGCTGCGGAACTACGGCGGCGTCGCGCGCGGCGAGGTGCGGGAACGGACGCTCGCGCTGCTCGAACAGGTCGGACTCACGCCGGCCGAGCGCTTCATCGACAAGCTGCCGCACCAGCTGTCCGGCGGCCAGCGGCAGCGCGTGGTCATCGCTCGGGCCCTCGCCGCCGACCCGATGGTGCTGATCGCCGACGAACCGGTGTCGATGCTGGACGTGTCCATCCGCGCCGAGGTCCTCGAGCTGCTGAAGCGCCTGGTCGCCGACCGCGGCATCGCCATGCTCTACATCACCCACGACCTGCTCTCGGCCCGCGCCCTGGCCGACGACGTCACGGTGCTGGAGGGCGGCCGGGTGATGGAGCAGGGCCCGGCGTCACAGGTGATCGACAATGCGACCCACCCCTACACGCAGGAGCTGCTGGCGGCCATCCCGGACCCGTTCTCGCGCGTCGGCTGACGGGGGTCGCCGAGTTTGGGAACCACTCGCCCTGCCCGGGACACTACAGAGTGTGAGGGGAATCCAACTCGATGAGCCGGCGGTGCTCGAACGCGTGAACGCCGGTGATGCGGACGCGTTCGGCGCACTGTTCGACCTGCATCATGACCGCGTGTTCCGGCAGGCGATGCGGCTGACCGCGTCACTGCACGACGCCGAGGACATCGTTGCCGTGGTCTTCCTGGAGGCCTGGCGCCGCCGGGATGCGATGCGCGTCGTCGACGGCTCGGTGGTCGCGTGGCTGCTGGTCACGACGAACTTCGTGTTCCGCAACTACGCACGGGCGTCACGGCGCTACCGGGAAGGGCTGCAGCAGCTTCCCCCTCCGGAGCACGCACCCGACCACGCCGACTCCGTAGACGACCGCATCGACCGCGACGCGCGCCGCGCCTCCCTGCGTGCCGCGCTCGCGCAGCTGCCCAAGCGCGACCAGGACATCCTCACCCTCTGCGTGCTGGAGGAGCTCAGCACCGCCGAGGCCGCCACCGCGCTCGGCGTGGCCTCCGGCACCGTGAAGTCGCGCCTCTCCCGCGCCAAGTCCCGACTCGCAGAACTGATGAACGGAGGCGAGCGATGAGCGACGAGCCCACCTTCGACCCGCGCCGCAAGGCGGCGATCCGCGACCTCGTGGTCGACAACGCGGCCGCCCACCCCGGACGCGCCGGCGGCCGCAAGCGCACCGCGCTCGTCGCGACGCTCGTGGTGCTCGCCCTGACCATCTCCGGCGGGTCGGTCGCCTACGCGCTCGGCACCGGACTGCTCAACCCTGCACCCGTCGCGGCGCCCACCCCGACGCCGACCGTGACGCCGACACCGACCCCCACACCGACGCCCACCCCCCTCACCCCGACCGCCTCGACAGAAGACCCAGCCGATCCCTCGACGTGGGTCATCCGATTCGATGGCGTCGGACCGTTGTCGCTGAATCAGCCTCTCACCGTGCTCCAGAGCCGCCTTCCCTCGAGCTTCACCGACGAAACAGAGTCGCTCTGCTATGAATCGCAGAGGACAGCTCGATCGCCGTCGGGGCTCTATTTCTATATCCACGGCCCGGTCGACGGCTCGGATCGAACAGCAACCATCGAGATCACCACCTTGGGCGCGCCAGGCGCGGACCCTCGGGATACGCCGAGAACCCCGGAGGACATCGGTATCGGCTCGACCTTCGACGAGCTCCTCGGCGCTTACCCGTCGATGGAGAAGACGTACGAAAGCCCGAAAGGGTGGACGCAATACGCCGTCACGGACGGTCGAGGCGGCTGGATCGTCTTCTCGGTGAAAGACGGAGTGGTCGACGGCTTCCAGGTCGGGAACGAGATGCTCCGACCCCTGGGGATGACGACAGTAAGAGTCATGCCGAAGGAGCACTGCCCGGCCTGACCGTCTCCGTAGCCCGGTAGACTGGAGCACATCCCCGCCCAGCCCCGCCCAGCCTGGAGTGCCCGCGTGACCGACACCGCCACCGCCCACGTCGTCGACACCGTCGCGAACGCGATCGAGACCCCGGAGCGGGAGCAGCCGTTCGCGGCGCTCGGGCTCAAGGAGGACGAGTACGCGAAGATCCGCGAGATCCTCGGCCGCCGCCCGACCAGCGGCGAGCTGGCGATGTACTCGGTGATGTGGTCGGAGCACTGCTCCTACAAGTCGTCGAAGATCTACCTGCGGCAGTTCGGGCAGAAGGTCAGCCCGGCCATGAAGAAGAACCTCATGGTCGGCATGGGCGAGAACGCCGGCGTCGTGGATGTCGGCGAGGGCTGGGCGGTCACCTTCAAGGTGGAGTCGCACAACCACCCCTCCTACATCGAGCCGTTCCAGGGCGCCGCGACCGGCGTCGGCGGCATCGTCCGCGACATCATCTCGATGGGCGCGCGCCCGGTCGCCGTCATGGACCAACTGCGCTTCGGCGCCATCGACAGCCCGGACACCGCGCGCGTCGTGCACGGCGTCGTCTCGGGCATCTCGTTCTACGGCAACTGCCTGGGCCTCCCGAACATCGGCGGCGAGACCTACTTCGACCCGGTGTACCAGGGCAACCCGCTGGTGAACGCCCTCTCGGTCGGCGTCCTGCGCCACGAAGACCTGCACCTGGCGAACGCGTCCGGGGCCGGCAACAAGGTCGTGCTGTTCGGTGCGCGCACCGGCGGCGACGGGATCGGCGGCGCCAGCATCCTCGCGTCCGACACGTTCTCCGCGGGCGGCCCGACCAAGCGTCCGGCCGTGCAGGTCGGCGACCCGTTCGCCGAGAAGGTGCTCATCGAGTGCTGCCTGGAGCTGTTCCGCGACAAGCTGGTCGAGGGCATCCAGGATCTGGGCGCCGCCGGCATCTCGTGCGCGACCAGCGAGCTGGCCTCCAACGGCGACGGCGGGATGTTCATCGAGCTCGACAAGGTGCTCCTGCGCGACCCGAGCCTCACGGCGGAGGAGATCCTCATGTCGGAGAGCCAGGAGCGCATGATGGCGGTCGTCAAGCCGGAGCTGCTCGACGCCTTCCTCGCCGTCACCGCCAAGTGGGATGTCGAGACCAGCGTGCTCGGCGAGGTCACCGAGACCGGCCGCCTCGTCATCAACTGGAACGGCGAGGAGATCGTCAACGTCGACCCGCGCACGGTCGCGGTCGACGGCCCGGTCTACGAGCGCCCCGTCGCCTACCCGGCCTGGATCGACGCCCTCCAGGACGACTCGGCCTCCGTGCTCGCCCGCCCGGCCACCGGCGACGCGCTGCGCGAGCAGACGCTCGCCCTGCTCGGCAGCGCCAACCTGGCCGACAAGGGCTGGATCACCGACCAGTACGACTACTTCGTCGGCGGCAACACCGCGCTCGCCTTCCCCGACGACGCCGGCATGATCCGCGTCGACGAGGAGTCCGGCCTCGGCTTCGCCATCGCCACCGACGCCAACGGCCGCTACTGCCAGCTCGACCCGAAGCAGGGCGCGAAGCTGGCGCTGGCCGAGGCGTACCGCAACGTCGCCGCGTCCGGCGCCGTCCCGGTCGCGGTCACCGACTGCCTCAACTTCGGCAGCCCGGAGAATCCCGAGGTCATGTGGCAGTTCTCGCAGGCCGTCGAGGGCCTGTCTGACGCCTGCCTGGAGCTCGAGATCCCGGTCACCGGCGGCAACGTCTCCTTCTACAATCAGACCGGCGACACCCCGATCTTCCCGACCCCGGTGGTCGGCGTCCTCGGTGTGATCGACGACGTCGCCCGGCGCATCCCGAGCGGCTGGCAGGACGAGGGCGAGAACATCTACCTCCTCGGCATCACCCGCGAGGAGCTGGACGGCTCGGCGTGGGCCGGCACCATCCACGGCCACCTCGGCGGCCACCCGCCGGCGGTCGACCTCGACGCCGAGCGCTCGCTCGCCCAGACGCTGCACGCGGCCTCCCTCGAGGGGCTGGTGTCCTCGGCCCACGACCTCGCCGACGGCGGCCTCGCGCAGGCCCTCGCCGAGAGCGTCATCCGCTTCGGCGTCGGCGCCCGCGTCTGGCTCACCGAGATCGAGGAGCGCGACGGCGTGGATGCGGCGACCGCGCTGTTCTCGGAGTCGACGGCCCGCGTCCTGGTCACCGTCCCGCGCGAGGACGACGTCAAGTTCCGCGGCCTGTGCGCGGGGCGCAACATCCCGGCCCTCCGCATCGGCGTGACCGACGCCGAGGTCGGCGCCCAGCCGGTGCTCGAGGTGCAGGACCTCTTCACCATCGGCCTCGAGGAGCTCCGCGGCGTCCACCGCTCCACCCTCCCCGAGCACTTCGGCCCAACGGTCGCGTAACTCCCCCACCGTCCGCTCCGGAGTTTTTCGCCCCCGACACGCGGTCGGAGGGCGAAAACCTCCGGAGCCGGTGGTCGGTGTCGCTACGGTGAGGGCATGACCCGTGCCCGCGCCGACGAGCTGCCGACGCCTCCACTTCTCTCGCGGCGGGCCCGCCGCGTCGTGTCCGTCACCGCGATCGTGCTGCTCTGCCTGCTCATCCTGGGCAGTCTGGCGTCGTCGTCACCGTGGCCGTCCGCCCTGACGATCCGCAGCGTCTTCGCGAAGGGCGCGGCCGAGACCGTCGCCGAGATGCAGCCGTTCGTGCCGACCAGTGGAGTGACAGCGCAGACCGGCCTCCGCTACGCGCCGGGCTCGCCGGACACGACCTTCGACATCTTCCGCCCGGAGAGCGCCACGGACCCGCTGCCGACCGTGGTGTGGATCCACGGCGGCGCGTGGATCTCGGGCGTCAGCTCCGACGTCGACCCCTACCTGCGCATCCTGGCCGATCAGGGCTTCACGACCGTCGGGCTCAACTACACCGTCGGGCCGGAGGCGACCTACCCGACCGCGGTCCGGCAGCTCAACGACGCCCTCGCCTACCTCGACGCGCACGCGGAGACGCTCGGCATCGACCCGAGCCGCATCATCCTGGCCGGGGACTCCGCCGGATCGCAGCTCGCCAGCCAGCTGGCCGTGATGACCACCAGCCCCGAGTACGCGAACCTGCTCGGCATCGCGCCGGCGCTCCAGCCCGACCAGCTGTCGGCCGTCGTGCTCAACTGCGGCGTCTACGACCTCACCGCCCTCGCCAGCCTCACCGGCGTCGACGGCTGGGGCTTCAAGACGGCGCTCTGGTCGTACAGCGGCACGAAGGACTGGTCGCAGACCTACGTCGGGTCGACCATGTCGACCATCCAGCACGTCACCGCCGCCTTCCCGCCGACCTACATCTCCGGCGGAAACGGCGACGGCCTCACCTGGACCCAGTCCGTGCCGATGGCGGCGGCGCTGCGCGCGAAGGGCGTCGACGTGACCGAGCTGTTCTGGCCCGCCGACCACGAGCCCGCACTGCCGCACGAGTACCAGTTCCACCTCAAGTTCGCTGAGGCGCACACGGCACTGGATGCGACCATCGCCTTCCTCCGCGCACACAGCTAGCGCGTCGCGGCGTCACAGCCCCCGGACGGTCGCCTCGTCCACGAACGACCAGGCACTGCTTGCGGGGGTGACGGTGAATCGGATGTAACGCCCCGAGCCGGAGAGCCCGTATGCCGCGTAGGTGTACCGCTGGTCGGCATCACTCACATTCGGTGCGGGCATGGTCACCAGAGGCGTGAAGGTCGAGCCGCTGGTCGACACCGAGACCTGGATGCTGGACGGCAGGAAGATGTAAACGGATTTCGTCTGCAGCCACGACGTCCCCACCTGGGTGATGGTCTTGGTCGAGCCGAGGTCGATCGTGAAGCTGTAGGCGCTTCCCGTATTCCGGCCCTGCCACGCTGCGTCGGAATAGCTCGTCGTGCCCGTGACGCCGTTCGTCAGCTCCGCTGCGCCCGTGTCCGGATAGCCCGGGTCCGCGCCAACGGACGTCGTGTACGAACGGCCCGAGGAGATCAGAGGGTTCGCTGCGGGTGCCGAGGACGTCGTCGCCGTCGCCGTCGTGCTCTGGGCGGACACGTTGCCGGCGGCATCGAAAGCGGCCAGCTTGTAGCTGTAGGTCGTCGCGGGGCTGAGACCGGCATCCGTGAAGCCGGTCACTGCGCCCTGGATCACTTTCACGAGCGCCCCTCCGCGATAGACGCGGTATCCGGCGATGCCGATGTTGTCGGTGGACGCCGTCCAGGCCAGATTCACCGAAGTGACGCCGCCCGCCGTCGCTGTCAGACCTGTCGGCGTGGTCGGGGCCGACGACTCCACAGCACCGGTGGACAGGTAGTTCCGGTAGGTGGTGTCGTACACGGCGGGGACCGTCAGCGGGCTGTCGTAGTGGTCGTACGAGAACGACAGGGTCTTGGTCACGTACGGCGCAACGGCGTTCAGGTCGGCGATCAGCTGGGAGGTCGACATCGGCGTGAAGTCCGGGTTGAAGGTCTCGCTGTCCGCCCAGAGCTGGGTGGCCGGGCGGGAGCTGGTGATCGCGCTCTTGGTTGCCGAGAACCACGTGGCCAACTGCG
This sequence comes from Leifsonia sp. 21MFCrub1.1, assembly GCF_900107895.1. Taxonomy (NCBI): domain Bacteria; kingdom Bacillati; phylum Actinomycetota; class Actinomycetes; order Micrococcales; family Microbacteriaceae; genus Leifsonia; species Leifsonia sp. 21MFCrub1.1. Next base: position 409,200 of record NZ_LT629867.1, on the reverse strand, counting down.
CGGTCGTCGCATGACCGGCACCGACCCCGTCCTGCAGGGCGATCACATCGATCGGAGCGGAGGCGAGGATGCTCGACCACATGCTCGTCCACTGGGTGCTGGTCTGACCTCCGGACGTGTTGTAGAACGGGCTGATGATCACGGGCTTGCCCGGGGTGAGCGCATGCAGATGGTTCGCGATCGTCGTATAGAACGTCGCCATGGCGGTCCAGGACGAGGTCGAGGTGAAGTTCCAGTTGTCGACCTCGAACGGAAGGTACCAGCCGGCGAAGGACGTGTGCGTCCCATACCGGGCATAGAGATCGTCGGCCAGGGCGTTCGCCGCCGTCGCCTGGCCGTTCAGCCAGGTGGTGTCGTTGGCATAGGTGTTCCACCAGTCGTCGTTCGTCTGCAACCCCAGGTACTCGGCGACCCCGGCGCTGTCCGCCGCCGTGAGAACACGGGAGACCACATCCGTCGACGTGCTCTGCGTGTACCCGCTGAGCCCACTCGGGTAGACGGTGGTCGACGCTTTCGTGTCCGCCGTCCACTGGATCACCTGGCTGGTGATGCACGCATTGGTCAAGGTACCGAGCTCGGAGGAGAGCTGGGTGGCGCTCCAGCCGTCGACGAGTGCCGGCTGGATGAAGCTGCCGTCGATGCGCGGGGAGGTGGTGCAGGTCGGTGTGGCGGCGGCCGGCGTCGCTGGAACGACCAGGGCCGCGGCCAGGGCAGCCCCGGCGATCAGGGACGCGAGACGCGACCCGGTGCGGTGACTCATACCTACTCCTTCGAGTGAGCGGTCCCGACGCCAGTGCCGAGACTCGTAAATGGTATAGCCCATTTAAGATCGTCTCGGCAACAACTTCCTTTAATTATCAGTAGTCATCACCCAATGGATGACACCATTACCCTTGCCGAAGGGCGATTTCGATCTCGAAGCTCCTCGCCCACGGCAGGGTCACCCGGTCGATCCGCCAAGCCTCACCCTCCGGGAGGATGCTGCTCAGATAGTCGCCGAGCTCACGGGCGATCCTGGCTACGGCCACCCGCTGCCGATCGGCGTCGACCGGGCTGATGCTGCCCCCGAACTCGGCCGCATGCATCGCGAGACGCGTTCCGCTCTGGTAGGCCCGATCGTCCAGGACACGGGTGAGCAGCGCCTCCCTCGCCGCGGTCTCATCTGCGTTACCGGTCGCACGCCCGGCCCACAGAGCGGTCGCCTGCGCCACGGCTCCCCCGATCGAGTTGCCCGCGGTGTTCCAGCCTCCGTAGGACGCGAGCTGGAGCAGGAGGCCTTCGGCCGCCAGCCGATCGACCAGGTCGGGATCGCCTCCGTTGCTGAACCGCACATCGGCGAGCGCGACGATAGAGCCTCCCGCCAGAGCCGTTCGCACGGCAGCCACGGTGGCCTCGGTGGCGGCCGGGTCGGAAGCCGGCCGTGTTCCGAAGAAGTCCCCCCGGGAGGGATCCGGCGCGTGCGCCACCACGACCAGATCGGCGGACTCCTCCGGCTCGGCGAGGCGCCCTCCTGCGGCGACGATCTGCCGGGCCAGGCTCTCGCGCAGCGCCGCATTCTCGAAGCTCGGAACCCGGTCGAGACCGTCCGGCTCACCACAGACGATCCGCCACGACGGGACGCCGACGTCGGAGGTGAGGGCACGAGCGACCAGAACCGCTCCCACCTCGTCGGCACCCGGATACATCAGGACATCGCCGCCGCCGGGCAACGCGCGCGCCCAATGCCGGAGCCACACCTGTTCGGCCGAACCGGCCGAGTACGGAGCGGTGTCGTCCGCCGTCAGCGTCAGCGTGTCGATCGTGCCTTCCTCGTGGAGCGCGAGGGCCGCGAGATTGATCGTGTGGTTACGGAGGCGGCGAAGCTCGAAATCGCTGCGGACGCCGTCGGGGACAGTCGTGGCGAGCGGCTCGACGGCGCCTTCGCCCTCCACGATGTCCGCTTCCAGCGCTCGATGGAGGTCTCCGCCCAGAGCGTGCAGTTCGCGGCCCCAGTTCTCCCAATACGCAGGCTCCTCGACCGACGAATAGGAGTCGCTCGCCCGCATGATCAGGGAGGCTGCCGTGATGCGCAGTGCCGGGGCGACAGCTTTGAGTTCGCGGAGCAGATCGAGGCGTGCCAACGCCGTGGTCGTCGTGTCGGAGGTGATGCGCGCCGGGATGATGCCGCCATGCACGAGCGTGTCGACGCACACCACGAGACTGTCGACCCCCTTCGATCGCACGAGCCCGCGCAGCCAGTCGTGGAGCGTCGCGATATCGGCCGGCCTCCGGAAGTCGGGCATCGCGTCCGCCGGCGGCAGGATCAGATCGGCGCCCGCGATCGCCGCGACCTGGCGCGGGAGCTGGACGTTCACAGGGCGTTCATCCAACGGGACGAGTGCGATGCGCATGGGTCTCCTCGGTTCAGCGCGTGCGGTGGATCTGGAGCTCGTAGTGATAGCGGTCGCCCCGATACGTCGATTCGGCGTATTCGACCGGTCGGTCCTGGGCATCGAAACTGGTGCGGGTCACGTAGAAGGCCGGAGAGAAGGGCGGAGCGCTCAGCAGCTGCGCCTCCTCCGGCTCGAGCACACTGGCATGGATGCTCTGCTCGGCCCATTCGATCTTCATCCCGTACTCGGTTTCGAGGATCTGGTAGAGCGATTCGCTGCCGATGTTGTCGATCAGGCCGGGAAACAGCCGCGGATTGAGGTACGTGTCCTCGAGAGCCATCGGCTCACCGTCCGCGGTGCGCGCCCGCCGGATGTGGAACACGTCGTCCGACGGGCTGACCCTCAGCTTGGCGCCGAGCCGGGCGCCGGCGGAGATGGTCTCGGTGACCAGCACCGAGGAGCCGGGGACGAGACCGCGGGCGCGCATGTCCTCGCTGAACGAGGTCAGCTCGACGGACTTGGTGATCCGCGGGGCGGCGACGAACGTGCCGGCGCCTTGCACCCGGTAGACGAGACCCTCGTGCTCGAGACGGTCGAGCGCCCGCCGCACGGTCAGTCGGCTGACGTCGAACTCAGAGGCGAGATCGCGCTCGGTCGGCAGCTTGGAGTGCGGTTCGAGCCCCTGGTCGATGACGTCGACGAGGTGCTGACGCAGCCGCTCGGACTTCGTGTGCTGCTCCGCCATGATCTCCTCCGCGATGCATCCGGCCCGGTGTCGGATTGGTGAGAACCATTTTAGGGAGATCGAGACCATCCATCGCAACTATTCCGCAATTTCCGCGAATCTGTTGACACCGTTCGAGCGAATGGAGTACACCAATTGACAAGCACTCCCATCCGACCCCTGACACCCGTAAGGAAGCCCATGGAAACCAGGATCACGAGACGGCGGCCCCTGCTGCGCACCGTCGCGCTCACCGGCGTCGCCGCCGTCGCCGTCGCCTTGAGCGGATGCTCCGGGGCCGCGTCCTCCGGCCCCACCACCATCACCTTCTCCTACCTCTGGGGAGGAGAAGAGGCGAAGGCGCTCGAGAAGGTCATCGCCGACTTCAACAAGAGCCAGTCCGAGATCAAGGTGGTCGGCGTCTCCAGCCCTGACGCGCAGAAGCAGCTCACCTCGATGTCGTCCAGCAACGGCAGCTTCGACATCTCCGACAACTTCGGGAACACCGTCGGCTCGTGGGCGTCGAAGGGAATCCTGGCGCCGCTCGACGACTACCTGAAGACCGAGAAGGTCGACCTCGACGGGTTCGCCCCCGCCGCGCTGGACCAGATGAAGTACGAGGGGAAGACGTACGCACTGCCGATCGCCGTGCACACCCAGCAGCTCATGTACAACAAGGACCTGCTCGACAAGGCGGGCGTGCAGCCGCCGACGACCATGGACGAGCTGGCGGACGCGGTCAAGAAGCTCACCGTCACCGACGCGAACGGCGCGATCACGCAGATCGGCCTCGGCAACCCCTCGACGTCGACGCTCTTCACCACCCTCGGCTATGCGTTCGGCGGCACCTGGGACGGCAAGAACGGGAAGACCCCGACGCCGGACGACCCCAAGAACGTCGAGGCGCTCGACTGGTACGCCAAGACCCTCACCGATACGTACGGCGCGGACAAGATCGCGACCTTCACCTCGGGTCTCGGGCAGTACATGTCGGCGCAGGACCCGTTCTACACCGGGAAGGAGGCCATGGTGATCGACGGCGAGTGGCAGGCCATCAACATCCCGAAGGTGGCGCCGAACCTCAACTGGGGCGTCGTGGACATCCCCGCGGCGAGCCCGGAGCTCGCCGGCACGACCCAGGTGACGACGAGCACGCTGTTCATCCCCAGCAACTCGAAGCACAAGGCCGAGGCGGCGAAGTTCCTGGCCTACATCGTCGGGGACAAGCCGATGACGGACTTCACACTGGCGCTGGGCAACCTGCCGTCCAAGACGTCCCTGCTGACGGCTTCCGCGTACGGCGACATTCCGCACTTCGACTCCTGGCTGAAGGCTCTGACAAGCAAGAACGCGAAGTCGCTGGCGTCCCAGCCGTACAGCGCGCAGTACTCGACCGACCTCGCCACAGCCTTCGACGACGTCGTGCGCGGGGTCGCCTCGCCCGAGAAGGCGCTCTCCTCGGTCGCGGACAAGGCGCGCTCCTACTGATGTCCCTGATGACTGCCAAGCGCGGTGCGCGACGCCAGACCCTGCTGGGTCTGGCGTTCGCGTCGCCGTTCATCATCGGGGCGGCGGTGTTCATCGTCTGGCCGGTGCTCGCCTCGGCCGGCTACAGCTTCACCGACTTCAACCTCTTCCAGGCGCCGTCCTGGGTCGGGCTCGACAACTACGCCCACATGCTTCAGGACTCCACATTCTGGAAGGCATTGGCGAACACGCTGTTCCTCACCGTCACCGGGGTGCCTCTGACGATCGCCATCTCGATCCTCGGAGCTCACTTCCTCAATCTCCCGGTGCGCGGTCAGCCGCTCTACCGGGCCCTGGTGTACCTCCCGACCATCGTCCCGATCGTCGTCGGAGGCTATCTCTGGCGATGGCTGCTGAACACCCAGTACGGCTTCGTGAACTACTTCCTCGGCCTCCTCCACCTCCCCCAGCCGGAGTGGCTCGAGCAGCCTGCGTGGGGCAAGCCGGCCATCCTGCTCATGTGCCTCTGGACCATCGGCGGCACCATGATCATCTATCTGGCCGCGATCAAGGACGTCCCGACGGAGCTCTACGAGGCAGCCGAGCTCGACGGCGCCGGCTGGTGGGGCCGCTTCCGGTTCATCACCTGGCCGACGATCTCGCCCGTGACCCTGTTCCAGGTGATCGTGACGGTGATCGCCTATCTGCAGATCTTCACCCAGCCCTACCTGCTCACCCAGACACGACTCAATGAGGCGAGCGGAGGGCCGGGGCAATCGATGATCAGCTACGCGATGTACCTGTACCAGAACGCGTTCGTCTTCCTGAAGATGGGCTACGCCTCGGCGATGGCCTGGGTGCTCTTCCTGATCACGCTGGTGATCACCCTGCTGCTGCTCTGGTCGTCCAAGAAATGGGTTCACTATGGTTCTGAACGCAATTGAGAAGCCGCAGGCGCCGAGCCGAGCCCCGTGGACCGACAGCGAGGGCGAACCGCGCCGGCGCCGGCGGCGGCCAGCGCGAACCGCGGGCCGCTACGCACTCGTCTGGGGGCTGACCCTCCTCTTCGTCTTCCCGTTCCTTGCGATGCTCAGCACCGCATTCAAGCTCCCGGCGGACATCTTCAGCTCGCCGCCGGCACTCTGGCCGAAGGAGTGGACACTCGACAACTTCGTGGCGGTGTTCGAGGAGATCCCGTTCTGGCAGTACCTGTGGAACACCGTCGTCATCGCAGCCCTCTCGGTGCTCGGGATGCTGATCGCGTCGCCGCTCGTCGCGTACTCCCTCTCGAAGATCGGGTGGCGGGGGCAGCGTCCGCTCCTCGTGATCGTGATGGCGACCATGATGTTGCCGCCACAGGTGACGATGATCCCGCTCTTCCTGATGTGGAACGGTCTGCAAGCGACGAACACGATCATCCCGCTCGTGGCCCCGGCGTTCTTCGGAACCCCGTTCCTGATCTTCATGCTGCGCCAGTTCCTGATGTCGGTGCCCGATGAGCTGATCCAGGCCGCTCGGATCGACGGCGCTTCGGAATTCCGCATCTACTGGTCGATCGTGCTCCCGCAAGCGCGGCCCGCCCTGATCACCGCGGTGATCTTCCAGTTCGTCTGGGCGTGGACCGACTTCCTGAATCCGTTGATCTACCTCAACGACGCCTCCAAATACACGTTGTCCATCGGCCTGTACTCCTTCTTCGGGGAGCACAACGTCGAATGGGGTCCGCTGATGGCGGCATCCGTCTTGTTCACCATTCCAGCGCTGGCGCTCTTCGTCGTCTTCCAGCGCTACTTCGTAGGGGGTATCAGTGCAGGCGCACTCAAGTAGCAGCGAGGGAGCCCTCGCCCGCACCGCGGACGGTCGGCTCGGCGCTCTCGCGGCGATCGAAGGAGGGCTCGTCGTCTCGTGCCAGGCCCAGCAGGGCTCGCCGATGCGCGACACGGCGACGATCGCACGGCTCGCGGCGAGCGCGCTGCAGGGCGGTGCGGTCGCCCTGCGCGTCAACGGGCCGGACGATGTGTCGGCCGTCCGGCCGTTGACGGATGTCCCGGTCATCGGGCTCGACAAGCGGATGGGCCCCCGGCGCAACATCATCACCCACACCGACGAGCAGGTCATCGCGCTCGCCGCGGCGGGGGCCGACGTCGTCGCGGTCGACGCCACCGCCGAGGTCGCCGGGGATGTCGCCTCGCGGGTCCGTTCCGCCGTCCTGGCGGTGCCGGTGCCGATCATGGCCGACGTGTCGACCCTCGACGAGGGGCTGACGGCGTGGGACGCGGGTGCGACGTTCGTGGGGACCACCCTCTCCGGTTACACGCCGTACTCGCGGATGGACCCCGGCCCGGACATCGAACTCGTGGCGGAGCTCGCCTCACGCGGGGTTCGCGTACTGGCGGAAGGACGCTTCCAGACCCCGGAGCAGGTCTCCCGCGCCTTCGACGCCGGCGCGTTCGCCGTCGTCGTCGGCGGAGCCATCACCGACCCCATCGCCATCACCCGGCGATTCGCGGCCGCGACGCCGCGCGGCACCTGATGCCGGCACGTGGACCCGTCGTCGTCGGCATCGACATCGGCGGGACGAAGACGGCCGCCGCTGTGGTTCGGCCGGATGGGAGCCTGGCACATCGCGCCGAGACGCCCACGCCGGCGCAGGCGGGCCCGCAGGTCGTGCTGGACACCGCCGCCGCCCTGGTCGCGACCATCGCCGAACGAACGGGGATCACGCCGGATGCTTTCGGCGTCGGCAGCGCGGGGGCGTTCGACGAGCACGGCGTCGTCGTCCATTCCACCGACCATCTGGCGGGCTGGAGCGGAACCGACGTGGCCGGCGGCCTACGCTCGCGACTCGGGGCGCCCGTGGTGGTCGTGAACGATGTCCATGCGGCGGCGACGGGCGAGCGGACGACGTCGGGCCTGGAGCGTTTCCTGTTCGTCGCCGTCGGGACGGGCATCGGCGGCGCCGTGGTCACCGATGGCATGGTGCTGCTCGGAGCGTCGGGCATGGCGGGCTCGGTAGGGCACGTCCGCATCCCCTCGGCACGGCACCGCGTGTGCTCGTGCGGGGGAGCCGATCACGTCGAGGCCTTCGCCAGCGGCCCGGGCATCGAGCTCACCTACGCCGAGTTCACCGGCCGCGCGCGCGATCTGCGTTCGATCGGACGGCTGGCGGCGGAAGGCGACGTCATCGCAGCGCAGGTGATCCGGGTCGCGGCCGAGGACCTGGGCGAATCGCTCGCCTCCGCAGTCGTGACGGTCGACCCCGGCACCGTGCTGCTCGGAGGAGGAGTGTCGGGCCTTGGTGCCCTGTTCATCGATCCGCTCGCTGAACGGCTCCGCGCGTCGTTGCGGCCGCCCTTCGCGGATGTGCGGGTCGAGGCTGCCCGATCGGGACCCGACGCCGCGCTCATCGGTGCAGGCCGGCTCGCGTTGGAGTCCCTTCCGGCGACGGAGGCAGACGGGTCTCCGGCGCACAGCTAGCGCGCCGCGGCCGCCTGGGCGGCGAGCTCGGCCTGCCGCCGGGTGAACAGCCGGACGCGCTGCTGGGTGAGCAGGATGCCCGCGAGCACGATCACGGCACCCACCGGTTCGTTCCAGGTCAGGTGCTCGCCGAGCACGAGGATGCCGAGGGCGACCCCGACAACGGGCGTGACGTAGGTGACCCCGGATGTCGCGGTCGGCCCCCACGCGCGCAGCACGTTCATGTTCCAGATGTAGACGACACCGGTGCCGAGGGCGCCGAGCGCCAGGAGCGACAGCAGCACCGGCCAGCTGAAGGTGATCGGGTGCCACGCGACCACGGGCGTCAGGAGGATCATGATGACCGCCGCCAAGCCGATGTTGAGGAACGCGCTCGTGGTCGCAGACACCGCCCGCGGGCTGATGAACTTACGGATGTAGCCGAAGCTGAACCCGTAGCAGGTGACGGCTCCGAGGCAGGCGAGCTGGCCCCACAGGCTGCCGCCCAGCGCATCCACCGCCCACGGCCCGACCACCACGACCACGCCGACGACGCCGATCAGCACGCCGAGCACCTGGTCGCGGTTCAGCTTCTCGACCCGGAACGCGGCCGTGACGAGGATCGCCGTCGTGATCGGCGTGACGGCGTTGTAGATGCTCGCGAGGCTGGACGACACGTACTGCTCCGCCCAGGCGAACAGCAGGAACGGGATGACGCAGTAGGTCACAGCGACGACCGCGAAGTGCAGCCAGACGATCGGCTCGCGCGGCAGCCGCACCCGCATGACGAGGGCGATGATGCCGAGGGTCAGAGCTCCGAACACCAGTCGCGCCCAGGCGACCTGCCCGAAGCTCACACCGCCGAGAGCCACCTTCATGAACAGGAAGCTGGCGCCCCAGACGAGACCCATGGCGACGAACTGCACAGCGACCTTCACCCCTCGACGCTAGCGGGTGGCGTCGGGCGAGCGCGTGCGGAAATCGGACACGGATGGATGAGATCCGGCCACCCGGTATTTGATAGCGTTCCCGGCGGGGGGAATGATGAACCGTCACCGGAGAATGCACCGTCGTGCTGCGGCGGCTGTCGCAGCCGTCGTGCTGCTGGGAGCGCTCACAGGATGCGCGCTGTTCGCGGGCGCATCGCCGCAACGGCCCGTGTCGCAGCAGACGCACAAACCGACGCCGACGCCCAAGCGCACGCCGGTCGGACCGGGCACGGGCGTCCTGTCGGGGTCGCCGACGCCGACTCCGTCGCCCACGACGCCGCCTCCGCCGCCGCCCACGCTCGTCCCGGTCCCGCAGGGCACCGTGGTGGCCGAGGGGAACGTCGCGTCGCCGAAGGGCAGCATCCACTTCCACTACCGGATGGTGTCGAACGGCGACAACACCTACTCGGCGCAGTACTCGAACTTCACCTCGACCGTGCCGGTGCCGATCTCTGTCACGCTGATCGATGTGCCGCCGAACGTCGGGGACGGCCTGACCTATCACGGCGTCGGAGACCACCCGCTCGGCGGGCCGACGACGGCGGCGGCCCCGCCCTCGTCCGCTCCGCTCGGGCGCATCGGCAACCCGCCGAGCCTCACCACCCTGCTCACATACTCGTCGGCGGCGTCGGCGGACGGCATCCCCGTCGAGCTCGGGCCGAACAAGATCCTCGCGGTGAACTCGGTGCGCTGGTCCATCCCGGCGCGGCAGACGAACGTGCACCCGGTCGACCACGGCGCCGCGCCGAACGCCCAGGGCACCGTGACGGAGACCACCCCCTCCGGCGCCCCGGCCAGCTACGTCGTCGCCCCCGGCGACACGACGGCCCGCGTCGCGGAGCGCTTCGGCATCCCGGTGGAGTATCTGCGCTGGCTGAACCCGAGCGGACAGGCGTTCGACAGCACGGGGGCCGTGTACGAGTCGACGACGCTGAACCTCGATCCCGAGGCGCTCTGACGGTCATCGATTCCCCCTGAGCGCCTCCCGCGCCAGGATGGGAATACCTCGTCGCCTTTCGCGTTGTATGCGTTTGCATAGAAACGGCGAGAACAACAAGAGGAGCCAGTCATGCAGTACGGAATCTTCTCCGTCAGCGACATCACCCGCGACCCCGTGTCCGGTGAGACGCCGAGCGAGGCGGAGCGCATCGATGCGATCGTGAAGATCGCGAAGCACGCAGAGGAGGTCGGGCTGGACGTCTTCGCCATCGGCGAGCACCACAACCCGCCGTTCTTCTCGTCGTCCCCCACGACGCTGCTGGCCCACATCGCCGCCCTCACCGAGCGGCTGACGGTCACCACATCCACCACCCTGATCACCACGAACGACCCGGTGCGCATCGCCGAGGAGTACGCGATGCTCCAGCACCTGTCCAAGGGCCGCATGGACCTGATGGTCGGGCGCGGCAACACCGGCCCGGTGTACCCGTGGTTCGGCCAGGACATCCGCCAGAGCCTGCCGCTCGCGCTCGAGAACTACAACCTCCTGCACCGGCTGTGGCGCGAGGACGTCGTCGACTGGGAGGGACGCTTCCGCACCCCGCTGCAGGGCTTCACCTCCACGCCGCGCCCCCTCGACGACGTTCCGCCGTTCGTCTGGCACGCCAGCATCCGTACCCCGGAGATCGCCGAGCAGGCCGCCTTCTACGGCAACGGGTTCTTCGCCAACAACATCTTCTGGCCGAAGGAGCACTTCCAGCGCCTGATCGCGTTCTACCGTGAGCGCTTCGAGCACTACGGCCACGGCACCGCGAAGGAGGCGATCGTCGGACTCGGCGGCCAGGCCTTCATCGCGAAGAACTCGCAGGACGCGAAGAACCAGTTCCGTCCCTACTTCAACGAGGCCCCGGTCTACGGCAACGGCCCGACGATGGAGGAGTTCACGGACGCCACCCCTCTGACCGTCGGCAGCCCGCAGGAGGTCATCGACAAGACGCTGACCTTCCGCGAGTGGGCGGGCGACTACCAGCGCCAGCTGTTCCTGATGGACCACGCCGGCCTGCCGCTCAAGACCGTCCTGGAGCAGCTCGACCTGCTGGGCGAGCACGTCATCCCCGTCCTCCGCAAGGAGACCGAGGCGCGCAAGGACCCGGAGACCCCGGACGCCCCCACCCACGCGTCGCTGGTGAAGGCCAAGTACGGAGACGCCGACCCGCGCCAGCCGCGCCCGAACGCGAACCGCGGCGACAACGTCACCGGCGCATCGCCCTACCAGGACACCGACGAGCAGGTCGAGGTGAGCTACCCGGCGCTCTGACGCCGGGCAGCATCCACCGATCACCGACCCATCGATCGAGACAAGGACAGACCATGAACACATCAGACCTGCGGCCGTTCCGCGTCGTCGTGGTGAATGCGGGCGTCAGCGACCCGTCGTCCACCAAGATGCTCGCCGACCGCCTCGCCCTCCGCGTGGAGGCCGCCGCCCAGCGCGACGGCCGCACGGTCGAGACGCTCAACCTCGACCTGCGTGAGCTCCTCCCGGAACTGGGCGCCGCACTGGCGTCCGGCCACCTGGGGCCGAAGTTCACCAAGGCCATCGAGGCGCTGAAGTCGGCCGACGGCATCATCGCCACCGCCCCGGTCTACAAGGCAGGACCGAGCGGGCTGTTCACCTCGTTCTTCCAGGTGCTCGACAACGACCTGCTGATCGCGAAGCCGGTCGTGCTCGGGGCGACCGCCGGCACGGCCCGCCACGCGCTGGTCGTCGACGGCGAGATGCGGTCGCTGTTCGCCTTCCTGCGGACCATGACGACGCCGACCTCCGTCTTCGCCTCCACCGAGGACTGGCAGGACAAGGCCCTCGGCAAGCGCATCGACCGCGCGGCGCGCGAACTGGTCGTGCTGATGGAGTCCGAGGTCGAGGCCAAGATCACGGACACCTCCTGGGACAGCTACCAGCACGAGTTCGGCTCGGCCGGCGGCAACGAGCTCGGCATCGACCTCGGCTCCGACCTGATGCGCCTCGCGGCGGGCGGAACGCTGCCGGGCGGCCGTAAGTAGCGCAGCAGAACGGAACGACGGGCCCCGGGCGACCGGGGCCCGTCGTCGTATCCGCCGCGAACTGCCAGCACGATATGGTCGGGGGTGAACAGGGAGGTCTCGGGGTTGGACATTCTCAGCGTGCTGCACGCGATCGGGGTGGTCGTCTGCCTCGTCCTCGCGCTCACCGGGCTCATCCCGGTCATCGCCGCCGCCGCGACGTTCGTGGTCATCCCGTTCCACGCGTGGATCAACCACTACGGGAAGGCGGCACCCTACCTCCCGCGCGTGGCGATCATCGTCCCGGCCTGGAACGAGGGCGCGGTCATCGGCGCCTCCATCGACCGGCTGATGAAGCTCGACTATCCGCGCGAATCGCTGCGCATCTACGTGGTCGACGACGCGAGCACCGACGACACCCCGGATGTGGTCCGCGACCGGGCGGAGCAGTACCCCGGCAACGTCTACCTGCTCCGACGCGAGCACGGCGGCCAGGGCAAGGCGCACACGCTCAACCACGGCATCGCGAAGGTGCTCGAGGACGACTGGATGGAAGCGCTCCTGATCATGGACGCCGACGTCATCTACACCCCCGAGTCGCTGCGCCGGATGACCCGCCACCTGGCCGACCCCGACGTCGGCGCCGTGTCGGCGTACATCAGCGAGGGCAGCCGCGACCGCAACTACCTCACCAAGTTCGTCAGCGTCGAGTACGTGCTGTCGCAGCCCGCCGCGCGCCGAGCGCAGAACGTCCTCGGGGCGCAGGCCTGCCTCGCGGGCGGCGCGCAGCTCCACACCCGCGAGAACCTGCTCGCGATCGGCGGCCGCATCGACACCTCGTCGCTGGCGGAGGACACGATCACCACGTTCGAGACGCAGCTGCTGGGCAAGAAGGTCGTCTTCGAGCCGCACGCGCGCGTGCTCGCCGAGGAGCCCCGAACGGTGGATGCGCTGTGGAAGCAGCGGCTGCGCTGGGCGCGCGGCAACGTCACGGTGACGGCGCGCTACTCGAAGGTGTGGTTCCGCCCGTCCCGCCTCCACCACCTCGGCGGAATCAGCTTCGGCATCGTCTGGTTCAGCCTGTGGCTACTCCCGCTCATCATGATCCTGTCGTCGGTCGGCCTCGCCGGCCTGTTGTTCCTGCAGGATGAGATCGCCACGACGGTCTTCCGCGTGCTCTGGATCACTGCGGCCCTCGCCTACCTGTTCGTCCTCATCCTCGGCTCGCAGACCGACGGCAAGACCACGAGGCACGAGCTGGGCAACGTCCTGCTGTTCCCCGGCATCATCAACATGCTGGTCATGCTCACCGCCCTCTTCCCGCCGGTGATGCTGGTGTGGCTGCCCGGGCTGTTCGGCGTGACCCTCAGCGAACCGGCCCTGTTCGCGATCACGCTGGCGATCTACATCTGGATCCCGTTCTCGATGGTGGTCGCCTGGCTGGCACGGAAGGCAGAGAAGGTGCGCGCCGGCCGCTGGCTGTCACCCGCCCTGATCTACCTCGCCGGGTACGGCTCCCTGCTCTGCGCGATCACCTTCGACTCCTACCTCAAGGAGCTCGCCGGCGCCGAGGCGCGCTGGGACAAGACGGAGAAGGTCGGCCGGGTCGCCGCCGGCTGAGGTGGTACCGCGGGATGACATCCTGCGGATGACGCGCCCGCCCGGCGATGAGCCTCCCGGCCGATGCCCGCGCGGCGCCACGCGGGCAGGGTGGGATCATGACCTCAGCTCCCCCGGCAGCGCCCCCGGCCATCGTCGCCAGCGCGCTCACCAAGACCTATGGCCCCTCCGTCGCCCTCGCCGGCGTCGACTTCCGCATCGCGCCCGGCGAGTCGGTCGCCATCATGGGCGCCTCCGGCTCGGGCAAGACCACCCTGCTGCACTGCCTGGCCGGTATCGTCGCGCCGGACAGCGGGTCGGTGTCGCTGGCGACCGCGACCGGCCCGCTCGAGATCACCGCACTCGATGAGGCGGGCCGTTCCCGTCTGCGGCGCGAGGCGTTCGGGTTCGTGTTCCAGCAGGGGCTGCTGCTGCCCGAGCTGACGGCCGTGGAGAACGTCGCGCTCCCGCTCATGCTGACCGGGGTGGACCGTCGTGCCGCGGAGCAGACCGCGGCCATGTGGCTCGCCGCGCTCGGTCTCGCCGGCTACGAGACCCGCCGCATCGGCCAGCTCTCCGGGGGCCAGGCGCAGCGCGTGGCGATCGCCCGAGCACAGACCACGAGCGCCGCCGTCGTGTTCGCCGACGAGCCGACGGGGGCTCTCGACTCGCAGACGTCGGCGGAGGTGATGGATGCGCTGATCCGGTCGACGACGGAACGCGGGCGGTCGCTGGTCGTGGTCACGCACGATGAGACGGTCGCCGCCCGGTGCTCGCGCGTTCTGCGTCTCGCGGACGGACGCATCGTGGACGAGGTGAGCACGCGATGACCACCCTGCGACTCGCCTGGCTGTTCGGCCGGCGCAGTGTCTCCGCCCGCTCCACCGTCGTGCTGCCGGTCGTCGCGTTCGCGGTCGTGACGGCGCTGCTGCTCATCGTCGCGGGCGGAGCACAGGCGTTCTTCTCGTGGACCGACGACATCGCCGGCCTCTACCAGGTGCTCGCGGTCATCGCGCTGTCGCTGCTGGTGGTTCCGCTGGTCGCGCTCGGCGGCTCGGCGGCCCGGCTGTCGGCGCGACGGAGGGACGATCGGCTCGCCAGTCTCCGTCTGCTCGGCGCGACTCCCGGCCTGGTGACCGCACTGACGGTCATCGAGTCGACCGTGCTGGCCGTGGCCGGCGCGATCGCCGGCGTCGTGCTGGCCCTCCTGGCGTCTCCGCTGGTCGCGCTCATCCCGTTCCGCGGTGAGCCGCTCGGAATGTCCATCCTGCTGTCGCCGCTGTGGATGGCGGTCACCGTCGCTGCGGTCGGGGCACTGGCGGCCCTGAGCGCCGTCGTCGGGCTGCGCGGTGTCATCCTGTCGCCGCTCGGCGTCCGGACGCGTCAGCAGGCGCCACGCGTGCACTGGGTCCGCGCCCTGATCGCGATCGGAGTCGTGGTGCTCGTCGCCGTCGCCATGACAGCACTGCGTGCCGCGGCCGACATCGGGATCGTCATGGTCGTCCTCGCGGTCGGATTCGGCGGGAGCATCGCCGTCCTGAACCTCGTGGGGCCGTGGGTGCTTCGGGTGGCCGCCACCGGTCAGGCCCGCCGGGCGCGGACCGCCCGCCGGCTCCTGGCCGCCCGGGCGGTGCTCGAATCGCCGAAGGCCGCCTGGCGGCAGGTGTCCGGGGTCGCGATGACGAGCTTCATGGCCGTCTTCGCCGGGGTCGGGGTCGCGCTCATGGATGCGGCGGGCGACTCGGGCGACCCGCAGTCGCGGCTGCTGGTCGGCGACATCCGCACCGGCGTGCTCATCACGGTCATCGCGTCGTTCCTGATGGTCGCCTGCTCTGCGGGCGTGAACCAGGCGGCCGCCATCCTCGACCGCCGCGACCTCTACGTGAGCCTCGACCGGATCGGCATGCCCGTCGGCGAGATGAACGCCGCGAGGAGCCGCGCCGTGATGTCCCCGCTGCGGGTGACCGCGATCGGGTCGGCGGTGACGGCGGCCGTCGTGGTGTTCCCGCTGACCGGGGCGAGCCTCCTGCTGTCTCCCCTCACCCTGGTGAGCGTCGCGGCGTGTCTCGCCGCGGGCGTGCTCCTCGTGTGGGCGGCGCTGCGCGCGACGCGGCCCGTGCTGAGACGGGTGCTCGCGGAGCCGTCGCCGAGCCTCTGAGGACGGAGTTCACCTCGGTACTACTCAGCGCGCCGGGCTGGACCGCGGAACGGTCGGGCGTTTCTACTCAAGTGCACGATCTTCGCTACGGCACTGAAGAGAGACCCGATCGCTCCGGGAAAGTCGGTACCTAGAGTACGCAAGTGTCGAACATCGCCGCCGCCCAACCGACCCCCGAGCCCTCCGAGCCGCCGGACATGATGGCGACGCCGGACATGATGGCGACTCCGGGCCCGGTGGCCGAGACCCGCCGCCCGCGCGACCGTCGGTCTCGAAGCGGGCGGCGCGATCCCAGCCCGCGCGACGGACTCCCGGGCGGCGACCGCAGCCGCAACCCCTTCCGCAGCCCGGCGCTGGGCAGCCTTCTCATCGGTGTGATCGCCTGGCTGCTCACCGTGCTCCGCACGCTCTGGCCCACGGTGACCGGGCTGGCGGACAACGGCGACGGCCAGCGCTACGTGTGCCAGTTGGGCCTGGTGCCCACCGACGCGTCCGTGCCGCGGGCGTGGTCGTTCGCCATCCTCGATTGGATGCCGGGCGCGGTGAAGGACTGCGTCGCCTATCCGTCCAGCCAGGTGTGGCTCCTGCGGGCGAATCGCTGGCTGACGGAGGCGCTCGGCGGTGTGCCGGGGCATGTCGACCTGCGCTGGACCATCCTCGGCTACACGGTGGTGATGGGCGCTCTCGTCGGGGCGTTCGCCTTCGCGGTACGCCGCGGCGCGCTGTCCCGGGTCCTGCTCGCCGGCGCTTTCTGGCTGGTGCTCACCGACCCGGCCTGGGCGAACTACGCCGGAAGCAACTTCGGCGAGTTCCCGGGCATCCTCGGGGTCGGCATCATCTCCGTCGGTGCGGTGCTCGTCGGCACGAGCGGTCTGAAGCAGTATGTCGGGCTGGCGATGGTCGGGGTCGGGTCGCTCCTCGCGGTCACCTCCAAGACGCAGGGGGTCACGCTGCTCGTCCCCCTCGCCGTCTTCCTGTTGTGCGTCACCCTGCGCTGGCGGCCGCCGAACGGCGGGGTGCGCTGGTGGCGTCCGGCGCGGCTGGCCGGCGCCGGCGTGGGGCGAGTCCTCGGCATCGCGCTGGCGGCGGCGCTCCTCGCTCCTGTCGGGTGGATGCTGGCCAACAACCCGAAGGAGTTCCAGGCCATCAATCCGTGGGAGGTCATCTCCGTCGGGATCCTGGGCGCCAGCGACGATCCCGCGAAGGATCTCCGCGAGATGGGTCTCCCCGAGGAGCTCTCGAAATACGCCGGCGACTCCGTGTGGGTGAAGGACAGCATCATGCAGTCTCCGGAGTGGGAGAAGTACAAGCACCTCATGACCTACGAGGTGGCGGCACGATTCCTGCTGGCGCATCCCGACCGCGCGTATTCGATCGCGCAGAAGGCGGCTGTCGACTTCTGGAAGGCGCGACCCGGCTACCTCGGCAGCTACACCGCCGACAGCGGTCATGCGGCGCAGTCCATGGACGTCTCGCCGGTCGCGGAATTCTCGCGAGCGTTGTCGTGGGGCGGGCTCCCGCTGCTCGCCCTGGTCTGGATCGCCCTCGCCGTGATCGACGTCCGGCTCATCGTCCGGAGTACGCCGGGGTCACCACGTCGCGCCTTCGCCTCCGCCGCCGTCCTCATGGTGTCCTTCGCGATCGTGCAGTTCTTCACGGCCGCGTTCGGTGAGGCGATCGAGAACACCAAGCACATGGTCTACGGAGTCCAAGCGCAGTCGATCGCAACGGTCTTCCTCGTCGCGAGCGCCCTGCATCTGCCCGACGTCCCTCTGCCTGTCGGCCGTAGACGCGCCGCTTTAGACTCCCCGCATGGAGGAGACGCACCCCCGCCCGAGTGATTCGGGGGTGGCGGACGCCTCACGGAGAGACGCGCCGATCTCCTCCTTCGGAGCGCCCGCGGACTGGTCCGCGATCATCCGTCGCGGGCGCCCTCCGATGTCCGCCGTGTCGGTGGTGGCGCCCGCGGGCTACGGCAAGACGGTGCTGCTGGAGCAGTGGGCCGGACGGGATGGCCGGCTCGGCATCCCGGTGCCGCTCTCGGCCGCCGATGCCGACCCCGCGACCCTGACCGCGTCGGTCGCGGCCGCGTTCGCGCGGGCGCTCGTGAACGAGGCCGGGGCCGCTGACGGGCTCGGTGTGCACGTCGAGTTCGCGTCGATCGCCGCGCATCCGGGGTCGGGGCGGAGCGTCCTCGCCCGCACCGCTGTCCGGCTGCAGGCGCTGATCGCCGCCATCGATCGCCCTTTCGTGGTCCTCGTCGACGACGCGGACCACGCGGCGGCCGACGCCTGCCAAGACGTCTTGGAGGTGGCTTTCGCGCGCATCCCGCCGGGGTCACTGCTCGTGGTGGCCGGTCGCATCCGGCAGCCGTTCCTGTCCCGCCTCCGCGTCGCCGGTCGCGTCGCGGATGTGGGGGCTGCCGATCTCGCGCTCGACGCCGTCGAGGTGCGGCGCGTCTTCGACGGCGCGGGCGCGCCGACACCCTCGGAGGCCGACGCGCTGCGCCTCCGGGAGCGTACGGAGGGGTGGGCCGCCGGCATCGCGCTCGCCGCCATCATCGCTCGGGACGGTGGCGACCCGCTGGGGGTTCTGGGGGATGACGGCCCGGTCGCGGAGTTCCTGCAGCGCGCGGTCGTCGCGTCGCTGAGTGCAGACGAGTTGTCGTTCGCGCGCGAGTCCGCCGTCTTCGACCCGATCGTCCCGGCCGAGTGCGACGCCGTGCTCGGCCGGACGGATTCGGCCGAGCGGTTGCGCGCCCTGGAGTCGCGGGGGCTTCTGCTCGCGCCGTTGGACGTCCGCCGCACCGCGTACCGCTACCATCCGCTGTTCCGCGAGTTCCTGCTCGGCGGGCTGGCACGCTCCGAGCCGTCGCGCGAACGCGAGCTGCAGCGGGCGGCCGCCCGCCGGTGCGAGGACGGTGGCCGTCTTCCTCCGGCGATCGATCACCTGCTCGCGGCAGGCGATCTCGAGCATGCGGCGCGTCTGGTGGCCGAGTGCGCATTCCGTTCGGGCGAGTCGGGCGATCGCGCGGCGGTCGACCGCTGGCTGGGCGAGCTGGGCGACGCGGCCATCGCGGCGTTCCCTCCGTTGATGGTGGTCGCCGGCTGGTGGGCCGCTCTCGATGGCCGCCCGCGTGAGGCCGACCGGTGGGACGATCTGCTGGGGAGCCGGACCTTCGCGGGGCCGACGGTTCCCGGGTTTCCGCCGTTCGCGTCGGCGCGCGCGCTGCTGCGGGTCCTGCTCTGGCGGCACGGTCTCGGTGGCGCCGTGCACGACGCCACGTGCGCTCTGCAACGTGAGCCGATGTCGGGCGAGTGGCGGGATCATGCGCTGCTGCTGCACGGTTGGACGCTTCGCCTCGGCGGCGACCCGGCCGGGGCGCTCGCCGAGTTCGAGGAGGCGTGCCGGCTGGCGGCGGTTGCCGGACACGCGACGACGCTCGTGCTGAGTGCTTCGGAGTTGGCGCGGTTCGCGTTCGACGCCGGTGCTCGCGCCGACGTCGACCGCCACCTCGACCGGGCTCTGAGTGCGGTGGACGCGGCTGGGCTGGACGGCACCGCTGCCGCGTGCTTGGCGCGGGCGGTTGGGGCGCGCCGCGCGCTGCGCAGGTACGACCGCTCTGCCGCCGAACGGCTGGTGACGGCCGCCATGCGGGACCGCGGGGTGTGCACCTACGCGGTGCCGGTGCTCGCGGTGGAGGTGCGCATCGAGCTGTGCCGCGCGCACCTGGCGCTGGGGGATTCCGCAGCCGCCGCGCATCTGCTGCACGAGATCGACGACGTGCTGTGGCTCCGGCCGGGGCTGGGTGCGCTGGAGGGCGCTGTCGACGATCTGCGTGACGACGTGCGCCGCAATTCCGCGGTGCTCGGCCCATCCCCGCTGACGCCGGCGGAGTTGCGGGTGCTCCCGCTCCTGCAGACGCACCTGACGATCGCGGAGATCGCTGCGCGCCTGTTCGTCAGCCGCAATACGGCAGGGACCCAGATCGGTGCGATCTACCGGAAGCTCGGCGTGACGACGCGCAGCGCGGCCGTGGAGCGGGCCGCAGAGGTCGGTCTGCTCGGCTGAGCTCCGGCCGGGGCGCCGGATGGTCCTAGGCGTCGGCGGGAGCGCCGAGGTCGTCGTCGGGGTCGAGGGCGACGAGGAGGTGCTGGGCCGCGGACACGGCTCTGGGCAGGCCCACGGTCGGTGTGATGGCCAGCAGGGCGTCCGCGAGCTCGAGCACCGTGAGCTGCGCGCTGATGGCCTCGTCGACGGCGGCCGAGAAGGACGCGCTGCTTGCTCCGGTGGCGACGGTGGCGGCGAAGCGGGCGAGCGCCGCGTCCCGTTGCGACAGTGGTGTCTCGGCCGGGTCTCGTGCGAGCGCATCGCTCAAGACACCCGGGTCGTGGATGGCCAGCCGCCGCAGGATGTCGCTGTGTTCCACGGAGTCGCTCCTCACGATCTGCGGGCGGCGGGGGCCGCCTGTCGCCTTTCATTCCACCGCGGACCCGGCAGGGGCGCATCACGAGGATCGGATGACGTCGGGTTCGGCCGCGGGTGCATCTTACGGTCGGTGGTGGACCACCGGCCAGGGCTGCCCGAAGCCTGGCCGGTGGGGTCGGTGGGGTCGGTGGGTCAGCCGGCGGCGAGGCGGCGCGCGAGTTCGGCGATCCGCCGGCCCGCTGCGCCGTCGCCATAGGGTGACGGCGTCTCCTGCAACCGGGTGAGCAGGTCCGGGTTGCCGAGCATCCGGTGTGCCGCGGCTTCGATCGACTCGTCCGGTTTCACGAGCACCGCGAAGCCGGAGTGGATGGATTCGGGCCGCTCTGTCGACTTGCGGACCACCAGCAGCGGTTTCTTGAGCACAGTGACCTCCTCCTGGATGCCACCCGAGTCGGAGACGACCAGGGATGCGCGCTGGGCCAGGTGCAGGAATTGCGTGTGGCTGACCGACTCGAGCAGGTCGACTCCGTTCAGCCAGTCGCTCAGTTCGAAGCGGAGGGCCGCCGCGATCGTCCGCGGGTGCGCCACGAAGACCGCGGGGAGCGGCAGCTGGGTGAGGGCGCGCAGGATGCGGAGCAGGGCGGCCGGATCGTCCGTGTTCTCCGGACGGTGGATGGTGGCCAGGATGAACGGCCCGTCGGTCTGCAGGTCGATCTGCGGGGCCGACTGCTGCAGCGCTCGGTGGGTGGCCTCGACGACGGTGTTGCCGGTGATCTCGATACGGTCGGCGTCGACGCCTTCGGAGAGCAGGTTGGCCGCGTTGTGCGGGGTCGCCGCGCAGTGGATGTCGGCGACCGCTCCGACGACGAGCCGGTTGATCTCCTCCGGCATGTCGCGGTCGCGCGAGCGGAGGCCCGCCTCCACATGGATCACCGGGATCCCGAGGTAGTTGCCGGTCTGCGCGCCGATGGACGTGCTGTTGGTGTCGCCCTGCACGATTATGGCGCGGGGCCGGCGCTCCTGGAACGCCATCGCCAGCTGCCCGATCCCCGCGGCGATCTGGACGACGCGCGGGTCGCCCCCGATGCCGGTGAGGTGCTCGATGCGTTCCGGAAGGCCCTGCTCGCGCAGGTGCTGGCCGGACATCGTGTCGTCCCAGTGCTGCCCGGTGTGGATGACGCGGGCGCGGCGTCCCAGCTCGCGGACCACCGGACCCAGCTTGATGATCTCGGGTCGGGTGCCGAGCACGACGGCGATGTCGTCGCTCATCGCGCCCTCCGATCGCGGTAGACGGTGCCGCCCGTGAGGACGTCGGGGCCGGCGACGAGGAAGATCATCGTGAAGAATCGGCCGCAGACCACGAATCCGACCTCGAACAGGAGCAGGCCGACCAGCAGCCCGTTGCTCAGCCAGAGCTCGTTGGTGATGACGAAGCCGGCCATCCCGGCGGCGGTGGGGATGAGGTGGAGGATCCACCGGCCGGTGCTCGCCATGAGGATGCCGATGATCGCGGACACCACGGACGACGCCGCGACGAACAGCGAAGCGAAGGCCGCCACCCACCCCGAGAAGTAGAGCCCGGTCAGCAGGTAGAAGGCGACCAGCAGTGCGACTCCCGCACTGAGCGCGATGACGGCGACGAGCGTCGCCGTCATCTCGGACGCCCGCGACAGCCGGTGCAGGAGCACCGTCGCGAGGGCGTGGAGGAGCGCGCAGCAGAAGAAGATCACGGTGAGCTGCGTGCCGTCCCCCGTGATCACCGTGGTCCCGGCGGTCAGCCACAGCATGGTGGCGCCGAGCGCGACCACCGCCGCGTTGGCGAGGGTGCTGCCGACGGCCAGCGCCGTCTTCGTCGCGTGGTGCGCGAGACGGTGTGCGCCGCGGGGCGCCGGTCGCAACGTTGTCACGTCTGTCACCTCCGCAGTGGTTCTCATCGGCTGTCGTGGGTACTGCCGGGCTGTGGGATCAGGGATGGTGCGCCCCCTGCGAGACGCACCATCCCCGTGCCCGATCCTGGGGACGGATCAGGCCGTCACACGGGACCGGCGGAAGAGGCGGACGCCTCCGAAGCCGAGACCCGCGAGCGCGATCGC
Source organism: Leifsonia sp. 21MFCrub1.1 (assembly GCF_900107895.1). Classification (NCBI taxonomy): domain Bacteria; kingdom Bacillati; phylum Actinomycetota; class Actinomycetes; order Micrococcales; family Microbacteriaceae; genus Leifsonia; species Leifsonia sp. 21MFCrub1.1. Next base: position 386,932 of record NZ_LT629867.1, on the reverse strand, counting down.
ACCCGCAGCGACCACACCGTTCATGACAGGCAGCGGAGCCGTGTTGAACTCGATCGGCGCGCTGACGTCGGTGCCGACCTTCTGCGTGATCGACAGCGGCGGGGTGACGCCGCTGGGGATGGTCGCCGACCAGTTGCCGTTGGCGTCAGCCGTAGTCGTGCCGACGGTCGAACCCGTCGAGTCCTTCACCGTGATCTCAGCACCCGGCTGGGCGGTGCCCGTCAGGGTGTAGTCACCGTTCGCGTCCGGACCCGTCGCACCGGTCGCCGTGAACCCGGAGCCCGCTCCCGGAATCTGCGACTGCGGCAGGGTCGCCGAGCCGGCAGCGGTCGTCAGGCCGGTGTACGGCGTGAATGTGGCGGTCACGTTGCCCGAGATGATTCCCGTCGACTGGATCGGCAAGTCACGAGTAGTTGCGGAATAGTCTGTGGTGTCGATGAGGGCAGGATCCGTGGGACCAATCACGATGGAGTTGGACGTGGTCTGGGTGCGTCCATCCGCAGAGATGGTGCACGTGTAGGTGGCCGTGTTTGGAGCACAGGCCGCCGGGAGGAACTTGAGCCCTGCCGGGAGCGTGAACGAGCGGCCGGCGGTCGAGGTCGTTCCGGGAGCGAAGGTCGCCGTCTTGGTCGCCGTCCCATCGCCCGTGTTGAATCGAAGCACCCCGTTGGTTCCCGGAGTGGCGAAGGAGGTTGCGGGTGACGTCGGAATCACCTGGAGGTTCGTCACGCCCGCGTTCATGCCGCCGGTTGCGGCATTCGCGGCCGTGGCGGCACCCAGGACCATGGCGATCGACGCGACGCCGATGGCCGCGCCGGCCAGGACCTTGCGGCCCGTCTTCTTCTTTGAGTTATGCATGAGTCTTTTCTCCTGTTGTTGCGGAATGAGCGGGCAGAATTCGGGTCTGCCCGTGCGGGTGAGCACTATGGGCCCCCCTCCCCGGAGTCGCGTTGGGCGAGCTCCCGGAGGCTGTGTGGCGCCCGCGCCGGGTTCGCGTCTCTGCGAGGCGGGGTGCACGATGGTGTTCTCCGTTGCGGCGGGTCTTGGCCCACCCGGAGCGGTTCATGGCCACCCGGGCGAAGGCTCGCGTCGAGCTGGCCCAGGTGTAGAAGCTGTAGATCCAGGAGCCGAGCCCCCAGCCGATGGCCTGCGCCCACGATGCGTCGGGCTCGCAGAACTTGCGATACACCGGTCCCCAGACACCGAACGGCGCGACGCCGACGACGAGGTAGACGCCGACGAGCCACCAGTTGTCGGCCAGCCAGAGCCCGGGGCCACCCGGGTAGCCCGCGATGCCGCTGATGATCGCGATGCCGAGCAGCACCCAGGTGACGAAGCCGAGCAGCTGCAGGAACGGGAGCAGCAGGTAGTACGCCGACTCGATCGCACCGCCCGGCCCGAAATGCGGCGAGCGGAGGATATCCCTCAGATACCGGGAGCACTGGATGTTTCCCTGCGCCCACCGCGTGCGCTGGGTCAGGAAGCGCCGGAGGTCGACCAAGCCCTCCTGCTCGACGTAGGTGTCGTGGATGTGCCGGATCTCATAACCGGCGAGCAGCACATGCACGCCGAGCTCGTAGTCCTCGAGCAGGGAGCCGTGCCACGGCTGTCCCTTCTCGCGGTCGATCGCGTCGAGCGTGGCCAGCCGGGTGAACTGGCCGTTGCCGCCGAGACCCACCGTGCGGGTCTGACCGCGGAGCGTCTGCATCGCCGCGATGATCGTGCGGAATTCGAGGTCTTGCATGCGGACGAGGAAGCGGGACAGCCGCGGCAGCGGTGTGCCGTCGGCGGCCTTCGTGTCGTTGCGGTTCTTCATCCGGACCGTCACCTGCGCCGCACCCACCTGCGGATCCCCGAACACGGTGTTCCCGGCGGCCTGCGCCAGGGCGTTCTCGGCGAGCTCCCCGTCGGCGTCGATCACGCACACGATGGTGCGATCCATATCGGCACTCGAGGGCAGCCAGTCGCGGAAGACGCGGTAGGCGGAGTTGAGCGCCGGCCCCTTGCCCGTGCGCGCGTCCGGACGGACGCGTCGCACGAGGTGCACCATGTCGTCGCGGGTCGCACGAGACTCGACGATGGACGCTGTCGCGTCGTCGCTGTCGTCATCGATCACCCAGACATGCGCATCCGGGAAGCGGCTGCGGAGACGGTCGATCGTGGCGTCGACGACCGCTTCCTCGTCACGGCAGGGCACGAAGAAGTGCCAGTCGTACCGATCCGGATCGCCGGGCTCTTCCGGCGTGCGCTTGATGAACGGCACCAGGATGAGCGTGACGTAGCTGAGGAAGGAGATCACCAGCGCGGTCGACGCGACACTGAGGAAGAGGGTCATGACGACACCTGCTCGGCGCCGGGACCGCTGGTCTTCTTCTTCCCGGCCTTCGGAGACCGGCGTCGGGGGCCGTTCATGATGCGCAGCATCAGGAGGGCTGCTCCGACCAGACCGAGGAGAGCGACGAGCGTGCCGATGAGGATGTGCGACCACTCGTAGCCCGCTTCGTCCCACCACAGGGTCGAGAAGGCGATGAGAGCGATCCGGATCGCGTTGACCACCGCAACGATCGCGAAGCCGATGACCGTCGCGAGCACCCAGCGCGGCCAGGTGACCCGGGTGAACATGAGCACCGCGGCCGAGAACAGCAGCATCGGGGTGAGCAGGACGAGCGTCGTGCACTCGACGGTGATCTGGAGACCCAGGTAGTGCAGCGAGTCGAGCTTGATCACGAACTGGTCGGCGAACTGGAAGACGCCGGCACCCAGGAACGGCTTGAGCAGCGCGGTGACCACCGCGGCCTCCAGGGAGCGGAACTGCTCCTGGATGATGATGAAATAGGCGCCGGCGGCGAGCAGCCCCAGGCCCACCAGGTAGCGGAACACGCGGTTCAGCGTGCCGAGCGGGCGCAGGCTGTTCTGCCGCACCCGCGCAGCGCGCCGGGTGACGGACGCGCCTCCCACGGTGGCGCCGGTCATCAGCGTGCCTCTCGCTGGGCGCGGCGCCTCTGGGCGATGCGGAGCAGGAGGATGCCTCCGAGGGCGGCGCTGAGGGCGATGATGGCGAGACCCACCACCTGGAACGGCGGAACGCCGGTCGAGGCGAGCACTCCGCCTGCACCCAGTCCACTGGGGGGCAACGTGTTGTACATGAGCAGGGAAACCTTTCTCACCGGCCGGCCTGATTCGGGTGTTTGCGGGTGGTGCTCTGGATCGGGTGTGGCCAGCCGGGATGAACGAGTGAAACCCTAGGCAGGCGGTTTCGCGGCGCCCGGCGGGTTGATCGGCAGTTCAGTAGGGGGTGCCGGGCAATGGAGTGGGTGTCGATGCGCGTTCAGTAACGAGGTGCGGGCGTCTGCGTGGAGGTGGCGCTCGACACCGAGGTCGTTGCGGGCGAACGCCAGGGCGCGTCCCGTTTTGGCCGCCGACGCGCAATGGTGATGTGGGACTACCTAACCTCTGCCCATCCGATACGTAAAACTGCCGAGTATCAGCGTGAGCGCCTCGTGCGCGCGCTAACGTCTCACTCCAGCGGCCTCTTACCAGACCGCCTTGTACACCCTTGGGGAGGGCCATCCGTGTCGCTACGTCGAGCCGAGACCGAGATCGCCATCGCCGCAATCGGCGATGGCATTTCGCTCGAGATCGTCGGCGGCCACGGCAGCGGCCGCACGACATTCCTGAACTCGCTGGGGATGCAGCTCGCAAGCCGGTCCTTCCACGTGGTCTCCCTGCATGGCGTGCGCCCCCTCTCGTCCCGGCCGCTCGCCGCCCTCAACGTCGCGGGCTACGCGGCCAGGGCCGACGGCCGCCCCTCCGGCATCGACACCGTGCTCGCAGAGCTCGTCGACCGGCTCCCGCAAGGCTCCTCGCTGATCACGGTCGACGACGGCGACTACCTCGACGAGATGAGCTGGGGCGTCCTGGCCGCCCTGCACGCCCGGCACCGGGTGCCCATCGCGTTCACGCGCCTCGCCCGGCCGGCCTGCTCGGCCATCACCAGCTCGTTCGGCCTCGGCGAGGTGTCGACGCTCGAGCTGCGTCCCCTGCGCTTCGACGAGCTCGCCACAGCGCTCGAGAGCCAGCACGGCGGCCCGCTCGACGCGAGCACCCTGTCCCAGCTCTATGCCCGATCGGCCGGCAACATCGGCCTGGCGTGCGCGATGCTCGAGTCGGGCCTGCGCGAAGGCCGCATCGAGACCCGCAACGGGGTCATCACCACGGATCAGTCGCTGTGGGCGCCATCGCTGGTCCAGGCGGTGGAGCGCCTGATCGACCCGCTGACGCCCGAGCAGCGCGGACTCCTCGAACTGCTCGCCTTCGTCGGGGTGCTCGACGTCGAGACCGCCGACCTGCTCGGCACGTCGCGCGACCTGGAGCAGCTGGAGGACCTCGATCTGGTCAAGCTGCTCCCCTCGGGCGACCGGCAGCTGGTCAGCGTCAGCCCGCCGCTCGTCGTCGACTACTTCCGTCACTTCGTCCGACCGGCACGCCGGCTGCGCCTCATCAGGACGCTGCGGCAGACACTCGACCCGGCAGGGCGCGTCGTGTTGCCGCCGGCACGCGTCCAGGCGGGAGAGTCGGCCGCACAGCTCGTGCACCTCATCCACGAGCGCCAGGAGACGCGGGCGGTCATCGCCCGCAGCGAGTGGGATCGCAGCCGGACACTCCGGTCGGCGATCCCGTACATCGAGGCCCTGTCGGAGGCGACGCGCGCGACCGCCGACATCGACGCCGCCTTCGAGGAGTCGGCGCCGCTGGTGGATGCCGAGGCGCCGGATCGCGCGCCCGACGACCTGCGCGCCGCCTGGCACGCACTGCGCGCGGTCCACGATGCCTACAACCACCACAAGCCGGAGGAGGCGGTGCGCCGACTGCGTGCGGACGCCGCGACGGCCGGCGCCTACGCGGGAATCATGCTCGCGTGCGCGGTCGAGATCGAGCTGGAGCTCATCGGGCCGGTCGACGACTCCGGGCTGCCTGATCCCGATGGGGACGACGAGATGCGCTCGGCCGTGCGGATCGCCATCCACCGCGCCCGGGCGCTCGTCGCGCTCGTCCGCGGCGAGCTGGCGGCATCGGAGCGGCACCTGGCGGCGATCCGCGAGATCAGCGGAGAGGAACTCGACCTGGTGTGCTCCGCACTCGTCGCAATGATCCTCGCGCTCCGCAGCCGCACGACGGAGGCGCTTGCCCTGGCCCGCGCCGGGATCGAGTCGAGTCGCCTCCGCTTCGACGCCGTCGGGATGCAGACCTTCGCGGCCATCGCGAGCTTCTGCCGGATGGCAGACGGCAACTACGGCGAGGTGGAGGAGATCCTCGACGAGATGATGAGCCTCGGCGACTCCTCCGGCCGGGCGCCGCTCACTCCCTTCGCCCACCTCTCCCTCACGATCATGTCCAGCGTCACCTCGTCACGGCGTGGACGCCGAGCGGTCGCGGACCAGCGCGATGCCGAACTGTTGCGGATGCGGACGCCCGACGGGCCGTATCCGACGACCCAGCGCTCGTGGGCCTTCGGGCAGAGTCTGGCCAGCCGCGGCGAGTTCCCGGAGGCCGCGGACGAGTTCTCCCGCTGCGGAGACCTGCTCTGGGCGCGCGGAGCCCGCCTCTCCGCGGCACTCGCCTACAACTCGGCCCTCGAGATCGACCCCTCCACGGAGCGGCTGGCGCGGCACGCCTCCCGCATCGAGCCGGTGGAGGGAGCTCTCGTGCAGGACACGTTCGAGCACGTGACCGCCGTCGTCCACTCGGACGGACCGGCCCTGCTGGCCAACGCCGACCGGTTCGCCGACGGGGGCAGGTACGGCCTGGCCCTGGCATCCCTCTCCGCGGCGGCGAAGAGCTTCGCGGAGGCGGGCGACGACGCGTCGGCGGCGCGCGCCCGCGACCGGCACCGCCGCCTCCGCGACACACTGCAGCCGGACACGTTCGACGCGGACCGGTTCCGCACCACCTACGTGGAGCTCACGGCGCGGGAGCTCGAGGTCGCCCGCTACGCGGCGGCCGGGCTGACGAACCAGCAGATCGCCGACGAGCTCGTCCTCTCGGTGCGGACGGTCGAGAGCCACCTGCACCGCGTGATGCGGAAGACCGGCGTCGAACGTCGACACCACCTCAAGAAGGTGATCGGGTCGGCCGGAGCCGGAACCTAGCCGAATGTCCGATGTCATGCAGATGAGGTGATGCCCGGCGGGGAGGCGCCCGCCATCCTGAGAGTGCAGCGGGGAAAGCGGGGGAACATGCACGCCTCGGGCATAGCCGCGGTCGGCGGCGGCGTCCGCGTCGATCTCGGCCAGGAAGCACGCGCGCAGCAGGTGGCGCACGCGGTCGACGCGGTCGAGCACGGGACCTCGGTGGAAGTCAGCGGGCCGGCGGGAAGCGGGCGCACCGCCTTTCTCCATGCCGTGGGAAGCCGGCTGGAGGGGCACGGCTGGACGGTGCTCGCGGTCGCCGGAATCCCGGCGCTGCTCGCACGGCCGCTCGGCGCGCTCGGCGCCCTCGGCGCGATCTCGGCCGCGACGGCTCACTCGGGCGATGTGCACGCTGCCGTGGACGAGCTCGCCGACCGCCTGCCTCCCCGGCGGGCCGTCGTCGTCGTGGACGACGGCGACGATCTCGACGACGATTCGTGGGGAGCATTGTGTGCGCTGCGATCGGCACGGCGGACCCCCGTTCTCTGGGCGCGGCGGATCGGGGCGGAGGATGCGGTGAGCTCCGGCGGCCCCTGGAGCGCTTCGACTGGTTCGCTCGAGGCGGCAGCGCTGCCGGGCGCCGGAGCGAGACCGACGGGCAGCGCAAGCGGACTCCACGGCGTCTCCAGCATCCAGCTCGGCGGCCTGCGCTACGACGAGTTCGTCACGCTGCTGAACACGCGGTTGGAGCATCCCGTCGACTCGTCCACTGCGGCACGCGTGTTCGCCCAGACGGCCGGCCGGCCAGGACTCGCCCTCGCCGCCGCCGAGACGGCGCTGCGGGAGCGTCGGCTCCTCGCCGACGGACAGGGGGTCAGCGGAGTCGGCAGCCTGTGGTCGCCGGCACTCGCCCGCCCGCTGCGTGCACTCGTCGAACCGCTCGACCGGCGGCAGCACGATGTCGTCGCGCTGCTCGCGCTGCTCGGCGAGACGGGCATCGAGACCGCTGAGGCGCTGGCGACGGACGACGAACTCGACGGACTCGAGGCGCGGGCGCTCATCCGCATCCGCGAATCCGGCGGCGAGATGCTCGTCAGCGTCGACCCGCCCCTGCTCGCCGACTACCTGCGCGGCACGACGAGGCCGGCACGACGTCGCCGGCTTCTCCAACGGGCCCGGGATGCGGCATCGGTCGCCACGACCGACGCACCGGACCCCGGATATTCCGAGAGCGCCGCCCAGCTCGTGCAGAGTCTGCACGACGCGGAGAAGGCGCGGGTCGCCCAGGCGGCTCGCGCCTGGGAGGCCGGGCGGACCATGGAGGCGGCCATCGCGTACGTGCGCACCCTGGCGCGCTCCGCCGGCGCCGTCGACCCGCGGATCGACGACGTGCTGCACGCCTCGTCGACGCTGCCGGTCGGCGACGAGGGTCGTGCCGCCTGGGCGATCGAGAACGCGTACAACACGGCGTACCGGCACGGCGAGCCGGAGCGGGCCGTGGCAGACCTGCGCTCGGCCGCGGACGGATTCGGACGGCACGCCGGGCTGGTGCACGCCCGCGCGGCGGAGATCGAGATCGAACTCGTCGGCGAACCGGACCTCTCCCTGCTCCTGGATCCGGACGACGTCGGACTCCGTCCGGAGGTCGCAGCGGCCGCCCACCGCGCACTCGGCTACGGCCTGCTCGTCGGCGGCCGGGTGGGCGAAGCGGTGCGCCATCTCAACGCCGCACGCGCGGTCGGCGCAGAAGATCCGGTGGTCGATCACCTGGAGGCCTTCGCCCGGCTGGTCCGAGGCGATGTCGGGGCGGCCACCGGCGAGGCGAGGGCCCGATTCCTGGAGTCCCGGGCCGCGCTCGATCCGGTCGGGATGCGGCTGCACGGCAGCATCCTGACCTTCGGCTCCCTGGCATCCGGGGTGCACGGCGACCTCGACGACGTGCTCGCCGAGGTCGCGATGCTCGGCGGTCCCGCCGGGCCCCCGCCGGTGGGGCCGTCGACGGCGCTGTCGAACACGGTCATGGCGCTCGTCGTGGCCTCTCGGACGGGACGCCGCGCCGGCGCCGGCCATCACGACGCCGACCTGCAGGCGAGCATCCTGCCCGACGGTCCGCTGCCCGGGATGCAGCGCGCGTGGGCGCAGGCCCAGGCTGAGCTGTGCGCGGGCGAGACGGGTACGGCGGCGCGGACCATGGGAGAGGCAGCGGATGCCCTGTGGAAACGAGGCGCGCGACTGGCGGCCGCGTTCGCGTACCTCATCGCGATCGAGATCGAGCCGACGCGCGAGCGGTACGACGGCGCCGCCGCGCGCATCCGGTCGGTCGACGGTGAGCTGATCGGCTCGAGCCTGCGCTATGCGGCCGGACTGGTGGAGGGGTCGCCGGAGACGCTGGTCGCACTCGGCGACGCCTTCATCGGCGAGCGGCGGTACTCCCTCGCCCTGGCGGCCTACGCCCGCGCGGCCGACCTCCACACCGACGCGCAGCGCCCGGCGGACGCGGCCGCTGCCCGCGCCCGCGGCGACGAGCTGGAGCGGACCGTCGGCATCGGGCGGTTCGACCCGCACCGGTTCGTCAGCACCCGGGCCGAACTCACCGCGCGGGAGCTGGAGGTCGCGCGGCTCGCGAGCACCGGGCTGACCAATCGGCAGATCGCGGAAGAGCTGGTGCTGTCGACGCGGACCGTCGAGAGCCACCTGCACCGGGTCATGCGCAAGCTGCGCGTCGAGCGGCGATCCCAGTTGAAGGAGCGGATGGAGGGCGCACCGGACGAGTGGCGCTGACCCGATAGGGTCGGAGCATGCCCGAGAACAGTGACGTGGCGGCGGCACTCCAGCAGCTGCACAGCATCCGTCAGAGCATCGACAACATCGATGCGGCGGTCATTCACATGCTCGCGGAACGGTTCAAGTTCACGCAGCAGGTCGGTGCGCTGAAAGCCGAGCACGGCCTCCCGCCCGCGGATCCGGAGCGCGAGAAGGAGCAGATCCTGCGCCTGCGCGCGCTGGCCGAGGAGAGCCACCTCGACCCGGCGTTCGCGGAGAAGTTCCTGACCTTCATCGTCGCCGAGGTCATCCACCACCACGAGCGCATCGCCGGCGAGAACGGCAGATAGCGGGATGGGCTGGGATGCGTCGGCGCTGCCGGACGCGCACGGGCGCACGGTCGTCGTCACGGGAGCGAACGCGGGCGTCGGCTACTTCACTTCGGAGCAGTTGGCACGCGCCGGTGCGCGAGTGGTGCTCGGCTGCCGCGATCCGGAGCGCGCGGAGGCCGCGGTGTCGGCGATCCGCCGACGGGTGCCCGGCGCCAACGTGGAGGCGCTGCCGCTGGATGTGACGGACCGGAGGTCGATCGACGCGGCCGCGGACGCCCTCCTCGCCGTCGAGCGGGTGGATGCGCTGGTGCTGAACGCGGGCATCGTGCACCCGCCGCGCACCCGGCACACGGACGAGTACGGCAACGAGCTCGTGCTGGCCACCAACGTGCTCGGCCACTTCCGGCTGGTCGCGCGCAGCATCCCGGCGCTGCAGCGAACGCCCGGGTCGCGGATCGTGACGTTGGGGTCGATGGCGTCGCGCCTCGGGCGCGTGCGCGCCGACGACCTCCAGCTGGAGCGCTCGTACACCGCGTGGCGGGCGTATGCGGCTTCGAAGATCGCGGCGCAGGTGTTCGGGTTCGAGCTCGACCGCCGGCTGCGCGCAGCGGGATCGGACGTGCAGAGCATCGTCGTGCACCCCGGCTACTCGACCTCCGGACGCACCCCGGGCATCCGCGGCGTCAACCAGCCGTCCAGGCTCAAGCGGTTCGCCGACAATCTGCAGGCCGCGTGGACGCAGGGCAAGGACGAGGGAGCGCACGTTCCGGTGCGCGCGGTGCTCGACCCGGCGATCGAGGGCGGCGACTACCTCGGCCCGGCCGCGTGGACGAAGGGCGCCCCCGTGCACACGCCGGCGACCCGCGCATCCCGCTCACCGCGCCTCGGCGCCGCCCTGTGGCCGCTGTTCGAGCGCGCCGCCGACCAGCCGTTCCCCGTCTGACGCACGAACAGCTCCTGAGTTTTTCGCACGAATCGTCGCGGTTCGTGCGAAAAACTCAGGAGCTGTCGGTGTGTCAGGGCAGGACGACGGTGGAGAGCAGGAGGTGCGTCGAGGGCACCTGGGAGCGCAGGGCATCCCGGGCGGCGGCGTAGTCCGAGCCTTCGGCCTCGATCTCCTCGACGGCGGACGGCCGGATGACGGCCGTTGCGATGACCCGGCCTCCGCGGGGCATCGCGTTGTGGACCTGCACCAGGTCGAACCCGTCGGGCACCTGCTCCTCGATGAGCGCGCGGGCCGACGCCGCGTCGTCCGCCTCGGCGGTGAGCTCCCGCGTCTCGCTGCTCTGGATGAGACCGCGCACCTTCATGCTTCAACGCTACCCGACCGCTGACCGGATCCTGTCCGCATCGAGGGGGCGGCCCCTCCCGTGCCGCCGGGCCGCCCGATACGGTGAAGGGATGGACTTCCTCACTCAGCCCATCGATCCGACCTCCGAGCGCGACCTGGCCGCGGGAGGCCTGCGCCTGACCCTCGTGGACACGAGCGACGCCGCGGCCTTCGACGGGTGGATCCGCGCCGACTTCCGCGGGTTCCACAGCGGCCGGCCGAAGGACGACGTGCTGGAGGAGGCCCGCGGCTACCTGGCCGGCCGCCGCACCACCGGCGTGTACGACGACGCCATCCCGTCTGGGGAGCCCGTCGGCACCGTCAACTCGTGGGTCGCCCCGCTGACCGTTCCCGGCGGTGGCCGGGTGGACGCCTGGGCCATCAGCTCGGTCACCGTCGCGCCGACCCACCGCCGGCGCCGCATCGCCACGGCGCTGCTCGGCGGCGAGCTGCGCACCGCCCACGCGCTCGGTGTCCCCCTCGCCATCCTGACCGTCTCCGAGTCGGTCATCTACGGCCGCTGGGGATTCGGACCGGCGACCTTCGCGACCGCGTGGAGCATCGACACCAAGCGCGTGCGCTGGGCCGGCGCGGAGACCACCGGCCGGCTGTCGTTCACCGACGCGGAGGAGTACCGCGAGACCGGCGAGCGCGTGCTCGACCGGGTAATGGCGGCCCGCGCCGGCGAGATCGCGCTCGAGCCCTACCTCGCCCACCGGCTGATCGGTCCGCTCAAGGGCGACCCGGATGCGGAGAAGTACCGGCTGGTGCGCTACGACTCCCCGGAAGGCGAGCCGGAGGGCTTCGTCTCGTACACGGTCAAGGACGACGAGGCGGACGACTTCACGCGCCACACGGTGGAGGTGAACTACCTGGCGGCGGCGACCGACGAGGCGCTCACAGCACTCTGGCGGTATCTCTTCGAGCTCGACCTGGTCGCCCGCGTGAAGATCTGGACCCGCGGGGTCGACGAGCCGCTCCCGGCCCTCGTCTCGGACATCCGCGGTGCGACCGTCACAGACGTCGAGGACCACCTGTGGGTGCGCATCCTGGATGTCCCTGCGGCTCTGCAGGCGCGCTCGTACGAGCGAGACGGGTCGCTGGTGCTCGACGTCGCCGACGACCTCGGGATCGCCGCCGGACGCTACCGGATCACGGTGGCGGACGGCCGCGCGGAGGTGGTGACGACGGGCGACGCGGCGGACGTGAGCCTGCCGGTCAGCGCGCTGGGCAGCGTGTACCTCGGGCACGACACCGCGCGCGGGCTGGCGGTGGCGGGACGCATCCACGGCGACGTCGCGGCGCTCGACCGGATCTTCCGCACGGCGGTGCCCCCGCGGCTCAGCACCTGGTTCTGAACACGCAGCGGACTGAGCGAATGACCGCCCCAGGCCGGCCGAGGTTCGGCCGGCCCGAGGCGGGGTCTCAGCGGGCGACCAGGTCGGGCTCGCTCGTGGTGGTCTCCGGCTGGTCGAGCATCGTCGAGGGACGGTTGCTGAGAGCGAAGACGTAGACGATCAGGCTCGCCGCGATGACGACCGTCACGTAGCCGATGAACAGGGTCAGTTCACCCGCCTCCTTCGCGGCGCTGAACAGCAGCGGCGCCGTTCCGCCGAAGACCGAGTTGGCGACGGCGTAGCCGAAGCCCACGCCGAGGGCGCGGATGTTCGACGGGAAGAGCTCCGCCTTCACGATCGCGTTGATCGAGGTGTAGCCGGTGAGGATGATGAACCCGCCGAACAGGATCGCGAACGCGGTGAACGGGGTCGTCGCCGACGGGAGCGCGGTGTAGAGGAACCAGGTGTACGCGACACCTCCGATGCCGAAGAACACCAGCAGCGGCTTGCGGCCGATGCGGTCGCTCAGCCAGCCGCCGAGCGGCTGCAGCAGCATGAGCCCGACGAGGGCGGCCAGGTTGACCAGCGTGCTCTGGACGACACTCGAGGTGCCGAGGCCCGCCTGGATGATCTTCGGACCGTTGACCGTGTACGCGTAGAAGGCGAGCGTGCCGCCCATGGTGATCAGGAAGCACAGGATCAGCGGCTTGGTGTTGTTCCGGAACAGCTCGCGCAGCGTGCCGGCGGAGCTGCGCTGCCCGGTGCGGACCGCGGCGATCGCGACCGTGCTGAGCGACTCGTCCATCGACCTGCGCAGCCAGAACACCACCACGGCCGCGACGCCGCCGATCGCGAACGCCACACGCCAGCCCCACGACTCGATCGCCGGGGTCGGCAGCGTCACCACCATGACGAGCAGAGTGGCCTGCGCGAGGACATGCCCGCCCACCAGAGTGACGTACTGGAACGACGAGAAGAATCCGCGCCGGCCCGCCGGGGCCGCCTCGGACATGTACGTCGCGCTCGCGCCGTACTCGCCGCCGGTCGCCATGCCCTGCGCGAGCCGGAAGACCACAAGCGCCACCGCCGCCCAGACGCCGATCACGTCGTGCGTGGGGATGAGCGCCACCCCGAGCGAACAGCACGCCATCAGGGTGATGGATGCGGTGAGCGCCGTCCGGCGCCCGTAGCGGTCGGCGATCCGACCGAAGACGAGCGAGCCGACCGGACGCATCAGGAAGGTGACGGCGAAGATCGCCCACACGTAGAGCTGGGAGCCGGATTGCTGCGGTGAGAAGAACTGCTTCTCGAAGTAGACCGCGAACACCGAGTAGACGTAGACGTCGTACCACTCGACGAGGTTGCCGGCCGAGCCTTTCAGTGTGTTCGAGATCGCCCGCCGAAGCGTCTGCGGTCGGATGACAGGGGTATTGCTGGACATTGCGTCTCCATCGGCACAAATAGAACGGTTGTACCTACGAAGACGGACGGCCGGCACGCATCATGACGCGCCGACGGGAAATCAGTCGATCAGGTCGTGACGCACCACGATCTGATCGCGCGCAGGCCCGACGCCGATCGCGGAGATCCGGGCGCCGGAAAGGCTCTCCAGTGCCAGCACGTAATCCTGCGCGTTCTTCGGGAGATCCTCGAACGTGCGGGCGCCGCTGATGTCCTCGGTCCAGCCGGGGAACTCCTCGTAGATGGGCGTCGCGTGGTGGAAGTCGCTCTGCGAGGCGGGCACCTCGTCGTGGCGGACGCCGTCGACGTCGTAGGCGACCGCGACCGGGATGCGCTCGATGCCGGTGAGGGTGTCCAGCTTGGTCAGCACGAAGTCCGTCACGCCGTTCACACGCGCGGTGTACCGGGCGACGGGAGCGTCGTACCAGCCGGTGCGTCGTGGGCGACCCGTCGTGGTGCCGAACTCGAACCCGCGCTCGCGCAGGAACTCGCCCCACTCGTCGAACAGCTCGGTCGGGAACGGGCCGGCCCCGACCCTCGTCGTGTACGCCTTGACGATGCCGATGACGCGGTCGATCCGGTTGGGGCCGATGCCCGAGCCGGTCGCGGCGCCGCCGGCGGTGGAGTTGGAGGAGGTGACGAACGGGTAGGTGCCGTGGTCCACATCCAGCATCGTCGCCTGGCCGCCCTCGAAGAGCACGTACTTGCCCTCCTCGAGTGCCTGGTTCAGCAGGAGGGAGCTGTCGACGACCATCGGGCGCAGGCGCTCGGAGTACTCGAGCAGCTGCTCGACGACCTCGTCGACCGTGATCGCCCGGCGGTTGTAGACCTTCACCAGCAGGTGGTTCTTCTGGTCGAGGGCTCCCTCGACCTTCTGCCGGAGGATGTTCTCGTCGAAGAGGTCCTGGATGCGGATGCCGACGCGGTTGATCTTGTCGGCGTACGTCGGCCCGATCCCGCGGCCGGTGGTGCCGATCTGGCGCTTGCCGAGAAAGCGCTCCGTCACCTTGTCGATCGTGCGGTGGTACGAGGTGATGACGTGGGCGTTCGAGCTGACCTTGAGGCGCGAGACGTCGACGCCGCGGGCGATCAGGGCGTCGAGCTCCTCGAACAGGACCTCGATGTCGACGACGACGCCGTTCGCGATGACGGGCGTGACGCCCTCGGTGAGTATGCCGGAGGGCAGCAGGTGCAAGGCGTACTTCTCATTGCCGACGACGACGGTGTGGCCGGCGTTGTTGCCGCCATTGAACTTGACGACGTAGTCGATGCGGCTTCCCAGGACGTCGGTCGCCTTGCCTTTGCCTTCGTCACCCCACTGGGCGCCGATGATCACGATCGCGGGCACGTTTCACGTCCTCTCGGTGGTTGGAACACGTCGGCGCCACGCGGACGACCGTCGCACTCGATCCTATCGCGACCCACGAAGTTGCACACAACTGTGCAAGAAGGGCGTACACTGGATGCATGCCCACCCCATCCACCCGCGCACCGCGCCGCGACGCCACGGCCAACCGCGAGGCCATCCTCGGTGCGGCCGCCATCGCCCTCAACGAGGACATCGACGCGTCGCTCGAGAACATCGCCGCCCGCGCCGGCCTGAGTCGCCGCGCCGTCTACGGGCACTTCGCCACGCGCGACGAGCTGCTCGTCGAGGTGTTCACGCGCGGCGCCCGCCGCCTCGCCGCCCTGCTCGACCCGGTGTCGCATCCCGACCCGCTCGTCGAGATCGCGCTGTTCGGCGCGACGCTCTGGGCCGAGGTCGAGCACGTCCGCGTCAGTGCGGCCCTCGCGGTGCGCGGCCCGCACCGCGAGATGGTCGGCACCGCGCTCGACCCCGCGCGGGAGCGCCTGCGCGACACCGTGCGTCGCGGGATGGAGTCCGGCCGCATCCGCACCGACCTCGACCGCGAGACCACGACGCGGCTCATCGAGAACGCCGCCGTCTCGGTGCTCGACGAGGCCACCCGCGCCCGTCTCAGCCCCGAGGCCGGCCACCGCCTGGTGATGCTGGCCGGGCTCGGCGCCGCCGGGATGGGCTGGCGCGAGGCCGGCGAGCTGATCGCATCCACCCCCGAACTGGCGTTCACGGCCCCCGCGGACACGACAGAGGACGAGGCGGAGCGATGAAGGTCGTCCTGGACCAGGTCGCCAAGGGCGCGGCGCTCCCACCGACGTCGGCGACGTTCGAGAGCGGACGCGCATCCCTCGCCCGCGCCGAGACGGAGCAGCGACCGACCGTCCTCGGGCTGATCGCCTCCGGGCGGATGCGCCCCGACGCGGGCGGCGTCACCATCGACGGCAGCACCGACTACGCGGCGATGCGCCGCCGGATCGCCCTCGTCGACGCCCCCGACGTCTCCGAGCCCGCGTCGGACGTGACCGTCGCCGGCATCGTCGCAGAAGAGCTGATGTTCGCGGGGCGCGCGTCGCATCCCGTCGCCGTCGGGCGCTGCCTGCGCGACCTCGGCGCCTCCGAATGGGCCCGCTCCGCGATCGGAACCGTGCCGCCCACCGTGCGCATCCGGCTGCTGGCCGAGCTCGCGCTCCTCCGGAAAGGGGTGGATGCGCTCGTCATCGTCTCCCCCGACCGGCACGGCGGCGACCCCGTCGAATGGTGGCGGTTCGCCCGCGAGCTGGCCGGCCGCGACACGGCGGTGCTGGTCGTCGCCGGCGACGCGTCCGCCGCGGCCATCGCCGCCGCGTCCCTGGTCGAGCGTTTCGACGAGACCGCTCAGAACACCTTCGACGAAGACCCCGGCCGGGACGACACCGACGAGCTCCCCGACCTGATCATGACCCAGCCGAACGAAGAAGGCGCATGAAGATCCCGCAGATGATCGCGGCGGAGTTCCGCCGTCTCACCGCCAGCCCGATGTCGATCGTGGCGCTCATCGCCCTGATGTGCGTCCCCGTGCTCTACGGAGGCCTCTACCTGTGGGCCAACCAGAACCCGTACGCGAACCTGGACCGCATCCCGGCGGCCATCGTGGTGGACGACGCGGGCACGACCGTCGACGGGAAGACCGTGAACTACGGCGACGACGTGGCCGACCAGCTGATCACCGACGGCTCGTTCCAGTGGCACCGGGTGGAGAAGAGCTCGGCGGCGAGCGGGGTCGACGACTCGAAGTACGACTTCAGCATCACGTTCCCGAAGGACTTCTCCTCGGCCCTGGCCTCCGCCTCCGGCACCGCGCCGCACCGCGCCGTCGTCACGCTGACGACGAACGACACCAACAGCTACCTCGCCTCCACCATCGGAACGCAGGCGGCGGAGAAGATCCGCACCTCGATCGTGAAGCAGGTGAATGAGCAGGCGGCGAAGCAGTTCCTCGTCGGGCTCGCCGACATCCGCTCCAACCTGGTCACCGCCGTCGACGGCGCGAACCAGCTGGTCGACGGCAGTGCGACCGCACAGTCCGGCGCATCGCAGCTCGCCGACGGCACCGCGCAGCTCTCCTCGGGCTCGCAGGAGCTCGCGGGCAAGCTCGGCGAGCTGGCCTCCGGCGCCCAGCAGGTGAGCGACGGAGCTGCGCAGGTGGCCTCGGGCAACCAGCAGCTGGCGGCGAAGGCGGATGAGGCCGCAGCCGCGGCATCGCAGATCGCCGCGGCCGCGCCCGCCGCGCAGCAGGACCTGCTGAACCGGCTCGCGGCCGCGGGGGCGACCGAGGCCCAGCTCGCCCAGGTGAAGGCGGTGCTCGGCGACCTCGACACGAAGGTGCAGTCGGGCAACACGCAGATCCAGAGCGCTGTCGGGCAGATCAACCAGCTCTCCGCAGGCGCGGGCCAGGTCGCAAGTGGGGCATCCCAGGTCGCCTCCGGGTCGCAGCAGGCCGCCGCCGGCGCGTCGCAGCTGGCGTCCGGCGCGTCGACCGCCGCGAGCGGCGCCGCCCAGCTGCGCGACGGCCTGACCACCCTGCACGACGGCACCACCCAGCTGCGCGACGGGCTGAAGTCGGGGGTCGACCGCATCCCGGACAACTCCCCCAGCCTGCAGAAGAAGCAGGCGTCCACGATCGCCGACCCGGTGAACCTGAAGAACGACTCGATCACCTCCGCCGGCACGTACGGCGCCGGCCTCGCGCCCTTCTTCGTCGCCCTGGCCGCGTGGATCGGCATCTACGCGCTCTTCCTCATCGTCAAGCCGGTCTCGCGCCGGGCGATCACCGCCCTGCACTCGCCCATCAAGATCACGCTCGCGGGCTGGCTCACCCCCGGCCTGCTCGGTGCCATCCAGATGATCGGGCTGTTCGCGATCGTCTCCGGCGCCCTCGGCTTCCGCATCGACAACCCGGTCGGGATGTACGGGCTGATGGGGCTGGCGTCCGTCACGTTCGCGGCGATCATCCTCGCGCTCAACGTGTGGCTCGGCAGCGTCGGGCAGTTCCTCGGACTCGTGCTGATGGTGCTGCAGCTCGTCACCGCGGGGGGCACGTTCCCGTGGCAGACCCTCCCCGGCCCGCTCGCGTCGCTGCACCATGTGCTGCCGATGTCGTACGCGGTGGACGGCATCCGCCAGCTGATGTACGGCGGCAACCCGGCCACGGCCTGGGCGGATGCGGGAGTGCTGGCGCTGTGGATGCTGATCGCCCTGCTCATCGCGGCGATCGGAGTGACGCGGATGACGCACTTCCGGACCCTGCGCGACCTCCGCCCGTCGCTCATCGGGTAGGCGGAGCGCGGAAGGCCACACGGCTCTGGTGGTCGGGCCGCCGCCCGCACTAGGGTGGCGGCAGACAGCACCCGCAACCGAGGAGGACGACATGGCCGATCTCGAAGTCCAGGCAGCGCTCGCGCAGGCCCGGCAGTCGGCGAGCGCCGCCAGCTACGACATCCAGAAGCTGCCGGAGGACTCGATCGAGCGCCAGGCGCTGCACAACCTCATCACGGCGGTCGACTCCCTCATCCAGGCGCTCGACACCGAGTGACCGGCGGTCCCGCGCGGCGGGACGGGCGACGACCTCCGGCGACGGTGGCCGGCGCTAGGGTGGCGGCGTGACCGATACGCTGCGCATCCTCCACCTCTCCGACACGCATCTGTACGGCGACGGTCGGCTGCACTACGGGATCGTGGACACGCTGGCCGCGCTCGATCGGGTGCTCGCCCGGGCGGCGTCCCTGGCGGAGGTCGACCTCATCGTCGCCTCCGGCGACCTCTCGGACGACGGGACGGCGGCCTCCTACCGGAAACTGAAGGCGACGCTCGAGCCGTGGGCGGCCGAGCGCGGGGCGGCGGTGGTCTACGCGATGGGCAACCACGACCTCCCCGACGGGTTCGAGGAGGTGCTCGGCGCCCGCGAGACCGAGACGACCGTTCGCGGCTTCCGGGTGGTGACCGTGGACACGAGCGTGCCGCTCGCCGGCTACGGCCGGGTGGAGGAGGCGCAGCTCGACCGGCTGCGCGATCTGCTCGCCACGCCGTCCGAGAGCGGGACGGTCGTGGTGCTCCACCATCCGCCGGTCGCGCCCACCACGGTGCTGTTCGAGTCCCTCCGCCTCATCGACTCCCAGCCGCTGCTCGACACGCTCAGCGAAGGGGATGTGCGCCTCGTCCTCGCCGGGCACTACCACCACGGTCTGGTGACGGAGGCGGGTCCGGCCGGCATCCCCGTCGTCGTCGCGCCCGCGGTCGCGAACACCACCGATGTGCTGTGGCCGGCGCCGCGGGAACGCGCAGTGCGCGGTGCGGGCTTCGCGTGGGTGCAGCTGCCCGACGACGGTCCGGCCCGGGCGCACCTCGTGTCCGCACCGGCGCCGGACGACGGCGAGACCGTCTACGACCTGGATGCCGCGGGCGTCCAGCGCATCGCCGACGACGCCGGCTGGCGCGGATGACGCCCGCCGGGTACTCGGGCACCCCGCTCTGGAAGAAGCTGGGGCTGAAGCCCGGCATGCGCGTGAGCGTGCTCCACGCCGACCGCGGGTGGAGCATCCCCCTCGACGGCGCGCCCGAGGTCGAGTGGACCGACAGCGGCCAGAGCGGGCTCATCCTCGCGTTCTACCGCGAGGCGGCGGCGTTCCTCTCCGAGCTCGACGAGCTGGGGCAGCGCATCCGCCCCGACGGGATGGTGTGGGCGGCCTGGCCGCGCAAGGCGGCAGGGCACGTGAGCGACCTCACCGAGAACCTGATCCGCGATGCGGCGCTCGAACGCGGGCTCGTCGATGTGAAGGTGGCTGCCGTGGACGAGGACTGGTCGGGGCTCAAGCTCGTCTGGCGGCGGGAGAACCGCTAGCCGAAGGCGACGTGCTGGCGGATCCACCCGTGCATGGCGACGGCCGCCGCCGCGGAGGCGTTGATCGAGCGCGTCGAACCGAACTGCGAGATCTCGACAACGGCATCCGCCGCCGTCAGTGCATCCGTCGACAGGCCGGGTCCCTCCTGGCCGAACAGCAGGACGCACGAGCGCGGGAATGAGAAGGTCTCGATCCTGACCGAGCCCGGGACGTTGTCGATCGCGATGAGGGGAAGGCCCTCGCTGCGCGCCCAGGCCACGAACCCGGCGACGTCGTCGTGGTGCACCACGTGCTGGTAGCGGTCGGTGACCATGGCGCCGCGCTTGTTCCAGCGACGCCGGCCGATGATGTGGACGGTGTCGGCCGCGAACGCGTTGGCGCTGCGCACGATCGACCCGATGTTCATGTCGTGCTGCCAGTTCTCGATGGCGACGTGGAACGGGTGGCGGTGCTGGTCCAGGTCGGCGACGATCGCCTCCATCGTCCAGTAGCGGTAGCGGTCGATCACATTGCGCGTGTCGCCGTGGCGCAGGAGGTCGGTGTCGTAGCGCGGGTCGTCCGGCCATTCGCCCGGCCACGGCCCGACGCCGTTGGTCGTCAGCTCGTGCGTCGGGTTCGCCGTCTCATCCACAGCTTCAGCGTATCCACCGCCGGTGTCCGCCTCACCGCGCGCGGGGTGCGGCCCCTAAGCTGGAAGCATCCGCCTCCCGGTGAAAGGGGTCCCACGTGACGCGTCGCGACGAGATCGAATGCTGGCTCACCGACATGGACGGCGTCCTCGTCCACGAGAACCAGGCCCTCCCCGGCGCGTCCGACCTCATCCAGCAGTGGCGCGACCAGGGCACGCCCTTCCTGGTGCTCACCAACAACTCCATCTTCACGCCGCGCGACCTGGCGGCCCGGCTGCGCACCTCCGGCCTCGACGTGCCCGAGGAGTCCATCTGGACCTCGGCGCTGGCGACCGCCGACTTCCTCAAGTCGCAGATGCCCGGCGGCACCGCCTACGTGATCGGCGAGGCCGGGCTCACCACCGCGCTGCACGAGGCCGGCTTCATCATGACGGACACCAACCCGGACTACGTCGTCGTCGGCGAGACGCGCAGCTACTCCTTCGATGCGATCACCAAGGCCATCCGCCTCATCGGCAAGGGCGCGCGGTTCATCTCCACGAACCCCGACGCGACCGGCCCGAGCGCGGAAGGCCCCCTGCCGGCGACGGGCGCGGTCACGGCGATGATCACCAAGGCGACCGGCCGCGACCCGTACGTGGTCGGCAAGCCGAACCCGATGATGTTCCGGTCGGCGATGAACCGCATCGGCGCTCACTCGGAGAACACGGCCATGATCGGCGACCGGATGGACACGGACGTCGTGGCCGGCATCGAGGCGGGGCTGCACACCATCCTCGTGCTCACCGGTATCAGCGACCGCAGCGAGATCGAGCGGTACCCGTTCCGCCCGGACGAGGTGCTCCGCGGCGTCGACGAGCTGGTCGTGCGGGAGCCCATCGAGACCGAGCTCTGAAGCGCCGGGCACGGACCCGGGCCGCACGGTGGACGACGTCGCGCAGATCCGCTCGGCGCTCCGCTGTGCGGCCCGTTCGGCGTGGACCGCTCTCCGCGCTGAGCGTCCCGACGAGACCTTCTACTACTTCGGTCTCTGGACGACACCGCTCGCCCACCGCCCGGCCCCGACGGCCTGCTCGTTCGAGGGGCTGGAGCGGGCGGTCGAGCACTGCCGCGCCGAGGGCGTCGAGGTGGCTGCCGACGAGCTGCGCTGGGCCGTGAACGACTCCCCCTACGACCTCTACGGCGACTCCCTGTTCGTGGAGGTCGAGCTGCTGTTCGACGCGTTCGATGGTCCGTACGATCGCACGCCCGAACTCACGGCCGCCCTGCTGGACGCCATGATCGGAGCGCTCGCCGACCTGGACGCGGAAGGGTTCTTCGGCGGCGGGGCCGCCCGCGACGCCGTCGTGCTGAACGTCACGACGCCGGGTCACGACACGGATGTCGACCTGCTCGCGTCGGCGCGACGGATCAACCCACCGACCGCCCTCGTCCGTTACGAGAGCGACGTGGCGCCGGACGGCGGTGTCGGCTGACGGACGACGCGCCGACGCATCGACGCCATCGAACGGTCAGGCGGCAGGGCCGGGGCCGGCCACCGACGAGGTGAGCGGCTCACCGCCCGCGCGGGATGCGAAGCAGTAGTACGACCGCTGGCCGGACTTCCACTGTGCCTCCGTCGCGGGGAAGGAGCCGACGACCTGAAGGTCGGGGTAGGCGGCCGCCGCGCCCAGGTCGATGACGCCCCCGGCGGTGCAGAGGCCCGGAATCTGCTGCGCCAGGGCGTCCGCGCCCGGGTACGGCGCCGCGGGGTCGGCGGAGAGCAGGTTCGTGTAGACGAGCTGCGCGGTGTGCGGAGCGGTGCAGTCGACGACCGTGAACTCCTCCGCCCACACCGTGGTGAACGGCTGGACGCACTCGCCGCCGCCCAGTGCATCCCAGGGATGCGTCCCCGGCCCGACGGCAGCGGCCGGTTTGGGCGTCACCGTCGGAACGGGAGTGGGCGTCGGGGTGGGAGTGGCGCTCGCCCGTGCGGAGGCCGGTGCGGACGCGGCAGGGGCGGGCGCGCCTGCGCCGAGCCACGACGGGATGCGCGTGCCGATGGCGAAGAGCCCGATGAGGACGAGCAGGATCGCGACGGCACCGGCGACGGTGAAGAGGATGCGGTTGTTGCGCGAACCCCAGAGGCCGCCTCCGGTCGGGGCGGCGGGAGGCGCCGTGCCGTCGCCCGTCGCCGCGGCTGCGGACGCCGCTTCGGCGCCGGCCGTCGCTGAGCCGGCTGCTGCGGAGGCGCCGGCGGCCGTGGACGCCGCCGGCTCTGCTGTCCGCGGCATCGGCGCGGTCGGGGCGGAAGGCACGTCCTGCGCGAACGTGAACGGAGTGGTCGCGGCCAGCTGCGGCCCTTCGACAGCGGCTGCGGGTTCGGGTGCTTCGTCGAACGGCTCGCGCGGGTTCTCGTCCGCGGGCACTTCCGATCCGAGATCCGCGGGCCTGCCGGCGTCGCTCTGGGGCTCAGCGTCGCTCGTGAGCTCGGCGTCAGCATCCGGCTCTTCCGCCACGTCGCCGAACAGCTCGGCCAGCCCGTTCGACTCCTCCGCCTCGATGTCGTCGGGCTCGAGTGCCGGCGGCTCAGGAGCGAAGAGCTCCGGCTCCGAGGCGCTCGCGATGCTCTCCGCGTCGATGGGGCTCGTCGCCGGCGACGGCAGGCCGCCCATCGCCAGCTCGGCCTCCGCGGCCGGGAAGGCGGGAGAAGGCGGGAGCGGCGCAACAGGCTCGTCGCGCAGCAGCGCGGCGATCTCGGAGGTGTCGAGCTGCTGCGTCGGAACATCGACCGCGTCCGGACCGTCGGTCGGGGTCGCAGCGACCGAAGCCGCGACCTCCGGCTCTTCGATCGGCGGCCAGGCGGGCGGCGTGGTGAGCGCGGGCTCCTCGTGCGGCGCGCGCAGCAGGTCGGCGATCTCGGCCGCGTCCTGCCGCTGCGCCGGCGTCTCGATGGGCGGCTCGAAGAGCGCGGCGGCATCGATCGGCGGAAGGACCGGCTGGTGGAAGGGCGCGGGCGAGTCCCCGGGGGTTTCGTCCCCGGGGGACGGGGCCGGAGGCAGGATGGCGTCGCCGATGGGGGTCGCGGGCGGCTCGGCGGGCGCGGGGGGCCGCGTGAACGCGGACGGGTCGATCGGGATGACGCTCGTCGTGTCGCCGATGACGGACCGACCGGACGGAGCATCCGATTCCGGTGCGCCGAAGCCCAGCAGAGCGGCCAGGCCGTGGCCCTCCTGCTCGTCCGCATCCACGTCGTCGGCGGCGGGGATCTCGGGCGCGTCGAAGATGGTCCGCGGCTTCTCCGGCTCGGGGGCCCGTGCCGGTGCCGGGAGCGCCGGTTCGATCACCCAGGACCGGACCGCCGCAGGCGGCTCCTCGTCCTCGATCGGCTCGGGCGTCGACGGCTCCTCTGGGGTGACGGACGGCGCGAAGATGCCTGCCGAGCCGGGGGCCGCCGGCTCGACGAACGTGGACCGGAAGACGGGAGGGATGAGCGGCGGCTCGGCGTCGGGCTCCGGCTCCGGCTCCGGCTCCACCGAGGGAGCGGCTGCGACGGGCGCCGTGGGCCCCTCGGCCGACGGCTCGACAGCGGACGGCTCGACACCGGTCGGCGCGATGGGCGACGGCGCGATGGGCGACGGCTCGACACCGACCGGTTCATCGGCGACCGCCTCGACGCCCACCGGCTCGACGTCCACCGGCTCCCCGCCGACCGGCACGAAGAGGGCGGTGGGCGTGGGATCGGCCGGAGTCGAATCGGTCTGCTCGGCGTCCGCTGCCGCGGGCGGCGGCGGGCCGGCGGGCTCCTCCTTCTCGACCAGGGGATCGGCGCCGACACCGGGCGTGAGGTTCCAGCTGAAGGCGACAGGGAACTCGGTCGGCGACTCCTCCGCGGCCTCCGGCTCCTCGATCGCGCTCCCCAGCAGTTCGTCGAACGGCGCCGGCTGGTCCGGCCGAGCCGGCTCGGCGGGTGCGGGCGCGGCAGGCTCGGCGTCCGACGGCGCGACGGGCGGAGCGAACGGCCATGCGGCCTGCTCCGCAGCCGAAGACGCGGGGCCGGGCTCGGCCGCTGCGGGTTCCGCCTCGACCTCATGTCCCGTGTGTTCGCTCGGAGCGCCGTCCGCGGGGGCGCCGTCTGTGTCGCCCGCGTCGTCTGTGTCGCCGGCGTCGTCTGTGTCGCCGGCGTCATCCGGGCGATCGACGTGACGACCGCCGGTCAGCTGCTGCAGCAGCCAGTCGGCGCTGCCGAACTCGGGCTCCGCCGCATCCGGCTGTTCCGGCGGGACGGGGGTATCCCGTTCTTCGCGCGGACGTCCGTCGTCCGCAGCGCCCCTCCCGCGCTCGTCGGACACTACGCCAGCCCCAGGTCCTTCAGGCCGATGGCGGCGTAGTACGGGTAGCCGGCGGCCTCGATGGCCTCGCGGGCCCCGGTGTCGCGGTCGACCACGACGGCGACGGCCGCGATCTCTGCGCCGACCGCGCGCAGCGCCTCGGCCGCCTTGAGCGGCGAGCCACCGGTGGTGGAGGTGTCTTCGAGCACGATCACGCGCTTGCCCTCGAGGTCCGGGCCCTCGACCTGCTTGCCGCGCCCGTGGTCCTTCGGCTCTTTGCGCACCACGAAGGCGTCGTAGCCGAGACCCTGAGCCGCCCCCTGGTGCAGGATGGCCGCGGCCACGGGGTCGGCGCCCATCGTCATGCCGCCGACGGCGAAGACGTCGGGGATGTCACGGATGAGGTCGATCATCACCTGGCCGATGAGGGGTGCAACGCGGTGGTCGAGGCTGACCTTGCGCAGGTCGACGTAGTAGCTCGCCTTCTTGCCGCTGGTGAGCGTGAAGTCGCCGTGGAAGACGGCCTCGGCGGCGATGTAGTCGATGAGCTGCTGTCGTGCGTCGGTCACATCCATGATTCTAGAGGGGAACCCACCGACCCCCGGGAGTTCTCCACAGGCTGTCGGCGTTCCCACCGGCACCCGAGCGGCTCCGGGGACGTCGGCGGCGGCCGATACGATCGGAGCATGCGCGTCGCGACCTGGAATGTGAACTCGATCCGCACCCGCGTGGGCCGCGTCGTCGACTGGATGGTCCGCGAAGACGTGGATGTGCTCGCCATGCAGGAGATCAAGTGCAAGCCGGAGCAGTTCCCGTACCAGCCGTTCGAGGACGCGGGCTACGAAGTCGTCCTGCACGGCCTGAACCAGTGGAACGGCGTCGCCATCGCCAGCCGCCTGCCGCTGGAGGACGTCGCCATCGGGTTCCCCGACATGCCGGGGTTCCTCAAAGACCACGACGGTCCCGACCTCCCGAAGGAGGCGCGCGCGATCGGGGCGACGGTGGAGGGCATCCGCCTCTGGAGCCTGTACGTGCCCAACGGCCGGTCGCTCGCCGATCCGCACTACGTCTACAAGCTCGACTGGCTCGCCACCCTCGCCGCCGACACTCAGCGCTGGCTCGCCGACGACCCCGGTCTGCAGCTCGCACTCATGGGCGACTGGAACGTCGCGCCCCTCGACTCCGATGTCGGCGACCCCAGCCTGGTGCCCGGCGTCTCGACCCACATCTCGCCGCCCGAGCGCACGGCGTTCGCCGCGTTCGAGAAGGTCGGGCTGACCGACGTCGTCCGCCCCATCGTGCCGGACGGCTACACATACTGGGACTACAAGCAGCTGCGGTTCCCGCGCAACGAAGGCCTGCGCATCGACTTCATCCTCGGCTCCCGCGCCTTCGCCGACCGCGTGGTGGATGCGAGCATCCACCGCAACGAGCGGAAGGGAGACGCCCCCAGCGACCACGTCCCCGTTCTCGTCGAGCTGGCGCCCATCGCGGCGACGGACGACGACGACGACCGACCGATGATCTTCGGCTGACAGGCAGGAACCGATGAGCACGCCGCCTCCCCCGCCCGGATACCCCGGCCACGCCGGTCACCCCGGCTCCCCGGCGCCGCAGCCGGGCTTCCCGCAGCCGGGCTTCCCGCAGCCACGCGCACGCCGGCCGGTGATCGTCTGGGATCTGGTGACGTCGATCATCCTGCTCGTCATCGCCATCGTGATCGCCGCCATCCTCACCTTCGCCGCGTTCTTCCTCGCGTTCGCGAGCGACCCGTGCGGGGCATCGACGGTGTGCGACACCGAACGCATGGGGGCCGGCTTCTTCATCGCGCTCTTCGGACCCGCCGTGGTCACGCTGATCGCCGTCGTCGCGACCGTCGTGCTGCTGATCGTGCGCCGCATCAGCTTCTGGGTTCCCATCGCCGGCATCCTGCTCGCGGTGGGCGTCTGGGTCGGCGGCGCGGCACTGGTCATCTCAGGCGTGCCGGGGTCGTCCCTCTAGCCTGTCGCCTCCCGGACGACGCTGCATCAACTTTCGTTACGAAGCGTTGCGCCGGGCCAGCGGGCGCGGCGCACTCGTCGGTAGCGTCGGAGCACCATGACCGACTCGTCCTCCGCCTACCCCGTCGAGTTCTCGGACGTCGCGCGTTCGTTCCCGGCGCCGGAGCGGCCTTCCGGACGACGTCGCGCTGCGGACCGGGAGCAGGAGGCCTCCGCTGCGGGCGAGCGCGCCGTGCTGCGGGATGTGTCCCTCAAGATCCGCGCGGGCGAGGTCGTCGCGATCCTGGGCCCGAGCGGATGCGGCAAGTCGACCCTCCTGCGCATCGCCGGCGGCCTGGACACCCCCACCGGCGGAGCCGCCCTCATCGACGGGAGCGCCGTCACCGGATTCGATGCCCGCTGCGCCGTGGGGTTCCAGGAGCCGCGGCTGCTGCCCTGGCGCTCGATCGCCGACAACGTCGCGCTCGGTCTTCCCCGCGGCCTCGACCGCGCCGACGGACGGCAGCGGGTGGCCCAGCTGCTCGACCTCGTCGGGCTGACGGCGTCCGCGACGCTGCGACCGCGCGAGGTGTCGGGCGGCATGGCGCAGCGCGCGTCGCTGGCCCGCGCTCTCGCCCGCAACCCCGGAGTGCTGCTGCTCGACGAGCCGTTCGGCGCTCTCGACGCCCTGACACGGCTGAAGATGCAGGACCTCCTCCTCGACATCCACGCCGCCGCGCCCGCCACCATCCTGCTGGTCACGCACGACGTCGACGAGGCCCTGCAGCTCGCGGACCGTGTGGTCCTCCTGGGCGGCGAGGACGGCCGGCCGGGCTCGACCATCCGCAGCGTCACGACCGTCCCCGGAACCCGTCCACGGGACCGCGGGTCGGCCGAACTCGCGGAGCTGCGAGCCGACCTGCTCGACGGCCTCGGTATCGACCGCCACGGCCGCGCCCGCGATGAGCAGCGGACAACCGTCCCCGTCTTCCCGTACTGAACAGCGCCACCTGCACCGCCGCACCACCCGCACCACCCGCACAGCCGCACCACCCGCACCGCCGCACCACCCACGCAGCCGCACCCCCGCACAGACATCCGAAAGAGGCATCATGCGCCGCAGACCCACCATCCTGACCGCCGCCGCCGGCATCGTCGCGGCGGCCAGTCTCCTGCTCACCGGCTGCGTCGCCGGCGAGGGCTCCGCCTCCGGCGCCACCAACTCGGCCGGAGTGACGAAGGGCGGGACCCTCACCATCGACTTCGCGACCTACAACCCGCTCAGCCTGGTCATCAAGAAGGAGGGCTGGCTGGAGAAGGCGCTGAAGAAGCAGGACATCACCGTCAACTGGGTGCAGTCCGCCGGCTCCAACAAGGCGAACGAGGCGCTCCGCTCCGGCGCGATCGACGTCGGCTCGACCGCCGGCTCCGCCGCGCTGCTCGCCCGCTCGAACGGATCGCCGATCAAGACGATCGACATCTTCTCGCAGCCCGAGTGGTCGGCCATCGTCGTCGGCCCGAACTCGACCATCACCTCGGTCAAGGACCTCAAGGGCAAGCAGGTCGCCGCCACCAAGGGCACGGACCCGTACTTCTTCCTGCTGCAGGCGCTCGAGGCCAACGGGCTCTCGGCGAAGGACGTGACCATCCAGAACCTCCAGCACGCCGACGGCTGGGCCGCCCTGCAGAACGGCTCGGTCGACGCGTGGAGCGGGCTCGACCCGATCATGGCGAACGCCGAGAAGTCGGGCGCCAAGCTCATCTACCGCAACGTGAAGTTCAACACCTACGGCTTCCTGAACGCCACCGAGTCGTTCATCGAGTCGAAGCCGGATGTCGCGCAGACCGTCGTGAACACCTACGAGTACGCCCGTGCCTGGGCCGAGAAGCACCCCGACGAGACGGCGAAGATCCTCTCCGACGTCGCCGGGATCGACCCCGCCGTCGCCACCACGGTGATCACCGAGCGCACCAACCTCGACGTCTCGAACGTCCCCGGTGCCGCGCAGCTCGCCGTGCTCAAGAAGGTCGGCCCGATCTTCGTCGAGTCCAACGATGTGAAGTCGCAGTCGGACATCGACAAGGCGCTCGACTCCCTGCTCGACCCGTCCTTCGCGAAGAAGGCCGACCCGAGCGCCATCGGAGGCTGACGCATCCCGATGACGGTTCACAACGCACCGGAGGTCGTCGCGACGACGGCCGTACGCACGCCCGTCCTGTCGCGTCGCGGGGTGAGGATCGCCGCCGGCTTCGTCCTCCCCGTTGTCCTGCTCGCGGTCTGGCAGCTCGCGTCGACCTCCGGTGCCTTCACGTCGTCGCAGCTGCCGTCGCCCGCGATGGTGTGGGAGGCCGCGGTCGACCTCGCCCAGCGGGGGCTCCTGGGTCAGTACGTCGCCATCTCGACACAGCGCGTGCTCATCGGATTCGCGATCGGCGCGGCCCTCGGGCTCCTGCTCGGAGCCCTCGTCGGGCTGTCGCGCTGGTCCGACGTGCTGTTCAGCCCGACGCTCGCGGCCATCCGGGCCGTGCCCTCCCTCGCCTGGGTACCGCTGCTGATCCTGTGGTTCAAGATCGGCGAGGACTCGAAGATCATCCTGATCGCGATCGGGGCGTTCTTCCCCGTCTACACCACCGTCGCCGCCGCGCTGAAACACGTCGACCGCCACCTGGTGGAGGCGGGACGCGCATTCGGGCTGAACGGCGTCCGGCTCTTGACCACGGTGCAGCTGCCCGCTGTCTTGCCATCGGTCACCTCCGGGCTCCGGCTCGCGATGGCGCAGTCGTGGCTGTTCCTGGTTGCCGCCGAGCTGATCGCCTCGTCGATGGGGCTCGGCTTCCTGCTCAACGACTCGCAGAACAACGGCCGGACGGACCGCCTCTTCCTGGCGATCATCCTGCTGGCGATCCTGGGCATCATCACCGACTCGCTGCTCGGGCTGTTCGAGCGGTGGTCGGCCCGGCGCTGGGGCTGAACCGCCTCCGGCTGCCGCACGATCCGCCTGGGAAGTCCAGGCCCTATACCCGCCCTGCGCCCGGCCTACCGTCGACTGCGAAACCAGAAGGCAGTGAAAGGAGCCGTAATGGCTGCAGTGACCAAGTCCATCGACGTGAACGTGCCGGTCTCGACGGCGTACAACCAGTGGACCCAGTTCGAGTCCTTCCCGCACTTCCTCGACGAGGTCGAGGAGATCCGCCAGGTCGACGACACCACCAACCACTGGCGCGTGAAGATCGGTGGCGCGGAGCGTCAGTTCGACACCGTGATAACCGAGCAGCTCCCGGACGAGCGCGTCGCGTGGAAGTCCGTCGCGGGAGACACCGAGCACGCCGGTGTCGTCACGTTCCACCGCCTGTCCGACACCGAGACGAAGGTGACGGTGCAGCTGGAATGGGCCCCGTCCGACGCGCTCGAGAAGATCGGCGCCGCATTCGGCCTGGACGACCACGCCGTCAAGAAGGACCTCGAGAACTTCAAGAAGTTCATCGAGTCGCAGGGCACCGAGACGGGTGCCTGGCGCGGCGAGGTCGACCGCGGAGACACGGTCTGATCCTCCTCGACCCAGAACCACGAGGACGGCGCCGGTGCGATTCGCACCGGCGCCGTTCTCGTGTGTCACACACCGTCGGAGATCACACGCACGCTCGGGCTCAACTCCATCCGCACCGCGCCGCGTCGGAGATGTGAACGTTCCGTACCGACGATGCCTCGCGTCAGCGCGCCGAATCGACCTTCTCGGGGGTGGACCGCCGGCGTGCGGCCGCGGAGTAGATCCGTTCGACGATCCACAGCAGGATGCCGATGCCCAGCAGCCCGAGCGCGATCGTGTACTGGCCGACCGGCCGACCGGACGTCCACGGGAACACCAGGTATAGGCACGTGATGGCGCCGACAATGGGCAGCACGGTGGGCGAGCGGAAGTGCTTGTGGTCCACCGGCTGCTTGCGCAGCACCAGCACCGCCACGTTGACCACCGCGAACACGGCCAGCAGGAGCAGGGAGGTCGTACCGCCGAGCAGGGCGACGATCGACCCCTTCGGGTCGAGCGAGACGTAGATGATGAGGGCGACGGCGAGGGCCGTCGTGAACAGGATGGCCGTCCACGGCGTCCGGCGCTTCGGCGACACCTTCGCCAGGAAGGGCGGCAGCACGCTCTGGCGGCTCATGCCGTAGAGCAGCCGGCTCGCCATCATCATGTTGATGAGGGCCGTGTTGGCAACCGCGAACATCGAGATGAACGGCAGCAGGTCGTTGATCGGGAAGCCCGGAGCTGCCGCCTCCACCGCCGCGACCAGGGGCGTCTCACTGCCGGCCAGCTCCCCGATCGGGACGAGGGCGACGACGGTGATCGAGACCAGCACGTAGATCACCGCGGCGATGCCGAGGCCGCTCAGCATCATCTTCGGGAAGATGCGACTCGGGTTCTTGGTCTCCTCCGCCATGTTGACCGAGTCCTCGAACCCCACCATCGCGAAGAACGCGAGCGACGTCGCCGTGCTCACCGCCAGCAGCACGCCCTTGTCCTCCGGCGTCTCGAACGCCACCACCTGTGACCAGTTCGCGTTGCCGCCGCCGATCGCCCACAGGCCGATGAAGATCACGAGCAGCAGACCGGAGAGCTCCACGAGGGTCAGCACCACGTTCAGCCATACGCTCTCGGAGACCCCGCGCAGATTCACCAGCATGATGAGCACGATGAAGCCGAGGGCGATGAGCAGTGTCGTGAGGTTGTCATCCGGGATGCCGAAGCCGACCGTCAGGTTCACGGCGAACGCGCGCGACGCCGTCGATGCCGACGTGATGCCGGAGGTCATGACGATGAAGCACACGATGAACGTGAAGAAGTGGATGCCGAACGCCTTGTGCGTGTACAGCGCGGCTCCGGCCGCCTGAGGATACTTGGTCACCAGCTCCAGGTAGGAGAAGGCGGTCACGGTCGCCACGGCGAACGCCAGCAGGAACGGCAGCCACGCCGCCCCACCCACCTCGGCCGCGACCTGGCCGGTGAGGGCGTAGACGCCCGTCCCCAGGATGTCGCCGACGATGAAGAGGAGCAGGAGCCCCGGCCCGAGGGCCCGTTTCAGCTCCGGCTGCTCGGACTTGTCCGGATCGACGGTCTTGACCACCTGGGTCCAGGACGGATCGCTCACGTTGGGCTCCCTTCGACGTTCGCTCGGGGAGCCACTGTATGTGAGTTCGTACAGAAAAGGGAGTCCCGGCGGCCGCTATTGCCGCCCGGTGAACCCCTCCATAGAGTCGTACACGCCGAAAACGCGGCCCGCGACGACGTCCCAGGCGCGCGTCGGGAGGACGCCGCGGAGCGTCCGGGCCAGCCCGACCGTCCACGGCAGCATCAGCATCGGGCGTCCGGCGAGCATCGCGCGCCAGACCCGGTCGACCACGTACTCGGGGCGCATCACCGGGGTCAGGAGCGGCCCGCGGGCGCCCTCGAACATCCCGGTGTCGATGTAGCTCGGGGCGACCGTCGTCACCTTCACGTGGCCGAAGCCCTGCTGCTGCAATTCGAGGCGGACGCTGTCGCTCCAGCCGATCACCGCCCACTTGCTGGCGGCGTAGACGCTCATCCGCGGGTTCGCGATCGTCCCGGCTGCGGAGGCGATGTTGACGATGCGGGCCTCGCGGGGGCTGCGCTGCATCCCGGGCAGGAACTCGCGCGTGACGTACATCGGGGCGAGAGCGTTGACCTGCATCGTGGGACGGGTGTCGTCGCCGTTGTCATGCTCCCAGAAGTACTTGCCCCGGACGATGCCCGCGTTGTTGATGAGCACGTCGATGCCGCCGATCTCCTTGCGCACCGCCTGCGCGGTCTGCGCGATCGCGCCGAGCTCGGCGAGGTCGACGACGTAGGGCAGCACGCTCGTCGCCGCTCGTCCGGCCGCGGAACTCGGCGATCGCGGGGGCGCGCCCCAGGCCGCCGCGGTGCGTCCGGCGAGCACCTCGCGGCGCAGTCGATGGGTCAGCTCGGCGAGCGCCGCTTCGTCCCGGTCCCAGAGCACGACCGCTCGCGCGCCCTCGAGCACGGCGCGCTCGGCGTACAGCCGCCCCATGCCGGAGGCCGCCCCGGTGATGAGCACGCGCGCACCGCGAACCGTTCTCGCCATGCCCCCATCATCGCAGCGTCCACACCCCTGCGGCCTCCCCGCGCTCTCCGCCCACCGTCGAGTACGCGAACTTTGCACGCCCCAACGGCGTTTCGCGTGCAATCTGTGCGGACTCGACGGCGGGCGGAGAGCCAGGGAGCGGACGGGAGGGTTTGTTGCGCTCTGAGCGCGGAGGGCGCAGTTTTCCGCCGGGATGGGCAACAAAACGCTCGCGATCCCCGGATAGGCTCGATTCATCCACACGACTGCCGCGTGCGAGCGGCCGACCAGCGACGGGAGGTTCGTCATGTCTCAATTCGTCCAGCACTTCACCGCAGACGCCATTGTCGGGGAGCCCGAGGTCGTCGAGGACGCCCGCCCGGTCCGCGAGGTGGCGAACGACCCCGCCTGGCTGCGCCTCAAGGACGCCGCCGTCGCACTGCAGGCGCTTCAGGTGAAGGACGGCTCGGTCGAGCAGGAGTCCGACCGCCCGGCCGCCGCAGAGCACGTCCGCACCATCGTCGACTCGATCGCCGCACTCGCACCGGCGTTCCCGCACGACGCGTCCTACCTGGCGGCGCTGCAGCGCGACTTCACGCGCTGGGCGGACGAGGGCTTCGGTGTGCCCGACTTCCTCGACGCACTCAACGAGTTCCAGCCGCAGCAGCACCGCGTGGATGGACTGGGTCACCTGGTCGTGTTCCCGATGTACACACAGAACGGCAGCGCCGACCGTCACGTCGAGGCGCTCCTGGTCGAGGTGATCTGGCCGGAGTTCGTGGCGGAGCTGGAGGCGGGCGACTACGGCAACAAGCTGTTCGTCGCCCTGCGCTTCGTCGACTTCACGCCGGGCTACGACACCAACTCGGCCGTGCTCTTCCCCGAGACCGTCGCCATGCGCGAGATCCCGGCCTTCACCTGGGGCGCGATCTTCCAGGACCGCGAGGCCGCACGGTACCGCCGGGTCGTGCGCGCGGCCGCGGAGATCACGAAGCTGGAGCTCCCGGGCGACGCGGCCGCGATGCTGGACGACCAGCACCTCACGGAGGAGACCTTCGTGATGTGGGACATCATCCACGACCGCAGCCACATGCGCGGCGACCTGCCGTTCGACCCGTTCATGATCAAGCAGCGGATGCCGTTCTTCCTCTACTCGCTGGAGGAGCTGCGGTGCGACCTGACCGCGTTCCGCGAGTCGGTGAAGCTGGAGCGCGAGCTCAGCGCCCTGCCCGACGCCGAGCTCTCGGAGGCGCAGCGTGCCATCCGCGACCACGCGCACCTCGTGCAGTACGCGGTGATCTTCGACCGCATCTTCCGCTTCGCGATCACCGGCAGCCGCGTCCGCAACTACGACGGGCTCGGCGGTCAGCTGCTGTTCGCGTGGATGCACCAGCACGACGTTCTGCACTGGACGGACACCCAGCTCACCATCGACTGGGAGAACGTGCCGGACGTGGTCGTCGCCCTGAGCGACCGGATCAACGACCTGTACTGGCGTTCGATCGACCGCCCGAAGGTGGCGCACTGGCTGGCTGCCTACGAGATGCTCACCGAGACCCTCACCCCGCATCCCGCCTCCAACTGGGCGCGTGGACTGCCGGACGAGGTGCTGGCCGGGCCGCCGAAGGGCTACACCGACCAGGTGCTGGACGACGAGTTCCCGCTCTCGATGTTCTATGAGGCGCTGAACAAGAAGATGGCCGCCGTCATCGAGTCGACGGCCGGCATCACCGGGACGACAGACGCCGCATGACGGACGCCCCCTCGGCCGACCAGGCGGCCCGGCCCTCTTCGGAGGCCGGGCCGCTGGACGCGGACTCCGCGCGCGGTCGTCTCGTGCTGATCGCCGGCGCCACCAGCGCCTCGGGCGAAGCCGTCGCCCGTGCGCTGGTCGCGGCCGGCGCGACCGTTCTCGCCGTCGGAACGCGGGAGGAGGCGCTGGATGCGCTGGCCGCGGCCGTCCCGGGCGTCGAGACCCGCGCGTGCGACCTCGCCGACTGGCACGCCGTCACCGAACTGGCCATGCGCATCCACCTGAAGTTCGGTCGCATCGACGGCCTCATCCACCTCGTCGGCGGCTGGCGCGGCGGCGGAGGGATCGAGGGCCAGAGCGACGAGGACTGGGAGTTCCTGGAGCGGAGCTTCCGCACCCTCCGGAACACCAGCCGCATCTTCTTCGACGACCTCACCGCCTCCCCCGCCGGCCGGCTGGCGATCGTCTCGTCGACCGCGGTCGAGAAGCCGTACCCGGGCGGCGCGAACTACGCTGCGGCGAAGGCGGCGGCGGATGCGTGGGTGCGCGCGATCGCGCAGGGCTTCGCCAAGCAGGCGCCGCAGTCGGCGGCAACCGTCTTCGTGGTGAAGACGCTCGAGGGCCTCGAGTCGCGGCTCGGTGACGAGGTCGTGCGCCTGTGGGAGCAGGACGCGGCGGCGGTCAACGGCCGACGCATCCCCCTGGAGCCTGCGAGGATGGAGTCGTGACGCTTCAACTCCACGACCTCACCCTCCGCGGCTTCGCCTCCGACAACTACGCGGGTGTCCACCCCGAGGTCCTCGACGCCATCGCGGCCGCGAACAACGGCCACCAGATCGCCTACGGCGAGGACGTCTACACGGCCCGCCTGCACGAGGTGTTCGCCGAGCACTTCGGCGAGGGCGTCGAGGTGTACCCGGTGTTCAACGGCACCGGGGCGAACGTCGTCGGTCTGCAGTCGATGCTGCCCCGCTGGGGCGCCGTGGTCTGCGCGAAGACCGCCCACATCAACACCGACGAGGCCGGTGCGCCCGAGAAGGTGGGCGGCATCAAGCTGCTCCCGGTGGAGACGACCGACGGCAAGCTGACCCCGGAGCTCATCGACCGCGAGGCGTGGGGCTGGGGCGACGAGCACCGCGCCCAGCCGCTGGTGGTGTCGATCACGCAGACGACCGAGCTGGGCACGGCCTACACCGTTGAGGAGGTGCGGGCGATCGCCGAGCACGTCCACGCGCGCGGCATGAAGCTGCACATGGACGGCTCCCGGATCTCGAATGCAGCCGCGACCCTCGGCGTGCCGCTGCGGGCGTTCACCACGGACGCCGGCGTCGACGTCCTCAGCTTCGGCGGGACCAAGAACGGCATGCTCTACGGCGAGGCCGTCGTCGTGCTGAACCCGCAGGCGTCGGAGGGGATGATCTACCTCCGCAAGCTGAACATGCAGCTGGCGTCGAAGATGCGCTTCATCTCCGCACAGCTCATCGCCCTGCTGACCGACGACCTGTACCTGCGCTCCGCCGCGCACGCGAACGCGATGGCGACGCGGTTGCGCACGGCGCTCGAGGCGGGCATCGCCGATGGCAGCATCCAGGGTGTCGGATTCAGCCAGAAGACGGAGGCCAACGGCGTCTTCGCGACCCTGCCGACCGGTGTCGCCGACCGGCTGCGTCAGCACTTCCGGTTCTACGACTGGGATGCGGCCAACAACGAGGTCCGCTGGATGTGCGCGTTCGACACCACGGAGGAGGACATCGACGCCTTCGTGGCGGCGCTGGTCCAGGAGCTCGGGGCCTGAGAGGGCTCACCCTCGCACTGGGGGCAGACCGGGGTACAAAATTGTCCTCCATTTGACCCACATAAATGCGACTTTTGCTGTAGTCTCAAAGAGCGGCGGAGGAACCCGAATATCCATCCGGCGTAACCCCGAAACGTATGCCGGGCCGTGTGAAGAACCCTAGTCTTCCCACAGCCCGGCATCGTGGGTTAACGGCGGATGCTCGGCTCCACGCGGACATCGCGCTCCACCCGCAGCGCGCCCAGGTGCAGCTGGCGCGCCGTCGCACTCTCGTTCCAGGAGTGGAAGGCGATCACGTCCGTGCCGTCCGGTGCGACAGTGAGCGAGTTGTGGCCGGGACCGCGCAGGTCGCCGCCGCTCGCCAGCAGCGCCGGCTGGTGGACGTGTTTCCACGGGCCGAGGGGATGCGCGGAGCTCGCGACGCCGACGGCGTAGCCGGGGCCGGTCCACGCACCGCCGGAGTACGTCAGCCAGTACCGGTCGCCGCGACGCA
Organism: Leifsonia sp. 21MFCrub1.1; assembly: GCF_900107895.1. Classification (NCBI taxonomy): domain Bacteria; kingdom Bacillati; phylum Actinomycetota; class Actinomycetes; order Micrococcales; family Microbacteriaceae; genus Leifsonia; species Leifsonia sp. 21MFCrub1.1. The sequence continues at coordinate 350,286 of NZ_LT629867.1, read as the reverse complement.
GCACCGCCGGCCCTTCGAGCGTGTGCCAGTCGAAGCGGCGGCCGTGGATGAGGCGGTCGCGCTCGTACAGCTGCCAGTCGGCATCCGGGGCGAGCACCGGGACGGGCGGGCCGGCCAGGGACGTCATCCCCTCGGCCAGCGGCGCGACGGCGAGGTGAGTGCCCGGGCGCTCGTGGTCGAGCACATCGCGCGCGAAGAAGAGGTACCAGCGTCCGTCGTCGTCCTGGAACGGGTGCGCGTCGATGGCGAACAGCTCGTCCGGTGTCAGGTCGACGCCGAGGTCGCGGAACGGCCCGACCGGCGACTCCGCGTGCGCCACCCGCAGGTGGTGGCCGTCGATCCCGCGTCCGACGGAGTAGTACATCCAGTAGGCGCCGTGCGCGCAGGCGACTTCGGGGGCCCAGTAGTCGGCCCCGAGCCGATCGTCGACACGGTCCAGCACGGCCCCTGCGCTCTCCCACCTGACCAGGTCGGGGGAGCGCAGCGCTTCGAACACGCGGTCGGCCTCGCTGCCCGGGTGGGTGCCGTACGCGACATACCCGCCGTCGGGGAGGCGCAGCACGAACGGGTCGGCGAAGTACCCCTCCCAGACCGGGCCCCAGTGCCGGGTCACGCGGAGACCGTCACCGGTCACGGCGCGAGCTCCGGCAGGCCGTCCTTCCACGTGACCGCGACGGCGTGCATGCCGCGATAGGCGAACGCTTCGTCCCACGAGTGGAACAGCATCCAGTCGCGGCCGCGGAAGGTCACGAGATCCTCGCCCCCGGGGCCGAGGTAGCGGCCCTTCGACCCGGGAGTGGAGAGCAACGGCTCCTTCTGCTTCGTGTACGGACCGAGCAGGCTCTTCGCCGTGGCGACGCCCGTGACGTACGAGGAGTCGGCGTAGTCGTTGGCCGAATAGAGCAGCACGTACTCGTCGTCGTGCCGCACGATCACGGGCGCCTCGACGAGCGTGCCCTCCCACGATTCGGTCTGCTTGATCAGCCGCGTCGGCTGTCCGGTCAGAGCGGCGCCGTCGGCCGACAGCGGCTGAGCGGAGATCCACGTGTCGTAGCCGCAGCAGTTGCCGTCGTTCTTCCACACGAGGTACCGCTGACCTGTCCCGTCGGCGGCCACACTGGCGTCGATCGCGCCGCCCTCGTCCACCGGGCAGACGAGGGGCTTGTCGGCCGTGGAGGCGAACGGGCCCTCCGGGCGGTCGGCGAAGGCGACGCCGATGCACTGGAACCTGCTGGCCGCATCCGATGCCGTGAAGTAGAGGGCGAAGCGCCCGTCGGCGAGTTGGGCGGGGCCGGGGGCCCAGGTCTTGCCCTTCACGGCCCACGACGGCAGCTGGGGCAGCGCATCCTGCTCGCTCAGGGTCCAGGTCTTCATGTCGGAGGAGGTGGCGACCTGGACGTTCACGGCCGCGGTGTTCGTCGCGTACGCGTACACGCGATCCCCCACGACGAGCGCGCCGGGATCGGGGAAGTCGCTGTCGATCTGGAACGGAGCGACCTCCGTCGACGGCGACGCGCTCGGCCCGGATCCCGCCGAACATCCGGCGAGCGCCGCCGCGAGAGCGATGACCGCGGTCGCGGCGGCGGCCGTTCGGCGCATCCTCACCCCTTGACCCCGCTGGTGGCGACGCTCTCGACGATCTGCTTCTGCGCGAAGAAGAACAGGATGAGCACCGGCACCGACGCGATCACCGCGCCCGCCATGACGATGGCGTAGTGGGTGGAGTACGCGCCCTGCAGTTGCGACAGTCCGGGCTGCAGGGTCAGGTTCTCGGGGCTCAGCAGCACGTAGACGGGCCACAGGAAGTCGTTCCAGTTCGCGAGGAAGCTCAGCACCGCGAGCGTCGCGAGCGCCGGTCGCGCCAGCGGCAGGACGATCTGCAGGAAGATGCGGAAGTCCCCTGCTCCATCGATCCGCGCCGCCTCCTCGATCTCCGCCGGAAGGCCCACGAAGAACTGCCGGAGGAAGAACACGCCGAACGCGCTGGCCGCGCCCGGGATGGTGATCGCCCAGATCGTGTCGAGCCAGCCGAGGTTCTGCACGATCAGGTAGTTCGGGATGAGGAAGATGACCGGCGGCACGAGCAGCGTCGCGACGATCAGGCCGAAGACGATCCGCTTGCCCCAGAACTCGAGCCGGGCCAGCGCGTACGCGGCCATGGAGGCGGTCACCAGGATGATGATCGTCTGCAGCGCCGCCGCCGCGAGGCTGTTGAGGAACCAACGGAACACCGGCTGCTGCCCGCTGGACAGCGTGGTGTACGCGTCGAACGAGAACGGGTTCGGCAGAGCCGAGTACGGGTTCCGGATCGCGTCGCCGTCCGTCTTGAACGACGTGAGCAGGATCCACAGCAGCGGCAGGATCACGACGAGCGCGAGCACGATCAGGACGGCGTAGAGCACGCTCTTGCGGAGCGCGACCTGCGGCGTCTGCTTGCGCCGGGCGCGCACCGGGGCCGGTCGCTGCTCGGTCTGCTTCTCGGGGGCGGTCGTCGTCATGAGGCGCTCTTCTCTGCCCGCTCCCGCTGAAGCCGGAAGTTGACGATGCTGATGATCGCCAGGAACGCGAAGAGCACGTAGCTCATCGCCGAGGCGGCGGCCATGTTGTTCTGCGAGAGACCCTGGTCTGCGATGTACATGATCGCCGTGCGCGTCTCGTTGCCCGGGCCGCCCTTCGTGATGATGAACGACTGACCGAACATGTTGGCGCTTGCCAAGATGGTGATCGTGATGACGAAGGTCATCACCGGGCGGAGGCCGGGGAGCGTCACGCTGAAGAACTGGCGGACGGCACCCGCGCCGTCGAGCGCTGCGGCCTCGTAGAGGTCGGGGCTGATGCCTTTGAGCCCCGCCAGGATGATGACGGTGTTGAAGCCCATCGTCCACCAGACCGTCACGCCCGCCAGCGTGACCCAGACCCAGGGCGTGTCGACCGTCCACGGCAGGTTGTCGGGCAGGCCGATCATCCCGAGCAGGTGGTTGATGATGCCGGACTGGGTGTCGAGGAGGTACTTCCAGATCACGCCGATGACGGCGACGCCGAGCACGTACGGCGCGAAGAAGACGCCGCGGAAGAACGCGCCGGCACGGATGCGCTGGTTGAGCAGCACGGCGACCAGCAGCGGGATGACGAGCAGGAACGGCACGCTCGCCAGCGTGAAGATGCCGGTGGCCGACATCGACTGCCAGAAGTCGCCGGAGGTGGCGCTGCCGGGGGTGAAGAGGTCGAGGTAGTTCTTCAGCCCGACGAAGGACTGGGTGACCCGGAACGGGCTCCAGTTGGTGAGGCTGATCCACAGGCCGAAGACGGCGGGCGCCAGAACGAAGACGACGAACAGGATGAGGAACGGCGCCAGGAACAGGTAGGCGACACCCGTGCGGCGCGGAGCGCCGGGGCGCCGGGCACGGCCCGAGCGGAGCGGGCGTGGCGCCCCGGTCTCCCGGGGCGCCACGATCGAAGCGGTGTCAGTCACCGTACTTCTCTTTGTTCTGCTTCAGCAGCGTGTCGGCCTTCGCCACAGCGTCGTCCAGCGCCTGCTTCGGGTCCTTCTTGCCGGTGATGGCTTCGTTCACCGCGGTGGTGATGGTCGCCTCGACCGTGGTGATGCCGGGGGCGATCGGCTCGTAGTGCGCGTACTTCAGCTCGTCCAGGAACGGCTTCAGGTTCGGGTAGTCCTGCACCAGCTTCGGGTCATCGCGGACCGAGTTCTTGGCGGGGAGCTCACCGGTCTGCGGCCAGTCGGCGGAGTTGTCGTTCATCCACTTGACGAACGTCGCGGCGGCCGCGGTCTTGTTCTTGTCCTGACCCTTGTTGTTCATGAACATCCAGTGGGTCGAGCTCGACCAGACGGCCTTCTGGTCACCGATCTGCGGCACCGCGACGGCCTGCCACTTCAGCTTGTCGAACGCGGTGTTCGTGGTCTGCCAGACCCCGTTCCAGTTGAACGCGGTCTTGCCGGCGATGAGGGCGTTGATGTTGCCGTCCTGCGCGACGTCGGCCGGGCTGTAGCCCTGCTTGATGAGGTCGGTCATCCAGGTCAGGGCCTTGACTCCCGCCTCGGAGTTGAACGTCGCCTTGGTGACGTCCTTGTCGAAGAGGTCGCCGCCGAACTGCCACAGCAGGCTCTCGAACTCGAAGGTGCCGGTGAAGACGTAGCCGTCGACCCATTCGCCCTGGACGCCCGCCGCCTTCAGCTTCTCGAGCGCCGCCAGGTAGGAGTCCTTGTCCTGCGGGATCGTGTTCGGGTCGACGCCTGCCGCCGACAGCACGTCCTTGTTGACGTAGAGGCCGAGCGGGGTGACGCTCCACGGAACGGCGTACTGACCGCCGTTGTACTTGCCCGCGTCGAGGAGGCCCTCCGGGAAGTCGCTCGCCTGGTAGCCGAGGGACTTCACGATCGAGTCGGCCTTGAGGACGAGACCCTGAGCCGCGTAGGTGGCGATGTCGTCGCCGTGTCCGACCGCGACGTCCGGGCCCTTCCCGGCCTTGACCGCGAGCGGCATCTTGCGGGCGATGTCCGCCCACTCCATCGGGACGTCCTTGACGACGATGTTCTTGTGCTCGGAGTTGAACTTGTCGATGAGCTTCGGCACCAGCACGGGGGCTGCGCCGCCCGTCCAGCCGTTCCAGAAGCTGATGGTGACCTTCGGCCCGTCGTAGGTGCCGGAGGAGACTTCCGCTCCCCCTGACCCGGCGCTGCTTCCGCAGGCCGTCAGCGCGAGCCCGAGGCCCGCGGTGACCGCCACCGCGATCGCGCGTGCGGCGAATCGCTTCTTCATGTGATCTCTCCCTTGAGTGAGCCTTTCACGCAGCCCTTCCGTCGGGGCGGCGGCGTGATCGGTGGTGCTGGAGCCGGTACTCTCGGCGTGCTTGGCGAATTTACAGCGCTGAACACGGCGTGTCAACCTCACGATGCCTGCATTGGATGGGTCCCTGTAGAGTGACCCCGCGAGGAACCGATCGCCGACGCGGAGGGAGAGGTGCCATGGCCGTCAGGCTGCAGGATGTGGCGGAGCACGCGGGCGTGTCCATGAAGACCGTCTCCAACGTCGTCCGCAACTACGCGCACGTCAGCCCGGCCATGCGGGAGCGCGTGCAGCGCGCGATCGACGAGCTCGGCTACCGCCCCAACATCATGGGGCGACGGCTCGCCACCGGCCGCACCGGCCTGCTCGCGCTGGCCTTCGCCGACGTGACGCTGCCGTACTTCGCCGAACTCGCCCGCGTGGTCGCCGACGAGGCGGAGCGACGCGGCTACCGCGTCCTGCTCGAGCAGACCGAGGGGACGATCGAGGGCGAGCGCGCGGTCGTCTCCGCCGGCGAGTCCGGGCTGGTCGACGGCATGATCTTCCAGCCGAGCGTCATGAACTCCGCCGAGCTGGCGCAGTCGCGCACCGACATCCCGCTGGTGGTGCTGGGCGAGAACGCCGCACCATTGACCGTCGATCGCATCATGATCGACAACGTGGAGGCCGCCAAGGCGGCGACGGAGCACCTCCTGGCGCTCGGGCGGCGACGCATCGCGTTCGCCGGGCACGAGAGCGCACGGCCGACGCGGACCTCGAAGCTCCGCATCGCCGGCTATCAGCAGGCCCTGGAGGACGCGGGCATCACCGCGGAGCCGGAGCTGCTGATCTCGAGCATCTCGGTCTCGGCGGGCAACGCCGTGCGCGCGGTGGGCGCGGCCCTCGACGCCGGGCTGCGGTTCGACGGCCTGGTCTGCCGCGACGACCTCGCTGCGATCGGCGCCCTGCGCGCCCTGCAGGAGCGCGGCATCCGCGTGCCCGACGATGTCGCGGTGACGGGATGGGACAACACGCCGATGACGGCCGTCACCTACCCGTCGATCACCTCGGTCGCGCCTGACATGCGGGGCCTGGCGTCGCGTGCGGTGGAGATGCTGCTCGAGCGCGTCGGCGGTTTCGACGGCATGGGCCGCCACGAGCTCGCGCCCTTCTCGCTCGTCACGCGCGAGAGCGCGCCCGCCCTCCCCTGACGGTCGGTTTTCCGACTTTACAGCGCTGCATGAATCGTGCATGCTAATGGGATGCTCACCGAGGAACGCCGCACGGACGCGGCCACCGCCCAGGACGGCCGCTACCCGCGGCCGCAGCTCGTCCGGGCCGACTGGCTCGACCTCTCCGGTCCGTGGACGTTCGCGTTCGACGACGACGACCGCGGCCGGCGCGAGCACTGGGAGTCGTCCCGCTCGCTGCCCGGTGTCATCCAGGTGCCGTTCCCGTTCGAGTCCGAGGCGTCCGGCGTGGGCGACACCGGCTTCCATCCGGTGGTCTGGTACCAGCGCACCGTGCTGAGAGACGAGATCCCGGCCGGCGAACGGCTGCTGCTCAACCTCGGCGCGGTCGACCACGCGTGCGAGGTCTGGGTCGACGGGCGCTCCGCCGGAAGCCACGAGGGCGGCTCGACCCCTTTCGTCCTCGACATCACCGACCTCGCCGGAGACGGCGACGTCTCGATCACGGTCCGCGCCCAGGACGACCCGGCCGATGTGGCGCAACCGCGCGGCAAGCAGGACTGGCGGCATCACCCGCACTCCATCTGGTACCACCGCACGACCGGGATCTGGCAGCCCGTCTGGCTGGAGGCGGCGCCCGAGCTGCGGATCGAGCAGCTGCACTGGCTGACCGACGTGCCGGCGGGAGAGGTCACAGCACAGCTCCGTCTGAGCCGCCCCGCCCCGACGGGCACGACCGCGACGATCACGGTGGAGCTGGGAGGAGAACGGCTCGCGAGCATCCGGACCGCGATCGACGGACGCGAGGTGGAGATCCCGTTCCGCATCCACCGCCAGACCAACGGGCAGGCCTACGAGGAGCTGCTCTGGTCGCCATCCCATCCCACGCTCATCGATGCGACGGTGACGCTGAGCGGCCCTGCGGGCGCCGACGATGTCGTCGCGTCGTACTTCGGGCTGCGGTCGACCGCCGTCGAGGGCGGGCGCTTCCTGCTCAACGATCGTCCCCTCTACCTGCGCTCTGTGCTGAACCAGGGGTACTGGCCGGCGTCGCACTCGGCGGCGCCGAGCGCGGACGCCCTGCGCGCCGAGGCCCAGCTCATCCTCGACCTGGGGTTCAACGCCACCCGCCTGCACCAGAAGTACGAAGACCCGCGGTTCCTGTTCTGGGCCGACAAGCTGGGCCTGCTCGTCTGGGGCGAGGCGCCCGCAGCGTACGCGTTCAGCCCGGAGGCCGTTCGGCGCAGCGTCGCGGAGTGGTCGGCGATCCTGGACCGCGACCGGTCGCATCCCTCGATCGTCACCTGGGTGCCCCTCAACGAGAGCTGGGGCGTGCAGCACCTCGCCCACGACCCGCGGATGGTGTCCTACGCCAAGGCGCTCGTGCACCTGACCAAGACGGTCGACCCGAGCCGGCCGGTCATCTCCAACGACGGCTGGGAGCACGCGGCGTCCGACATCCTGTCGATCCACGACTACGACCACGACCCGGAGCGGGTCCGCGAGCGGTACGCGACGCGGGACGGCATCCTCGCTGCACCCTTCACGCTTCCCGGCCGCCGTCTGGTCGTCGATGCGGAACAGCGGCTCGACGTCCCCATCATGCTGACCGAGTTCGGCGGCATCTCCTACACCGAAGACGGTCCGGAGGATGCCTGGGGCTACTCCACTGCGAGCAGCGCGACGGAGCTCGTGGAGCGGCTGCGCGCCCTCGTCGGCGCCGTGCGCTCGTCCACCGCTCTGGCGGGCTACTGCTACACGCAGCTGGCTGACACCGGCCAGGAGACCAACGGGCTCGTCTTCGAGGACCGCCGCCCGAAGGCGCCGATCGAGGAACTGCGGGCCATCTTCGGAGCGTGAGCACCCTGGTGCGGCGGGGCGATGGGAGAGCAGAATGACGCCGTCGCCGTAACCGTCTCTCCTCGAGGAGCGCCCATGTCTGCATCCGCCGCGGTGAGCCCCGCCGCGCACCTCCGTCGCCGCTCCCGGGAGGCGCTGGCGGCTCTGGCCGTCCAATACCTGCTCGGCATGGCGGCCAACCTCATCGGCGAGCCGGACAGCACGTTCCTCCGCGTCGTCGACGCGATCATCATCATCCTGCACGTGCTGATCGCGATCGGCCTGGTGGTCGTCAGCGTCCGCGTGCTGCTCGCGGCCCGGGCGGCCGGAGTCGGCGAGCGGCTGGCCGTGTGGGGCCTGGTGGTGATGGTGATCAGCTTCCTGGCGGGCGTCCTCACGATCTCGATCGGCAGCGACTGGGCGTCCTACGTGATGGCCGCGGGCTTCCTCGTCGCCGCCGCGCTGTACGCCGGGACGTTCCTGGCGTCGTACCGACTGGATCGCGCGGCGTCCGCGTAGCGGCGCACATTCGTGCCGAATGTGCGGGTCACGACCAGTAGGCGTAGCGCGATGCCGGCCGGAAGCCGAGCGACGCGTAGAGGGCGTGCGCCGCCGTGTTGCCGGCGAGCACCTGGAGCCACAGGCCGTCGACGCCGTGCTCGGCGGATGCGGTGGCCAGCGCCTGGACGAGCGCGCGGGCCAGCCCGCGGCGCCGGGCCGAGGGGCGCGTCGCGACGGCGAACAGGCCTCCCCATCCGTCGACGATGGCCAGCCGAGCGACCACGTCCGGTGCGGCGGGGTCGCCGTGGGCGGCGTAGAGCGCGGGACCACCGCGGAGGATGCGCGCGGCGACGGCGCGCTCGGCGGCTCCGCCGCGGCCGTCGACGGACCACCAGGTGTCGAGCCACGCGTCGTCGGGGTGGTCGGCGATGCGCACTGGCGCGGCGGTTGCCGGGGCGGCGGCAGCCGGGCCGCCGGCGACCGTCTCCCGGTCGGCGACCAGGATGTCGGTCTGCGAGTGCTCGCGGTACCCGCGCTCGGCGAGGACGCCGCCCAGCTCGGGCGACGATGCAGGACTCACCTGGAACACCGCGGGCAGCGACCGTGCCGCGTACCACCGCTCGGCGGCATCCACCGCGGCGCCCGGGTCATCGACGGGACCGGAGGTGAGCACCGAGTTCGCGCGGTTCGTGACACCGGATGCGGCGCGCAAGGTCCACCCCTCCAGGCCCTCGCGCTCCAGCGCGGGCCAGCCGCGGTCGGCGAGGCGGTCCAGGGCGGCGGCATCAGGCAGGTGCACCTGTCGACGCTAACGCAGGCGGCGGCCCCAGCATCCCGATCTCGATCGACGAGATCGAGATCGACCCGGATCACAGCGAGAAGCACATGCTCAAGCGGCTCGGCCTCGACGAGCGCGAGTTGCGACATCCGGTCACCACTCGGCCCGAGCTGCAGGCGGTCTTCGGTTCGTAGCGCCAGCGCGAGTTCACCGGTCTCGCGCGAGCGCGAGAACAGGGACGGCAAGAGCTCGCCCGATGCCGATCGACGCGACGACACACCAGAGGGATGCCCCGGCACACGCCCAGAGCGCGGCCTCGGGAACGCTCAGCAGCTGGGGGGCCACCACGCAGGTCGCCCCCGCCGCGGCCGCGGCGAACAGCCCGCCGCGTAGCGCCTCCTCGCCGAGAAGGATGAGCGCGAGCGACGACCGTGAGGTGCCGGACATCCGGTAGGCCGCGAGTTCGCTCGACCGGGCGAAAGCGAAGAGCGCACTCGTGAGGCCACCGACGCCCGCACACAGAAGGATCACCCATTGCCCCGGTCGTTCGGTCCACTCGTGCAGCGGGTCGCTGGTCAACTGCAAGGAGGGGATCGCCGAGACGGCACCCCCGCTGACGTCGAGCTGCGCGGAGATGAGAGGGCCGGCCTCTTTCGGGTCGACCCCACGGTGGAGCACGACGATGCAGGCCTCCGCGGTGCCCACGTGTGAAGCCAGCGGGACGAGAATCGATCCGTTCGTCGGGATGCCCTCGGGTTGGACTCCTGCGGGGATCGCCCGTCGCGGAACACCCTCTCCCAGCTGCACGAACCTGCCATACTGCGCTGGTTCGAGGCGGCTGCCCACCAGAGCGTCGGCGCGATGCAACCCGGGAAAGAGACTCGTACTCGCCGCGAATACGGGCACACGTGCCCCAAGCTCCGGGATGGACCGGTCGCCTTCTTCGACGAGAATGCCCGAGCGCTCGACGTCGGAGCGCAGCGAAAGCGCCTCACAGGAGTCCCGGGTCACGGAAACGGCCGCCCGAGGATTGGACGCTCCGAGGTGGAGCACGGCGCTTCCCCGCGCCTCGAGAGCTGCGACGTCTCGGCGGAAGTCCTCGGCTTCAGCGGCCAGAACAGCGGGGCCGGCCGACCCGAGCAGACCGGCCACTGCGACGAGGACGACGGCCCTGGCGCTGCGCGAGAACGTGTTGTGGAGCGCTTCACGGGCGATCAGGAGCAGACGCCAGCTAGACGGTCTCATCGGTCGGCCTCAACTCGACGAGCAGATCGGACGCGGCCATGAGCAGCGGGTCGTGCGTGGCGACCACGACGACCGCCGCGCTTCGCAGGTCGACGAGAAGGCGTGCGATCGTCCTGGTGTTGGCCGCGTCCAGGCTCGCCGAAGGCTCGTCGGCCAGGATGATGGGCCGCGAACTGGCCAGAGCACGAGCGAACGTGACCCGCTGCTTCTCTCCGCCGGAGAGTGCGCGCGCCGGAAAGGAGGCAGCCTCGGCCATCCCGACCATGTCCAGTGCCTCCATGGCGCGCCGTCGGGAAGCCGCGAGGTCTGCTCCTTCGCTCAGTGCGCCGATCGCCGCATTGTCCAGGACCGTCCGCGAGCGCAAGAGGTGCGCCTCCTGCGCTACCCAGGCGACATCGCTCATCCTCGGAGTACGGCGCGCGCCGCCGACCTCGAGCCAGACGGCGCCGCGAGTGAGCCGTTGTGCGCCCGCCAACACGTTGAGGACAGTCGACTTGCCGCTGCCGGACGGCCCGACGAGGGCCGACACACTACCTGCCGGAAAGCATCCCTGGAATCCCGCGAACACCTCCCTGCCGCGAAAGCACACGGCCCCGTCTTCGATCAGGATGCGCATCGGGCTCTTACCTCGCGCGGCAGCGAACCGGCGTCGCGCGCAACGACGCGGGAGCGCAGCGCGCCGTCGACCAGGGTGACCCCGAGCTCCGTTGGATCGGCGTCGGCGAAAACCAATCGTTCGACCCGGGAGCCCCGCTCCGCCCACCCGCGCGTCGATCCGCTGGCGAAGACGCATCGTGTCCCGTCGGGGCCGAGGAGCACGGCGCTCGACGGGACCGTTCCCCGGGCCTCGCCGACCGATGAGACGAGAGCGGCGCCGCTGTAGGTCGTCGTTCGCGGTGACTCACCCTCGCTCACGGGTGGGTTCAGGCTGCCGCTCCGGACTCCGGCGACCAGGAGGTCGCGAAGGGGAGCCAGCTGATCCGCTCCCACCGCCAGAGTCGGCAACGCCAGCGAACCATCGCCGACATCGAGGGTGGACTCCGCCCCGCTCTGCACGGCGGGTTCCTGCTGGGACCCGCTGCGCACCAGCCGAGCCGACAGGACTGGACGCGAACCGACGGCGACGACCCGATCCGCCGCCAAGACATCGCCGAGCACGAGTCTCACCGAATCGATCGCGCCGAATCCCGGCGGGACGAACAAGACGTAGGAGCGCCGGAAGACGCCGTCCGGGTCATACCCGGCTGCGCGCTGGAAGCTCTTGACACCAGCGGCGACCCGTGGGCCGAACCGTCCATCCGTCATGTCGCGCGAAAGCAGGCCGCGGTCGGCGAGGAACGCCTGGAGCGCCTGGACGTCAGCCCCGAACGCGCCGTCGCCGAGATCTCTGTGAAGGGGTACCCCACCCGACATGGCGAACACCGGGTGGCCATCGACCGAGAACAACTCGGCACCGGACCCGATCACCTGCGTGGGCGCGAACGTGATGCCGGTGACCGTTCCCGACAGCTGACTGCGCAATTCGGACTCCGGCCCTTCGTCGAGGATCACGTCGACCGGCTGGCGCTGCTGAGGTTGTCTGGACCCGACGGTCACCACGCTCGGCGACGGACCCTCCACGGAGCGCTTCTGCTCGGCCTTCGCTCCGTGCGTCGCGGTGACGAATACGGCGACCGGGCTCGCCCACAGCACGACGACCAGCATGATGCCGACGATCCCGCTCCACACCGGGCGACGCCCCGGTCGTCTCGACTCACTCCTCAAGCGTCGGACAGTCTGTGAGTTCGATGCCGTTGGCCTTGAGAAGGTCCGCGTTATCCGCCTTCTTCTCCTTCGGCGTGATCCCCTTGCTTCGCAGGCAGTTCGCGAGCCAGCGGGCCGTGTATGACACATCGTCGTGCGCGACCTGCCAGTTCCCGTCGACCTGACCCCAGTAGTAGTCGTAGCATTCGGCATCGATTCCGGCATTTACGGCCGCGCCCGGGATACCGCCTTCGATCAGGTAGCCGTTGCGCCGTTTGTCGACGATCGGGTAACCCCGATCCGCCATGCACGCCTCGAATGCGTTGTAGCCGGCCTCGTACTCGTCCCAGGTGACCTCGCCGTCGGCAAGTGCCGCCGCCTGTTGCGGAGAGATGCTGGGACCGGCCGAGGCCGCGGGCGCCGTTGCGGAGCATCCCGCTAGCGAGAGCGCAGTCGCCAAAGTGGCCGCATGCAGAAATGCGCGCAGGCTCATGTGCGGATGAGGGGATTCCCGATGGACGCGTCGGTAACGGTGTGCTCTCCCCCGAACACGCGATAGCCGACGGCAGGCTGGGTGACCTGCCCGTCGCCCTTCTTCCAGAACGTCCACTGCGCCGAGCCGCCCGAGACGTTGTAGCCCACGCGGATCTTCACCTCACCACACAGGCGCTTCTCACCCGCCGTGAAGCTGTTGCCCGTGGCCGAGCTATAGCCGACGAATGAGTCGTACCACGTGCACTTACCGTTCACCGTCCCGACAGCATGCGCGGGCGCCGCCGTGACGACCGATACTGCACTCAGCACGACCGCGAACGCAGCTCCGATACTGGCCTTCTTGAACCGCATCTCTCCTCCTCGAAAAGACTCTCGTAGAGTTGAAATTAGCGTTTCTCGTTCCTTATTTGAATACGTCCGTCCTGTTATAAAGGTATTGCGATTGGCACGGTCCCACTCCACGACCAACGGCGCCGCAATTGCCTCGGTTCACTCTTCAAGGACCGGACAGTCCTTCAGGTCGATACCGTTCGCCTTGATCAGTTCCTCGTTGTCTGCCTTCTTCTCCTTCGGAGTGATGCCGTTACTCCGAAGGCAGTTGGCGAGCCACTGTGCAGTCTCGGACACGTCGTCGTGGGCTACCTGCCATTTCCCGTCGACCTGTCCCCAGTAGTGGTCGTAACACCGAGCGTCGTCACCGGAGTCCACAGCCGCGGCCGGCACCCCGAAATCCATCAGATAGTCCTTGCGCTTTGGCTGGTACAGGGTGAACCCGGCCCTCTCCAGACATGAACGATAAGCGTCGAAGCCTGCCTTGTACTCGTCCCACGTGATAGCGCCGTCAGCAAGAGCCGCTGCCTGCTCCTTCCAGATCGATGCGGGCGGCGTCGGAGCGCTCCCGCTACTTGTTCCGGCACATCCGCTCATAGCCACGAGGACGAGCAAGACCGCCGGCGCTCTGAGCGCTCTCATGTGCGGATCAGCGGGTTTCCGATAGAAGCGTCTGTCACGGTGTGTTCTCCACCGAAGACCCGATAGCCCACGGGACCTTGCTTGACCATTCCTGATGCCTGCTTCCAGGGTGTGTAAAGGGCTGTTCCGCCAGAGACGTTGTAGCCCACCCGGATACGGACGTTGCCACAGAGGCGCTGCTCCCCTGAAGTGAAGCTGTCCCCAGTAGCCGAACTCGTGCCGACGAACGAGTCGTACCACGTGCACTTGCCGTTGACCGTGCCGACGGCGTTGGCGGGTGCCGCTGTGGCAACCGACGCTGCAGCCAGAACGACAGCGAGCGCCGCTCCGATGGTGGCCTTCTTGAACCGCATCTCTCCTCCTCGAAGTAGCTTCGTAGAGTTGAAATTAGCGTTTCTCGTGCCTTATTTGAATACGTCCGTCTTGTTATAAAAGCACTCGCTCGGAGAGGTCAGCGCGAGGCGCGCGCATCCACCGACGGCACCTCGGCCCGCTCGGTGACGAGGACGTCCGTCTGCGATTGCTCCCGGTAGCGCTCCCCCAAGACAGCGTGCAGCCCCGGGGGGCTCGCCGGGCTCACCTGGAAGACCGCGGGCAGCGGCCGTGCCGCGTACCACCGCTCGGCGGCGTCCACCGCCGCAACGGCGTCGGCGACCGGTCCCGCGGTGAGCACCGAGTTCGCGCGGTTGGTGACACCGGTCGAGGCCCGGAGCGTCCAGGCGCCGAGCGGTTCGCGCTCCAGCGCGGGCCAGCCGCGGTCGGCGAGGCGGTCCAGGGCGGCGGCATCAGGCAGGTGCACCTGTCGACGCTAGCGCAGGCGGCGTACCGTGCCTGCCATGACCGATACCCGAACCGCCGCAACGGAAGCGCTGACCGAGAGCGAGATCGCCGGACTGAGCGCCAAGACCGTCGCCCATGTCATCCACTACCGGCGCAAGACCTACGTCACCAAGCCGTCCGAGGGCTACGCCCTGCTCAAACGCGTCCGCACGCTACTGCGCGACGGGACGACGGATCTCGTCCCGCTGGTCCACCGCGACGGCTTCGTCTGGCTGGCGATCGGCCCCAGCATCCCGATCTCGATCGACGAGATCGAGACCGACCCGGGTCACAGCGAGAAGCACACGCTCAAGCGGCTCGGCCTCGACTAGCGCGAGTTGCGACACCATGTCACCACTCGGCCCGAGTCGTGACATCATGTCGCGACTCGGGCCGGAGGCCGGGCGGGGGCCGGATGGGGCGTGAGGCGTCAGGCGCCGGCGGCGGGGACGAGCTCGCGGGGAGGAGCCACCGTGTCGGCCGCGGGGGCGACCTTCGCGGCGGCGGCCTTCGCCCGGGGCTTGGCAGGCGTCGAGGCGGCGGCCGGCGCAGGCGCCGGGACGGCGACCGGGAGTGCCGGGAACGTCGGGATGGGCGCGGTCTCGGCCGGGCCGGCGTTCGTGGCGAACTCCTTCAGCCACGGCAGGAGCTCCGGACCGAGATCCTCCCGGGCGACCGCCATCTGCACGATCGCCTTCAGGTAGTCGAGCCGGTCGCCCGTGTCGTAGCGGCGCCCGCGGAAGATGACGCCGTGCACGCCGCCCGTCCAGGCGGGAGCGGTCGCGAGGCCCTCGAGCGCATCCGTGAGCTGGATCTCGCCGCCCTTGCCCGGTTCCGTCTTCTCCAGGATGTCGAAGATCTCCGGCCGCAGGACGTACCGCCCGATGACCGCGTAGTTCGACGGCGCGTTCTCGCGGCTGGGCTTCTCGACCAGGCCGGTGATGCGCACCACGTCCTCGTCATCGGTCTCCACCACCGCGGCGGCGCCGTAGAGGTGGATGGACTCCGGCGGCACCTCCATCAGCGCGACGACCGTCGTGTTGAGCGCGTGCTGCACCTCCAGCATGCGGGAGAGCAGCGGGTCGCGGGCGTCGATGATGTCGTCGCCGAGGAGCACGGCGAACGGCTCGTGCCCGATGTGCATCTTGGCGCGGAGCACCGCGTGGCCGAGGCCCTTCGGGTCGCCCTGTCGCACATAGTGCATGTCGGCCAGGGAGGTGGAGTAGCTGACCTTGAGGAGCTTGTCGCGGTCGCCCTTCTTCTCGAGGGCGTCCTCCAGCTCGGCGTTGCGGTCGAAGTGGTTCTCGAGCGCGTTCTTGTTGCGTCCGGTGATGAGGAGTACGTCGTTGAGGCCGGAGGTGACGGCCTCCTCGACGACGTACTGGATGGCCGGCTTGTCGACCACCGGGAGCATCTCCTTCGGCATGGCTTTGGTCGCGGGCAGGAAGCGGGTCCCCAATCCCGCCGCGGGGATGACGGCCTTCGTCACGTAACTGGTCACGGTCTTCTCCTTGCAGTGGGGTGCCGAGGTGCCCGTAGGTGTCGCCGACACGCGGTGCGGGAGCGCACCTGCGAGCACCTCGGCGAAGAGGGATGGGTCAGCGGACGGGGGCGAGGGCGGCGAGGTCGTCGGCCAGCGGGGCCAGCTCGGGCACGGTGCCCATGGCGAGCACGCTCCAGCCGGCGCGGTTCCACGCGGCGGCGTCGAGGCAGTTGCGACCGTCGATGACTGTCCGGCCCCGGACCAGCTCACGCAGACCCGCCGGGTCGGCGGTCGTGAACTCGTCCCACTCTGTCAGCACGACCGTCAGATCGGCTCCGGTCAGCGCCTCCTCCATCGAGTCGGCATAGCCGAGGGTCGGATAGAGCCGCTGGGCGGTCTCGCGGGCCTGCGGGTCGTAGACGACGACCTGCGCACCGCGCAGGTGCAGCGCCGCCGCTACGTTCAGCGCCGGCGAGTCGCGGACGTCGTCGGTGTGCGGCTTGAAGGCGGCGCCCAGCACGCCGATGCGGCGGTTGAGCACCGATCCGCCGAGCGCCTTCAGCGCGAGGTCGATCACGCGCTGGCGGCGGCCCATGTTGATCTCGTCCACCTGCTGGAGCAGGCCGACCGCCGCGTGGGCGCCCAGCTCGTTGGAGCGGTACATGAGAGCGCGGATGTCCTTGGGCAGGCACCCGCCTCCGAAACCGAGGCCGGCGTTGAGGAACTGGCGGCCGATCCGCACATCGTGGCCGAGGGCGTCCGCGAGAAGCGATACGTCCGCCCCGGCTGCGTCGCACACCTCGGCGATCGCGTTGATGAACGAGATCTTCGTGGCGAGGAACGCATTGGCGCTGACCTTGACCAGCTCGGCCGTCGGCAGGTCGGCCACGAGGACCGGGCAGCCCTCGGAGATCGGCTTCTCGTAGATGCGTCGGAGGGTGGCCTCCGCCTTCGCGGAGGTTCCGCCGAACACGAGGCGATCGGGCGAGAGGGTGTCGTCCACCGCCTTGCCTTCGCGCAGGAACTCGGGGTTCCAGACGAGCTCGACGTCGATCCCTGCGGGTACGGCGTCCGCGATGATCGCACGGAGCCGCGCGCCCGTCCCGACCGGAACCGTCGACTTGCCCACGATGAGCCCGTCGTGCGTGAGGTTCTCCGCGATCCCGCGCGCCGCGGCCTCCACGTAGGAGAGGTTCGCCGCGAAGGAGCCGGACTGCTGAGGCGTCCCGACGCAGATGAAGTGCACGTCGGAGACGGCGACCGCCTCGGCGAGGTCGGTCGTGAAGGTGAGGCGTCCGGCGGCGACGTTCCGGCGGATGAGCTCGGGCAGGCCGGGCTCGAAGAACGGCGCGCGTCCCTCCTTGAGCTCCTCGACCTTGCGCGGGTCGGTGTCGACGCCGACGACGTCGAAGCCGAGCTCGGCCATGGCGGCCGCGTGGGTGGCGCCGAGGTAGCCGGTGCCGATCACGCTGATGCGGGGAGCGGGCTGGTCCTTGGACTTCTTGGGAGCGGTCATGACGATCGTCCTTTCTGGTGGTCAGGGAGCGGGAGTGAGGGCGAAGTCGTCCTCGGGTCTGGTGAGGCCGGTGATGAAGGCGGAGAGGGAGTCCGCCCGGGAGTCGATGCGCCAGTCGTTGGTGGCGCGGACGCCTTCGACGTAGCTGGTCACCGCGAGGTTGAACCACGAGAAGCCGATGATGTCGTCGTTCTCCGGTTTGGCGAGGGCCTCGAAGAAGGATGTGATCCAGGCGGCCTTGTGCCCTTCCGTCTCCGACGCCCCGACCTCGGCGAGCATGATCGGCTTGCTCGTGATCGAGCGCAGCTTGTCGAGGCTCGCCTTGAACGTGTAGTCGAAGCTGAAGTCGTTGTCGGCCTTGTAGGGCGGCCGAAGGTAGCCGGAGAGCCCCACCCAGTCGACGTACCCGTCACCGGGGTACAGCGACTCGAGGTAGCCGGGAACCTTGTGGGAGGCGGGGAGGTTGTTGACGATGTTCGGCGCCCAGACCCACACGACCAGGTTGTTGGCGCCCTCCTGCTGGAAGATGTCGTGGACGTGCCGCCACATCTTCACGTAGTCGCCCGCGCTGTTGCCGTTGATCGAATTGCCCTGGCCGTCGGTCTCCGCCCACGGGTACCAGATGCCGTTCATCTCGTGGTCGAGCCGGATCCCCAGCGGGAGGCCGGTGGCGACGATGTCCTTGGCGTACTGGTGCAGGTAGGCGTCGAAGTCGCCGCGGATGATGTTCGGCAGCGAGTACGCCGGCTCGTCGACGGTGTCGTTGCCCGCGTCGATCGGACGCGACTCCCAGGTCATCATCGGCATCCGGCCCTGCTGCCAGGAGCGGGTGACGGCGTTGGCGCGGAAGGTCTCATCCCAGCCGCTGAAGTAGCCGACCATGTTGGGCGAGACGCCGACCTTCGCGCTCGTGGAGTCGAAGGTCGCCCAGTTGAACGGCGCCTGCTCGGTGTACATGCCGTAGAAGCGCTTGGCGGGGTTCACCAGGTCGGCGCGGGCGGGAGCGGTGATCGGCGCAGCGGCGTTCCCGCCGGACGAACCGGAGCCATGGTTTCCCGCGGCCGTCGAGCCCGACGTCGAGCCGGAGGTGCCCTTGGCCTGGGCGGCGGACAGCTGCGCCTTCACGCTCGCGAGCTGGCTCTCGGCCGCCGCGGCCTTCTGCTGGGCGGTCGCGAGCTGCTTGGCCGCGGCCGCCTGGGCGGCGAGGGTCGCCTTCTGCAGCGCAGTCAGCTTGCCCTTCTGGGAGGCGATCGTCTCGGTCGCCCTGTCGAGGTTGCGCTTCAGCTCGGCGTTCTGGGCCGCGAAGGGCGTGACCACTTCGGCGGCCTGGTCGACGGCCTTGCGGAGGGGGGCGCCGGTCGGCGACACCCAGACGTAGGCCGAGATCCCGACCAGCACGGCGGTGAGGACGATGGCCGCGACGGCGGTCGCCTGCGAGCGGGACTTGGACTGGGACCACCAGGCGGCGGCCCCGGTGGGGGCGGTCTGGTCAGACAAGGAAGAGAGCCTCCAGGGTCAGGATCGCGATTCCGATCAGGTACGGGATGGCGGCGAGCGGGTTGAGCCGGCGGCGGGCGGCCTTCGTGGGCTTGGCTGCAGGAGCGGTGGCTGCCGCCTTGACCTCGGCCCGCGTGGCGAGCTGCGTACGGGTGGCCAGCGCCGTCGCGGTGGTCATTCCGCCGACGGAGTCCGGCAGCACCGCGGGCGTGTGACCCGACGGAGCGCCCGCGGTGGAGTGCGCCGCGATCTCCTCGTCGGAGCTGATCTCGGCGGGACCGCCGGCGTAGGCGCCGGCGCGGGTGCCCCATCCACTGGCGTGCGCCATCCGGAAGAACCCGATCAGGCGGATCGGCATGAGGAAGAACGTCGAGACGATGATGAAGACCGGCAGGCGGAAGAAGTCGCTGGGCTTCTCGGAGAGGTGGCGGATCTGCCGGATGGACATGCTGATCACCGAGGAAGCGACCATCAAGGCCACGACGGTGAGGATGCCGCCCTCGATCCCGTAGGACTTCAGGAAGCCCTCGTAGAAGTTGTAGCCGCCGCCGGTGATCGAGCGGTAGATCCAGCCGCCGATGACGCCGGCCAGCATGAACGGAAGGATGATGTCCATCACGAAGAAGAACGCCAGCACCGGAGCGTGCCCGAGCATCCACGGGAGCATGCGGAGGGTGTTGTACTGGCTGCCGCGCGCCCAGCGGAGCTGCTGCTTGAAGAGCTTCTTCACCTTCAGCGGGGCGTCGGTGTAGACGAGGCTGGTGTGCTGGTAGACGGTGCGGTAGCCCTCCTTCAGCGTCAGGTTCGTCAGCGTCCGGTCGTCGGAGACCTCGAGGAAGACGCCGAGGAACTTCTCGGTCATGAACTTGTCCATGACCCGCATCAGGATCGAGCGGCGGAAGGCGATGGTCCGGCCGGGGAGGCAGCCGATCTGGCCGACGACGCTCTGCGCGGGCATCGAGTAGAGGGCCCGCGAGTTCTCCAGCCAGTCCGCCCAGCGGGTGATCCAGCTGCGGGTGGGCTCCAGGATGCGCTGCTTGGTGGTCACGCCGCCGACGCGGTCGTCCGCGAACGGCTTGACGAGCTCCGACAGCGTGCCCTCCGTCCAGATCGTGTCCGAGTCGACGAGGACGGTGATCTCGCCTGTCGACATCTTGGTGCCGATCATCACTGCGTTCCGCTTGCCGGGGATGGGCGTGTGGACCCAGCGCACCAGCGGTGCGAACTCCTCGCACACCTCGGCGAGCTCGGGGTTGGGGGCGCCGTTGATGACGACGATGATCTCGCCCGGCTTCTGCTCGACCATGCGGCCGAGGACGTCGCGGAAGAGGTCGAGGGGCTCGTCGACGACGGGCACGACGACACTGGTCGTGCCGTGGAACTCGCCGGTGTAGCCGCGGTAGCGGCGGGACATGAGCACTTTGACGATCCAGATGACCCAGATCAGCGCCGAGTAGATCGCGAAGAGGTAGAACTCGGGATGCCCGCCCAGCATGTGGCGGAGCTGCAACAGGAAGATGAACACGGACGGGACCTCTCACGGTGGGGTGGGGGTGCGGCATCCACAGCACTGGGGATCTGGTCGGGTTCGGGTGTGCTCAGTTCTACGTGGCGGTGCGGGGCACCCGCAAGTGGGGGTGGAACGGGCATCCTCAGCGTGTCGCGGCGTCCCCCTCCCTGCGGTGTCCGCAGACACGCGGACACCCGGAGAGGCGCCTGGAACGGGGCTGATACCGCGGGGGGTGCGGAGGAGACCGGCTGGTCAGGGCCGAGAAATGCGTTCCCACCCGATTCACCCCAGGGTGAAGCGCGGCACGCCCGGGACGCTCGAATCGTGTACCCCGGAAGAGGGTCCTTGGGGGACTCTGGGAATGTTACGAACTTTTACACGTGCGACATGTGCCGTTCACACGGAACGCCCGTCGGCACGTCTGCGCCGACGGGCGTTCGCCCCCTGTCTTCCCCGATTCAGTCGCGCCGCAGCTCCCTGCCGTGGACGGTCACCGCGTAGATGATGAGGAGGTCGATCGTCACCATCGCGATCGACCACCAGGGCTGCGCCGGGAACGCGATCAGCTGCCCGATGGCGTGCAGCGCCGCGACGAAGACGGCGAAGATGCGGGCCCACAGCGCTCCGCGCATGAGGGAGAGGCCGGCGATCAGCATCAACAGCCCGAGCACGATCGACCACCAGCCCCACGCCGTGAGACTGAAGGTCTGGATGCCCGACGACGAGACGAAGTAGCCGGTCGACGGGCCGAACAGGGCGACGATCCCGTAGAACACATCGAGGATCGCGGCGATGAGCAGGAGCACGGCCGCGAACAGCGCCCACCCCACCCATCCGGAACGGACTTGCACCTCGGACATCGCATCCACCTCTCGGTCTGGACCACCCAACCTGCGGTCGAGCACAGCATCCCGTGCACGGAGTCGTCGCGGATAGACAGCGGGAATTTCCCCGAATCCGATGCGTTTACATGCGTATAGCCAGGCAATGGAGCCGGTAGACCCCCACGCAACCACCCCGGAGGAGTTCCATGTCCATCGCCGAAGCAGCCGCCCGCGCCGCCGACACGTCCGCGCCCCTGCTCCCCACGCTCGCCGAGCGCTGGAGCCCCCGAGCGTTCGACCCGACCATCGAGGTCGACGACGTCACACTCCGTTCCGCCCTCGAGGCGGCACGCTGGTCGCCGTCGGCGGCCAACACCCAGCCGTGGCGCTTCATCGTCGCCCGGCGCGGCACCGCCGCCTTCGACACGATCGTCGCCAAGCTGGCCGGCTTCAACACCGTCTGGGCCGGCTCAGCGGCCGTGCTGATCGTCGCCGCCGCCGAGGTGGTCGACGAACAGGGCGCCGAGCGCCGCTGGGCGACCTACGACCTCGGTCAGGCCGTCGCGCACCTGACCATCCAGGCGCACCACGACGGACTCCACGCCCACCAGATGGGCGGATTCGACGCCGCCGCGCTGCAGGAGGCCTTCGGTCTGGGCGAGCGCTTCGTCCCGGTCTCCGTCACCGCGCTGGGCGTCCTCGGAGACGCCGAGTCGCTCCCCGAGCCGCTGCGGACCCGGGAGGCCGCGCCGCGCACCCGCCGGCCGCTCGACGAGATCGCCGAGCTGCACGGCTGATCCGCACAGGACACCGACACGGCGCCCGCCGGGATGCTCATCCCCGGCGGGCGCCGTCGTGTTTCTTGGGAACGCCGCCGCTACGGGCGCACGAGCGTCTTGATCGCGCGGCGCTCGTCCATCGCCGCGTACGCCTCGGCGATGTCGGTCAGCGGGACCTCGAGGTCGAACACCCGACCGGGCTCGATGGCCCCCGACCAGACGTCCTGCAGCAGATCCTCCACGTAGTTCCGCACGGGGGCGACGCCGCCGTTGACGCCGATGTTGCTCTGGAACAGCGGGCGGACGGGCAGCTCCGGGCCGCCGTTCGGCACGCCGACGTAGCCGACCATGCCGCCGGGACGGGCCGACCGGATGGCCTGGTCCATCGACTCCTTCGTTCCGACAGCCTCGAGCACGCAGTCCGCGCCGATCCCGTCGAACAGCTCCTTCACCGCCGCGACGCCGGCGTCGCCGCGCTCGGCGACGATGTCGGTCGCGCCGAACTCGCGCGCCAGCGCCTGACGGCTCTCGTGCCGCGACATCGCCACGATCCGCGACGCGCCCAGGCGGGCGGAGGCGAGGACGGCGCACAGCCCGACCGCTCCGTCGCCGACGACGACGACCGTGCTCCCCTCGGTGACTCCGGCCGAGACCGCGGCGTGATGCCCGGTGCCCATCACATCCGACAGGGTCAGCAGGCTCGGGATGAGCTCGGCGCGCGGGTACTCGGGGGTGGCGACCAGCGAGCCGTCGGCGTGCGGCACGCGGACGTACTCGCCCTGGCCGCCGTCCGCGAAGCCGCCGATGCGGTCCTCCGAACCCCACCAGCCGCCGTGCAGACACGAGGTGCTGACGCCGTTGCGGCAGTTCACGCAGGTCATGTCGCAGTCGTAGAAGGGCGCGATGACGAAGTCGCCCGGACGGATGGTGCGGACGTTCTCACCCACCTCCTCGACGACTCCGACGAACTCGTGGCCGATCCGGCGCGGTTCGTTCGTGGGGGTCACACCGCGGTACGGCCACAGGTCGCTGCCGCAGACGCAGGCGGCGACGACGCGGACAACGGCATCGAGGCCGTCGGAACCGGAGCCGGTGTAGAGGGTGGGGGTGGGGACGTCTTCGAGGCGCACATCGCGCTCTCCATGGATGACAGCAGCACGCATGCTTCGAGCCTACGCGCACGAAGGCCCCCTCCCGATCGCCCGATCGGGAGGGGGCCTTCGTCGCGCCGGGTTACTCGCGGACGGCCTCGACCGTCAGGTGGTCTTCCTCGCGATCCAGATCCACCCGGACCAGGTCGCCGTCGCGCACCTCTCCGGCCAGCAGCGCCGTGGCGAGACGGTCCTCGATCTCGCGCTGCATCAGCCGGCGGAGCGGACGGGCGCCGTAGATGGGGTCGTACCCGCGCTCGGCGAGCCAGGCCCGCGCATCCGGGGTGACCGCCAGCTCCAGCCGCCGCTCGGTGAGGCGCTGCATCAGGTGGTCGATGCCCAGCTCGACGATCTCGCCCAGCTCCTCCTGCGTGAGCGCGGAGAACACGACGATGTCGTCGAGACGGTTCACGAACTCCGGCTTGAACGCCTGCCGCACCATCTGCAGCACGGCCTCCTCGCGCTCGGTCGGGGTCAGCGTCGGGTCGACGAGGTACTGGCTGCCGAGGTTCGAGGTGAGCACCAGGATGGTGTTGCGGAAGTCGACCGTCCGGCCCTGGCCGTCGGTCAGCCTGCCGTCGTCGAGCACCTGCAGCAGAACGTCGAAGACCTCGGGATGGGCCTTCTCGACCTCGTCGAGCAGGATCACCGAGTACGGACGCCGGCGAACGGCCTCGGTCAGCTGACCGCCCTGCTCGTAGCCGACGTACCCGGGAGGCGCACCGACCAGACGCGAGACGGAGAACTTCTCGCCGTACTCGCTCATGTCGATGCGGACCATGGCCTTCTCGTCGTCGAACAGGAACGCGGCGAGCGCCTTCGCCAGCTCCGTCTTGCCGACACCGGTCGGCCCGAGGAACAGGAAGGAGCCGGTCGGCCGGCTGGGGTCGGAGATGCCGGCGCGCGTGCGGCGCACCGCATCCGCCACCGCCTGCACGGCCTTCTTCTGGCCGATGATGCGGCGGCCCAGCTCGTGCTCGAGGTTGAGCAGCTTCTCGGTCTCGCCCTGGGTGAGGCGGTCGACCGGGATGCCGGTCCACGCCGCGACGACGGCGGCGATGTCGTCGGCCGTGACCTGCTCGTTCACCATGCGCGGGTGCTCGTGCTCGGCCTGCTCGGCCTCCGCGAGCTCCCGCTCGATGCCCGGGATGGTCTCGTACTCGATGCGCGAGGCCTCCTGGTAGCGGCCGTCGCGCAGCGCGACGTCACGCCGGGTCTTGGCCTCCT
Organism: Leifsonia sp. 21MFCrub1.1; assembly: GCF_900107895.1. Taxonomy (NCBI): domain Bacteria; kingdom Bacillati; phylum Actinomycetota; class Actinomycetes; order Micrococcales; family Microbacteriaceae; genus Leifsonia; species Leifsonia sp. 21MFCrub1.1. The sequence goes on along the minus strand of NZ_LT629867.1, from coordinate 325,933 downwards.
CCAGCTGAGACCGGAGCTCGCCGACGCGGTTCAGGGACGCCTTCTCGGCACGCCACCTGGCCTGCAGCTCCTCCAGCTCGTCCTCCTGCTGGCGCAGACGCTCGCGGAGCTGGGCGAGGCGCTCCTTGCTGGCGTCGTCCTTCTCCTTCTTGAGGGCGAACTCCTCCAGCTTCATGCGCTCGACCTGGCGCTGGAGGGTGTCGATCTCGACCGGGGCCGAGTCGATCTCCATCTTCAGGCGGGACGCGGCCTCGTCGATCAGGTCGATCGCCTTGTCCGGCAGCTGCCGGGCGGTGATGTAACGGTTCGAGAGGGATGCGGCGGCCACCAGGGCGGAGTCCTCGATGGTCACGCCGTGGTGCGCCTCGTAGCGGCCCTTCAGCCCGCGGAGGATCGCGACGGTGTCCTCCACCGACGGCTCGCCGACGTAGACCTGCTGGAACCGGCGCTCGAGGGCCGCATCCTTCTCGATGAACTCGCGGTACTCGTTGAGCGTCGTCGCACCGATCAGCCGCAGCTCACCGCGGGCGAGCATGGGCTTCAGCATGTTGGAGGCCGCGACGGACCCCTCCCCGCCGCCGGCGCCCATCAGGATGTGCAGCTCGTCGACGAAGGTGATGATCTGGCCCTCGGCGTCGTTGATCTCCTTGAGGACGGCCTTCAGCCGCTCCTCGAACTGGCCGCGGTACATCGCGCCCGCGACGAGCGCCGACAGGTCGAGCGCGACCAGCTGCTTCCCCTTGAGGGAATCGGCCACATCCCCCGCGACGATGCGCTGGGCGAGGCCTTCGACGACCGCGGTCTTTCCCACGCCGGGCTCGCCGATGAGCACGGGGTTGTTCTTGGTGCGCCGGGTCAGCACCTGGCTGACGCGACGGATCTCGGCATCCCGCCCGATGACCGGGTCGAGCTTGCCGCTCTTGGCGATCTCCGTGAGGTTCACGCCGTACTGTTCGAGAGCGCTCTTCGCCTCCTCCTGAGTGGAGGGCGCACCCTGCATGTTCGCCATGTGGTTCCTTTCCCATTTCTCTGTGGGCAAACTTGAGTCTACTAGGCTCAACTTTATTCCGGGAGGGGTAATTCCCGGATCCGCGGACGAATTCGGCCGGCGTGGAACTCCATCCAGCGGCTTGCTGCTATTGAGACGTACCCTATTGGTATGTCGGATGCAATGACCTACGACTTCACCCTCCTTCACGGGGATACGGCTGCGGCACTGTCGCAGATCCTTCCGCTGCTGCTCCTCGCCCTCATCGTCGAGGTGCGGAGAGCGCGGCCCGGTTGGTGCCGACGCATCCGGACGCGGGCGATGGTCACGTGCTTCCTGCTCTGCTTCGGCGTGATCGAGACCCTGTTCGTCGTCTCGATCGACGGGTCGCTCCTGCCCTACCGGTGGAGCGACCTGCTCGCAGCGCTCAGCATCTTCGTTCTCCTCGCGATCCTCTGCGTGTTCGCGCTCTCGAACCCGTGGAGCGAGACCCGGGCCGAACCGCCGCCGCGCGGCTCCCACGAGGAGCGGTAGCCTGTCGCCATGGTGGATCCGGCCGACCTGCGCGTGGTGCTGATGGACAGCCAGACGGCCGCGACACTCGCGCAGGTGCTGCCGCTGCTGCTGCTGACGCTGATGGTGGAGCTGCGACGGGTGGAGGTGCACCGCCGCGGGCACAGCATCCGGACCACCCGCGTGCTGCTCGGTCTGTTCTTCATCGCGTTCGGCGTCGTCGAGACGGTGTTCGTGCTCTCGATCGACGGTGCGCTCATCCCGTTCACCTGGAGCGACCTCATCTCAGCGCTCAGCATCTTCGCCCTTCTGGCGCTGCTGTTCGTGCTGTCGCTGCTCGACTCGCCGTCGCGCCGCAAGCACGACGAGGCCTGAGAGCGGTACGCACCCGGGCGTCAGCGCGCGCTCAGCGGCGCACCCGGTAGCGCAGGTGCAGCACGCCGTCTCCCTGGATGACCTCCTCCGGTCCCTCCAGCAGCTGCGGCCCGCGGACGGACCCGAAGTACCGCTTGCCTGACCCGAACACGACCGGTGCGACCTCCATCCGCACCTCGTCGATCAGCCCGGCGGCCAGCGCCTGACCGCCGACGTCCCCGGCGGCGACCTCGACGACACGGTCGCCCGCGAGCTCCTGGGCGGCACGCATGGCGGCTTCGATGCCGTCGACGAACGAGAACGGCGCCTCGGGGAACCATCCTTCCGGCCGGCCGCGGTGGGTCACCACGACCACGTGCTCGACGCCGGCGGGCGGCGTCCCCTCCCAGCCGTCCGTCATGTCGAAGACGTGGCGCCCGACGATCGTCACGCCGATCTCATCCCAGTACGGGCGGACGTAGTCATAGGACGCCCGCGACACCGTCAGCACGCCGCCGTCGTCCAGCGGAACGTCGCCGTTCAGCAGCCAGTCGAACAGCGGGCCGGGCTGGTCGTCCTCGTCGGCGATGAAGCCGTCCAGCGACACCGACCCGTACAGCACCGTCCTCCCCACAGGACCACCTCCTCGTCCGCGCCCCACGCTAGCGGGTGGGCACAATCCGTACTGGTAGTGACGCTACCGGTAGTGCTACTATCACCAACGTGCTCATCACCGAACTCGCCGAACGCTCCGCCACTCCCGCCGCCACGATCAAGTACTACGTGCGGGAAGGGCTCCTGCCCGCGGGGGAACGGGTGGGAGGCAACCGCACCCTCTACGGCGAGGAGCACGAGCGCCGGCTGCGGCTGATCCGCGCCATGCTCGAGGTCGGCAAGCTCTCGATCGCCTCGGTCAAGAGCATCCTCGCCGCACTGGATGAGCCGGGCGCCCCCATCGCCCACACCTTCGACGTCGCCCAGCAGGCGCTCTCGCGGTCCGCCGTCCCCGACGTCGCCGACCCCACCCCCGAGGCTCTCGCGCGGGTGGATGCGGTGGCCGCGCGCGCCGGATGGGCCGACTGCGACGACAACATCGGCCGCGAGATCGCCGCGCGCGTCATCGACGCGTTCGCCGGCGCGGGGTATCCGCTGCCGGACGACTACCTCGACCGCTACGCGGCGGCGGCGCGGATCCACGCCGAGGCCGATCTGGGCGCGGTCGCCGCCCTGCCGGACCCGTCGCGCATGACCGAGCTCATGGTGATCGGCACCGTGCTCGGCGACACCCTCTCCCTCGGCCTGCGTCGCATGGCCCAAGCCGTCGTCACCGAAGAAAGAAGAAGAAGCTCATGAAGGCCGTCTTCGCCTGGCACCGTCCGCTGATGACGGTGGCCGCCCTGATGATCGTCAGCACGATCGTCTGCCTCGTCGGGCTGCTGGTCGACCCGCGCCAGATCACCGGGGTGGACGCGTGGGCCAAGCCGCTCAAGTTCTCGCTGTCCATCCTGCTGTACAGCGTGACCTGGGCCTGGCTGATCGCCCACCTGCCGCGATGGCGCCGGATCGCCCACGCCGCCGGGACGGTCGTCGCCGTCGCCCTCATCGTCGAGCAGGTGCTGATCGTCGGCGCCGCGGCCGCGGGGACGACCAGCCACTTCAACGTCTCGAGCCCGCTCGCGAGCGCGATCTGGGGAGTCATGGCGATCTCCATCACCACGCTCTATGTGTGCACGTTCGTCACGACGATCGCGGTGTTCTTCCTCCGGCTGAGCACCCGGTCGACGACGATCGCCGTGCGCGCCGGCGCGGTGATCGCGCTGGCCGGGCTGGGGCTCGCGTACCTGATGACCGGGCCCACCACGGCGCAGCTGGCCGACTTCCGCGGCATCGTCGGGGCGCACACGGTCGGCCTGGCCGACGGAGGGCCCGGCCTCCCCGTGCTCGGCTGGAGCACGGTCGGCGGCGACCTCCGCATCCCGCACTTCATCGGGATGCACGCGCTGCAGCTGCTCCCGCTGTTCGCCGTGCTGCTCGGGTGGGCGGGACGTCGCTGGCGTCCACTGGCCGACGACCGCGTGCGCACGCGCCTCGTGGTCGTGGCGACCGTCGCCTACGCGGCAGGGCTCGCGCTCGTCACCGTGCAGGCGCTCGCGGGTCAGTCGATCGTCCGCCCCGATGGCGTCTTCCTCGCCGCCGGCTGGGCCATCGTCCTCGCAGCGCTCGTGGCCGCCGCCGCCATCCTCACCTTCCGCCCGCGTCCCATCCCGTCCCCAACCCTCGCCCACGCCTAACCCCCGCCCCAAGCCAACAGCTCCTGAGTTTTTCGCCCGTTTGGCGACCAAAAGGCGGAAAAACTCAGGAGCTGTTGGCTTGTGACGGTGGGTCGGGGGTCAGCGGGCGGCGGGGTCGCGGTCGTCGATGTTGGGGGGTGCCGCGGCGTCGAGCTCCTCGGGGAGCTCGAGCGGACGACGCGTGTAGTACTCCCGCGCCTTGCGGTAGAAGATCGCGATCGGCACCACGCCGAGGACGATCAGCCCGAGCCCGAGGATGTTGACGACGATCGCGTCGCCCTGGAAGTTCTGCACGATCCCGACCACGAAGATCACGCCCATGAACACCGCGCCGACCGCCGGCCAGAGTCCGATGAGGATGAAGTTCTTCACCGACTTCAGCAGCACCCGACGGTACGCGACCACGACGGCCACCCCGGCGAGCGTGTAGTAGAACGCGATCTGGATGCCGATCGAGGCGATGGCGCTGCCCATGATGTCGCCGACGTTGCCGATGAAGTTCGACCCGACGAACAGGACGATCGAGACGCCGACGACGACCAGCGTCGCGAAGGCGGGCGTGCGCCACTTCGGGTGGATGCGGCCGAACGCCTTCGGGATGGTGTGGTCGCGTCCCATCGAGAACAGCGTGCGCGTCACCTGGATCAGCGTCGTCTCCAGCGTCGCGATGGTCGACAGCGCGACGGCGATCACGAGGAGCTTTCCGCCGATGCCGGGCCACACGGCGTCGCCGAGCACGGAGAGCACGTTGGCGCTGTTCGCCTCGATCGTCTTGGCCGGGAGGATGACGAGGGTGGCGATGGTGAAGATCTCGAACAGCAGGAAGACGATGATCACGCCGATGATGCCGGCCGAGCCGGCGCTCCGGTGGCCGTCCTTCGTCTCCTCATTGAGGTTGGCGGCCACATCCCAGCCCCAGAAGTAGAACGCGGCGATCAGCGCGGCCGAAACGAAGACGCCCTGCCCGGTGAGGTGCTGGAAGCCCAGCCAGTCCCAGGAGAACGACGGGCCGGCGTGGGCGGAGGTCGCCGCACGCACGATCATCAGCACCGCGAAGAGCACGAGGATGCCGACCTCGATGACCGACATGATCCACTGCGCCCGCGCGGTGACGTGCACGCCGAACAGAACGCACGCCGCCATGACGAGGAACCAGAGCGCCCCGATCCCGGTGATCAGCGGAACGTTGCCGGCCTGCTCCGGCGCGAACAGCGTGACGGTCATCGCGCCGGCCGGCAGGGCCCCAGCGACCATGAAGATCGTCGCCGAGATCACCAGCGCCCAGCCGGAGAGGAAGCCGAGGATGGGGTGCAGCGCGCGCGCGACCCACGAGTACGCGGCGCCGGCGTTGACGTCGAGCCGCCCGAGGTAGAGGAACGCCCACGCGATGCCGAGCATCGGGATGCCGCACCACAGCAGGGCGGCGGGGGCCCCGAGCGCGGCGGCGCCGACGAGCGTCGCGGTGGTGGCGGCGATCGAGTAGGCGGGCGCGCTGCCCGCGACGGCCATCACGATGGAGCCGGCGGCGCTCACGCCGTCGGCGGCGAGGGCGTGGTGGTGCTCTCCCCGGCTCTGTTCGGCGCCGCCTCCGTGCGGGGCGTCCGGCCGGGAACTGGTCTGCGTCATTGCTCTCCCTGGCTTCGAGGGTCGCGTGTCGGCGGCACGAGGCGCGACGTCGGTGTGCGACAGGGGGACGTTAGCAACATCCGGCCGGGAGGACAAGAGGATTTCGACGGATTCCGTTGCCGATTCGCTGATTGCCTCCTGAAAACGTTGTGAATATCCATATCGACGACGGAACGGGTGGCGGGTCATCTGCAGCCCGGCGCTCCACCCCCGAGCGGGTCGCTTGATCGGCGACCCGAGAGATGCCTAGGGTTGCGCATGCCCGACGACGCGGAGACCGCCGCCCCGCCGCCCCGCCGACGCATCTCGCGGCGCACCCTCATCGGCGGCGTCGTCGGCGGCGTGATCGGCGCTGCGGCGCTCGCAGGCGGCGGCGCGTACCTCCTGCCCCGGCTGCTGGACGGACCGGAGGACGGGCTCCTCGTCGACCGCCTCCTGAAGCGCCCTGGCTTCACCGTCGCCCATCGCGGCGGCTCGCTCGACTGGCCGGAGATGTCGATGGAGGCGTACCGCAACGCGGTGTCGGCCGGGGTCAACGCCCTCGAGATCTCGCTGGCCCGCACGTCGGACGGCGTCTGGTTCGGGCTGCACGACGAGACGCTCGACCGCACATCGGGAACCTCCGGCTTCGTCGCCGCTGAGCACACCTGGAAGGAGGTCGGGCAGCATCGCATCTCGGCCGCCGAGACGAACGATCCGCGCCAGGCGCCGCAGCCGTACCTCCGCTTCGAGGAGCTCGTCGCCGCCTACGGATCGACGCACACCATCTTCGTCGATCCGAAGGTGGTGCCACCCGAGCACTTCGGCGAGCTCTTCGCTCTGATGGCGACGGTCGACCATCCGACGAACACGTTCGTCGCCAAGGGCTACTGCACCGCTCGCGAATGGCCGGTGGATGCGCGGGGCCGCGGATACCGCACCTGGGGCTACTATTACGGCGCCGAGCTGGCCTCCGACCCGGCCCTGTTCGCCTCCACGCGGGATCGCTGGAGCTGGCTGGGCCTCGACTACAACGGCGGCGAGGAGGCGTGGCGCACCCTCACCGCGAGCGGAAGTCCGGTGCTCGCCCACATCGTCCCGTCCCGCGCGGCTGCGGATCAGGCACTCCGGCTGGGCGCGGACGGGATGGTCGTCTCCGGCGTGCGCGAGGTCCTGCACCCCTGACGCAGGCGGCGCCTCAGACCGGCTTGCGCGACGCCGTGACCGTGAACTTCGGGTTGCGGGCGATCTGCCGGGTCGGCCCGACCGTGCGCTCGAGCGCCGCGCGGTAGCCGAGGTGCGAGTTCCACACCGTCCACAGCTCGCCGCCCGGCACGAGCACCCGCCCGGCGTCCGCGAAGAGGCGGTGCGCGATCCCGGTGTGGACGGCTCCGCCGATGTGGAAGGGCGGATTGAGCACCACCAGCTCGGCGGAGGCGTCCGGCTGCGACGACAGCCCGTCGTCCCGGACCACCGTGACCCGTTCCGAGACGCCGTTCGCCGTCGCGGTCGCCGCGGCCGATGCGACGGCGGCGGCGGACTGGTCGGTGGCGATGACCTGGACGCCGGGGCGGGTCGCGGCGAGGGCCGAGGCGATCACGCCTGTCCCGCAACCGAGGTCGATCGCCGTGCGCGCATCCGGCACCGCCTGGTCGAGCACGCCGAGCAGGAAGCGGGTGCCGATGTCGATCGAGGTCCCCGCGAACGCCGCGCCGTGCGCGCACACCCACAAGCCCGTCTCGGCATCCCGGGAACGCTCCGGCCAGCGGTCAAGCACCGTCGCGGCGGCGGGATGCGGCTCCCGTGCGGTCAGGACGCGCGCCTTCTGGCGGGCGAGCGACGCCTCCACGGAGCCGAACACCTCGCCGAGCACGCCGTTCATGGCCGTGGTCATGTGCTTGAGCATCCCGCCCGCGTGCACGACGACGTCGGCGCGGGCGTGCTCGGCGATCAGCGTCGCGATCTCGGCGAGGGCGTCGAGACTGCGCGGGAGGCGGAGCAGCACGGTGCGCGCTCCGCGGACGAGCGCCTCGTCGAGCGGCCGGTGCTCGAACGCTCCGACGAGCCCCAGCTCGGCGGCATTGGCGTCGAGCGCGCGCTCGCCGGTCAGCGCATCCTGGTGGACGCGGATGTCACGGGCGCCGCGCGCGGCGGCGGCCAACGTCAGCGCACCGTATGCGTCTCCGATCACCACCAGACCCGGCTGCAGAACAGCATCGCCGGCGATGTCGGCCAGGAGGCGGTCCGCCGCGTCGGCCGCGAACAGGTTCGGCGCCTCGACGTCCGGCCGCCGCCGGAGGCGGTCGTAGGGGAAGCCGGGCGCAGCGGGGGTCACGCCCCCAGTCAACCAGAGGGCGACAGGAGGGCGTGACCCGCACGGATGCGGCGCGGGGGCGGTCAGGAGGCCCGGGCGGCCTCCTCCTCCAGCTCCTCCTTCTCGGAGAAGTCCATCGTCGGCGGCCTGCGGCGGAACCCGCGGGTCAGCACGGCGAGGTAGATCACGCCGACGAGCATCCACGACAGCCCGACGATGAATGTCGTGGCGGTGAGCGACGTCCACAGCCAGACCGTCAGGACGAAGCCGATCGCGGGGAGCACGCCGTAGCGCACCCACTCGCCGGCCGACGGCGCGGTACGGCCGCCCTTGGGGAACAGGTGGTGCTTGATGACCGAGAGGTTGACCATCGAGAACGCCGCCAGCGCACCGAAGGAGATCATGGTCGCCGCCTGGTCGAGCGTCAGCACGAGAGCGAGCAGCGACACCACCGAGACCGCGACCGCGGCCACCCACGGGGTGCGGAACCGCGTGTGAAGGGTGCCGAAGATGCGCGGCAGGACGCCGTCCCGGCCCATCGAGTAGATGATGCGCGAGACGCTGACCTGGGTCGTCATCCCCGATCCGAAGGCGCCGACGACATAGACGGCGACGAAGAACGATGTCAGGAACGTGCCTCCGACCTTGGCCATGAGGTCGACGCCGGCCGAGTCGACCTCGGCGAAGTCGCGCCAGTCCGGGTACACCAGGGCGCCGAGCCAGGAGACGACGATGAAGATCGCGCCGCCGATGAGCGTGGTCAGCACGATGGCCCGGGGGATGTCGCGCTTCGGGTTCTTCGCCTCCTCCGAGAGCGTGGAGACCGCGTCGAAGCCCAGGAACGAGAGGGCGAGGACGGCCGCGCCCGCGAAGACCGGCCCGAGACCACCCTTTCCGGGCAGGAACGGCTCGATCAGGCTCGGGGTCTCCGACGACGGGTTCGTCAGCAGCTCCTTGATCGCGAGCACCGCGAACACGACCACGAGCAGCACCGACAGGGCGACGATCGCGACGTTGAGCCGGTTGACCAGCGTGATGCCGAGAACGTTGAAGACCAGCACTAGGAGTAGCGAGGCCAGGGCGAACACCCACCCCGGGATGTCCGGGAACTGCGTGTTCAGGTACAGCCCGATCAGCAGGAAGTTGATCATCGGCAGGAACAGGTAGTCGAGCATCAGCGTCCACCCGGTCAGGAAACCGACGTGGCCGCCGAACGTCTGCTGGGTGTACGTGTAGGCCGAACCGGACACCGGGAACGCGCGCGCCATCGCGCCGTAGCTCAGCGCCGTGAACAGCATCGCCACGAGCGCGACGACGTACGCGGACGGGAGGTGGTTGTCGGTCGACTGGGTCACGATCCCGTAGGTCGTGAAGACGGTGACGGGCGCGAGGTAGGTGAGCCCGAACAGCACGAGGGCCGTCGGGCCGAGGGCCCTCTTGAGCCGCGGCTGGGGCGGCAGATCGGTCGTGGTCATGTGGTGCTGCCTCTCTGATTCGAGTGGTGCAGGGGTCGAGTGGTGCAGGGGCTAGTGGTGCAGGGGGCTAGTGGTGCACGGGTGCGGGCGCCCGGCGGACGCCGGCGACCCAGGTTCCGAGCACGCGGACGGATCGCAGATCGTGCGGGTCCACGTGGCGCGGGTCGGTGTCGAGCCAGACCAGGTCGGGGGCGGACCCCGGCCGCAGTTCGCCGCGCGCGGCGGCGAAGGCCTGGTGGGCGACGCCGGAGGAGTAGGCCTCCAGCGCGTCGGTGAGCGGGATGCGCTCGGCGGGGGTCCATCCGGCCTCCGGCACGCGGTCGTCCGTCTGGCGGGTGACCGCCGTCGCGACGCCGGGGCGCCAGTCGGGGCTGCTGACCGGCCAGTCGCTCCCGAAAGAGACGCGCGCCGACGCGAGCAGTGTGCGGATGGGGTACTGCAGTCGTTCGCGCTCCGGTCCGAGGCGCGGGAGGGTGAGGGCGACCATCATCGGGTCGAGCTGGGCCCACAGCGGCTCGAAGTTGGCGATCACGCCGAGGGCGGCGAAGCGAGGCAGGTCGACCGGGTCGACGACCTGGACGTGCGCGATCACCGGGCGCCGGTCGCGCACGCCGTTGGCGCTCTCGACCGCCTCGAAGACGTCGAGCGCGGTCCGCGCCGCGGCGTCGCCGATCGCGTGCAGGTGCAGCTGGAAGCCGAGCTTGTCGAAGGTGACGGCGGCCGCGGTGAGCTCGGCCGCATCCCAGTTGGGGAGTCCGCGGTCGCCCGGGGTGTCGGTGTAGTCCGCGAGCATGGCGGCGGTGTGGTTCTCGATCACGCCGTCCACGAAGACCTTCACGGTGCCGGCCGTCAGCAGCGGGTCGCCGAGCTCCTCCACGCGCCGCCGCGCCTCGACGAAGCCGGGGACCTGGTCGCGCCACCGCACCGGGTCGGCGCGCAGGGCCAGATTCACGCGCGTCGACAGCAGTCCGCGCGTCGACGCCTCCAGGTACGCCTCCACCTCCGCCGGCTCGACCCAGGCGTCCTGCACCCAGGCGATCCCGAGCTCGGCGTACTCCGCGGTCGCGCGTCGCAGGGCCTCGACGCGCTCCTCGTGCGTGCGTCCCGGCTCGTGCGGGAGCAGCAGGTCGACCGCTCCCGGCTCCTGGAGGATGCCGAGCGGCGACCCGTCGTGCCGGCGCGGGATGCGGCCGAGCGGCGGCTCCGGAGTGCTCGCGTCGATCCCGGCCCGGCGAAGCGCTTCGGAGTTCACCCACAACGTGTGGTAGTCCCACGCCCGCAGCACGACCGGCCGATCGGGCACGGCGGCGTCGAGCCAGCGCGCGTCGAACATCCCGTCGGGGGCGAGGGTCGCGTCGTAGCTGGCGCCGTAGATCCACTCCTGCTCGGGATGCGCGTCCGCCCACTCCTTGACGCACGCGACGATCTCGTCCACCGACGCGCAGGACCGCACCTGCGGTCCGAGCCTCTCCATCCCGGCCTGCAGGGGGTGCGCATGCCCGTCGCCGAACGCGGGTGCGAGCACGCCGTCGAGGAGGTCGACCGTCTCGGCCGCCGAGGCGCGCAGGGCCAGCGCGTCGGCTCCTGTGGCGATCACCCGCCCGTCCTCGACGGCGACGGCGGTGTGCTCGTCGGCGTCTGCGCGATAACTGCTCAGGATGGTGCCACCGGTGAAGACGGTCGTGCTCATGCAGCCTCCGTGTTACAGATAAATGAACGACGTTCTTTTATTTCGTCAGATACTAGGGTGTGATCGAGCCGGAGGGGAAGAGCATGGCCGAGATCGATCGCCCGGCGCGTCGGGTCGGGCGCCCCCGGACCGCCGTGCTGACGCGGGAGCTGATCGCCGAGGCGGCGCTCCGGCTCCTCGACGAGTCCGGCGCGGACGGGTTCACCATGGCGCGGCTCGCGCAGGCGCTCCGCGTGCGGCCCAGCGCCCTCTACAACCACGTCGACGGCAAGGAGGACGTGATCGCGGGCGTCCGCGAGCTCGTCTCCGACCGCATCGACGTCAGCGCGTTCGAGACGCAACCCTGGGACGCGGCGATGCGGGTGTGGGCGCACTCCTATCGCGTCGCGTTCGCCGCGCATCCGCCGACGGTCGCCCTGCTCGCCACCCTGCCGCTCACCGGCGCGCTCCGCACGATGCAGATGTACGACACGGTCGTCGCGGCGATGGTCCGCGCCGGGTGGCCCGAGCCGGAGGTGCTGCCGACGATCGTCGCCGTCGAGTCGTTCATCCTCGGCTCGGCTCTCGACGCCATCGCCCCTGCCGACATGTTCGACCCGTCCGGAGCGGAGGACACGGTGCCGGCCTTCGCGTCGGCGTACGAAGCCCGCATCGCCTCCCTCGGCGCGGTGCCGCCCGCCGATGCCGCGTTCGAGACCGGGCTCGCCGCGCTCCTCGACGGCCTGCGCGTGCGCTACGAGCGGGTGCGGGTGGCGGCGTCGTGACGCGCGGCTAGATCCAGCCCTTGCGTTTGAACACCACGTAGAGCCCGACGCCCATCGCGAGCATCAGCAGGAGCGCGAACGGATAGCCGAACGCCCAGTGCAGCTCGGGCATCACGCGGAAGTTCATGCCGTAGATCGTGCCGACGAGGGTCGGGGTGAACAGGATGGCGGCCCAGCCCGAGATCTTCTTCACCTCGTCGTTCTGCTGCTGGCCCACCAGTGCCGTGTGGACGGTGAGGGCGTTCTGCAGGATCTGACGGAAACCGTCGGCGCGCTCGGTGACCCGGATGACGTGGTCCTCGATGTCGCGGAACGCATCGCGCAGCCCCTCGTCCTCCTCGCGGGCGATCAGGCCATCGCGCAGGCTGCGCAGCACATCCTTCAGCGGGTCCACCGCCCGCTGGAAGTGCATCACCTCGGTGGACAGCTCGAAGATGCGCCGCGACACCCCGCGGTCGCCGGAGAACAGCTGGTCCTCGATCTCGTCGATGTCGTCCTCGAGACCGGCGACGACGGGCGCGTACTCGTCGACGATCTCGTCGAGGATGCCGTAGAGCGCCGCGATCGGACCGTGGGCCAGCAGGGCCGCATCCCCCTCCAGCCGTTTGCGGACCCGCGCCAGATCGGGCGTCTCGAAGTGCCGGACCGTGATGACGAAGTCCTCGCCGAGGAAGAGGTGCACCTCGCCGAACTCGACCTTCTCGGTCTCGTCGACGTAGCTCGCCGGCCGCAGCACGACGAACAGCATGTCGCCGTACTTCTCGAGCTTCGCGCGCTGGTGACCGGAGAGGGCGTCCTCCACGGCGAGCGCCGGGAGCTCGAACTCCTTCGCCACAGCGGACAGCTCGTCCTCGGTGGGGCGGTACAGCCCGATCCAGGCGAAGCCTCCGCGGTCGCGAACGGTCTCGCTGGTCTCCTCGAGCGACGGCGGCTCGGTGCGGATGCCGTCCACGTACACGGCGTTGTCGACGATCATCACGCCTCCTCAGGGAGCAACGCTACGCCCTCCTCCGCCGCCTCCCCGCCGCGCGGATGCGGACCCCTAGACTGACGGGGATGTCCGCGTTCGCCTGGCTCGCCGCCGCCCTCGTCCTGGTCGGCGCGTACCCCGCCTACCGGTTCGCACGCCGGGCCTGGCGGTTCCGGGCGACCGCGACCGTGATCGCGGTGATCACCGGCCAGATCGTCGCCCTCGTCCTGGTCGGACTCGGCGTCGCCCTGCTCCCCCGGCCGGACCTCGTCGGAGCGGGATGGTTCGTCCTCGTCCTGGCGGCCACGGTCCTTCCGCTGGCGATCGGCGACCTCATCCAGTCGGCGGGCGCGCGCGCCGTGCGTGCGGTCGTCGCGGGCGTCGCCGGAGTGCTCACGATCGTGGCCGTCGGCGTGGCGGCGGCACCGGCCTTCGCCCAGCCGACCCTCGCGGGGCGCAGCATCCCGGTCACCGCGAAGACGCTCGCAGACGGATACCAGCTGGCGGTCCGCATCCCGGCGACCGCCTCGGGATTCGTCGCCCGCGACGCCCACCTGTTCGTGCCGCCGGGCTGGCTGCGCGACCCCTCTGGCACGCGCCCCGTCGTCGAGATGATGATGGGCCAGCCGGGCAATCCGACCCTCGGGGCGACCCTCGATGCGCTGCACAGCCTGGGCGACGACCGGCTCAACCAGGCCCCGTTCGTGCTCGTGGTCGACCAGCTCGGCGCGGTGGACAAGAACCCGCCATGCGCGGACACGTCGGCGGGGAACCTCGACACCTACCTGTCGCAGGATGTTCCGGCCTGGATCGACGCGAACCTCCCGGTGTCGGAGGATCGCGCCGACCGGGTGATCGCCGGGTTCTCGCACGGAGGCGAATGCGCGGCGTACCTCGGCGCGAAGCACCCCGACACGTGGGGTGCGGTGATCGACATCTCCGGGCCCGACAAGCCGGGCGAGTACCGGCCGACGGTGACGCGCGACAAGTACTTCGGCGGCCACCAGGTCGCATACGAGAAGACCTGGCCCGCCAACATCCTCGCGGCGAACGACTACCCCCATCCCCTGGTCGGGATCTTCGTCGCCGGCGCGGAGGACCCGCACTTCCGCCAGCAGGTCGAGGACACGGCGACCGCCGCCGAGAAGGCCGGATGGAAGGTCACCTACTGGGCCGTCCCCGGCGAGGGCCACTCCGGGCCGACGCTGGTCAAGGGCCTGGCCACCGGCTACAACCAGCTGATCGGATCGTGGCTGAAGACGGGTGCGACGGGCGCAGGGGACCGTTTCCTCTGCGCAGCGGACCAGACGGCGCAGGCGTGCGGGCTGACGCAGGCCGCCGCCGTCGCCGGAACCGTCGCGATCGTCGATCTCTCGGCCCTCGCGGTGTTCCTCGTCATCGCGCTCGGGCTGTTCTTCGCCCGCCAGGGCGTGACGCTGCGCCGGGCGCGCGCCTCGGTCGACGACTGATCCGGCGTCGCTCCCGCTCCCTGACGATGTGAGAGCGCGGGCGGAGGCGCTAGGCGGCGACGGCGGCGCGCGACGCGATGAACGCGTCGACGCAGCGACGTATCTCCTCCTCCGTGTGCGCCGCCGACAGCTGCACGCGGATGCGCGCGCGGCCCTTCGGGACCACGGGGTACGAGAAGGCGGTCACGTAGACGCCCTGGCGCTGCATCTCGTCGGCCATCCGGGCGGTGAGCGCCGCATCCCCGAACATGACCGGAACGATGGGATGCGCTCCCGGCAGCAGGTCGAAGCCGGCCTCGGTCATGAGCCGCCGGAACAGCTCCGCGTTGGTCACGAGCTGCTCGCGCAGGTGGTCGGACTGCTCCAGCAGATCGAGCGCCGCGAGGGTGCCGGCGACGATGGACGGCGCGAGCGTGTTCGAGAACAGGTACGGTCGCGAGCGCTGGCGCAGCAGATCGACGATCTCGCGGCGGCTCGAGACGTAGCCGCCGGAGGCGCCGCCGAGCGCCTTGCCGAAGGTCCCCGTGTAGATGTCCACGCGGTCGGACACCCCGCAGAACTCGGGTGTTCCGCGGCCGTGCTCTCCGACGAAACCGACCGCGTGCGAGTCGTCGACGAACACCAGCGCGCCGAACTCGTCCGCCAGATCGCAGATCTCGGCGAGCGGGGCGATGTAGCCGTCCATCGAGAAGACGCCGTCGGTGACGATGACCGTGAAGCGCGCCCCCGCATCCCGCGCCGCCTCCAGCTGCGCGCGCAGGTCGGCCAGGTCGCGGTTCTTGTAGCGGTACCGCTGCGCCTTCGAGAGACGGATGCCATCGATGATGGACGCGTGGTTCAGCTCGTCCGAGACGATGGCGTCCTCCGCGCCGAACAGCGTCTCGAAGACGCCGCCGTTCGCGTCGAAGCACGAGGAGAACAGGATGGTCGCCTCGGTGCCGAGGAACCGCGACACCCGCCGCTCCAGCTCGAGGTGCTGCTCCTGCGTCCCGCAGATGAAGCGCACGGACGCCATGCCGTAGCCCCAGTCGTCCAGGGCGGTCTTGGCGGCATCCCGGAGTGCGGGGTGGTCGGCGAGGCCGAGGTAGTTGTTGGCGCAGAAGTTGAGCACCTCCTGGCCGTCGGCGGTGATCAGCGCCGACTGCGGACCGTGGATGCTGCGCTCCCGTTTGGTGAGCCCGGCCTCCTCGATCTCCTGCAGCTGCGTCGCGATGTGCTCCCGGAAGCTCCCGTACACGTTCAGACCTCCGTCCAGTCGAGGATGACCTTGCCTCCGCCTGCGGACGCTGCGGCGGCGAACCCCTTCTCCCACTCGCGGGCGGGGAAGCGGTCCGAGACGATCGACGCGATCGCGTCGTGCAGCTCGGCCGAGGTCTGCAGCATGGCGCCCATGGCGTTCCAGGTCTCGAACATCTCGCGGCCGTAGATGCCCTTCAGCGTCAGCATGTGCGTCACGACGATGCCCCAGTCGACCGCGATCGGCTGAGCAGGGAGGCCGAGCATGGCGATCCGGCCGCCGTGGTTCATGTTCTCGATCATCGAGGGCAGTGCCGTCGGGGCGCCGCTCATCTCGAAGCCGACATCGAAGCCCTCGCGCATCCCGAGCGCCTTCTGCGCCTCGTGGATGTCGTGCTGCGACACGTCGACGGTGAAGTCGGCGCCCATCCCGCGCGCGAGCTCGAGCCGCTGCGCGCTGATGTCGGTGCCGACGATGAAGCGCGCGCCGACGTGACGGGCGACGGCGATGGCCATCAGCCCGATGGGACCGCATCCCGTGACCAGCACGTCCTCGCCGACGACGGGAAAGGCGAGCGCGGTGTGGACGGCGTTGCCGAGCGGGTCGAACAGCGCGCCGACCTCGG
Organism: Leifsonia sp. 21MFCrub1.1; assembly: GCF_900107895.1. Lineage (NCBI taxonomy): Bacteria > Bacillati > Actinomycetota > Actinomycetes > Micrococcales > Microbacteriaceae > Leifsonia > Leifsonia sp. 21MFCrub1.1. Next base: position 309,638 of record NZ_LT629867.1, on the reverse strand, counting down.
GCTCGATGGCGCTGTGGTGCACCCACACGTTGGTCGCGGGGAGGACGAGCTGCTCGGCGAATGCGCCGTCGCGCTGCACGCCGACGCCCTGGGTGCGGATGCACATCTGGCGGCGTCCGGCTCGGCAGTTGCGGCACGTTCCGCAGACGATGTGCCCTTCGCCCGACACCAGGTCGCCCACCTCGACGTCGCGGACCAGCTCCCCCGTCTCGACGACCTCGCCGAAGAACTCGTGGCCGGGGATGAGCGGGGCCTTCACGGCCGATGCCGCCCAGTCGTCCCAGCGCTGGATGTGCAGGTCGGTGCCGCAGATGCCGGTGCGCAGGACGCGGATCCGGACATCCTCCGGCCCCATCGCGGGCTCGGGGACGTCGACCAGCTGGAGGCCGTGCCCGGCCTCGCTCTTGAACAGGGCTTTCATCGTCGCTTCCTCGTGGGAGTCGGTGTGCTTCGTCGCGCGGGTGCCCCGCCTTGTGGGCGAACGCATCCTCGAGCACCAGCCTAGGAGATCCGGGGGCGGATCGGGTGCTCCGTGACGGCGCACCGGCTGAGCTCAGGAGGCTCAGCTCCGGCGGATGAGCCTGACATTGCCGGAGAGCCAGAATCCGTGCAGCACGTTGAGGACGCTGTACACGCCGGGCATCGCATGCGCACTGCCTCGAAACCGCTGACCGCAATTCACTAGAGTTCACGCATGAAGCGCGCGCTGATCGTCATCGACCTGCAGAACGAGTACGTCACCGGCAAGCTGAAGATCTGCCATCCGGACCTCATGACCTCGATCCCCAACATCGAGGTGGCCTGGGACGCCGCAGACGACCACGGCGTTCCTGTCGTCGCGGTGCAGCACATCGAGGACGAGGACTCGCCGGTGTTCGCCCGCGGCTCGGACGGCGCAGCTCTGCACGAGACGATCATCGACAGGAAGCCGGCGCACCTGGTCACGAAGGGGAGCGTCTCGGCGTTCCCCGGCACCGACCTGGAGCAGTGGCTGCGCGCCAACGACATCGACACGGTCACCATCGCCGGCTACATGACGCAGCACTGCTGCGCGGGGACGGCGCGGGATGCGGCGGAGCTCGGGTTCACGGTCGAGTTCCTGTCGGATGCCACGGGGACGCTCGACCTCGTCAACGAGGCCGGCGCGATCTCGGCGGACGCCCTCCACCGGAGCGTGCTGGTGACGATGCAGTCCGAGTTCGCCGCCGTCGCGACGACGGAGGAGTGGACGCTCGCGGTGGAGGCCGGGGACACGCTGCCGGTCTCGAACCTGTGGGACAGCACCGGTCACGCGCGGCTGCCGGAGAAGCACGCCGAGCTGCACAAGCTCATGCGCGAGGTGCGGGCCGGCATCGACGGCGACATCGCGGCGACCGAGGCGCACAACATCCAGAACACCCTCTACGTCGGGCAGGGCGTCTCGTCGCTCTGAGAGCACGCCCTCTGAGCAGGCTCACATGAGTACACCCACAGCGTCGCTCCTCCCTGCCTGAGAGCAGGCTCGGAGCTGTCCCCCGCGCGGTGAATGCAGCGTGAACCCTCATTGACCAGTTCCGATTGGACCCCGCGCCGGCGCGGGCGAGCGATCAGGATCGAGCCGGGTAGACGCACCCCCGATCGGGGGTGGACCCTCTCGAAAGGAATGCTGATGCTCTCCACCAGACGGACGGCCGGTTCCCGTGCCCTCGTCGTCGGCGTCGCGCTCGCCGGCGGCGCCATCCTCACCGGCGCTTTCGCAGCACCGTCGCTCGCCGACGAGGGGAACGGAAGGGGCGGCCACGGCCATGACGCGGAGGCCAAGCACGTCCTCCTGATCTCGGTCGACGGCCTGCACCAGAAGGATCTGGACACGTACGTCCATGCCCACCCGACCTCGGCCATGGCCTCCCTGACGCGCCAGGGGACGGACTACTCCAACGCGGTCACGCCAGTCCCGTCTGACTCGTTCCCCGGGATGGTCGCCCAGGTCACAGGAGGCAACCCCGGCACGACCGGTGTGTACTACGACGACACCTACAACCGTGCGCTGCTTCCCGCGGGCACCACCGACTGCGCGACGGCCAAGCCGGGCGCGGAGGTGGCATACACCGAGGCTGCCGACAAGAACCAGAACAGCATCGACGCCGGCCAGGGACTCTCGGGGCTTCCGGCGAGCATCCTGTCGCTGACCGGGAACGCCGCGTCCCTGCTCAATCCGGCGGCCCTTCCGGTCGACCCGGCCACGTGCAAGCCTGTCTTCCCGCACCAGTACCTTAACGTGAACACGGTGTTCGAGGTGGCGAAGCATGCCGGCCTTAGGACCGCCTGGAGCGACAAGCACCCCGCCTACGACATCCTCAACGGACCGTCAGGCACGGGGATCGATGACCTCTTCACGCCGGAGATCAACAGCATCGCGAGTGCGCCGTTCATCGGCGACTGGACCAAGGACAACGCCGCCACGCAGCAGTACGACAGCTACAAGGTCGCGGCCGTGCTGAACGAGATCGACGGCAAGGATCACTCCGGAAGCACTGCCGCGTCGGTGCCGGCGATCTTCGGGATGAACTTCCAGACGGTGTCGACCGCGCAGAAGCTGCCCACCTCGGATGGCCTCACCGGCGGGTACCTCGCTGATGGCAAGACCCCCGGCGCGCTGCTAAACAAGGCACTCGGATTCGTGGACGCCTCGCTCGCGAAGTTCACCGCCGAGCTGAAGAAGACCGGGCACGACCGCGACACGACGATCATCCTGTCGGCCAAGCACGGCCAGTCGCCGACCGACCCGGCTGCACTGAAGCGGATCGATGATGGTCCAATCATCGCGGGCCTGAACGCCGCGTGGGCGGCGGCGCACCCGGGATCCGGCGCGCTGGTGGCATTCTCGACGGACGACGACATCATGCAGCTGTGGCTCGCTCAGCACACGCAGGCCGCGGCCGACTTCGCCAAGCAGTATCTGGCGACGCACACGGGCTCGGGGACCACGTACACGAAGGCGCCGGTGACGGTCGGCGCGTCCGGCCTGACCACCATCTACGCTGGCGCAGGCGTCGCCAAGTACTTCGGTGCCTCGGCGACGGACGCGCGCATCCCGGACATCCTGGGCATCGCGCAGACCGGCGTCGTCTACACGGGCGGCACGTCGAAGATCGCCGAGCACGGGGGCGCCTCGGCGGACGACCGCAACGTGCCCATCGTCGTCGCGACGCCGGACGCCCGCCACGCGAAGCGGATCGAGGCCCCGGTGGAGACGACGCAGATCGCGCCGACCATCCTCGCCCAGCTCGGCCTCGACCCCCGCGCCCTCCGGGCCGTCAGGATCGAGGGCACGAAGGCGCTGCCGTCCGATCGCTGACGCATCACCTGTACTGAGGTGCTCGTAGTTGCCGCCGACACGCCGCGTCGGAGCGCAACTGCGAGCACCTCGCGCGAAGCCGGGGAAAGAGCGGGCGGAGGTCAGCGCTCGAGGGGGCGCCAGACGACGAGCTGGTTGCTGCGGCGGACGCGCGTGCCTGCGCGCATCGAGACGACCTCGCCCTCGGAGCCTGCCGCGAAGACGCGGCGGCCGGGGCGGTTCAGGAGCTCGTCCGCGAGGGCGCTCTCCAGCTCCCGCACGCGACCGCGCAGCTCGCCCACCTGATCCTCCAGTTCGAGGATGCGGCGGATGCCCTCCAGGCTGACGCCCTCCGAGCCGAGGCGGGCGATCTCCTGCAGCTTCTCGATGTCGCGCATCGAGTAGCGGCGCGACTTGCCGGCCGTCCGGCTGGGGCTGACGAGTCCGAGCCGGTCGTACTGGCGGAGCGTCTGCGGGTGCATGCCCGCGAGCTCCGCCGCGATCGAGATCACGAAGACCTGGCTGTGCTCGTCCATCGTCAGCTCCGGGCCTTGGCCAGGATGTCCTCGCGCGGGTTCTCGTCGGGGAGCTTCGCGGCGAACGCCTCGAGCGCCTCCTTCGCCTCACCGGACAGGTGCGACGGGACGGCGACCTGGACGACCGCGAGCAGGTCGCCGGTGCCCTTGCTGGTCTCGACGCCGCGGCCCTTCACGCGCAGCACACGGCCGCTCGGGGTCCCCGGCGCGACGCGCAGCTTGACGGGATCGCCGCCGAGGGTCGGCACCTCGATGGTCGCGCCGAGCGCGGCCTCCGCGAAGGTGACCGGCACGTTCACGCGCAGGTTGAGGCCGTCGCGCTCGAAGACGGGGTGCTTGCGCACCGAGACGGTGAGCACGATGTCGCCCGCCTCTCCGCCGTCGGGGCTGGGCTGGCCTTTGCCGCGCAGCTTGATCTTCTGCCCGTCGGCGACGCCGGCCGGGATCTTGACCTTGATGGGCTTGCCGTCGGACGCCTGCAGAGTGATGGTCTCGCCGCGGGTCGCCGTCACGAAGTCGATGGTGGTGTGGGCGGTCACATCGCGGCCGCGGGTCGGGCCGCCGTAACCACGGAAGCCGCCGGTCGTCGTGCCGAACCGGCCGTTGCCGAAGAGCCCGCCGAAGACGTCGTCGAAGTCGCCGCCGCCCTGCTGGAACGTGTAGTGCTGGCCGCCCGCTCCGCCCTGGCCGAACATCCCGCCGAAGACGTCGTCGAAGCCGCCCTGGGCTCCCGAGCCGGGAGCGGTGAAGCGGGCGCCGGTCCCCATGGCGCGGATCTGGTCGTACTCCTTGCGCTCCTCGGGATCGCTGAGCACCGAGTAGGCCTCGCTGATCTCCTTGAACTTCGCCTCCGCGGCGGCGTCGCCGGGGTTGGAGTCGGGGTGGTACTTGCGGGCGAGCTTGCGGTAGGTCTTCTTGAGGTCCGCTTCGCTGACGTCCTTGGAGACGCCAAGGACCTTGTAGAAGTCCTTGTCGAACCAGTCTTGGCTAGCCACGGGCGCCTCCTCTCAAGTCGTTGTTGTTCGTGGATGAAGTCTGCATGAATCGAGCGCGCACGGGCCGAGCGGAGCGGCGGGAACCATTCCCCGCCGCTCCGCCATGCCGTGCGCCGTTCCGCCGGGTCAGGCCGGCACCGCGACGACGACCTTCGCCACCCGGACGGTGGTGGAGCCCAGCCGGTAGCCGGTCTCGACCACCTCGGCGACGGTGTCCGCCGTCACGCCGGGGGTGGGCTGCTGGAAGATCGCCTCGTGGATCTGCGGGTCGAAGGGCTCGCCCTTCTCGCCGTACGGGGTGAGGCCGAGGCGCTCGACCGCGGTCCGGAGCTTCGCGGCGATGGTGAAGAACGCGCTGCCCTCCCCCAGATCGCCGTGCTTCTCCGCGCGCTCGAGGTCGTCGAGCACGGGGATGAGCCCCTTCACGGCGTCGCCGACCGCGCGCTCGCGCTCGATCTCGCGGTTGGCCTCGGTGCGCTTGCGGTAGTTCGCGTACTCCGCGGTCACCCGCTGGAGGTCGGCGAGACGCTCCGCCGCGAGCTGCTCGGCCGTCGTCTGGCCGGACAGGATGTCGAGGTCGTCATCGCTCAGGATGGGCCCCTCCTCCTGCGTCTCGGCCGGTCCGACGTCGACGAGCTCCTCGTGCGCGAGGTCGTGCTCGCCGGCGTCGGTACCCTCGTCGGCCTTCTGCTCGCCCTCGGGCTGCCGGACCTTCCCGGTCTCGGGGTCGATCCTCCGCTTGTCGCGGATGACCGGCTCCTCGTGTTCTGGCTCCGGGGAGCCGCCGTTCTGGTCCGACATGATTACTTCTTCTCCTCGTCCTCGACGACCTCGGCGTCGATGACGTCCTCATCGTCGGAGGAGGACGCGCCGGCCTGCTGGCCATCGGCCGCCTCGCCGGCCGGGGTCTCGGTCGGCTGCGCCGAGGAGTAGATCGCCTCGCCGAGCTTCTGCTGGCTGGAGCTGAGCTTCTCGTGGGCGGTCTTCACCGCCTCGTCGTCGTCGCCGGCCAGAGCGGCCTTCAGGCTGTCCACGTCGCCCTGGACCTCGTTCTTGACGTCCTCGGGGAGCTTGTCCTCGTTGTCCTTGATCAGCTTCTCGATCGAGTAGACGAGCTGCTCGGCCTGGTTGCGGGTCTCGGCGGACTCGCGGCGCTTCTTGTCCTCCGCCGCGTGCTCCTCGGCCTCGCGCACCATGCGGTCGATGTCCTCCTTCGGCAGGCTGGACCCGCCGGTGATCGTCATCGACTGCTCCTTGCCGGTGCCCTTGTCCTTGGCGGACACGTGCACGATGCCGTTGGCGTCGATGTCGAAGGTGACCTCGATCTGCGGGATGCCGCGGGGAGCCGGGGCGATGCCGGTCAGCTCGAAAGTGCCCAGCGGCTTGTTGTCGCGGGTGAACTCGCGCTCGCCCTGGAAGACCTGGATCGCGACGGACGGCTGGTTGTCGTCGGCCGTGGTGAAGGTCTCGCTGCGCTTGGTCGGGATGGCCGTGTTGCGCTCGATGAGCTTGGTCATGATCCCGCCCTTGGTCTCGATGCCGAGGGACAGCGGGGTGACGTCGATGAGCAGGACGTCCTTGCGCTCGCCCTTCAGGACGCCGGCCTGCAGGGCGGCGCCGACGGCGACGACCTCGTCCGGGTTCACGCCCTTGTTGGGCTCCTTGCCGGTCTCCTGCTTCACGAGCTCGGAGACGGCGGGCATACGGGTCGATCCGCCGACGAGCACGACGTGCGCGATGTCGCCGACCTTGATGCCGGCCTCACGGATGACGTCCTGGAACGGCTTCTTGGTGCGGTCGAGGAGGTCGCTGGTCATCTGCTCGAACTGGGCGCGGGTGAGCGTCTCGTCGAGGTTGGCCGGGCCGTTCTCGGTGAGCGACAGGTAGGGCAGCTGGATGCTGGTCGACATGCTCGACGACAGCTCCTTCTTGGCCTGCTCCGCCGCCTCCTTCAGGCGCTGCAGCGCGATCTTGTCCTTGGAGACGTCGACACCGGTGGAGTCCTTGAAGCGCTTGATCAGCCACTCCACGATCCGCTGGTCCCAGTCGTCGCCGCCGAGCCGGTTGTCACCGGCGGTGGAGCGCACCTGGATGGTCGAGAAGTCGTCGTCCTTGCCCACCTCGAGCAGCGAGACGTCGAAGGTGCCGCCACCGAGGTCGAAGACGAGGATGAGCTCGTCCTCCTTGCCCTTGTCGAGGCCGTACGCGAGTGCGGCAGCGGTGGGCTCGTTGATGATGCGGAGCACGTTGAGGCCCGCGATCTCACCGGCCTCCTTGGTGGCCTGACGCTCGGCGTCGTTGAAGTACGCCGGGACCGTGATGACCGCGTCGGTCACCGTGTCGCCCAGGTACTGCTCCGCGTCGCGCTTGAGCTTCTGCAGGATGCGCGCCGAGATCTCCTGAGCGGTGTACTTCTTGCCGTCGATCTCGGTGGTCCACGTGGTACCCATGTGGCGCTTGACGGACGAGATCGTGCGGTCGACGTTGGTGACCGCCTGTCGCTTGGCGGTCTCGCCGACGAGGACCTCGCCGTCCTTGGTGAAGGCGACCACCGACGGGGTGGTGCGGAAGCCCTCCGCGTTCGCGATGACCGTGGGCTCGCCACCCTCGAGCACCGAGACGACGGAGTTGGTGGTTCCGAGGTCGATTCCTACTGCACGTGACATGTGTGCTTCTCTCCTTTGTTGCTGGCTTGTGGCCGTGAAAGTCTGGGGTCAAGACTTGAGCCTCGACGACTCAAGACTGTCACCCGCGAGGGGATGCTGTCAAGACGTCGGACCCAAAACTTGAGTACACCAGACTCAACTTTGGAGAAGAGGCGGGTATTCCCCGTCAGTGCCGCGATTTCCAGTACCCGCAGAACACGATGTCGGCCTTCGCCGTGCCGGTGGAGATCCAGTGCCTGCGCATCCCGACCGCCAGCTCCGACTCGCCCACCACCCAGCCGTACGAGCGCACCGCCGGCACCGCGAGCGACCGCGCGGCCTCGGCGGCGAGCGCGCCCGGCACACCACCGCGCCCGCGCCGGACAGCCCAGCGCACGTCCATCCCCGCCGGTGCGATGAGCTCCTGCACGTCGTCCGGATCCGGGACCTCGATGACGGCAGTGCCCTCGACGCCGGACGAGCCGCTCGATCGCTCGGCGAGAGAGGCCAGGATTCCGGCCACAGCGGGAAGCCCGGTCTCGTCGGCCACGATCCGCAGGTGCGCGATCTCCGCCGCCGGAGCGAAGGTGCGGCCCTCGTCGATGATGGCGACCGCGTCGCCTCGCGCACATCCCTCCGCCCAGGCCGCAGCGGGACCGCTAGAGCCGTCGGCCGCCCGATGCAGGACGAAGTCGACGTCGAGCTCTGGACCTTCCGGACCATCGGGCCGGAAAGCACGGACGGTGTAGTTGCGCAGCACCGGGCGCACGGCCTTCGAGATGGCGAGGTAGCGGGCGTAGGCCAGGGCGTCGAGCTTCGTGGGGAGCCGATCGAGGCTCGAGTCGTCGCCCACCGGGATGAAGAGCCGGAACCACTGGTCGTACCCCAGGGGCACGAACCGCTCGATATCTCCGCCGCCGAGCGTCACGCGGACGAATCCGGACGAGATCCGCTCGCGGCGGAGCACATGCAGAACGAGCAACTCGGAGCGCTCCGGCTTCACGCGTGTCGCCTGCATGTTCGTCCGTGCCATCGGAGCTCCCGTCGCAAGATTAGGTAAGGCTTACCTTACCGGGCGGGGCGATCACGATCCACCCGTGTGCACGATGCAGCGGTCGAACAGCGCGAGTTCCGCGGCATCGGGAGCCTCGAACCTCTGCACCGACTCATCGAGCAGCTCTCGCGTGATCGGTACCTCACCACGGCCGGGACGCTCGTTGCGCCTTTCGAGTCGTCGCCACAGCTCCTCGACGGGGATGTCGAAGACGTGCAGCTCGGTGATCGCCCCGGAACGCCGCGCGGCCCGCCGGAGCTCGTCGCGTTCGGTCCGCGTCCACGACCCGTCCTCGAGAATCACGCTCAGCCCGCGTTCGAGCAGCTGCCGCCACAACCGGTCGAGCCGCGCCTGCACGCGATCGCGCAGCGGATCGAAGTAGTCGAGGCCCAGCTCGGCCATCCACTCGTCGGTGCTGAAACGGATGGGGCTGAACCGGATGGCGCCGGTCTCGCGTTCCCGCTCGCGCGCTGCTGTCGTTTTGCCGGCTCCCGGCAGCGCGCAGTACAGGATGAGGACCGGCCGGGCCGTTGCATCCACCGCTTCGTCCCCGTCCACCGCTTCGCCCCCGACCACTACGGCTGCACGCGGGAGACCGTCCACGCGCCGCCGTCGCCCCGCACGTAGCGGAGGCGGCGGTGCAGGCGGTCCGGACTGCCGTGCCAGAACTCGATCAGCTCGGGAACCACGCGGTACGCGTACCAGCGCTCCGGACGGCCGATCGGGCCGTCGGCGGACAGGAGGTCGCGCGCGGCGTCGCGCAGCCGGTCGAGGTCGTCGAGCGGGGCATCCTGCTCGCTCACCATGGTGGCGGCCTGCGCCTCGCGCGTGCGGCGCGCGAACAGGTCGTCCGACTCCGCCTCGCCGAGCCGCTCGACGCGTCCGGTAACCCGCAGCTGCTGCAGGAGCTCGCGCCAGTACAGCACGACGGCCGCACGCGGGTCGGCGGCGAGCTGGCGTCCCTTCCGACTGTCCGACGATGTGCCGAACTCGACGCCGTCGCCCGTGAGCCGCCGCAGAGCGACCGTGCGGGCGTCGGGCTCGCCGCCCTCTCCGATGGTCGCCAGCGTCGCGGCGAGCGCCTCGCGCACCCCGCGCTCCTTCGCCCGGTGGACCCACTCGTCGAGCAGGCCGCCCGGCTCGGCGGGCGGGTCGTCGAACTCCGGCAGGAACAGGTCCGCGTCTCCCGTGAGCGTGTTGGCCATAGCGTCACCCTAGGCCCGGCACCGCGTGGGCCGCAGTGATTCACACCGGCCGCACAAGCACCGTCGCTATCTCGCCTTGAAATAGGCGAAGAGGTGCGCTTCCCTGATAGTCGCTGCGCGAGCGAATGCCCCGAGGGCAGGCGCCATCAGAGTGACGATCAGCACACGGGCCGCTACACCACACAGGACATCGGGCGACGAGGAGCCGCCGGTCGCTATGACCAGCGAGAGGAGAGACAGCGCGACGAATGCCCCCATGGCCGCCCACACCAGCGTCTCTAGGACCAGCTGGAGACTAGAGGCCGTGGCACTCACACCGGCGTGACGACCGCTGGCTAGTTCCAGCTTCCGACGGCCGACAGACACTGCTCCCAGCACGAAGCCCACGAAACCGAGCACTGCGGTGCTCATTCGTGTAACACGTGTCTCGAAAGCGACGGCGCCGTCGAATCTGCTGCCGTGGGAGGCGTTCAGCTGCTGAAGCTGGGGGCCCCGCGTGTCGTCGCTGGAAGCGGTTGGAGCGCTTCGAGCGCCAACCAGGGCAGTAGGCATCACAGCGAGGAGCCGGTCTGAAACGGGCCACGCTTCGACCCAGCACTCGTCGTAGGGCGCGAGCACATCCGACGGGACGAAGATCGCATAGCCGTAGCCTGGCCTTCGGCCATCATTCGGATACGAGAAGACCCCCGTGACCCGCGGGCGGCCATCTGTGAGATGCAGCACGGTGCCGACGCTCGCGCCCGTCGTTTCGGCCACGTCCTCCGAGATGAGTACCCCGGCGCCCGAGGCCTCATCGCGGAGAGCCGTGAAGCCGCCGAATGCCGGGGAGACGTCGAACGTGGGGATCGGCTCACGCGGCAGCGCAGCTGGAGTGTACCCGCGCTCGCGCTGCCGAACGGCTCCAGCGGCGGCCACACCGTCGACAGAGCGCAGACCATCGCATGCCGCCCCGTCGATGCCCTGCGGGAACCGGTAGATGATCGTCGACCCGCCATCCTTGCGGAATCGGTCTGCTTCGTGCTCAATCGATGCGATGGCCACCAGATCGCTTCCACCTAGTACTGCGGCCACCGCACCGAGCACCAGCGCGAAGAGCCCCGCTCGCGCCGTCCCCGATCGGACATTGAGAAGGGCCTCACGCACGATCGTGGGAAGCCGCATCGTCATCCGAGCCGTATAACGCTCGTACACGCGTCACGCGTCCGTTGATCGTGCGTCGCGACGACGACGATCGCGCCCTGATCGGCCAAGGAATGGATTGCGGTATTCACGGTATCGGCCGTCACCGGATCGAGCTGCGCCGTCGGCTCATCGACGAGCAGAAGGTGAGGGTTCGAGGCCAATCCGCGTGCGAGCATCAAGCGCTGTGCCTCGCCGCCTGACAGCTCGCTGAACCGCGCCAACGCTCGTCCAGCCAGCCCGACCGCCGCCAACCTCTCGCGGGCCTCGCATCGTGCGTCGCCGTGCGCGCGACCCCGCGCCAGGAGAGGGAGCGCGACGTGATCCTCCGCTGTCCGAGCGGCGACACCGTGGGGATTCTGAAATACCCAGGCGATCGATTCGATGTTCACCCGCTCTATGTCTCCCGATGTCGGTTGGGTCCAGCCCGCGAGGATGCTGAGGAGGGTGCTCTTACCCGAACCCGATGGTCCCGTCAGCGCATAGACCTCATTCGGCTGCAACCGGAAGCTCAGCGAGGAGAACAGAGGCGGTGATGTCCCGAACGCATGCGATAGCCCGGTCGCGGTGATATTCCGCGGAACCATGTCGCGCGACCTCACCGGCACGGCGGCGCCTGCGACGTCTTCAAGGACACCTCCGCTATCGATTGGGACGCCTCAGGCTGGATCAGCGTTTGGCCGAACTGGGACGAAGCTATGGTCACAGCGGCCGGCTTGCCATCGGCGACAACGCAGGCGCTTCGACCTCGAGCAGCGTAGACCGCGGCCGCCGGAACGGAGTAGACACTCAGCCCCCGCGCCAGACGGAAGGTCACAGGAACCCCTCCGGCCGCACCGTTTCGCTGAAGGTCGGACCCGCCCTGCGAGGCCTGCGGCGCGGTGGCGCCCGCCGCGTACGCCGCATATGCCGGCGATGCCGCAAGTCTTGCGAGATCGTCTGGGGACGCTACGTTGCCCGAGTCATCGACGGGCAGGACGAGGTCACCGACGACCACGACTCGTTCGCCTGGCACGACATCGCGCGGCTCGGGCGAAAGCCGCGCGCTCTCGATGCCGGGCGGCAGTACCGCCACCGCGTCACCGGCGACGACCTGGTCGCCGACTTGGAGGGAGCACGTCATGGTTTCGACTGTCGGAGCCGGCAACCACGCGAATCGTGACACGGGAAAGCTTGTCCAGGTGCGCACATCCGCGACTCCCGCATTCTTGGCCAATGCGATGACGGATCTCAGCGTGTCTGGTCCGAAACGTCCGTCCGCGCGAACGCTGTGACCCAGTCGACGGAGTTCATCCTGAAGGGATTGGACGTCAGGACCGTGATCCCCTGCCATCAGGTCGCGCCAGAGCGGAGTCGGCGTCGAAAGATAGATGATGGGAACATCGTTCACCGCCAGACCTGACTGCCCGGACTCGGCCCGCCCACCCGCTGTGCACGAGGTGGCCGTCAACGTCCCCGATACGTTCACCACTAGTTTCCGCTCTGGGCCCGCGGTGATGGCGAGGGTCGCAGCCTGGTCGTCGGTGATGTCAAGCTGCTTCGCCGACGCAGATGACACATTCGCGGTTGCGACGATTCCCTGTGGAGGCGAGAGAGGAAGGACGAATGCACCGGCAAGTGCTCCCGCCGCGAGGAGGAGGAAGGCTAGAAGACCCCCCACCGGCCCTGAGATCCGAATCACGATGTCCTAGTCACCCGAGAGGCCCAGCGGATCCCTGGCGCATCGTGTGAACTCCGCGTCGTCCATCGAGAACGGAAACGTCTGCGACTCCAGATTCGACTCGTACTCCTTCGCCGTGTAGCTCTGGGGCACCACACCATTGGCGACAAGGCAGGCCACGACGATCTCGTTCTCGTCGAGATTCTGAGGATTGCGGAGGATGCTTCCACGTAGCGAAGCGATAATCGCGAAGTCGCCATTGCATGCCTCGTCTGCCTTCAGACTGTCCTCTCCGCCATCAATCTCAGCCTCGCCCCCAGGCCCCGTAACACGCGTGGGAAACCCCTTGTTGGCCATGCACCGCTCATATTCAGCGCTGACTTCGGCGTAATCCCGATCCGTGATCGAGCCTTTGGCGAGAATCTCATGGACAGCGTCGCTGTTCGTCGAGCGGTAGGCCTGTTCGAATTCAGACGCCCACGGCCCGGTGAATGACGGAACCGGCCCCTGGAAGGCCGGGGACGACGCTCCGGAGGACGGGTGTCCGGCCGAAGCGCACCCCCCGAGCGCGGCGACCACGATTGTGGCCGCCGCGCCGACGATGACGAAGACCCGCATGCGGACGTTCCTTATCGTCCAGTGACCCCGTACGACGTGACACCGGCGTAGCTCAGACCCTGGTCCGACCACACGCCAGGCCTGGCCCAATTCGCAACGATGGTCTTCCCTTGCGCGCACACATAGTGCCGGATCTCACCGAACGAGTCAGCGTAGTGATAGATCTTGCTCGAGTACAGCACGCCTACGTGCTGGTAGGGCAACGGAGCCGCGCTGGCCGGAGCCACCGATGTCGCGACCCCGCAGGTCAGAGCCATAGTCGCCCCAGCGACCATGAGCGCGCGGGCCTTTCGGCCGATCTTCTTCGAAGCTTCGCTCCCGTACGTGCGTGCATCCATCCGCATGATCTCCCTATTGATCACCCCGCCGGCGAGCGCCGACGATTCGTACGCACAATGTAGCAGAAATTGGAACTGAAGTACGAATTAATACAACAATATCAATAAATGCCGGCCCGCAGTGATTCACACCGGCCGCACAAGCACCGTCGCTAGCGTCGAGATCATGGAAACGGATCCCGCCGCCGCCCCGCTTCTCTCCACGCGCGCCATCGAGGCGCTGCAGAACATCGACCCCGCCACCCTCAGCGAGGTGCAGGCGTTCCGGGACGATTTCGCGCGGTTCATCATGCCGTACAAGTTCGGCATCGACGAGATCTCGACCAAGGTGAGCATCCTCCGCGAGGAGTTCGCCGAGCTCCACGACTACAACCCGATCGAGCACATCTCGAGCCGCCTCAAATCGCCGGAGAGCATCGAGCAGAAGGTGATCCGCAAGAACTGCGAGCCCAGCTTCGACGCGATCCGCGAGGCGATCACCGACATCGCCGGCATCCGCATCGTCTGCAGCTTCGTCTCCGACGTCTACCGGGTGTTCGACCTGCTCACCGCTCAGGACGACGTGCGCGTCCTGCGGGTCAAGGACTACATCGCGCACCCGAAGCCGAACGGCTACAAGAGCCTGCATGTGATCGTCGAGGTGCCCGTCTTCCTCAGCGAGGGGCCGGTGCTGGTGCCGGTCGAAGTGCAGCTGCGGACGGTCGCGATGGACTTCTGGGCCAGCCTCGAGCACAAGATCTACTACAAGTACGACGGCGAGGTCCCCGCCGGCCTGCTGCGCGACCTGACCGCCGCGGCGGGCACGGCGAGCCAGCTCGACCTGACGATGGAGGACCTGCACCGGCAGGTGCGCGGCGACGACCGCGGAACCGTCTACAGCCTGCCGGCGTCGCGCTGAGCGATCAGTAGCCGACGACCCCCGTGAAGTCGGGGGTGCCGTCCGGCCGTGCGGGAAGCGGCTGGCCGTTGATGTAGCGCGGCCATTCCAGCCGCAGGCCGCCGGAGGCGTCCAGGCGCGGGTAGGCCGACGCGGGTGCTGCGGCCGTCCCGGGCGCTCCGGCAGGCGTCGGAGGTGGGGCCGGCGTCCAGCCGGGAGCAGCAGCCGGCGCCGCGGGCGGCGCGACCGCCGGGCCCGGGGTGGGAGCCTGCATCGGCGGCTGCGCGTACGGCATCGCGCCCGGACCGGCAAAGGGCGCCGGCGCCGCATACGCGGACGGGGCGGGACGCACCGCCTTCGGCCCGAACAGCGAGTAGGTGAGCGGGATGAGCACCGTGCCGAGCGCATCCAGGATCGCGACGACCGCCACCAGCCGCCAGTAGGTCTCGCCGAAGTCGACGCGCGTCCAGATCAGCGGAAGCGACAGCCCGGCGGTCAGCAGCCCGACCAGCACGAGGGTCGCGACCGTCACCTTGCTCATGATCGGCCCGGTGAACCGGCGCTGCGTGTTGAGCACCAGGTGGATGTGGAGCAGGCCGATGCGCGTCACCAGCACCAGCAGGAACCAGGAGAACGGCTGCCACCACGGGTCGTAACCGTCGGAGCCGTACAGGCCGTCGACCGGCTGCACGTTCGGGACCCACACCTTCCACAGCCCGATCCCGAACAGGTACACCGAGGTGACGACGCTGACCGCGCCGAACCACGGCGCCCTGCGGGCCGAGACATCGGCGTCGTACCAGGAGACCAGGGCGAAGAAGACGAACAGGGCGATGGTGCCGATCAGCCGCCAGCAGGTGTCGTCGAACCGCCCGAGGATGACGGCGTACACGCCGACGAGGGCGGCGGCGATCAGCGCGCCGATCACCACGCGGGGGAGCAGATGCCGCACCCAGGCGTACGGGTTCGGAGCGGACGAGACGGTGCTCACGATGGAACCTCCACGGGTCGGATGCTCGTCACGATACCGGTGTGCCGCTGCGCCCCTGAATCCGTGCGGCCACCCAAAAGCGCACCGTGCGGTCGCGGAGCCGCGCCGTTCACCGGCCGTTCCCCGCCACGCCCTACGCTGTGGCTATGACAGGTGCCGACCCCCGCGGCGTCGACGGCGACGCCCTGGTGACGACCGCGAGCCCGCTCTTCGCCGACAGCGCGACCGACCGCCGAATCCCGCGCGGGTGGGTGGTCGCATGGGCCGCCTGGGACTGGGGCGGCGCCGCCTTCAACGCGGTCATCACGACCTTCGTCTTCACGGTCTACCTGACCAGCAGCCTCTTCGTCTCGCCCTCGATCGTGGCCGCCCGGGATGCCGAGACGAGCGGCTCGGGGCCGGCGCACGCCGCCTACGACGCCGCTGTCGCCGTGCTGTCGAGCGGGCTCGCGTGGGGCGTCGGGCTGGCGGGCGCCGTCGTCGCGCTGCTCGCGCCCGTGCTCGGCCAGCGGACGGACGGCTCCGGACGCCGCAAGCTGTGGCTGGGCGTCAACACCGGCGTCGTCGTGCTGGTCACCGCCTCCATGTTCTTCGTGGTCGGCGAGCCGTCGTACTTCCTGCTCGGCGTCGCGCTCGTCGCGATCGGGACGGTGTTCTACGAGATCGCGACCGTCAACTACAACGCCATGCTCGTGCAGGTGTCGACGCCGAAGACGGTCGGCCGCGTCAGCGGGTTTGGCTGGGGCGCCGGCTACCTGGGCGGGATCGTCCTGCTCCTCATCGTCTACTTCGGGATGGTGACCGGGTCGGGCGGTCTGCTGCACGTCCCAACAGAGGACGGCCTGAACATCCGCATCATCGCGCTGATCGCGGCGGCCTGGACGCTGATCTTCTCGCTCCCCGTGCTGTTCGTCGTTCCCGAGATCCCGCCGAACGCCCGCACCCCGCGCGTCGGCTTCTTCCGCTCGTACGCGGTGCTGGTGCGCGACATCGGCCGGCTCTGGAAGGAGAGCCGCAACACGGTCCTGTTCCTGATCGCGTCGGCCTTGTTCCGCGACGGCCTGGTCGGCGTCTTCACGTTCGGCGGCATCCTCGCGCAGGGCACCTTCGGGTTCACCAGCGGACAGGTCATCATCTTCGCCATCGCGGCGAACGTCGTCGCGGGGGTCAGCACGCTGCTGTCCGGCCGGCTGGACGACCGTTTCGGGCCGAAGTCGGTCATCGTGACCTCGCTCATCGGGCTCATCGTCGCCGGCCTCGCGGTGTTCTTCACGCACGACCTCGGCGCCGCCGCCTTCTGGGTGGGCGGCCTGGTGCTCTGCCTCTTCGTCGGGCCGGCGCAGTCGGCCAGCCGCACGTTCCTGGCCCGGGTCACGCCGGCCGGACGCGAAGGCGAGGTGTTCGGGCTGTACGCGACGACCGGGCGCGCGGTGTCGTTCCTGGCGCCGACCCTGTTCGCGGTGTTCGTGGCGGTCGGCGGAGCGCAGTACTGGGGCATCCTGGCGATCGTGCTCGTGCTGGCGGCGGGGCTCGCGCTGCTGCTGCCAGTGCAGGCTCCGCGCCGCTCAGCTGCCTGACGCGGCTCAGTCGGTGACCGGGTCGCCCTCGTCCACGAAGACGGCGAGCGGCTCCCCCACCTCCACGATGTACGTCGAGAGCATCTCGCCCGTGCCGGGCCCGACATCCCGCGCATTGTGCGGGGTGCCGGGCGGGATGAGGAACCCGTCGCCCGCCGTCAGGTGCAGGGTCGGGCGATCGTGGATGCGCATCTCGACCGCACCGGCGACGATGTAGCCCACCTCTTCGCCGGGGTGGATGTGCCAGCCCGACTCCACCCCCTCCGGGATCTCGGTCAGCACCTGCACGATCTCGCGCCCGGGGATCGACGACGGCTCGTGCTGCACCTCCGTCCGCCGGAGCCGGCCGGCCAGCGCATCCGACATCAGGAGACCGCTCTGAGCGCCCGGAGGATGTGGTCGGTCACCGCCCGCGGCTGCGAGATCATGATCACGTGCGAGCCTTCGAGCTCGATCGCGTCGGCGCCCGCCCGTTCGGCCATGGAGCGGATCACGTCGGCGCCGGCGGCCTTGTCGCCGGAGGCGACGACCGCCCACGATGGCAGGCCCTTCCACGCAGGAGACCCGGTCTTCTCGGCGAAGGCCGCCGCGGCGACCGGCCGCTGCGACGCTCCGAGCACGGCCGACTGATCCGGCGGCAGATCGCTGGCGAACGCCTCGTGGAACCGCGCGGGGTCGACGTAGAGCTCGGGCGCCTGTCCTCCGTCGGTCGGATACATCGCCGGTTTGAGCGCCGAGTTCAGCACGCTGTCGGTCGAGCCGGCCTCGACATCCCCCAGCGCCTCGCCCTCGTCCGGCGCGAACGCGGCCACGTAGACGAGGCCGCGCACGTTCGCGAGACCCGTCGCTGCGTTGGTGATCACGGCGCCGCCGTAGGAGTGGCCGACGGCCAGCACCGGCCCGTCGATCTGCTCGATCACGCTGCGGATGTAGGCGGCGTCGGCGGTCAGCCCGCGCAGCGGAT
The DNA here is from genome assembly GCF_900107895.1 of Leifsonia sp. 21MFCrub1.1. Classification (NCBI taxonomy): domain Bacteria; kingdom Bacillati; phylum Actinomycetota; class Actinomycetes; order Micrococcales; family Microbacteriaceae; genus Leifsonia; species Leifsonia sp. 21MFCrub1.1. The sequence goes on along the minus strand of NZ_LT629867.1, from coordinate 291,683 downwards.
TCGCGGGCGCCAGCACCTTCGCGCCCTCGGCGAGCAGGAGTTCGACCACCCCCGCCCAGCTGCCCGCGTCGGCGAAGGCGCCGTGCACGAGCACGACGGTGGGGGTGGATGCGGCGTCATCGGTCATCGGAGGTCTCGTTCCTGAGCACCCCGGCCACTCGACGACCTTCGTCAGCGAAGCGAGGTGAGGCGGTTCCTGCGACCGGGTGCGCCGTCGCCCGCGAGCCGGGAGGGCCCCAGGATAGGGAGCGGCCGAGGCCGCGGCAAGAGGGGCCGGTCAGCTCTCAGACTCGGTCTCGCCGGGGCGCGGCCAGGCCCGGACGAAGCGGTCGAACAGCTCCGCGAAGGTGCGCGCCTCCTCCGGGGTGAACGCCGACAGCGCGGCCTCGACGGCGGAGCGGCGGTGCGACCGGAGCTCGCTCAGCTGTGCCCGGCCAGAGCTCGTCAGCTGGATGAGCGCACGGCGCGCGTCGGACGGGTCAGGGACCCGGCGCACCAGACCGCGCTCCACCCCCTCCTGCACCAGGCGGCTCGCGCGCGGCTGGTCCACGCCGATCGCGGCGGCCACCCCGCTCACGGACAGGTTGCGGTCGTCGGCCTCGGCCGCCTCCAGCGCCTCGAGCATCCGCACCCGGGCGATGCGGCCGAGCGAGCCGTCGCGGCCCCGGCGACCGGGACCGGGACGAGCGGAGTCTCCGAACGGCGCGCCGCCGGGCGCACCGGGACCACCCGGGGTCGCGCCCGAACCGCCGGACTCGGGGACGAAGGGACCCGCGCCGAACGCACCGGCACCGAAGGGACCGCCCCAGTGACCGCCGCGGCCCCCGTGGTGGCCGTGCCCGTGCGGCATCCCCTCTCCCCAGGGCGGTCGCCGGCGCGACTGATCGCGCCGCACGGCCAGGAGGGCGTTCTCGACCAGGGCCACGATGTCCGCTTCCGGCGGAATCGGCGCATCCTCTTGACGTCCATCGCTCATGCATGTAACTATACATTTACTTGTAACAGTACATACATCGAAAGGAGAGTCAGCGATGACGAAGATCGACGACTCCATACAGACGCCGCCCGGATACTGGTTCGGCGTGATCGAAGGCCGGCTGCACGAACGCATGCGCGAGGCGCTGGCCGACCTCGGACTGCGCCGCGGAAGCTGGCGCATCCTCCACACCCTCGCCGACGGGCCGGCAACACCCGACGAGCTCGCCGAGCGGCTGCCCCACGGCGGCCGGCGCGATCGACGGGAGAACGCCGGAGGCCGCGGCTTCGCCCACGGCCACGGATACCACCCCGGCTGGCGCGGCCAGGAGCCGCGGGACGAGCGGCCGGCCGGCGCCTCCCCCGACGATGGCGACGAGCGCCGGCACCACGGCGACCGGCACCACGACGAGCACGCCCACCACGGCGAGCACGAGCACCACGAGCACCAGCACCACGAGCACAACGGCCTCCCGAACGCCTTCGAGCGCGGCTACGAGCGCGGTTTCGACCGCGGCTTCGCCTTCGGCGCCGTCCGCGCCGGCCACCCGTTCGGCCCGTACGCACCCCACGCCGGCGGGCCCTTCCCCGGCGGATACCCGTTCCCCGGTCCCGCTCGAGGGTTCGGCGGACCGTGGGGCCACCATCACCACCCGTTCGACCGCGACGGTCGCGCCGAGCGCCGTGGGGCGCACCGCGCCCGCCGGGTCCTCGCCGAGTTCGTCGAGCGCGGCTGGGTCTGGTTCGACGGCGACCGCGCCACGCTGACCGACGAGGGACGCGCTGCGCACGACGAGGCGTTCGCCCGCGTCCAGGCCGTCCGGGCCGAGCTGGCGAACGGCATCTCGGAGCAGGACTACGCGACCACGATGAGCACGCTGGAGACCATGGCGCGCAACCTCGGCTGGCAGCAGGGACGCCCGGCGGGGTCGCAGGATGGCGCGCCTAGTATGGACGCATGACCCCACCCCGCGAAGAGGTCGTGCTGCTCGCCGAGGACGGCACGCCCATCGGCACGGCGGACAAGGCGACGGTGCACACGGAGTCCACTCCCCTGCACCTCGCCTTCTCCTGCCACCTCTTCGACGGAGAGGGCCGCATCCTCGTCACCCGCCGCGCTTTGAGTAAGGCGACGTGGCCGGGAGTGTGGACCAACTCGTTCTGCGGGCACCCCGGCCCCGGCGAGGCGATCGAGGAGGCCGTCCGCCGCCGCGCGCAGGACGAGCTCGGCGCCCGCATCGACAACCTGACGATCGCGCTCCCCGACTTCCGGTACCGCGCGGTCGACGCCGCGGGCATCGTCGAGTACGAGGTGTGCCCGGTCTACACGGCCACCGTCGTCGGCGAACTGGCGCCCGCCGCGAGCGAGGTCGCCGAATGGGCATGGGCCGACCCGCGCTCGCTGCTCTCCGCCGTCGACGCGACGCCGTGGGCCTTCAGCCCCTGGCTGACCCTCCAGCTCCCCGCCCTCTACGCCGACCGGAGCCTCGAAGCTTCGGGTCAGCTGTGAGTCGTGCTCATTATTTTCCACCTGTGAAATTGACTGTGGATAACTAGGTTCCCGTCATGCCCGGAGGGGCATCCGTGCGGGCACGAATCAGTTCGCCCACGCCCGGTCGACCGACAGGGTCGGCACGAACGCGCTCCCGCCGGAGCGCTCGTCCGGCCACTCCGGGAAGTCGAAGACCGCGAGCATCAGCTGCAGCGGGTACTGCGGCGGCGCATCCAGGAGCCGGACCACCCGGCCGTCGACCCGGAAGCTCGCCTCGTCCCCATCCCAGCGCGCTTCGTAGGCATGCGGCTCGGTGACGTCGATCGGAAGCCGGACGCGCTCGAAGTCCTCGGCGAGGCGCGGGTCGCGGAAGGCATGGAAACCAATCCCGACCAGCGCCGCGTCCTCCTCGACGTCGCGGCCGAACACCTCCATCACGCACAGCTCACCGCTTCGCTCCGGTTCGTCTTCGAACCCGACCAGCCAGAGCGACGCCATCGATCGCGGGCCGAGGTAGAGGGAGGCGCGCATCCCGACCGTGCCGCGCTCGACCAGGCAGCCGCGGAATTCCTCCTGCGCCTCGCGCACCCGCAGGCCTTCGCGGAACGGCTGCTGCCCGATCGTCGAGCCGACCGGCCCGGAGAAATTGCCGGTCTGCAGCCCGGAGACCCGCAGCGGAGGCTGGTGCTCCTCCCCGCACCACAACCCCTGATCGGGCGGGATGCTCAGCTCCAGGCGGGAGTCGTGGATCAGGTAGTCGGCGCGCGTCTCGGCGAGCGAGCTCCACGCGGGAAGGTAGTGCGGCAGCCAGACCGCGCGGTCGAGCTGCGGTTCGTCGAAGTCGTCGAACACCGCGCGCCCCTCATCCGGTGCGGGTGGCGTCGATGTGCTGCTCGAGCCACCAGGTGCGGCCCTCGTCGTCGGAGACCCAGCCGTCCCACTCGAACGACTCGTCGGTGATGCTGGAGAAGTTCCAGCGGATGGGGCGGCCGTCGGTCTGCGTGCCGTCCTGCCGGATGCCGTCACGGCGGTGCGGCGTCGCGACGAGCGTGCAGAAGTCGCCCGTCGCCGCCCCGAACCAGCTGACCCGCCAGGCACCGAGGGCGGTGTCGTACACGCGGACGGTCGACCCGCGCCCGCGGGTGCCCTCCGGGTCGGTCTCGTCGCGGATGACGAGGACGTCCTGCACCGCGCGACCGCCGAGCGTGTAGGCGAAGATCCACTCCTCGGCGGACTCGGTCCACACCCCGGTCCGCTCGTCCAGGCGACGGACGTCGGCACTCCAGCTGCCGACCAGCCGGCCGAACAGGTGCATCCGCTGCGGGTTCTCCGCCATCGGCCCCGAACTGATCAGAGCCCGTGCGAAGGCCGCGTCGGTGGTCTCGCTCATGGTGCCCCTCTCGGTCGGCGTGCGGGTCAGGCGGGTCGCCCCGCCTCGGTGGTGGAGACGTCGGTGCGGTGGAAGTTGAGATACGACCGGGACGCCGTCGGCCCGCGCTGCCCCTGATACCGGGACGAGTACTCCGCCGATCCGTACGGCCGCTCGGCCGCCGACGACAGACGGAAGAAGCACATCTGGCCGATCTTCATGCCCGGCCACAGCTTGATCGGGAGCGTCGCCACGTTGCTCAGCTCGAGGGTCACGTGACCCGAGAACCCCGGGTCGATGAACCCGGCGGTGGAGTGGGTCAGCAGTCCCAGCCGACCGAGCGAGCTCTTGCCCTCCAGGCGCGCCGCGACGTCGTCGGGCAGGCTCACCAGCTCGAACGTGGAGCCCAGGACGAACTCGCCGGGGTGCAGGATGAACGGCTGATCCGCGTCCACTTCGACGAACCGGGTCAGCTCGGGCTGGTCCTCGGCCGGGTCGATGAACGGGTACTTGTGGTTGTCGAACAGCCGGAAGAACCGGTCGAGCCGCACGTCGATGCTCGACGGCTGGACCATCTCCGCCTCGAACGGCTCCAGAGAGATCCGCCCGGCACCCAGCTCGGCCTTGATGTCGCGATCGGAGAGAAGCACGGGGCCAGCCTATCGGGTGGGAATGGTCGCGCACCCGTCGTCGTCCGCAGGCGGTGCTCGCGTGCGTCAGTCGCGGCGGAATCCCTGCGTCGCGTCGTCGTAGGTGGTGTGCGGCCGGGTGATCGGGCCGGCCGCGGGCGGCGGCGCGGCGGCACGCGAGAGGGCGTGGAGCACGAGGTCCTCCACCATCCGCGCCGCCGTCGTCCGCCGGTGCTGGGCGATGCGCACCAGGGCGGCGTACGCCGGTTCGTCGAGATGGATCTTCAACGGCATCCCGCCGGGGACCCGGCCCGGGCCGAGCGTGGTGGGCGCCGTGATGTCGGCTTCACTCATGGCGGAAGTGTGCCCCGACGAGGGCGCCGCGGCTAGACACCACGTGCGAAGCCGTATCCGCAGAAGTGGTGCATAGCCAGGAGCCCCCTCGGGGGCGCACCATTCCGCCAACAGGATCTGGGAGGTGCGAGATGTCGGATGCCAGAACCACCGGCTGGGTCGGGTGGGCCTATTTCGCGGCGGTCATGCTGTTCATCGGGGCGGCGATCGACCTGTTCTACGGGATCATGGCGATCATCGGCCCGAATACGGCCTACTTCGTCGGCTCCGGGGGCGGGGTGGCGTCGTTCAACGTCGCGGCGTGGGGGTGGTGGTCGGTGATCGTGGGCGTGCTCCTGCTGCTGGCCGGCCTCTTCCTGCTCCGGGGGGCGATGTGGGCGCGCGTCGTGGCGGTGGTGATCGCCGCGGTCAGCGCCGTCTCCCACGTGATGTCGCTTCCGGCGCAACCGTGGTGGTCGGCCATCGCGATCACGCTCGACGTGCTGGTGATCTACGCGGTCACGGTGCACGGACGAGAACTTCGCCGCTAGCCGCCGGGAGATGTCGCGTGAGCGCGGGGACGTACCGGGCCCTCTTCCTGCACCCGGATGAGGACGAGGACGATTTCAGCGCCCAGCTCCCGGTGCTGAGCGAGACGCCGCCCGCGCTGATCCGCGCCGCGACGACGTTCGCGGGCGCGCAGGCGGTGGCGGTGTACCGGCTGGCGGAGGCGAGCTCGTGGCCGGAGGCGGCTGCCTTCCTCTACGAGAAGACCGTTCCTGGCACGATGCCGGGCGGCGCCCGGCTCGAGCAGGTCGCGACTCCGGACGACTGACCGTCGGCCGGCGGCTCCCCGGGAGCAGCAATCGTCGGCGCGCCAGCGCCGACTTCCAGAAAGGTGAAGGAAAAATGACCGATCAACCCTATGTGGCGATCGCCGCACAGTACGCGAGCGAGGACGAGGCGGTGGCGGACTTCGACCGTCTCCACGCCCACTACAAGGAGCGCGGCCACCATGCGGCGTTCGACGCGGCGGTGGTGGTCCGCGACACGGAGGGGAAGGTCTCGATCCCGAAGCGGGACGACGGCGGCAAGCACCACGGCGGCCGCAAGGGACTCGCCATCGGGCTCGCCGGCGGACTGGTCGTCGCGCTGTTCCCGGCCGTCGCGCTCGGAGGCGCCCTCCTGGCCGGCGGCGCCGGCGGGGCGGGCATCGGCGCGCTCGCGGGCCACATCTCCAAGAAGTCGTCCGCCGAGGACCTCAAGGCGATCAGCGAGACCCTGCACGCGGGGAGCTCGGGCATCGTGGTGGTCGTCGACCCCAGCGAGGCGGACGAGATCGAGCGGCTGCTGACCAACGCGACAGGCATCACCAAGAAGCAGATCGCCGTCGACGAGGAGAAGCTGGAGAACGAGGTTCAGGACGCGGCGGACTGACGTCGTCCCACGGCGCCGCGGGTGCGGCGGCGGGCGACACCCGCGAGCGCACCCGCGGCGATCAGGCCGAGCGCGGCCAGCAGCGGGCCGGCGACGTCGGTTCCGGTGTCGGCCAGCTCGCTCCCCGCGTCGGGTGTGCCGGTGGGCGTGACCGCGGCAGGCACGGCGACCGCGGCGACGACGAGTGTGTACGTGCGCGAGGCAGTCGCCGGGATGCCGCTGACGGTGCTGCTCGCGGTGAGGGTGAAGGTGTACGTGCCGGCAGCGGTGGGCCTGCCGCTCACGACCCCGCCGCTGAGGGTCAGTCCCGGAGGCAGGGCCCCCGCGCTCACGGCCAGCGTGGGCGCGGGGGCTCCGGTCGCTGCGACGCCGGCCGAGTACGCGGATCCGTTCGTCCCGCCCGGGAGAGTCGCCGTCGTGATCGCCGGGAAGGTGTCGAGGCCGATGACGGAGACCGAGTCCGACGCCGTGTTCGCGACGTAGGCCACGGCGCCGTCCGGGGAGAGGACGATGGTGCGCGGCGCGGCGCCGACCGGGAGGGTGGACACGATGGCTCCCGTCGACGTGTCGATCACCGAAACGGTGTTGGCGGTGGAGTCCGTCACGTAGAGCCGGGTGCCGTCCGGCGTGAGGGCGACGTCGCACGCTCCGGCGCCGGCGGAGAGCGTGGCCTTCACCGTGCCCGTCGCCGTGTCGACCTCCCGGACGACGCCCGTGCCGGAGCTGGCGGCGTAGAGCGTGCCGCCGTCGGCCGAGATCGCGAACCCGGTCGCGGCGTCGATCAACGAGGCGAGCGGGATGGTGCCGCTGACGGTCGCGGTGGCCGTGCTGATGACGGAGATATTGCGGGACGTCGGAGACGCGTGAGCGACGTAGAGGCGGCTGCCGTCCGGCGACACGATCATCGAGCGCGGCGCCGCCGAGTCGGCGATGCTCGTCACGACGGTGTTCGTGGCGGTGTCGATGACGGACACGGCGGTCGTCCCGGTCCCACCGGCGTTGCTGACGTAGACCCGCGAACCGTCGGGAGAGACCGCCACTCCCGCGGGAGAGGAGCCGACGGAGATGGACGCGACGATGGCACGCGTGGCGGTGTTGACGACGACCAGCGCATTCGTCGGGTTCGTGGACACCACATAGAGGCGAGAGCCATCCGGCGAGACCGCGACCCCGACCGGACTGGAGACGCCCACCGCCGCGGTCACCGTCCTGCTCGCCGTGTCGACGACGGACACCGTGCCGGAGGCGGTGTCGGCGACGTACAGTCGCGAGCCATCGGGCGACACCGCCATGGTCGGCGTCACCGCGAGAGCCGTCGGGCCAACCGGGATCGTGGCTACCACGGTGTCGGCGGCCGCTCCGAGCGGTGCACCCAGGCTCAGCAGGGCCGCGCCAACGACCGCGGCGACGACCGCACTCCACCGAGCGGGCGCGGCCCGACCATCCATCGTCCGAGAGCGCACGCTCGTCCCCTTCGCCCAGGAGCCGTGACGTCGCTGCGAGTGCGTGATGACGTCCAGTCCTGTGCGAGTCTTTCGGAACCCGCACGCCGAGCGCAACGCCGCCGACCGGCTTTCACCCCGGCTTCACCCTTCTGCGGGCGGGTGGGTTTGGCCAAGAACCATTGACCGGGTAGTCTGGGCGGCAGCCTCACTTCCCAGTGTTTTACTGGGATTCCGGGCCGCGCGAGTGTAGTTCAATGGTAGAACCTCAGCTTCTCCTACTCTGGATATTAAAAAGCCACGCGCGGTATAGAGAGCTCCGATGATCGGGGCTTTTCCCATTATTGACGTACTCGTGTGATCCCAACGCCACGCCGTGGATCACACTCAAAGCGGTGAGTAAACGGAGCTACGCGAGTCCGGGGGCGGAATCACCGCGCAAAATAAGGCGTTCGAGGATCGCCGCACTGACGCACCGTAAATCGTCCAGTCGATCTCCGACGACCGCGACCGGCGTACCTCCTGCGAACTCGGCTGAGGCCCCCAAACGACGCGCCGAAACCCAATATCGCGTGGCGCCGACACCGAGGGGTGAGACGGTGCGGCGCTCGACGCGAACGGACGCAACGCCTAAGGTACCCGAGCGCCGAGCACGTACGGACAAGAAATCAATCCCACGCTGGCGAAACACGGACCTTCCGGACGCGTCCCTGTTCCGTTCATGCTCACACGATCTGACGCGGCTCCGCACCAGAGTGCGAGCAATCACGTCCGTTGGCGCGACTACGTGAGCCGAAGGGAGTAATCCGGCGCCAGCTCACAGATTCCGTTTTCAACCAGGTATTTGAGTACTGCGTGTACTTGAGAAAGATCTTGGCGCTGATTGTAGAGAGCGCCACTCAATTCGACATCCGAGTATTGGTCGATGCGGCATCCCTCCCCGACGAGGTGCGCCACGAGGTCTCCATCGACACGCAACTGCCAGTCATCGACCATGCCCGAGACGGGTGTATCCAGATGCACCCAATCCGCGGGCACGGGTTCGTTGTCCGAGAGAAGTACAGGTTGCCTAATGAACATCACAGCGATGAAACCGCGAACGGTGCTCCACGGAAGAGCCTTGCCCTGCGAAAGGAGATAGTCCTTACCCTTGGCGTGCGCAGCCTCCACGTCGTGTCTCACCTTTTGCACCGCGCCGTCGAGAAGTTCTCCCACGGTAATCGATGTCGACCTAGTTATCTTGCGTTCGATCTCTCGATACACGGCCGTTCGAACCTGCTGGAACGGCCCGAGGGCAGCAGCCTTGAGCAGTCCTAGATAGCGATCGCTTTCCCTGGCGTTCGCGTCTTTGAGTGCGGTAGCGGCGGCTTGCGGCGGGCTCAGCGGCTCCACCAAGGAAATGTACGGATTGGAGGCAGGCCCAGACTGAGTTACAAGTCCAGCTTTCTCTGCGGCCCGAACGAGAGCGCCCCAAATGCCAACGACGTTGAGCGGATTCTGAGGATTTGCATCCTTGGCAAATCGCGGGTCTACTCTGCCCATCGCCGGACGAAGGTTTGTCATGCGCATCTTCGAATCCGAGCGCTGCAGAGCAGTTGTGAGAGTCCGAAATGCAAGCTCCAGCGGGACGGCCTTGCCAGGCCACTGCACTGCGGGTTTGGGGTTATAGGTCCGCAAGTCCTCAACAGCTAGCAGAGGATCTCCTCCGAACCGACTCTTGACCAGCGCGTGAACTTCCGAGTCGAACGAGGCCAGTTTTGCGGGCTCCCCTTTTGCCAACGTCACGAACTGCTCAATGGCCCGTTCGAGCTGGGTCCACCGCTCCCCTGGATTGCCATCGATCCACACTATTCCGGACCTTGAGTTCACTGATCCGGCTGGAGCTGTGATCGTTAACTTTTGATTCGTGTCGTCATCGTTCCCGGCCACGAAGCGGTCCAGCCAAATCTGATGCTGGCCGGCGCCAACACCGGTCAAGTCCAAAAGCGCTTGCATTGCACCCCTCAATTTAAGCCGGGAAAAGGGACTATGGCTGCAAGCAACCATAGTCCCTTCCGCGAAGCCATGAATTGTGCTTTGACTGCCTACCCCTTCGGGGTGCGTCGGCCGAGGCCAACGAAGAAGGAGATGGCGATCTCAAGCGCGAGTACCACCGCGGTATGCGTGGCGAACGTCAGCGCTTCGTCGGCCCAATTGTGTCCGATCCAGATCGCAGCAGTCAGCAACAAGACGAGGCCCAAGGCCTGGATCTTTTCTGACATTTACTTTCTCATTTCGAGAGTCCCCGATCTACGGGGTTCGAGTAGCAGAAAGCGTAAGGAATATTGAATTGTGGCTTGAAGCTAAAGGCATTCAGCGTGAGGCCTAAGGCAAAAGGCAAAAGGCGTAAAGAAAAAGGCGTCAAGCATAAGGAAAGAAGGCTTAAAGCGTAAAGAATAAGGCGTTAGGCATGGTCAAACCGCGAGAGACGCATCTCTACAGGAAAAAGAATAGTGGTGAACGCTCCAACTCGCAAGCTAGAGCACAGATAGGGGCTCTCAGCTGACCGGGGCGACGACGGCAGAACCCATCATATCCCAGCGCGGGCGGCCGTCGACGATCATCAGCCGTTATGAGGCACTCAACCCCGAGGGGTCTTGCCAGGGCACCTTTCGTCCAAAGGTGGGCGGCGGTTAGGAACGAGAGTGAGTCAAGCCATCGACTCGTCGCTTAGCCCCTTCGATCGAAGCGCCTCGAGCACTTCGATCCCGAAGTCAGTTATTCCGTTCGCCCTATACGGCGCTTGCTGCGCGGTAAGCATCTGAGGCGCGGACTTCCCCGCTGCCGTTCTAATGAGAACGGCACGAATTGGCTCAGGCAGTGTCCTCCAAACCTCGCTAATGCCAAGGGTCACGCCGCTTTCGCCTCGCGCATCGTTCCATTCCGACTCGAGCCTTGCCAGCGCGCGCACGTGCTGCACGTCCAGTTCCCGCAACGCTCCCACGACGAGTTCAGAGTGATCTGTTCTAGAAGGATCTACCGATGCGTCCGCTACTGCCTGCGCAAGCACTTTTCGTTTGGCGTCAATGGAAGTACGGATCGCGGATTCAACGGCGTCCACGAATAGTCCTTCTAAGCGTGGATCGGAGGAAACTCGCCGAATGAAGCTCTCCTCACCGGCGACTTCCTCGATGTCCGCCACAAGGGCACGCACCTTCGTCACTCGGCGGTCGCGGACGTCCGAGAGAAGAACCTCCAGGGGGCCGCCGACGAGCGGGATGGCCGAAGCACCCGCGCGGATCAGGGTGTCTACCCACTTCGGCGCGTCTCCATCGACCATCTTCGGATTCTAATTCCGTCCATATCCACCCGTCCGCGACTAGCGCTGCAGACGCACACTGCGGAACCAAATCCCAAAGCGGTGAGTAACCGGTGGGTTTGGCCAAAAAACCGTTGACCGGGTAGTCTGGGCGGCAGCCTCACTTCCCAGTGTTTTACTGGGATTCCGGGCCGCGCGAGTGTAGTTCAATGGTAGAACCTCAGCTTCCCAAGCTGATAGCGCGGGTTCGATTCCCGTCACTCGCTCCAGTCGTCCGACGTGCTGTCCATTCGGAATCGGACGTTCTCACGCCGACTCCGCACCCACTGTCGCCGTCTGCTGTTGGCTCGTCATCGCGCCGTCAACCCGCTGGCGGCAGGTAGCTGAACAGGACATCGAGCGCGTGCCTGTTGGCGTCGGCCAGGTCGATGCGTGCGTCGTCGTCGATCGCCGCGCCGGCGATGAGGCGATCGCCGATACTGACGAGCCGGATCAAACCGGCTCCGAATTGCGCGCTGAACATGGACTGTCCTTCTCGACGCTGGTCGAGAAGGTCCCAGACCATCGGCGTGTACTCGATCTGCTGTTCGAGTCCGCGGGACTGGGCGAGGTCGCGTGTGCCGGCCTCGACGGCTATCCGTTCGAGTTTGAGGGCGTCGATGTCGATCTCGTCGGGGACGAGGTACCACCACCGCGGACGGGGCTCGATGATGTCGACTTCGAGAATCGTCTGGACGTCTTCGGCATGGATGGTGTCTCGGAGCTGTTCCGTCGCCTTCTCGTCGATGGGGATCTCTTGGATGCTGAGGGACCCGATTTGGATGCCGTAGTAACCGAGTCGGATGCGTTGCCATGCCGCTCCGGCGAGGAAGGCGAAGGCGAGCGCTGCGAGGAGTTGCAGGAGAAGGGTGGTTGCAGGGTTGCGGAACAGCTGCCCGAGGAAGGACTGGTCTCCATCCGTGGTGACCACCGTCGTCTCCTGCCCGGGGGTGGTGGTCTGCTCCCCGTCGGTCTTCGAGGTCGGCGCCGGACTCGGTGTGCTGTCGCTCTTCGTTTCGTTGGTGTTCGTCGTGGTGGGTTCTTTGGTCACGACGGTGGTGGTTGTCGAGGTGGCACCGTCGGGTGACCATGTCGTGGCGTAGCCGATGATGAGCAGGAGCGCGGCGAGTATGAACGCCCCGATGGCGACGCCGAACGCCTCTCGTGTGGCTTGCTGCCGGCGTTGATGCTCGTTCTCCGGTGGGCTCATACCCATCCCCTTATGGTGAGTGTTCCTCAGTTATAGGGGAGAGTGCACCGCGGCGGCAATGCTGCGTTCGACGAACCGGTGATCGATCGCCTCTGCGTGCCGCCGCCACCCGAGGACCGGAGGCCGTCGCACGTCAGGATCGGGTGGACAGTCGCCGCCATTCCGATGCGAGCAGCGACCACACCTGCTTGTCGTGGAAGATGTCGCCGACCGGCCACGCCTCACGGAGCACGCCGTCCAGCGTCATCCCGAGGCGGCGAGCCACCGCGGAGCTGCGGTCGTTGTCGCTGCGGCACCGCCATTCCGCCCGGTGCATGCCGCGGACATCGAACGCGTACGCGAGGAGCTCCCGCACGGCACTGGTGATGTGGCCCCTTCCCTCCGCGCCCGGCTCGAGCCAGCATCCGACCTCGAACGAGCCGGTCGCGGCCGAGAACTCGACGAACATGACGCCGCCGACCAGGATGCCGTCGGCCCAGATCCCGTAGATGCCCGCGCCGTCGCGCGCCGCCCGCTCGGCGTACCGGTCGAGCGTCGCGCGCGCACCGGGGACGTCGACGGTGACGAACGACGGACCCACCCACGGGCGGATGTGCTCGCGGGCGCGATCCAGGTGCGCAGCGAACTCCTCGGCACGCCACGGTTCCAGCGGGCGGAGCTCGCCGCCCGAGGCCAGGGTCTTCGAGAACATGGGCACACGCTACCGATACCCGGCGGTCACTGCAGGCAGAACTCGTTCCCCTCGGGATCCTGCAGCTGGTAGTAGTACTCGGCAGCCGGGCCCCAGCGCTGGTCGACGAGCCGGACGACGCGCGCTCCGAGCGCCACCAGCCGGTCCTTCTCGGCCTCGAGTTCCTCCGGCGTCGGTTTGCGTCCCTCGACGGCCTGGACGTCGAGATGCAGCCGGTTGCGTCCCGCCTTCGGGGCGTTCGCGTGATGGAAGAAGAGCCGCGGTCCGCTGCCGTCGGCGCTCGCCGCGAGTGCGCGCTTCGCCAGATCGTGCTCCGTCAGACCGCTCGCGAGGAGCATCTCGCGGAACTCCCCATCGAACCGCTGCGGCGGATAGCGGAACACTCCCGCCCAGAAGTCCGACAGGGCCTGCGGATCGTCGGCGTAGAACACGATGTTGCCCAGGGTGGCCATGCGGGTTCCTTTCATGGAGGCTCGACTCGACGTCCATCCTGCCCCTCCGCGCACGCCGGGAGCACCCCGTGTCGGACGCCGTGACAGGATGGGAGCGTGGGAGTCCGGGTTCGGCGCATGACCGCGGCCGCGGTCGCCGTGGCCCTGTCCTCGCTGTTCGTGACGGCGGGGGTGCTGAGCGCATCCACCCCGCCCGCGCAGGCGCACGTGCCGGCCCCGGCACCGGTCGCCGCGCCCGCCGGCGTCGACGACTTCACCTTCGCGAGCTTCGACGCGGACTACCGGCTCGGCCGCGATGCGGAGGGGCACTCGACGCTCACCACCGTCGAGACGCTCGTCGCGCGCTTCCCCGAGATCGACCAGAACCACGGCATCCGGCGCGAGCTGGTCGAGGACTACGACGGGCACCCGACCGACCTGCAGGTCGTGTCGGTGACCGACCAGAACGGCACACCGCGCCCGTACAGCAGCGACTCCTCCGACGGGATCCTGTCGCTGACGATCGCGGCGAAGGACTACGTCCACGGCGACCAGACCTACGTCATCACGTACCGGCAGACGAACGTCACCCGCCACTTCGCCGACACCGACGACGACGAGTTCTACTGGGACACCAACGGGACCGCGTGGGCGCAGCCCTTCGACCGGGTGACGGCGACCGTCCACCTGGGCTCCGGCCTGGCCGAAGCCCTCAAGGGCACGACGTCCGCGTACCGCGGCGCGCAGGGCTCCTCTGAGCCCGCGACCGTCGAACGCACCGCCGACGGGTTCCGCTTCAGCGCCGACCGGCTCGGCCCGCGCGAGAACCTGACGTTCGCGATCGGGTTCGCGCCCGGCACGTTCGTGGCGCGCGCCGACGGGCTGTTCGACACCGGCTGGGGGTACGTGGCCGTGGCCGGGCTGCTGCTCGGCATCCTCGCCCTGATCGGCGCGATCGTGGTGCGCATCCGTCTGCTGCGCGACGCTCCGGGACGCGGCACGATCATCCCGGAGTACGTCCCGCCGAAGGAAGGACTCCTGCTCACGGCGGATCTGACGAGGCGCACCAGCAAGGCGGTGGCGGCGCAGACCCTCGATCTGGCGGTGTCCGGACGGGTGCGCGTGCTGCAGACCACGGGATTCCTCGGCCGGCCCTCCTACACGCTGGAGCTCGTCTCCACCGAGGCGACCGGTCGCCAGGCACTGCGCGACCCGCGCCCGACCACCGACGAACTGGAGACCCTGCGCGCCCTGTTCGGCGACGCGCTCGCTCCGGGCACGACGCTGACGCTGGGGAAGTCCAACCCGCGCGTCGCCCGGGCGGTCTCCGCTGTGCAGAAGCGGGTGCACAAGGATGCGACCGGCTACGGCTACCGCACGACGGGGCCGCGCGGACCGGTCCGCGCGGTGTTCTTCACGGCGCTGGGCGCGACCCTGCTCGCCGTGGTCGGCTCTGTGGTCACCATGGCCGGCGAGTACGGCGGGGCGGCGCCGTTCGGCATCCTGTTCGGCTCGGTCGTGCTCTTCGTCGCCGCCGCCGTCCTGGTGGCGCGGTCGCCGCTGACCAGCGCGGGCACGACCCTCCGCGAATACGCCGACGGCCTGCGGATGTACGTGGAGCTCGCCGAAGCCGACCGCATCCGGTACCTGCAGTCGCCCCAGGGCGCGGAGCGGGTGCCGGTCGCCGTGAACGATCCGCGCGAGATGCTGAAGCTCACGGAGCGCCTCCTGCCCTGGGCCGTCCTGTTCGGCGAGGAGAAGAAGTGGCTGGCCGAGCTGGGCCGGTTCTACGAGGAGACCGGGCAGACGCCCACCTGGTACGCCGGCCAGACGGCCTTCAACGCCGCCGTGCTCTTTCAGATGGTCAGCGGGATCTCGTCCAGCACGACGATCGCGAGCAGCTCGTCGTCCGGCGGCACCGGAGGGGGTGGGTTCTCCGGCGGCGGGGGCGGAGGCGGCGGCGGCGGAGGCGTCTAAGACCGTCGGGGGCCGTGCCGCGTGCCGCGGAAGAACCGTGCCGTGCGGCCGGTCCACAGCACGACGATGACGGCCAGGCTGACGGCCAGGTCGACGAGCCGGAACACGGTCACGCTGCCGTCCGTGATGATGACGATCGCGCCGAGGAGCAGGGAAATGCCGAAGAGGCCCGTCAGCAGCACCCGCGCATCCCGTCTCGCCCGGGTGAGCCCGGAGCCCAGCGAGATCACGAGCAGTCCGAGCATGATCGTGGCGGCCCCGACGACGGTGATGACCGTTCGCTCGAGGCTGCTGAGGCCGTCCCCGTAGCGGACGAACAGCAGGACGATGCCCGCGAGGATCTCGAGCACTCCCGCGATGTAGCAGATCACCACGGCGCCGAGCAGCTCGGCCGGGGGACGCACCCGCTCGTCGTCCGCGTCCGCCCGGGCGGTCACGGGCGAGTGCGCGGCGGTGTGCCGGTGGACGAAGCGCCGATGGACGAACCGGACGATCTCGATGAGTCCGACGCACAGGGCCGAGAAGACCAGGACGAGCAGGGCGGTGACCACCGAGACCTCGGTGAACTCCAGGAAATCGCGCACGAGCGGGACGGTGTAGACGACCACCAGGCCGATCATCATCGAGCCGATGATGAGCACCTTCCAGCCGTCGATCGGGCGTGAGAGGACGGTCAGCACCCAGAGGCCCACGATGGTCAGGATCAGCGTTGACCCGGTGCGCAGCTCCGGCTGGCCCACGCCGGCCGACCCCGCCGACCACGAGTAGAGGAACAGGGTGAGGGCGATCACCGCTCCGGCCGGGACCGCGAAGGAGAGCGAGCGGGCGAGGAACCCGGGCACATACCTCCGCGCGTTCGGCATGAGCGCCAGGAAGAAGCTGGGGAGCCCGATGGTCAGGCCGTCGATGACCGAGAGCTGACGCGGCAGGAAGGGGAACTGCAGCACGAAGGCGCCGAACAGCACAGCGAGCGCCGTCGCGTACGCGGTCTTGGTCAGGAACAGCATCGAAACGCGCTCGATGTTGGCGATCACCTGCCGCCCCTCCGCGACGACGCTCGGGAGGTGGGAGAACCTGCCGTCCAGCAGGACGATCCGGGCGACCGCCTTCGTCGCGGCGGCGCCCGACTCCATCGCGATGCCGATGTCGGCCTCCTTGATCGCGAGCGCGTCGTTGACGCCGTCGCCGGTCATCGCCACGGTGTGGCCGGCCGACTTGAGGGCGACGACGATCGCCTTCTTCTGGTCGGGCGTGACCCGGCCGAAGACGACGTTGTCCTCGACCACCCGCGCCAGCTCGGCCGGGTCGGACGGCAGCTCGCGCGCGTCGAACCCGGTCGGCGCGTCCAGCCCCACCTGGCGGGCGATCGCAGCGACGGTCTGCGGGTTGTCGCCCGAGATCACACGTACCGCCACCCCCTGCCCGGCGAAGTACGTCAGCGTCTCGGCCGCATCCGACCGGATCCGCTCGCGGAAGGTCAGCAGGGCGACGGGTCGGAGCCCATCCGGCAGGCGCTCCTCGTCCGGGAGGGGCAGCGGCGAGTGTGCAAGCACAAGCGTCCGGCGACCGGATGCCGCCAGCTGCGCCGTCCGCTCCGCCAGCCGGTCGTCGGCGAACACCATCTCCGGTCCGCCGAGCACCCAGGTGCCGGGTGCGGCGTCGCCGAACGACACCGCGCTCCACTTGCGCGCCGACGAGAACGGGATGCGCCCGGTCGGCTCGGACGCGACCGTCCGCGTGTACGGCACGGCCAGACAGCGCGCGGTGGCGTTCGCGTCGGGCTCCGCTCCGTACCAGGCGAGCACCTCCCGCCAGCCGTCCGGCTGGTCCGCGAGGGGATGCTCGGCGTCGAACTCGATGTCGCCCTCGGTCAGCGTCCCCGTCTTGTCCAGACACACCAGGTCGACGCGCGCCAGTCCCTCCACCGCCGCCAGCTCCTGCACCAGCACCTGCTGCCGCGCCAGCTTCACCGCGCCGACGGCGAAGGCGATGCTGGTCATCAGCACCAGCCCGAGCGGGATCATCGCCACGACCGCGGCGATCGTGTTGACGGCGGCCTGCCGCCACGAGCCGCTCGAGATCGTGTCGTCCCAGCCGCCCAGAGCGATGACCTGCGCGTTGAACACCAGGAGGGCGATCGGGCCGACCACCCAGGTCACCCAGCGCAGCACCCGGTCGATGGAGGAGCGCAGCTCGCTCGCCACGAGCGAGAACTTCTTGGCCTGCGCCGAGAGCGTGTTGGCGAAGGATGCGGCCCCCACCCGGTCGACCGTGGCCAGACCTTCGCCGCCGACCACGACCGAGCCGGACAGCACCTCGTCCCCCGGCGACTTGTCGACAGGATCGGACTCGCCGGTCAGCAGCGACTCGTCGAGCTGCAGGTGCCCGGCCGAGACGACCTTCGCATCCGCCGGCACCTGGTCGCCCGCGCGCAGCACCAGGAGGTCGTCCATCACGACCTCGGCGACATCGATCTGCGCGTCGGCGCCGTCGCGGATCACCCGCGCGTGGGGCGCGTGCAGCACCGCCAGCCGGTCGAGCGCGGCCTTCGCCCGGAACTCCTGCGCCGACCCGATGATCGTGTTCGCGAGGGCGCTCAAGCCGAACAGGGCGTCCTGCCAGCGGCCCAGGAGAAGCAGCACGAGGAAGCACGCCGCGATGATGCCGTTGAACAGGGTGAGCGCGTTCGCCCGCAGGATGCTGCCGACGCTCCGGCTGGCATCCTGCCGGAAGGCGTTCGTCTGCCCGTCCGCCACCCGCCGGGCGACCTCGGACGACGAGAGGCCGTCAGCCCTGCCGGGAGCAGCGGTCGTGGTGTCGGTCATGTCGCAGCGCTCCCCATGCGGACAACCTAGCGACATCTCCCGAGCCGAGCCAGGATCGCCGGGCCGCGGCACGCATCCACCATTGACAGGTGACTGTACGGTCACCTAATCTGTCGTCGTGAGCACGGACGACGTCATCCACGCGATCGCGGATCCCACCCGGCGACGCCTCCTCGACGCACTGCGCGCCGAGGACGGGCAGCCGATCGCCGCCCTCACCGAGCACGTCGCGCCGCTCGGGCGCCATGTCGTGCTCAAGCACATCCGCGTGCTCGAAGCGGCCGACCTGGTCGTCACCCGCAAGGTCGGGCGGCAGCGGCTGTGCTACCTCAACGCGGTGCCGATCGTCCAGCTCGCCGAACGCTGGATCGATGACTTCGGCGCGCGCGCCGGAGCCGGGCTCTCCGCGCTCAAGAAGGAGTTGGAAGGGAAGAGACCATGACAGAGGACCGCGTCTACCGCGTCCGGATCGACGCACCGCCCGAGGCGGCCTGGGCGGCGATCACCGACCCCGCCCAGACCGCGAAGTGGTACTTCGACTCGGAGGTGCGCACGACCTGGACGGTCGGCGAACTGATCGAGTACTACGCCGACGACGAGCTCCAGATCACCGGCCGCCTGCTCGCCTACGACCCGCCGCGCTCCTACACGCACGAGTTCATCGCGGCGTGGGACGGCGGACGCGAGGACCAGGGAACCCTCACCTGGACGGTCGAGCCCGATGGCGACGGCTGCACGGTGACCCTCGTGCACTCCGGCGGTCACGGGCAGGAGACGGTCGACGGCTCGCGGCACATCATCGACGCACTGAGGGCATACCTCGAAGCGGCGTGACGCCCGGTACGCTATTTACCGAACAGATACGACTTCGGTAAATTCTTCACACGAGGGGCTCGCATGGCACAGATCGAGAGCGTCATCGTCCACCGCCGGAGCGTCCCCCTCGTGCGGCCGTTCGTGACCTCCGTGCGGCGCGCGGATACGGTGGACGCCCTCCTCGTCGAGGTCCGGGATGCGGACGGACGGAGCGGATGGGGCGAGGCCCCCACGAGCTGGCGGGTGACCGGCGAGAGCCACGAGAGCGTCGCGAGCGCCGTGGCGGGACCGCTCACCGCATCCACCGTCGGGATGCCGTCCGACGATCCCCGGGAGGCGTCCGCCCGGCTGGCCCGCGCCGTCGTCGGCAACCCGTCCGCGCGGATGGGCGTGGAGTGCGCGATCTGGGATCTGGCCGCGCGGACCGCGGGTCTCCCCCTGCACCGGTACCTCGGCGGCAGGGCCGACCGCATCGAGTCCGACATGACCCTGTCCGCCGCCGTGACCGCCGACGACGCGGAGGACCTCATCCGGACCGCGCTCGAGCACGTCAGCAACGGCTTCACGACGCTCAAGGTGAAGACCGGTGCCGGTGGCGACGACGACGCGATCGTCCGACGCATGCGCGCGGCCGTCGGCGACGCGATCGCGATCCGCGTGGATGCGAACCAGGGCTGGACGCCGGACGAAGCGGTGCGGATCGTCAACGGCTGGCGGGACGACGCGGTCGGGGTCGAGCTGGTCGAGCAGCCCGTGCACCGCGACGACATCGCCGGGCTGGCGTACGTCAGCGAGCGGACGACGACACCGGTCGTCGCGGACGAGTCGGTCTGGAACACGCGCCAGCTGCGCGAGGTGCTGGCCAGCCGCGCGGTGTCGCGGATCAACATCAAGCTGGCGAAGACGGGCGGCATCGCGGAGGCGCTGGCCCTGGCGGAGCTCGCCCGGCAGCGGGACGTCTCGGTGTTCGTCGGGTGCATGTCGGAGAGCCACGTCGGCATCGCGAGCGCGGCGGCCGTCGCGTCCGCGCTCGCCGAGACCGGAGCCCTGCACGGCGCACAGGACCTCGACGCCGGGCTGTGGCTGGCGTCGAGCCCGGTGGAGGGCGGGGTCAGCTATCGCGGGCCGTGGATCCGGCTGTCGGACGCGCCGGGGACGGGGATCGCGTCGCTCGCGACGAGCGCAGCGGAGCCAGGGACAGCAGCGCGCATCCCGCCAGCAGCCCGGCGATGACGAGCAGCACTCCCGCGGGCGCCGACCCGACGGTGACGGCGACCGCGAAGGAGATCGCCGACCCTCCGGCCGAGCCCACCGCCACGAGGATGCTCGCCGTGCGGTCGGCACCCTCACGCGTCGTGGCGGCGAGCGCCGACCCGAGCAGCAGCGCGTAACCCGGGGCGACCAGCAGGACGACGGCGCCGATCAGGAGCGCCGTGCCGACACCCTGCCCGACGATGGCCGACAGCACCGCCACGACGGACGCTGCCCCGACGGCGGCCGGGAGGTACACCCGCGCGGGAACCCCACGGGCCACGACCGCCGCACAGGCGAAGCGGCCGACGGCCATCAGCGTCCAGAACGCCGTCGTCCCCACCGCCGCCGTCGCGCCGGCGAGACCGAACAGCGATTGGGACAGCGTGCTCGACCAGCCCGCGAGCACGGTCTCGGCGCCGACGAACAGGAACAGCGCCGCGCCGACCGGCCAGAGCCGCCGTCCGGCGCCCCTCTGCACCCGCGGCGGAGGCGCCGATCCCTCCGCCGCGCCGGGCCAGGTCGCGCGCGCGACCGCGGCGAGCACGGCCCCAGCGGCCGGAACCAGCGCGAGCGCCGCGACCGGCGCCCACAGGGCGGCTGCGGGCACGAACGCGATGAGGAGGGGAGCTCCCGCCGCCGCGACGGCCGACGCACCGTTCAGGACGGTCAGCCGGACGGGGGTGCCCTCGGAGGAGCGCGCCCGAGAGAGGGCGGTGGCGCTCGCCTCGACGAGCCCGAAACCCAGCCCGGTCACGGTCGCAGCCAGAAAGAAAAGAGGAGCGGAGGTCGCGCAGGCGACGAGTGCGAGGCCGGCGACCTGGAGGGCGGAACCGACCGGGAGCAGCGTCCTGGCGCGTCCCCGGCGCGGCACGGCCGTGACCAGCACACCGGCGAAGAGGCCGAGGAACAGCAGCGAGACGCTGGGGAGGAGCTCCTCCGGGGCGACGCCGGTTCGCTCGGCGACCGCCGGGATCGACGCGGGGATCACCGCACCGACGGCCCCGAGCGCGACGAAGCCGAGGATCAGCGCGCCGTCCTGGACGGACTCAGGTCCGCGTCGCGTCATCGAGCAGCTCGAGGATGTGCCGGTACGGCTTGCCCGTCGCGCGCGTCATGCCCAGCTCGCAGGTGCGGTTCGCGGAGGCGTACGCGGCGAACTCCCGGCCGGCGAGCTCGGCGGACTCGGCGCGGGTGGCGGACGCGGTCAGCTCGGGATGCAGCATCCCCCGGTCGCCGGCGAACGCGCAGCAGCCCCAGTCGACGGGCACGACGACATCGTCGCTGATCGCCGACGCCACCCGGACCATCGGGTCGGTCACGCCGAGGTGGGTGGACGAGCAGGTGGGATGCACCGCGATGGACGCGAACGGGGCGCGGACCGACAGCGCGGGCAGCACCTCTCTCTCCACGAACGCGACGGCGTCGATCACCGTGAGACCGCTGCCGGCGGCCAGGTTCAGGAAGCCCTCCGTGCAGGAGACCCCGTCGGAGATGACCGGCAGCTCTCCCCCGCGCGTGGCCTCGTGGAGGGCGGGCAGGACGTTCGCCGCCATCGTGCGGTGGCCGGCGTGGTTGCCCTTCGACGTCCACGGCGTCCCGCAGCACATCGATTCGACGCCCTCCGGGATCGTCACGGCGACGCCCGCCCGCTCGCACAGCGCGAGGAAGGCGTCCCGGACCCCCTGGGACGCGTCGGCCGGCCCGAACATCGAGCCGATGCACGACGGAACGTAGACGGCGACCGCGTCGGCGGTCGCTCTGGCGCGCCGCGGGGTGCCGCCGCGCGGGAGGCCGCCGTCGTAGCGCGGCACATCGTCCGCCCCCAGCAGCGCCCGGCCCAGATCGGTGACGGCGGTCACGAGCGGAGCGGGGAGCAGCTTCGCGGTCGTCATCGCCGTCGCGCCGGCCCGCGTGACCGTCCCCCAGTGCTTCGCCGCGGCATCCCAGCCGGCACCCGCCACGGGATGGTCGTGCTCGGCGCGGAGCCTCTTCACCAGCTTGCCGGTGTCGATGCGCACGGGGCAGGCCGTCTGACACATCCCGTCGGCGGCGCAGGTGTCGAGGCCGTCGTAGCCGTAGTCGCGGTCCAGCTCGGCGACCAGCTCCGCATCGCCTGCCAGCCGGGCGCGCTCGCGCTCCCGGCGCAGCACGATGCGCTGCCGGGGCGTCACGGTGAGGTCCTTGGACGGGCAGACCGGCTCGCAGTAGCCGCACTCGACGCAGCGGTCGACCTCGGCCTCGACCGTCGGGGTGAGCTTCAGATGCTGAAGGGGGCCGTCCGGATCCTCGTTGAGGAGGACTCCGGGATTGAGCAGCCCGCGGGGATCGGCGAGTTCCTTCACCCGCAGCATCACGCCATAGAGGTCGTCGCCGAACTGGCGGCGGACGTAGGGCGCCATGATCCGCCCGGTGCCGTGCTCCGCCTTCAGCGTCCCGCCGTTGCGCAGGACGAGCGCGACCATCTCCTCGGTGAACTCCGCGTAGCGCTGCGTCGAGCCCGGGTCGTCGAAGCGCTCGGTGAGCATGAAGTGGATGTTGCCGTCCTTGGCGTGCCCGAAGATCACGCTGTCCTCGTAGCCGTGACGGTCGAACAGTGCGGTCAGGCCCTCGCAGGTCTCGCGGAGAGCGGCGACGGGGACCGCGATGTCCTCCAGCATCGCCGTGGTGCCCGACGGCCGGTTGCCTGCGACGGTCGCATACAGGTCCTTGCGGATGTGCCAGAGGGCGTCGCGCCGGCGGGGGTCCTGTGTGAGCGTGGCCGGCTGGACGAGCGGGAGGACCGTCACGAGTTCCGGCCAGGCGGCGAGCCGGGAGGCGAGCGCATCGGCGTCGGCCTCCTGGTACTCGACGAGCAGCGCCGCGTGCCGGTCGACGCGCAGCGGGAGGAGCTCGTCGTCCGCACCCGGATCGCGCTGCGCCACCCGCAGCGAGGTGGCGTCGAGGAGCTCGACGGTGGCGAGACCGGAGGCCACGAGCGCGGGCAGCGCGCCGGTCGCGTCCGCGAGGGTCGGGAAGTACAGCATCCCTGTCGCGGTGTGCGCGCGGACGGGCAGGGTGCGGAAGGTGGCCTCGGCGACGAAAGCCAGCGTCCCCTCGCTCCCGACGACCAGATGGAGCAGGAGCTGCACCGGCGAATCGTGGTCGAGGAAGGCGTTGACGCCGTAGCCCATCGTGTTCTTGATGGCGTACTGGCGGCGGATGGTCTCCACCATCGCCGGATCGGAGCGCACCCGATCGCGCAGTTCGGCGAGCCCGTGCCAGAGCGCGGGGGCCGCCTCCCTCATCCGCTCGTCCGCGTCCGGGGCGGCCGTGTCGAGCACGGTGCCGTCGGCCAGCACCAGCACCGCCGACTCGATCGTGTTGTAGGTGTTGAACTCGGTGCCGCACGACATGCCGCTGGAGTTGTTCGCGACGACCCCGCCGACGGTGCAGGCGGCCTCGCTCGCCGGGTCGGGGCCCAGCTTGCGCGTGTGCCGGGCGAGCCGCGCGTTGACCTGACGGACCGTCGCACCGGGCTGGACGCGGACGCGCGCACCGCCGTCGAGCACCTCGATGGCGCGGAAGTTCCTGCGGGTGTCCAGCAGCAGCCCCTCGGTCGACGCCTGCCCGGAGAGGCTGGTGCCGCCGGAGCGGAAC
The DNA here is from genome assembly GCF_900107895.1 of Leifsonia sp. 21MFCrub1.1. Classification (NCBI taxonomy): domain Bacteria; kingdom Bacillati; phylum Actinomycetota; class Actinomycetes; order Micrococcales; family Microbacteriaceae; genus Leifsonia; species Leifsonia sp. 21MFCrub1.1. The sequence continues at coordinate 267,829 of NZ_LT629867.1, read as the reverse complement.
GCGATCGGGGTGCCGGACGAGCCGGAGAGCCGGAGCAGCGCGGCGAGATGCGCAGTGTCGCGCACGGTCACGACGCCGAGCGGCGTCATCAGGTAGTGCGAGGCGTCGTGCGCCATCGCCAGACGGTCGATCGCGCGGTCGCGCACCGTTCCGGGAGCGAGCCGTTCGAGCCGCTCGGCCAGTTCCACTGAGGGGGCCACCGATGGACCTTTCGTGTCAGGCGACCGCGAGCGACGTGCCGGGGATCGCGGCGATCAGCTGGCGCGTGTACTCCTGCTGCGGCGCCTCGAAGATCGCATCCGGCTCTCCGCTCTCGACGACCGTGCCCGCGCGCATCACGTAGACCTGGTGGGCGACCAGGCGCACCACGGCGAGGTCGTGACTGATGAAGAGGTAGGAGAGCCCGAGCTCGCGCTGGAGCGACACCATCAGGTCGAGGATCTGCTCCTGCACCAGGACGTCCAGGGCGCTGACCGCCTCGTCCATGACGACGAGCTCGGGGTTGAGCGCCAGGGCGCGCGCGATGGCGACGCGCTGGCGCTGCCCGCCGGACAGTTCGTGCGGATACCGGTCGGCGAAGGACGCGGGCAGCGCGACCTTGTCGAGGAGGTCGGCGACCGCCTTCCTGCGGCCGGCGGCATCCCCGATCCTGTGCACCCGCAGCGGTTCCGCCACCACCTGCTCGATGGTGTACCTGGGGTCGAGCGACGCGTACGGGTTCTGGAACACGGGCTGCACCGAGCGGCGGAACTCCAGCAGACGGCGGCCGGACAGGGTGGAGACGTCCACACCGCGGAAGGAGACGGTTCCGCCGTCGGGGTCCTCCAGCTTCAGCGCGAGACGTGCGGTGGTCGACTTGCCCGAGCCGGACTCGCCGACGATGGCCACGGTCTGCCCGCGCGGAACCTGCAGGCTCACTCCGTCGATCGCGAGGAAGGGCTCCGACCGGCCGCGGATGCGGTACTTCTTCACCGCGCCCGCGATGTCGAGGAGGATCTCCGGTTCCGCGCCGTCGGCTGCCGCCTCCACCACGGGGGCGACCTTCGCGCTGGCCATCCCCGGCGCTGCGGCCAGCAGACGCCGCGTGTACTCGTGCCGTGGATGCGCGACGAGTTCGGCCGCCGGCCCGGTCTCGACGATCTCGCCGCGGAACATCACCGCGACCCGGTCGGCGCGCTCGGCGGCGAGCGCCAGGTCGTGCGTGATGAGGAGCACGGCCGCGCCGAGCTCGGACGCGAGCTGGCCCATCTGGTCGAGGACCAGGCGCTGGACGGTCACGTCGAGTGCGGAGGTGGGCTCGTCGGCGAGCAGCACCTCCGGGCGGCAGGCCAGCGCCATGGCGATCAGGACGCGCTGCCGCATCCCGCCGGAGAACTCGTGCGGGTACTGGTTGAACCGGGCGGGGGCGTCGGCGATGCCGGCCCGCTCGAGCAGCCGGATGGCCTCCTGCTTCGCCGCCTGCCCCGTGGCCCGTCCGTGGACCTGGAGCGCTTCGACGATCTGCGCGCCGATCTTCATCACCGGGTTCAGATTGGTCATCGGGTCCTGCGGCACAAGCCCGATGCGGTTGCCGCGGATGGACGTCATCGCCTTCTCCGGGGCGGCCGTGATGTCGAGCTCCTTGAGCAGGATGGTGCCCGACGAGATCCTGCCGTTCTCCGCGAGCAGCCGGTTGACGCACGCGGCGAGCGTCGACTTCCCGGAGCCGGACTCGCCGACGATGGCGACGGTCTCGCCGGCCGCGACATCGAGACTGACGTGCTTGACCGCCTCCACCTCGCCGCGCGAGGTCGTGAAGGTGACCGAGAGGTCCCGGATGCTCAGGACGGGCTCGCGGACGGTCTGCTGGTTGTCGCTGTTCATCGTTCCTCGGCGTTCGTCGTGACGGGAGAGGCTTCGGCCGCCAGCGCCGCTGCGGCGGCGTCGAGCAGCACGGACTGGATGGCGTCGCCGGTCACCGGCGCCGGGCGCGTGTTGTTGTCGGCGTCCCGGGGCAGCGGTCCGGTCGTCCCGACGAGCCGCATCGCCGCACCCGCGACGACGACGTCGGCGTCGAGCCCGAAGCCGAACCAGGTCCCGGTGAAGCCGCCGTGCCCGAGCAGGGTGACGGATCGGCCGCCGGCCGCGATCGTGCTGAGACGGAAGCCCACCGCCTGCTCGGGGTCGACCGCCGAGGGCCGGCTGAACGCGTGCAGCACGTCGTCCGACACGAAGCCGTCGCGGAGGGCAGCGCCCAGGGCGAGCAGGTCATCGACCGTCGAGAACAGACCGGCATGACCGGAGACGCCGCCGAGGGCGTGCGCGGCGTTGCCGTCGTCGACCTCGCCGCGGATCGGGCCGCCGCGCCAGCCGTCGAACCCGTCCGGCCGGAACGGCACCGGGAACGGCGTGCCGGTGGCGATCATCCGGAACTCGTAGGCGTCGCTGTCCGCGCTGGTGACCGCGGACGCGGCGGGAACCGGCCCGTATGCACTGGTGAGCCCGAGCGGTTCGGCGACCATCGCCCGGTAGGCATCGCGCAGCGGTCGACCGGTCACTCGCTCGACCACCGCCCCGGCGAGGATGAGGCCGAGGTCGGAGTACCGCCACTCCGTGCCCGGGGCGCTCGCCAGCGGAAGCTCCTGGGCGCGGGCGATCGCGGCGTCGCGATCGGTGGTCTCCAGATACAGCGGCCACCACGGCTGGAGACCGGCCGTATGGGTGAGCAGCTGCTCCAGTGTGACGCCGTCCTTGTCGCCGCCGCGGAACGTGGGGAGGTGCTCGCGGACGGGATCGTCGAGGCGGAGGCGACCCTCTTCGACGAGGCGCATGACCATGACCGTGGTGGCGGCGACCTTGGTGACCGACGCGAGGTCGAGCAGCAGGTCCCTGCTCATCGGGACGGCCTCCGCCCCCTCATCGCTCGGAGCGGCCCAGCCGCCGCATCCCACCTGCACGCCGGCCGCGGTGCGCACGCCGACGATGGCGCTGGCGGGATGCGTCCCGGGCTCGCCGAGGCCCAGCAGGCGATCGACGTACGTCTGGAGGCCGCTCACCGGCGCACCTCCTCCGCGTCGCGACGGAACTCGACGCGCGGCCACTCCCTCAGCGCCTCGCCCCGCGGAAGCGGAGCGCCGGGCGCCGGGGTCATCCGGCCGAGGACCCGGGGACCCGAGGCGCCCGTGCAGCTGGGGACGTTCGCGGGGAGCCCGTTCGCCGTCGCCCAGCCGATCAGGGCGAAGGCGACGGCCTCCTTGTCGTCGGACGGGACGCTGAGGGCGTCGCTCGTGCGCACATCCACGCCGGGCAGCAGCTCCTCGATGCGCCGGAGCAGCACCGGGTTGCGCACACCGCCGCCCGAGACGATCAGCACCTCGACCCCGGCGGTGCGGATCGCGTCCGCCACCGTTCGGGCGGTCAGCTCGGTGAGGGTGGCGACCAGGTCGGGGAGGGAGAGGTCGCGGGAGGTGCGGCTCAGCTGCTCGAGCACATAGTCGAGGTGGAACAGCTCCTTCCCCGTGCTCTTCGGGGTGGGGAGCGCGTAGTAGGGCTCGGCGAGGAACTGCCGCAGGACCGCCTCGTCCACGGTCCCCGCCGACGCCAGGCGGCCGTCGCGGTCGAAGCTCTCCGGCGTCTCCGTCGAGTGCGTGACCACGGCGTCGACGAGCGCGTTCGCCGGCCCGATGTCCCACGCGACCGGGTCCTCACCCGCGGCGACGACGGTGACGTTGGAGATGCCGCCGAGGTTCAGCGCGCCGGCGCGGACGCCGTCGGCGCCGAGTCCGCGCAGCAGGATCGTGTCGAGGATGGGCACCAGCGGAGCGCCCTGGCCGCCGGCGGCGATGTCGGCTGCGCGCAGGTCGGACACCACCGGGAGCCCGGTCGCCTCGGCGATCCACGCCGGCTCGCCGAGCTGGAGCGTCCCGCGGGCCCGGCCGTCTTCGATCCAGTGGAACACCGTCTGCCCGTGCGAGCAGACGAGGTCCACCGGGCCGAACCCGCCATCGGCGTGAGCGCGGAGCGCCGCCCGGGCGGCCTCCCCGAACTCCTGGCCGATGGCCGTGTCCAGCTCGCAGGCGACGTCGAATCCGACCGCGGCGGGGGGCAGTGCCGCGAGCAGGCGCGCCCGTAGACCGGCGGAGTACGGCGTGGACGTCGTGTACTCGATGGTCGCGGTCGCCGAGGCGACGGCGCCGTCGCCGGCGCCGTCGATGTCGACGATCGCGATGTCGATCCCGTCGTGCGAGGTTCCGGAGATCATGCCGAGGACGCGCATCAGATCTCTGCCTTCGGGGCAGAGGCGACGACGGTGCGCAGCACGCCGGAGGCCGCGTCGAGCGCGCTCCGGGCGTCCTCGACGCTCATCCCGGTGACGATCGTCGCGATGGCGAGCTTGGCGTTCCAGTCCGCGGCGTCGAGCGCGACCCGTGCCGTCTCGTCGTCCGTGCCGGTGGCCAGTGTGACGATCCGCACGGCCCGGCGCAGCAGCTTCGCGTTGGTCGCCTTCACATCCACCATCAACGTCTTATAGGTCTTGCCGAGCCGGATCATGCTGATGGTGGAGATCATGTTGAGCACCAGCTTCGTCGCCGTGCCCGCCCCGAGCCGGGTCGAGCCGGTCACGACCTCCGGCCCGACGGCGATCTCGATGCCGTGACGTGAGATCGCGGAGATCGGGGTGTCCACGTTGCACGAGAGCCCCACGGTCAGCGCTCCGCTCTCGTTCGCGAGACGCAGCGCGCCGAGCACGTACGGGGTTCGGCCGCTGGAGGCGATGCCGACGACCGTGTCGAGTGGACCGGGCGCGACGTTCCCCAGATCGGCGCGGCCAGTCTCCTCGCTGTCCTCCGCGGACTCGATGGAGCTGACCAGGGCGGTCGGGCCCCCGGCGATCAGCCCGAGCACGATGTCCCCGTCCGTTCCGAAGGTCGGCGGGATCTCGGAGGCGTCCAGCACTCCCAGCCGGCCGCTGGTGCCGGCGCCGACGTAGATGATCCGTCCGCCCGCGCGGACGCGCTCGGAGGTGTCCTCGATGGCCGCGATGATGGTCGGCAGTGCGTCACGCACCGCCCCCGGGATCCGGGAGTCGCGATCGTTCATCAGCGTGACCAGCTCCGCGACGCTGAGCTCGTCCAGCATCAGGTCGTCGTCGGCCACCGCCTCCGTCATCAGTTCGTCGAGTTCGGCGTCGGGCGAGTTCGTAGCCATCAACGGCCTCCGGTCTTGGGGTCGAGGGCGGCGCGCAGGCCGTCGCCGAGAAGGTTCAGCCCGATGACGGCGCAGATCAGCGCGGCGCCCGGGAAGAGCAGCATCCACGGGGCGACGCTGGTCAGCGCCTGCGCCTCGTAGACCATGCCTCCGAGCGATGCGGCGGGCGGCGGCGTCCCGAAGCCGAGGAAGCTCAGCGCCGCCTCGGTCAGGATCGCCCACGAGAGCGAAAGCGTGACCTGCACCACCAGGATCCCGCGCATGTTCGGCAGGACGTGCGTGAACAGGGTCGAGAACCGGCTGCGGCCGATGGCGGTCGACGCCGCGACGTACTCGGTGGTGCGCAGCGTGAGGACCGGCCCGCGGGCGACGCGCGCGAAGATCGGCATGTAGACCACGGCGATCGCGATGGCCACCGTGAGCCAGCTCCGCTGCAGCGTGGCGGCCAGCGCCAGCGCGAGCAGCAGCGACGGGAAGGCGAAGAGCACGTTGGTGACGATCCCGACCACCCGGTCGGTCACGCCGAGGAAGAAGCCGGCGAGCACGCCGATCAGGGTTCCGACCACGGCGGCCGCCGCGACGGAGACGAGCGCGATGAGCAGCGAGTTCGCGAGCCCGGCCGCGACGCGGGAGAACGTGTCCCGCCCGAACTGGTCGGTGCCGAACCAGTGCGTGCCGCTCGGCGGGTTCAGTGCCTGCGAGACGTCCTGGTGGGCGGGGTTGTACGGGGTCAGACCGAAGGCCGCCATCAGGGCGAGCACGATCACGATGCCCATCAGGACCAGCCCGGTGATGCCGGGCACCGAGCGGAAGGCGGCGACCCAGGCGCGGGAGCGGCGGCTGGAGTCGATGGCGACGTCGGGGACGTTGCTCATGCCGGTCGCGGCGCTCATCGGACACGCACCTTCGGGTCGACGACACGGTAGACCATGTCGGTGAGGAGGTTCACCAGCACGAACATCGTCGCGATGAGGAGGACCGTGCTCTGGACCACGGCGTACTCCTTCTGGTTCAGCCCGAGGAGGACCTGGCGTCCGATCCCGGGGATCGCGAAGATCTGCTCGGCCACCAGCGCGCCGCCCAGGAGGAAGCCGAACTGGAGGCCCGTCATGGTCACCACGGGGATGAGCGCGTTCCTGAGCACGTGCCGCACGCGGAGCCTGCGCTCCGGAACGCCCTTGGCCCGCGCGGTCCGGATGTAGTCCTCCGCGCGGATGGACAGGATCGCCGTCCGGGTGGTCTGCAGCACGGGCGGCGCGATGCTGATCCCGAGCACGAGCGCCGGCAGGATCATCTGCTGCAGGTTGAGCCCCGGATTCTGCAGCAGCGTCTTGTACCCCTCGCCGTTCGGGTACCAGCCGAACGAGTTCGCCAGCCAGGTCGCGAGCACGGTCGCCAGCAGGAACGACGGGATGGAGAGCGCGAGCAGACTCCCGAACTGGGTGACGTTGTCGCCGAACCGGCCGGGACGGTTGGCCGCGAACACCCCGCCCGGGATGCCGAGCAGCAGGCCGATGATGATCGAGAACACGGCAAGCTCGATCGTGTTCGGGAGCGCCTGGGCCGTCATCTGCACGACGCTCTGGTGCGAGGTGGTGTTGATCCCGAGGTTCCCGGTCAGCACGCCGCCGAGCCAGTCGAAATACTGCACGATCAGCGGTTTGTCGATGCCGTAGTACGCCTCGAGCTGGCGGATTTGATCCTGCGTCAGGTCGCCGGCGGCGGTGCCGTACGCGGCCGTGATCTGGTTGCCCGGGACGACCCGGAGGATGACGAAGGTGAGGATGGACACTCCCACGAGGGTGAGGAGCGCTTCGCCGATCCGCCGGGTGACGGGATGGCGGAGGACGTGCAGGAATCGAGTCATGAGAGCCCGGAGGGTCGGACGCCGGGGCGGGCGCGCGGCCCGCCCCGACGGGCGGTCAGGAGAGGGAGGCCTTCCACAGCGTGGACACGTCGGCGTCGTAGCGCGCTTCGAAGCCGGTCACGCTCGAGTTGAGCACGATGTATTCCTTCGGGGTGAAGAGCCAGACCCACGCCGCGTTGTCGACGAGCTCCTTGGAGAGCTGGGTGTAGACGGTCTTGCGCTTGGCCGTGTCGGTCGTGGCGATGCCGTCGGCGAACAGCTTGTCCAGCTCCGGCGAGCTGTAGCCGGCCACCTTGTTGTAGGTGCCCCCGGAGGTGAAGTACCGGGCGTACATGGTGTTCGGGTCGGCGCTGCCCGCGTTCTGCGCGATCGCCGCGTCGAAGTCGCCCGCGAGCCACTTCTGCACGTAGGCGTTGGAGTCGAGGGCCTGCACGTTGACCTTGATGCCGACCTTGCCGAGCTGCGCCTGGACGTTCTGCGCCTCATCCACTGCGGTGGAGTAGAGACCCTGCGACGTCATGACGTTGAGGGTGAAGCCGTCGGGGGTGCCCGCCTTCTGCAGGTACTCCTTCGCCTTCTTCAGGTCCTGCTTGGCGCACGGCTGCGCCTTCGGGTCGGAGCGGTACTCGGGCGAGGTGATCGGGCCCGTCACCGTGCCGGAGCCCAGTGCCGCCGTGTCGATGACGTCCTGCCGCGAGATGGCGCACTGGATGGCCAGGCGCGAGTTCACGTTGGAGAGCACCGGGGACGCCGCTCGGAGCTGGAGCACGTGGTACTGCAGCGAGGCGGCTTCCATCGACTTGGTCTTGTTCGACACCGCCGTCTTCGCGGTGACGGGGTTGTCGAAGATCGCCACGTCGACCGAGCCGGTCTTGAGCGCGGAGACCATGGACTGGTCGTCGGGGATGATCCGGAACTCGACCTTGGCGGCGCCCGGCTTCCCTGCGAAGAAGTCGGGGTTGCGCTCCAGCGAGATCGACTCGTTGGCGACGCGTCCCGCCCACTTGTACGGGCCGGAGCCGACCGGGGTGGTCTGGAGGCTGTCCACGGAGACGTCGGACGGGACGATGCCGGTGTTCACGGCGGTGAGGCCGGAGGGGAACGACGCATCCGGCTTGCTGAGGTGCACGACGACCGTGGTCGGCGACGGAGTGTCGATGGAGGCGACGGAGGCGAGGTACGAGCGCGAGCTGGCCTTGGACGCCGGGTCCATGATCTTCTCGTACGTGTACTTCACGTCGGCCGAGTCCAGCGCGGAGCCGTTGCTGAACTTCAGGCCGTCCTTGAGCGTGAACGTGTAGGTGAGCCCGTCGGAGGACACCTTGGGCAGGTCGGCGAGGTTCGCGACCGGCTGGTCGTCCTTGTTGGTGGTGAGGAGCGGGCTGTAGATCTGGGACAGCACCTGCACCGACTGCTCGGAGGTCGTCGTCCAGGGGATCGTCTGGGTCGGATCCGCGGTGATCCCGAAGACGAGCGTTGCGTTCGGGTCGGCGGACGCGGTGGGGGAACTGCTGGTGCCGGTGCATCCTGCGAGCAGCATGGATGCGGTGGCAACCGCGGCGCCGGCGACGATCGCCTGACGCCCGAAGCGGTTGACCTTCATTTCGGGCCTCCTTGGTAGGTGTTGCGCCTGCTGTGAGCGACGACGTCGGCGACGTTGCCGGGATAAACGTTAGGGGAATAATATTCCTCTTGCGTTTCCAAGTTGTAAATTTTTTAGCACGGACGACGCGCGAAGTCCAACGACTTCGTTTCCCCGGCCGTGACCGCAGGCGCTGCGCGAACGCCGGGCCCGCTACGGTAAAGCAGAACGACCGCGAGGAGACGGCGATGACCGAGGACATCTTGGTGCGGCTGCGTCAGGCCCTGCCCCGGCTGCGCCGCAGCGAGCAGCTGATCGCGCAGGAGGCGCTCGCCGAGCCGGCGGAGGTCGCGAACCTCAGCATCACCGAGCTCGCCGCGCGCTGCGGCACCTCGACGGCGACGGTGGCGCGATTCTGCCGCAGCGTCGGATTCGACGGCTACAAGGGCTTCTGCCTCGCCCTCGCCCGGGCGGCTGTCGACGAGAGCGGCCGACGCTACCAGTTCGGCGTCTCCGAGGGCGACATCGACCCGGCGGACTCGACCCGCGACGTGGTCCGCAAGCTGGCCTTCCAGGAGGCGCGGGCGGTCGAGGAGACGGCCGAGATGCTCGACCTCGACGAGGTGGACCGCGTGGTCAGCGCCATCATCGACGCGCCGATCACCGACGTGTACGGGTCGGCGTCGAGCGGGCTGGCGGCGCAGGATCTCGGCCAGAAGCTGCGCAGGATCGGCTACTTCGCCAACGCGTGGACGGATGCGCACCTCGCGCTGACGAGCGCGGCCGTGCTCCGGCCGGGGTCCGTCGCGATCGCGTTCTCGCACTCCGGCGAGACGGAGGAGGCGCTCTCCGCCATCGAGACCGCGCACCGCGCAGGCGCGTTCACGGTCGCTGTGACGAACTTCCCCGAGTCGCCTCTGGCGCAGATGGCCGACGCCGTGCTCACCACCGCGTCCCGGGAGACCCGGTTCCGCTACGGAGCGATGTCGAGCAGGATGGCGCAGCTGATGATCGTGGACGTCATCTTCATGGGCGTCGCCCAGCGGCGCCCGGACGTCGTGGCCGACGCGCTGGCCGCATCCCTCGCCGCCGTCGAGGGACGCCGACGGCCGCGCCGCAGCACGCCCTGATCCGCATCGGGTCTGATCCGCGGGCCAGCCCAGCCCTGCAGGCCCGCTCAGAGCCGTTTGGCCATCCCCACCTGCGGCTGCCCCCACTCCGGCAGGGTCTCCCTGGTGCCGTCGAGCGCCCATCCCGACCTCTCGTAGAACCGCCGGGAGGGCTCGTTCTGCTCGAAGACCCAGAGCCGGGCGGTCGCCGCGCCGAGGTCGCGCAGCTCCTCCTCCGCCGCGGAGAGAAGCCGGCGGCCGTATCCCCCGCCCTGAGCGTGCGGTGAGACGTACAGCGAGCTGACGTACCCCGCATCCGGGCCGGCGAGCCGGAAGCCGACGAAGCCGACGAGCGTGCCGTCGTCGTCCTCCGCCGCGAGGTACCGTTCGCCGCCGCCGGCGAGCGCCCGCTGCCAGAGGGCCGCGGCACTGTCGGGGGTCATCCGCTCGACCAGCTCCGCCGGCATGGTCCGGCTGTAGCTCAGGTGCCAGCAGTCGAGGAAGACCGTCGTGAATGCCGCAGCATCGTCGGCGGTCGCGGTGCGCAGTCCTGCCATGGGTCACAGCGTACGACGGACGGCCCCCTCCGCCGTCGCTCCGGATGCGGGCTCCCCGAATCGGGCGGGCGGCGGTACCCTTCGACCGTGGATGACGACGCCACGCGGTTCCAGGGCTCCATCCCCGAGTTCTACGATTCGGGGCTCGGGCCCGTGCTCTTCCGCCACTACGCCGACGTGCTCGGCGCCGCGGTTTCGTCGACCGCGCCGCGGCGCATCCTCGAAGTCGCCGCCGGCACCGGGATCTCGTCCGCCGGGATCGTCGCGCACAACGGCGGAGCGGAGCTGGTCCTCACCGACCTGAACGAGGCGATGCTGCTGCGGGCCGCCGCCAAGGTGCCGGAGGGGACCCGCATGCAGGTCGCCGACGCCCAGGCGCTGCCGTTCGAGGACGGCGGCTTCGACGCGGTGGTGTGCCAGTTCGGCATCATGTTCGTGCCCGATGTCGGCGCGGCGTTCCGTGAAGCCCGTCGCGTTCTCGCGCCCGGCGGCGTCTTCGTGTTCAGCGTCTGGGACAGCCACGACCGCAACCGGTTCGCGGCGATCGTCGACGGACTGCTGGCCGAGACGTTCCCCGACGACCCTCCGCCGTTCTACCGCGTCCCGTTCGGGATGAGCGACATCGAGCGGTTGCGGAGGCTGGCGCAGGACAGCGGATTCGGCCGGCTCCGCATCGACGTCCTGCCGCACGACGCGCCTGTCGCCTCCTGGCGGGCGTTCGCGGACGGCCTGATCCGCGGCAACCCGGTCTCCGACCAGGTGCGTGCACGGTCCGGCGATCTGGATGCGCTCGTCCGCACCGTCGCAGAGCGGCTGTCGGCGGAGTACGGGCCGGCGCCGACGACCATCCCGGTGCAGACGATCCTGTTCCGCGCCTGGGCCGTCTGATCAGGGCGGCCGGGTGCCACGAAGGCCGCCGAGCAACGCCCGGCGGCCTCCGTAGCGGTGCCCGCTAGGTGGTACGGATTCGGCGACGGCGCAGCAGGAGCAGCACCCCGCCGGCGGCGAGGAGGATGCCCCCCAGCCCGCCTACGCCCCAGCCGATGGTGGAGCCGGTCGAGGCGAGGCCCGCGGTGCCTGCCGGGTCGTCGACGCGGTGGCTGGTGGCGCAGTCCGGGTTCTGGTCGGGAGCGGGCACGCAGACCGCGTCGTTGTCCGGGCTGGTGACCACGTTGGCGATCCGCTTGTCCCCATTGCCCGTGACGAGCACCGAGTAGGTGACGGTGACGACCTGACCGACAGCGAGATCACCGGTCCAGGTCAGGGTCGTGCCGGTGCGGGTCACGGTCCCCGAGGTCGCCTTCTGGTCGCCGGCCCAGGTCGCGTCGTCCAGCACCTTGCTCAGGTCGTCGACGACGGTCCCCTTCGCCGGAGCGGCGCCGGACTGAGCGATGGTGAGGGTGTACGTGATGCGGTCGCCGGCCTTCACCGCGTGTCCCGACGCCGGGTCGGACGTCTTGGAGAAGGTGTAGTTGCCGTACTCGTGCAGCGTCTCGCAGTCGGAGGCGGAAGCGCAGCCGGCGGAGGTCACGACGTTGTCGAGCCTGCCGTCGCCGATCGAGCGCGCATCCTTGACCGTCACCGAGTAGGTGACCGTGGCCACCGCACCGACGCCCAGGGTCCCCGACCAGGCGATCGAGGTCCCGGTCACGGTGGCCGTGCCCGCATCCGCGGCGATGTCGCCGTTGTAGGTGGCGTCGTCGGCGACCTGGGCGAGGTCGTCGGTGAACGACGCCGCCGCCGGCACCGGGCCGCGCTGGGTGACCGTCACCGTGTAGTGGATGACGTCGCCCGAGTGGACGACCGTTCCGGGCGCCGGGTCCGCGGTCTTCACGACCGAGTACCCCGCGATGTCGATCCCCGCCGGGTCGCACGGGATGGTCGGGGCGACACCCGAGTCCGCCGGAGTGTCGGCGGTGGCGCAGGCGGTGTTGACGAACGCGCCGCCGGGGAGGGTCTCGTCGAGGACCAGCTGGTACTCGTGCGACTCCGAAGCGCCCGGCGCGAGCGAGGCGATGTGGAACGCGCCGGCCGTCGGGCTCTTGTCGTCGGCCACATCCAGGTTCGTCAGGGTTCCCTGGCCCGTGTTCGTCACGGTGACGCGGTAGTGGACGGTATCGCCGTAGTGGAACGCCGGGTAGTCGATCGCGTTGTTCGCGTCGTGCCAGGTGCCGTCGGCCGCTTGCACCTCCTTGAGGATGGTCGCCGAGTAGAAGTTGGCCACGGAGAGGGCGGCGGAGGTGCGCATCACCAGAGCGGTGTGGCCCGCGATCGACTGCGCCCGGTTCACGAGCGTGTCTCCGCCCTTCACGCCGTCGGTGGTGATGTGGACGCCGAACTGCTGAGTGGCGCCCGGGGCGAGGCTGCCGCCGATCACGCGGATGGCCGTGGGGTTCGCGGGCATCGTCGTCGACCAGCCCGCGGTGTTGCCGGTCGGGTCGCCCGGTGCCGCGCCGTTCTGCGCGCTGGACGGGTCGTCCGACAGGGTGGTCGGGTCCGCCGTCGTGTAGTAGACGGTCGCACCCAGCGGGGCGTTCACCGAGGTCAGCGTGTACGACCCGGAGAACGCGGTGCCGCGTCCGTCGCCGTTGTACGGGAGGATGTCGATCGTGTCCGTGAACGGCTGCGTGATCGGGTCGTAGGACTTCACGGTGACCGTCCACGACCCCGTGCCCGTCCCGTCGCCGTTCACGTTCGGGATGAAGGGCGCGTCGGCGGTCTTCACCACGGTGGTGTAGCCGTCGGTGGCCACGGTGACCTGCGCGGCGGCGGCCTTCGAGATCCCGCCATAACTGGCCGTGACCGAGTTGACCAGAGCGGAGCCCGGCGTGACGGTGCTGTCGGCCACGGCCTGGTAGGTGAGGGCGTGGTCGGCGTTCGTCGTGACGCCGTTCAGCGTCCAGGTCAGCACCTGCTGTCCGGAGCCGTTGGTCGACACCGCGGGCTCGGGTGAGGCCGTCCCTGCCACGTAGGTGACGCCCGCGGGCAGCGTGTCGACCAGCTGGTAGCCGTCGACGGTCGCCGGGATGGCGCCGGCGCCGTTCGCCGAGTAGGTCAGCGTGTAGACGGCCGGGTCGCCGGGGCTGACGACCGAGCTGTCGGCCGACTTGGCGATGGCGGGCGTGGCGGTCACGACACGGAGCACGTCGCGGAAGCCGGTGGTGCAGGGGTAGCGCGAGCCCGCGGTGGGCGTGATGCAGCCCGTGCCGTTCCACCAGTTGTTGAGGGGCACGTCCACCACGCCGGAGAAGAACGACCAGATGTCGGTCCCGGCCGGGACGTTCGCGTTGATCTTCTGGTAGACGACCGCGGTGACATTGGACTGGGCGGAGAGCTGCTCGAACTGGCCCTGGGTAGCGGTGATGCGCATGGCCTTGACCGTGGTGAGGTCGGTCGGCTGGACCGTCGTCCAACCGCCCGTGGACCCGCAGTCGAACGCATTCGGGTCGTAGGAGGCACTGGTCGGGTCGACCGTGGGGTCGTTGCCCACGTAGTACTCGGCCGTTGCGCCGATCGTGTTGTCCGTCACCGGCTGGGCCCAACCCCAGCCCGCATAGGTGACATACCGAGTGTCAAGGGCGGAGCACATACCCACGATGCGGTCGTCCGGGCGGTCGGTGTGCAGCTGCATCCCGGAGTCCATGTACTGACCGACGGTCGTTCCTGCGGACACGCGATAGGTGTCATCCCACTGGGTTCCGCCGGAGTTGGTGTAGCCGCGGCCCCAGCCGGAGGAGTACAGGCCCGGGGTCGTCCACGCCTTGGACTCCGCATTGTTCGACGGGTCGTCCTGCGCGGTCTGACCGGTGACCGAGGTGTAGGTCGGAGCGTTGGAGTTCAGAACGACCGAGCCGGAGGCGGCCGTGTTGACGCGGATCCAGATGGAGCCGGACGCCAGCGCCACCTGATCGACAGGGAGCCGGTTGCCCGCGGAATCGAGCGTCGGCGGGTTCGCCGGAGAGTAGTCGATCCCCGTGATCGTCATCTGGAACGTGTTCGCCCCGGTCTGCGAGATGGTGCAGGTTCCGGCCGGAACGGTGAGCTGAGTCGCCGGGTGTGTTCCTCCGGACCAGGGGTGGCCGTCCGCGGCGCCGGGACCGGTGAACGGGGAGCATGCCTTCGCGTCGACGGAGACTGCCGAACCCTGCGGCGAAGCGATGTTGAGGTTGTAGGTGATCGACTGCGGGCCGGCCTCGCTTCCGAGGGCCTTGCTCAGCGTCCACTCGTAGTCGACCAGGAAGCCGCCGGCGCCGGACGAGAAGTTCGGCGAACCGACACCCCAGCGGATGTCCATCCCGAACGCGTTGGTGATGGCGATCGGGCTCAGCGTCGCGGTCGCCCCGCCGATGCTGCCGTCCGCGGTGATCTGGTCGCCGGTGGCGCCGTCTGCGACGATCGGCGCCTGCAGCACAACGGCGGTGCCCTGGTCGCGCGTCCCGAGGTTGCAGACGAGGGTGTGGCCGTCGGCGGAGATGCTCGAGGCCGGGGTGACACCGGTGGTGAGGCACAGCGAGGGAAGGGCCGTGTACCGCCCGCTCTGCGCGGCGATCGTGACCGTCACGTTGTCCACCGGGGCGTTGGACGGCGCCTCGGCGTCATCGTTGACATTGATGCGCCAGACGCCGGTGACCACGTCGCCGCTCTTGACGGTCGTCGGGGTTCCCGGTGCCCATGCGGCCTCGATCTGATAGACCGGCGCGGCCATGGCGGGCGCTCCGACAAGGGCGGCGGCGAGCGCCAGAGTTCCGGCGACCAGCGCGGCCAGCCAGCGCCACGGCGAGGCCAGCGCGATTCTTCCGTCGCGGCGGCGGCCGCGCCCATCCTGGTGTGCAGACACAGCAGTATCCCCTTCGTCCTGCGTCATGGAGCGGCGGTGCACCACCGAGACCGGTGCCCGCCGCGCCACACGCTAGCTGCGCGCGAATCGGCCCCGACCGGATTTCACCCCGCTTTCACCCGCAGTCCGACCAGATGACCCCCGAACGAGGGACACGCTCCGTCTCCCCGATGTCCGCGGCGTCAGCGGTTCAGAGACGTCAGCGGTGCAGCGGCGGCAGCGAATGGAGCGGCACCCCGAGGAGGGACGCTCCCCACAGCGCAGCGGCGACCGTGACGACGAAGCACAGCCAGAACACGGCGGCGACGGCACGGCCCCGCGACGCCCGGCGGAGGACCGACAGGACGAGGAATCCCGCGACGGCTCCCGACGTGTTGAGGATGACATCCGTGACGTCCGAGCTCCCGGACGCGAGCACGTACTGGAGCCCCTCGAGGATGCAGCTGGCCAGCGCCGCCAGCGCGGCGACCGGGCCGACGCGCCAGCGCGGCGCGAGCACACCGAGATAGACGCCGAACGGCACGAACAGCGCGACGTTCGCCAGCATCTCGGAGAGCCGGTTGGCCCCGAACCCCTCACTCGCGACGAACGGCACCAGTTTCACGGCGCGCACGCCGTCGCCGCTGAGGTCGGGCACGTGGAACTTCCACAGCACGGCCCACACCAGCAGGATGAGGTACACGCCGAACAGCACGGCCGGAAGGGTGCGCGGCGCCGTGCGCGCGGGTCGGAGGGAGAGGGATGCGGTCACCTTCTCGACGCTAGGTGTCGCGCGCCCGACGCGAATCAGCCGCAGGTCGCGACGGCCTACGACCTGCGGAGGATCGCCGCGCCGTCAGACGGGAAGCACGGTGTTGCCGCGTCGCAGCGCGGGCGCGCCGAGTCGCACCCAGACGAGACTGACCAGACCGGCGGTCACATCGACGGCGATCGTGGCGGTCGGACGCCCGTCGCGCGAGAGCAGGAGGCCGGGACGCCCGTTGACCGGACGCTCGACCACCTCCCGTCCGCGCTGGGCGCCGAGGCCGTAGGCGAGCAGGAGCGCGGCGTCCTCCACCCCGCGCACCACGCGGATCCGCGTGCGGTCGTGCTCCCCCGCATCAACGACGACCGCGACATCCGGGTCGAGCAGGCGGCGCAGCCGCCGAGCGTCGCAAGCGGCCGTGGCGGCCCGCAGCTCGCCGACGAGCTGACGCCTGCGGGTGAGCACAGAGGGCAGCCACGCTGTCATCGACATAGGAGCGCCTTTCTCGTCGAAGTGCGAAGGTCCGGCGGCGGGAGGGACCAGCCGTGGTCTGCTTGGCGCATGCCCCGGGGAGTGGGCCGCCTGAAACCCGGTGTTCCCGCTCTTACCTCACGGCTCGGCCGGACCGGACCAGGTCACCGCGACGCGGCGACCTGGGCGTCCAGCCAGTCGGCGAACGTGGTGGCGAAGACCTCCGCGTCCGGCCCGGGCACGAGCTCGCGGTCGCTCAGGTGGGCGCCGAAGTAGCGCGCATCGGGGTCCTCGACGACCTGACGCGCGTCGCCACGCGCTCCCAGCCCGCGCGCGATCAGCTCGGTCAGCCGGAACTCCTCCGGACCGCTCACCTCGAGCACTCCTCCGAGGGGAGAGCCGGCCGCGGTGCGGGCGACGGCCGTTGCGACGTCCTCCGCCGCGATCGGCGTGATGACGACAGGCGCGAGGCGCACCGTGTCCCCCTCGGTCGCCGCGTCCGCGATCGCTTTCACGAACTCGAAGAACTGCGTGGCATGCACGAGGGAGAACGGGATGCCGGACTCGCGGATGAGCAGCTCCTGAGCCACCTTCGCGCGCATGTACCCGCTGTCCGTCATCCGCTCGGTGCCGACGACCGACAGGGCGACGTGGTGTCGCACCCCGGCCTTCCTCTCGGCCGCGATGAGCGTGTTCGTGGATGTGGTGAAGAAGTCCATCACCGCGTCGTCGGCGAAGGACGGCGAGTTGGAGACGTCGACGACGACGTCCGCTCCGGCGAGCGCCGCATCCACCCCCTCGCCGGTGAGCGTGTTCACGCCCGAGTTCGGGGAGGCGGCGATCGCCTCGTGCCCGTGGGCGGCCAGCAGGGCGACCACCTTCGAACCGATCAGGCCGGTCCCGCCGATGACGACGATCTTCATGTCCGTGTCTCCTCGAATCCTGTATCCGACGGCGGTCGTGCACCGCCCGTCACCCACTACGACCGGGCAGGACGCGCGGATGTGACAGGTCGCGGAATCCGGGCACCCGTCACAGATCGGCGCCGCGATCGGTCAGAGCGGGAGCCGGGACCTCCCCGGGGACGACGAGGAATGGACGACGAGGAATGGACGACGACGAATGACCGGATGGATGACGGCGCAGCAGCGGACGGTACTGGCGGTGGCCGTCCTGGCGACCTTCATCGCCTTCCTCGACGGCAGCGTGGTGACGGTGGCCCTCCCCGCGATCGGCCGGGAGCTGGGCGGCGGGCTCGCCGTCCAGCAGTGGGTGGTGGATGCGTACCTCCTGACCCTCGGATCGGTCATCCTGCTCGCCGGGTCGCTCTCCGACCTGTTCGGGCGCCGACGGGTGCTGCTCTGGGGTCTCGCCGGCTTCGCCGTCGCCTCGGCGCTGTGCGCTCTCGCACCGACCGCCGGCATCCTCGTGCTCGCCCGTGGGCTCCAGGGCGTCGCCGGAGCACTGCTCGTGCCGAGTTCCCTCGCGCTGATCCTCGGCACGTTCAGCGGAGCGGGCCGGCCGCGGGCGATCGGCGTCTGGACGGCCATCACCTCCCTCGCCAGCATCGCAGGGCCGGTGCTCGGCGGCGTGCTGGTCGACGCCCTGTCGTGGCGGTGGGTGTTCGCCGTCAACCTCCTCCCGATCGCGGTCGCGCTGCTGCTCGTGCGGGCGCTCCCACGGGACGCGGCGCCGAGCACCCGCGCCCGCGTCGACGGCATCGGGGCTGGTCTCGGCGTGCTCGGACTCGGGCTTCCCGTGTTCGCGCTGATCGAGCATCCCCGGTTCGGATGGGGCTCGCCCCTGATCGCCGGATCGATCGTGATCGGCGCGGTGGCGCTCGTGGCCTTCGTGATCCGCGAACGCCGGGCCGCGCACCCGATGCTGCCGCTCGGGATCTTCCGCGCACGCGACTTCACCGTCGGCAACGTGGCGACGGCATTCATCTACGGCGGGGTCGCCGTCGGCACGTTCGCGCTCGCGCTGTTCCTGCAGCAGGGGGCCGGGTACAGCGCGACCCTGGCCGGGTTCGCCCTGGTGCCGTCGAGCATCGTGCTGATCGCCCTCTCGGCGTACTTCGGCCGCCTCAGCGGACGGGTCGGACCCCGGGTGATGATGACGGTCGGGCCGGTGATCGCCGGAGGCGGTTTCGCCCTCATGCTCCGGATCTCCCGGGAGGCCGACTACCTGACCGAGGTGCTGCCCGCCGTTGTGGTCTTCGGGCTGGGCATGGCCATCACGGTCGCCCCGCTGACGGCGACCATCCTGGGCGCGGTCGACCCGGCACGGTCCGGGATCGCGTCGGCAGTCAACAACGCGGTGTCCCGCGTCGCCGGCCTCGTCGCGGTCGCACTGGCCGGCTCGGCAGGGGCGACGATGTCGGCGGTCGCGGGTTTCCACGAGCTGGCCGGCGCAGCGGCCGTCGCCCTCGCGGCGGGCGGGATCATCTCGGCCGTCGGCATCCGGAACCCGCGCGGGGTCGGCGGCGACGCGGCCGAGACGGAGGTGTCGGGGCACCACGCCCTGCTCCGCTGACCGGGAATTCGCGCTCGGCTGTCACATCCGGGACCCGTCGCCGGTCAGAAGTGATGGGTGCGCGGAGAGACCGCGCAGAACGGAGCAGCACATGAAGATCGTCGTCATCGGCGGAACCGGCCTGATCGGCCGGGGCGTCGTCGCGCATCTGCAGGAGCAGGGCCACGAGGTGGTCGCGGCCTCGCCGTCGACCGGCGTGGACGCGGTCACCGGCACCGGCCTCGCCGCCGCCCTGGAGGGTGCGGATGTCGTCGTCGACACCCCCAACGCGCCCTCGTTCGAAGACGGCCCGGTGCACGAGTTCTTCGAGCGGTCCACGACCAACCTGGTCGCGGCCGAGAAGACCGCAGGGGTGCGCCACCACGTCGTGCTGTCCATCGTGGGGGCCGACCGCATGCCCGACATCGGCTACATGCGCGCGAAGCTGACGCAGGAGCGCATCGTGCGCGAGAGCGGCGTGCCGTTCACCATCCTCCGTGCGACGCAGTTCTTCGAGTTCATCGGCGCGCTCGCCGACGGGGCGACGCACGACGGCACCGCGACCCTGTCGGATGTGCTGATGCAGCCGATCGCGGCGGCGGACGTGTCGGCGGCCCTCGCGGAGGTCGCCGTCGCCGACCCGTCGAACGGGATCGTGGAGATCGCCGGCCCGGAGCCCCTGCGGTTGGACGACCTCGCGCGCCGGCTGCTCTCCGCCTCGGGCGACCCGCGGACCGTCGTCACCGATCCGGACGCCGGGTACTTCGGCGGCCGCGTCGACGACCGCTCGCTCACTCCGGGCAACGACCCGGCGATCACCGACCACCGGTACGGCGGGACGACGTTCTCCCGCTGGCTGGAGGAGCGCCGCTAGCATTCGACCATGACGGGGGCAGCGGAGCAGGACGACCTCGACACCGCCGCGGCGACGTTCGCGGCGGTGCGGCCGCGCCTGTTCGGCATCGCCTACCGGATGCTCGGGACCGTCGCGGACGCGGAGGACATCGTCCAAGACACCTGGGAGCGCTGGCAGCGCACCGACCGCTCGGCCGTGCGCGAGCCGGCGGCGTTCCTGGCGACCGCGGCGACCCGGCTGGCGATCAACCACGCGCAGTCGGCGCGCGTGAAGCGCGAGACGTACATCGGGCCGTGGCTCCCCGAGCCCGTCGACACGAGTGCCGACCCGTCCCTCGGCGCCGAGCGCGGGGAGGCGCTGGAGTTCGCCGTGCTCGTCCTGCTCGAGAAGCTGACGCCGACCGAGCGCGCCGCGTACGTGCTGCGGGAGGCCTTCGACTATCCGTACGCGCAGATCGCGGAGATCATCCAGGGCTCCGAGGCCTCCGCGCGGCAGCTGGTCAGCCGCGCGCGGAAGCACCTCGCGGAGGAGCGGCACGTGCGCGAGGTCGACCACGCCCAGCAGAAGCGGATGCTGGAGGCCTTCCTCGAGGCCGCGCAGTCCGGCGACATCGCCGAGCTGGAGCGGATGTTCACGGCCGACATCGTCAGCTACTCCGACGGGGGCGGGCTGGCTCGCGCGTCGCGCATCCCCGTCTTCACCCGGGAGACGGTGGCGAAGTACGTGCAGGCGTTCTCCGGCCGGTTCTGGGACGGGACCGTCCATCTCGTCGAGGCCAACGGCGCCCCGGCCGCCGTGCTGGTGCGCGGCGGCGCCGTCGTCGCCTTCGTCGCGCTGGACGTCACCGCCGACGGCATCCGCCGCCTGCAGTGGGTGCTCAACCCGCAGAAGCTGGAGCGCATCCCCGTCCCGGCGTGACGCACACCTCGATGTGCGCCCCGATGTCACAGATCGGGGTGCTGTCCGGTCATAGCGGGTGAAGGCACATTCATCGGCCGGACAGGAGGCACTCATGCGCCGGATCCTCGTGGTGGGCGGCGGTTACGCCGGTTTCTACACCGCATGGAAGCTCGAGAAGAGGCTGCGGAGGGACGAGGCCGAGATCGTCGTCATCGATCCCCGGCCGTACATGACGTACCAGCCGTTCCTCCCCGAGGTCGCAGCGGGGTCGATCGAGGCGCGGCACGCGGCCATCTCCCTCCGCAGCCACCTGAAGCGTGCGCGGCTCATCCACGCCGCGGTGACCCGGATCGATCACGCATCGAAGACGGTTTCGGTGCTCCCGCAGGACGGCGAGCCGTTCGAGCTCGGCTACGACATCATCGTGGTCACCGCCGGCGCGGTCACCCGCACGTTCCCCATCCCCGGGATCACGGAGAACGCCATCGGCATGAAGCACGTCGAGGAGGCCGTCGCGATCCGGGACCGGCTGCTCGACGCCTTCGACCGCGCGTCGGTGCTGCCACCGGGACCGGAGCGCAGCCGCCTGCTCACGGTCGCCTTCGTGGGCGGCGGGTTCTCCGGCGTCGAGGGCTTCGGCGAGACGCTCTCGCTGGCGACCGCGCTGCTGAAGTCGTATCCCGAGCTGACCTTCTCCGACCTGTCGTTCCACCTGATCGAGGCGCGCGACCGCATCCTCCCCGAGGTCACCGACGAGCCGGGGCGCTGGGTGGTGCGTGCGCTGGAGCGCCGTGGGGCGCGCATCCATCTGGAGGCGCAGCTCGTCTCGGCCGAGGGCGGCCACCTGGTGCTCTCGACCGGTGAGGAGTTCGACGCGCACACCATCGTGTGGACAGCCGGGAACGGCGCCAACCCGGTCGTCGCGAACCACACCGACCTGCCGGTCACGGCGCGGGGATCGGTCATGGTCCGCGCCGACCTGCGGGTGGGGACACCGGAGGCGGTCGTGCCGGACGCCTGGGCGGCCGGCGACGACGCGGCGGTGCCGGACCTGGCATCCCCGATCGACGGGTCGATCACGGTGCCGAACGCGCAGCACGCGGTCCGGCAGGCCAAGCGGCTGGCGAAGAACATCGTCGCGACCCTGCGCGGGGAGCAGCCGAAGGACTACGTGCACCACAGCCTCGGCGTCGTCGCGACGCTGGGCCTCGGCCGCGGCATCTTCCAGTGGCGCGGCATCGTCATCACCGGCTTCGTCGCCTGGGTGATGCACCGCGGCTATCACGTCCTCGCGATCCCGACGTGGGAGCGCAAAGTGCGCGTACTGCTGGTCTGGGCGAGCGCCCTGCTCTTCGGACGCGACATCGTCTCGCTGCTCTCGGTGCAGCATCCGCGGCGGGCGTTCGTCGGCGGCGGGGTGCCCGAGCGGGATGCGCGAGAGCTCGCCGGGAGGGCCGCCTGATGCCCGTCGATCGCCGGCGGAGACGTTCCGTCACAGCCAGGCTCGCCGGGGTCGTCTCGGTCAGCGCCGCCGGTCGACGGGCCGCCGCGCTGCGCGACGAGCTCCGCGCCCGTCGGGTGCCGCTGCACTGGACGAACATGTTCGGGGTCATCGCCTTCGCGTGCGTCCTCGTGCTGTTCGTCAGCGGCTTCCTCCTGATGTTCGCCTACACGCCCTCGGGCACGCGGGTGACCTACGACGGCCCGTACGCACCGCTCGCCGGTGCCGAGATGTCGAAGGCGCTGCAGTCGACCCTCGCGATCACGTTCGAGGTGCCGGGCGGCCTGCTCGTCCGGCAGGCGCACCACTGGGCGGGCCTCCTCCTCCCGGCCGCGATCCTGCTGCAGCTGGCGGTGTCGTTCTTCACCGGCGCGTTCCGCCGCCCCCGCCGGTTGTCGTGGGTCCTGCTGTTCGGCCTGCTGATCACCGCCCTCCTCGGCGGGTGGAGTGGGTACGCCCTCCCCGACGACATGCTCTCCGGCACCGGGCTGCGGATCGTGGAGGGGATCGTCCTCGGCATCCCGGTGGTCGGCACCTGGCTGTCGGCGCTGCTGTTCGGCGGCGAGTTCCCGGGACGGATCATCGAGAACCTCTACCCCATCCATGTCGCGGTCGTGCCTGCCCTCCTGGTGCTGCTGCTCGCTGCGCGGGCTCGACGCGCGTACACCGAGAAGCCGGCGCAGTTCGCCGGGCCGGGGCGCACGGAGGAGCGGATCGTCGGGGTCCCGGTGCTGCCGGAGCTGGCGGCCCGGGCGGGCGGCCTTCTCGCGATCGCGACCGGAGTGATCGTCCTCCTCGCCGCCACGGTCACGATCAGCCCGATCTGGCTGTACGGACCCTCCTCCCCCGGCGACGCCTCCGCCGGCAGCCAGCCCGACTGGTACACCGGCTTCCTCGACGGAGCGCTCCGCCTCGTCCCGCCCGACTGGGAGTTCGAGTGGCTCGGCCGCACCTGGACGCTCGCGATCCTCATCCCGCTCGCGGTCGTCGGACTCTACCTGGTCGCCATCGCGGTGTACCCGTTCGTCGAGGAGTGGGTGACCGGCGACCACCGCGATCACCACCTCCTCGACCGCCCGCGCAACGAGCCGACCCGCACCGGCCTGGGCGTCTCGGCCATCGTCTTCTACGCATCCCTGTGGGGCGCGGGCAGCGCCGACCTCGTGGCCACGCACTTCCACCTCGCGGTCGAGTCGGTGGTGGCCGGCTACCAGGTGCTGGTCGTGGTGGGCCCGGTCGCGGCCTTCCTCGTCACGCGACGGGTGTGCCTGGCTTTGCAGAAGCGCGACCGCGACATCCTGCTGCACGGGTACGAGACCGGGCGGATCGTCCGGCTGCCGGGCGGCGAGTACGTGGAGGTGCACGGCGCGGTGGATGCGGCCGAGCGGTACCGTCTCGCCGGACCGGCCGCCATGGACCCGGTCGACGCGCGGCCGGACGAGGACGGGCGGCTGCGTCTCTCGGAGCGGCTCAGGACGACCCTCGCCCGAGTGTTCTTCGAGGACAGGCTGGAGCCGGTGGACTCCCAGACCCGCGACGAGGCCGTCGCCGGAGGACGAGTGGATGAGGCGATCACGGAACCAGAGGAGACGCGGGCGGGCGCGGCGTGACGCGGAGGCGGCCGTCGCGGCCACTGCTCTGACGGCGTTGCTGGGCGACGCATACCTCGCCGGCGACGGTGCGGCCCTGGCGCGGCTGCTCGGGCCGGACGTCCACCTGGTGGTCGACCGCGGAGGCGGCGGGGCGGCGCTCCCGGTCGCGGCCGGACCGGCCTGCGCGGTCGCGCTGCTGCGCTGCGTGCTGGGCGAACCGTCGACACTCCGGCTGGAAGCTCGACCGATGAACGGGCGCTCCGGCCTCGTCGCGTCCCGCGGCGGACAGGTGGTCGCCGTCGCGGTGCCCTCCGGAACCGCCGGCGCCGTCGACCACCTGTGGGTCGTCGCGGACCCCGCCAAGCTGCGTCATTGGGGGTAGTGCCTCCGACGTGGCTCAGACGACGGAGGGCGCAGGGTCGTTCGACCCTGCGCCCTTCGTCCGCGTCGTGCTCAGCCCTGACGGGCCTTCATCCGCGGGTTCTTCTTGTTGATGATGAACGTGCGGCCCCGGCGGCGCACCACCTGGGCGCCGGGCATCGCCTTGAGCGAGCTCAGTGAGTTGCGTACCTTCATGACGGACCTCCCTTGTTGAAATCTATTCTCAATAACAACGGAGAGGCGCGGTTTATTCGCCGACGTCAGTCCTGCGGTCGCACCAGGTGCCGGTCGAGAGCGACGGCGATCGCCTCATCGCGGTTCGACACGTCCAGCTTCCGGTAGATGCTGCGGATCTGCGACTTCACCGTGTTCACGGAGACCCCCAGCTCCTGCGCGACCTCGGGGACGCGGGAGGTCCGCAGGTAGACCTCGAGCACGGCGAGCTCGCGCGGGCTGAGCGGTTCGCCTTCGGGCCGCGGCAGCAGCAGGGACCGGGCGGGAACCCCCTCGAGCACGTCGCCGAAGCCCGCTCCCGCGAGCGCATCGACGAGGCCGGGGAAGTCGTCGACGGGCACGAGTGCGACGGCGAGCCGTTGACCGCTCGCGCGCAGGAGCTCCCCCAGTTCCTCCACGGCCGTTCTCCGGCGCGGACCGCCGGCGAATCGGAGGAGCGCGGCGGACTCCAGCGACAGCGCCTCCGCGCGCACGCGGGAGTCCATCAGCTCTCCGGCGACCCGGCGCAGCTGCTGGAGCGCCGCGCCCGTCCGGCCGAGCGCCAGTTCGACACGCGCCTGCCCGACGTGACGGTGCACGCTGCCCGAATCGAGCTGACGGAGCACGGCCGTCGCGGTCGTGAGGTCGCCGAGCGCGATGTGCAGCAGCGCCCGGGACGGCGCGAGCTCGCGGCGGGCTGCCGCCCCGCGCCCCTCCGCACCCCGCAGGGCGGCGAACGCGTCCATCCCGGCGAGCCCCGCGGAGGGCCGGCCGTCGACCAGCTCGACGAACGCCTCGGTGACGGCGATCGCCCGCCAGTGCTCGATGGTCCGGCGGTCGTGGGTCATCGCCGCCAGCTGCTCCCGCGCCGTCGGGGCGTCGAACCGTTCCAGCGCCACGACCGCCTCGGCGATGCGGTAGAACGTCCCCGGATACCAGGAGCGCTGCATGGCCGTCCACTGCTCGTCCTGGGCCAGCTCGATGTAGGCCATCGCCTCGTGGATGTCGCCCCGGAGCGCGTGGATGCCGGCCGCCATCGCGACGTTGGCGAAGCCGGAGGAGTACCCGGTGGGCGGAGACTCGGCCAGGCCCTTCTCGAAGGTCTCCAGGGCCAGCTCGACCTCGCCCGCGTAGTACTGGGTCGTGCCGACGTGCGCGTAGATGCGGGAGAGCGCCTGAACGGAGGCGCGCTGGTCCAGCGGCAGCCCGTCGAGCGCCGCGACCGCCTTCCGTGCCGCCGCGCCGCCGAGTCGCGGTCGCCCGATCAGGCGGTACGCAGCGCTCTCGCTGACGAGGATGAGCGCGCGGTCGACGGGTCCCATCCGGTCGACCCCCTGCCGAGCGGCGCGAGCCGCCCCGACGAAGTACCGCAGCCCCTTCATCCGGCGATGCGGCTGCAGGTTGTAGGCGATGCCGAGCATCATCATGAGCAGCGGACGCGTGTGCAGCTCGGACGCCGGTATCCGCTCGGCGACCTGCGCGAACCCCTGCCGGATCCCGATGACGACGTCGAACCAGTGGTCCCGGACGACGGCGGTCGCCGTGTCGTAGTCGGCAGCGTCCACCGCATCCTGGAACTGCCGGAGCACATCCCGGTCGAACGTCAGCCGGATGTCGTCGGCACCCTCGGGCTCCGGGTCGGCGCCCGCGGAGAACGAGCGCGCGGACTCGTCCGAGAACGTGCTCATGGCGGCTCCAGGGTCGGCGGAAAAGGGGGCGTCGACTTCATCGTAATGACGGCCCGGCGCATCGCCCACGATCGCCGGCCTGTCACGCGAGACCGCGCCCGCCGGTCCTAGCTGACGTGCGTCGGCATGGCGCACCCGAACGGAAGGACATCACCATGACAGACCAGACACCCACCGTCGTCCTCGTGCACGGCGCATTCGCCGACGCCTCCAGCTGGAATGGCGTCATCGAGCGCCTGCACCGGCAGTCGATCCCCGTCGTCGCGGCAGCGAACCCGCTGCGCAGCCTGACCGGCGACGCCGCCTACCTCCGCGACGTGATCGCCGCGGTCGAGGGCCCGGTCGTCCTCGTCGGGCACTCCTACGGCGGCCTCGTCATCTCGGAGGCCGGATCCGCGAACGACCGCGTCGTCGCCCTGGTCTACGTCAATGCGTTCGTCCCGGAGCACGGCCAGACCGCGTTCGACCTGTCGTCGGAGTTCCCGGGCAGCACCCTCGGGGACGCCCTCGACGCGCATCCGCTGTCGTCGGGCGGGGCCGACCTCGTCATCAGCCCGGACGCCTTCCACCACCAGTTCGCCGCCGACGTGGACGAGCGCACGGCCGGTCTGATGGCGGCGACGCAGCGTCCCGTCACGCAGGCAGCACTCACGGAGGCGCTCCCGACCAGCACGCCGGCCTGGGCGACGACACCCGCATGGTGCGTGTTCGGCGACGCCGACCTCAACATCCCCGTCGCCGAGCACCGGGCCGGCGCAGAACGCGCGAAGGCCCGCGGGGTCCGCGAGGTCGCGGGTGGTTCGCACGCCCTGCCGGTCTCGCAGCCGGATGCGGTGGCCGAGACGATCGTGGACGCCGTCCGTGCGGTGAGCGCGCTCGCCGCCTGAGCCAGGGGCTCCCTGTCAGAACGCCCCGACTCCCCGCGCGCGGTCGTAGCGTAGGGGAGGACGAGGAGGCGCGAGATGGCGAGAGTTCTGGTGACCGGCGCGGGGAGCGGACTGGGCTTCGGTGCCGCGCGGGAGCTGGCCGAGCACGGTCACACTGTGGTCGGCCACGTCCGCAGCGTGGACAGGGCGGGAGCGCTGCGGGAGGCGCTCGGCGATGACGGGATCATCCTGGCCGCGGAGCTCTCCGACGAGGAACAGGTGCGGGCGCTCGCCGGCGACGTGGCGGACGCCGGAGGGGTGGATGCGGTGATCCACAACGCCGGCGTGATCGACGGCCCCGCCCTCCTCCCGGTCAACGTGGTCGCGCCCTACCTGGTGACGGCCCTGGTCCCCGCCGAACGCTACGTGTTCCTCAGCAGCGGGATGCATCGCGGCGGACGCGCGACCCTCGACGGGCTCGACTGGTCGGGTCGCACGCGCACCGCGTCGTACTCCGACAGCAAGCTGATCGTGACCGCCCTCGCGGCCGCGCTCCCCCGCTTCCGTGCCGGCGTCTTCAGCAACGCGGTCGACCCCGGCTGGGTGCCGACGCGGATGGGCGGGCGCAACGCCCCCGACGACCTCGAGCTCGGTCACCGCACGCAGGTCTGGCTCGCCGAGGGCGAAGACCCGGAGACCCGCACGTCGGCGTACTGGCACCACCAGCGACAGCAGCGACCGCATCCCGCCGTCGCCGACCTGGCGTTCCAGGATGCGGTCGTCGCGGCGCTGCGGGCGCACACCGGCACCAGCCTCTGACGGCGACCGCCGCCGGGACGACGAAGCGCCGCGGCATTGGACCGCGGCGCTTCCGAGCTCTCCGAGCTCGGCGTCGGCTTACTTGAAGGCGTCCTTGATGTCCTCGCCGACGTTCTTCGCCTTGGCGGCGGCCTGGTCGGCCTTGCCCTCCGCGACCTTCTTGTCGTCGTCGGTGAGCTTGCCGATGGCCTCCTCGGCCTTGCCCTTCAGCTCCTGAGCGGTGTTCTTGATCTTGTCGGCAGCACTCATGGCTGTCTCCTTCCTTCTTGTGGTTGGGATGGGGTGTTTCGGGTGCCTCACGAGGGCCGGGCGGCGCTCGTGGACGTGTCGACCCGCGTCGCCGCCTGGAGCCGGGAGCGGAAGCCGCCGACCAGCTGGGCGAAGACGGGAAGCGTTGTGCCGAGGGCGGCGTCGAGGAGCGTCACCGCTTCATCCACCGCGTCCGTCACCTCGCGCGGGGATGCGCCGCGGCGGCAGCGGACCGTCACCTTCAGCGCCGGCGTGCGCCGCACCCGGTAGGCGCTCACCGCCACCCCGGCGACGCCCGGCACGGGCTTCAGCTGCTCGGAGAGCAGGGTCGCGGGGACCGCCGTGTCGAGCTCGACGGAGCCGTCCGGCGTCTGCAGCGTGAGGACCGTGGAGGTCGAGCCGTGACCTGCCCGGAGGATCAGGGCGATCAGCAGCACCACGAACAGGACGGCCACGACGAGGGCGACGAGCGCGGCAAGACTGATCGTCGTCCCGGGCCACAGCGGCTGCCCGAAGGCGGCGTCGGCCGTCGTCGTCGCGGAGCGGCCGACGCCGCGCCAGATCCGTCCCGCGTCGGGGACGAGGAGGAGGGCCACGGCGAGCGCCGCGACGACGAGGGCGATGAGCCCGGTGACGGCGAGCAGCAGCCGGTTGATGACGCGGTTGGTGTCGTTCACGATCCGACCTTTCCTGTGGGGGAGACGAGGATGCTGAACCGCATGGGACCTGTCGTGCGGGCGAGGGCGAACTCCTCCGAGACGGCGGTCCGCACCTCGTCGCGGTCCACGCGCATCCCGCTGACGGGCACGATGCGCACCACCCCGGTGCGGCGTCCGAGGCTCACGGTCACCGAGTCGGGCGACACCGCCGCGGCACGGGAGGCGCGCCGGGCGAGGGCGGAGGCGAGCATCTCGTCGTCGGCGACGACGGCCGCGCGGTCGCCGAGGACCACCCGGCGGGCACGCCGCCCGGGGAGCAGCGCCAGCGCGAGGAGGATCACCCCGGCCACACCGGCGACGATCGCGACGGCGACGAGCAGGGGCGCCCCCGCGGACGGCGCCGCGGCGACAGCGGCGAGCTGTGCACGCGGGGCCAGCAGCAGCGGGCGCAGCCCGAGCAGATGGAGCACGCCCTCGGTCGCCAGCCACGCGACGGCGACGACGAGGACGACGGCGACGACCGCGGCGGCGACCGTGCGCGGGGAGTGGGTCTCGCGGCGCACGATGCGCGCCTCCAGCCGGTTCATCGCACTCTCCTCTCCGTGATGACGGCCCCGGTCGCCCGGAGGTCGACGCGGGCCACCTCGAGACCGGTGAGCTCTGCGAGGCGCTCCCGGATGCGGGTGCCGGCGTCGGTCAGCCGGGCAGCCAGGGGCTCACCGGCCCCCGACCGGAGCGACCGCACCGCGACCGGCGTCGTGAGCCGGACGGCCAGCGCGCCGGATTCGTCGCGCACGCGGGCCGAGATGTCGGTCGCGCCGACCCCGAGAGCGTCGGCGGCGACCGCACGGGCGAGGTGCTCGAGGGCGATCCGCTCGAACCGGTCGCGCCCGGCGGTCATGACGACGAGCGCCGGCCGCGCAGGGCGTCGGCCAGGCGGGCCAGGTCGACCTCGCCGCCGAGGACGCGCGCCACCAGGTACCCGACCAGCGCGGCAGCGGCCACGCCGACGAAGACCCAGAAGCCGAACGCCGCCCAGACGACGGCCAGGCCGCCTCCGATGAGGGCGCCGAAGCGGGCGGCGGTCACTGGACCCGGGCTTCCTGATCGTCGTCGTCGCTCGGCAGGTGCACGTCGTTGATGGTCACGTTGACCTCGGTGACCTCCAGCCCGACGATCCGCTCGATCGCCTGGACGATCGCGGAGCGCACATCGGCGGCGACCTTCTGCAGCGACACCGGGTACTCGGCGACGATGGTCACGTCCGCGGCGACCTGCTTCTCGCCGACCTCGACGCTGATGCCCTGGCCGTGGTCGGTCGCGTTGATCGCCTCGCGCAGAGCGCCGAGGGCACGGGCCGCTCCGCCTCCGAGCGCGTGGACGCCGGGGACCTCGCGCGCCGCGATGCCGGCGACCTTCGCCACGACGGCGTCGCTGATCACGGTCTTGCCGGTGGCGGGCTCCGCCGGAACCGCGGTGGTGGATGTGGTGGTTGCCATGTCCTGTCCTTCCGATCCGTTTCGTGCGGCCCATTCGTGTGGGTCGCACTCCTGTGACGGAGCGGCGGCGCCGTTCGTCACGCCGAGAACCTGAGAAATCGCTCAATCGTCTCGCCTGGCTAGTTACTACCCGTTCTAGCAGAACCCGGCCTACACTCAAGGGGTGGACCGAGTCGCGGAAGGGGGCAGGGTGACGCGGACAAGCCTGCACGACCTCCTCGACGCCGGTGACGACACGCTCGCGGGCCGCGCTGCGGACGGCGACACGGTCGCCTTCGAGGTGCTCGTCCGCCGCCACGGACCTCTGATGCGGGCGTACGCAGCGCGCATGCTCGGGTCGACCTACGAATCGGACGACGTGGTGCAGGAGACCTTCGTCACGGCATGGCGCCGGCTCGGGGAGCTGCACGAGGGGGCGGCCGTCAAGTCGTGGCTCATGCGCATCCTGAGCCGCCGCTGCATCGACCGCATCCGCGCTCGGCACGAGTACGACGACGTGACCGAGCTGGACGCTCCGGCGCCCGCGGCCGCCGGTCCGGAGCACGTGACGGAGGTCCGCACCGCGAACGAAGCCCTCGGCCGCGCCCTGGACGCGCTGCCCGAGCTGCAGAGGAGATGCTGGGTGCTCCGCGAAGTGGGACAGTACAGTTACGACGAGATCGCGCAGGAGCTCGACATCCCGGTATCGACCGTCCGCGGCCAGCTCGCTCGCGGAAGAAGACGACTGCTCGAGGCGATGGAGGACTGGCGATGACCGACCCGTACCTCCCCGGCGACGAGCTCATCGACGGGCACACGCTCGACGAGCTGAGCGACTACCTGGCCCGCGGCCGGACGCCCGCGGACCCCTCGATCGACGGCTCCCCGGAGTGCCGCGCCGCGCTGGCCTCCCTCGAACGACTCAGCCGCACGACGATGGAGCTGATGGAGGTCGAGGCCGAGCGCTCCCCGACCGACGACGGATGGGTGAGCCGCATCCTCGACGGCATCCGGCTGGATGTGCAATCCGGCCGGCGCGTTCCCCTCTCGCACCCCGACGAGACCGCCGACCTGGCGCTGACGGAAGGCGCCGTGCGGGCGCTGGTGCGCGACGTCGGCGACGGCATCGATGGCGTGATCGTGGGCCGCTGCCGGCTCGACGGCGACCTCGAGACGCTCGGATCGCCGGTCGCGGTGCACGTCGAGATCTCCGTCCGGTACGGCGACCCGCTCGAGGCCGTCGCCGCCGAAGTGCGTGCCGCGGTCGCGGCGGAGCTCGCGGCCCACGCCGAACTGAACGTCGCGTCGGTGGATGTGACGGTGACGGATGTGCGCGCCGGACGCGCCCAGGACGGAGGACCCGCATGAGCGCGACGGACGCCTCACCCGCGGCCGAGCTCGCCGCCCTGATCGGCGGAGTGCCCGGGGTGGCCCGCCTCTACCCCGCCGCCGGCCTGGTCGGCCGGGTCACCGGAGCGGTGGCCGCAGCGGTCGGGGGCGCCCCTGCGGACGACATCGCCGTCGCCCCCGACCGCATCGCGATCCGGATCGGGGTCGGCACGGAGCGGCCAGCGGCCGCGGTCTGCCGCGACGTGTACACGGCGGCGCGCGCGTGGGCGGCCGTCGCGGGCATCCCGGACGCCGTGATCGAGGTCACGGCGGCGTCGATCGAGACGGTTGACACCGATTTGCCAGCACTTCCCCAGCCCGCTCGCCGCTAGGATCGAGGACAACAAGGGGAGTACTCCCGCCCGCAGTGAGCCCGTCATTA
Organism: Leifsonia sp. 21MFCrub1.1; assembly: GCF_900107895.1. Taxonomy (NCBI): domain Bacteria; kingdom Bacillati; phylum Actinomycetota; class Actinomycetes; order Micrococcales; family Microbacteriaceae; genus Leifsonia; species Leifsonia sp. 21MFCrub1.1. The sequence continues at coordinate 235,987 of NZ_LT629867.1, read as the reverse complement.
CGGATGCGCCATCGCATCCCGGGCCGCTGGTCCCGAACCGAGATCGTCGATCCGGTCGGGGCGGAGGAGACCTTGGCGAGACGTTCCGCCTACCCCTTGGAGTCCCGGTGCAGGTCACCCCGCTCATCTGGATCATCACGATCGCCGTCACGATCGCGTTCTTCGTCTACGAGTTCTTCGCGCACGTGCGGAAGCCGCATGAGCCGACCATCGGCGAATCGGCGCGCTGGTCCGCCTTCTACATCGGACTCGCGCTGCTGTTCGGCGTCGGAATCGGCATGGTCTCCGGCTGGACGTACGGCGGCGAGTACTTCGCCGGCTACCTGACCGAGAAGGTCCTCTCGGTCGACAACCTCTTCGTCTTCCTGCTGCTGATCTCGGCGTTCGCCGTGCCGAAGGCGTACCAGCAGAAGGTGCTGATGATCGGCATCCTCATCGCCCTGGTGCTGCGCGGCGCGTTCATCGCCGTCGGCGCCGGGCTCATCGAGAACTACTCGTGGGTGTTCTACCTGTTCGGCGCCCTCCTGCTCTTCCTGGCGTGGCGGCAGGCGTTCGCCTCGCACGAGTCCGACCCGTCCGACAACCGGGTGATGCGGTTCATCAGACGGCACCTGCCCGTCACCGACGAGTACAACCGCGACCGGCTGACGGTGAAGAAGGACGGACGCCGCTTCGTCACCCCGATGCTGCTGACCATCATCGCGATCAGCCTCATCGACGTGGTCTTCGCCGTCGACTCCATCCCGGCGATCTACGGGCTCACCAGCGAGGCCTACATCGTCTTCACCGCCAACGCGTTCGCCCTGATGGGACTCCGCCAGCTGTACTTCCTGATCGGCGGGCTCCTCGAACGGCTGGTCTACCTGTCGCAGGGTCTCGCGGTCATCCTCGGCTTCATCGGGGTCAAGCTCGTCTTCCACGCGCTGCACGTCAACGAGCTCCCGTTCATCAACGGGGGCCGCCCGGTCGAGTGGATCCCCGAGATCCCGACCTGGCTGTCGCTGCTGTTCATCGGAACGACGATCGCCGTCGCCGCGGCCGCCAGCCTCCTCAAGACGCGCGGCGATCGGGCCGCCGAGGGCAGCGAGGGCCAGGACGAGCCGGAGCTCAGTCCGGACGCGCGTCCGCAGCGGTGAGCGGTGAGGTCGACTGCGAGTCCGTGTTGTCTCAATGGACTGGCGCACCGTGGGGTCCCCCGCTGCGCGCAGCAACCTGGAGTACACGATTAACCGCTCGATATGCGGGGAATGTGTTATCCTTATCTCAACATTCGGACCCATTCAGCCCTCGGGCTGGGTGGGTTCTTCGTTTAATGCTCGATTGGTCAGACGTGAAGCAATGGATCGACCTGACCGCGCAAGTCCAGCGACACCTGGACCGCGGGTTGTACTTAGGAAACGTTAGTGCAGACAGATTTGCCATGTTCCTGTACTCCAGCAACTACTACCGCGTGAGCGGCTATGCTCGATGCTTCTACGATCCGATCAGCTCTTCCGAGCGGTATCGCGAGGGAACCAGCGCTGCTGATTTGATGGAGGTCTACGACCTTGACCGCGCGCTTCGAAACGCCATTCTTGATGGCGTCTCAGTGGTTGAACCAACGTTGCGAAGCAGAGTGGCATACCACCTGGCGAGGGTCGTCGGGGCCGGGGATTCGTACCTGGACGAGAACTTCTATCTCCCGGTGGAGGCGCCTCCCAGCCTGGAGGATCCTGGGTTCAGTCGATGGCAGAAACAGCTCAAGAATCGAGGGACGGTCCTCGGAGACCTCAAGGCCGTCCAAGGACGCGACGAGATATTCATTAAGCATCACATCGATCGAGGTGAACCGGTGCCCTTCTGGGCAGCTGTGGAGGTCATCTCCATAGGGACGTTCTCGCGCCTACTGCGGGCTCTCAGGGATAAGACCCTACTCGAGCCCATCGCGAAATCTGTGAACATCGGCGACGTACCGAAGTTGCTTCAAGCGGTCCAAAATGTCACGTTTCTACGCAACATTGCCGCGCACCACGGGCGTCTATGGAACAGAAGATTCGACGGAAACGTCACGCTCCCTGATATCGCACTGAATATCAAGAGGGCATACCTCCATCCCAAGACACCAGCCGCCGGAATCACTCTCCTGGCGAGCCTTGTGGACCAGATCGAAGGTAGTACCGACTACTCGAAACACATTCTTGATTTGGTACATTCAGTTCCCGGCCTTGAGATTGGCTACTACCACCCCACTCTGTGAGCCCTTGGCCCGGGACGAGCCGGAGCTCAGTCCGGACGCGCGTCCGCAGCGGTGAGCGGGGCGGCGGATGTGTCGCTCCGCCACGCCCGCAGCGTGTGGCTGAACCCGACGAGCTCGTGTCCGACCACCTCGATGACGGCTCCGAGCGCGACCAGCCCGATCACGACGCTCAGGGTGGTGAGCTGCCCCGGCTGGTCCAGGTCGATGGGCTGACCGGGATGCGTCACGGCGCCGACCACGACGGCGGCGGCCAGCGGCGCGAGCGTGATCAGCAGCAGCGGCAGGTGCGTGAGGTCGAACGAGCGCAGCAGAACGCTCCAGATCAGGAAGATCAGCACGATCGTGGCGGCCAGCGGCACGGTCAGGGCGATGGCGACCCCGAGCAGCGAGACGCCCCCGTTCACGACGGCGATGGTGGCCAGGTGCAGGCCGGCGCCGATCGCGGCGATCGTCCCGAACAGCGCGAGATGGGCGTACCGCCACCCGAACGCCCGCTCCGGCCGCCGCTCCAGCACCAGCCGCGACGGCACGAGGAAGTAGCTCCACCACACGGCGGCGGCCATCACCAGGCCGGAGGAGGCGATCAGCACGGCCTCGACCGACCAGCCCGCCTCCTGGGTCAGCGCGCCGACGGCGGCGGTCGTCGCGGCGATGACCTCGCCGATCGTGATCAGCGTCAGCAGCGCGAAGCGCTCGGCGAGGTGGCCCGGATTCCACGGCGAGAAGCCGAAGATCCGGGTCGCCACCAGGGGAGCCACCATCTCGGCGAGCGCGAGCACCACGATGGCGACCACCGTCACCTCGGCGGGCATCGGGACGATCGCCGTCAGCAGCCAGCCGACCTGCGCCACCGAGATGATGACCACGTACGAGAGCGCGTTCGGCCGATGGCCAGGATCGGAGCGCGCCGCCCGCAGCCACAGTGCGATCAACGGCACGCGCATGATGATGTATCCGATCACCATGAGCAGGTTGTTCGGGCTCTCGCCGTGCGCGGCGGCCTCGAAGCTGACCGGGAGCCCGTACGTGAGCACGATCACCCCGATCATCTGGACGATGGTCGCCAGGCGGATGAGCACATCGTCGTTGCCGTAGGCCGACGAGAACCAGGTGAAGTTGAGCCAGGCCCAGCTGACCGCCCACACCGCGAACACGTAGGCGCCGAGCGCCGGCCAGACGTCGCCGTGGGCGAGCTGCTCGGCCAGCTGATCCGACGCGGCGGCGAAGGCGACGACGTAGGTCAGGTCGTACAGCAGCTCGAGCGGGGTCGTGGTGCGCCCGCGCTCCTTCGGGTTCCTGCCGGGCATCGGTCGGATGCGATGCCGCAGTTCCAGCCGCAACTGGTCCGTGAAGTCCAATTCGCCGCCCACGAGGCCTCCCTCGTCTGAGTCTGGCCCATGCGGTGCGACGGAGGGTAGCCTTCGCCGTCAGGAAGACCCGATCCGTTCGGTGAGCAGGTCGAGCAGGGCCTCCGCCGCACGGCCGGGCCGCTTCCGGGCGATGGCGCTGAGCCGCCAGTCCACCGGCCTGCTGAGCGGGCGCAGCACGGTGCCGGCGGCGGGGATGATGGTCAGCTCGGGCAACGCCGCCACCCCTAGTCCGGCCGCCACGAAGCGGGGGATCTCGCCGAGGTCGGCCAGCTCGGTGGGCACGCGGCGGCTCAGGCCGAGCGCTTGGAACGCGCGGTCGAGGGTGACCCGGTTGCCGAAGCCCGCGCGCGAGTCCACCCAGGCCTCATCCGCGAGGTCGGCGAGGGCGACCGAGGAGCGGCCGGCGAGACGATGACCCTCGGGCAGCACGACGAGGAAGGGCGAGTCGACGAGGGGTCGCGTGACGAGGTCGGGGACGGCGTCGGGGAGTCCGTGGAACGCGATGTCGAGCCGCCCCTGGCGCACGTCCTCCACCAGTCCGGTCGACCCGCTCGGGGAGGGGCCGAGGCGCAGGTCCACGTATGGATGCCGCCGGTGGAACTCGCCCATGATCCCGGGCAGGTCGACGGTCGTCAGGTTCGTGAAGATGCCGACCCGGACCGTGCCGCGCAGCGGACCGTGCTCGTCGGTGAGCTCGCGCATCCTCTCCACGGCCTCGATCGCACCGCGCGCCTCGGGGAGCACCGACCGGCCGGCCTCGGTCAGGCGGACGCCGTGCGCATCCCGCTCGAACAGGGTCGCTCCGAGCTCGGTCTCCAGGCTGCGGATGCCCGCGGAGACGGTCGACTGCGCCGCGAAGACGCGCGCGGCGGCGCGGGTGAAGTTGAGCTCGTCCGCCACAGCGACGAGGTACTCGAGCTGGCGCGTGTCCACGCTCGCAGCCTACCGCTGACGATCGTCCGAGTCGATCGTCAGCATCGGCTATTTCCGTTGGACTCGATGGGCGAGGAGGAGCACTATCGAACCATGACCAGCACGCTCGACTCCTCCGCCCCCACCGGATCCTCCCCTCGCCTGGGGACCGCTCCGGGTCGCGCCCGGCGTTCCTTCCGCCTGCGCCACGGCGCCGGCTTCTGGGTCATCGCCGCGGCGTTCCTCGCCGTCATGGCCTTCTCGACCGTCCCGACCCCGCTGTACGCGTTCTACCAGGCGCGCGACGGCTTCCCGACCTGGGTGGTCACCGTCATCTTCGCCGCGTACGCGGTCGGCGTCATCGCCAGCCTCTTCCTGATCGGCCACCTGAGCGACATCGCCGGGCGGCGCAGGATGGTGCTCATCGCCGTGCTCGTCGAGATCGTCTCCGCCGCCCTGTTCCTGGTCTGGAACGACGTCACCGGCCTCATCGTCGCGCGCACCCTCTCCGGGATCGGCGTCGGCGCCCTCACCGCGAGCGCCACAGCGCACCTCAGCGAGCTCCGCGCGGTCGCGCGCCCCGACGAGGGCCCGGCGACCGCCGGAACCGTCTCCACGGTCGTGAACACGGGCGGACTCGCCCTCGGCCCGCTGATCGGCGGCGCGTTCGCGCAGCTCCTCCCCGAGCCCCTGCTCCTCCCGTACGCCGTGTTCCTCATCCTGCTCGCGGTCGCGGCCGTCGCCGTCGCCCTCGTCCCCGAGACAGTGGAGCGCGCCGAGGAGCGCCCGGCCTACCGCCCGCAGCGCATCTCGCTGCCCGCCGAGGCGCGCGGCGCCTTCTCCGCCGCGGCCGTCGCCGCCTTCGCCGGCTTCGCGGTGTTCGGGCTGTTCACGTCGCTCGCGCCGAGCGTGCTCGTCGTCACCCTCCACCAGACATCGCACCTGCTGGCCGGGTTCGTGCCCTTCGCGGTCTTCGCGGCATCGGCGGTCTCGCAGATCGTCTTCGGACGCCTCTCCGCCCGCGCCCAGCTGATCCTGGCTCTCGTGCTGATGCTCGTGGGGCTCGCGGGCCTCGCGACCGGTGTGCTGATCGCTTCGTTCGCGGTGTTCCTGGTCAGCGGCGTGCTGGCGGGCGCGGGCGTCGGACTGCAGTTCCGCTCCGCGATCGCCGCCGCCGCCTCCCTGGCCGCGCCGGAGCGCCGCGGCGAGGTGCTGGCCGCGATCTTCCTGATCGCGTACATCGGCCTGGCCGTCCCCGTGCTGCTCGTCGGCGTCGCGCTCATCGTGTGGCCGCTCGTCCCGGTGCTGGTGGTGTTCGTCGCCGCCGTCGCCGCGCTGTCGGTGCCCGCCGGGCTGCGGATGCTGCGCCGCGCCTGACCCGGGCCGTCAGCGCACCGACGTGAAGGTCCCGAGCGCATCGTCGGAGAGCGCCGAGCGCAGAGCCGGAAGCGAGCCCTCGTCCACCCTGACGATCGACTGACCGTCGGGCGAGGTCCCGGTTCCGGCCGTCGGCATCGTGAAGGCGTGGATGCTGGAGGCGCCGGAGAGGCGCATGCTCGCCGCCAGGCCGATCATCGTCGGGAGGTCGAACTGGGCGTCGACCTTCAGGTACCGGCCCACCGCGCCGGCGAAGGACGTGACGGCGGCCGGATCCGTCAGCGTGCCGCTGCTGAGGAGCTTGTGGACGATGGCCTGCAGCAGGGCCTGCTGGTTCGCCACCCGCTGGTAGTCGGCGGTCGGGAAGGCGTAGCGCTCCCGCGCGAAGGCCAGGGCCTGCGCTCCGTCGAGGTGGTTGAGCCCCTTCACGAACGTGTAGTGCGGCTTCTTCGACGAGGTGAAGCCGACCGGGCTGTCCACATCCACCCCGCCGAGGGCGTCGGTCATCCCTTCGAGCCCCTGGAAGTCGATGATCGCGACGTGGTCGATGTGCGTTCCGAGGAGCTGCTCGACGGTCTGGATCGCCAGCGGCGTCCCTCCCCAGGCGAGTGCCGCGTTGATCTTCGCCGTGCCCTTCCCCGGGATCGGGACCCACAGGTCGCGCATGATCGACATGACGTAGACGTCTTTGCGGTCGGCGTCGATGTGCACGAGCATCATCGTGTCGGAGCGCTGGTTGGACGTGGTGGCCTGCCCGACCGTGGTCGGGTCGCCCCGCGAGTCCGACCCGATGAGCAGGATGTTCATGGCGCCGGTGGAGACGGGGGTCGGCCGAGAGGCGGCCTCCGGGAAGGCGCGCGGGATGTGAGTCACGGCCGAGTTGAAGGTCGACGCGACGCTTCCGGCGTAGAAGAGGCCTCCGCCGACCACGCTGCCCGCCACGACGGTGGCGATGGCGAGGAGCGTGGTCAGCACGACGGAGACCCGGGAGCGGCGGTGCGGAGCCGTGGACGGGCGGCGGTTCCTGCGGTGGTGCGAGTGTGCGGTCTGCGCGATCATGATGGCCGTCTCCGGCACTCCCCCAGGAGCGTCTCATCCGACTCCGCCCGAGCTTCGAGCGAGATGAGGATTTCTCATCTGTAATCGAGGCTACGTCCGCCGCCTGGAAAAGTCCTCGTTAATGAGGACGTAATTTGTACCCCGGTTACCCCCAGTTCGTGGGGGATCAGGACAGCGCCATTCCGGGCACGCGTCGGCGGATGGCCTCCATGGTCGCTTCATCCGAGACGCCCTGGAAGTCGTACCGCGGCGTGTAGGGGGCGATCAGGGCGGTGACCTCGTCGTCCGTGAGCTCCACCTCGAGCGAGGCGATGGCGTCGTCGATCTGCTCGATGGAACCCGCGCCGACGAGCGGGGCCGTCACCACCGGCTGGCGGCGGAGCCAGGCCAGGGCGATCGCCGCCCGGCTCACTCCGTGCGCGGCGGCGACCTCCCCGACCGCGTTCACGATGGCGCGGTTGGACTCCTCCTCGGCCGGCGAGTACAGCAGGTCGGCGTAGGCGCCGTCCGTCTCCGAGCGCGCCGTCGCCCGTGCGTCGCCCCACGCGCGGGCGAGGCGGCCGCGGGCGAGCGGGCTCCAGATGATGGTGCCGACGCCCTCATCGAGGCAGAGCGGGATCATCTCGCGCTCCTCTTCCCGGGCGAGCAGGTTGTAGTGGTCCTGCATCGAGACGAAGCGCGCCCAGCCGTGCTGCTTCTGCAGATTGAGGGCCTTCGCGAACTCCCACGCGAACATCGAGGACGCCCCGAGGTAGCGCACCTTGCCCGCCTTCACGACGTCGTTCAGCGCCTCGAGGGTCTCCTCCCACGGGGTCGAGTGGTCGTTGCGGTGGATCTGGTAGAGGTCGATGTAGTCGGTCCCGAGTCGCTGCAGGGAGTGGTCCACCTCGGCCAGGATCGCCTTGCGCGACAGCCCGCGGCCGTTCGGCCCGTGCCGCATCGGATGACGCACCTTGGTGGCGATGACGACCTCGTCGCGGTCGGCGAAGTCGCGCAGTGCCCGCCCGAGGATCTCCTCGCTGGAGCCGTTCGAGTACATGTTGGCGGTGTCGAAGAAGTTGATCCCCGCCTCCAGCGCGTGCTTGATGAGGGGACGGGCCTCCTCCTCGCCCTTCGACCAGACGGGATGCCCGCGGTCGGGCTCGCCGTAGCTCATGGCGCCGATGGCGATGGGCGACACGTCGAGGCCGGTCGTCCCGAGCTTGCGATACTGCATGAGATCTCCTTGAATAGACGTGGCGGAGAACTCTCCGCTTCGTCCATCACGGTAACGGAGAATTCTCCGTTTAGCAAGGAGACGCATGCCGGACGCCCCCAGAGCCGACGCCCAGCGCAATCGGGCGCGCATCCTCAACGTCGCGGCGACGGCGTTCCGGGAGAACCCCGACATCTCGCTCAACCAGATCGGCAAGCTCGCGGGCGTCGGCGCCGGCACCCTCTACCGGCACTTCCCCACCCGGGAGGCGCTGCTGCTCGCCGTCTACGCGACCGAGATCGACGCGCTGGAGGCCGCCGTCGACGGACTGCTCGCGGAGGAGAGCCCGCTCGACGCGTTCCGCAGCTGGTCACGGCAGCTCGCCGAGCTGGTGCGCCTCAAGCACGGACTCGGGGAGGCACTGGCGACCCCGTCGGCGCAGGCGATGATCGACGCCACCTACGCGCCCGTGACGCGCGCCATCGGACGGCTGCTGGATGCGGCGGTCGCGCACGGCGACATCGGCCCGGGAGCGGACCCCGGCGACATCCTGCTGCTTCTCAGCGCGCTCTGGCGCGTCCCGTCCGGACCGGGCGGCCTCGTACAGGCCGACCGGCTGCTGGAGATGGTGGTCGCGTCGCTTCCCGCGCCCGGCGGCGGCCGGGGCTGACGACCGGCCCCGACCGTCCTGGGCGGGTCAGATGCCTCGGGCGAGGCGGTAGTAGGCGGCGTTCGCGTCGAGGTCGCGACGGACCGAACGGAGCGTCGTCGTGTCGTCGATGACGATCAGCTCGGTGCGGAGCATGCGCGCGAAGTCCTCGAAGACCTCGACGCCGACCGCGGTGCTCATCACCGTGTGGTGCGCCGCCCCGGCCTCCAGCCAGGCGGTCGCCGACGTCGTGAAGTCGGGCTGCGGCTTCCACACCGCGCGGCCGACCGGCAGCTTGGGCAGGGGAGCGGACGGCTCGACGACCTCGACGACGTTCGCGACCAGACGGAACCGGTCGCGAACATCCGACAGCGCCACGACGACCGCGGGGCCGGGGTCGGCGGTGAAGACCAGCCGGACCGGGTCGTCCTTGCCGCCGATGCCCAGCGGGTGCACCTCCAGCGTCGGGGTGGCCGAGCTGAGCGACGGGCTGACTTCGAGCATGTGCGCGCCGAGGATGCGCTCGTCGCCGGGCGTCAGGTCGTACGTGTAGTCCTCCATGAGGGAGGCGCCGCCCGGCAGGCCGGCGCCCATCACGTTCGCCGCACGGACCAGGACGGCCGTCTTCCAGTCGCCCTCCGCGCCGAATCCGTAGCCCTCGGCCATGAGCCGCTGGACGGCGAGGCCGGGCAGCTGCTTCAGTGCGCCCAGGTCCTCGAAGCTGGTGGTGAACGCGCCGAACCCGCCCTCCTCCAGGAAGGAGCGCAGGCCCAGCTCGATGGCGGCACCGTCGCGGAGCGATTGGTGGCGGTCGCCGCCGCGGCGCAGCTCGGGCGCGACGTCGTAGAGCTCCTCGTACTCGGCTACCAGGGCGTCGACGGCGTCCGACGGTGCCGCGGCGACCGCGTCGGCGAGGTCGTTGACGCCCCACGTGTTCACCTGCACCCCGAAGACGTGCTCCGCCTCGGTCTTGTCGCCCTCCGTGACGGCGACGAAGCGCATGTTGTCGCCGAAGCGGGCGAGCTTCAGCGCCCTGGTCGCGGCGCGGCCGGCCGCCGCGCGCATCCACGTGCCCACCCGCGCCGAGACGACCGGATTCGAGACGTGCCCCGCGACCGTGGTGCGCGGGACGCCGAGACGCGTGAGGATGTAGCCGAACTCGCGGTCGCCGTGCGCGGCCTGGTTGAGGTTCATGAAGTCGAAGTCGATGTCGGCCCACGGCAGCTCGACGTTGGCCTGCGTGTGGAGGTGCAGCAGCGGCTTCTGCAGCGCGTCGAGACCGGCGATCCACATCTTCGCAGGGCTGAACGTGTGCATCCACGAGATCACGCCGATGACGCGGTCGTCGGCGTTCGCCTCGAGCATGATGCGGCGGATGGCGTCGGCGTCGGTGAGGACCGGCTTCCAGACGATCCGCACCGGGACGTCGGGCGACGCGCCCAGCTCGTCGGCGATGGCGCGGGACTGGTCGGCGACCTGGGCGAGGGTCTCCGGGCCGTACAGGTGCTGGCTGCCGGTGAGGAACCAGACCTCGTAGCCGTCGAGAGAGGTGGTGAGCTTCGGCATCAGTGGATGGATCCTTCCGGGTTCTGTCCGTACACGTTCTGGTAGCGGTCGAAGAGGCTGTCGATGGCCTCCTGCGGGATGGGGACGATGTCGCCGCCCTGGCGGGCGATGTGCATGGTGCGGGCGACGTCCTCCGCCATGACGGCGGCCTTGACGGCGTCACGCGCGTCGGAGCCGATGGTGAAGACGCCGTGGTTCTGCATGAGGACCGCGCGGCTCCGGTGGCCGCTGAGCGTCTGCACGATCCCGCGGCCGATGGAGTCGTCGCCGATGATGGCGAACGGCCCGACCGGGATATCGCCGCCGAACTCGTCGGCCATGGCGGTGATCGCGCACGGGATGGGCTCGGCGCGCGCCGCCCAGGCCGTCGCGTACGTGGAGTGCGTGTGCACGACGCCGCCGACCTCGGGCATCGCGCGGTACACGAAGGCGTGGGCGGCGGTGTCGGACGACGGCGACCGCTCGGAGCCGAGTGAGCCGGGGACGACCTCGCCGTCGAGGGTGCAGAGGATCATGTTCTCCGGCGCGAGGTCGTCGTAGTCGACGCCGCTCGGCTTGATGACGAACAGGTCCTCCCCCGGCACCCGGCCGGAGATGTTCCCGCCCGTCCAGACGACGAGCTGATACCGGACGAGTTCGGCGTGCAGCGCGGCGACGCGCTCACGGACGGCGCGGACGGCCGGGGACTCGGGGGCCGGGGCCTGGGCGTCGGTCACTGTTCGGATCCTTCCGTTGGTCCCGCCGAAGCGGTGGTGTCGGGCAGGGCGGAGACGGCCGCCCGCTCCACGGCGAGACCGGCGTCGTAGCGGTCGAGGTAGGCGGCGAACCCTGTGACGTCCTCGGGCCGCGGCTCGGCGGTCTCGAAGACGACGTCGCGGAACACCCGCTCGCGCAGGTAGGTGTCGAGGTCGTGGCCGTCCTCGGCGCGTGCCCGGAGGTAGGCGGCGAGGACGGCGATCCCCCACGCGCCTCCCTCGGATGCGGTGTGCGCGACGGAGACGGGAGCGTCCAGGGCGCCGGCCAGGAAGCGCTGGGCCACGCCGGCGGTGCGGAACACGCCTCCGTGCGCGAGCATCCGGTCGAGCGCGACGCCCTCTGCAGCGAGGACGCGCATCCCGAGCGCCAGGGTCGCGAACACGCCGTAGACCTCGGCGCGCATGAGGTTGCCCAGGCTGAAGCGGCTGCCCGGCGTGCGGACGAGCAGCGGACGACCCTCGGTGAGTCCGGCGATGGGCTCGCCCGCGAGGTGGTTGTAGGCGAGCAGGCCGCCGGCGTCGTCGTCTCCGGTCAGCGCCTCCCGCAGCAGGGTGTCGAACACGGCGTCCGGATCGGCGGGCCGGCCGGACGCGGCGGCGAAGCGGCCGAAGAGCCCGGCCCATTCGGCGAGCTCGCTCGCGCCGTTGTTGCAGTGCACCATCGCGACCGGGTCACCGGCGGGAGTGGTCACCACATCCAGCTCGTCGTGCACCTCGGCCAGGGGGCGCTCGAGCACGACCATGGCGAAGATGCTGGTGCCTGCGCTTACATTGCCGGTGCGCGGGGCGACGGATGCGGTCGCGACCATCCCGGTCCCCGCGTCGCCCTCCGGCGGGCAGAGCGGCGCTCCGGGCCGCAGCGTTCCGGACAGGTCGAGGAGGGCGGCGCCCTCTACGGTCAGGTCGCCCGCGGGCTCTCCGGCGGAGAGCACCTCGGGCAGCAGCTCGCGGAGCGGCGGGATGCGGCCGCCGGCCAGCCGGTCGTAGCGGCCGACGAGGTCTGCGTCATAGTCGCCGGTCGCCGGGTCGATCGGGAACATGCCGGACGCATCCCCCACGCCCAGCACGTGACGGCCGGTGAGCCTCCGGTGCACGTAACCGGCGAGCGTGGTGACCGAACGGAGACGAGGGAGGTGCGGCTCGGCGTCGAGGACGGCCTGGTGCAGGTGGGCGATGGACCAGCGGAGCGGGATGTTCACGCCGAGCAGATCGGTCAGCTCGCGCGCGGCCGGGCCGGTGTTCGTGTTGCGCCAGGTGCGGAACGGTACGAGCAGCTCGCCCGCCTCATCGAAGGCGAGGTAGCCGTGCATCATCGCCGAGACTCCGAGGGCGCCGACGGTGGTCGGAGCGACGCCGTGGCGCGCCTCCGCGTCGGCGGCGAGGGCGGCGTAGGCCTCCTGCAGGCCGGTCCAGACCTCGTCGAGCGGGTACGTCCAGAGGCGGTCGACGTAGGAGTTCTCCCATTCGTGGGATCCGACGGCGAGGACGACCGCCGGATCGTCGGCGTCCACGAGGCAGGCCTTGATGCGCGTCGAGCCGAACTCGATGCCGAGCGCGGTGCGGCCCGCGGCGATGGCGTCCCGGGCGCGGGCGCTGTTTACGGGAGCCGCGTCGGCGTCGTCGGCTGGCACCATGGTGCATCCACTCCTTTGTGACCGGTCACATTGACGGTCCGAGCATACGACACGCACCGCCGCTACGCCACTCCGTGCCCGCGACGCGCACCGGGCCGGGCGCACATTCGGCACGAATCTGCGACACGGTGAGCACGACGCGAGACGCAGATTTGGCGCAAATGTGTCGCGGCGGGAGGCGCGCGAGGCGCGTGGAGCGGCGGGTCAGGCGGAGTCGCGGACGACCAGGACAGGAGCCACGGGCTCCTCGAACGCGAGGTCGCCGCCCTCCAGCAGCGCGACCAAGCGGGCGACGCAGCGGCGGCCGAGTTCGGCGAACTCCTGCCGGACGGTGGTCAGCGGCGGGGCGAAGAACGCGGCCTCGGGGATGTCGTCGAAGCCGACGACGGCCAGATCGCCGGGGACCGAACGTCCCGCGACCCGCGCAGCGTGCAGCACGCCGAGGGCCAACTGGTCGTTCGAGGCGAAGACGGCCTGGATGGAGCGGTCGGCCACGAGCTCCGCACCGATCGCCGCGCCGGAGGCCGCGGTCCAGTCCCCCTCGCGGGACACCACGGCATCGGCCCCCGCGACGGCCATCTCGGCGAGGAAGCCGTCGCGCCGGGCGCGCGCCTCCGTCCAGTCGCCCGGTCCGCTCAGGTGCGCGACGCGGCGGTGCCCGGCCGCCAGCAGGTGACGCGTGGCGAGGCGCGCGCCGAGTTCCTGATCCACGAAGACACCCTCGTCGGAAGCGCCGCCCGCGCCGTGCAGCGTCACGGACGGCAGGGAGAGCGAGAACTGGCCCATCGCATCCTGAACCCGCTGTTGCGGCGCGATCACCACGATGCCCTCGACGGCCTGCTCGCGCAGGTGCCCGATGGCCGCCTGCAGGTCGGCCGGGTCGAGCGACGCGGCGTGGGCCACGGTGACGGTGTACCCGGCGGCGCGGCCGGCGTTCTCGACGGCGTCGATGCTCGAGGCGGGGCCGAAGAGCGAGGACGCCGAGGCGGCCAGCACCCCGATGGTCCGCGACCGCGCAGTGGTCAGCATGCGGGCGGCACGGTTCGGACGGAAGTCGAGATCGGCCATCGCGGCGAGCACGCGGGCGCGGGTCTCGGGCCGGATGCTCGGGTGATCGTTGAGCACGCGGGACACGGTCTGGCGCGAGACACCGGCGGCGGCGGCGACCTCGCGCACGCCCGGGGCGCGCGCCCCCTCATTCACCCGAACCTCCGGCACACCGCCACACTAGGGGACGACGAACGCGGAGGCTGGATGAATGCCGTGGGATCAGCCGAAGGCACAGGTGATGGACTCCCCCACGCGCCCGTTGCGGACGACCAGCATCGAGCGGTTGCTCCGGTCGACGATGGCGCAGTGCGCGGTCGCCGCGTCGCCCGGTGTCACCGTGAGCCCGACCCGGGGGCCGCCGCGGACCGAGTGGACCCAGCTGGACGCGGTGACCCCCGCCCCGGCCTGTCTGCTGCGGCCCAATTCGTCGACGTACGAGTACTCGACGGATCCCACCGCGCCGGCGTCGACCCAGGCGAGGTACTCCAGATCGCGGACGTCTCCGGCGGAGGCACAGCCGGCGAGGGCGAGACCGCCCGCGGCGAGGGCCAGAGCGGTTCCCGCTCTGACCACCCGCCGCGAGGCGTCTGCTCGCGTGCGCGCCCTTCTCACGGGCGCCGCGCGTCCTCTCCTCGCCGCCGGCGAACCACGAGGAGGACGAGGCCCGCCGCCAACGAAAGGGCAGCGAGTGTCGCTCCATAGGCGAGCTGCGCTCCCGTACTGGCGAGCGCACGGGCCGTCGCGTCGATCGCGTCGGCCAGTGCCGGCGGGATCGGGATCGCCGCGGTGGGGAGCACGAAGGTGTCCTCCGCCGTCGCGCCGCGATCGCTGGTGACCGTTGCCGTGTTGGTGACGGAACCGGCACTGATATCGGCCGCGGTCAGGGTGTAGGTGGCCGTCGCCCTCAGCACCGCGTCGGGAGCCAGCGTGCCGTCGTCCTCGGGGTCCGGATACTCGACCTCGGAGAGACCCGGCATCGCATCGGCGATCGCGATGTCGTTCAGGGTGACGTTTCCGGTATTCGTCACCTCGAACGTGTACGCCACCGTGTCACCGACCGCCGCACCGAGCACCGACCCGGATCGCGCCCCGGTCTTGACGAGGGCGACCGACGGAGCCTGGAGGAGCAGGACCGTCGAACTGTCGTCGTCGGTGACCACCCGCCCGTCCGGGGCGATTCCGTTCACGGTCGACTCGTGCTGGACCGACCCGGCGTCGATGTCCGCCTGCGTCAGGTGGTATTCCTCCGACACCCCGAACTCCTCCATCGGCGCGAGCGTGCGCGGCGACGCGTCCGCGACCGCCGCCTTCGACACGGCTGGATCGATCAGGACGTTGTGAAGAGTGACGTCGCCGACGTTGGTCACGCCGTACCGGTACTCGACGACGTCGCCGGCGCGCGGGGCGCCCGTGGACTTCAGCGTCGCCTTCTCGACGATCTGGATGGCGGCGGTGGTGGGCGTCGTAGCGGGCGCGGACGCTTCATCGCTTACCGTGGTCCCATCCGGCGCGGTGCCGTTCACGGTGGCGTGATTCACCACGCCGGTCAGCGCATCGACATCGGCCTGAGTGATCGTGTACTCGGCGGTCGCGGTCGCGAACTGACCCGGCAGGAGCACATTCTTCTCGGCCGGCCAGGTGTCGTCGATGTCAGACAGCCCGGGCAGCTCGTCCACGATGTCTACGTCGCTCAACGTCACGTTTCCCGTGTTGGCGATCGTGAAGGAGTAGAGCAGCCGGTCACCGACCGCGCCGCGCGTGCCCTCCTCATGAGCGACCCGCTTCTCGAGCGAGATCCCGGGCTTCCGGTCGATCAGATCGGTCACCTCGTCCTCGGCCGTGACCGACGCACCGACCAGCGGCGTGCCGGAGGCGGTCGCGCTGTTCACCACCCGGCCCGCGTCGACATCGGACTGGCGGACCGTGTAGCTCGCCGTCGCGGTCGCCTTCGTCCCGGGCGCGAGGGTGTTCGGTTTCCCCGGCCAGCTGAACTTCGGCTCCGACAGCCCTGGCATCACATCGGTCACCGTGACGTCGTGAAGCGTGACTCCGCCGTCGTTCTCGACGGTGAACGTGTAGGAGATGACGTCTCCCGCCTTGGTCGGGGTGCCCGAGGAGGACTTGTCGAAGAGGAGGTGAGCGGACGCGACGCCGGGAAGCGTGTGCGTCACCGACTTCTCGACCGCCGATCCGTCGGGCGCCTCGCCCGTCGCCGTTGCCGTGTTCACCAGAGTGCCCGCATCGATGTCGTCCTGCGTCGTCAGGTACGTGGCGCTGGCCGTCGCCGATTCGCCCGGCGCCAGCACGCCGGACGTGGTCGGCCACGTCGGCTTCACCGGAGTGAGGCCGGGGAGCGGGTCATCCAGTTCGATGTCGCGAATAGTGACGTCGCCGGAGTTGCGCACGGTGAACTGGTAGGTGATGACCTGGCCGGCGGCGCCGAACTCCTTCTGCACCGAGTCTTTGACGACTGACAGCTCCGGTCGTGTCATCACTCGGTCGCGGTCCTCGCCCGTGCCCGTGATCGTCACGTTGCTTCCCGGCACAGGGTCGGGCGCGGTTCCGCGGGCCGTGTTCACCATCTCCTTCGTGCCGATGGTGGGAAGCACCCGCAGGGTGACGCTGCGGACGATCTGCCCGCCGGCCGGGATCTCGGGCAGGCTCCATGACACCGTTCCACCGCTGTTCGAGCCCCCGTCTGAGGCGGAGATGAACTCGGTGTCGGCCGGGAGTTCATCTGTCAGCTCGACACCGGGTAGCGCCTCGTACGCGAGGGGATTGCGCACGGTGATCGTGTAGGTCAGCTCCTGGCCGGGGGCCGCCTGCGCCACGCCGTCGTTCTTGGAGACGGGAAGTCCGCTCACGGCGCCGACCGGCTTGAGTGCGACCTCAGCGACATTGTTCGTGAGGTCGCCGTCGTGGATCTGGCCAGCGACCTCGGCGCTCACCGTGAACGAGGGCGACGTGGGGATCACCGGGATATCGAGCGCGACCGGAGCGTCCATGGTGAACGCCGCTCCCGGCTGACAGGTCAGCGTGGCCGGGCCGACCGCCGTGCCGAAGGCGGGATCGCCCGCACCGTCGACGGCAGTGCAGGTCCACCCTGCCGGGGCGAGATCGGTTACGGTGACGCCCTTCGGGATGGTGACCACGACCTTGCCCATGGCGGAGGGAGCGCCACCCAGGTTGCTGACCGTGAACGGCAGCACCCCTGGACGACCCACCTGCAGATCGGTCGGTTCCGCGGCGATGCGCAGGTCCGTCTCCTGAATCGTCGCGCAGACAGCGGCAGGCTCGGAGACCGTGGCCAGGCTGCCCGCCTTGACGGCGAAGGAGTTGCAGGCGATCGCCCCGTTGGCGGGCGCATCGTGCACAGCGCCCGTGTACTCGACCGAGATCCGCTGCCCCGGGGCCAAGTCTCCTTGCCTGGAGAGTCGGATCGACTGTGCGCCGTCGGATGTGGCACTCCAGTCGTCCGCGCACCCTGGCACGGCAGCATCCACCTCGGAGCGGCAGGGCTGCGTCGATGTCGAGAACTCGACCTCGGAGCCGTTCGTCGGAGACGTGACCGACTTCACCGAAAGGCGGAACGTGCTCCCGCGCTGGATCGCGGCGGTCTGGTCGCTCGTCCCGGTGTCTCCCGGGTAGGGCAGAACGTCATAGCCGACGACATCCCCGAGCGTCGCGTTGCCGATGTTCGTGATCGACAAGCGGTACTTGATGCTCGTGGAGTTCGGAGCGACACCCACCGGGTGCCGGGGATCGGCAATCCACTCGCAGCCGTCAGCTGCACCCCGGTCGGGCAGGCAGATCTCCTTCAGGACCTGCAATCCGGGCTGGAGGGCGACCGTCGTGCCGGCACCGGCATTGTTCGCCCTCGCGAACCGCTCGGTCGTGTCGCCGTCGCGATCGACGTCCGGCGCATCGACCAGCGGCGTGGCGAACACGTCGGTGCTGACCGGGTCTCCCGAGTTGCCGATGAACGCGTCCGGTCTGCTGAGCGTCCCGGTCGGGACCAGTACGCCCGGCCGGGCCGCGACCGTCATGGCGGGGAGGCCGGCGTTCTTCGCGGTGGCCGTTCCGGCCGGCCACTCGGCTACGACCGCCTGGCGCGCGACGCCGTCCAGTGTCACCGTCCGGTAGGAGAACTGGACGCCGACCGGTACCGTGCCTGGCGCGAACGAGGCCGAACCGGGCACGATCACCCAGCCTTCCGGCGCGACGAAAACGTACTGCGACGTGATCGTGCGGCCGGCCGGGACCCCGGACGTGCTTCCCGACACCCTGTACGTCACCGTTGTGGCCGGCCCGGCGGACGTGGCGCCGCCGGGAAGCGCCTGACGGACGACGGAGGCGTTGAACGTGGAGATGGCGCCCACGAGACGGACGGTCGCCGACACCTCCTTCGAGATGTCATCGAGCGACGGGTGGTCCGGATACGTCATGGTGACCGTGGCCGTGTTCTTCCAGACGGCGTCCGGTTGGGCTGTGGCGGGTATGACATAGCCGAAGTTCGCGCGGAAAATCGTTTGATCGTTCTTCTCCGGATCGGAATTGCGAGCCGCCAGCTCGGGTGAGGTGATCCGCGCCGAGGCGAGAGCCCGGCCAGCCGGCGCCGCGAAGGTCTGTCCTGCGGCGACGTCCGCCGTTCCCTTGGTTCCATCGTCGAGGGTGTACTCGAGAGCGAAGGCGGATCCCACCCACGCGCTCCCGTTGTGGTACCCGCCCGCGACGGTCGTCACGGGCAGGCCGCCAGGGCCGCGGAGCACATCCTCCTGGATGACGGCCCTGCCCGGCACGTTTCCGCGGTTGTGCGCGTCGACCGACCAGTTCGCCACGGCGGTTCCCACCGTGGGGATGGTGTACCGGTACTCGCCGTCGGTCAGCGTCCCCACCGATGAGGCCTTCGCGGCCTCGGCCTTACCGAACGGCTTCGCGAACCGAATCGTGTGCGACGGCACCTTCAGCGCGATGTCGTCGACCGTGGAGTCGCTCGGATAGGTCATGACCGCGGAGGCCTCGTTGGTGCGGCGCTCCCCCGGGGGCGCCGTCGACGATACGCGGTACTTGTAGACGACGCTGAAGTTCGTGCGCTTCGCCTGGGCCGACGTCGTGTTCGGCCCGGCCAGTGACGGCGAGGTGACCACCGCCGAAGCGAAACGGAAGCCGGCGGGCGCATCCACCGGGGAGGCTGATGTGCCGGAGACGGTCTCGGTGCCGTTCGTCGCCGTCCAGGCAACGCTCGCTCCGGCCGGCGTCGTCTCGATGCGGTGCACCGGAGCGTCCGGGAGGTCGAGCTTGTCATCGGTGACGACCGCCACTCCCGGGATGTTCGCCTGGTTGCCGACGGTGACCTGCCACTGCTTCTCGTTGTCCGCTTCGCCGGGACGCGGTACGACGATCGGCGAATCTCCGTCGGACAGTCGAGCCGTTCCGTCGAATGTGGACGTCTTCGCGTCCGCCACCGCCTTGCCGAACGGGCTCGCGGGCTCCGAAGTGCAGCGCACGGTCGTCGGGCCGCCGCCCATCGTCGAATTCTTCACGACGCCCTCCTCACCGGGCATGCCGATGTAGCCGACGGTGAGGTCGGTCCGCCAGGCACCGGTCGCCGCCGTGAAGTCGCAGTCCTTCCCCGCCGGGGCGAAGCTCGTGCTGGGGAAGCGCACGGTCACCGTGCGCGGCGAGGCGGCGTTGTCCTCGTTCCTGGAGGACAGCGACTGCCACCCGGGCTCCGCATTGTCGGTGGGAGCCCAATCCGAGCGGTCGCGCTGCCAGGTGAGGACGAACCCGTCGTCGATCGATCCGGACACGGCGGGGTCGCCCGATGCCGCGACCAACTGGACGCCCGCCGGAATGCGGTGGACCACCTCGTACTTCTCGGCGCAGAGGCTCTCGAGCGACGCGACGACCGAGCCCCAGGCGCCGTTGTACACGCGGGAAGTGCATCCGCTCGCCATGTAGAGCTTGTAGGTGTAGTCGGTGTCGGTCGCGTACTGACCCGCGATACCGGACTGCGCGAGGCCGGGGGTCGGGACGGTGTTCTCCCACAGCACCGGCTCGGACGAGTGGCTCAGCGGACCGGCGGACGTCGTGGCGTCGCCCGTCACCCGCTGGACGATGGGGAAACCGATCGGGAAGTTCGCCACCGCCCACCCGTTGTAGTGCCCGTCGCGCCGCGCGAGGTGGTCGCCGGGGCGGGCGGCCTGCGTGTATTCGACCGTGAACGAACCGGACTGCCCCGCCGCGAGGTCCCCGAGCGCCACGGTGTACCCCGCCGCAGCCGAGCCGCTGATCGTCGCACCCATCGTCGGGGGGACGAAACCGGACTGGTTCAGCAATCGGTAGTGGTTGAGGTTCGGGTCGAGCTGAGTCGGGTCGAGCCTGACGGTCGCGCCGGCGCACTCGGCGACGAGACACGAGAAGTCGACCTTGAAGCCGACCTTTCCGCCGTATCGGCCGGGACCCGTCGTGGAGATCGCCGCTCCGGTCGCAGGATCGATCGCCGTGGCGACAACCTGCAGACGCGCGTCGCCCGCTGCAGACGCGGGGCTGGCGCCGACCACGACGGCCGTGACCGCGAGCACGAGGGAGAGGACGGCCGCGCAGGCGGCGCGCCATCGGCTTCGACGACGACATGGCGCGTCGTTCTCCAGGGGGGACAGGCCAATCAGACCATTCACGCTTTCGACTTCCTTGCTCCACGAGACGGGTTCGGCGGGCCGGTGCCGTGTGCGGGGGCCCACTAATGGAGACGTGGAAGATCACCGGTTCATTACGAGTGGCTTGACTATTGGAATTCCAATAGACGCATTACGCGCAGGCGTGACCGGCCGTCGCCACCTGGCGGCTCCGCATCGTTCGAGCATCGGCCGTAAGGTCGAAGGCATGGCAGGACACCCAGCGACGCTTCCTTCGGCGCACTCCGCCGGGCCGCCCGAGCCGCCCCTGCGGCCGAAGGCTCTGATCACCGGAGGAACGCGCGGCATCGGCCGGGCCATCGCCGTCGAGCTCGGGCGTACGCACCACATCCTGGTCGGCGGGCGGGATGCCGCTGCGGTGGATGCCGTGGTCGCCGAGCTGCCGTCGGCGGAGCCGTACGTGGCCGATCTGGTCGCCGACCTGTCCGGCACGTCCCTTCCGCCGCTGCCCGAGCGACTCGACGTGCTCGTGCACTCGGCGGGCGTGGAGGACGGCGGCACGATCGAGGAGACGGACGCGGAGGTGTGGCGACACGTGTTCGAGGTGAACGTCTTCGCGGTCGCCGCTCTCACGCGGCGCGCGCTTCCGGCTCTGCGGGCAGCGCATGGGCTGGTGGTCGCCATCAACAGCGGATCAGGGCTTTCGAGCGGCCCGGGCGGCGGGGTCTACGCCGGATCCAAGTTCGCGTTGCGCGCACTCACCGACGCCCTGCGCGAGGAGGAGCGTCCGTACGGCGTGCGGGTCAGCAGCATCCACCCGGGTCGGGTCGACACCGACATGCAGCGTGCGCTCGTGGCGCGCGAGGGTCTCGACTACGACACGACCTACACGATCACGCCCGAGATGGTCGCGGCGACCGTCCGCACCGCCGTCGACCTTCCCCCCACCGGCACCGTCGAGTCCCTCAGCGTGCGCCCCGTCCACCGCCGCTGACGCACCCCCGTCGAGTACGCACAAACTGCACGCCGGAGGGCTCCAAGGCGTGCAGTTTGTGCGTACTCGACGGGGGCGGGAGGGTCAGTGGGAGGGGTCCTCGGCGCCTCCGCCGGAAGTGGTGTCCTCGCCGGGCTCGGGGGAGCTGCCGTCGGAGCCGGAGCCGTCCGGCAGATCGTCCGCATCGGGACGGTTCTTCTCGTCGCTCATGTGCGTTGTCCTTCCGTTTCTGTGCTGACCGCGCGACGGTACGCCCTTCCGCTGTCGAGGTCCATCGGGGCCGTTCCTTCCCCGTCACACGCCTCCCGTACACTGCGACCGTGACCGCCGCACCCCGCCAGGATCGAGGAGGCGCCCTCGCCCGGCGGCTCACCCTGGGCGACGCCATCAGCATCGGCCTCGGCTCGATGATCGGCGCCGGCGTGTTCGCCGCCTTCGCCCCCGCTGCCGCCGCCGCGGGGGCCGGGCTGCTCGTCGGACTCGTGATCGCCGGGTTCATCGCCTTCTGCAACGCGACCTCGTCGGCACAGCTCGCCGCCCAGTACCCCACCTCGGGCGGGACGTACGTGTACGGGCGCGAGCGCCTCGGCGCGTGGGCCGGGTTCTTCGCGGGGTGGTCGTTCGTCGTCGGGAAGACGGCGAGCTCGGCGGCGATGGCGCTGACGTTCGCCACCTACGCCGTGCCCGGTCCGTGGGTGAAGCCGGTCGCCATCGCGGCGGTCGCGGTGCTCACCCTCGTCAACAGCGTCGGCGTGACGCGGACGGCGCTGCTCACGCGCATCCTCGTCGCCATCGCGCTCGTCGCCCTCACCGTCGCGGTCGTCATCGGGTTCACGCACACCGCGGCGAGCGCCTCGCAACCCGGGCCGCAGGTCACCGGCTACGGCGTCCTCCAGTCGGCCGGGTTCCTGTTCTTCGCGTTCGCGGGATACGCCCGCATCGCCACCATGGGCGAGGAGGTGGTGGAGCCGGAGCGCACCATCCCACGGGCCATCGTGACCGCCCTCGGCATCACGCTGGTCGTCTACGCGCTGGTCGCGGTCCCGACGCTGCACGCGCTCGGCGCTGCGGGACTGGCGGACGTCGCCGCGCCGCTCGGAGCGGTGGCCGACACGAGCGGTGCAGCGTGGCCGGGCGTCGTCATCCGGATCGGAGCGGCTGCCGCAGCCCTCGGCGCCCTCCTCGCGATGATCGCGGGCATCGGGCGGACGAGCCTCGCGATGGCCCGCGAGAGCGACCTACCCCGCTGGTTCGCGGCCGTGCACCCGCGCTTCCGGGTTCCGTACCGCGCCGAGCTCGCGGTCGGGCTGGTCGTCTGCGTGCTCGTCGCGGTGACGGACATGCGCGGCGCCATCGGCTTCTCGTCGTTCGGGGTGCTGCTCTACTACCTGATCGCCAACGCGTCCGCCTGGACGCAGGACCGCGCCCACCGCCGGTACCCGCGCCTCCTCGCCGTGGCGGGCGCCGTCGGATGCGTCGTGCTCGTCGCCACCCTCCCGGTTCCGGCGATCGTCGCCGGGATCGTGGTGATCGCCATCGGGATCGGCTACCGTTTCGTCCGACTGCGAGTGGCCCGGCGACCGCCGCGCGAAGAGGAGATCCCATGACCGACCATGCCAGCACGCACCCCATCGACCCGAGCGTCCCGCCGTCGGGTCCGGGATGCGTCGAGTGCACGCAGACCGGCAGCTGGTGGCTGCACCTCCGCCGATGCGCCGCCTGCGGTCATATCGGCTGCTGCGACGACTCGCTGAACACCCACGCGACGAAGCACGCGGAGGCGACCGGGCATCCCATCATCCGCAGTTACGAACCCGGCGAGGACTGGTTCTGGGACTACCGCCGCCAGGCGTTCGTGGGTGGCCCGACGCTCGCACCGCCGCTCAGCCACCCGGAGGACCAGGGCGTGCCCGGGCCGACGCAGCGCGTCCCGCACGACTGGGAGCGCCAGCTGCAGCAGCGCGGCTAGCCGGATTCCACCGCGACGGGATCATATTCGCTATAGTCCCGATCAGCGACGAGCGAAGGGGGGATCGGTGACCGACCTGGTCGAATCCCTTCCGCGTGCTGCCGCCGGCTCCCGCCGGAGCGTGCTGCGGCTCGCCCTGCTCGGGCTCGCGGGCGCGGGGCTGCTCACCGCTCTCGGGCTGCTGTTCCAGACCGCTCCCGCCTCCGCGGACGAGGGCCCGCCGCCCCAGGGTTCGCTTCTCGGCTCGGTCGTCCACGGGACGGTCGGGGCCCTGCTTTCCGGCGACGCCTCCCCCCAGACCAGCGGCTCGGGATCGTCGAGCGGCGGACTCGTCGGCTCGGTGCTCGCGCCGGTGACGGGCGCCGTGGATCCCGTGGTCACCTCGCTGCCCGTCGTGGGCGGCGTGGTCGACACGCTGCTCGGACCGACTCCGACCGGATCGGTCGTCGGCGCGGTCGACGGCGTGCTCGGCGGAGTCACCGGCACCGGCGGAACGACGTCTCCGTCCGCTCCGCCGCCGCCCGTCGAGCCGGGTCCTCCGGCCGCCACGCCCGCTCCCGCCGCAGGAGAGCCGGCAGACCCGGCGGCCGCACCGGCCCCCGCACCGGCACCGCCGGCGGCGGCAACGACGCCGACGGACTCCGACGCGGAGCAGGCGACCGCATCCACCCTCCCCGCCGCGACTCCCGCCCCCTCCTCGGCCGCCGCTTCCACCGTCGCGACGCCGGGCGACGCCCCCGTGCACGGGCCCGCCTTCGGCCCCGCCGCCTCCTCCGAAGGCGTGCTGACGTCCGGGGGCTCCGGTGGCCCGGGGTCCGCAGCGGAGCCCGTCGACTCCTGGATGCCGCCCCCGGCCCTGCATGACACGTCCTGCGCCGCGCGCTCGACGCGACCCTCCTCCGCCCCGCCGGGCGACCACGACGTCAGCCCCGGCTGATTCCCCTCCTCCGGAGGGAGGCACGCCGCCTCCCCTCACAGCAGCGGCCCGAACCTGTTTCGGTGTCGCGCCGGTTCGAATGGCGCCCGCCCTGGGCGTGAGCCGACGCGCCGACCCGCGCTGCTGAGACCCGGAGAAGGGCGGCCCCTCTGCGCGGGCGCCCGGATCCTCCCGGGCTCGGCCGCGCGGACGCGCGTCCTGATCTTCGGAGGACAGCTCGTGGAACGAGCAGAAAGCACAACGGAAGCACGCCCGACCGACCCCGGAGAGCGCACGCTCTTCGATCAGGCCTGGTCCGAACTGGATGACGCCCTCGCGTCGTCCGGACCCGACGACGCGACGGAGGTGGCCCGTCGCCGCTGGTTCGACCTGGTGGCCGGGCCGGTCCCGCATCGCGCAACGGCGCTCCGGCGCCTGCCCCCTGACGTGCTCGGCGAACGGCCGCTGCTCGCCCTGCTGGCCGGACACGACGATCCGACCGAGCTCCCGCACCGCATCGGCGGTCTGCGGCGCGTCGGCGAGACGGCGGAGGTGCTCGGCGATCGGGGCCGCGAGTTGCGGCGGATCGACCGGGCCATCATGCTGGCCGACCAGTCCCAGGCGCACCTCGCACTCGGCCGTGCCCAGAGCGCGGCGGCCGCAGCCCGCGGCGCGGCGACCGAACTGGAGCAGCTGAGCGCCGCCGACATGAGGAACATCGACACGGTGGGCGGCCTCCACGCGCAGGCCGGAATCAGCCTGCTCTACACCGGCAACAGCGCGGAGGCGCTGACCGCGTTCGAGCGCGGCCTGGCGCACGCGCATCCGCTTTCGGGAGGGCCGGCGCTCGGCAACGTGGTCATGCTGGCGCTGCTGCACGCCAGGAACGGCGACGGAGGAGAGGCGAGGGAGCACATCCGCACGGCCCGCTCGTCCGCTCCGCGGCTGCGTCACGACGACGCCATGCTGCTGAGCGTCGCCGAGGCGATCCTCGCGCTGGACGACCTGGATCAGGACGCGGCGCGCGAGCACCTCGCCGACGCGGCGGTCGACCTGCGGACCACACCGCACTGGATGCCGTACGTCGTGACGGCGGCGAGCCTGGAGCTCGTCGCCGGTCACCCGGGCCGGGGCCTCGCCCATCTCGACCAGTCGATGGCGGCCCGAGGCACCGAGGGCCGTGCAGCGGCCGTGCGCGCGGCGCTCGCGCCCGCGCGATCGGTGCTCGAACTGGCTCTCGGGCATCCCGAAGCCGCCGAAGCTGTGCTCGAACGCGACGCCGGGGAGGTCGACAGGCGCATCGGATCGGCAAGGACGCAGCTCTGGCTCGGCCGGCACGGCGCAGCGCTGCAGCAGCTGCGGCCCCTCGCGGACGCGGTGCTGTCGACGCGGCGGCGGGCCGAGGCGGTCGCCCTGGAGGCCGCCGCTCTTCTGCGCTTCTCGGACGAGGACCGCGCGCGATCGGTCGTCGACCACCTCGGTGCGATCGTCGAGCGGAGCGGCCTGCTGCTGGCGGCGGCGCTGCTGCCCGCGGCGGATGTGGCCCGCGTGACGCACGCGCTGGCCGCACTGGGGTACGGCGAGGCGCTCGCGCTCGACCGGGTCGTCGCTCTGGTGCACCCGACGGGGCCAGAGGTCCCGCTGACTCCGCGCGAGACCGCCGTCCTCGCGACGCTGATGCGGCATTCATCGCACAGCGCGATCGCGGAGGAGCTCACCGTGTCGGTGAACACCGTGAAGTCGCAGCTGCGGAGCGTCTACCGCAAGCTCCGGGTCTCCACCCGCGACGAGGCCATCGCGATCGCCGTCGACCGCAACCTGCTCGTGGAGCGGGAGTGACCGCCGTGCGCCGGCCCTCAGGGATGCAGCACGGGCTCCCCGCCGTCGCCGCGCTCGCCCGCTGGCGCCCGCATGATGCCGGCACGGAGCACACGGTCGCCGAGCAGCCAGGCGATGCCGGCAGCGGCGAGCTGCCCCGCGATCCGTCCGAGCAGGGTGAGCAGCAGGATCGGCACGGCGAGGTCGTCCGGCGACATGACCGGCAGCGAGACCAGGAAGAGCAGCACCGCCGTGACCAGCGCCCCCGCCACGTAGTGCCAGGGCCGGAGGGGTCCGCGACGCCCCAGCACGAGCAGCGTGACGTCGAACCCGGCACCCCCGACGACGAGGGGGACGAGGATGAGCGCGCCGAGCGGTGTGAAGCCGATCGCCAGGAGACCCACCAGGGAGAAGGCGATGGTGGTCGCCCACGGGAAGCCGACCAGCCGTCTCGCCAGGAACGGCAGGATGCTGTGCACGCCCGCCGCGACCGCGTAGGCCGGGGGGAAGAGCGCTGCCAGGATGGCGGTGACCGGCGCGACCAGGATGAGCAGGAGCGCGCCCAGCGCGCCGAACGCCGCGATGATGAGGAGTGTGCGCGTGCTGAGCCGCCGCGCCCCCGGCCGCCCCGGCCGTCGGCTCGGTTCCGTCGCCATGGTGCCTCCCTCTCGAATGCAGGCATTTCATCTTGCCCGTTTTCCGGCCGGCCCGTCGGGCTCGACCGCTCGATCGGCGAATACAGAAGGATGGTGGACGCGTTGCGTACATCGAGGTGGCCCAGCGGCGCGACGCGCCCGGCACGGGGTGAATGATGGACTCAGGAGGATCAGTGGGCGACGAGATGGACGGCGACGCGGCGTCCGAGCGGTCGTCCGTCGACCGGGCGGCGCTCGAGGGGCTCGCGGAAGCGATCGACGCCCGCGATTGGGATGCCGCGACGGCGGCCGTCCGCACCGGATGGTTCCAGCTGCTCAGCGCGCACGGCGAGGCCACCCGCCTGCTGCTGGAGCGCATCCCCGCCTCCGAGCTCCGGGGGCATCCGCTGCTCGCCATGCTGCTCGGCATCGCCTACAACGGGCTCGGCTTCCATCGCGTTCGCGCGTTGCGCTACTTCGTGACGGCCGTGCGCTCGGCCCGGGCTCCGCGCAACGCCGCGGTGAGCCCGGTCGACCGCGCCCTCATCCGGTCGGCGGAGGCGAGCGCCTACCGGCTCATCGGACGTCCGGGCCTCGCAGTCGGACCGGCGACGGCCGCCGTCGCGACGCTCGACCGCCTCAGCGACGACGACCGCCAGCAGCTCACCGAGCTTCCGCGGATCTACTCGCAGGTCGGCGTCTCCCTGTACTACGCCGGCCAGGTGGAACAGGCGATGGAGACGTTCTCGAAGGGACTCGCCGCCTCCCCGACGACGGCGCCCTCCCCCGGGTTCAGCAACCTGGCGATGCTCGCCGGCATCCACGCGTTCCAGGGCGACCTCCCCGAAGCCCGGGCGCACGTCGAATACGCGCGGACCGGCCCGTGGACGGATCGCCAGCGGAGGACGTACATCGGCACGTTCTACCGTCTCGCGGAGGCGATGCTGGCGCTCGAGCAGATGGACGCCGACACGGCGCGGGTCCATCTCGCCGCGATGGAACACGATCGGCGGACCATCGAGCACTGGGTGGCCGGGGCGCAGGTCGAAGCGCTGGCGCTGCTGGTCGACGGCAAGCCCGGCGAGGCCCTGGCCGGGCTCGAGGCATACGCGTCGATGAGGGCAGGAGAGGCGCGGTCGCCCGCCGTGCGCAGCGAACTGGGACGGATGCGAGCCCTCCAGCAGCTCGCCCTCGGCAATCCCGACGCCGCGTGGGTGATCGTCGAGCGGGACACGGTCGCGGGCGCCGACCAGCACATCGCCCGAGCGCGCGTCCACGTCTCCCTCGGCCGGAACGGCTCGGCGCTGACCGAGCTCCGTGCTGCGGTCCGCGGGCCGCTCACCGCGCGGCAGACGGCCGACGCGGCGGCTCTGGAGGCGGCTGTGCTGCTCCGGCTCGCCCCGACCTCCCGGACGCGGGGCGTCGTGGAGCATCTGGGCGCCCTCCTGGAGCGGACCGAGCAGCGGCTGGCGCTCGCGCTGCTGCCGGAGGACGACCTGGACCGGGTCGCCGCCGCCCTCGACGATGTCGGCTACGGGCGCGTGACGCGGGATGTTCCACTGCGCTCCCTCCTGCCCGTCGCCGAGCCCGAGCTGCTGCTCACCGACCGCGAACTCGCCGTGCTCGGGCAGCTGCTGACGACCGGGTCCGTCGCGGAGATCGCGGCGACGCTCGTGGTGTCGGCGAACACCGTGAAGTCGCAGCTGCGGAGCGTCTACCGCAAGCTCGGGGTCAACAACCGGGAGGACGCCATCGCCGTGGCGCTGACCCGCAATCTGCTCGTCGAGCGCGACTGACGCGGGGTGGGCAGGGTGAACAGGGTGCGCGGGGTGAGCAGGGCGAGCAGGGTGAGCGCGGGGTGAGTGCAGGGTGAAAACGCTCCGACGGCGCCGCCCGGCCACGTAGCGTTCCCTTGCACCCCCGCTCACCCCTCCCGGACCCGAGGAACCACATGACCATCGACGAGAGCGCCCCCACTCTGCGTCACCCCGGATTCGACGCGTCGTCCGCAGCGCGCTGGCACCGGACGCTGCCGGACCATCTGGCCGTCCTCCTCCGCAACGCGCATGCCGACGAGCAGGAGGCGCTCGGCCCGCACCTGCGCGCCGCCTATCTCCTCACTCGCCAGGTCATCAGCGCCCTGCTGCGCGCCGGGTACCCGGCCCGCCTCCTGGCGGCCGAGCACGGTGTGCGCAGCGAGACGATCCGGACACGCGCCCAAGCCGGATGGATGCACCTCGGCGACATCGCCGCGCTCGCCGGCATCGACGAGGACGAACTGGCCCGGCGCTGCGCGGCGGACGGCGCGGTGGTGGAGGACGGTCGCCTGCACAGCGACGATCTCACGCGCATCCTGTCCGCACCGGCCACCACGAGGGACGGCCAATGACGGGAAGAATTTTCGCGAACCGGCGTCATGATTCCGGATTCTCGCGATCTCTTAGGTGGTGCATGACCCGAACATGCGCCGCCGGCGGCGACCCGAAACGCTGCCGCGCAGATCGACGCCGATCGAACGGTGCCGAATCCGGGAGACCCGAACCCCGATCGACGCCGAGAGCGCCCGCGACCCGACGGGTGCTCTCGGCGTGCACACAGAAAGCCCCTGTCATGCCCGACCCGTTCACGCCGCCGATGAGCGGCGCCCTGCTCGCCCTGCTCGACGACCTCCGGCCCGGAGACTGGCTCGCCATCGCCTCCGCCAACGCCCCGCTGCTGGAGAGGACGCGGTCGCTGACCGTCGACGTCTCGCCGGAGGAGGCTGCTGCGGCCGTCTTCGCCATCCTCCCGATCAGCCGCGACACCCGCCGGCCGCTCGCCGGCTGGGCCGTCGAGGAGGACGATCCGCGGTTCGCCGACCTCGCCGTCGCCGTCCAGGGTCTCGCGACCGACGGCTCCGGCCGCCGCCTGGAGCTCCACCCGCTCCCCGACGACGTGCTGGTTGACAGCGCCGACGGCGTCTCGAGCAGCATCCGCGTGCCGTGGGATGGCGCCCCGTTCCTCTTCCTCGTCTGCGTCGGCGGAGCACGTCACGAACCGACCGACCTCCGGCGGCGGGCACTCGCCGGAGTCTGCTGACCGGCCCGCGCGAGCACAGCGTGCACGACGACGATCAGAGAGATTCCGTGTCCGGCCGTTCGGACACGGATCTCGTCGCGTTCGCGCGCGCGGGCGACGACGACGCGTTCGCGGAACTGTGGCGTCGCCATGCGTCCGCGGGGCGCACCGTCGCGCGCTCGTTCAGCACCGAGGACCCGGACGACGTGGTCGCCGAGGCGTACGTCCGCATCCTGAAAGCGGTGCGCGACGGCCGCGGGCCCTCCGCCGGCTTCCGCCCGTACCTCTTCACCACGATCCGCAATGTCGCCGCGGCCTGGGGCGGTGCCCGGCGTGACCTGCCGATCGAAGACGCCACCACGATCGAGGACCCGGAGACGACCGAGGCCGCCAGCATGGATGCACTGGACCGGTCGCTGACCGCCCGCGCCTTCCGCTCGCTGCCGCAGCGCTGGCAGGAGGTGCTCTGGTACAGCGAGGTGGAGGGGATGAGCCCCGCGACCGTCGCGCCCTTGCTCGGCCTGACCGCGAACGGCACGGCCGCGCTCGCCTACCGGGCGCGCGAAGGACTCCGCCAGGCGTGGATCCAGGCGCACATCGCGGCGAGCCCGGAAGGATCGGACTGCCGATGGGCCACCGAGCGTCTCGGCGCCTACAGCCGCGGCGGGCTCGGAAAGCGCGAGACCGCGCGCCTCGAACGCCACCTGGCCGAATGCGCCAAGTGCTCGATCGTCGCGGCGGAGGCACGCACCGTCGGCTCGCGGCTGACGCTCGTGCTGCTGCCTCTGCTCCTCGGCATCGGCGGGGCGGCGGCGTACGCGGCGAGCCTGCACCCCGGGGCGGCGGTTGCGGCGGGGTCCGGCGGGGCGGCCGGGGCGGCCGGGGGTTCGCCGGGGTCCGGCGGCGGCGGGGGTGCTGCGGCCGGGGGCGGTGGTCCTTCCGGCGGGACGGCTCCGGCGGGGCGCACGGCTCGCGGGGCGCGGAGCGGAACGCAGGGGACCGCCTTCGGCGTCGGCGCGACCATCGTCGGAGTGGCGGCGGCGGCCGGTGTCGTCGGCGCGGTCGTCCTCGGGCCGCAGCTCTTCGCATCCCCTCGACAGGATGTGACGGCCGGCCAGCCACAGAAGGCCCCGTCGGCGACGGCTCCGCGGGAGCCCGGTGCGTCGGCCGGTGGTGCGCCCGTGGAGCAGGCGCCTGTGACCTCGCCGGCGCCGGTCGTCCCGGACGCCCCCGAACCCGATCCGGCGCCGGATGGCACCTCGCGCCCGTCGACGCCGGCCGAGCCGCCGGTGCCGGCCGTGTCCGTTCCGGTCGTCGCGCCTCCCGCGGTTCCGCCCGTGACGCCGCCGGCTGTCCCTCCTGCGGCGCCGGTCATCGCCTCGACGTTCCCGTCCGGCCGGGCGACCGCCGCGACGACGCTGCCTCTCGCCGGGACCGGCGAGGCGGGAGCGACGATCGCGGTCACCGGATCGGCCGCCGACTCGAGCAGCCCGCGCGCCTCCTCCCCCGCGCCGGTTCTGGGACGCACGACGGTCGGATCGGACGGGAGCTGGGCCCTCGACGCCGACCTGAGCGCCCTCGCCGACGGCGCGTGGAACCTCTCCGTCACGCAGACGCGTGCGGGCCTCACCTCGGCGCCCGCGTCCGTGCGGATCGCGGTCGACCGCACCGCGCTGCCCCCGGTCATCATCGGCGCCGATACCGGGTCCGGTGCCCTCGCCGACCGCCTCGCACCCATCCTGACCGGGACGGCCGAGCCCGGCGCGACGGTCGTGGTGTCCGACCACGGCGTCGCCGTCGCGACCGTCACGGCCGACGCGAGCGGCGCATGGACATCGCCGGAGCTCATCGCGATCTCCCCCGACTACAGCCTGTCGGCCCGGCAGACGGACGTGCTGGGCAACGTCTCCGCCGAGTCCGTGCCGCTCGTGGGCGCTGCGATCGTCGCCTCCGTCACGGCTGCGGGGTCGCCCGGCACCGTGGCGATCACCGTGCACGGCATCCCCGGCACCACGGTTCAGGTGTGGGCCGACGGGGAGCCGTCGCCGTACACGCTCACGCTCGATGGCGCGGGGGATGCGTCGCAGCTGTACGGCTGGACCGCCGGCGATCACCGCATCGGCGTCGTGTACCTCGTCGGCGGCCGCCACGGCGTCCTCAGCGACGTGCCCGTCACCCTCCCCTGACCCGCCTCCGTCTCCCTTCCCGACCGCGACAGGAACGGAGGAGATCCGCGGCGCTCGCCAGAAGCGCGCGGGAAACGGAGGAGCTCCCGGTCCGTCTCCCTGCGATCCCCTCCGTTCCCCGCGGCGACGCGGCGCGGCGGCCACCGCAACCTCCCTTCCCGCCTGCGACAGGAACGGAGGAGATCCGAAGCCTCACGCCGGCAGCGCGCGGCGAACGGAGGAGCTCCCGAGCCGCCGCCCTGCAATCCCCTCCGTTTCCGGCGGGGACGCGGCGCGGCGACCCCCGCAACCTCCCTTCCCGCCGCGACAGGAAACGGAGGAGATCCGAACCGGCATGCCGCCAGAGTGCGAGAAACGGAGGAGTTCCCGGGCCGTCGTAACGGGGTCCCCTCCGTTCCCCGCGGGAAGGCGGCGCGGCGACCCCCGCAACCTCCCTTCCCGACCGCGACAGGAACGGAGGAGATCCGAAACGACACTCCGGCAGCGCGCGGGAAACGGAGGAATTCCCGCGTCGTTGTACCGGGATCCCCTCCGTTCCCCGCGGGAAGGCGGCGCGGCGGCCACCGTAACCTCCCTTCCCGACCGCGACAGGAAACGGAGGAGATCCGGAACGGCACGCCGGCGGAGTGCGAGAAACGGAGGAGGTCCCCGGGCGTAGTAACGGGATCCCCTCCGTTTCCGGCGGGGACGCGGCGCGGCGGCCCCCGCAACCTCCCTTCCCGGCCGCGACAGGGACGGAGGAGATCCGAAGCGGCACGCCGGCGGAGTGCGGGGAACGGAGGAGGTCCCGGGCCGTTGTGACGGGATCTCCTCCGTGTCGGCGGAGCGGGTGGCGGTGGGCCGGGCCGGGAAACCCGGCCCACCGCGAGCGCACGCGCGGCGCCGCGGGCCGGCGGGCCGAATACGCCGACGTCACGGGCCCCCTTGCGCGACCCCGCTTAAGAGATTGCCGACGGGCCGGATCATGACGCCGGTTCGGAAATAAAGTGCGGCGGGGAGGTTCCCGTCCTCCCCGCCGCGCGACGGAGAGGGCTTACCCAGCCTCTCCCTCGGCCGGTCGCTTGCCAGAACGGGTCTGGCTCATCGCTTCCGGATCCTCGGCCGACGGCGCAGCAGCAGCAGGGCGGCACCGGCGATGAGCGCGGCCAGGGCCGTCATCGCCCAGGCCAGCGACCCGAGCAGGTCGCTGCCGGTGCTCGCCAGCCCGTGGACGGGCGGGTCGATCACCGTCGCGCACGCTGTGGCGGTGTCGCCGCACCGCTCGTCGCCGGAGGACGGATCCCACGGGCCGGCCGGCGTCTCGACGCTGGCGCGGTTGGTGGTGTCCTGCGGTGCGATGAGCTTCGCGGCGACGGTGATGGTCGCCTTCGCGCCGACGGCGATGCCCGGGATCACCCAGTGCAGCTCGCCGTCCGTCACCGTCGTCGTGGCGGGCTGGGCCCCGACCACCTGGAGGCCGGCGGGGAGGTGGTCGGTCACGGCCACATCCTTGGCGTCGATCTGCCCGTCGTTGGTGACCGTGATCGTGTAGACGATCGTGTCGCCGACCGTGGCCGTCGACCGGTCCGCCGTCTTCGCGATGGTGAGGTGCCCCACATCGAAGCGGTTGGTCACGGTCACGGTCGCGGCGGCGCCCGCTGCGATCGTCACGGTGCCGTCTGCCGGGTCCATCGTGGTGGCGGTCGCCAGTCCGGCGTCCGTCTCCTCGACGGCGCAGGACGCGCCGGCGATCAGGCCGTCGATGCTGGCCGTGTAGCCGTTCGCCTTCGACAGGACCACCGTGCCGTCGCTGCCGAGGTCGATCGGCGTGACCACCCCGTCCACCTCGTAGGTGCAGGTGACCTGCATGGTGAAGGGGCCGGCACCGAAGGAGGCGACGCCGTCACCGATCCGCTTCTTGTCGATGACGAGGGAGCCGGTGTCGAACGTGTTCGTGATCGTCACCTCGGCCGGCGCTCCCGCCGGGACGGAGACGCCGGCGCTCGGCGCGATCGACACGCCGGTGGCACCGCCGGTCGCCGTCTCGGTCACGTCGCAGTGGGCGCGCTGGATCAGGCCGGTCACCGTCGCCGTGTAGCCGTTGGAATCGTCGAGGGTGACGACGCCCGCGTCCGGCAGCGGAATGGTGAGCGTCTGGCCGTCCTTCTGCCAGGTGCAGACGAGCTGGGCCGTGAACGGGCCGGCGCCGTAGCGCGCGACGCCGTCGCCGACGCGCTGCTTCACGATGGTGACGCTGCCCGCCGAGAACGTGTTCGTCACGCTCACGGTGACCGTCGGCACGGAGCCGTCGGCCGCTCCCGGGATGGTGACGGTCGGCGTGTCCACCGTGCTGCCCGTCGCACCGCCGTCCGAGGTCTCCACCACGGAGCACTCGGTGCCGGCCGGGTAGACGCCCGGCACGGTCAGGGTCTGACCGCCCACGATGGAGAGGTCTCCGTCGAACAGCGTCTGGTCTCCGGCGTACACGCAGGTCGCGTGGACCGTGAACGGTCCGTCACCGTATCCGGCCGCGGCGTCGCCGTCGACGATCTTGGTGATCGCGAGAGCACCGGCCGCGTAGTGGTTCGTGATGGCGGCGGTCGTCGCCTGGGGTCCGGTGCCGAGGACCACCGTCGCCTGCGCGCCGTCGGTCGCCTGCGCGCCGTCGACCGAGATGGCGACGTGGTTCGGCGCGGTGGCCGCGCCGTCCGCATCCGTCTCCGTCACGACACAGCTGGAGCGCGCGGGCAGACCGCTGATCGTGTGCGATCCGCCGTCCTGGAGGGTGAAGGCGGCATCTCCGGCAGCGAGCGGGATGCTCTGGCCGAGCGGAGCGGTGCAGACCACGCTCACACCGAACGGCCCGAAGGAGCCGGCCGTCGCAGCGGTGTCGACGTGCTTCGTCACCGTGAGGTCGGTCGTGCCGTACTCGTTGACGATCGAGACCTTCTGGGCATCCGGCACCGGTGCGCTGGAGTCCGCCGCGGCGATCGAGACCGACCCGGGCGTGACGGTCCGGCTCGCCTCGCCGTACGATCCGTCGGCTCCGTGCTCCGTGACCGCGCACTGGGCGCCGGTCGGGATGCCGTCGATCCGCGCGGTGTACTGGTTCGCCGCGCTCAGCGTCACCGCCGCGTTCGCCCCGAGGTCGACGGCGACGCCGTCGACCGTGCAGGACACGTCCGCCTGGAAGCTGGTCGGCGCGTACTGCGCCGCCGGCCCGGTGACGGTCTTGGTGATCTGCAGCGGGCCGCCCGTCAGGATGACGCCCGCCTTGATCGGCTCCTGCGGCCCGGCCGGCTGCGAGCCCGACGCGTAGGTCGGGTAGAAGCCGAACGAGTTCCAGGCACGGACAGCCGTGACGGGGGCGCTCACCGGAGCGCGGTGGTCGCCGGCCGTCGTGGTCGGGACGTTCGTGCTGGTGTACGTCACCTTCACCGCGGCGCCGGCCGCGAGCGTACCAGAGGCGGTGCCGCTGAAGTCGAAGACCATCTTCACGCCGGTCACCTGGGCCGCCTGGATGGTCGAGCCGATCCGGCTCGACGGCACCCACGCACCGGCCGGGCAGGAGGAGCCCGGGGTGATGTCGGCGGCACAGGGCTTCGCGTCCGTCGTCACGTACCAGGTCATCACGGCGCCGGCGGCGTCACCGGTCGGCTGGAACGTGAGGTCGCCGGTGAACTCCGGCGAGTACACGGAGCCGCGGGCTGACGAGTCGACCACACCGGTGTCGCCCGGGTACGGGAAGACGTCGACCGCGGTCAGCGTCTTCGCCGCGACGTTTCCGCCGTTCACCATCTCGAGCTTCCAGTCGTCCGTCGCGCCGATCGCGCTGACCGCTGCGCACGGGTAGCGGTAGTAGCCGTCCGCGTCGGCCGTGCAGGGCAGCGCCGGGTTGACGACGTTCTGCGCCAGCCCGGTGGAGGACCGCACGCCCTTGGATGCGGTGAACGAGCCCTGCGACAGCGTGGTCACGACGTTGCTGGTCGAGCACGTGTTGCCCGCGAACGTCACCGCCCGCCCGTTGCCCGGGTTGAGCGCGGTGCAGTCCGCGCTGGTCAGCTGGCGGTCGGTCGACACCCCGAAGGTGTTGACGGCCGTCTTGGCCGGAGCCAGTCCCGGCTTGATCTGCAGCCCGATGGTGATGCTGTAGGTCTCGCCCGGCGCGAGCTGCGAGCCGGCCGGCCAGGTGAACCGGATCGTTCCCGCCGTCGCGTCGTAGGTGCGCGTGATCGCCGCGCCGTCGACGGGCAGGGTGCCCCCGGTGGATGTGCTGAAGGTCGGCACGTTGGTCGGCACGTAAAGCAGCGATCCGTCCGCGGGGAGGGTGTCCGTCACGACAGGGTTGGCGAGGCTGCCCGTTCCGTTGTTCTTGAACCGCAGCGTCCAGTTCACCTCGCGTCCGGAGGCGGCCTGACCGGGGCTCGTCTTCTCCACCTGGAGCTTCGCGGTGCCCGGGTCGACGGTGAAGGCCGCGCTCGCGCTCGCCTGGGTGGCGTGCACGTCGTTGTAGGACGCGTCGGCGGTGACGGTGTCGGAGATGGTGCCCGCCGCCGTCTCGCCCGGCATGGGCTGAGCGACGACCGTCGAGGTCACCGGGCCGCTGCCGTCGCGCAGCGTGGAGCGGAGCGAGACGTTCAGCCGGACGTCGTCCTTGTCCTCCGAGGCGGAGAAGGCCGCGCCGTCGGCACGCGTGTAGGTGTAGCGCAGGCCGGTCACATCCGCGGCGGAGACGCCGGACGGGAGGGCCGCCGAGCCGATCGCCGTCGGCGTTCCGGACACCCATTGGGCGCTTGCGCCCTGGCCCGTGCGCGCATCCACCTGCACCCGGTCGGCGCCGGTCGGCGTGTTGGGCAGGGTGAACGACTTCAGGGTGAAGGCGTTCCAGAAACTGTCGTCCGCGTCCTCGATGACGAGGACCTTCGGCGACAGCGTCCCGGTCGACCGCGCCCGCAGGTTCACCTGGATGGGGTCTACCGGGTTGGCCTGCAGAGTGCTCGTCGGGGTGAAGGTCTTCCCGGTTGTGACCTGCAGGTTGCCGTTCTGGAGCGTCACCGTGACGCCCTGCTCGTCGGCGGCCTGCACAGCCGGGTAGACGTCGTCGTGGAGGGTGGCGTGCGCGTTGTTGACGATCGTGCTGGGCACCGGAGCGGTGCCACCCGTGCGAGTCGTCTTGCGCAGCTGCGCCGTGAGCGAGAGGCCGACCTTCTGCTGGGGGGCGATCGTGCCGCCCGTCCCATCCGCGCCCTGCGCGTTCGTGCCCCGCAGGAGCGCGCTCACCGCGACGACGTCGCTGAGGTCCGCCGGTGTCATGGCCGCGGCCTGCGCGAGCGTGACCGTCTGGGTGGTGGTGGTCCCGTCTCCAGCCAGGTGGAGCAGCGAGACGCTGGAGGCGCTCGTCTGGACCCCCGGCGCCTGGGTCAGGTCGACGACGATCTTCGTCAGATTCAGCTGCTCGAACGGGTTCGACGCGGCGTCGTAGGGCGCGAACACGCACGGGTCGGACGTTGCGGCGTTCACACACTCCGTCGGGTCGGAGAGGCGCAGCTGCCAGGTCTTGCTCGTCGACGTGTTGGTGGCCGTCGTCGCGTACGTCGTGCTCGGGTACGCCGAGGCCGGGACATCGGGCTGCGGGATGACGAGCGTCTGCGGGGAGGCGGTCTTCGTCACCTTCGTGGTGAACGTCGGGTCGATGATCGTGACATGGTCGTTCGCGTCGCGGCTGACCGGGTCGCCGTCGAACGGCTGGGCGCCGACGCGCACCGTGTTGTCCACGGCCCCCGGCGATCCGCCGAGGTTGTAGGTGCGGGTGCCGGTCACCCAGTCGGTGGCCGTCCCGCCCCGGAGGGTGTTGCGCACGGCGAGGTCGAGGTGCATCGTCCGGCCGTTCGGCTGGGCGCTCGCGCTCACGGCGGCGACCCCGCTCCCGACGGCAGGCGCGGTCGGGTCGCCGGTCGACTGGATGCGCGCGGCGCGGTTCGGGCTCTCGATCACGGTCAGCCGCACGCCCTGGGTGCTGGCGCGCTGCGCGGCGGTGAGCGTGTAGCCGGGGAAGACGCCGTCACAGGCGTTGGCGCTCGTGCAGGCGGAGGATGTGATGTCGTTCCACTGCGTCCCGTCGAAGAGCTCGACCTTGGAGACCTTGTCCCAGCGGATCTGCGGGTCGAGGGTCGCGCCCGCGGTGGAGGTGGGCGTGATCGCGTCGATGCGGACCAGGTCGAACGCCTGGAAGACGCTGCCGGCGATCGGGCTCGGCACGGCCGGGTCCTGGATGGTCATCGACTGCATCCCGCTGACCTGGCTGCCCCAGCCGAGCGTCACGCCGGTGGTGGCGCCGGACTGCGCCTGGACGACCTTGGTGCCGTCCCAGCTCTTGGCCGCGAGCAGCGGGCCGGGGCCGCCCTGCGTGGCCTGGACGCCGACGGTGGCGCAGTCGGCGACGGGCTGGCTGGTGATGCCGGATCCGGCGACCGTTCCGGACGCCTGGCTGAGGGCGCAGTTCTGGTACGGGGTGACGGTCGGGTAGGCGCCCGGGTTGGTCGGGCCGCTGTTGTCGCGGAGCTGGCCGCGGGCGGTGAAGGTGATCGCCGGCTTGACGTTGGTCGCCTGGCCGAAGCCGTCGGCGTCCTGGAAGGTGAAGCGCAGGCCGCGGAGGTCGGAGTGCGTCGTCCCGTTCGGCAGCACGCTGTCGAGGGTGGCCGAGTAGGTCTTGGATGCGGCCGTCGCGTCGACGACGGTGAGCGTCTTCCAGGTGGTGCCGTCGGTGGTGTACTCGATGGTCAGCTTCGAGCCGAACGGCACCCCGGTCGGAGCGATCGCGGTGGCGTCGAAGGCGTTCCAGTACGGCGCGCTCGCGGTGTCCTGCGGCTCGCTGATCACGATGGTGTCCGGCCGGACGGAGCTGGTGCCGGTCGGCGTCTGCGCCGACAGCTGGACCAGGCTCGTCCCGCCCGGGATGACCGTGCTGGGCGTGATGGTCTTGTCGAGGGTGAGCTTGACCTCGGGGAAGTACACGTCGAGGGTGGCGTTCGCGGTGTCGGTCGCGGTCCCCGCCGGGTTGGCGCCCTCGACCGTCGCGGTGTTCGGGTAGCTGACGAAGCCGGAGCCGGCCGGGCCCGCATCCGTCGTCGTGTTCACGGTGAAGGGGATGCTCGCCGTCGCTCCGGGGGCGATCGACCCGGTGTAGACGATCTGGAAGCCCGTCAGGTACTGGCCGCCCGCAAGCGTGGGGGCATCCGGAAGACCGGAGGCCTGGTCGACGGTCGAGTCGGCAGGTGCAGCGCCCGAGTTGACGAGCCAGTGGACGGTGGCGCCGGTCGCGCCCTGCGGCCATGCGGCGGCGGCGGTGAAGCCGCCGAAGGTCACCTTGTTCGTGAAGAACGTTCCGGAGCCGGGCTCGGTCACCGTCAGGCTGGTGAGCGGTCCGGTCGAGGTGTTCTTCGCGGTGACGGTCGCGACGGAGGAGTGGCCCGCGGGGATCTGCGGGTCGACGAACGACTTGTCGGCGGAGACCGAGACGGTGAGCGGTGCGACGACCTGCTGGGCGGACGCGACCGGCGCCTGCCCGTCGCCGCTCGGCGTGCTGACGGTCGCGCCGACCTGGTTGGTGCGGGTTCCGCCGGTCACCAGGCTCGCGCCTCCGGTGCGGGCCGTCGCGCGCTGCGTCAGGGTCAGAGCGACCGATCCGGCGGCGCCGCCGGCCTCGATGCTGTCGCCCGTGCTCGACGAGAAGACGAAACGCAGACCGGTGACGTCGCCCGGCTGCACGCCGGCCGGGAGCTGCGGAGTGGCGCCGACGGGTCCGTCGACACTGCCGCCCGCGGTGAGGGCGACGACCTGGACCTGGTCCGCGCCCGCGGGGAAGGTCACGGCGCCGAAGCCCGCGAGGTCGTAGTACTGGAACGTGCTTCCGGCGGCCGACGGATCGGCAGGCTCGGCCACCGTCAGGCTGGTGGCCGCGATGTTGGACGTGTTCTTCACGGTCAGAGCGACCTGCGAGGTCTCGCCGGGGTTGTACTGGGTCGAGCCCGGGGTCCAGGTCTTCGAGACGGAGGCGGTGATCACGTCGGGGACGCGCACCGTGACCGGCACCGAGCCGCTCACGGTCGCCGCGTTGGTCGCGGTGAAGGTGGCGGTGTTGGTCAGCTGGGTGCCGTCGAGCGACTTGTCGACGTTCTGCGGCATGGTGACCTGGATCTGCACCGACCCGGTCGTCCCCGCGGCGAGGCCCGTGCTCGCCGGGACGGTGTTGGGGACGCTGTCGGCGAAGGCCACGGTGACCGTGTTGCCGTTGACCGTCGTGGTGGCGCTGCCCGCACCGACCACCGTCGGCTTTCCGACGATCTGCAGCGGAGCGGGGACGGGGTCGCTCAGGACGGCGTTCACACATCCGGTCGTCGTCGACGAGCAGCCGTAGTTGAGCGTATAGAGGAAGCTCTGGCCGGGGGTGACCTCGGCGACATTCGCCGTCTTGGCGAGGTTGAGCACGCCAGAGCCCAGGTCGTCGGCGTTGGCCGCGGGAGCTCCGACGGCCACCGCCCCGATCAGGGCGAGCACGATGCCCGCGGCCACGCTGGCCGGGGCGCGAAGCGTACGGCGGCGGGCGTGGGCGCCGCGGGCAGGCAGGAACAACGAACGGAATCGGGTAAGCAAGACGTGGTCCTTCGGGCAGAACAGTCGGGAAGATCGCGGAGGTGCGGGAACACGCAGCGCGTCGGGTACTGCCCGGAGTCTTTCGGAATCGCGGGGGGAGATGAGCGTTTTTCACCCCGGGTTCACCCTGCTGGAGGGCCGTCTTCCCCTGTACTGGGGGCAGAAGGAGGAGTCAGAGCAGGATGAGAGCCGCAGCCGTGCCCGCCCACAGCGCGACGACGAACACGGTGTCGCGCACGCGCCACTGCGGCGGGGTGCGCTCGGTGCGACGCGGATGTGCTCCGAACGCGCGGGACTCCATGGTGAGCGCGACGCGGTCGGCGTGCCGGATGCTGGACGCCAGCAGGGGCACCACCATCGCGCCGGCACGACGCGCGGCGGCGACCGGTCCGCGTCCCGGCGCGACGCCGCGCACCCGCATCGCCCGCCGGAGGGAGGCCAGCTCGGCCGCGAAGCGCGGCACGAACCGGTAGGCGGCCACGGCGGTGTAGGCGAAGCGGTACGGGACGCGCAGCTGCGCGGTCAGGGCGCGGGCCAGATCCGGGCCGGTCGTGGTGAGTCCGCCGACGAGCGCGAGCGTCACGACGGCGGCGAGCCGCAACGCGGTCGTCAGCCCGATGAGCAGGGCCCCGACCGTGAACCGGTACGAGCCGACCGCGACCAGCACCGTCGGGTCCGCGATCCTGTCCGGGGCCGCCCACACGCCGAAGCCGATCGCCATCACGAGGACGCCGGCCGGCATCCCGACCAGGAGCGCCACGACGGTTCCGGCGCGGAGGCGCGCGCCGACCAGCAGCAGGACGACCGCCCCGATCAGCAGCACGAGCGGCACGGCCGCGTCCCGGGTGACGAGGAGCCCGATCCATGCCGGGACGACGGCCGCTATCGGGGCCAGCGGGTTGAGGCGCGAGAGGAAGCCGGGGGGCCGCTCCGCCAGGCGGAGGGCGGTGGACGCGGCGGTCATCGCGGGCCCGGGAGGTCGGCGAGGCGGGTGACCCCGCGCAGCGGCTCGGGCACAGCGGGGTCGGCGAGGGCGCGTGCCAGGGCGGGCTGGCGGAGTCCATGCGCTTCGAGCAGCGCGGGGTCGCCGAGGATGCGGGTGGTCTCGCGCACGACCGGCACCCGGCCGCCCTCGACGATCGCCACGTGCGACGCGTACTCGCCGATCAGTC
The DNA here is from genome assembly GCF_900107895.1 of Leifsonia sp. 21MFCrub1.1. NCBI lineage: Bacteria > Bacillati > Actinomycetota > Actinomycetes > Micrococcales > Microbacteriaceae > Leifsonia > Leifsonia sp. 21MFCrub1.1. Next base: position 194,168 of record NZ_LT629867.1, on the reverse strand, counting down.
CCAGGTCGTGCGTCACGGCGATCACCGTCGTTCCGCCGCGGTTCAGCTCGGCGAGCAGCCCGAGCAATTCGGTCGCGCTGGCGCGATCCTGGCCGAAAGTGGGCTCGTCGAGCACGAGCACCGGCGCGCCCTCGATGAGCGCCGTCCCCACCGAGAGCCGCCGCTTCTGGCCGCCGGAGAGCAGGAAGGGATGCGCCGAGCGGTGCCCGGTGAGCCCCAGCGTCGCGAGCATCGCATCCACGCGTTCTGCGATCTCGGCCGGGGGCCGCCGACGCTGCCGCAGTCCGAAGGCCAGCTCGTCCTCGACGCTGTGGGTGACGAACTGGTGCTCGGGATTCTGGAAGACGAACCCGACGGTCTCGCGCAGGGCGCGGACGGAGGCGCGGGCCGGGTCGAGCCCGAGGACGTCGATGGTCGAGCGCGGGGCGCGGGCGACCCCGGCGAGCGCTTGCACGAGCGTCGTCTTCCCCGCGCCGTTGGGGCCGACGATCGCGAGGAAGTCGCCGCGCCCGACGCGCAGCGAGACGTCCTCCAGCACCGCCCGTCCCCCGCGCCGGACCGTGAGCCCCGAGACCTCGACCGCCCACCGTCGAGTCCGCGAACTTTGCACGCCTGGGGCCTCGCGAGCGTGCAAAGTTTGCGGACTCGACGGTGGGGGGATCTCGGCGTGGGAGAGGGCGCGCGTGAGTTCGGCGGGGGTGAGCGGGAGCGGATCGAGGGGGACGCCCGCCGCGCGCAGGCGCAACGCCGCGGTCGTCGGGGTGGGCAGCCAGACGCCGAGCGCATCCAGCTCGTCCGCGCGCTCGCGCAGCACGTCGCGCGCCGGGCCGGAGGCGAACGGGCGGCCCGACCCGTCCAGTACCAGGACGGTGTCGGCGATGGTCAGAGCACGATCGAGGTCGTGCTCGATCAGCACGACGGAGTGCGTCGAACCGGGTCCGGTGAGCCGTCCGAGCACCCGGTAGACCTCCTCCGCACCGGCGGGATCGAGGTTGGATGTCGGCTCGTCGAGCACGAGCAACGGCGCGTCGAGCGCCAGCGCGCAGGCGATCGCGAGCCGTTGCCGCCCACCGCCGGAGAGCGTGTCGGGGTCGTCGTCGCGCCGCTCCCACAGCCCGACGGCCCGCAGCGCGGACTCGGCCCTGGCCTCGACCTCGCCGACCGGGACGAGCCGGTTCTCCGGCCCGAAGCACACCTCATCCAGCACGGTGCGCGCGACGAGCTGGGCGTCCGGGTCCTGGAACACCATCCCGGTGTGCTCGCTGAGCTCGGCCACTGTCGCATCCCGCGTCAGCACGCCGCCCACCCTCACCGACCCCTCCACCTCGGCGGGGACGGCGTGCGGCACGAGCCCGTTCAGCGTCAGCGCGAACGTCGACTTGCCGCATCCACTCGGGCCCAGCACGAGGAGGACTTCGCCCGGCGCGACGGTCACGTCGATGCCGTCGGGCGTCCACGCCGAGGCGCCGTCGTGCCGGACCCGGACCTGGCTCGCCTCGGCCGCGGGCACGGTCGGGGACGCGGAGAGGGCGGTCTCGGCAGCGGTGGTCTCGGCGGCGGTCTCGGCGGGCGCGGATGCCGACGGAACGGCGTCCACGGACCTCCGATCGCCCACGGACCCTCTCCTCTCGCCGACCCGCCCCACGCTACGGCACGCGCCGCGACGGCGCGAAGGCCCGCGCGGGAGGACGTCCGCGCCTCACGCGACCGCGTCCCCTCCGTTCCGCGCCGGTGGCCGGCATGTCGGCACGGATCGCCTCCCTCTCCGCAGGCCGTCGGAAACGGAGGAGTCTGTGGGGCGCGCCGCGTCCTGGCGTGAAACGGAAGCGGACCGGGCAGATCACCGCCGCAGATCCTCCGTTTCGCGCACGGCGCACGGGAGCACGGGAGGGGATGCGGCTCAGCCCCGCGCCTCCTGCACGTCGCGGGTCTTGAGGGTCCAGTAGGTCGTGACGGGATGCGTCCCGAGCACGATCTTGCCGCGCGAGTGCAGGTTCTGCAGGTCGTCGTAGGCGTACTTGATGTCGGAGAGCGGATAGAAGCCGGAGATCAGCAGGGTGAACGCGCGTTCGTCGGCGAGCTGCGCGAGCCTCCCCAGCTGCGCGGTGCCGTGCGCCACCGTCTCGGGGTCGTCCTGGAGCAGCCGCAGCTCGGTGTCGCGGCGGTCCTCGCTCGACCGGTACCTCGACGGCGGGACGCCGAGCGCCTCCGCCAGGGCCCGGCCGTCCTGCCCGAAGTTGTCGATCAGCGCGGTGACCCCCGTTGGCGCTTCGGCGCGGATGCGCTCCTCGATCGCGTCGCCATAGCGCACCGGCCGGATGCCCAGCTGCCGCAGGTAGTCGAAGTTGCGGTCCCCGCACGTTCCGATGACCCGGGCGCCCCGATGCTTGGCCAGCTGCGCCTCGATGCTGCCGACGCCGCCCGCCGCCGCGGAGATGACGACCGTGTCGTCCGGGCCGATGCGGAGGTCGTCGAGCGTGTCGAGAGCGGTCACTCCCGCGAGGTACAGGCCGCCGGCCACCTCCCACGGCACGTGCGGCGGCTTCGGGACGAGGGCCGCGACGGGCACGACGATGTACTCGGCGTGCGCCCCGACACGGACGTGCCCGATCACCTCCGCGCCCTTCCGGAACCGGCCGGCGGCGTCGCCGGTGACGACGATGCCGGCGAAGTCGCTGCCCGAGCGCCGGGGGAACGGCTCATCCGCCCAGGCCGTCTCCCGGCCGGTGCGGATGAAGCCGTCGATGTGGTTGATCCCGGTGGCGATCACCTCGACGAGCACCTCGTCCGGGCCAGGCGTCGCCAACGGCCGTGTGCGTTTCTGGAGGACGTCGACATCCCCGTTGCCGTCGTACTCGAAGACCATGGTCTCCCCGGGCGTCTTCGCCATGGGATGCTCCTCCCGCCGCCGATCGCTTGATCGTGACGTCAGGATATACCTAGCTTGGCTAGAAACTCTACTGTCTACCGTTACCCGTCGCCGCCGCGACGAGCACACGCGTCAGAACGACGCCGCGTGCTCGAAGTGCAGCTGGAGCGGCTCGACAGGCACATCGAGGTTCGCTCCGCCGCGGTACCGGGCGCCGATGTGACGTTCGGGGAGGTGGGAGCGACCCGCGCCGAACAGGCGCTCGCGCAGCGTGCCCGATGAGGAGCCCTCGTCGGGCAGGCGGCCACGACGGCGCAGCTCGGGCACCACCAGCTCGGCGAAGTCGCGGGCCGTGTCGAAGGAGTGGTACTGCCGCAGGTTGATGCCGTCCAGCCCGTCCTCGTCCAGCCAGCGCTCGATCTCGTCGGCGACGGTCTTCGGGTCGCCGACCACGAGGAACCGCTCGTCGCGGCCCACCTTGATGAAGTCGAGCGCCTGGCCGACCGTGCTGTCGAGCGGAAGGTACGGCACCTTCGAGGCCGGGAAGTCGGCGCGCGCCAGCGCCTCCCGCACGGTGATGTCGCGCGGGAACGCGGTCAGGTCGACCGGCAGGCTACTGTGCGCGAGGATGCCGTCGAGGCTCGCCCGCTCCCGGTACAGCCGCCACTTGTCCTCGGCCTCCTCCTGCGTCCGTCCGACGATGACTCCGGCCATCGCGATGAAGCGGATGTCGTCGCGCTCGCGCCCGTGCCGCACGGCCGCCTCGCGCATCCCGTCGGCATTGCGCCGGAACTCCTCGCTGGTGCGGCCGCCGGTGAAGACGACCTCGGCGTGACGCCCGGCGAACTCGATGCCCGCCGGCGATCCGGTCGCCTGGAACAGCGTCGGCGTCCGCTGCACCGACGGGTGGACGATGTGCGGCCCGGCGACGCGGAACCGCTCGCCGACGTGGTCGATGTACCGCACCTTCGACGGGTCGGTGAACACCCCGGCCGCCCGGTCGGCGACGACGGCGTCGTCATCCCACGAGCCCTCCCACAGCTTGTAGAGCACGTCGAGGTACTCGTCGGCGTACCGGTAGCGCTCGTCGTGCGGCACCTCGCCGTCGAGGCCGAAGTTGCGCGCGGCGTTCGGGAGGTAGGACGTGACGATGTTCCAGCCGATGCGACCCTTGGTCAGGTGGTCGAGCGTCGACATCCGGCGGGCGAACGCGAACGGCGGTTCGTAGGTGGTCGAGAAGGTCACGCCGAAGCCGAGCCGCTCGGTCACCGCAGCCATCGCCGGGACGAGCAGCAGCGGGTCGAGGTTCGGGCTCTGCAGCCCCTCGCGCAGCGCCGTCTCCGGGCCGCCGCGGAACACGTCGTACGCGCCGATCACGTCCGCGAGGAAGATGCCGTCGAAGCCGCCGTGCTCGAGCAGTTGCGCCAGCTCCAGCCAGTAGTCGAGGTCGGCGAACCGCTCCCGGTTGTTGCCCGGCAGCGTCCACAGGCCGTGCGTGATGTGGCTCACGCAGGCCATCTCGAACAGGTTCACGAAGAGCTGCTTCGGTTCGCTCATGCGGCGGTCTCGCTTTCAGGGGTGGCGGCGGCTCGCGCGGCCGGGTCGAACTCCGGGATGGCGGCGATCAGGGCACGAGTGTACGGGTGCGCGGGCCGTTCGAAGACATCATCCGGCGACCCCTCCTCCACCACCACCCCGTCCTTCATGACGAGGACGCGGTCGCTGAGATGGCTGATGACGCCGAGGTCGTGCGAGATGAACAGGTAGGCGACGCCCGACTCGCGCTGCAACTCGGCGAGCAGGTCGAGGATCTGGGCCTGGATGGTGACGTCGAGCGCCGAGACGGCCTCGTCCAGCACGATCACGTCCGGACGGGGCGCGAGCGCGCGGGCGATGGCCACGCGCTGGCGCATCCCGCCCGACAGCTTGAGCGGGAAGCGCGGGAGCACGCTCGCGGGCAGGCCGACCTGCTGCAGCAGTTCGAGCACCCGTTCGCGCCGCTCCCCGGCCGAGGCGAACCGTTCCGAGCGCAGGGCGTCGAGCAGGATGCGCTCCACGTTCCAGCGCGGATCGAACGAGCTCAGCGGGTCCTGGTAGACCACGGCGATGCGGCTGCGCAGACCGCGCCGCCTGCTCTCCGCGAGCGGCGCCCAGGGCTGACCGAGCAGCCGCACGGCGCCGCCGTCGAGCGACTCCAGCCCGAGAGCGAGGCGTGCGGTCGTGCTCTTGCCCGATCCGGACTCCCCGACGATGCCGAGGGTCTCCCCGGCCCGGAGCGAGAACGAGACCCGGTCGACCGCCGTGGTGACCGTCCCGTCGGAGGTGTGGAAGCGCTTCACGAGCTCGGTCGCCTCCAGCACGACCGCCCCGGCCGGCGGCTTGGCCGGCACCGGTGCGGCCCCCGGCGTGAGGGCGTGGCCGCGGGTCGCCTCGCCCGGCACGGCGGCGATCAGGGCACGTGTGTACTCATGGGAGGGCGCGCCGAGCACCTGGTCCGCCCGGCCCTGCTCCAGCACGTCGCCCCCGCGCATCACCAGGATGTGGTCGGCGAGCCGGGCGACGACCGACAGGTCGTGGCTGATCAGGATCACGGAGGCGCCGCGCTCTTTCATCCGCTCCAGCTGGTCGAGCACCTGCGCCTGCACGGTCACGTCGAGCGCCGTCGTGGGTTCGTCGGCGATCACGATGTCGGGATCGAGCGCGATGGCGGACGCGATCAGCGCGCGCTGCCGCAGACCGCCCGAGAGCTGGTCGGGCCGCTGCTTGGCACGGACGGCCGGGAACGGCACTCCCACCCGCGTGAGCAGGTCGAGCACGCGCTCCCGCCGCGCCCGGCGGCCGCCCCAGCCGTGCAGCCGGAGCGCCTCCTCGATCTCGCGCCCGACCGCGCGCAACGGGTCGAGCGACACCAGCGCATCCTGCAGCACGAACCCGATGTCGCGGCCGCGGATGCGCTTCCACTCCCGCGGCCCGAAGGCGCGGACGTCCTCGTGGTGGATGGTCAGCTCGTCCGCCTCGACGACCGCCGACCGGCCCGCGAGGCCGACCAGGGAGCGGGCCGTCACCGACTTGCCCGAGCCGGACTCGCCGACGATCGCGACGCACTCGCCCGGCCGCAGGTCGAAGCTCACCCCGTGGACGACCGGCCGCAGCACGCCATCCACCCGGAACGCGGTGCGGAGGTTGCGCACCCGCAGCCGGGTCGCCGGCCAGTCCAGCTCCTCGACGATGCCGTCGGTCTCCGTGCTGTCGTGCTCGACGATGCTCACGACCGCTCTCCCTTCTCCAGGCGCGCCTGGATGTGCCGTCCGATGGTCGTCGCGGCGAGCGCCACGGCGACGATCACGAGTCCGGGGATGACGACGAGCCACCACGCCGTCGTCAGGTACTGCCGCCCCGCATCCAGCAGTGCGCCCCACTCCGAGGCGGGCGGGGCGACGCCGAGGCCGAGGAACGAGAGGCTCGACGCCCAGACGATCGACTGCCCGATCGACAGTGCGAACACCGCGACGAGCGGCCGCAGCGCGTTCGGCAGGATGTGCGCACGCAGGATGCGCCACCGCGAATGGCCGAGCGCGGTCGCCGCCTCGACGTATCCCGATTCGCGCGCTCCGAGGATCTGCCCGCGGATCATCCGGGCGTACCCCGGCGCGGTGCCGATGCCGACTGCGAAGACCTGCGTCGCGGCGCTCGGCCCGGCGATCGCGATCAGCAGCAGGGCGAGCAGCAGGGCGGGGAAGGCGAACAGGATCTCCACGAACCGGTCGATCACCACGGCCACCGGCTTCACGCCGAGGGCCGCGAGCGTTCCCAGCACCAGAGCCAGGCCGACGCCGACGGCCGCGGCGCCCAGACCGATGGTCAGCGAGTCGCGGGCGCCCCAGACGACGCGGGTGTAGAGGTCGCGGCCCGACTCGTTCGTGCCGAAGGGATGCGCGAGGCTCGGCGGCTGCAGGGCCGCCTGGTAGTCGATCGCGGTGGGCAGATGCGTCGTCAGCGCCTGCGGAGCGATCACCGCGACCAGCAGGAGGACGGCGAAGGCCACGGCGGCGACGAGCCCCCACGGCGTGCGACCGAGTCGCGCGGCGAGCGTCGGGCGGACCGCGGCCGCTGTGGAGGCGGCGGTGGGGGCGGCGGCGGGAGCGGTGCTGGCGGGAGGGGTGCCGAGGGCGGTCATGTCAGCTCCAGGCGGGGATCGATGAGGGTGTAGACGACGTCCACGATGAGGTTGGCGGCCACATAGACGACCGCCACCAGGGTGACGATGCCGGTGACCACGGGGAGGTCCTGCGCGTTGACCGCGCCGACCAGCGCCGAGCCGATGCCCGGGCGCGAGAAGATCGACTCCACGATCACGGCGCCGGAGAGGGTCGCGCCGAGCGCCCAGCCCGACAGGGTCACGGCGGGGATGATGGCGTGCCGGAGCACGTGACGCAGCCGGATGCCCCACTCGCCCATCCCGCGCATCCGTGCCGACAGCACGAACGGCTGATCGAGCGAGCGCTCGAATTCGGTGCGGACGCTCTGCGCCATGAACCCGGCGAGCGGGATGGCCAGCGTCAGCGCGGGCAGCACGATCCCCGCGGGCGACGAGCCGCTGATGATCGGGAACCAGTGCAGCCCGAGGCCGAACACCAGGAGCAGGATGATGCCGAGCCAGTAGGCGGGGAGCCCGGCCGTCACCACATCCACCGTCGACCCGAAGCCCGACAGCCGGGGCCCGCGTCCGGCGGTCAGCGTGACCCAGACCACCATGATCAGCCACGCGAACGCGATGGCGGTCAGCGAGAGCGTGAGCGTGCTGCCCAGCTGCTCGCCGATCACGGCGGTGACGGGCCGGTACTGCAGGTACGACGTGCCGAAGTCGCCGGCCACCAGGCCGCGGAGGTAGTCGAGGTACTGCACGATCACGGGCTTCGTGAGCCCGTACTGCTGGTTGATCTGCGCCAGCTCCTCCGGGGTCCGGGCCTGCGCCTGGCCTGCGCGGATGTTGAGGATGGTCGTCGCGCGGTCGCCGGGCAGCGCCAGCTGCGCGAAGAAGGCGACGGTCGCAGCCCCCCACAGCACCACGAGTGCGGCGCCGACCTTGCGCAGCAGGGTGATCGCGACCGCGCGGCCCCGGCGGGGCCGGATCGCGTTCTGCGCGATCGGCCCCGCCGCGGCGCCCTGCTCCGGCGCGGCGGTCAGCTCACTTGACGAAGTAGGCGTCATAGAACGTCGGTCCTCCCTGTGCGTGCTCCTGCCACACCCCGCGGAGCTTCGGTGCGACGGCGAGCGTGCTCAGCCGGTCGTAGACGCCGATCGAGAGCGCGTGCTCGGCGATGTAGTCCTGCGCCTTCTCGTAGGCGGGGTTCTGCGCCTCCACCGTCGGGGCCGAGTTGCCGTCGAGGATGTACTGCTCGAGCGTCGGGTCGTTGTAGAACGCGGCGTTGGAGTAGTTGGGGTGGTCCGGGGTGGACGGGCGCCAGTTGATGTAGAGGATGCCCGCGGTGACGGCCGTCCAGTAGCCGGCGGCCAGGTCGTGGGTGTCGGGTCCGGCGTACTTCCCGGAGAAGAACTCGCTCTGCGGAACCGGGACGAGCTTCACGTCGAAGCCGACTTTCGCCGCCTGCTCCTTGACCCCCTGGAGGATGGCCGCGCCGTCCGCGTTGATGATCGAGCCGGCGCCGTACGGCAGCGAGACGGTGAGCTTCGCGCCGTCCTTCTCCCGGACGCCGCTGTCGCCCTGACGGGTCCATCCGGCGGAGTCGAGGAGCGCGTCGGCCTTTTTGAGGTCCTGGCTGTACCAGCCCGCCGCCTTCTCGCTGTAGCCGGGCGTCGCCTGGCTGACGCCGCCGTTGCCCTCGAACGGGATGACTCCCCGGCCGATGGTGTCGACGATCTGCTTGCGGTCGAGGCTGTACGCGAACGCCTGGCGCACCTTCTCGTCGGTGAACGGACCCTGCTGCGTGTTGAACGAGATCTGCTGCGGCCGGCCGGGGGTCACATACTTCTCCAGCTGATAGCCGCCGGACTTCAGCGTGTTCCACTGGACAGCGGGGACGTCGTAGATCGCATTCACCTGTCCGCCCTGCAGGGCGGCGACGCGGGTAGTCGGGTCGGCGACGAACTTCCAGTCGATCTCGTCGACGTAGGCCGGGCCGGTGTGCTTCGCGTTCGCCGGCGGCGACGTGTAGTTCTTGTTCTTCTTCAGGATGATGTCCTGACCGCGGTTCCACCTGTCGACGATGAACGCGCCCGACCCGATCGGGGCCTCGCAGTTCTGCTCCTTGCTGCGGGTCTCCAGCGCGTGCTGCGACTGGATGCCGAAGTAGCCCTGGGTCAGGTTGTCGGCCAGCCGCGGGTAGGGGCGGGAGAGGTCGATCTGGAGGGTCGTGTCGTCGACGGCCTTCGCATCCTTGTAGTAGCCGTCGAGCCAGACCTTCGCGGTGCTGTTGCCGCCCTGCACCCAGTAGTCGAAGTTGTAGGCGACGGCCGCGGCGGTCAGCGGCGTCCCGTCGGTGAACGTCACGCCCTTCTTCAGGTCGAAGGTCCAGGTGAGACCGTCGTCGGACTGCTTCCACGAGGTCGCGAGCCACGGGACCACCTTGTGGTCCTCATCCAGCGAGGTCAGGTTGTCGAGCACCTGGTACGAGAGGTAGGCCTGCTCGATCCAGCCGCCGAACACGCAGGCCGGCTCCTGCTGGTGGGCGTAGACGATGGTGCCGCCGGCGACCTTCGTGCCGGAGCCTGCTGCGGCGTCGGAACCGGAGGCGCAGGCGGACAGCGCCAGCGCGCCGGTCAGGACGACGGCGGCGGCGCCGAGGGAACGGGGGGAACGGGAACGCATGAGGACTCCTCTGGCATCGGGGATGCGCATCAGGATGCGGGAGTCCGCAAGCGCCGTCGATGCCGCGTGTCCTTCTGTTTCACCGCCGTCACAGGGCGTCACGCACGCTTCCGCGCGGGCCTCTGCGGCGTTATGCGTGCGCGCGCGTCAGGGCAACAGGAGCGATCAGTGCCACAGGAGCGATCAGTGCGACAGGAACGACTTGAGCAGGATGACGACGACGCCGAACAGGCCCGTCACCACCGCCCCGACCAGGCACGCCCACACACCCCGCCCGCGCACATGGAAGACCAGGAAGCCGAGCAGGGCCAGCAGCAGGACGCACAGCCACAGCGCCAGCGAGACGCCGAGGTCGGCGGGGAGGATGCGCAGAGAGGCCAGGAGCAGCGGGATGCTCGGGATGACCGCGGCCTCCAGCATCCCGCTCGACTCGAACAGGGCGTGCCGCAGCGAGTCGCGCATCCGGTCGCTCAGCCGGTCGGCGTCGCCATGGAACCCGAGCGCGTCGGAGTACACGTGCGCCAGCCAGAACACCACGATGCTGACCAGGCTGAACACGAGGATCTGCACGGCCGAGCCGCTGTCCTCGTTGTCGACCGCCGTCGCCGCGATCACGCTCGCGTAGACGATGGTCCCGTAGATCGCGGCAGGCGTTCCCCAGTGCCGCCAGAGCGCGCGGTGGACCCGGACGTCGTCGCGCTCGACCGGCGGGTTGAGGTCCATGGATCCCATGGCACCCATTGTGTCCGACGCGGGCGCTGTGCGCCCCTGTGGATCGTGCCGGGACGGTGCGGCGTGGCGGGGATCAGGTCCCGCCGCTGAGCGGACAGGCCCGGAGCTCGCCGTCCGCCGAGACGACGATGCCATCCGGCAGGTCGAACCCGCCGGGCGCGTAGATCACACCGCCGCCGATCGTTCGTCCCCGGGGCTCGAGCCCCTTCAGAGCGTCCGGGCCGACGTCGTCCCTTCTCGGGTCGTCGCCGCAGGTGAAGTTGCGGTCGTCGTACTGCACCCGGGTCGGGATGGCCCGCGGCCACCAGTCGGCCGTCGCGGCGTGCACCTGCACGAAGACGGTCACGACGCCCCCGATCGCGACGCAGCAGGCCAGTACGATCAGCACCGCCGGCCAGCGTCGGCGAACGCGACGCCCGTTCACCGGTCCGTTCCGCGTGGCACCTGGCGCACCCAGGTCGAGAGGACGGCCCCGCCGGGCTTCGGGGTGTCGATGAACCCGTTGAGGTTCGCCTCGAACTCGTCGCCGCCCGGCACGCCGGCCCGCACCCAGGTCCCGCCGGAGCACGACGCGCCCGACCGCTCCGGCGTGCCGTCGGTATAGGCGAGACAGACGCCGAACGGATGCGTGCCGCGCAGGAGGTAGAGGTCCCAGCCGTCGGCGCTGCCCTGGTACCGCGAGGTCGACAGGTCGCCGCCGTCGACCCGGGGGATGAGGTCGGTGGGCACCCGATCCTGCGCGGTGCGCTCGCCGTCGAACGGGGACGGCGGTGACACGCACCCGCTCAGCCCCATCGCGACCACCGCCGTCATCGCCGCCGCGCACATCCACCGTCGCATCGCTTACCCCCCGACGGCACGCTAGCAGCAGCGCGCGCCGCGGCCCAGAGCCGTCGGCGGTCGCGGAAAGGGAGGTGATCCCGGGCGGCGCGCGGCGGAGTGGCGGGGAAGGGAGGGGGCTCGCCGCGCGGGCAGCGGGATGTCCTCCGTTTCTGTTGCAGGCAGTGGGCGGGGACGGGCCTGGCCCGGCGGGGCGGGCACGGCTACCGTGGCGGGCATGAGCCCGTCGAAGAAGTCCGAGACGTTCCTCGAGGTGGCGGGGCACGAGGTCCGCATCTCGAGCCCCGACAAGGTCGTCTTCCCCGAGCCGGGACTGACGAAGCTCGACCTCGCGCGCTACTACGTCGCGGTCGCGGACGGCGCGCTGCGCGGAGCCGGCGGCCGGCCGATGGTGCTGAAGCGGTTCGTGAAGGGGCTGTCGCAGGAGCCGTTCTTCCAGAAGCGGGTGCCGGAGGGCCACCCCGACTTCATCGACACGGCGACACTGCACTACGCCAGCGGGACGTCCGCCGAGGAGGCCGTGGTGCGGGATGCGGCCGGGCTCGCGTGGGTGTCCAACCTGGGGTGCCTCGACCTCAACCCGCATGCGGTCCGCGCGGAGGACCTCGAGCATCCCGACGAGCTGCGCGTCGACCTGGACCCGATGCCCGGGGTCGACTGGTCGCAGATCGTCGATGTCGCCCTCGTCGCCCGCGAGGTGCTGGACGACAACGGGCTGGTCGGCTGGCCGAAGACGAGCGGGTCGCGCGGCCTGCACATCCTGGTCCGCATCGCTCCGACGTGGGGGTTCGCGGACGTCCGGCTCGCCGCCGAGACGCTGGCGCGCGAGGTCGAGAACCGCGCCCCTGGGCTCGCCACGGCCCGCTGGTGGAAGGAGGAGCGCGGCGAGAGCGTCTTCGTCGATTTCAACCAGAACGCGAAAGATCGCACGGTGGCCTCCGCGTACTCCATCCGGCCGCTCCCCGACGCGCGGGTCTCCACCCCGCTGGACTGGGACGAGGTGCGCGAACGGCGCCCCGAGGAGTTCACCGTCCGGACCGTGCTCGACCGCTTCGCGGAGCGCGGCGACCCCCACGACGGCATCGACGAGGCCATCGGATCGTTGGGCTCCCTCCTCGCCCTCGCGCGGACGCTGGGGCCGGCGGAGAAGCCCCCGCGGAGCGGTGACGGCGCCGGCCGGCGCGTGTCGCAGATGCCCCTCATCGAGGTCGCCCGCACGAAGACGAAGCCCGAGGCGCTCGACGCTCTCGAGCAGTGGAAGGCCGCCCACCGGGATGTCGCGGCCCGCCTGCACCCGGCGGACGAGCTGGTCGACGGGATGCGCGGCTCCAGCTCGCTCTGGTACCGCGTCCGGGTGAACCTGCAGCACGTCCCCGAGCCCGAGCGCCCGGCGCAGGAGCCCCTGATCGCCGACTACGACCCGTGGGCGGGCCGGCAGTGGCCCGGCCGCGGGTGACCGCTCACGACCGAGGCTGTTCGCCGGACCGCGCAGGTTCGGGCTGACGCGCATCCGAGGCGGACCCGCCCGACGCTTCCCGGCCGATGGAGCGGAGGCTGCGGTCGAGCGCGGTGATGAGCAGGAACACCGCGGAGATGCCGACGACGACCCAGCCCAGCACGTGCAGGCCGCCGGTGCTGGCGTGGGCTCCGTAGACGTTGCCGTAGACGACGGAGGCGACGATCGCACCGAGGTAGAAGAAGGTGCGGAGCAGACCGGCGGAGGACGCGATCCGCTCCGGCTCGGCCTGGTGGTACAGCGTGTTCTGGATCGCGAGGTTGTTGAGGCCTTGCGGGATGCCGAGCACGAGCATGGTGACGACGAGGAACCAGATGGGCGTCGTGCCGCCCATGAACAGCACGAGGATGCCGGCCGCGAGCTGAGCGATCGACCCGATGAGGAGCTTCCAGAGCACCTCCGGGCGACGGCCGAACGCGAGCGCCACGCCGATCCCCGCGGCGAACACCGGCAGCAGCACGAGGCCCGCCGCGGTCGGGCTCAGCGCCCTCCCCTCCTCCAGCCACTGGGTGAACCCGTAGACGAAGGTGTACGAGATCGTCGCGGTGAGGAGCGAGCGCGTGTACGTGAGCAGCAGCGGCCCGTTGCCGCCGAGCACCCGCAGGTCGATGAACGGCGCCTCCACCCGGAGCTCCCACCAGACCAGGGCGGCACCCGCGACCAGCGCGACCGCCAGCATCCAGAGGGTCGCCACCGCGATGTTCTGCAGGAAGACCAGCAGCGCCAGCATCGTGACAGCGAAGAACAGGATGCCGAGACCGTCGATGCGCGGCCGCTGGTCGCGCGGCGGCTCCAGGCCGGTCGTGCGGGGCAGCAGGATCCAGCCGAGGATGACGCTGGCGACCCCCAGCGGGAGGTTCACGGCGAACGTCGCACGCCACCCCCACGCTCCGATGAGCAGGCCGCCGAGGGTCGGGCCGATGACCGCGACCGTCTGCGTCGTCACCGAGAGGACGGTGAGGATGACGGCCGGCGATGCCACGCCCGTCCTCTGCCCCTCGGCGCGGATCATGTGCATCGCCGCCGGATAGCCGGCGCAGGTGCCGAGGCCCAGCACGACCCGCGCGGCGACGAGCCACCAGATGCTGTCGTGCGACGCCGGGATGACCAGGCCGATCGCGCCGGCGACCGCGACCAGGGCACCTCCCGCGAGGAACAGCCGCTTCACCCCGTAGATGTCGACCAGCCGGCCGACCAGGGGCTGGCCGATGGCGGTGGCGAGGTAGAGGGCGGAGACCAGCCAGACCGTCTCGGACGCGGGCGCCCCCAGCGCGATGCCGATCGGTGCGAGTGCAACGGCGATGACGGCGGTGTTGATGGGATTGAGGACGGCGCCGAGCATCATCGGCGCGAGCAGCCGCCGATCGAAGCGGCCGGGCGGCGGAGGCTTCAGCGCCATCAGTCGAGGACCCGCTCGAGGATGGCGGTCGCCGCGGCGAGCGTGATCAGCTCGGCCTTCGAGACCTGCTGCGACAGTGCCTCGTCCAGCCAGGCCAGGCCGGCCTCCTTCTGGCCGGCGACCTGCGCCCATCCCGCCTCGGTCAGGTCGACGATCTGCCGGCGACCGTCGTTCGGGTCCTGGCTGCGGGTGACGAAGCCCATCCCCTCCAGGGCCTCGACGATCGCCGCCATCGACTGCGGGCGGACGCGCTCGGCCATCGCGAGGGCGCTCACCGTGGAGACGCCGCCCTTGCTCAGCCGGGAGAGCGCGGACGCCTGCGAGGGGGTGATCGCGTCGGCCGTCGCCTCACGCAGCTTGCGGAGCAGCCGCGCGAGGACGGCCCGGAGGTCGACGGCGATCTGCTGGGGTGTCACATCGGGTTGCCCGGAAGTCATATCGACAGTCTAGACTGCACAGTTGTACCTGTCTAGATTCGAGAGGACCCCGATGACCACCGCCCTGCTGCTGATGGACTTCCAGAACGGCATCGCCGGCCGCCCCGGATTCGAGCCGACGGTCGAGGCCGCCGCCCGCGCGCTCACCGCCGCGCGCGACCACGGCATCCCGCCGGTCTTCGTCCGCGTCGCCTTCCGCCCCGGCTACCCGGAGGTCGCCGCCTCCAACCTCGCCTTCGGCGGGCGCGCGGCGGCCGCCGGCGACGCCATGCTGGTCGACCGTCCCGGCACCCAGATCATCGACGACCTCGCGCCGCGCGGCGAGGAGCCGGTCGTGGTGAAGAAGCGCGTCTCCGCCTTCGCGGGCAGCGACCTGGACGTGCTGCTGCGCGGCCTCCGCGCCGACGAGCTCGTGCTGACCGGCATCGCGACCGGCGGCGTCGTGCTCTCCACCATCCGCCAGGCCGCCGACCTCGACTTCCGGCTCACCGTCCTCTCCGACGCGTGCGGCGACCCCGACCCGGAGGTGCACCGCGTGCTCACCGAGAAGATCTTCCCCCGCCAGGCCGCCGTCACGACCGTCGACGAGTGGGCCGCGGCGCTCTGACCCTGTCGCCGCACATGCGGCACGATGGGGGGATGACGACCGCACGCGTGATCTCGGTGAGCAGCGACGGCTCGCACCGCTTCTCGAAGCCGACCCGGGAGTCCATCACGCTGGTGGCCGGGCTCGGCGTCGAAGGGGATGCGCACTTCGGCGCGACGGTCCAGCACCTCTCCCGCGTACGGCGCGACCCGACGCAGCCGAACCTGCGCCAGGTCCACCTGATCCACCGCGAGCTGTTCGACGAGGTGACGGCCGACCTCGCGCCCGGGCAGCTCGGCGAGAACGTCACGACCGACGGGCTCGATCTGCTCGGGCTCCCGCGCGGCACGCGCCTGCGCCTCGGCGAGGAGGCCGTCATCGAGCTGACCGGCCTGCGCAACCCGTGCGTCCAGATCGACCGGTTCGAGCCCGGCCTGCTCAAGCAGGTCGTCGGCACGGACGCCGACGGCGCCACCGTCCGCAAGGCGGGCGTGATGGCCGTCGTCGTCACCGGCGGCGTGGTGCGGCCGGGCGACCCGATCGAGGTGCGACTCCCGGCGGAGCCGTTCTCCGCGCTCGCTCCGGTCTGAGCCTGCCGGCCGGTCAGCTCGTCGCTGCGCGAACCACCAGATCGAGCACGACCGGATCCCAGGTGAGCGCCGCCTCCCACTCCAGTCCGGCGGCGTCCGCGAAGAAGATGCTGTGCACATCCGGCCGGAGCACCCGGTCGACATGAGGCAGCACGCCCTCCGGCACATCGACCGCCGAGGCGCTGCGGGTCGCCACCAGCCCGTCGTGCGGCCAGAGGCTCTCGGGCTCGGCGAACTCCGCGAACCGGTCGCCCGCGACCACGGTCACCGGGATGCCGTCGAGCACGCCCGCCTGGCGCGCGTTCCATCCCTCGACCCCGGTCAGGTAGCCGATCGCGACCTCGTCGGCCGCCCCCTGCGAGTTGTCGCGGGCGAACTGCGCCGACCGGGTCAGCACCTCGGTGGTGAAGGCGTCGCCGTGCGCGTCCTCGAGGGTGATGGCCCCGGTCACGTAGTCGCCGAGGAGCGAGCCGGTCCACGGCGTTCCGAGTGTGATCAGGCCGCGTGGAGCGATCGGCACCTCACCCTCGTGGAGCTGCCGCACAGCGGACCGGCAGAACAGACCGCCCATCGAGTGCCCGACCAGCAGCACGTCCGTCATCCCGTACTCGTCGGCGAGGTGGCCGAGGAACCGGCACAGCGACGCACCCGCGTCGTCGATCGAGCCGACGGCGTTGATGGTCCACTCCGCCGGGAGGACGGTCGGCACGTCGCCGAAGCCCTGCCAGCCCGGGTCCTCCGTGACGGCGCCCTGGCCGATGCCGGCCGGGGCCGTGAAGACGCGGACGCCCGCGTCCAGCAGCGCCTGCCGCAGCGCGGTCAGGGAGTTCCCGGCGGCCAGCCCGGACCGGGCGGCCAGCTCGGGCGTCGTGAACGGCGACACGGCGGCCCCACCCGAGACCAGCACCACATCGGTCATACCGAATCCTTCCGACGGCAGACCGGAGCCACCTCCGGCGCGACGACAGCCTAGCCGCCGGGGCCGACCCGGAAGCGGAGCTACGCCGCCGACCGTGCGGCGAAGGGACGCCGGCGGAGCGCCGCGTCCGCGACCTCCGGACCGCGGTAGACCATGTCCATCGCCCCGATGCTCTCGCCGGGAGGCACGATCGCGTCGATCCGGTCCAGGACCTCGTCGGACAGCGAGACGTCCACGCCGGCGAGGGTGTCCTCCAGCTGCTCCATCGTGCGCGGTCCGGCGATCGCCGAGGTGACGCCGGGATGCGCGATCACGAAGGCCATCGCCAGGTGGGTGAGCTTCACGCCCACCTCGTCGGAGAGGTCGATGAGCTGCTCGACGGCCGCGAGCCGGCGCTCGTCGCGGAAGTGCCGCATCCCCGTGCGCGTCGAGCGGAAGTTGTCGTTCTCGCCGCCCGCCCGGTAGCGGCCGGTGAGGGTGCCGCCGGCGAGCGGGCTGTAGACGAGCGTCCCCATGCCGTAGCGCTGGGCGACCGGGAGGATCTCGCGCTCGATCTCGCGGTCGAGGATGGAGTAGTTCGGCTGCTCGGTGCGGAACCGCTCGAACCCGCGACGCTCCGACATCCACTGCGCCTCCACGATCTCGGAGCCGCGCATCGACGACGAGCCGATCGCCCGCACCTTCCCCTGGCGGACCAGATCGGTGAGCGCCGAGAGCGTCTCGTCGATGTCCGTGTCGGGGTCGGGCCGGTGCAGCTGGTACAGGTCGATGTGGTCCGTCCGGAGGTTCCGGAGGGACCGCTCGACGGCCTGCATGATCCAGCGGCGGGATGCGCCGCGGTGGTTGATGTCGTCGTCGACCGGACCCCAGAACTTGGTGGCGAGCACCACGTCGTCGCGGCGCCCCGCGATCGCCTCGCCGACGACCTCCTCCGAGTCGCCGTACCGGTCCGCGGTGTCGATGACGTTGATGCCGCCGTCCAGTGCCCGGTGGATGATGCGGACGCCCTCCGCGCGATCGGGGTTGCCGAGGGACCCGAGCATCATCGCGCCGAGCGCGTACGGGGTGACCTTGATGCCGGTGCGGCCGAGTGTTCGATACTGCATTGCTTCTGCTCCAGACCTGGTGTGACCGTGGCACGGCCGGCGGCCGTGCCCTACAATTCGGAGAAGCGGAACGTCACTCCGGATATCTCGAACTGTACCGGAACACTGTTCCACTTACAACACCCTCGCTTCCGCCTGCCCACCCGAGGAGCCCGCCCATGGCCGCCAGCACCCGCACTCCGGCGAGCGCGATCGCGAGCACGGACACGAGCACGGACGCCGCCCCGGGCCGCGCCCAGCGCTCCGACGCCCGGCAGAACGTCACCGCCCTGATCGCCGCCGCGAAGTCCGTCTTCGCCGAATCCGGGGTCGAGGCGCCCGTGCGCGCCATCGCCGAGCGGGCCGGGGTCGGCGTCGGAACGCTCTACCGCCACTTCCCCCTGCGCTCCGACCTCATCTCCGCCGTCTTCCGCGCCGAGATCGACGCCTGCGCCGCTGCGGCGACCGAGATCGAGGCCGCCTCCCCACCGGGCGAGGCCCTCGATCGCTGGATCATGCGGTACACGCAGTTCGTCGGGACGAAGCGCGGTCTGGCCGCGGCGCTCCACTCCGGCGACCCCGCCTACGAGCCGCTGGCCGACTACTTCTCGACCCACCTCGCCCCGACGCTCGAGCGACTCCTGGCCTCCGCGCGCTCCGCCGGCGACATCGAGCAGGAGGTGGATGCGGTGGAGCTCCTGGGCGCCGTCGCGAACCTCTGCCACGGCGCCGGACCGCACGGCGGGGTCTCGCCGCGCGCGGACAGGATGGTGCGCATCCTGCTGGCCGGGCTGCGGGCGCCCGCCGACGATGTCTGAGCAGCCGACGCGGCAGACGACCGACAGACGGACCCGTCAGGCCGGTTCGGCGAGGAGTTCGGCGTAGCCGGCCGATGTCAGCCACTCACGCATGGTGGCGCGGCTCTGCGAAAGGCAGCGCAGTCGCTCCTCCACGCGGGCGAGTTCCTCGGCGACCTCGGCGGCGACCGTCCGGTTGCACTGGGCGGCTGACACGGTTCCGCGGACGCCCTCCATGTCGAGGAGCATACGGATGAGCCGGGTCGTCATCCCCGAGGCGAGGAGGCCTCGGATCCGCAGGACGGTCTCGACGTCCCTTTCGGCATAATCCCGATATCCATTGGGCGACCGCGTCGACGCGAGCAGCCCCTGCTCCTCGTAGTAGCGCAGGAGACGGGTGGCGACACCCGTGCGCCGGGAGAGCTCACCGATTCTCATGCCATTCCTTCCGATGCTCTTGACCTTCTCATCGATGTCAATGTTTACGGTACGAGCATGACAGCATCTCCGGCAAGCATCGGCTCTCCTCCGTCCGCCCGCGGACGGACGCCCCTTCTGCTCGGTCTCGGGCTCGCCGTGTTCGCGTCCGTCAGCACCGAGCTCCTCCCTCCCGCCCTCATCCTCGGAATGTCTTCGACCCTCGGTGTCGACGCCCCAGCGGTCGGTTCGCTGGTCGCGGTGTGGGCGGTGACGATCGTCGTCGGAACCGTGCCGGCCGTGCGGGTGACCCGGCACGTGCCGCGCAAGCCGCTGCTGGTCGTATCTCTCGTCGTGCTCGCGGTCGCGACGGCCGTCGTCGCCGTCGTCCCTGTCTTCGGGGTCGTTCTCGCGGCTCGCCTGGTCTCAGCTCTCGCGGCCGCCGTGTCGTGGTCGGTCGTCTTCGCATACGTTCCGACCCTGGTCCCCCCGGCGCGATTGGGCCGCGCCATGGCCATCGTGCTCGGAGGCGGAACCCTCGCATCCGTCCTCGGAGTTCCGGTCGGGGCCGCCCTCGCCGCGGCGGGTGCGTGGCAGTGGGCCTTCCTCGGCGCGGCCGGCGTCCTGCTGACCTCCGCTCTCGTGCTCGCCGTCGGACTGCCCGGGCTGGCGGGAGCGCGGAACGGAGGAACCCGGACCCGCGACATCGATCGCACGGCGATCCCCGTGGCCGCGCTCCTGTCGGCAGGAGCCCTCCTGCTCACCGGGTACATGACGCTGTACGCGTACATCGTGCCGGTGCTGGGCGCTGCCCGGATCGGTCCGGACGGCGTCGGCGCCGTGCTGCTGGTGGCCGGCGTCGCCGGCGGCCTCGCGCTCCTCCTCGGCGGAGCACTGAGCGACCGGTATCCGGCGACCGCCCTCCTCGTCCTCGTCGCGGCCATCCCCACTGGGGTCCTGCTCGCCGCCCTCGCGCCGGGATCCGTGCTCCCTCAGCCGCTGGCCGCAGCGGGAACCGCCCTCATCGGGTTCGGGATCGGCGGCCTGCCTCCCGTGCTGCAGGCTCGGGTGGCGAGGACGGCGTCCGCGACCTTCCGCCCCCTGGCCACCAGCCTCTTCGTCGTGATCCTGAACATCGGGATCGCTGCAGGCTCGGCGCTCGGCGGCTCGCTCATGGCGACCGCGGGTCGCGGGGCCGTCGCGCCGGTCGCCCTCCTGCTGACGGGAGCCGCCTTGGCCGCATTCGCCGCCCTGATCGCCCGTGCAGGGCACAGGCATTCCTGCCTCTAGCGGTGCCGCGGGATCGGTGCGAACATATGGGGGTTCGCCCCAGACCCCGGCGATGCTGTCTCCGAATTCTTTCGGCGCATCACCCGGGTCAGGCCCGGGTGATCGCCGGTCGGGTACGCCTCCCCCCGGGTCCCGCCGCGGCAGGCGTACCAACAGGGGATGCGACGCACCCGAGCTGTCGCAGACCAGGGAGCCGCACGGCTCTCGCGAGACGGGGGCCCGGTGACCCGACACCGGGCCCCCGTCGATGCTCGCGGACCTCGATCGCTTCCCACCGCCCGCTTCCGCGTACGGTGGTCCAGTGAGCTCTGAACTGATCCCGTCGACGCCGGATCGGCGAGCGGCGATCGTGTTCAACCCGAGCAAGGTGCAGGTCGCCGCCCTGCGGACCGCCGTCGCCGCGGAGGAAGCCGCGGCCGGATGGGCGGAGTCCGCCTGGTTCGAGACCAGCGCCACCGACGACGGGCGGGGCGCCGTTCAGGATGCTGCGGCGACCGGCCCGGACCTGATCGTCGTCGCGGGCGGCGACGGCACCCTTCGCGCCGCCGCGGAGGCGCTGGAGGGGACGGGCATCCCGATCGGCCTCCTCCCGTCGGGGACCGGCAACCTGTTCGCCCGCGAGCTGGGCCTGCCGCTGAACAACCTGCGGGCGGCGGTGACGGTCGCCTTCACCGGCCGCGACCGGCCGGTCGACCTGGGGCACGCGACCCTCGAGCGGCCGGACGGCGACGTCGTCGAGAGCGCGTTCCTCGTCATGGCCGGGATCGGCCTGGACGCCCAGATGGCCGCGAAGACGAATCAGAAGCTGAAGAAGCGGATCGGCTGGCTCGCCTACTCGGACCCGATCGCCCGCAGCATCCTCGGCAACCGGCAGTTCGACCTCACCTTCCGTCTGGACGACGAGCCGGAGGTGTCCACGCGCGCCCACACGGTCATCGTCGGCAACTCGGGCAGCCTCACGGCCGGCCTCCTGCTCATCCCGGCCGCGACGATCGACGACGGGTTGCTGGACGCCGTCATCCTGCGGCCGGGACGCGGCGGCGGCTGGACCAACATCGGCTACCGGCTCACGTTCAACCGGCTGCTGCACCGGACCGGTTTCGGCCGGTTCGTCGGCCGCCTCACCCCGGAACCGCGTGCGATCCGCTACGCCCAGGCCCGGAAGCTGCAGGTGCGGTTCACCGAGCCGCAGGACATCCAGCTCGACGGCGACCCGAACGGCTCGGTGATCGCGGCGACCCTCACCGTGACGCACCACGCGCTGACGCTGCGGGTGCGGCTCAAGCACTGAGAAGAAGGTCGTCCCTCATCACCTCGGCCCGGAAGGGGCGGCCGCCCGCGAACCGCTCCAGCTCGTCGAGTGCGGCGTCGGTCATCCGTTTCAGCTCCGACCCGAGCGATCCGGCGAGATGCGGCGTGACCAGGACGTTCGGAAGGCGGAGCAGCACCGAATCGTGCGGCAGCGGCTCCGGGTCCGTGACGTCGAGGATCGCGTTGAGCCGGCCGGACGCGCACTCGCGTTCGAGCGCGGCCGTGTCGACGAGACTCCCGCGGGCCGTGTTGATCAGCGTCGCGTGCGTGCGCAGCGCCGCAAGCCGGGGACCATCGATCAGGTGCCGGGTGGCCGGGAGCTCCGGCGCGTGCAGGGAGAGCACATCCACCCGGGGAAGAAGCTCGTCCAGGGCGACGGGGGTCGCGCCGGCCGCTCTGACCTCCGCAGGGTCGGCGAACGGATCGGCGACGAGGCAAGTGACGTCGCCGAGCTGCTGGACGAGATCGACGACGCGTCTCCCGACCCGGCTGAACCCGACCACGCCGATCGTCCGGCCGAGGTTGGAGAGTTCGCCGTATCGCGTGATGTGGAGGCCGTGGTCCGCGTGCGTCGATCGGTCCGCCGCGATGAAGGGCGCCTTCTTGCCCGCGAAGATGATCGCTGCGAACGTGAACTCGGCCACCGGCGCGGCGTTCACTTCGGCCGCCGAGGTGGCTCTGATGCCGCGTTTCCAGAACTCCTCCGTCACCTGAGGACGCACGCTTCCCGCACAGTGCAGCATGGCCCGCAGCCTCGGCATCCGGTCGAGGAGTGCGGCGTCCAGCCGGGGCGCACCCCACCCGGTGAGCAGCACGTCGACGGCGGTCAGGCGCCCGGCGACGGCCGGATCGTCCAGGTCGTCCGCGAAGACGGGGTCCGGCACGCGAGCGAGCCGGCGGAGCCGCGCCACCCGGGCGGCGTCGAACTGGCGCTCGAAGACGTCCCGCGCCATGACGACGAGCGCCTGCGGAGAGTCCATCGTCGTGATCCGTCCTCCCTCTCCCGGCGATGGCGCGGGTGTTGCGCGGTCGCCAGCACCAGTACATACTCATGCCCGTCTCATACGAACAGAACGATCACAGTCGAACACGAACACTCACGATGAGACGCTCGAGGAGGAGTCCGCCAGTGAATCGCCCCCCGACCGCGGCAGAGCCCCATCCGGACGTCCTGGCTCGCGTGAGCGCCCATACGTCACCCCCGGACGGCGTCCACGCCACCCCGTTCGCCGGGCCGTTGTGGCAGCAGTGGGGCGACCGCATGCGCGAGCCGGCACTCCGCGCGCGCTTCGTCCGCGCCGGGACGGAGGAGCTGCGGCGCCGGAGCGGCATCCCGGAGGCTGGCGACCGAAGCGTCTGGGCCGCGGCCGACCCGTCGACGATCACGACACTCCGCGACGCGGCGGAGGACGATCTCCGTCGGCCGTGGCCCGACGCGACCGCGACGCTCTTCGCCCGCTTCGTTCGCGACGGAGATCGCTCCCAGTACGAGCGGGCCGTCGCCGCGCGCCAGCAGCGGCTCACCCGGGCCGTGGTCCTCGCGGCGTCGACCCGGGAGCCGGAGTGGATCGACGAAGCGGCCGACGGCGCCGTCCTGCTCTGCGAGCAGAGCACCTGGTGCCTCCCCGCTCACGACGATGCGCACGCACGACGCGGCTTCGCCGTGCCCGATACCGCGGCGCCGTACCTCGACCTCGCGGCGGGCGAGGTCGTCGCCCAGCTCGCGGTCGCCGATCGCGTGCTCGGAGCGGACTGGGCGCGGTCGTGGCCCGGGCTGCGGGAGCGCATCCGCCGGGAGGCCGAGACCCGGGTCTTCACCCCCTTCGAGACGCGCGACGACCTCTGGTGGCTCGGCTACTGGCGCGAGGTCAACAACTGGAACCCGTGGATCCTCGGCAACGTGCTGCTGGCCGCGGTGCTCCTGCTCGACGATCCCGAGCGCGTGGCGAGGATGTCCGCGCGCGCTCTCGACAGCCTCGACCGCTACGTCGCGACCCTGCCGCCGGACGGCGCGATCGACGAGGGCGTCGCCTACTGGTGGAACGGCGCCGGCCGGATGCTGGAGCTTCTCGCCCTGATCGCGCAGCTCACCGACGGCGACCTCGAGGCCGGCGGGATGCCGCTCATCGGCGAGGTGCTGCGCTTCCCGATGCGGATGCAGCTCGGCGACGACTGGTACGTGAACGTCGCGGACGGCTGGGCCCGGAGCCGCCGCGAGGAGCCCTGGCAGCTGCCCTTCCGCTGGGCACTGCGCACCGGTGACCATCGGGTCGCCGACTGGGCGCGGGGAGGGCGCCGGCCCGGCTCGCCCGTCGCGCCCGTCACGGGCGGACTCCCGCGGCTGGTCCGCGCCGTCGCCGACCGGGAATGGCGCGACGCCGTGGCGGCCGGGGCGCCGCTGCCCCGCTGCGTGTGGCTCCCGTCCGTCCAGGTGCTGGTCCGCCGGGAGCGGGCCGGGGACTCCTCCGGGCTCGCCCTCGCCGCCAAGGGCGGGACGAACGACGAGAACCACAACCACAAGGACCTCGGCTCGTTCATCGTCGCCTCCGGCGGCAGGCCACTGCTGGTCGACATCGGCAAGCCGACGTACACCCGCGAGACGTTCAGTGCGGATCGGTATCGCATCCGTGCGATGCAGAGCGGCTGGCACAACGCGCCGTCGCCCCACGGGCTCGAGCAGGGGGAGGGACCGGGATTCCGGGCGCGGGTCGCGGGAGCGGCCCCGGCGGGCGAGCCGGGAGGCGAGACCGCCGGCTCCGCCCCGCCGATCGACCTGGAGCTCGACCTCTCGACGGCGTACCCGCTCGGAGCGGACGAGTCGTGGCGGCGCCGGTTCCGCTTCGTCTCCTCCCGCCGGATCGAGGTCACGGACACCTGGCGGCTCACCTCTGCGGCGGACGGCTCCGCGACCGCGCTGCATCTGATCGCGGCCGGCGACGTGCGGCTGGTGGACGGCCGGGTCGTCGTGCGGGCCGACGGCCAGGGCATCGCCGTCCGCGTCGAGGGAGAGGGAGCCGCGCCGGCGCTCGAGGTCTGGCCGCTCGACGATCCCGAGCTCCGCGCGGTGTGGGGACCCTCGCTCACACGGATCACGTACGACCTCCCGTGGGCGGCCGGAACCGTCACCACCGTGGTCGAGGAGATCGGATGACCGGCAGGGAACCGCTCTACGCCATCCAGCGGCGGGAACGGATCATGGATGAGCTCCGCGCCCGCGGCGCCGTGAGCGTCAGCGTCCTGGCGGGCCGGCTCGGCGTCAGCGAGCTGACCGTGCGCCGCGACATCAACGCGCTCGCGCAGCAGGGCCTCCTCACCCGGGTGCACGGCGGCGCGACCCTGCGCAGCGCCGTGGATGCGGGACGCCCCGCCGCTCTCGTGCCACTGCCCGCGAAGTACACGCTCGGCATGGTGGTGCCGTCGCTCGACTACTACTGGCCCGCGATCGTGCACGGTGCGCGTGCTCAGGCCGCCCAGCAGCGCGCCTCGCTCCTGCTGCGGGCGTCCACCTACGACCCTCGGGACAACCGTCGCCAGGTCGAGGCCCTGCTGGCGATGCCCGGTCTGCACGGCCTGATCGTCGCCCCGGAGACGTCCGGCGAGGACGCCACGGCGACCCTCCGCTGGCTCGACTCGCTGCCGGTCCCCGTCGTGCTCGCCGAACGGCGGGTGCGCACGGCGGAGGCCCCGCACCTCGACAGCGTCGCCTCCGACCACGCGGCGGGCGCGGCGCTGGCCGTGCAGCATCTGCACGAGGTCGGGCACACCCGAATCGGCCTGTTCCTGGAGAGCGACAGCCCGACCGGACGCTACGTCCGCCTCGGCTGGCGCGCCGCGCTCGGCTCGCTGGGCCTGCCGACGGACGTCGCGACGCTCGACGGCATCCGGTTCGACGCACCGGGCCGGGAGCGGGCGATGGATGACGCCATCGACCTCATCCGGAGCACCGGCACCACGGCGGTGATCGTCCTCCCCGACCCGCAGGCCATCGCGCTGGAGCAGCACGCCATCGACCGCGGCGTGCGCGTTCCCCACGACCTGGCGATCGTCGCATACGACGACGACGTCGCCCGGTTCGGCGACCCGCCCATCACCGCGGTCCGGCCGCCCAAGGAGTACGTGGGGCGCGAGGCGGTCGACCTGCTCATCGCCCGGCTGGAGGGCGGCCCCGGGCGTCCGGCGCACCGGATGAAACTCAGCCCTGAACTGCAGATCCGGGCGTCGTCCCTCCCGGCATCGATCGCGCCTCTTGACCCGGACTCCGAGGAATCATAGATTATCGATTACTCACAATCGATTGGAGCAA
Organism: Leifsonia sp. 21MFCrub1.1; assembly: GCF_900107895.1. NCBI lineage: Bacteria > Bacillati > Actinomycetota > Actinomycetes > Micrococcales > Microbacteriaceae > Leifsonia > Leifsonia sp. 21MFCrub1.1. Next base: position 168,248 of record NZ_LT629867.1, on the reverse strand, counting down.
TGATGCTCGGATTCACTCGTGCCCGCTCACGGAATGCCGGTCTCGCCGGCGCCGGAGCCACCGCGACGGCCCTCATACTCGCCATCGCGACCGCCGCCTCTCCCGCGTCGGCGACTCCCCCGCCCGGCCACCATCACGGACACGGCGCGACCCTGTACGTCTCCGAGGGCGCCGCCCGCGTCGGCAACGGCCGATCGCCGCAGACACCGCTGCCCAGCATCCAGGAGTGCGCCGATCAGGCGCAGCCCGGCGACACCTGCGTCATTCAGTCGGGCACCTACGAGGAGACGGTCACGCCTCCCCGCTCCGGCACGAGCACGCAGCCCATCACGTTCGCGGCCGCGCCGGGCGCCGAGGTCGTGGTCAGCGGCGCCGAGCAGCTCACCGGGTTCACGCCCGTCGGCCAGACGCAACTGGATGCCGTGGTCGCCACCGACCCGTTCGCGGCGAACTCGCTGTTCAGCCAGGCGGTCGGCGCCGGCAAGATCTACAGCGTCGCCGCCGATCTCGGAGACGCCGGAGGCGAAGCCCAGGTCTTCACCGACGGGACGATGGACATCGAGGCCTCCTACCCGTTCCCCGGAACGGACCTGCTCGACCCGACGGTGGAGCGGGCGGATGCTGGCACGGCCGACGCGACCATCGTCGACTCCACGCTGACCCGTCCGGCCGGCTACTGGAACGGGGCCCGCGCGCTCACGTCGTACTGGTACGTCACGGCCACGGGGACGGTCGCGAGCTCGGCCGTCGGGTCCGTCACGCTCACGACGGCTCCGCCCTGCGTCCACAAGGTCGTGCCGACGGACACCTGGTTCCGTCTCTCGGGGAAGATCGGCGAGCTCGGGCATCCCGGATCGTACTTCTACGACGCGCAGGCCAAGCGTCTGTACGTCTACAGCAGCGACGACCCGAACGGCCACCGCATCGAGGCGAAGACGCGTGACCTCGCGTTCGACCTCTCCGCGGTGAGCAACGTCCACGTGAAGGGGATCGGGCTGTTCGGCGCCACCATCCGCACCGGCGACAGCAGCACCGGAGTGGTGCTCGACGACATCGACGGCAAATACCTCAGCCACTATTGGGACGTCACCCAGGGCGCGACCGACTGCGGCGCGAACGTGACGCGCGGCGTCACGACGAGCGGCATCATCATCAAGGGCACCGGCAACACGATCAAGAACAGCCACCTGCAGTACAGCGCGGGCAACGGCATCTCGCTGGGAGGCTACGGGAACACCGCCATCGACAATGTGATCACCGACGTGGATTACGCCGGGACGTACGCGGCCGGAGTCGCCGTCCAGGGCCACAGCCAGACCGTGACCCACAACACGATGGCCCGGACGGGCCGGAGCGGCATCAACCTGCAGTGGAACGGCGTCGCGGGCACGACCGCCGGCCCCGACCGGATCGCCCACAACGACATCTCCGGCCACGCGACGCTCAGCGTGGACACGGCGGCGATCTACTCGTGCTGCTCGTCGCACATGGAGGGGACCCGCATCGACCACAACGTCCTCCACGATCCGGATCCGCGTCCGGGCGGCGTGTACCCGTTCGGGATCTCGGGCATCTACGCGGACAACGGGATGAGCGATCTCCAGATCGACAACAACGTCGGGTGGGGCAATCACGAAGGGACCGTCGAACTGAACGGCCTCGGCACCGGATCGCACGACAACCTCGTCTACAACAACACGGGCGGCATGACCCTCTTCTACGTGAAGGAGGCGGGCCAGTCGACCGGGACGAAGATCGTCAACAACATCGGGCCGATCACCGGCCTCGCCGGTGCGACCGACGGCGGCCTCGTGCTGTCGAACAACCTGATCGACGGTGATCCGCTGTTCGTGGATGCGGCAGCGCACGACTACCGGCTGCAGGCGGGCTCCCCGGCCCGCAACGCGGCGATCGCGCTGCCGGGCGTGAACGACGGATCGACCGATCCCACCCCGAGCCTCGGGGCGTTCCAGTACGGCGCGGCGCCGTGGACGGCGGGCGCGCGCCCCTGATCGGCATCGAGCGGGGGCCGCGCTGAGCGCGGTCCCCGCTCTCCGACGACGGGCGCTCTCGCGCCACGCGATTCCAGCGATTATCGATTATGCTGGACGGACGCGCACGGCAGCGCGTCGATCGAAGGGACGACATGACGCAACGACTGGTCTTCGCAGGCGACTCGATCACGGATGCGGGGCGCGACCGCTCCGACGACCGGTCGCTCGGCGACGGCTACGTGGCGATGATCGCGGCGGAACTCGCGGCACAGGGGGCCGATGCCGTCGTGATCAACCGGGGGATCGCTGGAGATCGTGCCGCCGACCTGGAACGGCGGTGGGAGCGGGACGTCCTGGCCGAGCACCCCGACGTCCTGACCGTCTACGTCGGGGTGAACGACATGTGGCGCCGCTTCGACAGCGACGACCCGACGACGGCCGCCGCCTTCGAGGCGACCTACCGCCGCCTGCTCGAAACGCTGGCGGCCGGTCCGCTGGCGGCCGGTCCGCTGGCGGCCGGTCCGCTGGTGCTCATCGAGCCGTACTTCGTCCCCGTCCATGCCGAGCAGCGCGGATGGCTCGACGACCTGGACGAGAAGCGGGCCGTGGTGGCCCGGTTGGCGCGCGAGACCGGCGCACGGCTGGTCCCGCTGCACGACCGGATGACACGCGCGGCCGACGAGAACGGCACGGCCGCCATCGTCCCGGACGGCGTCCACCCCACGCCCGCCGGCTCCCGGATCATCGCGGACGCCTGGCTCGCCGCCTTCGCGGACGTCTCCCCCGCCGGGACGCAGGCGGGGGCACGGCGATGACCGATCCGTTCACGTCGCTCGCCGGCCTCAAGCGCGGGCTGCTCTCCGACCAGATCTACGAGCTGATGAAGTCGATGATCAAAGACGGGACCCTCCCCCCGGGCGAACAGCTGGTCGAGTCGCAGCTCGCCAAGCGCATGCAGGTGAGTCAGGCCCCGGTGCGCGAAGCCCTGAAGCAACTCGCGCACGAGGGCCTGGTCTCGCACGTGCGGCACCTCGGCAACTTCGTCGCGAGCTACTCCGAGGAGGAGTTCATGCAGGCGAGGGCCGCGCGGGCGGAGCTGGAGGCGATCGCCGGCAGGCTCGCGTGCGGCACCCTGTCCCCGGCCGTCCACGCCCACCTCGCCGCCCTGATCGAGCAGATGCACGCAGCGGCGGACTCCGGCGACCTCGACGCGTTCCGCGAGCTGGACTTCACGTTCCACCGCTCGGTCGTCGAGGCGAGCGGCAACAGCTATCTGCCGCGGATGTGGGACATCATCGAACCGGGGCTCCGGTCGATGCACGTGCTCGGCGACCCCAGCTTCGAGGGCGACTGGCACGAGGTGGCCGACTGGCACCGCAGCCTGCTGGACCTGCTGGACGGGGACGACCCCGCCGCAGCATCCGCCCTGTTCCGCGCGCACGCGGCGGGGACGCTGCTCGAGGATCCCCCGGCGGATCAGACCCGGTAGAGGGCACGGGCGGTTCCGCCCCAGAACGCGGCATCGCCCGCAGCGCCGAGGGCGGGGAGAGCGGCGGCCGTCCGAGCGACGATCTCGTCGTAGGGGGCGATGCGGGCGGACATCGGCCAATCGCTGCCGAAGAGCAGGCGCTGCGCGCCGAAACCGTCCACCGCCACGGACAGAGCACGGCGCAGTCGCCGGTCGGCGCGCCCGGTGACCACCCCGGACGCCTTGGCCGCGAGGTTCGGCCGGCCCGCCGCGGCGGCGAGAGCCGCCGCCCAGCTTTCATCCGGCTCGGCCGCACCGAGTCCGAGATGGCAGACCACGAACGTCGTCGCCGGATGACGCGAGGCCACGACGCCGACGGCCGGGAGCTGCTCGGGACGGACGAGGAACTCCACGACCCCGCCGTCGGCGCCGATCCGCTCGCAGAGCTCGTCGAGCCCGGCGACATCGGCCAGGTCGGCACGCCGCCCGGGGACCGCGACGCGGACGCCCCGGACGACCCCGCTCCGCTCGACACCCGCAGGCGCCGATCCGGGGGCGGCGACGGGGTCGTACTGGACGACGACGCCCGCGACCAGGGGATGCCGCAGAGCGGTGAGCCAGCGCACCTCGTCCGTCGTATCGGCCGCCTGCACCGCGATGGCGGCCGCGATCGGGCCGACCGGGCTGGTGGCGCGCGCCGATCGCTCCGCGAAATCGGCGGCATCCGCCACCTCCGGCAGGCCGAGTTCCGACCGGAACCACGCGAGCGAGAACCGGCCGGTGTCCCACAGGTGGACGTGCGCGTCGACGGCCCCGCCGGAGGCGATCACGCCGCTGCCAGCTCCGCCCACAGCTCCTCAGGAATCGGCGCCGTCTCGGAGCGGGCGAACGCCGCGACCTCGTCCGGTGTCCGTGCGCCGATCACGACGCCCTCGACACCGGGCCGGCGGAGGGGATAGCGCGCCGCGGCGTCGGCGAGCCAGACGCCGCGGGCCCTGCAGATGTCCCGCAGCCGCAGGGCCCGGTCCTGCATCTCCGGCGTCGCCTGCCGGTAGTCGAAGAAGGGCGTGCCCTCGGGGTCGGCGAGGATGCCCGAGTTGAAGACCCCGGCCGCGATCACGCCGACGCCGCGCTCCGCGGCAGCCGGCAGCAGCTCGGCCTCGGCGGATCGGTCGAGCAGGGTGATCCGGCCGGCGATCATCACGACATCGAGCCCCGCCTCGCGCACGAGGCGCGTCAGCGGCCCCGGCCACACCATCCCGGCCCCGATCGCGCGGACGACGCCCTGCTCGCGGAGCGCGACCATGGCCGGGATCGTGACACGGAGGGCCTCGTCGATGTCCATCGGGTCGTGGAGGTGGAGCAGATCGATGCGGTCGGTGCCGAGGCGCAGCAGACTGCCTTCGACACTGCGGAGCACGCCGTCGGCACTGAGATCGCCGACGGTGTCGACACCGGTCGCCCCGGCCGCGACGGACGCCCCGGCGGAGTCGACGATCCGGCGGCCGACCTTGGTCGCTATCGATACGGAGTCCCGGTCGACGCCGCGGAGCGCGCGGCCCAGGCGGAGCTCGCTCGCCCCGGCGCCGTAGTGCGGAGCGGTGTCGAAGAAGCGGATGCCGTGGGCGAGCGCCGCCCGGACCGTCGCCGTCGCGTCCTCGTCCGCGACCTCCGCGTAGAGGTTGCCGATCGGCGCGCAGCCGAGCCCGAACGTTCCCGAGGCTCCCGGCGTCGCCGTCAGAGGGCCAACGGCTGGGCGGAACGCCACTGCTCGTACTCCTGTCGCGTGTCGGGCGTGAGCGGGTAGTAGTCGCTCAGGCGCGCCCCTTCGTCGAGGCGGTGGCGGCTGAAGATCTCCCACTCCTCGTGGTCGCGGGCGGCTTCGATCACGTCGGCGGACATCGCCTGGGGGACGATCACCGGTCCGTCGTCGTCCGCGATGACGACATCGCCGGGCATGCAGAGGGCGCCTCCCACCGCGACCGGGACGTCGTACCCCCACGGGAACAGCTCCGTCTGCGAGGCGTAGTGCGGTGTCGTGCCCGTCGACCAGACCGGCAGGCCGAGCTCGCGGATGCGTCCGGCGTCGCGGATGCGGCCGTCGACCACGATCCCGGCCCCGCCCTTGCGCAGGAAGTACCGGGCGAGGATGTCGCCGATGCACCCCGAGAACCGGCTGCCGTACGCCTGGATGACCAGCACGTCGCCCGGCTTCACCTCTTCCAGGACGGCCCAGAGTGCGGTGTGGCGCTCGACGTACTCCTGCCCCAGACCGGACGCGAGGTCTTCCCGCTGCGGCATGAACTGGAGGGTGATGGCCGACCCGACGACCCGCTGACCCGGGTTCAGGGGAACCGGTCCGTCGACATACGAACGCGTGATGCCCATCCCGTGCAGCTTGGCGCACGCGGTCGCCGATGTGATGGTGTCGAAGCCGGCGATGGTCTCGGCGTCGGGGCGCCGATACGCGCCGCCCCGGACGGGGAGCGTGAAGTCGGGGTGCGGGAGCGTGCCCGGGAGGTCGGTCATAGTCGTTCCTTCGTGTGTTCGATCCGATCGAGGTCCGCAGCACCGCGATGGCGGGCGGGAGAGGGCGATGGCACGGTGATCAGCTCCAGCTGGAGTCGGTGCGCCGGCGGCAGGACCACCTCGACACCGTCGGCGTCGGTGTCGGTGTCGATGTGCCGCTCGACCACGGTGCCCCGTGTCGCCGCGTATGCCGTGCTCGGACCCGGGTAGTCGGCGCCCTGTTCGGTGCGGAAGCGCACGCCCGCGAGCCGGGCGGTTCCGAACCGGGAGGGCCGGACGATCACCCGGCGGGTGTGCAGCGGCGAGACGTTCACCAGTTCCAGTCCGATCCGATCCCGGTCGAGGCCGGTCACGAGCGCCGCCACATCGGCGGGCAGCCCGGGGCGCGCGGCGTCCGCATCCTCGTAGTCCACGGCGACGAACGGCAGGCCGCCGTTGTAGAGCACCTGCGGCGCCCCGGAGACCAGCTGGGTCAGCACCTCGGTGACCACCGGGTTCACCCGCTGCCAGAAGTGGAGGTGCACGGTCGCCGGATCGCTGTCGTCCGCCCGGATCAGTGCGATCCGGCGAGCGACCTGCCCGAGCGCCATGGAGAGCGCCTGCTCGGGATAGTCCGGGAGGCGGCCGTCGAGGTAGTCCAGCCAGGGCGCTTCGTGCCCGGCCTCGGCCTTGTCGCGGAAGGCCTTCACGGGCCGGCCGCCGGAGGGCAGCCCCGCCCGCACCCGGTCGAGCCTGGCGCGATCGGCGTCGCTCCGCGACCACCACCACAGCCACGTGGGCAGCTCCAACGGCATCGGCGCGTAGTCGAACCAGCCGTCCCGGCCGAATCGGTGCGGCACCAGCAGCGCGGGCTCGTCCGCGTCGGCGCCCAGGCGTGCGAGCCAGCCGCCCTTCAGGCTGTACGGGGTCTCGGCGACCGATGCCACCACCGCGTGGTCGAGCACCGTGTCCAGCACCCGCCGTGCGGTGTCGAGCCGGCGGTCGTCGCCGGTGACCAGCGCGGCGTTGAGCCCGGAGACGACCGTGGCCATCCCGACCGAGGGGAGGCCGTGCGGCCAGGTCCAGCCGTAGTGGCCGCCGAACCACCGCCCTCCGTGCAGGCCGCCGACGGTGCCGTCCGGCGCGACGTTGTCGGGAACGAGCCCGTCGTTCGCGCGGGCGCGCTCCTCCCATCCTCCGACGTAGCGGACGATCCAGCCGGCCGCCTCGGGGTCGCCGTCGTAGAGCCAGCGGTTCGCGACGAGGCTGGTGGCCGCGAGGTCGACCACGACGTCGCCCTGCGCCGCGCGCTGCATCGCCTCGCCCATCGCGAGCGCCTTCGCCGGATCGGCGAGGTCGTCCCAGCTCTCGATGCCCGGGACGTCCTCGAGCGGCAACCCGTAACGCCGCATCTCGGCGAACGACGCGGAGTACGGCTGGACGATATCGTTCAGCCCCGGGCGCGCGCCGAGCGAACCGTTGTGGGGCGCACGGATGATGTTGCGCTCCCGGTCGTAGTTGCCGGCGGCCGGGTCGGTGTAGAGCTCGGCGAACCGCCGGGCGCGCCGCGCGAAGGCGACGTCGCCGGGGTCGGCGGCGCACAGCCCGTAGAAGAACAGGAGGGACTCCCCCTGGTGGAACCAGTCGTACCCGTTCTCGTACTCGTCGGTCAGCATCCCGGCGGACTCGAGCTGCGCAGTGACGCCCTCCCAGTGGCGTTTCGCCGCGGCGAGCACCTCGTCGCTTCCGCCCAGCAGGTAGAAGGCCGGCCAGTTGAAGAACGGCTCGTAGAGGTCGTCGACGCCGTCGCGGTCGGTGAAGACGGCGGGGAACCGGATGCCTCCGTCCTCCCGCGTGTAGCGTCGCGAGAACAGGCGCCAGCCGTCCTCGATGTCGGCGAAGAGCCGGCGTTCCAGCACCGCCCAGGCCGGGACGGCGTCGAGCGGCACTCCTCGGATGATCTCCACGGTCAGCCTTTCGTCGCTCCGGCGACCAGGCCGCCGATGATGTGCCGTTGCATGATGATGAAGAAGACGACGATCGGCGCGATCGCCAGCAGCAGCGTCGGGAACACCACGGTGTAGTCCGTGGAGAACTCGCCGACGGCCGCGTAGACGCCTGTCGTGACCGTGTAGATCCCGGAGCCGGGCCCCAGGATGATCTGCGGACTGACGAAGTCGTTCCACACCCCGATCGAGTTGAGGACGACGACCGTCGCCACCACGGGCCGCATGATCGGGAAGACGCACGACCAGAAGATCCGGATGCGACCCGCCCCGTCGAGGGCCGCCGCCTCGTCGATGTCCCGCGGGACCGTGCGCAGGTACGCGCTGAACAGGAAGATCGTGACGGGGAGCGTCGCCGCCGTCTCGAACAGGATGAAGCCGGGGATGGTGTTGATGAGACCGAGCACCCGCAGCACGAACACGACCGGGATCAGCGTGACCTGGCCGGGGATGAACAGTCCGGAGACGAAGAGCAGCAGCAGCGCCATGTGCCACTTCCTGCGTCCCCGGGCGATCACGTACGCGACCGGGGCCGAGAGCAGGATGCAGAACAGGTTCACGAGGGCCACGAACAGCAGGGTGATGCCGTACGCCGAGATGACGTTGAACTTGCTGCTGGTGATCGCGTTCCAGAGGAACTCGAACGTGAAGGTGCCCGGCGAGATCTCCAGCGGGTGCCGCACGATCTCCTCCTGCGGCTTGAAGGCGCTGATCACCAGCACGTACAGCGGCACCAGCATGACGAGGGCCGTCGCGCCGAGCGCGATCCAGCGCACGACGGCGGCGAGCGGCGAGCGGCGCTCGCTCGCCGCGGTGCGCGAGCGCCGGCGGGGGGTCCGTGCGCCGGGGCGTGACGGCTCCGGACCGGCGAGGAGCGCCTCGGCGCCGAGGTTCGGCGTGTCCTGAAGGGGTGTCGTCATCAGTCGGTCACCTTCCGTTCTGCGCCGCGGCGGGCGAGGGTCACCGCGAGCCCGATCGCCGCGGTGATGACCAGCAGCACCACCGACTGAGCGGCGCCGAGCCCGAGCCGCGACTGGGCGAACGAGTCCTTGAGGATCTGGTAGACGATCGTCTGCGTGGATGCGGCGGGTCCGCCGTCCGTCAGAGCGAGCACGACGTCGTAGACCTTCAGCAGCCCGACCAGCGTGAGCACCAGGTTCACGGTGACCACCGGCGCGATCATGGGGACGGTGACGCTGCGGAACTGCTGCCAGCGGCTCGCTCCGTCGACGGTCGCCGCCTCGTAGTACTCCGTCGGGACCGACTTGATGCCGGCGATGTAGAGGATCATGTTGAACCCGAAGTGCGCCCACACGATGGTCAGGATGACGGTCGCCTTCGCGAACGACGGGTCGGTCAGGAACGGCACGGGAGGCACGCCGACCGCCCCGAGCAGGCCGTTGACCGCCCCATGCGGCGAGAGCAGCGCCGACCACAGGAATCCGATGATCAGCGCGCTGATGATGTACGGGTAGAAGAAGATCGTGCGAAGGACCGTGTTCGCCCGGCCCGGCCCCGAGATCAGCGCGGCGAGCGCCAGCCCGACGGCGTTGCACAGGATCGTCCCCGTCACCGCGATGACCGCGGTGAAGACGGCCGCGTCGATCGTGCGCGGATTGCGGAAGGCGAAGCGGTAGTTCTCGAACCCGATGAAGTCGAACCGGAGGCTGTACCCGTTCCAGTCGGTCAGGCTCAGCACGAACGCGAGGATCATCGGCACGATGAACATCGCGATGAACACGATGACCGCGGGAGCCGCCATCACCACGCCGGCGAGCCGGTCGCCCCAGCGGGCGCTGGGGCGACGGCTCCCGGCGTCGCGCGCACCCGCCCGCAGGGGGGTGGACGCCACGTTGTCGGTCAGCATCGGTCGGAGCTCAGTGGGCGTTCGCGGTGAACCAGTCGTCCATCGCCTTGTTCACATCGGCGGCGGACGTCCCGCCCAGGAGCGCCTGGGTCTGTGCGTTGATCTCCGTCGAGTAGCCGGTCGGCAGCGTCCTCTCGCCGTAGCCCTGGCCGGTCGGCGTGTAGGCGGAGTCCGGGGTGTCGGTGACGATCTTCAGCAGCTCGGCGCCGAGATCGCCCATCTCGTAGTCGTATCCCGCCCGGTAGTTGCCGTCGACCTTCAGCTGGTCGAGGATGGCCGTCTTGTCGGTCACCAGGTACTTGACGAGTTCGGCCGCGGCGTCCTGGTGCTTCGACTCCTTCATGATCACGTACGGGCTCGCGATGTTGGCCCCCATGGCCGGCTGTTTCGTGCCGGAGAACGCGGGCGCCCGGAACACCCCGATGTTCGCCGGGGACTTCGCGGCGGCCTCGCTCGCGACGAACCAGCTGCCCATGGGATAGAGGGCCGCTTTGCCGGAGAGGAAGTTCTGCTCGGCGTCGGCGTACTTGATCCCGAGGGCGTCGTCGTTCACGTAGCCCTTCGCGATCCAGTCGGCGTACTCGCGGACGGAGTCGCCGTAGGTCTTGCTGAACGTCAGCGTGCCGTCGCTCATCTTCTGGTACCAGTCGTGGTTGTCGGCGATGACGGTCGGCAGCGCGACGGTCTGGAGTGCGTAGCTCGACATCCAGTCCCCACCGGTCTGGATGCCCGTCCAGCCGGCCTTCTTGAGCTTCGCGAGGTCGTCGGACAGCTGCTCGACCGTCGTGGGCGTCTCGGTGATGCCCGCGGCGGCGAAGGCGTCCTTGTTGTAGAACCACAGGCTCTGCACCTGCAGCCCGATGCCGGCCATGTAGTACTTGCCGTCGATCGTGTACTGCTCGGCAAGCGGAGCCTTGGTCGCCCAGTCGTACTTCGACAGGTCGACGAGTTCGGGGGCGAGCTCGGTGGAGGGCGGCAGCGACTCGACGACGTCGGGCGCCTCGCCCGCTGCCAGGAGACGCGGCACCGCCGCGGCGACACCCTCCGCCCCAGGGTTCTGGATCTTCACGTCGATGTCGGGGTGGGCCTTCTCGAACGGCTTGACGAGCGCGTTCCACCAGTCCTCGGTGAGATTCGGGGTCACGTTGACGAGCAGGCTGACGGTCTGCTTTCCGCCGCTCTGCGCCGCCCCTCCGGTCGCGCAGCCGCTCAGCCCCAGGCCGATGGCAGCGAGCGCGCCGACCGCGATCAGTGTTCGCCTCTTGATCATCGTTGATCCTCTCCTGCGCACGACCTCCGTGGCGCGGTCGCTACGATAATCGATAATCGCTTATGGCGCAACGACGCGTCGTGCATCGCCAAAGGAACCCCTGGTCAGGGGAGAGGAATCAGGGCAGGTGCCGCGGCCGGTCCGGCCGGAATCAGCGCACGCCGACGTAGAACCGCGACTCATCGCTACGGTGCAGCGCGTGGTAGTACTCGAACGGCACGCCGTCCTCGTCCCACGCGACCGAGACGATGTCGAGGGCCGGGGCACCGGCGGGCAGCTCGAGCAGCGACGCCTCCTCCGGTGAGGGGATGATCGCCTTCAGCCAGCGGTCGGCTCCGGCCGGCGCGACCCCGTAGGTGCGGCGCAGGTGGTCGTAGAGCGACCGGTTCTCGAGGTGGGCTTTGAGCAACCCGGCGAACCGGTCGCGCGGCAGGGTCGTCTGCACCAGCAGCCACGGCGTGCCGTCGACCGTTCGCAGCCGGCGCATCCGGATGACGGCCGTACCCTCCGGGACGCGCAGGGCGGCGGCCTCCTGCTCGTCCGCCTCACCATCGTCGAGCGAGAGGATGCGGGTCGCGACCGTTCGCCCCGTTCCCGCGAGGTCCTCCGAGGAGCCCGCGTTCGATCCGATGAACGAGAGGTCGCGTCGCGGCGGCGCGACGAACGAGCCCTTGGCGCGGATCTTGTAGATCTGGCCGCGGCGGACCAGTTCGGCCAGCGCCTCACGGACCACCGTGCGCGAGACGCCGTACCGGTCGATGAGGTCGGCTTCGGAGGGGAGGGCCTGGTCGGGTGCGAGCACGCCGCTCTCGATCGCGTCGCGCAGCACGGCGACGAGCTGCTGCCAGAGCGGTTCTTTCGCGTCCCGGTCGAGCCGCGCGTCGCTCAGTGCAGTGGCGGGCATCCCATCCCCCTTCGATCCGCCGGCTCCCTCGTCGGCTCGGGCCTCGCTTGACACTCCGTCAGGCTACTGTCTAAGGTCTTGTCACTACAAGCTTGTCATGATGAGTTAGACGTGACAAGTTGACCGAAAGCAAGCACCTGGCAGTCCCCGAACACGATCCGTTTCGCAGAGAAGCGAAACCCCTGGAGGCAGAACAATGTCGTTTGAATCCTGGCGCCGCATCGGCGTCGTCGCCGCCGTCGCGGCGGCCCTCACCCTGACCGGCTGCTCGGCCGGCGCGGCCGGAGACGGCGGAGACGGAGCGGGCAAGACGTCCGGCATCTCCGTCGCGCTGAGCAACGGCTTCGTCAACGGCTGGCGGCTCACCCTGATCGACAAGTTCGAGAAGGAGGCCGACAAGCTCAAGAAGGACGGGGTCGTCTCCAAGTACACGACCGTCAACGCGCCCGGCGAGAACAGCGCGACCGAGCAGGCGTCCCAGATCCGCAGCCTGGTGCTGCAGAAGCCCGACATGCTCATCGTCATCCCCGCGTCCTCCACCGCCCTCGTTCCGGCCGTGGAGGAGGCCTGCACGGCCGGCATCACGGTGCTCGTGCTCGACGCCGACATGAAGGCGCCGTGCGCGCACATCGTCCGCAACGACTACGCCAAGTGGGGCGAGGTCTCCCTCGTCCCCGCTCTGAAGGCGATCGACGGCAAGGGCGACATCATCATCAACCGCGGCGTGATCGGCTCGCAGCCCGAGGAGGAGTTCAACAAGCGTCAGCACGAGATCCTCAAGGAGTACCCGGACGTCAAGGTCGCCGCAGAAGTCAACGGCTACTGCGACGGATCGACCGCCCAGAAGGAGATCGTGTCGGTGCTCGGCTCGCTGCCGCCGATCGCGGCCGTGCCCGGCTGCATCGGCGGGATGGGCGTGGTCCAGGCGTTCGAGTCGGCCGGCCGGCCCGACCCGGTCGTCGTCTTCGACACCGACGGGAAGTCGCTGAAGTTCTGGAAGGACAGCGGCATCACGAACGGCTCGTTCGCCGCGCTGACCGACCCGGGGCAGGGTGTCGCCGCCCTCTACGTCGGCCTCGAGCTCCTCGCCGGCAAGAAGGTCCCGTCGACCGTCGTGCTCCCGCTGCTCGAGATCGGACAGGACGACCTCGACTACTGGGCGGGCAAGCTCTCCGCCGACGAGTACGCCGCGTACCCGTGGGACAAGAAGAGCGTCGACGCCGCCATCGCGGCCGTCGCGGACGGCAAGGACGCCGAGGCGCCCGCGCTCAAGTAGAGCGAAGCGACCGGCGAGTTCGAAGGAGCATCGATGCCCACGACGATCACACAGACGCCCACGGACGTGTCCGCCGGCTCGGCGACGGAGGCCGCCGCGCTCGGCGCAGCCACCACCATCGCCGCCCGCGGGGTGACGAAGCGCTACGGGAGCACCCGTGCGCTGACCGGGGTCGACCTGCACGTCGAGCGCGGGGAGATCCTCGGGCTCGTCGGTCACAACGGCGCAGGGAAGAGCACCCTGATGCGCATCCTCGCCGGGCGCGAGCAGCCCGACGATGGTGCGGTCATGGCCAGGGGCGCGACCCCCGGCCGGCCCTGGGATGCCGCGGCGGCCGCCGCCGCAGGCGTCCGCATGGTCTACCAGGAGCTCGCGCTCTGCCCCGACCTCACCGTCGCGGAGAACGCGTACCTCTCCGACCGCCGCGGCGGGTCCCCCTTCGGGTGGAGGGGCCGCGCGGAACGCCGGATCGGCGAGGTGCTGGACACCGTGTTCCCCGGGCACGGGATCGCGGTGGTCCGGCGCGTGGGCGAACTCACCCTGGCCCAGCGCCAGATGGTCGAGATCGCCCGCGCCCTCTGCACCGAGCGACTCGGCCTCCTGATCCTGGACGAACCGACCGAGTCGCTCGGTGTGGATGCGGCCGACCAGCTGTACGCGCATCTGCACCGGCTCACGGCGGACGGCGTCAGCGTGCTGCTCATCTCGCACCGCATGGCCGAGATCATCGCGCACAGCGACCGGGTCGCCGTGATGCGCGACGGCGCGGTCGCCGGGGTCTTCGCCGAGGCCGACGAGCGCTCGCTGCTGCAGGCGATGGGCGGCGACGTCCACGCGCCGGCGGCCGTCGAGGCCGAAGCCGACGCGCGCCCCGCCGGAGAGGTCGTCGCGGCCATCCGCGGGGACGGCATCCCCTTCGAGGTGCGCGCCGGCGAGATCGTCGGACTGGCAGGCCTCGCCGGGCAGGGCCAGGAGCGGATGCTCGGGCGGCTCTGGGCGGCAGGAGCACTCACCCGCGGAGTGAGCGCCCCGCGGCGCCGTGCCTACGTGCCGGGCGACCGGCAGACCTCCGGCATCCTCCCGCTCTGGAGCGTCGCCCAGAACCTCACCATCGCCGCCCTGCGCGGCATCAGCACCGCCGGAGTGGTCGACGGCCGCGCCAAGCGCGCGCTCGCCGCCCGCTGGATCGACGCGCTGAGCATCCGCGGCGCCGCCGCGACGCCGATCACCGCCCTCAGCGGCGGCAACCAGCAGAAGGTCCTGGTCGCCAGGGCCTTCGCGACGGATGCCGCGCTCGTGCTGCTGGACGATCCGTTCCGCGGCGTCGACGTCGCCACGAAGAGCGAGCTCTACACGCTCATGAAGTCGGAGGCCGCGGCCGGCCGCGCCATCGTCTGGTACTCCACCGAGAACGCCGAGATGGCCCACTGCGACCGCGTCTACGTGCTGCGCGCCGGCCGGATCGTCTCGGAGCTCGCTGGCGACAGCAACACCGAGGAGCGGATCATCGCCGACTCCTTCGAGGAAGGGACCGTCCGATGACCACCGCCACCACCGCCTCCACCCGGCCGAAGGGCGCCGGCACGAGCGCAGGACGTCCGGCGCCGGCGGTCCGCCTGCGCGCCGGTCTCGCCCACGGCTCGCCCGCGCTCCTCGCGCTCGTCGCCCTGGCCGTGATCGTGGCGATCGCCGCCGCCATCCAGCCGGGCATCCTCTCGGTCACCGGGCTCAGCCTCATGCTGATGTCGGCGGTGCCTCTCGCCTTCGCCGCCCAGGCGCAGATGATCATCATGTCGGTCGGCGACATCGACCTCGGCATCGGCAACCTGGTCGGGCTGGTGACCGTCATCGCCGCGACGCTGCTCGCGACCGAC
The DNA here is from genome assembly GCF_900107895.1 of Leifsonia sp. 21MFCrub1.1. Classification (NCBI taxonomy): domain Bacteria; kingdom Bacillati; phylum Actinomycetota; class Actinomycetes; order Micrococcales; family Microbacteriaceae; genus Leifsonia; species Leifsonia sp. 21MFCrub1.1. Next base: position 153,081 of record NZ_LT629867.1, on the reverse strand, counting down.
CCGCTGCTGGGCTTCGGGATGCTGGCCGGGGTCCTCGTCGTCTACGCCCTGCTCGCCGTGATCGTGCAGAAGCGCGGCGTCCCGTCGATCATCGTCACGCTCGGGATGTCGTTCGTCTGGCTCGGCATCGGCCTGCAGCTGCTGCCGACCCCGGGCGGCGCCACTCCGGAATGGCTGACCGCCATCGGGTCGTGGCGCAGCACAGTCGTCCCGCCTCCGCTGGTCTTCGTCGCCCTCGCGGCCCTCGCCGGCTGGTGGATCACGCGTCGGACGCGCGCCGGCGCCCGCATGCGGGCACTGGGCTCCAGCGCCGCGACGCTGGACAAAGCCGGATGGTCGGCGACCCGCACCCGCATGACCGCGTACGTGCTCGCCGCCGTGCTCATCCTGGTCTCCGGCCTCCTCCTCGCGGCGCAGACCCGGTCGGGCGACATCAACTCGGCGAGCAACTTCACCCTCACCACTATCGCCGCGGTCATCCTCGGCGGCGGCACGTTCTCCGGCGGCCGCGCCCTCCCCGTCGGCACCGCGCTCGGCGCCGTCACCCTCGGACTGATCTCCGTGCTGCTCAGCCTCGTCGCGCTCCCGTCGAGCATGCAGGCGGGCGCTCAGGGCGTGATCGTCCTCGCGGTCCTCGCCGGCCGCATCGTCACCGAGAGGTTCAGCCGATGACCACGTCCACTCCGACGCCCACCCTGTCGACGCCCGTCGTCGAGCCGCGCACCCGCTTCCACTGGCCCGCCTGGGGCTGGTCCCTGATCGGCGTGCTCGCCGTCTGGCTGTGCATCGTGGCCGTCCGGCCGGCGCAGCCGTTCGATCCGCTGGCCCAGGCCCTCTCGCTCGCCCCGTTCCTCGTGCTGGTCGCCCTCGGGCAGATGCTCGTCATCACGCTCGGCCCCGGCAACATCGACGTCTCCGTCGGCACCGTCGTCTCGATGGCGTCGTACGTCTCCGTCGGCGTTGGAGCGGCGGCCGGGCCGGTGCTCGGGATCGCGGCCGCGGCCGGCGCCGGACTCGCGGCCGGTCTGATCAGCGTCGTCGCCATCCTCGTGCTGCGGGTGCCTCCCATCATCGCGACGCTGGCCACCAGCCTGATCGTGCAGTCCGCGACGCTGCTGCTCGCGGACGCGAACCGCGCCTCCGCCGCGGCCGCCCTGCGCGGCTTCGTCAACGCGAAGGTCCTCGGCATCCCCGTCATCGCGCTGGTCGTGGCCGTCATCACCGTCGTCGTCGCCCTGGTCCTCTCGCGCACCCGGTTCGGCCTCTCGGTGCTCGCCGTCGGGCAGAGCCCGCGGGCCGCGGAGCGCGCGGGCATCCGCGTCTGGCGGGTGACCGCGATCACGTATCTCGTGAGCGGCGGCCTCGCCGGTCTCGCCGGGGGACTGCTCGCGGCCTTCATCTCGCCGAGCACGGTGCTCGGCTCCTCGTACATGCTCGACTCGGTCGCCGTGGTGGTGATCGGCGGAACGCTCATCTCCGGCGGCCGCGCGGTGCCCGTCGGCGCCTGGACCGGCGCGCTGTTCTTCGTGCTGCTGTCGGGCCTCCTCAACCTCGTCGGCTGGAGCGTCGGCGCCCAGAACATCCTCAAGGGCGTCCTCGTCGTCGCCGTCGTGGTGGTCTCCGCCGCCGCGACCGGCACCGGCCGTTCCAGCCTGGGGCGCCTGCGCGCCTCCCTGACCATGACCGCCAAGAAGAAAAGGAACACCCATGGCTGACCTCGAAGACCTCCGCGAAGGCACCGACTTCACCGGAGCCGCAGCTCCGGCGAGCGACACCGCCCTCAAGGGCGCCGCCGGGCTCGACTGGGGGATGCGCGCGCGACTCTCGCGCGTCTTCGACCCCGCAGACGGCAAGACGGTCATGCTCGCCTTCGACCACGGCTACTTCCAGGGCCCGACCTCCGGCCTGGAGCGGCTGGACCGCTCCATCGTCCCGCTCATCCCCCAGGCCGACGCCCTGATGTGCACGCGCGGCGCACTGCGCACCACCGTCCCGTCGAACGCGGGCAAGGGCGTCGTGCTGCGTGCGAGCGGCGGCCCCAGCGTGCTCGGCGACCTCAGCCAGGAGGACCTGGCCGTGAGCATCGACGACGCCGTGCGGCTGGACGCCGCCGCCCTCGCGGTGCAGGTCTTCGTCGGTGCGGAGAACGAGAGCAGGTCGGTGAAGAACCTGACGACGCTCGTCGACCAGGGACAGGCCGCCGGCATCCCGGTGCTCGCCGTCACCGCGGTCGGACGCGAGATGGTGCGCGACGCCCGCTACTTCCGGCTGGCGACGCGGATCTCGGCCGAGCTCGGAGCCGCCTTCGTGAAGACGTACTACGTCGAGGAGGGGTTCGAGACCGTCACCAGCGCCTGCCCGGTGCCGATCGTGATCGCCGGAGGCAAGAAGGTGGAGGAGAGGGAGGCGCTGCGGATCGCGTACCGCGCCATCCAGGAGGGCGCGGCGGGCGTCGACATGGGCCGCAACGTCTTCCAGTCCGAGCACCCGGCCGCGATGCTCGCCGCCGTGCGCGGGGTCGTCCACGACGGCCTCACCGCCGACGACGCGTACGCCCTCTACGAGCAGCTCTCCCACTGACATGCCCGCACTCACCACCTACACCCCCGAGATCCCGGCCGTCGACGTCGCGGTGATCGGCGCGGGCATCAACGGCCTCGCGGTCGCCCGGGAGGCCGCGGCGCGCGGGATGAGCGTCGCGCTCTTCGACCAGGACGACCTCGCCGCCCGCACCTCCGCGATCTCGACCCGGCTCATCCACGGCGGGCTGAAGTACCTGGAGCGGTTCGAGCTCAACCTCGTCTACGAGTCCATCCGCGAGCGCAACATCCTGCTCGCGAAGGCCCCGCACCTGGTGCACCCGTACCCGATGCTCATCCCGTTCTCGAAGCAGCAGAGCCGGCCCGGCTGGCTGCTCGCCTGCGGCCTGATGCTGCACGACGTGCTCTCGCTGGGCAAGCCGCTGCCGTTGAACCGGGTCGTGTTCCGCAAGCGGCTGCAGCGCGACTGGCCGGCTCTCGCCGACGCTGGTCTGCGCTGGGGCGGGCTGTTCCACGACGCCAACGTCCCGGTCACCGAGCGCCTCGCCGTCGAGCTGGCGGTGGACGCGCAGCGCCACGGCGCGATCGTGTCCACCCACTCCCGCGTGGAGTCGCTGGTCCGCACCGGCGGGCGCATCACCGGCCTGCGCTACCGCGACCGCGAGACCGGCGAGACGCGCACGGTTCCCGCGCGGGTGACCGTGAACGCGGCCGGCCCGTGGGTCGACCGCGTTCTCGACCTGGCCGGCGCCCACGACCGCCGCATGGGCCCGACCAAGGGCAGCCACCTGATCGTGGATGCGTTCCCCGGCGCCCCGGACACGTGCATCTTCTTCGAGTCGCCCGACGACGCCCGGCCCATGTTCGTGCTGCCGTGGGAGGACAAGTACATGATCGGGACGACCGACCTCCCGTACGACGGCTCGATCGACGACATCGTCATGGACGACGACGAGACCGCCTACCTGCTCGGAGCCGTCAACGCGCTCATCCCGCAGGCGGGGCTCACCCCGGGCGACGTGCTGTGGTCGTACTCGGGAGTGCGCCCGCTGCCGTACGTCGGCGAGCTGGACGACCCGTCGAAGGTCAGCCGCGACCACGAGATCGTCGTGCACACCGGTGCGGACGCCGGACTCGTGACCATCATCGGAGGCAAGCTCACCACGCACCGCGCGCTCGGCGAGCTCGTGGCGCGGAGGCTGGAGCGCGAGCTCGGGCGGCGACCGGGACCCTCACCGACCCGGGATGCGCGGCTCCCCGGCGCCCCAGACGGCGACTGGGCGCGGTTCCGGGCGGACTACCTCCGCCGCACTGCCCTGCCCGAGCGGAGCGCGGAACGCCTCGTCGACACCTACGGCACCGTCGCGACCGAGATCGAACGGCTGACGGTGGAGACCCCCGCGCTCGCGCAGGTCGTCGACCCGGACACCGGCGCCATCGCCGCCGAGGCGGTCCACGCCGTGCGCGAGGAGGGCGCCCTCACCCTGGAGGATGTCGTCCTGCGGCGCACGGCCGTCGCCCTCAACCGCGACGTCGGCCTCGCCGCAGCGCCCGCGATCGCCGCGGTGCTCGTCGCCCACTGCGGCTGGAGCGAAGAACAGGCGGAGGGCGAGCTTGACCGCTACCGCGCCGCGATGCGACGCTTCAAACCGCGCGCCCTGACCGCCGAGCGCGAGGCCGGAACCATGCGAGGAAGCACGGAATGAAGCACTGCCTGATCGGGATCGACGTCGGCCTCACCGCCGCGAAGGCCGCCGCCTTCGACGAGGACGGGCGCGAACTGCGCACGGTCTCTGCGGCGAACCCGCGCGTCGCGGTCGCCGCCGACCGGCAGGAGATCGACATGGCGGCGCTGTGGGAGGTCGTCGCCGGTGTGCTCTCCGACCTGACGGCCTGGCTGGACGCCGAGGGGTGGACCGTCGGCGGCGTCGGCGCGACCGGTCACGGCAACGGCCTCTACCTCGTCGACGACGCGCTGCGTCCCATCCGGCCGGCCTTCGCCTCCACCGACAGCCGCAGCGAGCGGATCGTCGCCGGGCTGGACGCCGAGGAGGTCGAGCGCGTCCGCCGGGTCACCGGCTCTGTGCCGTGGGCCGGCCAGCCCGGCGTGCTCCTGCGCTGGCTGCGGGACAACGAGCCGGACACCCTCGCCCGGGCCCGCTGGGCGCTCAGCTGCAAGGACTGGATCGTCGCCTGCCTCACCGCGACGGCGAGCGCCGACTACTCCGACGCGTCGGCCTGCGGTCTGGTGAACCTCGCCGAGCGGACGTATGAGCCTGCCGTGTTCGACCTGCTCGGCCTCCCCCGCACGCTCCGGTCCCTGCTGCCACCGCTCTCCCGTTCCGACGAGGTCGTCGGACGGGTCACCGGGCCGGCGGCCTCCGTCACCGGGCTGCCCGAGGGCACCCCGGTCGTGGCCGGCTGCATGGACTGCATCGCCAGCCCCATCGGCGCCGGGTCGACCGCACCGGGCGATGTCACCGTGATCGTCGGCACCTGGGCGATCAACTCCGTCGTGGTGCCCGCCGACTCGGAGCCGCCGCGCGTGACCCTCAACGCCCTGCTGCCCGACCCCCGCTACATGCTCGCTCAGGAGGTCGCCCCCACCTCCGCGGCGAGCGTCGAGTGGTTCTCCTCGCTCATGTCCTCCGTGGCCGTGGATGCGGTGAGCCCGCGCGACCTGCTCCACGCCGCCTCCACGGTCCCCGCCGGAGCCGAGGGGCTGCTGTTCCTCCCGTTCGTCCACGGGGCCCCGGAGCACCTCGGCGCCTCCGGCACGCTCCTCGGCGTGAAGGACAAGCACGGCTACCGCGAGATCGCCCGGGCCGTCGCCGAGGGCATCACCCAGTACCACCGCGTCCAGCTGGACAAGGTGCGGGTCAGCGGAGCGAACGTCTCCTCCGAGCCGTGGACGCTGGCCGGCGGCGGGGCCAAGAACCCGTTCTGGGCGCAGATGTTCGCGGACATCATCGGCCACCCGGTCCGCCGTCAGCTCGGCACCGAGCTCGGGGCGCGCGGCGTCGCCTCCCTCGCCGCGGCCGGCGTCGGCATCGACACCGCATCCTGGCGTGTCGACCCCGACCCGGCGCTGGTCGTGTCTCCCGGGGAGGAGCGCGCGGTGTACCGGGTGCAGGCCGACCGGTTCGATCGCACGCTCGCCGCGATGGGTGCCGTCTGGACGGAGGCGGCCCGATGACGCTCCCCCTCAGCGAACCCGGCGGCCTCGGCGCCGATGTGGATGCCGCCCTCGCCGACATCACCCGCGTCTCCCGTGCCCTGGGCGCCGACCCGGCGCTCGTGCTGCACGGCGGCGGGAACACCTCGATCAAGGCCGTCGGCCGGGACATCACCGGAGACCAGGTCGAGCTTGTCCTCGTGAAGGGCAGCGGCTGGGACCTCGGCAGCATCGAGCCGGCGGGATTCGCGCCGCTCCGCCGGGAGCGGCTGCTGCGCCTGCTCGCTCTCGACGAGCTGAGCGACAGCCGGATGGTCAACGAGGTGCGTCAGGCCTCGCTGGACGCGTCGGCCCCGACGGCGTCCATCGAGGCGCTGCTGCACGCCCACCTCCCTGCGCGCGTCGTGCTCCACTCCCACGCCGACGCGATCGTCGCGCTGACCGACCAGCCCGACGGCGTCCGGCACGCCGCCGAGGTGCTGGGCGACGGCGTCCACGTCCTCCCGTATGTGATGCCCGGCTTCCCGCTCGCACGCGCGGTCGCGGATGCTCCCCTGCACGGCGTGGATGCGCTCGTGCTCGCGAATCACGGACTGTTCACCTTCGCCGACGACCCCGACGACGCGCTCCGGCGGCACCGTGAGCTGGTGGCCCGCGCTTCGGCATCGTTCGGCGACCCCGCGTGGGGAGACGCCGGGCCGGCGGAGGAGCGAGCCGGATCGCCGCTCGAGCTGGCCGCTCTGCGCCGCGACGTCTCGCGCGCTGCCGGGCGCCCCCTGGTCGTGCGGCAGTCGCCCTCCTCCCGGGCACACCGGTACGCGCGGCGCTCCGATCTGGCCGCGGTGACCGGCCGCGGCACGGCGACGCCCGAGCACGTCATCCGCACCAAGCGGGTCCCCCTCCTCGGCCGGGATGTCGACGCCTACGCATCCGCCTACCGCGCCTACGTCGACGCACACAGGCACCGCGCCCCGGGCGACCTGGAGCCGATCGATCCGGCGCCCCGCGTCATCCTGGACCCCGAGCTCGGCCTCCTGACCGCCGGCGTCTCGCGGGCCGCCGCCGACGCGGTGCACGATATCGCGCTGCACACCATGGACATCGTCGAGGCGGCCGACCGCCAGGGCGGGTACCGCTCGCTCGACGACCCCCTCACCTTCGACATCGAGTACTGGGAGCTGGAGCAGGCGCGTCTGCGGTCCGGCGCCTCCGGCCGGCCGCTGGACGGCGAGGTCGCGCTGGTGACCGGCGCGGCCTCGGGGATCGGCAAGGCCACCGCCGCCGCGCTCCTCGCCCAGGGCGCGTCGGTGGTCGGTGTCGACCTCAGCCCGGGCGTGGTGGATGCGTTCGCCGGGCCCGCCTGGCGCGGTGTCGTCGGCGATGTCTCCGACGCCGACGTGATCGACCGCGCCATCGCGTCCGCCGCGCGCGAGTTCGGAGGGCTGGACATCCTCGTCGTCGCGGCCGGGATCTTCCCGTCCGCCGAACCCCTCTCCGGGTTCGGCGACGACGTCTGGGAGCGGTCGCTGCGGGTCAACACGACGGCCGTCGCCCGGGCACTGCGCGCCGCGCATCCCCTCCTCGCCGTCGCGCCGCGTGGAGGCCGCGTCGTGCTGGTGTCGACCAAGAACGTCGCGGCGCCGGGCCCGGGGGCGGCCGCCTACTCCGCGAGCAAGGCGGCCGCCGCGCAGCTGGCCCGCGTCGCCGCGCTGGAGTGGGCGGCCGACGGCATCCGCGTCAACCAGGTCGAGCCGGACGGCGTCTTCGACACGGCCATCTGGACTCCGGAACTGCTGGCCGACCGCGCCGCCCGCTACGGCCTCACCGTGGAGGAGTACCGCACCCGCAACCTCCTCGGCGTCGAGGTGACGAGCGCGGTCGTCGCGGAGGCGGTGCTGGTCTTCGCCGGCGGCCTGGCGGCCACGACGGGAGCGCATCTCTCGGTCGACGGAGGCAACGACCGCGTCGTGTAGCGCAGCTGTCGCGCCATTCATCGACGGGTGGAGTCAATCCGAGAAGATTCTCCTGTTGGATTCGTGCAATGGAAGCGGCCTAGCATCGCGGTGACCACGCTTCAGCGGTGCGAAAGGAACGACAGTGCAGTTCAGGTACCTGGGAAACTCCGGCTTCAAGATCTCCGAGATCACCTACGGCAATTGGCTGACCCACGGCTCCCAGGTGGAGAACGACACGGCCGCCGCGTGCGTCCGCGCGGCCCTCGACTCGGGGATCTCGACCTTCGACACGGCGGACGTCTACGCGAACACGATGGCCGAGACGGTCCTGGGCGAGGCCCTCGCGGGCGAGCGCCGTGCCTCGCTGGAGATCTTCACCAAGGTGTTCGGACCGACCGGGCCGAAAGGCCACAACGATGTCGGCCTCTCGCGCAAGCACATCTTCGAGTCGATCGACGGCTCCCTCTCCCGCCTGCAGACGGACTACGTGGACCTGTATCAGGCCCACCGGTACGACCACGAGACCCCGCTGGAGGAGACGATGCAGGCGTTCGCCGACGTCGTCCGCGCGGGCAAGGCGCTCTACATCGGCGTCAGCGAGTGGACGGCCGACCAGCTCCGGGCGGGACACGCGCTCGCGAAGGAGCTCAACATCCAGCTGATCTCGAACCAGCCGGAGTACTCGGCGCTGTGGCGCGTGATCGAGGCCGAGGTCGTGCCGACCTCGAAGGAGCTCGGCATCTCGCAGGTGGTCTGGTCGCCGGTCGCGCAGGGCGTGCTGAGCGGCAAGTACCGCCCGGGCGCCCCGCTGCCCGAGGGCAGCCGCGCCACGGACGAGAAGGGCGGGGCGGGAGCCGTCAAGCGCTGGCTGACGGACGACGTGCTCACCCGCGTGCAGGAGCTGACCCCGATCGCGCAGGAGCTCGACCTCACCCCCGCGCAGCTCTCCGTCGCCTGGGTGCTGCAGAACGACAACGTGGCGACCGCGATCATCGGCGCCTCCCGCCCCGAGCAGGTCGTGGAGAACGTGAAAGCCTCCGGCGTCACCATCCCCTCCGAGTTGCTCGCCCGCATCGACGAGGTGCTGGGCGACGTCGTCGAGCGCGACCCCTCGCACACGCACGAGCGGTCGCCCAAGACCCGGGAGGCCTGAGCCGCGGGTCGGCCGCGGCGCACGCGCTAGCGGAACGCGACGCTGAGGTTCAGGCTCGTGTCGCGCAGGAGCATCGTGTCGCCGCGGCGCAGTGCATCCCACCATCAGAGCGCCGAGGAGAGCGAGCGCCGCCCCGGCTGCCGGCGTCCTCCGACGCATCCCCCGCATCACAGCTACACGCTGCCGGGTGCACCGCGCGAACGCAATGGCCGACCCGCTCGTCCGGTGACTGGGTGAGAGCATTCGCAGACGCCGACCCGACCGGAAAGACACGGGGCGAAGCACTGCGTGGCTACGCTGTCCACGCCTGCCAGGCTCACACCGCCGGGTACACCTCCCCTCGGGGCGCCATCACGAGAAGGACAGGTCGACCATGACCGACGAGACTCCGTCGTTTCCGCCCGACGGCACGCCGCGCGACGATCAGCCGACGCTGCCCCCGCCCTTCCCGGGCGCCCTCCCGGGGATCCCTGCGCCCGAACGGCTGCCCTTCAGCAAGCCGGCGATCTGGGGCTTCGTCATCGCCTGCGTCAGCCTGTTCGTCTTCGGCTTCATCGGAGCCCTCGGTGCTGCCATCTCCGCACGCGGCTTCCGTGCCGCCCGGCAGGGGATCGTCCGTGGCCGCGGGCTCGCGATCGCCGGCATGATCATCGGGACGGTCGGATTCCTGTACTACGCGGTCGTCTTCATTCTGACGCGCTTCCACTAGGGCCCGGAGCCCAGCCCCGATTTCCGTCCTTGCCAGCCGTCGGCCCGGCGAGTTGAATGTGCGCGTCCAACCGTGTGGCGAGGAACGTGCTCACCTCCCCGCCAGACGGCGGAGCGCACCCCTGGGGAGGGTCGGTGACGAGAACAGACGAGACAGCACCGCGGGAGGCCGCACCCGTCGCGAAACTGTCCATGCTGACGATGACCGGGATGGTCGTCGGGTCGATGGTCGGAGCTGGCGTGTTCTCGCTCCCGCGTCGGTTCGCGCAGGAGACCGGAGTCGCCGGCTCGTTGATCGCCTGGTCCATCGCGGGCGTCGGGATGCTGATGCTCGCCTTCGTGTTCCAGATGCTCGCCAACCGGAAACCGGAGCTCGACGCCGGCGTGTACGCGTACGCGAAAGCCGGCTTCGGCCAGTTCCTCGGCTTCTTCTCCGCGATCGGCTACTGGGCGAGCGCCGGGATGGGACTCGTCTTCTACTGGGTCTTCATCATGTCGACCATCGGCGCGGTCGCCCCTGCCCTGGGTGACGGTGACAGCCTCCTCGCGATCGGGATCTCATCGATCGGGCTCTGGGGATTCTTCTTCCTGATCCGCCGCGGCATCAAGGAAGCGGCGGTCATCAACCGCATCGTGACCGTGGCGAAGCTCGTCCCGATCATCGTCTTCATCCTGCTCTGCCTGTTCGTGCTCAAGCCGGAGGTGTTCGCCGAGAACTGGGGAGGGGCCGACTATGCCGGGTCGCTGTTCGACCAGGTGACCGGCACCATGCTGGTGACCGTCTTCGTCTTCCTCGGCGTGGAGGGGGCGAGCGTCTACTCCCGTCACGCCAAGCGGCGCGCCGACGTCGGCAAGGCGACGATCCTCGGGTTCCTCAGCGTCTTCGCCATCTTCGCGTCGGTGACCCTCGTGTCGTACGGCGTGCTGCCGATGGGCGAGATCGCGCAGCTGCGGCAGCCGTCGATGGCCGGCGTGCTGGCCGCCGCCGTGGGCCCGTGGGGCGCGTGGTTCGTCAGCATCGGACTCGTCGTCTCGGTGCTGGGCGCCTACCTGGCCTGGTCGCTCATGGCGGCGGAGGTGCTGTTCGTCGCCGCCAAGGACAACGACATGCCGCGCTTCCTCTCGCGCTCGAACGCGGCCGACGTGCCCGTGCCCGCCCTGCTGATGACGGCGATCTTCGTGCAGGTGATCCTGGTGATCACCTACTTCTCGCACGACGCCTTCAACCTGGCACTCGATCTCACCAGCGCGCTGACGCTCATCCCCTTCTTCCTGGTCGCCTGTTACGCGTTGAAGCTGGTCATCACGAGGGAGACCTACGGCGACGCCCCGCGAGGCTGGGGGCGCGAGACGACCATCGCCGTGCTCGCGACCCTCTACGCGGCGTACCTCATCTTCGCGGCCGGCGTGACCTTCGTGCTGCTCTCGTTCATCATCTACGCGCCGGCGACGGTGCTGTTCGTCATGGCGCGCCGTGAGCAGGGGCGGCGCGTCTTCACCGGTCGAGAGCTGATCATCGTCGCCGTCGCGGTCATCGGCGCGGTGACGGGCATCGTCGCTCTCGCCGCCGGCTGGATCAGCATCTGAGGTATCACCCAAGGAGGAACGATGACGGATTCATCCCCAGCGCGCACGTACGGCGTCCATTCCGAGGTCGGCCGCCTGCGGAAGGTGCTGGTCTGCTCGCCCGGGCTCGCCCACCACCGGCTGACGCCGAGCAACGCCGACGACCTGCTCTTCGACGACGTGATGTGGGTGGACAACGCCATCCGGGATCACGCCGCATTCGTCACCGACCTGCGCTCGAACGACGTCGAGGTGGTGGAGTTGCACGACCTCCTCGCCGAGACGGTCAGCGACCCGGACGCGAAGTCCTGGCTGCTCGACCGCAAGATCGTCGCGGGCGAGGTCGGCCTCGGCCTCATCGAGGGGACGCGCGCGTACCTCGACTCGCTCGCTCCCTCCGAACTCGCCCGCTACCTGATCGGCGGACTGGCCACCTCCGACCTTCCCGACGACTACCGGACGGACTACGTCGCCCTCGCCCGGGAGTCCACCGGCGTCCGCGAATACCTGATGCCTCCCCTGCCGAACACGCTGTACACCCGCGACACCACCTGCTGGATCTATGGCGGAGTGACGCTCAACCCCCTGTACTGGCCGGCTCGTCACGACGAGACGCTGCTGATGAAGGCCGTCTACGGCTTCCACCCGGACTTCCGCGACGCCACCGCCTGGTGGGGCGACCCGGAGGCGGATTGGGGGCAGGCGACCCTCGAAGGCGGCGACGTCATGCCGGTCGGCAACGGCGTCGTCCTGATCGGGATGAGTGAGCGCACGTCCCGGCACGCGATCACGCAGGCGGCCGCAGCGCTCTTCGCGCAGGGCGCCGCGACGCAGGTCATCGTCGCCGGGATGCCGAAGCTCCGCGCAGCCATGCACCTGGACACCGTATTCACCTTCGCCGACCGCGACATCGTCACCCTCTACCCGAAGATCATGGATGCCGTTCACACGTTCACCCTCGTCCCGGACGACGCCCCTCCCGGCCTCCGGGTTATCGACCACGGCGACCGCGCCTTCGTGGACGTCGTCGCGGAGGCGCTCGGCCTTCCCCGGCTGCACGTCATCGAGACCGCCGGCGACAACTACGAATCGGAACGCCAGCAGTGGGACAGCGGCAACAACGCCGTCGCTCTGCGCCCGGGCGTGGTCTACGCGTACGACCGGAACACGGCCACCAACGCGCTCCTGCGCGACGCAGGTGTCGAGGTCATCCCGATCGTCGGAGCGGAGCTCGGCCGGGGACGCGGCGGCGGCCACTGCATGACGTGCCCGATCATCCGCGATCCGGTGGAGTTCTGACCCCGGTAAGAGGCGCGCGCGATGGCGAGACCCTCGTCCGAAGGGGGACAAATGACCCCCGTTTTGGTGTCCGCACGTTGGAGGACATGCGGGTAGTTTTGGGCTACCGGTGAACCCGAATCACCGGCCGCGAACGCATGAGGCCGCCAACCCGACATCCCGGTGGCCCACGCGAGCGCCTTCACAACGCGTCCCCGAAACCGCGCGTGGCCCGACACCACGCCGGCCCCTTCGAGACGCCGTAACGGAAAGTACCCGAACTTCCATGTTGCGCAATATCAGCTCCACCGTTCCCAGCCGCCTTCTCACCCGTCTGACCACGCTCACCAGCGGGCAGTGGATCGCCATCACCTCGCGCCCGGTCCCGAACCGCGCGGACAGCGTGACGGTGGACTCGTCGCTCGATGAGACGATCTCGGCGATCTTCACCGCGCTGCCCGTCAGCGACGCCACCGACACTCCGCTTGTCGGCTGGCTCGGCGACCCGGCCAACGACGCCGGCCTCGACGCCTTCTTCACCGTCCAGGGGCTCGCCCGCGACATCGAGCGCCGCCCACTCGAGATGGGTCGCCTGCAGGACCTGCCGGACGACCCGTGGCAGAACGTCGCCGCCGTCGTCACGGTCCCCGCAGCGACGGACTTCGTCTTCTTCGTCTGCATCGGCCACGGCGAGCAGGTCCCGGTGACGCTGTTCGACACCCGCCGACACCTGGCCGCCTGACCCCGCTGCGACGAAGCGCTTGACTTCAAGCGCTTGAGGTCTGTTCTGATGGGGACATGACCACGTTGACCATCCAGGACGTCTCCCGTCAGAGCGGGCTGAGCGAGCCGACGCTGCGCTACTACGAGGACGTCGGCCTGCTCGGCCCCATCGCGCGCGACGAGCGGAGCGGGCACCGGCGCTACGCCGAGGGCGACCTCGACGCCGCGCAGGTGCTCGCCTGCCTGCGCGCCATGGGCGTCGGGATCGAGGACATGCGCACGTACCAGGCGAACCGGCGGCGCGGCCGCGAGGCGGCACGCGAGCAGCGGGACATCCTGCTGCGCCACGCCGAACGCGTCGAGGAGCAGATCGCCACGCTGCGTGTGCATCTCGACTACCTGCGGGTGAAGGCCGCCCTGTGGGATGCGCGGGACCAGGCCGACGCCGTGGCCGAAGCTCAGGCGCACGCCGAGCTCGAATCCGTCCTCCCCCGACTCGAGGAGACCTTCCGATGACCTCAGACGCCCCCACCATCCTCGTCACCGGCGGCACCGGCTACCTCGGCACGCGGCTGCTGGCCGACCTGCTCGCGTCCGGCGCCGCGGTGCGCACGACGGTCCGCTCGCTCGATCGGGCGGACGAGGTCCGCGCCGCCGTCCGCCGGGCGGGCGTCGACGACACGGGACTGTCGTTCGCCGCCGCCTCCCTCACCGACGACGACGGCTGGGCCGACGCGCTCGCGGGCATCGAGGAGGTGCACCACACCGCGTCGCCGATGATCCAGACCGCCGTGCCCGACGAGGTCGTCGTCCCCGCCCGCGACGGAGCACTCCGCGTGCTGCGCGCCGCCCGCGACGCCGGTGCGCGCCGTGTCGTGCTGACGTCGTCGTTCGCCGCCGTCGGCTACTCGCCGAAGCCCGTGCGCGACTACGACGAGTCCGACTGGACCGACCCCGCCACGCCGGGTCTTCCCGCATACCCGCTCTCGAAGGCGGTCGCCGAGCGCGCCGCGTGGGACTTCGTCGAGCGCGAGGGCGGCGGTCTCGAACTGGTCGCCCTCAATCCGACGTGGATCGCCGGCCCGACCCTGACCGCCTCCGCGCGCTCGTCGCTCGCCGTCTTCACCGGGATGCTCGACGGCACGATGACGGCCGTGCCGCGACAGCGCTTCGGCCTGGCGGACGTGCGCGACGTCTCGGCGGCCCACCTCGCCGCCATGTCCAGCCCGGGCGCCGCGGGCAACCGCTATCTGGTGCTCGCCGAAGGCCCGACGATGACGTTCCTCGACGTCGCGACCGTGCTGCGCGAGCGCCTCGGCGACCTCGCCGCCGCCGCGCCCACCGAGGAGCTGCCGGGCGACGAGCCCGCACCCCTCGTCATCCACAACGATCGCGCGAAGCGGGAGCTCGGCCTCCGTCCGCGGGCCGCCGTCGACACGATCGTGGAGACCGCCGAGAGCCTGCGCGACCTCGGGCTGCTGGCCGACCGGTCCTGAGGTCGGTAGCACTCTCTTCCCGGAGCCGACGGCGTTCTGTCTACTGGCCGGGAGCGAGCGTGAAGTAGCGGGTATCGGTCGGGTAGACGTCCGTGCTCCACGCCGTGGCGATGTACTTCTTGCCGTTGTACTGCGTCCAGTCGTTCACGTTGAAGTACAGGTGTGCTCCGATCGTGAAGTATCCACGGTCGAAGCCCACGCGCGTGGAGGTCCCGAGGAAGGTCCAGACACCGGTCTGATAGCGCTGCTGGCTGAACGTCCTCCCGTCGATCGTCACGGTCGAGAACCGTTCCGGCGCCAGGTTCCACGCCCAGGCCGGGTCGCCGAGAACGCCGTTGTCGCGGTAGCTCTGGTAGGCGGCCGCCCCCGCGGCGGTCAGCGCGTAGTCGCTGTCGTTGAAGGAGACGACGGCGCCCGCTGTGTACTTCGTGGAGCTGTTCCAGAACGGCTGGGTGTTGGTGCCGGGGAATCTGTCGCCGGCCACGACCGCGATGTCGACGTTCCCGTCGGTGGCGGCGGCGGCCGGCGCCGCGAGGGCTCCCCCGAAGACGGCCGCGCTCAGGGCGGCGATCGCGGCGGCGGCGATGTACTTCATACGCACGTTCGTTCCTTACTGTGTGATCGGTTCGGGCGAATGTGGTCACCCGTAAGAAGAGACGATGCGAACGCCCAGGTATGACGGCATCCGAACGATGCCTCGGAGCGCCGGTGCCCGCGCTAGCATCGCGTCATGCGGATCGTCGTCTCGGGCACACACGCGAGCGGAAAGAGCACGCTGATCTCCGACTTCGCGCTCCGCCACCCCGACTTCACCGTGCTGCCCGACCCTTTCGACCTCATCGACGAGGCCTGGGATCAACCGAGCGAGACCGCGTTCGCACGGCAGCTGCGCGTCGCGGCGCAGCGGCTCGCTCCTGACGAGGTCGCGGGGAACGTCATCGCGGAGCGTGGGCCACTCGACTTCCTCGCCTACATGCTGGCACTCCACGAGGTGACGGGCGCACCCGGCTCCTCTGAACTCATCGAGCGCTCCGCGATCGTCACCGCGGAGGCGCTCGCCCACGTCGACCTGCTCGTCGTGCTGCCGCTCGACTCCGCCGATGCGATCGACGTCGGCGCCGATGAAGACCCGGAGTTGAGGAGCGCGATGAACGACGTGCTGATGGAGCTGGTCGATGACCCCGATCTCGTCGGTTCACGGCTGAAGGTGGCGGAGGTCGTCGGGAGCCCGAGCGACCGCCTCCGCCAGCTCGAAGCGCTCGTCAGCGAGTCCTGATCCCGGCCGCGCGCGGACTCGACGATCGACCTCACGCATCAGCAGAGGCCGGAGACACGCCCTAGCCGCTGACGACGGGGAGCATCACCGACGGCGGTGTCGCGGGCAGCGACAGTGTGGATCCGTCGCTGACGACCGGATCCCCGTTCGCGCTGGTCCCGCCGGCGGTCGCCGAATCCGTGAGCGCTCTGTTGGACAGATCGGCGGCGGTCGCGACGTAGACGGCGGAGCAGGTGACGCTCTGCCCCGCGGCCAACGAGGTGACCGGGCAGACGACCGGGGACAGGTTCGCCTGCACCGACGGCGCCCACACGGTGTCCGTCACCGAGACATCGTGGATCGTCTGGTTGCCCGTGTTGGTCACCACGAAGGTGTACGCGACCTGCTGGCCCACCACGGTGACGGACGTCGTCGAGGAGTTCTTGTCGATGGCCAGCCCGGCGCGCGCCGTGACCGGGATCGTGACTGCGGACGGGTCCGACACGACCGGCTGCGGATCAGGGTCTACCGCCGTGGGTGCCGGCGTGCCGGCGGCGGTGGCGTGATCCGAGACCGAACCGTTGTCCAGGTCCGCCTGGGTCGTCGTGTATGTCGCCGTGCACCTCACCGTCTCGCCCGGCGCCACCGCGCCTGTCGGGCACGACACCACGGAGAGGTTCGACTGCGTCGACGGGGCCTCGACCGTGTCCGTGACGGCGATGCCCGTCAGGGACACGTTGCCCTCGTTCGTCACGTCGAAGGTGTACGGGATCCGCTCGCCGACCTTCGTGATCGCCGTCGTGGTCGACGCCTTGACGACCGAGACGGACGGGGCCTGTCCCACCGGGATGGTCACGGCCGACGGGGGCGAGGTGATCGGCGTGGGAGTCGGGTCGCCGGCGGCCGCGGCCGGGACCGCGGTCGCGGTCGCCTGGTCCGACACCGAGCCGGCGTCGAGATCGGCCTGCGTGACCGTATAGGTCGCCGTGCAGGTGGTGGACTCACCGGGAATCAGGATGTCCAGCGGGCAGCTGATCGCGGACAGGTCCGCCGGAGAGGACGGAGCCGTCAGCACATCCGTCACAGAGACGCTCGCCAGCGTGACATTGCCGGAGTTGTGCACGTCGAACGTGTACGGGATCTGCTGTCCGACCTCGGTCGCCAGCGTCGTCGTGGAACTCTTGACCACCTCGATCGACGGGGCCCGCTCGGCGGGGATCGTCAGCTCGTCCTCCGGGGAGGTCACGACCGGTGTATCCGGGTCGGCGGAGTGCGCCGTGGCGACGGCCTTGTCCGAGACCGCGCCGTTGTCGACGTCGGCCTGGGTCACCGAGTACGTCGCTGTGCAGATCGTCTGCTCGCCGGGAGCCAGCGGCCCGGTCGGGCACGTCACGGTCGAGAGGCTCGCCTGGCTGGCGGGCGCGATCTGCGTGTCCGTCACCGACACGGTGTCGACGGTCAGGTTGCCGGTGTTGCGGACCAGGAAGTCGTACTGGATCTGCTGACCGACGGCCGTCGGGGGCGTCGACACCTGCGGCGACGACTTGTCGACGGTCAGAGCGGGAGCCGCGGTGACCGGGATCGTGAGCGGCGACGGCTGCGAGACCACCGGCTCGGGGTTCGGGGTGGCCTGCGTGGCCGGAGGTGTTCCGGCCGCAGTCGCCTGATCCGAGATCGACAGGTGGTCCAGGTCCGCCTGGGTCGTCGTGTACGTCGCCGTGCACGTCACCGTCGCGCCCGGCGCCACAGCGCCGGTCGGGCACGACACCGCGGTGAGGTTCGCCTGCGTCGACGGGGCGCCGACCGTGTCCGTGACCGAGACGTTCGACAGCGGCACGTTGCCGGTGTTCTTCACCTCGAAGGTGTACGGGACCTGCTGGCCGACGCGCGTCACCGCCGTGGTCGTCGATGCCTTCGTGACCTCGAGCGACGGAGCCGGGAAGAAGAGCAGGTCGGTGTCGTCGCCGCTCCCCGTCAGCGTGGCGGTCGAATCCGCCGGATCGGGCGCGGACACAGTCGCCGTGTTGACGATCGAGGCGCCCGTGATCGAGGACAGCACCTTCACCGTCACCGACACGGTCGTCGATCCACCTGCGGGCAGGTCTGCGAGGTTCCACGTGACCACACCGGATGCCGCCGTGCCTCCGTTGGATGCCGACACGAACGACAGACCGGCCGGAAGGGTGTCCGTCACCACGGCTCCGGGGAGGACCTCGGTCGCGAGCGGATTGGTCACCGCGATCGAGTAGGTGAGCGTGTCGCCCGGGGAGGCCTGGCTCACCCCGTCGTCCTTGACCACGCCGATGTCGCCGGGCGCGGCCAACGGGCTGATGGACATGGTGTCCTCGTTGTTCGCGGTGTTCCCGTCGTAGAGGAGGCCCTTGACGTCGGCGGTGGAGCTCATCGCACTGGTGGTGGTGGCTTCGACCGGAACGTTGAGCGCGACGGGGGTGTTCAGCAGCAGCGGATCGGTGGGAGTACAGGTGAGTGTGGCCGCACCCACCGCCGTGCCGTAGACGGCGCTGCCGTCCTTCGTGGCCGTGCACGTCCATCCCGTCGGCGAGAAGTTCGTCGCCGTCAGCCCGGCCGGGATGGAGACGGACACCGTTCCGCGTGTGCTTGCCGCGCCACCCAGGTTGGTGACGGTGTACGGCAGCACGCCCGGGCGCCCCTTCTGCAGCTTCGGCGTGCCCGCGACGACCCGCAGGTCGGTCTCGGCGACGGTCGCGCACACCGGAGCCGGCTCGGACACCGTGCTCAGCCCGGTGACCTTCACCGCGAACGAGTTGCACGCGATCGCGCCGTTCGCTGGCGCGTTGAGAACCGCCGCGGTGTACTGCATCGAGAAGCTCGCTCCCGCGGCGAAGCTGCCCGCGCGGGCGAGGCGGATCGCTTGAGCGCCGGACGACGCGGAGGACCAGTTGCTCGCGCACCCGGGAACCGTCGAGTCGACTTCCGATCGGCACGGCTGGGTCGACGGCGAGTAGGTCGCGGTCGCGCTGTTCGTGGGGGTCCCGACCGACTGGAGGGTCTCGCGGAAGGTGCTGCCGCGGGCCGTGCTCCCGGTCGCGTCGCTCGTTCCGGTGTCGCCGATGTACGGCAGCACGTCGTAGCCGACCACGTCCGAGAGGGTCGTGTTGCCGGTGTTCGTCACCGTCAGGCGGTACTTGATCGACGTCGAGTTCGGCGGGACGCCGACCGAGTTGGACGGGTCCGAATACCAGTTGCAGCCGTCGGCCTGGGAGGAATCGGGCTGGCAGATCTCCTTCAGCACCTGGAGGCCGGGAACGGCCGCGACCGTCGTGCCCGTTCCGGCGTTGTTGGCCGTCGCGAACTGCTCGGTGGTGTTGGAGTCCGCGTCCATGTCGGGCGCATCGGTGAACGGAGTGACGAAGTTGTCGTTCGCCACCGGGGTGCCCGTGTTGCCGATGTAGGCCGACGGGGTTCCCACGGTGCCTGCGGTGACGGATGTCCCGGGGTGCGCCACCACCGACATCGTCGGCAGCGTCGTGTTCTTTCCGAACACCGTGCCGGCGGGCCAGCTGGCCACGACGATCTGTCGGGCGACGCCGCTGATCGTCACGGTCCGGTAGGAGTAGGTCACCCCGACCGGAACCGATCCGGCGGGGAACGCCGCGGAGCCGGGCGTGATCTGCCAGCCGACCGGCGCCACGAACACGTACTGGGGGGTGATGTCGCGGTCGGTGGGCACGGAGGCGGTCGAGCCGCCCACGCGGAACGTCACGTTCGTGTTCGGGCCGGCCGTCGTCTGGCCCGCGGGCAGCGCGTCACGAGTGATGGTGGCGCGGAACACCGCGGGAACGACGACCGGGGGGTCCTGGATGAAACGCACCGTGGCGGAAGCGGTTCCGGTGACCGTGGTGAGGCTCGGGAAGCCGGGGTAGGCGATACTGCCCGACGCCGTGTTGGTCCAGGGTCCAGGGGTGGAGGCCCCCTTCGTTGCGTCGAAGGTCGGCTGCATGCTCAGAGCGCACCCACCGGTGTTGGGTTGGTCGACGCGGAAGCTCGCCGGAACTCCGGGCGCGATCGCGGTGGCCGCCACGATCTTGCGACCCGCGGGAGCCGTGTAGGACGCCGAGTATCCCGCGGAGACCACGGAGCCGGTCGTGCCGTCGTCCAGCGTGTAGTTGATGGTGACCCGAGACGCGGATGCGGGAGTCTCACATCCACTGACGAAGGTGGTGCCCGCGTCGATCTTGTAGACCGGGAAAGGACCGCTCGCGAGGTCGCTCTCCGTCACCGTGAGGGTTGCGGGATTGTTGCCGGTGTTGGACGCGCTGACGTTCCACTTGCCCGTCGCCGCACCGGTGTCCGGGATGTGCTGAACCCACTTCGCGGTGCCGTCTCCTCCCCAGGTTCCCGAGCCTCCGTACGACTTCTCGACACGTCCACGAGCGAACGGACCGTTGAAGACGATCGACTTCGGTGCGATCGTGAGCGGGATGTCCGCCACGTTCGGGTAGCCGGGATACGTCATGACCGCCGACGCCGTGTTGGTGCGCTTCTCTCCACCCGGCGCCTCCGACGTGACGCGGTACAGGTACTGGACCACGAAGTTCGTCCGCGCGGTCGCGGCGTCCGGGTACTGATTCGGAGCGGCCAGGGAGGTCGACGTCACTTTCGACGTCACGAATCGGTAGCCTGCCGGCGCACTGACGGGCGTGGTGGAGGTGCCGGAGATGGTGTTCGTGCCGTTGGTCGCGGTCCAGACCACGGTCGCCCCGGTCGGGATGGACTTGATCTGGTACACGGGTGCATTCGCCTGGTCGAGCGCGTTGTCGGTGACGACCGCGACGCCGGGGACGTTCGCCTGGTTGCCGACCGTGACCTGCCAGTACTTCAGGTTCTCGGAGCCTGCCGCCGGGACGGTGATGAGCGAATCGCCGTTGGTGAGGGCCGAATCCTGAGTGGATGACTTGGGATCGGCCACGGCCTTACCGAACGGATCCCAGCACGACACCTCCGTCGTGCCGCTGGTGGCCGTCGCGGAGCGTTTCTCGCCCGGGGTCCCCGGCATGCTGAGATAGGTGACATCGACCTTGGTGGTCCATTTGCCCGACTGCGCGTCGAAGTTGCAGGTCGTGCCGGCCGGAGCATAAGAACTCGCCGGGAAGGACACGGTGACCGTGCGGGTGTTGCCCTTGATCGTGTTCAGGAGCCAGCCCGCTTCGGGGTTCACGACGTAGTTGTTGTACGTCGTCGCCGCCCAGGCCGGGGAGTTCCACACGAGATCCCATCCGGTCGCGACCGAACCGGTGACGGTGGGGTTGCCCGCCGCGGAGACGAACTGAACACCCGCGGGAATGTGGTGGGTCACCGTGTACGAGTCGGCACACACGTGGGCGTTCCCCGTGACATAGTTCGCGCTCGCCTGCGTGCACCAGTTGCCCATGGCGACGTTGTAGGTGTAGTTCGTGCCGACGTTGGCACGACCGGGAAGGTTGAGCGTCGCGGCGGCCGGGTCGGCGGCCGTGATGTTCCACCGCACCGGAGACGACGTCGCGCTGATGGGCGCGGACGCGGTGTCGGCGTTTCCGGTCGCCTTGAGGCTGATCTGGAAGCCATCCGGGAAGTTCTCGGCGAGCCACGGGCTCACCTCGTTGGCGTAGGCGACGTAGGTCCCGTTGTTGGGCTGCGAGTACTGGAACGTGAACGAGCCCGACTGCCCGGCGGTCAGGTTGCCCAGCGACACCGTGTATCCCGTGGCATCCGTGCCCGAGTAGGTGCCTCCCGTCAGCGGTGCGGTGAACCCGATGGGAGCGACCAGCAGCCGGTACTGGTTGTGGATCGGGTCGAGCTGTGTCGGGTCGAGCTTCACTGTCGCGTTGGTGCAGGCCGCCGACAGGCACGAGAAGTCCACGCGGAACGCGACCTTCGATCCGTATTGCCCAGGTGACGTGCTGGTGATCGGGGTGCCCGTCGTCGGGTCGACCGCCGTGACCGACACGGAGACCTGCGCCGACCCCGCTGCCGCGGCGGGCGCGGCGAACCCGCCTGCCACCAGCGAACCGGCGAGCAGGAGGACCGCCGCGAGCGCCGACACGAAGGAGGACAGGCGGCGTCGGGTGCGGCCGATCGGTGAAGACGTGCTGCGTGAGCGTCGCGCGGCGGCGAAATCCATGACATCCCCTTGAGAGGTGAAACGGCGTCCGGGCGACGCCTGTCTCCAGATAGAGAGTGGGCAGCGGGGCGGTGAATGACGCGGTGGCGATTCTTCGTAGAAAATCTGGCCGCTTCCTGGCCGCGAGGATGGTGTGCCGCCGCTGCGTCACATCTGCGGTGCCGCGCGGCTCTCCTGAAGCATGGACGTGACGCGCGAACAGGGACGGACATCGTCGATCTTCATCGGTTGGCGGGAGCGGAGCACCCGCTCCGCTCGTATCCCGCAGTGGCACACGCCCGCGGTGGATGCGGTCTGCACGGCCCTCGAGAGCGGCGACACCCCCCTCGAGGCTCTCCGGCAGCTCGGTGCAGAGCGGGCGCTCGCCGACACCGACCTGGACGCCGCCCTGGGCGACATGGACGACCTGTGCGACACGCTGGGCCTGGTCGCTCCGCCCAGCGCGATCGTGCGAGCGGTGGCGTCGGGCTGGGCCGACGGCTTCCAGTCCGTTGCGACCAGGAGGACGTGCGTCGATCCGTTGACGGGACTTCCGACGGCCGACTACCTCTCTGTGCGATTGGGAGAGATCCTGGCGTCGTCGACGACCGAGTGGCCACCCTTTCCAGAGCCCCTCGCCCTCCTGTTCTGCACCGGCCCCCACGGCCGGGCTCCCCGCTCCTTCGCCGACCGGATGGTCGCCGGGGTCCGCTGGGGTTCGCACTTCTCCCGTACCCACTGCCTGACCACCGCCATCCTTCCGAACAGCGTGATGGTCGCGATCGTCGCCGCCGACGGCGCGCTCGACGCGAAGGTCATCGCCGCTTCGGACGCGATGAATTCCTCGACAGCCGCCCGGCGGTACGAGGTGCACGCGCTCGACCTCCCCGGCGACGCCGCGGACGCCCGTTCCCTCGTCTCGAATCTCTCGCGGTCCTGATCGGCATCCCCGTCGTTCTCGGGACACTCCGGGTCCCCCTTCACACATCGAGACGAAAGGTCACGCACATGGATCGATTCGATGCGACCAGGTCGGTGCTGCCAGGTGCGGTGGCGACGGCACGACGTTCGACGACAGTGACGAGCGAGTGGTCGGCCAGCGTCCTCTGGATGCTCCTGACCGATCTCTCTCCGTATGCGGATTGGACTCCCTCCCTCACCTCCGTGGACGGGATCGTGGAACCGCACGAGCGCGTCGACCTGACCACGCGCGACGGCGCCCGCTACCGATTCCGCGTGGGACGGGTCGAGCACTACGGCGGCTTCAGCCTCTATGGCGCAGGCATCCGGAGGGACGTCTCCACCCGGGTCCTCGCCGACTCGAGCATCCGGGTCTCTGTCCGGGACCACTGGTGGCGGATCCGCCGTCCTGCGGTTCTCGCGGTCTGGCCCGCACAGAGCATCCTCGACCGGCTCGCCGACGACGGACTCGGGGCGTCCGCACACGAAATCGGGTCTGCGCGTCATTCGGGGTGACCTTCGCCGCTCTCCTCCAGGAGCTACTTCTTCACCCGGCCGACCCGGAGCGTACCCGAATGCACCCCGACGATCTCCTCTCTTCGCCCGACGACGCTGCGACGGTCGGCGACGCCGACCTGATCCTGAGCGTCCGGCAAGGTGACGGTCGCGCCTTCGCGCAGCTGCACCACCGGCACTACAGCGCCGCCCTGCGCGTTGCGCTGATCTACGCGAACTCGCATCACTCGGCGGAGGAGATCACCGCAGAGGCGTTCGCCCGGATGTACTCGACTCTGCGGAACGACGCCGGACCGGCCGAGAACTTCCGCGCCTACCTCTTCACCATCATCAGGCGCATCGCCCAGGGTGTGAACACCAAGACGGCCCCCGAGCACCTGACCGACGACTTCGGCCCGTTCGAACACTCCCACCTCAGCTACCGTCCGGTCGGCGACGAGTTCGGTGCCGGCATGGTCGGCGACGCCTTCTTCTCCCTTCCGCCTCGCTGGCAGACCGCCCTCTGGTACGTGGACGTGGAGGCCATCCCCACCGCCGAGGCGGCGACCCTGCTCGGACTCACACCGAATGCGACGGCCGCGCTCGTCTACCGCGCTCGCGAGGGCCTCCGCTCGGCCTTCCTTCAGCAGCACGCCGTCGGCGGTGTCAGCGCGGGCTGCGAGCCCTACCGCGGCAAGCTCGCCGCCTACGTCCGCGGCACCCTGAGCAAGCGGGAACTGACGGCGGTCGCCGAGCACCTCGCGACGTGCACGGAGTGCTCCGCCATCCGCGAGGACCTCTCCCACGTCAACGTCCGCCTGCGCAGCGTGCTCCTCCCGCTCGCGCTCGGGGGCGGGGCCGCCACCGCCTTCCTCGCCCAGACGGCGACCCCGGCTCCCGCGTCGGCTGCCGAACACGTCGCGAGCCACCTGGGTCGTGTGACCCGCATCGCCGTCCCCGTCGCCGTCGCCGCGCTCATCGTGGGACTCGTGAGCGCGGGCATCGTGATCTCGGCCCGGCATGATGTCGTCGTGGACGCCGCCGCGCCGAGACAGGAGCTCACCGCCCCACCCACGGGCGCGGCGCCGGCCCCGCCGAGCTCCCCCTCCGCCTCGCCGTCGCCGGCACCCACCGCGACGCCGGCCCCGGCGCCGGTCGGTGGGCCGCAGCCGGACACGGCCGCCCCGATCGCCGCTCCGGCGCCCGCTTCCCGATCAGACGCGCCTGTCGTCCCGGCTCCGCCCGCCGCGGTGCCACCCGGCCCCACGCCGAAACCCACTCCCCCGAGCCCCGCGCCGGTCGCACAGGTCTACCCCGTCGGATCGGCCGGCGCCCGCAGCCTGTCCGTGAGCGTCGACGGCACGGCGGATCGGTACACGTTCAGGGTCACGGCCCCCGACACGGTGACCTTCGGTTCGCCTTCAGCGCCGAGCACGGGCGCACTCACCTGCACCCCGCAGGCGCCGAACCGGCTCACGTGCGAGCTCAGCGGCGTGGCCGGCAGCACGGCACGGTTCACGCTGCCCTACGCGACCGTTGCGGCCGCAGGGGCGTACGGGTCCATCGAGACCAGCGGGTCGCTCCCCTATCAGTTCTCGACGACCCTTCCGAACTGACCATCCGCACGTCGCCCGGGCGGCGTCATCGATCGCCGCGACAGCGCATCTCATCCTTCAGAGCGGGCGCACTCCGCGCCCGCGTTGGGAGGACTGCGGTGAACGCATCGGAACTCGTGAACGGCCGGTCGCGAGCCAGTGGACGGGACATGCTGGCGCTGGCACAGAGGCCGGGCACCGAGCGCGAGGACCGCGCATGACCGGGCGGCGCGATGAGACGAGTCGGACCACCTCGCCGAGCTCCTTCGGCACGCACGCCGAACTGTACGTGAGCGTGCGGACCCAGGAGCCCATCCGCGTCGCATGCGAGTGCGCGATCGGGCACACGCACACGTACGACGACCGGGTGGAGCGTTCGCAACCACGCTCGCACGCGTCGTCCTGACCTGTGCACCGCGGCCCTGTCGCGCCCGCAACGCCGTTCGGCCCCGGTCTGACTGACAGACCGGGGCCGAACGGCGGATCGGGCGAAGCCCTCCGGCTACTGCCGGTACGTGCTCGTCAGCTGCGCCTGGCCGAGCGTGGTGGCCGCGATATCGGCATCGCCGGTCACCGTCCGCGAGAGCGCGAAGACCGTGAGCGTGTAGTGGTGGGTGCTGCCTGGCGGCGGGCACGGTCCGCCGTATCCGGACCGCCCGAAGTCATTGGTGAGCTCTGAGGCGGGCGCGGTGATGCTCCCCGAGGCGCCCGCCGCCAGCGACGTCGTGCCCGCCGGGAGGTTGAGGACCTCCCAGTGCAGGAAGTTCGCGTCGGTGTCGAAGATCTTCACCGCGTAGCCGACCGTGCCAGCAGGCGGATCGCTCCACGAGACGGCAGGGGATCGCCCGGATCCGGGGGCGAAGCGGCTCGTGCAGGCGTCCTGGGCGGGAATCGTGGCCTGTGACCAGTCGGCCGACGCGATCGAGAACGCGGCGGCCGGGGGCTCCGTCGGCGTCGGGACCGGCGTCGGAGTGGTGGTCGGCGTCGCGGTGGGAGCGGCCGTCGAGGTCGTTCCCGACGCGGGCGCCCCCGGATCCTGGGCCGGGCCGCCGGGATCGGCACTGCACGACGACCCTGCGGCGTAGGAGCTCTCCGGCGCCTGGATGGTCAGGCCGAGCCCGACCACGAGCGCCAGCACCATCATTCCTCCGGCCGCTGCGCGACGCGACCGCCATGCCCGCACCCGGAGCAGGACGACCCCGGTCACGATCAGCGCGAACGCGATCACGACCGGTACCACCCACTCCAGCTCACTCCCCGTGGATGCCAGACAATCCATCACAGAACTCCTCGTGTTCATCTCCTGGTGAAGACGCTCGCGCGCCCCTGTACGAGATGAGAGCCGCGCCGCGGCCGTTCGATGACGGCCCGGCCTGTCACATCTGGACGGTGGGGGGTCGGCCCGAAAATGACCCCCCACCGCTGGGAGCTACCACGTTCCCGCGTGGCAGAGCATGGACGCGACGTTCCGTGCTGCTTTAAGAGAGCGCGACCGGGCCCTCAGGATGACGCTGCGACGGAACCCGATCGGCGTCATCCGTGCGCCTTCGGCGCGCTCGCATGGAGTGGAGGGTCGCGATCGGCCATCCCATCCCATCCCGTTCGTCCAGGAGTAGCCACGATGACCACACAACCCGTCGAGCTCGCACCCCCCACGGGCCCCGTCGTCGTCGCCCAGCCCGTGCACCGCTGGACGCTCGCCGAGCTGCGAGCCTTCACCAGGGTGGTCCCGCGCGCGACGCGGGGGCGCGTCCTTCCGGCGGCCCTCCAGTTCGTGCTGGTCAGCGTGCTCGCGTCGGTGGTCGTGCTCGGCTCGATCGCGGCGCTGCTGGCTGCCTTCGTGGCGTGGTACGGCCCCGTCCTCGCCCCTGCTCTCCGCGCTCTGGGCCTCTGAGATGCGGCAGGAACCGGTCCCGACCGTGAGCGCCGGCCGGGTCAGCCGACTCCGCGGAGGATGCACCGGGTGTCGGGCGCAGGGGTGAGCCTGGAGCTCACGGTCCACTCACGGGTTGCGCCGGCGGAGACGGTGACCTTCGTCTTCCCCGTGCCGATGACCGTGCCCTTGTCGGTGGTGAAGAAGATGGAGATCGTATAGGTCACGTCCGCCTTCGTGGGGTTCTTCGCCGTGCCGACGGCCTTCCACCCTCCGTCACTGCTCGCGCAGGTGTCGATGGCGACGTTCCGGCGCAGCGCGGGCGTGTTCGGGACATCGGACGGGACGCTCGTCGCCTGCCGGACCCCCGACGGGAGCCCGAAGGCCTGCGCGGGTGCGGCTGTCGGGCCGCTCTCCGAGCTCGGGGTGCACGCCGCGAGGAGGCCCACCGACAGCACAGCTGCGAGGGTCGCGAGCATCCGGCGGTGATGTGAGGTGGCATGGATGGTCATCGTCGTACTCTCTGCATTCTTCCGGGGCGGTCAGGTCGTGATCGTGATCGGGGTGCCGAGCGGGAGGCTGTCGACGGCCGTGATCGCGTCCTCCGCCAGCCGCAGACACCCGTGCGAGACGGCTCCGACGCTGGCGCGGTTGTAGTGGATGCCGATCAGGCCGCCATCGTTCCCTCCGTACGGCTCGTCCTGCGCGGAAGCGTGCAACGACGTCAGCTGGATCGGGAAGACGGTCTGGCCCTGTCTCGGGTCCAGGTAGCGCTGCTGGAGGTAGCCGGTCACCCCGGTCGGGGTGGGGGTGCCCGGTGTGCCGACACCGACCGCGAACCGGGAGACGACGGAGCCGTCGTGGAGGATCGACAGCTTCTGCTCGGAGACGCTGACGACGATGCGGTCGTGGAGGGCGCCCGCGCGCTCCAGTGCCGAACCGGCGACCCATCCGGCGCTCTGGGCCGGCGCGTTGCCCCGGCTGGCCGAGGGCAGGACGATCCGCGCCGGCGTCAGCACGAGCGACCATGGCCCCTCGCGCTTCACCACGACGACGGTGGTCGACGCACCGACGAAGTCCTTGGCGCTGAGCCGGGCAACCGGAATCCGTCGATCCGCGCCGAAGACCGGGACATCGGAGGAGATCCGATACGACTCCGTGATCGCTCCGGCGTCCCCGGTGTAGGGCAGCAGGCCGCCGATCACGGCGTCGTATCTCGCCTCCGGGAGCCGACGCAGCGCATCCGCCGGGACGGTGGGGACCGGGATGTCCTGCGCCTGGGCGGCGGATGCGCGAGCCGGCTTCTGCGGAGGGAGGCCGGTCGCGGATGGTATCGCCTGCAGAATCCAGACCGCGACGGCCGCCGTCACGATGACGACCGTCCCGGCGGCGAGCGACACCCAGAGTCGCCGGCCCCGGCGGGTCTGCGGGAGCCGCGGCCGGGTTCCGGTGTTCCCCAGCGGATCAGTCACGATGGTGTTCCTTCTGTTCGTCGAGGCCCGCGTTCGGTCTTCCGCGTACCGGCAGAGTCGCTCTGTATGTGAGCGCGGACGGACGGCGAGAATGACGCCGGCCGTCGGATTTCCTGATGGTCGGCGCGGGCCGCTCATCCGGCGATGGCCCGAAAGGCGCCGACTCCGAACCGTTCGTCCCATTCGGCGAAGGTGTGATCCCGACCGAGCGGGCATTCGCAGGCGACGAACAGCGGCGCCTCCAATTCCGCCCGGGTGAACCGTTCCCGATGGGGGGTGGGCCATTCCGCCGAAGACGACTTCGCAGCCAGATCTGCGATCGACATTTTCCATCCTTTCGTCGGCACGGACGTCGAACGGGTGACGTCCGTGATCTCTGCACGGCGGACCGCGCCTCCTTCTGCGGACACGTCGCGCAGGTGTCGCGGTGCGGTCGGGCGGGTGTCGCCATCTTCGGGTCCAGCCTGGAGCCACGCCTTCCGCAGGGCCTTTCTGCCGCGCAGGGCGAGCACGGCGGCGGCATTGGAGGAGATCCCCAACATGGGTGCGAGCTCCGTCGGAGTGAACCCTTCGACGATCGTGTACCAGAGGACGCTGCGCGTGCGGACGGGGAGGGAGGTGAAGGCGGCCACCATCCGCGGGTCCCGCTCGAGCGCGGCCAGCCCGTCGACCGGCGGAGGCGGCGCGGCCTGGTAGGGGTCTTCGAGGACGATCTCCATCTGCCGCGACCCCCATTTCGCCGACATGTTCCGCACCACGGTCATGAGGTACACACGGAACGCGTGGTCCGGACCCTGGCCGTTGCGGATGGCGGAGAGCACGGTGAGGAAGGCTTCCGACGCGAGATCTTCCGGGTCGAACCGCGACGTCGACCGTCGCGCGACGCGGACGGCGAGCGGGAAATAGCGGCGCCACAGTTCGGCGTAGGCGTCGGAATCGCCGTTCCGGACGCGCAGAATCAGTTCGTCGTCCGGCTGGTCGGCGTACTGCGCCGCCGCAGCGACAGGGGTCGCACTCATGGTCGGGCCCTTCAGGGGAGGATGTCGCGAGGCTCGGTTGTCTCTCGCTGGAGGACACGTTAGAAATCCGCGGATTTTTCGGCTTCACCCGGTTGGGGTGATCTTTCGCGTCAGCGCCATCGGCAGGGTCCCCGTGCCGGCCTCCGGGGGACCTTCGACTCTGATCCCGTCGCAACCGTCCGCTAGCGTTCCCCCGTCGAGAGGAGACGGCGCGTGGAACCGCTTCCGCGGACCCCTGCTGCAGCGGTGGTCCTCGACATGGACGGGGTGGTGACGGACACCCGGGCCTTCCATCTGCGTGCCTGGACCCAGCTGTTCGACGAGGAACTCGGTGCCATCTCGGCGGAGGCGCCGGCCTTCACGACCGGGGACTACGAGCGCTCGGTCGACGGCAGGAGCCGCGAGAGCGGGATCCGCGCCTTCCTCGCCAGCCGCCGGATTCCGGAGTCGGCGATCACTCCGGAACTCGTCTCCCGGCTGGCGGAGCGCAAGCAGCACATCTTCGAGCAGCTCATCGCGGCGCACGGCACGACGACGCTCCCCGGCGCATCGAGGGTGATCCGCGCGCTCCACTCCGCCGGTGTCCGGCTCGCCCTCGCGACCGCCAGCAGGAACGTCGGTCTCGTCCTCGAGAGCACGGGGATCCTGCCGCTGTTCGACGCCGTCGTCGACGGCGCCGTCGCCGCAGATCTCTCCCTGCCGTCGAAGCCGGACCCCGCCCTCTTCGTGGAGGCCTGCCGACGACTCGGAGTCGCCCCGGCCCACGCGATGCTCGTGGAGGACTCGGAGGCGGGCATCGAGGCGGCGGCGGCCGCCGGATTCGGACTCGTGATGGGGATCGCCCCGGACCCTCGACGCGCCGCGGCGCTGCGACGCGCCGATGCCGACGTCGTCGTTCCCGGCCTGGACGCGCTCGAGATCGGACCATCGGGCGAGATCTTCGTGACGGGCGCACCCGATCCGTGGGTGCTCGGGTTCGACGGCTTCGACCCGGAGGCGGAGCCGACGCGCGAGAGCATCTGCGCTCTCGCGAACGGGTACTGGGGAACCCGCGCCGCCGCCGAGGACGGCGCCTCCTGGGCGGGCCGCTCGCCCGGAACCTACTTCGCAGGGGTCTACGACGCCGTCGTCGACGGTCCGTCGACCGGCGACGAGATCGTGAACGCACCCGACTGGCTGCCCCTCGCGCTCCGGCCGGCGGACGGCGGATGGCTCACCCTCGACGGCGAGGACCTCATCGCCTTCCGGCAGGAGCTCGATCTGCGCCAGGCGGTGCTGCGTCGCACGCTCACGTATCACGACCGCTCGGGGCGCGAGACCAGGGTCCGCTTCCGCCGGATCGTCTCGCAGGCCGACCCGAGGATGAGCGCCCTCCAGGCCACGGTCGTCGCCGTCGACTGGTCAGGGCCTCTGACGATCCGCACCGGGATCGACGCGGGGACGCTCAACACGATCACGGACACCGCGACCCCCGGGAGCGGACCCGGCCCGCGCAGGCATGTCGCCATCAGGGAGAGCAGGGAGCTGTCGCCCGACGCGATCCTCGTCGAGGTGGAGACCCTCGTCTCCCACGTCCACATCTCCGTCGCCGAGCGCACCCGCGTCCACCACGGTGACGCGACGCTGGCGCCCGAGCGGGAGTTCGCGACGAAGGACGCCGCCGCCTCCCACGAGTTCACCATCGACCTCGAACAGGGCCGGCCGGTCGTCATCGAGAAGATCGTCGCGGTCGCCACGTCGCGCGACCGGGCGATCCTCTCCCCCTCGCACTCCGCCACGACCCGCCTGGCACGGGCACCGCGATTCGCGGACCTCCTCGCCGACCACGCCCAGCGGTGGGAGGCCCTCTGGCCGTACTTCTCGACCTCGGTCGAACCGGCAGCCGACCTCGGCCTCGCCGTGAACGTGAACACCTTCCACCTGCTGCAGACGCTGGCCGGAGTGACCACGGAGCTCGATGTCGGCGTTCCCGCGCGGGGGCTGCACGGCGAGGGGTACGGCGGGCGTGTGTTCTGGGACGAGCTCTTCGTCTACCCGGTGCTCACGCTGCGCCGGCCCGACATCAGCCGCACCCTGCTCGGCTACCGCCACCGCCGCCTCCCCGAGGCCGAGCACGCCGCTGCCGAGGCGGCCCGTGACGGCGCGATGTTCCCGTGGCAGAGCGCCACGACCGGGGCGGACGTGACCCCGGACCGCCTGTTCAACCCCCTGACGGGTCGTTGGATGGCCGACCACTCGCACCTGCAACGGCACGTCGGCCTCGGGATCGCCTACAGCGCATGGGAGTTCTACGAGACGACGGGCGACACCGAGTACCTCGCCGAAGAGGGAGCCGAGCTGATCGTCGGCGTCGCCCGCTTCTTCGCGTCGCTCGCCGACTGGGATCAGAGCACGGGCCGCTACTCCATCCGCGGGGTGATGGGACCGGACGAGTTCCACGACGGCCCTCCCGGCGCCCCCGGCCACGGGGTGACGGACAACGTCTACACGAACGTGATGACCGCGTGGGTCCTGCTGCGGGCCGCCGACACCGCACGTCTGCTCTCCTCGCGACCCGATCGCGGCCCGTACCAGGCACTCGGGATCACGTCCGACGAACTCGACCGCTGGGCCCACATTGCGAAGAACCTGCGGATCGTCTTCAACGCCGACGGCACGCTCTCCCAGTTCGACGGGTACGACGCGCTCGAGCCGATCGACCTCGACCGCTACCGCTCCCGCTATCCGACCGAGGGGCGGCTCGACCTGGTGCTGGACGCCGAAGGGGACTCGACGAACCGCTACCAGGTCTCCAAGCAGCCGGACTCGCTCATGCTGCTGTACCTGCTCTCGGCCGAGGAGCTCCGCGAACTGCTCGGGCACATGGGGTACCCGCTCAGCGCCGACGCGGTCGTCCGCACCGTCGAGCGGTACTCCCGCTCGTCCACCTACGGTTCGACCCTCTCGAACGTCGTCCACTCCTGGCTCGAGGCACGGCGCGACCGCGAGCGGTCCTGGGCGTTCCTCGAGCGCGCCCTGCAGAGCGACATCGCGGACATCCAGGGCGGCACCACCCGGTACGGGATCCACCTCGCGGCGATGGCGGGATCGGTCGACCTGCTCACCCGCTGCTACACCGGGATCGAGACCCGCGCGGACATGCTGTGGTTCCATCCCCTGCTGCCCGCCGAGATCGACCGCCTGGAGTTCACGATCAGCTACCGCGCGCACCGGCTCTCGGTCTCGATCACGCACGAGTCCCTCGGCATCGTCTCGGCCGACGGCTACGCGGACCCCATCCACATCGTCGTCGAGGGCGAGCCCGCCCTGCTGCACACCGGCGAGACCCGCACATTCGAGCTCTGAGGGACTTTCGGCCCGGGTCGACGCGCCCGTCTGCGATTAGGGTCGGGCCATTCGGACAGGAGTGGAGGCGCGGCGATGAAGGCGAAGACGGGAGACTTCCTGGTGATCGCGTCGAACCACCTCGACGAGCCACCGAGGGTCGGCTACATCGAGGAGGTCCACGGCGAGGACGGCGCGCCGCCGTACGTCGTGAAGTGGGAGGACGACGGCCGGACGACGATCGTCTTCCCGGGCTCGGACGCGCACGTCGAGCAGCGGGGCTAGCCCGGCGGAAGCCGTCGCCCCGATCACCCGGCAGATCCAGCACTCACGCAGGTGCCGGTCGGATCTATCGTGTGCACGAAACCGAACACCGATCGCAGGGATCGAGCGTCACCGGTGAGCGCCCCGGACCGCAAGCGAGACGGGACGGACGAAGACGCCGCGGTGACCGGCTCGTGGCACGCAACGGGGGTTCCGTGCCACGAGCCTTTTCTGGTGAGCGCTCGCTCGTGAGCGCTCGCTCGTGAGCGCTCGCCGCGCGTCCGCTCAGTTCTGCATGCTGATCCGCTGCCCCTTCACCAGGGGATAGTCGACCACCTCGCTGGAGTCCAGATCCTCCTTGTGCATGTCGACACCGGTGATCTGGCTGTTCTCGTAGGTCGTGTAGTAGTAGACCCCGGTGTCGGTGTTGCAGCAGGACGAGTAGATCGTGATCTCGTACTTGTCGTCGCCGCCGACGTGCACGCACCCGCGCTGCTGCGCCACCGATCCGAGGATGTGGAAGAACTGGCTGATGGACTCCGACTCCGAATCCCCGGCGACGGAGTTCATCCGGGTGAACACGGCCTTGGCGAAGCGAGAAGCCGAAGACAGGTCTCCCGGGAGACCGATGGCGCCCATTCCCCGGCTGTAGGTGTCGAACGCGATGTCCTTCGAGAAGTGGTTCTCCGGCGGGTAGGTCGACAGGTGCATGTAGTCGTTGAGCCGGAACGTCTGGATGTCGAACGTCGGGTTGTTGGTGAGAACGCCGAAGGGGTTGTCGTACACCCGCAGGCCCTCCTTCACGCTCTCGACCGTGATCGACCGGTTCTTGTCGGCGATGATCCAGTGCAAGGGTGACAGCGGGAATTCTTCGCTGAAGGAGATGTCGACGAGGGTGACGTCGTTCAGGGCGGCCACCACCTGATCGACCGTCTCGAACCGTCCGAGCACCCACGGGATGAACTCGAACGGGGTGACGTTCGTCGTGCCGGCGGCCTCGGGCTTGTAGTCCGCGTTCTCCGGGAAGTTGAGGCCGGCCATACCGAGACCTCGTTCGTTGACCGCGTCGTAGTACAACGGATAGCCGTCCGAGATCGTCGCGATGCCGACGATGGCGTGGTGACGGGGCAACGCTTCGGTCTTCCGGAACTCGAACGGGAAGTTCCGGGGTGTGACCGCAACCGTCTCGTGGTACGAGAACTCGAGGTCCAGATTCCTTCCGAAGTAGTGATCCTTGGTGGTGTAGCTGACTCCTGTGCACATGATGTGTTTCCCCCATCGGTGAGTCGGGTTGTCTCGTGCTCTCCTCCGGGACGGTCTAGCAGCCCGAGCGCGCCGGCACCAGGGGGGTCGACCGGCGCAGCTCACGCCGACCGGTGGGGGTCCTGTTCGGCGGTTGCGCGGATCGCGGCCATCGCGGCCGATGGAGCGGGCTGCCCGAGGTAGGCGGTGAGCAGCACCATCAGCTCGGCCAGTCCCTGTTCCGTGACGCCGGCGCTGCGCGCTCCGTTCAGGTAGGTGGTGAGCCGCTGATCGGTGACGTGCTGACCGACGAGTGCG
Source organism: Leifsonia sp. 21MFCrub1.1 (assembly GCF_900107895.1). Lineage (NCBI taxonomy): Bacteria > Bacillati > Actinomycetota > Actinomycetes > Micrococcales > Microbacteriaceae > Leifsonia > Leifsonia sp. 21MFCrub1.1. The sequence continues at coordinate 118,549 of NZ_LT629867.1, read as the reverse complement.
GCGATGACGGCGATGGTGCGGTCGCGGTCCGTGAGGTCGGTCCCGTTCCATCCGGGCCCTCCCGCCGCCAGGAACGCCTCGTTCGCGTACTGCTCGCCGGCGCGGTCGGAGAGCATGCTCTGGGCCTCGTCCGGAGTGACGCCGAGGTTTCTGGCATAGACCGCCCGCCCGGCCGCCACGCGCTGGTCGAGGGGGTCGTTCAGATGCATGATCCGGGATCCTCCGTCGAGCCGATGATGGCGTAGAGGACCTCTTTGAGCGGCCCGAGCAATGCGGGGTCGACGACGTCGACGGCGGCATGCTCTGCGGCGGTGGCGTCGGCGGCGATCTCAGCACGGAGCCGGTCTCCGGCCGGGGTGAGGAAGGGGATGCGAGCGCGTCGATCGCGGGAGTCCACGGCTCGGCCGATGAGGCCGGCCTTCTCGAGGCGGTCGAGTTCGGCGACCAGGGTCGTCTTGTCGACTCCCAGGGCCTGACCGAGCTCGATCTGGGTGAGGCCCTGCGTCTTGTCGAGCGCGCTGAGCACGATGTGGTCCCGCAGCGTGGCACCGTGGCGTGCCGCTGCGGCTCCGACCGCCGCGTGCATCCGCTGCGCCGCCCGATGGAGGAGCCAGGTGAGCTCCGAATCGGGACCGGGCCCGAGCGTGACGCTCCCGGGGGAGCTCGTCGTGTGCCCGCCGCTCGACCCCGTCGCCTGGTTCGTGCTCATGGCCACATTCTCACGCATCGGCAGGGGCGAATCGCGCCGGCAGCGGAGGGATGGATTCGTAGGCGGCCAGATCGTGGGAGGGCACGATCCGCATCACACTGCTGAGCGCACTGCTCCGACGCAGACCGCTGCGCACCGCGTCCGCGTCGACATCGGCCATGCGGCGCAGCAGCCACGGCCGCTCCAGCCCGCGGGTGACGCCGTCGAGCTGCCAGGTGAGATCGCCGATGAAGCCGTAGCGCTGCCCGTCGGGCAGGGTGACGAACACCACAACGGAACCGGAGGTGTGCCCGCCGGCCAGGGCGACCACGACCGACCCGTCTCCGTGGATGTCCAGACTCCGGGAGAAACCCAGGTACTCGGGCCCGTCCAGCGCATACTCATGGATGGGGAGCCCGGCCGAGACCGCGCGGTAGACGGCGCCGTGTGCATCGGTGGCGGCATACCGCGCTTCCTCCGGGTTGATCCAGACCGGCACGCGCAGGGAGTCGAGGCCGCTGACATGGTCCCAGTGGACATGCGTCAGCAGCACCCCGAGGAGCCGCGAACGGTCGTACCCGGAGTCGTCCAGCTGCTGTGCGACGGTCCGCCCCAGGGTGAAGGGCGCGCGCTCCATCCTGTTGAGCATCCGGACGTGGTCGGCCACCCGGGCGCCGAAGCCCGCGTCGATCAGCAGGTCGCCACGCGGGTGCCGGACGAGGACCGAGGTCGCCGCGAAGTGCCTCTTGTCCCGCCACGCTCCGCCCGTGACGGCGAGCGCGGCGCGGGTCACATAGGTGCCGGTCGGCAGTCGGTAGATCGCCATACCGGCGGGAGGGGTCGCGGCCGGGAGAGGGTCGACCCAGGGAGTCGGTTCGGTTGTGGGCATGCAGCAATAGTATCAACTCGGATCATCCGAGTCCATACTATTTTCATCCGGCGATACGGGAGGCGTGCAGCACGACCACGCGCTCGGGAAGCGACAGGGGCAGCTGAAGGCCGGCGGTTGCGAGAACCCGGCCGGTCAGGACGGTCCCCGTGCCGTCTCCGTACCACCGCGGATCGGTGCGTCCGGGGTCGGCGGCCCCGACCGTCACGGGCCTGACGCGGTAGGGAGCGTCCCCGTCGAGGCCCGGCAGTGTGAAGCGGCCGTGCGGGGATTCGTTCGGCCGGCCCAGGAAGGCGAGGAAGAACAGCGCCTCCGAGCCGTCCGGCGCGACGGATCCGTACACCTGGAAGGCGGGGTCGACCTGGTCGGCCCGGACCAGGTCGCCACCGTGGAGGAGCTCGCGATGGCGGATGTGGAAGTCCACCCACTCGGTCAGGTCGTCCAGGTCGGCGTCCGTCGCCCGTGCGAGATCCCACTCGATCCCGAAGTGCCCGAAGACGGCGGTGCCGGCCCGGAACGAGAGCGCGAGGTCGCGGCCGGTCGTGTGATTGACCGGCGAGCCCACGTGCGACCCGAGGAGCTCGGGCGGCAGCAGCTGCATGGTCCAGCGGTTCATCTGCTGGCGTTCGAGCGGGTCGACGCAGTCGCTGACCCAGACGCGGTCGGTGCGTTCCAGCACTCCGAGGTCGACGCGCGCCCCGCCTGAGGAGCAGGATTCGATCTCCAGCCCGGGGAACCTGGCCTTCAGCGCGTCCATCAGCCGGTACGCGGCGAGGGTCTGCTCGTGCACGCCGGCTCTGCCGGTCGGAGGGGTCCCGGCGTCGATGAGGTCGCGGTTGTGGTCCCACTTGATGTAGGCGATGTCGTACTCGGCGAGGATCGCCGACATGCGTTCGAGGATGTGCTCGTACGCCGCCGCGATGCCGAGATCGAGCACCTGCTGATGGCGCGAGCGGAGCGGCAGGCGGCCGCCGGTCTGCATGATCCAATCGGGATGCGCGCGAGCCAGCTCGCTGTCCTCGCTGACCATCTCGGGCTCGAACCAGAGGCCGAACTCCATCCCGAGCCCGCGGACGTGGTCGATCAGCGGTCCGAGCCCGTCCGGCCAGACGTCTCGGTCGACCGTCCAGTCGCCGAGGCCGCGTGTGTCGTCGCGGCGTCCCGCGAACCAGCCGTCGTCGAGCACGAAGCGTTCGACGCCGACGGCGGCCGCCCGGTCGGCAAGCACGATCAGCCGGTCCAGGTCGTGGTCGAAGTAGACGGCCTCCCACACGTTGAGGGTCACCGGTCGCGGACGCCGAGGGTGCGTGGGCCGCGCGCGGAGGTAGCGGTGGAACCGGTGCGCCTGGTCGTCCAGCCCGTCGCCGTAGGACGCGTAGACCCAGGGCCCGAGATAGCTCTGCCCCTCACCGAGCAGGATCTCGCCCGCCAGGAGCAGCTCTCCTCCTCCGACCACCTGCGCCCCCGTGGACAACCGCTCGGCGTAGTGGCGATGATTGCCGCTGAACGCGACGTGCACGCCCCACACCTCGCCCTGCCGGAACCCGAACCCGGGAACCCCGACGCTCAGCACGGTCGCGGCGTCCGGCCCGGTACGTCCCTTCCGGCCCTCGCGGAGGTGGCTCCCGACGACCAGCTCCCGCCGCTGCGGGATGCGCTCCTTGCTCCAGCGACCGGCGAAGTCGAGGATCTCCCTGGCGCGCGTCGGAAGCGGAAGCGCGACGTTCAGCTCCGACACCTCGTAGACGCCGCTCCCGACGTTCGTGACCGCGGCGCGGGTGCGCACGAGCCCGCCGGCCAGCAGTTCGACCTCCAGGGCGAGGTCGACGCCTCCGATCTCGTCGCGAGCGCGGAACGTCACAGCGGCCGGTCCCGTCTCGACCAGGCGCCCGTCCTGCCGGAGACCGCCCTCCGCCTCGACGTCGATGGACGCGACCGTGAACAGCAGCGACCAGTCCGCACCGCCGCGGTGGCCGACGACACCGGGCCGTCCCTCCCAGCCGGCGTGGTGCTCGGGCAGGAGGGCGACCCGGACGGCCTGGTCGACCACGTTGCCCGCCGCGGGTTCTTCGGCGGCGACGGTCAGCGCGTCGACGCTGTCAGCGGTCTGCGCTTCCAGCGATGCACCCCAGTGCACGACCGCGGGAAGGCGGCCCGCCGTGGCGTCGAGCACCACGCTCACCCCTCCCGCCGTGAGGTGGAGGAACACATCGGCGGGCAGGGCTGTGGTCGTCACATGTACTCCATCGTCGGGATGCGGGTGCCCGCTCAGCGGGCGGCGAAGCGCAGGGCGATCGAACGCGTCTCGGGGCGCAGCAGCGCATCCGGCCACACGTCCGGTCCGCAGGCCCGGGAGCCGAGGCCGTTCTGGGCTGCGTCGAGGTAGAGGTAGCCGGCGCGCGGGGCCGGCAGCTCGTGCTGATGCGCCGCGGCACCGACCTCCTCGGCGGTGTGCCGTGCGAGCGTGAAGCCCGGTCGGCGTCCGCGCGCATCCGGGTCGGCGGTCACCCTGAGCCAGGGCCGGCCGCCGGTCAGGAGGTCGAGACGACGCATGTCGCTGCGGTGGCCGCTCTCCTGAGGCCACGCATACGGGACGGTCAATCGGTCGATGCCCTCCCGGTACCGGCCGACGAGCACGCCACGCCGCGAGTCGGGGTACGACTCCCCCGGGCCCGTGCCGAACCAGTCCACCTCATCCACGTCGGCGGGCAGGTCGAACCGGACTCCGGCCCGGGGCCAGACGGCCGACCAGCGGGAGCTCGGGATCAGCTGGAGCGTCAGCAGCACCTGATCGCCGTCGCTCTCCCACGACTCCTCGAGGATGACCGACTCGCGGCTGTCCGCGGCAGCCCAGCGTGTCCGGCGGGAGAGTGTGCTCGCGGTCCTCTCGAGCCCGACGACACGAGGGGTGAGCCGGTCGAGCCCGGCGTCCCGCCAGATCGACGCATAGGACGGCCCGGGGATGCCGAGGCCGCGCCCCTCCATCGGGTCGCTGACGTCGTAGCTGCCCATGTGCGATCCGGCGTCGTTGTCCGTGGGGGCACGCCAGAGCTGCAGCCGGGGGCCGGCGACCGGCCGCCCGCCGAGTGCGACCAGCCGCCCGTCCGCGAACTCGGCCGGGCCGAGAGTGCAGCGACCGGCCGGGTCCTGCGTCTGCCCGCGCCCGGCGCGCCGGGAGGCGCCCGGCCTCTCGGAACGGCTCGACGGAACCGCGGCCTGCGCGGCGGCGATCACGTGCCCTTCCGGCGCCCACGGCGTCTCGTGCGCGAGCGCCGCCGTGATCGTGAACCACAGTTCGCCCGCGGCCTGCAGGTGGCGGCCGTCGATCGCGATCTCCGCGACGCCGGTCTCACCGGCGCGCACGCCGCCGGGCTCGTCTCCCTCCACGTCCACGACGCCGGCCGCCACGGCCTCGCCGTCGAGCTCCAGCCGCCACGGGAAGGTCAGATCGCCGGTGCCGGACGAGTGACGCCGGTTGCCGACACGGACGGTGACGGTCTCCCCGTCCACGCGGATGGCGAAGCGGATCGGCGCGGTGACGGCGGCGAACTCCACCAGCCCCGGTGTCGGAGTGCCGTCGGACAGGACCATACCGTCCATGCAGAAGTGCCCGTCGTGCACTCCGCCGCCGCCGAAGTCGCCCCCGTACCCGAAGAACTCCACCCCATCGGGCGTGCGGGTGCGGATGCCGTGATCGCGCCACTCCCAGACGAAGCCGCCGTGAAGCCGCGGGTAGCGGTCGACGAGGCCCTCGTAGAGGTCGATGCCGCCCGGACCGTTCCCCATCGCGTGCACGTACTCGCACAGCAGGAAGGGCTTGGTCCGCTGACGGGCCGATTGCGCCCCGGATGCGTTCAGCAGCAGCGCCGTCGAATCGCTGCCGATGCTCGTGACCTCGGCGATGGAGGCGTACATGCGCGAGTAGACGTCGGTGTAGTCCCCGGCGTGGTCGCCTTCGTAGTGGACCGGCCGCCCGGGGTCGCGCGAATGGACCCACTCGGCCATCGCTGCCAGGTTCGCGCCCGTCCCCGACTCGTTGCCGAGGGACCACATCACGATGCTCGGGTGGTTCTTGTCGCGCTCCACCGTCCGTTCCATGCGGTCGAGGTAGGTCGCCCGCCAGCCGGGATCCTCGCTGGGGTTGCCCATCCATTCGTCGGTGCCGCCCTCGAACTGGCTGCCGCCGTGATGGAAGGCGTGGGTCTCGATGTCGCACTCGAGCATCACCCAGAACCCGAGCTCGTCGGCGAGGTCGAGGACCCGCGGATGGGGCGGATAGTGCGAGGTGCGGATTGCGTTCACGTTGTGCCGCTTCATCAGCTCGAGGTCGCGCCGGACGAAGTCCTCGTCGAATCCCGACCGAGGTCGGGGTGGGTCTCGTGCCGGTTCATGCCGTGGAACACGACCCGCCGGCCGTTGACGAGGAAGCGGTCCCCCACGATCTCGACCGTGCGGAAGCCCAGACGGAGCCGGATGGTCTCGGCGCCGTCCCCGCCGATCACCGTGGCGTCATAGAGCCGCGGGCTCTCGGCGGTCCAGGGCTCCACCCCGTCGATGCGGATCGGGGCGACCGCGGACGCGTCCGCCCACTCGGCGGCGACACCCAGCTCGGGGATGCTGAGACGGACCGGGAAGGCGTCGGCCTCCGCCACCAGCTCGGTGGAGAGCGTCCCCGCCCCCGTCCTGTGGTCGTACTCGGCGCGGATCCAGACGTCCTCGACTCCGGCCACGGGGCGCGCCTGCAGCGTGACCTCGCGGAAGATGCCCGGCAGCCACCACTGGTCCTGATCCTCGATGTACGTCGACGCGGACCACTGATGCACCCGGACGGCGATGGTGTTGCTGCCCTCGCGCAGCGCCTCGGTCACGTCGAACTCCTGCGCCAGGCGCGATCCGGTGCCGACACCGATCTCGTCACCGTTCAGCCACACGCGGTAGCGGGACTCGACCCCCTCGAAACGCAGGACGACGGCCGCGTACGACCGCCGGTCCATCCACCCGGCGGGCAGCAGGAACGTCCGGCGATGATCGCCGGTCGGGTTCTCGTCGGGAGAGAACGGCGGGTCCTGGGGGAAGGGCAGCTGCACGTTCGTGTACTGCGGAGCGCCGTAGCGCCCGTTCCCGTGGAGCACCCAGTGGCTGGGCACGGGGAGCTCGTCCCAGCCGGAGTCGTCGAACGCCGGGTCGGCGAACCCCTCCTCCGTCTCGCCGGCCGGCAGCACATCCGGGGCTCCGAGCGCGCCGGGCACACCGGAGAGCAGGCGGAAGCGCCAGTCGCCGCTGAGCGACAGGGTCGGGGCGTCGGTGTGCAGCCAGGAGCGCGGCGCACGGCGCCGGCCGCGGCCGGGGCCGATGTCGTCGACATAGTGGACGGTCGTCGTCACGGGTTCTCCTTCACCGCGGCCCGTGGCGCGCGGAATCTCAGGGTCAGGATCTCGAACGGATGCAGGGCGAGCTCGACACGACGCGCCGACACCGCGCTGATGGCCTCGGAATCGATGGCGCGCTCCAGCAGGTCGGCGGCGACGACCGACTCCCAGTCGATCGAGGTGGTCAGGGAAACGGAGGACCGGTCGCCGTGCGCCTCGTACAGTCGGACCACCAGGTCTCCGCCGCCGTCCTCCGCCAGTTTGACGGCCTCGACGACGACGGCCGGGTCGGAGACGGCGACCAGCGGCTCGACAGTGCCGCCTCGGGCCGGGCGCAGGGGCAGGCTCTGCCGGTAGCCGTCTTCGATGGCTTCGGGGATGCCGCCAGGGCGCAGGCTCACCGTGAACGTGTGCCTGCCCTGATCGGCGCCGGGGTCGGGGTAGAGGGGCGCGCGGAGCAGCGACAGCCGCGCGACCGCCATCGGCCGGCCCGTCGGGCCCTCCAGGGTGCGGACGTCATGCCCGTAGACGACGTCGTTCGCGATCGCCACGCCCCACCCCGGCTCCCCGACGTGGATCCAGCGATGCGCGACGGTCTCGAAGCGGGCCGCATCCCAGGACGTGTTGCGGTGGATGGGGCGATGCAGGTGGCCGAACTGGATCTCGGACGCCGCGCGCTCGGCGCGGACATCGAGAGGGAACGCGACCTTGAGCAGCTTCTGGGTCTCGTGCCAGTCGACGTCGAACGCCAGATCCACCCGGCCGTCGACGAGACGGACCTGCAGCGCGAGAGCGGACTCCCCGAATTCGTGCCGGACGACGACCGCGTCCCCGTCGATGCGCACGTCGACCGGGTCGAGCAGCTCGCGGCCCGAGCGCTGGTCCTCCTCGTTGATGTCCCACGCATCCCACTCCCGCGGGGTGTCGCGCAGCAGCTGGAGCACCGCCCCGGACATCCCGCGCGGCAGCACCTCGCGGCCCGCGACGAGGTCGCGGATCGAGGTGAGGACTCCCCGCGAGTCGATCTCGACGCGCAGCCCGGCGTCCTCCAGCACGAAGCCGTCGCCGTGCGCCCGAGGGACGGCGACGGACGGCGGCGTCGGCACGCCGATCCCCATCGCGGGCACCCCGCGGACCGGCAGCGGGCCCGCGTTCGCCGCCGACGGGGCGGCGGGGTCGCCGGCGCCGTCCCCGGCGAGCGCGGTGAGCGCCTCCTCGATCAGCTCGCCCAGCCGGGCCGCGACGCGCTCGTAGGCCGCTTCCGCATCCTGGTGGACCCAGGCGATGGAGCTGCCCGGCAGGATGTCGTGGAACTGCTGCAGCAGGGCCGTGCGCCAGGCGTCTCGGAGCGCTTCGGCCGGGTATGGCGTCCCGCGCAGGATGGTCGCCGTGGCAGCCCAGAGTTCGGCCTGCCGCAGAAGCGCCTCGCTGTGACGGTTGCCGCGCTTCGTCTTCTGCTGAGACACGAGCGTGCCGCGATGGAGCTCGAGGTACATCTCGCCGACCCACACGGGCGGGTCCGGGAGCTCCGCCTCCGCGGCGACGAAGAACGCATGCGGGTCGGAGAGCTCCACCCGGGGCGAGCCCTCCAGATCCCGCTTGCGCGCCGCCTGCGCGAGCATCTCGCGCGTCGGTCCGCCTCCGCCGTCGCCCCAGCCGAAGAGGCCGAGCACTTCGCGCGCACGGCCCTTCTCGCTGAACGTCCGCTCCGTCCGCGCGAGGTCGGGAGCGCCCAGATCGGAGTTGTAGGTGTCGGCGGGCGGAAGGTGCGTGAACAGACGGGACCCGTCGATCCCCTCCCACTGGAAGGTGGAGTAGGGGATGCGGTTCGTCTCGTTCCACGACGGCTTCTGGGTGACGAAGTAGCGGGCGCCCGCCGCCTTCGCGATCTGCGGGAGGGCGGCGCTGTACCCGAAGGAGTCGGGGAGCCACACCTCGTCGCTCTCCACGCCGAACTCCTCGAGGAAGAACCTCTTGCCCATCACGAACTGGCGCACCAGGGCCTCCCCGCCCGGCATGTTGGTGTCGGACTCCACCCACATGCCGCCGACCGGGTGGATCCTGCCCGCGGCGACTGCGGCCCTCACCCGCTCGAACAGCTGCGGCTGGCTCTGCTGCAGCCAGGCGTACTGCTGCGCGGAGGACGCGGCGAAGACGAAGCCGGGGTCGCGCTCGATGAGGTCGAGGACGTTGGCGAACGTCCTGGCCACCTTCCGGACCGTCTCCCGCGTCGGCCAGAGCCACGCGCAGTCGATGTGTGCGTGGCCGACGGCCCGGACCCGCAGAGCGCTGGACGCCGCCGGTGCGGCCAGCACGTCCGCCAGCGCCTCCCGTCCGACGGCCGCCGTGCCCCGCACGTCGTGCGGGTCCATCGCGTCGACCATCCGCTCGAGCGCGTCGACGATCCTGGCGCGCCGCGCACCGTCCCGCGGCAGCACGTCGACGAGTCCATCGAGAGTGACGACATCCTGCAGTAGCTCCCACACGACGGGGTCACGACGGGCCAGCTCGAGCCGCACCAGCCGGTAGATGGGCGCGTCACCGGCGGTGGCCGCGTCGCCGAGCGGGGTCGGCTCGTACTCGTACGGCACCTGGATCATCGGGTTGGCGGCCGCTTCGAGCAGGAGCCGGAACGGACCAGGCTCGGGAAGCGGCACCCAGGCGTTGAACGGTTCGATCGCCTTGACGATCGAACCGTCGAGGCGGTAGGCCGTCGCCTCCGCCTGGAAGCCGGGCTGTTCGCCGGTGAAGCCCAGATCGACGACGAGCTCGGCCTCCCCCGCCGGCCACTCGGCGGGCACATCGCCCCGGACCTCGAACCAGACGGTGTCCCACGGTCGGCCCCACGCGGTGCCCACCGCGAACGGATGGAAGGTGCGGCTCGCCGCCTCCGCGAACGGGACCGGCTCGCCGCCGACCTGCCACATCGCGATCTCGACCGGGCGCGTCTCCCGGTACACGGCGGGCTGAAGGCGGAACCGGGTGAACCGGCGGACGCGCTGCATCGCGAGGGTCTCGGCGTCGAGCCGCGAGCGTCCGTTCGGATTGACCTCGTCCGTCACGCTCAGCTCTCCCGCGACGCGATCGGCTCGCGGGTGTAGTAGTCGACGAGGCCGTCGGGGGACGGCAGCACCGGGCGGTCGAACTCGCCCGTCAGATACATGGGCGTGACGACATAGGGCTCGCGCGCCTTCTCGGGACGCGCCCACCGGACCCCGTTGGCGATCACGCGCTGCACCTCCGGCTGGTGGTAGACCGGGAACACCTCGTCGCCCGGGCTGAAGTAGAACACCCGCCCATAGCCTCGGCGGTACGTCACTCCGCTGCGGAAGACCTCGCCGCCGGAGAAGCTGCTGATGAACACCAGCTCGTCGGGCTCCGGGATGTCGAAGAACTCTCCGTACATCTCCTGCCCCGGGATGATGATCGGCTGCGGCACGCCCTCGGCGATGGGATGCCGCGGCGCGACGGTCCACACCAGCTCGCGGTCGGCGTCGTTGCGCCACCGCAGGCTGCAGGTCGTGCCCATGAGACGGCGGAAGATCTTGGAGTGGTGCCCGGAGTGGAGCACGATGATGCCCATCCCCTCCAGGACGTGACGGTGGATGCGGTCGACGACCTCGTCGTCCACCTCCTCGTGTGCGGTGTGGCCCCACCACAGCAGCACGTCGGTCGACGCCAGCGTCTCCTCGGTCATGCCGTGCTCCGGCTCGTCGAGGACGCGCGTCGACACCGTGACGCCGTCACCCAGCAGAGCCCTGATCCCGTCGGCGATGGTGGTGTGCATGCCGTCCGGGTAGATGCCGCGCACGACGGGGTTCACCTGTTCGTGACGGTTCTCGCCCCAGACGACGACGCGGATCGGTTCGGTGGTGGTCAACGGGCGCCTCCTGACGCGATCGTGGCCGGAGCGGATCCCCAGGCCGGTGTTGCGATGCCGTCGGCAGCGCTGGTCCATGACGCGAGCCGCGCGGCGACGTCCTCGTTCCGCACGTCGGCGAGCGCGGTCGCGAGCGACTCCTCGAGGAGGTCGGCGATCACCACACGCTCGCCGCCGCGCTCGCTGCTGCGGATCGCGCCCTCGACCATCGCCAGGCTGAGCACGTTCGCTCGCACCTCGTTCTGCGGAGTCGTGCCGGAGCGGAGCGCCGTCACGAACTCTTCGAACGACCCATCGATGCCCTCCGGGCCGTTCGGCACCTCGACGTCGCTCGCGTCGGCCTCGACGCGCACGACATCGTCGCCGTCCCACGATGCGGCGCCGCGCTCGCCGAAGACCCGCCAATCGGCATTCCAGGAGGTCTGCAGCCCCGGAGTGCAGCGGCTTCCGGCATAGACGAATCGCGCACCGGACGCGAGTTCGAACTCGGCGGACGCCGCGGCGTCCCCGGCGAACCAGCTCCACGGCGGGTTCCACGAACTGCAGCGCACGGCTATCGGCTCGTCCGGCGTCAGCGCGCGCAGCTGGTCGAAATGATGGATGGACATGTCCACGAGCAGCGGATGCGCCATCTGCTCGCGGAAACCCGGCTCGTGGTCGGCGTGGAAGAACTGCGCGTTCACGGTCGACAGCGGCCCCAGGCCGGCCACGGCGCGGCGGAACGCCGCGAGATGGTTGAAGTACCGCCGGGACTGGCTCACCATCAGCAGCTCGCCGGTGATGTCGGCGAGGGCGACCTGGCGAAGCGCCTCGGCGACCGTCGGAGCCAACGGCTTCTCGCACAGCACGGGGAGTCCGGCGCGCAGCGCCTGCTCGTTCACGGTCCTGTGCGCCTGCGGCACGGTCACGTTGATCAATGCCGCGGCGCCCGCGCGTTCGGCGACCTCCACGACGGAGGCGCCGACCGCGACGCCGTCGAGCCCTGCGGCCGCTACGGTCGACGCGGCCAGATCGACATCGAGGTCCACGACGCCGGCGATCCGCGCCGACGGGGAGCGGGCGAGCATCCGGATCCACTCGCCGCCCATGGCGCCGGCTCCGACGACGACGACCGGCAGCCGATCGCCCACGAGAGCACCGTCTGCGGAGGGAGTCATGGAGGTGCTCATCCTTTCACCGCGCCGCCGAGGCTGGAACGGAGCAGGTGCTTGCGCACGAAGACGTAGAGGATCGCGGGGGGAGCCACGTACACGATGGCGCTGGCGGCCAACAGCCCCCAGTCGACCTGGTTGTGCTCGCTGAATGCCCGGAACAGGCCGATCGACAGCGGGTACAGCTCCTGACTCTGCAGCATCACGAGCGGGGTGAGGAAGTCGCCCCAGACGTTCATGAAGGTCAGCATGGCGGCGGCGCCGAGGCCGGGGCCGATGAGCGGGAGGACGACTCGCCAGATGGCGCGGAACCGGGTGTTCCCGTCGACCCAGGCCGCCTCTTCGAGCTCGAGCGGCACGGCGCCGATCGTCCCCTTCAGCAGCCAGAGGGTGATCGGCAGCTGCAGCACGGCCTCCACCAGGATCAGCCCGACGAGGGTATCGGTGAGCTTGAGGTTCACCATGATCAGGTAGAGCGGCACGATCGTGGCCGGCGCCGGGATGACCCGGATCAGCAGGATGCCGTACATGAACGTCCGACGCCCCGGGAAGCTGTAGCGCGCCAGTGCATACCCTCCCGCGACGCCGAGGACGAGGTTCAGGGCGGTCGCGCCGATCCCGATGATCAGGCTGTTGACGAGGAGCAGCGGGGTGCCCGAGTTGGTGAAGAACCGGACGAAGTTCTCGAAGGTCCACGCCGGCAGCTGGACGTTGGGCCCTGCGTGCCCGTCGACGGAGCTCAGCACCACCCAGGCGAACGGCACGAGGCAGAACAGGGCGAGGATGGTGAGCAGCACATAGCCGATGGCCCGCTGCACGCGGTCGACCGGCGTCAGGGGCCGTTTCCGCATGTGGCGCTCGGGTTCGGCCGCCTGCGGCTGGGCGGGACGAGTGGTCAGGGACGTCATGTCATACCTCGACTTTCGCGAGCCGCACGTAGACCACTCCCAGGACGAGCACGATCGCCAGGAGGATCATCGACGCGGCGCTGCCGATGCCGACCTGCGAGAACTGCAGCGCGCGCTCGTAGATGTAGATGGCGGCCAGGCGGGTCTGTCCGCCCGGACCGCCCTGGGTGAGGAAGTACACGAGCCCGAACACGCCGACCGTGCTGATCGTGGTCAGCAGGAGGTAGAGGAAGACCGGCCCGCGGATGAGCGGCAGCGTGACGTACCGGAAGACCTGCAGTGCGCGCGCTCCGTCGATCCTCGCCGCTTCGATGAGCTCGACCGGGACGTCTTCGAGTGCCGCCTGGAACATGATCATCGCGAAGGCGATGCCCCGCCAGATGTTGACCGTGATGATCGACACCATCGGCACCACCTGCAGCCAGTCCGTCGGCCCGGCGCCGAAGAGCCCGGTCAGCTGGTTGAGCGTTCCCGCGCGGCCGTTCGAGAGGACGCTGGCCCACGCGAGGGACGCGACGACCTCCGGCACCACCATGGGCATCAGGATCGCTGCGCCGAAGATGCCCTTGCCGCGCACCCAGGGACGGCTGAGCAGGATGGCCGCCACCATGCCGAGCACCGTCTGCCCGATGATCGCCGAGTACAGGACGAACTGGCCCGTGTGCCCCAGGGACGACAGGAAATCCGCGCTCGTCAGCAGGTACGAGTAGTTGTCCAGACCGACGAACTTCGGGTCGCGGGCGGCGAAGCCGGTGAGCTGCGTGTTGGTGAAGCTGAGGTAGATCCCGTAGCCGGCGGGCACCACGATGAACAGCAGGATGAGGGCGACCGCGGGGCCGAGCAGGATCAGCAGCAGCGGCCAGGAGCGGCGCCGTCCGCGCCGCCGCGGCGACGGCGACCGGAGGGTCGCCGCCGCCGTGACGGGTGCGTCGATGGACGAGGTCACTACTTCACCAGGTTCGGACCGAGCAGGTCGGTGGCATCCTTGACGAACGCCTCGTAGGCCTGCTTGCCGTCGGCCTTGCCGTTGAGGATGAGCTCGGTCGAGGTGGCGATCGCCTGGGCGATCTGGTCGGATCCGTCTCCCGTCGGGACGTACACGCTGGATGCGAGGTCCTTGCCCGCCTGCAGCAGCTTGGGCTCGTCCGCGTACGGCTTGACGTCGGCGAGGTCGTCGCGCGGGGCGGCCGCGCCCGAGGCGACCAGCTGATCCGCGAGCGGCGTCCCGCTGGAGAGGTACTGGGCGAGCAGCATGGCCTCGTCCTTGTGCTGCGACTTGGCCGGGGTGGCGTAGCCGAAGCCGAGGCCGCTCCACCCGAACGGCTTGTCGCCGCTGCGGAGAGCCGGGTACTGCCAGGTGTCGACCTTCGTGGTGAGGTCCGGGATGGGCGTGGCGCCCTCGGGGCCCCAGTCGTACTTCCAGCCCCAGGTGCCCTGCGCCGCGACCTGGATCTTGCCCGCGGGGAACTTGACGTACTTGGTCGGCTCCCAGGGGTTGGGGTTCTCCAGGTCCTGCACGGGCAGCAGCCCCTTGCTGTAGAGCGTGCTGTAGAGGTCGAAGACGGCGGGGAACCCGCTGCTCTTGAGGTCCCACTTGCCCGTCTTCAGGCTGTAGTAGTCCTTGTCGGTGCCGCCGAGGATCGGCTGGAACCCCTCGTTCCAGGCGCCGCCGCCCCACGCCGTGCCCGCCGGCAGAACGATGGGTGTGTCACCCGTCTTCTCCTTGACCTGCTCGAGGCGCGCGATGAGGTCGTCCCAGGTCTTGGGCTGGCTGGTGTCGATTCCGAGCGAGGTGAGGATGTCCTTGCGGTAGAAGAGGTTCTGCACCCCGGTGTCGTGCACGAGGGCGTAGATGTGTCCGTCCTGACGCACCATCGCCTTCTTGAACTGCGGGTAGTAGTGCTTCCAGCCGTCCCACTTGTCGAGATAGTCGTCGATCGGCGCGAGGTAGCCGGCGCCGGCGAAGCCGGGCACCAGGCTGTCGCCCAGGTCGATGAGGTCGGGCGCCTGGCCCGCGATGAGCTGCTGGGTGATCTTGGTCTTGAACTGGTCGTCCGTCAGCACATCGGCCACCAGCTTGACCTTGATGTCCTTGCCCTGCTTCTTCATCGCGGCCTCGAAGCCGGGGAGCAGTTTCTTGATCGAGTCGATCCGGGTCTGCTGGAACTCCATGACCGAGATCGTCACGGGGCCACCGGTGCTGGTGCTGCCGCCCGGGGAGCAGGCGCTGAGCCCGCCGACCGCCACCATGGCGACGGCGAGAGCGGCGATCACGCGAGTGCGCTTCATTGCGTTGCCTCTCCTGCTTGCCCCGTTGGCTACTTTGCCTATTCGATGGGACAAACCTTGGTCCGAATGTTAGGACATATACGAGCACACCGTCAAGAGAAGCTTGTTCACGACGTCTCCGCGATGCGGTGGATGCCCTGCGGCATGACTCTACTCGATAGACTAATCAGCGAGTGCGGCAACGGATGCCGCCGGCCGGGGCCGAACGAGAGGGGACGGCATGCTTCGGGGCACCAACCTCCCCCGCCTGGGCGACTACAACCAGGCGGTCATCCTCGACCTGATCCGACGGGACCCGGGGACCAGCAGGGCCGACCTCCAGCGCAGCTCCGGCCTGGCCTCGCAGACCGTCTCGAACATCGCGCGGCGCCTCCTCGATGCCGGCATGATCCGCGAGAGCGAGCCCACCGAGGTCGTGCGCGGCCGGCCGAGCATCCCGCTGACCGTCAACGCCGACGGCGCCTTCTCGGTCGGCGTCCATGTCGACCCGGCGCTCCTCACCCTCGTCCTCGTCGATGTCGCGGGCCAGGTGCGCCACCGGCAGCAGCTGCGCATGCCGCAGACCGCCAGCCCCCACGAGCTGACCTCCCTCATCGCCGTCAGTACCGGGCGCCTCATCCGCGAGTTCGGGGTCGATCGCGAGAAGGTCCTCGGGCTCGGCATCGCGGTCCCCGGCCCGCTCGACGTGCAGACCGGCGTCGTCCTCCGCCCGCCGCAGCTGCCGACGTGGCGCGACGTCCATCTGCGAGCCGACCTGCACGACGCAACGGGGATGCCCGTGCTGCTCGACAAGGACGTGACGGCGGCGGCGACGGCCGAGCTGCGCACGTCGGCCAGCTCCGACTTCCTCTTCGTCTACCTGGGCTCGGGAGTGGGCGCCGCCGTCGTCATCGGAGGGCAGGTGCTCCGCGGGGACAGCAACAACATCGGGGAGATCGGCGACATCCTCGTCGATCCGGCCGCCGAGGACCTCGGCTGGGGCGGGCGGCGCGGAGGCCTCGCAGCGGCGTGCGTGCCGGAGGCCCTCGTGATCCAGGCCGCCCAGGCGGGGCTCCTCCCGCTCCCGGATCTGCACGACTACCTGGCGCTGGACGACGCGTGCACCACGCTGTCCGAACTCGCGGCGAACGGGGATGCGACAGCGTCCCAGCTCCTGGAGCGTGCCGCCCGCCGGGTCGCCGTCGGGATCGGCGTGCTGGTGAACTTCCTCGATGTGCCGCGCGTCGTGCTCGGCGGACCGACCTGGAAGCGGCTGAGCGGTGCGTTCCTCCCGGTCCTCGAGGACGCCGTGCGCGCCGAGCTCATCGTCCCGCGCGACTCCCTCGCCGTCGTCGGCTCCACCCTCAGCGAGCAGATCGCGGCGCAGGGCGCGGCCGAGCTGGTGATGGACCACTTCCTCGCGCCGCACGCGAGCGTCCTGCTCATGGAGTGACTATGTTCTCTTGTCAGGACATAGTAGGGTGGGGCGCGTGAGCCAGGAATCGACGGGCAGCGACTACGACGTGCTGACGATGGGCCGGGTCGGCGTCGACCTCTACCCGCTGCAGGACGGCGTCGGGCTGGAAGACGTCACGACGTTCGGCAAGTACCTCGGCGGGAGCGCCGCCAATGTGGCCGTCGCCGCCGCCCGGCACGGCCGATCCGCCGCGCTGATCTCGGCGACGGGCGACGATCCGTTCGGCCGCTATGTGCACCGCGAACTCCGGCGCCTCGGGGTCTCGGACGCGTTCGTCGGCGTCGCGCCTGCGCTGCCGACCCCGGTGACCTTCTGCGAGATCTTCCCGCCGGACGACTTCCCGATCTACTTCTACCGCAAGCCGAAGGCGCCCGATCTGGCCGTGACGGCGGAAGAGCTGGACCTCGACGCGGTCTCACGGGCGCGCGTGTTCTGGGCGACGGTCACGGGGCTGAGCGAGGAACCGAGCAGGAGCGCCCACCACCGCGCGTGGCAGGCGAGGGACCGTGCCGGGTTCACCATCCTCGACCTGGACTACCGCGAGGTCTTCTGGGACTCGGCAGAGCGCGCGTCCGCGGAGATCGAGCGCGCCCTCCCTCACATCACCATCGCCGTGGGCAACCGCGAGGAATGCGCGGTCGCGGTCGGCGAGACCGACCCGAGGCGCGCCGCCGATGCGCTTCTCGAACGGGGAGTCGAGCTCGCGATCGTGAAGCAGGGGCCGAAGGGGGTGCTGGCCAGGACCGCGACCGAGACGGTCGAGGTGCCGCCGTTCCCGGTGGAGGTGGTCAACGGCCTCGGGGCGGGCGACGGATTCGGCGGCGCGCTCTGCCACGGGCTCCTCGAAGGGTGGCCCCTCGAACGCATCCTGAGTTTCGCCAACGTCGCCGGGGCGATCGTCGCCTCCCGGCGCGAGTGTTCGACCGCCATGCCGACCACGTCGGAAGTGGACGCCCTCCTCGTCGGGGGCGCGCATGCTGCGCTCTGAGAGCCGCGCGGCCGTCGAGACCCGCAGGCTGGACGAAGCCGACTTCGCCGAGCTGCGCCGCAAGCGGGCGGAAGAGCCGGGGTGCCTGCGCAGCATCCTGGCGTCGCGGCAGCGTCGGCCGCTGATCCGGGACGACGGCCGCCTCTTCATCGTGGCAGCCGACCATCCGGCCCGCGGCGCGCTCGGCATCCGCGGCGACGAGCTCGCGATGGCCGACCGCTACGACCTGCTCGATCGACTCGCGACCGCCCTGAGCCGGCCGGGTGTCGACGGGGTGCTCGGCACGCCCGACATCATCGACGATCTGGCGTTGCTCGGCCTCCTCGACGACAAGATCGTGGTGGGCTCGATGAACCGCGGCGGCCTCCGCCACGCGGTGTTCGAGATGGACGACCGGTTCACCGCCTACGACGTCGCCGGCATCGTGCGGGATCGGCTGGACTTCGCCAAGACCCTCCTGCGCATCAACCTCGGCGATGCCGGTTCCGTCGCCACCATCGAGGCGAACGCGCGCGCCGTCGACGACGCGGCCGCCGCGCAGGTGCCGATCATGCTCGAGCCGTTCATCAGCGACTGGGTCAACGGGCGGGTGGTCAACGACCTCAGCACCGACGCCGTGATCCGGTCCATCGCGATCGCCGGCGGGCTGGGGACGACCTCCGTCTACACCTGGCTGAAGCTTCCCGTCGTGCCCGACATGGAGCGCGTCATGGCCACGACGACACTCCCCACCCTGCTGCTCGGCGGGGAGGCGAGAGCGGCAGAAGACGAGGTGTTCGAGCTCTGGGAGGGCGCCCTGCGCCTTCCGGGCGTGCGGGGGCTGGTCGCGGGACGGAGCCTGATCTACCCCTCCGACGGCGACGTGGCCTCGGCCGTCGACCGGGCCGCAGCACTCGTCCATGCTCCCGGCCGGGCGATCCTCAGGCCATGACACAGCCTCACGCCATGACCCATCCTCACGCCATGACGCATCCTGACGCCATCACACAGCGGAACGAATGGTTCTTCCCCCGCGGCCGGCTCGCCCGGGGCGCCTGGGAGTCGGTCGTCGACTCCCGCATCCCCGGATGGCGGCACACCGGGCTGCGGATCGCGGACCTGGCGGAGGGGGACGCGGCGTCCCTCGACGCGGATGCGGTGGAGCGGCTGGTCATCCCGCTGGCAGGCCGCTTCACGGTGACGCACGACGGCGGATCGACGCAGCTCACCGGCCGGCCCTCGGTGTTCACGGGCCCGACCGATGTGCTCTACCTCGGGACGCAGACCGCCGCGTCGGTCAGCGGCGTCGGCCGCGTGGCCGTCGCCGAGGCGCCCGCGTCGGTCTTCCACCCCGCGCAGCACATCCGTCGCGACGACGTGCCCGTTGAGCTGCGCGGGGCCGGAGCCAGCAGCCGCCAGGTGCACAACGTCGGGACGCCGGACATCCTCGACGCCGATCGCTTCATCGTGTGCGAGGTCATCACCCCGTCCGGGAACTGGTCGTCGTATCCTCCTCACAAGCACGACGCCCGCAGCGAGAGCGAATCCCGGCTCGAGGAGATCTACTACTTCGAGAGCGCGCTCTCGCGGTCTATCGCGGGCGCCTCCGCTCCGCAGGAGGCGGACCCGTTCGGCTACCTGCGGACCTCCTCGTCCGAAGCCGGAGACATCGACACGCTCGCCGAGGTGCGCACCGGCGACATCGGCCTGGTGCCGTACGGCTGGCACGGACCCTGTGTCGCCGCGCCCGGCTACGACCTGTACTACCTGAACGTCATGGCGGGACCGGACCCCGAGCGCGTCTGGAACATCAGCGACCACCCCGCGCACGCCTGGGTCCGCACGACGTGGGAGAGCCAGGACACCGATCCGCGACTCCCCTATCTGCAGACGACCGATCGAAGTGGAGAGCATCGATGACGACCAGAAGGATGACCGTCAGCCAGGCCCTCGTGGAGTTCCTCTCCCGCCAGTGGACGGTGGACGGCGACCACCGGGAGCGGACGATCGCCGGGACGTTCGGCATCTTCGGGCACGGCAACGTCGCCGGGATCGGACAGGCCCTCCTGCAGCTGGAGCGTGAGCACCCCGGTCTGATGCCGTATCACCAGGCGCGCAACGAACAGGCCATGGTCCACCAGTCGGTGGGCTACGCCCGGATGCGCCGCCGGCTCGGCACCATGGCGAGCGCGGCATCCGTCGGCCCGGGAGCGGCCAACATGCTGACCGGCGCGGCGCTGGCGACGGCCAATCGCCTCCCCGCCCTCCTCCTCCCGAGCGACACCTTCTCCACCCGCGTCGCCGACCCGGTGCTGCAGCAGCTGGAGCTGCCGCACGATCCCGGCATCTCGGTCAACGACGCATTCCGCCCGCTGTCCCGGTTCTTCGACCGGGTCCAGCGGCCCGAGCAGCTCTACTCGATCGCGCTCCAGGCCATGCGGGTGCTGACCGACCCGGCCGAGACCGGTGCGGTGACGATCGCGCTGCCGGAGGACGTGCAGGCGGAGGCGCTGGACGTCCCGCTCGAGTTCCTGCAGGAACGCGAATGGCACCTCCGGCGGCCGCTTCCCGAGCGCGGGGCGCTGGACCGCGCCGTCCGCGCCATCCGCGCCGCGTCCCGGCCGCTGATCGTCGCGGGCGGCGGCGTGCTGTACTCCGGAGCGGAGGATGCGCTCCGCGCGTTGGTGGAGGCGACCGGCATCCCGGTGGGGACGACGCAGGCGGGCGGCGGCTCCCTCGCCTGGGACCACCCGCAGTACCTCGGCGGCGTCGGCGCAACCGGGACGGCGCCGGCCAACCGCGCGGCGGCGGCCGCGGACGTGGTGATCGGGATCGGCACCAGGTACAGCGATTTCACCACCGCCAGCCGCAGCGCCTTCCAGAACCCCGACGTGGTCTTCGTCAACATCAACGTCGCCGCATTCGACGCGTACAAGCACGGGTCGCAGCTCCCCGTCGTCGCCGATGCCCGGGAGGCGCTGGTCGCGCTCCGCGCAGAACTCGCCGGCTACCGGGTCGACGACGATGTCGCGGACGAGCTCCGACGCCTCATGGCGGAATGGAACACCACGGTCGACGCTGCGTTCCGCGGCTCGGGTGCCGACCTGCCCGGCCAGCCGGAGATCATCGGCGCCGTCCAGGCGGCCACCGACCCGCGCGACGTCGTCGTGCAAGCCGCCGGTTCGCTCCCCGGCGACCTGCACAAGCTGTGGCGGGTGCGGGATCCGCTCGGCTACCACGTCGAGTACGCCTTCTCCTGCATGGGCTACGAGATCGCGGGCGGCCTCGGGGTGAAGCGCGCGGCGCCCGAACGCGATGTCGTGGTCCTGGTCGGGGACGGCTCCTACCTGATGCTCCACACCGAGCTGGTCACCGCCGTCGCCGAGGGCATCAAGATCATCGTCGTCCTCGTGCAGAACCACGGGTACGCGTCGATCGGGCACCTGAGCGAGACGGTCGGCTCGGAGCGATACGGGACGCGCTTCCGCCGGCAGAGCCCGCAGGGCGACCTCGACGGCGAGGTCCTCCCCGTCGACCTGGCGGCCAACGCCCGCAGCTACGGGGTCGACGTCATCGCGGTGGAGCCCGGCCCGGACGCCGTCGGCCGGCTCCGGGCGGCCGTGTCGCAGGCCAAGGCGTCGGAGAGGACGACGCTCATCCACATCGACAGCGACCCTCTGGCCTACGCACCCGACGGGGAGGGATGGTGGGACGTCCCCGTCGCGGCGACATCGACGTCGGAGACCACCCGCGTGGCGCGGGAGGCGTACGAGCAGCAGCGCACACGCCAGCGCCCGCTGCTGGGCTGAGCACGCCGCCGGCGCTGGTCAGCGGTTGACCAGGGTCACCTCGAACGAATACCGGTCGGGGCGGTAGCAGTGCTGGCCGAACTCGACGGCGCGACCGGAGTTGTCGAAGACCGTCCGCGACATGGTCAGCACGGCGCTTCCACGCCGGATGCCGAGCAGGGCCGCCTCCTCCGCCGTCGCCTCGCGAGCCCCGATGCGCTGGTTGGCGACGCGCATGGTGACTCCTCGCGCGCGCAGGAGCTGGTAGAGACCGTGGCCGGCGAGGTCCCCCTCGGCGAGGTCGGAGAACTCGGTGGGCAGCGTGTTCTCGAGGATGGCGATCGGCACGCCGTCGGCCAGGCGCAGACGCCTCAGATGGAGGGTGGCGCTGCCGGGTGCGATGTCCAGGATGGCGGCGGCGTGCGCATCCGCCGGGACGACGGCGCAGTCCAGGATCCTCGTCTCCGGCGTCTGTCCCGAGCTCTCGAGGTCTTCGTAGAGGCTGCTCAGCTCCACGTTGCGCGTCACCCGGCCGTGGACGACCTGCGTGCCCACCCCGCGACGGCGGACCAGCAGCCCCTTGTCGACGAGCTCCTGGATGGCGCGCCGGATGGTGGGGCGCGACAGGCCGAGCCGGAGACCCAGCGCCACCTCGTTCTCCAGCCGGGCGCCGGCGGGAAGCGTCCCCTCGGTGATCGCCTTCTCGAGCCGGCTCGCGACCTGGTAGTACATCGGCACCGGGCCGGAACGCTCCAGATCGAGGAAGAGGTCAGCAGGCAGCGGATGCTCTGCTTGGACCATCTGCGCCTCCGGGCCGCTCGAAGAATGTGCTGACAATGACGCTTCGTATTGTGGCAGACCGGCGGCACGCTCCGCGCTCGACTCGACCGCGCGGTGCCCGGGCCTAGCTCCGGCGCGGCTTGCGCGGCGGCCTCTCGTCGCGCTGCCGGTCGTCGCGCGGCCCGGCGTCCCGGCGTCCTCCGGCTCCGCGGTCGGGGCGGAGCTGGATCAGCTTCCCGCCGATCCGCGTCCCCGTCAGGCGGGACAAGGTCCCGGCGGGCAGGTCGGCCGGGAGTTCGACGATGCTGAACTCGGGCATGATCCGGATGTGGCCGAAGTCCTCGCGGCTCAGACCGCCCTCGTTGGCGAGCGCACCGACGATCTGGCGCGGCTCCACCTTCTGGCGCTTCCCGACCTCGAGGCGGTAGGGCGCCATGCGGGTGTCGTTCCGCACGCGGCGGGCCGGGCGCTCGCCTCGGGCCCCGGATGCCGCCCTGTCGCCGCGGTCGCCGCGGTCGCCGCGCGAGTCGCGCTCGACGGGCTGGGACAGTTCGTCGCGCGCGCTGAGGAGCAGCGGCTCGTCGCCCTGCGCGACCACGGCGAGCGCCGCCGCGACGTCCGCCTCCGGCACGTCATGGTGCTCGACGTAGTGCCCGATGATGTCGCGGAAGCGCGAGATGCGCTCCTCCTGCGCGAGTGCCTGCGTGATCGCGTCGTCGAAGCGGGCGAGGCGGGTCACGTTGACGTCGTCGACGCTGGGGAGCTGCATCTGCGTGAGCGGCTGGCGGGTGGCCTTCTCGATCGCCGTGAGGAGCCGCCGCTCGCGCGGGGTGACGAAGCTGATGGCCGCGCCGCTCCGGCCGGCGCGGCCCGTGCGGCCGATCCGGTGCACGTACGACTCGGTGTCCACAGGGATGTCGAAGTTGACCACGTGGCTGATGCGCTCGACGTCCAGACCGCGCGCGGCCACATCCGTCGCCACCAGGATGTCGAGCTTGCCGGACTTGAGCTGGTCGACGGTCCGCTCCCGCTGGGCCTGCGCGACGTCGCCGTTGATCGCGGCGGCGGAGTACCCGCGGGCGCGCAACCGCTCGGCGAGCGTCTCCGTCTCGTTCTTGGTGCGGACGAAGACGATCATCCCCTCGAAGTTCTCGACCTCGAGGATGCGTGTGAGCGCGTCCACCTTCTGCGCATAGGAGACGACGAGGTAGCGCTGTGTGGTGTTGGCCGAGGTCGTCGTCTTCGACTTGACGGTGATCTCTTCCGGGTCGTGCAGGTACTTCTTGGAGATCCGGCGGATCTGCGCGGGCATGGTCGCCGAGAAGAGGGCGACCTGCTTGTCGTCGGGGGTGTCGGCGAGGATGGTCTCCACATCCTCCGCGAACCCCATCTTCAACATCTCGTCGGCCTCGTCCAGCACCAGGTAGCGCAGCTCCGAGAGGTCGAGCGTGCCCTTCTCCAGGTGGTCCATGATGCGGCCGGGCGTGCCGACCACGATGTGGACGCCCCGGCGCAGCGCGGAGAGCTGCACCCCGTAACCCTGCCCGCCGTACACCGGCAGCAGGTGCACGCCCTTCATGTGGGTCGCGTAGCTCTCGAAGGCCTCGGCGACCTGCAGGGCCAGCTCGCGGGTGGGCGCCAGCACGAGCGCCTGCGGGCTCTTCTGCGACAGGTCGAGGCGGGACAGGATGGGCAGCGCGAACGCGGCCGTCTTGCCGGTGCCGGTCTGGGCGAGCCCGACGACGTCGCGGCCCTCCAGCAGCAGGGGGATGGTCGCCGCCTGGATGGCGGACGGCGTCTCGTAGCCGACGTCTGCGAGGGCCTTCAGGACGGCGCCGTCCAGCCCCAGCGAGGAGAAGGTCGGTACGTCGGCGGTCTCAGCGTCGCTGTTCGCGGAATCTGGCGTGGTCACTCGATTCACGGTAGTCCCCGCAGAGGGTGGCGTGTTGCCGAAGTGCGAACAGGACCGCAGATCGGACCGCCGTAGACGCTGTCCACCGGGAGTGCGATGCTGTCGAGGTGAAGCTGCTGCTGACATCCGGCGGCGTGACCAACGCCAGCATCCGCGCGGAACTCGACCGCCAGCTCGGCAAGCCCATCTCCGCGTGCCATGCCCTCGCGATCCCGACCGCACAGTGGGGCCACCCGCTGTGCGGGCCGGCCTCGGCGCGCCGGTTCGTCGCGGCGGGGAGTGATCGCGACCTGACGGGATTGGGATGGGCGTCGGTCGGCCTGCTCGAGCTGACGGCGCTTCCCAGCATCCCGGCCGAGCGGTGGACGTCGTGGATCCGCGACGCGGACGCCCTTCTCGTGGATGGCGGGGACGCGACCTACCTCGCGCACTGGATGCGGGCGTCCGGCCTGGCGGACCTGCTGCCGACGCTCGACGACACGGTGTGGGTCGGGATCAGCGCAGGAAGCATGGTGATGACACCCCGGATCGGCCACGACTTCGTCGAGTGGACGGGTGCGGCCGACGACTCGACGCTCGGCATCGTCGACTTCGCGATCTACCCGCACCTGGACGTCTTCCCGTCGAACACCGTCGCTCACGCCGAGCGGTGGGTCGAGGACGTCGGGCTGCCCGCGTACGTGATCGACGACGAGACCGCGATCGCGATCGGCGACGACGGGATCCCCCGTGTGATCTCCGAAGGCCGGTGGATCGAACTCCGCCCAGGGCAGCATCGCTCCGCACCGCACCGCTGATCGCTAGGGCATTCCCAGGTGCCTTCCATGCCGCGTAAGAATCCGCCAAGAATGCGTCGGGAGTCTGGAGGTACGGATCGAAACGGAGGTGCACGATGGCCGCATTGGCACGAGGGAAGCGGATCGTCGCTTGGCTGACCGGGCTCGTCGGAGTGGGCAGTCTGGTGGCGACCGGGGTCGTCTCGGGCGTGCTGCTCGGAGCGACGCACACGGCAGCCGGACAGAGCGGCACGTCGTCGACGAACTCTCCCACGCAGACCACGCCGTCGCAGGCGCCCTCGGAGGACTCCGGCGAGTCCGGCGAGTCCGAGTCCGACGACTCCGCCCAGCCCGCCGCACCCCAGCCCGCCGCACCGGCGGCCCCGGCCCCCGTTCAGCCGAGCCAGGGAGGGCAGAGCAGTGGCACATCCTCCGGCTCCTGAGCTGACCGCCGCGCGGGCCGAGTGGGCGGTGTGGAGCACGACCGCGGCGCTGGTGGTCGAGCGCGCCGAGCGGCTCGGGGAGGCCAGGGCGATCGCCGAGCGCGTCCTCGCCGAGGTCGGCGCCGCCTGCAGCCGGTTCGACGCCGGGTCGGAGCTCTCGCGGGTGTCCGCGGACCCGCGCATCCAACGGGGCGTCGAGGTGTCGCCGCTGCTCGCATCCCTCATCGCGACCGCGCTCCAGGCTGCCGCAGAGACCGGCGGAAGCGTCGACCCGACGATCGGCGCCGACCTCGACCGCTGGGGCTACGACCGCGACATCGCGCTCCTCGGGGCCGCACCGACGGCGGTCCCCACCGCGTCCGTGACGCTGTCCGTCGTGCGCAGGGAGGCAGGATGGCGCGCCGTCCGGCTCCGCGGAAGGGTCCTCTCGCTCCCGGCGGGGGTGCGTCTGGACCTCGGGGCGACGGCGAAGGCCCGGGCGGCCGACCTCATCGCGGAGCGGGTCAGCTCCGAACTCGGCACCGGCGTCCTCGTCTCCCTGGGCGGCGACATCGCCACCGGCGGCGCCACCGCGGACGGCGGCTGGGAGGTCCTGGTGCAGGACCTCCCCGCCGATCCCGCGCAGCAGGTGTTCCTGCCCGACGGCGCGGCCATGGCCACCTCCAGCACGCAGAAGCGCCGCTGGCTGCACGACGGCCGGGTGCACCAGCACATCCTCGACCCGGCCTTCGGCACCCCGGTGGTGCCGGCCTGGCGCTCGGTCACGGTCGCCGCCGCGACCTGCGTGCGCGCCAACACCCTGACTACCGCCGCGATCGTGCGCGGGACGGCGGCCCGGACGTGGCTCGCCGAGCAGGCCGCGGCCGCCCGGCTCGTGGACCTGGCCGGGCGCGTCGTCACGCTCGGGGCGTGGCCCGATCCCGCCGGCCCTGACACCGCGGCGGCGGGAGGCCGACCGTGAACGAGGTGATGTGGGCTTTCGGGCGCGCGAGCGGCGTGATCTCGCTGCTGCTGTTCACCGCGACACTGCTGCTGGGCATCGTCACCCGCTCGGGCCGCCCGCTGCCGGGGATGCCGCGGTTCTCGGTCTCTCTCGTGCACAGGAACGTGTCGCTGCTCGCGGTGGTGTTCCTGGTGCTCCATGTCGGGACGCTGATGCTCGACTCGTACGCGAAGCTCGGGCCGATCGACGTGGTGGTGCCCTTCCTCGGCTCCTTCAAGCCGTTCTGGCAGGGCCTCGGGACCGTGGCGTTCGACCTGGTCCTGGCGATCGTCCTCACCGGGCTGCTGCGCCGCAGGATCGGCCAGCGCGCATTCCGCTTCGTCCACTGGTTCACCTACGCGATGTGGCCCATCGCCGTGCTCCACGCGATCGGGAACGGGACCAACGGCACCAGCGGCTGGTTCCTCGCCCTGGCCGCCGGCTGCGCCGTCCTGGTCGCCGCCGCTGTCGTCTGGCGGCTGTCCGCGCGCTTCGTCGAGCATTCCGGCACCCGCCGCGTCGCCGACGCCTATCGAGAGGGGACACGATGACCATGACCGGCGACTCCGCCACGGAGACCCTCACCCGGGCGCCGTCGGGGACACGTCGTCTGCTCGCCGCGGGAGCCGAGGCGTCCTTCGAGACCCACGTGCGCACCTTCGGTGCGCTTCCGGCGCGTGACTCGACCGCACTGCTCGCTCAGCTCGAGGCCTCCGGGCTCGCCGGGCGCGGCGGCGCCGCGTTCCCGACCTGGCGCAAGCTCGCCGCCGCGGCCGCTGCCGGCTCCCGCCGCCGCCGTGGGCAGGCGCCGATCGTCATCGCGAACGGGTCGGAGGGCGAACCGCTCAGCTGGAAGGACCAGGTGCTCCTCCAGAACGCCCCGCACCTCGTCCTGGACGGGATGCTCACCGCGGCGCGCGCGATCGGCGCGCGCAGCCTCCTCCTCTATTCCGGCTCGGAGTCGATCGGCGCGGTCGAGCGCGCGATCGCCGAACGTCCCGACGCACGGGGCATCGAGGTCGTCGAGGCGGCCGACAGCTTCATCGCGGGCGAGGCGAGCGCCGTCGTCCACGCCATCGAGAGCGGCGACCCGCGGCCGATCGATCGCACCGCCCGCCTGACCGACTCCGGGCTGCGGGGGCGACCGACGCTCGTCCAGAACGTGGAGACGCTGGCGCACCTCGGGCTGATCGCGCGCTACGGCGGCGACTGGTTCCGCAGCGTGGGGTCGAGGAAGGAGCCGGGGACGCGTCTCGTCACGGTCACCGGCGACGTCCCCCGCTCCGGAGTGTTCGAGGTCGCTACCGACGCGACCCTGCTCGATGTGCTGGACGTGGTCCAGCTGGACGCGCGGACGGCGTCGGCCGCGCTGGTCGGCGGCTATCACGGAGCGTGGATTCCCGCCTCCTCCTTCGACGTGCGGATGACCCCGGGCGAGCTCGGCCGGTTCGGCGCGCAGCCGGGCGCCGGCATCATCCACGTCATCGGAGCCCAGCGCTGCGGGCTGGATGCGACCGCCGAGATCGTCGAGTATCTCGCCGGGCAGACGGCACGCCAGTGCGGGCCGTGCATGTTCGGTCTGCCCACGATGGCGGAGCGGTTCTCGGCCCTGGCGCACGGTGAGGCGGCGGCGGAGAACGCCCGCGAACTGCTGCGGCTCTCCGACCTGATCGTCGGGCGCGGCGCCTGCCATCACCCGGACGGGACGGTCCGGCTGATCCGCAGCGCGCTCGACGTGTTCCACGCCGACGTGGACGCCCACGCCCGCGGCCTCTGCACGAGGAGCCCGCGATGACCGGCCCCACCTCGCCGTCGCTGCACATCGACTGGACCCGCTGCGACGGCCGCGGGCTCTGCGCCGAGATCCTGGAGCGCGCCATCGGCCGCGACGACTGGGGCTATCCCGTCGCGCTGCGCGGAGTGCCGGAAGGCCGCACCGAGGTGCCGCTGCGCGCCGACGAGCTCGACGACGCCGAGGAGGCCGTCGCTCTGTGCCCCGTCGCCGCGCTCCGGCTCTCCGTCCCGCGGATGCGCTGACGCGGGCACCCCGGCATCCTCGAAGCAGGCGGCTGGAATCCGACCCCTCCCGATATCAACGAGAGCATCATCGCCGACGTCATGCTGGGAGCATCGGACACCGACTTCCCCACCCCTGAGGCGATCTCCACCATCCAGCAGCCCGTCCTCCTGCGCCCGTGGACCGGCGACCCGAGCCATCCGGTGGCGACCGCCGAGCGGCTGCACGAACTCCTCCCGGACTCGGTGCTCGAGATCCAGCGCACTCCGGTCGATGTCCGTGCGCTCGGGGCCCGGATCCTGACCGCTTTCAGCTGACCCCTCCCCGGCGGTCGATTG
This sequence comes from Leifsonia sp. 21MFCrub1.1, assembly GCF_900107895.1. Taxonomy (NCBI): domain Bacteria; kingdom Bacillati; phylum Actinomycetota; class Actinomycetes; order Micrococcales; family Microbacteriaceae; genus Leifsonia; species Leifsonia sp. 21MFCrub1.1. Next base: position 89,916 of record NZ_LT629867.1, on the reverse strand, counting down.
CTCACCCCCGGGGTTCGGCGGACCCGGCCTCGGCCTTCAGCCGGAGGCCGGCGAGGAGGAGGTCGAGTCCGGCGGCGAACTGTTCGCGGTCGCTGTGCCGCTCGAACTCGTCGACGATGTGGTGGATGAACGGGTAAGCGGTCGCGTCGAGCGCTCGCCACTCGCCCGTGATCTTCGCCAGGTACTGCTCGCGCGTGACCTCGCCGGACACGACGACGGCGGGGGGCTCCTGCCCGAGGTCGGCGGCCGTCCCGATGACGAATCCGACGACGGCCGAAGTCGCGTGGAACACCTGCCGCGGCGTGAGCCCCAGGCGCATGACCTCCTCGCCGATGCGTTCATAGAGCTGCAGCGAGTGGACCTGCAGGCCGGTGTCGCGCAGCACGTACGCGCCGAGCCACGGGCGGTCGACGATGGTGTCGAACATCGCGATGGCGATCGTGCGGAGGTCGTCGATCGCGTCGTCCGAGCCGACGTCGGCGATCTGCTCGAAGATGCCGCCGAGCACCGAGTCGGCGGCGAGATCCAGCAGTTCATCCCGGCCGGACACGTACCAGTAGACGCTCGCGACGCCTCCGCCGAGCCGTGCCGCCAGGGCCCGGATGGTCAGTCCTTGGACTCCGGACTCATCGAGGATCTCGACGGCCCCCGCCAGCACCGACTCCAGCGAGTGGGATGCGCGCGTTCGGGTGCGCGGCTGCCGCGCCCGACCAGTACTTTCGGTCCCCTGCTCTGCCATGGCTCCATCCCATCACGCGATCCCGTCGAGGACCCGCTTGCAGCTTATCGAACATTGTTCTATTCTATCGAACTGTGTTCGACCATCGAACACCGTTCGATTAATTCGTCCTGATCGACCTGACCCTTTGGAAGCCGCCATGAGCACACCCGCCGCCGGAAGAGCACGCACGTACACATCCATGAAGGCCGCGTGGATCCCCCTCGCCGCGCTGTGCCTGGCATTCTTCGTCGAGATGGTCGACAACACACTGCTGTCGATCGCGCTGCCGACGATCGGGCGCGACCTCGGCGGCGACACGACGTCGCTCCAATGGGTCACCGGGGCCTACTCGCTGACGTTCGGCGGTCTGCTGCTGACCGCCGGCTCCATCGCGGACCGCTTCGGCCGCCGACGGGTGCTGCAGATCGGTCTCGGCCTCTTCGGCGTCATCAGCCTCGCCGTGGTGCTCGTGAGCACCACGGTCGAGCTGATCGCCCTGCGGGCCGCGCTGGGGATCGCCGCCGCCGCGATGGCTCCCATCACCAACTCGCTGGTCTTCCGGCTCTTCGACGACGAGAAGCTCCGAATGCGCGCCATCACGCTGATGATGGTCGTGGGGATGTCCGGGTTCGTCCTCGGCCCGCTCCTCGGCGGCACGATGCTCGCCCACCTCCCCTGGCAGTGGCTGCTGCTGGTGAACGCGCCCATCGCCCTCATCGCCTGCGTCGGCGTGCGCTTCGGAGTGCCGGCCGACACCGCAGACGGCCTCACCCGTGATCGCCTGGACCTTCCGGGCGCGGCGCTCAGCGTCCTCACGATCGGGCTCGCCTGCTACACGTTGACCAGCGGCATCCAGAACGGCTGGACGTCGCCGATCACGATCGGCGTGGCTGCCGGTGCGGTGGCATCCCTCGTGCTCTTCATCGTGCGGGAGCGCACGGCCCGGTCCCCCATGCTCGACCTGACCCTGTTCCGCCGCGGCACGGTGCGCGGAGCCGCGATCGCCCAGATCGGCACCTCGGTCGCCATGGCCGGCGTGATGTTCTCACTGATCCTGCACTTCCAGTACGCGTGGGGCTGGTCGCCGCTGGTGGCCGGGCTCGCCAACCTCCCCATCATCCTCACGATGATCTTCGCCACCCCCCTCACCGAGTGGCTCGTCCGCCGCCTCGGCCACCGCTTCGCCTGTCTCGTCGGTGCGGGACTCCTGGCGGCTGGGCTCGGGCTCATGGCGTGGGCGGTGGAGCAGAACTACGTGGCGATCGCGGTCGCGATGGTCGTGATGACGATCGGGCTGCGGACCGTGATGACCATCTGCGCGGTCGCGCTCGTCGGCGCGATGCCCGAGAACCGCACCTCTATGGGCGCAGCGCTGAACGACGCCGCCCAGGAGGTCGGGACGAGCGTCGGAACGGCCGTCGTCGGAACCCTCATCGCCGCGCTCGTCACCACCGTGCTCCCCACCGGAACCTGGAGCTCCACCCTGGTGGCGTCCTTCTTCCACGGCGAGCAGCTCACCTTCGTCGTCATCGCCGTCGCGGTCGGACTCATCTCGGGGATCGGGGCGCTGACCCTGACGAACGCCCGCACCGTGGACGAGCACGCCCCCGCGGACGAGCCTCAGAGCGAGGCGACGTCGGTGAACCGCGTCAGCGCCGGTGGTCCCGCCAAGTAGTCGCCGAGTCCGGACGCGCCGGGCCCGGCCCGCCACGCGCGGTAGGCGTCATCGTGCTCGAGCGACTCCCAGCGCTCGACCGCGACCACGTGCGCGGGGTCGGTGACATCCGTGACGACCTGCACGCCGAGGCAGCCGTCGAACGCCCGCGTGTCCGCGAGGATGTCGAGCAGCGCACGCGGCCCGTCCTCGAGGTGGTCGGCAGCGAAGCGCAGGTCGAGGAGGGAGGTGACAGTCATGCGGGCGACGCTAGCACCACGACGTGGGGCGCGGTCGCAGGTCGGCCGGGGAGCTCACCACCGTCACGTACCTCTTGCGGCAGATAGACGAGTGGGGACGACTCCCTAGAACTCGAACTCGATAGATGTGCCGTCGGCAGACCCGTGAATCCGAGCCGCTAACGCGCCTCGGGCACGCATTGCTTCGAAGTCGCGCATCTCGACCACGTTGGATAGGGAGTACTCGCCACCAAGGACGAACGGCACCTTCGGAACCAGCCGATAGCCCGCCCGGAGCGCTCCGTATTCCTCCTGCCATGCGTGAGCCAGCGGATGGCCGGTCAGAAGGGCGTAATCTTCTAGGACTTTAGCCGCCCACTCTTCGAGCGATTCCGCGATGACGACGCGCTCCGCCGTTTCGGGGTCAAAGGAAACGACGGTAGAGCCGGCCAGGCCGAACTGCCCACCGAATATGTCTTCCGCGAAGAAGGTCAACCCGCGATCGAGTCCGTTGAAGGCGTATCTCCACAACGACTCCCGGTTCCACTCACGGAGGTCTTCTCCCTCGACAGCTCCGACACCCCACACGTGGAGTGCGGACTCGAAAGCATAGAAGCCGTTTCGGCTGCGGAGGAGTTCGACCAATTCCATTGACCCGCCTAGTTCAGCGAGGCGTGCGTCCGGCGGCCCGGCTTCGTCTTGGGTTGCGGCGCCGGCAATCTTGATCAGGGCAGCGAGCTGGGGCCCGATGTCGCTCATTCGCCTCCGATAGCCGATCTCGACGTGCGTGCCGTCAGGAAGCCCTGGGCATGCCAACCCTATAAGCCGATGGGGCCGGCACGACGGTTTCGACCAGCGCCGTCGCCCCGGGTAAAACGCGGGATGGTGGCGGGCCTCAGAACTTCGTGAACCAGCTCTCGAGCCATCGTTCGAATTGCGCTTGCCAGCGCTCTGAGTCCAGCTCCGGCTCACTCTGCAGCATTGCCCACAGAAGGAGGGCTGCTGCAGATTTGAACGCTTGGGAACCCGACTCCACCGGGTCGTAGGAAGCGTGCGTGATGGTGACTTTGCCTGCCGCTATGGGCAGTGAGCGCGAGGCGTCAACGAAACCAGCCAAGACGCCGAGAGCAAGCTCATCGGGTAAGCCGTCGATGTACCGCCGGTGCGCGTAGTCGGTGAGGTCACTGTCGACTAAAGGCGGCATGGTGCCCGTGTGACCTATCCGCACCGTGAGGGTGCCTGTGGCCGGTTCGATGCGCCCACCAACCCACGCGAATTGGCGAAGCAACTGGAAGCGCACAGCCAACTCCCTTGGTTTCAGTTGCCTTGAGTTGTTCACAGGGATGTCGGCTGAGAACCAACCAATGGGTTCGAAGTTTCCGCCCGCCTCAAGAGAAGACAGATCGGCTGTTCGTCGACCCTCGCCGGCGTGAAGTGCTATCACCTGTCTCTCAATGCCTCTCGCCAATTGCCGTTGAATCCGTTCTCTCCTGTCAGCAAGTCTGCGTCGTCGTTGCAGCCAAGCGGGTGAGCTTGCATCGCCATCCGCTGGGGATTCGTTCTTGTTCGCCCTGCGCGCTACAGATCGCTAGCAGCAGCGGACAAGAGCCATTCGACGGCCTCGATTGGCACCGGGGAAGTCACAAAGAACCTAACCGTTCGTTGACGAGTGTCGCTGTCTTCGAACACCTCGGCTACCTGTTCCCCATCATCAGTGTCGAGTTCGATTGACATCCCATCACGGTCGCCGACGGAACTCACCAGCAGTAGGCGGTAGCCGTTCATTGCTCTGGCTCCAAGAAGCCCAAGAAACTACCTTCCCTTCCGTATCTTGCTCCCTGCCGGGAGAATCCCAGATGTTCGTCACACCCTCTGTTCGAGTCGTCGAGAATCCGATTGAGCACATCCAAGCCCTGCTGATTTCGAGCCTCACAGGATCCGTTCGAAAGGCCCTCGAACACGCTGCCCGCTCGGCCGGAATGTTTCTGCAGTGAGCGTCCTACCCTGCTGAGCCCGTTTCGGTCCAGCCGCCGCGACCCCAGCGGCGGGCGGGTATCGCCGCCGCAGCCAGTCCGACGGTGATCAATGCCAGCGCGCTGATTCCAGCCAATCCACGCGCGAAACTCGATGGCCTCACGACTCCCCCAAAGTTCTACCGAGTCGGCCGACGCCCCGAATGGCAATCGCGTTCCCGCTGGCTCTCGAACGCTATTTCGTGCGCACAGCGAACAACAAGCGCCGAAACTGCGAACCTTGACAGAGTGCAACGACCCGCCCACCCCCAAAGGCGGGGTCGCAGTCGTAGCCGAAGCACTGGGTATCCGCGCCGGCCGCGCCGGCGGTGGCGATCTTGGTGATGTCGCCGGAGTCGTTGCGTGTGTACTTCCGGTCGGCTTCCGCTACGGACCACCTGACGGACCGTGCCGCGCGCCAAGCTAGCCGTGTCCGTTCTCAGCTCTCATTAGCAAGCAGTGTCCATACGACGATCCAGGCCAATACGGCCGCACCGAAGATGGACAGCCACAGAGGAGGAGGTGAGCCCGGTACGAGTAGGGCCAGGATCCATCCAGCAATGAAGGCTGCGATGGCGAAAGCGGCGACATACACAGCCGCCCTAACCTTCGTGAGGTTCTTTTGGGGAACGATGCCCTTCAGCCATTCCACTATCGACTTCCGGAAGAGGACGATGAGGACCGCGCCCACGAGGGGGCCGACAATGCTCAGCGCGTTGACGAAGGGATTGCTCGCATCGAACATCGCACTCACCAGCTCCACATCACGTTGGCTGACACGCCGGACCCAAATCCGACGGCTGTCCCGCCGCGCCCCCCGAGTGGACCGTCGAGGTGGAGAACGCTGGCTCGGCCGTCGGTAACCGGCTGCAGCTTCGCGAGCTGCGCCGCTAGTTCCTTCTCGCGGTGTTCGTCCTCCGCTGATTGGCCGTAGTCGTACTCGCCACTGTGGAGACGGTAAACGTAAGTGTGCACGTTCGCGCCACGGTTGGTGCTGTGAGCTCCTCCGGTGGAGAAATACTCAGCCTCCACATACCCGCCGAAATCAGCCGCCGGAACGGTGATCGTCAGTGGGGTGTGTCCTCCGTCGAGCACGATGCGACGACCCGCGGCGGGCCCACCCACTAGCTGCGCGACGGCGTGCATGCGGTCAGCATAGGGCAGTCCCGAGCTAGCAGCCTTCGTTGACCTCTACGTACGTGAGCTCGCGGTTCGCATCGAGATAGTGAGGGTACTTGGTGGCCGGCTTCTTCGCACCGGTCATCCGTGAACGGTCGAGGAGCACCGTCGTTTCACCGTCTGTGCCGACGAGCCAGAGCGGCGTCTTCTCAGCGTCCGTTCGCGGGTCGTGTATGCACACCGGCATCATGTACTCGCGCCCCCACTGAGACCCGTACTTGCCCTGGCGCGCTTCCAGCCCGTCACCGATGTTGTTGCCGAGAAGTGCAGCGGCGATGAACACGAACATGCCCGTTGCTACCAGGCCGAAAAGCAGGCGCGGCCGGAATAGGGTGGCGAAGTTACGCCACCGACGGAGCGCCACCCATGCACACAGACACGCTAGGACGACGGCTGCGGTGAACAGGAAGCCGGTGCCTATCACCACTCCCCATGAAGCGGTGCCCACCAGTTGGAGCGAGCCGGCTGCGTTGTAGAACAGGGCGATCGGAAGGTTCAGCACAACAACGAAGAGGGTGACTCCGATGGCGGTCAGGATCACTGTCGCCGGAATCCTGAACGTGCCCATCCGGATCCGTTCGACCACAGGTGTGCCGATGAGGGATTGGATGAGAAGAGCGATGAGGACTCCTCCGACTGCGGCAGGGGACGCCCACACTGAGCCCACGGCTACCGCCGAGAGGGTTGTTCCGCACATAACTGCCGCAACACCGACGTACAGTACTGCGACGGCGATACGGTTTGGACGCTGCGCTTTCGACCGAATCTTAATGACCGAAGCGATGATGAGGAGTGCCGTTCCGGCAACCATCCAGGCGATGGCCGGGACGAACAGCATTCGCAGGTCGCGACTCTCGCCCGCGAGAAAGTACCCGACGAGGATGCCGAGCGCGGCGAATCCGAGCACGGTAGCGACCGGAACGGCGATTTTGCGGGTGCGTATCTGCTGCGACCACGACTCGTAGGGCTTCACCTGCCAGCTTGCGTCGCTGACCTCAGCTTCACGGAGTATCTGCCGCGCCCACGTTTCGGCGCCGCTTCGCTCACCGAAGTACAGCCGCCCGCTCGCCAGCTCTCGGACGATCCTCGATTCGTCGACCGGCACGTCAGGTTGCGGGTGAACCTGCCACGCTTGCAACGTCGACGGCGTGCCGGCCGCCGCCTGCGCCTCGATCGACGTGACGGCAAAGTCGGACAGGATGGCCCGCGCCTGCGCTGCGAAAGCGTCTGCGACCTCTACCGGATCGCCACGAAGCCGGCTAGTCCTCGCTTCGATGACGGGCCCGCCGGGTTTTTGACTGACCGCTGGTTCCCTATGCTGCTTGTCGCGTCCCGCGCCCTGCCCACCGGTTTCGCTCCCGGCCCCGCGAACACCAAGCCCGTACCGCTCGGCTTCGCGTTTCCTCCGCCTGTTCTTCCGTTCGCCGGTGCCGTTCAGGCGCCGATTCAGCTGCGGTTCCTGTTTAGCGTTGCCGTTTTCTGCGCCAATGTCACGTTCCCAGGCGTCCCATCCTGCTGCTCGCAGGTCGGTGACAGCTTGGAGCGTGTTCGTTCCGGGTGCGAAGCGGATGACGAGCTGTGTACGTGGTGGTGTCTTCATAGGGCGCTTGCGCTGCCGTGCCTGTTCGAACTGGACGTGGTGGGGGTGCGTCCGGTGTCAGTGTTTGAAGTCGTCGCCGATGGTTGCTTGGCTGGCGGGGACTTTCACCCAGGCGTCGTCTTCGAACTCCTTGCGGCAGTCTTCGTCCGCGCACTGGTATAGGTCTTGCGGGGTTCCGTCTTCTTTGGGGGTGCCGGGCCCGAGTCGGATGCGTTCAGCGTCCGTTTTCAGGCAGACGGGGCAGAGGAATAAGTAGCCTCGGATCAGAAAGGGCGTGGGGTTGTCTGCTGAGGTTGCTTGGTCTGTGGTTTCGGACATTTTCCCCCCGGTCCCGTTGTTAGCTCCGTTTCGATTATCGGCCGGTGGGGCGTCGCCGTTAGGTGCGCTGGAGCCGGCAGGAAGTCGACGATCGTGGAGCTCATCTCCCAACTCGACGCAACACTTGACAGTGTGCACAGTGAGGCGAGGGAGCCGGCGGACATCGATGAGGCCAGACAGGACGTCGCCATCGAAATCGCCCGAACGCTCGACAAGGACCGGCGGTTCCTGTTCGCTCACATCAGCGAGTAAGACCTCTCCGTCCAGGAAGGCCGCTCTCGATCATGAGGCGGCCTTTTTGCGTTAAGCGCGGGCGCCGCCGGCGCTAGGTTCGGGGCGCTGCCGCGCTGGCGGCTTTCGACGGCTGGACCGTTCGACGGTTTCAGGCCATAGCCGGGTTCCGAGCGCCCGCTCCAACCGGCTGATGACGATAAGGTCCGGCCAGGACTCTCCGGCGAGAACGTGACGAAGCGTGTTGTGGTCGATCCCGGCGAGCGTTGCCGTGGACCGGATGCTGGAACTCGCCATCGCGTCGCGGACCTTGAGGACGAACTGCCGAGCAGTTTCGTGCACCGGGTCGTCGAGCTGCTGGTCGGGCCACGTGTCTTCCGCTCCCGCGTTGGGGTTCGGGCGCGGCGGTCGTGGCATGAGATGAGCGTATCGGCCCTACGGTCCGCCGTCACCGCGCAGGTCGCCTGTTTCGGTGGTGTTCCCTCTGTCCGGTGCTTCGGTAGGCCAGATGTCGAGACCGTAGGCGTGCTGGATGAGGGCGATCTCGTATCCGTCAGGTCGAACGGCGATGCCGACTATCTGCTCAAGCCGGTCGAGCTCTATCCCTGTTTTTCGGGCGACGTCCTCCCAGCTGTCGTGTGCGATGGCGTAGTGGATGTCGTGTGCGATGGCGTAGTGGATATTGAGGAGCAACCGAACGGCGGTGAGGTCGTCGGGGTCCCACTCCTCCGACATTTCTCATCGTCCGTCTATACGCGCCCCCGCTTCGGTTATATGTATAACCAACGAGCTCGGTGCCGTCAATGTCCGTGGAATATTCCTAGATGGCTGTCACAGCAGCACCGGAGGTGATCCCGCAGACCTCAGGCTTCGGTACTAGCCGGTGCCGGTTCACTGTTGGCGCTGCGCCTCAGGAGGTATTCCTCGTGGAGCACGTCGAGCTTGTGGACCTCGTCGAAGAAAGGTAGGACTCCTGAGCCGTACCGCTTCCACAGTTCCGGGGTGCGAGCATTCATGTATTGCGAAATGACGAAGGCGGACATCTGCGCCATCATCGTCAACGTCTGCGGCCGGTACGGGGTCGGCTGGATGAGCGACTGGGGCAACGAGACACTCGACGAATGGAGGAAAACGGCTGCGGCCAAGACAGGGGAACGCCTGAACGCGATGGATCAATGCGACCCCGACGCTGAGGGCGAAAGTGCACCGGTCGCGCCAAAGCCGGAGGAAGGAACCTCGGACGCGCCGCCCCGGCTTGAAGACGCTGACGGCAACGACGAGATCCGGCCGGTGCCCGTGTTCGCGGTCCTGACAGAACCTGAGTCGAGCGACACCGCACGGAAACGGGGACGATGGGAAGTCGTCACGGAAGCGAGCAAGTACTACCTGGACCTCGACCGGGAGATGCTTCTGAGGGTTCGCGGGAAAGTACAGCCAGAGAACCCGGAGGTAATGTTTCCAACGAAGCTGCGGGATCACAACCGCGGGTGGGTGCGACTGCTACGAATCATTCAGCTCGAGCTTGGGAAGCCGGCGATTTTTGACATCGAATCACTCGGAGGCCCGGAAATGCTGTTCACCCGCCGTTCGACGACTTGGGTGATCTCGATCCGGCAACTCGCCAAGGACGAGCCGTTCGACTAGAGCCGTGTCCCTTCTACGTCACCGTCATAGCCGAGCGAGGAGGCGTACTTCAGTGGTTTCCTTGCGTCGGGTGCACTGAGGTTCCGCACACCAATCCCCCAGTAATCCCGCCAAGACACTCGAACTCGATGAAAGTCGTTGTCGCCAGTTCCCATTCGGTCGAAGCGATGCTTTCCCGCTGAAGTAGCTGGCCGAGGCGGCTGCAGAGCCGGGTGGCTCATCCAGCTACCTCGATTCAGACTACCTGACGCAACTCCCGAGCATCGCCTAGTCGATTTGCATCAGAGGCGCCCTTGCTGCAGATCATGAGAGTCAATTGCTTTCACTTGTACAACAGGAAGGCGGGCGATCTTTTCGCTCCAATGGTCGCCCTCCCCCTTCAGAGAAATGACGAAGTACACGAATCCCGCTTCGACCAGCACAGAGTTGGCTGCGATTGTGAGGGTGACTTCTTCGGATAAGAGGACATTCCAGCGTGGCAGTTCTGATTGGGCAAAGTACCGCGGCCCAGGGTGAGCCGACGGCGGATTCAAAGCAACATCCGACGTGAAGGATCCTCGATAGAACCTTTGATCGATCTCCACGACAGTGAGAGTTAGCCCCGTTCCGCCAGCCGAGACCAAACTGCCGAAGTCCACCGGGTCCGCGCCGTTGCCGACGAAATCCGACTCGACGTGGAAGACGAGTCCGTTGGACAGTTCGACCTCCCACGATCCACCGATTGGTTGGTGTTCGTACGAGAGTCCTTGAAGGTCGGTCTCTACAGGGTTCCCCAATCTCTTTATCACCAGCCGGTCGTTGCATTCTGGGCTAGGCCCTTTTCGCATCTGGGAGGCTGCCTGTCATCCCAATTCACGACCTTCATGGCAGACTGAGATGCCCGATCGCTTCGAACAACTCCGCCAGCCAGAACAACTTGGATGCTCCGCCACGCTTGCCCTCCACGACGAGCAGGCCCTTGGCTAGGTCGAGACACAGGAGGTCAGAGCGTGTCGCTTCGGCGGCATAGACATCGAAGCGCGAGAACGCCCAGGATGTAGTCGAAGCCATTTCGATCACGTTGGTCGACTCGGAACCAAATCTCATGGCCTCCAACGCTGCCTCAATGAGCTCTTCGCGAGTCAGCGCGAGCGAAAACCGGCCTCCTTCATGCACGACCCCATTCGCGATTCCGCGAAGCAGATCGGCAATCCAGACTAAATGATTCGTCAAGATGCCATCGCTATGCAATGCGCTGGTGATCCATTGAGCCGACTCGCTGAGCTGGCCGAGCGTGAAGGGTCCCGCTGGACGCTCCGTTTGATACTTCTGCTCCGGCGGCACGCACCAGATGTAGTCCTCATCGCAACGAAGGGTCTCACTCGGGGTTGCGCCTGCACGCACTTCAGCGAGCGCCACTTCCAGCGCTGAATGGTCCACCCTTATCACGGTGCGCCATCATCCGGACCGAGAGAGCCGGACAACTCCCGCGCGCGCAGCTCAGACCACATGCCCCGCTCAGCCATAGATCCTCTCGATGATGTTCTCGAACCTGCTCGTTTCCTTTTAAGATGGGCAATCCACATGCCAATCATCTGCTGGCGCCGCTGCGAGTCGTCGTTGGCAGAGGCGAGGCGTCCCTCGATGAAGCCCGGCAGTGAAGTCAGAATCGTCGTCCGCCGAAGTGTCCATAGGCACTGGCGGTCTAGCTTCCGCTGAGGTGCGGCTTATAGCGCCCCCGTGGGCTCACATTCCGCCGGATTAGGGGGTTATCTCGGGGCCTGTATCTTCACCGGTTGCCGACAGCCAGTCGTCCATTTCCGAGATCATGGACTCGACACCAGCAATCTCAACCTTCGACCATCTTCCAGACTCGCTTGCCAGTCCGGCCTTTGCCGCTGAACGGAGCATCGCCACTGAGCCGCGATCGAGAGCCCACGTGAGCCAGATACTTGGGGACAATACGTCACCGTCATAGCCCAGGGACGAAGCGTACTTCACTAGTTTCCTTGCGTCGCGGTCGCTGAGGTTTGGCACATCGATCGCCCAGTAGTCCACCAAGTCAGTCTCCAATTCGATTGAGATTGCTGTCGTAAGTTCCCATTCTGGTCGACTTGCTGGCGAGCGCTTCAGGAGTCCTAGCCATCTTCCATACGCCTCCGTTATGACCATCAACGTCGTACGAGACATAGTTCTTTCCCACTTTGAATATGGGTTGACCATTGGATGTTCGATTTGTCTGCTGCCACCCGTTAAGTTTCGCCAACGCCTTCTGTTGCGGCGATGTGAGTCTCTCGACGCCATCCGCTGCCGGACAGTTGTGGACAAGGACGCTGGATTCGCCCGCCCCGACGTAGAAGTCATGGGTAGTACTAACCGTAAGGTCCCACATGGGTTTCACACCGGCAACCCGTAGCACACGGGAGACAGTGACCTGGGAGCCGTCCGCAGCCTGCACGCTCTCGCCGACTTGAAGCAGCCCTGCATCGATCCATTTATGCTCGCTAGGTACCCAGACCGGATGTTTCGCTGTGGTGTGAATGACCGCGTCGCCGCCGGTACTGGACACCATGAGATCAACTAGGCCGCCTTCGTTACGAACCAGCACTGCTCCGACGCGCTCAGAGACGCGCGACCCGCTTGTCGTGTCGAGAGCAAGTACCTGGTCGCCCGCTTCTAGGTTGTCAATTGATCGTTGTGAGCCGTCCGACATGAGAACTTTGGTGTCAGCAGAGAACGACTGGCCTCCACAAACCGCGCCCGAGTAGGAACTCTCGAGCCCTTCCGCTTCGTCTTCCTCGGCTATCGCTTCGTCTTCAGCGATCTGCTCCATGAGCGATTCGTCGGCGTTGGTTAGAGATTCCTCCCCTCCTTGACACGCAGGCAGCTCGAGGTGCTCGGCGCAGAACTCAAGAGCTCCTTCGGCGAAGACAGTCGCTGCGATTGCGGTATAGGCCGCCGCCTCTTGGTCACGCAGGTTGTCAGGCGATCCGCTCCGATATTGGCCGGCCGTGATGCATCCTCCCGGGCCGCATCCCAACACTTGGGAGTCCGGTACAGGCGGTGGGAGGAGCTTCGTCGATCCCGTCCATTTAGTGGCCGAATGATAGGTGCCATAGTCGGCGCTGGAGTTGCCCGAGGATGGTGACCCCTGGTGCTTCACATAGCTAGGTCCGTTTCCAGCCGCGCTCCCGCGGGAACCCACGCAATTCGTGTGGAAATTTAGCGAATCGGAGTTCGTCTGGTAGCAATCTCCTGTTGGATCATTAGTTGTCACGGGGTTGTTTGCACTGTATGCGTACCCGTTACTTTGACCCGGGTTGTTCGGCGCAAGGATGCCGTCCAGGGACACAAAGCGACCGGTCGCCGAATCGTAGCCTCGCGCGCCAAGCTGGGTGAGATTGGAGAAGGGGCTTTCCGTCGCATCCAGGTATCCGTGGTTGCTGCTCCAGGTCGCCGCCGCGCCTCGGCTATTCCCGTACGGGTCCGCGTAGCGACGCGTAATCGCCCCATTGTTTGAGTTGACTTCAAGGTCTTGCGTATGGTTGGCGTCGCCTGAGATCCATAGGAGCACCGAGCCGGCGACACCGGCCTTCGTGGTCCGTTCAGCAACCGGTGTGCCCCCGATTGCATAGGTACGAACGGCGGAGGCGGTTGACGATCCAGGGGCGACGCGCAGCTCGGTGTCGCCGATGTACAACGTCGTTCCGTTAGTTGGGTCGGTCTGCAGCAGGAGAGCCCCGGAGGCGTCATAGACGCTGGTCTGAGTGGCTCCTCCGGCGGATACTGTGGAGAGTTTCCCGTTCGCGTCGAATGTGAGCGTCTGCCCAGGCCGGGTTGTCGTGTTCCCGCTGGCGTCGTACCCATAGGTGTCGGTCGTCCCAGTCCCGGCAGAGCGGGTGATCGTCTGCACCGCGTGCGGATGTGAGCTGCCGGCCGCCGGGTACGCATATGTGTCGGTGGTCGCCGATGCCGCCGGGTTGGTCGGGTTGTGGGTGACCTGTGTGCGGTTGCCGGTCGCGGGGTCGATCGCGTACGACGTCCAGTACGGTGCGGCGCCACCAATGTTGCCGGCCGACGGCGCGGCGGAGCAGTCGTTGTTGGCGGGCGTCCACGCTTGCGTGAGGTCGTGGAGGTAGTCGTAGCCGAAGCACTGTGTGTCGGTGCCCGCCGCTCCGGTGGTGGCGATGCCGGTCACATCCCCTGCGTTGTTCCGGGTGTACTGACGGTTGGCTTGAGTCGTGAAGGTACTGCCCGTTTGGGTCGTGTCCTTGACTCCAATAAGCGCCGTTGTTGCTGGGTCGTAGCCGAAGTCTGTGTAAAGCGTCGTGCTCCCCGGCCGGTTGATCTCGGAGAGTTGGTTGATTGCGGTGTATCCGGCGATTCCGTAGGTGTCGAGACCGTCAGCTCCAGTGAAGTTGTTGTTGCTGTCGTAGGAGTAATAGAACGTCTCGGCTGGAATTCCGCCCATTGCGGGGAGGGTGCGGGTCAGGGTTGACCCGTCGACGTCGTAGCTGCTGTTGATGCTGTAACTAGTGCCGCCGAATGCCGGGGCGCCTGCGGGAATGGACGTGGTGCTGTCTGTGACGTCGTATAGGTTGTCGTACCCGGTGATGGTGTTTGCGTACGCCAATCCCGGGGTCCCAGGTGTCGACCCCACGTAGGCGCTCGCGCTAGTCTGCTTGCCCTTGGCAACAGTGTCATAGGTCCAGGCGGCAAGGAGCGCTCCTGTCCCGGCCGGCCCCGCGTATTCGGCGGTTTTCGGTTCAGATTGTCGTAGGTGTAGCTGACTGTGCTGTTGCGCGCGTCGGTGGTCGACAGCAGGTTTCCGGCTCCGTCGTAGCTGCTAGTGGTAGTTCCACTGTCAGGGTCGTTGGCGGCGATTTGGTGACCGAGCACGTCAAACGACCATGACCAGTTGTTCAGAGCCGGGTCTGTCATTGAGGTCATCTTGCCCTGCGCGTTGTACGCGTATCTCGTGGTCTCTGTAGTGGCTGACGATGACGGAGTGGCCGCTAGGTATTGAACCAGTCTTGTCTGCTGGCCTTGGCTGTTCGTGAAGGTGCTGGTCGGTGTACCCCCGGTCGGCGGAGTGGTGTCGACGCGGTCCGCTCCGGGGTAGGCGATGGTGGTGTGGAATCGCTCAGAACCGATCGAGTTCAGGGTTGTCTTCACGGGTCGGTCTACTGCGTCGTAGGTGGTCACCGTCTGGGATGAGATTTGCGCCAATGCGGTGGGAACGAACAAGGTGGTCGACGGGTTGACGGACGGGGTCCAGTAGGCGCCGTCTGTGAATGCGACACGTCCGTGAGCGTCGTACGCGGTGTCCGTGACGACGGTGCCGCCGCCTTCGGCGGGACCTTGCGTTTGGATCTGCTGGCCGAGACCATCGTAGAGAACGTACGTGCTGATGACACCACCTGCGGTGATCGTCTTGGTGGTCACCGCGGACGCCGCGGTCTGCGACAGCAGATAGGCGTATGCGATAGACGGGTAGTTGGGGTTGCTCGCCTTGGGCTGTGACGGCAGCCAGACGGCGCTTCGCCTGCCGAGCGGATCATATGTGGCTGTGGTGAGCTTGTTGTTTTGATCGGTGGTGGTGAGTTCAGTGCCGCGGGCTGGGTCGTAGGTGACGGTGGTGCTCCAGCTGAACGGTGCGGGAGCTGTCGTGACGACCTGTGTGGTTCCTCCGCTGCCGGCCGCAGCACTTGCGGCTGGCGTGTAAGCGGTGGTTGTGGTGTGCTGCAGGATGTCGGTGACGGAGGTTTCTCGGCCCAAGCTGTCGTACGCTGTGGCGGTCTGCGTTACCCAGTGCGCGGATGCAGCGGTACCTCCTGGATAACCGTCGACGATTTCGACCTTTGTGGCATCACCCTTGGTGGGAGCTGCGCCGACTGCCAGCCCGTCGTAGCTGGTGCGTGTGTCGGTGATTGCGTCTGCTGGGTAATGCGCAGCACTCACGTTCGCACAGGCGACGCCGATCTTCGATACCTCGGCGATACTTCCGATGATCCCCGCAGACGTGTTCGGAGCCGCATAAGTGGTCGTCGTGCAGGTCGCTGCAGCGTCAGACGGCACGATGTTCACCTGCGTAGGCAGGCCCATGCTCGAGTCGTATGTCGTGCTCGTTCGCACAGTTCGGTTACCGCCGGTCGAAACGGGTTCGGTTTGCAGCACCTCAGCGTCGCCGGTGAAGCGTGCAGTATTGACGCCGTTGTTCGCGGTGATCGGCGACGACCAGGGGGTGGTTACGACGTCAGAGACGATTGCACCGCCGACTCCGTTCAGCGTCTTCGCTTCGCGGGTGCGGCCTGCGTACCAGAGCGAGTCTGCCATTCCTGGTGTCCCGGTGACGCTGACGGATTTGGCGCCGCCGGAGGCGGAAGCGCGATCCCCGTCCATGCCTTGGAAGAAGGTGTAGTCGGTGGTCTTCTGGCTGGTGGGCGCGTTCGGGTCGCCGACGCGGACTTCGACCGTGTTGTAGCCGGCGAAAACGGACCAGCTCTTCTTGTCGTCGGGGACCAGCGGCGACGTGTCGTATCGCCATGCGGGCGTGCCTGTGTAGACGTAGTCGGTTTCCTGGGCAGCGTCGTTGCCCCCACCGGTCTTCGGGTCGGAGACGACCTGTGTGACTACGTACTTGTGAAACAGGTCCTTCTGAGCTGGCTGTGGCGGTGTCACTTTCGGCGACCACCACTGAGGGAAGCACCGATTCGTGTTCGATTCGGGGGCCGCTTCGATTCCGGCGGCGCCTGCTGGGGTGCACTGTTGTGGGGAGTAGAAGACGCTGATGACTGCGCCCAGGGATGTCTGGATCTTGGAGATGCGGTACTTGTCCAACGGCGCGAGGCCGTCGACGACCCAGACTCTGTTCTGCATGGTGACGCCGGAGAAAACGGTCGAGGGCTCGGACAGGCTGGAGCTTCCGGAGTAGCCCGTGTGGTCGATCTTGGTTAGCCAGAGGGCGGCGCTCGTGGTGTCGCCGGGATCTGGGAACGAGTGGCTGAGCGTCCAGACGTCAACGTTGGCGTATGCGCCGGCCACCAGCGCTTTGGTGCTGACTGTTGTGAGCATTGCAGTGGACCAGAAGGTGGGTGAGAGGAGTCCGCTGCAGCTGCCTGAGGGGCAGTTTTGGTCGAAGGGAACGTCCGGGTAGTAGGTGGGGTGTGCCGGCGCGGTCGCATTGCCGCTGATCGGTTCGGTGGTGCAGTTTGCGTGGGTGCTATCCGAGCATCGTCCGTAAGAGTCGTAGCCGAAGACGACGCGGCCGCTGGCGGCGTTGGATGCGTAGGCGTTGCCGTTGGTGAATCCGTAGTCGATGTGGTCGAGCTCGCCACCGCGGACATAGCTGGTGGCGGCCGACCCGTTGGTGGCGTAGCTGTTGGTTTGCGCGTCGTAGTAGAAGGCTTCTGCGTTGCCGTGTGTGTCGACGACGTAGTCGAGGTTCCACCGCCACGCCTGAGTGCACGAGGAAGCGGCGAACGTGGCGCCGTGACATGGCTCACCGACGTCGTTGCCGTACACAGGGACGGTCCAGGTGGAGTTCGTCGTCGGTTTGCCGCCTGCAAACCCAGGTAGCTGGTTTAGCCCGAAGAAGTAGCGAGTGCCGTTGGTAGTGGTCATCCGCCAACAGTCGGTGTCGTATGTGCCGTTGCTCGCGCAGCCTGCAGCTGTCCCGACCAGGTGTTCGAACCGGGTGCCATCATCCGACTGGAGCCTCCAGGCCCCGCTTGCCGTATCCCTGATCAGCTGCCCGGAGTGACCGGCGAACGAGATCGTAGCGTTGTCAGTCTTCCAGCAGAGATCACCGGAGGAAGTCACGGGACCCGACGCCCCGTTGTCGGTCGCGCAGGAGACGTAGGTGCGTTCGATGAAGCCGGCTCCGGCGAGGCTCCACCCCTCCCCGATTGGTGAGGTCTGGTTGTTCGTGGATCCGGTCTCTCCGTCCACCGATTGAGAGTCGTAGGAGAACGCCACCTGGGGGGCGGGTCCGGCGGGGGTGGGCGGCACCTGGAGGGGGTACGACCATGAAAAGTCACCGGTTTGCGCTGAGACGTCCCAGGCGGACGATGGCTTCAGCGACGACGCGGTGAACGCTCCTGTGCCGGTGGCCGAGATAGGGGTCGCCGCTGCGGTAAGTATGATCGCCGATTGCGAAATTGTTGGGGTAAGCACAACAGCTCCGTTCCCGTCGCGGGCGACGGGAACGGGCTTGGCAGCTTTGGCGCTCTTGGCGCTGGCATCCACCTGACGCCACTCAATTCGTGACGCGTAGTCTGCGCCATAGATCGAATTGAGGGTCGTGTCCGGGATACGAACGGCAATCGGTGCGCTTCCCTTCGTCTGGTCCGCGCGTGCCATCTTGAGAACCAGTCCCTGCAAACCGTGCTGATGGGCCTCTCTCTGGTCGAGAACTTCCGCATACACGTTCTCGACGGGATGACTCAAAGTGCCTTTTGTCTGTGCGCTAACCGGGGCATCGGCCGTTTGCGCTGCCGCTACTTGGATCCCGGTGCCTCCCAGCTCCTGCCATTCGCCTGCTACGCTCGCGAATCGCTTTCCGTCCAGCTGCGTCAACTTTGTTGTGGCGGCCCTCTGCGTGGGGATCGCTACCGTGTACTTGCCAGCAACCGGGATGGCCCCGGCGACGACGGCCGCCGACTTTGAGGATGCTGGTTCGGATGCACGATCGATCGGGCTGGCGGAGCGGCCCTGGACCGCTGGACCGCGGTCTACGTGAGGTCGTGCAGCCGCATCAGCCGGCGCACCCGCGAGCGATGTGACTGTCAGTGCGAGCACGAGTGTGCTGGCGATGGTCGCAGAGCGACGAACAGCGGTGAGTCTCATTGGTTGTCTTCCCCGGGATCTCGAATGAGCTTGCGGGAGCAGGACGGCGCTCCAGCCCGTGGAGCGCCGCCCTGTTCATCACGGAAGGTTGCTCAGAACCTCCTGCGAAAGAGGCGCGAACTCATCGCCGGATTCAGTCCACGGGTAGGTCATGATCACCCAGTACTGTCCGTTGAACATCTGCAGGGTGCCGTTGTTGTAATACGCGGCATCCCCGAGCCCAGAGACCGGGGTGCCTAGCGCGGCATCGTTCTGCAACTGCGTCATCGTCCCTCGGTCGACGATTTTTGCAACCGAGATGTCCATGTTGACGCCGCCGGACTCACGCATCCACCGGCAGCTGACACCGTTCCAGGTGAGAGCTTTTGCCGCGAGTGTTCCAGCAGTCGGTGTCCACCCGGTCAGGCCCGACAGCGTCGGGCTGTAGTCATACATTTGCTGGGGAGTTGCGACCTGGTCGCAACGAAGATTGACGACCTGACCGATCGACGTGTCTGCCGGCGGCGCATCTGTGGGCGCCATTGCCTTCCATAGGTTGTTGAGCTGGGCGCCCGAAACGACACCGGGGAAGACCGACGGCCTGTAGATCATTCCCTCCCACTGTTTGCTGGTCGTCAGCGTTCCGGTCGGTGGGTAGCTGCAGCTGCCCCCGACGCAGAGCCACCCCGCTGCGCTTGTGTCATTGGCGGGTTCGGCCTGGGGGGTGACACCGGTCGGAATGATCTGCTTGTCGGTCATGATTCGCAGGTTTTGGCCGATCGAGTCCCATACGCCTGTGACCAGCACCCACTTGTTCGGAGAAATGCCGGTGCTGCTGGTAGCGCAAGCGGTTGCCTGAGTGACCAAGACCGTCCGGCAGAATTGCGGATTGCCGCTTGCGTCAGTGCCGAGCGTGAACGCGGCCGCGGAGGAGGTGTTCTCCGACATGGCAACGTGTGGCACACCCTGCACTGCGGAGCCGGACAGGTATACGTAGGCCGATGCCGTGAAGCTGGTCTTGGTGTCGATGGCGGTGCGTTCGGATGCTGCCGCCTGAGAGGTGCTCGAGGCCGCGAGGAATGTGGTCGGGATGCCTCGGAACGCTCCAGAGACAAGGGAGAGCGGTGCCCCGAGAAGCTGGCGAGTGTTGGTGCCCACGGATCCGGAGGTCGTATTCAGGTCCGGGACTGAAGTTGCGGTCGTCGCTAGCGAGGACGAGTCCCAGATGTGACCGTTGATCACACTCACGTTGGTGTTATCCGGGCTTGCACCGACGGACAGCCCGCCGACCGAGAACGTCGCAGGAGCGGTTTGTGACGGCCGTCCGGCTGAGTTGTAGCTGGCGACCCACAGCGTCGAAGAGGTGTCCACCGGAGCGACTGGAATGTCGATCGTGCTGAGGCTCCCAGCAGCAGGGCACACGTACGTAACGGGCCCGGAGGTGGTCGAGCATGAGGGCAACGGCTGGTTGACCTGGACCGGTGTCAGCGCCGGTGACTGGGTCGGGGCTGGCGGCGCCCCGGGCGTCCACCAGTATGCGAACAGGACGTCTCCGTCGCTTGCGGCGCCTGTGAACTTGACGGTCATTAAGCTACCCACGACGGGTGTGCCGGTTGACGTCTTCGTGATGATGGGGACGGCGGGGCTGGCGTTCGTCGCGCGCAAGTAGCAGTCCCCGGACACGCCTCCGGACGCTATCCCGTCACTCGACTGGGCGTGCCACCGGTAGTCGTTCCCAGTGACCAGCGTATTGGCGGCGATGGTCGTGCTGACGGTTCCTGAGCCGCTTGCAGTCTGGGTCTTGCTGAAGGACGTGTTGGTCACCCCAAGGAGCGAGAACGTTGTGGTGAGGTTTTGCCCGTCCGAGTCGCTCACGTTCGCCGCGAGTGTGATCGGCTGCGTGAGATCGAGCGGCGTGGGGTTGTTCTTATCCGTAGAGCACACTCGTGGCGGGCTGGTGTACTTCTGCCCGGACGGCGTTGCAGGAATGGTGTTGTAGTTGACGGTGATCGACGCCGCGAGGTCGAAGTGACGGCGTGTGAGCTGGTCGGTTTCACTCTGTGCCCGCAGCCCGATCTGTACCTTGCCGCTGCCGGTGCTCGCCGCCCATGCAAGGGCATCTGTCACCGCGAAGCCAACGGCGGTCGAGCCGGCGCACACCCCGGCCGGAGGCAAAGCCTTCGTATCCTGAAGCGTGCCCCACTGGTTGGGGTCGGTGTTCCAAGTGAACCCCGGATTTGCATTTCCGTATCGGTACGCCGAGATGTTCCTCGCCGAACAGGTATTCGACCACTTCTCGGTGGCGTTGAAAGTCGCGCCGAGGATCTGCTTTCCGTTCAGCGGCGAGGTGCCGAACTCCCAGAACGCACGGGAGAGATAATTGGGGCTTCCAGCTCCAACACTCTGGTAACCGTCGGCATACTGGCCGTTGAGGTAGGACTGTGTCGGGTATGCCTGGTCGGTGAACCAGTACGCTTGCGCGCCAACCGACCAGTCCGGGTCGACGAAGATCGGATACTTCACGTTCGGAGTCGCTGCGATTGAGGCGACGTCGAGCGACACACTTGATTCAGCGCTGGTGTGATTAACCGGGCGGAGACCACCGTCGCCGGCCGGGCCGCCGGCGTCGCTGCCGCTGGTCGAGGAGTCCCACCAGACCGGCGAGGAAGACATCGCCGTCGCCCCTTTCGCGGTTTGAGCTATCAGAGACCGGTTCGCATCCATAGACACCTGTGCGCCTGAGATCGAAAGGGATAGGTTCGCAAGTGCCGAGTTTGTTGCGGCGGCTTGCGTTTTAACCACTAGGACCTGTGACATGCCAGCTGGTGTTGCGGTCAGGCGGAGGTCGACGCCTGGAAGTACGTCCGGATAGGTCGCGTTCGCGTTGTCCACTCTCGGCGCCGGCAGTGCACCCAGAGGCCAAGTCTCTGACACCCATGAGCCGTCCGCGAGCTGAACAGAAGCTAGTGGCCCGTTGCCTCCGGCGGAGAACCGAACGGGAGATGCGCTTGCCTTGGGCACCAGCACACCATCTTGCGCGTTCAGGGACTCATCGACGGCAACCCAAGTGGTCCCCCGCCGTACGCGAACCGGAAGCGTGTTGGACACGTAGCGCATCGTGCCGTCGGGAAGCGCGGAAGTCTCGCTGGTCGGCGTTGTGGCGCCGTCGATGACCACTGAATGACCGTACTTTGACGCGATTGCGGAAGCCGAAATAGCATCGCCGGCTGTTCCCGAATCCGCTGGGCCAGCTGGCGCAGCGTTTGAGGGGCTGGCGACCAAGCTCAAGGAGCCTGTGACGAGAAGCAGAGCGATCGCGCCTGAGAGTTTTCGACTGAAGCCATGCGTGGTCAAAGACCGCACCGTTCCCCCCAATTTTCAGTTTCGGCTCCCCCTGGAGTCGATCTGAAGCTATCGGCTCAGAAAGCTGGTTGGGATGAGAGACTTCTCAGACGAACCATTGGTCTGCCCCCAGTTCGGGTGGTGCCGGCGAGCGTTCAGACGCGCTCTTCCGTCGCGGCTATGCCCTCGCTTACAAGCAAGATCGACAGCAGCGAGACTCTCTCACTGCTAGAAGTGAGCGACATTCGATCGAATGTCTTTGGGAAGTCCTCGTGCCACTCCGAAGCCAAACGCCCAGCCTGGTATCTCGCTGCAGCGAGCTGAGCCGCGAAAAGGCACGCCAGGGGTCGGCAGTTAGTGGACTATCTCCTGAGCCTGCAAATCGAGCATCAAGGAACACCAGTATGAAGATGGGGACGAAGCTGGACTCAAGTCGAGGAAATCCCTGGTCAGACCCGAAAAGTCGATTTTAGGACAGATTTGCTCGATTTATGGGGGAGCCCATCGGCGGAGACGGAGGGATTTGAACCCTCGGTCCCCTTACGGGGACTCCACCTTAGCAGGGTGGTGCACTAGGCCTGACTATGCGACGTCTCCAGCGCGCCCGCGAACGGACGCACGACAGTCATCATAACGGACGTTGCCGGGGCGGCCGGACACGTCCGCTCAGGCGCCGGCCGGGAGGTTCTGGGCGACGGTGCCGAGGATCTCACTGATCAGGATGATCGACCAGACCACCGACAGCACGAGCGAGACGACGTACGCCGCGATCGCGACCCAGAGCGGCGCCAGCCCCCGGCCGCCGGCGACACCGCGCACGACGACGCTGCGGCCGATCGGGTAGACGATGCCGAGGAACGACCACGCCCAGTGGAAGGGCCGCTCCATGCCGCGACGCAGCAACTCGCGGTAGTCGAGCCACGAGAAGACGATCATCGCCGCCGCGAGCACCCAGCTCAGGCCGAGGACCACGAAATAGATCGGGCCGCCCACGAGGGCGAACGGGTCCGTGAGCACGGCGCTCGAACCGTCGGCCGAGAAGCGGAACATCGGCTGCGGGTGCAGGAGGAACAGCAGGAGGCCGCTGGCGACCGGGAGGACGGCGACCAGCCAGATCCACACGGTGTAGAGCGGGGTGCCCGGCGCCAGGGGGCGGCGTCGCGCGGGTGCGTACGCGGTGGGCGCCGCTGCGAGCTGGTCGCCCCAGCGGGAGCCGTCCCACCAGCGCAGCGCGCCGGACCCGTTCGGGTCCGGGTACCAGCCGGCCGCGGGCGTGGTCTGGTCGGTCATCGCGGCCTCAGGAGTCGTGGCCGACGGCGGGCTCGCCAACGAACTGGTGCGACTCGCCGGCGAGCTCCGGCCAGTCCTCGGCGTCCGCGATCCGCACCCAGGCGCCCTTGGCTTCGCTCCGGCCCGCGGGCACGGCGGAGGCGACCTCGCGGCCGATCAGGTCGTCGGCGCGATCGGTGGGGAGGTCCACGACGAGGTCCGTGCCGTCGAGGTAGGCGAACAGGCGGCCGTGCACGTGGAGCCCGGTGGCGGTCACCGACACGTCGAGATCGGGGTCCTCCAGCAGCTGGGCTGCAAGCAGCTCGAACGAAGCGACGGGGGTGTCGGTCATGCGGATCCTCTCGGCCGGATGCGGACCCGGAGGGGCGCGCCGGGTCGGCACGCTCCGGGCGGTCGCACTGGCGCGATCCTATCGTCACCCGCCGGGCCGCAGCGGTGAGGCGTGCCCGCGGCGACGGACCGCGCGCTACGCGTCGCCGACCAGCCGCTGCAGGATGCGCAGCAGGGTCGCCCGCTCATCCTCGGCCAGCGGATCGAAGAGCCGGTCGAGGACGCGATCGGCGACGGCGTGCCCGGCCGCGAGCACCCGGCGGCCCTCGTCGGTCAGTGCGTGCTCGATGCGCCGGCCCTGCCCCGCCGTGCGGACGATCAGCCCGCGGCCGGCCAGGCGGTTCGCGAGCGTCCCGAACGCCTGATCGCTCTGGAACGTCGTGACGGCCAGGTCGTGGCCGGAGGCGTTGGGCATCCGGTCGATCGCCCGGAGCGCATCCCACTGCACCAGGGACACGCCGACCTCCTGCAGGGCGGCATCCATGGTGCGGTGGTCGCGGTACTGCGCACGCTTGATCGCCAGACCCAGGGCTTCCAGATTCGTCGTCACGGTGCTAACTTATCAACATTCGTATATAAACATGTTGAGTTAGGACCAGCCATGCCCCCCTCGCTTCCCGCCGACGTGGAATTCCTCCGCGCCGGAGACCCGGCCGCACCCGTCGCCCTCGTGCTGCACGGCGGAGGCGGCCCGCAGACCGTCGCCCCGCTCGTCTCCCACCTCGCCGAGACCCACCGCGTCCTCGCCCCCACCCACCCGGGCTGGAACGGCACGGCCCTCCCCGATGACATCCGCTCCGTCGGAGACCTCGCCGCCGCATACCTCGACCGGCTGCTCGCCGACCGGATGCGCGATGTGACGCTGGTCGGCTCGTCCATCGGCGGGTGGATCGCGCTCGAGATGGCGGTGCGCGCCGCCGGGGACGAGAGCTATGCGGGCGTCATCCGCGCTGTCGTCGACATCGACGGGGTCGGCGTCGTCGTCGACGGCGAGCCGATCGCGGACTTCTTCGCCCTTGACCCACGCGGCCTCGCCGAGGCCGCGTGGCACGACCCGGAGCGCGGGTACATCGACCCCGCCGCCCTCACCGCCGAGCAGCGCGCCATCCAGCAGTCCAACGGGCAGACCATGGCGACGATGGCGGGCCGATCGATGAGCGACCCCGGCCTGCTCTCGCGGCTCGGCGCCATCCGCATCCCGGCCCTCGTCGCGTTCGGCGAGAGCGACCGCATCGCGACGCCGGCCTACGGGCGTGCGGTCGCCGATGCGATCCCGGGGGCGGAGTTCGCCGAGGTCCCGGCCGCCGGGAACCTTCCGCACCTGGAGAACCCGGGCGCGACCTGGGCGGTCATCGACCCGTTCCTGGCCGCATCCCGCTGAGCCCGCACTCCCGAGGGCTCACCCGGCGTGACCCTGGACGAACCGGGATGCGGCGATGTCGATGAGCTCGGCGTCCGGGACCAGCGGCGGGATGGACGGGTCGTCCGGGAGGTCGATGGAGGCCGTCAGCCGGATGTCCTGCGACGACGCCCCGACATCGATGCGGAACTCCCCGCCCTCGAGCCGCCAGAGGCCGGTGCGTCCGTCGGGACGGACCGCAGCGGAGTCCCAGTACGCGAAATCACGCCCCTCCAGCGAGAAGCCGACCGTCCGGGACTCGCCCGGCTTGAGGTGCACCTTCTCAAAACCGCGCAGTTCGCGGACCGGCCGGTGCACCTCCGCGTCCGGGTCGCCGACGTAGAGCTGGACGACCTCGTCCCCGGCCCGGTCGCCGTCGTTGCCGATCGTCACCGTCACGTTCACCGATCCGGTCTCCGGATCCACCACATCCACCCGAAGATCGCGGTACGAGAAGGTCGTGTATGAGAGCCCGTGCCCAAAGGGGTAGCGCACGCGCCGGTTAAGCGCGTCGTACCAGCGGTAGCCGATGAAGACGCCCTCGCCGTAGAGCACGGTGCCGCGCTCGCCGATCCAGTTCGGGAAGCCGGGGGTGTCCTCGACGGCGAGCGGGAAGGTCTCCGCGACCTTGCCGGAGGGGGTGGTCCGGCCGAAGAGCACATCGGCGATGGCGTGGCCGGTGCCCTGTCCGCTCAGCCAGGCCTCCACGATCGCGTCGACCCGATCGTGCCAGGGGTCCATCGAGACGGGCGATCCGTTGGAGAGCACCACGGTCAGCAACGCGCCCGTCCGTTCCCGGACGTCGGCCAGCCGCGAGATCAGGGCGACCTGGTCGGCCGGGAGGTCGAGACTGTCCCGGTCGTTCGCCTCCTGCTCGTACGAGAGAGGCAGGCCGGCGAAGACGACGATCGACTCGGCCTGCTCGGCCACGGCCACGGCTTCATCGATGAGCCGGAGCGCCTCGGCCGAGAGCGGACCCCGGCCGGCATGCTGTACAGCCTCCGCGAGCTGCAGCTCCTTCGCCAGGGTCGCCGAGCGCCGGGCGACCCGCGGCTTCTCCTCGTCATGCGGGATGCCATGAGCGGCGAGGATCGCGAGGTTGTCGTCCTGATATGCGTTCTTCGTCGCATAGACGTATCCCGGAGCGAACGCGACACGCTCCCCCGCGATGGCGCGGATGGCCTCGAGCGGGAGATCGACGCGGGTCGGGTCGACGCCGGACGACCCGCCGCCCTGGATGCGCGCGTGCTCGGCGAAGGCGCCGATCACCGCGATCCCGGCGTCACTCGCTTCCGGCAGGGGAAGGACCGGCGCCGTCGCGTCCGTGCCCGGCTCGTTGCGCAGCAGCGTGATGCACGCGGCGGCGGCCTCCCGGGCGAGTGCGTGATGCTCGTCGGCGCGCAGCAGAGCGAGCTGCTCGGCGGTCAGCCGGTCGCCAGCGGTGTGGCCGAGATCCATCACCGGGCCGTTGACGCGGTCGGCCCCGGGGTACGCCCGCGCGACGAGCGTCAGCACCCGGCGTGCCGCGTCATCCACCACGGACTCCTCCAGCTCTCCCGCGCGCACGGCCGCCACGATCTCCGCGTCGGTCCGGCCGCCGGTGCCCGGCATCTCCAGATCCAGCCCTGCCCGCACGGCGGCCACGCGGTCGTGGACCGCGTTCCAGTCCGAGACCACAGCGCCGCGATAGCCCCAGTCCTGGCGGAGGACGTCGGTCAGCAGCCAGCGGTTCTGCGACGCGTGCACGCCGAGCAGCCGGTTGTACGAGCACATCACCGTCCACGGGTCGGCCGTGCGCACGACGCGCTCGAATGCGGACAGGTACGTCTCGCGCAGCGTGCGCTCGTCGGCGACGACGGAGATCCGCGTCCGCTCGATCTCCTGGTTGTTCGCCGCGAAGTGCTTCAGCGACGTCCCGACACCGGTCGACTGGACGCCGTCGACGTAGGCGGCGCCCAGTTCGCCGGAGTGCCGGGGATCTTCGGAGAAGTACTCGAAGTTGCGTCCGCACAGGGGCGATCTCTTCATGTTCACCCCTGGCCCGAGGACGACCTGCACGCCTTCGGCCCGCGCCTCGGCGCCGATGGCGGCCCCGACCCGGCGGACGAGCTCCCTGTCCCATGACGCTCCCAGCGCCGAAGCGGTCGGGAAGCCGGTGGCCGGCACCCAGACCATGTCGACGCCGGTCTCCTTGCGGAGCCCGTGCGGGCCGTCCCCCACCTCGATGGCGGGGACGGGTGCGGGGAGTCCCGGGCGGTCGATCGCCTGGGTGAACCAGTCGTCCACTCCGGAGAGCAGGGACGCCTTCTCCTCGAGGGTGAGCGCTGCGAGGGTCTCCTCGACGTCGAACGGCGGCACGTGCATCGATGGTTCCTTATCTCAGAGGGCGGTCTGCAGGAGGCCCGCTGCGCTCCGGTCCACGAGGAACCGGGGGGATGCGCACTGGGTGACGATGGTCGCCGGCCAGCTCGGTTCGTACGCCTCGGCCGCGGCGAGCCGCTGGACCGTCGACTGCTTGTGCTCCCCGGTGACGACCATGATGACGGCCCGGGAGAGCTCGCGGATGGTGCGGATGCCGACGGTCACCCCGTAGCGCGGAGCTTCATCCAGGCTCTTCAGCGTCGGGAACGTCCCGAGGTTGTCGCGCCGCGTGTCGTCGCCCAGCGCGACCACCCGGGTGACGGTGTCGGCGCCGGAGCCGACCGGGTTCAGCGCGACATGCCCGTCGGACGCGCCCGACGCGAGCAGGAAGACGTCGATCCCCCCGACCTCCTCGATGGCGCGGTCGTAATCGCCGTCCGCCGCCTGGGGATCCGGCGACCAGAGGTTCCCGTCGGGGATCCGGCGCCCGGGCCGGGCGACGGCGTTCAACCGCTCCACGATGTCGCGGCGTCCGAAACCGACGCAGCTGTGCGGAAGCGACTCGTCCACGGCGCGGAAGCCGCCCGCGGTCTTATCCACGTACTCGTCCATGAGGACGATGACGACGCCGCTGAGGTCGAGGTCGCGCTCGATCACCAGGAGGGCGAGCTGCTGGTACGTGGTGAGCGGGCTGCGTCCGCTCGGGCAGCCCAGCACGAACCGGCGCCCCTCCGCGGAGGCGGTCTCGATCGCATCGGCGATCTGGGTCGCGGCCGCACGTCCGACGTCGTCGGGGGAGTCGAGGATTTCGGGCGCGATGAACATGGGGACTCCTTGTCTGGGAAGGGGAGAGGGGCGAACGGACGCTCAGCGGACGCTGGAGGATCCACTCACTCCTTGATCGCGCCGTTGAGCACGCCGCTGATGAAGTGCCGTTGGAAGAACGCGTAGAGGATCAGGACGGGGACGGCGACGATCACCGACGCGGCGGCCATCAGGTTCACGTCGAGGGTGTTCTTCCCCTGGAAGACGCCGAGCGCCAGCGTCACCGGCTGGATGGCCGGATCGGCGATGAACACCAGCGACAGGAAGAAGTCGTTCCATGTCCACATGAAGGACAGCAGAGCCAGCGTCAGCACCGCCGGCCGCGAGATCGGCAGCAGCACCTGCCACAGGATCCGCCACGACCGGGCGCCGTCCATCTCTGCGGCCTCGATCAGCGAGGGAGGGACGGCCCGGAAGGTCGCCCGCATCCAGAACGCGCCGAAGGGGACGCCCATCCCGATCTGGATGATGATGAGCCCGAGCCAGGAGTTGGTCAGCCCGATGGACTGGAACGTGTAGTAGAGCGGGATGATGAACACCTCGGCCGAGATCATCAGGCCGAGCAGGATCACCGGGAACAGGACTTTCTGGCCCGCGACCCCGAGCACGCCGAAGGCGAAGCCGGACAGGATGGCGAGGACCGTCTGCCCGACCACCGCGCCGACGGTGATGACCGTCGAGGCGATCATGGCCGAGCCGAACCCGCCCGCGTTCCACGCGGTGATGAAGTTGCTCCACTGCGGGTGGAGCAGGTCGAGCTGGCCGCTGCGGTTCGGGCTGAGGGCGGTGAACAGGAACCAGACCACCGGGAACAGCACGAAGATCGAGACCAGGATCAGGACCGAGTGGTTCAGCACACGCTCTGCGCGGGAGATCATGCGTTCTTCTCCTCAGAGAGTCGGGTGATGACGAGGGCGACGAGCAGGCAGACGGCCGCGAGGATGATGCCGATCGCTGCTGCCATCCCCACATCCGGGTTCAGGAACGCCTTGCGATAGAGAAGGAGCGCGGGGGTCGTCGTGGAGCTGCCCGGGCCTCCCTGGGTGGTGATCCAGACCAGGTCGAATGTCCGGAGGGCGCCGGTGACGGTGAGCGTCAGGGCGACGGCGACCTGACCCTTGAGGCCGGGGAGGGTGATCGAGAAGAACTCGCGGATCGGCCCGGCGCCGTCGATGCGCGCCTGTTCGAACAGTTCGCCGGGAATCGCGGCGACGCCGGCGACGAACAGGACCATGCAGAGTCCCATCGCCGTCCACGTTCCGATGACGCCGAGCGCGGGAAGCGCCCACGTGAAGTCGCCGAGCCAGTTCTTGGCCAGGTCGCCGAGCCCGACGGCCCGCAGCGCCGAGTTGAGGGGTCCGTCCGGGCCGTAGATGCGCTTCCAGATCACGGCGACGACGACGCTGGTGAGCACCTGAGGAAGAAAGAGCAGCCAGCGGTACACGCCGCTCCCCGTCGTCCTCCCCCGCCCGAGCAGCGCGGCCGAGAGCAGCCCGAGGGCGATCGGGATCAGCGCGAAGAAGACCACGAGGACGAGCACGTGGCCCAGCGACTCGAGGAGGGCCGGGTCGGTGAAGAACGACACGTAGTTGCTGACGCCGACGAACCGCGCCGCGGTGATCCCGTCCCACCGATAGAAGGAGTAGTTCACGCTCTGCAGGATCGGGACGATGACGACGAATCCGTAGAACAGCAGGGCGGGCGCCGCGAACGCGAGCCCGAGCCAGCGGCGCCGGCGCATCCGCGGCGAGAGCGCCCGCGCCCGCGTCGCCCGGCTTCGGGCCACCGGTGCAGCGGCCGAGACCTCCGGCCGCTGCACCAGTTCGGATGAGGACATCTGTCTCAGCCCTTCGTCCGCTGAGCCTGGAAGGCGTCGTAGTCCTTCTGGCCCGCCTCGGCGAGCTGCTTCGGCGTGACCTGGCCCGCGTACAGCTGCTGCAGCTGGCCGCCCATGGTGTCGAGCATCGTCGGAGTGGACCAGTCGAAGTACGGCGTGTAGCCGTTGCTCTTGTCCAGGGCCTGCTGCGCTGCGATCTCGCTGGCGAGCTCGGGGTTCCCCGACGGAATCTCCAGGTCGGAGTGCAGCAGGGGGAGGAAGCCGTGATCGACCGCCAGCTGCGCCGCGGTCTTGCTCGCCATGAAGTCGAGGAACGCCGCGGCGGCGTCGGGGTTCTTCGACTTGGCCGAGATCGCCAGGTTGGCGGCCGATGCGCCGGTGCCGACGATCTTCCCGCCGTCCACCTGGGGCAGCTGCACGTAGCCGAAGGTCTGCTTCTGGGCGTCGCTGAACGACAGGCTGCCGGTGTACTCGAAGCGGAACGCCGCCTTCCCGGCGAGGAAGTCGTTCTGCGCATCGGCGTACTGGATGCCCGCCGAGTTCGGCGTGAACCAGCCGGCGTCCGACCACTTCTTCACGTCGGTCGCCGCCTGCACGATGCCCGTGTCCGTGATCGGCACTGTGCCGTTCGAGTAGACGAAGTCGCCGATCTTGTCCGCGGCTGCGTACAGGTTCTGCGTGGCGAACAGGATCGCGGTCGACGAGCCCTTGTCGACCGAGCCGTACGCGATCGGCACCTCGCCGGCCGCCTTCACAGCTGCCGCATCCTTCTCGAAGTCGGCCAGGGTCGCGGGAACGGGGAGGCCCAGCTTGTCGAGGATCTCCTTGTTGTAATACAGGCCGATCAGCGACGACCGGGCCGCCGGCGTCGCGTAGAGCGAACCGGTTCCCATCTGCTTCCCGTCGGAGGTGAACTCCGTCTGGCGTGCGATGGTGTCCGGGAACTCCTTGTCCCAGCCGTAGAGCCGGGAGTACGCGTCCAGGTTCAGGATGCGGCCGCCCTTGGCCAGCGTCCCCATGGCCTGCCAGCCGTTGTTGACCAGGGCGATGTCCGGTCCGTTCGGGTCTGCGAGACGCAGCCCGACGGTGTTGTTGACCTGGCCCCAGTCCTGCGTGGTCCGCTTGATGGTGATGTTGGGGTGCTTCTTCTCGAAGGCCGTGACGACCGAGTCCATCCACTTGCCCTCGTCGTTCTGCCAGAAGTCCAGAATCTTGAGAGTGACGTCCTTGCCGGACACATCTTTGGATACCGGGCGGGACGAAGCGTCCGCCGCGGTCGATCCACCCGGTGCGCACGCTGACAGGCCCAAGGCCAGTCCTGCCGCCAGAGCAACTGCCCCGACGAGGTGACGCTTCTTCATGCGAGTCTCCCTTAACCCGTGCCGTGTGTTCGCGCCGCTGTTCGGCGCAGAAGCAACGCTAGGCATAAGCAGCTCAGTTAGTCCACTTGGCGGCGAATTTAGAACCATTGTCGGGACTGGTATGGCTAATCCGGCTCCGCACAGCGACCAACGGGCGCAGAGGTGAGCGGACCAGTGCACAGTTTGGTTGTTTCTCGCCGACGAACTGGCATAACTGGGCTCTCGATGACTAACGTGAACGGGGCGCCGAGCACCGGCGACCAAGCCGGATCACACGAGGAAGAGCGACATGGCGCAGTTGATTGGCATCGACATCGGCGGAACCAAGACGCATGTCGTGGTCGAGGCCGACGGCGCGAACCTCGACCGCCCCGTCCGTACCGAGCTCGTCGTGTCCTCGTCCGACTGGCGCGCCGGGCTGGGCGACGCCGCCGCCGACGCCCGCGGCCTCACCCGGCTGCTTGTCGAGAACTTCGGCAGCGGCGTCCTCGCCTCCGCCCTGGCGGTCGGAGCGCACGGCTGCGAGAACACCGAGCAGTGCCACGACCTGGAACGCGCCCTCGGCGCGATGATCGACGGACCGGTCGTCGTCGTGAACGATTCGGAGCTGATCCCGCCGGCGATGGGCGCGGAGCGCGCGATCGGCGTCGTCGTCGGCACCGGGTCCATCGCGACCGCACGGGATGCGCGCGGCGCGCTGGTGAGCGCCGGCGGCTGGGGATGGTTCCTCGGCGACGAAGGCAGCGCCCCCGGCCTCGTCAGGGAGGCGACACGGGCCGTCCTCGACAGCCGCGACCGGGGCGAGCCGCTCGACGCGCTCGGCCGGCGGCTGTTCGCCGCATTCGACGCCGGCAACGGGGACGAACTCGCGCTCGCCGTCACCGAGACGGGATCGGCCGAGGCACTCGGCGAGCGCGCACCCGAGGTCTTCGCGGCGGCCGACGACGGCTCCGACCTGGCGGTGACCGTCGTGCGCGACGCCGGCGCCCACCTCGCAGCACTGGTCGACCGGCTCCTGCTCCGCGGCATCGCGGCGGACTCCGTCGTGGCCGGCGGCTCGGTGATCGAACGCCAGCCCCGGCTCCAGCACGCCTTCGCGTCGGCTCTCGCCGACCGGCGGCCCGGTCTCGCCCTGCGCATCCTCGACAGACCGCCGGTGGAGGGCGCCGTCGCGCTTGCCCGCGGTCTCTCCCCCGCTTTCCGTTGACCCCCTCGATAACGATCGGAGACATCCACCCCATGAAAGTCACGCTCATCGGCGCCGGAAGCCGCGAGTTCGCCGGCACCATCATCCGCGACCTCCTCCTGAGCGAGCCGATCGCCGAGGAAGGCCTCGATATCGTGCTCATGGACATCGCCGCGGGGCCGCTCGCGGAGATGGAGGGCTACGCGCGCGGCGTCATCGACCGGCTGGGCCACGCGGCCTCGGTCTCCACGACCACCGATCTGGACACCGCCGTCACCGGCGCGGACTTCGTGGTGACCGCGATCGAAGTCGACCGCTACCGCTACTGGTCGCAGGACTTCACCGTTCCCCGCACGTTCGGGTTCCGCCAGATCTACGGCGAGAACGGCGGCCCGGGCGGCCTGTTCCACGCCCTGCGGCAGTTCGGACCCCTGCTGGAGATCGCGCGGGCGATCGAGCGGCTCGCGCCCGACGCGCTGTTCCTCAACTTCTCGAACCCCGAGCACAAGGTGTGCGAGGCCATAACCAGGCTCACCAACGTGAAGGTCGTCGGCCTGTGCCACGGGTACTTCCAGGGCGCCCGCCAGGTCTCCGCGCTGCTCGATCGGCCGCTCGACGAGCTCGACCTCGCGGCGGCCGGGATCAACCACTTCACCTGGTTCCAGCGGATCCGCGACCGGAAGACGGGCGAGGACCTCTACCCGCGCCTGCGCGAGCTGGAGCACAGTGCGAACTGGGTCTCCGACTGGCACGAGGTGGGCCTCTCCCGCATCCTGTTCCGCCGTTTCGGACTGTGGCCCTCGCCGAGCGCCAACCACATCGGCGAGTACCTCGCGTGGGCCGACGACTACGTGCCGGCGCAGCTCCAGTACTTCCACGACCCCGCCGACGGCTCCCCGTGGAGGGAGGGCGCCGAGACGCCCGAGTGGTACTACGAGATCCGGTTCGCCGACACCGAGCGCCCGTTCCAGTCGCCGAAGCACGCGCAGAAGGCGCTCGAGGACACCCTCGAGGACCGCCCCCTCGTGTCGTCGGAGGAGCTCGCCATCCCGATCATCGAGTGGGTCGCCTGCGGCGTCGAGCGCGACCTCCCGGCCGTGAACCTCCCCAACCGGGGAGCGATCCCGGGCCTGCCGGACGACATGGTCGTCGAGGTCGCGGCACGGGTCGAGGACGGCGAGCTCGTCCCGATCCCGGTCGAGCCGCTCCCGGAGGCGGTGTTCGCGATGGTCCGTCTGCAGGGCAGCATCCACAAGCTGCTGGTCGAGGCGTACGTGGAGCAGTCGAAGGCCAAGCTGCTGCAGGCGATCCTCCTCGACCCGGTCGTCGACTCCCACAACCGCGCGGTCGCCATGATGGACGAACTGCTGGAGCTGCAGAAGGACATCCTTCCCCCGCTGCACTGACCCCAAGCACCGCGAAAGGCCTCCGATCCCGGCGGATCGGAGGCCTTTCGCGCGTCGGCTACTCGGCGCGGTAGAGGTCCGCGTGGAAGCGATAGGCGTCTCCGCGGTACGTGTTGAGCCCGAGCAGCACGGGAGCGCCCGCCCGGTCGTAGGCGATCTCGCGCCCGACCAGCACCGGGCTGCCCGGCTGGATGCGCAGCAGCCCCGTCAGGTCGGCGGTCACCGCCTGCGCCTGCACGCTGTAGGCACTGCGGAAGATCTTCACCGAACAGTAGGTCTGGAGGCTCTCGTACAGGGAGGCGTCGGTGAGGTCGACCTCCACGAGGGGCTGCGCGAGCGCGAGCGGCATGACGTTGCGGTCGACGCAGATTGGCGTGGAGTTCATGCCGCGCAGGCGCACGAGTTCGAGCACCTCCGCTCCCGGCGCGATGCCCAGCTGGTTGGCCTCATCGAGCGTGGCCGACCGCACGGTCTTCTCCAGCACCTGCGCGGTGGGCGTGTGCCCGCGCTGCCGGGCCATCTCGGTGAAGCTCTCCAGGGTGCTGGGCGGCTCGCCGACGGTCGGGCTGGGCACGAACCACCCCCGCTGCGGCGACCGGGCGACGCGGCCCTGACGCTCCAGCTCCTCCAGTGCCATCCGGACCGTGCTCCGGCTCACATGCATGCTCTCGGCCAGGAGCCGCTCGCCCGGCAGCTTCGTGCCCGGCTGATAGATCCCGTGGTTGATCGCCGTGCCGATCTCGCGCGAGACACGAGTGGTGATGGTCGGGGTCTTCACACCAGCCAACATACCAATCGGTGCCGCGGGCGGCGATCTGACGCTCAGTGGTACAACTGGGCGTCACGAGCAGGCGCTGCCGGAGAGAGCACCGAAGGCCCCGTCGAATCCTGCACGCGCGAGAGAACCGGGGAGCGCGAATGGCGTGAGGCCGTCCGCGCTCCCGGTCGTGGCGGTCGGCGCCCGAGCCTGCCGCCGTGTGCTGACGACTCCCACCCGAAGGGTGCCGACGCACGCCCGTGATGGTGGACCGGCACCGCGCGGGTGCCGGCCCACCATCGTGGGGTCTTACTCCGCCTGACGGCGTCGGCGGATCACCAGGAACGCGGCTCCTGCACCCATGAGCAGCAGGGCGAGGACGCCCGGTGCGACGAGGTCGCTCCCCGTGAACGCGAGTCCGGTGCCGGGTGCGGGCGGGGTGATCGGCGTGCTGGTGTCGCAGCTGCCGGCCGGGTCGCACGAGCCGCCCGCGTCGACCGGCGGATCCACCTTGTTGAACAGGCGACCGTTGCCGCCGTCAGGGGTGTTCACCGTGACCGAGTAGGTGACCGTCACGGTCGCTCCGATGCCCAAGGCACCGGCCCAGGTGAGGGTCGTCCCGTCGAGTACCGCACCCTGGGTGGCGTCACCGTTATAGGTGGCATCATCCAGCACGTCGCTCATGTCGTCGCTGAACTTCGCCGGCGACGAGGCCGAGTAGGCGAGCTGCCCGGTGTTGGTCACCGTGATGGTGTAGATCACCTTCGCGCCCGGCTTGACGGCGTTCGTGGTCGACACCGACTTGTTCACCGTGTAGGAGCCGACGGGGGTGTCCGTCGTGCACGAGGAGGCCGGGTCGCACTGGCCGCCCGGAGAGGAGGGGACCACTCCGTTGACCAGACGGTGGTTACCGGCATCCGGGCTGTTCACCGTCACCGAGTAGGTGACCGTGACGGTCTGGCCGACCGGGAGGGCGCCGGACCACGACAGCACCGGTGCGGCGTAGGTCGCACCGTTGTCCGCGTCGTTGCCGTAGGTGGCGTCATCGAGCACGTTCGTCAGGTCGTCGGTGAAGGACGCCGGGTTCTGCGCCGTGTAGGCCACGGCGCCCGTGTTCTTCACGGTGACGGTGTAGGTGATCTTCGCGCCGGGCGTGGTGCTCCCGGCGGAGGCCGCCTTGGAGACCGTGTAGGAGCCGGACGGGATCTGCACGGTGCACGCCGCATCGGTGCTGCCAGGAGGGCAGCCGCCACCGTTGCCGGGCGGCGTGACGACCGTGTTGTCCAGGTGCTTGTCGCCGGCGTCGGGATCATCGACCGTCACCGAGTAGGTGACCGTGACGGTCTGGCCGACCGGGAGGGCGCCGGACCACGAGAGCACCGGTGCGGCGTAGGTCGCGCCGCCTGTGGCGTCACCGTTGTAGGTGGCGTCATCCAGCACGCTCGACAGGTCGTCGGTGAAGGACGCCGGCGCCGCAGCCGTGTAGTCGGCCGCTCCGGTGTTGGTCACCGTGATCGTGTACGTGACCTTCGCGCCGGGGGTCACCTCGGTGGCGTCGGCCTTCTTGACCACGCTGAAGGCCTGCACCGGGTTGCTGGTGGTGCAGTCCCCCGGCGCCGCGCAGGAGCCGCCGTTGTCGGGGTCACCCGTGACGGCGTTGGTGAGCGTCCCGTCGCCGGTGCCGGCCGGACCGACCTTCACCTGGTAGGTGATGGTCTGGGGCGTTCCGACCGCGAGCGGGCCGGACCAGGTCAGCGTGGTGTTGTTCACCACCGCGCCGTTGCTGGCCGAGCCGGCGACGTAGGTCGCGTCGTCGAGGACCTTCGACAGGTCGTCGGTGATGGTCGCCGGAGCCGCGTCCGTGTAGTCGGCCGTGCCCGTGTTCGTCAAGGTCACGGTGTAGGTGACCACGTCGCCCGGGTGCACCGGGCCGGTCGCCGACGAGGTCTTGGCCACCGTGTACGAACGCACCGGGTTCTCCGTCACGCACGACGACGCGGGCTGGCACGAGCCTCCGTCCCCGGGAACGGCCGCATTGCTCAGCGTGTGATCGCCGGCGTCCGGGTCGTTCACGGTGACCGTGTACGTCACCGTGTGGGATGCGCCGGCCGCGAGCGCGCCCGACCACGAGAGCGTCGGGGCCGCATAGGTGGCTCCGCCGTTCGCGTCGTTGCCGTACGTCGCGTCATCCAAGACCGCCGACAGGTCGTCGCTGAAGGAGGCCGGGTTCGCCGCGGTGAAGTCGCCCGTTCCGTTGTTCGTGACCGTCACCGTGTATGTGACCTTCTGGCCCGGTGCGACCGAGCCGGACGGGGACGAGCTCTTGGTCACGGTGAACGAGCGCACATCGGTCGTGGTGGTGCACGATGCCGCCGGGTCGCACCCGCCGCCGGGCGAGTTCGGCCGGACCGTGTTGGTCATCACCGTGTCGCCCGTGTCCGGGTTGTTCACCTTCACCGCGTACGTGATCACCACCGTCGCACCGGCCGCGAGGGCGCCGGACCACGTCAGGGTGTTGCCGTTCACCGTGGCACCGTTGTCCGGGCCGCTGACGATCGCCCCGTCGTCCAGCACCCGCGACAGGTCGTCGGTCAGAGTGGCCGGAGCCTGCGCGGTGTAGTCGATCGCGCCGGTGTTGTGCACGGTGATCGTGTACGTCACGGTGTCGCCCGCGGTCACCTCTGTGGTGGAGGCCGCTTTGGCGACCGTGTACGACCCCGACGGGATGTTGACCGTACAGGCCGGGTTCCCCGCGTTCGTGTCGCAGTCGCCGCCGATGCCCGGCGGGGTGACGACCGTGTTGTTCAGGTGCTGGTCGCCGGCGTCCGGGTCGTCGACCGTCACCGAGTAGGTGACGGTCACCGTGTCGCCCGCGGCCAGGGCGCCCGACCACGAGAGCGTCGGAGCGGCGTAGGTCGCACCGCCGGTGGCGTCGTTGTTGTAGGTGGCGTCATCCAGGACCGCCGTCAGGTCATCGTTGAACGACGCGGGAGCCGCCGCGGTGTAGTCCACGACGCCGGTGTTCTTCACCGTGATCGTGTACGTCACCTTCTGGCCGGGCACCACGTCGGTGCGGTCGGCCGTCTTGGTCACCGAGAACGACTGCACCGGGGTGGTCGTGGTGCAGTCCGCCGCGGTGTCGCACGTCCCACCGTTGGTGCCGGGAGTCACCGCGTTGGTCAGGTTGTGGTCGCCGGAGTCAGGCGAATCGACCTTCACCGAGTAGGTGATCGTCGCGGTCTCGCCGACGGCCAGCGGTCCGGACCAGGACAGCGTGGATCCCGTCACGGTCGGAGCAGCCGAGGTGGAGCCTGCGGAGAACGACACTGCGGCATCGCCGTTGTAGACGGCGTCGTCGAGCACGCCAGACAGGTTGTCGGAGATCGTCGCGGGGTTCGCGGCGGTGTACGGGACGTTACCGGTGTTCTTCACCGTGACCGTGTAGGTCAGGTTGCCGCCGGGCTGCACGGTCGCGGCCGACGCGGCCTTGGAGACGGTGTACGCCGGGTTCGGGCACAGCACGGTCGACTGCACCTGCGCGTCGAAACCCTCGTTGGTGTAGAAGCTCTTGATCTGAACGAGAATCGTGTTCAGGCCGGTCTGCCAACCAGTGGTCAGTGCCGTCTGCGCGGCATTTGCCAGCTGGAACCCGGCGTACTGATAGGGATTGGCCGTGCTCTGCGGCAGGTTCGCACCGGACTGCGGGATGTTGTTCACCCAGACACCCGCCACCGAGTTGTCGGCCAGCCACTTCATGTCGAGCGCGAAACTCGCCGGGTCCACCGCAGCGTCGAGGTTGAACTGGTACCGGTAGTACCAATCCCCGCTTCCGTTGGACTGGTTCTGGACGCCCACGCCGGCGTAGTTCGCCGAGATCCACTGTGCGTTGCCTGCCGGGCTGGGAGCCCAGGCTCCTGGTGCCGCGTTACCGACCACAGCGGGAGCGAACGTGGTGCCGGCAGGCGGAAGCACCGGGTTCGGGTTCGTCGACGGGGTCGTGGTGCTCGGGTTGTGGTAGAAACCGTCGACGCCTCCGGCGACGGTCCACCGGGCATCATTCGAACCCGTCGCGGCCTGCCCGCCAGTGCCCGCGTCGTAGCCGGTGTTGAAGATGGCCGGGTCGGTCGTGCACCCGATGTTCGGGATCGGGAGGTCGGAGAAGGTGACCGTCGTGTCGGCGGGCGGGTTCAATCCGGTCTCCGTCACGTTGCCCGGGCCGTTCGTGAAGCTCCCCGCGACCGGAGAGGTCACCTGCACCGTGATCGTGCAGGAGGTCTGGCCCGCGGCAAGAGTGCCGTTGGTGACGGCGATCGAGGTGCCGCCGGCGGCCGCGGTCGTGGTCGCGTTACAGGTGCCGCCGACCGTGCCGTTGGCCAGGGTGAGGCCGGACGGAAGCGTGTCGGTGAAGCCCCATCCCGTCTTCGAGGCGAGTTCGCTCGTGTTCGTGACCGTGAAGGTCAGAGTGGAGGTGCCGCCGGTCTGCACGGAGGTCGGGGAGAAGGCCTTGTCCAGCTGCGGGGTCACATCCAGGATGCGAATGTTGTCGAAAGCGGCATCATTGCCGTTACCAGAGCCGTTCGCGTTCCGAAGCCGGATGCCCAGCGAGGAGCCGCTGAACAGCAGCGAGCCGTTAGAGGTGTAGGTCCCGACGTTGATTGCCTGTGCCGGGATGGACCCACTCGCAGGGACATTCACAGTCTGCGTGGAAGAACAAGCGTTGATCTGCCCGCCGACATTAGTGGCGGTACCCGACTGGTTCAAGAACGCAAACTGGTACAGAGGTGCCGATACCTGGCAGTTCATGGCTGACGTGTCGACGCTGAAGGTCAGGAACCGGCCCGACGAGGATGCCAGCGGGATGTTGCTCGCCGTCTGGAACTCCGTGGCGTTAGCCCCAGGATTGTTCTCAGTGAATGCCGTGACCGCGTGGTTATCGGCCGGAGTCGCAGAGCCGCTATGCACCCCCAGCGCATAAGCCAGCTGGTTCACCGACGCCGTGTAAACGGCACTCGCGCAGTTGCCCAGGCTCGTAGTGGGCGTGTTGAAGCTCCGAATCTGCCCATTACAGCTTGTCAGCCACACGTTGTCCGCCGTGTACTTCTGCCCGGTCGCCCCCGTGTACGCGGTCAGCCCCACCGGAGTGTTCCCGACACCGTTCTCGAAGTTCTCCTGGAAGACGGTGGTGGGAGTGGAGGGTGTGCCCGGGTTCCCGGGTGCCGCCTGCGCGGGAAGAACACCCAGAAGAGCTGCCGCGCTCAGACCCGAGACCGTCAGAGCGAGTGCGACGAACGATGCCCCCAGGCGCAGTCCCCTCGATCGGAGAGAAGGAAGCACCCTCCATGCCGCCCGGTGCGAACCCCTGCTCACTCCACGTCGATCGCCCAAAATACTGCTCCCCAAGAAGTCCTCGCGCTTCGAGCAGCGCGCGCCGACACGACGCCGACTGAACCCATCTTTTGGGGGCTGTCACGAGGTTCGCAGCACCTCGCGCCCAAGTGTGCACGGAATGGCTGCAGAAGTGCAGAATTTGGCACAGCCCGCTGGCCCAGCGGCAACGCGCTTGCCATCGGCTGCAAGAATGTCGTTAACGTCGACAATGAGTGCAGGAGAAGGGCGAGTCGCATGGCGATGGGCATCTCTGCGGCGGAACGGTGCAATGACTTCGGGTGGCATCCCCGGGGCCGAATCGACCCTGCCCTGGTCGCGGAGACCGCCCAGCGAACCCGCTTCGGATTCGGTCATGCGTGGTCCCGCTCGGCCGGCTACGCGCTCACCACCGCTCCGGAGCGCGTGTATCTGGTGCTGACGATGGAGGGCGGGTTCGAGTTCGCCGTCGATGGCTCCGTCGTCTCCGCCGAAGCAGGATCGCTCATCCTGCTGGATGGAGAAGTCCCCACCGGTGCACGGACGACGACAGAGACAGCGCGGTTCGTGTGGTACCTGGAACCCACTTTCCTCCGGGCTGGACGTTCTCGCTTCGCGTACGGTGAACCGATCGCGACGAGCGGGTCGACCGTCAGCGCGCTGACGGCCATGACGAATTCGCTGCTGCGCACGCCCCCGCCGGCGACAGCAGACGCCGAACGGCACCTGACGCTGGCTTTCGAGAACCTCTTGGCCGGCGTGCTCCACGAGGCCAAACCCGCCCATAAGGCAGCCCCTCACCATCGAGACGGCCTCTTCATGGCGGCCCTGGATGCCGTGGAAGACAACTTCCGCGACCCTGCCTTCAACGCCACGCGCCTCGCCGCCGAGATCTCCGTGAGCCAACGCACGCTCTACAACGCGTTCAGCAGCATGGGGACGACGCCGCGTCGCGAGATCGAACGCCGACGGATCACCGAGGCGACCCGGCTCACCGAAACCTCGATCCTCCCGGCAGCCGAGCTGGCGGCCCTCGCCGGATTCACCTCGGCCCGACAGCTCACCCGGGCTCTGCATCGCTCGAACAGGCCGTAGCCTCGGCCGCCCCGTCACAGGGATGTGGCGGCGGGGCCTGACCATCCGGACGGCGCGGCCGATAGTCCCGGTATGCGCAGAATGATCGCCATCCTGATCGGCGCAGCCCTCGTCTCGGCTGCGCTCGCCTCGGCGCCGGCGGCCCCCGCCGCACACGCCGACGATTCCCCGTTCGGCAGCAGGCTCTACGTCGACCCGTACAGCGACGCACGTCGCGAGTACGACGCGCTGACCGCGCAGGGCGACACGGCGGCCGCGGCCCTCATCGGGCAGATCGCGAGCCAGCCGACCGCGGTCTGGCTCGGCGACTGGTACACGCCGACCCTGCTTCAGAGCGTGATCCAGCGGCACCTGCGCGCTGCGGCCGCGCAGGGCGCGACACCCGTGTTCGTGACCTACGCCGTCCCCGACCGCGACTGCGGCGGCTACTCCGCCGGCGGTTTCACGGCCGACCAGTACCTCGACTGGACCCGGCAGGTGGCGGCCGCGCTGGCCGGCAGCGGCGCTGTCGTCCTCGTGGAACCAGACTCCCTCGCGATGCTCTCCAGCGCGAAGTGCGCCGGCGTCGCCGCCACTCGGCTACCGCTGCTGAAATCCGCCGTCGGCATCCTCGCGTCGGCCGGGCTCGCCACGTATCTCGACGGCGGCAACGCGCGATGGCTCACGCCCGACGCGCAGGCGGCGTACCTGAAGGCTGCGGGCATCGCGGACGCACGCGGCTTCTTCACCAACGTCTCCAATTTCGACGCGACGCAGACCGAGCGCGACTACGCCGGAAAGATCTCATCGCGCGTCGGCTGGAAGCACTTCGTCATCGACGTCTCCCGCAACGGCAACGGCTGGACCGGCACCTGGTGCAACCCGCCGGGCGCGGCCCTCGGCCAGAACCCGCAGATCAACGCCTCGACCACCAGCAAGCTCGACGCGCTTCTCTGGGTGAAGCACCCGGGAGCCAGCGACGGTCCGTGCAACGGCGGACCGGCGGCCGGCGCATGGTTCGAGAGCGGGGCGGAGGCGCTGGTGCTAGGGCGCACGGCGATGGGCTGACAGGCCGCCGGGCTGGGGGCACCGGTCAGCCTCTCCCGCTGCGCGCCGCCGGCGTCTGTCGCGGCGCATCCTCGTGCGGAGGGCGTGGGATTCGAACCCACGAGACATTTCTGCCCACCAGTTTTCAAGACTGGCTCCATCGGCCGCTCGGACAGCCCTCCCGGTGCCGGGCGAACCCGGCGTCGCCCGATTCTAGCGAACCCGGGCGGAGACGATCACTCGGAGAACGGCTTCGAGCAGGTGTACTGCGCCGCGGTCTGGCCGTGCACGTCCGACGGGAGCTCCACCGAACCGCCGCCGGCGGTGCCCGAGTCCGGGGTACCGGTCGCCGGCGCCTGGGTGGCCGGAGCCTGCGTCGCGGGCGCCTGCGTAGCCGGGGCGTTCGGGTCGGCCTCCGAGCCGACGCCGGTGTCGCCCGTGAGCGTGATCGGCTTGTCGTTCTGAAGTGCGCTCATCAGCTGGTCCGCCGCGTCCGTCGTCGGGGCGACGCCCCCGTCCACGTAGTGGTTCGGGTACTGCACGAACACGACCTTGCTGATGTCGATGTTCTTGAGCGCCATCGCCATGGAGACGATGGTGGTCGGGTTGTTCAGGCTGTCGGACAGCGTGATGTTGCTCGTCGCCGCCTTCGCCAGACCGTAGAGCTTGACCGGGTTGCTCAGCACGTCGGCGCTCTTGATCGTTCGCACGAGCGACGACAGGAACACCTGCTGGTTGCTGATGCGGCCGAGGTCCGAGCCGTCGCCGACGCCGTGGCGGGTGCGGAGGAAGGCGAGGGCCTGCGAGCCCTGCAGCACGTTCTGGCCGCCCTTCACATTCAGGCCGGTGTAGGGGTCCTTGATGTCGCCGGCGACGCAGACGGGCACGCCGCCCACCGCGTTCGACATCTCGATCACGCCGTCGAACTGGATGACGCCGGCGTACGGGATGTCGAGGCCGGTCAGCTTCTCGACCGTGAGCACCGTGCAGGCCAGGCCGCCGTAGCTCAGGGAGTTGTTGATCTTCTGGCGGCTCATCGCGTCGAAGCTGCCGCCCTTCGGGTCCGGGCAGGACGGGATGGAGACGAACATGTCCCGCGGGAAGCTGACGACGGTCGCGTTCTGGTGGTCCGCGGAGACGTGCAGGAGCATCGTCACGTCGTTGAGGTTCTCTTCGCGGTCGCCGTATGCGGTGTTGCCGCCGCCGCTGTCGCTGCCGGCGAGGAGCACGTTGAACGCGCCGTTCATGGCGCCGACGCCGGGCGTCGTCTCCTTGCCCTTCGCGTCGACCAGCTTGACCGACTTCTTGACGCTGGCCACCACATCCACCGTCGCGTAGGCCGCGAGCGAGACGCCGGTGATGCCGACGACCGCGATGACGGCGACGACGATCTTGAGGAGTGCCTTGAGCGGATGGTGCTGCTTCAGTCGACCGTGGCGGACCGCTGGTCCTGCCGCCTTCTCCTGCGCTCGCGCTTGCGCGCGGGTGTGCAACTCGCTCATTCACTTCCTTCCGGCCGGGTGTGCCCGCAATCAACGGCGGGCGCCCGAAAGAGCGCACGCCGCCTTAAAGCCTTGCACGGCATGCTGGCAATGCTCTGGAAGGGCGCGCGTCCACCGCCGACTGCGGTCGCTCGTCACGCACGCGGGTGCTCGCGCAGGCGCAGTCGTTACGGGAGGCCGCAGTCGGTCAGAGGGCGTCGAGGACGTGGGCGAGGCCGTCCTCGACCACGGGAGCGGTCGACCGGGTCGCCACGGCCTTCACCTCGTCGGGCGCCTGGCCCATCGCGACCGCGAGGCCCTCCGCGGAGGCCCACGTCAGCAGCTCGATGTCGTTGCGGCCGTCACCCACGGCGACGACGCGCGACCGCGGGATGTCGAGCGCGTGCCGCACCCGCTCCATGGCGGTGGCCTTGCTCACGCCGTCGGGCGAGATGTCGAGCCACGCGGTCCAGCCGATGGCATAGCTGACCCGCTGGAGCCCCATCCGATCGACGATCGAGAGGAACTCCTCGGTGTCGTGCTCCGGCGACACGACCACGACGCGGGTCGCGGGATGCTGCAGCAGCTCCTCGAAGGGCACCTG
Source organism: Leifsonia sp. 21MFCrub1.1 (assembly GCF_900107895.1). NCBI lineage: Bacteria > Bacillati > Actinomycetota > Actinomycetes > Micrococcales > Microbacteriaceae > Leifsonia > Leifsonia sp. 21MFCrub1.1. The sequence continues at coordinate 45,849 of NZ_LT629867.1, read as the reverse complement.
CTCGGCGTTCACCAGCTCCCAGTCGGTCATGCCCTCGGTGTAGCGGCGGAAGCCGGTCGGCCCCTCGACCATGAAGCTGCCGCTCGGGAGGTGCGGGCGGATCGTCTCCAGCACCTCGGTCGGGTCGAAGACCTCGATGAACTCGCGACGGTAACCCCCATCGACGGTCTCGTCGCGCTTCATCGTCAGAGCGCCGTTGGCGCACACGACGAACTCGCTGGTCAGGCCGAACTCCTCGTGGATGGGCCGGGCCGTCTCCCAGCTGCGGCCCGTGGCCAGCATCACCTCGTGGCCGGCGTCGCGCACCCGCGCGACGGCCGCCCGCACGGCGTCGCCGACCGTCTCGTCCTCATGGATCAGCGTGCCGTCGACGTCGAGCGCGATCAGCAGGCGGGAGTCGTCGCTCACGAACGCGTCGGCTCCAGCAGCTCCAGCCCGCCGAGGTACGGCCGCAGCGCCTCCGGGACGCGCACCGAGCCGTCCTCCTGCTGGTGCGTCTCGAGGATGGCGACCAGCCAGCGCGTGGTGGCGAGCGTCCCGTTCAGGGTCGCGACCGGTGCCGTCTTGCCGCTCTCGGTGCGGTAGCGGATGTCGAGGCGGCGGGCCTGGAACGTGGTGCAGTTGGAGGTCGACGTGAGCTCGCGGTAGCGGCCCTGGGTGGGGATCCAGGCTTCGACGTCGTACTTGCGCGCGGCGCTCGACCCGAGATCGCCCGCCGCCGTGTCGATGACGCGGTAGCTGAGCCCCAGCTCCTGCATCATCTCCTCCTGCCAGCCGAGCAGCCGCTCGTGCTCGGCCTCGGCCTCCTCCGGGCGGGTGTAGACGAACATCTCGAGCTTGTCGAACTGGTGGACGCGGATGATCCCGCGGGTGTCCTTGCCCGCCGATCCGGCCTCGCGCCGGTAGCAGGTCGACCAGCCGGCGTACCGGATGGGCTCATCCACCTCGATGATCTCGTCGGCGTGGTACCCGGCGAGCGCGACCTCGCTCGTCCCGGTCAGATAGAGGTCGTCGTTCTCGAGGTGGTAGACCTCGTCGGCGTGGGCGCCGAGGAAGCCGGTGCCCTGCATGATCTCCGGCTTCACCAGCGTCGGCGTGATCATCGGGATGAATTCGTTCCGCACCGCCTTGTCGAGCGCCATGTTCATCAGGGCGAGCTCGAGCCGGGCGCCGATGCCGCGGAGGTAGGAGAAGCGGGCGCCGGCGACCTTGGCGCCCCGCGCCATGTCGATGGCGCCGAGCAGCTCGCCCAGCTCCAGGTGGTCGCGTGCTTCGAACGGGAACTCGGGGATGTCGCCGACCGTCTTGAGCACGACGAAGTCGTCCTCGCCGCCCGCCGGCACGCCGTCCACGATCGGGTTGCCGATGCTGCGGACGAGCTGCTCGAAGCGCGCGTCGGCGTCGTTGGCGGCCTGCTGCGCCTCCTTCACCCGGCCGGCGATCTGCTGCGCCTGGGCGACCAGTTCCTTCTTCTGCTCCTTCGGCGCTTTCGCCACCTGCTTGCCGAACGCGTTCTGCTCGGCCCGGAGCTCTTCGAACGCCGTGATCGCCGCGCGGCGCTCGATGTCGGCCTGGATGGCCTCGTCGACGAGCTGCACGGAGTCGCCCCGAGCCTCCTGGGAGCGCCGGATGATGTCGGGGTTCTCACGGAGAAGTACGGGATCGATCACCTGACCAGCTTATCGACCGATGCCGAACAGGTAGCGTGATGTGCGTGAACGGACGGGACGGGGAGCAGCGCCGCGTCGCCGCCGTCGTCTACAACCCCGTCCGGGTCGACGTGCCGCGCGTCCGCGCCGCGGTGGAGGCGGCCGCGACGCTGCACCGGTACGACCTGCTCTGGCTCGAGACCACACCGGAGGAGCCCGGGCAGGCGCAGGTCGGCGAGGCGCTCGCGCAGGGCGCCTCTCTCGTGCTCGCGGCGGGCGGGGACGGCACGGTACGCGCGGTCGCGGAGGCGCTGCGCGGGCGGGATGCGACGCTCGGCATCATCCCCGGAGGCACCGGCAATCTGCTCGCGCGCAACCTCGGCATCCCGTTCGCGAGCGTCGAGGCGTCGTGCGCCGTCGCGTTCGACGGGGAGAGCCGTCGGATGGACATGGGAGTCGCCACCGCGCACCGTCCGGACGGATCGACGACCGAGCACGCCTTCCTCGTGATGGCGGGCGTCGGCATCGACGCGGCGATGATCGCCAACGCCCGACCCGAGCTGAAGCGGCGCTTCGGCTGGCTGGCGTACGTCGACGCCGCGTTCCGCTCGCTTCCGACGGCGTCGAAGGTTCCGGTGCGCTATCGGCTCGACAACGGGCCTGAGCGGTCCGCGCACGTGAGCACGATCCTGGTCGCCAACTGCGGCGCGCTGCCGGGCAACATGGAGCTCATCCCGGACGGCGAGCTGGACGACGGCCTCCTCGACGTGGCCGTCGTGCAGCCCGCCACCGTGTTCGGCTGGCTGGCGATCTGGCGCAAGGTGACCTGGGAGAACCGGGTGCTCCGCAGGTCGAGCGTCGGTCGCCGCATCATCCGTTTCACCGATCGCGCCATCCGCACCCGGCTCAGCTACCTGCGCGGCGCCTCGGTGGAGCTCGCGGTGGATGCGCCGGAGCCGTTCGAACTCGACGGCGACGCGTTCGGCGACGTCCTGCGCCTCGAGCTGCGGGTGGACGAGCTCGCGCTGCGGGTCAAGGCTCCCGCCGCGACCGCGGGCGTCACAGCCCCGGGGCGTCGTCCTCCGCACCGGCGTCCCGCGCCCGGCGCCCGGAGAGCGCGGTCAGAAACACCAGCCCCACCAGTGTGAGGAGGCCGACCATGACCAGCGGCCCCGCGAGCATCCACCCGAGCTGAGCGAACACCAGGGCGCCGACGTCGTTGCTGGGCGTCGGTCCGTTGTACGACGACGTCACGGAGACGGCGTAGAGCACGATCCCGAGCACCACGAATCCGGCGCCGATCAGCCAGAGAGCGAGGATGAACGGGTTGCGCCGCGGGTTCAGCTCGACGCCCGAGAGCACACCGGCGGACGCGACGACGACCGTGCGTCCCCCCTCTGCGCTCGCGTCGAACTGCTCGGGAACGGCCGCGCGCCCCTCGTCGAGCGAGAGCGCGGCCTCCTCGTACGGGGTCAGCGGTTCGGTCGGGGCGGTCGGCGCCGACCCTTCACGGGTGGGCAGCAGCGACGACGGGCGACGGAAGGCGGAGTCCGGTGCGTCGGCGCGGACGCGCGTGCGGGCGCGCTCGCCGGGCTGCGGCTGGTAACCCCGCTGGAACGCGGGGTCGAAGCGCGGGTCGAAGCCGCCCGCCCGACCGCTGTCGTCACGCTCATCGGCGACCATGCTGACCTCCCGGCTGTCCTGCCCGGCAGCCTACGCCGACGCGCCGTCCTGCGCGCCTGCCGGCCGCTCCTCCTCGGTCAGGGAGGCCAGCCAGGTGCGCGCCTCGGTGAAGACCTCGTCGCGGTAGCGCTGGTCGAACTCCACCCGCTGGCCGTCGGCGCGCGGGTAGGAGCCGAGGAACATCACCGACGGGCTGAACCGCCGGAGACCGAGGAGCGCGTCGGCGACGCGCTCGTCCGCGATGTGGCCGTCCGCGTCGATGACGAACCGGTAGCGACCGAGCGCGTCGCCGATCGGGCGCGACTCGATGAGGCTCAGGTTGATCCCCCTGGTCGAGAACTGCTCGAGCAGGTCGAGGAGGCTGCCGGGCCGGTCGTCGGGGAGCTCGGCGATCAGGCTGGTCTTGTCGGCCCCGGTCGGCTCGGGCACGCTGCGGGTCGTGCTGACGAGGACGAAGCGCGTGACCGCATTCGGGTTGTCGCCGATGTTGTCGGCGAGCACGACCACATCGTGATGGTCGACGATCCCGGGCGGGGCGACCGCGGCATCCGCCGCGCTGCCCTCGAAGAGCGAGGCGGCCGCGGCGACGTTGCTCGACGCCGGCAGGTGCCCGTGGTCGGGCAGGTGGCGGTCGAGCCACTGGTGGCACTGGGCGTAGGCGACGGGATGCGCGTTCACGGTGCGCACGTCGGCGAGCGTCGTCCCGGGGCGCGCCACGAGGACGAAGTTCACCGGGACGAGGTACTCGCCGATGATGCGCAGGCCCGGGATGGTGGCCAGCGCGTCCTGCGCCACGGACACCCCGCCCTCGATCGAGTTCTCGATGGCGATCATGGCGGCGACGCTGCGCCCCTCCACCACGTCCGCCAGCGCCTCGCCGAGGTTGTTGACCGCCCTCCACCGCTTGCCGCGCGCCTCGGGGACCTGCTTGAGCGCCGCCTCCGTGAACGTGCCGGACGGTCCGAGGAAGCTGTAGACGTCGTCGAGGGAGGCGGGCAGCTCCGCAGGGGCGCTGTCGGGGGCGGAGGACATGCCGCTCAGCTTACCGAGCCGTTGGCGTGGCTCCCCGGCCGTGGAAGAGTAGTGACCATGGACGAACGAGCCGGCACCCCCGCCCAGCCTTCCGACCTGATCGACGTCGACGCCCTGCGGCGCGCGTACTACGAGCTGAAGCCGGACGTGAGCATCCCGGAGCAGCGCGTGGTGTTCGGCACGTCGGGCCATCGCGGCTCGTCGCTGAACACGGCGTTCAACGAGGACCACATCGCCGCCACCACCCAGGCGATCGTGGAGTACCGCAACAGCCAGGGCATCACCGGCCCGCTGTTCATCGGTGCGGACACCCACCTGCTGAGCGAGTTCGCGACGACCACCGCCCTCGCCGTGCTCGTCGGCAACGAGGTGCGCGTGCTGGTGGACGAGTTCGACGACTGGGTGCCGACGCCCGCCGTCTCGCACGCGATCATCCGCTACAACCGCGCCGGGCATGACGACCAGGCCGACGGCATCGTCGTCACCCCGAGCCACAACCCGCCGTCGGACGGCGGCTTCAAGTACAACCCGCCGCACGGCGGCCCGGCCGACACGGACGCGACCAGCTGGATCGCGAAGCGCGCCAACGAGATCATCGCGAACGGCATGACCGAGGTGCGGATGGCGGAGCCGTCCGGCGTCGAGACGTACGACTTCCGCGGCCACTACGTGGACGACCTCGAGAACATCATCGACGTGAAGGCGATCCGCGACAGCGGCATCCGCATCGGTGCGGACCCCCTCGGCGGCGCGAGCGTCAACTACTGGCAGGCGATCGCCGAACGCTACGACCTCGACCTGACGGTGGTGAACCCGGAGGTCGACCCGACCTGGGGATTCATGACCCTGGACTGGGACGGCAAGATCCGGATGGACCCGTCCAGCCCCTCCGCGATGGCCTCGGTCGTCGCCCGCCGCGCCGACTTCGACATCCTCACCGGCAACGACGCGGACGCCGACCGCCACGGCATCGTGACGCCCGACGGCGGCCTGATGAACCCGAACCACTACCTCGCGGTCGCGATCGACTATCTGTTCCGCACGCGCACCGAGTGGCGGAAGGATGCCGCGGTCGGCAAGACCCTCGTGTCGTCGTCCATCATCGACCGGGTCGCCGACTCGCTGGGCCGGCGGCTGTGGGAGGTGCCGGTCGGGTTCAAGTGGTTCGTGCCCGGCCTCATCGACGGGACGGTCGGCTTCGGCGGCGAGGAGAGTGCGGGCGCGTCGTTCCTCCGCTTCGACGGGACGGCGTGGACGACGGACAAGGACGGCATCCTGCTGGCCCTGCTCGCCAGCGAGATCCGCGCGGTGACGGGCAAGTCCCCGTCGCAGCTGTACCGCGAGCTGACCGAGCGCTTCGGCGACCCGGTGTACCAGCGCGTGGATGCGCCGGCCACGCCCGAGCAGAAGGCCGCGCTCTCGAAGCTCGACGGCGACGCGATCACCGCGACCGAGCTCGCCGGCAACCCGATCACGGCGAAGCTGAGCCGCGCGCCGGGCAACGACGCTCCGCTCGGCGGCGTGAAGGTGCAGACGGAGACCGCGTGGTTCGCCGCACGGCCCTCCGGCACGGAGAACGTCTACAAGATCTACGCCGAGTCGTTCGTGGGCGAAGACGACCTGCGCGAGGTGCAGGACGAGGCCAAGCGGATCGTCGGGGACGCGCTCGGCGGCTGAACCGGGCTCGCGTCGGAGACATCAGGATCTCTGACGGAGAGACAGGGAGCGTCAGCCGGGGTAGGTCTCGCCGCCGGGGAGGCCGAAGAACTCCTCCAGGGTGGTCACTCCGGTGGTGTGCAGTTCGGTCGACAGCAGCACGCCGACGTAGCGGAAGTGCCACGGTTCGTAGGTGAAGCCCGTGACGGCGACCTTGTCGGCCGGGTAGCGCAGGATGAACCCGAAGCGCCAGGCGTTCGCCGCCAGCCAGCGCCCCTGATCCGTCTCGCCGAAACAGGCGTCGAGCGAGCAGTGGGCCGGAACGGCGCTGATGTCGACCGCGAGCCCGGTCTGGTGCTCACTGTGTCCGGGGCGGGCGGTGTCGGTGTCCGCGTAGGCCTGGCCGTTCCTGGCGACATCGTCGTCGTAGACGCGCGTCTGCGACGCGAACGAGCGGTAGGCGCTCTGGATGGAGAGGCTCAGCCCCGCCTCCGACCTCGCCGCCTGGAACATGGCCACGACCGCAGCGGCCGTCTCCTGCCGCATCGGCTGGTCGTTGATGTTGGGCACATCGGGGTAGACGAGGTCGGCCGGGGCGTAGTCCACCGGGCTCAGGCCGCGCGGCTTGTTCACCACGACCCACGGGCTCGCCGGATCGTCGGTCGACTCGGCCGCCTTGTCGAAGGCGACCGGGATCGGCGTGGGAGAGAGGGACGGCGTCGGGCGCGGAGGACGCGGCGACGGAGCGGAGCGGTGGGGCGTCGGTCGGTGCGTCGCGCCGGCCGCGACGATCGGGCCGGAAGCGCACCCCGACAGCACGAGCATCGCGACGAGCGCTCCGCCGATCACGGCGGCGCGCCTCATCTTCGCCCGCCCCGCGCGGGCACCCCCCTGAGTCACGCGATGAGCATAGCTCACGCGCGTGACACGCTCAGGCGGTCATGACCGGAATGGCGCCCGTTACTTGGAGAGGCTCCAGAAGTGGCCGATGCCGCCCGGGTGGTCGACCGTGATGGCCTCGTCGAGGTCGCGGTAGTCGCTGTCCTCGTTGTGCCCGACCATCTTGATCTTGATCTGGCCGTTCACGTTCTGCACGGCGGAGACGATCTGCACGTGGTCGAGCGAGTTGTTGTCGTTCCAGTCGAACATGACGATGTCGCCGACCTTGATCTTGTCGCGCTGGTCGAACGAGTACTCGGTGAGGCCGAGCTGCGCCGCATTCTCGCGGAAGTAGTTGTCCATGGCGGGGACGTATCCCCACGCCGGGCTCCAGTCGGCGGCGGCATCGTGGTTGTACCAGTCGCTGTTCATCTGCCAGCCGCGGGCGATGAGCGTCTGGCTGACGAAGTTCGCGCAGTCGCCGCCCACCGGGTTGAGGTCGCCGTATTCGGCGGTGTTGTAGTTCTTCCAGTACGTGAGCGCGTATGCGAGCTGCTTGTCGACCGGCGTCTGCACCTGGTAGTCGTACGTCGCGGCCGAGGTCGTGACCGGCTTTCCGGTCTTGTCGGTGACCGTGATGGGGACGCTGCCCGCCTGGAAGTTGGCCGCGGCGGGCACGCTCACGACGACCTTGTCGTCGGTCGCCTGGGTGACGGTGGCCGGCTGACCGCCGACCTGCACGGCGGCGACCTTCTCGAGGTTCGTGCCCGTCAGTGTCACGGTGCCGCCGGAGACGCTTCCCGCGGCCGGCTGGACGGACGACACGACGGTCGCCGAGGGGGACGGCGTTGGCGCGGCCGCCTGTGCGACCGCCTTGGTGATGGGAGACGGTTCACCGGCGCAGGCCGTGAAGACGAGCGCGGCGGAGGCGGCGACAGCTGCGGCGGCGAGGACGCGGCGGGGACGGCTGAGAGATCTCATAGAACTTTCGAGGCGATTTCGAAGGGGGATGGGGGTCGGCATTTTCAACGTACGCCTCGTACATATGCGTGACCTGGATGGGGGCCAGTTTCGTTCGTTTTCCCCCACAGGGACGACGCGGTTTCCCGCGGATCTCACGGCGGTCGCTCCGGGCTGTTCGCCGCTGGCGAACGGGGGATCGCCGCATACCCCCCGGTGCGTTGTGAGTATCGAGGTAGCGGGTGTAACTTTGCAGTCTCCGCAAAATTTCTCTTGCCCCACACCGGTGTGACGTCCCGCGTGCCGGCCGTCCCCCACCCGACTCTCGACACGGAGATTGATGTCCAGTCAGACCATGGCGGCGAATGCCGCGCCCAAACCGATCATGTCGCATCGCGAGATCCTCTTCGTGATCTTCGGCCTGATGGCCGGCATGTTCCTCTCGGCCCTCGACCAGACCGTCGTCGGCACCGCCATCCGCACCATCGGCGACGACCTGCACGGCCTGAGCCAGCAGGCCTGGGTCACCACCGGCTACCTGATCCTCTCGACGATCTCCACGCCGATCTACGGCAAGCTCTCCGACATCTTCGGCCGGCGTCCGCTGTTCATCATCGCGATCGTCATCTTCATCGTCGGATCAATCCTCGCCTCCTTCTCGACCTCGATGCTCGAGCTCGCCGCCTTCCGCGCCATCCAGGGTCTCGGCGCCGGCGGTCTGATGTCGATGCCGCTGGCGATCATGGGCGACATGCTCGCCCCCCGCGAGCGCGCCAAGTACCAGGGCTACTTCCTCGCCGTCTTCGGCATCTCGAGCCTGATCGGCCCGCTGGTCGGCGGCCTGTTCGCCGGCGCGGACCAGATCCTCTGGATCGCCGGGTGGCGCTGGGTCTTCCTGATCAACGTGCCGATCGGCCTCGCCGCACTTGCGATGGTGCTGCGGTTCCTCCACCTGCCCAAGCGGTCCCGCGGCTCCGCCCGGATCGACTGGTGGGGTGCTGCGGGCGTCATCGTCGCCCTCGTGCCGCTGCTGCTGGTGGCCGAGCAGGGCCGCGAGTGGGGCTGGGACAGCCCGGCATCCATCGCCTGCTACGTGATCGGCGCGATCGGCATCGTCGCGTTCATCCTCATCGAGATCGCGATGAAGGACGACGCGCTCATCCCGATCAAGCTGTTCCGCTCGAGCACCTTCTCGATGGCGACGATCATCGGCGTCCTGGTCGGTTTCGGGATGTTCGGCGCCATGCTGACGCTGCCGCTCTACCTGCAGATCGTCCTGGGCTCCACCCCCACCGAGTCGGGCCTGCAGCTGCTGCCGATGATCCTCGGGCTGATGGTGTCGTCCATCGTGTCCGGCCAGATCATCGCGCGGACGGGCCACTACCGGCAGTTCCCGATCATCGGGACGGCGATGCTCGCCGGCGGGTTCTTCTACCTGACGTTCGTGAAGTACGACGATTCGTACTGGTTCATCGCGGGCGCGATGCTGCTCATCGGCCTGGGCCTCGGCCAGCTGATGCAGACGCTGACCATCGCCAGCCAGAACTCGGTCGGCCTGCGCGACATGGGTGTGGCGACCAGCGCATCGACGTTCTTCCGCCAGATCGGTGGAACGCTCGGCACGGCCGTGCTGCTCTCGCTTCTGTTCACGGTCTTCCCGACGAACATCAAGGCATCGCTGACGGACACCCCCACCCTGACCGCCGCCCTGGATGCGGCGTTCACGCCGTCGGTGGCGAGCGCTCCCGAGAACAAGCAGATCATGGAGCAGAGCTACACGAAGATCGTCGACGAGTCGACGAAGGCCGCGCAGTCCGCGCTCCAGGCGAACGTGACCAAGGCGCAGGATGCCGCCAAGGCGGCCGTCGCCGCAGGCGTCGCGTCGGGCGCCATCCCCGCGGCGGCGCAGCCGGCTGCCGAAGCGCAGGCGGTCGCGACCGCGAACGCGAAAGCGGGCGCGGCGATCGAGCAGCAGGCTCCGTACGCGAAGGTCGCGCCCGACGGCACCGTCACGCTCGACTTCTCGGATCCCGCCGCCCGGTCGCAGTTCGTGGACTCCATCGTCCCGAACATCCAGGACACGCTGAAGAAGCAGACCTCGTCGAGCGACAGCGCGGCGACCAACGACACCTCGTTCCTGAACGGGGCGGACCCGCGGCTCTCCAAGCCGTTCCTGGTGGGCTTCAACGCCTCGGCGGTGCAGGTCTACTGGGTCGCGATGTTCGTGGTGCTGATCGCGTTCATCCTGTCGCTGTTCTTCAAGACGCCGCCGCTGCGCGCCAAGTCGGCCCTGCAGGAGGCCGCGGACGACGCCGCGGCCGCGGACGCCGCGAAGGCGGCCGAGCGCGAGCCGGTCGGGGCGTACGCGTCGCTGTCGGAGGACGACGACGAGGAGTACGACACCGGGGTCCTCGCCACGCGCGCAGCCAACGAGTTCGGTGCGCTGGTGGAGCCCGGCGCTGACACTGCGTCGACCAGGGCCCAGCGGCCGCGGCCGGCGACCGACTGACGCCTTCCCGCTGACGACGGCCGTCGCCTCCCCGGAGGCGGCGGCCGTCGTCAGCGCGATTTGAAATAGTCGAACAGATGGTCTTCCTTGATCGTCGCGACACCGATCCACACTCCAGCGAGTGCAGCAGGCAGCAACGGCAAGGCAGCGAACAATCCGGCCAGGAACACGTTCGCCTCTCCACCAACGACAGCCGCGGCGATCAACTCGATGATCGCCAGTCCAAACATCATTGAACCCGCCGACCACACCGCGGTCTCCATCATGGCGATTCCGAAGAGCGCGCGCTTGGAGACGCCAGCATGTAGGGCGGAGGCAAGTGACAGCTTCCTGACGCGCACGCTCATCAGACCCAGAACGAATCCCGCCGTCGCCGTGAGGGCTCCGCTGAACCGCGTCAGGCGGCTGTCGAACAGTGCTTCTCCATCGAATGACTCCCCGTGGGTGGTGTTCAACTGCGAGATCTTCGGCTGATCCGATTCGGGGCCGCCGGCCCTCACTGTCCCGAGCAGTGCCGAGGTGACATCCTTCACCGGCCACGTGTGAACCCAGCATTCGTCAAACGGGGCGTCTGAGTTGCCGGGGGCGATGGCGGCGTACGAGAACCCTGGCCGTCGTCCATCATCCGGGTAGGCATACGTGCCGGCGACCGGAACGCTCCCACTCGTTGCCGAGATCATTCCGGTTTCAGAGATGCCGAGTGCCTCCGAGGCTTCCGCCCCCAACAGGACACCCGCAGTTCGCGGGTCCGAGCCGATCACGGCCGCATACCCCGGCGAAGCGTCGAAAAGGGGAAGTGGGGCGCTAGGGAGGACCGTCGGCTTGATCGTCTCGGTGGTAGCCCGGATGGCGCCGGCGGCACGGACGTCGGGAAGTCGGGCGAGGTCGTCGCAGCGCCCACCATCGATCTTCGCTTTGTCCTCCACAATCGAGATGGACGCACCGCTTCGGTCGAACTCTTGAGCTTGTTCGGCAAGCTGCTGAATCGACATCAGTTCGGCGGTAGCCGCCAACACCATAATGATCGCGGCCGCTATGGCAAATCCTCGAGCCCGCGCCGTCCCCGTGACGAGGTCTCGCCACACCTCGCGGAGCACAGATCGTAGCCTCACCCGCCACTCCGGATATCGGCGCGCCTCTCAAGGCGGATGTGATGCGTGCACGCGTCACGCGTGTCGTCATCATGCGTGGCAACGACGACGATCGCTGATGTCTTCGCAAGAGCACCGATGCACGCGTTGACCGTCGTTGCAGTCTGCCGGTCGAGTTGCGCCGTCGGCTCGTCGATCAGGAAAAGGTCTGGCTCGGCGGCATGCCCTCTGGCGAGCATCAGCCGTTGCGCCTCCCCTCCTGACAACTCGCGGAACGGTCTCTCGCCGACGTCCCGCAAGTCGAAGAGATCGAGCATTACGTCTGCTTGGGCGTCTGCCTCGCTGGGCGAATGTCCCTTCGCGAGGTAGGGGAGGGCGATATGATCGCGCGCCGAGCGATGGGGTGTGCCATGCGGGTTCTGGAACACCCAAACGATACGCACGTCGGCCGGTTTGTCCACAGTTCCTTCCGCTGGCGTAAGCCAGCCAGCCATCAGGGCGAGCAAGGTGCTCTTGCCGGTACCGGAGGGCCCGGTCAGCGAGTACACACGCCCCGGCTCGAGCGCTATCTCCAGATGCCGAAACAGCCACGGTCCGCCCGGGAACCGGTGACCGAGTTCTGACAGGGTCACGCGCATGGTTTGCGATTTCGTGGGGGCACATCGACGTGATGAGGGCCATGCGTGTCTCCGAAGTCCACCAAAGACTGACCAAGCTGCGAACCGACCAGGCGGACGCGGTACGTCGCGCGACCCGAGGCGACGCAACCGCTTGACCCCGCGATGTCATAGACGGAACTCGGCGGGACGACCCGAACGTCGATGGGCGTAGCGAGGAGGATCTGCGCGTCGATCGGCTTGCCTGCTGTGCTCGAATCTTCGGACGCGGCTTGTCCCCCGAGCGATGTGACGTCTGGCACGGTCACCTCGCCGTCGTCGCGCAGCGGGTATCTTGATGATCCGATCTGGACGACGCGGGGACCCGACACGAGATCGGTGGGAAGCGCGACCACCGTGACTTTCGGGGATGCGCTCGCGAATGTAGCCAGGGACGCTGCGGACGCGATCTCAGCGCCAACGGACACGTCACACGTCGATATCGTCGCAGACGCCTCAGGGAGCCACACGAATGAGCTGACCGGAACCACATCCCCTTCGACCGTGACACCGACCCTCGTGAGCACGCTCTTAAGCGCGGCCAGCGTCTGCGCCCCGAGCCGACCGTCGGCTCCGACCGGGTGCCCAAGCCGGATCAGCTCCTGTTGCACCGCTTTGACGTCATCTCCTTGTGCTCTCAGTGCCAAGTCGCGCCAGAGCGGAACCGCAGTCGCGAGCGCAAGCTTTGGATTTCCGTCGATAGAGAGCGGCGTGTCGCCGGATGTCATGGCGGCGCCTTGCTCACATTCGAACGCGGTGACCCTGCCGCCGGCTGGGGCGAACAGGTGGGATGGGGTCGCCGCCTTCACCGAGAGTTGAATAGGTCGTGAGTCATCAAATTTGTCGTTGCCCACTGGAGCCTCGGAGGTCTTGGACGCGGCTTTGAGGTCGTCGGGCGGTGCACTCAGTAGGGCTGCCGCTACTGCGGCTCCGGAGCAAGCCGCGAGGGCCACGAGAACGGCCACCCACCCGACAGCATTTCGGATAGATCGTCTAGCCACCGAGGAGGCCGTTCGGGTCGGTGGAGCACGCCGCGACCGCCTTGTCATTCGATGTCGGCAGGTCACCCGCCTGATAATCCTTCAGCCCGTAGCCGGGCCCGACCAGGCCCCTGCGCTTGAAGCAATCGACGACCGCCTGGGCCAGGTTCGAGTGAGTCGGATTCGCCCGCATCTGCACGTAGAAATAGGAGATCGGATACTCGCCGGACTGGTCCGAGCATCGCGATTCGATATCGTGTGCCTCATCGCTCGACATGGACGTGGGCGGGACGTACTCGCTTCCTTCGAAGTCGTACCTCTTCAGAGTGATCCCGCCCCCTTTGAGGCAGTCCGAATACCGCTGTTTCATCTCCGAGTACTCCTGGTCACTGATGCGACCATCTCGGAGAGTTTGCTTGATGGCGGCGTCGGTCGCCTTGTCATAAGCCTGCTGCACCTCCTCTGACCATGACCCGGGCGATGTCGATCGTTTCGCGAGCGCACCCTCGCCGCCGGCGCTGCACCCAGAAAGAGCGAGAAGAGTCATAGCCGAGATGACCGGTAGGAGGGACCTGTCTTTGCGCATGTGAGTAGCTCCGCTGCGTGAAGAGGAGGTGTCGCGCTGCCACGCGACACCTCCGCTCTCACTTCACGTCGTAGTAGGCCTTGTTTCCGCCGAGCGCCGAGATGGCTTTCGCGCGCGCCCACACGCCTGGCGAAGTCCACGCCGTGATGGACGTAGTCGCTCCCACAGCAGTCGACTTGTGCGTCCGTGAGCCGTGGTAGTAGTCCGATGTCGTGTAGCTACCGCTGACGCCGTAGTTCCACGTCCCGCCTTCCGGATACGCGGTGGTCGCGTTTGCGGTCGTGACGCCGAAGCTCAGCAACACGATCGTTGCAGCAGCCGTCGCGACCACCTTGGTGATCTTCTTCATGATCCTCCTCATGCTGACCCGCGGAAGAAGTGCCGCGGTGGCTGCAGTCTATGACAAACACAAATACTTGCTTTAATTTAAGATGCGGAAAGGCAATTATGACGGGAATCTCGCGGATGAGAGCGCGACCACGAAGGACTTGACAACGGCGTGCGGACCGTCTTAAAGTCTCTCCAAACGCGTGAGAGCGCTCTCACGCCTTCGTTATGAGAGCGCTCTCAGCGCGCACCAGGCGCACACAAGACACACGCACAAAGGAGTGAACCGTGAAGCTTTCACGACGCACCAGGATCGCCGCGGCCGTCGCCGGCGCAGCATCCTTCGCCCTCATCGCAGCCGGATGCTCATCGAGCGGAGGCAGCGGATCCAGCTCGGACCCCGTCACGCTGACCGTCACCACGTTCGGCACGATGGGCTTCGACAAGCTCTACTCGCAGTACGAGAAGGAGCACCCCGGCATCAAGATCAAGGCCACCAACATCGACACCGGCGACAACGCGCTCACCGACTGGCAGACCAAGCAGGCGGCAGGAAGCGGCCTCCCGGACGTCCAGGCCGTCGAAGAGGGCTGGCTCAGCAAAGTCATGCAGGTCTCCGACCAGTTCAACGACCTGAAGGACTACGGCGCGAACGACATCAAGGACCGCTGGGTCGACTGGAAGCTGAAGCAGGCCACCGACAAGAGCGGCCGCATCATCGGCTACGGCACCGACATCGGACCGGAGGGCCTCTGCTACAACGGCAAGCTCTTCGCCGCGGCCGGCCTGCCCAGCGACCGCGAGTCCGTCGCCAAGCTGTTCGGCGGCGAGAACGCCACCTGGGACGACTACTTCACGGTCGGCGAGCAGTACCACGCCGCCACCGGCAAGCCCTGGTACGACCAGTCCGGCTTCATCTGGAACGCCATGGTGAACCAGCAGGAGGAGGGCTACTACACGAAGGACGGCAAGCTCAACATCGAGAACAACAGCGACCTCAAGGCGCTGTGGTCCAAGCTCGCTGCGGGCGCTGCGGGCGGTCTCTCCTCCAACCAGACCCAGTGGGACTGGGGCAAGGGCAAGGCCTTCACCGACGGCTCCTTCGCCACGTTCGTCTGCCCGGGCTGGATGCTCGGGGTCGTGCAGGGCCAGGTCAAGGCCGGCGGCGGAGACGCCACCAGCGGCTGGGACTTCGCCAACGTGTTCCCGGGCGGTGCGGCCAACTGGGGCGGATCGTTCCTGACGGTCCCGAAGCAGTCGAAGCACCCGAAGGAGGCCGCGGCCCTCGCGGCGTGGCTGACCACCGCCAAGTCGCAGGTGCAGACCTTCCAGGCCGCCGGGACCTTCCCGTCGGTGACCGCCGCCCAGACCGACGCGGGCGTCACGGGTGAGAGCGACCTGACGAAGTTCTTCAACAACGCGCCCATCGGCCAGATCCTCGGGGAGCGCGCCAAGGGCGTCGTCGCCCAGTACAAGGGACCGGACGACTCCGTCATCCAGTCGCAGGTCTTCGGGCCGTCCGTCCAGGAGCTCGACTCCGGCAAGGCGAACGGCGACCAGGCGTGGAGCAACGCCATGAAGCTGCTCAACCAGCTGGTCGTCAACAAATAACCCGAAACCACACGAGGGCCCCCGCCGCCGCACCGGCGGCGGGGGCCCGCACCACGGGGAGAACCGCCATGACCACCACCGCCACCACCACCCGGGACGACGCCGGCGCCACCGCTCCCGCCGCCCCACCGCGCCGCGGCCGCTCGCCGCGCGCCGACCTCAGCTTCCGGCAGCGTCTCAGCCGCTTCGACGTGAAGGCGTCGCCGTACTTCTACATCGCGCCCTTCTTCATCCTCTTCGGCCTGGTCGGGCTCTTCCCGCTCGTCTACACGTTCGTCGTCTCGCTCAACAACTGGAACCTGCTCACCGGGCCAGGCGAATGGGTCGGCTTCAAGAACTACGCGGCGGAGCTGAGCGATCCGTTCTTCTGGAACTCGCTGTTCAACACGGTCAGCATCTTCCTGCTCTCCGCCATCCCGCAGCTCATCGCCGCCGTGTTCATCGCGGCGATCCTCGACCAGAACATCCGCGCCAAGACCTTCTGGCGGATGAGCGTGCTGCTCCCCTACGTCGTCACGCCGGTCGCGGTGACCCTCATCTTCTCGAGCGCGTTCGACGAGAAATACGGCCTGATCAACAACATGCTGCAGGCCATCGGCCTCGACCCGGTGATGTGGAAGACCCAGACCTTCCCGTCGCACGTCGCCATCGCCTCCATGGTGAACTGGCGCTGGACGGGCTACAACGCACTCATCCTGCTGGCCGCCATGCAGGCGGTCCCCCGCGACATCCACGAGTCGGCCGCGCTCGACGGCGCCGGGTCGTTCCGCCGCTTCTTCTCCATCACGCTGCCGAGCATCCGCCCGACGATGATCTTCGTCATCATCACGGCCACCATCGGCGGACTGCAGATCTTCACGGAGCCGAAGCTGTTCAACCCGTCGAGCGCCGTCCCCGGCGGGCCCCAGCGGCAGTACCAGACCACCGTCCTCTACCTCTGGGACATGGCGTTCAACCGCCAGAACTTCGGCAAGGCCTCCGCGATCGCGTGGCTGCTGTTCCTCCTGATCGTCCTGTTCGGGGTGCTCAACTTCCTGATCTCGCGCCGGATCGCCTCCACGGAGAACCGGCTGCATCGGAGACGGACCGCCAGACGACTGCAGGTCTCGCGCACCCTGGCCGCAGCGAGCGAGGAGAAGAACCTGTGACCGCCACCGCCCGCGACACCCGCGCCACCCGCCCCGTCGCCGGGACCCGACCCGGACGGGCCCCCAAGCGCAAGGCGCTCGGCATCGACCGGCGGCCC
Organism: Leifsonia sp. 21MFCrub1.1; assembly: GCF_900107895.1. NCBI lineage: Bacteria > Bacillati > Actinomycetota > Actinomycetes > Micrococcales > Microbacteriaceae > Leifsonia > Leifsonia sp. 21MFCrub1.1. Next base: position 28,984 of record NZ_LT629867.1, on the reverse strand, counting down.
GGATTCCTCACCTACGGGATCCTGCTCGCCCTGTTCATCGGCGGCGCCTACCCTCTGTGGTGGTCGTTCGTCGCCGGCTCCAGCGACAGCACGGTGCTCACCTCGACCTGGCCGCCCCTGCTGCCCGGCGGACAGTTCTGGACCAACGTCGGCGAAGTGCTGAACACCGTGCCGTTCTGGCTGGCGCTCGGCAACTCGATCATCGTCGCGTCGGTCATCACCCTGTCGGTCGTCGGATTCTCGACACTCGCCGGGTACGCGTTCGCCAAGCTGCGCTTCCGCGGCCGGGAGGGCCTGATGGTCTTCGTGGTCGGGACGCTGGCCGTGCCGACCCAGCTGGGCATCATCCCGCTGTTCATGGTGATGAAGCAGTTCGGCTGGACGGGCACCCTCGGCGCGGTCATCGTGCCGACCCTGGTGACGGCGTTCGGCGTGTTCTTCATGCGGCAGTACCTGGTCGATGTGATCCCGGAGGAGCTCATCGAGGCGGCCCGCGTGGACGGCGCGAACATGATCCGCACCTTCTGGCACGTCGGCGTGCCGGCCGCCCGGCCCGCGATGGCCATCCTCGGCCTGTTCACCTTCATGACCGCGTGGACGGACTACCTCTGGCCGTTGCTCGTCGCGCCGCAGAACCCGACGCTGCAGGTGGCGCTGAGCCAGCTGCAGTCGGCGAAGTACGTCGACTACTCGATCGTGCTCGCCGGAGCCGTGCTCGCCACCATCCCCCTGCTGATCCTCTTCGTGCTCGCCGGCCGGCAGCTGGTCTCCGGCATCATGGCGGGCGCGGTGAAAGGTTGAGAATGAACCGCACCTGGCCCGACGGCTTCCTCTGGGGGTCGGCCACCGCCGCCGCCCAGATCGAGGGCGCCGCCCACGAGGACGGCAAGGAGGACTCCATCTGGGATGCCTTCGCCCGCGTTCCCCTGGCGATCGCCGGCGGCGACACCCCGGAGGTGGCGGTCGACCACTATCACCGGATGCCGCAGGACGTGGCGCTCATGGCCTCCCTGGGGTTGCAGTCCTACCGGTTCTCGACGTCCTGGGCGCGGGTGAAGCCGGGCGACCGCGCGGTCAACCCGTCCGGGCTCGCGTTCTACGACCGGCTGGTCGACGAGCTGCTCGGCGCCGGCATCCTGCCGTGGCTGACGCTGTACCACTGGGATCTGCCGCAAGCGCTCGAGGAGAAGGGCGGCTGGGCGGCGCGCGACACCGCGTACCGGTTCCGCGACTACGCCGTCGCCGTGTACGACGCGCTCGGCGATCGGGTCGACCACTGGACGACTTTCAACGAGCCGCTGTGCTCCTCCCTGATCGGGTACGCGGGCGGAGAGCACGCGCCGGGCAGGCAGGAGCCGCGCGCCGGGCTCGCAGCGCTGCACCACCAGCACCTCGCTCACGGGCTCGCCGCGTCGGCCATCCGCTCCCGCGCCGGGGAGCGCGGGAAGGCCGATGAGCTGAAGCTCGGCATCACGCTCAACCTGACGACGGCCGTGCCGAACGACCCCGCCGACCCGGTGGACCGCGAGGCGGCACGGCGCATCGACGGCCTCTGGAACCGGATGTACCTCGAACCGCTGCTGCTCGGCTCCTACCCGGCCGACGTGCTGGAGGACGTGCGCGAGCACCGGTTCGAGGAGCTCGTGCACGACGGCGACCTGGCCACGATCGCCCAGCCGCTCGACTTCCTCGGCGTGAACCACTATCACGACGACAACGTGAGCGGGCATCCGCTCGGCCCGGACGAGCCAGCGCCGGTCGTTCCCACGTCACGGCCGACCTCGTCGCCGTTCGTCGGCAGCGAGTACGTGACCTTCCCGTCGCGGCACCTGCCGACGACGGCGATGGGCTGGGAGGTCAACCCGGACGGGCTGCGCGCACTGCTGGTGCGCCTCACCCGCGACTACCCGACCCTCCCGCCGCTCTACATCACCGAGAACGGCGCCGCGTACGAGGACGTCGTGTCCGCCGACGGCCGCGTGCACGACAGCGAGCGCGAGGCATACATCCTCGCGCACATCGACGCGGTCGGCCGGGCCATCGACGAGGGCGCCGACGTGCGCGGGTACTTCGTCTGGTCGCTGCTCGACAATTTCGAGTGGGCGTGGGGCTACGCCAAGCGGTTCGGCATCGTGCGCGTCGACTACGAGACGCAGGAGCGCACGGTCAAGGACTCGGGGCGCGCGTTCGCTCAGGTCATCGCGGCAGCGCGCGCGGAGGGCGCAGCGGAGGAGGTCGCCGCGTCGCGCGTCTAGCATGGACGCGAGCGACGAGGAGACCCGATGACGACGGAGCAGATCACGGGCGGGGCGGTGCCGACCCTGGAGGCGGTGGCCGCGCGGGCCGGCGTGTCACGCGCGACCGTTTCGCGCGTCGTCAACGGGTCGCCCAAGGTGACGGCCGAGGTCGTCGCCGCGGTGGAGCGCGCGATCGCGGATCTCAACTACGTGCCCAACCGCGCCGCCCGCTCGCTGGCGTCGCGGCGGACGCAGGTGGTCGCGCTGGTCGTGCCGGAGTCGACGGCCAAGGTGTTCGCCGATCCGTTCTTCGCCTCCATCGTCCAGGGCGTCGCGCTCAGCCTCGCCGACACGGAGTACACGCTCAACATGGTGATCTCGTCGGAGACCACCCCCGACAAGACCCGGCGCTACCTGATGGGCGGCAACGTCGACGGAGCGCTCGTGGTCTCGCACCACTCGGGCGACCACTCCTACGCGCAGCTGGGCGCATCCCTCCCGCTCGTCTTCGGCGGACGCCCCGTCAGCGAGACCGAGCACCTGTCGTACTACGTGGACGTCGACAACGTCGCGGGCGCGCAGGTCGCCACCCAGCACCTCATCGACCGCGGGCGCCGCAACATCGCCCTCATCACCGGCCCGCAGGACATGCCGGCCGGCCTCGACCGGTACACCGGGTGGAAGCGCGCGATGGATGCGGCCGGGCTCGATGCGACGCTGGTCGCGTACGGCGACTTCTCGCCCGCGTCGGGGTCCGAGGCGATGCGGCGGCTGCTCGCGGAGGGCCGCCCGATCGACGGCCTGTTCGCCGCGAACGACCAGATGGCGGCCGGGGCGTACTCGGCTATCCACGAAGCGGGGCTCAGCATCCCGGGCGACATCGCGGTGGTCGGGTATGACGACGACAGCTTCGGCCTGATGTCGACGCCGCCGCTGACGACGGTGCACCAGCCGTCCATCGCGCTCGGCGAGACGATGGCCCGCGTTCTCGTGCGGCGCCTCGCGGGCGAGCACGTCGACCGCGTCACCCTCCTCCCCACCGAGCTCGTCATCCGCCAGAGCACCTGACGCGCCCCGCCGGCGAGACGTGAGTCGTCGCCCCAATCTGCGCCGAGGTGCGACATCATGTCGCACCTCGGCGGGGGTTGCGACATGATGTCGCACCTCGGGGAGGCTGGATGGACTCGAAGGTGGGGGGAGGGGATGCAGAGGGGGCGGAGCGGGCGTACGGTCGCGGCATGCCCACCTACACTGCGAAGCGGCCGCTCGACGGCGACGCCGACGAGTACTTCGACTACGTCTCCGACCCGGAGAACCTGCCCGCCTACTTCCCGCGGATGACCGAGGCGCACGAGCTGCCCGACGGCAAAGTGGAGACGACGGCCCACGTCGACGCCGACCACGACGGCACCGACGAGACCGTCACCTCCGAAGCGAACTTCGACGTCGATCACGCCGCCCGCGAGGTGCGCTGGTCTGCTCCCGGACCGCACGACTACCACGGCGCCCTGCGCCTCACCGACGACGGCGTCGAGCTCACCATCCACACCACGCAGGAGTTCGACGGGATGCAGCAGGCGCTCGACGGGTCGCTCCAGAAGATCGCCGAGAACCTGCGCGAGAAGGCCTGACCGACCGCACGCCATGTTCGACGGGTTCGAGATCGACGACATCGACGTCGGCGAGCGCGCGGACGGTGCGACCGGCCGTTGACCCGCGGGCCCGCGCGCGACCCGCCTCAGGCCAGCCGGCGGTACAGGCGGTTGCCCAGCGCCGCCAGGACGAACCCCGTCGCGACGATCGCCGCGACGCCGCCCGCGTAGGCGATGAACAGGTGCTGGGTGCCGGACTGCGCCGAGAAGTAGGTCACCAGCAGCGCGATGACCGAGCCGGCCGCGCAGACCGAGCCGATCCAGACCAGCGGCCACAGCTTGCTCCGCACCGGCGGCTCGGCACCCGGCAGGCGCAGCCAGGAGAGCACGATCCCGGCGAGGCAGCCCCAGAACGCGACCACCAGCATCCCGGCCACCACATCGCTCGGCCGGTGCCACTGCTCCACGAGAGTGGATGCGCCGGCAGCAATCGCGAAGACCGATCCGACGACCGCCGCCACCGGCCGGAGGCGCGGCGACGCGACCAGGAAGACGACCAGGGCCGCAGACGCGGCGACGGCGGTGTGACCGGAGGGGAGCGAGTTGGACAGGCCGACATCCACGCCCTTCTCGGGCCGCGACAGGATGGTGTACTTCAGCACCTGCGTGCTCACGTTCGCCCCGATGGCCGCACCGACGGCGACCGCGAAGACCAGCCAGTTGCGCCGGACCAGCACGATCGCGATGGCCGCGACAGCCCCGATCACCACCGATGCGACCGGCAGCGCATTGAGGAACGTGTGCGCGAACTCGATCACGTCGCCCTTCCAGGCGTCCGCTCCGGCGAACGCGCGCTCATCGATCACCTGGCCGATGTAGCTCTGCACGAACACCACGTAGACCGCGACGAACGAGCCGGCGGAGACGAGCGCACCCCAGAGGAAGGGGAGGGTGCGGAGGCTCGATCGCATAGTGCATCCACCCTTCCACACACGACTCTGAGATTTCCGGACGAACGCCGAGGATGGGGAGGATGCGCTCAGCCGACGAAGCGGACGCCGGGTTCGCAGGCCGCCAACCGGTCACGCATGACCGCGACGGCCGCCGGGTTGCTGTCGACCAGGAGGAACCGCCTCCCGAGCGCCGACGCCACGGCGCCGGTCGTGCCGCTTCCCGCGAAGAAGTCGAGCACCCAGTCCCCCTCGCGGCTCGACGCCTGCACGATGCGCCGCAGCACGCCCTCCGGCTTCTGCGTCGGGTAGCCGGTCTTCTCGCGGCCCGTCGGCGACACGATGGTGTGCCACCAGACGTCGGTGGGGAGCTTGCCGAGCTGCGCCTTCTCGGGAGTGACCAGGCCGGGGGCCATGTACGGCTCGCGCTCGACCGCGGCGGAGTCGAAGTGGTACGCCGACGGGTCCTTCACGTAGACGAGGATCGTGTCGTGCTTGGCCGGCCAGCGGTTCTTCGGCTTCGCGCCGTAGTCGTAGGCCCAGATGATCTCGTTGAGGAACGACTCTCGGCCGAACAGCGCATCCAGCAGCACCTTGGCGTAGTGCGACTCGCGGTAGTCGAGGTGGAGGTACAGCGTCCCGTCGTCGGCGAGCACCCGCCAGGCCTCGATGAGCCGTGGCTCCAGGAAGCCCCAGTAGTCCTCGAAGCGGTCGTCGTAGCTGAGCAGATCGCCTTTGATGCGCTCGTAGCTGCGGCCCTTGAAGCCGATCACGCTGCCCGCGCCGCCCTCGGATCGCACCGAGGTGAGGGTCTGCCGCGCCTGCGGCCGCCCGGTGTTGAACGGCGGGTCCAGGTAGATCAGGCGGAACGAGGCGTCCGGGAGGTCGGCCAGCACCGCGAGGTTGTCGCCCTGAACGACGGTGCTGGGCGCATCCGGATGCCACAGCGGCGGGACTGCGGGAGCGGGCTGCGACATGCGACCATTCTCGCAGCGGAGAGAATGGACTGTGCACAACCTCGGCCTCCTCTTCGACGTCGACGGGCCCCTCGCGAGTCCCGTCACCCGTACCATCGCCATCCGCAGCATCGTCACCGATCTGGTCGCGATGGCGGCAGCGGGCGTCCCGATCGCGTTCATCACCGGGCGATCCGGCGACTTCATCCGCAACCAGGTGGTGACTCCGCTGTGCGACGCCGGCCTGGGCGACGCCCTCGACCAGCAGCGGGCGCGGATGTTCGGCGTGTTCGAGAAGGGCGGTGCCTGGGCGCCGATCACGGGCGAGGGGATGGGCGAGGTCACCGTGGACGAGACCGTCGCCTTCTCGCCGGAGGCCGTCGACGCGGTCCGCCGCCTGGTGCGCGACCGCTTCGCCGACACCATGTTCTTCGACGAGACCAAGCGCGCGATGATCTCCGTCGAGCAGCGCACGGATGTGGATGCCGACACCTACGCCGAGGCGCAGTCGCGCTTCCAGGACGCCGCCTTCGACGCGCTGACCGGACTCGGAGTCGGCCTGCGCTACGGCGACCGGGTGGCGCCGGACGCCGACGGCGCCGTGCCCTACCGGATCGACCCGACGATCATCTCGACGGACATCGAGTCGGTGCTGCTCGACAAGGACCGCGGTGCGCAGCGCGCCTTCGACTACTTCGCGGCGCGCGGGCCGCTCCCCCGCCGCTGGCGCTCGGTCGGCGACTCGCGCAGCGACTACAAGATGGCGGACTTCGTCCACGACGCGGGATACGACGTGGCGCACGTGGACGTGCGGCCCGCCGACGGCGTGCTCGACCGGCCGTACCAGGTGATCACGATCGGCGATGCCATCCACGACGACGCCGGTGCCGAGTTCCTGGCCCACTGGCGGCGCGAGCTCGGCCTCGACTGAGCGCCGCGCCCCTTCCGCCCGCCTCCCCCTCCGGCTTCGCGAACGGAGGAGACGAGCCGAGTTCCCGGTGCGGATGTCCTCCGTTTCCGTACTCTCTCGGCGCGTCGAGCATCCATCGCCTCCGTTTCGCGCGGCCTGCCACCGCAGCGATCTGGGTGCGGAAACGGAGGCGAAGCGGGGATGGGATGGGTGATTCGGCCAGAAACGGAGGGGCTGGCGGCCGAAACGGCCGGAAAATCCTCCGTTTACGCCAGCGCGCGGCAAGGGAGGAGAAGCGGCGACGGGAGGTGCGCGCGTCAGGCGAGTTCGCGCCCGCGGTTGCGGCGGCGGATCTCGCGGGGGGCGCGGCCGCCCAGGAACGAGCGGGCCGGGTCGACCAGGAAGCCCTGGCGCAGCGCCTCGCGCCCGACCAGCATCCGGAAGCCCATCTGATCGCGGTTGGTCAGCGTCGTCTCCGCTGTGACCGGCCGGCCGCCGAGCACGACGTCGAGCAGCACGACGATCCGCTCCTCCGTGTGACCGGACGAACTGCGCACCACGCGGCGGTCGTGCACCGGGCACTCGGCGGTGACCGCATCCCTGTCGGAGTCCTGCCACGGCTGCACCCGGAACCGCACGCGGTCGCCCGGCAGCTCCTCGATGTCGAAGGCGTGCAGGGACGAGCTGCGGGCTCCGGTGTCGACCTTCACCTTGATCCACGGCACGCCGATACCGGGAAGGCTCACCCACTCACGCCAGCCGACCATGTCGGTGGTTGGATGGAGGTCGGTCATTTCCCCATCTTCGCAGGAGCAGCCCCGTGAAACTCGCCATCCTCTCGCGCGCCCCGCACGCGTACTCGACGCAGCGGCTGCGCTCGGCGGCCGAGAACCGCGGTCACACGGTCAAGGTGCTCAACACGCTGCGGTTCGCGATCGACCTCTCCGGCGACGAACCGGACCTGCAGTACCGCGGCCGGCTGCTGTCCGACTACGACGCGATCCTGCCGCGCATCGGCAACTCGATCACCTACTACGGCACTGCCGTCGTGCGGCAGTTCGAGCAGATGGATGTGTACACGCCCAACACGGCGAACGGCATCACGAACTCGCGCGACAAGCTGCGGGCGACGCAGATCCTCTCGCGCCACAACATCGGGATGCCGCGCACGGCGTTCGTGAACAGCCGCGCGGACGTGCGCATGGCGATCGAGCGCGTGGGCGGTGCGCCGGTGGTCATCAAGCTGCTCGAGGGCACGCAGGGCATCGGGGTCATCCTGGCGCCGGAGGCGAAGATCGCCGAGTCGATCATCGAGACCCTCCACTCGACGAAGCAGAACGTGCTCATCCAGAGCTTCATCGCCGAGAGCCGCGGGCGCGACATCCGCGCGCTCGTCGTCGGCGACCGCGTGGTCGCCGCGATGCGGCGCGTGGCGAGCGGCGACGAGTTCCGGTCCAACGTCCACCGCGGCGGCACCGTCGAGAAGGTCGCACTCACCCCGGAGTTCGAGGAGGCCGCCGTCCGATCGGCGCAGATCATGGGACTGCGGGTCGCCGGCGTCGACATGCTCGAGGGCAAGGACGGCCCGCTGGTCATGGAGGTCAACTCCTCCCCGGGCCTCGAGGGGATCGAGCGGGCGACCGGGCTGGATGTGGCCGGGGCGATCATCGACTTCATCGACAACCAGGTGGCGTTCCCCGAGATCGACGTCCGTCAGCGCCTCACCGTCTCGACCGGCTACGGCGTCGCCGAACTGCTCGTGCACACCAACGCGGACCTCGTCGGCAAGACGCTCCGCGACTCCGGCCTCGGCGACCGCGACATCTCGGTGCTCACCCTGCACCGGGGCGCGTCCGTCATCCCGAACCCGCGCAGCGGCGTCGTTCTGGAGGCCGGGGACCGGCTGCTGTGCTTCGGCCGCCTCGAGGAGATGCGGTCGATGATCCCGGACCGCCGCAAGCGCCGCGCCAAGGTGCGGAAGCTGCCGAAGGAGGCGCAGGAGGCACTGACCGAGAGCGAGAGCGGAACCGCAACCGGGACGGAGTGAGCCGCCGCGTCGGCGTCAGGCCCGCTCCGCGGTCGTCCGGGCACGGACGTGCGCGCGCTCTCCCTGCGCGCCGAACAGCGAGAGCAGCTCGACCGCCCCGCCGGTCTCTGTCCCGAACCAGTGCGGCACCCGCGTGTCGAACTCGGCCGCCTCGCCGGGCTCCAGCACGACCTCCTCGTCGCCGAGCTTCAGGCGGAGGCGGCCGCTGAGCACGTAGAGCCACTCGTAGCCGTCGTGCGTCCGCTGCCGCGGAACCGTACGGGCGCCGGCCGGGATGACGATCTTGAAGGCCTGCAGCTCCGCGGCCTGCCGCGACAGCGGCAGCATCGTCATCCCGTCGCGCCGGATGGGCCGCGCGCGCACGCGCGGGTCGGCGGCGGGGGCGCGGACCAGCTCGTCGAGGGAAGTGCCGTAGACCCGCGCGAGGGGGAGCAGCAGCTCGAGCGTCGCCCGGCGTCGCCCGGACTCCAGGCGGCTGAGCGTGCTGGCCGAGATCCCGGTCGCCTCCTCGACCTCGGCGAGGGTGAGGCCGCGATCGTTGCGCAGGCGACGCAGGCGCGCTCCGGCGGCCGCGATGGCGTCTTCCGTGTCCATGGCCCCAGTTTGCCACTTCGGCAAGAAGAGTTGCCGATTCGGGGACACAGCATCGAAACTGGCGGCATGACGGACCACTGGGGACAGCAGGACGGGACGGCGGACGCCGTGGTGATCGGCGGCGGCGCGGCGGGGCTCAGCGGCGCGCTGATGCTGGCGCGCTCGCGACGGGACGTGCTCGTGATCGACGCGGGCTCGCCGCGCAACGCGCCCGCCGAGGGCGTCCACGGACTCCTCGGCCGGGAAGGGATGCCGCCGGCCGAACTGCTGCGGACGGGGCGGGACGAGGTGCGACGCTACGGCGGCCGCATCCTCGACGGCGAAGTGACGGACGCGGTGCGTGCGGGCGACGGATTCGTCGTCACCCTGAACGACGGCCGCACGATCGGGGCCCGTCGCCTGCTCGTGGCGACGGGGCTGCGGGACGTGCTCCCCGACATCCCCGGTCTCGCCGATCGCTGGGGACGTGACCTCGTGCACTGCCCGTACTGCCACGGCTGGGAGGTGCGCGACCGCGCCATCGGCGTCGTCGCGACCGGTGACGGCTCCGTCCATCAGGCGCTGCTGTTCCGGCAGCTCTCGGACGACGTCGTGTACCTGGCGAACGGTCACGAGCCCGATGACGCGGCCCTGGCCCGCTTCGACGCGCTGGGCATCCCCGTGGTCGCCGGACGCGTCGCCACGGTCGAGACGGCGGGCGACCGCATCACCGGCGTCCGGCTCGACGACGGCGCCGTCGTCGCCCGCGACGTGCTCGCCGTCGCGTCGCGGATGGAGGCGCGCACGCAGGGGCTCGCCTCCCTGGGGCTTCGCAGCGTCGAGCTTCCCGGCGGGATGGGCACCAGCATCCAGGCGGACGAGTTCGGGCGCACGGGCATTCCCGGCGTCTGGGCGGCGGGCAACGTCGCCGATGCCAAAGCGCAGGTCGGCGCGGCCGCGGCCGCCGGCGCGCTGGCCGGCGCCCAGATCAACGCGGAGCTCGTGATGGAGGACGCCGACCGCGCCGTGACGCTCAGACGATCGGCCGCTGCGGAGGCGCCGGCGGGTCGCTGACGGCCGGCTGCCCGACGGCCGAATGCGCGACCGCCCCGGCACGTTCGGCACGCCGGTAGTGCCGCAGCACGAGCCAGAGCGTGAGGATGCCGCCGGCCGCCACCACGATCAGCACGACGATGTAGAGGATGCCGGCCAGCGCGGTCACGGCCGATGCGGTCTGCGCGCTGAGACCGCCCGCGGTGGTGAGCTCCTCGATCGCCCGGCCGTTCGCGAGGAGGGCGATCACGGCGGCCAGGTCGCTCGCCGAGTCCCACAGCCCGTGCAGGACGGCGACGCCCACGTAGGTCACCACGATCCAGATCGAGAACCGGAAGCGGTCGCGGCCGCGCGCGGCGCCGAACAGCACCGCGCCGAGCACCGCCGTCCAGAGCACGTGCCCGACGGGGGCGAGGATCGCTCGCAGCACCTCGGTCTCCAGCAGGGAGACGAGGTCGATTCCGCGCGCCGTGATCGCGGCGTTGAATGCGTATCCGGCCGACTCGAAGGCGGCGAAGCCCGCACCGACCGTCGCACCGAGCAGCGCGCCCTGGGCGGCCGTCTTCGGCACGACCCGCCAGCCGATGATGACCAGCAGGATGCCCTTCACCAGCTCCTCGATGAGGCCGACCAGCAGGTACAGCCAGTAGCTCTGGTGCAGATTCACCTCGAGCAGCGAAGCGCCGAGCACACCGAAGATGCCGCCGATGAAGAACGCGAGCACGAGCTGCAGCGAGCTCACGCTGCCGCCGACGCGTTCGATGGCGAAGAGGACGACGCAGAACGGGACGAGGAAGCTGCCCAGCAGGATGAGCGTCGGGATCAGGTTGGTGTTGCCCGTCACGATCGTGACGACGATCGTCAGGATCCACAGTGCGAGGCCCGTGAGCAGCGTCTTCCACCACCAGCCGTGATGGTGGTGCGGGTGCGGTGCGGCCTCCGGGCCGCCCGTCCACGTCTGTGCTGTCATCCGACTCCCCTTCGCTCGATGCCGCGCCCACCGCCGACCGTGCGATCATCCTCCCACCGCGGCGGCCGCGCGCCCGATCAGGCGAGCGAACGGAAGCGCGCGACGCCCTCGGCGAGCAGCTCGCGGAGGTCGAGACCGCCGTCGGAGGCGATCCAGCGCTCGAACGCGAGCCGGAACGCCGCCATCGCGGCCTCGGCCGCGATGGCCGCCTCCTCCGGCTGAAAGCCGCGCGCCGCGAGCGCGGTCGCGGAGGCGGACGCCACCGTCGCGAGCTTGAGCAGCTCGCGCTCCTGCAGGCTCGCATTGGCCGCGATGACGGCCGCGCGGCGACGTGCGAACGTCGGGTCGGGATTGCCTGCGATGAAGGCCGCCGCGGCATCCATCCCGGCGGCGGCGACGGCGAACGCGGTCGGGCCGTCCGGCTGGGCGGCGATGGCATCCAGCACCGTCTCCTGGAACGCGGCCGAGCCGGCGAACAGCACCTCGCGCTTGTCGGCGAAGTGGCGGAAGAAGGTGCGCTCGGTCACGCCCGCGCGCGCAGCGATGTCGGCCACCGTCGTCTGCTCGTATCCCGGGTCGAGGTAGAGCTCCAGCGCGGCGCGCCCGAGGCGGCCTCGTGCGTCCGGCTCCCAGCGTCCCATAGGACCAGTGTAGTGATGACAGTTGCTGACATGAGTGCTACGCTGACGTCAGTCTCTGACATCGTCGGCCGTTCGACCGGCAGAGACGTGCGAAAGGAGCACATCATGCGGGTATTCATCACAGGAGGATCGGGCTGGATCGGGTCGGCCGTCGTCCCGGAACTCCTCGCCGCTGGGCACGAGGTCCACGGGCTGGCCCGATCGGACGAGTCCGCCGCCCGACTCCGCGCCGCCGGCGTCGAGCCGATCGTCGGCGGGCTGGGCGACCGGGAGGTGCTGCGCGCCGCCGCCACCGCGTCCGACGCCGTGATCCACCTGGGCTACAACCACGACTTCGGCGACCAGGCCGGCGCCGGCCGCACCGAACGCGCCGCCATCGAGACCTTCGGCGACGCCCTCGCCGGCACCGGCGCTCCGCTGCTCTTCGCCTCGGGTGTCGCCTTCGTCGCGCCCGGCCAGGTCGCCACCGAGGAGGTCCTCGCGCCGTTCGCCGGGCCGGACGCCCCGCGCGGCGGCGCGGAGGAGCTGGCGTTCGGGTTCGTCGACCGCGGCATCCACCCGGTCGCCGTGCGCTTCGCTCCGACCGTGCACGGCGCGGGCGACCACGGGTTCATCGCCGAACTGGTGCGCGTCGCACGCGAGAAGGGCGTCTCCGGCTACGTCGGAGACGGTGCCGGCCACTGGCCCGCGGTGTACCGCGGGGATGCGGCCCGCCTGGTGGCCCGTGCCCTCGAGAACGCGTCCGCCGCGACCATCGTGCACGCCGTGGGAGAGCAGGGCGTGCGCACCCGCGACATCGCCGAGGCGATCGGCGCAGGGCTCGGGCTGCCCGTCGCCTCGATCGACCCCGACGATGTCGGAGAGCACTTCGGCTGGATCGGGCGGATCTTCGCCCTCGACCTCCAGGCCTCCAACGAGCTCACCCGGCGCCGCTTCGACTGGGAGCCGACGGGCTCGTCCCTCCTCGAGGACCTCGCCGCCGGCTCCTACTTCGCCCGCGCCGCCGCCTGACCCCCGCCCGCGAGGTGCTCGCGGGCGCGAGCACCTCAGGGGGTCGCGGACGGAGGCGGAGGGGTGGACGGCGCCGGAGGGGTGGACGGCGCCGGAGGGGTGGACGACGGCGGAGTCGACGATGCCGGCGGCGCGGTGGTGCTCGGGTTCACCAGCACGTCGTCGAACGTCGCCTTCTCCGCCGCCGACCGCTGGTCCCATCCGGGACGCCTGGCCGCATAGAAGATCAGCGGGGGAACGCCCAGCAGGATGACGATCGCCGCGACCAGGGCCGGGTACGCCCATCCCGGTGCACCCGCCGCGAAGCCCGAAGGCGGCACGAAGCCGAGGGCGAACGCCGCGAGGCAGGCGAGGAAACCGATCGTCGCGATCAGGCCCATCGCTGGCGTGCGGTAGGTGCGCGTGACGCCGGGCTGGGTTCGGCGGAGCCGCATGGCCGCCGCGAACATCATCATGTACATGATCAGGTAGAGCGCCGCCGCCATGTCGACCAGCAGGATGAACGCCGTGTTGATGTTCGGGACGAAGATGAACAGCGCGGCGAGCAGGGTGACCACGATCCCCTGCACGTTCAGGATGCCGACCTGCACGCCCGCCTTGTTGCGGCGCTGCAGGAACGGCGGCAGGTAGCCCGAGCGGGCAGCGGCGAGCAGGCCGCGCGACGGCCCGGCGATCCAGGTGACCACCGAGGCGAACGCCCCGAGCGCGATCAGCAGGGAGATCAGCGGGGTCGCCCAGGCCATCCCCCAGGTGTCGAAGTAGGTCTGGAACGCCAGGTTGATGCCGGTGGTGAGCCCGAGCTCGGACGACGGCACCGCGACCGCGATGGCGACGGTCGGGAAGATGAAGATCCCGAGGATGAGGATCGATGCGATGAGCACCGTCTTCGGGTACCCCTTCCCCGGGCTCTTCAAATCGTTCGCGTGGACGGCGTTGACCTCCATGCCCGCGTAGGCCAGCACGTTCGACACGATCAGCACGATCGAGGCGATGCCGGTGAACGGCGGGATGATCGCCGACGCCTCGAGCGGGGTCTGACTGGGCTGGCCCGACCCGAGCCAGATCGCGCCGAACACGATCAGCAGGAGGCCGGGGAAGATCGTTCCCGCCAGGCCCGACCACGATCCGACCTTCGCGAAGAGGTTGCCGCCGCGCAGCGTGATGAACGTCGAGAACCAGTAGATGACGAGGATCACGATGGCGGTGTAGAGGCCGGAGTTCGCCAGGTTCGGGTCGAGGAACACGAACGCCAGCGACGCGGCGATGAACGCGATCTGCGTCGGGTACCAGACCACGTTCTGCACCCATTGCAGCCAGATCGCCTGGAACCCCCAGCGCTCGCCGAACGCCATCCGCACCCAGGTGAAGACGCCGCCCTTCCAGCCGGTGGCGAGCTCCGCCGCGACGAGCGCCACCGGGATCAGGAAGAAGATCGCCGGGATGATGAACAGCGTCACCGAGCCCAGGCCGTACCCGGCCATGGCGGGGAGGCTGCGCAGGGAGGCGACGGCGACGACGGTGAGCATGGCCAGCTGGGTGATGCTCATGAACTTGGTCGCCGTCGTGCCCGGCGACCCGATCGCCGGCTTGTGCGCCACCGAGGCGAAGGGGTGCGGCTTGACGTGATCGGGCCCGGGCGCCGGCGTGCCGTCGGCTCGGGTGTGCCCCGAGGTCGCCTTCTTGGGCTCGCTGGTTGCAGTCATGGTCTTCTCCCGCTCATCTGGGGGCGCTCTGCGCCGGGTCTCGTTCGCCGGTCCGGCGGTCAGTGGGTGAAGGAGGCCGTCTGGCCCTCCGTCGGCATCGGGCCCTCGAGCTGATCGAGGTACTCGACGGCCTCGCGGATGTCGCCGATCAGCGACTCCGCCAGGTTGCGGCTCAATCCGTTGCGGACGACGATGCGCTGCACGGTCAGGTCGCTGAGGTCGTCGGGCATCGGATAGGCGGGGATCAGCCATCCCTTCAGCCGCAGCCGCTCCGAGAGGTGGTACAGGTTCCAGTTCTCGGTGTGGCCCTTCTTCAGCTGCCACGCGAAGACGGGGATGTCGGAGCCGTCGTTCCACAGCTCGAACGCGGGCATCGTGGCGATCTCCCCGGAGAGGTAGAGCGCCACATCCTGCGACGCCTTCTGCACGCGGTAGTAGCCGTCGAAGCCGAGCCGCAGGAACAGGTAGTACTGCAGCAGCACCTGGGCGCCCGGCCGCGAGAAGTTCAGCGCGAAGGTCGGCATGTGGCCGCCGAGGTAGGTGACGTCGAACACCAGATCGGCCGGCAGATCCTCGACGGTGCGCCAGACCACCCAGCCGAGGCCCGGGTACACCAGGCCGTACTTGTGTGCGGAGGTGCTGATCGAGACGACCCGGTCGACGCGGAAGTCCCACGACAGCTCGGGCTGCAGGAAGGGCGCGATCATGCCGCCGGAGGCACCATCCACGTGGATCTTGATGTCGAGTCCCGTGTCGGCCTGGATGCGGTCGAGGGCCTCGGAGATCTGCGCGACCGGTTCGTACATCCCGGTGTAGGTGACGCCCATGATGGCGACGACGCCGATGGTGTTCTCGTCGACGTACTTCTCGAGCTCGTAGCCGTCGAGGACTTTGTGGTCGAGGCTGATCGGCACGTAGCGGGCCTCGACATCCCAGTAGTTGCAGAACTTCTCCCAGCACACCTGGACGGCGCTGGAGAGCACGAGGTTGGGCTTGTCGGTGGGCTTGCCCTCAGCCCTCCTGGCCTGCTGCCAGCGCCGCTTCAGCGCCAGGCCGCCGAGCATGCACGCTTCGGAGGAGCCGATGGTGGAGGTGCCGATGGCCTTCTCGGGGTCAGGAGCGTTCCACAGTCCGGCGATCATCTTCCAGCAGCGCGTCTCGATCGCGGCGGTCTGCGGGTACTCGTCCTTGTCGATCATGTTCTTGTCGGCCGACTCCGAGTACAGCCGCGCGGCGTGGTCGTCCATCCAGGTCCCGACGAAGGTGGCCAGGTTCAGCCGCGCGTTGCCGTCGAGCATCGACTCGTCGTGGACGATCTGGTAGGCGGTCTCCGGCAGCGATTCGTTGTCGGGGATGCGGTCCACCGGCAGATCGGTGCTCTCGCCCGGGCGGGCGAAGATGGGGTTGAGCTGGGTGCGGTCGCTGATCCCCGTGTAGGCGGTCGTCGGCAGGTGCGATGCCGCCGCCCGCTTCTTCGACTCTGAGATGGTCATTCGCTTCACTCCTCGGACGGCGCGGGCACCGGCTCGCGCAGTGGACGTTCGCTTCTCCGTCGTCCGGCCGATCGGACCCCGACCGGGCCGGACAGCGTCACCGTAACGAGGCCGCGTTTCGGCGCGCTAGACAGTTCTCGCGGTTTCCGCCGCAGGGGCTCCGCGAAGCGGCGTCGGAATCTGGCGCCGGGCGTCAGGCGCCGGAGCGCTTGAGCGTGCCGATGGTGGAGCCGCTGCCGTCGAGGACGGTCATCGTGTCGCCGGAGACGTTGCCCGTCGCGGCCTTGCTCAGCCAGGTGTCGACGTTCTCGCACGCCATGAGCGTTGCGGCGATGGGCCCGAAGGTGATCTCGTCGCCGTCGATCTGGCCCTTGCCCGAGAGGGTGTTGCAGCCGTCGGAGCCGGCGAAGGTGCCGTCGTTCTGGATGTCGAGGTTGG
The DNA here is from genome assembly GCF_900107895.1 of Leifsonia sp. 21MFCrub1.1. Taxonomy (NCBI): domain Bacteria; kingdom Bacillati; phylum Actinomycetota; class Actinomycetes; order Micrococcales; family Microbacteriaceae; genus Leifsonia; species Leifsonia sp. 21MFCrub1.1. The sequence continues at coordinate 12,410 of NZ_LT629867.1, read as the reverse complement.
GCTGGCCCGCCGAGGTGGAGCCCCATCGACCCACCACCGCCTGGCCGCTCGGGGTGCCGGCGCAGCCGGCGAGCAGCAGGACCGCGGCCGCGACCACGGTCAGGCGGTGCATCCGTCGCTGGCGCAGCATGATCCCTCCCCGGCTTCTGGCCGCCAGAGTAGCGCCGGAGCCGCGGTGGGCGACAGGGGGAATCGATCCTCAGTCGGCCGGGGCGAGCACCTCGTCGACGATGGCGAGCAGTTCGGGCCGGGCGAGGATGCGGAAGTGGCCGCCGACGTCCAGTTCGATGTTGCGGGCGCCTTCGAGCCTGCTGCCGGCCGGGACGTGCGGGTCGAACCAGCCCCAGACGGAGACGATCTGCGCGTTCACCGCCCGGTTGAGCGCGAGCCTCAGCACGCCGGGGGACGACGGCATGAGGGCCCGGACGCTCGAGACCGGGATGAAGCGGGCGAGCGACGAACCGCCGAACGGCGTGGCCACGGCGACCGTGGTGCGGATGCGCGGCCCGGAGTCCGGCATCCCCATCAGGTACTTGGCGATCAGGCCGCCCTTGCTGTGCGCGACGATCACGACGTCCGTGAGGTCGTGATCGTCGAGGTGGCGCTGCACGAGCGCCGCCGCCTGCGGCACCGACATGCGGTTGTCCTCGAGGGCGGTGACGACGTGCACGGGGTGGCCGGAGGCGTGGATGTGCTGGGCGAGCGGGCGGAGGAAGCGCCACGTCTCGAAGATGCCCGGGATGAGCACCACCGGCGCACGGTGTCCCTCGCCGGCCACGAGCCCGTCGGGCGTGCTGCGGTCGAACGCGGCGCGCAGCTGGTGACGCCCGGCGTAGAGCCAGTCCAGCGCGAGTACGCCGGCGCGGCGCAGCAGCGTGCGTCTCATCGAGGGACCCGCACGAGCCGGGTGATCAGGGCGGCGGTCCGCCAGGGGGCGCGGTGCATCACCACGTGGGCGGCCGCCGGGATGCGGGCGGCCTCCCCGCCGGTGCGTCGTGCGAGCTCGGAGACCCAGTGGTCGCGCGCGATCGGGTCGCGCGCGCCGCGGACGACCACGGTCGGCACCTGGGCGTGCTCCAGCTCCTCCTCGATGCGGTACTCCAGCATGGCGGGCAGCGTAGCGAGATACCAGGCGAGTCCGCAGTGCAGATAGTCGCCGACGACGATGCGGTTGGCGCGGCGATCCTCCCGCAGGGTGTCGAACGCGAGGAGGGCGCCGGCCCTCAGCGGATTGCGGTCCTGCGGCGCCATCACGGGATCGAGCAGCGCGAGCGCCTGGACGAGGTCGGGCCGGCGGGCGGCCAGGCAGACCGCGACCTGGGCCCCCATCGAATGGCCGACCACGATCGCGTCCGCGATTCCGGCGTCGTCGAGCAACGCCGCCAGGGAGTCGGCGAAGTCGGCCATGGCGAGCGGGTGGCCCGGCCGGAACGGCTTCGCCTTCCCGAACCCCGGCAGGTCGATGGCGACGACCCTCCCCTCGCCGGCGAGCGCCGGCACCAGCCGCTCGAAGTACCGCGAGCTGACCCCGATCCCGTGCACCAGCAGGAAGACGGGACCATCGCCTCCGGTGTCGACGGTGACGACGGAGCGCGCGGTCGGAGCGGGGGCGGGGCGGTCGTCGATCACGCCCCCACGCTACCCGCGCGCCGGCCGCTGCCGTCGCGCGGGACCCCGGGCGGGACCCGGTTGAAAACCGGCGCGAGCGGGGTAGCTGTGGAGAGGGACTAGCCCGGACGGGAACGGAAGGAGTACCACAGGATCATGCCCGCATCGCAGGAGCTGCCCTCCACCCTCGAGCGCTCCGAGAAGCACGCCCAGGCCCTCTGGTCGAAGGCGCACGACTCGGCGGTCGAGGAGTACGGGGAGGGCGAACGGGCCCACCGCACCGCCTTCGCCGCACTCAAGAACGAGTACGAGAAGGTCGGCGACCACTGGGAGCGCAAGGCCGAGAACGGGCCGTCCGACCGCAAGGCGGCCGGCGGCCGCGACACGGACGCGCCGACCGAGGAGGGGGTCGACGCGAACGCGTCGAAGACCCACCTGCTCGACATCGCCAAGCGCCTCGACATCCGCGGCCGGACGCGCATGACGAAGGACGAGCTGGTCGACGAGATCAAACGCGCCAACCGCCGCAAGACGGCGGCATCACGAAAGAAGGGCTAGCCATGGGCGACGTGCTCGCGTTCATCGGATGCTTCATCCTGTTCCTGGTGGGGATCTTCCTGCTGGGGCTCGCCGACACCCTCCCGGCGTGGCAGGGTCTGGTGTTCTTCGCGGGCATCGTCTGCATCGCGCTCTCCTTCGGGATCCCGGTCGGCGTCCTCGGCCGTACCGAATAACGAACGTCCGTCCCGGCGGCCTCCTCGCCGTACCCTCCGTTTCCTCAGGGGGGCGGGGTAGCGTTGGCGGATGGCTGACTTCTCCCGGCTGCACAGCCAGACCTGCGATCCGGCGGAGGCCGACGCGCTGGTCGCCGCCGGTGGCGGTCGCTTCGCCTTCGCATCGGAGCCGGACGCCGGCTTCTCCTTCGAGGTGGACCAGGCCATCGACGCCTCCTTCTCCGTCGCCCGCTACGAGATCGGCGGCGAGTGGGAGAGCTCCGGGGGATTCGATGACCTCGTCATCGCCAACGTGGTCAGCGGCACCTACTTCTGGGAGATCGACGGCGACCGGGCCTCCGGAACGCGCGCGCCGTTCCTCGTGCGCCCGGGCCACGACCTCAGCTGCTCCTCCGAGAACAGCGAGGTCGTGAACATCTTCCTCTCGCCCACCACGCTGCAGGACGTCGCCAGGACCACCTTCGCCGACGACGACCTGACCGTCGTCTTCGACTCCGCCCAGACGCGGAGCGCCCGCCACTCCGAATACATGCTCACCGCCGCGACCGTCGCCGCCGAGTACATGGAGTCGGGAACCTTCCGGCATCCGCTGGTGCGCGCAAGCCTGTTCCACACGCTCTCGCTGGCCGCCCTCAACTGCTTCCCGCTGAGCACCGATCCCCGGGAGCGGGCGCAGACGCCCGCCGCGCAACTCGACTCCTATCGCCGCGCGGTGCGCTTCATCGACGACTACGCCTCCCTGCCCATCACGGTGACCGACATCGCCGGGGCGTCCGGCGCGACGATCGCGCAGCTCCACGCCGCCTTCCGCACCAACGCGGGGACGACGGCCCAGGGCTACCTGCAGCAGGTGCGGCTGTCGGCGGCGCACACCGAGCTCCAGGTGGCCGACCCCGCCACGGTCGACCTCGCCGACCTCGCCGGACGCTGGGGTTTCGCCGACCTCGACCGCTTCGCCCGCCGCTACCGCGAGACGTACGGCCGGCATCCCGCGGCCCTGCAGTCCTAGCTTCCTCCGTCGAGACGTGAGTGGTTGCCGCAATCCGCGGCGAGTGGTGACCAGATGCCGCAACTCGGGGGCGTACCCCGGGATGCGGGAGCGCGCAGCCCCCTGGACGCGTGCGGGTGGAGTGGTTGCGTGGAGGTATGCCAGAGAACCAGTACACCTTCGACAACCCCGTCGACCGCTACCCCGCCATCTCGCCCGACGAGGAACAGGTGCCGGAGCCCGGACTCGAGAGCGACCTGAGCCCGCGCGCCGACCTGGGCGAGGACAGCTACGTCGGCAGCGGCCGCCTCACCGGCCGCAAGGCCATCGTGACCGGAGGCGACTCCGGGATCGGCGCTGCCGCCGCGATCGCCTTCGCCCGCGAGGGCGCCGACGTGGCGATCGTGTACCTCCCGGAAGAGGAGGAGGACGCGCAGCGCGTCGCCGGCCTGATCCGCGATGCCGGCCGGACCGCCGTCGCCATCCCCGGCGACCTCAAGGAGCGCGCGTTCAGCGACGAGATCGTGAAGAGGACGCTCGACGAGCTCGGCGGCATCGACATCCTCGTGAACAACGCCGGGAAGCAGATCGCGGCGGAGAGCCTCACGGACATCCCCGACGACCAGTTCGACCACACGATGAAGACCAACGTGTACGCGATGTTCTGGCTGACGCGCGCAGCGCTCCCGCACCTGCCCGCGGGCGCGACGATCATCAACACCACGTCGATCCAGGCGTACCAGCCGGGCGAGCAGCTCGTCGACTACGCGACGACGAAGGCCGCGATCAACGCCTTCACGAAAGCCCTCGCGCAGCAGCTGGCGCCGAAGGGCATCCGCGTGAACGCCGTCGCACCCGGACCGATCTGGACCCCACTTCAGGTCAGCAAGGGGCAGCCCGCCGAGGCGATCCCGGAGTTCGGCCAGCAGACCCCGCTCGGACGACCCGGACAGCCGGCCGAACTCGCGCCCGCGTACGTCTTCCTCGCGTCGCCCGAGTCGAGCTATGTCATCGGCGAGACGCTCTCCGTCACGGGCGGCATGCCCACTCCGTGAGTCGGAACGGTCAGCGCGCGGTCGGCCGCCCCGTCCGGAACGCTTCGACGACATCCCTCGGGATCTGACCGCGCGCGCCCACCTCGACGCCGTTCGCCCGCGCCCACTCGCGGATCGCGCGGCGCTCGTCGGCCGAAGGAGGGGCGTCTGAACCGGGTGCGGCGTTGCGGCCGGCCGCCTCGATCCATTTGGCGAAGTCGGCGCGCAACTGCTCGGCGTGCTCGGAGGACAGATCGATCACGTACTGCGCCCCCGAGAGGGAGAACTCGATGGTCTCGCCCTCGCCCTCCGGGATCACGGACTGATCGAGGTCGTCGATCAACTGATAGGTGACTCGCTTCGCCATGTCCATCCCGCCGCTTCGCCGATCGGATGCACCCGCGGGTGCGCTTGTCGCGAAGCCTATCGGGGAGGCGGCCGTCAGCGACCGCTGACGTGCGCCCTCCGCTGAGCCCGGATCACCAGGGGCAGCACGACCCAGATCACGATCAGCACGACGAAGACGCAGCCGGCCGCGATCACCCCGGCGGGCGGTGCGAGCAGGAAGTCGACGATGAACAGCACGATGCCCGTGAACAGCAGGGATGCCGCGGCCAGGCACACGATGAGGAGCTTGCTGCCGAGACCGACCAGCTCGGTCTTCGCCTTCTGCCGGAACAGCAGGCGGTGCAGGGCGACCGGCGCGAGCGCCAGGAGCGTCACGGTCACCGCGAGGAAGACGAGCACGAGGTAGACGACGACGTCGAACGGCGCCAGCTGCTGGAAGCGCTGCTGGAACGGCAGCGTCAGCAGGAAGGCGGCGAGGATCTGCGTGCCGGTCTGGAAGACGCGGAACTCCTGCAGCAGCTCGTTCCAGTTGCGGTCGGCGCGCTGGGCCGTCGTCTCGTCGCGACCGTCGCCCGGGTCGGCGTCCTGGCCCTCGCCCTCCGGCGCGTCCCACACCTCGGGGTACTCCGTCATGCAGGAACCTTAGCCGTTGTCGCTGTCACCCTCAGTGGTCGGTGCGGAAGTGCGCCGCCTTGTGGCTGCCGTCGCAGAACGGCTTGATCGTCGAGATGCCGCAGCGGCAGAGCGCCACCGTGCGCCGGTGCTGCTCGATGGGCGTGCCGTCGGGGGTCGTCAGATCGATGTGCCCGCGCACGAGCAGCGGGCCGTCCGGGCATGCGACGATCACCGGCTGCTCCTCGTGGGCGGTCATGCGGCCACCGCCAGCGGCTGACGGAGCGAGCTGCGACCCGCCTCGAAGCTCTCCAGCAGGTGCTGCGCGGCCAGGCCGTCCACGTACAGGCAGGCCGCGGCGCCGAAGACGATGTCGGGCAGGAGCTCGGGATGCTGCTCCGCCAACCCGCCCGCGAGGTCGCGTCCGGCGATCTGCTCGTGCACCGCATCCGCCTCGACGTGCTCGTCGTAGTACCAGGTCACGTCGTCGTCGTGGCCGAGCCGCCGGAAGCCGTTGCCGTAGAAGCGGTTCGGGATGGACGAGGTCATCTCGAAGGCGGCGAGGTGGCCCGTGATCGCGCCGCGGAGGCTGCGGTTGAGGCCGAACATCGACATCATCGTGAACGACGCGAGGGTGATCGCCGGAACGTTGTCGACGTAGGCGCCGTAGCCGTCGTCCAGTCCGAGGCCGCGCATGGTGCGTCCGAAGATCTCCGCGTGGATGCGGTCGGGTCGCCCGGCTCCGTACTCGTCGGACTGCACCTCCACCAGCGCGGCCTTCGCCCGGCCGGTGAGGCGCGGGATGGCCCAGGAGTGCGGGTCCGCCTCCTTGCGCGTGTAGATGGAGCGGTGGATGACGAACTCCACCGCCTGCTCCTCCGTCGCCTTCTTGGCGAGGAACCGCGAGAGGCTGGGGCCGCCGTCCTCGGAGGTCAGCTCGAACAGGTATGCGGCGACGGCGTCCGCGTTCGCCGCCGGCAGCTCGCCGACCGGGATGCGGCGGCGCAGCTGGCTCTCGAAGACGCGCTCGATGGTGCGACGGGTGCGCAGCAGCTCCGGGTTCCACTCCCACTCGTCGTCGGCATCGACGGTGTCGCCGTAGTGCAGCCCGTAGAGCAGGAAGAGGGTCAGCTGGAGGTCCTCGTCGGTGAGCAGGTCGGGGTGCGCTGCGAGCGCGGCGGCGGCGTTCCCGGTGAACCGGACGACGTCGTCCGATGCGGCGGAGGGCTCGGCCTTCAGCGCGTCCAGCAGCGCCTCGCTCACCGGCCCCCGCGGGGTGATGCGTGGTGTCATACCTCCACGGAACCGGGGGCGGCAGGCGCGGTCAAGTGGTTGCCTGAGCGGCGCTTCGGTGCATGTGGCGGCGGCGGAGGACCCGGAGCGGAGTCGCAGCACGCAGGAGCCGGCCGTCCGAGTAGCGGACGCCGCCGCGCACCCGCGCCCCCACGGCGAGCCAGGCGCAGACGGCGCGCTCCGCCAGCCAGGCCGGAGCCCACAGCGAGGCGGTCGCCGGGAACAGGCGACGGCCCCCGGCCCGGCGGCGCCCCACCTCGGCGAGCGCAACGACGGCGAGCACGCCGGCCAGCAGGCGCCGCGGTCGCCGAGCGGAAGCGAGCGCGAGGGGCAGCACGGCCAGTTCCGCCACCAGCCGCGCGGGCTGGGCGAAGTCGTCGTACGCCTGGCGCACACGCTGCCGCAGGAAGTGGCCGAGCTCGGGCGGCCGCCGGACCACGCCGATCCGATCCGCCGCGATCACCCGGCCTCCCGCCGCCCGGACGGTGCGGATGAGCTCGAGGTTTTCGAAGAGCACGTCGCCGTCGTACCCGCCCGCGTCGAGGACGAGCGAGCGTCGGACGGCGAGCGTGCCAGGATAGTCATGGCCCAAGGCGCGGTTCAGGAGGCTGCGCCCGGTGTCCCAGCGTGCGTGCCAGGGCGCGGGGTCGAACACGTTCTGGGGACGCACCAGGTCGGCGGCGTCGAGCATCCCCACGACGGCGCGGAGTGCTCCGTCGTCGTACCGGACGTCGTCGTCGGCCAGGACGACGCGGTCGTGCCGTGCGGTGCGGAGCCCCGTCATCACACCGGCCACCTTGCCGTTGTGCCCCGGCCACGGCTCAGCGGGGAGGTGGCGGACGCCCGCAGGGAGCGCGTGCGCGTGCGCGCGGAACCGCTCCGGCTCCGATCCGTCGACCACCGTGACGTCGACGAGGTCGCGCACCCCCGTCAGATACCCGACCAGCTCGGCCAGCCCGGCATCATCCGCCCACCGGAGCGGCAGCACGTATTCGGCGTCGAGTCTCATCCGGCCGCCGTCAGACCTGGGCGGCGTCGAAGCGCGATCGGCCGATGGTTCACGCCGAGGACTGTACGCGCGCGGTGCGCGAGCGACGGCTTTCCGCTGGGGTGCCGCCCCTCCTACATGTCGGGGGCCGTTCTCACGGGGGCGTCCGGGCGGAATCCCGCGGTCGCCTCCTCGTACGTGGTGTGCCTCCTGGCGGGATGCGAATCCACCGGCGGAGGCACGTCGGTCCGGCTCAGCGCGTGCAGCACCAGCTTCTCCACCAGGGCGGCTGCTGTCGTCTCGCGTGAGCGTGCGATCCGGACCAGGGCGGCGTACTCCTGCTCGCCGAGGCGGATCGTGAGGGGCATCCCAGCCGGGGCGCGGCCCGGCCCGTGAACGGACGCCGGTTCCGTCAATTCGGCGCTGTGAGATTCCTTCATGTCCGAAGCCTTGCACAAGAGAGCGCTCTCCTCTGCTAGTGGATTTGTTCGCACCACGCACAGAGCTCCCGCGGGGCCGTTGCACTACGGCGGCGTCACCGGGGAAGATCGTTTCGGTCGTTCGCCGATGCCGTCCCGTTCCCCCCGGTCCACGGCGGTGTCAGCGCAACGTCTCAGCGGCGGGATCCTGGTCTTCGGGTGGCCAGGATCCCGCCGCCATCAGTCGCAGGCCCTCCTCCAGACGCCCGACGACATCCGTCGGTGCGACGAGGTCTGCGCCGAACGAGAGCGCCATCGCGGCCGACGCGGCCGCCCCGACGATGCGGTGGATGCGCGGATCCGACGCACGCTCACCCAGCGCCAGCTGCGACGACTCCGCCGCCGCGGTCAGCGCGGCCCGGAGGCGCTCGCGCTCCGCCTCCGACGGCGCCCCGTCGGAGAGAACGGCCACGGCATCGCGCAGCGCCGGCTCGACGAGTGTGCGCAGGATCGCGTCCGGGTCGAGGCTCCTCTGCTTCTTCAACGCCGAGTCCAGCGTCGCGAGCAGCGCCGCCGGGGTGAACGGCTTCGCGAGGAAGGAGGCGCCGTCGCGCTCCACCGACGCCCGCGCCGATGGCCCCGGCAGCATCCCGCTCATCAGGACGATCGCCGCATCGGGCTGCTGCTCGGCCACGAGCCGGGCGATCCGCTCGCCCGGGACGCCGGGCATCATGATGTCGGTCACGACCGCGTCGAACCGCCTGCCGGCGACCAGCAGCTCCAGCGCCTCCGCACCGCGCGCGACCTCCGTCACGAAGCCGTTCTGGTCGAGCGTCTGCCGCACCAGCTCGCCGATGGCGGCCTCGTCGTCGACGACGAGAACGCGGCGGCCCTCCCCGCGCGGTGCCGCCGGCGCGCGCGTGAAGGGACGCCCGCCTCCCTCGCCGCGTGCACCGGGGAGGACGAAGGCGACCGAGGTGCCGGCGCCGGGCGCCGTCTCCAGTTGCAGCTCGCCACCGTGCGCCGTGACGATGGCCGCGGAGGTGGGCAGCCCGAGGCCCGTGCCGGTCTCCTTCGTCGTGAAGAACGGCTCCAGGATGCGCCCGGCCGTGCGTTCGTCCATCCCGCACCCCGAGTCGCGCACCTCCAGGCGGACTCCGTCGGCGTCGGCCGCCGCCCGAACGGTCAGCGCCCCGCCCTCCGGCATGGCGTCCCGCGCATTCGCGATCAGGTTGACCAGCACCTGGAACAGCTCCGTGTCGTCGCCGGTCACGGCCGGGAGCTCGCCGGGCGCATCCACCACGAGCTCGATGGCGGGCGGCAGCGTCTCGCGGCAGAACCGCTCCACCTCGCGCAGCAGGGCCACCAGGTCGACCGGCTCCCGGCGCCCCTCGGAGCCGCGCGCGAACGAGAGCACCTGGCGGATCATCCCGGCACCGCGCTGCGCCGCCGCGTCCAGCGTGTCGAGGAGCTCGCGCCTGCGCGCATCCTGCTCGTCCTGCCGCAGCAGCTGCACCGACATGAGGATCGGGGTGAGGACGTTGTTGAGGTCGTGCGCGATGCCGCCGGCGAGCGTGCCCAGGCTCTCCAGCCGCTGTGTGCGGATGCGCTGCTCCTCCTGCCGGCGGTACTCGGTGATGTCCGAATTGACGGCGAAGACGGTCACCTCGCCGTCCTCTCCACGCGAGAGCTGCCAGCGGCAGTCGGCGATCAGCTGCGACCCGTCGACGCGGCGCTGCCGCAGCTCCCCCACCCAGTACCCGTCGCGCATCAGCGCTTCGGTGGCCGCGTCGAACTCCGCCGGGTCGTCGTACAGCAGTTCGCGCACCGAACGGCCGACCGCCTCGGTGGCGGGGATGCCGTAGATCGCCTCCGCTCCGCGGTTCCAGTACCGGATGACCCCGTCCAGGTCGCGCACCAGGATCGCGTCGCGCGCCGCGTCCAGCAGGGCGGCCTGCGACGCCACCCGACGCGTGTACTGCTCGAGGGTGCGCCGGGCCTCCTGATCCTCGGTCACATCCCGGACGATGATCGCGATGCCCTCCTCGGTGGGATGCGCATCCACCTCGAACCAGCACCCCCACTTCGGCGAGAACGCGCGGGCGCTGCCGGCGATCCCGCGATCCATGGCGTCGCGGTAGATGCCCTCGAACGCACTGCCGAGGGCCGTCGGGAACATCTCCCACACGGTCCGGTCGCGCAGCCGCGCCTCGTCGATCCCGCCGAGCTCCAGTGCCCAGGAGTTCGCGAACGTGAACCGCCAGGAGCGGTCGACGAAGCCGATGGCGTCGTGCACCTGATCGAGCGAGCTGCGCAGCAGGCGCGCCATCGCCCGCTGCTCCTCGCGGTGACGCACGAGCGCGGTGACGTCGTGGAACGCGCCGTGGATGCGGACCACGTCGCCGTTCTCGTTGCGCTCCGGCTCGCCCACCAGGTGCGCGTGGACCAGCCGACCGGTCGCATCGACGATCGTGGCCCGCACATCCAGCGGGACGCCGTGCGTTGCGGTGCGCTGGAACGCGGTCCGCACCGCCCGCCGGTCCTCCGGCTCGAACAGCGCGAGCTGCTCGGCGTCCTCCGGAACCCGGCCGGGCTCCATCCCGAGCAGACGGAAGAGCTCTTCGCTCCATTCGACGCGGCCGGTCGTCACGTCGACCGCCCAGCCGGCGAACCCGGCGATGCGGGCCGCCATGCGGACGAGGGCCTCGTTGCCTGCGGCCTCCGCGGCGGACCGCTCCACGTCCCCGATGTCGCGGGCGATCGAGAGCACGGCGGCCACCTCGCGGTCGGTGCCGCGCAGCGGGATGATCGTCACATCCAGTGAGCGGATGAGGCCGTCGGGTGTGACCACGCGCGTGACGTAGCGCCGGTTCTCCCCGGCGAGGGCCTCCTCGAACCGCGCGAGAGTGTACGCGAGGGAGTCCGGGTGCAGGAGGCGAGCGAACGACATCCCGGTCAGCTCCTCGGCCGGATACCCGGTCAGGGCGGCGAGCGCGCTGTTGCACTCGACGAAGGTGCCGTCGACGTCGACGACGCACACGCCGTCGGGGTGCCCGTGGAACAGGGCATCCAGGCCGTTCAGCCGCAACGCGTCGGACGGAGTCGTCTGCGACGCACGAGATGGCTTCGGCTGGGGCATGGGGGGATTGTAGGCGGACTTTCGGGCCTACACTGACGGCCATGGGCACGGAAACCCCGGGCCGGGAGGTCCTCGCGGTCGCTGACGACCCGCTCTCCTGCGGATGTTCGCTGCGCGAACGCCCGCGCCTCCTCGGCCGCCCGCGGCGCGGCAGCCTTCGACCGATACTGGTCAGGAGCGGCTGCCTGACCCGAACTGCTGAGCCCGCTGCGTGGCGTCCACCTCTGGGACGGTGACACAAGGGGCAGGAGCCAGAACCATGACCGATACATCCGCGCGAACACGGACTTTGCGCGCCGTGGTGGCCGACGACGACGTCTTCACGGCGTCGATGGTCGCCTCCGCCCTGCGGTCGACCGGCATCGAGACCGCTCAGGCGACGAGCGCCGCCGACGCCTGGGAGATCATCGCGAAGGTCGAGCCGAACGCCGTCGTGACGGACCTCGACTTCGGCGGAGGGGACTCGGGCGCGGAGCTGCTGTGGCGCGTCCACCGGGAGCAGCCCTGGGTCGGCCTCGTCGTGCTCACCTCGCACCTGTCGCCGCAGCTCGCGGTCGGCGACGGCACCCTGCCGCCCTCGGTCGTGTACCTCGTGAAGTCGCAGGTGAAGGACGTGGATGTGCTGGTCGCGGCGGTCGACGCCGCGATCGTCGGCGGCGACCACCAGCCGGCCGAGCCGGACGACGACGTCCGTACGGTGACGCGTGCGCAGGCGGAGGTGCTGCGCCTGGTCGCCTCCGGCGCATCCACCCGGCGTATCGCCGCCGAGCGCGGGACGAGCGTCCGCGCGGTCGAGACCATGCTGGGCCGCCTCTACACGGCGCTCGGAGTGGACGCGGACGAGCAGGCCAACCCGCGGGTCACCGCCGCGCGGCTGTGGCAGCAGGGCCGGGTGCGGATCCGCTAGCGGCCGATCCCCCGCCATCGGCCTTCCTCCCGCCCCGGCCTCCGCCTGCCTCCCTCCGCCCTGCCTCCCTCCGCCCTGCCTCCCTCCGCCCTGCCTCCCTCCGCCCTGCCTCCCTCCGCCCTGCCTCCCTCCGCCCTGCCTCCCTCCACCCTGCCTCCCTCCGCCCTGCCTCCCTCCGCCCTCGCCGCAAACGGAGGTGGACGCGCGAGGAAGCAGCCCGGTGTCCTCCGTTTCCCGCGACACACCGGGCGCGCATGACGCGGCGCCTCCGTTTCCCGCAGCGACGGAAAGGGAGGAACTGCCACACGACACACCGGAAGGCAGCGTCGAACGGAGGCGG